>JAXMDC010000010.1:0-1526 GCA_046349035.1 Bauldia sp. | reverse complement strand
ACCTTTGCGCCTTCCTGCGAGTACCGTAGGGCGATGCCGCGCCCAATGCCGTGCGCGGCGCCGGTGATGACCGCCACGCGCTCCTTCAGCCTCATCATGTTCTCCCTGCGCCAGCGGACGCGAGCTTGTTTGACGGTGGTCATGCCTCAGCGAGGCACCACCGTGGGATGAAAGAGGGACGATGGGGGTATCGTAGCGGTGAACGGACGGCGCGTCGAGAGGTCGGCTCCATCCTGGTGCTGCGAGCGCGTTGACAGTGTGGCCCGGGTGTCTGGTTGGCACCACCGAATGTGGCTCTGGTGAGCGGGAAGTACGCACGGGCTGCCGCGGGCGAGCTTCGTGCCGGACCGTGCGCAGCGTGAGCTGTGAGAGCTGACGCGGTGTCGGTTGGCGGTGATGCGGGAACGAAGCCGTGAGGTCCAGCGGCTGCAGAAGACGCTGGAGGGGGCGAACAAGGCAGCCCTCGCCGTCGTCCACTCGATCCTCGTCATCGCCTACCATCTCCTCAAGGACCACACCGATTTCCACGACCTCGGCGCCGACTTCTTCGACCGCCGCCATCAGGACGCCCGTGAGCGCCGTCTCGTCGGCCGCCTCGAAGCCCTCGGCAACATGGTCTCGATCGACAAGGTCGCATGACGATACCGGCACCAAGGGCTCTTCACAGCAGGATGACCAGATGTTCAGGATGGAGGACGGGAGCGGTAGGGGTGAGGGAGCTACTCGCCGCCCATGCGGGGGAGGCTCTCGCGCCAGCCGGCCTCGGTGATGCGGACGAAGCGGGCGTTCTGGCGCAGCTCTGAGGGGGAGCGGGCGTTCAGGTAGCTCATGCCAGAGCGGAGGCCGCCGACCAGCTGCTGGACGACCTGCGCGACGGTGCCCTTGTGGGGGACGACCATCTCGACGCCCTCGGGGACGACGCCGGCCGCCAGCTCGTCGAGGTCTTCTTCCGGGCGCTCGCGCTTGAGGCGGTCGATGGCGACGGCGGCGGACGCCGAGCCTCGGTACACCTTGTAGCGGGCGCCGCCTCTGACGACGGTCATACCGGGACTTTCCTCGGTACCGGCCAGGACGCTGCCGATCATGACGGTGCCGGCGCCAGCGGCGATCGCCTTGGCGATGTCGCCGGCGACCTTGATGCCGCCATCCGCGATGATCGGGATGCCGGCCCGGTCGGCCTCCTGGACGCACTCCAGGACGGCGGTCAACTGGGGGACGCCGACGCCGGCGACGACGCGGGTGGTGCAGGCTGCGCCCGGCCCGACGCCGACCTTGATGGCGTCGGCGCCGGCCTCGATCAGATCGCGGGTGCCTTCGGCGATCGCGACGTTGCCGGAGACGAGCTCGACGTTGGGGAAGCGCTTCTTGACGGCGGCGGTGGCGCGGATGGCATGCTCGGCGTGGCCGTGGGCGATGTCCACCACCAGCACGTCTACGCCGGCCTGGACCAGCGCTTCGGCGCGCTCGATGTAGTCGCCGACGGCGCCGATGGCGGCCCCGACGAGCAGGCGACCCCTGGCATCGCG
>JAXMDC010000009.1:0-2404 GCA_046349035.1 Bauldia sp. | reverse complement strand
GCCCGCCGGAAAGCACCGCGCATGGCGACCGACAGGGGATCGGTCGCGCCGCCGCCGAGCTCGTCATATTCATCCCGGCCGCTCGCCCGGCGCGCGGCCGCGGCCTCGGCGTCCTGGCGCCCGAAGACCTTTCGGAAGGCGTTGCGGCGGGCGACATCGAGGGGAGTGTTGGACGAACCGCCGAGGCGGTCGAACTCGTCCGGCTCGCGTGTCTCGTCTGGCTGTTGCCAGGGGTAAGCGGGGTTTGTTGGCATTATGATGGTCTCCTTTTCAGCGTCGATGGTGAGAGAAACAGTCGGCCAGTGACCGTAGATGCGGGATTGGCGAAGGCGCGCATCCTGGCGCGGGGCGGCGATCGAGCTGGTCGCGGGGGTCGCGGTCAGCCGGAAGCTCAGCTGTCGTGTGGATCGGGGCTCGATAGGGGAGTTCTGACTCACGAACTGCCGCCGCACTTGAGCTGCGTCCCTTGATAGGGCTCCGGCCTCTATGGCCGGCCCCGAACTTGGCGTCGCGGGGTGTGAGGCTGTGGCGATGCGGGCTTGGCCCGCCGGCGTGCTAGGGGCGAACGGATTTTGACCGATACGGAGCGGCGCTTTGGCGATGCGGAGACCTAGTTGGAGCCGGCAGTCGGTACTGCGGACAGTGTCGCGCGCTCCAACTAACGTGCAACGAAGAAGGTCTTGCCGTCGTAGTCGATCTTGACCTCCGGCTGCGCCTTCAAATCCTCAGGCAACGCCACGTAGCACTCCATCCCGGCGACCTGCGTTACCCAATTCGCTCGGTTCGGCTCGGCTCAGCGTGCCGAACTTGCCGGCAGCATCCATTGCCTCTTCAAACGAGGCGAACTCTTTCTCCTGCCAAAGCTTCTTCACTTCGAGGAACGCTTCTTCGGTCCAACTGTATTTGCGCGTCTGCCAGGTCAGGCCGGCGATCATACCGGCGCGCTCGGCCTCGCGCCGGATCATGTAGATGATCGAGCGGTCCAGCTCGGCGACAGCGAGATCGGTCAGTTCGACCCGCGGCGCCACTTGGCCCTCCCGTAGCCTCGAATCAGTCGGCGATTAGGAACTCGCCGTCAGCGAAGTCGATGTGGACCGCTGTTCGCTGAGCGAACTCGACGGGAAGCCCGACACAGAATTCGTCGCCGCCGACAGTTACGATCAACTGGGAGGGGTCATTGGGATCGCGGTTCGCTCCAACGAGACTGAAAGACGGTTGGAGAATCTGGGCCGGGGGGACTTGCTTCAACCACTCCTCGATCCTCCCGTCCGCCGGGAATGCCGGCTGGTCGCCGGTCCACACCCACCCGCCCTCCGACCACATAATGCCGAACAGCAGGTCGCGGGCTTCGCCGCGGGCGCGTATCTCCGCGCGATAGGCCCTGATCTGTTCGAGCGCGCGATCGCTCAGCGTTACGGTTGTCATCCTCGACTCCCTCAGGCGTAAGCACTTTTGGGTCGGTCCTAATCCCGTCTTCGCCCGCATTTCGCATGCCGGGATCAACCGCCTCCAGGCCGCTGCCACGGCGGACAGGGCTGCGGGCCGGGAAATCTGACCACGAAATTACCGAAAGGAGCGGTGTACCCGCAATACGTGTACCCGTGAATGAAGTGGCGGGTCCCGTTCCAGAAACCGTCATTGAACGCGCTCGGGCTTTCGCTTCCATCTTCCGGTTCGGCTGCCGAAGCTATTCGAACCGCACGGGGTTCCGGGTTCCGGACGAATGCGTTCTGCGGGGTGGTGGAGGCATCTCGTACGCCAAGCTGGGACGCGGATTGGTTCGCTGTCGAGCCGCCTCGTGTAATCTGCCGCTGATCGACCTGCCGAAATGCGTTGCGCAGCGCTACCGAGAGAGGATCGGTCGCGCCGCCGCCGAGCTCGCTTCGGGCTCCATGATGACGAGAACCGAGCGCCGATCGCGTGCAAGCGGGTCACATCCGCCTTGCCTGCAGCCGGCATCTTCGCCAGATGAGCGTCACGATGACGATCACCATCACCGCCTTCGAACGCTCGCCGGATGGCGGCAAGGGACTGGCGCGCGATACGCGCATCCGCTGGGCGCTGGAGGAGGTCGGCCAGCCCTACGCGGTCCGCCTCGTCCCGTTCGGCGCGTTGAAAGAGCCCGCGCATCGCGCCCGCAATCCGTTCGGCCAGATTCCGACTTACGAGGAGGGCGATCTGGTGCTCTTCGAGTCCGGCGCGATCGTCTTCCACATCGCCGAGCGTTACGGCGGCCTGCTGCCGGACGAGGCGAGCGCGCGGGCGCGGGCGATCAGTTGGATGTTCGCCGCCCTGAGCACGATCGAGCCGCCGATCCTGGAATTCGCCAACGCGAAGCTGCAGGAGGCCGAGAAGCCCTGGGGCGCGCAGCGCTTGCCGCTGGTCGGCGATCGCGTGCGCGACC
>JAXMDC010000008.1:0-67699 GCA_046349035.1 Bauldia sp. | reverse complement strand
CGCGCCTCTTGGAGGAGGATCTCGCGAATCGCCAGCGAGGCTGCCGCAGCCTCCCAGGAATGTCGGAACGATGAAGTCGGGTGGTTCTGCATCTCCCGGGCGATCGCCTCCGGCGGCACACGCACACCATTGACCGAGACCTCCGCCTCGGTGGGCGTCGGGGCCGGTGCGCGCACCGCCCTTTCGCCACGCGGTAGTAACGTCGTCATCGTGCCGGCCAAACGCTGGCTTGGGTCCGCGTGGCGGCGTCCGCCGTCACGGTCTCGCCATCCACCAGATCGCCCCGCCGCACGGGCGCTCCCGCACGCTTCCGGACCACTTGGTAGCCACGCCGTCCGAGATACCAGATCGGCGCGCTCCAGATATGCACGAGCCGGGAGAAGGGGAAGACCAGGAAGATCGTCATTCCGAGAAAGAGATGCAGCTTGAAGATCGGGCTGACATCGGCGACCAGCGACGCGGCGCCGGGTTGCAGCGTAACGATCCGCTGCGCCCAGCTCATGAATTTCACCATCTCCTCGCCGCCGAGATGGCCGAGGGAGACCACGATCGTCACCAGCCCGAGCAGCAGCTGCGCAAAAAGGATCAGCAGGATCGCCAGATCGCCGAAGGACGATGTGCGGCGAATGCGCGGATCGAACAGCCGGCGGTGGGTCAGCAGACTTATGCCGATCAGGCAGAGAAGACCGGCGCCGCCGCCCATGACGATGGCCAGCTTCTGTTTGAACCCGTGAGAAATGCCGAGAAGATCGAAGACCGCGATGGGCGTCAGCAGACCGACGAAATGGCCGACGAATATCGTCAGTATGCCGACGTGGAAGAGATTGGAGCCCCACATCAGCTGGCGCCGACGCAGGAGTTGGCTGGAGCCGGCGCGCCAAGTGTACTGCTCGCGGTCGAAGCGGACGAGGCTCCCCACCGCGAACACCGTCGCACAGAGGTAGGGATACCAGCCGAAAAAGACGTTGTTGAGGTAGTCAACCATGGCGATATTCCTTCGCAACGGCTGGCCTACGCTTTGCCGCCCGCATCTGCGCCACCAGGCGATCCCGTCCGCTCGGTGCCGCTTCCGGTCCAAAGGCGATCCCGGCTTCCTCCCAACTGGCATCGAGGGCGGCGAAGTCGTCGGGGTCCGAATTGCCATCGGCGATCGGCACGTCCTCCGCCGCGGGCGCGCTCGCGGCCAGGGCAAGGAGGCCGTCAAAAACGCGGGCATAGGCGGACCCGCGCTTTTCCAGCCGCTCACCAAGCGCGGCGATCACCCCCCGCGCCTGGCCGAGCAGTCCCTGCGCCTCGGCAGTTTCGATCGTCGACAAATACTCGAGGAACAGCGGGAGGTAGTCGGGCAGTTCGCCGACGCTGATCTTCAAGCCCGACCTCTCGTAAACTTGCTTCAGGTCGACCATCGCCTGGCCGCGGTCGCGGCTCTCGCCGTGCACGTGCTCGAAGAGGTTGAGCGAGAGCGAGCGAGTCCGGTCGAAGAGAAGGACGTAGCGCTCCTCAAGGTCGAGCAGGTCACCGGTGGCCAACTCGGCGAACAGCGGCGCCAGGGCAATACGCTCGCCGGAAGGCAGCAGCGCCTCGCCGTCGATCGCCGCCGCCAGTTCCGGCATCGCCGCCTGCAGGTCCCGGCTCGGATAGCTGAGAAGCGCCGACAGCGCCTTGAACGTCCGCGCCATCAGCGAACCTCCATCGGGGTCTTGACCGGCTGGCGGAGAGCAAAAAGATTGGCCTCCGTCGCTCCACCGGCACAGCCGTTACCGAACGTGAAGCCGCAGGAGCCACGGAGGTTCGCGGCATCCTCTCCTGCTTCCCGGTGGGCGGTCGGAATCACGAAGCGATCCTCGTAGTTGGCGATTGCCATGATCTGGTACATCTCCTCGATCTGCCGCGGTGCGAGCGAAACGCGCTTGGCAATCGGCTCGTCGATCACGCCGTCGATGGTCTTTGCGCGCATGTAGGCTCGCATCGCCAGCATCCGCTGCAGTGCGAGCGCCACCGGCGCTTCGTTCCCCGCCGTGAGCAGGTTGGCGAGATAGCGGAGGGGTATGCGCAGCGAGTGCACGTCCGGAATGTCGCCATCAAAGCCGATGGAGCCGGCGTTGGCCGCCGCCTGGATGGGCGAAAGCGGCGGCACGTACCAGACCATCGGCAGCGTCCGGTATTCCGGATGAAGCGGGAAGGCCACTTTCCACTCCATCGCCATCTTCCACACCGGCGAACGGAGCGCCGCGTCGATCCAGGCCTCGGGTATACCGCTCTTCCTCGCCTCGGCTTGCACAGTCGGGTCGCGAGGATCGAGGAAGACACCGAGCTGAGCTTGGTAGAGATCCCCCTCCGCCGCGGTGCTTGCCGCGGTCTCGATCCGGTCGGCGTCGTAAAGCAGCACACCGAGATAGCGGATCCGGCCGACGCAGGTTTCCGAGCAGACCGTCGGCTGCCCGGCCTCGATCCGGGGGAAGCAGAAGATGCACTTCTCGGATTTGCCGCTCGACCAGTTGTAATAGATCTTCTTGTACGGACAGCCCGACACGCACATGCGCCAGCCGCGGCATTTGTCCTGGTCGATGAGGACGATGCCGTCTTCCTCGCGCTTATAGATCGCACCGGAGGGGCAGGCAGCGGCGCAGCTTGGATTGAGGCAGTGCTCGCAGAGGCGCGGCAGATACATCATGAACGTCTTTTCGAACTGCCCGTAGATCTCCTTCTGCACGCCCTCGAAATTGACGTCGGCCGAGCGCTTTGAGAATTCGCCGCCGAGGATCTCTTCCCAATTCGGCCCCCAGTGGATCTTCTCCATCCGCTCGCCGCTGACCAGCGACCGCGGCCGCGCCGTCGGCATGGCCTGCAGTTCGGGCGCCGTCTGCAGATGCTCGTAGTCGAAGGTGAAGGGCTCGTAGTAGTCGTCGATCTCCGGCAGGTCGGGGTTGGCGAAGATCTTCGCCAGCACCCGCCATTTGGCGCCCATCCGCGGTTCGATCTTGCCGTTGGCCTTACGACGCCAGCCGCCGTTCCAGCGTTTCTGGTTCTCCCACTCCTTGGGATAGCCGATGCCCGGCTTGGTCTCGACGTTGTTAAACCACGCGTATTCCATGCCTTCGCGGCTGGTCCACACGTTCTTGCAGGTGATCGAGCAAGTGTGACAGCCGATGCACTTGTCGAGGTTCAGGACCATGCCGATTTGCGCGCGAATCTTCATTCTGCCGCCTCCATTCGCGGCGCTTCAGGAAAGGGCCGTTCCAGCCAGTCGACCTTGGCGACCTTGCGGACGATGACGAACTCGTCGCGGTTCGAGCCGACCGTTCCGTAGTAGTTGAAGCCGTAGGACTGTTGGGCATAGCCGCCGATCATGTGCGTCGGCTTCAACACCGCCCGCGTCACCGAATTGTGTATGCCGCCGCGCTGCCCGGTCTGCTCCGAGCCGGGCGTGTTCACGAGCTTCTCCTGCGCGTGATACATGAGGCAGATACCCTGCTTGACGCGTTGCGAGACCACGGCGCGGGCGACCAGCGCCCCGTTGCTGTTGAACGCCTCGACCCAATCGTTGTCGACGATGCCGGCATCCTTGGCATCGACTTCGCTGATCCACACGATCGGCCCGCCGCGCGACATCGTCAGCAGCAAGAGATTGTCCGAATAGGTCGAGTGGATGCCCCACTTCTGGTGCGGGGTGATGAAGTTGAGCACGACCGTCGGGTTGCCGTTCGGCTTGCGATCGATCACCGGCTTGACGGTCTTGGTATCGATCGGCGGGCGATACACGCAGAAGCCCTCGCCGAAGGCCCGCATCCACGGGTGATCCTGGTACAGCTGCTGGCGGCCGGTCAGCGTGCGCCAAGGGATCAGTTCGTGAACGTTGGTGTAGCCCGCGTTGTAGCAGACCTTCTCCGATTCGAGCCCCGACCAGATCGGTGATGAGATGATCTTGTGCGGTTGGGCGACGAGATCGTGAAAGCGGATCTTCTCGTCTTCTTTGGGCGCGGCAAGATGGCTGTGGTCGCGCCCGGTGAACTTCCCGAGGGACTTCCAGGCTTTGACCGCGACCTCGCCGCTGGTTTCCGGCGCGAGGCTGAGGATCACCTCAGCCGCGTCGATATCCGTCTCGATCCGGACTAGGCCCTCGGCCTGACCGTCGCGCTCGACGCTGCCGTTCAGATGCTTGAGGAGCGCCACCTCGCTCTCGGTGTTCCAGGAAAGACCCTTGCCGCCGTTGCCGAGCTTGGCCATCAGCGGGCCGAGTGCGGTGAAACGCTTGTAGAGCCCGGGATAGTCGCGCTCGACCACCGTGACCGCCGGCATGGTCTTGCCGGGGATGGGGGCGACTTCGCCCCGCTTCCAGTCTTTCACGTCGATCGGCTGAGCGAGTTCGTTCGGCGAGTCGTGAAGAATTGGCGTCAGCACGACATCCTTCTCCACGCCCAGCACCTCGGGTGCGATGCGCGAGAAGGTCTTGGCTATCCCCTTGTAGATCTCCCAATCGCTACGTGTTTCCCAAGCCGGATCGACCGCCGCGGTCAGCGGATGGATAAACGGGTGCATATCCGACGTGTTGAGGTCGTTCTTCTCGTACCAAGTCGCGGTCGGGAGGACGATGTCGGAGTACATGCACGTCGTCGACATCCGGAAATCCAGCGTGACCAGGAGGTCGAGCTTTCCCTCCGGCGCTTTGTCGTGCCAAGCCACTTCCTCCGGCTTCGCCCGCCCCTCCTCGCCGAGTTCCTTGCCCAACACTCCGTGGGAAGTCCCGAGCAGGTGTTTGAGGAAGTATTCGTGGCCCTTGCCGGAGGCCCCGAGCAGGTTGGAACGCCAGACGAACATGTTGCGTGGCCAGTTGCGGGGATTATCCGGGTCGGTCGAGGCCAGCTTCACCTCGCCGGAGGCAACACCTCGCGCCACGTAGTCCTTTGCTTCCATACCGGCGCCCGCGGCACGCCGCGCGATGTCGAGCGGGTTGTCCTGGAGCTGTGGGGCGGAGGGCAGCCACCCCATCCGCTCGGCACGCACATTGAAGTCGATCAACGCACCGGACGGAGCGTCGGCAGGCGCGGTCGGCGACAGGATCTCGTCCACCGTAAGCGTCTCGTAACGCCACTGGTCGGTATGTGCGTAGAACGCCGAGGTGGAGTTCATCTGGCGCGGCGGCCGTGCCCAATCGAGCGCGAAGGCGAGGGGCAACCATCCGGTCTGCGGACGCAGCTTCTCTTGCCCCACATAATGCGCCCAGCCGCCGCCCGATTGCCCGACGCACCCGCACATCACCAGCATGTTGATGATGCCGCGGTAGTTCATGTCCATGTGGTACCAGTGGTTCAGGCCCGCCCCGACGATGACCATCGAGCGGCCCTTGGTCTTCTCCGCATTGGCTGCGAATTCCCGCGCGACGGTGACGATCTGCTGGCGCGGCACCCCGCTGATCGCCTCGGCCCAAGCCGGCGTGTAAGGAGCCGGATCGTCGTACGTCTTGCCGATATGCTCGCCGCCGAATCCGCGGTCGACACCGTAATTGGCCAGGAAGAGGTCGTAGACGGTCGCGACTAGGGCGTCGCCGTCGGCGAGCCTCAGCCGCCGGACCGGGACCGAGCGGCGCAGCACGCTCGGATGATCGGTGCCACGGAAGTGGTCGTGTTCGCGGTTACCGAAATACGGGAATCCTACGCTCGCCACTTCGTCGCGCTTGTCGGCGAGCGACAGGCGGAGCTTCACCTCCTCGCCGCTGGAGGCGGTCGGCTCGAGGTTCCATTTGCCTTGTTCCCCCCAACGGAAACCGATCGAGCCCTTCGGCACGACCACCCGATCGGTCGCCTCATCGAAGGCGACGGTCTTCCACTCCGGATTGTTGGCTTCGCCGAGGCCTTTGGCGAAGTCGGAGGCGCGCAGAAATCGCTCGGGGACGTAATGCTCGCCCTGGCGCACCAGCCGCACCAGCATTGGCATATCCGTGTAGCGGCGCACATAATCTTGGAAATAGGGGGTCGTCCGCTCGACGTGGAATTCCTTGAGGATGACATGGCCCATGGCCATGCCGAGCGCCGCGTCGGTGCCCTGCTTCGGGCTCAGCCACAGGTCGGCGAACTTGGACGCCTCGGAATAGTCCGGGCAGATGACAACCGCCTTAGCGCCCTTGTAGCGAACCTCGGTGAAGAAGTGGGCGTCGGGCGTCCGCGTCTGCGGGACGTTCGAGCCCCACAGGATGAAGAACCCCGAATTGTACCAGTCGGCACTCTCCGGCACGTCGGTCTGTTCGCCCCAGGTTTGCGGCGAAGCGGGCGGCAGGTCGCAGTACCAATCGTAGAACGACATGCAAACGCCGCCGAGCAGCGAGAGATAGCGCGAGCCGGCCGCGTAGCTGACCATCGACATCGCCGGGATAGGCGAGAAGCCGAAAATGCGGTCGGGACCGTAGGTTCTCACCGTGTAGGCGTTGGCCGCGGCGATGATCTCGTTGACTTCGTCCCAGTTCGCGCGAACGAAGCCGCCCAGTCCTCGCTTCTCGATGTAGGAGCGCCGCCGGGCTGGATCCTCGACGATCGACTTCCACGCCGCCACCGGAGCCAACGTCGCGCGTGCCGCGCGCCAGAGGCGCAGCAGTCGCGAGCGCACCAGCGGGTACTTCACGCGATTGGCGGAGTAGAGGTACCAGGAGTAGCTGGCGCCACGCGAACAGCCGCGCGGCTCATGATTGGGAAGGTCGGGGCGCGTCCGCGGGTAGTCGGTCTGTTGCGTCTCCCAGGTGACGATGCCGCCCTTGACGTAGATCTTCCACGAGCAGGAGCCAGTGCAGTTCACGCCGTGGGTCGAGCGCACCACTTTGTCGTGTTGCCAGCGCTGACGATACGCCTCCTCCCAACCGCGGTCTTCGCCGGTCGTGACGCCGTGTCCGCCGGCGAACGGTTCGCCCGGGCGTTGGAAAAAAGTCAATCGATCGAGGAAGTGGCTCACAAGAGTTCTCCGAAGGGGGAGGTTTGGGGCAGTGTCAGCAGGGCCTTTCCGCGCCCTTGCGGGCGTAGAACCACCAATTGATGCCCACACAGAGCGCGCAGAACGCGGCTTCCCAGTAGAAGAAGGCGCTGTAGCTTCCGAACCAGGCGACCGAGTAGCCGAGCATCAGCCCGACCGCGAACGGTCCGTAGGCGGCCATCGCCCCGGTCCAGCCGATGACGCCGCCGGCCTGGCGGGGCGGGAAGATCATCGGCATCTGCTTGAAGGTCGACGCGTTGCCGACGCCGGCGAAGAAGAACAAGGCCAGCATCGACCCGACGAACAAGGGGAATTGGTCCATCGAAGTCGGTGCGGTGAAAAACGTCACCGCGATCGCCGACACCAGCATGCCGATACCCGACCAATGCGTCACCCGGGCGCCGCCAAGGCGATCCGAAATCGGTCCGGCGAGTATGCGGGCACCCGAGCCGACCAGCGGCCCGAGAAAGGCGAACGCCAGCGGATCAGGTGCCCCCGGCAGCTTGCCGTAGATTTGCAGGATGAGCAGCGGGAATGTGGTCGACAGGCCGGAGAACGACCCGAAGGTCATGATGTAGAGCAGCGTCATGAAGAACGCGTGCTTCTCTTTGAATATGTCCAGCTGCTGTTTGAAGTTGGCGTGGACCGGGACGCTCCGCAGCCAGACCAGCGCCGCCAGTCCGAGCACGACAATGAAGGGCACGTAGATCGCTGCGGCGTTCTGCAGCCAGATCGGCGAAGTTGCGCCGCCCGGCTTGGTCAGCGTTTGCGGGGCACCGAGTAGCGTGCCAGCGAGCGCAAAGCCGATGATCCACGGCGTGACGAACTGCACGACGCTGACGCCGAAGTTCCCGATGCCCGCCTGAATCGCCAGCGCGGTCCCTTGGAGGCGCTTGGGGAAGAACAGGCTGGTCGACGGCATGAAAGATGAAAAGTTGCCGCCGCCAAGTCCCGCGAGCAGAGCCAGCAGCATGAGCACCGGGAACGGCGTGGCGGTGTCTTGGACGGCCAAGAACCAGCCGATCGCGGGAACGAGCAGGAGCAGTGTCGAGATGCCCACCACTCTCCGCGTCCCATAGAGTGGGATGAGGAATGTATGAATAACCCGCAAAGTACCGCCCGCCAGGCCGGGCATCGCCGCCAGCCAGAAGAGCTGCGAAGTGGACAGCTTGAAACCGATCGCCGGCAGACGGACCACCAGCGCCGACACAACGAACCAGACGATGAACGCCATGAACAGGTTCGCGGTGGTAATCGCCAGCGTCCGCCATGCGATCCGCCTGCCGCTGCTCTGCCAGAAGGTGCTGTCCTCCGGTTGCCAATCGGAGAGCCAGCCGGTTCTTGCCCCGGGCGACGCGGCCGTAGCAGTGGTCATGGTGACAGTCCCTTCCTCATGCGGTCTGACGGCGGCCGCCGCCCTCACCGGGGGCCGGGCTCGGAGCCAAGGCACGCGACGACGGGATTGGAGGCAGCACCGGTCCGAGAATGTCGGCTGATGGGAGATATTGCGGCGCCGCCAGATGCGGGGCCTCGTGCTTGTGCATGCCGAGGATGGAAAAGTGCATCCACAGCAGTGAAACCGCGGCGATCGCGAAGAGCAGCATGAAGCAACTCGTCCAGACGCCGACGAAGTCGTTCATCGCGCCGAAGGCGATCGGCAGCAGGAACCCACCGAGACCGCCGATCAAGCCGACGACGCCGCCGACCGGGCCGACGCGATCCGGATAGTAGACAGGGATGTGCTTGTAGACCGCCGCCTTCCCGAGGCTCATGAAGAAGCCGAGGATGAAGGTCAGCCCCATGAACGGGATGAAGTCGAGCGCAAGCCTGAAGCTGATCGGGCCGCGAATGCCGTCGACCACGTAGCTCGTTGCCGGATAGGAAAGCAGAAAGGTACAGGCGACGGAGCCGCTAAGGCACCAGTACATCACCCGCCGCGCGCCGTAGCGATCGGAGAGCGTGCCGCCGAGGATCCGGAAGAGCGAACCCGGAATGGAGTAGAACGCGCCGAGGAAACCGGCGGTGACGATGTCGAGGTTGTAGACGCCGACATAGTAGCGCGGCAGCCAGAGGGCTAGCGCGACGAACCCGCCGAAGACAAAGAAGTAGTAGAGCGAAAATCGCCAGATCTGCAGCTTCTTCAGCGGCGCGATCATCGCCGAGATCGGCTCCGGCCGAACGCCCGCGGCTCGGCGCTGCCGGAGCAGCGGGTCGTCTTCGGTGGCGAACCAAAAGACCGCTGCCATCAGCACCAGGGCCAGCGCCCAGAGCTGCGCCACCATCTTCCAACCGAAGGCGACCATGACCACGGGCGCCAGCAACTTGGTCACCGCCGACCCGACATTGCCGGCGCCGAAAATCCCCAGCGCCATCCCCTGCTTTTCAGTCGGGAACCAGCGAGAGACGTAGGCAATTCCGACTGCGAACGAGCCGCCGGCGATTCCGACGCCGAGCGCTGCCAAGAGGAACGTCGGATAGGTCGTGGCAAAGGTGAGAAGCCAAGTCGCCACGGCAGCCGAGAGCATGACGGCGACGAAGACCACCCGGCCGCCATACTGATCGGCCCAGACGCCGAGCATGAGGCGGATCAGGCTGCCGGTAAGAACCGGCATTCCGACCAGCAGGCCGAGCTCGGTGTCGGTGAGGCCGAGGTCCTTCTTGATCTGCACGCCGACGATCGAGAAGATCGTCCAGACTGCGAAGCAGATCGTGAAGGCGACCGTCGAAAGCCAAAGCGCCCGTGTACTCGCATTGGCCGTCGGGCCAATGGTCTCTTGCCCCATGCGCGTGCCCCGAAATCACTCCACGCTTTTTCGGGGCCGACCCTAACCACCGTCACAGCGCTGCGTTTTGATCGGGATCATAGGATGCGGATGAAAGAGCGAGCGCCCACCCCAGTCGCGCGAAAACCAGCAGCAACGACCGGTTGATCTCCTCTCAGGCCGCCTCTTCCACGCGGGGCAGCGCCGACAGGGCGCTCGCCAGCGCCCGCTCGTCATAGGCAATGTCCTTGAGCTTGCCTGCAAAGAAATCGGCATAGGCCTGCATGTCGAAGTGGCCGTGGCCGCTGAGGCTGAAAAGGATGGTTCGCGCTGTACCCTCTTCGCGGCAGCGCAGGGCCTCGTCGATCGCTCCCTTGACCGCGTGGTTCGCCTCCGGCGCTGGAACAATCCCCTCGGCGCGGGCAAACGTGACCCCCGCGTGGAACACTTCTGTTTGCTGGTAGGCGCGCGCCTCGATCAACCCGAGTTCCTTGATGTAGCTGACCATCGGCGCCATCCCGTGATAGCGCAGCCCTCCGGCATGGAAGCCCGGCGGCACGAAAGCTGAGCCCAGCGTGTGCATCTTAACCAGGGGGGTGAGGTGGCCGGTGTCGCCAAAGTCGTAGGCGTATTTGCCGCGGGTCAGGCTCGGGCAGGCCGCTGGCTCGACCGCGATGATCCGGGTCTTGGGTCCGCCGCGGAGGGATGCCCCGACAAACGGGAAGGCGATACCGGCGAAATTGGATCCGCCACCGGTGCAGCCGATGACGACATCGGGATAATCCCCGGCGAGGTCGAGCTGCGCCATCGCTTCGACGCCGACAACGGTCTGGTGGAGCAGCACGTGATTAAGCACGGATCCCAGCGCGTACTTGGTGTCGTCACGCGTAGCGGCGACCTCGACGGCTTCGGAAATGGCAATGCCGAGGGAACCGGGATGTGCGGCGTCGGTAGCCAGAACGTCTCGCCCGTATTTGGTTTGCGGCGACGGCGAAGCGATGCACTGCGCTCCGTAAGTCTCCATCAGCGCCCGCCGATAAGGCTTCTGATCGTAGGAAATGCGGACCATGAACACCTGGACTTCCAGGCCGAAGAGAGCGCCGGCGAAGGAGAGCGCCGACCCCCATTGGCCCGCGCCGGTCTCTGTCGAGAGCCGCTTGACGCCTTCTTGCTTGTTGTAGAAGGCCTGGGCCACTGCGGTGTTCGGCTTGTGGCTGCCGGCGGGCGAGACTCCCTCGTACTTGTAGTAAATCTTCGCCGGCGTCTTCAGCGCCGCTTCGAGCCGCCGGGCGCGAAAGAGCGGCGATGGCCGCCACTGGCGGTAAACCTCGCGCACCGGCCCGGGAATTTCGATCTCGCGCTCGTTGGAGACCTCCTGCTTGATGATCTCCATGGGAAAGAGCGGAGCCAAGTCGGCCGGGCCGAGGGGCTTCAGAGTGCCCGGGTGGAGCGGCGGCGGTGGCGGCGCCGGGAGGTCCGCCGCGAGGTTGTACCAGCTCTTCGGGATGCGCGTTTCATCCAGCACGTACTTGACAGTGTCGCCCATTGGTTCCCTCCGCCCTGCGGCGCGTCGGCCGCGTCACCCCTTTTGAACTCCGTCACCTCGGCCTTGCGGCTCTCCTCCCCAAACACGGTCGTGGATCGTCCCTCGGCCTTGACTTGGATCAAGGGCAAAACGTCCGCATCGGCTGGGGGCACGACGCACGGCTGCAGCGCACCGCGCCGCTGAGTATCTTATCTTTCGAAGTCGGATTATCCTTGGGTAGCGCGGCGCCGGAGCTGCGCGATCGGCATAAACCGAACCCTGGGGAGGGACATCCGTGCAATACAATCGCGCTTACCGCCGTCTGATGACGAGCGTCGCAGCTGCTGCCGTCGCAACTCTGGCTTCCACTTCGCTGGCGCACGCGAAGATTACGCGGATCAAGATCGACTGCGCTCAATCGCAGTCGCCGACGTTTTGTCCCGGGCAGTCCCCCACTTTCGAGGGGAAATCGTTCGGCACCGTCGGGCAGTATGAGAAGATTCGCGGCACCGCCTTTGGCGAGTTGAACCCGCTCGATCCGCACAACGCCGTCATCACCGATATCGCTCTCGCTCCGCGCAACGCCAAGGGCAATGTCGAGTACTCGACCGACATCTTCATCTTGAAGCCGGTCGATCTCGCCAAAGGCAATCACCGGATGTTCGTCGATTACAACAACCGCGGCGCGATGCGGTTGGGAACGATCAATGGCGGCATCGTGACGAACGATCCCACCACCGCCGCCGACGCCGGGCAGGGCTTCATCCTGAACCTTGGCTACAGCGTCGTCTCGATGGGCTGGGATCCCGGGGCCAACGATCCGCGGAACCCGAAGTTGATGAAGATCAGTGTGCCGGTAGCAAAGTACCCGGCGGGATCTGCGACTGCCGACGTGACCGGCGCCGCCTACGAATACATCGTGTTCGACCGCGCCGGCACGACCAGCAGCGATCTCACCTATCCCGCCGCTTCGTTGGAAAAGTCCAAGGCGACGCTGACCGTGCGCGACCGCCTCGACGACAAGCCGACGGCGATCGACGCGGCGGGTTGGGAATACGCGTCCCCGACCTCGATCCGATTGCTGCCGGCCGGTACGGCTTTCAAGAAGAGCGCGATCTATGAGTTTGCCTACACGGCGAAGGATCCAGTGGTGGCCGGCATCGGCCTCGCGGCCACCCGCGATGTGATCTCGTTCTTCCGTAACGCCAAGACCGACAATCCGCTCGCCGGCGACATTCAGCACACCTATAGCTTCTCGATCTCACAGCCCTCGCGGACGCTGAACGACTTTGTGGCCCTCGGCTTCAACCAGGACGAGGACGGCAAGCGGGTCATCGACGGCATCCTCAGTCACACCGCCGGTGGCAATGGCGATCAGATCAACTATCGCTTTGCCTATCCCGGACGGACGGAGCGCAACCGGCAGAACCACCTCTTCCCGGAAGGGATGTTTCCCTTCGCGCATCAGACCACGACCGATCATCTGACCGGCAAGACCGCTGGGCGCGACGATCGCTGCACGGCGACCAACACCTGTCCCAAGCGGTTTGAGGTCAATACGTCGAACGAATACTGGGTGAAGGCCGGGTCGCTCCTGACGACCGACAGTCAGGGGCGAGACCTCAAGGAGCCGAAGGACGTCCGCTACTACTTGATGTCCGGCCTGTCGCACGGCGTCGGCAACGCCGCTGAAAGAGGCTCGTGCCAGCAGTTCACCAACCCGACAAGCCCCTACCCGGCGCATCGGGCGCTGCTGGTGGCGCTCGACAAGTGGGTGACGGCGGGCACACCGCCGCCGGCGAGCCGCATCCCGACTGCTGCCAACAGCGCCAAGGCCGTAACCCGCCCTGGCTCGCAGACCGGCACCGTCCCGCAGCAGGATCTTGGCTGGCCGTCGATCCCCGGT
This sequence comes from Bauldia sp., assembly GCA_046349035.1. Classification (GTDB taxonomy): domain Bacteria; phylum Pseudomonadota; class Alphaproteobacteria; order Rhizobiales; family Kaistiaceae; genus JAXMDC01. The sequence continues at coordinate 54,549 of JAXMDC010000008.1, read as the reverse complement.
GTGACCTACACCGGCACGATCACCACCCGTTACGTGCTCGACTTCGGTCCCGATTTCGCCACCTCCGGGGTTGTTTCCAACTACCCTCCGTCGGTGGTTGGGCGGCCGTCGTACCCGATCTTCGTCCCCAAGGTCGATCGGGACGGCAATGAAATCGCCGGCGTCCGCCTTCCGGCGGTCGCCGCGCCGATTGCCACCACGACCGGCTGGGCTGTGCGTGCGGCCGAGTTCGGCGGCCCGGACGGGTGCGAGTCGGATGGGCAGCACATCCCATTTGCCGCGACGCTGGCCGATCGCCAGCGTACCGGCGACCCGCGGCTCTCGCTGGAAGAGCGCTACAAGACGCACGACGGTTACGTGAAGGCGGTCGCCGCGGCAGCGCAGCGACTCGAGAAAGAGGGCTTCCTGCTTCCCGCCGATGTGAAGGCCTATATCGACGAAGCCCAGGCCAGCAACGTGCTGCGTGGCGCCGTCACCGCAAAGAAATAGTCTCGGCGGCACGCCGGAAATCCTTGCCGGCGTGCCGTCCCCCGGTTCCGGCCGGTGGCGCGCGTGTCGTGCCGCCGGCCGTTGCTATCCATCATTCCCCGGGACCGGCGTCATATTGCGCGCGCGGCGCTAAAATGATCTGCTGGAGGTTGCGGATGGCGGGACTGCCGTTGAGCAGGGCTTTAGCCCGCGTGGGAGGGAGACGCTGGTCAATCGGGGGGCCGGCCGACCCTGCGCCAGCAGGCTGAGGAGTTGATCGCCGCCGCGCGACCAGGGAGGGAAACGCTCATGGACGACCGTGACGTAGGGCTGCAGGGCGAGAGCCGTGCAGAGAATTGCGGGCATGATCATGCCGATCATGGCCAGCCGAATGCCGGAAGGACGAAGGCATCGCGGCGTGACTTCATCAAGGGCGTAGTAGCTTCGGGCGTCGCGGTGTCGGCGTCGGGCTATGTGCTGGTTGGCAAGCCCGGCCAGGCGCAGGCGCAGGCGGCGGGAGCCGTTGAGCGGCTGATGACGATCAACGTGAACGGGGTTGACCGGCGGGTTGACGTGCTGCCGCAGGAGACGCTGCAGCAGACGCTGCGCTACAAGCTTGGTCTGACCGGGACCAAGGTCGGCTGCGATCGCGCCGAGTGCGGCGCGTGCACGGTGATGCTGGACGGCGTGGCGGTGTATGGCTGCTCGACGCTGACGCATTCGGTGCGCGGCAAGAAGCTGGTGACGATTGAGGGCATTGAGGGCCCGAACGGCCAGCTGCACAAGGTTCAACGGGCGATGATTGCCGAGATGGGGCCGCAGTGCGGCTTCTGCACGCCTGGTCAGGTGGTGTCGGCGGTGGCGCTGTTGAACAAGAACCCGAAGCCGACGGTTGATCAGGTGCGTCTGGCGATGTCCGGCAACCTCTGCAAGTGCGGGAACTACGACCCCTATCTGCGTGCAGTGATGCGCGCCTCGCAGGAGGCTTAAGCAATGGCCTACAGATTAGTCGGACAGAACTTCACTCCGGCGGATACTGAAGCAAAAGTCACCGGCCGGGCGAAGTACACCGAAGACATCCGCATGGATGGCATGGTCTTCGCCAAGCTCCTCACTTCCCCGGTGCCGCATGCCCGGATCAAGAAGATCGACACATCGGCGGCTCTGAAGATGCCGGGGGTCATCGGCATTTTCACTGACAATGACGTCAGCATCCCCGGCTACCCCTTCCCGCCCCCGCAGCAGCCGATTCTGGCGCGTGACGAAGTGTTCTTCGTCGGCGACCCGATCCTGGCGGTGGCGGCCGAGACCGATCTGCAGGCGGCCGAGGCGATCGAGGCGATCAACATCGAGTTCGAGGTTCTGCCGCATGTGACCGATCCGCTGGAGAGCTTGTTCCCGGGCGGGCCGAATGCGCGCTCGAACGGCAACGTGGCCGGCGGCCAGATCAATCTGCAGACCCTGAAGTGGGACGTTGCGGACTTCGTGGCGGCCGGTGACGACAAGCTGCCGATGGGCAAGCCGGGCGACACTTGGTCCTACGGCGATGTCGACGCAGCGCTTAAGAACGCCAAGCTCGTCCTCGACGAAACCTGGGTGACGCAAGGCTACTCGCACCACTGCATGGAGCCGCGCTCGACCTTCGCCTACTGGCAGGGCAACAAGGCGGTCGTCTATGGCTCGACGCAAAGCCAGACGTCGGTCATCCCCAACCTGTCGCGCTTCATCGGCGTCGCTCCCGACGACCTCATCTACGTCGCCGAGTTCTGCGGCGGTGGGTTCGGCAGCAAGGGCGCTGGCTATGTCAGCATGGCAATCCCCACGCTGATGTCGAAGAAGCTCAACCGTCCGGTGATGCTGCGTGTTACCCGCGGCGAAGAGTTCTCGATGTCCGGCGCCTCGCGTCCTTCGTTCCAGAGCCGCATCAAGATCGGCTTTGGCGCCGACGGGCGTATCCAGGCCGCCGACGTCTACATCGTGCAGGAGAACGGACCGTTCCTCGGCGCGGGCGACTTCCGTGCCGCCGGCAACTGCCTCTCGTTGGTCTACCAGCCGGTGGCGATGCGCTGGCGTGCCGTGCCGGTTCTCACCAATACCAATCCGCCGGGATCGCAGCGCGGACCGGGCGAGAACCAGTTCACCACGGCTCTCGAACCGATCCTCGATAAGGCAGCCGCCAAGCTTGGCATCGATCGTCTGGCGATCCGCAAGATCAACGCGCCGGACAACGCCGCCAAGATGGGCTCCGATCAGGGCCCGGTCACCAGTGCCTTCATGAAGGAGGCACTGGACAAGGGCGCCCAGATGTTCGACTGGGCGAACAAGTCCAAGCTGTCCAAGACCAAGGTCGGCAACAAGGTTGTCGGCGTCGGCATCGGCCAGGGCTACCACTCGGCGGGCAGCAACGGCTTCGACGGCCTGTTGCGCATCACGCCGGACGGCAAGCTTCATGTCCACACCGGCGTCGGCAACCTCGGCACGTCATCGGTTTACGGAACCGCGCGCGTTGCCGCCGAACTCCTGAACTACAAGTGGGAGAATGCCGTCGTCGAGCGCGGCGACACTCGCAAGGGCACGCCGTGGAACAGCTCGCAAGTAGGCAGCCTGACCGCGTCCACCCATTCGCGCACGATGTACGTGGCGGCGATGGACGCCAAGACCAAGCTTCTGGACATCGCCGCGCAGGTGCTCGGCGGCAAGCCGGATGACTACGATCTCGGCGAGGAGAAGGTCGTCCACAAGACCGATGCCACCAAGTCGATCACCATGGCCCAGGCGGCTCAGAAGGCGATCGATCTCGGCGGCAAGTACTCGGGTAAGGACATCCCCAGCGACATCAACGCGGTCACTAAGAGCGCGGTCGGCTACGTCGCCGGCACCGGTCTGGTGGCGGTCGCCAAGGACACCTTGCCCAAGGTTGGCGTGACGCCGGGTCTGGTGGCTTCGTTCGCGCGGGTCGAGATCGACACCGAGACCGGCAAGATCGAGGTCAAGGAGATACTCAGCGTCGCCGACTGCGGCACCGTCCTCCATCCGATGGGCCTCGCCAACCAGATGAAGGGTGGCGCGGTGCAGGGCCTCGGCATGGCGTTCCTGGAACGCCACGTCTACGACCCCAAGCTCGGTATCCCGGCGGCGGTCGGCTTCGAAGCCTCCAAGCTTCCGAGCTACCTCGACGTTCCCGCCGAGATCCAATGGGCTGCGGTCGAGAAGCCCGATCCGCAGAACCCGATGGGTGTGAAGGGCGTCGGCGAGCCCGCCGAAGGCGGTCCGTCAGCGGCCATCGCCTCGGCTATCGCCGATGCGCTGGGGGTGACGTTCAATCACTACCCGGTCTCGATCGACCAGATTGTCAACCATCTCAATGGGCGGCCACAGGCTCACAAGCCGCTCCAGATCAACACGGTCTGATAGGGGCTCAATATGATCATCAAGGACATGATGCCTAACTTTGAGCTGTATCAGCCGACACAGCTCAAGGACGCGTACGGACTGCTCGACCGCTTCGGCAAGGATGCCTGGAAGATGGCGGGCGGCTACGACAGCCTGGTGTGGTTCAAGGAACGCGCCAAGCGGCCGAAAGCCGTCGTCGACCTCGGCGGCATTGCCGAGATGAAGGGGGTCAAGGAGACGGCGGACGGGATCGAGATCGGGGCGTTGACGACGCTGACCGAGGTCTCGACCAACCCGATCGTCGTCGCCAAGTTCCGCCTTCTGGCGGACGCGGCCGGCAAGGTTGCCAGCCCGCAGATCCGCAATGTCGGAACGATCGGCGGCAACGTCAGCCAGGATGCGCGTTGCCTGTACTATCGCTACGGCCTGCCCTGCTATCGCGCCGGCGGCACGACGTGCTTTGCCGACACGCCGGAGGGCATCAACCGCGAGCACGCTCTGTTCGACGTCGACCGCTGCATTACGGTCAACCCGTCGGACACGGCGCCGGTGATGGTGGCGCTCGATGCCAAGTTCGTGCTGAACAGCAGCAAGGGCCAGCGGGTGATCGGACCTGAAGAGTTCTTCATTGGCCCGAACGTCGACATCACCCACCTGACCTCGACCCGTCCGGACGAGATCCTGACGGCGATCCGCATTCCCAACACCTGGGCCGGCTCGAACTTCTACTTCGAGAAGGTGACGGATCGTAACTCGTGGGACTTCGCGCTGGTGAACGTGGCGGCGGCGATCAAGGTCGCCGGCGGCAACGTGTCGGATGCGCGGGTTGCGGTGGGCGCGGTGAGCGCGGTACCGCGGCGCCTTGCGGCCGTCGAGCAGACGATCAAGGGCAAGCCGATCAATGCCGACCTTGCCAAGCTCGCCGGCCAGGCGGCCACGCGTGGGGCTCGTCCCGTGAACTACAACGGGTTCAAGATCCCGCTGATGGCCAACCTCGTCACCCGCGCCGTCCGCGAGGCCAAGGCCTAACCACCCAAAACGCAACCCGCTTCAAGGTTGCCAAGCGAAGGAGGGGCAAGCCCCTCCTTCGCCGTTTCCGGGGGCCTGCGAAGACGGCCCGCGGCGGCTCCTATCCGCGAGCCGATGAGTTCGCCGCCACGGATGCGTCAGCTTGACCGCGATCCACGCGCGCGTGCAACCTGATCGGAGCGACGGGAGGGGAGGGAACTCCTCGCTCCTGGCGAGTCGATCGGGTGTCGACTGGAGGCGCGAGTTCGACGGGAGGGCGGGGACATGAGCCTGAAGATCGGATTGGGCGCGGTGGCCGTCCTCGGCTTCACGGCATTGCTTGTCCCGCCCCCGGCCCTCGCACAGAACGCTCGCCTGCTAATCCAGAAGCAGTTCGATCTCAACAAGAACGGCCTGCTTGAGGCCGCTGAGCGGCCGGCGGCGATCGCCTACATGGCAACTCTGCCGCCGCGCTCACGTTTCGGACCCCGTTTCGGTGGCGCGGGAGCGGTCGCAGCCGGCTCTCCCGGCATAACTCTGACGCCAGCGGATGTCCCGAGCCTCGCCGGGACACCGCTCTACGACAACCCAGGGATCCGCACGCTGTTCGTCACATTCGACACTGCGAACTGGGAAGCCGAGATGGCGGGCTTCTTCAACACCGATATCTATATGCCGGCGACGGTGACGGTCGACGGCGTGGTCAATCGTGATGTCGGAGTGCGCTTCCGTGGCAACTCGTCGTTCATGTCGATTGCCGAGGGCCTGAAGCGACCGATCCAACTGAGGTTCGATACCGTCAATGCCGGGCAGAACGTCGAGCGATACCGCACGCTCAACCTGCTCAACAGCTTCAACGATCCGACGTTCATGCGCACCTATCTCTATGCGCGCATCTCGGGCGCGTACTTGCCGACACCGCAGGTCGGTTTCGTGCGGCTCGTGCTGAACGGTGAAAACTGGGGCATCTACGCCAACCAGCAGCAATTCAACAACGACTTCGCCGAGGACTTCTTCCGCGTCCGCGCCGGCGTGCGTTGGGACGTGCCTGGATCGCCGAACGGCCGCGGCGGCATGGCCTATCTCGGCGAAGATATCGACCAGTACCGGTCGGTCTACGAGATCGACAACCAGGACCGGCCCGAGAGCTGGCGCGCGTTGATCAACCTGTTCAAAGTTATCACCGAAACTCCGCTTGACCGGCTCGAGGCGGCTCTGGAGCCGATCCTCGATGTCGACGGCGTGCTGAAGTTCCTGGCTGTCGATGTCGCGTTGGTCAATTCGGACGGCTATTGGACGCGGGCGAGCGACTACGGCATTTACCTGCACCCGGACGGGCGCTTCCACCTCATCGCACACGACATCAATGAGGCCCTCGGCGCGAGCGGTAGCCGAAACACGCGCCTCGATCCGCTGGTCGGACTGAACGATCCGTCGAAACCGCTGCGCTCTCGGCTGCTGGCGGTCCCGGCGCTCCGCAAGCGCTATCTCGGGCACGTGCTCGAGATTGCCGGCAACTGGCTCGATTGGCAGAAGGTAGGCCCGCTCCTCCGGGAGAGATACGCCGCGATTGACGCCGATATGCGACGCGACACGCGCAAGCTCTTCACGTATGAGGCCTTCGCCGCCGGCCTCGAGAGCGATGCGTTCAGCTTGAAGTCGTTCATGGATGAGCGGCGAGCTTACCTGCTCGCTGAGGTTCCTCGGCTTTTGGCGGCGCCGTAGGCCGATGCGGCGTCGAGTGGCCGGCGGGACCGATGATCAGTCACCAGCTTAAGCAATCCGCCCGCCGCTGGTGGCGTCGGCGCCCGCGCATCCTCGCCGTCTTCTCTTTCCGCCACGACCACGCACTCGTTCCCGACCTGATCGCCAACGTCGAGCCGCTCGTCGACGGCTGGGTGTCGTTCGACGACCGAGCGAGCGAGGCTGCTTACTCCGACGAGCGGATGCGCCGCGGCGCGCTGATCGATGCGGCGCGCGACCTCGGGGCGCGGTGGATACTCGCCGTCGACCCCGACGAACGACTGGAAGCGGCGACGGCTGAGGCGATCCCCCGACTGACCGCCCCTTGGCGACCGACCGCCTGGGCCTTCAACCTCCGAGAGATGTACTCCCCGGACGAATATCGCGTCGATGGTCTGTGGGGCGAAAAGCGTCGAGCCCGGCTGTTTTCGATGTTCCCGCCCCAGGACCTGGGCGGCTCGGAGCTTCATGGCCAGTGGTTCCCCGAGGGTGCCGGCCATGCCATCCGCAACGTCGACCTTAACATCTACCATCTGCGCATGATCAGCCCCCAGCGCCGCCGGGTTCGTCGCGACCTATACAACGCGCTCGATCCTGAGCGGCGCTTTCAGGAGGTTGGCTACGACTATCTTGCCGACGAATCGGGTCTGCGTCTGGAACGGGTTCCGGCGCAGCGGCGGTACCTGCCCCCCCACCGCGACGACGGCGGACTGTGGAGCGCACGGCCGGAGGAGATCCTTGCCCGCCGCCCGGTCGAGTCGGGGGCGCAGGGCATTGTGGACCCGCATAAGACGGTGTCATGGCCGAACTGACGGAGCCGGCGAATTCGCCTCTCCCCGACCTCGCAGTCGTCGTTCTCAGCGTCGGCGCGCCTGCGGAACTCGTCGCGGCGGTGAAGTCGGTCATTGCGCAAGGACAGCCAACCGAACTTGTTGTGGTGAATTCCGGTGGCGGCGACGCTCGCGGCTTGCTGGTCGGCGAAGGGATCGACGTCCCGGTGCTCGAGCGACAGGAAAGGCTCTTCGTCGGCGCCGCCCGCAACATCGGCATCGCCAACACCACGGCGCGCTGGATCGCTTTCCTCGCTGCCGATTGCCTGGCGGCGCCGGGCTGGGCAAGCGAACGGCTGCGGCTTCACCGCGACGGCGCGGCCATGGTAGCGAGCGCCGTCATGCCTGACCGCCCCGACAGTCTCGTCTGTTGGGCAGACCACCTGCTGCGCTTCGCCCGGCGCCTGCCGGGTCTCCCGGCAGCCGACGCGCTTCTCTACGGGGTCTCGTTTGACAGACGCGTGTTCGAACGGATCGGCCTCTTCGATGGCAGCCTGGCGACCGGCGAGGACACCGAGTTGCTGGCGCGGGCCGCCCACTTCGGCAAGCCGGTCTGGGCGCCGACCGTCGTCCTCGTTCACCGCAATGCCCGCAGCGTCGGCGGATTGCTTCGCGATCAAGCCGTCCGTGGCCGGGCATACGCGGTTGCGATGCGTCGGCTGCGAAAACTCTCGCCGTTCAAGCTACTCGAAGAGCCGGTGCGGCAACCTCGTCACGCTTGGCGCGTGGCGAAGAGGTTTCTCGCCGGGCGAGAACGCGAAGTCGCGCTGTCGTCGCTTTGGCTGGTCAGGATCGGATGCGTCGCCCGCGCTCTGGGCATCCTCTCGGCCCTGTTGCCGATACGGCCCCGCACCCCTTGAGTGAAGCGCACGCCGATGGTGCTGACCGGCAGCGAGCATCCGATCCAGCGCCGCTGGCGACCGCCGCCGCGATTTCCCGCAACTGCCTCCTCGCGCACTGCCGCCCATTAATCTCAGCGCGAGGGCAGCGCCCAGCTGAGGGCTCGTTTGGCCAGTCGCCCTACGTTGACCCGCGCGCGCCGCCAGCGAAGCCCTCTGACAACTTCTTTCATTACCGCCGAGTGGTTGTCGGCGACATCGATCGTCGCACGCTTCGGGTCCCGCAACTGCGGCGGAAGCACGATCGGGGGGCCCAAGGGTGGCGCCGCGATGGCCAGCATTGCCGCCTCGTGCATGGAGGCGAAAGGGGCGTTGTCGAAGTCACCCTCCCGGCGCGGCGCATCGTCCAGCACCGTCGGATTGGTGTTGATTTCGTAGACTTGAATACGGTCGTCCACGACGGCGTAGTCGATCCGCCCGTAGTCGATGCCGGCAAGGTCGAAGATTCGGCGCAACTGCTCGCGATGCGGGTTGGCCTGCACATACCATTCGTGAGCCGCCCGGTCGGCAGCCACGCCGTAGCGCGGCCCCTTCACGTACCAGTGTTCGCGCGTGAAGCAGTGCTGCGAATAGATTGTGTCGCCGACCCGGTAGGCGCCGAACTTGCGAAATTGACCTTGGGCATCCGGCTTATTCCAGAATTCGACAATCATGATGTCGTCGGAATCGCCTCCGGTCGCGATGGCCCGGGCGACGCCGCGGTTAAGTTCGTCGCGCGACGCGAGCAGCGGCGAGACCGGACTTCGGTGGCCTCGTTCGTGGCGTAGAAACACCGGGAACCGCTCAACTCTCTCGACCTCGTTGAGCCGGTATACGTTGAAGTCGTTGATGCCTGCGTCCCACAGCCGCCTCAGCAAGGTAAACCGCATCGCCGACTCCCGCGGATGGTTGAGACAGGGAGTGGCTACGCCGGCTTCATGTTGCAGGTAGCGGTGGAACCGAGCGGCCCGATCCAGGAGTGTCGGCGAAAGCCGATCGAAATCGGTGAAGATGAAAGAGCCGCGCGCCAGCGATCTGAGAGCGCCCAGATCCTCGTAAGGCAACAGTCGAACGCAAGCGGCTAGCGAGGTCGGGTAGCAGGCGAGGAGAATGCCCATCGTGTAGGCATGCTTGCGCGTGCAGAGGTAGTAGAGGATTCGACCGGGCGGGTGGCACGTCGTGATCTCACCGTCGGCGGGCATGACATCAGCCGATGCGCGCCGGAGCCGATACCACTCCGCGCCACGAGATGTTCTTGCGGCGCTCGACGCCGTCGAGATCGAGCGTCCAACGTGGCATGGCGCAATAGAGCGCATCCAACAGCACTCGCATCTCCAGGCGTGCCAGGTGTTGGCCGATGCAATGATGCGCCCCGCTGCCGAACGACAGCTGCCGTCGGCCATCGGTTCGCTCCAGGTCGAGCTCATCGGCGTTGCGAAAACAGGTCTCGTCGCGGTTGGCGCTGGCGAGCACAGCGGTCACCGGCTCGCCTGCCGCGATTGCAAAGCCGTCCAGCGCGAAATCGCTGGCGGCGATGCGCGAGCCGGCAAATTGCACAGGGGCATCGAAGCGCAGCAACTCGTCCACGACCCTGCCGTCGACCGCCAGTCCGGCGCGAAGCTTCTCAGCCTGATCGGGGTGTTGGGCGAGGGCTACGATCGCGTTTCCCAGCCCGTCGATAATTGTCTCCTGGCCGGTCAGGAGAAACAACACGGTCGACTCCACGACCTCGTCTCGAGTCCATTGCCCGCTGCGCTGGAGGTCGAGCATGGCGTCAACCAGCCGCGGCTCGCCGGGAGCAGAGCGTCGGTCCAGTTCTCGCTCGGCGAACGTGCATAGATCGCGCATCGCCGCGTTTGCGTCGTCCCACCCACCCTCCTGCCGCAGGTCCAGCACCACCGCCAAATGCGCCGTCCGCTTCCTGAACCACTCGATGTCAGCGATCTCGATACCGAGGAAGCAGTCGAGCGCATGCACGACAAATGGGACGACAACCTCGCGGACAACATCGAAGTTTCCGCGGCTGCCCGCCGCAGCGGTCAGTTTGGCCGCGGATTCGCGCAACCTGCCCTCCAGGCCGCGTGTTGTCGTCTCCGAGAACCAAGCCGCGACGGGGCGTCGAAGCTGCGCGTGGCGTGGCGGGTCCGACAACAGCATCCAGCGTATCATCTGGCCCCATGCGAAGTTCTTCGCGGCCTCGTTGCGAACGGCCTCATAGTCGCCCGGCGGCGCGTGCGGCAACGCCGGGTGCTTGAGTGCCTGCTCCACCAGATCGGAGGCGAACAAATAGACGCCCCGACGGGTGGGAGGAAACGGCGGCGCGCCGCGGGCGATGGGAGCTTCGGCGCGAAACTGCTTGAAGACGGCATATCGGTCGGTCTTGCCGGTGAGCGCGAACGGATCGAACTCGCGAGGGGCGCCGGTCATCTCTTCGCGCTCGTCGCTCTTTCAAGGTCGATCAGAAAGATGACCCGGAACCCGCCGGCAGCGATATCCTCCGGCAAGAATCCCGGGCGCAGATGAATGAAGCTGCATCCGGTGGTCCGGCGGTAGAACCGCAAGACCGGGTCGAGAATCAGGTCCTCGTCCGGCGGGCGCTGCCCGCTCCGCTGCCAGGCGTCGATCGCGTCCCGAAATCGCCGGTTCGCTCGAACGCGATCGGGCGCTGCATTGGAGCCGTTGTATGAGGGACAGCGGCCGTCACCGACCGCAAGCCGGCATCCTGCCATGCGGGCGTCGACCATTAGCCGCGCGATCAGCGGCAGCGTCACGTCCAGCCGGCGCGTGGCGGGATGGATGCACAGGTTGTATGTGTAGGCTGTCAGCGGGTTCCCGCTGGCCGGTATCCGTGCGAATTCCACAAATGTGCGCGGGAACAGCGCGTCGTCCCGCGGATCTGCGTCGCTCGCCGCATAGCACCCGAGTCCGACCAGCCGTTCGCCGCGCCACGCACCCATCATTGCGTGACCGAGAGCAAAGCGGGATTCCACGGTTGCGCGATCCGCTCGCAGCGAAGGGGGCCATGCGGCCTCTTCGAGCTCCACCACAGCCGGCCAGTCGTCTGCCGTGAGCCGCCTAAAGAGCGTCGCTCCGGTCGAGGCGTTGACTCGACGACCGCCCACTACGTCGGTACCCTCGATCACTTCTCGCCGCTCCCAAGCCGCTATGGGGTCGGGCCGACCGGGCGCTGGCGCTCGGCCAGCGCCAAACCGCCTGGCTGCGAGGCCCCTCCGCCACCAAGCGAAAGAATGTTAGTGCCGCCGGAGGAGGGAGTCGACCTGCCGTGCTTGTCTTCGGTCGCCCCGCCGATTGTCGACCAGGGATCCCGTGGGCGGGCCTGTCATCAAAGCGTCATCGAACCGTTGTGCGATCTTCAACCAGCGGCGTTATCTGGGCGAGGGCAGGGGAAAGAGCCGTCCCCGAGAGTATTGACCGATCCACCTAAAGAGGATGCGAGACGATGAAACTGATCGGTACCCTGGTGGCAACCGGCCTCATGGCGGTTGCCGCGAGCGCTCAGGCCGCGGACATCTCCGGCGCCGGCGCCACATTTCCTTACCCGGTGTACTCCAAATGGGCCGATGCCTATCAGAAAGAGACGGGCAACCGCCTTAACTACCAATCCATCGGTTCCGGCGGTGGAATTCAGCAGGTCAATGCGCGCACGGTAACCTTCGGCGCGACCGACATGCCGCTCTCGGCCGCCGACCTTGAAAAGAACCGGCTGGCGCAGTTTCCGACCGTGATCGGTGGCGATGTGCCGATCGTCAATCTCGAAGGCATTGCCTCGGGCCAACTGGTGCTCGACGGGCCGACCCTCGCCGCCATCTACCTTGGCAAGGTCAAGAACTGGAACGATGCGGCGATCGCCAAGCTCAACCCGAACGTCAAGCTGCCGAACCAGGCCATCGCGGTGGTCGAGCGCTCCGACGGTTCCGGCACGACGTTCATCTGGACCGATTACCTTTCCAAGGTCAGCCCTGATTGGAAGAAGAACGTCGGCGCCGCCACCGCGGTCGAGTGGCCGGTCGGCATAGGCGCCAAAGGCAATGAAGGCGTCGCCGCAACGGTTGCGCAGACCAAAGGCTCGATTGGCTACACCGAATACGCCTATGCGCTGCAGAACAAGCTGACGACGGTGAACATGATCAATGCGGAAGGCAAAGCGGTAGCGCCGAGTGCTGCTGCGTTCGCCGCCGCGGCCGCCAAGGCCGATTGGGCCGCCGCCCCCGGCTTCAATCTCATCCTGACCAACCAGCCCGGCGGCGAGACCTGGCCGATCTCCGGTGCGACCTTCATCCTCATCCCCAAGCAGCCGACCGACCCTGCTGCCGCCGCTGAGGCGCTGAAATTCTTCGACTGGGCTTACCGCAACGGCAACCAGATGGCCGCGGACCTCGCCTATGTGCCGCTTCCGGCGAGCGTCATCGCGCTCATCCGCCAGTCATGGAGCTCGGTTGTGGGTAAGGACGGCAAGCCGGTTTTCCTGCCCGCAGCGTAGCTGCCAGGGCCGGTGCGGATGGTGACTGCTCGCACTGGCATCCCGTGTTCACGTGGCCGGGCCCAGCCCGGCCACAACTGTCCGCATCGCTGCTTCCCCTTCTGCAAGCCCGGTCCGTTGCCGGTACCAAGCATCGGCGCATTTGCGTTACAAAGCGCGAACGAATACGCCGAAAGGTGAGAAGACCGTGTCCCGGAGGGACTGTTCGCCTCCGGCACATCTCGCGAGGGAGAAGAAGATGTACAAGGGTCCAGAACTCAGCCGCCGTCGGCTATTTGCCACCGCTGCCGGATCGGTCGCCGCGGTTGGCCTTGCACCGCGGCTATTTGCTCAGACGCCCGCGCCCGCGCCGGCACCGGCACCGGCGGCCGCTCCTCCGGCGACCCTCCCGCCCTATGTCAGCTGGAAGAACGCTGACAGCATGATCATCCATACGGCGACCACCATCGAGACGAAGCGGTCCGCTCTGGGGTCCAGCGTCATCACGCCGACCGATCGGCTGTTCATTCGCAACAATTTGCCCGCGCCCGACGCCGCCATCGTCGCCAATCGCGACCTCTGGCAACTCGCCGTCGAGGGCGTGGGATCGGCGCGCAGCTTCTCGGTCGCCGAGCTGAAGGCGCTCGGCCTCGAGACCGTCGCCATGGTCCTCCAATGCTCGGGCAACGGCCGGGGCTATTTTGCCAACAAGCCGTCCGGCACGCCTTGGCAGGTCGGCGCGGCGGGCTGTGTCATTTGGAGCGGCGTTCCCGTTCGCGAGGTCGTCGCTGCGGTCGGCGGTGTCGCTGCCGGCATGGACTACATGACCAGCACCGGTGGCGAAACGCTTGCCGCCGGTGTCGATCCGCTGACCGTGATGGTCGAGCGCTCGGTCCCGGTTGACGCGATGCAGGACGCAATCCTGGCGTGGGAGCTGAATGGCGAGCCGCTGCCGCTGGCGCATGGTGGCCCGCTTCGGCTCATCGTCCCCGGCTATAGCGGCGTCAACAACGTCAAATACGTGAAGCGTCTGGCCTTCACCAAGGAGCAGTCGAAGGCGGCGATCCAGAATACCGGCTACCGCATGACGCCGCCCGGCGGGCGCGGCGATCCGAGCCAGCCGTCCGTATGGAAGATGGCTGCCAAGTCGTGGATCAACTCGCCGGGACCGGAGGGCGCGCCGCTCAAGGCCGGCAAGCTCCAGATTGCCGGCGTTGCCATGGGCGGCTCGGAGGCCGTCGCCAAAGTCGAAGTGTCGACGGACGGCGGCAAGACTTGGCAGACGGCGCGGCTGACCGGGCCGGACCTCGGCAAGTACGCTTGGCGGCAGTTCGTCTTGTCGGCGACCCTGGCCGCCGGCAGCTACGACCTTGCCAGCCGCGTGACCGATTCTACCGGCAAGGTCCAGGAAGAGGCGTCGGCCGAGAACGCTTCCGGCTATCTGAACAGCGGCTGGAAGGCACACGGCTTCAAGATCACCGTCGCTTAACTTGAGCTGGCGGCGCTACGTTCGCTTTTGGTCGCCGCTCGCGATAGGCGGCGTCATGTTCGGCATCGGCGCGGCGGGAGCCGCGTCCGATGCCGCCATCGAGCGCGGCCGCGCACTCTTCGTCCGCGATGCCAAACCGCCTTGCGCGGCTTGCCACAGGCTTCGCGATGCCGAAGCGGCGGGCGAAATCGGTCCATCCCTTGACGAGCTTAAGCCGGACGAGGACCGCGTACGTCGCGTCTTGGAGACCGGGCTTGGACTGATGCCCGCCTTCGATTCGCTCAGCGACGAAGAGAAAGACGCCCTGGCGCGCTACGTGGCAAAAGCCGCGGCCGGGTAGCGCTGGCGATAACCGACAACCGCCCGAGCCGATCCTGCTTGACTCTCCGCGCGTCACCGCCGTTGATGAAGGCGCGGCGAGGGGGGGTGCTGCGATGCTGAGGCTTTCGTGGGTATTCAAGCTGGCTCTGGGGCTGGCGGCGTCCTGCGAGGCGGCGGTTGCTGCCCCTGCCGGCAGCGTCGTCGGCTACACCGCCTTGGGCCTTGTCATTGGCGGCGACGGGCAGCAGGCTGCCGAAGTCGGCTTTCCAATCTTCATGGGCGACCGATTGCAGACCGGCCCAACCGGTCAGCTCCAGATTGTCTTCGCCGACGCGAGCAAGTTGGTCGTCGGTCCCAATTCGGCAATGACCGTTGACGACTTCGTCTTCCGACGGGACGGCACTGCGTCCAGCTTTGCGCTGACGGCGACGCGCGGCGCCTTCCGCTTTGTCAGCGGGCAAAGCCCCAAGCCGGCCTACTCTATTCGTACGCCGACCGCCGTGATGGCGCTCCGTGGAACCGCATTCGATCTTGCGGTCTCCGCCAACGGCGATAGCGCTCTCGCGCTCTTTGCCGGTGCCGCGGAAATCTGCGGTGCTGACCGCCGCTGCGCACTTCTGTCCGGCGCCTGCAGCATGGCGGTGACCGGGATAGCCTTGGCGACCCGTCCCGTCACCGCGCTCCCGGAGCGTAACGGCAGGCTGCGGGAGGACTTCCCCTATGTCGTCTCGCAGGCGCCGCTTCGCCAGGACTTCCGCCTCCCGGTCGAGTCCTGCGGCGACATCCGCGCCGCAGCCATTCCCCTCCCGCTGACACCCGGTTTGGATTTCGGCGGGCCCGCCGGGCAGCGGCCCGGTCCCATCGCGCCCCCCTCACCACCCGGCCCGCCGCCGGTAGGCAATCCCGGCAATGGCGGGCCGAATGGCAACGCCGGCCCGAATCCCGGAGGAAACGACATGGGCGAACCGGGCCGCGGCAGGAGCGACGACAATCCAGGGCACGGCAACTCCGGAGACCACGGCGGCGGGAACGGCCACGGCAAAGGCTGAGCGTGCGCGCGGAACAGGTCTGCCTTGCGAGGCCAGCCGGCATCTAATCTCCGAGGACTATCTGCATCTCCGAGGATTATCTGCGCCCCCCGGCTGGCCTCATTCCGCACGCTGGGCGGCTCTTCGCGCGACTGCGGGCCGGCGGCCCGCGACGTTAACCTCAGCTAAGTCATCAGTGATTCATCATCGCCGAGACGCCGGGCCATTCGACTCATCCGCCAGGCCAGCGTTGTCGGGGGGATGATATGCGGATACGGGCTACTCTCTACGCCTTTTCGGCTGTTCTCGGCGCGGGCATCGCGCTGGCTGCGGCGGTTACCGCCTTCTCGGTCAATGCCACACGGGTTGGCGGCGCGATGTACAACGACATCGTGCTCGGCAAGGACCTCGTGGCCGACATCCTGCCGCCCCCCGAATACGTCATTGAAGCCTACTTGGAGGCGACATTGGCGGTGGATCGCGCCAAGCCGCTGCCGGAGAGCGAGGCCAGACTAAAGCAGTTGCGCACCGACTATGACGACCGCCGCAAATACTGGCAGGAATCGACGCTCGACCCGGTTCTTCAGGAGAAGCTGACGCGAACTTCCCACGCTGCCGTTGTGCGCTTTTGGGCAGCGCTGGACGACGTGATGTTGCCGGCGCTGGCGCGCGGCGACCAGGCTGCTGCCCGGCGCGGCTACGACGCGGTCACCGCCGCTTACCAGGAGCACCGGGCTGTCATCGATGAAATCGTCGCCGACGCCGGCAAGGCTAACGCCGGGATCGAGCAGAGCGCTGCCTCAGCAACCCACCTCACCTTGTGGTCGATGGTGGCAACGATCGCCGCCCTGCTCGGCCTGCTCCTATTCGGGGTGCGCTTTCTCAACCGCCGCTTGGTCGACCCGCTTTCCGAACTGACTTCGGTCACCACCGCAATCTCGGCGGGAAAGCTCGATGTCAGCGTGCCCTCGACCGATCGGGCCGACGAGATCGGCGAGATGGCCAAGGCCCTTGTTGTCTTCCGCGATACCGGGCTCGAGAAACGGCGCCTGGAAGGAGCGACTGCCGAGCAACGCGCGGCCGCCGAAGCCGATCGCCGCAAGAACGAAGAGGGTCAGCGCCAAGCCGCCAGTGAGCAGGCCGGCGTGGTCGATGCCCTGGCGGCCGGCCTGCGAAGCCTTTCCGAAGGCGACTTGACCTTCCGCCTGAGCGACACCTTCCCCGCGGCATACCGCCAGCTGCGCGACGACTTCAATCTCGCCATGGAGGGTCTCCACGAGACAATTCGCGCCATCGCCGCAGCCGCCCGCGAAGTGGCTGGCGCCACCGGCGAGATCTCCGCCGGCACGACGGACCTCTCGCAGCGGACCGAGGAACAGTCGGCCAGTCTGGAAAAGACCACCGCTTCGATGGGGATCATCGCTCAGAACGTTCGCAAGAACGCCGAGAGCGCCGACCAGGCCAATCACTTTGCCATCGGCACGCGGACCGTCGCCGATCGCGGCGGCGAAGTGGTCGCGCAAGCGGTCGATGCCATGGCCCGCATCGAAACGTCGTCCGGAAAGATCGCCGACATCATCGGCGTCATCGATGAGATCGCCCGCCAGACCAACCTTCTCGCCCTTAACGCCGCGGTCGAAGCAGCCAGGGCCGGCGACGCCGGCCGCGGCTTTGCCGTGGTCGCTTCGGAGGTCCGCAGCCTCGCCCAGCGTTCATCGCAAGCCGCCAAGGATATCAAGGACCTCATCACCAACTCGACCGGCGAGGTCGCCCAAGGCGTCGCTCTGGTGAACCGCGTTGGCGACTCCCTCTCCGAGATTCTTTCCTCGATTGGCCGCGTGACCGGCATTGTCTCGGAGATCGCTGCCGCAAGCCGCGAGCAGGCCGCCAATGTCGAGGAGGTCAACAAAGCGCTGTCGCAGATGGACGAAGCCACGCAGCAGAACGCCGCGCTGGTCGAGCAGAACGCAGCCGCCGCCAAGGCCCTCCAGGCCCAGACCGATGGCATGGACACCAAGGTGGGGACGTTTAGGCTCGCTGCCGCCGATCATGGGCGCGCCCCGCCTGCCGTCGCCGCCTCGCCTAAGAAGTCGCCAAAGCCCGCCTCCAAGGCCGCCCGCGGCGGTCCGGTCGGCCGCATGCAGGCAGCCCTCGCCGCCGCCGTGGAACCGGATTGGCAGGAATTCTAGATCGGTCCTACTGCTTCTCGGACTCCTCCAGGACACGCAACAAGCCTGACGTGTCCATGTTCCCCCACCCGTGGTCCATGAGACTGCGGAGCTGGCGCGAAGTCAGCTTGGTCGCCGGCAGCGACAGTCCCATCTCGTCTGCCAGGGCGGAGATCATTGCCAAGTCCTTGTGATGCAGCCGCGCCTCGATGCCTGCTGAGAAATCCCGCGTCGCCATCTTCGGCCCCATGAGGCCGAGCATCTTGCTGCCGGCAAAGCCCGACATCAGCGCCTCAACCACCCGGCCGCCGTCGACGCCGTTTGCCTGCGCGAAATGCATCGCCTCGGCGACCCCCTGAATCGTGATCACCTGGGCGATCTGGTTGCAGGCTTTCGTCACCTGCCCCGCACCGACGTCGCCCATGTGGAAGATCTGGCTGCCGAGGCGATCGAGAAAAGGTCGGGCGCGCGCCAGCACTTCCGCTTTGCCGCCGACCATGATCGTCAGCGTGGCTGCCTCCGCGCCCTGGGCGCCGCCCGAAACCGGGCAATCGAGAAACTCGACGCCATCCTCGGCCAGTCTCGCGGCGATCTCGCGGGTTGCGACTGCGGAGATCGTGCTCATGTCGCAGACGATCGACCCGGGGGCGGCCCCCGAGAGCACCCCACGCGCGCCGAAGAGAACCTCTTCGACGTCGCTGGTCGCGGTGACGTTGGTGAAGACGATCGCCGCCTCGCGCGCCGCCTCTGCCGGTGAGTCGGCGGGCGCAGCGCCCGCCTCGACGAACGGTCGGACCGTTTCCGGCCGCCGAGCGTAGACCGAGAGCCGAACCCCGGCGCGCATCAGATGCCGCGCCATCGCACCGCCCATTGCTCCAAGCCCGATGAAGCCCACGCGTTCATTCGCAATCGTCATCGAACGTCCCCTTTCGCGCGGCGGCCCCCGCAACGTCTCCGCCCCACGCCGATTGGACAGTGCTTGGATCGCCAAGCAGTTAGCAGCCAGGCTAAGTCGCTGCTAATGTTAGCATTTCCGCGTGGTGCAGCGGATCGGAGTGTTGCGTTTTTCCGTTGACTGCGAAAACCTTCTTGAGCGCAGCGACGCGAGGAGCGCCAACGTGGCCGGGCCGCATATTTCGATCGTAGGGTTTGGTCTAACCACCGCCAATATTCTCTACCGTCTCCCCGATCATCCCGGGCTCCTCCAATCCTTCGTATGGCAGCATTACGACTTGGCACCCGCGTTCCCAGGCCTCCAGCGCTTTCTCGATTTCTGGCGTCGCGAAATTGACGGCCCCGTCCATTCCGTCTCGGTCGCCCATCGCCTCCTCATTGGCGCTAATGACGTCCGCGCGGTGCGTGCGGAGTTCGCGCTTCACTGATACCGACGCCTTCGCCACGCTCGAGGAGCCCTCAAAGCTCCTTCTCCGCCAGCTCCCGGAAGGCATCGGGCACCGAGCCGCGCCGGTCGATGGCGTTTGCGCCATACCCGACGGCCTCCCAGCCGAAGCGATCGCGGATTGCGTCGACAGCACGGTCGGCAGCAAAGCGGGCCGCACCTCTCCGCGTTCCCGGGCGTCGCTTGTCGTCGGGAGTGCCGAGCGGCAGCTCCCACTGCATCGCCGCATCCTGCTCAAGGTGCGACACCGAAATCGCCAACAGCGAAAGAAAGCGCTCGTCCGAGTGCGCGCGGAGCACCGCGCGGACTAGGTCCTCGGCGACCTCGGCGAGGATAGCGGTTGCCGAGATCGGTGCCCCGAGCGTGGCTGCGTGTGTCACCGAGCGGAGATCGGCGAAGCGGACGCGGACGGTCACCGTTCGCCCGGTGAGTGACCGATCGCGGAGGCGCGAAGCGATGCGGTCGGCGAGATGGCGGAGTGTCTTGCGGATCAGCTCGGTGCCGATCCGCTGCTTGCCGAGCGCCGACTGCGCCCCGGCCGATCGCGCTCGTCGATCGGTCTGAATGCGTCGCGCGTCGCGATTCCACGCCAAAGCCTGCAGCTTCTCGCCGGCGGCCGGCCCGAGCAGGTGCTCGAGCGACCGGCCGGGCGTCTCCGCCAGTTGGCCGATGGTTACGACCCCGTTGTCGTTCAGGCGCTTCTTGGTCGCCGGGCCGACCCCCCACATCATCTCCACCGGCAGTCGGTGCAGGAACTCAAGCTCCCTTGCCGGGTCGACCGCGACAAGTCCGTCGGGCTTGGCGGCCTGCGAGGCGATCTTGGCCAGGTGCTTGGTGCGCGCCACGCCGACCGAGATCGGCAGGCCGAGTTCTTCCCGCACTCGCCGTCGTATCTCGCGCGCGATGTCGACCGGCGGGCCGAACAGGTGCTCGCACCCGGCGACATCGGCGAACGCCTCATCGATCGAGATGCGCTCGATCGCCGGTGTGAAGTCGCCGAGGACGCGGATCGCCGCATCGCCGAGCCGCTGGTACTCCTTGAAATGCCCATCGACGAAGATCAGCTGCGGGCACAGCTCGCGCGCCCGCCGGCCTGGCATCCCGCCATAGACTCCGAACGCCTTCGCCTCATAGGACGCCGCCAGCACGACGCCGCCGCCGACGGCGATCGGCTTGCCGCGGAGCGAAGGATCGAGCAATTGCTCGACCGAGGCATAGAACGCGTCGAGATCGGCATGCAGGATCGTCGCTGCGTCCGCCACCCGAAGCTTTCTCCAATCGCTTGGAGAGAACAGAACGCGAACACGGCCGGGATGTCAAGCGGCTAGGCCTTCTGGTCGTGTCTCAGTTTGAAATCCCGAACCCGAAGGAAAAGGCCGCTCCCCAGACGAAGGAAGCGGCCCCTGAGGAAGGTGTACGATGACTTCTGCCGTGCGGTACCGCGTTCGTCGATTCGGCCCGCCCGGCAGGGAGAGCTTAGACCTGGATGCGGGCGCTGCCAACCGAGTGATTCGGAACGGAACGGTCACCCTGAGGCTGGGGCGGCCGCCGGTGCCGCACCCTGACCATCTGCCGGTATGCCCGCCGACTGCATTTGCTCCGACAGGAGGCGGGACATCAGAGTGTGCAGCGCGGACAGATCCAATGTTCCACCGTTAGAGGCTGACGCATCGGCAACTTTCAGTGCCTGCACGTAATCAGGTCGATTCCGCTTAAGCAATTCGGGGAGGATCGTTTCGCCGGGCAGCCACCCCCCGGCTTTTACGCACAACACAAAGTAGCTTGCCGCGCGCGCCGTTCGCCCATTCCCATTGATGAATGGATGGATGTTGTTCACGCGCCACAAGACATACGTGGCTAACGCAACCGGATCGGTGGCCTCCCACCCTCGGTTCACTTGATTCACAAAATCGTCCATCAGCGCCTGCACTCGGAAATGGGCAGGCGGCTCATATTCGTCGACTCTAACGGGACATGGTCGGTATTCCCCAGCGTGTGTGTGGAGGCACCCAATCGCTTGGTAATTCAATGCCTTCATGATGGTCTGAGAGAGAAACGGTCGTCCCATCTCAATGGAGGCGACGACAACCGACCGAAGAAAGTCGTATTGGCGATTCCCGTTGGAGATTTCTAGGCGCTGGTAAGCCGGGTGGTTCTCGGTTCCTGTCAACTCAAACAGGATCACTCAGCGCCCCCGGCCCTCCTGCGCGGCAATGACCTCTTCCACCTTCGCGCGGGTCACGCCGCTGCTCTCTTTGAGCGATCCTAGGATAAACGACACGCGCTGCTTGCGCAATTCGTCTCCCGTAGGCGGGCGCTCCGCCGCCGCCCTAAGGGCGGTCAGCAGCGATTCTTTCGTCTTGAGGTCGGTCATGGTGCCCTCCCATGGCTACCTGAATCGGGTTCAATATCGGCGTGCGTGCAGTTGATGTCACGTTAAGATTTTGCATATTGCCAATGCGTCGCAGAGCGCGAAAGCCTAAGCGGTCGCGCTTACCCGCCGTTTGTACGGTCCGCGAGGCCCCGGCTTGACCGAGCTCTCATCGATCAACTTCACGATGTCCTCCATCGACCAAAGCCGATCCGCAACGCCAGCGGCCATCGCCGGGGACAGTTTGTGCGCCTTGTGGGTGCGCGTGAAATTGTAGAACACGAAATAGAGCGACAGCGCGTGGACGTGGTTGTCGATCTTCCGCGAGAAGGCATTGGTCAGGCGGCCGAAGCGCTTCATCGCCATCCGCATCGTGAGGTTATGGCGCTCGACGTATGACGTGCTGATGTGCGCCGGATCGGGCGTCCCGACCTGAGGTTCCTTCTTGGCGCCGATGCATTCGCCGGGGCTGTATTTGCGCTCGGGGCCGCCGGCTGACGTGTCCTCGCCGTAGAGCTTCACCAACATGCTGTAGTCGATGTCATTGCCGAAGGCGCCAGCAACGGCGTCGAGATAAACGCGGTGGCCGTCCGTCGTCAGCTGCACCCGGTTAGCCAGGCGCGACGCTAGATCGTCCATGAAGAAGTTAGCCGTCTCCGCGCCACGATCCCCGACCATCCACGAAAGGATCATCTTCGAGTCGGCGTCGATTGCGGTCCACGTCCACACGTTCCCGGCCCCGACCGGCGCGGCCTTGGCAGCGGCGACGTTCTTCGCCTTGCTGTAGCAGAAAGACCAAATCTCATCGCACTGCACGCGCTTCGCCGCGACGTTGCGAACCGCGTTGTAGTGGAAGGCGGCACAGGCGTT
This sequence comes from Bauldia sp., assembly GCA_046349035.1. GTDB lineage: Bacteria > Pseudomonadota > Alphaproteobacteria > Rhizobiales > Kaistiaceae > JAXMDC01. The sequence continues at coordinate 32,103 of JAXMDC010000008.1, read as the reverse complement.
GCCAGCGTCCACCAGCAGCTTCGTCACGGTGTTGATCGACACGTCGGCCACGCGGCTGATCGCCCGCATGGAAGAGCCCTCGCAGAGCATCGAGAGGATTTGGACGCGCTTGGCGAGGGGCAGCTTGTTCATGCCCTCTTTATATGAACTTTTATGCTTATCGTCAAGCATATATTTTCACGACGCAGGCCATTGATTTAACAGAGACGGATAGGATCATGAAAAAAATGCGTTGACAATTGCGCTGTGGGCTGGCGATGCTCCATCCCCAAGCAGAGGAGCTTGGACCCAAGATGACGATAGCGGTTGAGACAGACGTGCGCCGAGTGATCGGGCCAGAGCGGGAAGCCAAATTGATCAGCGCCCACGACCTTGCCTGGAAGGACTGGCTCGCCGATGGCGCAAGATACAGCATCTGGGCGCGAACCCGCGCCAACATGTTCTTTGAACGTCTAGCGGCGCATCTGCAGGTGCTGTTCGCCGATGACAAAGGGGCTCGGTTCGTATTCCACGACGAAACGATCAAGATCGTCTTTGATGAGCGCGTGGCGGCTCGTTGCAAGAAGGCCAACGGTCAAGGGTTTGGCTCGAACGTGGGAACGCAAGCGAACCTCCGCTTCATCGAAAGCGAGCCCGACCTCTTTGACCTAGCCTTGCAGAAGGTCGAGGTCGTCTATTCGCTCAACGACATCGGCACCAAGATCAAGAGCATTGTCATACAGGCCCGTGACGGTCTCTCGCGCCTTTGGGCATATGCACTGGAAAGACCGGCCGCGAGTGGCATGGCTCCGGTCGTACCGTTACCATCGTCCCCGACTCAACCCGCCAGCGACGCGACCGAACTCGTGCAGCCGAAGAAGAGCGACGGTCAGGTCGAGACCAACAGAAGTGAGAAATGACAGCGTTCGTGAACGGTGGACTATTGCGGGTTGGCCGCCTTCGCCTTGGGTTGACCCAGGGCGAGGCGGCCGAGCGCATTGGCGTGCCGCAAGTCAGCCTCTCCCGCTACGAAAACGCTATCCAGACCCCGCCGGACGAATTTGTCGCGCGCGCCGCTGTAGTCTTCGACTTGCCGGAGTCTTTCTTCCGCCAACCCGACCAGATTGTCGGCGCTCCTGTGAGCGTTCATCCAATGTGGCGAAAGAAGAGCGATGTCGGCGCGCGCGATATTGAGCGGATCATCGCTGAATTGAATATTCGCGTCTTGCACATTCGGCGGATGCTTGACGCTCTTGAGCACACCCCGCAGGCAGACCTACCTCGCCTCGACCCGGCGGACTACAGGGGGGACATTGAGCGAATAGCCGCCTTAGTCCGATCACACTGGCTGATCCCGCCGGGACCGTTTGAGAATCTCACGAAGGCCGTTGAGCGGGCCGGCGTCGCCGTAATTCTCTCACCGCTAAGCGGGACGGCGGTAAGCGGGGTAACCGTTTCGGTGCCAGGCATGTTGCCAATTGTCATCTTGAATCGAGACCAGCCTGCGGATCGGCTGCGCTGGACCCTTGCCCATGAGATCGGGCACCTCGTCATGCACCGTTTCCCGGTCCCGGAAATGGAAGAGCAGGCGAATGAATTCGCGAGCGCGTTGCTGATGCCGCAGGCCGAAATCGAAGCCGCCTTTGGCCCCCGGATAGATATGAAGCGTTTGGCCGCTCTCAAGCCGGAATGGCGAGTTTCAATGCAGGCCCTCCTCTACCGGGCTGAATCGAAGGGAATGATTGAGAAGGAGAAGGCCACCTGGCTTTGGAGAAAATTCTCCTACAATCGCTGGCGACTTAGGGAGCCGCCGGAATTGGATTTCCCGACGGAACAGCCCGGCGTGATCCCGCGCATGGTGCGCCTGCATCTCGAAAATTTCGGGTTCTCAAAAGGAGAATTCGCCCGCCTGCTTCACATCCATGAGAAGCAGATCGCGGAGTTTTATGACCTAGCGCCAGCCCCGCCGACGGGTGGTCTCCGTCTCCGATTGGTGCAGTGATCGAGCGCTATTTCGCACCCCATCGCGCCTTCGCGGCGTTCCTGGCAATCTCAGCCCTCTTTCTCTTGGATAGTTTCTCCGCCCGCGCCTTCCCGCCGAGCTTGCCCAACTCGGCAGCGGCCGAGGATGGCGCCGGGGCGTCCTCTTGCGCCTCACCCGTCGCGATCTTCGCCACCTTTATGGCGGAGCCAATAACGTCGGAGGGGCGTCGCTGACCCTGTGGCCCTTTCGGCATAAAATGCGCTCCCGTTGATCTCGCCCGCACCAAAGCAGCGTAGACACTGACGCTTGCCGGTTCCTTCACAGGCAACGCATGTCAGGCCAGACATGATCCGAGTGTGGTCGGGCTGCTTTCCGGTGCCGAGGCAGGAGAGGCAGTCCCTCTCCCCACATCCCCAGCACAGGTAGCAGTCGCGCCGCTGATCGGCGGTCATGCCTGCCGCTAAGCATATGGGAGTCAGGGCGCAACAGCGATAGGCGCGTCAAGGGGCAGAATATTCAAACTGAGACACTACCCTCGACCGGCTTCAGCTGGCACTTGAAGTAGTCGTCAGTGCCCGGGCCGCCGGCGACCATGCGCGGATGGGCGGCGTTGGGGAACAGCTGGTCGCACTGCTTCATGTCGGTGATGCGCATCCATTCCGTGGTGTAGCAGGCGTTAGCCATCTCCGGCGGGCGGTTGGCACGCACCTTCTGCGCCTTCGGCATGTCGCGCTTGTCGGCCTGGATCGCGGTGATCCACTGGTCGAGATAGAGCAGGTACTTCAGCTCAACCAGCTGGATCGCCGAGCCCTCGCCCTTGTTGGCGACTTCCACCACCGTCACCGACGCCATGTTGTCGGCGTCCTTGTTCGACTTGACCATGCGGTCGCGCAGAATCTTGGAGTGGATGGTGTTGTGCACGTCGATGTTGGCGACGTTGACGTCCGGCGCGCTGGCGAGTTCGTGCCAGGTGCGGATGTCGAGGATCGGGATCTCGTTGAGGCCGGCGCCGCCGTAGTTGACGCGGCCGGTCTCATAGGCAGCGCGCAGCGCCACCGGATCGGCGACCTGGCGAGCGGCAACCACCTTGCCGTTCACATCCATGCCACCGACCTTCCTATTGAGATCGATGAAGTCGTCCATGGTGATGGTGCCGGCATTCAGCGCCTTCAGACCGTATTGCACGCCGACATTGTCGAACGGGTTGCGGGCAAAGCCGGTCTTCGGATCCTTGCCGAAGATGTTCACCAGGTTGTCCTGGTAGGTGCAGCGCGGCGGGTTGGCCTTGAACGCCGCCTCGTAGGTGATGGCGTCCTTGACCGCGGCGTCGCAATCGTCCGGCCGGGCGTTGGGATAGCGCGTGCCGTTGTTGGTGCAGTAGCCGATGGTGGCAAAGCCGGAAACGGCGGTCTTCATCGCCTCGGTCCAGCGGCGGTCGGACTTGCCGAAGTAGCTGGTGAGGAGTTCGCAGTCGTAGAGCGGCTGCAGGAAGGTCATCGTATCGGCGTAGAGGCGCTGCGGGATCGTCCCATCGAGCAGGCCCGGATAGTTGTTGCCGATCAGGTTCTGCTGCATCGAGCCGCCCGAGGGGCCGTAGCCGATGGTGAAGATCGGCGGGCCGAACTCCTCGATGAAGTGCTCCTTCACCTTGGCGGTGGTCTCGGCCGACGTCACGTCGTTGTTGTTGCCGCCGAAACGGTTGAGCGTGCCCGAAGCCAAGGCATAGCCGAGCTTGATCAGGTTGTCGTTCATGATCGAAGCGCCGGTGCCGGTGGCGTTGAGGCCGCCGGTGAGGCCCATGTGATAGGCCGGCTGCACGCCGCCGCCATAAGCGTAGATCAGCTTGCCGTTCCACGCCTTGTTGGCGGTCGTGTTCTCCGGCGTCGGCAGCGGGCCGGCGGCGGGATCGTGGAGCATGGCGATGGTGTAGCCGGAGCGGTTGATGACGCCGGTCTCGACGCGGACGATGACCTGCACGCGGGCGGAGCCGACGGCGGTCTCGGTCAGGTCGGTCGGACGGGCGCCCTTCGGGTCGAAGTCCTTCCACTTGTTGTCGGTCTTGCCGAGGTAGATGTACTTGACCACCGTGTCGGCGGAGCAATTGGCGTCCTTCGGGGCGCCGAGCTTGAGGCCCTCGTTCTCGCACAGGAAGGGCTGCTGTTGCGGACCGGCGAACAGCGTGCCGTTCAGCGGATGGTTGTTGAGCGTGACGGTGGCTTCCTTGCCGCCGGCCGACGCGGTCACCGGGTTGTCGCCGTCCTTGAGGCCGGTGACGAGGCCGACCCAGCCGCCGCGCTGATCGGACTTGAAGGCGGACGAGACGTCCGTCCCGCCGACCTTGACCACCGGCTTATCGGGCGTCCCGGTGACCTTGAGCAGCGCGTCGCCGCCCGTCACCATGTCCGCCGCCGATGACAACACATCGAGCTTGAGGCCCGCCGTCTGAGCGAGCGCTTGAGAGGCCAGCATCGTCCCGCTGAGCGCGAAGAGCGATGCCGCCAGGCACGCTGTCGTCCTTTTCATCTTGATCCTCCCGGCCCGATCGTTCGGGCGAATGGCCACCACTCCAACCAGCAATCAATTGAGGCGAAAGTCGGGGCTTGTCGCAAAGTCCAGGCGGCCGGCCAACGCCGCGCGCCCCTCCCCATCGCGTGGCGGCAGTCTATGCGGGCAATACGCCGCCCGCCAGCCAGTCCTTAAACTGTCGTTAACCGTGGCGGCGATGCAGCCCGCGGCGGCGGCCCCCTATCCGCCCCAACCCTTCCAGGCGAGGCGGGCGGCGTAGGCGGCGATGTCGGGCGGCCAGGCCGAGGTCAGCGCCTCGAAGCGCTCGGCGTCGCCGGCAAAGAGGGCGCGCGAGACCTCCTCGAAGGCCGGGCGGTCGCCGGCCATCGCCGCCATGAACCGGTAAGCCGCCTCGCGGGCGGTGCGCACGCGCCCGGCTTCGTCGCTTTTGCGAGCCGCATCGACCAGGCGGCGGAGGGCAGCGGAGGCGCCGCCCGGCTGGGCGGAGAGCCACTCCCAATGCCGTGGCAGCAGCGTCACCTCGTGGGCGACGACGCCAAGCGCCGGCCGGCCGCGGCCGCGCGGCTCGGTGGTCTCCGCCTGGGGCGGCGGCGGGCGGTTGCTCCGCCGCGGCGGTTCGCTGGCGCGCGCGGCGAGGCGGGCGGCGATCTCGGCGCGGCTGCCGCGAAGGTCGAGGTCGATCACCCGGCCGCTGGCGTCGTCGAAGGTGAGGATCGCCGCGCCCTCCCCGGCCTTCTTCACCGCCATCGCCACGTCGATGAGCGGCCCGGCGGCGAGGATGCGTTCGCCGGCAAAGGCGGTGGCGGGAGTGGCGGCGAAGTCGGGCACGGCGGGCGTCTCCGGGGAATTTGATCCGGGTGAATTTATGCCCGTCTGCCGGCCGATGCAATATCGTCCGGGTAAAATGTTAGGCCTGCGCATAAGAAAGGGGCCGGCGTTGCAGCCGACCCCTGCAGCGGCGCGCTTGCCGCCGCCCTTACATGTCCATCGCCTGGGCGATCTCGATGCTGCCGCCGACCTTCAGCAGCGGGCAGCCCTTGGCCTTCTTGTGCGCGTCCTCAAGGCTGGACGCCTCGATCAGGCTGTAGCCGCTGATCGGGTTGGCGCCGCCGCCGGAAACCAGCGAGCCGTCCGATTTGACGGTGCTCGACTTGCCGACCGCGTTGCCGCCGTCGATCACCGCCGCACCGAGCGAGCCGAACCAGGCGCCCCAGGCGTCCATCACCTTCTTGACCTCGGCCGGGTTGCTCGGCGGCGCGCCGCCGCCGTGATAGGCGAAAACATACTTGGCCATTTTCGGGTCTCCTTCTGGCTTGTTGCTGCATGCGTTGGTGGCCCTCGGCGGTGCGAGCCTTGCCGCCCCGTCCGACCCCGCTATGATGAGTATTGCCAGGGTGCGGATCGAACAATGTGAAGAACGCGCCGTTTCCGGCTGCGTTGAGTGTGAAGAGTTCACAATGTCTATCTCAGTCGAAGCCCGCGGCGCTCAACTTGGCGAGGTGCTGGCGGTCCTGAAGGACACCGGCGTCGTCCCTGGGGCCGGGGCGGCGCTCGATGCCGCGATCTCCGGCGTCGCGGCCAAGCTCCGCGAGGCGGTCCTCGCCGAGATTCCGGCCTATGGCGCCTCGGGCAATCCCGACGTTCTGCCCGGCCTTGCCCGTCATGCCGGCGAGCACATCGCCGAGATCCGCCGCCTGTTCGCCGGCGAAGCGGTCGGCGACTTCGCCTTCGTTCGGGAGCATGTGCGCCTGCGGGCCGAGCAGCGCTTTCCGCTGGAGGCGATCCTCCACGCCTATCGGAGCGGCCACCGCATCCTGTCGCGCTGGCTGTGGGAGGCCGCGGTCGCGGTCGGCCCGAAGGACCTCGAACGGGCGCTGGCGGCGGTCGCCGATTTCGCCATCGCCTATACCGACACGATCTCGATCGTCGCCGCCGCCGACTATGTCGAGGCGGCCCGCACGCTCGCCGAGGCCGAAAGCGAACTGCGCACCGAACTCCTGTCGACGCTCCTGAACGGCTACGACGAATCCGATGCCCGGGTCGCGGCGCTTCTCAAGAACGCCGGGTACCTCGAACAGCGGCTCAGCTACACGGTGGTGCTCGCTCGCTCGGCCAATGCCGCCGAGATGGAGAGCCCGGCGCGGGCGCAGCGCCTTGCCGCGGCGCTCTCCGACGCGGTGGCCTCGACGGCGATCCGCAAACTGATCGGCCTGCGCGACAATCTCGCGGTCGCCGTCTTCTCCGAGCGGCGGCGCCTCTCCGGCTGGACGGCGCCGCAGGCGAGCCTGGCCGGGCGGCTGCAGTCGCTGCTCCTCGTCCTCGGGCCGGCGGTGCTGGTCGGCGTGAGTGCCGACCATCCCTCGACCGCCTTCATCCCGAAGGCGATTCGCGAGGCGCGGATCGCCCTCGACTTCGCCAGCCTCACCGAACGGGTGGTGGGCTTTTCCGCCCTGCCGATCAGGAGCCTTGTCGTCCATCACGGCGCGCCCAATGTGCAGTCGGCGCCGCCCGCCTGGGTGCCGACGCTGGTCGAGGCTAACGCCAAGGCAGAGGGGGCGCTGGTCGAGACGCTCCGCGCGCTGGCCGGCGCCGATATGAACGTGCAGCAGGCGGCCCGCTCGCTCGGCCGCCACGCCAACACCGTCTATGCGCGCCTGGAACGGGTCCGCGACATCACCGGCCTCGACGGCCAGCGCTACAACGACCTCACCGAACTCTTGCTCGCCGCCGACTGCTGGCGGCTTTGAGGGGCGAGCGGCCCCCTCACTGCAAGGCGAGCGGCGAGAAATCGCGGTTGAAGAGAGCCTCCAGGAACACGTGGAACACCGCGCCGGGAACCGCCTCGCCGGTCGGACGCGGGGTGCGGATGGCGATCAGCACCAGGCCGCCGGAGCCCGAGCCGCCGGCCGCGGCGGGCGAGGCCGGCAGCCGCGGCGCCGATTTGTCGGCGAGCGCCTCGGCGAGGCCGATGAAGCCGCGAGCCACCGCACCGGCATAGTCCGGCATCTCGACGCTCGCCGCCTCGACGCTGGCGCTGTAGCGAGCGAGCATCGGCTCGCGATCGTTGCGGAGGAGCGAACGCCAGGTGCGAAAGCGCTCGGCTATGCCCGGCATCTCGGCCTGCGCGGTGGCGTGATCGGGATAGGGTATGGCGACCACCGCGACGTCGCCGGCGGCGGTGGCGAAGTCGGCGAAGACGGCGAGCGGAAAAGGAACGAGCGGCCGGCCGGCGGGGCGCTGCGTCAGCCGCTCCATCGCCTCGCGGGGGTCGAGCCCGCCGAAGAGGCCGGCGAGCGGATTGGCGGCGCCCCGGTCGGCGAAGGCGGTCAGCGGCAGGGCGAAGACCTGGAGCGGCGGGGCGCCGGCGAGGCGGGCCATCGCCGCCACCGCCGGGCCGATCAGATCGCCGGCGGAATCGGGCGAGGCGGTGCCGGCGCGGACGGCAATGACCGCGGAGAGATCGGCCCAGGTGGTGGCGGCGACGACCAGGCCCGGCTCGGCGACGATCCGTTCCGAACGCATGATGTCGCCGTCGAAGGGGTCGGCCTCGGCGCCCGGGTCGGTCAGGCGAAAGGCGCTGGCGCCATCGTTGAAGCGATGCCAGACGTCGGCGCCGTCGATGATCTCGTGGGCATAGCCGCGCCCGACCAGCGCGCCGTCGACGTCGAAAACGTCGCCCAGCCCTTGGCCGCCGCTCAGCACCGAGATCACGCCGGGCGGCTTGTCCCAGAAGGTCAAAGCGCGATCGACGTCGAGGAAGTCGAAGCCCATCGCGTCGAGCATCTCGGTCTGCGTCGAACCCAGATGCGCGCCGTAGGTGCCGAGCTTCTGCGGCCCGGCGGCGACACGGCGCATCGCCTTCAGCCAGGCGGCGCGCTCGGCCTCCGGGAGCTTCTTGAACGCCGTCTCGGAGGGCGGATGGCGGACGCCGGCGGCAGCCTCGATGGCGCGATAGTCGACATAGCCGATCAGCGGCCAGGAGGCGTAAGTCTGCGGCCCGGCCGGGATCAGCTGCAGCATCGCGTCGAAGTCGAGCCCGGCAGCGGTCGCGCCGGTCGCCGAGACGAGAAGGCCGGCAAGCAGCGCGGCAAGGCGGGCGAAGCGAGGGGTCATGAGCGGCGGCCTCCGGGTGCGAGGGGCCGATCTTGCACGCGTACCCGCGGGGCCGGCAAGGCGGGTGCGGCCGGAAACCGCGCGGGAGCGTGCGCCCTCGCCGGCGGGGCGGGTGGCGTGTGTTACCCTCCGCCGATGCCCCGCCCTCGCGCCACGCGCGCCGCCAAGCCCCGCGCTTCGTCAGCATCGCGCCCCTCCCCGCCGGCCGAGCCGGTGGCAGCGACGAAAGCCGGCCTGCCGATTCTCGCCTTTGCCTCGCTCGCGGCCTGGGAAAGATGGCTCGCCGCGCAGCCGCCCGGGGCGGCCGGGGTGTGGCTCAAGATCGCCAAGAAGGCGGCGGGCGTTGCCAGCTTCACGCGCGACGAGGCGGTCGATGCCGCGCTCTGTCATGGCTGGATCGACGGCCAAGGCGCCCCGTTCGACGGCGGCGCCTGGCTCGTCCGCTTCACGCCGCGCAAGGCCCGGAGCCGCTGGTCGCTGAAAAACCGCGAGCGGATAGCCGACCTCACCGCCGCCGGGCGGATGCAGGCGGCGGGCGTTGCCGAGGTCGAGCGGGCCAAAGCCGACGGGCGCTGGGCCGCCGCCTATGCGCCGCCGAGCCGGGCCGAGGTGCCGGAGGATCTCGCCCGCGCGCTTGCCGCCAGCAAGCCGGCGGCGGCGTTCTTCGCCGCGCTCAGCGGCGCCAACCGCTTCGCCATTCTGTACCGCGTCGCCGAGGCCAAGAAGCCGGAGACCCGCGCGGCGCGGATCGCGAAATTCGTCGCCATGCTGGAGCGCGGCGAGACGATCTATCCGCAGAAGCGCAGGCCCTGATGCGGCACGGGCGCCGCGCGGTGGACCGGCGCCCGGCAGCGGCGAACTCCTCGCTTCGGCCGAGACCTGCTAGACTATCGCCTTGAGGTATCACGCCCTGCCGACCATGATCGATCAGCATCGCGTGCCGGGATTGCGGCCGTGATCGAAATTCTTGTCGTCGCCGTCCTCATTCTGCTGAACGGGGTGTTCGCGCTTTCGGAATTGGCCGTGGTGTCGTCGCGCCGGCCGCGGCTGATGGCGCTGACCCGCTCCGGCCAGCGGGGCGCGGCGACCGCCCTGGCGCTGCTGGACAACCCCGGACGGTTCCTGTCGACGGTGCAGATCGGGATCACCCTCGTCGGCATCCTGGCCGGAGCGTTTTCCGGCGCCGCGCTCGGTTCGCAGCTCGCTCAGACACTCCGCGGCTACGGCCTCGACGCCGCCTGGGCCGACGCGATCGGCTACGGGCTGGTGGTTGCCGTCATCACCTTCCTGTCGGTGATCATCGGCGAACTGATCCCCAAGCAACTGGCGCTCCGCGACCCGGAGTCGATCGCCTGCCGGATCGCGCCGCCGATGGCGGCGCTGTCGCGGGCGGCAACGCCGGTGGTGTGGCTGCTCGACTCCTCCAGCCGGGCGCTGTTCGCGCTGTTCGGGCAATCGTCGTCCGGGCGCGGCGCGGTGACCGACGAGGAAATCCGCACCCTGGTCGCCGAGGCGGAAAGCACCGGAACCATCGAAGCGAGCGAACGCAGCATGATCTCGGGCGTGCTGCGGCTCGGCGACCGCAGCGTGCGCGGGGCGATGACGCCGCGCAAGGACGTGGAAGTGCTCGACCTCGGCGAGGACGAACAGACGCTCCGCTCGCGCCTGGCGTCGGCGACGCACAGCCTGCTGCCGGTCACCGACGGCGAGCCGGACAACGTCGTCGGGGTGGTCGACATTCGCAGCCTGTTCGCCGCGGCCCTCGGCGAGCGCGCCTTGTCGCTCGGCGAGCACCTCCAAAAGGCGCAGGCGATCCCCGATACGATCGACGCCCTGGAAGCCATCGAGAAGCTGCGCGGCGCCGAGGTGCCGATCGCCCTCGTCCACGACGAGTACGGCCACTTCGAGGGCGTGATCACGCCCGCCGACGCGCTGAAGGTCATCCTCGGCGCGGCCCCATCGAGTTCGGACGGCTCGGAGGCGGCGGTGCGGCGCGCCGACGGGTCGTGGCTGCTGTCGGGCGCCATGCCGGTCGACGAGATGGCGGACGTGGTCGGCCTGACGCTGCCACCGGTCCGCCGCGACTACGAGACGCTCGCCGGGTTCGTCATCGACGGGCTGAAACGCCTGCCGGCGACCGGCGACACCATCGATGCGCTCGGCTGGCGCTTCGAGATCGTCGACATGGACGGCCGGCGGATCGACAAGGTGCTGGCGTGGTCGCTGCGCGGCGCGCCGGCACTCGAGCCGACGGTCGATCCGGCCTGAGGCGTCCGAGGGGTGAGGAAATGGGGGATGCGCCAGCCGCCCGTAACCTCTTTGCCGCGCGCGCCCTTCGCGACTTCGGCGACGGCTTTGCGGCGATCCTGCTGCCGGCCTATCTCAGAGCCGTCGGCGCCTCCGACTTCGAGATCGGCGTCGTCGCCTCGGCGGCGCTGTTCGGCTCGGCGCTGATCACGCTCGCGGTTGGCGGCCTCGGCTGGCGGTACGACCGCCGGCACCTGCTGATCGCCGGCGCCGGCCTGATGGCGGCGACCGGCATCGGCCTGGCGCTGTTCGACGCGCTTCTGCCGATCCTGCTCATCGCCTTCGCCGGGACCATCAACCCCGCCTCGGGGAGCGCCAGCGTGCTGGTGCCGCTCGAACATGCCGTGCTCAGCACGGCGGCCGGCGACGCCGGGCGGACAGGCGCTTTCGCCCGCTACAGCCTGGTCGGTGCGCTCAGCGCCGCCGCCGGGGCGCTTGCCGTCGCGGTGCCGGACCAGCTCGTGCGGCTCGGCGCCGGCCGGACCGAGGCGATCCGCTGGATGTTCTGGGGCTACGCGGCGCTGGGGATCGGCGCCGCCCTCCTCTACATGCGGCTCCCCAGCCAGCGCCCGCCCGCCGACCAGCCGGCGACCGCCGCGCTCGGCCCCTCGCGCGGCATCGTCTATCGCCTCGCCGCGCTGTTTGCCCTCGATGCCTTTGCCGGCGGCTTCGCGGTGCAGTCGCTGCTCGCCCTCTGGCTCTTCGGCGCCTTCGGCCTGTCGCTCTCGGCGGCGAGCGTCTTCTTCTTCTGCGCCAGCCTGATCTCGGCGGCGTCCTTCCCGGTGGCGGCGCGGATCTCGCGGCGGATCGGCCTCGTCAACACGATGGTGTTCACGCACATCCCGTCGAGCGTCTTCCTTATTCTCGCGGCGCTGGCACCGAGCCTGCCGCTCGCCCTCGCCTTCCTGCTGCTGCGGGCGGGGCTGTCGCAGATGGACGTGCCGGCACGCTCGTCCTACGTGATGGCGGTGGTCTCGGCCGCCGAGCGGCCGGCGGCGGCGAGCTTCACCGCCGTGCCGCGGAGCCTTGCCGCGGCGGCGAGCCCGGCGCTCGCCGGAGCCTTGCTCACCGCGCATGAGCAGGCCCTCCCCTTCATCGCCTGCGGCGCGCTGAAGATCCTCTACGACCTCCTGCTGCTGGTGCAGTTCCGCCAGGTGCGGCCGCCGGAGGAGCGCTGAGGCCGCCGCCGCCTTCGCCTTGACTTGTTTTCGACGGGGGCTAAGGTCGCCAGCATCGGGGTCGCGATCCCCCGTTCAGGCGCCATGCCCAAGTATCGCTATCTTTGAACCACAGGCTCGGCATGGCCTCACCCAACGCGATTTCCGCGCAGCGCCTATTCAAACTCGTCGGGACGCCCAGCGCTCCGGTGGTGTTGAACGCCTTGCCGGCGGCGCGCCTGGCGGACGCCAAGCGGGCGATTCCCGCCTCGATATTCCGGCCGGTCGAAGACTGCGCGCGATGGGCGGCGGAGTTTCGCGGCCGGACGGTGGTGGCCGCCTGCGCCGATGGGATCGAATTCAGCCCGGGGGTTGCCGCGCTCCTTCGCCACGAAGGCGCCGAGGCGGAAATCCTGGAAGGCGGGATCGACGGCTGGATTGCCGAGGGCTACCCGACCTTCGACCGCCACGCACTGCCCGCCCGCGACGAGCAGGGGCGGACGCGCTGGGTGACGCGGGCGCGGCCGAAGGTCGACCGCATCGCTTCGCCCTGGCTGATCCGGCGCTTCGTCGATCCGGCGGCGGTGTTCCTCTTCGTCGCGGGAGCGGAAGTCGCGGCCACCGCCGAACGGATGAAGGCGACGCCGTTCGACATCGAGGGCACCCATTTCAGTCATCGCGGCGACCGCTGCACATTCGACGCGCTGCTCGCCGACTTCGGCCTCGACACGCCGGCGCTGCAGCGGCTGGCGACGATCGTACGCGGGGCCGACACCGACCGGCTCGACCTCGCCCCGGAGGCGCCGGGCCTGCTGGCGATGTCGCTCGGCCTGTCGCGCCTCTATTCCGACGACCTCGCCCAGCTCGAGGCCGGCATGTCGCTCTACGACGCGCTCTATCGCTGGGCACGCGACGCCAGCGACGAGACGCATAACTGGCCGAGCAACAAACCGACACGGAAGGACCGGGAATGAGCGGCGACGGCCACTCACCGACGCGGCGCCGCGTCCTGCTCGGCGGCCTCGGCGTTGCCGGCGCCGGCTTCGGCCTCGGCACGCTGCCGGCAACCGCGCAGGCGCCGGGCGGCGCGAAGTTCAGCAAGGACTTCGCCGGATATGTCGCCAGCGGCGGGCCGGATCGCTGCGAGGACTGCACGCGCTACCGGCCGGGCAAGGCGCAGGACGACGGCAGTTGCGAACTGGTCGAGGGAACGGTCGGGCGCGACGGCTGGTGCAAGTTCTACGACGATTGAGGGCATCGGGGTTTGCGGGCCGAGCGGCGGCGGCCGCCACGCGCGCACTAGGCTGAAATCATCCGCCGACGTGAAAGGAAGAACGTCATGCGCAAACAACTGTTGCTGGGTCTTGCCGTGCTCGGCCTCGGCAGCGCCGCCCTGGCGCAGGTCTCCAACCCGCAGGCCCCGGAATACGCGGCGCTCGCCAAGGCCCTGCCGAACGCCAAGCACACGCTGGCGGAGGCGATCGCCGCCGAGACCAAGGGCGGCGAAGTGGTGATCGAGGCCAAGTTCGAGATGGACAAGGGCAAGCTGATGCTCGGCGTCTACACCTCGGCCAAGGGGCTCGGCACGCCGGCCGAGCAGAATTCCTTCAAGGAATACAACGGCGAAGCGACCGGCGCGAAATGGACGCCGAAGACCGAGGTGTTCAAGGACCTGGAACACATCGCCCGCTCGGCGCAGTACCACACGCTCTTGTCGCAGACCAAGCTGTCGATCGCCGACATCGTTAGGAAAGCCTCGACCGGCACCGTGACGGTGGTCTCGGTCAAGGAGATCGTGCGGAACGGCAAGCCGGTGTTCGAGGTCGTCAGCATCGACGGCGGCGCCGCGAAGGCGACCTACTACGACATCGTCAGCGGCGAGGCCGTCGCCGCCTGACGCGCACCCACCCGCCCGCCGAAAGGCCGGGCTCTCAGCGATGGACCCGGGGGGTTCCTCCGCTCCTCGGGTCCATCGCTCCGCGAAATGTCGGCGGAGCGGGAACGGTTGCAGCACTGAGGACGTTTCGGGCGTGCGGCGAATCTTCCGGCGCTTCCGTCAGGACGCCGGGCCGATGTCGAAGGGGGCTGGGTAGCTACGGAGAAGTCCCCCATGACCGGTATGTTCAAGGTTGCGTTGCTGGCTTCGGTTTTCGCCTCGGCACTCTGGCTTCCCGCCTCCGCGGCGATCGACTGGGGGCAGGTCGACCAAGCGATGGGCAAGAAGGGCGCGACCCAAGCCGACAACGTCTACAAGTTCACGATGCCGAGGAGCGACCTCAAGGTCACGCTCGACGGGGTGCAGTTGCAGCCGGCCTTCGCCCTCGGCACGCACATCGAGTTCCTGCCGATGGGCGACCAGGTGCTCTACATGGGCGATCTCGTGCTCACCGAGGATGAGATCGAGCCGGTGATGAAGAAGCTGCTCGAGGGTGGCGTCGATATCGCCGGCATCCACAATCACATCATTCGCGCGACGCCGACGGTGATGTACATGCACATCATGGGCATGGGCGAGCCGACCAAGGTGGCGGGGGCCTTGCATGCCGCCCTCGCACTCAGCAAGACGCCGTTCGAGACAGCGGCGGCGGCGGCACCGCCGGCGCTCGACCTCGATACCGCCGCCATCGACAAGACGATCGGCGCCAAGGGTACGCAGAACGGCAGCGTCTACCAGTACTCCGTCCCGCCGACGGTGAAGCTGACCGAGATGGGCACCGCCATCCCGCCGGCGATGGGCACCGCCCATGTCATCAACTTCCAGCCGACCGGCGGCGGCAAGGCGGCGATCACCGGCGACTTCACCCTGCTCGCCGAGGAGGTCAATCCGGTGGCGCGCGCCTTCCGCGACAACGGCATCGACGTGACCGCCCTGCACAGCCACGTGATGGGCACCGCGCCGGCCGTGTACTTCCTGCACTATTACGCCAATGACGACGCGCTGAAGCTCGCCAAGGGCCTGCGCGCGGCGCTGGACAAGGCCAACGTTAGAAGCAACTGAACGGCTGCGGCGGCCGAGAGGCCGTCGCAACCTTCTTGGGGGACGGAGATGAGCGTGAGGATGTTCCGGGGCGGCTGGTTGTTGGCCGTGCTTGTTGCCTGCGGCGGTGCGGCCGAGGCGGCAACGATCAAGGAGACGCTGGCGCCGGGGAAGAAGCTGGTCTGCGGCTACGACGAGTTCGAGATCCAGCCGACCGGAGCGATGCGCATCACCGACGCGCTCGACGAGGACGTCGAGTTCGTCTCGATCCCCTCCGACATCGTATGGAGCGAGGACCGCGCCGAGTTCCACCTCAAGAGCCTCGGCAAGGTTTACACCATCGCCGTCAAGAACGGCGTGCTGACCTTTCAGGAGAAGAACGAGCCGTGCCACTTCTGACCCCGACGCCGCGGCGCTCGCCCGCTTATGCCCTCGCCCTCGCGGCGATGGTGCTCCTCCCCGCCGGCGCGGCGTTGGCGCAGGCACCCAACGAGCCGCTGCCGCTCCGCCGCGTCGGCACCATCGAACTCCCCGGCCCCAAGGGCCAGCGCTTCGACTACCTCACCGTCGATGCCGACGGGCGGCGCCTCTTCTCGGCGCATCTTTCGGCGTCGCAGACCTATGTGATCGACCTCGCCAGCGAGAGCGTGACGCACACCATCGCCGACACGCCGGGCGTCGAGGGCCTCGCCTATGTCGGTTCGCAGAAGAAGCTCTTCACCGCCAATTCGAGCGGCAACACCGTCGGCGTCGTCGACCTCGCGACGATGAAGGTGGTGAAGAAGGTGCCGACGGAATCCAAGCCCGACGGCATCGCCTACGCGCCTTCGGCCAACAAGGTCTACGTCGTCAACGAACGCGCCCGCTCGGTCTCGGCGATCGACACGCGCAGCGACACCACCGTGGCGACGATCCGCTTCGACAGCGAGACCGGCGTTCCCGGCTACGACGCCGGCCTCAACCTCGTCTTCGTCAACCTTCAGGACAAGAACGAACTCGCCGCCATCGACCCGGCGAGCGACAAGACGGTCGGCCGCTATCCGATCGCCGGTTGCCTTGGCAATCACGGCATGGACATCGACCAGGCGCATCACCTCGCCTTCATCGCCTGCCTCAAGAACAGCCGCTTCGTCGTCTTCGACCTCCAGGCGAAAAGCGTCCTCGCCAGCTTCCCCCTCCCGCTCGGCGCCGACATCGTCGCCTTCGACGCCGGGCTCGGCCGCGCCTATGTCCCCTGCGCCATCGGCTCGATCGCCGTCTTCCAGATGGACGACCCCGCGCATTTCCGCGCCCTGCCGGCGGTGAAGGCCGAGCCGTTCATCCATACCGCCGCGGTCGATCCGGTGACGCACCGCCTGTACGTGCCGGAGCAGCAGGAAGGCGGCACCAGCGTCGCGCGCATGGCGGTGTTCGAGGCGGTGCGCTGAGGGCGTCGCCCGCTTGGGCCGTCCACCGCTTACCCACAGGCCGGCGGCGCTTCGCTGCACAGCCGAGGGGCTCGGCGATCCACGCTCCGGCGGCCTGACGATCCACAGCCTGGGCACAGCCCGGCGCACAGAGCGCCGGTGGAGATTTCAACCGCGGCGGTGAAGGCGAGGCGGCGGCCGCCACATCGCGCTTGACGGGCGATTGCTGCAGGAATTTCGCGGCTTTGCCCCTAGTTCGCCGGCTCGCCGCCACAGAGTTATCCCCATTGTCCCCAAAATCCCCAACCGGAAGGCCACACCGGAAGTTTCATCGCTTAACCACTCTTCAAGGTTAAGCGGGTCACAATCATAAAGGGTCAAAGCGCGGCATCGGTCGGTCCGCCGTTTTCGGACCGTCGCCGGTCGCTCGTGTTGGTTGCGTCGCGTGGAGTGCTCGTTGGTGGACCGAGTAGGCGTACGCGCCCCGAACAAGCCTGCGGAGAGGGGACCGCGGGCCAGGGGCAATGGGAACCGGGCGGGAAACCGGGGGGAGCGCGAGATCCAATTGACGGTCTCGGCGCTGGCCGCCGCCTTCATCCTGCTATTCACGGCAACCGCCGTCGATCGCCGCGATGCGGCCGTCGCACCGGGGGTGACCGCCGCGGCCACGCCGCAAAGCGCCGACCCGGCAGGCTTCCGCGCCGTCGCCTACAATCTCGATCCGGAAACCACCGGAGCGCTGCCGCGCCTCAGCACCGCCGGCGGCGACCTCATCAACCGCACCGCCAAGGGCGACCTCGACGCCGCCTGGGTCGGCCGCAGCCGCGCCGGCATGGACATGGGTTCGCTGTATCCCGGCATCCGCGGTTCGACCGTCCCCAGCGAAGTGCCGCTGCCCCGCTCGCGCTTCGCCCGGCCGCACGAGGCGACGCTGGTCGCCGCCAACAGCTTCGCCCGCCCGGCGATCGCCGCGCCGAGCCCGGCGCCGGCCAAGGGCACGCGGAGCGGCGAGACGATGGTGGCGGCGCTTTCGCCGGCCAGCGACATCGCGATCAGCAAGGTCACCGCCTACGCGCCGGCCGCCGCGCCGCGCCCGGCCACCGCCCCGTTCGACGCGGTGTTCGGCACGCAGCGCACCGCGCCGCAGGCGCCGGCGACGCCGCGCATCATCCAGGACGACGCGGCGCATGCCTGGGTCAACAACGTTCTACCCGCCACCATCCGCTCGCCGGCCGAGCAGAGGTGCCTCGCCGAGGCGATCTATTTCGAGGCGCGCGACGAGCCGGTCGCCGGCCAGGAGGCGGTGGCCCAGGTGGTGCTGAACCGGGTGAAGAACCCGGCCTATCCCAACACCATCTGCGGCGTCGTCTACCAGAATGCCGAGCTGCGGAACGCCTGCCAGTTCTCGTTCGCCTGCGACGGCCAGCCGGACGTCGCCGACGAGCCGCGGGCCTGGGTGACGGCGCGCGACATCGCGCTCCGCGCGGTGATGGGCGAACTCGCCTGGAACGATACGGTGGGATCGTCGACCCACTACCACGCGACCTATGTGAAGCCCGACTGGGCGCGCACCATGCGCAAGGTCGCCACCATCGGCACGCACATCTTCTACAAGACTTACGGCGGCGGCTGGGAGTGAGCGGGGGAACGAGGCCCCCTCACTCCCGGTAACCGCCCCGCTCGCGGCTGCTCGCTCGCTTGCGACGGCGCGCCGCGACGTGCTCACACCGAACTCGGTGAGCATGAGCATCTCGGGAATTCCGCCATTTTGCGATGAGCATCTCGAGGTGCTCATGAGCATCTCGAAGGTGCTCAGTAGAAATGGCGGAAAACGTCGAGATGCTCATGCTCATGCTCAGGGAGTCTGAGCAGGGGGTGTGCGCCGAGCAGGGCGCGCGGGCGCGATCCGTTTTCCATGCGCGGTTCGCGCAGGTCCGCTTCGATGCCGGCTGAAGCGCGGTTGGCGGGATTGTCGCCGGCCGATCGGCGCCGACCTCAGCCCTGGATATCCAGCCCGAGGTCGAGAACCGCAGCGGAGTGGGTGATGGCGCCCGAGGAGATGTAGTCGACGCCGGTCTCGGCGATGGCGGCGACGGTCTCGGCGGTGACGCCGCCCGAGGCCTCGAGGATCGCCTTGCCCTTGGCGAGGCCGACCGCTTCGCGCAGCATCGCCGGCGCCATGTTGTCGAGGAGGATCGCGTCGGGACGGGCGGCAAGCGCCTCCTTCAGCTGGGCGATGGTGTCGACCTCGACCTCGATCTTAACGAGGTGGCCGGCATAGGCGCGCGCCTTGGCGATGGCGACGCCGAGGCCGCCGGCGATGGCGATGTGGTTGTCCTTGATGAGGATGGCGTCGTCGAGGCCGAAGCGGTGGTTGCTGCCGCCGCCGCAGCGCACCGCGTATTTCTCGAAGGCGCGGAGGCCCGGCGTGGTCTTGCGCGTGCAGGTGATCTTCGCCTTGGTGTGGGCGACATGGGCGACCAGCACCGAGGTCGCGGTGGCGACGCCGGAGAGGTGGCAGAGGAAGTTCAGGGCGACGCGCTCGGCAGTGAGGATGCCGGCGGCCGGGCCCTCGACGCGGGCCACCCCGCCCCCCGGGGCGACGCGGCCGCCGTCGGCGACGATGGCGGTGACGAGGATGCGCGGGTCGATCAGGCGGAAGGCGGCTTCGGCCAGGTCGAGGCCGGCGACGACGCCGCCCTTGCGCGCGGCGATGACGCCCCTCGCGGTCGCCTCCGGCCAGATGGTGGCGGCGGTGGTGATGTCGCCGGCACGGCCGAGGTCCTCGGCGAGCGCCGCGGCCACGGCGGCATCGACCAGGAAGGCGGGAAGCGCGGGAAGGTCAGCCATCGGCCCGCTCCTTAAGCCCTTTTCGGTGCAGATGAAATCGCCTCCGGCAGCCCGCCGATCTCGGCAAGGCGGAGGAAGGTGCGGTGGCGCCAGGTGTCGGGCTCCCGCTCCGGGAAGTCGCTGCGGTAGTGGCCGCCGCGGCTTTCGGTGCGGGCGAGCGCCGCCGCGGCAACGAGCTTCCCCGCCGCCAGGCGGTTGCGGAAGGAGCGGCTCGCCGTCCCCGCCGCCAGCGCGGCGATGGTCGCCAGCGCCCGCGTCAGGCCGGCGGCGTCGCGCACCACGCCGACATCGGCGCTCATCGCGCGGCGAAGGCGGAGCGTCGCCTCCGGGGCGGCCGGGGCTCCGTTGTCGTCGGCAAGGTCGGGGAGAGGCCGCTCGGTCGCGGCAAGGCCGGCGGCCTTGATGTCGGCCGCGGCGCGGGCGGCAAAGACCACCGCCTCGAGGAGCGAGTTGGAAGCGAGGCGGTTGGCGCCGTGCGCGCCGGTCGAGGCGACCTCGCCGACCGCCCAGAGGCCGGGCAGGCTGCTCCGGCCCTGAAGGTCCACGGCGACGCCGCCCATGTGGTAGTGCGCGGCCGGGGCGACCGGCAGCGGGTCGTTCGCCGGGTCGAGGCCGGCGGCGCGGGCGGCGTCGGCGACGGCGGGGAACTTCTCGGCGATCTCGCGGCCGAGCGGCCGGCAATCGAGGAAGGCGCCGCGGCCGGATTGGATCTGGCGATGGACGGCCCGGGCGACGATGTCGCGCGGCGCCAGCTCGGCGGCGGGATCGACGTCCGGCATGAAACGCCGGCCGGCGCGGTCGATCAGCAAGGCGCCCTCGCCGCGGAGCGCCTCGGTGGCGAGCGGCGCCGGATCGCGGCCGACATCGAGCGCGGTCGGGTGGAACTGCACGAATTCGGGATCGGCGACGAGTGCCCCGGCCCGCGCCGCCATGCCGAGGCCGGAGCCGTTGGCCTCGGGCGGGTTGGTGGTGACGGCGTAGAGGCTGCCGATGCCGCCGGTCGCCAGCACCACGGCGCGGGCGGCGAAGGCGCGGAGCTTGCCGCTCTTGCGGGCGCGGGCGGCGATGCCGATCGCCGCGCCGTTCGGGTCGCGGAGGATCTCCTCGCCGCTATAGCCTTCGACCACCTCGATCCAGGGGGAGCGGCGCACCGCCGCCACCACCGCCGCCATGATGGCGCGGCCGGCCTGGTCGCCGGCGACGTGGACGACACGGCGCTCGCTGTGCGCGGCCTCTCGGGAGAGGGTGAGCTTGCCGGCAAGGTCGCGGTCGAAGGGAACGCCATAGTCGAGGAGGTCGTGGATACGGTCGGCTGCCTCGCCGGCAATGACGCGGGCGGCGGCCTCGTCGACGATGCCGGCACCGGCGGCGAGGGTGTCGGCGACGTGCTTCTCGACGGTGTCGCCGGGGCCGAGCGCGGCGGCGATGCCGCCCTGCGCCCAGGCCGAGGAGGCGCCCTCGCCGATCGGCGCGGTGGCGAGCACCGTTACCGGCAGCGGCTGCAGCTTCAGCGCGGCGAACAGGCCGGACAGTCCACCGCCGACGATGAGGATGGGGGGCGCGGTCATGGCGCGCCGGCCGAGGCGGGCCGCCCCGCTCCTCCCCCGCTTCGCGGGTGAGGAACCTGCCGGGCGCGCCTCACTTGACCGCGATCATCGCCTCGACGGCGCGGCGGGCACGGGCGGCGACGGCCGGGGCGACGGTGACCTCGCCGGTCATGTTGACCAGGCTCTCGAGGATCTTCGGCAAGGTGATCCGCCGCATGTGCGGGCAGAGATTGCAGGGACCGACGAACTCGGTCTCCGGCACCTCGACCTTGATGTCGGCGGCCATCGAGCATTCGGTGACGAGGAGCGCTTTCGGCGGCTTGCGCTCCTTGACCCACTTGATCATCGCCGACGTCGAGCCGGTGAAATCGGCAACGGCAAGAACCTCCGGCGAGCATTCCGGATGGGCAATGATCTCCATGCCGGGATGCGCCGCCTTGTAGGCGAGCAGCTCCTCGGCGGTGAAGCGCTCATGCACCTCGCAGTGGCCGTGCCAGGCGACGATCTTCACCTTGGTCTGGCTGGCGACGTACTTGGCCAGATACTCGTCGGGGATGAGGATGACGCGATCGGTGCCGAGGCTCTCCACCACCTTCACCGCGTTGGCCGAGGTGCAGGTGATGTCGCTCTCCGCCTTCACCTCGGCCGAGGTGTTGACGTAGGTGACGATCGGGACGCCTGGGTAGCGCTGGCGCAGCAGCCGCACATCGGCGGCGGTGATCGAGGCGGCGAGCGAGCAGCCGGCCAGCCGATCCGGGATCAGCACCGTCTTCTGCGGGTTCAGCACCTTGGAGGTCTCGGCCATGAAGTGGACGCCGGCCTGGACGATCACCTCGGCGTCGGTCTTCTGCGCCTCGCGGGCGAGCTGCAGCGAGTCGCCGACGAAGTCGGCAACGGTGTGGAAGATCTCCGGCGGCTGGTAGTTGTGCGCGAGGATGACGGCGTTGCGCACCTTCTTCAGCTCGTTGATCGCCTTGATGTACGGCGCATGCACCGGCCACTCGATGGCCGGGATGACGTCCTTGACGCGCTCATAGAGATGCGCCGTCGCCTCGGCCACCTCGGGCGTATAGGCGAGGTCGGGCATCGGCAGGCGGGCATAGCCGGCGACCGGCATCTCGACCGCGGGAAAACGCGGGAGGCCGGCCGCGTTGGTCGGCGTGCCGGACAGCGAAGGATGGCGGAAAAGGGTTGTCATAGCCGCCCTCACCACACAAAACCGGGGGGTTCCAAACCACCCGAAAATCCAGCCTTTCAACGCCGGCCGGACCCTGGCTCCTCTACGTCCCGAACATTATGCTCATTTTGAGCATAAGTCCAGTCCAAAAATACCGGCTGCAAGGCAAGGGCCCGCGGAGCCGGTAGCGGCCAATATAGGGTCGGAGCGGCCGGGCGGGGAGTCCGCGTCCCGCGGCGCGGGGACGCATGGCCGCGCCGGCGCCGTCAGGCCGAGCGGACGCCGAGCGCCCTTGCCGCACTCCGCCGAGTACCGGGCGCGGGAGGGCGGCCGCCGCCGGCAGCGGCCCGGTCGAACGCCGCTCGCTCGCGCTCGATGTCGCGGCGGTTCTCCCTCGCCCATTGAAACAGCCCGTAGAGCGGCTTGATCAGCGAGGTGCCGAGCGCGGTCAGCTCGTACTCGACCTTCGGCGGCGTGGTCGGATAGGCGGTGCGGCGGACGACGCCGTCACGCTGCAGACCGCGCAGCGTCAGCGTCAGCATGCGGTGCGAGACGCCTTCGATCGAGCGCTGCAGCGCGTTGAAGCGGACCGGCCCCTGCGCCAGCGCACCGACCACCATGACCGTCCACTTGTCGCCGACGCGGTCGAGGATCTCGGTCACGGCGCGGCAATCGCCGTGATCGGCGTCGCCGACTTCGCCGAGCGTCCAGCCCGCCAGGGTCTTGTTCGCCATTCGCGCGACTCCCGGACACGCACATCGGTGATCGCAGCGCACAGGGCTGTGCATTCTTGCGACCGCAGTTAGGAACATTATGTTCCTATAGCACATTTTGTTCGCTGCGAGCGATCGGTTTGCGCGGGCACTTCTCGGGGGAGCCGCCGATGTTCGGGACGCTGGATTTCTGGGTGTGGGCCGCGACGGCGGTCTTGGTCGCGCTGTACGGCCTGGCGGGTCTCCTCAAGGCGTTCCGGCCGATCGACAAGCTCGCCGGCCGCCTGCCGTGGGTGGCCGACATGCCCCGCTTGGCGCGTTTCGTCGGCGGCGCCGAAATCGCCGGCGCGCTCGGCCTCGTCCTCCCGGTGCTGACCGGCATCCTCGCCTGGCTGACGCCGCTCGCCGCGCTCGGCCTCAGCCTCATCCAAGTGCTGGCGGGCGCCTTCCATCTGCGCCGCGGCGAAGTCGAGAGCCTCCCCCTCAACGCCGTCCTGCTGGCGCTCTCGCTGTTCGTCCTTTGGGCGCGCAAGGGACTGCTCGGACTTTGAGACGGAGACGCACATGAAGCTCGCCATTCTCGGCGCAACCGGCGACAGCGGGCGAAGGCTGGTGCGAGCCGCCCTCGCCGACGGCCACGAGGTCACGGCCATCGTCCGCGACGCGGCCAAGGCCGCCGCCCTCGCCGCCCCCCGCCTGACGATCCGGCAGGTGGCGTTCTCCGACCATGCCGCCCTGGTCGCGGCCCTCCGCGGCCACGACGCGGTCATCAATGCCGCCGGCTATCTCCGCGACGGGCCGGCCTTCGTTGCGCTGGTGCAGGCGGTGATCCGCGCCGCCGCCGAGGCGCTCGGCCCCGGCGGCCGCTTCTGGCTGTTCGGCGGCGCCGGCGTCCTCGACGTGCCGGGAAAGTCGATCACCTCGCTGGAGCTTCCCGGCATACCGAAGATTTCCGAAGCGCATCGCACCAATTGGAACGCGGTCAAGGCGACCGACCTCGACTGGTCGATGCTCTGTCCAGGGCCGATGGTCGAGGCGCCGAACGGCGAGGCGAGCCGGGGCCTGGTTGTGACGGCCGACACCTGGCCGGTGGCGCTGCCAGGCTTCACCAATTTCCTGCCGCGGCCGGCATTGTCGCTCGCCTTCATCCAGGCGGTACCCCGGCTCCGGATTTCCTATGAGGATGCGGCGCGGGCGATCCTCGACAATCTCGGCAAGAACGGCCCGTTCTCGAAGAAGCGCGTCGGCGTCGCGCTCGCCGACGGCAAGGCCCGCGCGGGGTAGCGCGCCCCCGCCATCCATTCATGCCATGAATGGATGGAATCAGGAGCTTTCACTCCTCTAATGGATCGCGCCCGCCTATAGTCCGCGCTTCCCGTCGCCGGCCGGGCCCGATTCCCCGCCGGTGCCCGCAAGAGGCGCCGCGCCATGACCGCCCTGCCCGCTCCCGCGACCCTTGGGGTTCAGAGCTTTTTCCGCCGGCCCCTCACCATCATCGTCGTCGGCTGCACCATCGCCGTGCTGACCTTCGGGCCCCGCTCGACCACCGGCTTCTTCATGCAGCCGATCATCGGCAGCCACGGCTGGAACCGCGAGATCTTCGCCTTCGCCGTCGCCATCCAGAACCTTGCCTGGGGGATCGGCCAGCCCTTCGCCGGGATGCTCGCCGACCGCTTCGGCACGGCGCGCGTCCTTTGCGTCGGCGTCGTCCTCTACGCGGCGGGGCTGGCGCTGACGACCGTCGCCTCGACACCCCTCCAGCTCGACCTGACGCTCGGCGTCCTGTTCGGCATCGGCATCGCCGGCTCGGCGTTCTTCCTCGTCCTTGCCGCCTTCGCCCGGCTCCTGCCGGAGCGGATGCGCTCGCTCGCCTTCGGCCTCGGCACGGCGGCGGGATCGCTCGGCCAGTTCATCTTCGCGCCGCTGGCGCAGGGGCTGATCCAGGCCAATGGCTGGGAGCGGACGCTGCTCACCTTCGCGGCGATCTCGCTGGCGGTGACGGTCCTCTCGGTCGTCATCCGCGGCAAGCCGGCGCCGACCCGCGCCGCCGGCGCCAAGCATGCCGACCAGAGCCTTCCGGCGGCGCTCGCCGAGGCGTTCGCCCACCCGTCTTACCGGTGGCTGGTCGCCGGCTTCTTCGTCTGCGGCTTCCATATCGCCTTCATCACCAACCACCTGCCGTCCTATCTCAACGATATCGGCATCGGTTCGGCCTGGGGGGCGACGGCGCTGGCGCTGATCGGCCTCTTCAACATCGCCGGCTCGATCGCCGTCGGCATGCTGGCCAACAGCTATCCCCGGCGCTGGCTGCTCTCGACGATCTACTTCTCGCGGGCGGTGGCGATCGCGCTCTTCGTGCTGGCGCCGCCGAGCATCTTCAGCGTCATCGCCTTTTCGGTGGCGATGGGCCTCCTCTGGCTCTCGACCGTGCCGGCGACGCAGGGCCTGGTCGGGGTGATGTTCGGCACGCGCTACATGGCGACGCTGTTCGGATTTGTCTTCTTCTCGCACCAGGTCGGCTCGTTCCTCGGCGTCTGGCTCGGCGGCCGGCTCTACGACACCACCGGCTCCTACAACGCCATCTGGTGGGCCTCGGTGGCGCTCGGCGTCTTTGCGGCGCTCGTGCACGTGCCGATCGTCGAGCGGCCGGTGGCGCGGCTGGTCGCGGCGGAGTAGGCGCGCCGCCGCCCTTGGCCCCGCCCCGCCCTTTCCGCTAAGCCTTGCCGCAGCAAGGCAGAGGATACGGGGCAAATGGCCGGCGCGCGTTTCAAAGCACTCATCGTCCGCCGCGACGAGGCGACCAAAGCGCAGACCGCAGCGATCGAGGAGATCGGCGAGAGCGATCTCATGGAGGGCAACGTCACCGTCGCCGTCCGCTATTCGACCGTCAATTACAAGGACGGCCTCGCCATCACCGGCAAGCTACCGGTGGTGCGGCGCTTCCCGATGATCCCCGGCATCGACTTTGCCGGCACCGTCACCGCTTCGACGCATCCCGACTTCAACCCCGGCGACGAGGTGGTGCTGAACGGGTGGGGCGTCGGCGAGGTGCACTACGGCGCCTTCGCCGGCATGGCGCGGGTGAATGGCGACTGGCTGATCAGGAAGCCCGAGGGGCTGACGCTGAAAGACACAATGGCGATCGGCACTGCCGGCTATACGGCGATGCTGGCGGCGATGGCGCTGGAGAAGGCAGGCATCTCGCCCGCCGCCGGCAAGGTCGCGGTGACCGGCGCCGCGGGCGGGGTCGGCTCGATGGCGGTGACCGTGCTCTCCGCCCTGCATCATCCGGTGGTCGCGGTCACCGGGCGGCCGGAAGAAGCCCCCTACCTCCAGAGCCTCGGCGCCGGCGAGGTGATCCCGCGGAGCGAACTGACGGGGCCGGTCAAGCCGCTCGCCAAGGAGCGCTTTGCCGGCGCGGTCGATTCCTGCGGCGGCGTCGTCCTCGCCAATCTCCTGTCGATGATCGGCTATGGCGGCGCGGTGGCGGCGGTCGGCAATGCCGCGGGCAGCGACCTCCCGACCAGCGTCGCCCCCTTCATCCTCCGCGCCGTCTCGCTGATCGGCATCGACTCGGTGCGGCAGCCGAAGGCGATCCGCTTCAACGCCTGGCATCGCCTGGCCCATCTCATGAACATGGAAAAGCTCGCGGCGATGACCCACACCATCGGCTTCGCCGGCATCGAGGCGGCGGCGCGCGACGTCATCGCCGGCAAGATCCGCGGGCGGGTGGTGGTGGACATGGAGGCGTAGGCGCGCGCCGTCGGCGCGGTGGCACTCCCGCTCGGGCGCGTGGCGGCCCCCCTCCCCCGCGTCGCAGATGATAATCGTTTGGCGAAACACTCGTTTTCCGGGCTGTTGTCGGGAGCGTCGTTTCCTGGCAGAATAGCGCTCATGGACCTCAGCGGCCCCGTCAGTTTCCCCGAGATAGAGCCGGTCGAAGCCCGCCCCGGGCGCTCGCGCTACCCGCAGCTGGTCGACCGCTTCCAGCGGGCGATCACGTATCTCCGCGTCTCGGTGACCGACCGCTGCGACTTCCGCTGCGTCTACTGCATGAAGGAGGACATGACGTTCCTCCCGAAGCGCGACGTCCTCTCGCTCGACGAACTCGACCGCTTGTGCAGCGCCTTCGTCGAGCGCGGCGTGCGGAAGCTCCGCCTCACCGGCGGCGAGCCGCTGGTGCGCAAGGACATCATGCGCCTGGTCGGTGGCCTCTCGCGCCACCTCGCCTCCGGCGCTCTCGACGAATTGACGCTGACCACCAACGGCTCGCAGCTTTCCCGCTACGCCAAGGAGCTGGCCGGCCACGGGGTCAAGCGCATCAACGTTTCGGTCGATACGCTCGACCCGGTGAAATTCAAGGCGATCACCCGCTGGGGCGACCTCGCGCAGGTGCTCGCCGGCATCGACGCCGCGCAAGCGGCGGGGCTCGCCATCAAGATCAACGCGGTGGCGCTCAAGGACGACAACGAGGCGGAAATCCCGGCGCTGCTCGAATGGGCGCACGGCCGCGGCATGGACCTGACGCTGATCGAGACGATGCCGGTCGGCGAGGTCAACGAGGACCGCACCGACCAGTACCTGCCGCTGTCGACGGTGCGCGCCCGCCTTGCCGAGCGCTATACGCTCGAGGACATCCCCTACAAGACCGGCGGCCCGGCGCGTTATGTGCGGGTCAAGGAGACCGGCGGGCGGCTCGGCTTCATCACGCCGCTGACCCACAATTTCTGCGAGAGCTGCAATCGCGTGCGCGTCACCTGCACCGGCACGCTGTTCATGTGCCTCGGCCAGGAGGACGCCGCCGACCTTCGCGCGCCGCTCCGGGCATCGGAGGGCGACGAACTCCTGCACGCGGCGATCGAGGAAGCGATCACGCGCAAGCCCAAGGGCCACGACTTCGTCATCGACCGCCGCGGCGCCAAGCCCGCCGTCTCGCGCCACATGAGCACGACCGGCGGCTGAGGCGGGGGCTCGTCGACGGACCCACACTGTGGCCCGGTGGCCCGGCCCAAATTGGTGGGCAGCCCCCGCGGTTCCGACGGCATTCTGGGCCCTAACTGGGCTTGTCCTCGGGCTGGCCGAAGGCCGAATCCGGAGGCAAATGACGCGTTGGCGTCCATCCGACCAGGAGGGTTGCCGCCCCCGAAAACTCAACCGCTTGCGCAGGTAAAAGCTTCCATCGCATTCTTGGGTGAGCGACGCTGGGGTTGCGCGACATGGACACGCCATCAACTGGCTCCATGGTAACTGTTCGTTACCTTCTATCGGCCGCAATTACCGTCGTGCAGCGACACACTTTCTTGCTCACAGCGCTATCGATCTTCTTTTTGGCCATTCCCAGCGCCATCTTCATCCCGAGTTTCCAAGAACTGCGTCCGGATGATCTGAGCGGAGGCCCCGCGCTAGCCGCATTCCTGAGCGTCGTGTCGTCGCCGGCCTTCTGGATCAGCGCTGCGGCCTATCAGCTCGTGTATTCGCTGTTCCAAGGCGCAGCAAATTGGATCGTTTTGACGGACCTGAGTGGACAGACACCGGAACTGCGTCCAATTCTTGAACATGCCGTCCGAGCGGTTCCTTCGCTGTTCGGTCTTGGGCTTGTCTTTTTGTTGACTGTCCTCGTTGGCTTTGCGCTCTTTGTCGCTCCTGGCGTCGCGCTCGCGACCGCCTGGTCACTGGCCGGCCCCGCGCTACTAGGCGAGCGAATTGGAATCCTGCAAAGCCTCCGTCGAAGCTGGTCACTGACAAAGGGAGGTCGCTGGCAAATCTTGGGAGCTCTGGCGACCCCATTCGTTGCCTATTATCTGTTGTTATCTTTGTTGGATTTTCTTATTGCCGCTACAGCCCAAGAAAATAGCGGTGCCTACAAAATACTCCTCGGGATATCCATCCATACTCTCGGGGCGTTCGTGGCGCTCTTTCTCAACGTCATCGTCTGCTGCGCTTATGTAAGATTACGCGACGCAGACAGGGCTGACCTCCAATCTACCGCGAGGGGAACGGGGCGCGCGCTGCCCCAATACCCCTAAACCACCAGCCGCCCGACGCGCTCGGCGACGCCGATCTCCGCCGTGATGCCGGAGGTGAAGGCGAGGTAGTCCTGCTCGACGCCGTCGCTGAAGATCACGCCGTTCTCCGGCATCAGCGAGACGATCTTCAGCGGCGCCTCGGCGCTGGTCGTGCCGAAGACCAGCGAGGCGCCGGTGGCGACGCTCGGGAACGGCTCGCGGACGGCGAAGCGGAGATAGGGCGCATCCCAAGGCGTCGGCTCGTAGCCGAGGCCCGCACGCCGCGCGCCAAGCCCTTGCGCCACCGCGAGCGAGCCGGTGACGATGCTCTTCATCCAGGCGGTCGAGCCGAGGCCGGTCGAGACGATGATGCCGCTCGATGACTGCCGCTCGACCTTCTCGCCGAGGTGGATCTCGTAGCGCGCCGAGACATGGGTCTTGGGGCCGATGAAAAGGTCGTTGACGGCGTAGAGGCGCTGCCCGTCGGAGAGGCTGGCCTTGGCCATGGTGACAGCCTTGGCGGCTCGCTTGTCGGCCATCACCTCGGGGAGAATCTTCGCCACGTCGGCCGGGCCGAACGGCAGCAGCACGCCGTCGTGACGCTGCTTGTCCGGGTTGACGCCGATCAGCGGCTGGCCGTCGAGGTATTTCAGCGTGTTGGCGACAACGCCGTCCTGGCCGAGGGCGACGACGACGTCGTCCGGGGCGAAGAGATAGGTCGGCAGGAAGCCGCGGTCGAGCAGCTGGACGCGGGCGACCCCGGCCAGCCCCTCCTCGACCGTGCGCCGGGAGAGGAGGTAGCCGACATGCTCGGCGGCGTAGTCGGAGAAGTCGGCGCCGAGGCGCTCGACGTAGAACCGCGCCTGCTCGACGGTGTGGTAGCGGGCGACCAGTTCCTCCAGCCGCGTGTGCCGGGTGACCAGCACGACTTTGCGGTCACTTGCCACGGCCGTTCTCCGCCTTGGACTGCTCCGACCTCGCCGGCGCCGCCTGCAGCAGCGTCTGCAGGAGGTCGGGCGAGAGGTTGAGCTGGCCGATCTTCTCGGCCCGCTCGGCGATGCCGCCGAAGGCCTGGGCGATCAGCTGGCGCGGCTCCATGCCGACCGAGGCGAGCGCCTGGACGAGGCGGGGATCGACGCCCTGCAGCGCCTTGACGCTGGCTTCGACGCGGAAGGCTTCGGCCTCGGCTGATATGCGGGTGTTGTCGGCGCTCGCCTGCACCAGGTGCTTCCGCCGCTCCTCCAAGGCGATGTTGGCGGCAAGGTCGGCCTCCTTCAATTCGGCCTTCCGCTTCTGCACCGACGCCTCGGCTTCGAGCTGCGTCTCGCGGATGGTGCGGCGCTTCAGTTCGATCGCCACCTCGGTGTCGAGTTCGCTCTCCTTGATCGAACGCTCGTTCTCGACGGCGGCATTGCGGCGGGCGTAGATCGCGCCGTCGGCTTCCAGCAGGATCGCTTCGCGCGCCTTGGCTTCGAGCGCCCGCGCCGTCTCCGGCGTCGGCTTGACGGCGAAGATCGCCAGGCCCTGCACTTCGATGCCGAGGGCGGTCAGTTCGGCGCTCGCCTTCAGGTCGTCGAGAACGCTCGCGGCAAAGGGGCCGGCGGAGCGGATCGCCGTCGTCAGCGGCGCGGCGTGGACAAGGCGCTGGATCGCCACTTCGGCGATCGCCACCACCCGCTCCTTGAGTTTCTCCGGATCCTCGCTCTCGTAGCCCTGGCCGCTGGCGTCGAGAGTGAAGTTGAGGCTGGCCGCCGTCCGCTCGGGATCGGCGATGCGGAAGGCGAGTTGGCCCTGGACCGTCACGGTCTGGAAGTCGCCGGTCACCTTCTCGAAGATGAAGGGTACTTCGCGGCTCTCGACCGGCAGCGCCACCAGGCTGGTGGTCGGCGCGTAGTAGGTCAGCGCCAGGCCCCTCCCCTGGCGGACGATGCGGCCGCGGCGAAAGGCGATGAGGTGGGTGGTCGGGTTGGACTTGAAGAAGCGGAGGCCGAACATGGCGTCTCTCCTGAAATTGCGGTCTGCTGGATATAAGTGGCTCTCTGCCACTTTGTTAGTGGTTCTTTCCCACTTATTGAGCTAGACTGTCAATCGACAGAGGGTCGCAGCCGCGATGGTGTCCGGAGATGAAGCGCCAAGCCGTTGATTTCGAACGACCTCTAGCGACGGTCGATGTGGTGGTGTTTCGCCTCGACGGCGAAGCGCTGGAGGTACTGCTGGTGCAGAGGCCGAGCGGCGCCGGCGAGCCCTACCCCGGGCGCTGGGCGCTGCCGGGCGGCTTCATCGACACCAAGCGCGACGCCGACCTCGAAGCCTCGGCGCGGCGGAAACTCGCCGAGAAGACCGGCGTCGCAGCGCCCTATCTGGAACAGCTCGGCAGCTTCGGCAGCCGCGCCCGCGACCCGCGCGGCTGGTCGGCGACGCATGTCTATTTCGCGCTGCTCGCCGACGAGGGAGCCGCCCCGCGCCCCGGCGGCAATGCCGCCGACAGCCGCTGGTTCCGCATCGCCGGCGAGCGGGCCGAAGGGGCGGAGCCTCTCGCCTTCGACCACGCGGCGCTCTTGGCGGCGGCGCTGGCGCGCCTCCGCTCCAAGGTGGAGTACACCTCGCTGCCTGTGTTCCTGCTGCCGAAGGAATTCACGCTGCCGGAGTTGCAGCGCACCTATGAGGTGATCCTCGGACGGGCGCTGGAGAAGAAGGCGTTCCGCACGCGCATTCTCGCCGCCGGCCTCTTGGAGGCGCTGCCGCGGCGGCAGGCCGGCAGCAACCGCCCGGCGCAGCTTTATCGGCTGAAGCCGCGCCAGGGCGCGCACATCTTCGCCCGGCCGTTCGGCTCGGCGGAAGTGCCAGGCTGAAGGTCGCTAGCCGGCGATCTTGGAGAAGTCCGCCACCGCGGCGGTCGCCTCGCGGATCTGGTTGAGGAGGCGGAGGCGATTCTGGCGCAGCGCCGGCTCGGGAGCGTTGACCAGCACCTTGTCGAAGAAGGTATCGACCGCCGGGCGGAGCTTGGCGAGCGCCGCCATCGCCGCGCCGAAGTCCTCGCGCGAAATCGCCGCCGATGCCGCACTCCGTGCCTCGTTGACGGCGTCGAAGAGTACGCTCTCGGCCGGATCCTTGAGGAGATGCGCGTCCACCGGGTCGGCGAAGCGCTCGCCGCCCTTCTCCTCGGCGCGGAGAATGTTGGCGGCGCGGCGCGTGCCGGCGAGAAGGTTCTTGCCGTCCTCGCTCTCCAGGAACTTGCCCAAGGCCTCGACACGGCGGACGATCATGAGCAGGTCGTCAGGGGGTGGTCCGCCGACGGACTCCCTCCCCCCGCTTGCGGTGGGGAGGGTTGGGGTGGGGGGGCCTTCAGGATGAGTCGGCGC
>JAXMDC010000007.1:0-68467 GCA_046349035.1 Bauldia sp. | reverse complement strand
CGGTGCGGTTCATGGACTATATCGACAGCATCCCGCTGCCGGCGATGCTGGGCGTGTTTCGTGCCGAGGAGTGGGACAATTTCGGCCTGATCTCCGCCGACTCAAACCTGATCTATTCAATCATCGACGTGCTGCTCGGCGGTGGCCGCTCCGGCAGCCCCTCGCGCATGCTGGGTCGCCCGCACACGACTATCGAAAATTCGCTGGTCAGCCGCCTCTTCGAGATCCTTCTTGCCGATGCGGAGCAGGCTTTCCGCCCGGTCTCGCCGGTCAGTTTCAAGCTGGAGCGGCTGGAAACCAACCCGCGTTTTGCCGCGATCGCCCGGCCGGCCAATGCGGCCATTCTGGTGCAACTTCGTGTCGGCATGGACGACCGGGGCGGCAAGGTCGAGATCCTGCTTCCCTATGCCACGATAGAGCCGATTCGAGATCTTCTCCTCCAGATGTTCATGGGCGAGAAGTTCGGTCGCGACGCGATCTGGGAGGGGCATCTGGCGACCGAGATTCACGCCGCCGAAGTCGATGTCGATGCCGTGCTGTTCGACAGCGAAATGCCGCTGCGCAAGGTGATGGACCTGAAAGCCGGGCAGACTTTGTTGTTTGAGAACACACCGCAGGATCCGGTGTCGGTGCGGTGTGGGGATGTCCCGCTCGCCGAGGGCCTGATGGGCCGCCGCGGTTCGGCAATCTCAGTGCGGGTGGTGCGAGCCTTCAAGCGCAGCGATGCGCACGCGGCGCGCGGCAGCGCACCAGCTTAAGGGAGAATTGCATGACGCTCGGCTTGGTCATAGAGATCCTGGTCGCCGTCCTGTTGGGGGTGACGCTGTTCTATTGCGCGGTGCTCAACAAGCGGTTGGTCGCCCTGCGCGGCGATGAGGCGGCGTTCAAAGCGACGATCGGCGAGTTGCGGACGACCATCGAGGCGGCCGACCGCGCCATTAAAGGTCTGAAGGCGACCGCGGCCGAAGCCGAAGAGACGCTCGGCGGCAAACTTAAGCGCGCCGCAGAACTCAACCAGGAAATCGTCCGACGCACGGGTGAGGGGCGAGCCTTAATGGAACGGCTCGCGCAAGTGACGCTCGCCG
Source organism: Bauldia sp. (assembly GCA_046349035.1). Taxonomy (GTDB): domain Bacteria; phylum Pseudomonadota; class Alphaproteobacteria; order Rhizobiales; family Kaistiaceae; genus JAXMDC01. The sequence goes on along the minus strand of JAXMDC010000007.1, from coordinate 67,382 downwards.
GGCGGCCGGCAAGGCCTCCTCAGTCCGAAGGCGAGGCTGCGGCCGAGACCATTGGCTCGGCGGCGGCGCGGGCCGCGCGCCGCATCTCCGAGATCCGGCGGGCGCGACGGAACGAGGAGGCGGCGTGAACACTGCCCGGGTCCTGCCGGCGGCGATTGCTGCGATTGCCCTCCTGCTCCTGCTCAAGGCGACCGGCTTAATTGCGAACGGTCATTTCGCCTTGGCGGCGGACGGCCACGGCGCGCCGGCGGAGGCGCCGGCGGGCGGGCACGGAGCGCCGGCGGCCGCAGCCGGCGGGTCCGGCAAGACGACAACGGGGGCGCCTAGCCCTCCGGCGCCGGCTGCGCCGCAGGCGGGCGGCGTTACGGTCAATCTGCAGCCAGCGCCGCCGCCAGGCGACACGACGATCCTTGAGCAATTAGCGGAACGGCGTCGGCAGCTAGACCGGCGGCAGGCCGAGCTCGATCAGCGCGAAGCGTTGATCAATGCCGCTGAGAAGCGGGTTGCGCAGCGGGTCGCCGAATTGCAGGCGCTGGAATCCGGTATCAATCAGAAATCGCAGGCCGACCAAGCCGCCGAGACTGCTCAGTTCAAGAGCCTCGCTGCGATGTACGAAGCGATGAAGCCGCTGGACGCCGCGCACATCTTCGACAAGCTCGACATCGGCGTGCTGACCGGCTTGGCCAAGGTCATGAAGCCGCAGAAAATGGCGGCTATCCTCTCGTTGATGACCGCGGACAGTGCGCAGAAGTTAACGCTGGAACTGGCCGGCGGCAGCGCCGCGCGGACCGGTGCGCCGGCCGCCGATCTAAGCAAATTGCCTAAAATCGGCGAAAACGGGCTCACGCCGGCCCGTTAATCGATTGCGGTAACAACGGCTTAATTCAACGCCAGTAGCCTTGAGCCAATCCGAGCGAAACCATCCGCTCGCGCCAAGGAGTGTGGCGTGCCAACGGTCATGCGGGCAAACACCCCTGCCAGGAAGGCAGGAGCGGCCCAGCGAGCACTTGCCCTTTGGGCGGTGTTGTGCGCCGGGCTATGCCTTTTTGCGACCAGGGTCATCGCCAATCCGGAAGTGGGGGTCGAGGCAAACGTCCAGGCTGGGTTTGGCCGGATTGTCCTGACGTTTCCCGACACGACTCCAGTGCCGCCGTTCCAGACGCGGATCGTCAACGGCGTGCTGGTGCTGTCCTTCCAGCAAACCGTGCCGCTTTCGCTTGAGCCGATAACCGTCGCGCTCAAAGATTTCATTACCACCGCTCGCCGCGATCCAGACGAGCGCGGTCTGCGCCTGGGGCTGGCGCGCGGCGTCCGATCAAATACGCTGGTTGCAGGCGAACGGCTGTTCATCGATCTGCTGCCGGCAAAGTGGTCCGGCCCGCCCCCTGGCATCCCGGACGACGTCGCCGCCGAACTTGCCCGCCGGGCCGATGACGCGATCAAGGTTGCCCAGGCAGAGGCGCAGGCGGCCAAGCCGAAGGTCCGGCAGGACGTGTCGCGCCTCGACCTGCGCGTTGGTAAGGCGGCAACCTACACGCGGCTCACGTTTACTTGGAGCGCGCCTTTCAATGCACGTTTTGTCCGCAATGGCACGAAGGCAGAGATCGCGTTCGATCGCTACGCCGAGCCGGACTTTTCCCCGATAAACGTCGATCCGCCGCCGCTCATCTTAGGCATCGACAAGGAAGCGACAGACCAGGGACTGAAGGTGATGCTTTCGCTCGACCCGGCGGCCGAGGTTCGTGCCTATCGGTCCGGCGCGAGCAGCTACATTCTCGACATCACATCCGAGCAACTTAAGGCAGCGGTGCCTGGCAACGACGTTCGCGAGCCTATTCGTGCCGCGCTTGGCGAGATTGTGGAGTCGGCGACAGACACCGATGCCGGGGAGGATCCCCGCAAAACGACGACGGCGGTCGCGGCCGCCGCTGCGGCGCCGGGGCCGGTCGGTTCGCCGGCGGTCCGGGGCGGGCTGGAGCCTCAGTTGGGGCGCAATGCCGGGATGGGGCCGGCAACTCGCGCGGCGGCAGCGCCCGCGCCGGCCCCGCCTGCTGCTGCGCAAGAGGTGGCCGCTCCGGGACCCAACGCGTCTGCTTCCGAGGGTCACGGAGCAGTGGCGAAACCGGACCCCGCGCCCCCGCACGGCGCCGTTGCGCCGCCGATCGCAGCGCCGCCGGCCGCGGCGCATGCTCCGGTCGCTTCGCCGCCCGCTGTCACGGCCGGCCCGCCCGCCAAGGGACCGCGCGATCCGGCTTCGGCAGGCGAGCGCTCCCAGGCCGCTGTCGCCGCTCCGCTGGGCGCCGCGGAGGGACCGATCGCGCCGCCGGCCGTGATCGATCTCGGGGCGACACCCGCGGTAACGTTGACCGACGGGTTCGCCCGGCTGGTGTTCCCCTTCGAGCGGCCGGTTGCGGCGGCTGTGTTCAGGCGCGGCAACACTTTGTTCGTCATGTTCGAGACGGACGCGCCGCTCGACACCACCACGGTCGATGCGCTCCTGCGGGGCCGGGCCAAAGTGGCCGGAATCGATCGTTTGGCCGGCGCGACGCTCGTACGCCTTACCCTTTCCGCCCCTCAGCTGGTGGCGGCGACGCCGGAAGGAAACAATTGGGTGGTGACGCTCGGCGACGCAGCTACTGCGCCGGCGCGCCGGGTCGACATCGAACGCGCGACCCGCGGCGACGGCCGGCCGGTTCTGCGGGCTAACCTTCCAGGGGCGGAGGCGCCGCGCCGTTTCAAAGACCCTGTCGCCGGCGATTGGCTGATCGTGGTTGCGGCCGTCGGTCCCTCGCGCGGATTTCTTGCCGCCCAGCAGTACGTCGAACTGACGACCGTCCCGACAGCGCACGGCCTCGCATTCGCGACCGTCTCGGACGATGTCAGCGCCGCGGTCGCCGACGGAATCGTGACGGTTGGCCGCGACCGCGGGCTGACGCTGTCGACGCCGCCGCGTGTTGCCGATTCCAAGGGCGTCGGAGCCGCGCCTTCGCGACCGGGCCTGATCGGCTTGGCGCAATGGAACGCGGTGCCGCCGCAGTTCTTCCGATCGGTGGTGAACGAGCTGCAGGCGAACATCGCCGCGGCCCCCGAGCAAGACCGCCCGGCCGGGCAGTTCAAGCTTGCCGGCGCTTACCTTTCGCGGCAGCTCGGCTTGGAAAGCCTCGGCCTCCTCAAGCTCGCGGCGCGGGGCGACCCCGGCTTTCTCTCGCGGCCCGAGTACAAGCTCAGCACCGCTGCCGCAAACTACACGAGTGGGCGGTTCCAAGAAGCGTTCAACGGCCTCAACGACGAGGCGTTGCGGGCCAACCCCGACGCCGCGGTGTGGCGGGCGGTGACGGCGGCGGCGTTGCGCGACTGGCGTCAAGTGATCGGCCAGTCGGCGGCTGCCGACTCGGTGGTGCGCGACTACCCGGAACACATCAGCCAAGCATACATCCTGGCGATCGCTGAGGCTGAGATTGAGAGTAGGCACGACGAAGCTGCCCTGGCGCGGCTGCAGCCGTTGGCCGGAGTGCCGATGGGCAAGGGCACCACCGCTCGGCGCGAGATGCTCCTCGGCCGGTTGGCGCAGAACGCCGGCAGAATGGTAGAAGCCGAGCTCGCCTACACCCGCGCCGTAGACTCCGGTTATCGCCCGGTCGCGGTGGAGGCCGAGTACCGCCGCACGATGATGGACTACGGTGCGGGCAAGACAACGCCGGACAAAGCGGAAGGTGTGCTGTCGCGACTGGCCGTGGCTTGGCGCGGCGACGATACCGAGCTCAAGATCCTCGACGACCTCGCCGACATCCAAGTCTCGGCAAGCCGATACCGCCAGGCGTTTGCCAGTATGCGTGCAGCGCAATTCTCCAACCGGAAGTCGGAAATCACGACGGCGCTCTCCGATCGAATGGCGGGCGTCTTCTCTGAGCTTTTTCTGGATGGCAAGGCCGACGGCATGCCACCCGTCCAGGCTCTCGGGCTCTACTACGACTTCCGCGATCTGACGCCGGTGGGCCGGCGCGGCGACGATATGGTCCGCAAGTTTGCCGATCGCCTGATCGATATCGACCTTCTCGACCAGGCCGCCGAAGTGCTGCAGCACCAGATCGACAACCGACTGCGCGGCGCCGCCCGCGCGGAAATCGCCGCCGATCTGGCGGTGGTGAACCTCCTCAATCGCAAGCCGCAGGAGGCGCTGGCGGTGTTGAGGCGGACCGAGCAGGCGGAGCTACCTCCGCTGCTCGAGCGCCAGCGGCGCATGGTGCAAGCGCGAGCACTGGCCGAAACCGGTCAAGCGAAGCAGGCCATCGACATCCTCAGCGCGCTCGATGGCGACGACGTCGAACGAATGCGCATAGACATCCTATGGGCGGCCAAAGACTGGCGCGGGGCGTTGGCGGCGATCGAACGGAGCCTCGGCGAGAAGTGGAGCAGCCCGCTGCCGCTGACGGTCCGCGAGCGCCAGGACATCATGCGCGCGGCAATCGGCAACGCGATGTTGGCGAACGAAGCGGGGCTTGCCGCGGTGCGGAGCAAATACACCGCGAAGATGTCAGCGACCCCGGATGCGCGAGCCTTCGACACTGTGACGCGACCGATCGGCTCGGACGGGCGCGACTTGCAATCGGTTGCGCGCGACCTTGCTTCGGTCGACAGCCTACGGGACTTTTTGGCCGACTATCGGAAGCGCTACGCTCCGGGCTAGTCGTCTCGCTGCGATCAGGTGCCGAAGCTTTGCACCAAGCTGCCGGCGACGAGACCCCAGCCGTCGACGAGAACGAAGAAGATCAGCTTGAACGGCAGAGAGATCGTCACTGGCGGCAGCATCATCATGCCAAGCGCCATCAGTACCGAAGCGACGACGAGATCGATGATGATGAAGGGAAGGTAGAGCAGGAAGCCGATCTCGAAAGCTCGCCGCAGCTCCGACACCATGAAAGCCGGCACAACGATCCGCAGGCTGATATCCTCCGGACCGGCGGCGGGAGCCGCACCGGCGAGGTCGTTGAACAGCGCCAAGTCTTTCTCGCGGACGTTCTTCAACATGAACTGGCGAAAGGGTTCGGAGGCTTTCTGGAACGCCTCGGGAAGCTCCATCGTTCCGGCGACCAGCGGCTGCACTCCGGTACGATACGCGGTCTCGAAGACCGGCTGCATCACGAAGGCGGTTATGAACAACGCGAGACTGATCATGACAGCGTTCGGCGGCGCGCTCTGAAGGCCGATGGCCGAGCGGAGCAGCGACAGAACGACCACCGTGCGGGTGAACGAAGTAACCATCACCAGAATCGACGGCGCTAGCGAAAGCACCGTCATCAGCGCGACGAGCTGAACGATCCTTTCGGTCAGCGAACCGCCGCCGAAGTCGATGCTGATGTTTTGTGCCAGGGCCGGGCCGGTGGCGGCACCAAGCAGGCCGATCGCCCATGCGCCGTGCCGAAACAGTCGCCGCCATCCTCGGCTCAAGGTTTCTTTCCGCCGATTTCGCCCAACAGCCGCGCCATCTCGCGCTCGAGACTTGCGACGCGTTCTGGTGAAGTGCGGCCTGCCGTTTCGTTGTCGGATGCCGCAGGGGCCGTCTCGCTCAAGCGCGCAATCGACGCTTCGGCGGCCATGACGATCGAGGATACCTCGCCGTCGGCCTTGGCGAGAGCCTGACGTGGCACGGCCTCAGCGGCCGACAAAGGTGCGAGGGGCGGTGCCCCGTCCATTCCCGGTGGGGGCCCGGCATGACGACGACCGGCCGAAGCTATGGCGGAGTCGCGGTGCGCCTGGCGATCGCCGGCAGGGAGGGGCCAATCCTCCCGCTCGCCGGTCGGGGTCGGCGGGTGGTGCTGTCCGTCGCGGGACGCGGCCGCGTGATTCTCAGCTGCGGGGTGGTGCGGTCCGTTTGCACCCGGCAAGGCGGCGGCAGTCGGTTGGGCGCCAGGCATGCGAACCGGTTCCGGCCGCAGTCGCGCGTTCAGTGGGACGCCGCGGAAGATCGTTTGCTCGACGACGACATCGGTCGGTCCACCGATCAGCAGGAGGTGCTCGAACTGATCGCGGCGCACCAGAATCAGCCGCCGGCGCTGGTCGACCGGTAGCGTATCGACAAGCCCCAGTCGCGGCGCCCGCTGCCGTTTGAGGCCGCTCGCGAAGCTGCCGCCAGCAACGAAACGCACGAGCCCCACCACCAGGGCCATCAAGACCAGCACGAGAATCAGGACGGCGAGAAACTGGACGATGACCGCTCCAGTCGCGCCGAGGATCGGCTCAAGGGTCTGCTGGATCACGCTTCCCCTCCCGTGTTGCCGCTGCCTATCTTCCTCGTGCCGGCGGCGCGACTCCCTGCCAGCGGCGAATCGCTCGCGCCGGTCAGCCGTGCCCCGCCAGCCTGTCTAACCGGGGCGTCCGGTTGGGCAAGTGCTCGGCCGGCCGTTCCTGAGGATAACCGCCGTTAACTCCCAGTTAACCATAAGCGGGGCAAGAATTGCCGATCAAAAATGGGGCCGGGCAGGGTGTGATCGGCGGTCTTCCACTCTTTTCGATGCTCAAGGCGACCATGCGCTGGCATCAGGCGCGCCAGTCGGTGCTTGCCGAGAACGTTGCCAATGCCGACAGCCCCAACTTCGCCGCGCGGGATCTGAAGCGCCTCAGCTTCGGCGGAGCCGGCACCGCGGCGGCAGCCTCGCAGCCGGCGGTGACGCAGGCGGGGCACATCGGCGGGCCGGCATCGGCACCGGGCAAGTTCGCCACGGTTCGCACCGGCGCCTTCGAGGTGACGCCTGATGGCAATCGGGTCACGATCGAGGACCAGATGATGAAGGTGACCGAGAACGAGCTGAATTATCAAGCGGTTACGACTCTCTATTCGCGAGCGCTCGGCCTAGTGAAGACGGCCATCTCGCGCAGCAGCTGAGGCTGAGACATGGATTTCACGAAGTCGATGATGATTGCCGCCTCGGGCCTGCGGGCTCAGGCTGGCCGGATGCGCGTGCTGGCCGAGAATATCGCCAATGTCGACTCGACCTCGACCGAGCCGGGCGGTGATCCTTACCGGCGCAAGATCGCGACTTTCCGGACGCATTTCGATCGTGCGGTTGGAGCCAATGTCGTCGAATTGGGACGCGTGCGCCGGGATCCGACATCCTTTCGCAGCCATTACGACCCAGGCAACCCGGGTGCCAACGAGCTTGGCTACGTCAAGATGCCCAACGTCAACGACCTCATCGAGGCGGTCGATATGCGCGATGCCCAACGGACCTACGAGGCGAATCTCAATGTGATCAGCGCCGCGCGCGGCATGATTGGCAAGACGCTCGACATTCTGCGGGGCTGAGAGAAGGGGGAGGGTCGACCATGACGCCGACGATTGCTGCGGGCGCCTATTCAGCCGTTGCCAAACTGACCGGCGGTGCGCCCGCGACGCCGGCGGTCGACCGTCTGGCTGGCGGCGCCGACTTCTCCGGCATGCTCAACCAGGCGATCGGCAGTTTTACGGAGAGCGGCAAAGCCGCGGAGGTCGGCGCGGTCGGCATGGCCGAGGGCAAAGCCGATGTCGTCGACGTCGTCACCGCGCTTGCCGATACGCAGACGGCGCTCGAGACGATGGTCGCAATTCGAGATCGTGTCATTGCCGCCTATGAGGATATCCTGCGCATGCCAATGTAATCCGCGAATCGGTTCTTATGGAAAGCCAGGACGTTCTCGAATTTGCTCGCGACAGCATCTTCACACTGGTTGCCATCGCAACCCCGGCGATGCTGGTCAGTCTGGTGGTGGGCGTCGTGGTCGCCCTGGTCCAGGCGCTGACCCAGATTCAAGAGGCGACACTGGTCTTCGTGCCGAAGATCATTGCCATCTTCATCACAATCCTAGTCGGGCTGCCATTCATAGGCGCGACCCTCGGCGCCTACATGACGCGCGTCGCGCAGCACATCACCGCCAGCGGATAACGCCGGGTGACGTTCGATCTCGGCATTCTTCCGGGATACGCCGTCACTTTCATGCTCATCTTCGCCCGGATCGGTTCGATCCTGATGCTGGTCCCCGGGTTCGGCGAGCAGGCGATTCCGGCGCGCCTGAAGGTTGCGATGGGGCTGGCGATCACACTCGCCTTCTTTCCGCTGATCAGCGGTCAATTCCAGGTTTCGACCCAGTCGCTGGGGGAGATTGGTCGCGCCATCGGTTGGGAACTGTTCGTCGGGTTGGCGATCGGCTTTGCTCTCCGTCTGCTGATGGCGACCCTGCAGGTAGCGGGTTCGACCATAGCCATGCAGTTGAACCTGTCCTTTGCCGAGGCAGTCGACCCGACGCAGAGCCAGAACAGTGTGCTCGTCGCCAACTTCCTGAATACCGCGGGAATCACGCTGATCCTTGTCACCGATCTCCACCACATGGCGCTCGCCGGCCTCGTCGACAGCTACAAGCTGTTCAGCCCATCGGCGGCGTTTCCGATCGGCGATTTTTCGGCAATGTCGGTGCAGACGATCGCCGAGGCGTTTCGCGTCGGCCTCGAAATCTCGGCGCCGTTCATCGTGTTCGGTCTGATCTTTCAGTTTGGCCTTGGCCTTCTTTCGCGGCTGATGCCGCAAATGCAGGTCTTCTTCGTCGCGACGCCGGCGGCGATCGGCATCGGCTTCGTCGTGCTGCTGGTGACCTTAGGCTCGGTTTTCACGTTGTATCTCGGTCACGCCGATACGGTCTTCAGCCGTTTTCTGGCTCGCTGAGGGGGGCCAACAGTGGCGGGCGCTGACGAAAACGGCGAAAAAACAGAAGAACCGACCCAGCGAAAGCTGGATGAGGCGCGCAAGCGCGGCGATGTCGTCAAGAGCCAGGAGGTCAACAGCTTCTTTGTTCTGGTCGCGGCGACCGTGGCGATCGGGGCGGCAGCGCCGTCATCGGTTCAAGAACTGGCGCGACACCTGGCGGGGTTTCTCGGTAACGCCGCGGCGCTGCCGGTCGACGGCGGGCTGCTGGCTGTCATCAGCAATCTCGGCGCGACCATCGTCGTGCTGGTGCTCTTGCCGCTGCTTGCCATCGGCGCCGCCAGTGTCGCCGGAAACCTGGCCCAGCACCGGCCGGCGTTGTCGCTTGAAGCGCTGAAGCCGAAGGCATCGAAGGTTTCGCCCGGCGCGGGCTTGAAACGCCTTCTGTCGATCGAGAGTCTGATCAATCTCGGCAAAGGGCTGGTGAAGCTCGCGTTGGTCGGCACGGCGATGGTGCTGGTAATGGCGCCGGAGTTCGGCCGTCTCGCGGGACTTACGGCCCTCGATCCCGTCCAACTGCTGCCGGTGGTTCGCGACAGGGCGGTCGAATTGATGACCGCGGTCGTCGCTGTCGTCGGCCTCGTGGCGGCCGGTGACTATGTCTGGCAACGGCAAAAGTGGATGAAGCGGCAGCGGATGACGCTTCAGGAGGTCAAGGACGAGCACAAGCAGAGCGAGGGCGACCCGACGATCAAGCAGCGCATCCGCGACCTTCGTCGCCGTCGCGGTCGCCAGCGCATGATGTCGCGGGTCGGCGAAGCTTCGGTCGTCATCGCCAACCCGACGCACTTTGCCGTCGCGCTCAAATACAGCGGCGGGATGCGGGCCCCTCTGTGCTTGGCAAAGGGCGTCGACGATGTCGCGCTCCGAATCCGTAAGATTGCCGAGGAGAAAGGGGTTCCTGTGATCGAGAACCCGCCCCTGGCGCGACTGCTTCACAAAGAATTGGAGATCGACCAGGAAATCCCGGAAGCACATTACCGGGCGGTAGCGGAAGTGATCGGCTACGTCATGCGCCGGCGGCGCGCCGGGTGGCGGGCGAGCCCGACGGTAACGGCAGACCGTTGAAATTAGGCGGGCGCGCCCGCATTCTCCCGCGAAAGCGGCGATTCCGAGGGCAAGATGGCTGAGCCGACCACAATGGGCGTGGCAGCGAGCGGCGCGAGCGTCGCCCGGCCGGCTTTTGACCGGTCCGAACGCATCGGAGGCATCGGCCGCCTGCTGATCCTTTCCTGCGGGCTGGTCGGGGCCGCGATTGCCTTCGCTCTGATCGGTCGAGACGAGGCCCAGCCGTTCGTGCTCGGCCTGCTTGGCATTCTGGCGATGGTGGGGGTCTTCACTCTCTTCGCCGGGGCGATCGGGCTGCTGCGCCTCAGCGGGCGCAACGAAAGCAGTCCGCTTGCCAAGGCGCTGGTCGATTCGATGGGCGAGGGCCTATTGGCGACCGATCGCGAGGGGCGGATCGTTTTCGCCAACGCCGCCTATGCCGCGCTGATCGGCGCGCAGACTCAACGAGACCTTCGAGGTGTCGACCGTGCCCTTGCCGGCGATCCCAGCGCCGCCGAGGTTACCTATCGTTTGGCGCAAGCAGCCCGCGACGGGCGGGAGGCGGTCGAAGAGGTGAGAACCCTCGAACCGCTCGATCGCGCGAGCGGGAGCGGTGCGCGCTGGTATCGCGTTCAGGTGCGGCCAATGCGGCTGGAACCGTCGAGCGCTCCGCTGGCGCTGTGGCTGGTCGCCGACATCACCGCCGAGCGATCGCGTCAGGAGGCGACGTTTCAGGAATTGCAGCACGCGATCGACTATCTCGACCACGCGCCCGCCGGCTTCTTCTCCGCCGAGCCGGACGGGCGCATCGTTTACATGAACGCCACGCTCGCCGAGTGGCTGGGCATCGACCTCACGCGGTTTGCACCGGGGGCCTTGTCGCTGGCCAACCTGGTGCGCGGCGATGGCGCCGCTCTTTTGGCGGCGACCCGGCGCGACGGCGAAGCGGCGCGCACGGAGGTGGTGGACGTCGATCTGAACCGCCGTAGCGGACAGAGCCTGCCGGTGCGGCTGCTGCACTACACGCCGTTCGCGGCCGACGGGGCGCCCGGCGCAACGCGGACGATCGTGCTGAACCGCAGCCCTGGGGAAGACACCGCCGAAGCGGCCCGGGCGGCGGAGGTGCGGTTCGCCCGGTTCTTCAACCACACGCCGATCGCCATCGCCTCCATCGACCGACACGGCAATCTCGGGCGCTACAACGCGCCCTTCGCCCGCATGTTTGGCGCCGGGGCGGCGAGCGGCCGAGCACTGCGGCGTCTGACCGACGTGGTCCGCGAGGTCGATCGCGGCAAGCTTGAGCCCGCCATCCAACTCGCGGTGGAAGGACGTCCCGAGATTCCGCCGATCGACGTCGGCCTGGCGCTGGGGGAGCGGAGCGCCCGCTTCTACTTGACCGCCGTGCAAGAGGGCGAGGGTGAAGAGGCGGTCATCGTCTCCGGTCTGGAAACCACCGAACAGCGCGCGCTCGAGGCACAGTTCGCGCAGAGCCAAAAGATGCAGGCGGTCGGTCAACTCGCGGGAGGGGTCGCGCACGATTTCAACAATGTGCTGACGGCGATTATCGGCTTCTCCGACCTTCTGCTCGCCAATCATCGGCCGAGCGACCCGTCCTTCCAGGACATTATGAACATCAAGCAGAACGCCAACCGCGCCGCCGGTTTGGTGCGTCAACTGCTGGCCTTCTCGCGGCGCCAGACACTGCGGCCACAGGTTCTCGCCCTGGCCGATGTGCTTGCCGACATCTCGATCCTGCTCCAGCGCCTGCTCGGCGAGAGCGTGAAGCTGCAGCTCTTTCACGGGCGCGACCTCTGGCCGATCAAGGCCGACCTCAATCAGTTCGAGCAGGTGATCATCAACCTCGCGGTGAATGCCCGCGATGCGATGCCGAAGGGCGGCCTCCTGTCGATCCGCACCCGCAACGTGACGGCCGCCGAAAGCCAGGGCTTTGGCCATCGGCCGCTTCCCGAAACCGACTACGTCCTGATTGAGGTCGAGGACAACGGGACCGGGATGCCGGCCGAGGTGCAGGCGAAGATCTTCGAGCCGTTCTTCTCCACCAAGGAGGTCGGCAAGGGCACCGGGCTCGGTCTCTCAACCGTCTACGGCATCGTCAAACAAACCGGCGGTCACATCTTCTTCGACAGTGTGGTCGGTAAAGGGACAGTCTTTCGCATTTTCGTGCCGCGCCATGCTGCTGAGGAGAAGGTGGCGGCTCCCGACCCGGCGGTCGCCGAGAAGGCGCCGGAGTCCCGCGACCTCTCAGGTTCGGCATCGATCCTGCTCGTCGAGGACGAGGAAGCCGTGCGCGCCTTCGCCTCGCGCGCTCTGGCGACCCGCGGCTACAAGGTGCATACGGCGGCGTCCGGCGCCGAGGCGCTCAACGTGATGCGCGATGCTGGCGGGGCGATCGATCTGGTAGTCTCCGACGTGGTCATGCCGGAACTCGACGGTCCCTCGCTGCTGCGACAACTCCGTAAGCAGCGCCCGGACCTCAAGATCATCTTCATTTCCGGCTATGCCGAGGACGCCTTCAAAAAGAACTTGCCGGAGGGTGAGACGTTCAGTTTCCTGCCCAAGCCCTTCTCGCTCAAAGAACTGGCGCAGGCGGTCAAGGATGCGCTCGGCCGCTAGGCCCGCGCGCCTTGCATATTCGGCGGATTGACGCGTGCGTATCGTCTTCTTCGATCTCAGCGGTCAAGCCTACACCGCCGAGACGCCTTACAAGCGGCCGCTTGGAGGATCGCAGTCGGCGATTTGCTACCTCGCGGCCGAACTCGCTCAGCGCGGTCATCAGCCAGTTCTGGTCAACGCCACAACCGCGTCCGGCAGTTTCCGAGGCGTTGCCGTTTCCGGCATCGCGGAGGGCGGTCAGCCCGCCTTTCTGCGCTCCGCCGATGCCATCGTTGTGCTCAACGCCCCGCAAGGTACGATTTTCCGGCGCGATGTGGGCTTTGCAGGCCCCCTGGTGCTGTGGCTTACCCACGCACCGGACCAGCCGGACGTGGGTAGGCTGGCAGATCGGAACGAGCGTGCAGCGTGGAGCGCGTTCGCCTTCGTCAGCGATTGGCAGCAGCGGGCTTATGTAGCGCGGTTTGGAGGCGCGTTCGCCGGGGCGCAAGTGATGCGCAACGCCATGGCGCCGCCTTTTGCCTCCGCGCAGGTGGCCGACGCCTGGTTTGCGACCGGCGCTCCGCCGACATTGGCTTACACCAGCATGCCGTTTCGTGGTCTCGACGTGCTGCTCGACGCTTTCCCGGCGATTCGCGAGGGGATGCCCGAAGTGGCTCTCAAGATCTACTCAGGGATGGCGACCTACCAGGTGCCGCCGGATCGCGATGGGTTCGGCGGCCTCTACGCCCAGGCGGCGAGCATGCCGGGGGTGGCCTATGTCGGGCCGATCGGCCAGGCTGACTTGGCGGTCGAACTCTCGCGTGTTGCGGCACTGGCATACCCGTCGACCTTCGCCGAGACGTCCTGCATAGCGGCGATCGAAGCGATGGCGGCGGGGGCCGAGGTGATCGCCACCGATCACGGAGCGCTCGCCGAGACCACGGCGGGGTACGCCCATCTTGTGGAGATGGGCACGGATCGGTCGGGGCTGGTTGCTGCCTTTGCCGAGCGGGTGCTGTCGGTCCTGCGATCAGCCCGTGCCGATCCTGGCGGCGCGGCGCTTTTGCGTGAGGCGCGGGTGACGCATGCGAAGGCGCGCTACAATTGGCCGGAGCGCGCGGCTGAGTGGGAGGATTGGCTACGAAGTCTGGTGGCGGCCCGCAACTGACTTGCCTAGGCGGTGCCCTGAGCCGGCTCGGCTAGAGCGCGGTTCAGCGCCTCGCGCCGCTCGCTCTGCGCCGGCGTGACGGCAAACGAGCGCAGCACTTCCATCACCACCGCGGCGTTGGGCATTTCTTTGGCAATGTAACCGTCGCGCTGATGTGCAAAAATTTGCTGCACCGAATCGGCCTTCACCACACCACGCACCACGAGGATTTCGAGTATCATTTTCAGCGCGTCGATCAGCGCGATGTCGGTGTCGCGCAGCTTGTCGTCGGTGGTGGGTTCCATAGCGGCTCCTCGGCTGGTCAGGGAACCTAACACGCCGTGGCAATCGACGGTCAACGACCCCGCTAGACCGCGGGAGGGTCTTCTTGACCGATGAGAACAAAACGAGTACAAACATGCGCCGCCAGCGCTGTGGACGCTGGTGCCGGGGTGGCATAAGGAGGCGCAGGTGTCACAGAATTCGCTTCGTGTGATCGAGGGACAATTCATGGACAAGTCGAAGGCGCTGGATGCGGCGCTAAGCCAGATCGAGCGCTCCTTCGGCAAAGGTTCGATCATGCGCCTCGGTCGCAGCGACAAGGTCGTGGAGATATCCACGATCTCGACCGGGTCGCTTGGCCTCGATATCGCTCTCGGCATCGGCGGTCTGCCGCGGGGACGGATTGTCGAGATCTACGGACCGGAATCCTCCGGCAAGACCACACTCGCCTTGCATACGGTGGCCGAGGCGCAGAAGGCCGGCGGCATCTGCGCTTTTGTCGATGCCGAGCACGCGCTCGACCCCTCCTATGCCCGCAAGCTCGGCGTTAATCTCGAGGATCTGCTGATCTCGCAGCCGGATACCGGCGAGCAGGCGTTGGAAATCGCAGACACGCTGGTGCGGTCGGGCGCCGTAGATGTGCTGGTCGTGGATTCGGTGGCGGCGCTGACGCCGCGGGCAGAAATCGAAGGCGAGATGGGCGAAGTGCTGCCCGGCATGCAGGCTCGCTTGATGAGCCAGGCGCTGCGCAAGCTCACCGCGTCGATCGCGCGCTCCAACACCATGGTGATTTTCATCAACCAGATCCGCATGAAGATCGGCGTGATGTTCGGCAGCCCGGAGACGACGACCGGCGGCCACGCGCTTAAGTTCTACGCCTCGGTTCGTCTCGATATCCGGCGCATCGGCGCGATCAAGGAGCGCGAGGAGGTGGTCGGCAACCAGACCCGCGTCAAGGTCGTCAAGAACAAGCTGGCACCACCCTTCAAGCAGGTCGAATTCGACATCATGTACGGCGAGGGCGTTTCCAAGAGCGGCGAGCTTGTCGATCTCGGTGTCAAGGCGGGCATTATCGAGAAATCCGGTGCCTGGTTCTCTTTCGACAGCCAGCGCCTCGGTCAGGGCCGGGAGAACGCCAAGCAGTTCTTGCGCGACAATCCCAGCATCGCCGAATCGATTGAGCGCTCGATACGCCAGAACGCTGGGCTGATCGCCGACCAGTTCCTGACCAAGGGAGCCGAAGAAGGCGAGGGCGGAGCCGAGGCGTTGGAGGCCTGAGCTCCTCGGCGGGCGCGCTTTTCTGGACAGCCGACCCTTGGGAGGCTAAGAGGAGCGCGCCGGCAGACCCGTGCGGGCGCCAGGATTTTGGGGCGCCGGCCGGAGCATCATGACAAGCGTCAACCTCATCCGTTCCGAGTTCTTGTCCTATTTCGAACGGCATGGACACCAGGTCGTGCCGTCGGGGCCGCTCGTTCCGCGCAACGACCCGACGCTGATGTTCACCAATGCCGGCATGGTGCAGTTCAAGGATTACTTCACCGGCCGGATGACGCCAGCCGTTCCGCGTGCAGCGACAGCGCAGAAATGCGTGCGCGCCGGGGGCAAGCACAACGACCTCGACAATGTCGGCTATACCGCTCGACACCACACTTTTTTCGAGATGCTCGGCAACTTCTCCTTCGGAGACTACTTCAAGGAGCGGGCAATCGAGCTGGCCTATGGGCTGGTGACGCGCGAGTTCGGGCTAACCAAGGACCGACTTTGGGTCACGGTCCACCCGTCCGACGAAGAAGCGCGCCGGCTGTGGAAGAAGATCGGCGGCTTCAGCGACGAGCGGATCGTCGGCCACAAGGACAATCTCTGGGCCATGGGGCCGATCGGACCGTGCGGCTACTGCTCGGAAATCTTCTTCGACCAGGGGCCGGCGCTGCGGGGCGGGCCGCCGGGCAGTCCCGACGAGGACGGCGATCGCTTCCTCGAGTTCTGGAATCTCGTTTTTATGCAGTTCGAGCAGGTCGACGAGAAGACCCGCATCGATCTGCCGCGGCCTTCGATCGATACCGGAATGGGCCTTGAGCGCATCACGGCTATCCTTCAAGGCGTTCACAGTAACTACGATATCGATCTCTTCCGTAGCCTGATCGGAGCATCGGTTGAGGCGAGCGGTGTCCCGGCGGAAGGGGAGCGGCGAGCGAGCCACCGGGTGATCGCCGACCACCTTCGCTCGTCGAGCTTTCTCATCGCCGACGGCGTGCTGCCCTCGAACGAGGGGCGCGGCTACGTCTTGCGGCGCATCATGCGGCGGGCGATGCGCCATGTGCATCTCCTCGGTGTGGAGGAGCCGCTCCTTTGGCGGCTGGTGCCGACATTGCTTCGCGAAATGGGGCAGGCTTACCCGGAGTTGCTACGCGCGGAGGCCCTGATCACCGAGACGCTACGGCTTGAGGAGACCCGCTTCCGGCGGACGCTGTCACGCGGCCTCCAGTTGCTGGATGAAGCGACGGCCGGTATCGGCAGCGGCGAGACGCTGGCCGGAGACGTGGCGTTCCGTCTCTACGACACCTATGGCTTCCCGCTCGACCTGACCGAGGATGCGCTTCGGCTCCGCGGCATTGGCGTCGACACCGCCGGCTTTCGCTCGGCGATGGAGCGGCAGAAGGCCGAGGCGCGGGCCAATTGGGTCGGATCGGGCGAGGCACAGACCGATGCGATCTGGTTCAAGCTGCGGGAGCGGGCCGGTTCGACGGAGTTCCTCGGCTACGCCACCGAGAGCGCGGAAGCGCGGGTGCTGGCGCTCGTGGTGGGGGGCGACGAGGTCTCGCAGGTTGGCACTGGCAGCGATGTCGCCGTCGTAGTGAATCAGACGCCGTTCTATGGCGAGTCGGGCGGTCAGGTCGGCGACCGCGGTACGATCGAGAGCGACGACGTCAAGCTCACCGTACGGGATGTGCAGAAGCGCGCCGACGGTTTGTTCGTTCACATGGCGCGCGTCGAGTCCGGCACCCTCAGGAAAGACGACGCGGTACGCCTGCGGGTCGACAGCGAGCGGCGCCGGGCGATTGCCGCCAACCATTCGGCGACGCACCTGCTGCACGCAGCGCTGCGGAGCGTGTTGGGCGACCACGTCGCGCAGAAGGGTTCGCTGGTCGCACCCGATCGCCTGCGTTTCGATTTCTCGCATCCGAAGCCGGTTTCGGCCGAGGAGGTGGCGTCGATCGAACGTCTTGCCAACCGGGTGGTGCTGCAGGACGACGTTGTCGAGACCAAGCTCATGGATCGCGACGCCGCGGTGGCGTCGGGAGCGATGGCGCTCTTCGGCGAGAAATACGGTGACGAGGTCCGCGTGGTCACCATGGGCCGCCGGCCCGATCGGCCCGATCGCGCCTATTCGGTCGAGCTCTGCGGCGGCACGCATGTGCGGCGCACGGGCGAGATCGGCCTTGTCAGTGTCGTCGCGGAAAGCGCGGTCGCCGCCGGCGTGCGCCGGATCGAGGCGCTGACGGCGGAGGCTGCGCGGGACTATCTCAACGAGCAGGACCGGAGGGTGCGGGCGATCGCGGCCGGGCTTCGCGTCCGGCCGGAAGAAGCACTCGAACGCGTGCAGGCGCTGCTCGATGAACGCAAGCGTCTGGAACGCGACCTCGCCGAGGCCAAGAAGCAACTCGCGCTCGGCGGGGGCGGTGGCGGAGGCGCCGGGGCGGGCGACGGCGTGCGCGATTTCGGTGCCGTGAAATTCCTTGGCCGCACCGTTTCCGGCATCAATCTACGCGACCTCAAGGGGATTGCCGATTCCGGCAAGAAGACGGTCCAGTCGGGTGTGGTGGCGATTGTCGGTGTCGACGAGGACGGCAAAGCCGGCGTGGTGGTGGGCGTCACTGACGACCTGACCGGGCGCTTCAACGCCGTCGATCTGGTGCGGCTGGGAGCGGGCGCACTCGGCGGGAAGGGGGGTGGCGGGCGCCCCGACATGGCACAGGCCGGCGGCCCTGACGGCGCGCAAGCGGCTAGCGCTCTGGCCGCAATCGAGGGTGCCGTCCGCGAAGCCGCCGGCGCGTAACGCGCGCGCACACCTGCGAAAACAGGGCCTATGCGGCGATGAGTCCCCCGAAAAGCTGAACGCTAGGCGCGGGTGCGCGGCAACGGCAGAAGCAGCCGCTGAGTCGGTTGTGCGTCCGTGCAGGTCGTGCTCGGCGGCGGCGGCGCTTGGGCGCGAAGAACTTGGCCGATAACGCTTGGGGCCTCCTTAACGGCGACTGCCGTCGTGCGTGGCTCGGCGCTCCGCTCCTCATCGTCGTCCAGGACCGCGGAGTCGGTGGCACAACTCGTTCCCACCGAATATTCAACTACCAGCGGCGGCTGAGCGCCGGCGTTCATCTCCACCCACTCCGCCTCGCGGAGGAAGCGGCCGGAGGCGAAGGCCTCGCCAAGCCGGGCGGGGAGAATGCGTTCTCCGCGTGGTGCGGCAGTGCGCTGCATAGGTGTCGCCTGCTGCACCAGGACATCGTCCGTCCCGCCCAGCAGTGACGGAAGCACTACCGGCGGCGCCAAAAAGGCCACGAGCGCCAACGAGGCACCCACTCCCAGCGTCAAGCGAGCCCGCATCATCTGCTCCCTAATAGACACGCCGAACGAACTATGTACCACAAATAGGTCGAAATTGGGAATCGGCCAGGCTAGCCAAGCGCCAGCGCCAGATCGCTGGCGACTCGGGCGATGAATCCCTCGGTCGTCAGCCAACGCTGCTTGGGGCCGGCGAGAATCGCCAAGTCCTTGGTCATAAAGCCGGATTCCACCGTGTCGATGGTCACGTTCTCCAGGGTCTGGGAAAAACGCAGAAGGTCGGTGTTGGCGTCGAGGCGGGCGCGATGCGCCAGACCGCGCGTCCAGGCAAAGATCGACGCGATCGAGTTGGTCGACGTGGCTTCGCCCTTCTGGTGCAATCGGTAGTGCCGGGTAACAGTGCCGTGCGCCGCCTCGGCCTCGATCGTGCGACCGTCAGGCGACATCAGAACCGAGGTCATCATGCCGAGGGAACCGAAGCCCTGTGCCACCGCGTCGGACTGGACGTCGCCGTCATAATTCTTGCAGGCCCAGACATAACCGCCGTCCCACTTGAATGACGAGGCCACCATATCGTCGATCAGGCGATGTTCGTAGGTGAGCTTGGCCGCCTTGAAGCGCTCGGCGAACTCGGTCTCAAAGACCTGCTGGAAGATGTCCTTGAAGCGGCCGTCATAGGTCTTGAGAATCGTGTTCTTGGTCGAGAGGTAGAGCGGGTAGTTGCGGCCGAGGGCGTAGTTCATGCTCGCCCTGGCAAAATCGCGGATCGAGTCGTCGAGGTTGAACATCGCCAGGGCAACGCCGCCGCCGGGGAAGGCGAAGACATCCCGCTCGATGACGGCGCCGTCTTCGCCGACGAACTTGATCGATAGTTTGCCTTTGCCCGGGATCTTGAGGTCGGTTGCGTCATACTGATCGCCGTAGGCGTGGCGGCCGATGACAATCGGCTTTTTCCACCCCGGCACCAGGCGCGGAATATTCTTGCAGAGGATAGGCTCGCGGAAAATCGTTCCGCCGAGAATCCGCCGGATGGTGCCGTTGGGCGAGCGCCACATGCGCTTGAGGCCGAATTCGGCGACGCGCGCCTCGTCGGGGGTGATCGTGGCGCATTTGACCGCCACGCCGTGCGCGAGGGTGGCTTCGGCGGCCTCGACGGTTACACGGTCCTCGGTTGCGTCGCGGTTTTCGATGCCGAGGTCGAAGTATAGGAGGTCGATGTCCAGAAACGGGACGATCAGCCGCTCGCGGATCAGCTTCCAGATGATCCTCGTCATCTCGTCGCCGTCCATTTCGACGACGGGGTTGCTTACCTTGATTTTCGACATCCGGACGCCTGGGCTGGCTGGAAGCGTGGTTCTGGCGGCGCTTCGCTTAGCACCACCGGCGGCACGCCGTAAGGGGCTCGCTGACGGAGTTGGGTCAGCTCAGCTTGCGGGCGGCCAGGGCCAGCGCGAGGTAACTCCACCCAGTGAAAGCGAGGGAAATGCCCACCAGAAGCCCGGGCGCCGTCAAGGCCGATACCGGGAAATTGGTGAACAACATGACGCCGACCAGGAACGAGACGATACCGGCGGCAAGCATCCAGCCCCAGCCGTCCATCGGGCGAAGGTCGATGCCAAGGCCGATCTGAGCGATGCCTTTGGCGACGAATGTGGCAGCCACGAGAAGCGTGATGGCCACCGCCCCGGGAAGCGGGAAGGCGACGAGGGCGAGGCCGCCGAAGAGGACGATCAATCCGACGGCAAGGTGGAGTAGGAAGCCGCGCCAGCTTCGCGTCATGAAGGCGTGGACAACCTGACCGGCCCCGCCGATCACCATCGAGATTGCCAGCGTCAGGGCCACCGCGAGCGTCGAGATCATCGGCATTGCAATGGCAAAGGCACCGGCGACTAGCATGACGATCCCGAGGATCAGGAACCGCCGCGACCCTTCGCGCACTGCCAGACTGAAACGGTCGTTCGAGGAAATCGTATCGCTCAAAGTGTCCGCCCTTTCGCCATGGAGGCCGCAGTCTAGCAGACTTTCGTCGCGGTCGCGGCCGGCCGGTCTGGTGCTGCTCCGGGGGCTCGGCTAGGAGAGCGGGATGGTGGAAAACGAAGCCCTGGGGCGGATCGTCTCCCCGCCGACAATCGTGCTTGTCGAGCCGCAACTCGGCGAAAATATCGGCGCCGCGGCGAGGGCGATGGCGAATTTCGGCCTCACGGACCTCCGCATCGTCAACCCGCGCGACGGCTGGCCGAGCGAGAGTGCGCGCCGGGCGGCGAGCCGGGCCGACCATGTGCTCGACGCGGTGCGCGTATTCGATTCGCTGACGGCGGCTGTCGCCGACCTCAGGGTCGTCCTGGCGACGACCGCCCGCCCGCGCACCGTCGACCGCCCGGTCCTCGGACCGGTTGCGGCGATGGCGCGGCTGCGGGCGTCGGCCCGCCAGGGGCTGAGCGCCGGAATATTGTTCGGGCGCGAGCGGACCGGTCTAACCAACGAGGAAATGGCCCTGGCAGAAGCGGTCCTGACGCTGCCGGTCGACCCCACTTTCGCGTCGCTCAACGTGGCCCAAGCGGTGCTGGTGACAGCCTATGAGTGGCGGCGCGGCGAGGGCGACGACGAGACGCGGATGCTGCCCTTCGGCCAGGACAGCCGGCCGCCGGCCGACAAAGCGGAACTGCTCAAGCTCTTCGAACATCTGGAGAGCGCCCTCGATACTGCCGGCTTCTTCCGCCCGGCGGAGAAGCGTCCGGGGATGGTTCTGGCGCTTCGCGCTATGCTCTCCCGGGCCGGGCTGTCCGGCCAGGAGGTAAAGACGTTGCGCGGGGTCGTCGCAGCGCTCGAAGGTCGGCCGACGCGACCGCACCGCCGGGCGGACGGCAGCGTGTCGACGGCCCGGGAGCCCGAGCAAGGGCGTGGCGGGCGTTCGGCTGGCGACGGCGGCCAATGAACGGCCCGGTTCTCGTTTTCGATTCCGGCATCGGTGGGCTCTCGGTGTTCTCGGCGATCCGTCAGACATTGGGGGAGGGCGCAGCGGTCTATGTCGCCGACGACGCCGGCTTTCCCTACGGCGGGTGGGCCGATGAGCCGCTCGCCGAGCGGGTCGAGGCGTTGATGGCGGAACTCGTCGCCGCCTTCGCCCCGCGCCTCGTCGTGATTGCTTGCAACACGGCTTCGACACTGGTTCTCGATCGGCTCCGTGGGCGCTTCGCCGTCCCGTTCGTGGGCACGGTCCCGGCGATCAAGCCGGCGGCCGAGCGGACGCAGTCGGGCTTGGTCAGCGTGCTTGCGACGCCGGGGACCATGCGTCGCGACTACACGCGAACCCTTATCCGCAGTTTCGCCGGTGCCTGCCATGTACGCCTCGTCGGGTCCGATCGACTGGCGCCACTTGCCGAGGCGCGCATGCGCGGCGTCGCTATCGCCGAGGACGACGTGCGGGCGGAAATCGCACCAGCCTTCTTGCAGAAGGACAGAGCACGGACCGATGTCTTGGTGCTGGCCTGCACTCATTATCCATTTCTCCAGGAGGTGTTCGAGAGGGTTGCGCCCTGGCCGGTCGAATGGATCGATCCGGCGCCGGCAATTGCCCGTCAGGTCGCTCGCGTGCTCGGCGACACCGGCCCCCCTGGAACAACCAAAAAGGGAGGGAGGGCTTACCTGACGTCCGGCCGGGCCTGGCCGGTCGCGGTCCTGCCTCTGCTCGCCGGTCTTGGCCTCGAACCGCAGGCGGGCCGCGCTTTCATTGACAAAAGCGCCGCACCCGCGTAACTCGCCCGCTTCCGCGACGGTTTGAGAAAACGGCCGCGGACCGCGACCCGTGGGCATTCCCTGGTTTTTCCCAGGGTAGCCCTGTCGGCGGGCCACTCCGGTGGTCGGCAGAGGAGGGCGCTCATAGCCGCTATGAGGTAAGGGAAAGCGATGACGAAACGCGCCGAATCCAAGTACAAGATCGACCGCCGGCTCGGCCAGAATATCTGGGGCCGCGACAAGAGCCCGGTTAACAAGCGTGAATACGGGCCCGGCCAGCACGGCCAGCGGCGCAAGGGCAAGGTGTCCGACTTCGGGACACAGCTCCGCGCCAAGCAGAAGCTCAAGGGCTACTACGGCAACATTTCCGAGCGGCAGTTCCACAAGATCTACGTGGAAGCGTCCCGCAAGCAGGGCGACACCTCGCAGTATCTGATCGAGCTCTTGGAAAGCCGCCTCGACGCCGTCGTCTACCGCGCCAAGTTCGTCCCGACGGTGTTCGCCGCGCGCCAGTTCATCAATCACGGTCACATCAAGGTCAACGGCCGGCGAGTAAACATCGCCAGCTATCGCTGCCGCGTCGGCGATATCGTCGAGGTGAAGGACAAGTCCAAGCAGGCGGTGAGCGTGCTCGAGGCGATCCAGCTCCGCGAGCGCGATGTCCCCGATTACATTGAGGCCGACCACACCAAGATGACGGCGCGGCTCGCTCGCCTGCCGGGCCTATCGGACGTGCCGTATCCGGTGACGATGGAACCCAACCTGGTGGTCGAGTTCTACTCACGCTAAACGCCGGCACAGGTACCAAAACGAAGGCCCCGCGCCGTTGGCGCGGGGCCTTTTTAGTGACGTTGAGAATCGATCGAGAGGGCTGTTAGCCCTCGGCGGGCGCCGTCATGGCGATGCCCTTGTCGGCCAGCATCTGCTGCAATTCGCCAGCCTGGAACATCTCGCGGACGATATCGCAGCCGCCGACGAACTCGCCTTTCACGTAGAGCTGCGGGATCGTCGGCCAGTTGGAATAGTCCTTGATGCCCTGGCGGATTTCGGCGTTTTCCAGGACATTCACGCCCTTATATTGAAGACCGAGATGGTCGAGTATCTGAACCACCTGCATGGAGAAGCCGCACATCGGAGCCGCCGGCGTGCCCTTCATGAAGAGGATGACATTGTTGCCCTTCACCTCTCCGTCGATCCAGTTGTTGATGTCGCTCATGCTGGTGTCCTCGATCTCTTAGCTGGCGTAAGCCAGACTACGCTTCCGGAAACGGTTCAGCCCTGCGGCACAGAGGTCTGCAACGCGAGGGCGTGAAGGACGCCGCCCATATTTCCCTTCAGGGCATTATACACCATCTGGTGCTGCTGAACGCGGTTCTTGCCACGAAACGCCTCCGAAATGACAACCGCCGAGTAGTGATTACCGTCGCCGGCGGTGTCCCGAATGGTTACTTCGGCATCGGGCAGAGCCGCCCGGATAAGCGCCTCAATGTCGTGGGCACTCATTGCCATCGGCCAAACTCCCCTGCCACGAGCCAGTCTTGTTGTGTCGAGGGGCGCCTAGACGGCTCCCATGAAGGCCGGAAACCAAGCCTCGTGCGCGCGCCTCATTGCGGCGACAGATATGCCTACCCGGTCGGCGATTTTCAATCGGTCGCCGCCGACTTCGCCGAGATGCACCAGCGGTACGCCGGCCTGCACCGCGCTTTGCTCGACGCGGGTCCGGGCGGCTGCGCTGCAGGTCAAGACATAGCGGGCCTGATCCTCGCCGAACAGGAACGCCAGGAGCGAGCCCTGTGCGGGCAGTTGCACCGTCGCGCCCAAATTGCCAGCCATCGCCATCTCGGCGAGAGCGACGAGCAGGCCGCCGTCAGAGATGTCATGGCAGGCGGTCAGCGAACGCGAGCGAATGAGGCTTCGTACAAAGTCGCCGTTCCGCCGCTCGACGGAGAGATCGACGGGGGGAGGCGGGCCGTCTTCGCGCCCGAGAATATCGCGGAGGTAGATCGACTGGCCAAGATGACTGCCGGCGACGCCAGCGAGGAACACGGCATCGCCGGCGCTCTTGAAAGCGATGGTCGTCATCGCTGAGTGGTCGGGCAGCAGTCCGACGCCGCCGATGGCCGGCGTCGGCAGGATGGCGACGCCGTCGGTCTCGTTGTAGAGCGAGACGTTGCCGGAGACGACGGGGAAGTCGAGCGCGCGTGACGCGGCGCCGATCCCCTTGATGGCACCAACCAGCGTTCCCATCACCTCGGGCCGCTCGGGATTGCCGAAGTTGAGATTGTCGGTGAGAGCGAGCGGCTCCGCGCCGACCGCCGTCAGGTTCCGCCAGCACTCGGCGACCGCCTGCTTGCCGCCCTCGAAGGGGTCGGCCTCGCAATAGCGCGGCGTGACGTCGACGCTGAAAGCGAGCGCCTTGTCGGCCCGTCCCTCGATCCGCACCACTGCGGCATCGCCGCCGGGCCGCTGCAGCGTGTTGCCCTGAACGAGGTAGTCGTACTGCTCCCAAACGTAGCGGCGCGACGATAGGTCGGGAGAGCCGAGCAGCTTCAGCAGCGTCTCGCCGTAATCGGCGGGCTCGGCAAGCGAGGCGGCATCGAGCGGCGCGGGCGAGGGACGTTCGACGAAAGGCCTCGCATATTCGGGCGCCTTGTCGCCGAGGTCCTTGATCGGCAGGTCGGCTTCCTCGCGGCCGTGCAGGCGGACGCGGAAGCGAAGGTCGTCGGTGGTGTGCCCGACGACGGCGAAGTCCAGGCCCCATTTGCGGAAGATCGCTTCGGCCTCGCGGCGCATGTCGGGGCGAAGCACCATCAGCATCCGCTCCTGGCTCTCCGACAGCATCATCTCGTAGGCCGTCATGCCGGTCTCGCGGCAGGGGACCGCATCGAGGTCGAGCTCGATGCCGAGGTCGCCCTTGGCGCCCATCTCGACGGCCGAGCAGGTGAGGCCCGCGGCTCCCATGTCTTGAATGGCGACGACCGCGCCCGAGGCCATGAGCTCCAGGCAGGCCTCGAGGAGAAGCTTCTCGGCAAACGGGTCGCCGACCTGGACGGTTGGACGCTTCTTCTCGGAGTCGGCGCCGAAGACGTTGGACGCCATGGTGGCGCCGTGAATGCCGTCGCGGCCGGTCTTGGAGCCGAGATAGACGACCGGCAGGCCGACGCCTTCGGCCTTGGAGTAGAAGACCTGGTCGGCCTTGGCGATGCCGGCGGCAAAGGCGTTGACCAGGCAATTGCCGTTGTAGCGGCGGTGGAAGTTCACCTCGCCGCCGACGGTCGGTACGCCGAAGGCGTTGCCGTAGCCGCCGATGCCGGAGACGACGCCGCCGACCAGGTGGCGGGTCTTAGGATGGCTCGGGTCGCCGAAGCGGAGGGCGTTCAGCGCGGCGATCGGCCGTGCGCCCATGGTGAAGACGTCACGGAGGATGCCGCCGACGCCGGTTGCCGCGCCCTGGTGAGGCTCAATGAAGGAGGGGTGGTTGTGGCTCTCCATCTTGAAGATCACCACCTCGCCGTCGCCGATATCGACGACACCGGCGTTCTCGCCGGGGCCCTGAACGACGCGCGGGCCGGTGGTCGGCAGCGTGCGGAGCCACTTCTTCGACGACTTATAGGAACAGTGCTCGTTCCACATCGCCGAGAAGATGCCGAGCTCGGTCAGCGAGGGCTCGCGACCGATCAACTGCAGAATGCGCTGATATTCGTCCGCCTTCAGGCCATGGGCGGCGACGAGATCGGGAGTGATGGAGAGCTTGGGCGCGTTCACGCGACAACCGCCTCGACGAGTCCGGCAAACAGCCGGCGGCCGTCGGTCCCGCCATGCGCCGGCTCGATCATGTCTTCGGGGTGGGGCATCAGGCCGAGAACGTTACGCTTGTCGTTGACGATGCCGGCGATGGCGTCGAGCGAGCCGTTGGGATTGCCGGCGGTGGTCGTTTCGCCCGCCGCATCGACGTAGCGGAAGGCCACGCGGTCCTCTCCCTTGAGGCGGCGCAGCGTTTCGGCGTCGCAGCGGTAGTTGCCGTCGCCATGCGCCACCGGGAAACGGACGACCTCGCCCTTGCGATAAGCGCTGGTGAAGGGCGTCCGGGTCGTCTCCACGCGCAAGGTCACATCGTGGCATATGAAGCGGAGATTGGCGTTGCGCATCAAGACCCCGGGCAACAGCCCCGCCTCGCAGAGAATTTGAAAGCCGTTGCAGACGCCAAGCACCGGCACGCCGGCGGCGGCGCGCGCGGCCACCGCCCGCATCACCGGAGCGCGCGCGGCGATAGCGCCGGAGCGTAAGTAGTCGCCGTAGGAGAAGCCGCCCGGCAGCACAATCACATCCAGGGGCGGGAGGGTCGTCTCGGCATGCCAGACCATCAGCGGCGGACGACCGAGAATCCGCGCCAGGGCGTCGGCCATGTCGCGATCGCGGTTGGATCCGGGGAAGACAATGACGGCACTCTTCATCGCGGCCCTCCTGACGGTCGCACGCCGTCCAGCAAGCTCTTCAGCGCGCTCAGCGGCAATGCCGACTCGGTCCGACAGCCGTTGCTGAAGCCGCTGGCGAAGATGTAGGTCGTCGAGCCGGCCAACGTGCAGGCGCGGACCAGCGGCGGGGCAAGCGCGCGACAAGCGCTGGGGATGACGCTGATCGCAAAGTCGAGCCCATTGGCGGCGTGGCGCAGGCGGATTTCGCGGCCGAAACCGTTGTCGGCTTCGCCGTCTTTGAACGCCGCCCCGCAATCCAGGTCCTGGCCGACGGTGACGGGAACGGCTCTCACGAATACACTGGGGCCTTCGCGGTAGGTGGAGTCGGCGCCGCACGCCGGCGACACGCAGCGGAGCGTGGCCGCGCCTACGGCCTGCCACTCGGTCCCGTCGTAGGCGATCACCAAGCCCCCAAGCGGCATGGTCAGTGTCTCGGCCGCTCCGGTGGCGGCGAACAAGCTCAGCGCTGCCGCCAGTGCCGGCTGACAGATGCGCATTTGCCATAGGGCCGAGCGGACACGCCCGCCCCAGCGGTTTGCGATCACACGATCTCCACGCGGTAGTCTTCGATCACGGTATTGGCGAGCAGGCGTTCGCACATTGCCGACAGCGCCGCGCGGGCCTTCGCCGGATCGGTCTCGGCAAGCTCGATGTCGAAGATCTTGCCTTGGCGAACACCGTCGACACCGGGGAAACCCAAGGAGGAAAGCGCACCCTCGATGGCCTTCCCTTGCGGGTCGAGAACGCCTTCCTTCAGCGTTACCCTAATCTGAGCTTTCATCGTCGTCCCTTGTTGCCGACGCGGTTGGCCCGCGTCAGCCGAACCTTATTGGACGAGGACGGGGCCGGCACCCTTGGGACGCTCCTGTTCGATCAGGATGCCAAGACGCCGCGCCACCTCCTGATAGGCCTCCAACATTCCGCCCATGTCGCGGCGGAAGCGGTCTTTGTCGAGCTTGTTCTGGGTCTGCACGTCCCACAGGCGGCAGGAGTCGGGCGAGATCTCGTCGGCGACCACCACCCGCATCATCTCGTTTTCCCAGAGACGGCCGCATTCGATCTTGAAATCGACTAACTGGATACCGACGCCCAGGAAGAGGCCGGAGAGGAAGTCGTTGACGCGAATGGCGAGGGCCATGATGTCGTCGATTTCCTGCGGCGTCGCCCAGCCGAAAGCGGTGATGTGCTCCTCGGAAACCATCGGGTCTTCAAGGGCGTCGTTCTTGTAATAGAACTCGATGATCGAGCGCGGCAGGACGGTGCCTTCCTCCATGCCGAGGCGCTTGGCAAGCGAGCCGGCGGCGACGTTACGCACAACCACCTCGAGCGGGATGATCTCAACCTCGCGGATCAGCTGCTCGCGCATGTTCAGGCGGCGGATGAAATGCGTAGGAATCCCCATCCGATTGAGGTGGGTGAAGATGTGCTCGGAAATGCGGTTGTTGAGCACGCCTTTGCCGTCAACGATCTCGTGCTTCTTTTTGTTGAAGGCGGTGGCATCGTCCTTGAAGAACTGAACGAGCGTGCCGGGCTCCGGACCCTCGTAGAGGATCTTGGCCTTGCCTTCGTAAATGCGCCGACGCGTTTTCATTGGCACCCACCGCAGTCTAGAAGGGGATCGCGAGACGCTTGGCGCAGATCGGCCCGGCATTGCGGCCGGCGGCCCGGGGCTGCGTCCGTGATGGACAAAGCGCTACGTAGCCGATCGACCGGAGATTCTCAATGTCGCCGCGGGTTGTCAGCGGTTTTTGACGCGGTTAGCGCTGTCCCACCGACGTTGATTTGGGCACTTGGCGGCGATATGCAAGGCCGCTCGTCCCTCAGGGGCGCGGAGAGCCAGCAAATGACCACGTTCGACAAGCGTAAAGAGGGCTTTGAGAAGAAGTTTGCGCATGACCAGGAGGCGCGGTTTCGTGCCGAAGCACGCCGCAACAAGCTTCTCGGCCTCTGGGCTGCCGAACTAATGGGGAGAACCGGACAGGCGGCTCAGGACTATGCCCGCACGGTGGCAGTGGCCGATCTCGACAAGCCGGGCGATGAGGACGTGTTTGCGAAAGTGAAGGCCGACCTCATCGCGGCCGGCGTCGAGCGCTCCGACCACCAGATTCGCCGGACGATGGACGAGCTTCTGGTTCGCGCCAGGGACGAGATCGCCAACGAGTCCTGACAGCGGGAAGCGGTCATTCGCGGGCCGCGCCGGTCACCAGTGAGACGCGGTAGCCGGCATTCTTGATTGCGGCGGTCAGGGCCATGACTTCGCCATAGGGGATGGAGCGGTCGGCGAGCAGGTAGACCGGGTCGCTGCGATCGCCGGCAAATTTCGCGTCGAGGGCGGGCGCGAGCGCCGCCGGTGCGAGCTCCTGCCCACCGAAGACGACGGTTCGGTCGGCGCGCATGGTCACCATCACCGGACGGGTCTGACGAACCGCAGCATTGCCGCCCGCCGAGGGCAGGCTGACGGACACGTCCATGGTCGCCAGCGGCGCGGCCACCATGAACACGATGAGGAGTACCAGCATCACGTCAATCAGCGGGGTGACGTTGATTTCATGGCTCTCGGGAAGATCGTCGGCTTCGTCGGGCGGGCGGATCAACATGGCGGCTACTGCGCAGCCTGAGCGAGCGGTTCGGAGAGGCCGGCCGCACGGTCGAGATCGCGCCCGACGAGGCGGAGGATCTCAGCCGAAATATCGGCAACCTCGGCGCGATAGCCGGCGATCGAACGCGAGAAGGCGTTGTAGATAACCACTGCGGGGATGGCGGTGACGAGACCGACCGCGGTGACGAACAGCGCCTCGGCGATGCCCGGGGCGACAATCGCCAGGTTCGTCGTCTCGGCACGCGAGATGCCGATGAAGGCGTCCATAATCCCCCAAACCGTTCCGAAAAGGCCGACGAAGGGGGCGGTCGCGCCAATCGTCGCAAGGACGCCGATGCCGCGGCCGATAGTCCGCCCGCCGGCGACCTCGATGCGCTGCAGGCGCGAGGCGACGCGCTCCTTGATACCCTCGACGGCGAGGCCGGCCGACATCCTCGTCTCCAGTCCGGCGGCGCGCAGGAGAGCCGCGGGACTGCCACGAACGCGGACGACATGCTCGGCTTCCTCGAGGGTGCGTGCGCTCTGAATCTTGGCGAAGCTCCAACGCAAATTGCGCCGTGCCGCCATCATCTCCAGGCTCTTGGCAGCGAAAATGGTCCAGGTGGCGATCGACGCCATTACTAGGATCAGGGTTACCGCCTGGACCACGCGGTCGGCATTGAGGATCATCGCCAGGGGCGAGAAGTCGCGCATGGACAAGGGCGATGCGGGTGCTGGCGGCGACTGGGCAAACGCCATAGAGGCAACCGCCGTCGCCGCCGTGGAAACGGCAGTCCGAAGGCAGATTGTCCACAGGGCACCTGATCTCGCCACGTCGAGACTAACCTCTCTTTGCCTGCGGTCCTGGGTACTCCCGCGCAAAGTCAGATCGGTTGCCGGCCGGTGCCGATCAACGCCGAACGCTGAAATTTATCGCAATTCGGATGCGAATGGTGCTCTGGCCGATGCCGCGCGGAAATGGCGGGAACGGCCCTGCGCGGTTGACAAGGTTCAGGGCGCGCCAATCCGCCGCGGCGCTTCCCGATGAGGTGGCAACGGAGCGGGACACGAGGCGGCCAGCCCGGTCGATCAGCACCGCGACAACGGTCGAGCGCGGCTGAGCGCGCCGGGCATAGGCGGCCGCGCGCCGCTGGATTTGGCCGACGACACCGGCTCGGTAGCGAGCCGCCTGCACTTCAGCCCGGGACGGCGTTACGTCCGAGGCGCGAACCGTGCCGCCGGTGACCAGCGGGCTTTCGTCTTCGGCGACGAGAATGGTCGCCAGTTCCGCGGCATCGCCCGCCCCGATCGCCTGCGGCAAGTCCTCGGCCACGACATCGGCGTCGACGGCCGAGACGATCGGGCCAAGGCCGAGGGTGAGCACGGATGGCGGGGCGGCCACCGGCGGGGCCGGTCGGCTCTGTGTCGGGGCCGGGGCGCTGAGCGCCGGCAGCGACGCGATGCGCAATAGGGGGGAGGGTGCGGTTGGCGGTGCAGTTGCAGTCTGGCGGGCGTCTTGCTGCACCGAGTCGGGCGCGCGCGCGGCTGGCCCGGCTGCTTGCATGGCGAGTGTTGCCGGCGCCCGCGATGGCGCGGTGATGTCCGCTGGCCGGTTCGCCGACGCGTCGACCGCAACGGGCCGGTTCGACGCCACTGCGAGCGCATCGAGACGGGCCGCGGCCGCCGCCGGCGCCTCTTTGGCGATGCTGAGTGCGGACGGCGGGCCGGCCGCGCGCGATGCAACTCCCGCTGCGACCGGCGCGGCGGTGGGCGCCACAAATGTCGTCCCGGCGCTCGCGGTGCCCGGTGATGCGGCGACGGTGTCACGGAGCGGTGTCGATTGTGATCTTGCCGCCGCGGCAGGCGTGGCCGCGATCGCCATGGAAGGCGGCGAGAGACTAGGGCCGACTGCGGCAGGGGCAGGTGCAGCTGCGGGCGTTGGCGGGCGAACCGCAAATGGGCTCGGCGTAATCTGGCCAGAGGGAGAAGTAGCTGCAGCGACCGTCCCGCCTCGGTCGGCGGCGAGCGCCGCTTCCTCGGCGGCGACGCTACCGACGGTGGGGTTCGGAGTGGCCGTCGCCAATGCGGCGGACAGCGCGGCGACCGCCCCTTGAACGGGAGCAGGGACCGCCGGCGGGCCGGCACTCATCGCCCCGTCCGGGGCGAGCCCGGCGAAAACGATGGGGTTGGCGATGGCTGCCGCGGCTCGCGGCGGGACAGCGCCCCCGTCGCGGCCGGTCTTCGCGATGGCGGCCGGCGATACCGGCGTCGCGGCAAGCGCCAACTGCGACGGAGCCACTGTTGCGGCTGGCAAGGTCGTCCACGGCGAGCCGGGAGCGAGACTGGCGACGATCGCTTCGGCGTTGGCATTGGCAACTGTCGCTCGCGGTGCCGCAAGGACACCCACATCGGGCCCGGGCGTGGCGTCGGTCGCCGGAGGAGTTGGCGAGGCCGCCAGCGTCGACTGCGGAGGCGCCTTTGAAGCGGCTGGCGGTGTAGCGTTCGCTGGAGCTTCTCGGGAGGTGCTGGCGGTGTTTGCCTCTGCGATGACGATGGCTGTCGCGGCCATGGAAGGGGCGACGGTGCCGGCATCGCCCTTAGGGGCGGCCGCAACCGCTGTCGAGATGGGAGGCACGGCAGCCCCTATCTGCAGCGCTGCCGCGGGTGTCACCGCTGGCGGGGCGATCCTTGCCTGGGCGCCCGCAGCGGCCGCGGTTCCGGCAATTACTAGGAGGTCGGCGGTCGCATCCGTGCGTGGGGTGGCGAGGGCAATGGCAATGCCCGAACTGATCTTGGCGGCTGGGGTGGCGGCGAGGGGACCGGCTGCCGGACCGTGTCCGGTGGCCGGAGAGACCTCGGTGCTGCCGGGAGCTGGCGCGGCGATCGCACCAGAAACGGCCGGGAGTGACGCGAAGGTCGGTAACGCGGGGAGCATCGCTGCGGTCCGGTCGCGAGCCGGCAGAGCGGCAGAGGCCGGCACGGGGCTCCCATCATTGGATGGTGGGGCGACCGGGCGCGCCGTGGTCGGCGGGGACGGCTGCAGGGAAGGGGCGGCAAGGGCGGCGGCGACGGCGGCGCGGGTTGCGCCATTGGGTGTAGCAGTCCGGGATGTGAGCGCGTCGAGCAATGCGCCCTCAGTCGGCGCGCGGGAGGGAGAGGGCGGTACCGCCGCGAGCACGGCGCCGATAGCGGGATTGGCCGTCCGCCCGACCCTGTCGGTTGCCGCGACCGGTGTCGCTTGGCCGGGCACCGCAGAAACCGGAGCGGAGTCAGATGCCGTGTCGCGGGGGGCCAGTGCGATCGTTGGCGGTGCCAGGATCGCCTCGAAGCGGTCGGGACCGGGCGGAAAAGCGCGAATGCCTGCCGGGCCGAACGGTTGGTTGAGCGCAAACCAAACGAGCGTGGCGTGAACGCCGACGGAGGCCAGGATGCCTGCCGTCCAATGCTCCACGCGAAGGCGAAGGGACGGTTGCCCGGCCAGATGAACTTGCGCCGGGTGCCACGTCCCACGCGGCACCGTCACTCGATACGGGGGTCTCAACTCGGCCTCGCATCCCCACCCCCCGCCACTCTAGCGCAAAGCCGGGCGGAGTCATCACTATTGACGTGGTGCGGAGCGCTCCTCAGAGCTCGAGCGGTACCGAGGCCCGGGTCGTGACGTTGAGAACGCGCAGGCACGAGGCGGCGGT
Organism: Bauldia sp.; assembly: GCA_046349035.1. Lineage (GTDB taxonomy): Bacteria > Pseudomonadota > Alphaproteobacteria > Rhizobiales > Kaistiaceae > JAXMDC01. Next base: position 34,524 of record JAXMDC010000007.1, on the reverse strand, counting down.
GAGGCCGGTTCCCGTGCATTCGGTGACGTCGTTGACGAGGATGCGGCCGACCGACTTGCAGCTGAGCGTTGGCAGGTCGAACTGGCGGACCCGGCTCTTGCCGATGGGCAGACTGCCGGTTTTCAGAACGATCGAGCGGTCAAACACCCCTTCCTTGTCGAACAGGGCGACTTCGAGGCCGAGCTCGCTGATGTCGACGGTCAGAGTGTTTTGGGCGACGAAGGTAATGCGGCAGGCAGCTTCGGCCTGCGTCAAAGTGTTGAGTTCAACTCCGATCGTGCCGGCGGCGAAGGCCGGACCGATCAGCGCCACTGCAAGGCCCGCAACCGCCAAGTGGACGCGCATGGTGCATGCTCCTCGAAAAAAACGGCTCGGATCGCCAAGTCCTCGCCGCGGCCGCCGAGGTCCGCAATTCCGCCCTCGGCCTTAGTTGCTCTGGTATGTCGCGCCGGTTCCTTTGTCCATGCTGCCATGAGGATTGTGGGGGATTCCCGGTCTCACCGCTCACATCGTTGTTGCCCGAATGCCACAACCGCCCGCAATTCGCTGAGTCGACCACAGGAGCCCTGCGATGAAACCGCAGCGTTCCGCCGAAAATCGCCGACGTGCTCAGAAAGCGACAGCGTCTGCCTGAATATTGATCTTGCTCCACCTTGGGCCGGACGGCAGCGTATTGGCCAGGGGTAGACCTGTCGAATCGACGGTCTCAAGCGGGACTTGCTTATGCTGATACGTGGGAAACTTCTTGCAGGACTGATCTTGTCGGCTGGGCTTATTGCCGGAAGCGCAGAGGCGGCTGACTATAGCCGCGGCAAGGCGGCGGCTATGCCGGCGCCGCCGTCACCGTCGTGGGATCTCCTCTTCACGGCGGCCGTCACATCCGATTACGTCTCCCGCGGCATCACGCAGACGGACCATTCGCCGGCGGTGCAGGGCTCGGTCGAGCTCGATGTCGGCATGTTCTACGCCGGCATCTGGGCCTCCAATGTCGACTTTACGGCGCCGAGCGGGGCGACCAACCACACCGAACTCGACCTCTCGGTGGGCCTTCGCCCGGTGTTCGGCGACTTCACCTTCGATGTCGGCTATCTGCGCTACGTCTACACCGACAGCAGCAGCAACTACGGCGAGGTCTATGGCTTCGTCACATGGGCGATCAATCCGGCTTGGTCGGCGACCCAGAAGGTCTACGTCAATCCGGAGACCAGCGACGCTTATTTCGAGACCGGTCTGGCCTACAGCTTCGGCGGCGGGTTCAAGCTGTCCGGCGCGATGGGGAACACCGCCTGGGGCGACACTCCGGCGACCGACTATATCTCCTGGAACGTCGGCGGCTCGTACACCTGGGCCAACAATGTGACGCTCGACCTTCGTCTGTCCGGCACCAATCTTTCGGCGGCCGAATGCGCCGGCAACACTGGCAGCCCCCGAGCTTGCGAGACCAGATTCTACGCAACGCTGAGCTATGCGACGGCTTGGTCGAAGTTGATGGGCCATTAGTCCGTCTCATCGGCGGTCGTAAGCGACGATGACGGGCCGCCTTCGGGCGGCCCTTTGCTTTGGCGGACAATGAACAGCTGAACGTGGCCGGCCTTTCACGCGGCTGGTTGAGACGAAGTGGATCAATTCTCAAGCCGTGGCAGGCGCTATAAAGAAATCGCTGCAACCCAAGCGAACCCCAGCGAACGGAGAGACCTTGCCAAGCCAAAGCAAACCCATGTCGGGAGCCTTCACCAACCGCGACTGGTGGCCGAACCAACTCGACCTTCGCGTGCTGCATCAGCATTCGGCGGCAGCCAATCCGATGGAGCGGGGGTTCGACTATGCCAAGGAATTCAAGAGCCTCGACCTCAATGCAGTGATGAAAGACCTGCATGAAGCGATGACGCGATCGCAGGATTGGTGGCCGGCAGACTACGGGCACTACGGACCGCTCTTCGTTCGCATGGCCTGGCACGCCGCCGGCACTTATCGCATCGGCGACGGCCGGGGCGGCGCCGGAGCCGGTCTGCAGCGCTTCGCGCCGGTCAACAGCTGGCCCGACAACGCCAATCTCGACAAAGCGCGCCGGCTGCTTTGGCCGATCAAGCAGAAATACGGGCGGAAGATCTCGTGGGCCGACCTCATGATCCTTGCCGGCAACGTCGCCCTTGAATCCATGGGGTTCAAGACGTTCGGCTTCGGCGGCGGGCGCGAGGACGTCTGGGAGGCGGGCGAGGACATCTATTGGGGGCCGGAGGGCAAATGGCTCGCCGACGAGCGCTACAGCGGCGAACGCGACCTGCAAAACCCGCTGGCAGCGGTGCAGATGGGTCTGATCTACGTCAACCCGGAAGGCCCGAACGGCAAGCCGGACCCGTTGGCAGCGGCCAAGGATATCCGCGACACCTTCCATCGCATGGCGATGAACGACGAGGAGACGGTGGCACTGATCGCAGGAGGCCACACCTTCGGCAAGACCCACGGCGCGGGCGCCGCCTCGTTCGTCGGCCCCGAGCCGGAAGCTGCCACCATCGAGCAGCAGGGCCTGGGTTGGTCGAGCACGTTCGGCTCCGGCAAGGGGGGCGATACGATCACCAGCGGGCTTGAGGTCATCTGGACGACGACACCGACCCGGTGGAGCAACAACTTCTTCTGGAACCTGTTCGGCTACGAGTGGGAATTGACGACCAGTCCGGCCGGCGCCCAGCAATGGAAGCCGAAGGGCGGCGCGGGCACGGGGACAGTGCCGGACGCCCACGACCGCGCCAAGCGCCACACGCCGTCGATGCTGACAACCGATCTCGCTCTGCGCTTCGACCCCGCTTACGAGAAGGTTTCGCGGCGCTTCTTCGAGGATCCCCAGCAGTTCGCGGATGCGTTCGCGCGGGCGTGGTTCAAGCTGACGCATCGCGACATGGGGCCGATCCAGCGGTATCTCGGCCCGTTGGTCCCTAAAGAAGAACTGATCTGGCAGGACCCGATACCGCGGGCCGATCGTGCCCCGATCGGCGAGGCGGAGATCTCCGCCCTTAAGAAGAAGGTTGCCGCGACCGGTCTATCGGTGGCTCAGCTCGTCTCGACGGCATGGGCGTCAGCCTCGACGTTTCGCGGTTCCGACAAGCGCGGTGGCGCCAACGGGGCGCGTATCAGGCTGGCGCCGCAGAAGGACTGGGAGGTGAACCAGCCGGCCCAGCTGGCGACGGTGCTGGAGAAGCTCCAGTCCGTCCAGCGGGAGTTTAATGCCGGAGGGAAGCAGGTCTCGCTCGCCGACCTGATCGTTCTCGCCGGCGGGGTCGGCATCGAGAAGGCGGCCAAGGCCGGCGGCCATGACATCAGCGTGCCGTTCACGCCGGGGCGCATGGACGCCACGCAGGAACAGACCGACGCCGCCTCGTTCGGGCCGCTCGAACCGGTCGCCGACGGTTTCCGCAACTACCTCAAGGAGAAGCGCCGCCTGTCGGCCGAGGAAATGCTGGTCGACCGGGCGCAACTGCTCGGACTGAACGCCCCGGAGATGACGGTGCTGGTGGGCGGGTTGCGGGTTCTTGGGGCCAACAGCGGCCGCTCGCAGCACGGTGTGTTCACCAAACGGCCCGAGGTTCTGACCAACGACTTCTTCGTCAATCTTCTCGACATGGGGACGCAGTGGCAGCCGGCCGCCGGTAGCGACGGCGTCTTCGAAGGGCGGGACCGCAAGACCAGCGAAGTCAGGTGGACGGCAACGCGCGTCGATCTGATCTTCGGTTCGCACTCGCAGTTGCGGGCGCTTGCGGAGGTCTATGCCTGCCAGGACTCGGGGGAGAAGTTTGTTCGCGACTTCGTCGCGGCCTGGTCGAAGGTCATGAACCTCGATCGCTTCGACCTAGGCTGATCGAGTGTCCGAAAACCGGCCATGCCGGCGCGCCTAGCGGCCGGCGTCGCCGAAGACGCGGGCAAAGACCGTGTCGACGTGCTTCAGGTGGTAGGCAAGGTCGAACAAGGCAGCCAGCTCGCGTGGTGGCAAGCGGTCGGTGACGGCGGGATCGGCGCGGAGGAGCGCCAGGAAATCGCCTTCGCCGGCCCAAACGCGCATCGCGTGGCGCTGGACGAGGGCGTAAGCCTCCTCGCGCTGCATGCCGCGCTCGGCCAAGGCGATGAGCACGCGCTGAGAGTGAATGAGGCCGCGCAGGCGGTCGAGATTGGCAGCCATCGCCTCGGGGTAGACGACGAGGTTCTTGATCAGGCCGGCGAGACGGACCAGGGCGAAGTCGAGTGCGATCGTCGCATCGGGGCCGATCACCCGCTCGACCGAGGAGTGCGAGATGTCGCGCTCGTGCCAGAGGGCCACATTCTCCAGAGCCGGCACTACCATGCCACGAACCAGACGCGCCAGTCCGGTCAGGTTCTCCGAGAGGACAGGGTTCCGCTTGTGCGGCATCGCCGAGGAGCCCTTTTGGCCGGTCGTGAAGGCCTCTTCCGCCTCGCGGACTTCGGTACGCTGGAGGTGGCGGATCTCTGTGGCCAGCCGTTCTACCGAGGAGGCAATGACGGCGAGCGTGGCGAAGTAGGCGGCGTGGCGGTCGCGCGGCACGACCTGCGTCGAGATCGGTTCGACCCGGAGGTCGAGGGCGGCGGCGACATGCGCTTCGATGCGCGGATCGACATGGGCGAAGGTGCCGACCGCGCCGGAGATCTTGGCAGTGCGAACCTCCTCGCGCGCGAGGAGGAGGCGTTCGCGGCAGCGGGCGAACTCGGCATAGGCCTCGGCTAGCTTCAGGCCGAAGGTAGTCGGTTCGGCGTGAACGCCGTGGCTACGGCCGACCGTCGGCGTCAGCTTGTGCTCGATCGCCCGCGCCTTCAGGGCCGCTAGGACCTGGTCAAGATCGGCAAGCAAGAGGTCCGCCGCCTTGACGAGCTGCAGATTGAAGCAGGTGTCCAGCACGTCCGACGAGGTCATGCCCTTGTGCACGAACCGCGCGTCGGGTCCGACGATCTCGGCAAGGTGAGTGAGGAAGGCGATGACGTCGTGCTTGACCTCCCGCTCGATGGCGTCGATGCGGGCAACGTCGAACCGGGCGGCAGCGCCTTTGGCGCGAACGGTGCGTGCCGCCTCGGCGGGAATCTCGCCGAGGGCGGCCATGGCGTCGAGAGCGTGCGCTTCGATCTCGAACCAGAGGCGGAACCGCGTTTCCGGAGCCCAGATCGCCGCCATTTCCGGTCGCGTGTAGCGCGGAACCATGCTTCTCGCCCCCGTTTGCCGAAGGGCGCCCTCTAACAGAGCCGCAAGCGGCGCACAACTGCGCCGGCGGAAGCACAGCGTGGTTCAATTGCGCTCATTGCTGGCGGCGGCGGCGGGCGAAAATCGCGGCGGCGGCGATCAGCACCAGGGGGGCGAAGGGGAGGAGCAGGCGCGGGCCGGTACCGGAATAGAGGTAGAGCGAGGAGGCGGAACTCCAGAAGAGGCTGGAGAGGAACGATCGAGAGAAGAGGGCGCTGTCGCCGAAATCGACGAACGGGATGCGCGAGGCGACGAAGGCAAGGCCGCCCAGCACAAGTGTGCCGAGCGCGATCAAGATCGCCATGGCGGCAAAACGCGCGGTCGGCGGACGCTTGCCGGCCATGGCGGTTGCCAGCGGCCAGGCGGCCGCGGCGGCGACGGCGGCGGCAAATCCGAGAGTTGCGGCAATCGCACCAAGGCGCGGGCCGAGTGGGCGGCCGGTGACATATGCTGCCGCGGCCGCCGCGCCGGCAACCGCAAGGCCGACGGCGGCACCGAAGAGGAGCGGACGCCTCAGCGCGCTATGGTTCTTGGAGAAACCCGCTGAGCGCCGCGCCAGCAAGCCGACCGCCCGTTCAGGCCATCACCGTTTCGGCGGCGCTGCGGATCGCGGCGATGTTGCCGGCGTAGGCGCTCTCGCCCCCCTTGAAGACGGCGTTGCCGGCGACCAGCACATCGACTCCGGCGCGAGCCAGCGCCGGGGTCGTCTCTGGCGTCACGCCGCCGTCGACCTCGATGACGATCTTGCGACTGCCCACCATCTCGCGCAGCCGCGCCACCTTCTGCACCGCCGAGGGGATGAACGCCTGGCCGCCAAAGCCGGGGTTGACGCTCATGACCAGGATAAGGTCGACATTGTCGAGGACATAAGCGATCGCCGACTCCGGCGTGCTCGGGTTGAGCGACACGCCCGCCTTGACCCCGAGCGCCCGGATTGCCTGCAATGAGCGATGGAGGTGCGGTCCGGCCTCGACGTGAACGGTGATGATGTCCGAGCCGGCCTCGGCGAAAGCCGCGAGATAGGGGTCGGCCGGGGCGATCATCAGATGAACGTCCAGCACCTTCTTGGTGTGCGGCCGCAGCGCCTTCACCACCGCAGGTCCGATGGTGATGTTGGGCACGTAGTGGCCATCCATGACATCGACATGAATCCAGTCGGCGCCGGCGCGTTCGACGGCGCGCACTTCCTCGCCGAGACGGGCGAAGTCGGCGGACAAAATGGAGGGGGCAATCAACACCGGCCGTGCCATTTCAATACCTCGCAAACCCCTGTGGCGACCGCCTAGCACGCACCGGGCGGCGGGTAAATGCGACCGGCAAAACGAAGAAGCCCCCGGCCTTGCGGCCGGAGGCTTCGCCGAAACCCAAAAAGTCGGGCGCGACTACTTCACGTAGCCGTAGGCACCGTTGTGCCAAGCGTAGACGACGTAGCCGGGGAGGGTCACGTCGCCCTTCTTGTCGAAGTCGATGGTGCCGATGACAGTGTTGAACTTGCCGTCGTTCAGCGCCTTGGTCACCTTCGGGAAGTCCAGCGACTTGGCGGCAGTCACCGCCTCGGCCCACGCCTGAATGGCGGCGTAGGTGTAGAGGACGTAGCCCTCCGGCTTGATCTTGGCGTCAGTGAAGGCCTTGACGATGTCTTTGTTCTTGGGGTCGAGGGCGGGGTCGGGCGAGAAGGTCATCAGCGTGCCTTCGCCGGCCGCGCCGGCGATGGTCCAGAATTGCTCGCTGACCAGGGCGTCGCCGGCCATCAGCGTCGCCTTCACGTCCTGCGCCCGCATCTGCTTCAGCAGGTTGCCGGCCTCGGTGTGGTAGGTGCCGGTGTAAACGACATCGACCCGGGCGGCCTTCAGCTTGGTCACCAGAGCGCTGAAATCGGTATCGCCCTTGTTGAAGCTGTCGGAGAGTACCGGCTTGCCGCCCTTGGCCTTGAATGCCTTCTCCGCCTCCACCGCCAGACCTTCGCCATAGGGCGACTTGTCATGCAGGAAGGCGACGCGCTTGCCGGCGAAAGCCTTCAGAATATACGTGGCGGCGGTCGGACCCTGCTGGTCGTCGCGGCCGCAGACGCGATAAATGCCGGGGCCGGGGCGCTGGTCGGTGAATTTCGGGTTGGTCGAGGCCGGCGAAATCTGGACGATCTTGGACTCAGCGTAGACCTGAGAGGCCGGGATCGAGGCGCCGGAGCAGAAGGAGCCGGCGACGAAGACGACGCCGCTCGCGGCGAGGCGATTGGCGACGCTGGTCGACTCACCCCCGTCGCACTTGTCGTCCGCGACGGTCAGAACCAGCTTGCGCCCGAGGACGCCGCCTTTGGCGTTGATGTCGGCCACGGCCTTCTCGGCGCCCGCCTTCATCTGCGCGCCGAAGGTCGCCTCACTGCCGGTGATCGGGCCCTGGACGGCAATCTTGATGTCCTGTGCCTGTGCGGTCCCGCCGAGAAGCACGGCCGCGCCAAGCATCAGACCGGTTAGGAAGGTCCGCTTCATTGGCATCTCCTTGATTTGACTGGGTCTGCCGATGTCACACCCCCGGCGACCTCGACCCCATTCCAACGGCTTTTGTCGCCGATGTCACGTGGAAAACGCTTGGCGCTCTGTAGGCTAGTCGCCGCTGCGCATCCGCCACGACAGGAGGCCGGTCCGTTCGGCGGCCCAGGGATAGCTTCTCGCCATCTGGCCGGCGCGGGTGGCGGCGTGGCCGACCGCCGCGGCAGGCAGGAGCGCCGCGAGGTCGACGAGGTATAGCCAGGGCGAGCCCAAATCCGTCGCGAAAACCACGAAGTCGACGAAGCGCACCGCGCCGGCCAGCGGTAGAACCGCAAGGAGGGCCATCCAGAGCGGTCGCCAGGACTGCGCGATCGCGCGGCCGGTTAGCGATGCGGCACTGCCGCCAATGATCACGGTGACGACCAGGAAACTGGTCAGGAACTGAGCGAGGCTCCAGCCTTCCTCTTCCATCTCAGGCTCCGGCCGGGGCCGCGGCGCGACCCTCCAGGTAGGCGGCGCGAACTTCGTCCCGAGCAAGAAGCTCGGCTCCAGTTCCCGATGTGGTGATCTGCCCGTTGACGATGACATAGCCGCGGTGGGCGAGGCGGAGCGCGTGGTGTGCGTTCTGCTCGACGAGAAAGACCGTCAGACCGTGGCGGTTCAACTCGGCGATGGCGTCGAAAATGAGCCGGACGTTAAGCGGGGCAAGGCCCAGCGAGGGCTCGTCGAGGAGGAGGAGGCGCGGCCGGCCCATGAGCGCGCGGCCGATCGCCAGCATCTGCTGCTCGCCGCCGGAGAGCGTGCCGCCGCGCTGGGCGAGTCGCTCCTTTAGTCGGGGAAAAAGCGCGAACACGCGGTCGAAGTCGGCGGGGTCCTCGCGACCGCCGGCGGCGACGGTGCCCATCTGCAGGTTCTCGCGGACCGTAAGCCGCGGAAAGATGCGCCGCCCTTCGGGAGCCAACGCTACCGCGAGGCGGGCGATGGTGTGCGGAGCCTCGGCAGTGATGTCGCGGCCGTCGAAAGTAATCCGGCCGCGGTGCGCGGGTGTAGCCCCCATGATGGTGGTCATCAGCGTCGACTTGCCGGCGCCGTTGGCGCCGATCAGCGTGACGATCTCGCCGTGCCGAACCTCGATGTCGATGCCGCGCAGCGCGACGACGCTGCCGTAGGAGGTGTGGACGCCGGAGACGGTGAGGAGAGGACGGCTCATACTGGCGCCCCCGCGGACACTGGCGCCGCTTCGCCCTCCTCGACGCCGAGATAGGCGGCGATGACACGAGGATCGGTGCGTACCTCGCTCGGCGTGCCGTCGGCGATCTTGCGGCCGTAGTCGAGCACGACGATGTGGTCGGAGATGCCCATAACCACGCTCATGTCGTGCTCGATCAAGAGGATCGAGAGCTTGTGCTCGTCGCGAATGGCGATGAGGAGGTCGGTCAGTTCGGCCGACTCGCGCGGATTGAGGCCGGCCGCCGGTTCGTCGAGGCACAGCAAGACCGGCTCGGTGCACATGGCGCGGGCGATCTCCAGACGCCGCTGGGCGCCGTACGGCAGCGAGCCGGCGGCGTCGTCGGCGCGATCGGCGAGCCCGACCCGCTCGAGCCAGTAGCGGGCACGCTCGACCGCGGCGCGCTCGGCCGCGGCATAGCCGCCAAGGCCGAACAGGGCGAGAAGCGTGAATCCCGAGGCCGTCATCAGCCGGTTATGCTGGGCGACCATGAGGTTCTCGAGGAGGGTGATGCCCGGGAACAGCCGGACATTTTGAAAGGTGCGGGCGACACGGGCGCGCCGGGCGACCTCGAAATCGGGCATCCGCTCGAGCAGGAACAGGCCGCCGTTACCCTCGCTCAGGAAGCGACCGCCGCTGGCAGTCAAGCTCTCCAGACGGCTCCACTGGCTGCCGTCGCCATGGACGAGGGCGAGGCGGCCTTCGGTCGGCTTGTAGAAGCCGGTCGTGCAGTTGAAGACCGTGGTCTTGCCCGCCCCGTTAGGGCCGATCACCGCCGTGATCTCGCCGCGTCTAGCCTCGAAGGAAAGGCCGTCGATGGCGACGAGGCCGCCGAAGCGCATGGTGAGCCGCTCGACGCGGAGCAGCGGAGCGGCGACCGACATCACCGGGGCGCGCCGTCGGCCGGGCGCCGGCCGAGGAGAATCGATGGCTTGCGTGTCGATACCAGGCCGCGCGGGCGCAGCACCATGATCGCCACCATCACCATGCCGAAGATGAGCATGCGGTACTGCGCCGGCTCGAAGGTCGGCCCGAGGATGGCGGTGAGGAAGCCGAGGTTGCGCAGCATCTCGACGCCGCCGATCAGGACGATGGCGGCGAGGACGATGCCGATGGTGGAGCCGAGGCCGCCGAGGACGACAATCGCCAGCACCAGCGCCGACTGCAGAAAGGTGAAGTCGCCGGGGTTGATGTAGCCCTGTCGGGCGGCGAACACGGTCCCGGCGAAGCCGCCGAACATGGCGCCGATGGCGAAGGCGGCAAGCTTGGTGTTCACCACCGAGATGCCGAGCGCGCGACAGGCGATCTCGTCCTCGCGCAGCGCCTCCCAAGCGCGGCCGATAGGGAGGCGACGGAGGCGCTGGGTGACCCAGAGGACGATCAAGGCGAGGCCCAGCGTCACATAATAGAAGAAGATCAGGCGGTAGACCGGCGAGTATTCGAGGCCAAAGAACTCCGAAAAGCTGGTCGGGCCCTCTTCCTCCATGAAGTCGAAGCCGAGAAAGCTCGGACGAGGGATACCGATAATGCCGCGGGCGCCGCCGGTGAGGTCGCGCCAGTTGATGAGAACCAGGCGGATGATCTCGCCGAAGGCAAGGGTGACGATGGCGAGATAGTCACCGCGCAGGCGAAGGACGGGAAAGCCCAGCAGGACGCCCCATAGTGCGGCGAGCATCCCGGCGATCGGCAGGCAGATCCAGAACGACAGTTCGAAATTCTGGGCGAGCAGGGCAAAGGAGTAGGCGCCGACCGCGTAGAAGGCGACGTAGCCAAGGTCGAGAAGCCCGGCGAGGCCGACGACGATGTTGAGGCCCCAGCCGAGCAGCGTGAAGGTCAATACGTAGACGCCGAGGTCGATCCAGTAACGTCCGCCGACGAGGCCGCCACCGAGCGCGGCGGCGAGAAAGGGGAAGAGTACGGCAAGCGCAATGAAAACCGGGCCTACGGCCGGCGCCGCTGCCGTCAGGCGCGGCGTCAAGCGCTGGCGGACGGCCTGCCCGACCGGATTGGGCCGACCGGCGAGGAGGCCAGCCGCCAGGCGGATGGCAAACACGACAACGGCGAGGACGGCGACCAATCCCCAGCGATGCTGGAAGACGTAAGTGCCGCCGCTGGCGAGGGTGCCGAGACCGGCGACCGGCCCGAGCATCAGGACGGTGAGGCCGGCCCACAGAAGCGCGTTGCGGAGGGCGGCGGGGAGGCGGGCCGCCGGCGCCGTGTCGGTAGCGATACTCTCGACCGCCATCAGACCTTCTCGACCTCGGGCCGGCCGAGGAGCCCGCTCGGGAGGAAGATCAGCACGACCACCAGCAGGGAGAACGCGGCGACGTCCTTGTAGTCGACCGACACGTAGCCGGCGAAGAACGTCTCGATGAGGCCAATCGTCAGGCCGCCGAGGACGGCGCCGGGGAGCGAGCCGATACCGCCGAGGACGGCGGCGGTGAAGGCTTTGATGCCGACGACGAAGCCGACGTAGAAATCGGTGACGCCGTAGTAGATGAGGTGCATCAGGCCGGCGATGGCGGCGAGGGCGGCGCCCATCACGAAGGTGATGGAGATCGTCCGGTCGACGTCGACGCCGAGAAGGCTGGCCATCCGGAGGTCCTGCTCGCAGGCCCGCTGGGCGCGGCCGAGCGGCGTCTTGGTGACGATGTAAGTGAAGATGGCAAGGACGACGACGGTCATGACGACGACGGCGATCTGCGAATATTGCAGGATCACCGTGAAGTCGCTCTCCTCAAAGAAGCGGAAGTTGCCGGGGATCAGGGTGGGGAAAGACTTCTTGTCGGCGCCCTGGGCGTTCTGGACGAAATTCTGGAGGACGATCGACATGCCGATCGCCGAGATCAGCGGCGCCAGGCGGAACGAACCGCGCAGCGGACGGTAGGCGATGCGCTCGACGGTCCAGCCATAGAGCGAGGTGAGGAAGACGCTGGCGACGAGAAGGATCAGGAGGACGACCGGAACGGCGGTGATCCCGACCGTCGTCATCAGCAGGACCAGTACCAGGCTGATCATCGTGCCGACCATGAAGATATCGCCGTGGGCGAAGTTGATCATGCCGATGATGCCGTAGACCATCGTGTAGCCGATGGCGATCAGGCCGTAGATCGAGCCGAGGGTCACCCCGTTGATGACGAGCTGTAGGAAATACTCCATGCCGCTCCGCTCGGCGGGCGGATGACGCGGCGTCGTGCCGCTCGCCCCCATTGGCAACGAATTTGGCGGAAGGGGGCGGCTGAGGCAAGGCGACCCTTTCGCCCCGCGCTTTTCAGCCGGATTTGTCGAGGGCGGCGCGTATGGCGAGGAGGTCGCGCCAGGCAAGGCGCTTCTGTGCCGGTTGCCGCAAGAGGTAGGCGGGATGCAGCGTCGCGAGGGTCGGGATGAGACGCCGGCCGGTGTTGTACTGCCGCCACTGCCCGCGAAGGCGGAGAATGCCCTCCGGGGTGTCCAGGAGTTCCTTCGCGGCGGCGGCGCCGAGGCAGACAAGGATCTCGGGATCGGCGAGCTCGATCTGTCGGGCGAGAAATGGCCGGCAGACGGCGGTCTCTTGCGGCGTCGGGGTGCGATTGCCGGGCGGGCGCCAGGGCACGACATTGGCGATATAGACCGAGGTCCGGTCGAGGCCGATGGCGGCGAGCATGCGGTCGAGCAACTGCCCCGACCGGCCGACGAAGGGGATGCCCTGAAGGTCCTCCTCCTTGCCCGGCGCTTCGCCGACCAGCATGACCCGCGCCCGGGGATTGCCGTCGGCGAAGACGAGGTTCTTGGCAGTGAGACGGAGGTTACAGCCCTCGAAACGATCCAGGAGCGAACGGAGTTCGTCCAAGCTCTTGGCTGCCGCTGCGGCTTCCTTGGCTTGCAGTGCCACGGCATCGGTCGGCACCACAGGAGCAGCCACCGCAAGGGGCGGAGCGGACCGCGGCACCGGTGACCGATCTGCGGCCTCGCTCGGGGCGGGGGCCTCGACCGGTACGGTAGGGCGGGTCGCCGCGAAGCGGTCGAACGACGCCTCGCCGACGGCGATGTCGACGCCCATGGCGCCATACCACTCAAGCAGCGTCTCGATGGAACTGTTTGGCACCATGTCGATTGGGGCAGGATGGCGATTGGGCTGAGGCGCCCACGGTGTAAAGTGGAGCCGGTCGTTTCAGATAAGGCGTTGTCGGCGCGAGGAGAAGGAGAAATCGCATGCGGAGGTTCTTGCTCGTCCTGTCGTCGGCGGTCGCCGTGATCGGCAGCGGCCATGTCAGCAGTGTCGTTGCGGCGCCCTTTGGCGATTGGCGGGATTCGGCGCCTGGTAAGCGTTGGGAGATCAAGCCGGCCGACCTCCCGCGCCCGTTCGCGACATCGCCGGCGTCCAACGTGCCGCAGCTTTCCCGCTGGGATGAGACGACAAAGCCGACCGCGCCAGCCGGCTTCACCGTCGAGCTCTTTGCCAAGGGTCTGCCGAACCCACGCAAGCTGGCGGTGGCCCCGAACGGCGACGTGTTCGTGGCGGAGAGCAGCGCCGGCCGCATCCATGTGTTCCGCCCGGGCGCGAACGGCCTTCCCAGCAGCGATCGTGTCTTCGCGTCCGGTCTCAGCCAACCCTACGGCATCGCCTTCTACCCGCCGGGCAAACCGCAATTCGTTTATGTCGGCGAGACCAACCGCATCGTCCGCTTCCCCTATAACGGCGATCTTGGCCCGAGTGGGCCGGCCGAGGCGATCGCGCGGGTGCCGGGGGGCGGGCACTGGACGAGGGACGTCGTCTTTTCGCCCGACGGCACCAAGCTGTTCATTGCCGTCGGTTCAGCCTCCAACGTCGCGGAATCGATGGCGCGGACGCCGCCGCAGCCCGCCGCCGCGTGGGACGCTGCCCGCGGGCCGGGCGCCGGCTGGGGCCCGGAGGAACTCCGTGCTGCCGTGCTGGTTGCCGATCCCGACGGCAAGAATCTCCGGACCTACGCCAACGGCATCCGCAACTGCGCCGGTCTCGCCATCGAGACGGCGACCGGGGCGCCCTGGTGCGCGACGAACGAACGGGACGGGCTCGGCGACGACCTCCCGCCCGACTACATCACGCGGGTCAAAAGCGGCGGCTTCTACGGCTGGCCGTGGTATTACATCGGCGCCAACCCCGATCCGCGCAAGGCCGGCGATCGGCCGGACCTCGCCGGCGCGGTGACGACCCCCGACGTTCTAATCCAGCCGCACTCGGCGCCGCTTGGCCTCGCGTTCTATTCCGGCACGGCCTTCCCGCGGCAATATCAGAGCGAACTCTTCGCGACACTGCACGGCTCGTGGAACCGCGGACAGCGCACTGGGTACAAGGTGGTGCGCGTGCTGATGAAGGACGGTCAGCCGACCGGCGCCTACGAGGATTTCCTTACCGGTTTTGTCAGCCCGAGCGGCGCGGTGTGGGGGCGGCCGGTGGGCGTCGCCGTCGCCGCCGACGGCTCGCTGTTGGTATCGGAGGACGGCGCCGGGACGATCTGGCGGGTGTCGGCGAAGCCTTAGGGGCGAGCGTCGGTGATCGCCACGCTGCCGGACGGAGCCGCGGCAGCGAGCGCATCGCGGTAGGCGGCTTCGACGCTTGCCGCCATCGCCTTGATGGAGAACGTGCCGCGTATCGCTTGCCGAAGGCGCTCGGCGCGCGCCGTAGCGGAGGGAAGCTCGGCGAGCGTTGCAGCGATGGCGTTCGACAGGGCGTCAGCGTCGCCCGGCGGTACCAGCGCGTCGCTGGCCGCGCCGAATATCTCGGGAATGCCGCCGACCCGGGTGGCAAGCGTCGGCTTGCCGGCTGCCAAAGCCTCAAGCACCAGATAGGGCATCGATTCCGCGCGCGAAGGGACCACGACGACCCGTGCCAGCGCGAAGGCCTCACGCGCCGGCATCGGCTGGTGAAAGCTGACAGCCCGGTCGAGACCGAGGCTGGCGACCATCTCGACATATCTGGCCTTGTCGTCGCCGGAGCCGACGATGTGCGCCGTCGGCGCCGCGCCGGTGCGATCGCGGATGCGGGCGAGGGCCGAGATGAAGACATCCGGGCCCTTCAGATCGCGCAGCATGCCGATGAAGAGAAGGTCGCGAGGCTCTTCGCCGATGGCGACCGGCTCGAATTCGGCTGGCCGGAGGCCGTTCAAGGCGATCGTCACCGGCCGGCGAGGCACGCCCACCTTGGCGCCGTAAGTGTCGGCTTCGTAGCGGCTGACGAAAACCAGCGCGTCGCTCATCCGCTCAAGCCAATGCTCGGCGGTGAAGTACAGCCGGCCTTTGATGCTTGCGGCGTCGTAGTGAAGGCTGCCGCCGTGCGGGGTGTAGATCCGGGCGGGCCTGCCGCCGGCCAGGCGGAGCGCTGTGCCCATCAGGCGGGCATAGGCACCGCCTTTGGCACCGTGGCCGTGGATGACATCGGGTTGAAGGCGCCTGAGATGGCGCAGCACGCGGGCTGCCGCGACGGCATCGCCGGGGGCGATGGCGCGGCGCATCGGAATGCGCGTCACGCCGAGTTCGAGGCTTGGAGAGAGGGCGGCGAAGAGCGCGTCCTCGTAAGGACCGCCGGTGGTCGAGTCGGCTATGATGCCGACGGCATGACCGGCGGTGGCCTGCTCGGCGGCAAGGTCGCGGACATGACGGAAGAGGCCGCCAACCGGGTTGCGGAAACAGTGGACGATGCGAAGCCGCGGGCTCATGGCGGAGGTCTTAGCCCCGCGCCGGCGCGAGCGGCTAGAACAAGCGCTCGCGAATGTTAACGGTGTCGCCGGGGAAGACCGGGTCGGTCAGACGCGCGGCTATGGTTACTTCGCGCCCGGCGGACTGACGGGTGAGATCGACCAGGGAGCGGTTGGCGCGCGGCGAGAAACCGCCGGCGATCGCCACCGCCTGTTGTACCGTCAGGCCGGCGACATACTGGTATTGGCCACCGGAGGCGACCTCGCCCATGATGAAGAACGGCCGGTAACGGGCGACCTCGACCGAAACGTCGGGATTGCGGATGTAACTCCGGGCGAGCTTGGTCCGGACTTCGGCAGCGACGGCGGCGGTGGTTGTGCCGCGCGCCGAAACCGTGCCGATCAATGGGAAAGTGAGGTGGCCGCCCTTGTCGACCTCATAGGTGTTGGTGAGATCGGCCTGGCCGAACACCGTGATGCGAAGCTGGTCGCCGCTGTCGAGAAGGTAGTTCTGGACGAGCGAGGGCTGAAGGTCTGGCCCCGGCGGCGCATAGGTGTCGCAGCCGGCAAGGGCGGCGAGTAACAACAGACAAAAACGGGAGACGCCGAACCGCATCACGCGCTCTGAGCCACCGGGGATTTCTGCGGATAGTCAGCGGGTTATGGTTAAGGAGCGGTGTACCGCGGCGATTAACGCTCGCTAACGAATCTTACGAATGGGTGACGGGGCGGTCCCGGCGTTAAGCAAGTGGTTACCTTAGCTGCCGATGATCGCCGGCAGTCCATACTGCAAAACGATTGCCTGAAAATGCCTGTAGCCGGCGCGGCGCACCCTGGTGAGGTCGAGGTGGACGTGCGCGCGCTGACGCGCTCGCTGGTCCGCGCGTTGCCGCTCATCCTCGTTGCCACCCTGCTTCTCGGGGCGGGTACCTTCTACGGCCTTGGCCATATGACGCCGTCCTATGTCGGCGAGACCAAGATCCTGATCGAGACAGGCGAATCCGGACTGACGCGAACCCCCGGCGATCGGTCGGACACGCAGACGCTGCTCGATACCGAAGGGGTGCAAAGCCAGGTCCAGCTGATCCGCTCGCGCGATCTTGCGCGAAGCGTCGCCGCCAAGCTCGACCTGGCGAAGTCCGCGGAGTTCGACTCCGCCCTCGGCGGACCTTCGCTCACCAACCGGTTGCTCGGGCTGATCGGTATCGACCGCAGCGGCAACGCCGGCACCGCCGAAGACCGGGTGCTCGCCCGCTACTACGAAAAGCTCGACGTCTTCGCGATGGACAAGACGCGGGTCATCGTCGTCGACTTCTCGTCGTACGATCCCGACCTTGCCGCGGAAGCCGCCAACTCGATTGCCGAGCAGTACATCGCTCTGCAACAGAACGCTAAGCGCGAGGTCAATTCGGATGCGGCGCGCTGGCTGGAGTCGCAGATCGCCGACCTTCGGGTAAAGGTGCGCGACGCCGAGGCGAAGGTCGAGGCGTTCCGCGCCAATAGCGACCTCCTGCGGACCGGTGTTGCCGACGCCGCGGCGACGCTGGCGCAGCAGCAACTCACCGATCTCAACGCAGAGCTCGGGCGCGTGCGCGCGGCGCGGACAACGGCGCAGGCCAAGGCCGACCAGATTCGCGCCGGCCTCCAAGGCGGCATGGCTCTGACCTTGCCGGACGTGCTGGCCTCGCCCCTCATCCAGAATCTCGTCGGCCAGCAGGTGGCGCTCAGGGCGCAGGTGGCGCAGCTCTCGGCGACACTGTTGCCGGCGCATCCGCGGATCAAGGAGCTCAACGCACAACTCGCCGACCTGGAAGGCCAGGTGCGCGGCGAAGCGCAGAAGATCCTCACCGGTGTCGAAGGCGAGGCGCGCCTCGCCGAGGCGCGCGAGAACCAGATCGCGGCGCAGCTGAACGGCCTCAAGGCGGCGGCGGCTCGCTCCAGCGACGCGCAGGTGCAACTGCGGGCGCTGGAACGCGAGGCGGCCTCGGACCGCGATCTCCTCGAGACCTATCTCAAGCAGGCGCGGGAGGCGGTGTCGCGGCAGAACGGGAACTACATTCCCGCCGATGCGCGGATCATCTCGCGCGCCACGGCGCCGATAGAGCCGTCGTTCCCCAAGGTGGTGCCGATGACGGCAGCCGCCACCACCGCGATCTTCCTGCTCCTCTGCCTGTTCGTCATCGCCCGCGAACTGGTCAGCGGACGACCGATGCGCGGCATGGCCGCGCCGTCGCCGGTGGTCGTCGGGCAGCTGCGCCGCGCTGCTCCGGCCGCTGGCGGAGACGTACTAGTCTCGGTCGAGAGGTCGGTTGCGGCGATCACCGGGGCGATCCGGAGCAGCGGAGCCAGGCGCGTGCTCGTCGCCCGCGTTCCGATCGGGCCAGCGGGGGGCCGGGCGCTGGCGGCGGTGGTGCTTGGGCGCGCACTTGCCCAGGCCGGCGACCGCGTGCTTCTGTTGGATATGCATGCCGATCAGGTTGACCGCAATGCGATGGCCGGCACGGGCACCGGTCCCGGCCTCAGCGAACTGCTGCTCGGCCAGGCGTCGTTCGCCGATGTTATCCTGCGCGATCGCGGGTCGCCCTGTCACTTCATCGCCGCTGGGCAGCGGCCGCTGCCGGCTGGAACCGCCGGCGGCGAGCGCCTCGCCGGCTTGCTGCGGGCGCTCGAGCAGAGCTACGACCGCGTGCTCGTCGATGCCGAGGAGGCCGACGCCGAGGCGCTGGCGATAGGGGCGGGATTCGTGGTGCTGGTCACGGAAGGAGCCGCGAACGATCCACGGACGATCGCCTGCCATGATCGGCTTGGTGCGGCAACGCTCGGCGAACTGCTGCTTCTGGTCGCTGACGACGCTCCGCCCGCGGCGGAAGCCAAAGCCGCCTGATCGGCGGGCGGGCGTTCGATGTCTCGGGCCAAGGTCTTCGCTCGCAAGGCGGCTCTCAACACGCTCGCCGTCACCGGAGCGCACCGCCTGTTCGGCAATTCGGCCGCCGGCCTCGGCGCGGTGCTGATGTTCCACCACGTGCGGCCGGACACGGCGGGTGACTTCGCGCCCAATGCCCACCTCGAAGTGACGCCACAATTCCTGGAGACGGCGATCGTCCGCTCGCGCCAGCTCGGCTACGAGATCGTCGATCTCGACGAGGCGATGCGACGGATCGCGACGAAGAGCGGCCCCCCCTTCGTGGTGCTGACCTTCGACGACGGCTATCGCGACAATTTCACCGAGGCCTATCCGGTCTTGAAGCGGCTGGAGGCGCCGTTCACCGTCTATGTCGCCACGGGGCTCGTCGACCGGTCGGCGCCGCTGTGGTGGACGGTGCTGGAGCGGGTGATCGAGCGCCAGGAGGCGATCGCACTCGATACCGGCAATGGCGTCGGTTATTTCGCCAGCCGCACTGTCAGTGAAAAGCGCGATGCTTTCGACCGGATCCAGCGCTGGCTGGTGGCGGGAGACGAGGACGTGCAGCGCGCGGCGATCCGCGATCTCGCCTGGCGTTACGGGGTCGACCCCAAAGCCATCTCCGATGCCGAGATGATGAGCTGGGACGAAGTGAAGACGCTTGCCGCCGACCCGCTGGCGACGATCGGCGGCCATACCGTCGGCCACTACGCCCTCGCCAAGCTGCCGCTGCCGCGGGCGAAGGCGGAAGTGAGGGACGGCGCGCGGGTCCTCGAGGCAGTGACTGGACGGGCGCCGCGGCACTTCGCCTATCCCTATGGCTATCCGTCGGCGGCCGGCGAGCGCGAGTTCGCCCTCCTTGCTGAACTTGGCTTTGCCACCGCCGTGACGACGCGCCCCGGCGTGATCAGTCCGGCGGCGACGACGCCGACCGCCTTGCCGCGGGTGTCGATGAACGGGCTCTATCAGTCGCAGCGCTATCTCGACGTGCTCCTCAGCGGCGTTCCGTTCCTTGGACCGGGCAGGTTCCTGCGGCTTGCCGCCGGCCGGGCGGCGGCGGGCGCCCGCGCCGCCGCCGGCCGCATCGCGCCGTCTCGCCGCAGCGGCTAAAGGTGATCGCCCGGAGGTTTGGGCGTATAGCGGAACGGTGCGGAGCGAGAACCTCAGATGACCGCAGTCGCCGGTCGGATCGATACCGGCGGCATCGCCGGGCGGGAACGGGCGGGCCTGGTCAAGGCCTGGCTATACACGATTGCCGTCCTGGTCGCGGCGATGGTGGTTGTCGGCGGAGCGACGCGGCTCACCCATTCCGGACTGTCGATCACCGAGTGGCGGCCGATCCACGGCGTCATACCGCCGCTCACCAGTGAGGAATGGGCGGAGGAGTTCGCCAAATACCGGCAAATCCCGGAGTACCAGGCGATCCACGCCGATATGACCGTGGAGGGGTTCAAAGGGATTTTCTGGTGGGAGTGGTCGCATCGCCTGCTCGGGCGGATCATCGGATTCGTCGTCCTGTTGCCGCTCATCGCGCTTTGGGCGACGGGCCGGATCGAGAAGCGGCTGGTGCCGCAGATCCTGCTGATGGTCGGGCTCGGCGGACTGCAGGGGGCGGTCGGCTGGTGGATGGTGGCGAGCGGGCTGCAGGAGCGTACCGATGTCAGCCAGTACCGCCTGGCGACGCATCTTGTGCTCGCCTGCCTGATCCTTGCCTATGTCCTCTGGGTGGCGCGCGGGCTGTCGCCGGCGCATGCCGTCCGCGCAGCGGCGACACGGCACCGCGCGTCCTGGCTGATCGGCCTCGTCATGCTGCAGATTTACTTCGGCGCGCTGGTCGCCGGCCTCGATGCCGGCCTCGTCTTCAATACCTGGCCGCTGATGGGGACGGGCCTCGTTCCCGGCGAGGTGCTCGCGCATTCGCCTTGGTGGCTCAACTTCTTCGAGAACGCGGCGACGGTGCAGTTCTGCCACCGCTCGATCGCCTATACGGTCTTCGTTGTGGCGATTGTGCACGCGGTGGCGACCGCGCGAAGCGAGGGGAGGGGAGGCCTGGCGGCCGGCGCCGCACTCCTGGCCCTTGCAGTATCGGCGCAGGCGATCCTCGGCATCGCGACGCTGCTGCTCGCGGTGCCGCTGCCGGTGGCACTGGCGCACCAGTTCGGCGCAGTGGTCGTCCTCGCCATCGCCGTCTTGCATCGCCGAGCGATGGCGGGCGCCGCCGAGCCCGCGGCCCGACCCCTCCAGCGCTTCGCCTAGCGGCGAGCCGCGGTTAGGGGAAGAGCGCGAGCTGCATCAGTCCGGTCGTCTCCGGGAGGCCGAACACCAGATTGAAGTTCTGGATTGCCTGGCCGGCCGACCCCTTCACCAGGTTGTCGAGCACCGAAACGACGATGGCTCGCCCGGGGATGCGGTCGGCGAAGACGCCGATCTGCACGTAGTTTGAGCCGCGCACGTTCTGGGTCTGCGGCGTGACGCCGGCGGGGGCGACCTTCACGAACGGCTCGCCCGAGTAGGCGGCTGCCAGGGCCGAGCGCAGCGTGTCGGCGGTGGCGCCTTTCTCCAGGCGGACATACGCGGTGCAGAGCTCGCCGCGGCTCATCGGGATGAGATGCGGGGTGAAGTTGACCAGGATCGAACGGCCAGCGACAGCCGCGAGTTCCTGCTCGATCTCCGGGGCGTGGCGGTGCTTGGCGATCGAATAGGGGGAAAGGCCCTCGCCGGCCTCGCTGAACAGGATGTTCTGCTTCAGCGACCGCCCGGCGCCGGTAATGCCGGACTTGGCGTCGATGACGATGTCGCCGGCATCGACCAGCCGTGCCGAGACCAGCGGCAAGAGGGCGAGCAGCGAGGCGGTCGGGTAGCAACCCGGGCAGGCGACGATACGGGCCTTGGCGATGGCGGCACGGTTGTGCTCGGTGAGGCCGTAGACCGCCTCGCCCTGAAGGTCGGGGGCGCGGTGCTCGTGGCCGTACCAGGTGGCGTAGGTCGCCTGATCTCTGAGGCGGAAATCGGCCGACATGTCGATGAACTTTACTCCCGGATGGGCGCCGAGGATGGTCTTGGCGATCTCCTGCGTCGTGCCGTGCGGCAGGCCACAAAAGACGGCGTCGACCGCAGACCAGTCGGCCTCCTCCACCGTGGTCAGCGGCGGCAGCGGATCGAAGGCGAGGTGTGGGAACACTTCGGCCATGGTCTTGCCGGCGTGGCTGTTGGCGGTGAGCGCGGTGATGCGCATCGCCGGATGGCGGAGCGCCAGGCGAACAAGGTCGGCTCCGGTGTAGCCGGAGGCGCCGAGGACGCCGATGCGGATATCCTTGGATTTCTTGTTCGCCGCAGTGGTGGGGGTGGGGGCTTCAGGCATGGGGCTTTCCCCTCTTCAGCTTGAGCGAGCGCATGGCGAGCCAATGCATGGCGACGGTGGCGGCAGCAATGGCGGTGATGTCGGCATGGTCGTAGGGCGGCGAGACCTCGACCACGTCGCCGCCGACCAGGTCGAGCGGAGCGAGGTCGCGGAGGATCGCCAACGCCTCGCGGCTGGTGAGACCGCCGGCGACCGGGGTGCCGGTGCCCGGGGCGAATGCCGGATCGAGGACGTCGATGTCGAAAGTCAAGTAGGCGGCGCCGCGCCCGACCCGCTCGCGGATAGCTGCGCCGGTTCCGCCGACGCCGAGCCGGTCGACGTCGTGGGCGTAGAGGATGGCGATGCCGTGCTCGGCCGGCGCGTGGGTGCGGACGCCAATCTGGATCGAGCGGCCGGGGTCGATGAGCCCTTCGCGGACGGCGCGGCCGACGAAGCTGCCGTGGTCGATGCGGTCGCCGTCGTCCGGCCAGGTGTCCTGGTGGGCGTCGAACTGGACGAGGCCGAGCGGGCCGTGCTTGGCGGCGTGAGCCCGCAGCAGCGGGTAGGTGACGAAGTGGTCGCCACCGAGGGTGAACAGGGCGGGGCCGGCGGCAAGGATGCCGGCGGCGGCGCGCTCGACAGTCGCGGCAACGGCAGACGGATGTCCGTAGTCGAAGCCGCAGTCGCCGTAGTCGACGACGGTCATCGCCGCGAAGGGGTCGACTGCGAACGGGTATTGCGGATCGCCGTCGAAGATCGCCGAGGCGCGGCGGATGGCCTGCGGACCGAAGCGCGTGCCGGGGCGGTTGGAGACGGCGGAGTCGAACGGCACGCCCCACACGCAAACGTCGACCCCGGCGAGGTCGCGGCTGTAGCGGCGGCGCATGAAGGAAAGTGCTCCGGCAAAGGTCGGCTCGGCGCTGCCGCCGCGCGGCGGGCCGAGGAAGGCGTTGTCGGTCGGTTTGCCGTTCTGCTCGATGCTCATCTGCCTACCCATTTGCCGAGAGGCGCTTGCCGGCGCAACGGTGAGGGTTCGCTTGGCACCTGGCCCAAAAAGAAAAAGGCGGGTTGCCCCGCCTTTTTTCGTTCCGTCCCAAGGACTCTGCCGATTGCGGCTAGCGCTTGGAGAATTGGAAGGACCGGCGGGCCTTGGCCTTCCCGTACTTCTTTCGCTCGACGGTTCGCGAGTCGCGGGTCAGGAAGCCGCCCTTCTTCAGGATGGCGCGCAGTTCCGGCTCGAAGCGGGTCAGGGCACGGGAGATGCCGTGGCGGATGGCGCCGGCCTGCCCGGATAGCCCGCCGCCGGATACCGTGGCGACGATGTCGTACTCGGTCCGCCGGTTGGCAGCGATCGAGGGCTGCTGGATCATCATCTGCAGCACGGGCCGGGCGAAATATTGCGCGAAGTCCTTATCGTTGATGACGATGCGCCCATTGCCGCGCCGTACCCAAACCCGGGCGACGGCGTCCTTGCGCCGGCCGGTCGCATAGGCGCGGCCGAGCTTGTCGAGCTTCTGCACATAGGTCGGAGCGGTGCGCGTCTCTGGCGCGCCGGCAAGAGCCTGAAGCGACTGCAGATCGGCCATGCTCAGGCACTCCTCGCGTTCTTGGGGCTGAGGGCACGAACATCCAGAGCCTCAGGCTGCTGGGCAGCGTGGGGGTGCTCGGCGGCGGGATAGACCTTGAGGTTCTTCAACTGACGGCGTCCGAGCGGCCCGCGCGGCAGCATGCGCTGCACAGCCTTCTCCAGGATGCGCTCCGGGAACTTGCCCTCGAGGATCTGGCGGGCGGTGCGCTCCTTGATGCCGCCGATGAAGCCAGTGTGCCAGTAATAGGTCTTCTTGTTGACCTTATCGCCGGTCAGCACTGCCTTGGCGGCGTTGATGACGACGACATTGTCGCCGCAATCGATGTGCGGGGTGAAATTCGGGCGGTGCTTGCCGCGCAGGCGAAGCGCTACCAGTGCTGCCAGGCGACCGACGACTAGCCCGTCGGCGTCAATCAGCACCCACTTCTTGTCGACCTCTGCGGTCTTCATGGAATAGGTGGACATGGTCATTGCCAGATGCCGTATTCGCCAAAAATGCCGTTCTGAAGCTCTTGGCGGAGATGAGTTTCCGCGCGAGACGGCGACGCGCTGCGGCGGAGCCTCCTCAGTTGCGGCAGAAGTATCCGCGAGGGTCTGCCGATGCAAGCAATTTCTCATCGAAAAGACGCGGAATTTCAAGGTCTTGGGTTAGCGGTATTCGGATACCGTAGAGGGGCTCGATGCAGACCGCTTGCGGCAGAGGTGCCCGAGGGGAAGGGCGAGCCGGGCGACTCGATGAGGGAAGACGGCGGCCACTCGAACTTTGAGGGCCAATGCGTGGCGCGCTCCTTTCGGCCGCTGCGGCCCTCGCTCCTGCGTGGTATCAACCGCGGGAAGTTTGGGAGAGCGACGTGAACGGGATCGAAAGCATCGACCGGGGACTAGGCGGACCGCGCCTCTCGACGCTGGCGGTTCACAGCGGCTCGGTCTTTGCCGGGGCGGTTGAGCGAAGGGATGGGCCGCGGGCGGCCGATCCGGCGCTCCGCCTGACTCGATCACAGCTGCCGGCCGCGGCCCGCCTGGAGGAGCGGCTCGCGGCATTGGAAGGCGGTAGCGCGGCCGTCTCGTTCTCGACCGGCGTCGGCTGCCTTGCGGCGCTGCTCGCCGCCTTGCTGCGCGAAGGCGACGAGGCGATTGTCGCCGATGCGGACGCCGACAGCCGGCTCGTGCGGGTTGGGCGCGACACCGCCGCCGGGCGATGGACGCTGAGGTCAACCGACCCCGATCAGCCGGAGGCCGTTGCTCGCCTGGTCTCACCGCGCACCCAGGCGATCCTCGTCAGTTCGATCGCCGATGAAGACGGCGCGGTCGCCGACGTCACCGCGCTTGGCGAGATCGCTCGGCGCGCGCAAGTCCCGCTTATCGTCGACAATACCGCGGCGACGCCGGCACTGGCGCGCCCGCTGGCGGCAGGCGCCGACGCGGTGCTTCACCTCTCGGCGGAACGGCTTGGCGGCAGTAGCCAGTTCGGTGCGCTGATCGACGGCGGCACGTTCGACTGGGGGCGCAGCGGACGCTATGTGCTGATCGGCGAGGGCGTCGCAGAGCTCGGCGGGGCGAGTCTCACCGACCTTGCGGCCAATTTCGAACTCGCTGCTGCGGTCCGCCTGATGGCCGAGCGGGGCTACGGCGCTCCGCTCAGCAAAAGCGCGGCGGCGGCGGTCGCATCGGGGCTGGAGACGCTGCCGCTCCGGATGCGCCGCGCTTCCGAGAGCGCCCTCGCGGTCGCGAAGTACTTGGCTGGGCGGCCGGAAGTGGCGAACCTCGCCTATCGCGGCCTTCTCGGCGACCGCTACCACGCGCTCGGCCTGCGCTATTCGCCGGAAGGCGGCGGTGCCGTGATGACTTTCGGCCTTCGCGGCGGCGCCGATGCCGCCGAGCGCTTCCTCGGCTCGCTCCGCCTGTTCGGCGGCGGCGGAAATGTCAGCCACGCTCGCTTGTCGCGCCGCCCCGGCGAGGCGGCGCGGGGCGCCATCCGTCTAGCGGTCGGTCTGGAGGATCCGGCCGACCTCATCGCCGACATCGCGGCGGCCTTGGGCGAGGGGTGAAAGCGGACCGCCCGAGGCGGCCCGCTGCCTTGAGCTTCGCTTAACGGGCCGGGGTGGCCGGGGGAGGCGGAGGCCGCCAGTCCTTGCGCGGCACATCGTTGGCGACTGCCGGTATCGTGTGGAGGTAAGCGACGACGGCGTTGAGATCGTCCGGCGTCATGGTCTTGTAGTAGTCCATCGGCATTATCGGGAAGAGGGGCCACGTAACGCTCTTGCTAATGCCCTGAGTGATGGCGCGCTTGATCTCTGCATCGGTCCAACTGCCTATGCCGGTCTTCTTGTCCGGCGTGATATTGGCGCTGAGTTGCTTGATCGGACCGGCATCGATCAGGAAGCCGCCGGCACCGAGATGCTTGGCATAGTCGGGGATGCCGTTCGGGCCGGGCGTCGAGTGGCAGTCCAGGCACTCGCTGATCGCCGTCAACAGGTACTTGCCGTAGGCCGCGGTGGCGGCGCGACGGGGCGCGGGCGTGCCCTTGGCCGGCGGCAGCGCCTGGCCGCGCGGCACCTTCAGCCGGTCCGCCGGGACTTCGTTGCGTACTGCCGGCAGCGACCGCAGATAGGCCACAACCGCTTTGGCGTCGTCGTCCGACATGTTGTTATAGCGCGGGAAGGGCATCGGCGGCATCAGCACCTCGCCCTCCTTGTTCTTGCCGGTGCGGAATGCGGTCATGACCTGGGCATCGGTCCACGAGCCGATACCAGTGTCCTTGTCGGGCGTCAGGTTGCGCGCATAAACGGTACCGAGGACTGGATCGTTGAACGGGAAGCCGCCGGCGAATTCCTTGCCCTTGATCGGGCTGCCGTCGGGGTTCTTCGGCGTGTGGCAGTTGGCGCAAGCGGCCAGAGAGTTGACGATGTAGTCGCCGCGGGCGACCAGGGCGGCATTGGCGTTCTGCGCTTGGCCGCCGGTTGTCAGCGTGAGCGAAGCAAATGCGACGGCGGCTGCCGCCAGAATGGCGCCGCCGATGCCGGGGGCGCGGAAGCGATTGATATCGATCATGTGAAAACTTCCCCGAAGAAGTTGCGGGCGCAACCTAGTCCTACGGCTTGCGCTTCGACAAGCTATGCACTGACCTGCCCTTCGGTTTCAAAGGAGCGCGGCGTTCAAAGCCGCGCGAGCGTGCGTTGAGCGTCAGGCCTTCACGCGGACGTAAGAACCAGGAGCGTCCTCGATCGGCTTGACGCGCGCGCCGATCCGGCGGGCCTTGGCGCTGCGGCCGTCGAGTCCGCCGATCCATGTCTGCCAATGCGTCCACCACGAACCGGGGTGCTCGGCGGCGGTGCGGCGCCAGCCGTCGAGAGCGGAAGCGCGGGCGTCGCCGTCGGTCCAGTACTGGTACTTGTTGCGCGCCGGTCCGTTCATCACGCCGGCGATATGGCCGGCACCAGCGAGAACGAAGGTCACCGGCCCGCCGAACAGCCTGGCGCCGACATACACCGAAGTCGGCGGAGCGATGTGGTCGTCGGCAGCGGCGAGGCAATAGACCGGGACGGCGATCCGGCCGATGTCGATGGCGACGCCGTCGATGACGACGTCGCCCTTGGCGACGCTGTTATTCAGGTAGCAGCTACGCAGATAAAAGCTGTGATTGGCCGCCGGCATGCGGGTCGCATCGGCGTTCCAGTAAAGGAGGTCGAAGGCGGTCGGCTGCTTGCCGAGGAGGTAGGTGTTGACGACATTCGGCCAGATCAGATCGTTCGGCCGCAGCATGTTGAAGGCGAGCGCCATATCCTTGCCTTCGAGGTAGCCGCGCTTTTCCATCCGCTCCTCGACGATGGCGATCTGCTCGGCATCGGCGAAGACCTTGAGGTCGCCGGCTTCGCGGAAGTCCACCTGTGTCGCCATCAGCGTCGCTGAGGCGATGCGCTTGTCGCCCTTGGCGGCGAGATAAGCGAGGGTGACGGCGAGGAGCGTCCCGCCGACGCAGTAGCCGGCGACGTTGGCGCGCTTCTCGCCGGTCGCCTTGGCCATCACGTCGAGCGACTCCAAGATGCCGAGCCGCATGTAGTCGCCCCAGTCCATCGCCGCGTGCGAAGCGTCGGGGTTGACCCAGGAGACGATGAAAACGGTGTGACCCTGCTCGACCGCCCAGCGGACGAAGGATTTCTCCGGTGTCAGGTCGAGCACATAGTACTTGTTGATCCACGGCGGGACGATGAGGAGCGGCAGCTTGGCCACGGTCGCCGTCGCCGGCTGGTATTGGATCAGTTGGCAGAGGGCGTTCTGGTGGATCACCTTGCCGGGCGTGGCGGCGATGTCGCGGCCGAGCTCGAAGCCCGAGGTGTCGGTCTGGCGAAGCTTCAGTTCGCCTTTCCCGGCCTCGAGGTCCTCGGCCAGCATGTGGGCGCCGCGCACCAGGTTCTCGCCGTTCGAGGCGGCGGTGGCGCGTAGCACCTCTGGATTGGCGAAGGGGAAATTCGACGGCGACAAGGCCGCGGCGATTTGGCGGACATAGAATTCGGCGCGCCGCTTGGTGTCGGCGTCGAGAACTGCGTCGGCGACGAGGCCGGTCGCCCAAGCGGTGACGGCGTCGTAGGCCTCCCGCAGCCAGGAATAGACGGGGTTGGCCGCCCATTCCGGATCGGCGAAGCGCTTGTCGCGCGGCGCCGATGCCGCGTAGGGCGAGGTCAGCCCCATCGAGCGGCTCCAGGTCGCGGTCCAGAGCGCAAATTGCAGCGACATCAGGCGGCGCTGGGCTTCGGCGGCACGAGCGGGGTCGGAGAGCCAGTAGTCGCTGACCTCTTTCAGTGTCTTGACGACAAGGCCGATCTCCTCGGCCAGGCTCTGCTGCGACTTCGCCGATTGGCCGGCGAGCCAAGTCGCCGCGGCGCGGCTGCCCTCGGCCATGAGCCGCGCAAGGTTGCGCGACAGCGCCTCAGGGTCGCGGAAGAGGCCGAAAAGCGGCCAAGCGCCGCCGTTGTCGCCCGGGCTCACGGAGCGACTCCCCTCATCGGCTCGGCGACAAAGTCCCGCGCTTTCGACATAATGGAGCCATAAGTGGTATTCCGCGAAGGAAGCGTGAAGATAATTGCTTTCGCCGGGCGAGGGTTAACCGATTGGTTACACTGCGCGATGCGACGATTCGCCGGAGGGCGCACGGAGGCTGGGTTGTGAAGGCTGGCAGGGGACTATCGGGAGTGTTGGCGGCGGCCGCTTGCGGCCTGCTAGCCGGCTGCCTCGGCGGTGCGGTCGGGCCCGACCGCACAGCCGCGCTGTCGCCGGCACCCTATCCCAATATCAACGAGGCGCCGGCAACGCCGGCCGGGCATCTGATGACGCCGGACGAGGCGGCAGCCGAGGCGGCGCGGGTGCGGAGCCTCGGCGAGACGGCGCGAGCCCGGGCCGGCGGCACCGCCGCGGTGGCGGCGATGAGCCGCTCGGCCGCCGCGCTGCAGAGCCGGGGAGCGGCTCAGGCGGCGGCGGCCAAGGCCGAGCTGGCCTGCCGGGTGGCGCCCG
Source organism: Bauldia sp. (assembly GCA_046349035.1). GTDB lineage: Bacteria > Pseudomonadota > Alphaproteobacteria > Rhizobiales > Kaistiaceae > JAXMDC01. The sequence goes on along the minus strand of JAXMDC010000007.1, from coordinate 5,574 downwards.
GACAGCCGAAGCCGAGAGGCTGCCCTTGAGCCGGGGTGGCGGAGTCTGGTTTAGTCCTGCCAAACTGAGACAGTCGGTATCGAGATGAGCGATTTCCACCGGGTCCGGCGACTTCCGCCTTACGTCTTCGAGCAGGTGAACAAGCTCAAGGCGAGCGCGCGCGCCGCCGGCGCCGACATCGTCGATCTAGGGATGGGCAATCCCGACCTGCCGACGCCGGCGCATGTGGTGGAGAAGCTGGTCGAGACCGCGCAGCGGCCCGACACGCACGGCTACTCCGCCTCGCGCGGCATCAAGGGCCTCCGGCGGGCGCAGGCCGCCTATTACGAGCGCCGTTTCGGCGTGAAGCTCGATCCCGACCGCGAAGTGGTGGCGACGCTCGGCTCCAAAGAGGGCTTCGCCAACATGGCGCAGGCGATCACCGCCCCCGGCGACGTGATCCTCTGCCCGAACCCCTCCTACCCGATCCACGCCTTCGGCTTCCTGATGGCGGGCGGCGTGATCCGTTCGCTGCCGGCGGAACCGAACGAGGACTATTTCCGCGCCCTCGAGCGCGCCGTCGCCCATTCGATCCCCCGGCCGATTGCCGTCGTCGTCTGCTTCCCGTCCAACCCGACCGCTGCCGTCGCCGAACTCGACTTCTATCGCGACCTCGTCACCTTCGCCCGGCGAAACGACCTCATCGTCCTGTCCGACCTTGCCTATTCGGAGATCTTCTTCGAGGGCGAGCCGCCGCCGTCGGTGCTGCAGGTGCCGGGGGCGATCGACGTCGCCGTCGAGTTCACCTCGATGTCGAAAACCTTCTCGATGGCCGGCTGGCGGATGGGCTTTGCCGTCGGCAACGAGCGGCTGATCGCGGCGCTGGCGCGGGTCAAATCCTACCTCGACTACGGCGCTTTCACCCCCATTCAGGTGGCCGCCGCCGCTGCCCTCAACGGGCCGCAGGACTGCATCGCCGAGATGCGCGAGGTCTATAAGCGCCGGCGCGATGCCTTGGTCGACAGTTTCGGCCGGGCCGGCTGGACGATCCCGCCGCCGCGGGCCTCGATGTTCGCCTGGGCGCCGATCCCCGAGAAGTTCCGCCCGCTGGGGTCGCTGGAGTTCTCCAAGCTGTTGATCGAGAAGGCGGATGTGGCGGTGGCGCCGGGCATCGGCTTCGGCGAGCACGGCGACGACTATGTGCGCATCGCCCTCGTCGAGAACGAGCAGCGCATTCGCCAGGCCGCCCGGGGCGTGCGGCGTTTCCTTGAATCGGCAGACAAGACGCTGCACAACGTCGTGCCGCTGGCGAGCGCCCGGCGCTAGGAACACGGGATTTAGGTCATGGCTGGGGATTTGCGGGTGGGGCTGGCCGGCCTCGGCACGGTCGGCGCGTCGCTGCTGCGCCTGTTCAACAAGAACGGCAAGGAATTGTCGGTGCGCGCCGGCCGCGGCATCGCCATCACTGCGATCTGCGCCAAGGACCGCAGCAAGGCCGCGGACATCGACCTCTCCGGTAAGACCTCGTTCGACGACCCGGTGGCGATGGCGAAGTCGCCCGACATCGACATCTTCGTGGAACTGATGGGCGGGGCGGGCGGCATCGCCGAGGCGTCGGTGCGGGCGGCTCTGGAAAGCGGCAAGCCGGTCGTCACTGCCAACAAGGCGATGCTGGCGGCGGCAGGCCATGCCCTTGCCAAGCTCGCCGAGCAGAAGGGCGTTTCGCTCAACTTCGAGGCGGCGGTCGCCGGCGGTATCCCGATCATCAAGACGCTGCGCGAGGCGCTCGCCGCCAACACCGTGTCGCGCGTCTACGGCATCCTCAACGGCACCTGCAACTACATCCTGACGCGGATGGAGAACGAGGGTCTGTCGTTCGCCGCCTGCCTCAAGGAGGCGCAGCGGCTCGGCTATGCCGAGGCCAACCCGAGCTTCGACATCGACGGCTTCGACGCCGCGCACAAGCTGGCCCTCCTCACCTCGCTCGCCTTCGGCACAGCGGTCGATGCCGAGTCGGTCTATGTCGAGGGCATTTCCTCGATCGAGTCCGCCGACATCGAGGCGGCCGACGAACTCGGCTACCGGATCAAGCTCCTCGGCGTCGCCCAGCGCACCGAGACCGGCATCGAGCAGCGCGTTCATCCGGCGATGGTGCCGAAGTCCTCGCCGATCGCCCGCGTCGATGGCGTGACCAACGCGGTGGCGGTCGACGGCGACTTCATCGGCCAGTTGGTCCTGCTGGGGCCGGGCGCGGGTGGGCCGGCCACGGCCTCGGCGGTCGCCGGCGATCTCATCGACATCGCCCGCGGCAACCAGGTCGGCACCTTCGGCCGGCCGGTCGGGACGCTGCAGCCTTACCGGCAGGCGGCGATGCGGGCGCATGCGGGCGGCTACTACATCCGTCTCTCGGTGTTCGATAAGCCCGGCGCTTTCGCCTCGATCGCCCAGCGGATGGCCGAGCGCGGCATCTCGCTGGAATCGATCGTGCAGCGGCGGCGGGCTCCGAAGACGGCGGCGCCGGAGAACCCGACGCCGGTCGAGCCGCAGCCCGTGATCCTGATCACTTACGCCACCACCGAAGCGGCGATCAAAGAGGCGCTCGCCGTGATCAGCGCCGACGGCCGCATCGCCAGCGAGCCGAAGATGATCCGCATCGAGCCGCTGAGCTGAGCCGGGTCCGCAATGATGTCGGCCGCCGGTTCTCCCCCACTTTGCGGGTGAGGAACATAGCGCCAACACACATGGCGCCGCTTGCCTGAAATCGGCTAAGTCGGCGGCATGGGCAGTAGCACCGGCGCGGAGGCGCCGTATCTCGGCGTTGCCGCCTCGCTCACCGGGCGGCGCTGGGTCGACAGGCTGGGCGAGACGGGTAGCCTTGCGGCGCTTGCCATCGCGCAGAAGAGCGAACTCCCCGAGATTGTCGCCCGCATCCTCGCCGGGCGCGGCGTTTCCGCCGACGAGGCGGCGGCCTTCCTCGACCCGACCGTCCGCCGGCTGCTACCGGACCCCGACCGGCTGACCGACATGGGGGCTGCCGCGGCGCGGCTCGCCGATGCGGTGACGAAGGGAGAGAAGGTCGCGATCCTCGGCGACTACGACGTCGACGGGGCGACCTCGGCGGCGCTGCTGGCGCGCTACCTCCGGGCGCTCGGGCTGGATCCGACGATCTACATCCCCGACCGCCTGTTCGAGGGCTATGGGCCGAATGTCGAGGCGGTGCGGCAGCTGGCGGCCGGTGGGGCACGGCTCCTCGTCACCGTCGACTGCGGCACCAGCAGTCCGGACGCGCTCGCCGAGGCCAAGGCCGTCGGCCTCGATGTCGTGGTCATCGACCACCATCAGCCGGGGGCGGCGCTGCCGCCGGCGCTGGCGGTGGTCAATCCGAAGCGGAGCGACGACCTCTCCGGTCTCGATAGCCTGGCGGCGGTCGGCCTGGTCTTCGTCATGCTGGTGGCGGTCAATCGCGAACTCCGCCGCCGCGGCTCCTTTGCCGGCCGGGCCGAGCCCGATCTCCTCGCCTGGCTCGACCTCGTTGCCCTCGGCACGATCTGCGACTGCGTCCCGCTCATCGGTCTCAACCGCGCCTTCGTCGCCAAGGGGATGGCGGTGATGGCGCGGGGCGAGAATGCCGGCCTGGCGGCACTTGCCCGCTCGGCGCGGCTTTCCGGGCCGCTGCGGCCGCATCATCTCGGCTTCGCGCTCGGGCCGCGCATCAATGCCGGCGGGCGGATCGGTAATGCCAGCCTCGGCTCGCGGCTGCTGGCCGTCGACGACGCCGCCGAGGCGGCGGCGATTGCCGCGACGCTGGAGGATCTGAACGCCAGGCGGCAGGAGATGGAGGCGCGTCAGGTCGCCGAGGCGGTGGCGACGGTCGAGGCCGAGATCGGCGGGGGAACGGCGCCGCCGGTGGTGGTGGCGGCGAGCGCCGACTGGCACCCCGGCGTCGTCGGGCTGATCGCGGCGCGGCTCAAGGACCGCTTCGCTCGCCCGGCCTTCGCCATCGCCCTCGGCAACGGGATCGGCACCGGCTCGGGACGTTCGGTCGAAGGCGTCGACCTCGGCAGCGCGGTGCGGCGGGCGGTCGAGCGCGGCCTCCTCAAGAAGGGCGGGGGGCACGCCATGGCCGCCGGGGTTACGCTCGAGACCGGACGGCTCGGCGAGTTCAAGGCGTACCTCGCGGAAGCGGCGGCCGGCGGCTTCCGAGGCGAGGGCGCCGATGCGCTTGCCATCGACGCGGTGCTCGGCGCGGGCAGCGCCACCGCCGAACTGATCGAGCGCGTCGCGGCGGCCGGACCGTTCGGCATGAGAAATCCCGAACCGGTGTTCGCCTTCCCGGCGCATCGCATCGCCTTCATCGACACCGCCGGCGAAAAGCACCTTCGCCTCGGCCTTGCGGCGCTCGACGGGACGCGGCTGAAGGCTATGGCCTTCCGCGCCGTCGGCAGCGTCCTCGGCGCCGGACTCCTCGCCAACCGCGACCGGCCGCTGCATTTTGCCGGCACGCTGGCGGTGGATCACTGGCAGGGGCGGAGCCAGGCGGTGCTCACGCTTATCGACGCCGGCCTTGCCAACGACTAAGCAGTGCGCCGCATGCGCGTGTTCCTGACCGGCTCGGCCGGCTTCATCGGCTTCCACCTTGCCCGGCGGCTCCTGGCCGCCGGCCATGCCGTGCACGGCTATGACGGCTTCACGCCCTATTACGACGTCCGCCTGAAGCATGCGCGAAGCGCGCTCCTCCAGGCGATGCCGGGCTATGCCAGCCATGTCGGGATGCTGGAGGATACCGGCAAGCTGGCGGCTGCGTTCGCGGCGGCCGAGGCCGACACGGTCGTCCATCTCGCCGCGCAGGCGGGGGTGCGCTACTCGCTGGAGAACCCGCGCGCCTATGTCGAGGCGAACCTCGTCGGCACCTTCAACCTTCTCGATCTCGTGCGGCAGCGGCCGCCGCGACATCTCGTCATCGCCTCGACGAGTTCGGTTTATGGGGCGGGGACGGAGCGGCCGTTTCGCGAGAGCCTGCCGGCGGACAAGCCGCTCACCGTCTATGCCGCCACCAAGCGCGGCACCGAACTGATGGCGCATAGCTATGCGCATCTCTACGGCGTGCCGACGACGATCCTCCGCCTCTTCACCGTCTACGGCCCGTGGGGGCGGCCGGACATGGCGCCGTTCCGCTTCGCCGCGGCGATCCTCGGCGGCGAGGCCGTGCCGATCTACGGCGAGGGGCGGATGACGCGCGATTTCACCTATGTCGACGACGTGACCGAGGCGCTGGTGCGGCTGATCGGCCTGCCGCCGGAGTCGGCCGGCGACGAGGGCACGGATTCGCTGTCGGCGGTGGCGCCCTATCGCGTCGTCAATGTCGGCGGCGGGCGGCCGGTCGCAGTCCTCGACTTCGTCGGCGCCTTCGAGCGGAGCCTCGGCCGCAAGGCCAAGCTCGACCTCCAGCCGGCACCGCCCGGCGACGTGCCGCATACCGAGGCGTCGAACGCGCTGCTCGAACGCCTCACCGGCTTCCGGCCGACGGTGACGGTCGAGGAGGGGGTCAGGGCGTTCTGCGACTGGTATTGCCAGCACTATGGCGGCAAGCCGCAC
>JAXMDC010000006.1:0-136394 GCA_046349035.1 Bauldia sp. | reverse complement strand
TGCGACGCCGACGGCTTCGCCGGCAAGATCGCTCTCACCGCGGCGCTGACCAAGCGGAGCGACGCCACCTGGGCGGTCGGCTCGGGCAATGGCGGCTGGGATACCGGAGGCGCCAAGGCCAACGATTCCTGGGGCTATGTCTGGCTGATCGGCCGCAGCGACACTGGCGTCGTCGACGCGCTGTTCTCGGCGAGCGCCACCGCGCCGACCATGCCGAGCAATTACGACAAGAAGCGGCGCATCGGCGCCGTCCGCTTCGGCGCCACCACCGCGCCGATCCTCGCCTTCAAGCAGGACGGCGACGTCTTCACTTGGGACGTGCCGGTTCAGGACGACAACGCAACCAACCCTGGCACCGCAGCGCGAACGCCGACGCTGAAGGTGCCGCCCTCGTCGGGCTCGGTCTCCTTCACCGCGATCCTCAACTTCATCCTGATCAACGGCACCACCGCGGCGATCCAGGCGCTGGTCACCGAAACCGCGCAGACCAACACCGCGCCGTCGACCTCGGTCGCCGATGCCCGCACCACGCTGATCAACGGCAACGTCAACATGGAGATGCGCCGCAAGGTCGACGCCTCCTCGCAGATCCGCACCCGTCTCTCCGCCTCCGGCGCCAGCGACGTGCAGCAGATCAACACTCGCGGCTATGTCGATACCAGGGGCAAATAGGCTTTGGCGCCATTCCCCCTCGCCCTGATGGGCTTGGGGTCGGGCGCTCCGCTTCGCGCGGCGGCACTACGCTCCTCGGTGCCCTGCCGCGAACGCGCTAACGCGCTACGCGGCCGTGCCCCCCGGGTCTCGGCCGTCGGGCCGAGCCCGAGGGCAGGCTCTCGTTGCTCAGAGCTAATCCAAGGAGACCTCTCCCATGCAGATCCTGAAGACCGACGGCGGGCCGCACCCCGCCGACGTTTGGGCGGCCGCGACCGCAAAACAGATCGTCGATCTGCTGCAGATCGACCCGGCTTCCGCTTCGCCGGCAGCCGTCGCTGCGCGCAAAGCCGTGCGGCCGTTCGAGACCAGGATCATCGAGATCCTCGAGGGCGCGCACGATGCGATCCAGAAGACCGAGCGGGCCGCTCTCGCCGGCGACGCCGGCGCGCGCCTGGCGGCGGCCGGCACCCCGGAGATCGACTCGATCGAGGAGGCGGTGGCGGCGATCGTCGCGGCCGCTGCCGGCACGCCGTTCTCCGCGCATTTCGCCGGCGCGCCGATGCAGGAGTTCCTGGCTCGCCACCTCGCCATCCATTTCTCGACGTCGATCGACGTCGAGCGGCAATGGCACGCGCATAACAACCCCGACGACCCCGCCTGCGCCGCCTGGCGCGCCACCCGCACCGAGGCCGGCCCCGAGCTCGCGCACCACTGCGTCGCTGCCGCCATTCCGTCTCGCCCTGATGGGCTCGGCGCCGGGCGGGCCGCCGCCTCGGCGCGCAAGCCTCAGCCGCCAGGCGGCCCGCATCGCGCCTCGCCCTGAATCGCGCGCGTCTTCTCTCCTCCCCCGAGCGTCCCCGCGCCCTTCCTCTCTCATAGAGGCTTCCGATGGCCATCACGACCGCAATGCCGACCCAGTTCAAGGTCGACCTCCTCAAGGCGTTTCATTGCTTCTTGGCGACGCAGTCGGGCGTCTCCTGTGCAGGGTCGAACGGCGCCTTCACGCTGACGTCGATCGCCTCGACCGCCAACCTTGCGGTCGGCATGGCGGTCACCGGCACCAACGTCGCCGCCGGCGCGGTCATCGCCTCGATCGACTCCGGCACGCAGGTCACGCTGTCGAAGGCGCATACCGGTGCGGTGAGCTCGGTCACCTTCACCGCCGATCCCTTCAAGATCGCGCTGATCAAGGCGTCGCCGACCGGCACCTACGGCGCCGCCTCGGTCAACTACTCCGACATCACCGGCAACAGCGACGAGGCCTCCGGCACCGGCTACTCGGCCGGCGGCCTGGCGCTCACCAACGTCAACCCGTCCAACCCTTCGGGCGCGGTGGCGATCGCCACCTTCGGCGCCAACCCCTCCTGGGCCGGCGCCTCGATCTCGGTGGCGGGCTGCATGATCTACAACACCGCCCGCCGCGGCGACTCCGCCAACCGCGCCGTCGGCGTGTTCGACTTCGGCGGCACGCAGACCGTCACCGGCGGCACCCTGACGCTGGTGCTGCCGACCGCCGACGCCGCCAACGCGCTGCTGCGGATCACGTAAACTTTGGCGCCATTCGGCGTCGGGCTGATGCCCTCCGCCTCGGGCGCTCCGCTTCGCGAACCGGCACCACGCTCCTCGGTGCCCCCCGGGGTCTCGGCCGTTGGCCGAGCCCGAGGGCAGGCTCTCGTCGCTCAGTCTCGGAGGCTGAGCTCGCCGGCGACGCCTATAAGGGCCACTCCGCCGAGGCGGCGGCGGGCGGCGATCAACGCGCCGACCGTTACCCGCACGCGTGGTGGCGACGGTCGAGGTGCAGCGCCTTCTCTATCGCGGGCGGTCGGCCTTGCGGGCGGCGGCGGCGGCCGAGCCGGGCGGCATGGCCGATGTGATGCTGGACGCGTTGGCGACCTTCACTCCCGATCCTGCTGATGCCGGCGCTCGACGACCTCGGCGGCCTCGTCGAGGCCGGCGATCGCGCCGCGATCTCTGCCCTCGACACAACGATCGTCAGTCGCGCCGCCGAGCTTGGCTGGGATGCCGTGCAGCCGAGCGATGTCGCCGCGGCGCGGGCTCTCGACGACGCCGGGAACGACACCGACTACGCCGCGCGCGCAGCTTCGGTCGAGGCTCGCGACCGCGCTTGGGAGGCTGCCAAGGCGTCCGGGGCCGACCCGGCGCGCGATTACGATGACTGGCTGAACGCCTATGAGGCGGCGCGGAGGGCCGGATAGATGGCGCAGATCATCAAGCCGAGCGCCTATGCCAATTCGATCGCCATCACCATGGGGCTGGCGTCGCTCGCCTCCACGACCGCCGATCCTCCGGCCGGGCGCGAGAGCAACGAGGTCGACAATTCCTCGAACCTCTACGAGGACGCGCACGTCTATGCGGAAATCAAGGGCGGCACTACGCCGACCGTCAACACCGTGGGCAACCTCTATGCGTGGGCCGCCGACTACGACGGGACCACGGTCAAGCGTCCGGCGGGCATCACCGGCGCCGACGCCAACCTGACGCCGACCTCGGCCGGCGCCCATCTAACCCATTTTGGCCTGCTCTGGTCCTTCATCTTCAACGCCACCACCGGCACGGTCTACAAGCGCGGCGGGCTGTCGGTCTGTCGGGCGCTCGGGCTTCTGCATCTGCCGATCCGCTGGGGGCTGTTCTTCCATCACAACAGCGTCGCGGCGCTGGATGCCACGGCCGGCAACCACATCATCCGCTACACGCCGGTCAACCGCCAGATCACGCCGTGACGCTGGCGACGGGGTGGTCCACCGCGAACTTCTGGCGCTCTGGGACAGCCGCGGCGACGGCGGTGCCGCTGAGCCTAGCCTGCTGGTTCAATGTTGAGAACACAGGCGTGCAGCAAACGCTCATGGGGCTTTTTGCGTCTGCTTCTGCGGCTAACGTAGCATCTTTCACAATTTCCGTGACGACCTCCCTTTTGATTAACGCTGCGACCAGCGGCAACGCCGCCATCTCCAGCCCCTATGCGGCAAGCCCGAGGGTCTGGAACCATGCGGTAGGTGTGTTCTCCGCCATCAACGCCAGGGCGGCCTATCTCAACGGCTGCAACAAGGGAACTAATACGACATCAAATACGCCTGCCGGTATCAATCGTACATCGGTCGGCGTTTCGGACGCATCGTCAGCGCTGAGTCCGATCGGCGGCGCTGGGCTTGTTGCGTTGCCGGCGATCTGGAACGTCGCGCTGACCGATGGCGAAGTCATGGCCCTCGCCCGAGGCGTAAGCCCGCTACTCATCCGGCCGCAGGCCCTCCGGTTTTTCTCTCCAGGGATCGTCAGCCGCAGCTTGCTGGTCGACCGCTCCGCCCAACGCAACAACCTGACTATGCAGGGTAGCTTGCGGATGACGCCGGAGCCGAGAGGTCTTACCGACCTGCTCGAGCGGCCGCCGGCCTTCGATGCCTTGCCACGCCTGCCGACGGAGGTTTGGCAGCGCCCGCACAACCCCAATCTGATGCCTCACCTTCGGAGATAGCCCAATGGGCCGCATCTACTCGCTGTCCTTCAAGGACGTCGCCGTCAGCGTGGCGCAGGATCTGTTCGCGGTGCTCTGCTCCTCGTCGGTGCCGATCGCCATCCATAGCGTGACGTTGACGCAGAAGACGCTGACCAACTGGGAAGCCAAGAACGTCTCGATGCGTCGCGTCACGGCGACGGTGACTCTCGGCTCGGGCGGTTCGACGCCGACGCCGCGGCCGACCAACGCCGGCGATGCCGCCGCCGGCGGTACCTACCACGCCAACGACACGACGGTTGCCACCTCTTCCGGCACCATCGTCGACACCCACGCCGAGGAATGGAACTTCCTCAACGGGCTTTATTACCTGCCGCCGCCGGAAGACCGGCCGATCATCCGCGTCTCGGAAGCCTTCGTCGTCCGGCTGGACACCGCGCCGTCGGCGGCGATGACGTGTTCCGGGACGCTGGTCTTCGAGGAGCTCAGCTAAAAGGCGCGGCATCGCACGGCGGCGTTGCGCCGGTCGGCTTGAGGTCGCATGGCAAAGCCTTTCGTCTATCGCCGGCCGGCCGATCGCGGCGCGGTGCTGCGCAAGCATCGCGCTGTTCTCATCCCGCCGCCGGCTGGCGGCGACGTCAATGTCAACCTCACCGGCGTCGCCGCCGGCGGGGCTATCGGAACCTTCGTTCCGACGGTTGCGCCCGGCGTCACCGGTCTTGCCGCCGGCTCCGCTGCCGGGTCGTTTGCCTCGCGTGACGACAAGAGCGTCGGCGGCGTTGCCGCCGGTTCGGCGATCGGCGCCTTCGTGCCGACGGTCGTTCCCGGCGTTGCCGGCGTTGCCGCCGGCTCGGCCGCCGGCTCGTTTGCGTCGAAGGACGACAAGAGCATCGGCGGCGTCGCCGCCGGCTCGGCGATCGGCTCTTTCGCTCCGGCGATCGACAAGGCGCTTGCCGGCGTTGCTGCAAGCGCGGCGATCGGCGGCTTCGTGCCGACGGTGGTTCCCGGCGTCACCGGCCTTGCCGCCGGCTCGGCTGCCGGCTCGTTTGCCTCGAAGGACGACAAAGGCGTCGGTGGTGTTGCCGCCGGATCGGCGGTTGGCGGGTTCACGCCGTCGATCGACAAAGCGCTTGCCGGCCTTGCCGCGGGATCTGCGGTTGGTGGGTTCACGCCTTCGATCGCCATTGCCCTCGCCGGCGTCCAGGCGAGCGGCGCGGTCGGCAATTTCAGCGTCTCGGCGTCGGGCAACGCGACCGCCAATCTCACCGGCCTTGCTGCCGGCACGGCGATCGCAAGCCTGGCGGCGGTGCTGGCCAAGAGCGCAAACGGCCTTGCCGCCGGCAGCGGCATCGGCGGCTTTGGCAATGCCTTTGCCGTCGGCCTTGCCGGCCTGGAAGCCGCCGGTGCCGTCGGTGTCTTGTTGGCGCAGGTGCCGGCAGCCGCCGAGGCCGCGCCGCAATGGACGCTGCGCAACGCGCGCCGGCGGGTGCTGGTCCCCGCCAACGATGGCGGGCGGTCGCTCTTGCTGCGCTGCGCGGCGCGCGTGGCGCTGTCGGCCAACGACAACGGCCGCGATCTCATCTTGCGCTCGCGCCAGCGGGCCCTGCACCTGCCCTAATCCAGAGCTGAGCGCGGCGATCCCCGCCGCGCGTGGCTGAGCTTCGCGCGAGCGGAGCTCCCGACCCCGAGGGCATCAGCCCGAGGGGGAATGGAGCCAAGAAAAATGGACGTCGGCCGCCGCTTCCAGGTCATGAATCCCGACGAGGAGATCACCCTCGGCCTCGATTTCGCCAACGACGTCGATGCCGACGACGATTTCGAGGTGGGCGATGGCGGCGAAAAGATCGCTTCGGTCGCCGGCGTAACGCTGAAGGAATACAGCGTTGCCGACCCGACCGAGTCCGACACCGGCACCGACGTCTCCGGCACCAAGCTCTCCGGCAGCCCGGCGATCTCGCCGGCGACGCAGCTCAAGGTCAGCCAGAAGGTTATCGGTCTAGTCGCCGGCAAGTTCTACCAGCTGCGGATCCAGGCCGTTACCAACCGCGGCAACAAGCCGGCGCTGAGCGCGATCATTCCCTGCCGCGCTCCGGCCGGCACCGGGACTTAGTCGCGCAACCGAGCGCGCGGCGGCTTCTTTCGCTTTGGCCTGCCCATGATGCCGCGCCGCCGTGCATCGTCGATCACATACCACACGCCCAGAGCGAAAAGCCCGAAGAGGATGGCGAGAACTGCCGTCTCCATCGAACCTCGGCGTCTCCGCCCCTCCTGGCTGCTAGGTCGGCCCACAGCAACCGCAACATGAATCAACCCTAACGCGAGCGCAAGAGGGCTCCCCCATGAATTTCATCGGCAAGGGCGTCCGGCTGCAGCCGGGCGATTTCGCGCGGGCGCTCGCGGCGCTGCCCGGCGTCGAGGAAGCGGCGCTGCGCGCGGTCATATCCGTCGAGACGGCGGGGAAGGGTTTCGACGGGCGCGGCCGGCCCGACCCGCTGTTCGAGCGGCATCTGTTCTGGGCCGAGCTCGGCAACACGCCGGCCCGCGCCGAAGCGGCGAAGAAGGGCCTGGCCGTGCCGAAATGGCCGGGGCCCGGCACCTATCCCCGCACCAAGGACGGCGTCTACGCCCAGATCGACGCCGCGGCGGCGATCGACCTCGAGGCGGCGCTCCGCGCGACCTCCTGGGGCCTCGGGCAGATCCTCGGACGCGGGTGCCTCGAGGCCGGCTACCCGACCGCCCTCGCCATGGTCCAGGCCTTCATGGACGGCGAGTTCGCGCAGCTGATGGCGATGGTCCGCCTGATCAAGGCGCGCGGCCTCGACAAGGCGCTCGCCGGCCACAACTGGGCGGCCTTCGCGCTTCCCTACAACGGCGCCGCCTATGCCCGGAACCACTACGACACCAGGCTCGCCGAGGCCTTTGTCGCATGGACGCGGCGCCTCGCCCGCTCGCCCGATGTCAAGGAGGGGCCGGCCGGCGACGACGCCGTCGAGAGCGTCCAGCGCCAGCTCGCCGCGCTCGGCCTCTACGAGGGCGATATCGACGGCCTCGCCGGCCGCCTGACGCAGAACGCCCTCGAGGAATTCCAGGTCAAGCACGGCCTGCCGGTGACCGGCATCGCCGACGGCAAGACGCGCGCCGCGCTGGTGCGCGCCCTTGCCCCCGCCCCTCCATCGCTCATCCCCGCCCCGGGTCGGGGCCCGGGGCAGGCTCCAGCCTCCGCCCCGCCGCCCCCACCCCTTGCCAAGCCGCCGCCGCCGCAGCAGCCGCACGCGCCGGCGGTGGCGACCGGCACCGTCGCCGGCACGATCGCCGCGTCGAGCGGCCTCCCCTGGTGGGGCGTCGCGCTCATCGCCCTCGCCGCGGTGGCCGCCGTCTATCTCGCCCCGCGGCTCATCGCCTACCACAGGAAAGGCTGACCACATGGTCCACATCCTCGTCGTCCTCGCCCTCATCGGCATTGGCTTCGTGCTCGCGCTCAACGTCGCCCCGAAGGGCTGGCGTACCGCCTTCTTCAACGCCCTTGCCGGCATCCCGGTGGTCGGCGCCGTCCTCGCCGACGCGCTCGGCGGCTTCGACTGGACGCGCGTGCTCGACGGCAAGGCGGCGTCCTGGGCCGGCCTCGCCGTGCTGGCGCTGAACGTCGTTCTCCGCGCCATGACGTCTACGCCGATCGGCAAGGAGCACTGATGGACGGCGGCGCGGCGGCCGGACGTCGTCAGATTGATCTCGCCGCCGCCGTTCTCTCAGAGCTCGCCGGCGCCGCCGACGATGCGATCTGCGGCGTCGCGCCGGTCGCCGACCGCGCGAGGCTCGAAGAGCGGGTGCGTGTTGCCGTTCTCGATTGCACCCGCCGCAGCGATCTCAACCCGCACGCCTGGTCGATGCTGGCGGTCACGCTCGAGCGTCTCGAGCTCGCCTCGAGCCAGACCTGGCGCTCGGCCTGGCGCGAGGTCGCCCGCGCCCTCCTCGTCATCGTCCAGCGCGATAGAGCGATCCTCGCTGATACTGCCGCCATTCCCCGCTCGCCCTGAGGGGCTCGGGGTCGGGCGGGTTAGCTGACGCCATTCCCCCGCTCACCCCGGCGAAAGCCGGGGTCCAGAGACTCCGGCGAAATGAGGCTCCGCCATGCTCGGCTTCCTCGCTGCCCTCCTCGGCGGCCCGCTGGTGAACGGCGTCCTCGACGCCTATAAGGCCAAACTCGCCGCGACCAACTCCGCCGAGGCCCATGCCGTCGATCTCGCCAAGGCCGAGGTCGCCGCCGACATCGCCGCGCGGGCCAACGCCAAGGAAGTGCGCCTTGCCACCTCCGGCTTCCCCGAGGTGCGGGCGCTGTTCTTCCTGCTCGGCGCCGCCTTCGTGCTGCATGTCGGGGCGATCTGCGTCGGCACCACGCTGCAGCCGCTCCTCGCCCCCTCGCATTGGCTGCTGCACATTCCGCCGCTGCCGAAGCCGTTCGACGAGTACGAGGCGACGGTGATCGCCTTCTTCTTCGGCTCGGCGGTGGCGATGACCGGCGTCCAGGCGATCGCCGCCGCCCTGGCCCGCCGCGCCGGCTAGCTTCTCGCCATTTGATTGCCGAGCGCTAACACGACCCGCCGCCGCCATTTCACCGATCTCTCTTATTTGACGGGCCGCCGCATTGACCGATCACCTCCCCGACTGGCTGAGCGGCGATGTGCTGCGCCTGGCGCTCGCCGGCGGCGCCGGCGGCATCGTCCGCGCCCTCTCGATGCGCCTCTCGCCGCGCGAGATGGCGACCGCGGTGGTGGTCGGCGGCCTCTCCTCGATCTACGTCGCGCCGCAGGCCTCGCCGCTCTTCGAGCGCATGGGCATCGTCGCCGAGGGCGACGCCGGCGGCCTGATGTTCATCGGCTTCGTCATCGGCCTCGGCGGCATCGGCGTCGCCGGGTTCTTCATCGATGCGTGGAAGATCCTGCGGGCGAGCCAGAAGAAGGGCGGCGGCAAATGACGATAGAGGCTGTGGCGCGAACCGCGAGAAGTCCCGGCGCGATCAAGGCGGCGCTGTCGCATGCCGGCGGGCGGTTCGTGCGCTTCACCCTGGTCTCGGCAGCGATCTGCGTCCTCGTCGCGCTCGCCTCCTGGCGGCTCGCCCGCGGCGCCGGCGGCCCGATCTGCGCGCCGCGCGAGGCGCTAATCGCCCGCCTCCTCGGCGACGGCCTCAGGGCCGGCTGGACGATGACCATCGACGGCAACTCCGCCGCGCTCTTCGCCGCGCCGGACGGCCGCATGGCCCTCGTCGTCGACGCCGCGCCGGGCCTCCTCTGCGTCGTCGCCACCGGCGTCGAGTTCGGCCCCTACCGGCCCACCGTCGATCCCAAGGCGCGCCAGCCGCCCGACCCGCCGCCGCGCGACGGCGCCTAGGCGCCGCGACGTTTCAGCGGTCGCGGCGGCGGGACGCCGGGCGCGCGCCGCACGGTCCCGTCCTTGTCGATAATCACCGGATCGCCTGGCCGGACCTGCTCGGCCGCAATGGTCAGCTGCCCGCCGAGCTCGGTCAGCTTGCGGGCGCGGTCCCAGACGAGGGTACGGAGTTCCTGCCAGATGCCGTCGGGGATCGCGGTATCGCCGGCCGCCCAGCGCCGCATCGTGCGATCGGCGACGCCGAGTTCGGCGGCGAGGGCCGATTGCCAGCGGGCCCCGAAAAGGGCCTCGCCGACGCGGGTGAGGAGAGCGGCGCTCATACCGGCCAGGCCATGGCGACGAGCACGACGCAGCCGGCCAATAGGCCGACCGTGCCGATGGTCAGCGCCTCGCCGCGCGTCGCGCCGATGCGGCTCATGAATGCCGCGCTCAATCCCGCCATCGCGCCGATGCCGAGGGCGTTGATGATGATCTGAAGGATTGTCATTGTTCCGCCCTCCCCCTAGAAGCCGAGGATGTGGCGGATGGTGGCTTCGGCCAGGCTGCCGACGGTGCCGAGTAGCGTGAGGCCGGCGGCAATCAGGGCGGCGTAGCCGGCGATCTTGGCGCTAATGTTGAGGGTCTTGGTCATCGGTTTCGGGCCTCCTTGCCCGGTGCGGCGGGGCCATCCCCGTCCGTCCATGTCCTAAATATAAGACACGACGCCGAAACCGTCAAGCGCAAAACGCGCGAAAAGCAAAATCACAACCGACTGTAGATAACCTGCTCGGCGGGGCGCGTTTCTTAACATCACGGCGGCGTGAGAAACTGTGCCAGATTTGTGCCACTCGAGCCTGCATTTCCATGCCCATTGGTGCACTTTTGTGCCTGGCGGGGCGGCGTCGCGAAGGGCTCAAATCCTCAGGAGTTTCTAGGGGTTGGGCTGGTGCTGCCGGACAGGATTGAACTGTCGACCTCTCCCTTACCAAGGGAGTGCTCTACCACTGAGCTACGGCAGCCCGAGCGCAGCAAGAGCCTTGCCGCGCGCGAAAAACTCCTGCCATAGCCATGCGCGGGCTTCAAGCGAACCTTGTCAGAATGGACGAAACAACCGACCGTAAACAGGGGAAGCGAAAGGCGGTGACCGCTTCCGACTCGCCCGCCGGCAACCCCGGGCATGGGCGCGCGGCGTCGCCGAACGCGCGTTCGGAGCGCCTCGCCAAGGCACTCCGTGCCAATCTGCGCCGCCGCAAGAACGGCGCCGGCCGGCGGGCGCCAGGCGAAGCGCTGGACAAGACGGGTGGTTGATTCCTCCTGGAAATGTCGGCGCATGCCACCGATTGCGCTTTGCCTGGGCGGGCCGCGCCTGCCACAATGACGCCGCGCGTGAGGCGTCTGCTGCATCGCCTCCCCCTCACCCACCGGAGCCTTCATGGACCGCATTCGCATCGTCGGCGGCAACCCTCTCAACGGCCGGATTCCGATTTCCGGGGCCAAGAATGCTGCGCTGCCGCTGATGATCGCGAGCCTGCTGACCGAGCAGGATCTAACCCTCGACAACCTCCCACGGCTGGCCGACGTCGAACTCCTGAAGCGCATCCTCGGCAATCACGGATTGGACTACTCGGTCGACGGTAAGCGGCCCGGCCAGAATGGCGGAGCTGGCGATACCGTTCATTTCTCGGCGAAAGCCATCGTCGACACCACGGCGCCATACGAACTCGTCTCGAAAATGCGGGCGAGCTTCTGGGTGATCGGACCCTTGCTGGCGAGAATGGGCGAAGCGAAGGTGTCGCTTCCCGGCGGCTGTGCAATCGGCACTCGCCCGGTCGACCTCTTCATCACGGCGCTGAGGGAGCTCGGCGCGACCATCGACATCGACGGTGGCTATGTCGTAGCGCAGGCGCCAAGGGGACTTCGCGGTGCGCGTATCCGCTTCCCGAAGGTCACCGTCGGCGCAACGCATGTCACGATGATGGCAGCTACGCTCGCCGAGGGTGAGACGATCCTCGAAAACGCGGCCCGCGAACCGGAAGTCGCGGACGTCGCGGCCTGCCTGATCAAGATGGGAGCGCGCATTTCCGGTGCCGGCACGTCGACGATCCGCGTCGAAGGCGTAAAATCGCTCGGCGGCGCTCGGCACGCGGTGATGCCCGACCGCATCGAGGGTGGGACTTATGCCATCGCAGCGGCGATGACGGGCGGCGAAGTCACGCTCGAAGGCGCGCGCGCCGATACGCTCGAGGAGCCGATTGCTGTGCTTCGCGCCGCCGGGGCGACGGTCGAAGTCACCAACGAGGGCATCAGGGTCCATCGCAACGGCAGCGCCCTCCGGCCAGTGGAGGTTACGACCGAGCCCTTCCCTGGCTTCCCGACCGATCTCCAGGCGCAATTGATGGCTCTCTCATCCCGCGCAGAGGGCACTTCGCATATCAGGGAGACCATCTTCGAGAACCGCTTCATGCATGTGCAGGAATTGGCTCGCCTCGGAGCGGATATCCAGCTCGACGGTCAGGTGGCGACGGTGCGAGGCGTGCCACGGCTGAAGGGGGCGCAGGTCATGGCGACCGACTTGCGCGCCTCCGTCTCCCTCGTCATCGCCGGCCTCGCCGCCGAGGGCGAAACCATGGTTAACCGCGTCTATCACATCGACCGCGGCTTCGAGCGGGTGGAGGAAAAACTCCGGCGGTGCGGCGCGTCGATCGAGCGCGTCTCGGGCTAAGAACTCCCCCGCGGGCACTAAACGTAAGGCGGCGGCTCGGTCGCAGAGGCACGCCGTAGGCGCATTGCGCCCCCCCTCCGCGGCAGCTATTTTCCGCCCCAGGTTCCAATCGTAACAAGCGAACCGCAGTGCCTCCAGGGAGGGGTTGAATGGTAAGAAAGTCATGGGTTTTCGGGGCGTCGCTGGCGGCTCTGTGCGCGCTGGGCTCGACCGCCGCGTTGGCGCAGGCCAAGCTCGCCGTCGAGGTGTTGTCTTCACGGCCGGAGCTGGTCACTGGCGGCAGCGCTCTGGTGAAGGTCACCGGCGCGGCGGCAGCCCCGACGGTAGCAGTTGACGGCAAGGACGTGTCGGCGGCGTTCAAGGCCGATGGCAAGGGCGGATTCGTCGGCCTGGTCGAAGGACTGAAGGACGGCGACAACCAGCTGGTTGCGAAGGCGACCGGCGGAGACGCCAGTGTCACCCTCGTCAATCACCCGATCAATGGCGGTCTGTTCGAGACCGTGCAGCAGGACCCGTTCCTCTGCGAGAACGAAGCGCACGGCCTCGCCCCAGCCAAGGATGCGACCTGCGCCGCTCCGACCGTGGTGACCTATTACTACCGCAACACCAAGGGCGAGTGGAAAGTCTTCGATCCGGCCGCCACCCGTCCGACCGACATCGGCACGACCAAGACCACCGAAGGCGCCACGATTCCGATCATCTATCGGCAGGAAAAGGGCGTCATCAATCGCTCGGCCTTCATCATCAGCATCCCGCACGATCCGGCGGCCGGGCCTCTGCCGACGCCAACCGCTAAGGGTGGCTCGGGCTGGAACGGCAAGCTCGTCTACGTGTTCGGCGGCGGCGTGCAGCCGAACTTCCACATGGGCCGCGGCTTCGGCATGACCGGTAACGATCCGACGCTCGGCAACAAATACTTCCTGGAGGATCTCGGCTCGTCGATGGGCGACAACTTCGTCAACGGCGGCTACGCGTTCCTGCAGGGTTCGCTCAACGTCATGGGCACGAACAACGACACCGTGAAGTCGGGCGAGACCATGGCGAAGGTCAAGGAGCAGTTCATCAAGGAGTACGGCCCGCCGGTCTACACCATCGGCCACGGCGCTTCGGGCGGCTCAATGCAGCAGCACGTGATCGCCAATCGCTATCCCGGCCTCTTTGACGGCATCATGCCGATGCGCTCATACCCAGACGTGATGAGCTTCCTGCAGCCGCTCTACGACTGCGAACTCCTCGTCAACGTCACTAAGAGCGGCAACTGGACCCGGCCGCAGCTCGATGCGATTTCGGGCAAGTACTGGGGCTATTGCATCAGCAACGGCACCCGCTATCCCAACGCCCGCGTCGACGACTGCGACGCTGCCGTGAAGGATCTTGTGACCAACGACCCGCGCTACAAGACGGCAGGCGTGCGTTGCACCTATCAGGACAACCTGGTGCAGATCTTCGGCAAGGACCCGAAGACCGGCGCAGCGCGCAATCCGTTCGATAACGTCGGCGTCCAGTACGGGCTGAAGGCGCTGAACGACGGCAAGATCACGATGGCGCAGTTCATCGACATCAACGGCCGTATCGGCGGACACGACGCCGACGGCAAGATCGTGCCGCAGCGCCAGGTCGGCGACGCGACTGCGCTGAAGATCGCCTACGAAACCGGCGAAGTGAACGCCGGCGAGGGCCTCCGCAACGTCGCCATCATGGACATGCGGTCCTTCGTCGACGGCGACTTCATGGGCCGCGGCGACCCCAACGTCGACGTGCATGACGGCTATCACACGGCGGTCATGGGCGCCCGGCTGCAGAAGGCGAACGGTACGCAAGCCAATCGCGTCGTGCTGACGGCGGCTTCGCTGGGGACCACACAGCTCGACACCCGCACCGTCGATTCGCCGCTGCGCAAGCTCGGCGTCGACGGCTTTGCGCAGATGGACAAGTGGCTGACGGCGGTGGCCAACGACTCGTCAAACAAGACGAGAGCCGAAAAGATCATCGCCAACAAGCCGGCCGGGTTCGTCGACACCTGTGCGGCGGCTGTCGCCGGTCCTTGGGTTGGCGTGATCGATACAGCGACCAACAAGTGGTTTGGAGCGGTTGACCGGATCACCGATCAGAACCGCTGCAAGCAGTTGTTCGCCTTCGCCGCTTCGCCGCGCATTGCGGCGGGTGGGCCGGCTACCGACGACAACTTCAAGTGCGCGCTTAAGCCGGTCGACGTGAAGGACTACAAGGTTGCGCCGACGGCAGAGGAACTGGCGCAGCTGCAGAAGATCTTCGCCGACGGCGTCTGCGACTACAGCAAGCCGGCCGTCGGCCAGGCTCCCCTCGCCGGGACCTGGGCGATCTACACCAACGCGACGGTGAAGTACCTCTCGCCGGTCCCTTCCAAGTAGGGCAGGCCCGCCGGCGAAGCGCCGGCACAGTAGGCAAAGTACAGGGGGCCGCGTCGGGCGACGCGGCCCCCTTTTTTTCTGCGATGCGGTCATTGCCGCGGCGATCTCTTTTTTCGACCAATTGGGTTGAGTCGGGGGCTGAAAGGCTCGATAACGGCGACGCGTTTCCCGCGATCCAGGTAGCGAGGGTGGGGCTCTAGAGATGTTTTCAGCCGAAATGCTGGTGTTCGTCGTCTACCGTCTGCTGGCGCTTTTCGTGGCCGGCATGATGGTGCGAGTGATCTGGCGCGAAAAACACTGGCTCACGCAATTCTGCGCGGCCTTGGTTTTCATTCCATTTGTCCTGCGTGGCCTGGGGATCAAGTGATGGCTCTTTCCGACAAGATCCGCGAGAAGAAGCAGGCGGTCGCGTTCCTCGCCGGCGCATCGGCGATCGCCATTGCGGCGGGAGCGATCTTTGTATCGATGTGGCAGGCCGAGCCGATTGTCGCCGGACCCGGCGTGACCCGGCAGCTCATGCTGGGCAACATCGAGCGCAGCCTCTATGGCGGCCCGGGCGACACCCCGGTTTTCGAACTCGAAGGCGAGAAGCCAGGCGCTTCAATCCTGGTGCTCGGCGGCACGCACCCGCAAGAAATCGCCGGCATGATCGCGGCAACGCTCATCGTCGAGAATGTGAAGGTCAAGCAAGGCAAGATCACCGTCGTGCCGCAGGCGAACCGGAGTGGATTCACCTGGACCGAGCCGATGGAGGCTTACCGCCATCACATCGACTTCAAGCTTCCGGATGGAAAAGGCACACGCTGGTTCCGCGTCGGCATGCGCCTCGCGAACCCGGTCGATCAGTGGCCCGATCCCGACCTCTTCGTCCACTACCCGACGGGCGAGCAGATGGTCGGACACGAGAGCCGCAACCTGAACCGTAACCATCCAGGCCGTGAGGATGGCTGGTTGGTCGCCCGGGTCAGCCACGGGTTGACGCAGATTGCCGCCCAGTCCTCGATGACGTTCGATCAGCACGAGGCGCAGCCGGAGTACTCGGTGGTCAATGCCTTCGTCGCCCCGGAGCGCGCTTACGAACTGGCCGGCCTGGCCCAGGGCAAGCTGGCCTCGAACCGCTCGGCCCGCATACCGATCACCATGCAGAAGTCGCCGGTGAACCTGCACGGCCTCAGCCACCGCGAGTTCAACGATTTCACCGACACGCTGGCCGTGTTGGCGGAGACCGCCAATCCGGCGATGGGCCGCTTCCGCGGCAAGCTCAGCGACGAATTGGTGGTCGGTGGCAAGGACGCGAACTATGTCGCGGCCGCCAAACTGAAGTCGGACAACCCGACGCTCGGTCGTCTCTTCGTCCGCTTCGACGAGAATGGGTGGCCGCTCGATGTTCGCGTGGCGAGGCACTTGGCGTCGATTCAGGCGATCATCAACGCCTACAACGACCTTCACCCGGAGAATCCGCTGGTAGTCGAGAACTATCCGGACTACCGCGCCGTGGTGGAGAAGGGCATCGGCGCCTTCCTTCAACCGCCGCCGAAGCGCTAGCCGCAGCAAGGGCTCCAATGAAAAAGGGCCGCCCACCGGGCGGCCCTTTTCTTTTGTGGCGCCGAACGAAGCGCCACAAAACTCCGGATCGGTCAGCTCAGCCAGCCGGCGAGGTCGTTGGCGAAGACGAGCATCAGCACGGCAATGGCGACCAGCGGTATCATCGCCGGCCAAGCACGCCGGAACACCTGGCCGACGGTCGTGCCGCCGCCAACGACGTAGCACGCCAGGGCGGCCGCAACCGACGTCGGCGGGATGAACTCGGCGAGTGCAGCGATGGACGAGAGCGCCGCAACGCTGATGATGAAATTGGCGCTGAGGCCGAGCTTGAAGAAGCTGAACGCGGCGGGGACGCCCATCACGTCGGCAACCGACATCGACGTCAATGCGCCTCCGAGCAGCGGCATTCCCACAATGAGGCCGAGGTAGATCCAGGGTGGATCGATCGACATCACGCGGATCACGATCTCGCCGCGAACGCCGGTCAGCGTCATGACCTGGATGAGGACGCCGACCGTCACCAGGACGGCGGCGAGGATCAGCGGCGTGCCGGTGAAGGTGGAGTCGATGACTTTCTTGAAGTCGCCCGGCTTCATCATTGGCAGAGCCGCGAGGCCACCGATGATGAGGACCGCCGGACTGGAGGGGTCGACGAGTTCGAACGGGAAGATACGCACAGCGATCCAGATCAGCATCATCACCGCAAACGGTGCGATGCCGGCCATCGCCCTGCCCCAGTCAACGGTGCTGCGTGCCGCGGCGGCGACTTCGGCGTTGCGGCGCTGGCCCCAGCGGAACCAGGCCAGGGCGAGTAAGGCGAAAGGCACAGAGAGCGCCAAGAGCGAACGGGCAACGTTGGTCCAGGGCATGTTCACGCCGTCGGCGAGATGCATGGCCGGAACGTTGACGGGCGGGGCGATCATGCCGGCGGTCGCCAGGACGGCGATGAAAGCGGCAATGGTCGCATCGCTATAGCCGAGCCGGCGAAGGGCCGGGACGGCGAAAACGCCCGCCGAAAGCACGGCCACGCCGGCAAGACCGACGAACATGCCAACCGCGAAGATCGGGACCGCGGCCAAGACGAGGACGGGGAGGACCCGGCCGTTGGCAAGGCGCAGCGCACCGTCGGCTGCGGCGTCCGCAGCGCCGCTTGCGCGGACCATCTGGCCGAAGAAAGTGCCGGCAAACAGGGCGATGGCGAGGTTGATGAAGCCGAAGCTACCCTCGACCAGATGGCGGAACGGGCTTTCCTGCCAACCCGGCGATAGGTCGCTGGAAGAGGTGAAGATGAAGCCGCCCAGTGCCGCAATGACCACCGAGACCACGATGAACGCAACCGGGAGCGCCCACCGCAGCACGATGTGCGTGACGATGAACAGCGCAACCGCGATGACGAAAAGCACCATCGGGTCGCTGAAACTGAACGGCATCCATCCCCCCTTCGTGTTCTACCCGCCGCCTCGGCGCGAGCCATAGACGGTCTTGTTGTTACCGGGCGCCGGCAGCGGCACCGGATCGATCGGCAATCCAAGCTCCACCGCCATGCGTTTCAAGTTGAGGATGTGCAGTAACGGCACGCCCCCTTCCTGCAACCGCATTGCCAGCCCCGGCGTCCCATCGGTGCAGGATAACGCACGTCCGGTCAGGCCCGGATCGAGATCGTAAGACTCCCGGCAACTGCCGAGCCCGACCAGCGCTCCGCCCACATTGACGACGATCGCCGGCCGCACTCCATCGCCGAGAGCGCCGCGAACGTCAACCAGCAAAGCGTCAACCAGGGCGGAGAACGGACGCATTTCGACGATCGGAATGCCGTCCCGCGCGGCGCTGGCCCGCAGTTGCGCCACTCCTGGCGCTTCCAGGCCGCCGGCAACGCCGCCGTCACCCCCCAGGACTGCCACTCGGGCGGCCGAGCGAATGACCCCGCGGGCGCGAAGCAGCGTCATCATGTCCAGCCAATTGAACTCGGGGTGATTGGCGCCCCACATCGACGCACCGAGCGAAGCGACGATCACAGGACGGAGACCGAGGGCCTCTGCGGCGGCAATTGCGGCAATGTTGGCGCCGACGAACGAGCCCGACAGGACGATAACGACCGGCGATCCCGGGCGGACGCCAGTCTCGGCCAGGAGGCGCACCAGGGCGGCCGCAAGATCGGGATTGGTGGCGGTGCGCTTGGAGGGGAGATCGCCGACGGTCGTGGTGATCGGCGAGTACTCGGCACCGATCATTCCGGTTCGATTGGGATCGGCGGAGCGGTCCGCCATGAGCCCGAGGCGGGTCATTTCGCCGGCGAGGACAGCGCTGGCGTCTTGCATGGCGCGAGCGGCTGTCAGCATTTCGGCGTAGTGCGGATTGACCGGAGGGGCGGTCACCCGTTCGGCCAACTGCCAAAGGGCGATGCTCGCCGCGGCCGCGATCGCGAGCGTGAGCGCGCCGACGCGGGGCCGGGCGCGCGGACGCGCGCTGGAGTGGGAGGTCATAGCCACATGACCACCGCCAGTGCGGCGCGGACGATCGGTGCGGCAATCGCCAACATGAGGAGGGTCGGCAAAACCCCTTGGCGATCGAATTGGTGTGCGACGAGGCCCGGCACGATGAACCCCAGCCCGACCCATTCGACATAGGCGGGCATCAGGTAGGGGCTGAGATAGGAAGCTCCGCTGGCAAGCGCCAGTCCAATCAGCAGGGCAACCGCAAAGCGGCGATTGCCATAAAGCATCAGGGCATTCGAGATGGTGCGCAGGAGCCCGTAGCTTGCCAGCGCGATCGCCAGAAACCCGATCAACGCGCTCGGTCGATCCAGCAGGAGGGCAACATAGCCCGGGACGACGATGCCGCCGGCGGAAAGGCCGACCAACTCCGTCAGGACGAGGCTGGCGAGAACGCCGAGGATCAATGCGGCGGTCAACACTGGAGATCAGGTCCTGCCGACTTCCCGGATCAACTCGGCGCCGAGTCCGTGGTAGTTGCCAACGCCCCAGATCGTTGCCCCGGCGGGAGCAGCGGCGGCGACTTCGGCAAGGGCGGCGCTCGGCGTGCGAGCGCGCAGGCGGCGAACGGTTTTGCCCCCGGCCCGGCGCTGGGCCCATGCCGCCGCGGATCGGTCGCCGGCTACGAAGACCAAGGGTACCGGCCGCTGCGCTGCGAAATAGTCCAGGAAGTGCCGGGTTCGCAGCGGGCGGTCGTGGCGGGCGTTGAAAAGCACGACGGCAGGCGACTCGCGGTGGGCGTTCCAGGCCTGGGCGAAGGAATCGACGTCGTTGCAGGCAAATGCATTGGCGAAACGGAGCGACTTGCCATCGACCGCAAGCGGGCGCTCGAAATAGAGGCCGGGATCGGGGGCAGAGCGTTCCATTGCCGAAAGAACGGCGGGGCCGGCGGCGCCATGGGCGGCGCAGACGGCAACCGCCAAGGCGCGATCGGCCGCAAGCGGATCGAGGCCGGCAGTGTCCACTTCGACTATCTCGGCTTGCCGCTCCGCGACGCGAACCGAAAGGGCGGCGACCGCCTCCCGGGAGGCCACGAGGCGACCTTCCGGGGGGACGACCCACGCCAGAGCGTCCGCCATCGCTTCCTCCCTGTCGCCCACGTCCTCGTAGTGATCGGCTCGAGTGTTGGTGACGACGGTGGTGGTCGCTCGCACCAGGTGGCGCTCGCTCGCCCACAGGAACTCGGGTCGTATGGCCATGCACTCCACAACCACCGTGTCGACCCCCAGGCGGACGGCTCTCGCAAAGAACTGCCGTTGCTCGGCGATCGCCGCAGGACCACGGCGCGGCCATGCCTCCTCGCTGCCGTCAGGAAGGATGATCCGCGCTTCCGAACCGGTGGTCTTGGCCATCACGCGGCGGCCAGCCGCGCGCAGGCCGGCGGCGATGAGACGCGTGGTGGTCGACTTGCCACGGGTTCCGGCGACATGGATGCGCACGGGAATGGCGCGAATATTGCGCCGGTGCCGCCAGGCGGAAGTTGCCAACCAGATCAAGGCAGCCAGTAGAACCGCCAGCGAAACAGAAAAGAGGCGAGCATCGGTCAGATGCTCGCCCCAGATGGGAACGCTCTCCGGCGGCATGAACCGCCCCGTCGCCGCCCTAGCCGGCGGCGAAAATCTTCTCGAGAGCGGGCCGCAGCGTATCCGGACCGTCGATCACCACCAGCGGGATATTGCCGGTCTTGGAGATGCCGGTGAACATCTTGTCGGCGTCGCTGTCGTCGCGGATGATCATGTAGTTCGAGCGCGGCCCGACGAGATCGATCAGCTGGTTGGACAGCGCGTCGCGACGATCCTCGCCGCCGAGATGGACGAGAATGACGTAGAGGCCCTTGGCCTTCGCCGTGTCGAGGATCTTGGTGGTGCGGGCGAGTTCGTCCTTGATCGTGATGCCGGCGTCGCCAAAGCCCTTAAGGCTGGCGCCGACGGCGAGGATCAGCGTCTTGGCATTGCCAAGCCCATCGGCGTCGGCATCGGCGACGTGCTTGAACTCGACGCCGAGGCGGCGGACGACCAGCTGAATCTGGAAGGAATCGAGGCTGCGCCCGATCGACGTGACCAGGACCGGCGGAGCCGCCTTAGGGGCCTGGGCGCTTGCGGTTGAAAAGCCGCCCATGGCGGAAATGAGGCCCATGGCAAGGGCGACCGCCCCCATGAACCGACGGATGGGGAAGGTATTGAACAACATGGCTAGAATCCTCCGTCAGTCGCGAAACATACCGAGCGCATACCGCGCGCCGAGGGATGCTTGATACATTGCCAGCGTGACCCAGCCAAGTCCACACGGCGGTTGACGGCGCCGACGTACTGTTAACTTCCGCATGAACGGCCGAGGGCTGGCAACATGCAGCCAAAAAAGGGTTTGCTTTGAACAGCTTGGCGAGAGAAGCGGTCTGGGCTTTCGACGCGTATGGGACGCTATTCGACATTCACTCAGCGGTACGCGGGCAGTCAGAGCAACTGGGATCGCGGGCCGCCGAATTTGCCGGGCTGTGGCGCTCCAAGCAGTTGGAATATTCGTGGGTACGCAGCCTGGCGAACGCACACGCCGACTTCTGGTCCTGCACCGTCGCCGCTTTGGACTTCGCCTTGGCGATGCACGGGCTCAGCGACGCGGCGCTCCGAGAGGCGCTGCTCGAAGCGTATCGCTTCCCTGCCCCGTACCCCGATGCCCTCCCGGCGCTGCAGCGCCTGCGCGCCGCGGGCGCGCAAATCGCCGTGCTATCTAACGGAACGCCGGGCATGCTTGAGGCAGCCATAAGCGGCGCGGGGTTGACGTGCCTCTTCGACGCCGTTCTGTCGGTGGAAGAAGCCGGGGTCTTCAAGCCGCACCGCCGTGTCTATGAGCTGGTCACCCGGCGTTTCGAGGTGTCGGCATCGGCGGTCCATTTCTGCTCGGCAAACGCGTGGGACATCGCCGGGGCTTCGGCTTTCGGCTTCGCAACCGTCTGGATAAACCGTTCCGGCCAGCCACCGGAATACGGCATCGACGCGGCCGCCGCAGTGGTGGGCTCGCTGGACGAACTCCCGATCGCCGGCTGATCCGCGCGAGGTTCTATTTCAAGTAAGTGCGGACAACCTCGACGAGTTCGTCGGCGCCCTGCAGCTTGATAGCGTCCGGCGTATCGCCGAGGCCCAGCACATGGCTGCGAATGTGCTCCTCGATCACCTCGGCCATCAGGCCGTTCATGGCGCCGCGCGCCGAGGCGATCAGCTGCAGCACGACACCGCATTCGGATTCGGCGTTAAGGGCGCGCTCGATCGCCTCCACCTGACCGGCGATCCGGCTCACGCGGTTCAGCAGCTGGCTCTTCTTGCGGATCGTGTGACTCATTATCCAGCAGCCCGTTATCCAGCAGCCCGTTATCCAGCAGCCCGTTATCCCGCAGCCCGTTATCCAGCAGCCCGTTATCCCGCGGCCGTGAACGTCCTGCCGCCAACTCGCCCACTAACACAAGCCGCCGCAACTCGCCGTAACCCGACCACCGCTCGGCTTGTGGCGAAAGCCTATGACGATCGCCCGGCAAGGTCGAGCAAAAACCGGTCGATTCCGAGGTTGGGGTCGCGCGTTTCTACGGCGGCCGCCGATGAGTGTCCATGCAGCTTTGTTCCCGATCAATGCCGCGATCGCGGGAGGGTTAACCTTGACCCGCGCCAAAAGGGTCTTTGGCCGAGCCCGGTATTCAATTTAGACTGTGCCCCATTCCAGACCGCGCCCACCCCTCATCGTCGGTGGCCGACCCTTGGCCCCTCCCGGCCCTCGGTGGCGAGCAAGAAGGTAGTCGATGACATCTAGCGATCAACTGCGCTCCCAATCGACGCTCGGAGACGGATCGAGCCGCCTCGCCGAACCCAGCCGGGAGCGGGGCTCGACCGTGCACGGCACTTCCAAGCATGGCCACCACGACGCGCATGATCACCATCACGGTGATGACCATCATCACGATCATGACGACCACGGTCATGACGACCACGATCATGACGACCACGGTCACGATCATGCCCATTCTGCCGGTGGGATGGACGCGGTGCGCATCGGCGTCGCGTTTATTTGCGCGGTCTTGCTGTGGTTCGAGGAGGCCTTCTTCCTCCCCCCGGGATCGGTCTGGCAGCACTTCCACGATTTCGTCTCCGAGCTCGATCCGTGGAAGAACTGGGCGCTTGTCGATCTGCTGCCGGAGACCGTACGCGGAGCCATTCCGCCGTCAATTTACAACTGGGTCGACGCTCACGTTGCCGGCCCCTTCAGCTGGATCGCCCTTATTGGCCTGATCTTCAGCGGCTGGCCGATTCTGAAGGAGGCCTTTCACGACCTGCGCGAATGGCGAATGACGATGGAGCTGTCGATGACCATCGCGCTCACCGCGGCGCTGGTGTCGGGCAACTTCTTCGTCACGATGGTCATCGTCTTCTTCGTTCTCATCGCCGAGATCCTGGAAGGGATGACGGTGGAGCGCGGGCGCCGGGCGATCCGCGAGTTGCTTGAGTTCCTGCCGCGGAACGTCACGGTAAGGAGGGGCGGAGCGCTCGTCGAGGTCGACACCGATCGGCTCGAGGTCGGCGAAACGGTCCTGGTGGCTCCCGGAGGCCGGATTCCGGTCGACGGCGCGGTGGCCGGCGGACAGTCCTTCGTCGACGAATCCCGCATTACGGGCGAGTCGATGCCGGTCGAGAAACTCGCCGGAGCCCGCGTCTATGCCGGTTCGATCAACCAGTCGGGCGCGCTTGAGGTCAGGGTCCAACGCATCGGCGCCGACACCAGCTACGGCAAGATCATCGAGGCGGTCGAAAAGGCCGAGCGGTCCCGCGCGCCGGTTACTCGTACCGCCGACCGGCTGGCTGGCTACATCGTGATCTTCGCGATGGTCTTTGCCGCTTTCACGCAGTTGATGTGGCACGATCCCGATCAGTCGATCGCGGTCCTAGTCGTGGCAGGCGCCTGCGGCGTTGCCGCCGGCACTCCGCTCGCCATCCTCGGGGCCATTGGCCGCGCCGCCCGGCTTGGCGCCATCGTCAAGGGCGGCGTTCATATCGAGATGCTGAGCCGGGTCGACACGATCGTCCTCGACAAGACTGGCACCCTCACCTTCGGCGCCCCCAGCGTGACAGCGGTACTGCCATCGCCTGGGATCGGCGAGGCCGAAGTGCTTGAGGCCGCGGCAACGGCGGAGATACGCTCGGAGCATCCGCTCGGCCGGGCGATCCTCGATCGCGTGCGGTCGGCGGGAATCCCGATCCGGGAGCCGGGTCAATTTGCATACACCCCCGGCCGCGGGATTCTAGCTACCTCCGACAATAGCCGGGTCTTGGCCGGCAACGCCGAATGGATGAAAGACAACGGCGTCGCCATCGGCCCGTTCAGCGCAGGCATCGGGGCGGCGACGTCGAGTGTTTATGTGGCCCGAGACGGCCGGCTCCTCGGCGTGGTCGCTGTCGCCGACGCGGTGCGGCCGGAGGCCCGTCAGGCGATCCGCAGCCTCAACGAAAAGGGAATCCGTACGCTTCTGCTCACCGGTGACAACGCCGAAGTGGCGGAGGCAGTGGGCAAGGACCTCGGCATCAGCGAAGTCGAGGCCAACATGCTGCCGGAGGCCAAGCTCGAGCGCGTGCGCAAGCTGGTCGGCGACGGCGCGGTCGTGGCGATGGTGGGGGATGGGGTCAACGACGCGCCGGCTTTGGCGGCGGCCCATGTCGGCGTGGCGATGGGGTCGGGAACTGAAGTTGCGAGAGAGAGCGCGGACGTCGTCCTCCTCGGCAACGACCTCGCCCGCTTTGCCGACACGATTGGCGTAGCGCGGTGGACACGGACCATCATTTGGCAGAACTTCGCCGGCACCATCCTGGTCGACGTGCTCGGCGTGGTGGCGGCGATGATGGGCCTTATCGGCCCGGTAGCGGCGATTCAGATTCACACCGTCTCAGAGCTGGTTTTCATACTGAACTCAGCTCGCCTCCTGCCGCGCCTTGCGGTGTTCGACCGGCAGGGCACGGGGCCGCGAAGGTCGCTCAGCACACCGCAGCCAGCCGAGTGAGCCCGAGCCGGCCCGGCGTCAATTCCGCGTGACAAGCCGGTCCGACCGCGAACGCTCGGTTTATGCAGGAACACCTTGCTGCTACTGTGGTTTCGGCGACGAGATCAGGGGTGAGGTCGAGTATGAGTGATCCTTCAAAGGCTGGACAAGAGCGGCGGGGTTTCGCTGGTATTGGCCGCCTGTCATTGGCGGCGGCCGCGATTGCGTTGTTCGCCCTGGTGTCCGGCGGGGCTCACCCATCGGTGGCCCAAGGAGCCGCCGCGGGGCTAACCGGCGCCAAGCACACCGACGACGTCGTGATGGCCCGCCAGTTGCTGATGGACGCAGTCGAGACCGAGATGGGGGTGATTGAGGGAGGCAAGGCCGACCTGGCAAACCTCAAGAACCGGGCCTATTCCATCAATACGCTGCTATCGGCGTTTCCCCACCTCTTCCCCCCGGAAACCAAGCCGGGCCCCGACGTCTCGACTTCCGCCACGCCGGCGGTCTGGCAGGATTTCGAGAAATTCTACGACAAGGTGCAGAATGCCGCGAACGTCGCATTCGACGCCAGCCAGGCCGAAGATGCGGCGAAATTCGGCGCCGCGGCGAAGAGCTTACGAGCGGCCTGCGACACCTGTCACGAGACCTACATGCTGGTCGTGGGACCCCGCTAGTTCCTGCTCCCGGCGGATAGGTTAAATTCGACACCAAAGCTCGCTCCGGGATTGACGACAGGCGCGAGATAAGGCTGATGTACAAAAACTTGTGAACCTGGCGTGCGTGCCGGGAGGGAGGTACTATGGGAGTTGTAAGGAAGAGTGTCGTTTTGGCCGCTCTTGCGGTTACGCTGGGCGCGCCGAGCGCATTTGCCCAGTTCGATCGCGGGCCGCAGGTCAACCGCAAGGACGTCGACCCGGTCATCGGCAATGCGGCCGACACGATGGGCCTGGTTCGCACGCGCCAGCTGGTGATCGGCCAGATCAATCTGCCGCGCTACGAGGCCAAGGGCACCATGGTTGACCTCGAGGCCGCGACGCCCGGTCAGCCGCTGCAGGTCACCCGCTACGCTTACAGCATGGCGTTTTACTTCCCCGCAGCGCGCGAAGAGATCGAGGCCGGAAACCTCAAGATCTCCCGTGTCGTCAAGGGCACGCGCGCCTGGGACGAGACCTGGACGGCTGACAAGAAGAAGATCAACACCACGCCGGCCGACAAGGTCGCCGCTTTCCGCGCCCAGATGATGTGGTTCCAGCCGCACAACTGGCTGCAGGCCGCCGCGCTCTACAACACCAAAAAGGACATCCAGGGCAAGGCGACCACCGCGACGGCGACGATTGCCAAGGAGAACGGCAAGGACACGGTCGAGATCACCATTAACGGCGTCGCTTACAAGGGCACGATGGGTCCGGACAAGCGGCCGGAGAGCATCGAGGCAACAATCACGCTGCCCGACGGCTCCAAGAAGAAGATGGTGTCGCGCTTCTACGATTGGCGCGCCGGCGAGAAGCCGGACGCCGGCTATTCGCAGGCGCTCGGCGCAAACGCCCTCGACCAGTTCCATAACGGCACGTATTTCCCGTCGCGCATCACTCGCGATCTCGACGGGCAGCGGGTTATGGACATCACGCTGACGGCCGGGTTCGGCAACCCGTACATCATCTTCCCCGAGCCGGAACTCCTTGCGAAGGGGCAGTAGATTCCTTAACTGTCTGACTATCCAGTTGGCGATGCGTTTCGCTTCAGAAATGACTACGGGAGACCACAGAATGCGTAAGTCGATCCTCTTTGCTTCGCTCGCAGCCCTGGGCGTCGCCGGCACGGTGCCGGCCGTTGCGCACCATGCGGTGGGCGCGCAGTTCGACGTGACAAAGAACATCACCATCGTCGGGACACTGACCAAGGTCGATTGGGAGAACCCGCACGCGTGGTTCCACTTCGACGTGAAGAACGCCGACGGCACCGTGACCGAGTGGGGCACGGAGACGGTGGGCCCGAACGGCCTGCGCCGCCTCGGCCTCAGCGACCGCCGCCTGTTCAAGATCGGCGACGTCTACAAGGTCGACATCAATCCGGACCGCTCGGGCAAGCCGCTCGGTTTCACGAACTCGTTCGTCTTCCCGGATGGGAAGTTCATCAAGGTAGGCTTCCCGGAGAACCCGAACGGGGAAGTTCCGGCTAACTAAGTCCGCTTCGGGAGGGAGTCAGTTTATGTACAAGTCCTTCACATTCGGGGTCCTGGCCGTTGGCCTGCTGGGGCTG
This sequence comes from Bauldia sp., assembly GCA_046349035.1. GTDB lineage: Bacteria > Pseudomonadota > Alphaproteobacteria > Rhizobiales > Kaistiaceae > JAXMDC01. Next base: position 109,483 of record JAXMDC010000006.1, on the reverse strand, counting down.
GCGCCGGCGGCTCTGGCTCAGGCACCGGCGGCGCCGGCGGCGGCACCGCAGACGCCGCGGCTGGCGAATGGCAAGCCGGATCTCAACGGCATCTGGGGCGGCGGCGTGGCGCAACTCACGCCGACGTCCTGCCAGAAGTCGGTCGATGCCTTCGCCAACAACAACGACCCGCGCTTCACCTTCGGTGGGGCCAAGGCCGGGGCGCAGTGGATCACCTTCGAACAGGATTGCGGTATTCAGCACCGCGATCACGTCTCCAAGCCGCAGTACAAGCCGCAGTACTGGGAGAGGGTCCACCTCAGCGACTGGCACGCTAATGCCGGTGGCATTTGGATCGACTATGCCGATCCGGTTTGGCAGAACTATCCGGTGGGCGTGCCGCGCCTGGGGCCGCCGAACAAGATCGTGCAAACCGACAACGAGGTGATCTTCCTCTACGAGAACGCGAACACGTTCCGGGCGATCCCGACCGATTGTCGCGAGCATGACCCGGTTCTGAAGTACGACCAGATGGTCAACGGCCTCGCCGTCGGCTGCTGGAAGGGCGACTCCCTCGTCGTCACCTCGATGGGCTTCACCGATCGCACTTGGCTGGACTGGCCGGGCTACATCCACAGCAACGAGATGGTCGTCACCGAGACGTTTCGGCGTAACGGCGACAACCTGATCTACGACGTCACTGTGGACGATCCGGTCATGTTCCTTGAGCCGTGGAAGGACGACCCGCGTTCGCTGCCGATCAACAAGAACCCGTTGACGCAATTGATGCAGGACGTGCCCTACAACGACCGCGCTCTCGGCGCGCTCGTCGATCCCGACTACCGCGGCTAGTCCGCTCCGGCCGGTGCCTAGCGCCGGCAGGTCGAAACAAGAAGGCCCCCGACGCTCGTCGGGGGCCTTCTTCGTTTTGGTTGGCAGGGAGCATCGAGCGGCCAGGGCCCTCGCTACCCGCCCTCGCGGTAAGGCTCAACGACCGCGCCTTCGATCTGATAGCCGACACGCGCCAAGTCAGTATCGACGGCCTCAGCACGCAGCCGGCCGGTCACCCAGACCGGGTACAAGAGGTCATTGTCCGGGCGAAATCCGGCCACCTTCGACACCAGGACAATCTGGTTGGCCGGCGGCGGCGGCACGTGAATACAGGCGCCGACATAGGGCACCAGCAAGAAGCTGGTGATCTTATCTCCGGAAAAGGCCAGCGGCGCGACGAACCCGGCCATGCGGATTTCGCGACCGTCGAGTTCGGCGCGGGTGGCCCCGCCGCCTGCTTGGAGCGCCTTGAGGTTGCCCAAACCGCCGAAGCTGTCGGCCAAGCGGCGGGGGGCACCGCCGAGATCGTTGAATGCTCCCAGGGCGGCGGCGATATCGGGAAGCGGCGCGTCGGCCCCCGGCGCCACAGGACCTCCCGGCAACAGCTCGCCATGCTGAACGAGACCGCGCGGCACCGCCCCATCGGCCGTCCGGACCGAACCACCCGCGTCGGCGGGAATCAGGTCGGACCAATCGACGAGGGCAGCAGCCGGATAGACCAAGCGACCGTCCACGACGCGGACACCGAACAATCCCGAAAGGAGACCGCTCGACTGGGCGACGAGCGCCAACCCAGCGGCGGCGAGGCCGACTGCGGCGACGGAAACCAGGAATCGTTTTGCCGACATGCGCGTCTCGGCCTTTGACGGCGGCCGCAGTAGGTCCTTAGCCCAATACCGTTGCCGGCTGCCGGGCGCTTTTGCGGTCGAACTCCTTCCGCTGCCGGCGGCGGGCGTGGAGGATCGGTTCAGTATAGCCCGACGGCTGCTCGCGGCCACCGAAAACCAAATCGCACGCCGCCTGGAAGGCCAGCCCATCGTAGGCCGGCGCCATGGGCCGGTAGGCAGGATCGCCGGCGTTCTGGCGATCGACGACTTTGGCCATCCGCTTCATCGCGCCCATGATGTAGTCGCGGTCGACCACGCCGTGATGCAGCCAATTGGCCAGCATCTGGCTGGAGATGCGGCAGGTCGCGCGGTCTTCCATCAGCGCGACGTCGTGAATGTCCGGAACCTTCGAGCAGCCGATTCCCTGGTCGACCCAGCGCACCACATATCCGAGGATGCCCTGGGCGTTGTTCTCGACCTCCTCGCGCACTTCCTGCTCCGACCAGTTGCGTCCGGTTGCGAGCGGCAGCGTCAGCAGAGAAGACAGCGAAGGGATCGCCCGCCCGCCGATCTCGGCGCGGCGCGCGGCGATGTCGACGCGGTGGTAGTGGATCGCATGCAGCGTCGCCGCGACCGGCGACGGCACCCAGGCGGTGGACGCGCCCGACATCGGATGGGCGATCTTCTGGGAAAGCATGTCGGCCATTCGATCCGGCATCGCCCACATGCCCTTGCCGATCTGGGCCTTGCCGTCGAAGCCGCAGGCCAGCGCGATGAGGACATTGCGATCTTCGTAGGCGGCGATCCATGCGGAGCTGCGCATGGCGCCCTTGCGCACCATCGGGCCGGCCTCCATGGCGGTGTGGATCTCATCGCCAGTGCGATCGAGGAAGCCGGTATTGACGAAGAAGACGCGCGAACGAGCGGCGCGAATGCACTCCATCAGATTGGCGGAGGTGCGGCGTTCCTCGTCCATGATGCCGATCTTGACGGTGTCGGGAGGCAGGCCGAAGGCCGCTTCGATGCTGGCAAACACCGCGCCGGCGAACGCCACTTCCTCGGGGCCGTGCATCTTCGGCTTGACGACATAGACCGAACCGGACCGCGAGTTGCGCAGCGGCGCATCGGCGGGTTTCCTTAGGTCGTGAAGGGCAATCAGTCCGGTAACGACGGCGTCCAGGATGCCTTCGAAGGCCTCGCTGCCATCGGCGTTGAGGACGGCAGGCGTGGTCATCAAGTGGCCGACGTTGCGAACCAGCATCAGCGCTCGGCCGTGGAGACGAAAGGCGGTCCCGTCGGCGCGTGTGTATTGGCGGTCGGGCGACAGGCGGCGCTCGCTATTGCGCCCGCCCTTGTCGAAACTGGCGGCAAGGTCCCCCCGCATCAGGCCGAGCCAATTGCGATAGAAGCCGACCTTGTCGGGACCGTCGACGGCGGCAACGGAGTCTTCGCCGTCCATCACCGCCGACATGGCCGCCTCGACGTAGACGTCGGCCACGTGAGCCGGATCGATCCGCCCGATGGGGTGGCCGGGGTCGATCGGCACGTCAACGTGGAGGCCGTTGTGAACGAAGAGGATACCGCTCGGCCGGCTGGGGTCGCCGCGGTAGCCGGCAAAGGTCGCTGGCAGCGCGAGCGCTGACGCGGCTCCGCCGGCAAGGCGAGCGGTCAGGTGTCCGCCGACAACCGCATAGCTGGCGACATCGGCGTGCGAGCCGGACTTCAGCGGCGCCACCTCGTCGAGGAAGCGTTTGGCCCAGGCGACGACCTCACGCCCACGCGCGGGGTCATAGGTGTCAGACCGTGGGCCGGGAATAACATCGGAGCCATACAGTGCGTCGTAGAGGCTGCCCCACCGCGCATTGGCGGCGTTAAGCGCGTAGCGCGCATTGGTCAGCGGAACGACCAGTTGCGGTCCGGGGAGAACCGCGATTTCCGGGTCGAGGCCGGCGGTCGAGACCTTGAACGGCGCCCCTTCCGGCACGAGATAGCCAATCCGCTTGAGAAAGGCGATATCGGCGGCAACGTCAGGCGGCGACCCGCGGCGCTGGCGGTAGTACTCGTCGATCTGCCGCTGAAGCTCGTCACGACGGGCGAGAAGGCGGCGGTTGGTCGGCGTGTGCTGCCGCAAGATACCGGCAAGAGCACGCCAGAATGCCGGTGCCGATATGCCGGTTCCCGGTAACGCCTCAGCCTCGAGAAAGGCGTGAAGGCCGGCCTCGACCCTCAACCCTTCGACATCCCTGTAGATCGGTTCGGCGATGCTGTCGGCCGTCACCTTGAGACCCTCCGAACCCGGCCGACCTAGGCCGCAGCCGCCTCCTCGCGATCCGCACTAACGACAATCGAATAGCGATTGAGGGCGCGGGAGCGAGTGTTGGCGGTGCGCTCGCGCCAATGCGCCAGCGCGTCGTCGTAGGTCAGGAACGGCCCGAGAAGCTCCGCCGCGCCAGGTCGCAGCGCGGCGAAGCTCGGATCCTCATAAGTGCCCCCGACGACCCAATATTCCTGCATCGACGACTCCCGGCCAACGCCGCCGATCAGGCGGCGGCGTTCCGCTTCTTGGCGTCAAACTGCTCTGCCTCGGTCGAGCCGGCCATTGCCGTTGTCGCCGACTGGCCGCCGGAGATCGCCATCGCCACGGCATCGAAATAGCTGGTGCCGACTTCGCGCTGGTGGCGGACGGCGGTGAACCCGCGCTCCTGAGCGGCGAATTCGCGCTGTTGCAGTTCGGTGTAGGCGCCCATGCCGCGATCGCGGTATTCGCGGGCCAGCTCGAACATGCCGAGGTTGAGCGCGTGGAAGCCGGCAAGCGTCACGAACTGGAAGCGATAGCCCATCTCGGCAATCGTCTCCTGGTAGGAAGCGATGGTCTTGGTATCGAGCTTGGCACGCCAGTTGAAGGACGGTGAGCAGTTATACGCGAGCAGCTTGCCGGGATGGTGCCGGTGCACCTCTTCGGCGAATTCGCGGGCCTCGCCGAGGTCAGGCTCCGAGGTCTCCCACCACACCAAGTCGGCGTATGGCGCATAGGAAACGCCGCGGGCAATGGCGTGCTCGACAGAGTGCTTGTTGCCCTGCTTGAGACGATAGAAGCCCTCGCTGGTACGCTCGCTGGCGATCCACTTGTGGTCGCGCTCGTCGACGTCGCTGGTAATCAGCGTCGCCGAATGGGCGTCGGTGCGGGCAATCACCAGCGTCTCAACACCGCTCACATCGGCCGCGAAGCGCGCCGCATTAAGGGTGCGAATGAACGTCTGAGTCGGCACCAGGACCTTTCCGCCGAGGTGACCGCACTTCTTCTCGGAGGCGAGCTGGTCCTCGAAGTGAACGCCTGCGGCACCCGCCTCGATCATGCCCTTCATCAACTCAAACGCATTCAGCGGGCCGCCGAAACCGGCTTCGGCGTCGGCGACGATCGGTGCAAACCAATAGGTCGAGTTGTCACCTTCCATGCGGGCGATCTGGTCGGCGCGCTGGAAGGTCTTGTTGATGCGCCGCACCACCTCCGGGACCGAAGACGCCGGATAAAGCGACTGGTCCGGATACATCTCGCCGGAATTGTTGGCGTCGGCGGCAACCTGCCAGCCGGAGAGGTAGATCGCTTCCAGACCAGCCTTGACCTGCTGCAGCGCCTGATTGCCAGTGAGTGCGCCGAGCGAGCGAACGAACTTGCGCTCGTGCAGCAGCTTCCAAAGGCGCGCAGCGCCCATCTTGGCCAGCGTGTGCTCGATGGTGACGGAGCCCTTGAGCTTGGCAACGTCAGCTGGGGTGTAGTCGCGGCGAATTCCGTTGAACCGGCCTGGAAGGCTTGTCATTTTTGTCATTCCCTGATGGTGACCTCATATTCATTGACAAGCCAAGAACGTCAACAAATGTTTGAATCTGCAGTGCAATGCTGCGTTTTGTCACTGTCGTGACAAATAACTATTGTCAGTCTGTAAATCTGGTAAGGTCGGGGTATGAAAGCCATGAGAATCGGCGGCCGCCTGCGGCGGCTGCGACAAGAGCGGCGCCTGACGCAGGCGCAAATGGCCGGCGAACTTGGCATTAGCCCAAGTTATTTGACCCTCCTGGAGAGCAACCAGCGACCGGTGACGGTTCGCGTGCTGCTGACGCTGATCGAGAAATTCCAGGTCGATCTCAAGGATCTGGCAGCCGACACCGATCAGCGCATGTCGCTTGAACTGATGGAGGCTTTCTCCGACCCGATCTTCGAGGCGGCCGAGGTCAAGGCGAGCGACGTTCAGGAACTGGTAACCACCCTCCCCTCGGTCGGCCGGGCGGTGCTGGATGTCTACGACGCTTACCGGCGAAATCTCCCCATTCAACGCGGCACCAGCGAGGGCGACGACGCAGCCGAAAGCGCGCCGGTTGCGCTGCCGTCGGAGGAGGTCACCGAATTCATCCAGCGGCGGCTCAACCATTTTCCCGAGCTGGAAGCGGCGGCGGAGACTTTGTGGGCCGAAAGCGGCCTTGCCATCCACTCCCTGGAGCAGGGCCTCACCGCACTGCTGCGTCAGCGCTATTCGGTCGAGGTCGAGGTCCGCGCCGACGACCTCATGCTTGGCCGCTCACGGCGCTTCGACCAGCTGGCGCGGCGGCTGCAAATCTCAGAGATGCTCCCCCCGTCGAGCCGCCTCTTCCAGATCGCCCACCAGATCGCTTATCTCGGCTACCACCAGCGGCTCGACGCGATCGTCGATGGCGCGGGTTTGGCGAGCGCCGAGGCGCGCGCCCTCGCCCGCACCGCCCTAGCCAACTACTTCGCTGGCGCGGTGATCATGCCCTATGAGCTGTTCCGCAGCGCGGCCAAGTCGACACGGTACAATCTGGAAGTCCTCAAAAGCCGCTTCGGCGTTTCTTTCGAGCAGGTCTGCCATCGCTTGGCGACCTTGCGGCGCCCCGGGGCCGAAGGCGTCCCGTTCCACTTCATCCGCGTCGATATCGCCGGCAACATTTCCAAGCGCTTCTCAGCATCCGGCATTCACATTGCCCGCTTCGGGGCCGCCTGCCCGCGCTGGAACGTCTACGACGCTTTCAGCACGCCCGGCATGCTGCGGGTCCAGCTGTCGCGGATGCCGGATGGCGCTACCTATTTCTGCGTGGCGCACACTACCGGCCGGACCAACCCGGCGACCGCCGGCGGGCTTCCCCACCGCGTCGGTCAACGGGCGGTCGGGCTCGGTTGCGACGTGCGGTTTGCCTCGGAAATCGTCTACGCCGACGGCCTCAACCTCGCCGACCCACAGATCGTCACGCCGATCGGCGTGTCATGTCGCACCTGTCCGCGAACCGACTGCGCCGAGCGGGCAGTGCCGTCGTTGCACCAGAAGCTGCACATCGACGAGAATGTGCGCGGGCCTTCGACCTATGTGCAGACGAGTTGAACCGGCGCCCCTACCGTCCGAGCTCGACGGTCGGCGCCAAGAGCGATTCCCGTAGACCGGGCCTGTCTCCCTTGGCTATCAGCAAGCCAAGCACACCGCCTGCCGAGAGACCGTCATGTCAAAGACCGCCAACAAGGAATACTGGGTCGTCGGCGGGGAGTTCACGTCGATGAACTTCCACCAGATCAAGCCCGACACCAAAGAGGTCTATGGCCCTTTCAAGACGCGGGAAGCCGCGGAGGAGAAGTGGAAGGCCCTGACCGAAGGCACACGTCACCTGGCGCGGACGGCGTTCCGCATCCTGGAGGAGTCTCGCGAAGATTAGCGTGCGCTCGGCCCGGTTCCGTACGGCGCCGGCATCGACAGCAAAGAGCCCCGGAGGCGATCCGGGGCTCTTTTGTTTCGCTAGAGTTCTCGTTGTATTTATTGGCGCAATGCGAGCTGCTGGTTGAGGTCGCGCGGGTAGGTGAGCCATGTGCCGGCGAGCGGGACTTGGCCAACGCCGGGGCGGGTATAGTCGCAGACCCCCAGCGGGAACACGTCCTTCAGGATGACCAGTTGGTTCGGCGTCAACTTGGCGCGGTAGTCCTTCGGGTTGATCGGCCTCAGCTGGCACTTCAGCACGTCTTCGGTGGTCGGTCCGCCCGCCGCAGTACGCGGCAGCGCTCCGATCGGGAACAGCGCCGCACACTGTTTCATGTCGGTGATGCGCATCCACTCCGTCGGGAAGCAGGCGTTGGCCATTTCCACCGGTCGGTCGGCGCGCACCTTCTGCGCCTTGGTCATCTCGCGCTTGTCCGCCTGGATCGCCGTGATCCACTGGTCGAGATAGCCGAGGTAGCGAAGCTCGACGAGTTGGATCGCGGTGCCTTCGCCCTTCGTGGCGACCTCGACAACAGTGACCGACACCATGTTGTCGGCATTGCCGTTGGCTCGCGTCAGCCGGTCGCGGAGCACCTTGCTGGGCACGGCATTGTGAACGTCAACGTTGGCAATGCTCGCCTCGGGAACGCTGGCGACCTCGTGCCAGGTGCGGATGTCGACGATCGGTATGTCGGCCAGTCCTGCGCCGGCCTGGTTGATGCGTCCGGTCTCGTAGGCCGCACGCAGAGCGATCGGATCGCCGGTCTGACGGGCGAACACGATCTTGCCATTGACGTCGTGGCCGCCAACCTTGCGGTTGAGGTCGATGAAGTCCTCGAAGGTGATCAGGCCCTGGTTGAAGGCGTTCAGCCCGTACTGGACACCGACGTTGTCGAACGGGTTGCGGGCGAAACCGGTCTTCGGATCCTTGCCGAAAATGTTGGCGAGGTTGTCCTGGAACGTGCAGCGCGGCGGGCTGGTGCGCAGCACCGCATCGTTGTCGATCGCGTCCTTCACCGCCGCATCGCAATTGTCGATGCGGGCGTTCGGATAGCGCGCGCCGTTGCTCGTGCAATAGCCGTAGGTCGAGGTGCCGGCGATTGCCGTCATCTGCGCGTCGCTCCACGGACGATCGCTGTGTGTGAAGTAGTTTACCAGCAGCTCGCAATCGTAGAGCGGCTGGAGGAAGGTCATGATGTCAGGGAACGTGCGCTGCGGGAAAATGCCGTCCATCAGGTCGGGGTAGTTGTTGGCGACCAGCCCTTGCATCGTGCCGCCGCCCGATGGGCCGTAGCCGATGGTGTAGATCGGCGGTCCGAATTCTTCGATGAAATGCTCCTTAACCTTGGCCAGAGTCTCCGCCTGGGTGACGTCGTTGTTGTTCCCGCCGGCGCGGTTCAACGTCGAGGAGGCCAGCGCGTAGCCGAGCTTGATCAAGTTGTCGTTGATGATGCTGGCGCCGGTATTGGTCGCGTTCAACCCGGTCGACCGGCCCATATGGTAGGCGGCCTGGACGCCACCGCCGAAACCATAAATGAGCTTGCCATTCCAACCCTTGTTGACCGCCTGATTCTCCGGCGACGGGAGCGGACCGGCGGCAGGATCGTGGAGCATCGAAATCACATAGCCGGCGCGGTTGATCACGCCGGTTTCGACACGGACGATCACCGGAACGCGGGCCGAGCCGATGGCCGTCTCGGCGATGTCGGTCGGGCGGGCGCCCTTCGGATCGAAGTCCTTCCACTTGTTGTCGGCCTTGCCGAGATAGGTGTAACGGACGACCGGGTCGGTGGTGCAGTCGACGTCCTTCGGCGGGCCGAGGCGGAACCCTTCGTTCTCACAGACATAGGGCTGCTGCTGCGGTCCGGCGAAGAGCGAACCGTTGAGAGCCCGATTGGTCAGTGTCAGGCTGGTCGGCGTGCCCCTCGGGCCCGAACGAACGGTCAGGGTGTTGTCGCCGATGCGCAGCCCGGTGACCAGGCCGACCCAGCCCTCGCGGCGATCGGACTTGAACGCCGCCGAGACGTCGAGACCGTCCACCGCGACGATGGGGCGATCGGCCGCGCCGGAAATCTTGATGAGGGCGTCGCCGCCGGTCACCATCGACGGCTGTGACGAGAGCACCTCGACCTTGAGGCCGTTCGCGTTCTGCGCCTGCGCGCCTGAACCGCACAACGCGCCAAGCACGGCGAGAGCCGTTGCCACGCACCACCTATTCGCCCGCATTTGAAAACCTCCTGCCCCTCGGGGCCTCGCGACACTCGACGACCCGAGAGCACCGGCCGTCGACCTTCAACTCCGTGACTCGACAATGCCCGGCCGGCATAGCCGAGCCGGTCTGCGGTGGGCCGCCGGACGACGGCTGCCACCGCCGGGGGAACCTCAGCGTACCGCGGCCAGCGCCGGCGGTTCGGTGAGGAAATAGCTCATCACCCAGCCGACCTTGCCGCCGATCACGACCTCGCACCACACCTTGCAATCGCGCACCGGAACCAGCGTGCCAGACTTCAAGGGCCCCATAGACTCCCCACGATTGTCCGGGGTCGCCCGCACCTCCACATCGGCTGTGAGAATCTTGCGGCTGGCAGATCCTGCGCGGCGGGGTTGGAGCTGGCGCCAGGCGGCCGGCGGCGTTGGCCGTGCCGCCGGAGGCGCGGCGGCGGCCGCAGGCGCCGGGGCCGGCGCGGTGACGAGCAGCGGGCGAGGGCGGCGACCGGGGCCGGCTGCGGCGCGACGAGCGCCGCCGGACCACGGCCGCGGCGCGCCGCGGATGCGCGTGCGGATCGTCCTCCAGCATCCAGGCCGGCGCAGGCGCAGCACCACCCGGCACAGCAGCCTGCCGGCGGGCCGGAGGCTCGAAGGCAACCGGGTCGTCCTCAAGGAACCACGCGGGGTGGTCATTGGCCGTCTCGGCTGGCTTGGCCGCCGCTGGCGGCGTCGCGGGGCGTACGGCGGGCACGGTGAGGGCGACCGGGGCCGGCGCGGCTGCCGGCGGGGCGGCGGTCGCGACCTGACGGCCCGGGTCGGCAGCGCCCGGGGCCTGGGCCGGCGGTGCGAATGCCGCCGGAGCCGGCGCAGCCGGGCGCGACGCATCGGCACGGCGCAGATCCTCTTCGGCCGGCTTGGGTGCCGCCGCGGCAACGTCCCGGCGATCTGCCGGGGCTGCAGCGGGCGGAGCGGCGCTGCGTGTGACAGGACCCGCAGGCGGTACGGCCGGCTTGGCATCGACAGCGGCTGCCGCTCGAGGCGGTTCGGGCAAGGCCGCAACAGCCGTCGTGGGCGGCGCAGTCTGGCGCTCGACGGCCGCCGCGGCACTCACGGTCCGCGCCTGAGGCGCGTTGGCGGTGACGACCGGCTCGCGGTTGGAGATCCATTGCAGCGCGACCATCGCGCCGGCTCCGGCGCTGGCGAGAAGAACGGCGGCGACCGTCAGCGTGCCAACGCGAGAGCGGCGGCGCCGCGGGTAACGCGCCGGCGGCACGGCAACGAGATCGTCCTCCAGCGACCAACCGCGCAGCGTCGGCCCCAGCGTGTCGGAGACGTGCTCCTCGTCATAGGACGTTTCCTCCGAGGGCTCGGGGCTTCGCCGCGGCCGCGTCGAGCCGCGGCTTGGACGCAGCCGCTCGGCATCGGCGGCATCGCCGATCGGCGTGACGTTGGTGAGGTCGACGCGCGCGGCGGCCTCCCAACGGGCGGATGCGGCCGCCGCCGCGCCGGAGGCGCCGGCGCCGCGCGCATGCGCGTCTGCCAGGCGGGACTTGATCGGCGCCTTCGTCCTCATTCGGTTGGGATAGGCGAAGCGCCGGGTGGCACTCGGGGCACGCCCGTCATTGGTTTCCAAGGTCCGCTCCTCGGTTTCGGTGTGGGGTTGCCCGACCGCCTCACGCACGTCGCCGTCCTCGTCATCGGCGTCGTCCTGCTCGGAGTCGTCGGGCGGTTCGGTCGACGTCGCGCGCGCGGGCCCATCGGCGGCCGCGGCCTGAGCGGCCGCAAGCTGCGCCGATGCGGTCCGGCGCAAAGCCGCCGCCAGCACATCGAGGTTCGTGGTCAGGGTCTCTTCGAGCTCGTCCGGCGTGCTGTTGACGGCGGACGAAGGAGGGAACGGGGCCGCAGGATCGTTGGACTCGAATGGCTCATCCTGCGGAAGCTTTATTCTTGGGCTCGCCATCACTCGGCTCCTCGCTCACACAACCGCGCACAGAGCTTGCTCCCAAGCCCTGGGCTCAAGACTCACTTCTTCTTTCTGACCAAGCGTGTTGGGATGAGTGTCCCCCGGAGCCCGTCCCCCTCGACGCCGCCCCGGCATCCCCCAGGCACGTTCAGTCCGCGTGCCGGGGACGACCCTGAACAGGAAATAAGGCAACTCCTGGCCGACAATCCGGCTGAGTCGGTATTCGATTCAGGCAAAAAAAAGATGCCAAGCCCACAGCGCGCGATCCTCTGTGGGCGAGCGACCAAGAGGGGGGATAAGTGCGGTGAGCTAGCGGGCCGCCAGAACCGGGAGAGCGAACCGAGCAGAGAGGCAATTCGCCACGGCGAACGACCGGCCCGGCAGATCGCAAGAAATCGCGGTATCGGGAGGAGGAAGTGGCGCGCCCGAAGAGATTCGAACTCCTGACCCCCAGATTCGTAGTCTGGTGCTCTATCCAGCTGAGCTACGGGCGCGCGGCTTGGCCGGCCGTCGGCTGAGACGACCGCAAGCGGCGGGATTGGTACCGACTGGCCCCCCGGTTTGCAAGCGACGCGATCGCATGGCAGCGCCCGGGCGGCCGGGCGGCGGGGCCGGAGCTACGGCAGAGGCCGCCTAGCCGGCCCGATCGAGGGCGGCGGTGAGGTCGGCGGCCAGATCGTCCGCGTCCTCCAGGCCGACTGAAAGGCGCAGCAGCCCGTCGCCGATGCCGAGTTCGGCCCGCGCCTCGGCGGTGAGGCGCTGGTGGGTGGTCGTGGCGGGGTGGGTGATGAGGCTCTTGGCGTCGCCGAGATTGTTGGAGATTTTTACAAGGCGCAGCGCGTTGCAGACCGCGAATGCCCCGCGCTTGCCCCCTTTCACGTCAATCGCGATGAGGGTCGAGCCGGAACTCATCTGCCGCCGCGCAAGGTCGACCTGCGGGTGATCGGCGCGGAAGGGGTAGACGACGCGGCGGGCGGCGGGATGGCCGGCGACGCGCTCGGCAAGGCGGGCGGCCGTCGCCGACTGGCGCTCGACGCGGAGCGGCAGCGTCTCCATCCCCTTCAGCAGTACCCAGGCGTTGAATGGGCTCATGCTCGGGCCGGTGTGCTTGAGCAGCGTGTGCGCCTTGTCGATGAACTCGGCGTTGCCGAGCATAGCGCCGCCGAGGCACCTCCCCTGCCCGTCGATGTGCTTGGTGGCGGAATAGACGACGACATCGGCACCGAGCGCCAGCGGCCGCTGCAACAGCGGCGTCGCAAAGACATTGTCGACGACGAGCTTGGCGCCCGCATCGCGCGCGATGGCGGCGATGCCGGCGATGTCGAGCACTTCCAGCATCGGATTGGTGGGGCTCTCCAGAAAGAACGCCCGCGTGGTGGGGCGAACGGCGCGGCGCCAGGCGTCGAGCTCGATGCCGTCGACGAGGGTGAAGGCGACGCCGAAGCGGGGCAGCAGTTCCTCGATGATGTAGCGGCACGAGCCGAACAGCGCCTTGGCGGCGACGATATGATCGCCGGCCGAGACGAGCGCCATCAGCGCGGTGGCGACCGCGGCCATTCCGGACGCGGTGGCACGGCAGCCTTCGGCGCCTTCGACGATCCGCAGGCGCTCCTCGAACATGGCAACGGTCGGGTTGGCGTAGCGCGAATAGACGAAGCCGGGGTCGTCGCCTTTGAAGCGGGCTTCGGCGGCCTCGGCGGTCGGATAGACATAGCCCTGGGTGAGGAAGATCGCTTCCGAGGTCTCGCCGAATTGCGAGCGGAGGGTTCCGCCATGGACGAGCGCGGTGTCGAGCCGCCAGGGGGTATCGTTGACGCCGGCAGCCATGCCGTCCTCCCAACAAAAAACCCGGCCGCGAAGGGCCGGGCCGGGTGTTCCCGCGACCGGCCTTTTAGCGAATTCTTTAACGTGGTTCGCAAGCCGGCCGGCTCAAAAGACCACGGAACGGGACGCGTCTTAGGCCTTCGCCCGGGGAGCGTCAACTCTATGCCGCGTAGGCGGGATGACGTTGTATCCTGCCGCACGAGGGATTGCGGGGGAAAGCCAGATTTCCGTTCGGTTCCGCAATGCGGGCGGGGGCGGCGCAGTCTAGATGAGAGGACGGTCGGTGGCAGCGGGCAAGATGGCCAAACGCGAGGATCTGTTTGACGAGGATGCCGCCGCGATGCCGGTCGGCATCGATGGCGAGGGCCAGATGTCCGACCTCGGCAGCGCGGTCGGTCTTCTGCCGCGCCAGCGGATTCGCGCGCTCATCCGCCGCCGCATGGTCCGCGCCAAATCCGAGATCGAGGCCGGGCAATTGCAGCCGGCGAGCCTCGACCTTCGCCTCGGCAGCCGCGCCTTTCGCCTCCGGGCGAGTTTTCTTCCCGGCAAGGGCAAGACCGTGCAGGAGCAGATCGACCGCCACGCCTCGGTCGAGGTGCCGCTCGACGAGGGCGCGGTGCTGGAGCGCGGGTCGGTCTATATCGTCGAGCTACAAGAGCACCTGGCGCTCCCCAAGGTCATCGTCGGCGCGGCCAACCCCAAAAGCTCCGCCGGCCGCCTCGATATCTTCACCCGGCTCATCACCGACGACAGCGAGGCGTTCGACACCGTCGCCAGCGGTTACGACGGCCCGCTTTACGCCGAGATCTCGCCGCGGACGTTTCCGGTGCGGGTGCGCCGCGGCTCGCGGCTCAACCAGATCCGCTTCCGCCGCCGCAATCCGGCGCAGAGCGACTACACCGACTTCCGCGTGCCCGACCGCGACCTCCTCGCCCGCCACAAGGAGCAGGCGATCGTCGACGGCGAGGCGCTGATCCGCAACGGCCTGGTGCTGCGGGTCGATCTGGCCGGCGGCAAGAACGAGATCATGGGCTACCGGGCGCAGCGCTTCACCGACGTGATCGATGTCGACCGGATCGGTGCCTATCGCGTCGAGGATTTCTGGGAACCGCTGCGAGCCCGATCGGACCGCTCGCTGATCCTCGATCCCAACCAGTTCTACATCCTTTCCTCCAAGGAGCGGATTCACATCCCGCCGGACCTCGCCGCCGAGATGGTGCCGATCGACCCGACGATGGGCGAATTCCGCGTCCACTATGCCGGCTTCTTCGACCCCGGCTTCGGCTGGACAGAGGCCGGTCAGCCGGGTGCCCGGGCGGTGCTGGAAGTGCGCAGCCACGAGGTGCCGTTCTTCCTCGGCGACGGTCAGATGATCGGCCGCCTAGTCTACGAGAAGATCGCCGAGCGCCCGGACCGCCTCTACGGACGCGGCCTCGCCTCGAACTACCAAGGCCAAGGGCTGAAGCTTTCCAAGCACTTCGTTGCAGACTAGCCGCGGCCGCTCGCCCCTCAATTCGCCGCCTTGATGGCGCCGGGGAGCTGCGCGAGAAGTCCGAAGACGGCCAACGGCGCGACGTCGGCGCGCAGGCCGATCTCCGCCGCCGGCACGCCGTTCGTGGCGACGAACGCGGCGCTCTCGACCGAGGGGTCGAAGCCCGGCAGCGAGGGAACGGTGCGACGCAAGCGGTCGGGCTTGATTGCCTTGTCGAGAGCGCTCTTCGCCAGTGCGTTCACATCGACCGATGCGGCGCGCAAGATCCCCTTAGTCAGCGCCACATACTTGCCGGTGAGGCGGACCGACGGCGGGCCGAGTTCGAGGCGGATCGTCTTCGCGCCGTCCTTGACGAGGCGGACGGTCACATCTGCCTCGAAGGGCTGAATGCCGACCAGCGCCTTGAGCGGTGCGCCGGGCCGCACACGAAGGCGGTCGGGAAGCCGCGCGCGCATGCCCCAGCCGAGATTGTGCACGCTGCTCTCGACGCGTGTTGCCGGCAAAGGATTGGCGGCGCAGTTCCAGATGTCCGCCTTTCCGGCGATTGCCAGGTGCAAGGCGCCGTCGCGAATGTCGACGGACTGGCGCTGCAAGATCACGACCGGATTGAGACCGTAGGTCTTGCAGGGGTCGCTCGGGAGCTTGGCGACGGCGAGGATCGACCCAGCCTTGGCGGCGAGATCGCCGAGGCCGACGGTGAGGCGCGCGCGGACGATCTCGACGCCTTCGCCGGGCGTGCGGGTGAGGTCGACGCTGACCGGTATGGCGACCTCAACACCCTCGATTTTTTCGGTGCGAACGAAAGGCCCAAGAGAGGCGGACCTGTCGTCGGCAAGCAGCGGGCCGGCCAAGGCGAAACTGGCGGCGAGCACGAGCCCGGGGAGCCAGGCCCCAGCGGCGAAAGGCGCGCCTATGCTGTCCGTCACTGCCGAACGATTCACCTTGCCGCGCATATCCGACCATTCCGCCGAAGCGCCCACGGTCATGATCGCCGCGGGCCGGTCCTTGGGCAAGAGAACGGCCGCGCTGATCTGCAGGATATCCGGAAGAAGTAAGGACCGCCGCCGGTCGGGGCCGACGACGGTCCTAATGGCGTGCCGCTGGACGACACTGCGTTTGCGGCACTAATAGCTAGGCGGCCCGGCAACAACAGGACCGCCTAACAGCGGAACCTAGTGGCGAAACACGCTGGAACGAGCGTGTCTCGCCGTTCCGCCGTAACGACCCGGCCGGGTGGGAGTACCCGGCCGGGTCGCACTCTTTTGTGCCCCTTAGAGGGCGAAGACCATCAGCAGATGGGTCGCGGTGAAGTTCCGCAGCTCCGGATTGGCGGCAAAGTCCGCCGCGGCCGGGAGAGCGCCGACCATCACGCCGACATACTGCTTGCCGTTGACCGCGAAGGTCATCGGCGGGGCCTTGATGTACGAGCCGACATTGAAGCTCCAGACTTCGTCCAGCGTGTCGGCATTGAGGGCATGCAGCTTGCCATCCGGCTCGCCGGTCATGACCCAGTTGCCGGCCGTGGCGACCATGCCCGAACGGTTGAAGAACGGCAGCGGAACCTTCTTCACGCTCTTGCCGGTCTTGACGTCGATGGCGTTGATCGCGCCGTACTGCTGGATCTTCCACTCAGGACGGGCCGGGGCCGGCGGAGACGTGCCGGCGAAGCCGTTGCCGTACTTGTCCGCCGGAGCCGGGTCGCCGGCGCCGACGAAGCGGTCACGCGGCTTCCAGGTTCCGCCGAACTCGGCCGGGCCGGTCTCGACCTTGTTGGTACGCGCCGCGCAGCCATCGCCGCCCGCTACGTACATGAGCTGCTTGGTCGGGTTGTAAGCGGCCGGCTCCCAGTTCTGGCCACCCGAGACGACCGGGCACTGCACGCCGACGGTGCCGTCGCGCCGCGCCGCGGAACCGCGGATGTAGTCCTGGACCTGCTTGGTCGGGTCGTATGCCGTCGGCTTGCCGGTCTTCGGGTCGAGCCCGTTGGTCCAGCTGGTGATGTCGACATACTTCTCGCCGTAGATGAACTGGCCGTTTGTGCGGTCGAAACCGTAGAAATAGCCGTTACGACCGGGATGCGTGACGAGGTTGCGGGCCTGCCCGTTGATCGTCACCTCGACCAGCGGGTGCACGCCGATTTCGTCGTAGTCGTACGGATCGTTCGGCGTGTACTGGAAGTACCAGTTGATCTTGCCGGTGTCCGGGTTCATCGCCAGGACCGAGTCGGTGTAGAGGTTGTCGCCGGGGCGATACTCAGCGTCCCAGTCCGGGCCCGGGTTGCCGGTGCCCCAATAGACCAGGTTCAGCTTCGGATCGTACGAACCGGTCTGCCAGATCGAGCCACCGCCGGTCAGGTTGGAGCGGCCGCCCCAGGTCTTGGCATTGGGATCGTCCTCGCCTGCGACGGTCCAGGTCTTCCAGGCCGCCTTGCCGGTCTTCAGGTCGACGCCGTCGAGGTGACCGCGGATGCCGTACTCGGCACCTGCCGTCCCGACGATGGCGATGTCGCGAACGACCTGCGGAGCGACCGTCAGCGTCTCGCCACGGCCCGGATCGGCGGGCTTAGCCTGCCACACGATCTCGCCCGAGGCCTTATTGGTGGCGATCATGCGGCCGTCGATGGTGACCGAAATGACCTTGTCCTGCCACAGCGCGACGCCGCGATTGTCGATGCCGCAGCAAGCCACGTCACCGCCCCAGGGCTTGTCGACCTGCGGGTCCATGTACCAGTCGATCTTGGCGCGATTGCCCGAGCGGACGTCGAGCTTGTAGACGCTGCCCCAGCCGTTGGAGATGTACATGAAGCCGTCTTCGACGATCGGCGTGCCCTCGAGCGAGGCGTTGGCGTAGCGCGAGCCGCCGCCTTCGACGCCGTTCACCGCCAGCATGTAGACGGGCTTCAGGCCCTTGATGTTGGCGAGGGTGATCTCGTTCAGCGTCGACCAGCGATGCGACGAGTAGTTGCCGTTCACATGCAGCCAGTTCTCGGGCTTGGGATTCTCCAAGGCCGCCTGGGTGGTGGTTACCACACCCGCGGCAGCCGGGGCCGCCGGAGTCTGGGCGAGCGCCTGCGCGCTCAGTACCGTCGTCCCCATAAGCGCCGACAGGCAGGCCCATCCCAGGCTGCGGTGACGGCTGATTTGGTTCGGTTGTTTCAAGTTGCCTCTCCTCTTCTTTTCACCTGCGCGTTCATCCCGGATGGGACGAACTGCGACGCATTGTCCGGAGGACTCAACGTCATCGCCGCGGCCCGACCCCTCCCAAGGGATCTTCGGACTCGCGGCGAATGCGGCCGTCTCCATTCACGGCCCATAGTTGGAAAGCTAGTTCGGAGCGTCCATGGACAATACGCTCTCCCACGGTGGAACGACCGCAATAGGCGCTACCACCGACTTGGGTATGGTGCCCCAAACTTTCGTTTTCAGGCAGCAGACAACGTCCCGCTCACGAAGGCGGGAGTCAATGTACTACGGGCGCACTATCGCCTTCTGTATGATGCCCAACAAAGGCTAGCAGCTAGAAATGTATGCTAGCTAACAAAGCAATAGTTCGCCGAACGATCCGATGTCCGATAGCCAGGGAAACGCCGCCGGAGCGAACCAACTGAGAAGATGCGAGGTGCGCTTGGCTGGGCCGTGGCACGAGCAGGCCAACTGTTCGAGGCGGGCGCGGTCGCGAATAACCACCAGTCCGCGATTGGCGCGAATCGCCCGATCGCCTTCGAGCTTTTGCAGCGCGAGGGTGATGGTCACACGCTGAACGCCAAGCAGCGCGGCCAGCTGCTGGTGGGTGAAATGAAGAGGGCTGCCAAACGAGCGGTCGTCGGCATCGAGAATCCAGCGGGCGAGCCGCCGTTCGACCCCATGCCGGGCATTGCAGGCGGCGGTGCGCATGGTCGCAGCAAGCTGGCGGTCGATGAGCCCGTGCAGGTGCCGTCGCAATGGCTCGGAGGCCGCCGCAAGGCGCCGCAGCTCTTCGACGCTAGCGCTGGCGACGGTGCACTCTGTCAAAGCCAGGACGTCGGGTAAGGACGCCGGCGTCGCACCGAGCGCGGCCTGGATGCCGACGCCGTCGCCGCGCCCCAGGAGAAGAATGCCGACATCGATGTGTTCGTCGACTTTCACAGTCAACGCAGCAAGGCCGCTGGAGATAAAGTGACAGTCACTGGTTGAGCGCCAGTCTGTCAGGCTCTCGCCGCGCTTGAACGATCTTATCGTCAGATGCGCCGAGAGCGCGAGCCGATCGGCGGCGGGCAAGGCTTCAAATCCGAGATCGAAATCTGGATGGTGCGCGTCGCTAACTACCCGGTTTTGATCGTCGAAGAGGAGCGGAGTCTCGCTCATGCGCCAACTTCCCGTTTTCTTCGCGTCGCCAGCGAACTTTCGTAATCAACCCAAGTTGCCGCATTTTCTCGCTGGCAACAAGCTCGCCTGCGTTGCGCTGGCGGATATGTCACGCCCAGGCGCAAACGGTTCGCACCGCGGGCGCGGCCGCGGCCGGCGGCGTTTCAGCGCCAACAGGAGGCGGGCATCAGCGCGGCGGGCGGGCGTTGGGTTGGGTTGGAGCGGGTGAAGGGAATCGAACCCTCGTCATCAGCTTGGGAAGCTGCTTCTCTACCATTGAGATACACCCGCGCCGGGGCAAACATAGTCGGCGACGACGGCGGCTGCAACGCTGGTGCCATCGGCAAAAAAACTCCGCCCGGCTCGGGGAACCGGCCGGGCGGAAAGAAGTCGCGGCAGCGGCAGCGCCGCTACTGGACGACCTGATACTCGACCCGGCGGTCGAAGGCGTAGATCTGGTCGGTCGTGTACTTCGAGGGGTCGTCGGCCTGGAAAGGCTCGCTCTCGCCCTTGCCGACGATCTCGATGCGGCCGCGATAGCCGAGATACTGGAGAAAGGCAGCGACGCTGGCGGCACGGCGGCGCGAGAGGTCGAGGTTGTAGGCGTCGGCGCCGCGCGGATCGGTGTGACCAATAATGCGGACATAGGCGGTGCCCGGCGGCTGACTGAGATAGGCGTAAATGTCGCGAACCGCCGCCTGACCCTGTGGCGTCAGCACATCCTGGTCGGTGTCGAATTGCACCGGCACCGGGACCGCCACCGCCTCGAAGTTGCGGAAATGCGGATTGGCGAGACCGGTCTTCTCGCCACGCACCTGGCGGGTGGCAACGAAGGTCGGGGCGAGAGCACGCGCCTGTACCGCGCGCTTGTAAGTCCGCTGCTCGACATCGGCCGGCGGCGCAACCGGATTGGCGACATTGTCACGCATGTCGTCGAGAGCTTCCTCGTAGGCGGCGAGGGCTTGCGCCCAGGCGCTACGGGCGTAATGGGCGTCGCCGATGGCGACCAGCAACTGCCAGGGACGGCCATATTTGGCGACCGCCTCCAGCTGCTGGGGTGCCGCGTCGGTCGCCAGCGTCGAGAGAACGACGCGCGCCATCAGGCGCCCGGTGGTCGAACGGTAGGCGGCGTCGCAAGTGATCTCCGCCTGCAGCTGGGCATAGAGTCCGTCGAATCTGGCGACCGCGCTTTGCGCGAGCGCCGCTCTTATGTCGGCATCCAGGGTCCGACAGTCGGCGAGGGCCGCCGGGGCAGCGGCGAGCCAGAGGCTCGCCGCGCCGAGGATGATGCCGGTGGTTCGGCCCATCTTACTTCACGCCCAGCTTGATCGCGGTACGGGCCACGACCGTGTCGGTCGGCTTGGGCGTCGGGGCCACGCCCGGGCCGTTGACCCGCGCGTTTTCCTCGACCCGGATCGCCCGAGTCTGCGCCTGGCTGCGCACCACCGACCGGGTGTGGTTGTTGATGTTGCCGATGTCGGTGAAGGCGTTCTGGTTGAAGTTGTACTGGATGTTCTCCACCGGCTTGGAGTCGGTGCTGCAGATCGCAATGACCGTCTCAAAGCCGGGCGCGTCCAGCCGGTACCGGTAGCCAGCTCCGGCCGGCGGCAGAACGATGTCGCGTCCGGGGAAGATGCGATTGTCCTGCTGGAAGCGGTTGGGGAAGATGACCGTCGCGACGTTCTTCGGGTCGACGTCAATCAGAGTGAGGTAGCACTCGCGCGAGGTCGACACGGTGAACACCGGCGTATCGTTGACGCGATAGTCGAAGCGATCCGAGGTCACGGCGATGTCGAAGTTCTTGGCGACCTCGACCGGCCGATCGTTCGGCTTGGCGACGACAATCTTCGGGCCGACAGACAGCTTGGAGAAGTCCATCGCCGTGCTGTTGAAGCTGACCGTCTCCAGAGCGGCACGGAACTGCGCCTCGAACACGTCACGTGGCACCGGCTCCTGCTGAGCCAGGCGACGCAGCAGACGCGGCGCATTGCCCTGCTGAATGGCCTTGATGAACTCATCTGCGGTCATGCCGAAATCGGCAGCGGCGTAAGTCAGGTCAACGTCATTCTCATAGCGCTGGAACAGGGCGTTGGTCATTTCCACGCCGTTCAGCTGCAGGCCCGGCTCCAGCCCAGCCCGGCGCATCGCCGACTGGAAGGAGTCGAGGTCGGCCTTGAGGACCGCCTCCATCTCGTTGGCGACCGGGTAGAGTGCCTCGACGACGTCGCGAGCCGACTTGGGGAAGGTCAGATCGCGGGCGATCTTCGGGCGGATCTCATCCACCGCCATCTTGATGCCGACGTTGTGGCAGCCGATGCAGGAGATGCCGTTGGTGACGCTCTGATCGCGACGGATCGGGTCGAGCACGATCGTGGTCGGGCCCTTGTCGAGCGACTTACCGTCGGCGGTGTTGAGGTAATAGGCCTGGAAGCCGTTGGGCAGCCGCCAGATCGACTCGCCGCCGGCGTGCTCGAAGGCGAACTGCCCCGGGCCCGGCCCCAGCGGGAAGTCGAAGAGGTTCTGCTTCCCGGCCGTGCCGGCGAAGTCGTACGAGGTCCAGAAGTACCCGGTCGAGATCTGATGGCGCTCGATCAGGCGGTTGTTGCGCGACACACCCGACTTCTGGAACCCAGCCCGCTTGACCTGGAAGGAGTCGATGTCGCGGCTGAGATTCAGGTTGAGCGACTGAGTGAGGCCGGCGAAAGTCGTCGGCAGCTTCAGCAGCGCGTTGTAAAGCGGCGGCTGCGAGGCGGCAAAGGCGAACCAGTCGGCACGGACGTAGCCGAGCGAGGTCAGCATCGTGCCGTTGACGAAGTCAAAGGCCGGCGTGTCGACCTTGGCGCCGTAGGGATAGGCGGACAGGATCTTGTCCCAGTCCTGCGGCGTCCAGCCGAGGTCGCGCAGGTTGATGCGCAGGATCGAGCCGGTCGGCTCGATGGTCTCCAGCCGCACCACATCGGGCGAGGAGGAGAGCGAGTTGAGCAGCTTCACCGCTCCCTGCCGGTAGACGTTCATCGCCTCGTCGGACGAGCAGGTGTTGTGGAGATTGACCAGCGACAGGTAGCGCGTATCGGCAACCCGCGTGCGCGGCAGCTTGCCGAGGTCGGCCGCCATCGCCTGGATCGCGTCGATCTCGGTGATGAAGGGCTTGGGCGTGCAAGCGGCGCTTTGCCCGAGCGCGGCAATCCAGGTCCGCAGCGCGGCGACGTCTTCGTCGGTCGGCACGTAGGCGTTGAGGTTGTAGTTGCCGTCGTCCGGCATCTTGCCGTCGACGATCTGCTTGAGGATCGGCGAGCCGTCGGGATTGCCCGGCACGATGAGATGGCCGTCGCGGGCGATCTGATCGAGCAGCAGGACGTTGCCGAAGTTCTTCGCCGGCTTCTCGCGGTTCACCAGCATGCCGTCCTGGTGGCAGCGCGCGCAGGCGGTCTGCAGAACCTTAAAGGCACCCGCAGCGACCGGATCGGACGGCGGAACCGGCGTCTCGGCAGCCGAGGCGCCGTAGGTTCCGCCGATGAAGAGGACGCTGCCAAGGGCGAGCGTTGTTACGTTCAGTTTTCTAAGTCGGCCAAACATGGTCGCCTCCATCATCCCACTCACTTGCCGGGGCGCCGGCGTCGGTTCTGTTCAGTTACCGTCCCAAGATCTCGTAGCGCAGCGTTGCGACCGACCAGTCGAGCGCATGCGTCGGGGTTTTGGCCTGCGTGTCGAGCGGCGCGTCAAGCGCGCCGACGATCGCCGGCAAGTATGTGTTGGCGGCCTCTTCGACAGGGATCACCTCGATTTTCCTTGTCTTGACCGCGGTCGGCAGTTCGACCGGCCCGTTGGTGACGAGCGCGATCAGCGTACCCTTCTCCGGCGTCGAGGCGTCGAAGCGGATTCCGTAGTAGGCGTCCGGGATGACGATCGGGCTGTTGGCGAGGATGTAACCGTCGCGAACCCGGTCCCGGGTGTACTGGTTGGGGAAGAGCTGCGTCAGCTTCCCGGTATCGGTCAGGTCGAGGAGGACCAGGTGACCGGCAACCGGGCTGACGATGCGAAACTTCATGTCGCGGGTGCCGAGCGGCACCGGCGAGGGCGGATACTGTTCGAGCGTGACGCCGACGGTGTTGCCCTTGGCGAAATAGTCGAGGATGCGGTCGGCCGTCAGCTGGCTCGGGCCGGGCTTGACGACGAGAGGCGTGCCGCCCACCGCGGCCACCGGCCCAAGGGTCGGCGTCAGTCCCAGTTGGCACGCATTCGCCTCGGCCTGGCACGCGGCGTCCGATTTGTTGCGGATGAAGGCGAGGATCTCCTCGTTCGACATGTTGCCGTTCTTGTTCACGTCGGCGGCGCCGGTGCCGACGGCATCGACGAAGGCCTGGGTGAACACGCCGCCGTTGGCGTTGGTCAGCGGCGCCTGGCCGCCCGAGGTCGCCGAGAAGATGGCGATGTCGGGACCGAGCCCGACGGTGTCGATCGACTCGCCCTCGGCCTTTTGCGCCTGCGCCAAAGGCTCGACCTGGATGGCGCGCGTCTGGCCGCCGAACAGCGGCGCACGGATCGCCGTCAGGTCGGCGCTGACGCTCGGGCCGCCGGCCGAGACGACGCCGGAGAAGCCGGTATCGAGCAGCACGGTCACCTTGCGGCCGGTGAGCTTCTTCAGTTCGGCGAGGAACTCGTCCTCGCTGATCATATTGGCGATCGCCGGGGGATTGCCGGCGCCGACGACCGCGTCGAACGGGACGAGGGTCGAGGGAACCTTGTTGTTGGCAGGGCGGGCGCCGGCCTGGAAGTAGCCGAGGCCGGAGTAATAGAGGAATGCGCGCTCGCCCGGTTTAGTGCCCTTGACCAACCAGTTTTCGATCGCGCCCATCACCGCGCCGCGGCTCGCGGCCTGATCCGACAGGATCTGAATATCGTTCTGGGCGTAGCCGAGACGGGTGCGCAGCAGATTGGCGACCGCGGCAACGTCCTTGGCCGAGCTTCCCGGCTGCGGCAGCGTCAGCTTGGAGTCGGAATAGCGGTCGATGCCGATCAGCAGGGCGCGGTCGGCATAGGCCGGGGCGGCGAGCGGGAGGAGCGCCGCGGCGGCGAGGGCAGCGACGAGGGTCGGGCGCATCAGCTTAGCCTCCACTGGTGTAAATGCCGACGACGCCGGCCTGGAACGGGACCCCGGCGAGGGTCTGCACAAGAATTGCCGCGAGCCCAGCGCCGCGCTCCGGTGTCTTCATCTGGCGCAGCGCCTCGGCGAGTGCGGGAACCGGCTTCTCGGTGAGGATCGCAACCAGGTGCTCGGCGCCGTAGGGCGGGTGATCGACCTTGAACTGCTCGCTGAACGGCCGCGTGCGCCAATCGACCTTGAGGTCGTCGGGCTTGCCCGGCAGGAAGAAGTCGACGCTGCCGTCCGGCGGCAGACTGAACAGCGTCAGGTAGGGATACTGCGCACCGCTCATGACGATCTGCACGGTGGTGCCGAGGGTATAGGTCTGATTGCCGGAGGCGAGCTGGAAATTGACCGGGCTGGCGGCGGTCGCCGCCTTGACGAAGGCAAGCGTCGCCCACTTGGAGAGGACGCCGGAGAGGTTACGCTCGGTCACGCCCTCGGCAACGCGGCCGCCGACACGATGATCGACGGTGCCGGTGCGGCGATCCCAGATCAGGTCGGCATCGTCCGGGCTGGCGGCGAGCGCCAGGCCGGGGATGGCGGGCAGGCCGGCGGGAGCGCCGCCGGCGGCGAAGAACTTGAGGAGCGCGCCGTTCGGCGCCTGCGCCACGGGAGCCGGCGGGAGACGCGGGCCGGTCGCCGAGCCGGCGACCGAGCGCATGATCGCCCGCTGGTCGGCGCGCAGCGGCAGCATGCTCGGAACCTGCTGGTTCTCGGACTGCGTGGTGACGGTCGGAATAATGTAGGCGAGCATCTCCTGCTGCGAGAGCTGGCCGTCCTTGTTGGTGTCGGCAGCGCCTTCGATCGCGCGCGAGAAGGCCCAGGAAAGGGCGCCGCGCTTCTCCCCGCCGATGGTGAGCTCGGGGGTGACCATGTGGTCCTGGGTCGCGCCGACAAAGGTGACGTTCTTGAAGTCGTCTTCTTTGACGTTGGCGAGAGCGGGATCGGGCAGCTTCAAGAGATCGCCGGCGAGGGTCGGGTCGGGGAACTTGCCGGTGCGATAGCGCGGCGGGTTGGCGCCGACGCTGCGGAACATCGTGCCGGAGTGACAAGAGTCGGCAATGAAGACGACATTGACGTTCTTGTCGTCGGCCGCCTTCAGCCACTGATACATCTCGTAGTCGACGATCCGCTCGCGCGCGCCCGGGCCGGTGCCGGTGTAGCCGCCGAGGAGGAAATTGTCGGACTTGCCGTTCGGCTCGTGCCAGCCGGGCGGCTGCGGCTCCTGGCTGCCGTGACCGGCGAAGGAGAAGACCAGCGTGTCGCCGGGCTTGGCGCGCGTCACCAGGTCGAACCAGGTGCGCTCGATCGCGGCACGCGTGGCAAGGGCGTTGGTGAGAAGAACGACCTGGCCACCGGCCCGCTTCATCGCCTGGGCGATGTCCTTGGCGTCGTTGACCGCCCCCTCCAGATCGTTGGCGGTGCCGACGTAGTCGTCGATACCGATGACGATGCCGTAGAGGTCGCCCGCCGCCGATGCCGGCGCCGCCCACAGCCCCGCCGAAAGCGCGGCGCCAAGCAGGGTCGCCGCGCGGCGCGAACGGCCCACAGCTCCGCCAATCCCTCTCATGGACGGTGTCCTTTCACTCATGGGGCGCGAGAACTAAGGCTTTGAACCTGAATGCGGACTGAACGTTTCGCTCAGCAATTCAGCCGCTTTTGGGCTTGCGAATATAGTCGGAAGGTATCGCCGGCAGCGACTTCAAAAAAGCGGCAACCGCCTCCTGGTCGGCGTCGGTCATGGTCTTAAGCTCGCGCCTGACCTTGCCCATTTCGCCGCCCATGGCATTGCCGGCCGGGGTCGTGCCAAACTGAAACAGGGCGACAATATCGTCCATAGCCCAACTTCCCAGGGCCTTGGCGTCGGAGGTGATGTTGTAGACCACACCCTCGCCGCCGAGATTGGGAGCGCCGGAGAAAGCCTTGGACGCCACCATGCCGCCGATCAAATTGCGGGGGGTGTGGCACTCGCCGCAATGGCCGGGGCCGTTCACCAGATACGCGCCGCGGGCGATTTTGGCGTCGGCGCCGGCGGGGGCCTTGTAGGTGGCGCCATCTATATAAAGTAGCTTCCACAGGCCGATGCCGCGGCGAATGCCGAAGGGGAACGGCAGTTCGTGCTCGGGCGGGCGGTTTTTCACCTTGGGCAGCGTGTCGAGATAGGCCTTGAGGTCGATGAGGTCCTCAACGCTCATGCGCTGATAAGAGGCGTAGGGAAAGGCCGGATAGAGGTGCTCGCCGTCGGGGCCGGTGCCGTATTTCATGGCGTTGACGAAATCGACGGTGCTCCACTTGCCGATGCCGGCCTCCGGATCAGGCGAGATGTTGGGAGCGACAAAAGTGCCGAAGGGCGAAGCGAGCTTCATGCCGCCAGCCAACTCGTCCGGCTCGGGATTGTCGGGGTGGAGGTGGCAGTTGGCGCAGCCGCCGACGTGATAGAGATACTTGCCGTTGGCGAGGACGGCGGTGTGCTGAGGCAAGTCCGCTGCCGCGATCTTCTGCGGGGTGGTGAGCACCCAAAACACCGCAAGGCCGGCGGCCACCGCGACCGCCGCCAACACCATCAACCTCCGTCCCATGCCGCTTCCCCGTGCCAACGATGAGCCCACCCGAGGGCGCCCGGCGGCAAAATAGCCGGCAACGCCGAGCCTGGCCACCGCCTGGCGGGTTCGGCGGCGGGCGGCAACATCGCGTGTGCCGGCTTCGGCGGCGCCGCGAATGAAAACGCCGCTGAGGGCGGCGCCCCCAGCGGCGTTGTTTCAGCACGAACATCCGGCCCGCACGACCGGCCGCGCCTTCAGGCGAAGGCGGAACCTAGTCGAAGCTGGACCGGTGTCAGCATGCGCTGCGAAGGATCGGTTGAGCCGCGCCGATCAAAGGCGCAGTCACCTACTTCTTCTTGGCAGCCGGCTTCTTCGCCGCGGGCTTGGCTTTTTTCGCCGCCGGCTTCTTGGCAGCAGCGGCCATGGCCTTCTTCGCAGGCTTACGAGCAGTTGTCTTCTTCATCTGATCTTTCTCCTCTAACCGCGGCTGATAACCTATCAGTACTTCGCGCGCCGCATCGGGACCAGGATCCGCTCATCAGACGCGAATCGCTGAGCCACCGAAACGAAGGTTAACACAAATCGCGTTTCTGGACCCTTAACATCGACACTTTGTTTACTCCGTCGGCGCGACGAACGCGAAGGTGACAGACGCCGGATTTGTCGTGACGAGAGTCCTTCGCGCGACGCTGATCGTGCCACCAGGCTCGACGTTCGGGAATGTCCTTCGCCACGACTCGACGAAGCCACTATCCTCTCCTTCGACGATCAGAACAACACCGCGGCGGCGCAAATCCGCGGGGTCGATCCACGGACTGATACTGAGATCGCCATGCGCGAGGACTCGCGGACGATCGGGCGAATAGTGTGCGACGACGTTGGTGGGGAATTCCGTTCCACCGACATAGGCGAGCGGCTGGCCAGTGCGCCGATGCCAAATCTCCGTCACCCGCATCGCGATTTCTTCCCCAGGAAAATCTGTCGCCTTCGGTCGGTCGCGCACCAGCGGCTCGAAAATCTCGCCGACCAGATAGGCGATCGGGAAGGCGGCGAAGACGAGACCGAAGGCGGCCGCGAACACGGCCCGCCGCCGCGGCGTTGAAATCGGCGGCCACCACAACAACACCGCAAGCGGCATGAAGCTCCATAGCGGATAGCCCCAGCGCGGCAGCGGCATCTTGCCGAGCGCCGCGGCGGCAGCGACGGTGATGAGAAAGGGGCCAAGCGCGAGGGCGGCGAGGAGCCGGCGCGCATACGCCTCCTCGCTGCTCGCCGCCGGCGCGACCGCGAGGCTGCCGCGATAGCTGACGACGAGGAGGAGCAGGAAGGCCGGCGCGACGAAGGCGATCTGGCTCACTGCCCAGCGGAGCGGAAAGGTCAGGTACTCGCTCCAGCGGGTAGCAGCGCGGGCCGACTCCTCGGCGTAGACGAACGGCTGGAACTGATGGGTGACCAGCCACCAGAGATTGGGCGCAAGGACGAGAAGGAAGACGACAGCGGCGAGATAGGGTCCGGGCGTGCGCCAACTGCGCCGCGCGACCGGGTCGAGGAGCATGACGAGACCAAGAGTCGCACCCAGCAGCGCGGCCGAATACTTCGACCAGAACGACAGGGCGAGGAAGAGCCCAAGGAGGAGCCAGTCGACCGTCCGCTGCCGCGCCGTCGCCCGATAGAAGAACCAGCCGCTCAGCGCGGCAAAGGGGAGGAGCAGCGTGTCGTGGGCGAATTTGACGGCGGTGAAGTTGAAGAAGTGCATGCCCTCCAAGGCGAGGACGGCGATGAGGGCGGTGGTGGCGGGAACGAGTTCACGCGCGAGCCGCCAGACCGCGACCATGCAGGCGATCGCCGCCAGCGGCCCGAGGAGGTAGAGACCGCGCACGTCGCCGAAGAGGCGATAGGCGATCTCGTCCAGCCACCAAGGCAGCGTCGGGTGTTTCCACGAGCCGAGCAGCCACTCGCGGCCGAGCGCCAGGCCCTCGAGGAAGTCGATCTGCAGGCTGCGGAAGGTCACGATCGGCACCGCGACCCAGATCGCGAAATGCGCCGCCAGGACCGCCGCCAGGGTCCGGCCGGGATGCTGCAGGCAGCGATCGGCAAGCGCCTGGAGAGGCGAGGGGCGCTCGGCCTCCGCCGTACCGGTTAACGCCATTTTGCCTTCCCGCCTCCCCGCCGGCCGATTTCGCTTGGCCTCGCCCGCCGTTCCAGGGATAGAGCTTCTCGGTTCCGGCTGAAAGCAAAGCATGGCGTCTCCCTCTCCCGATCCGGGCCCGATCGTCTCGGTGGTGCTGCCGGCGCATAACGAAGCCGCCAACATCCAGCCGATGGTGACGGCGCTGCACGGCGTGCTGGCGCCGTTCGGCGCGCACGAGATCCTGTTCGTCGACGACGGCAGCCGCGACGGCACCCCGGCGGCGATCCGCGCGGCGGCGGCCGGCGACCCAGCGGTGCGCTACCTCCTGCTCGTCCGCAACTTCGGCAAGGAGCCGGCGATCCGGGCGGGACTGCGGGCCGCGCGCGGCCGCGCGGTGGCGGTGATGGATTGCGACTTCGAGCACCCGCCGGAGGTGCTGGCCGAGCTTGTCGGCGCGTGGCGCAAAGGGAGCCGCGTCGTCGTCACGCGGCGGATCGACAATCCCGCCGAGGTGCCGGCGCTGCGGAGGCTCGCCTCAAGACTGTTCCACCGCCTGCTCGACGCGATCAGCGATGTGCGGATGGAACCGGGAAGTTCGGACTTCATGCTGCTCGACCGGAGCGTCGTCGAGGTCGTCAACCGCATCGAGGACCGCGACGTGTTCCTGCGCGGCCTGGTGCGCTGGTTCGGCTATCCGACGGCCAAGGTCGACTTCAAGCGCGGCACGCGCCGGCACGGCGCGACCAAGTTCGGCTTCCGCTCGCTGCTGGAAATCGCCGTCTCGGGCATCGCCGCGCATAGCGTCCGGCCGCTTCGCCTCGCCATCTACCTCGCCCTCGGCGCGGCGGGAGCGAGCGGCCTCCTGATCCTCTATTCGCTGTTCAGCTTCTTCTTCGTGCCGAACATCGCCTCAGGCTGGACCTCGCTGATGGCGGCGATCGGCGTCCTGGGGGCGGCGCAGCTCCTCGTCCTCGGCATCGTCGGCGAATATGTCGGCCGCCTCCTCAGCGAGGTGCGCCGGCGTCCGCTCTATCTGGTGGCGGAGAGCAGCGAGGAGCCGCGACCGGAGGGCTAGCGCGGTAGCGGGCCGGTGCAGACGGCGGCGGAGGCGCTCGGCAGGCTGAAGCTGCGGTTGTCGCGGTCGCCCTTGACCTCGACCTCGCCGGTGCCGCCCTGTTCGTGCAGATAGAACTGCTCGCCGTTCTCCACCTTGAGGCCCTCGGCGGTGCGGGTCAGCAGCAATTCGCCGTCGCCGTTGTCGAGCTGGCAGCGCAACGTGCCGCCGGTGGAAATGCAGACCGCCTCACCGAGATAGGTCTTGGTGCCGGTGCGCGGCGCCGCCCGCACCTTGGCGGGGTAGGTGGTGAGCGAGAGGTCGGAGTCCTTGGCGAGGATCTGGACGCCCAGCACCCGCAGCTGCAGGCGCGGCGCATTCTTCAGGGCGTTGGCGTCGAAGACCCGCTGGTAGCAGCCGGTCCAGGTGTCGGCGGCAAGGCCGAGCGTGGAGGGAAACGCGACACAGCCGAGCAGCCACACCAGACGACGCATACGCCCCCCCCTCGCGCAACCAATCCCGAACGGCCCCTGCGGAGCCGTCCTACACGTCGAGATTGGCGACCGAAAGGGCGTTCGCCTGGATGAAATCGCGACGCGGCTCGACTTCATCGCCCATCAATTTGGCGAAAAGATCGTCGGCCTCGTCGGCCTCCTTGACCTTGACCTGGAGGAGCGAGCGGGCGTTAGGGTCGAGGGTGGTCTGCCACAATTGGTCGGCGTTCATCTCGCCGAGGCCTTTGTAGCGCTGGATCGAGACGCCCTTGCGGCCGGCGGCAAAGACGGCGGCGAGGAGGTCGCGCGGGCCGTGGACCGGCGTGTCGGCATCGCGGCGCTTGAGGATCGCCTGGCCGGCGTAGACGGCCTGCAGCCGGCCGGCATAGCCGTCGAGCTTGCGGGCATCGGCGGAATGGATGAGCGCGGTGTCGATGAAGGCGGCTTCGCGGACGCCGCGCACCTCGCGTTCCAGGAGAAGGCCGCCGTCCTCGGCAAGGCTCCCCTTCCAGCCCCGCTCGGTCTCCTCGGAGACGGCATCGAGGCGCCGGGCAAGATCGGCGGCGATGGCGGCCGCCCTCGCCTGGTCGGCCAGACGCTCGGCGTTGAGCGCGCCGAGGATCGCCGCCTGCTCAACGACGCTGCGGCTGTAGCGGCTGTGCAGGCCATCGAGGATGTGCCCGACGCTGCGCGCCTCGTCGACGACGCGCATCAGGTCGGCGGCGGCGATCTCCTCGCCGTCGCCGAGGCGAAGCCGCGCCTCCTCGACGCCGCCGGCGACCAGATAGGCCTCGAGCGCCGCTTCGTTCTTGAGGTA
Organism: Bauldia sp.; assembly: GCA_046349035.1. Lineage (GTDB taxonomy): Bacteria > Pseudomonadota > Alphaproteobacteria > Rhizobiales > Kaistiaceae > JAXMDC01. Next base: position 78,078 of record JAXMDC010000006.1, on the reverse strand, counting down.
CTGCTCGGAATTGCCGCGCTTGACCTTATAGAGCGGCGGCTGGGCGATGAAGATGTGGCCGCGGGCGATCAGCTCCGGCATCTGGCGGAAGAAGAAAGTCAGCAGCAGAGTGCGGATATGGGCGCCGTCGACGTCGGCGTCGGTCATGATGATGACCTTGTGATAGCGCAGCTTGTCGGGCGAGAACTCGTCCTTGCCGATGCCGGTGCCGAGGGCGAGGATCAGCGTGCCGATCTGCTCGGACGACAGCATCTTGTCGAAGCGAGCGCGCTCGACATTGAGGATCTTGCCGCGCAGCGGCAGCACCGCCTGGTTCTCGCGATGGCGGCCCTGCTTGGCCGAGCCGCCGGCCGAGTCGCCCTCGACGATGAAGATCTCGGCCTTGGCCGGATCGCGCTCCTGGCAGTCGGCGAGCTTGCCGGGAAGCGAGGCCATGTCGAGGGCGCCCTTGCGGCGCGTCAGCTCGCGGGCCTTGCGCGCCGCCTCGCGGGCGGCGGCGGCCTCGACGATCTTGCCGACGATCACCCTCGCCTCGGCGGGATGCTCCTCCAGCCAGGCGCCGAGCGCCTCGTTGATCGCGCTCTCGACCACCGGCCGCACCTCGGAGGAGACCAGCTTGTCCTTGGTCTGCGACGAGAACTTGGGGTCGGGGACCTTGACCGACAGCACCGCGGTCAGTCCCTCGCGGCAATCCTCGCCGCTGAGGTCGACCTTATCCTTGCGCGAGCCGCCATTGCCGTCGGCATAGCCGGTGAGCTGGCGGGTCAGCGCGCCGCGAAAGCCGGCGAGATGGGTGCCGCCGTCGCGCTGCGGGATGTTGTTGGTGAAGCAGAGCGTGTTCTCGTGGTAGCTGTCGTTCCACCACATCGCCAGCTCGACACCGATGCCGTCGCGCTCGGCGGCGATCAGGATCGGCTCGCCGATCAGCGGATGCTTGGTGCGGTCGAGGTAGCGCACGAAGGCGGCGAGGCCGCCCTCGTATTTCATCTCCTCGACCTTCGGCTCGACGCCGCGGCGGTCGGTGAGGACGATGCGGACGCCGGAATTGAGGAAGGCGAGTTCGCGCAGGCGATGCTCGAGGGTGTCGCGATCGAACTCGACGATCTTGAAGGTCTGCGGCGATGGGAGAAAGCTGACCTCGGTGCCGCGCTGGCCGGCCGCTGCCGGCCCGACGTCGCGGAGCGGGGCGACGGGATGGCCGTCGGCGAATTCGATGAACGACTCGCGGCCGCCGGTCCAGATACGGGCGCGCAGCCACGTCGACAGCGCATTCACCGCCGAGACGCCGACGCCGTGCAGGCCGCCCGAGACCTTGTAGGCGTTCTGGTTGAACTTGCCGCCGGCGTGAAGCTCGGTGAAGACGATCTCGGCGGCCGAGCGCTTGGGCTCGTGATCGTCGTCGGGCTTGATGCCGGTCGGGATGCCGCGGCCGTTGTCGCGCACAGTGCAGGAGCCGTCGGCGTTCAGGGTCACCAGCACTTCGTTGGCGTGGCCGGCGAGCGCCTCGTCGATCGAATTGTCGACGACCTCGTAGACCATGTGGTGCAGGCCCGAGCCGTCGTCGGTGTCGCCGATATACATGCCCGGGCGCTTGCGGACGGCGTCGAGGCCCTTCAGGACCTTGATCGATTCCGCGCTGTATTCGTCGCCCGCCATGGGCCCCTTCGGCAGTTCGGACATGAGGCGGCCTATCCCTCGCGTCGTGTGGTGAGCGCTTCGCCGGGGCGGTCGGCCGGAGCCTTTTTGCGAGGCCCTCGCCGATCCGCCGCGACCCGCATGCGATTCGCCCGGAAATTACTCTTATTTATATAGCACGCAGGGAGGCATTTTGCCCCTTTTTCCCGACGTTTTTTGCCGCGCCGGGCGAAGCGGAACGGCCGAAACGCTAGGGTTCGAACGGCGGCGCGGCGAGGCGAGTGACGCCCGTGCCCGATGCGGACTAAGCTGCCCGCCGGGCGGGCAAGGGGCTCGCGCTCCCAAGGGCGGGGAGAGCGCGCCGACGAGGCGACTGCGATGACCACCAATCCCGCCCTTCTCGGCCTCGCCACGGCCGTTCCCGAGCATTGCCTGGCGACCGACGACCTGGTGCGCGCCGGCCATACCGTCTTTGCCGAGCGCGGCGAGGACTTCGCCTTCTTCGCGCCGATGTTCCGCAACACCGGCATCGAGAAGCGCTATTCGCCAGTGCCGCTCACCTGGTTCCTCGAGCCGCAGGATTGGCCGTCGCGGACGCGCGCCTTCCTGGATGCCGCCTCCGCCCTCTTCCGCCGCACCGCCACCGCCGCCCTGGCGGAGGCCGGTGTCGGCGCCGGGGCGATCGACACCATCGTCACCGTCTCCTCGACCGGCGTTGCCACGCCGTCGCTGGAAGCAAGGCTGCTGACCGAACTCGGCTTCCGGGCGGACGTCCAGCGGGTGCCGGTGTTCGGGCTCGGCTGCGCCGGCGGCGTCACCGGCCTCTCGCTGGCGACGCGGCTTGCCCGCGCCAATCCGGGCGGCCACGTGCTGCTGGTGGTGATCGAGCTGTGCACCCTCGCCTTCCGCCTCGACGACTTCTCGGCGCGCAACATGGTGGCGACGGCGCTCTTTGCCGACGGCGCCGCGGCGGCGGTGCTGGGGCCGGCCGGCGCGAACGCGCGCCTCAGCCTCGGCGAGAGCTACGAGCACACCTGGCCCGATACGGTCGACATCATGGGATGGGAGATGGACCCGGTCGGCTTCGGCGTGATCCTCTCGCGCTCGATCCCCGATTTCGTCGGCACGCATATGCGTCCGACGGTGATCGGCGCGCTTGCCAAGGGCGGACGGCGGCTGGAGGACTTCGCCCATCTGGTCTTCCATCCCGGCGGCGGCAAGGTGCTCGACGCACTGGAGGCGGCGTTCGGCTTTGCGCCGGGGCAGTTGAAGCACGAGCGCGCGGTGCTCGCCGACTACGGCAACATGTCGGCACCGACGGCGCTGTTCATTCTGGAACGGGCGCTCGCCGCCGGCGCCTCCGGGCCCGGCCTGATGGCGGCGCTCGGCCCAGGCTTCACGGCGAGCCTCCTCACCTACGAGGTCGCGCGGTGAGCCCGGCGGCAATCGTCATCCTCGGCCTGGTCAGCGTGCAGCGCCTCGCCGAGGTCGTCTATGCCGAGGCCAATATGCGGCGGCTGGTGGCGGCGGGCGGCATCGAGTTCGGGCGGGCGCACTATCCGTGGATGATCGCGCTGCACACCGCCTGGCTGGTCGGCCTGTGGCTGCTCGCCGACCGCCAGCCGATCGTCTGGGCGTTTGTGGCGCTCTTTGCTCTCATCCAGGTCGGGAGGGCGTGGGTGCTTGCCACCCTCGGCCGGCGCTGGACGACACGGGTGGTGGTGATTCCCGGCGAGAGGCTGGTGGCGCGCGGCCCGTACCGCCTGGTCAACCACCCGAACTACGTGGTGGTGGCGGCGGAGATCGCCTGCCTGCCGCTCGCCTTCGGCCTCCCCTGGTACGCCCTCGGGTTCAGCCTGCTCAACGCGGCGATCCTGGCGGTGCGAATCCGCGTCGAGGACCAGGCACTGGCCAAGGCGGTGCGGCCGGCTTGAGGCCGCGGCGGGTCAGCCGTCGTTGGCGCGGACCGAACTGGCGAGGCCGAGGGTGCCGGCGGTGTTGGCGATCATCGCCAGGCAGACCGTCTCCTTGTCCGGCGGGATGGCGACGGCAAAGCGGGTGACGTAGAGCCCGCCGTCCTCGTCAGGGAGCTTCCTCGCCTCAAGGCGGACGATATTGGCGCCGTTCTGGCGGAAGACGTCGGCGAGGCGCGCCACCAGCCCCAGCTGATCGCCGCCGGAGACGGTGATGCGGTGGGTGATGCGATTGCCCTCGGGCGGCTTGGGATCGAAGCGGTAGGGCACGACGCGAATTTCGGCTTCGCGGAGTTCCGGCAGCGCACCGAGGCCGGCCTTGACCTCCGGCAGCGTCATGCCGGGCGGCAGCTGGCAGACCGCGACGAACTCGGCGCCGGCGCCGAGCGCCGCGAAATTGGCGTCGAGCAGGTTGATGCCGATGGTGAACAGATGGTCGGCGATCTCGGCGACGAGACCGAGGCGATCCGGCGACAGGATCGAGACCAGAGCAAGCGACGACATGCGTTCCTCCCGGGGACGCGCGTTTCCCGGAGGGCATTTGCCCCGGCGGCGGGGCTAAAGTCCACCCGCGCGGGCGAAAGCGGCGACAATCATGCCGGCGATCACCGCCAGGTAGTCGCGGCGGGTCGCCAGCATCGCCACGCCGGCGGCGGCAATCGCCAGCATCGCCGCGGCGCCCTCGCGGGCGACGATCGGCAGGATGCTGGCGGTGACGACCGCGCCGGGGAGCGACTCCAGCGAGCGGCGCAGCAGCGGCGTCAGCGGGATCTTGGCCATGATCCAGAAGCCGCCGGCGCGCATGAAATAGGTGACGGCGGCCATGGCGAAGACCGCCACGGCAAAGCCGAGATCGCCGGCCTCAGCGCTTGCCATCGAGGAGCCCGCCGACCAGGCTGCCGGCGAGCGAGCCGGCGACGATGAACCACCAGCCGCCCCAGAGGCGCTGGACGAGAAGCGCGACGACGCCGGCGACCAGCCAGCCGACGGCGCGGCGGCCGCCGTGCCAGAGCGGCACCAGCATGGCGGCAAAGAAGATCGGCATGACGAGGTCGATGCCGTAGCGCTTGGGATCGGCGATCTGGGTGCCGAGGACATAGCCGGCGGTGACGGCGGCGAACCAGACGGCGGCGAGGACGAGACTGGTGCCGAGGAAGACGCCGGCATCGGAGCCGCCGCCGGCGCGGTAGCGGAGCGCGATCAGCCAGCCGGGATCGGTCATCAGATGCAGCGTCGGATAGATCTTCCAGGCCGGCGACTTGCCGAGCCAGGGATAGAGCGAGGCACCCATCAGCAGCATGCGGGCATTGACGGTGGCGGTGACGACGGCAAGGGCGACGACCGCGTCCACAGTCAGGTGCGCCGGCCACATATCGAGGGCCACCAGCTGCGACATGCCGGCATAGACGACGACATTCATCAGCATGTTGTCGAAGTAGCTGAAGCCCTTGGCGGCGATGGTGGCGCCGACGGCAAGGCCGAAGCCGACGATGCCGGGCGAAACCGGCAGCGCCAGGCCGGCGCCGACCCGCAGCCCGTCGAGCGACCAGACCGGCCCGCCGGCGTCTCTCCCCGCGGCCTGGCTCGGCCCCGCGGCTTCTCCCGGCGATGTCTCCTGCATGGCGAGCCCGCTGCAACTGGCGAGGCGGCGCGCCGCTGGCGGCGACCGGCCTATCCAGGGCGGATGCGGTAGTCCCGGCGCGCGGCGGCCGTCAAGGCATGGCGGCCATGCGGCGGAGGCCGCCGCCTCAGACGCGCCGCACCAGGCGGAGCAGCAGGAGAAGGACGATCGCGCCGATGGTCGCGGTGATGATGAGGACGGCGATGGCGGGATCGATATGAATGCCGACGCGCGGCAGCAGCCAGCCGCCGAGCAGGGCACCGACGACGCCGACGATCAGGTCGCCGATCAGGCCGAAGCCGCCGCCGCGAATGACCTGGCCGGCGATCCAGCCGGCGAGCACGCCGACGATGCCGATGATGATCAGGCTCTGCGTTGACATCTGTTGCCCCTCCCCCGCGCCGGCTCGTCCCGCCCCGGCTCCCGTCCGCCCTCGCCTGCCCCGCCGCTCGGAGCAAGCCTATTTGCCGGTCGGGTCGTCGACGTAGCCGGTCATCAGCGTCAACCCGTTTCTCTCGTCGCGCAAGGCGAAGAGGAAGGGCTTATCCACCACCATCTCGACGGTGTCGGTCGGGCGGAGGGCGCGGGTGGTGATGGCGGCGGTGGCGGCGGCGGCCTCGGTGCCGGTCTCGTCGACCTTGATCATGGTCTTCTGGACGACGTCGGTGAGGAGCGCCGGGCTCTTGGTGAACTTGCCGAAGGCGGTCGGGGTGCGGGCCTCGCGAAGGCCAAGGGCATCGAGGTGGCCGAGGAGATGGGCGGAGCTTTCGACGCCGAAGCGGGGCAGCGCCACCGTCCCCCTCGCCTCGGCAAAGCCGCTGCCGTCGAGCCAGGACGCGGCGGGAGCGAAGTCGGCAAAGCTCGCCGGCCGGTCCTTGGTGGTGACGACAAGGAGGCTGAGGCCGGCGGTCTTATAGGGGAGCGAGACGGCGATGAAACGGTCGTCCTGGCGGAAGGCGAGCGGGCTCGCCGGCAGGGCCATCATCGGCACTTCGAGCGCCTTGCCGTCGGCGGTGGCGAAGGCGTGCGGCTTGGTCTGCGCCGCCGGGAAGGCGAAGCGCCAGTCGTCCTTGAAGTGCAGCGCATTGACGGCAACGAAGGCGGCGCCGGGGATCGGGTTATCGAGGATCGACTTGATCGCGCCCTTGGTGTGCTTGTCGACCCAGTCGTTGACGGCGGCGACGCCGGGCATGGTGGCGAGCGGCTGCGTCTGCGTCTCGATGCCGGCGGCGGCGAGATCGCGGCGCGCGGCGTCCTCAAGGCTCACCGCGGCGTCGACGAAGATCGCGTCGGCGAAGGTCAGCGGGCCGTCCTTGGCGGCGGCCGCGGCAAGGCTCTGCGCGGTGCGGCGAAGGCTCGCCATCGCCGCGTCGCCCTTGGCGCCGTCGAAGCCGAGCGTCCTGACGATGGCGGCATGCATCGCCTCGTCGGCGCCGAGGTCGAGGTCGGCGAGGACGGCGGCAACGCCGGCCGGCGAAACCACCAGCCGCCCGTGGGCGGGATCGGCGGCCATCTTCTCCAGGAGGGCATGGCCGAGCTTGGCCTGTGCGGCGCCGAGCGCGGCGGCGGGAAACTCGGCCGGCGGCGTTTGCGCGGCGGCGCCAAGCGCGGTGCCCACGGTCAGCGCTGCCGCGAGGGCGGCGCGCTTGGCAAAACGGACGGTCATCGCCGGCATTCCTGAAGCTGTTAAGCCCATTTTGCCGGGGAGGCTATCCGTTCGACCCTGAACGAATGCTGTACGGGCTTACGCCGCCGGCCCGGCGCGCCGGGCGAACCAGCGCTCGATCAGGGCGTCGAGCGAGATCGGGCCGGCGCCGCGGGTGAGGAGCAGGAGGAAGCCCGACGCCCAGAGGAGCTGCTCGTTCCAGGCTTGCGGGAAGGTCCAGAGGATCACCGCATCCATGGCAAGGAGCGGCAGGACGGCAAAGCGGGTGGCGAAGCCGACGAAAAGAAAGACCGGCCAGACGAGTTCGTTGAAGGTCGCCAGCGCCGCCGCGACCTCGGGGTCGATCAGCGGCACCTTGTATTCGTCGGCGAAGAGCTGGACCGCGAACTCGAAGGAGCGGAGCTTGATCAGCCCGGCGTTGAAGAACAGCGAGCCGAGGCTGATGCGGATGGCGAGTTGCAGGAGCGCCAGGGGGAAGCGGGCGAGCCAGGCGCGCACCGCCACGAACCAGAGGCGCGGCGGCCAGTCGGCAGCCGGGGCGGCGGCCAGCGCGGCGGGTTCGGCGGTCATGAGGCTTCTCCCTCGGCAGCGATGAGGCCGGCGACGAGGCCGTCGGCGAAGAGGGCCTGCAGCGCGGCGCCAGGATCGAAGGCGCCATCGGCGCCGAACGCTGCCTCGGCGGCAGCGCCGAGGGTCGCGCCATCGGCAAGAGCGCGGCGGAAGGCGAAGGGGCCGGCGGCGAGACGGTCGATGCGGTAGACGCCGCGCGCGCCCTGCACCTCCAGCGCAACCGCCTGTGGCTCGAACTCCAGCCGCTCCGGCCGCGTCTCGGCGAGGAAGAGGCGGACGAGGTCGTCGACCGGCCAGGCGAGCGCGGCGTAGCGGAGCCCGGTCATCAGGCGGAGGCGAAGGTCGGGCAGGCGCTCCGGCGCGAGCGACGCCAGCGCGGCGATGGCGAGCGGCGGGCCGTCGGCGGCGATCGCCACCTCGGCGAGGCTCCGGTCGAGGGTGGCGAGGTCGGCGGCGTAGGGGACGGCGGCGATCTCCTCGGCGGCGGCGAGGAAGGCGGGGAAGTCGGCGGCATATTCGGCGAGCGCCGGGCGGCGCGGCGGATGGGCGGCGACATAGGCGGCGGCGACGGCCTGGAAGGTCGCATCGCCGAGCAGCCAATGGGTCGCCGGGAATTTCGCCATCAGGGCGCGGAGCAGGCTGACGGCGTAGTTGCGGCGATAGATGGCGAGGCGGTCATGCGGGGCGCGGCCGCCATAGATCGCCGGGGGCGGGCGATCGCCGCGGCCGGCGATCTCGGCGCGGAGCCAGCTCTGCGTCTCAAGCAGCGACATGGGCGGCCAGGGTCGAGGCGGCGATGGCGTCGGCACGCGCCGCTTCGCCGAGGAGGACGGCGAGGGTGGGAAGGTCGGCGTCCCACTCGATCAGCGTCGGTTGCCGGCCGAATCGGGCGACGGCGTGGGAATAGAGCACCCAAGCGGCGTCATCTATCGGCCGGTCGTGGGTATCGACGATCACCGTCGCCTCCGGATCGCCCTGGTCGGGCTCGACGGCGAAGCCGCCGAGATGGAGTTCGCCGACGGCGCCGGCGGGGAGGCCGTCGAGATAGGCGATGGGGTCGTAGCCGAGGTTCCGCGAGGAAACGTGGACGTTGCTGACGTCGCAGAGGAGGCGGCAGCCGGTGCGGCGGACAAGCTCGGTCAGGAACTCGACCTCGGTCATGGTCGAGCCGGCGAAGCCGAAATAGCTCGACGGGTTTTCCAGGTGGTAGACGCGGCGAAGGCCGGTCTGCACGGCGTCGATCTCGTCGGCGACGACCGCGAGCGTCTCCTCGTCATAGGGGAGCGGCAGCAGGTCGTTCAGGTACTCGCCGGCGTGGGTCGACCAGGCGAGATGGCCGGAGAGAAGGAACGGCTGCAGTTCGTCGGCGAGGACGCGGATGCGGGCGAGGTGCTCTCGATCGACGCCGCCGGCGCTGCCGACCGAAAGGCCGACAGTGTGCAGCGACAGCGGGTAGCGCTCGGCGAGCGAGCGCAGCAGCTCGCGGGCATGGGGATTGGCGACGACGTTCTCGGGGTGGACCTCGAACCACGCCGCGGCGGGCAAAGTGGCCGCCACCTCGCGGAGGTGGGGAAGCCGCAGACCGACGCCCGCACCGAGGGGGTGGGCAGGGCGCGGGGAGGAGGCGGCCACGTTCATGTGCCTTGAGCCTTGGGGTCGAGTGAGCTTAGGCCTTCGGCGTCAGGCTGGCGCCGGTGATGCGGGCGCAGTAGCCGGTCGGCACGTAGATCCAGCCCTGCGGGTCGTTGTTGACCTTCTGCAGGCCGGCGCAGGAGTGGTTGCCGGTCGCCGCGCAGTCGTTCTCGCCGGCCTTGGCGATGCCGTAGCACTTCTCGGCATTGTAGGCGGGCTTGGCCACCGGGCCGTTGGCGGGGATCGCGGTGGCGACCTGCGGGGCGGCGACGGCGGCGGCGAAAAGCGAGGCGAGCATCAGGCGATTGTTCATGGGGGGTGTTCCTCCCGTTCCGGGGTTATTGCCGCTCTGAGCGGGCGGGACCGGCCGGTCCCGCTGTTTCCCATTTCGCCGGGGCGGGCAAAAAGGTTACGCTCGCGCTCTCGGGCACGACCACTTGCCGGTGGGAAGGCGCCAGATGACCGGAGAGCCGACAGACTTCGCCGCGCTGATGGCGGCCGCGCAGGACGGCGACCGCGCCGCCTATCGGCGCCTGCTCGACGCGATCCTGCCGATCCTCAGACGCGCGGTGGCACGGCGGAGCGCCGCCATCGCCGCCGCCGACCGCGAGGACATCGTCCAGGACATCCTGATGGCCATTCATGCCGGTCGCGCCAGCTACAACCCCGCCCGGCCGTTCCTGCCCTGGCTCCTCGCCATCGCCAATAATCGCCTGGCCGACCACCAGCGCCGCACCTACCGCCGCGCGCGGCGCGAGGTCGCGGCCGAGGACCACCCCGAAACCTTTGAGCTTGCCGCAGCGAATTCGGATATGGCGGCCTACGACGACCGCCCGGCCCTCAGGGACGCCATCGCCGGCCTGCCGGCCGGGCAAAGGACGGCGGTGCGCCTCCTGAAGCTGGAGGAGCTGTCGCTGAAGGAAGCCTCGGAGATCAGCGGCGCCAGCGTGCCGTCGCTGAAGATCGCGATGCATCGGGCGCTGAAGAGCCTGCGCCGCAAGTTGACCGGAGACGCCTGAGCCGTGGACACCGAAACCCTCATCCAGCGCCTCGCCGACGACGGCACGCCGGTCCGCCGGCTGGCCGCGCCGGCGACGCGGGCGCTGGTCTGGCTCGGCATCGCCCTCCTTCATCGCCGCGACGGCGGTGTGGCACGGCTTCGACCGCGACGTGGCGGCGCTGCTCAAGGAGCCGCGCTTCTTGGCCGAGCAGTGCGCCGCGCTCGCCACCGCCATCGCCGCGGCGATGGCCGCCTTCGCGGTCTCGACGCCGGGCATGCCGCGCCTCTACCGCCTGGCGCCGCTGCCGCCGCTGGGGCTCTGGCTGTTCACGCTCGGGGCCGCCTGCGCCGACGGGATCGCCGAGAGCGGCGCGGCCTGGTTCGGCCTCGGCATCGATTTCGGCTGCCTGCCGGCGATGGCGATTGCCGGCATCGTGCCGGCGGCGGCAATGCTGCTGATGCTGCGGCGGGCGCTGCCGCTGGCGCCGCGGCTGACGCTTTTCTATGCGGCGCTGGCGCCGGCGGCGACGGTCGCCTTCGCGCTGCAGTTCTTCCACCATGCCGACGTGACGCCGACCGCGCTTGTCTGGCACTTCGGCCTGGCGTGGCTGGCGGCGCCGCTGCTGGCCCTCTTCGGGCGGACGGTGATCCGCTGGCCGGGCGCGGCGCGCAGCTGACATCGATGAGCGCCCTCCTTGCCCGCGGCAGCGCCTTTGCCGCCCGCTTCGGCATGCGCGTGCCGGTGTTCCTGGCGCCGATGGCGGGCGTCCCCTCGCCGGCGCTTTCGGTCGCGGTCGCCGAGGGCGGCGGCGCCGGCGCGGCAGGCGTCTTGACGATGCAGCCGCAGGAGATCCTCGGCTGGGCGAGGGCGGTGCGGGCCAAGACCGCCGGCCCGTTCCAGCTCAACAACTGGATCCCCGAGGCGGAGCCGGCGGCCGATGCCGCGCACGATGCGCGGCTCCGCAGCTTCCTTGCCGGGTTCGGGCCGGCGCCGCCGGAACGCCCCAACGACACGCAGGCGCCCGACTTCGCGGCGCAATGCGCGGCGATGCTGGAAGCCTCGCCGGCGATCGCCTCCTCGGTGATGGGCCTCTTCCCGCCGGCGTTCGTCGCCGAGCTGAAGCGGCGCGGCATCGCCTGGTTCGCGGCGGTCTCGACGCTCGCCGAGGCCAAGGCGGCAGCGGCGGCGGGAGCCGATGCGATCGTCGCGCAGGGCGCCGAGGCGGGCGGCCATCGCGCCGCCTTCGCGGCGGCGGGAGCGGAACGGCGCATGGTCGGGCTCGCCGCCCTGGTGCCGGCGATTGCCGATGTGGTCGACGTGCCGGTGATCGCCGCCGGCGGCATCGGCGACGGACGGGGCGTCGCCGCGGCGCTCGCCCTCGGCGCCAGCGCCGTCCAGGTCGGCACGGCGTTCCTCCGCGCGCCGGAGGCGGCAATCCCCGGCGCCTGGGCCGACGCGCTCGGCCGCGCCGCACCGGAGGACACCACGGTCAGCCGCGTCTTCAGCGGGCGGGCCGGCCGCTCGCTCGACACCGCCTATGTGCGGGCGGCGACCGATCCCGCCGCGCCGCCGCCGGCGCCCTATCCGCGTCAGCGCCGGCTGACGGCGCCGATGCGGGCGGCGGCGGTCGAAGCCGGCGACGTCGAGCGGATGCAGGCCTGGGCGGGACAGGCAGCGGGGCTGGCGCGGGCGCAGAGCGCCGAGACGATCGTGCGCGAGCTGTGGTCGGGGGCCGAAGCGCTGCTCGGCTGACGAGCCCGCCGCTCCGCCGCTCCAACGCAGATCCCTCCGCTAGCAGCAAATATTCTCGCCTGCCCCTACCTCTCTGCCTTATTTCGTACGCAATTCGTTCCTAGAGCAGCCATGAGTGGGGGCCGGCGGCGCCGGTTGCGACAGGAGGGAGGAGAGGAAACGGCCGCGCTTGGACGGCCCTGGAGAAGGACGACGGCCGATGGCCTCGCCGCTCGCATTCGCCGATCTCGCCGCCCTCACCGGCGGCCGTCTCGGCATCCACGACGTTCCCTGCCCGCTCTGCGGGCCGGCCCGCCGCGCCCCCGCCAACCGCGTCCGCAAGGTGCTCCGCATCTGGCAGGAGGAGGCCGGCTTCGCCAGCTTCGTCTGCGCCCGCTGCGGCGCCCAGGGCGGCGCCCGCGACGGGACCAGCCCCCGCCCGGCGAGGACCGCGCGCGCCGCTCCTGCTTCCAAACCTCGACCGCTCGCCCCGGCGAAGGGCGGCGCGGACGGCGACGGGGACCGGCTCCGCCTCGCCCGCCGCCTCTGGGCGGCACGGCAGCCGCTCGAAGGCAGCATCGGCGAGCGCTACCTCCGCGAGGTCCGCCACTGCCCGCCGCCCTATCCGCCGACGATGGGGTTCCTCCCCGCCAGGTCTCTCACTACCGCCATTCCCCCTCGGTCTGATGACCTCGGGGTCGGGCGGGGCACTACCGCCATTCCCCCACGGTCTGATGACCTCGGGGTCGGGCGGGGCACTGCCGCCATTCCCCCTCGGTCTGATGACCTCGGGGTCGGGCGGGGCACTTATCCCCCCGCCATCGTCTCCGCCTTCGCCTTCCCCGACGAGCCGGAGCCGGGGCGGCTTGCCGTCGATCAGAGCGGCGTCGCCGGCATCCATCTGATCCGCCTCAAGCCCGACGGCAGCGGCAAGGCGGAGGCGGCGGACGGCGGGCCGGCGAAGATCATGCTCGGCCCCTCGGCCGGCGTGCCGATCGTCCTCTCGCCGCTGACCGACCGCCTCGACCTCATCCTCTGCGAGGGGGTCGAAACCGGCCTCTCGCTTGCCGCCGCCACCGGCGCCGGCGTCTGGGCGGCGGGCTCCGCCTCCCGCCTGCCCGCGCTTGCCGACGCCATTCCCGCCTACGCCGTGCCGACCATCCTCGCCGAGGCCGACCTCGCCGGCCTTCGCCACGCTCTCCAACTCGTCCGCCGCCTCGCCGCGCGCGGCCTCTCCGTCGAGCTCTCCAACTTCGCCGATCTCCTCGCTTTGACCTCTCGCTAGAAGGCTCCCGCCATGACCGTCGACGCCAACGACTATCACCGCATGTACGGCCTGGAGGCGCTGCGCCAAGCGCTCGCCGCCGCCGCCCAATCGACCAACCGCGAGGGCTCCGTCATCCTCGACGCGGTCCACGCCTTTCTCGGCCGCTTCATCGCCTATCCCAGCGACGCCGCGCATGTCGCCCACACGCTGTGGATCGCCCACACCCACGCGATGGACGCCTGGTACACCACGCCGCGCATCGCCTTCCTCTCGCCGGAGCCCGCCTCCGGCAAGTCGCGGGCGCTCGAAGTCTCGGCGCTGCTCGTCCCCGGCGCGGTGCATGCGGTCAACACCTCGCCCGCCTATCTCTTCCGCAAGGTCGGCGCCGGCCAGACGACGCTCCTCTACGACGAGATCGACACGGTGTTCGGCCCGCGCGCCAAGGAGCACGAGGACATCCGCGCGCTGCTCAATGCCGGCCACCACAAGAGCGGCGTCGCCGGCCGCTGCACGGTCAAGGGCAAGAGCGTCGTGCCGGAGGAGATCCCGGCCTATTGCGCGCTGGCGATGGCCGGCCTCGGCGACCTGCCGGATACGCTGATGTCGCGCTCGATCGTCGTGCGGATGCGCCGCCGCGCGCCGGGCGAGCGCGTCGACCCGTTCCGCGACCGCGACGAGGCGCCCGCCGCCGAACTCCTGGCGACCCGCCTCGCCGCCTGGGCGGCAACCCGCCTCGGCACCCTCGGCGAAGCCCGCCCGGTCCTGCCGCCGGAGATCGCCGACCGCAACGCCGACATCTGGGAACCCCTCCTCGCCATCGCCGACGCGGCGGGCGGGGAGTGGCCGAAGGTGGCGCGTGTGGCGGCTGTGGCGCTTGTGGCGGATGCTCGGGGTAGGCCACCCAGCTTGGGGATCAGACTCCTCACCGACCTCAAACATGTATTCGGCGAGGCCGACTTCCAGCCGACCGACTTCCTTCTCCAGGAGTTGATCAAGATTCCCGAGTCTCCATGGGGAGACATCAAAGGCAAGCCGCTAGACGCCCGAGGACTGGCGGTGCGGCTACGGAGCTACGAAATCAAGCCGGTATCCAAACGGATCGAAGCCGCCTTCTTCCGCGGCTATCTGCGAGCCGATCTCAAGGACTCGTGGGAACGCTACCTCGCGCCGCCTCCCGATACATCCGCCACATCCGCCACATCCGCCACAGAGAGCCCGTGACGGCACGCCGTCCCGGTCGAAGGATCACATTCGCACCAATTTGGAGTTGCTGGTATGCCTGTCAACTGGCGAGAGCCGGGGGAAGCCATGGGAACGATCGACCTGTCCCAGGTCAGCGGGGACCAAATCGTCATCCACTACGGCGGCCCTTTGGCCAGTGTTGACGCCTACACATTCGCAAATTCCCTCGTGGCGTTCGCAGACGCAGCACGCTCGGTCAGTCAATTACTGGATCCTGGCCAGTCAATCGAAATTCGCTTGGAAGCGCTGGGGCCCGGCAGCTTCAGGGCAATCCTCAAAAAGATTCACAAGGGTTTGGGTGGATTCTTTTCGCGAGGAATTGAGAACGTGCTTTGGGCCGTGGTAGCGACCCTCATCTACGAGAAGCTGTTGAGCAATGACACAACAGTCGCGATAAATGTCAATGACCGAGAGGTCATCATAAGTCGCGGCGACGACAGGATAATTGTACCGCGCTCGGTCTACGAGCATTCGCGGAGCGCTCAGAAAGACTTCGAGATCAGCAGGAAACTTTCGCAAGCTTTTGATGTATTGCAGAGTGATCCGGCGGTGGAGAATTTCGGTTTGACACCGAGACTGGCAGACACGACGCCCCTTGTGCAAATTCCGCGTTCCGACTTTCCGAGGCTCGCTGCGTTGCCGGAAATCATTTCGGAGGATGCTCGGCGGCGCGCGAGGATCGCAGAGCGAGTTCGGCTCATAATTCTAAAGTTGTGGCTGAGGCCGGGAAAGCACAAATGGTCCTTCGAGTGGAACGGAGTGCCGATCTCCGCTCGAATAAGCGATGATATGTTTCTTCAGAAGTTGTTTAGTCGCGAGGTTCTCTTAGGCGCCGGCGATGCGTTGGACGTGGAGCTGCATTTCGAGCAAGTTTTCGAACCACACCTGGGCGTTTATCAAAACGACTTCAATACCTTCAACGTCCAAAAAGTATTGGGCGTAGTGACGAAAGGCGATGAAAGCTCGCTTCTGGATTGATCTCCGGAGACCGAGCGAACCCGCCCCCCTATTCCCCGCCCAGCCCCGCGAACGCCGGCAGGGCGGCGTCGACCATGGCGTCGGAGGCGGTGAGGCTGATGCGGAGGTGGCCGGGGCCGCCGAGGACTTCGCCGGGCATCACGAACACGTCGCGGTCGGCGAGCGCGTTCCATTGCGGCTGGTGCTCGCCGCTCTCGCCCGTCGCGTCGCCCCCCGGCCACCGCGCCCAGAGGTAGAACGTCCCCTCCGGCGGCAGGACGGCGAAGCCGGCGGCGGTTAGCGCCGCGGTCAGGCGGTCGCGGCGGCGGGCGAGCGCGGCGCCGTCGATGGCGAGGCGTTCGAGGTCGGGGATGGCGTATTGCATCACCGCGTTGGGGAAGCACCAGCCGAGCGCCATCTGAGCCGCAAACAATGCCCCAGACAGCGCCTGCCGCTCGCCGTCCGGCATCAGCGGCGAGAGCGCCAGGTAGCCGATGCGCTGCCCCGGCGCCAGCAGCACCTTGCCGTAGCTGTAGGAGATCAGCGTCCAGGGATAGACGGCGGCCGGGCTGACGAAGGCACGGCCGTCGAAGCGAAGGCGGCGATAGGGCTCGTCGGCGAGGATGAAGATGCGCCGGCCGATCCGCCGCGAGGCGCGCTCCAGCAGCTCGGCGAGTTCGCCAAGCGTCTCGGTCGGGTAGATGCGGCCGGTCGGGTTGTGCGGGGTGTTGACGACGACGATGCGGGTCTTCGGCGTGATCGCCGCCTCGATCGCTGCGAGGTCGAGGTCGAAGCGCGGCGCCTTGAGGGCGACGCGGCGCGGCTGGAGATCGGCGGCGTGCGCCGCCGGCGCGTAGCAGAACCAGGCCGGCTCGCTGTAGAGCACCTCGTCGCCGGCGTCGGCGAGGAGGTGGAAGGCGACCATGATCGCCGCGAAGGCGCCGGTCGTCAGCGCGATGTCGCTGGGCGCAAAGGCAAGGCCGAGTTCGCGCCCGACATGCTCGGCGAGGAAGGCGGTGCCCTCGTCCTCGCTGGTCTTGTAGGCGTACCAGTTCTTGTCCCGGGGCAGCGCCCGCTCGCGGATCGCCGCGACGAGACCGGTCAGCGGCATCTCGTGCGGATTGCCGAAGGTGAAGTCGGCGACGCCGGGCGCGAAGCGGCGCTCGGCATAGCGCGAACGGAAGTAGAAGTCGGCGACCGGCTTGAAGGCGGCGTCGGCGGCGGCGATCCGGCGGGAGAGCGGGTTCATGGCTTCGCCATTCGTTTCGGTTGCCGCCATTCCCCCTCGGCCTGCAGGCCTCGGGGTCGGGCGGGGCGGCGGGAGAGGGCGGTCACTTGGCCAATTGTCCGCCCGGCGTCGACCGCGAGATCGCCATCTCCTCCTCGTTCATGTCGGCGGGGACGTCGGTGAAGAGCGCGGTGCTGAGGTAGCGCTCGCCGGTGTCGGGCAGCATGCAGACGATGTTGGCTCCCTTCGGCGCCTCGGCGGCGATCTTCAGCGCCCCGGCGAAGGTGCCGCCGGAGGAGATGCCGACGAAGATGCCCTCCTTGGCGGCCAGCTCCTTGGAGCAGCGGATCGCCTCGGCGCCGGGCACCGGCACGATGCGGTCGATCAGCTTCATGTCGACGGCGTCGCCGGTGAGCTTGGGGATGAAGTCCGGCGTCCAGCCCTGCATCGGGTGCGGCTTGAAGGCGGGGTGCGGCGCCGCCGGCGTGCCGTCGGGATTGCGCGCCTGCGGGGCGCCGGAGCCGAGCAGCTGCGCGTCCTCCGGCTCGCAGACGATCACCTTGGTCTCCGGCCGCTCCTTGCGCAGCACCCGGGCGACGCCCTTCAGCGTGCCGCCGGTGCCGTAGCCGGAGACCCAGTAGTCGAGCCGGTCGCCCTTGAAGTCGGCGAGGATCTCCTGCGCCGTCGTCCGCGAATGGAAATCCGGGTTGGCCTCGTTCTCGAACTGGCGCGGCATGAACCAGCCATGCGCCTTGGCGAGCGCCTCGGTCTTCCGCACCATGCCGACGGCGCGCTCGGCGGCCGGGGTCACCACCACCTTGGCGCCGAGGAAGCGCATGAGCTTGCGCCGTTCGACGCTGAACACCTCGGCCATGGTGACGACCAGCGGGTAGCCCTTGGCGGCGCACACCATGGCAAGGCCGATGCCGGTGTTGCCGCTGGTCGCCTCGACCACCGTCTGGCCGGGCTTCAATTCGCCCGACTTCTCCGCCGCCTCGATCACCGCCAGCGCCAGGCGGTCCTTGACCGAGCCCAGCGGATTGAACGCCTCGACCTTGACGTAGAGGTTGACGCCGGCCGGCGCCAGGCGGTTGACGCGGACGGTCGGCGTGTTGCCGACGGTGCCGAGGATGCTCGCAAAACGGGCCATGGCAATTCCTTTGAGGATGCGGCGGGAAGAACGATGGGCGGGGAGAATGCCCGAGCCGCGCGGCGACAACAACTCGCCCCGCCCCGCGTAGCGCTTCAGCGCGTTCGCGGCACTCCAGGCGTAGCGCGTCAGCGCGTTCGCGGCAGGCGCCCCGCGTAGCGCGTCGGCGCGTTCGCGGTACTCCAAGCGTAGCGCGTCAGCGCGTTCGCCCACTCCAGGGAGCGATCCGGCCGCCAACGGGTTGATCGGCATCAAGGCCGGCGCGGGCGCGTTGCGGCGGGGTGGGCCGGTTGGTTCCTCCCCCGCTTGCGGGGGAGGGGGACCGCCGAAGGCGGTGGAGGGCGGAGCAGCGGACCCGAAATGAGAATGCCATTGAACCGCCCGCCGCTTCGTGAGCGGCCGCCGGAACTTCATAGGTCGATGCGAACCACGCCCCCTCCACCGCACTGGACTCGGCCTTGGCCGAGTCCAGCATCAGACGATTGCCCAAACCGGGTAGACCCGATTTGGGTGGCGGTCCCCCTCCCCCGCTTCGCAGGTGAGGAGCGAGGGCGAATTGCCTCCTACGCGGCGGCGCTCATGCTCGCGCTTGGCCTCGCCGCCCCCGCCCTCGCCCAGTCGGCCGCCGCCGACCGTGGCCACGCGCTTGCGGTCGCCTCCTGCGCGCGCTGCCATGCGGTCGAGAAGACCGGCGACAGTCCCAACCCGCAATCGCCGCCGTTCCGCCTCCTGCACCAGCGCTACCCGGTCGCCAATCTCGAGGAGGCGCTCGCCGAGGGCATCTTCGTCGGCCACGCCGAGATGCCGCAATTCGAGTTCGACCCGCGAGAGATCGGCGACTTCATCGCCTATCTGGAGTCGCTGGAGAAATAGACCGCCGGCGTCGCCGCGCGGGCGCGCCGCCCGCTCAGCGCATCGCCGGCAGCGGCACCACCTTGGTCGGCGCGGCCGGCAGCAGGAAGCGCTCGGCCGGCAGGCCCTTGGCGAGGTCGCTCGCCTGGCGGTCGAAGAGGCGGCGGTAGATGCCGTTGTCGCGACGCAGCAGCGCCGCGTGGTCGCCCTCCTCGGCGATGCGGCCGCGGTCGAAGACCAGGATGCGGTCCATGACGCGCACGGTCGAGAGGCGGTGGGCGACGACGATGGTGGTGCGCCCCTTCATCAGCCGCGCCATCGCCTCCTGGATCAGCGCCTCGGACTCCGAGTCGAGGCTCGAAGTCGCCTCGTCGAGGATGAGGATCGGCGCATCGGCGAGGAAGGCCCGCGCCAGCGCCACCCGCTGACGCTCGCCGCCGGAGAGCTTGACGCCGCGCTCGCCGACCAGCGTGGCGTAGCCATTCGGCAGGCGGGCGACGAAGTCGTGGGCGTTGGCGAGGCGCGCCGCCTCGACGATCTCCGCTATCGAGGCGCCGGGGCGGCCGTAGGCGATGTTGTCGGCAAGCGAGCGGTGGAAGAGGATCGGCTCCTGCTGGACGATGGCGATCTCGGCGCGGAGCGAGGCCTGCGCCACGCCGGCGATATCGACGCCGTCGATCAGGATCCGCCCGGCGGTGACGTCGTAGAGGCGCTGGATCAGCTTGACGAAGGTGGTCTTGCCGGAGCCGGAATGGCCGACCAGGCCCACCCGCTCGCCGGGAGCGATGGCGACATTGAGATCGGTGTAGAGCGGCCGGCTGTGCGTGCCGTAGTGGAAGCCGACATGCTCGAAGACGATGCCGCCCTTGGCGATGGCGATGTCCGGCGCGTTCGGGCGGTCCTTGACGCCGAGCGGCTGGTCGAGAAGGCCGACCATCTCCTCCATGTCGTTGACCGAGCGCTGGAGGTTGCGGATGTGCTGGCCGACCTCGCGCAGGAACCCCTGAATCATAAAGAAGGCGGTGAGCACGTAAGTGAGGTCGCCGGGCGAGGCCTCGCCCTGCCACCACAGCCACAGCACGGTGCCGATCACGGCAATCCGCATGGCGAGCGTCGCCGTCATCTGCAGGAAGCTGTTGAGGTTGTGGCGCAGCCACGTGCGGCGGGTGCGGGCCGCCCACTTCTGCGTCAGCCGCGACAGACGGAGATCCTCGCGCGCCTCGCCGCCGAAAGCCTTGACCACGGCATTGCAGCCGACGGCATCGGCGATGGCGCCGCCGAGCTTGGTGTCCCACTGGTTGGAGAGCCGCGAGGCCGGGGCGACGAAGCGGAGCGAAAGCGCCGTCGTCATGGCGATGAAGAGGAGCGAGCCGACGGCGACCACCGCGCCGACAACCGGCCAGCGGAGGCCGAGCAGCACGGTCGAGCCGATCAGCACCACCGCCGAGGGCAGCAGCGAGACCAGCAGCACATCGTCCAGCATGTCGATCGCCCACATGCCGCGGGTGATCTTGCGGACGGTCGAGCCGGCGAAGGTGTTGGCGTGCCAGTCGGTGCCGAGCCGCTGCACGCGGGCAAAGGCGTCGGCGGCGACGCCGCGCATCACCGAGAGGGTGAGCCGGACGATGCCGGCAAAGGACGCCTGGCGGAGGCCGATCGAGCAGACGGCAAGGCCGACAATGGCGGCAAAGGCGGCGAGCGCCGCCGACCGCGCCTCGGCACTGACGCCGCCGGCGATGGCATCGACCAGGCGGCCGGCGAAGAGCGGCATCGCGACATCGGCGAAGGTGGCAAGCGCCATCGTCCCGGCGATCAGGGCGACGACCGGCTTGTGCGGCCGCCAGCGCCGCAGCGCAAAGGCGATGACGCCGACGAAAGTGCGGCTGCGCGCCCCGGCGGGACGCGCATCGGATGAAGTCGACATGGCTCCGTCGGCGCTTTCGGCGCGCCGTCCCACGGGCGGAATAGCCCGGCTCAGCGATGCGTTTCTTGTTCTATGGGTCGCTGCGGCTGAACGGCGGCTGAAGGCCCGCGGTCCAGGCATGTGCTTCTAGCACGGGCGGGAGGGTGCCGCCACGGATGGGCGGCGCAGAGCTGCTACCCGCCGCCGGTCGGCTCGGGAGGGAGCCTCAGACCGAGGCCACCGCCGCGTATTGCGCGCCGAGGGGTAGGCGGGCGAGGCGGCGCTCGACGGCTTCAGCGATGCGCGCGGCGGTCGGGAAGAGCAGGAAGTGGCGGCTTTCGACTTCGCCGAGGCCGGCGCGGTGAAGGAGCCGGCGCGCCTCGGCGGCAGCGAGCAGCACGGCGTCGGCATCGAACGGGCAGCGGGCGACGGCGAGGCGGGTCAGCGGGTTCCAGGGATTGTGCTCGATGAGGACGACGAGGCCGCGCGGGCGCGTCACCCGCACCATCTCGGCAATGAAGGCCGGCCGGTCAGCCGGCGGCACGTGATGGGCGACGCAGACCGCCAGCGTCACGTCGAAGGCGGCATCGGCAAAGGGCAGCGCGCCATCGCTGCCGGTGCGGTAATCGACGGCGGGGTTGTCGGCACGGGCGCGGGCGAGCGCCTCGGCGGAGAGGTCGGTGCCGGCGAGGCTGCCGGCGAGCGGGGCGAGCAGCGGGTGCATGCGGCCGACGCCGCAGCCGACATCGAGTACCGCCGGGCGGGCGCCTTCGCCGAAGCGCTCGGCGAAGAGGCGGGCGAGGAAGCGTACTTTGGCGGTGAGGAAGAAATCGTGCTTGAGGCCGCTGAAGGCGATCGAGTCGCCGACCAGGTCCTCGTAGGACCGGGCGTAGGCGTCGAAGGCGGCGCTCACGAGGCGATCCGGCGAATGGCGGAGACGGCGGGGCGGAGCGGCACCGCCGCCGCCTCGCGCTCGAAGCCGACGGTGCGGCCGATCACGTAGAGCGGGCGGCCCTTCACCTCGGCGTGGATGCGGCCGACATAGAGGCCGACGACGCCGGTCATCATCAGATTGGCGCCGGAGAGGAGCGAGATCAGCACCACGGTCGAGGCCCAGCCGCTGACGAGGCCGAAGTTGAAGCCGGCGAGGACGATCACCGTCAGGCCGTAGAGCACGGCCGCCGCCGAGACGGCGGCGCCGAGCCAGAGCGCCAGGCGGAGCGGCACGTCGGAAAAGCTGACGACGCCGTCGAGGGCAAGGCGCACCATCTTCCACAGTCCGTATTTGGTGCTGCCGGCGGCGCGCGGGGCGCGCTCGAACTCGACGATGCCCTGGCGGAAACCCATCCAGCCGAACATGCCACGCACGAAGCGGTCGCGCTCGGGCATGGCGCGGAAGGTGTCGAGGGCGCGGCGGTCGATCAGGCGGAAGTCGCCGACATCGGCGGGGATGTCGACCGAGGTGAGGAGGCGGAGGCCGCGATAGAAGAGCGCCGCGGTCCAGAGCTTGAAGGCGCTCTCGCCCTGGCGGGTCTTGCGGCGGGCGTGGACGATCTCATGGCCCTCGCGCCACTTGGCGATGAGGTCGAGGACGACCTCGGGCGGGTCCTGCAGGTCGGCGTCCATGACGATCACCGCGGCGCCGGAGGCGGCGTCCATGCCGGCGCTGATGGCGATCTGGTGGCCGAAGTTGCGGGAGAGAGCGATGTAGCGGATGCGGCTGTCGTCGCGGGCGCGGGCGGCGAGGACGATGCCGCTGGTGTCGCGGCTGCCGTCGTCGACGAAGATCACCTCGGTCGGCTCGGCGATGCGGTCGAGCAGGTCGTCGAGCCGCTTCAACAGGAGCGGCAGCACCGCCTCCTCGTTGAAGATCGGAATGACCAGACTGAAGACAGGGCCACTCATCGCCGCACCGACCTTTCGGACAATCGGGCCGAGGGTGGCGGGGCGCGGTTAAGGCCACTCTAACAAGAGCCGCACTAATCGAACGTTCACCATTCGCCGCCAAGGCTGGGCGGTTCTCTTGTCGAGCGTGGGGGAGCGTCGTGGCGTTAGTGGCGGGCCGGCCGGACATCGTAGAGCGGCGGCCCCTCCCCTGGCCGGCTCTCGGCATCGCCGCCCTCGGCGCGATCGCCGGTGCGCTTCACCTGGCGCTGCCCCTCAACCACGACGCCGCCTGGATGCTGGAAGGCGCCGGGCGGCTTCTCGACGGCGGCGCCTTCGGCCGGGAGATCGTCGACGTCAACCCGCCGCTCTCCTGGTGGATCGGCATGGTGCCCGCCGCCCTGGCGCGGGCGAGCGGCCTTGCGCCAGCGGCGGCCTTCGTCGCCTTCGTGCTGGCGCTCGCCGGCGCCTCGCTGTTGTTGACCGCGCGGCTGCTGGCGCTCGCCGGCACACCGAGCGAGACGCGCGGCGGCATCCTCCTTGCCACCGCGGCGGTGCTGCTGATCGCCCCCGGCTACGATTTCGGCCAGCGCGAGCACACGATGCTGATCGTCGCGGTGCCCTATGCGGTGCTGGCTGCGCTCCGCCGCGAGGCCGTCCCGCTTGCGGCCGGGCTGGCGTTTGGGGTCGGCGCCTTCGCAGCGCTCGGCTTCTGCCTGAAGCCGCACTTCCTGCTGGTGCCGGCCTTGCTCGAAGTCTGGCTGCTCATGGCGACGCGGCGCTGGCTCGGCTGGTTCAGGGCGGAGACGGCGGTGCTCGGCCTCCTCGCCCTCGCCTATCTCGCGGCGATCCGGCTTTTCGCGCCGGATTACCTGGCGCAGGTGCTGCCCGACGCGCTGGCCGGCTACTGGGCCTATAACAGCGACCTCCTGACGGTGATTGTTGCTGTCGCTCGCGACACGCTGCCGGCGCTGGCGGTGACCGGCCTCCTGGTCGCGGTCGGCGGCGGGCGCCCGGCGCCGCTGACAATGGCCCTCCTGGTCGCCGCCGCCGGGGCAACGCTCGGCGCCCTCGCGCAGCTGAAGGGCTGGCCGTACCACCTCCTACCGGCGGCCGGGCTGATCGCCGTCGCCGGCCTCTCGCAGGCCGCGCTTACCGGGCGTCCGGCGGCAGCGGGCGGCGCCTATCTCGGGGCGGTCGGGTTCTTCCTCGTCCTCATCGCCATGCCGTCGCTGCGCCTGGCGACCGACACCGCCGCCGGCGGCCGCGTCGCCGCGCTGACGCAGGCGATGCGCCAGCACGCGGCGGCGGACGAGACGGTCTATGCCTTCGTCACCTCGCCGCGCGACGTGCATCCGGCGGCGCTCGCCGCCGGCCGGCACTTCGCCTACACCTCGTGCTGCCTCCACCTCGTCCCGGCGGCGACGCGGCTTGGCGAGGTGGCGCCGGGCGAGGCCGCGCGGGTCAACGCCGTCGCCGAGGCGCAGGCCGCCGACCTCGTCGCGGCCCTCCGCCGCAAGCCGCCCGCCGTCATCCTGGTCGACGCGGCGCCGGAGAAGCTCGGCTTCGCCGGGCGGTTCGACTATCTCGACTGGTTCGCGCGGGTGCCCGGCTTCGATGCGTTCTGGGCGGGTTATGCCGAGAGCGCGGCCGTCGACAGCTATCGCGTCTTCCACCGCCGCCGGGACTGACCGCGCCGTTCGGGCGGGGATGCGCCGATTTGACGCCCGCCACTCCGGTTTTCTAGTTTGCCGCCGTGTCGGGCGAATATTCCTCAATCAAGGCGCTCAAGGGCGTCGCCGGCCGGCGGTCTGCGCCGCTTCGCCGCGGCTGGGCGAGCGCCGTCCTTTGCCTCGCCCTGGCGGCCGGGTTCGCCTCACCGCTCAAAGCCGATGAGGCGATCCGCCTGGTCTGCCGCTCCGGGGGCGGCATGTTCGGCCAGCTGGAGCCCAACGGCTCGATCTCCATCAAGTTCCGCCACGGTTTCCTCGCCTCGCTCGCCGCCCAGTTGCCGGCCGGGCAGTGCTCCCGCGTCGGCGCGCGACTTCAAGACCGCGAGCCCTCGCTCCTCACCTTTGCCGGGGATGCGGCGCTGCGCACCCAGATCATGGAGCGGGTGATCGGCGCCAAGACTTTCATGGTCGATGTCCGCGACAACGGCCAGGGGGCCTTCGAGATCGTCGGCCTCGCCCAATAGGCGCCCGAAACCGATCAATTCCGCCGCCGCTAACCGGAATGTGAAGGGGAACGGGTCGTTGCGCGTTTGCGGAAAATGCGGGACCATGCTCTATCACGCTGCCTATAGAAGAGCGTGTGCGCACACGATCCTTGGGAGGGATAATCAATGACTATTCATCAGCAGGCAGACGCTACGTCGCGTCGGAGCTTTCTCAAGAAAGGCGGCGCGGTCCTAGCCGGTGCTGCGGTCAGCACGCTGGCCGCCCCTGCGGTCGTGACCGCTCAGGCGCCGATCGTCCTGAAGATGCAGGCGGCGTGGGGCCCGGCCGAAGTCTTCATGGAGATGGCCAAGCAGTATGTCGACCGCGTGCAGCGGATGTCGGGCGGACGCCTGCGTATCGACCTGCTGCCGGCCGGCGCCGTTGCCGGCGCGTTCCAGGTCATGGACGCGGTCAATGACGGCGTGGTCGATGGCGGTCACGACGTCTGCTCGTACTGGTACGGCAAGTCGAAGACCTCCTCGCTGTTCGGCACCGGCCCGGTGTTCGGCGGCAACCCGTTCCACATGCTGTCGTGGATCTACTCGGGCGGCGGCAAGGAACTCTACCGCGAGCTGACCCAGGACAATCTGAAGCTCAACGTCGTGTCGTTCTTCGCGATGCCGATGCCGATGCAGCCGCTCGGATGGTTCAAGAAGCCGATCACGGCGATGGCCGACATGCGCGGCCTCAAGTATCGCACCGTGGGCCTGGCCGCCGACCTCATGCAGTCGATGGGCCTGACCGTGCTGCAGCTCGCCGGCGGCGATATCGTGCCGTCGATGGACCGCGGCGTGATCGACGCCTTCGAGTTCAACAACCCGACCGCCGACCGCCGCTTCGGCGCGCAGGACGTGGCCAAGAACTACATGATGGGCTCCTACCACCAGCCCAACGAGTTCTTCGAGATCATGTTCAACAAGCGCAAGTTCGACACGCTGCCGGACGATCTGAAGGCGATCCTCGAGCACGCCGCCGAGGCCTCGAGCACGATGAACTTCGCGCATGCCATGGACAACTACTCCAAGGACCTGCAGTGGCTGATGACCGACGGCAAGGTCACCGTCCGCCGCACGCCGAAGGAAATCCTCAACGAGCAGCTGGCCGCGTGGGACAAGCTCCTGACCACGCTTAACCAGGACCCGCTGTTCAAGAAGATCGTCGACAGCCAAAAGGCGTGGTGCGAGCGCGTGGTGTTCTACGACCAGATGAACACCGGCGACGCCTACCGCGTGGCCTACGACCACTACTTCCCCGGCAAGCTTCCGGCCTAGCGGGGGCTGGCGGGACTGAAATAGCGAAACGGGGTGGCTCGCGCCGCCCCGTTTTTTAAGGGGGGCTCAGGGGACAGATGGCGCAGTTCGTCACGATTGTCGACAAGCTGTCGACATGGTTCGGCAAAGCGTTCGCCTGGTGCATCATGATCATGATCGTCGGCGTCAGCTACGACGTCATGGTCACCAAGCTGTTCAACTCGGCCACCAACTGGGCCTACGAAATCACCTACATGATGTACGGCACCCTGTTCATGATGGCGGGGGCCTACACGCTGTCGCGCGACTCGCATGTGCGGGCGGACTTCCTGTACCGCAACTGGAGCCCGCGCAAGCAAGCCGTGGTGGAGCTGATCCTCTATCCGGTGTTCTTCTTCCCGGCGATCCTGGCGCTGATCTTCTACGGCTGGTTCCAGGCGCAGCGGGCCTGGCGGATCGGCGAAATTGCCATCTCCAGCCCGACCGGCATCCCGATCTATCAGTACCGCACGATCATCCCGCTCGCCGGGACGCTCCTCTTGTTGCAGGGGATCGCCCAGATGTTCCGCTGCGTGCTGTGCCTGCAGACCGGCGAATGGATGCGGGCGCGCGACGACGTGGAGGAGACCGAGAAGCTCCTCATCGATGAGAAGGCGCGCGAAGCGCTGCAGCATTCCGGGGAAGCGGTCGACGTACCCACGCCCGACGAGGCCGGCCTTACCGGCGGCAGGAAATAACCCATGGATCTTCAGGCTTTTGTCGGCGTCGGGATGCTTGTGCTCCTGGTGCTGTCGATCTTTATCGGCTTCCCGATCGCCTTCACGCTGATGGGCCTCGGTATCGGCTTCGGCTACTGGGCCTATTTCGATCCCTCGCTCGTCACCTCCTTCGGCGACCTCTTCAACAACCGCGTCTTCCAGGCGTTCATCACGACGACCTATTCGCGCATGCAGGACGACGTGCTGCAGGCGATCCCGCTGTTCCTGTTCATGGGCTACATCGTCGAGCGGGCCAACGTCGTCGACAACCTGTTCAAGACGCTGGCGGTGGTCAGCCGCCGCGTTCCCGGCGCGCTGGCGGTGGCGGCGCTGATCACCTGCACGCTATTCGCCACGGCAACCGGCATCGTCGGCGCGGTGGTGACGCTGATGGGCCTCCTCGCCTTCCCGCAGATGCTGAAGGCCCGCTACGACGTGCGCTTCGCCTCAGGGGTGATCTGCGCCGGCGGCACGCTCGGCATTCTCATCCCGCCGTCGATCATGCTGATCGTCTACGCCCAGACGGCGCAGGTCTCGACGCCGCGCATGTATGCCGGCGCGCTGATCCCCGGCCTGATCCTCGCCGGCCTCTACCTGGTCTACATCCTGGTGATGGCGATCATTCGCCCGGACATGGCGCCGCGCACGCGGATGGAGGACGCGCCGAAATACACCGGCGGCCAGATCGCCTGGATGCTGCTGACCTCGTTCTTCCCGCTCGCCTTCCTGATCATGGCGGTGCTCGGCGCCATCTTCTTCGGCCTGACGACGCCGTCGGGCGCGGCGGCGCTCGGCGCGATGGGCGGCATCCTGCTTGCCATCGGCTACCGCACGCTGACCTGGCAGCGCCTCAAGGAAGCGGTTTATCTGACCGTCCGCACCTCGGCGATGGTGTGCTGGCTGTTCGTCGGTTCCGGCATCTTCGTTTCGGTGTTCGCCTATCTCGGCGGGCAGCAGCTGGTGAACACCTTCGTCGGCAGCCTCAACCTGACGCCGCTGACTTTCCTGATCATCGCCCAGATCATCATCTTCCTGCTCGGCTGGCCGCTGGAATGGACGGAAATCACCGTCATCTTCATCCCGATCTTCCTGCCGCTGATGAAGGTGTTCAACGTCGACCCGATGTTCTTCGGCGTGCTGGTTGCGGTGAACCTGCAGAGCGCGTTCCTGTCGCCGCCAATGGCGATGTCGGCCTTCTACCTTAAGGGCATATCGCCACCGCATGTACGGCTGAACGACATCTTCGCCGGCATGATGCCGTACATGCTGCTGGTGATCGTCTGCATGGTGCTGATCTACGTGTTCCCGCAGACGGTCTATTGGCTGCCCAATCTCGCCTACGGGTCGGCACGCTGACGGCAATGTTGCGCGCCGACCAGACCCTCGCCGATCTTCCCGCGCTGATGCTGCGCGGGCGGCTGGAGAAGGCGGAGACCAGCGCCCCGGAGGTCGCGGCGGCCTGCCTCGACCGCATCGCCGCAGAGGACGGCACGGTCGGCGCGTTTGCCTTCAGCGATCGCGCGCATGTCCTCGCCCAGGCCGAGGAGGCCGAGGCCCGCCGCAAGTCCGGCCGGCCGATCGGGCCGCTCAACGGCATCCCGGTGGCGATCAAGGACGTCATCGACACCGAGGACATGCCGACCGAGCGCGGCACGCCGCTCGACGCCGGGCGAAAGCCCCGCCACAGCGCCAGCGTGGTCAACCGCCTCAAGGCGGCCGGGGCCGTGGTCATCGGCAAGACCGTCACCGCCGAGCTGGCGTTCCTGACGCCCGGCAAGACGCGCAACCCGCGCGACAAGAACCGGACGCCCGGCGGTTCCTCTTCCGGCTCGGCGGCGGCGGTCGCCGCCAATATGGTGCCGCTCGCCATCGGCACGCAGACCAACGGCTCGGTCATCCGGCCGGCCTCGTTCTGCGGCGTCGTCGGCTTCAAGCCGAGCTTCGGCCTGATTTCACGGACCGGCATCCTGCCGCTGGCGCCGCCGCTGGATACCGTCGGCGTCTTTGCTCGGACCATCGAGGACGCGGCGCTGCTCACCGATGCCATCGCCGGCGGCGAGGAGGGCGATCCCGACTCGACCTTCGCCGCCGCGCCGCGGCTGCTCGAGACGGCACTGTCCAAGCCGCCGGTGAAGCCCGACTTCGCCTTCGTTCGCTCGCCGGCCTGGGACAAGGCGGCGGCGGAAACCAAGGAAGGCTTCGAGGAACTCGCGGGTGTGCTCGGCGAGCGCTGCAAGGCGATGGACCTGCCGGAGACCTACGGCGAGTGCTTCAAGACGCTGCGGACGATCATGCTGGCCGGCATGGCGCACAACCTGAAGCGCTATGAAGAGCGCGGCGCCGAGCAGCTCAGCCCGGGCTTGCGCGAAGCGCTCGCCGAGGGCCGCAGCGTCGCTGCCGCCGATTATCTCGCCGCGCTCGACTGGCGAACCGCGGCCGCCGCCTCGCTCGACCAGGCGTTCGAGCGCTACGATGCGCTGATCACGCCGGCGGCGGTCGGCGAGGCGCCGCTCGGGCTGCAATCGACCGGCGATCCCTCGTTTTGTACGCTGTGGACGCTCGCCGGTCTGCCGGCGGTGACGCTGCCGCTGCTGGAAGGCCCGAACGGCCTGCCGGTCGGCGTCCAGCTGATCGGACGCCACGGCTATGACGGCCGGCTGCTGCGGACCGCGCGCTGGCTGATGGATTTCCTGGCTAACCACGACCGCACGAACACGGCCGCGGACCTGGCGACAAGCGGAGGCAGACCGTGAAGTGGATTTGGGACCGGATATTCGCGGCACTAGGGGTGATCGTCCTCGCCGCGTATTTGGCGATCGTCGCGATCAAGCTGAAGCGGCTCGATCTCGGCATCATGTTTGTGATCGGCGTCACAATGGCGGCCTACGACCTGTGGCTCAGCCTGCGTCCCGGCGGCCGCATCCGGAACGAGGATTCGTAAGATGAGCTACCTGGTCATCGGCGTCGTCCTGCTGGCGATCGCCGCCGTCATGATGTTCCTGGCCCGCCCCAAGGACGGCAAGCACGTGCCGTTTCTCGCCGATTCCAGGGTAGCGACCGGCTACGCACTGGTCGTGACCTGCGTGTTCGCACTCGGACTGGGATCGGTGGTGCTGTCCTTCGGCGGCTGAGCCGAGCAGCCGGGCTTCAACGGGCATGGCGAGGGCGGGACCAACCCGCCCTTTTTTCGTTCCTCCGCCGGATGCCGGATCCCCGGCGCCGGATCGTTAGATTTTTATCGATTTTGTTGTCACTGCCTTGGCGACGTTACTTAGCGGACTCCTAAACTTTCTTGCGACTATTCTTCAAATACCGGCGATGCCAATGCCGGATTGAATGTTTCGCCTGAATTGATTTCGGAGACCTCCGATGACTCGCCTCCTCGGTTTGATTGCCGCCTTCCTGGTGGCGGCTGCCGCTCCCGCACTCGCCGCCGGCGACGACTGGGTTATCTCCAAGGCAAGCGGCGAGGTGTTCGTGCAGAGCGTCGGCGCGACCTACATCGCCGTGTCGACGGCGGGCGGGCGCGTTGCGCCGGGATCGGTGATCCTGACCTCCGCCAGCGGCCGCGTCATGCTGACGCGCGGGCGCGAGACGATGGTGGTCTCGCCCAACAGCATTATCGGCATTCCCGCCGGCACCAACGGCCAGTTCACGACGATCCTCGAGCGGACCGGCGAGGTCGAGTTCGAGGTTGAGAAGGGCAACGTACAGCACTTCGCCGTCGAGACGCCGTACCTCGCAGCCATCGTCAAGGGCACTCATTTCACGGTTCGCGCCAGCCAGGGCGTTGCCACGGTCAGCGTCGACCGCGGCCGCGTTCAGGTGGACGCCTTCGCCGCCGGCAAGAGCGTCGACGTCGTCCCCGGACAGCGGGCGACGGTCACCAAGGACGGACTATCGGTGGCCGGCGGCGGCGAGCGGGCGCCGATCGTGCCGCTGGCGCCGCGCGCCCCGGTCGTCGAGCCCTACACCGGTACGCTGGAGGCGGCTAAGCCGCTCGGCACCACCGGAACTGCGATCGCCCTCGGCGCCGTCCCCACCGCACCAGGCGGGGCCGTCGTGACCTTCGCGGCGAGTGGCGGGAAGGCGGGTTCGGGAACTGGCGGCTTCGGCCTCGGCGGCTTCGGCCTCGGTGGCGGCCCCGGCAATGCCGGCCAAAACGCCGGCCAGGGTAACGGCGGGCAGGACAACGGCAACGGCAATGCCGGGAACCAGGGCGGCGGCAACGACGACCATGGCCAGGGCCATGGCGGCGGTGACGACGACCATGGCGGCGGGCGCGGCCGCGGCGACTAGGCCGCAGAGCACGCCGGCGCGTTCCGGGGTCGAGACGCCGGCCGATATCGGAATCCAGCGTTAAGAAATCGCTTCCGCCTCGCTTCGTTCTGCGCCCTGGGGAGTCGCCCGAGGGCGCAGACGCTAAGCGATTCTCCCGCATTCAGCGGGGTCGGGGCGGATGGTTAGCCAACCGGAAACGGAATGGGCACGATTTCTTTCAACAGTTTAGCGAAACAGAGAAAGATCGTCGGTAATCCGGTACGGCCCCGACAAAGCCGTCGGGAAGGAGTTCGCGGGCCATGTTCCTGAAGCTGCGCACAGCGCTGCTTGTTCTTGCCGGGCTCTGCCTGCTGGCAGTTCCGGCGGCGGGACAGTCATGGCAAGTCACGCAGGCCAGCGGCCAAGTCTGGTTCGCCACGCAAGGCGCGCTCTCGGTTGCCCTCACCCGCGCCTCGGTGGTGCCGGATGGGGCGACGGTGGTCACCGGCGCTAATGGGCGCGCAGTGCTCGCCCGCGGCGCCGAATCGATGGTGCTCGGACCGAACAGCGCCGTCGCACTGCCCGCCCCGCAGGACGGGCGCACCACGGTCATGCAGCGCGCCGGCGAAGTCACCTTCGAGGTCGACCGGCAGAGCGTCCCGCATTTCGCGGTCGAGACGCCGCACCTTGCCGCGGTTGTGAAGGGCACGCAGTTCACGGTCAAGGTCGCGGAACTCGATGCCACCGTCGCGGTCGAGCGCGGCGAGGTGGAGGTCACCGATCTTTTCACCGGCGAGGTGGTCGACATCACCGCCGGACAAAACGCCAATGTCGAGGGCACATTCTCGCGGCTGACGGTCGGCGGCACGGGCGCGCTGCCGGAACGGCGCCCGGGATCGCCGCGCAGCGCCGTCGTCGCAGCGCTTGCTATTTCCGACATCGCCGCCATGCAATTGCCGCAGGGCACGGGCGTGCGCCCCGGCGCGCCCCGCTCCCCGGTCACCGACACCTCCCGCACCACGACAGTGCTCGGCGGGCCGACCAACGCACCGGCGTATCTGGCGCAGGCGCCCAACGCTCCCTCCCCGGGCCCGGCGCGGACACAAACGTCGCAGGCGTTCGAGCGGATTCTCGGCGACACCAACAACACCCCCGCCCCGACCTCGGGTCGGACCCTGGCGATCGGGCCGGGCCGCGACGCCGGAGCGGCGACGGCAGGCGACGCCGAGGGCGACGAGCGCTCGGCCAACACCGAGGGCACCGGCCCGGGAGCGGCCTTGGCCAACGGCTTCAACCAGCTCGCCCGCGCCAGCTCGCGTGCCGCCGGCGCGGTGCCGTCCTATCTGACCGATCGCACCGCCACCGACGAGATCAACGTCTCGCCGCACATGATCGCCATGATCATCGCGGCGGCGGCCTTGCTGGCGCTCGCCATCGCCTTCCTTCGCGCCCGGTTCGGCTAAGCGAGGGGGTGCCGCGATGAACGCCCAGCGCTCGGCAGGCGGATTCTGGCGCCTTGTCGCAGCCGCGTTCGTGGCGCTGGTTCCCCTCGCCGCCGACTGGGCCGACCTTCTCGGCAGCGCGCAGGACCGCCTGACCGCCTCGCGCATGGCGGCAAAACCGCGGCCGCCGAGCGGCGAGATCGTTCTCGTCGACATCGATGCCAAGTCGCTGGCGGCGCTCGGCACCTGGCCCTGGCCGCGGCGCCTTCACGCCCAGCTGATCGACCGCCTGCGCGCCGCCGAAGCAGCCGAGATCGCCTTCGACATCGATTTCTCGGCCGCCTCCAATCCGGAAGACGATGCCGCTCTCGAGGCCGCGCTGACCCGTGCCGAGGGGACGGTGATCCTTGCCACCTTCCTGCAGGACCTTACCGGCGACCGT
The DNA here is from genome assembly GCA_046349035.1 of Bauldia sp. Classification (GTDB taxonomy): domain Bacteria; phylum Pseudomonadota; class Alphaproteobacteria; order Rhizobiales; family Kaistiaceae; genus JAXMDC01. The sequence goes on along the minus strand of JAXMDC010000006.1, from coordinate 45,395 downwards.
GCCGCCGGAGTCTTTCAGAACCGGCCGTTGGCGCGCTTTGCCGAGCATGCGTGGCTGGCGTCGGTGACCGTCAAGCCGGATCCCGACGGCGGCGTGCGCCGCAACAACTACGGCGTCGTCGTCGACGGCGAGCCCATTCCCTCGCTGGCGGCGCTCCTCGGCGGCGGCCACGGCGTCGCCGGCTACTCCTTCACCGTCGACTTCAGCATCGATGCCAAGGCGTTCGACCGCATCCCGGTGATCGACGTGCTCGAGGGCACGGTCGATGTCGCGCGCCTCCGCGGCAAGAAGGTGATCGTCGGCGCGCAGGCGATCGAACTTCGCGACCGTTTCCAGTCGCCGATCGGCGGTCAGGTTTCCGGCAGCCTGCTGCAGGCGCTGGCGGCCGAGACGCTGAAGCAGAGCCGCGCCATCCTGCCGAGTTCGCCGCTCCTGACGGCCGGCGGATTGCTGGTGATCGGCGCCGGGGCTTTTGCGATCGGGCGCATTCGTTGGCAGCTGCTGATCGCCGCATTCGCGGCCGGCGCCATCGTGCTCGAGGCCGCGGCGGTGCAGGTGCAGGCGGCACTGGCGCTTGCCATCAACACTGCGCCCCTGCTTCTGGCGGTGGTCCTGCTGACCCTCGTCACGGTCGCTTCCGAACTGAACCTCCGTCGCCTGCTACAGAACCTCTGGCGCCGCCGCGCGGCCGACGCCGAGTCGATCCTGGCGCGGATCGTCGACGACAATTTCGCCGGCATCCTGGTGGTCGATGGCGACGGGGCGATCCAGGCGGCGAGCCGTGCCGCCGGCACGATCCTCGGCTGTGCCGACCTGCCGGGGCGGCGGGTTGCCGACGTTCTGCCGGTCGACCTCGCCGCAGTTCTCGCCGCCGGATTTGCGCGGCCGGGGCCGGCCGGGGAGCCGCAGCGGATGGCCGGCGAGTCGACCTTCCCAGCCGCCGGCGAAGCCCAGCGCACGCTCGAATATGTCGTCACCTTCTCGGAGATGGCGCGCGAAGCGGAGGAGCGGCCAAACGGCTCGGCCGGCCGGCGAGTGGCCTGCCTCACCTTCAACGACGTCACCCAGCAGCGGGCCGATGCGGCGCGGATCGCCTACATGGCGCGTTACGACGCGGTCACTCACCTTCCCAACCGCAACCAGCTGATGGAACGGCTCGACCGGGCCATGGCCGACGCAGCGGCAGGCGGACCGCCGCCGGCGGTCGTCTGCTTCGACCTCGACGGCTTCAAGACCATCAACGACACCTATGGCCATGCGGTCGGCGACCTGCTCCTCGCCGCGGTGGCCGAGCGCGCCTCGCTGCTACTGCCGCCTGGCGGCCTCGCGGCCCGGCTCGGCGGCGACGAGTTCACCGCCATCGTCACCGGCGCAGAGGCCGAGCAGGTGGCGGCGGAATATGCCGCCAGCCTGACTGCGGAAATCGCCCATCCCTTCGAGATCGGCGGCCGGCAGATTCACGTCGGGGCCAGCGCCGGCGTCGCCTCGGCGGAGGAGGGCGAAGAGAGCAGCGAACTGCTGATGCGCGGCGACGTCGCCCTCTATCGCGCCAAGTCGGAAGGCGGAAACGTGTTCCGCGTGTTCGAGCCGGAGATGCTCTCGGCCGCGGCGAGCCGCCAGCGCATGGAACTCGACCTGCGCGAGGCGATGGAGGCCGGACGGTTCGAGGTCTGGTACCAGCCGCAGGTCGATTTGCGCAGCGGCCGGGTGGTCGGCGCCGAAGCGCTGCTGCGCTGGCGCCACCCCAAGCGCGGCTTCGTTCCGCCGGCCGAGTTCATTCCGGTGGCCGAGGCGATCGGGCTGATCGTGCCGCTCGGCAGCTGGGTGCTGGAGACCGCATGCACGGAGGCGACGAGCTGGCCGGAGGGGATCAAGCTGTCGGTCAACTTCTCCTCGGCGCAATTCACCCGCAGCAACTCGTTCGACGTCGTTGCCGGCGCACTCCAGCGCTCGGGCCTGGAAGCGAGCCGGCTGGAACTGGAAATCACCGAGTCGGTGCTGATGAAGCCGAGCCGGGCGCTGACCGAGAGCATTCGCCAGCTTCGCGCCCTCGGCGTCACGCTGGCGCTCGACGACTTCGGCACCGGCTACTCCTCGCTCAGCTACATCCAGAAATTCCCGGTCGCCAAGATCAAGATCGACCGCTCCTTCGTCGCCAACCTGCCGCGCGACCCCGACTCGTGCGCCATCGTTCGAGCGGTGGCTCGCCTCGCCGGCGATCTTGGCATCCGCCTCAATGCCGAGGGCATCGAGGCCAGTGCCCAGGCCGAGGCGCTGCTCGGCCTCGGCGTCGACGAGGGCCAGGGCTTCCTCTACGGCAAGGCGCAGCCCGGCGAGCAGTTCCGCCGCCGCGCCCACGCGGAAACGAGCCCGCCGCAGCGCGCCTCGGCTTAATCCAAGGGAACTACTTCAACTCGTCTCGCCCGCGCCGGTCGCCGGTGGTAGGGTCGGCTACCGGCCGCTGCGAAGCGGCTGGAGGCGGGGGCAGTGACCGGAGGCGCAAAACGTGCGGAATTTTTGGCTGATCCCCCTGCTGGCGGCGAGCCTGGCGGCCTGTAACTCGTCCCTTGGCGGCGCCGGCTTCGGCGGCTTTGGCGGCGGCGCGCTCGGCGACCCGACGGCGGTCACGCAGGTCAGCGCCGATACCTTCCGCATCCCGGGTTCGGCGATCAGCGGCACCAGCCAGTCGGCGGTTCAGGACGACGTGCTGATGAAAGCCGCGCAGACCACCAAGGACGCCGGCGCGACACACTTCATCGTGCTCGCCTCGACCGACAGCGCGGCGCGGGCGGCACCCGCCGGCGCCAAGCCGGGAGACGCCGCGCGCCCGGCGCAGGACGTGCTGATCCGCGTGCTGACCGTCGGCAACGGCCAGCAGGCGCCGATCGGCGCTCTCTCCGCCGACGAGACGCTCGCCTTCGTCGGCAACCGCAAGATCAAACGCTAGAGCGCAACAAAACGGCGCGCCATGCGCGCCGTCTGTTCGTTGCCGCCCTCAGGCATGATCTCAGGCGATCAGGTCCTTGGTCGGTGTGAGGTCGGCGGTGTCGGGGAAGACGTCGTTGCCGAGCGCCGACGCCGAGACGCCGAAGAGATCGCTGACGATCCCCTTGGTGACGGCGCGAAGGTCGGTGGTCGGCTTCAGGTCGCGGCCCTCGTAGAGCGCCTTTTCCGAGAGGCCGGGCCAGTCGGCGATCACCTTGCCGCCCTTGATCGCGCCGCCGGCGAGGAAGGCGACTGTGCCTTCGCCGTGGTCGGTGCCGAGCGTGCCGTTGACCTTGGCGGTCCGCCCGAACTCGGTGACGACCATGACCGCGGTGTCCTTCCAGGCGGCCCCGAGAATCTTCTCGAAGGCGGCGATCGACTGGTCGAGACCGCCCAAGCGGTTGGCCAATTGGCCGGTGGCGCCGCCCTCATTGGCATGGGTGTCCCAGCCCTCGAAGGCGAGCGCGGCAATGCGCGGGCCCTCGGGGGTGGCGATGAGACGGGCCGCGCCCTCGGCGGCCTGGCGCATGCCGACGGGATCGGCGGCGCCGCGGGCAGCCTGCGGCGCGCCCATGCCTTGGGCGCGGGCCATGGTGTCGGTGGTGACGCCGGCGCTGAGCGCTCCGGCGAGACCCTTATCCTGCGTGCCGTACATCGCCAGCACGCGCGAGGCGAGGTCTTCGGTCGCCGGCTGAATGGTCGGCGGCGCCCAGCCGAGCACCGGCGCCGGGCCGCGAACCACCAGCGGCGGGATCGCGCCGACGCCGAGAGCGCCGACCGGAGCAACCCGATCGCCCTTGGGGATCGCGCCGATCAGGCGGTTCAGCCAGCCGGACTGCGTCTTCCCCGGCGAGGGCTGACCCGACTCCAGCACGTCCTGCCCGTCGAAATGCGAGCGGTTGCGGTAATTGGTGGCGGTGGCGTGGACGACGCTCGCCTGCCCGGCTTTGAAGAGGCGGGCGAAGTTCGGCATCTCCGGGTGGACGGCAAAGAAGCTGTCGAGCGGCAGCGCCGGCTTGGCACCGCTGAGGCTCAGCGAGAGATCGCCATGCAGGCCGGCATAGTCGGGATCGCCGAGCGGAGCGACGGCGCCGAGGCCATCCAACGCACCGCGGAGGACGATGACGACAAGCCGGGCATCGCGGCCGCTCGCCGCGGCAACCGCCCATTTGGGGATGAAGGCGGAGGCAAACAGCGCGCCCGCCGCACCCATGACCGCGCGCCGCGAGGGGCTCATCGGCTCGCAATAGAAGTTTTGCATGCGCTTACCTCCTCTGGAATTCGGGCGACATGAGCAGCAGGGCGATCGCTTGCGCCTTGCTCTCGGCGCGCTGCACCGCCTGGCGGGTGGCATCCGACACCGCCCCGCCGGTGGCTTCGGCGAGGAGCTGCATCGGCTCTGCGCCGGCCGCGGCCTGTTCGCCGAGGCGCGCCGCGACGTTGAGGCGGGTCTTCATGCCTTCCGGCGTCGCCCAGGAGTCGGCCTTATCGGGGAAGCCGTTCGGGCCGGACGGATTCCACAAGGGCTGACCGAGCGCCGGCAGCGGCCCGACCACCTGCTGCGGATCGGTCGGCTTGCCGGTGAGGCGCGCGGCGGCGACCACGAACTCAAGCGGCGTGCGGACCTTGGCGGGTTCGACCGACCAGGCCTCGGGCGCCTGGATCAGGGCCCGCGTGACCGCGCCGAGATCGCCCTCGGTGGCGAGGAACACCTTGGCCAGTGTGTCGACGAGGGCGGGGGGCGGCGTGTCGGAGACGAAGTGCGCGGCGAGCTTGCGGGCGATGAAGCGCGCGGTCGAGGGGTGCTTGGCAAGGTCGGCGAGCGCCGCCTCGCCCTGTGCCAGGCCGGCCTGCTCGTAGGTCTTGCCGAGGAGGGTGTGCGCGCCGGGTTCGTGACGGATGGGCGAGAAGGTGAACCGCCCGCCATAGAGAGCGTCGTCGTCGGGACTGACGAAGGTCCAGCCGGTGATGATGCGCGAGAGGCTGGTCACATCGGCCTGGGTGTAGCCGCCGTCGACGCCGAGCGTGTGCAGTTCGAGAATCTCGCGGGCGAGATTCTCGTTCAGCCCGCGCTTGTTGCTGATACCGACGCGCGAATTCGGTCCGATCGACTGGTTGTTGTCGAGATAGATCAGCATCGCCGGATGCTGCTCGACCGCCTTCAACATGTCGGCGAACTTGCCGAAGAGGTGCGGCCGGACGGTCTCGCGCTCGAACGGACCCGCCATCACCCGGTCTTCGTTGCCCTTGGAGATGGCGATGCAGAAATGGTTCGACCAGAACATGACCAGCCGTTCCTGGAGGCCGTTCGGCGAGGTCATCAGGCGCTGCAGACGCGCGTTCACTTCGCTCTTGAAGATCGCGTCCTCGGTGCCGGGGTCGGCCGGCACCGGCTTATTGGCAGCCGCGGCAGCGGCGCGGTTGACGCGGCGGATCTCCTCCGCCTCGCGATTCCTGGCGTAGGCCTGCTGCGAAGACAGGAGGTCCTTGCCTTCGAGCATCGCCTCGGCCGGGCGTTTGATTTCCTCGAGGAGAGCGCCTTGCGGGTCGGCGGCGATCGCGGCGATGTCGCCGGGACGAGGTCCAAGACCGAAGCGGCGAAGAGCGAGCGAGGCCTGGGCGGGGTTGGGAGTAGCCATCGAAACCTTCCCCTTTCACGTTTGCGTGTGGAACTAGATCACAGGTTAACCAATCTCGCCACCATCGTTGCCCGCCGCCGGTTAAGAACCAGTCGGCGGACGACGCGACAAACGTCATTGCGGCACAGGCGCTTGGGGCCATCTCGGCACGATCTTTTCCGCACTGCAATCCTGGGAAAACGCACGAGCGCCCTCGCCTTCCCATGGGTATCGGAGGGCGCCTTCGCAAGTGCGGGAGGTGTGACGGCGGTCACAAGTCATGGCTAACGGATCGTGAGAGAAGGCCGCCATCAAACGAGCGGCCCTCCCGACCGCTCAGGAAAGGAGAACGCCCATGAACAAGACCCTTTTCGCTGCCGCCGCGGCGCTGTTGGTGTCGGCCTCGGTCGCCTCTGCTCAGCAGGTGCAGACCAACCGCTTCGACCCGAGCTACGGCGCCCTGAGCTACGGCAGCCAGGTCAATGGCAAGCAGGCCAATGGCCAGCCGCTCCCCGGGACCGTGCAGTGGTACCTGACGCCGAGCACTGCCATCACCGAGGGCGCCGAGCCCGGCATGGAGCCGTACCACAACCGCGACTAAGGCGGGCCGACGCCGGCAACGAGCCGGCACCGACGGTACCCGGCGCGGCCAGCGCCGCGCCGGGGCCGGGGCTGGGAACCCAGACAAGGACAATACGCCATGAACAGCATCAAGGCCTTGGCGCTGCTGGCGGGCCTCGCGATCGCGAGCGCAAACGCCGCGGCGGTCGGCCCGACGGCCGGCCTCACCGGCGATCCCGGCGCCGACAATTACACCCGCTGCAGCTTTGCCACCGGCGAAAGCGAGAAGAACAGCGAGGCACTCCCCAGCGACTGCACGATCGTCGCGTGGAGCGCCAACGAGTAGCAAGGGAAGCACCCACCCCCCCAGCTTCCCGCACCGCGGCCCCGATGCCCCCGTCGGGGCCGTTGCTTTTCAGCGGTTTGTTTCGGGGGGTGCAGATCCGTTGGGACGGCATTGCGAGGCCAGCCGAGCGGCCGACGGATGACTCTGCTATTGGATAGCGCCGTCCGGCGGTTGCCCGCCGCAGAGTGCTTGGCATGGACGAAGGCAAACACGTCAGCCCGGTCAAGCTGCTGGAGAAGTGCTTTCTCTTCCAGGCGCTCGACGAACCGGCGCGCGAGGAGCTGGCGGTGCATGCTGCGCGCCATTCCTTCCGCAGCGGCGAGACCGTCTGCAATCTCGGCGACCCTGGCGACAGCATGATGGTGATCGTCACCGGGAGCGTGCGCGTCTACTTGCCGGCACCCAAGGGCAAGGAGATCGTCCTGGCCACGCTGGCCGCCGGGGAGGTGCTCGGCGAAATCTCGGTTCTGGACGGTGGCGAACGCTCGGCGGCGGTCGCTGCGCTGACCAATTGCGACCTCCTATACCTCCATCGCCGCGACATCCTGCCGGTACTGACGAAGCGACCGGAGGCGTGCCTGAAGCTGCTCGAGGTGCTTTGCGGCCGGGTGCGCCGTTCGAACGAGACCGTTTCGGACATGATGTTCTTCGACCTGCCGACCCGCCTTGCCAAGGCGCTGATCCGCCAGACCGGCGCGCCGGGCGGCGCCAGCTATTCGGCGAAGGTTTCGGCCTCGCAATCGGAACTCGCCCGGCTGATCGGCGGGACGCGCGAGAGCGTGAACCGGGCGCTCCGCGACTGGCAAAGGCGGCGCGTCCTCGACCTCAAGGACGGCTGGATCATCATCCTCGACCACGACGCCCTTGCGGTGCTCGCCGGCCGCGAGGCGGAGTGAGGCACCTTACGTTGCGAGAGCACCTTACGTTGCGAGAGGTGTGAGGCGCGTCACAGGGCCGGGCGGGCATCCCGCGCTATGAATCCAGGCATAGCCGCGGAGGTTGCCATGAACGCCATTGGCATTGTGATCCCGATCCTGCTCCTTGCCGCAACCGTCGGTGCGGCGGCGGTGGTGCGGCTCGGGGGCCTTTCGGCCGGCCCGACCCAGGACAGCGCGGATCGCTTCGTCAGCCCCGGCGAATAGCGGCAGCGAGACTGCCGCAGCTCACCCGCGGCCGGTATCCGACTAAGGGCAGCCCGTCCGGCTGACGGTCTTGTCCGGCATGGTCGTGCGGCAAAGCACGGCGTCGGCCAGTGTCGTGTTGGTTACTGTCGCACCGGAGAGATTGGCGTCGGTCAGGTTGGTGCGGTCGAGGCTGGCGCGATCGAGATTGACCCCGGCGAGATTGGCTCCGGTGAGATCGGCGCCGTTGAGGACCGAGCTTCGCAGGTTTGCTCCCGACAGATCGACCTTGCGCAGCTTGGCGTCGCGGAGATTGGCGCGGGTCAAATTGGCGTTCTGCATCGCCGCGCCGTCGGCGTTGGCTTCGCTCGCCGTGGCATTGATGAAGGACGCGTCGCGGAGCTGCGCATTCCTAAGGTCGGCCTTGCTGAGATTGGCGCTCTCGAAATTGACGTTGGCGAGCTTGGCGCCGGCGAAGTCGATCCCCGGCAAGATGCCAAAACGCAGGTAGCCGTCGGTCAGATCGGCGCCGGCGGCCTTGGCACCGGAGAGGTTGGCGGTCGCCAGATAGACGCCCTTTAACTCGGCATTGGCAAGGTCGGCGCCGGTGAGGTCGCAGGCCTGGCACGCCTTGGTCGCCAGCGTGGTTTTGAGGGCGGCGGGGTCGAAGGCAAGGGCCGGCTGGGCGCACAGTGCCCAGGCGAGCGTCGCTGGAACAATCCTGGTCATGGGCGTTTCCCAATCGGCTCGCCAGCGCAGCCCGTAGGGTGCCGCGATGCGCCGCCGTGGCGCTACTCGACGATGATCTTGCCGAACGCCTCTTGCGGCGGATCGGAGTGCTCGCGGACATAGATGTCGTAGACGCCGCGCCGCATCGGATGGAAGCTGAAGCGCGCCGCGCCGGCCTCGTCGCATTCGATGGCGCGGAAGCTCATGCCCTGCATGTAGATCTCGATGTCCTCGACGCTGATCACCCGCAGGTGAGAATTGGCGAGGAGATCGTTCACTTCCAGATGGAAGCCGGTCGAGTCGTCCTTGGCGTCGGGGCAGACGAAGTTGAAGCGGTAGTAGCCGCCAAGGGTCAGCTTGAACTCCTTGACCGACAGGATCGGCTGGCCCTTCGGCCCGGTGCGGACCTCCATGAAGATGTCCTTGGGGGCACCGAGGACGACCGTGCCGGGGGGCGGCGGCGCTGCGGGTGCCGGCGCCTGTGCCCAAGCCGCTGTCGCCACTGTCGCGCCGGCAGCAGCCAGCACCTGCACGATTTTCTTCATCGCCCTCTCCCCAACGCTGCGCGTTCCCGCCGGCCCAATCCGGCCGCGCGAAAGGAAACACGCGCCAGGGCGGTCTTCCACCTATGAACGCGATAGAATTTGCTTATCGGGGAGGGCGGCCGCCGGCGCGCGGCGGGGGTGCGGCGGCGCGCTTAGGGGCGAGAGGGCCGAGTGGCGGTCGCTGGCCGCGCCGGCGTCGTCGTCCCAGTCGAGGTCAAGGCTCCGGATACGGTGATCATCTGGTCGTCGATGGCACCGACCCAGCCGAACAGCAGCTTGGTCCCGGACTTGCGGAGCGTCACGATGCCGTCCAGGCAACCGGTGCCCTTGCCTTCGTCATAGGCGTTGACGGTGATCTTCTCGGCGTAAAGCGTGTAGCTGCCGCTGGTCGAGATGCGCGTCAGTTTTCCGCCGCAATCCTGGTCCGGATACTCGGTCGTGGCGCCGGAAGCGGTGATCACCACCTTCACGGGAAACGAGCCGCTCTTGTTGAGCTGCTGCGCCTGGCCGGTCCAAGTGCCGGCATTGACCGGGGCGGCGGCGGGCTTGGTGGCGGGCTTGGCGGCAGTCGTCTGCGCGCTTGCAGGCGCGGCAAAGGCGGCGAGCCCCACCGCCAGGGCGACCGAAGCCAGCGAATCACCTCTCATGCGACACCTCCGCCCGCGATTCGTACCATATTTGCCCGCCTTTGGCTGCGGCCGCCGCGATTTCGGCGCGGGACTGCCGCGCTTATCCAACGATTAAGGCGTCGCTCCAAGCGCTCAGGTGCGCCAAGGCCCGCACTCGGCAATACCCATGGCCGTCGCCTCCTCGTCGGTGGCGGCGGTCACGAACCACAGCAGCTCGTCGCCGCTCTCAAGCTCGATGCAGGCCAGGCGGTAATCGAATTTGCCGGCCTCCTTGGTCGAAGGGACCTTGGTCTGGATGACGCAGGTGTCGCAGGCGGCGAGGGCCGATCCGGCATAGGGAACGACCGCGGCGGCGAGGAGGATGGCAGACAAACGCGAACGACGCTGGGGCATGAGAACCTCCTTTCGACCCCCTCGATATAGGTGGCACGGTCGACCTGAACAGCCGGTGCGGGCCACCGAATCGGCAATGTGGCGGGCGAGCCACAGTTAAGTCTTTTCTGCGTCGGCGGCAGGGAAAGAATAGCGGGGACAGTTTCCGGCAGAAGTGTGACCGGCTAAGGTCCCCAGCAGTTCGCCGGACCCAACGAGGCAAGGGTCGGGCGATCACAGATGCGGCTTCTTCCAGGGTTGGCCCGGCCACGGGCGCCCAGTTTGAGTTGGGGAAGCCGATGGCAACCAACGTTAGCGTTTCCGGACGCATTGCGCGCGTCCTCAAGAGTGCCGCTTTGGCACTACCGGCAGCGGGTGTTTTGATCCTGGCCGCTTCTACGCCGGCCACCTCGGCAGATTACCGAGCCGCTGTCGCCTATGTCCCGCCGCCCTACGATCCGTGGAACGCGTTCTCCATCGGTGTCGGTGGCGGCGTCGATATCTTCCGCACCGATGTCGATGGTTACGCGGAGGAGTACGACTGGCCGTACAACTCCGTCTACTTCTCCTCGCCCCTGAAGGGGAGCGGCGGGTTCGGCACCGTGGAAATCGGCAAGGACTTCCACAACGGCAACATGATCTTCGGCATCTTCGGCGAATACAATTTCGGCCGTAAGAGCGACTCGGCCGGCGGCAGCTGGTTCGAATGCCTGTGTGGCGGCAACGAGAAAAGCCGGGTCGAGGAGGAGTGCGAGTGGGGCGACACGCTCTCCGCCGGCGCCAAGCTGACGCTGAAGAACAGCTACGGGATCATGGGCCACGTCGGTGTTCTGGTGAATCCGACGACCCAGATCTACGGCATCTTCGGTTACACTTGGCACAAGTACACGGCCGAGGTTAACGCCAGCAGCACGGTCTTCGACGATTGGGGCTACGACCCGCTGCACATCTCGAAGTCGGGCACAATCGGTGGCCTGACCTTCGGTATCGGCGCCGAAATGCTGATCAACAGCCATCTGTCGATCAAGGGCGAGTACCGCCTCGTCAAGCTCGGCGCCCCCGGCGAAGTCGGCGGCTACCAGCACGGCATCTATGCCCAAGCCGATTTCGGCAAGGTCGACGACCACGTGTTCCGCGGGGTTATCTCGTATAAGTTGCCCTAGCGCGGAACGCTAAGGCGGGGTGGCGGCCACGCGCCGTCACCCCGGCTCTAGTTGTGCAAATGCCACGTTGAAACTTTTTTGACGCGGCGCCGGCCATTCCGGCGCCGTTTTCGTATTCGCCAAAACCGTTCCGCGTTAGTGTCTGCGGCGATACTGCGTCGTCCCGGCTTTTCGCCGGGTAATTCTGCCGATGTGGAATTTCCCGCTGCTCCGATGCGAGGCGGCGAGATCACCAAGCGATCGTGAGGAGCGGTGCTGCGATGACTGCGGTGATGTCAAACAAGGAAGGTGTGCTCAAGGTCGCCTCGCTGGCGCTGGCGGCGACTGGATCGCTTGCACTCACGTGGAGCAGCACTCCCGCCGAAGCTCAGGGCCGGGCCGGCTTTGCGCCGATGGCCGACCCCTTCAACTCCTTCTCGATCGGCCTTGGCGGAGGCGTCGATATCTTCCGCACCCAGGTCGATGCCTTTGCCAACGGCTACAATAGCTTCAACTACGGGGGCCCGCTGCGTAAGGCCGGCGGCTTCGGGTCGATTGAGATCGGCAAGGACTTCCGGTTCGACCGGCTCGTCCTCGGCGTCTACGGCGAATACAATTTCGGCCGCAAGAGCGACGCCATCTCAACAACCACAACCGACTACTACAACACGACCGGCACGGCCTCCTTGAAGCTGCGCAACAGCCATGCGGTTCTCGGCCGCCTCGGCGTCATCTATAGCCCGCAAACGCTGATCTACGGCATCTTCGGCTACACGTGGCAGAAATACGATGCGACAGTGAATGTGGTCGACGGCCTTTTCGGAACGGACTCAGCGACCCGGTCGGGAACGCTCGGCGGCCTGACCTTCGGTATCGGCGGCGAGTGGCTGGTCAACAGCAATCTCTCGCTCAAGGCCGAGTATCGGTTGGTGAAGCTCGACGCTCCGGCGTCGCCCTACTTCTGCTGCGGGCCGGAAGGCGGCGCGACGTTCGACAAGGTCGAGGATCACGTGTTCCGCGGCGTCATCTCCTACAAGCTGCCCGGACTCTAAGCGTCGCGGCGCGCCAACCGGGCGCCGTCCAAGCCACTCAGCGGGGCAGATCGCCACCCGAACGGGCCAGAGTATCCATGCTCAGCGTGGTTGCCGGGATAAAGGCCGCGGCCGGAAGAAACTCCGCCGGCCCGGCCCTGGTCTCGGGCAGCCGCATCATCACCTACCGTGAACTGCTGGATCTCATCGCCCGCATCAGCAATCTGATCGCCGCGCGCGGCCTCCCGCCGCTCTCCAAGCTCTTCATCAATACCGCCGACCCCGACATCCGCCTGGCGACAATGATCGCCGCCATGCATGCCGGCATGATCCCCTTTGCGCTCGCCGATCTCGGAGAATTGAAGGCCGACGTCGATTACGACCTCGTCGTCGGCACCGCCGACCTCTCCGCTTCCGAGCCGAAGCCCGACCTGCTGCTCGATCAGTTGAACCTCACCGGACCGCTGGCCGACGCGCGGCTGCGCGAATTTCCCGACCGCGGCGATAACGACATCCTCTTCGTCTGCTCAACGACCGGCACCACCGGGCGGCCGAAACTCGTTGCCGAACTCGCCGGCCGTTACGAAACGCGGTCGGCGCGGCGAACCGAGATCGGTCGCGCCACCGGCGAGCGTGCGGTCACCTCGCGCGATCGCGTCATGCTGACCACCGGCCACCTGACCAAGGGCGCCATCGGCGGAGCGCTGAAGGCCCTTGCGGTGGGCGCAACCCATGTCCGCTTCCTCGCCGATCTCCCGGACTGCCTGCGACTGATAAACGTGATCGGCGTCAACCGCCTGACCACCGTTCCCTCGACCATCGGCGACATGATGGATGTCATGGAGGCCGACTCCATCGGATGTCCGACGCTGAGCGATATCGTGCTGACCGGCGGCCTGCTGCGACGGGATCTCCTCGAGCGGATCGAGCGCAACTTCGAAGCCGAGATATGGATTCACTATGGCAGCAGCGAGACCGGCATCGTGGCCCGCGGCCGGGCGACGGCCGCCTCGTTCTCGGAGGGGTATGTCGGCGCGCTCGAACCCGGCATCGCGCTGATCAGCGCCGGCTCGCGCGAAGAGCCTTCCGGCCTTGTCGTGGCAATGCCGCAGCGGCCAATAGCTCCCTACTACGCCAGGGGTAAGCTGACCTTCGAGACTTCCACCATGCACGCCTTGCCCGACCTCGGCTACGTATCCGGGCTCAACCTCCATATCAGCGGCCGGAACGACGAGGTGCTCAATTTCAGCGGCAACAAGACCGCCTATGGCGTTATCGAGGCCGACCTGATCGCCTTGCCCGGGATCGCCGATGCGGCGGTGGTCGGCGCGGCGGCTATCGGCGACAGCGACGGAGTGGTGGTTGGCGTGGCGACGGCGGGGTCGTGGGACGAAGCGGCGATGTTGGCGCAGATCAGCCGGACCGCCCGTCTCCCGCCGCAGGCGGCGCGGCACATCCGCATCTTCCGGGTCGAGCGAATTCCGCGCAATGCCGGCGGCAAGGTCGACCGTGCGGCCCTCCTTCGCGCCTTTCGCCAAGCCACGACAGCCGGCCAGCCGACTGGCGTTACACCGCAAGAGCGGTAGTCTCACGCTGCGACAGGTCGACCGGTTTTTGCGAAGCCAAGGGGGAAAGGCAATGGAGGCCACCAAGCAGACAGGCGCCCACTCCTGCCTGGCCGGAATTCTTGTGGCGTGTGCCGCCGTCCTCGGTCTGGCCGGCAGCGGCGATGCCGCCGAATGGGATGCCGGCGGCGGCGAGCGCTGGCAGGCACTGCTCGCCAAGGCCCGGCAGGAAGGCCCGGCGGTGATCGCCGGATGTCCGGCGCAAGCCGCCGAACTCTCCGCTTCGTTCAAGCGCGACACCGGCCTCGAGGCAAACTTCCTTGCCGGCCAGACCGCCCAGCTGGAGAGCCGCTTCCGCCTGGAAGCGCAGGCCGGGCGCCTCACCATCGACTTCCGCTTCGGCAGTCCGGCCGAACTCGACCTCGCCAAGGCGGGGCTCCTGATCGACCTCAACGAGGCATTGATCCTGCCCGACGTCACCAATATGGCCAACTGGGCCGACAGCCGCCTGGTCTTCGTCGACACCACCCGCCGCCATCTGCTGATCGGCACCCAATATGTGTCGGGCCAGGCGATGATCAACACCGCCCTGGTCGATCCGTCGCGCCTGCAGAAGCTGGACGATCTGCTGCGGCCGGAATGGAAGGGCAAGATCGCCTTCTACGATCCGACCAATGCCGGCGCCGGGCAGACGGCGGCCGCCTATCTTGCCGACGTCAAAGGCGTCGATTTCGTCAAGACGCTGTTCGACACGCAGGCCGTCGTTCTCTCACGCGACCCTCGGCAGCTCAGCGAATGGGTGGCGCGCGGCACCTACCCGATCGCCTTCGGTGCCGACACCGGCGAGCTGCAGAGCTTCCGTCGCCAAGGCGTCACCGCCCTCCGACTCCATTCCTTCGCGGACGCACCGGGAAGCCTCACCGGCGGCTGTTCGGTGATATCGATCCCCAAGGCGGCACCGCGCTCTGCGAGCGCGACGGTGTTCCTCAATTGGTATCTCAGCCGCGCCGGCCAGGAAGCCTATGTGCGCGCCGCCCAGCAGCCGAGCCGCCGCCTCGACGTCTCGGGCGACGGGCTGCCGGCGGAGGTCATTCCAGTCCCCGGCGTCGCCTATCTCGATCAGTACCGAGAGGATTGGTACTGGAGCGTGCGACCCGGCCTGCAGGCCGAACTGCGCAAGGCCCTGGACAAATAGGCGGCGGCGCGGCGGCCGCATATCGACAAGACCGCCATTCGGCTGCCTCCGTCCCAAACAGGCGTTGTATGACGGCAACGCCCCGCGGATTTTTGCCGGGCGTGGCGGCGCGGGATTCTCTTGGCGAGCGCCGTCATGCAGAATGTCAGAGCGTCGGTGCGGCGTGCCTCGAGGCAAGACACGTCGCCCGCTGCGCAGATGCGGAGAAACTAAGATGGCTTCGACCGGCAACGGAAATGCGGCGGCGAAGGACTCTGCGCTGAAGAGCGCTACCGCCGTTTTGGCGGCGACGGGATCGCTGATGCTGACCTGGGGCGCAGCGCCGGCGATGGCCCAAGGCCGGACTGCAGCAGCGCCGACGCACGATCCGTTCAACTCGTTTTCGGTCGGTATCGGCGGTGGGGTGGATTTGTTCCGCGCCCCAATCACACCGAGCGCTCTGGCGGGGGACTATTCGAGCTTCTTTTTTGAGGCCGACAATCGTCTGCAGGGCGTTGGCGGGTTCGGATCGGTCGAAGCCGGTAAGGACTTCCGCTTTGGCAGTCTCGTTCTCGGCATATACGGCGAGTACAATTTCGGGCGCAAAAGCGACAGTGCGACGGAAAGCTGGGACTATTGCCCCGGCAGCTGCGTGACTATGACGGTGACCCCGAAGCTGACGCTGCGAAACAGTTACGCCGTGCTGGGGCGCCTTGGCGTTCTCTCCACCCCGCAGACCCTCATCTATGGACTGTTTGGCTACACTTGGCAGAACTATGTCGAGGAGGTCACGCTGTGGGACTCGTCGAGCGACGTGACGACTTGGCGGTCGGAACCGGGGAAGATCGGCGGCCTCACCTTCGGTGTCGGCGGTGAGTGGCTGATCAACCAGAACTGGACGCTGAAAGGCGAGTACCGGTTCGCCAAGCTCAGCGCACCGAGTGGCTTCGGCACGTCCACCCCGTTTTTCATTGGCGGTTCGTCCTTCGGCGGCGTCGACGACCACGTGTTGCGCGGCGTCATCTCCTACAAGCTGCCAAGCCCCTAGGGCCTCGCCGCGGTCGGCAGGGCCGCGAAGCGCTGTATTGCAAGGGCGCCGCCGGCAGGTCGGCGCCCTTATTGCTTCGACGGGCGTGTCAGATCGCCGAGCACCCTTCAGGGGCCCTGCGCAACAGCCGCCGGCGGAGTGCGCGGAGGCTCCGCCAGGCTGGCCGCAACGGCCGGCAAATCCCGCAGATCCCGCCCTTCCCCGGCAGCAAGCCGCCGCAGCGCGCCTCAGCCATGCGCGGCCGACATTTGATTGGTGCGCTGCACCCATGGCCTGATCCCGGCGGGGAGACAGACCACCGAGGGAGGGTTGGCCATGCCATTCCGGCCGGGGCGTCACTTTCTGCATATTCCCGGTCCGGGACCGATCCCCGACCGCATTCTCAACGCCATCTCGATGCCGGTGGTCGACCAACGGGGGCCGGACTTCCCGCGCCTGTCGCTGGCCGTGCTGGACGGGATGAAAGAGGTCTTCCAGACCGCCGGCAAGGTTCTGATCTACCCATCCTCGGGGACCGGCGCCTGGGAGTCGGCGATCGTCAACACGCTGTCGCCCGGCGACAAGGTGCTGATGGTCGAGACCGGCCACTTCGCCGCGCTCTGGCAAAAGCTCGCCGCCGACTGGGGCCTCGACATCGTCAACGTCGCCACCGACTGGCGCCGCGGAGCCGATCCCGCCGAGATCGAGGCGCGGCTCGCCGAGGACCGCGGCCATACCATCAAAGCGGTGATGGTGGTGCACAACGAGACCGCTACCGGCGCGCTCAGCCGCGTCGGCGAAATCCGCCAGGCGATGGACCGTGTGCGCCACCCTGCCCTGTTCATGGTGGACGCCATCTCCTCGCTCGGCAGCGTCGATTTCCGGCATGACGAATGGGGCGTCGACGTCACCGTCGCCGGCTCGCAGAAAGGCATGATGCTGCCGGCGGGCCTCTCCTTCCTGGCGATCTCGGAGAAGGCGCTCGCCGCCACCAAGACGGCCAAGCTGCCGCGCTCCTACTTCAAATGGGAGGAGATGCTGAAGCCGAACGCGACCGGCTATTTCCCCTATACGCCGGCGGTGAACCTCCTCTACGGCCTCAAGGAATCGCTGGCGATGCTGCGCGAGGAGGGGCTGGCCAACGTCTATCTCCGGCACCTGCGGCTCGCCGCGGCGACCCGCGCCGCCGTCCGCGCCTGGGGGCTCGAAGTGCTTTGCCAGGAGAAGCTCGACTATTCGCCGACGATCACTGCGGTGCTGCTGCCGCCGCGGCACGACGCCGACCGCTTCCGGCAGATCGCGCTCGACAACTACAACATCTCGCTCGGCATGGGCCTCTCCAAGGTCGCCGGCAAGGTGTTCCGCATCGGCCATCTCGGCGACACCAACGCGCTGTCGCTGGCGGGGGCGCTTTCCGGCGTCGAGATGGCGCTCGGCGATGCCGGCTTCCCGCACCGGAATGGCGGCGTGTCGGCGGAGCTGGAGGTGCTGTCGGTCGGCGAGCAGGCGGCGGCCGCCGTCGCCTGAGGCCTTGCCGCCCCGCCCCGAGCGGTGGAAACTGCCGGCGGAGCTGGGGGGACGGGATGGACCGAACGCGCCTGCGGATCGTTCAGACGACGGTGACCGCGCTTGCCGTCGCCGCGTCGAGCGTTTCGGCGCCCGCCGCCGACATCGCCGGCAAGGCGAGCGTCACGCAGGGCGACATGGTCACCATCGCCGGCACCCGCATCGCCCTCTTCGGCGTCGACGCGCCCGACCAGGACCAGGACCGCGAATGCACGATCGGCGCCTCGCTCTACAGCTGCGCCACCAATGCGCGGAAGGCGCTGGAGCAGCTCGCCGGCGAGGGCAACTTCGTCTGTAGCGACAGCGGCGAAAAGAACGCCTTCGGCTCGGCCTATATGACCTGCACGGTCAACGGCAGGGACGTCGGGGAGGCGCTGGTCGCGGCGGGCGTGGCGGTAGCCTTCCGGCCGCAGAGCGCCAAGTATGCGGCGGCCGAGGACAAGGCCAAGGCCGCCAAGCTCGGGCTGTGGCAGGCGGGCGTGAAGTTCACGCTCCCCTGGGAATGGCGGGCAACGCTCGGCCGGGCGCAGATGGGGTTCTAAGGAACCGCCGCCCGGACTCGTGAAGGACGCCGGTTCCGTCCTATAGTCGGGCCCTGCGGAACGCGCCCCGCGGGAAGGAGCGCGCCGCCGGGATCCCGGGAGGAGTTCCATGCGTCAGACCTTCGCCAAATTGCGCTTTGCCCTCACGGCCAGCGCCGCTGCCGGTTGCCTCATCGCGGCCTCGTCGGCGGTTGCCGCCGACATCAGCGCGCAGCGCCTCAAGAACGCCGACGCCGAGCCGCAGAACTGGCTGCTGCCGTTCGGCAATTATTCGTCGTGGTCGCATTCCAGCCTCAAGCTGATCGACCGCAGCAACGTCGGCAATCTCAAGGTCGCGTTCATGATCGGCATCGGCGGCACCAACCCGTCGAGCGTCGGCGGCGCGACGCCCGGCCAGCGCGCCCGGCCGGTGGTCGCCGACGGCTTCATGTATGTCCATAACGCCTGGAGCCAGGTGCTGAAGATCGACGTCAGCAAAGGCAACCAGGCGCAGATCGCCTGGATGAACGACCCGGCGGTGGCGGCGGCGGAGAGCAAGCCGGGCAGCGTCGCGCTGCTCGGCAACGGCGTCTTCAATGCCACGCGCAACGACATGCGGCTCGTCAAGATCGACGCGGAATCGGGAGCCACGGTGTTCGACGTGCCGTTCCGCGGTCCGGACAACGCCAAGGCCGCCGAGCGGGCGACGGCGGGGTCGCTGGCGGTGAACAACCAGATCATCACCGGCGCGGCGGGGCCGGCGATGCGCGGCTGGCTCGGCGCCCTCGACGCCGACACCGGCAAGCTGAAGTGGCGCTTCTACACGATCCCGGGGCCGGGCGAGCCGGGCCACGAGACCTGGCAGGACAACCACAACGCCTATCTGACCGGCGGCGCGGGGGTCTGGACGACGCCGTCCTACGACGCGGCGACCAACCTCGTCATCTTCGGCACCGGCGAGGCGCAGCCTTGGGCCGACCAGTCGTTCCACCCCGGCGACAATCTCTACGCGCTCAGCAACGTCGCGGTGAACGCCGATACCGGCAAGCTCGCCTGGTACTTCCAGGAGGTGCCGCAGGAGACCTGGGACTACGACACCGTCAGCACCAAGGTGCTGTACGACATCGTCGTCAACGGCCAAACGCGCAAGACCATGGGCACGTTCTCGCGCAACGGCTTCTACTACAATGTCGACCGCAACAACGGGCAGTTCCTGTTCGCCAGCCCCTATCGCGACGTGAACTGGACGGCCGGCATCGACCCCAAGACCGGCAAGCCGGTCGAGTACAATCCCAACCAGGCGATCCAGACCTACGCCAACAACAAGACGCTGCAGGTCGGCAAGCCCGACAGCGGCCAGAACGTTTGCCCGGCGATCGCCTCGCCGACCTGGTGGCCGGCCGCCTACGACCCGGACCGGCAGATGGCGTGGATCCAGACCACCGACCTCTGCCTCAACCAGAAGATCGACCAGCGCGTCGACCCGACCCGCACCGACCTTGCCGGCAATCCCGGCATGTGGGGCGGCGGCAACTTCTGGACCTTCACCAACACCAAGCCGAACGGCGCCGGCCTCCTCGTCGGCGTAGACGCCAAGAACGGTCAGAAGAAGCAGGAGCTGGTGACGCAGTGGCCGATGCTCTCCGGCCTCCTCGGCACCGCGGGCGGCCTCCTGTTTGCCGGGCACCCCGACGGCAAGGTCGCCGCCTATGACAAGGACACGCTGAAGGAGGTGTGGTCGTTCAACATCGGCACGCCGATCAGCGCGCCGCCCATCGCCTATTCGGTCGGCGGCAAGGAGTACATCGCCGTCGTCGCCGGCGGCGTGAAGGGCGGCGGCGCGGTCGGCCAGCCGGCCGGGCCGATCCTCGGCGCCTATCAGCAGGCGTCGATGATCGTCGTCTTCGGCCTCTAGACGGTCGGGCTGGACAGGGTCCCTCTCCCGCGGGGAGGGACCCGCCAGGGGCGCATCGGACATGACGCTCGTCCGCCTCGCCGCTCTCCTTCTCGCGCTGGCGGCGCCGGCGGCGGCGCAGACCAACCCGCCCAAGGTCTGGGAGATTCCACTGGGGACGCCGGTGACCGATCTCCCAGGCGACCAATTGGTCGATCCGGCGTGCGGCACCAATGGCGGGCCGCAGGGCCTGCCGCTCGCCGACTTCGGCGAGTTCGCCAAGTGCCCGCCGGAGCCGAGCGGCCTTCGCGAAATCTGGTTCCACTACGACGACGCGCTCGAATATATCGCGCGGGCGCAGCGCAACCCGGTGCTGGTCCGCCGCTTCAGCGCCACCAGTTTCGGCGGGCAGCCGGTGATCCTCTCCTTCCTGGTCGACGGCGAGGGGACGATCCGCGGCTACCGCATGGTGACCGACTCCAGGGCGGAGGAGTCGGTGCGGATCAACGCCTACGCCGCCGCCGCTTTCTTCCGCGGCGTCATCGGCCGGGACTGGGACTGCGAGGACCTGCCGCGCGCCGAGGGCGAGACGCCGATCGAGGGCTCGTTCGTCAAGGAGCGCTGCCGGGCGAGCGCTCGCGGCGTCAGCGCGGTTGCCGAGGCGCGCTACTACTATCGTCCGGGGCAGCGGCTGATCGATCCGGCGACCGGCAAGCCGATGGTCAACGCCTTCGAGAGTTCGGCGCGGATCGAGGCGGTCGCCGATCCGGCGACGCCGCGCCTCGCCGCCGCGCCGCGCCCGCCGAAGCCAGTGCCGGCCGGCGCCACGGCGCGCGACAAGTTCCTCGCCGGCGCCAGCAACGACTGCCCGGGCTGCGACCTTGCCGGCGCCGACCTCCGCCGCCGCGATCTCAGCCGCGCCAACCTCAGAGGCGCCAATCTCCAGGCGGCGACGCTGCACCGCGCCAATCTCCGCGGCGCCGATCTGGCCGGCGCCAATCTCTACGCGGTCAACCTCAACCGCGCCGACCTGACGACCGCCGACTTCACCGGCGCCGATATTCGCGGGGCGATGCTCTACGAGGCCAACGCCTCGCGCGCCGATTTCACACGGGCGAACCTGGAGAACGCGCTCCTCGGCAAGGCGCGGCTTGCCGGCGCGCGGCTCGTCGAGGCGCGGCTCGATCTTGCCGACATGGGCGAGGCGACGCTGAACGACGCGGTGCTGACCAAGGCGAGCCTCGCCAACGCCTTCTTCGGCGACGCGACAATGCTGCGGGCGAATCTTGCCGGCGCGAGCGGCGAGATGCCGGTGCTGGTCGGGGCGAATCTCCGCGCTGCCAATCTCAGCGGCGCGACGCTGACGGGCGCCGACTTCACCGGGGCCGATCTCAGCGAGACGAACCTCGCCGGCGCCGATCTCTCGGCGGCCAAGCTGACGCTCGCCAAGCTGCTCAACGCCGACCGCACGGGAACCGTGTTCACCGGCGCGACGATGCCGGACAACACGGTCGGGCGGTAGCCTGGCGCGCGGTCAGCGATAGGCGGCGCAGGTCGGGTTGTTGGGGTCGCCGTAATAGCGGATGCACTCGGCCTTAGTGATCTGGCCCTTCTTCACCACCCGCTCGGTCAGATAGGCGATGAGGTCGTCGAGTTCGGCGGGGCCGAGGCTCGCCCCCGGCGTCACCTCGCCCGGCGGGGCGCCGACCGGCAGGCCGAAGCAGGGCGTCGTCTTATACGAGGTGGCAAGGTTGTAGGGCATCTGGGTGCCCGGCCGGCCGCAGGCGATCGCCTCGCGCAAGCCGGCCTCGTCGAGCTGGGTGCGCCGCAGGTTCGGCCCGGCGGGGAAGTGACCGCCCTCCCCGCCCTCGCCGAAATCGCCGTGGCAGTTGTAGCAGCCGCCGCGATCCTTCCAGACCGCCATGCCCTTGTCGGCATTCTGCGCAAGGGCCGGCGCCACAGAGGCGGCGAGGGCAAGGGCGACGAGCAGCAGGCGCGACAGACCGGTCATTTTCATCCTCACAACACGCAACTCAAGGCGGGGCCCGCCGCGGACGCCGAGCTTAGCCGGGCGCCGTCGGCCTATCCAGCCGGAGCGTGGTAGCGGCGGTAGCGGAGGTAGCACTGGTAGCGGATTATTTGGGAATGGGACCCAGACGGGGGCACGGACCCTTAGCACCCCCGGGCTTGTCGCGGATGTCGCGGATGTCGCAATTCCTTCGGGTATGGCACCCGGACGCCGGTGCTGGCCGATA
The DNA here is from genome assembly GCA_046349035.1 of Bauldia sp. GTDB lineage: Bacteria > Pseudomonadota > Alphaproteobacteria > Rhizobiales > Kaistiaceae > JAXMDC01. The sequence goes on along the minus strand of JAXMDC010000006.1, from coordinate 23,314 downwards.
TGCCGACTTGTAGCGGATGTAGCGGATGTAGCGGATGCTATGGGAAAGGCAGAGGGACGGAGCATCCCGGGCCGGTTCGGTTCCTCCCCCGCCCTGCGGGGGAGGGGGACCGCGAAGCGGTGGTAGGGGCGGGTGCCGCGCGGCAATTGTTGTCAAAGCGCGACGGCGCGCCGTCGCGAAATTACACGCTGCGGGCGGCACCTCGCGCCCCTGCCCTCGCCCCCTCCACCGCCTTCGGCGGTCCCCTCCCCGCTCCGCGGGGGAGGAACCGGGGGTCGTCGCGCGGCCGGTCTGCGTGGCTTGGCCAACGATCCGCTACAGCCGCTACATCCGCTACCAGGCAAGGGCGTGGGTCGGGTGGCTTCCCCTATTGTCCGCGACAGCCGCGACAGCCGCGACAGGACCGGCCTGCGTCCCTTTCCCATAGCAGCCGCTACATCCGCTACCGCCGCTACCAGGCAAGGCGGCGGGGTCTGTGTGGCTTTCCCAACGATCCGCTACTGCCGCTACCGCCGCTACCGGCCGGGCGTCAGATCGGCGGAGCGACGGCGGGCTTGACGGCGAAGTCGGGCGGCCAGAACCATCTCGTCACCATGAACCAGCGGCGGAGCGGCCCGAGGAGCGCGATGAGGATCAGCGCCACCGAGAAGAGGCACCACACCGCCGGCCATTCGTTGGGGTTGCGCGTCGTCAGCGCGGCGGCGAAGGGGCCGGTGACGAAGTGGAAGAGGGTAAAGCGCCAGGAGCCGTAGAGCACCGGCACGACGAACCCCATGACGATATAGGTCGGGAAATCCATCGGCAGGCCGAGGGTGTGGTAGGGCACGGTCCAGCCGATGTGCCAGCTGCCGGAGACCGCGCAGAGCGCCTTGCCGCAGAGGACGCGGCCGATCTCGCAATCGGGCGACCAGGCGAACGGCGCCAGCTGCAGCAGGATCACCGCCGCCGAGGCGAAGGACAGGGCATAGACCACCGGCTGGATGCGCGTCCGCACGCCGTCGGGGATGAAGGTCATCGAGATGAAGTTGATGAACACCGGCTGGAAGGCGATGTGGACATAGGCCAGCACGGTGAGGAACTGGTTGGTCGGCGCGCAGAGGTCGATGACGAGGTAGGTGACCGCCTGCAGCCCCTCCATCGCGCAGAAATAGACGAGGGTCGCCCAGATCGCCGGCTTGTCGCCGCGGCGCCGGCTATAGGCGGCAACGCTCAGTCCACCGACGGTCAACGCCGCCGACGCGCCAATGCTCCAGCACACGATCGCTCCCCCCCGTTAAGGGGAGAGTATCGCGTGGAAACCGGCGCTTGGCCAGCCGAGCGAAGGCGCTAGACGCGCTGGCCGGTGAGAATGCTCTCGATCTCGTAGACCGGGTGCTGGGTGAGCGTCTTGTTGATCTCCGCCACCACCAGCTTCTTCACCTCGGCATGGAGGGCCTCGCGGAGGCTGTGCAGGGTCAGGGGCGGAGCAACCACCACCAGCGCCGAGAACGCCTTGGCGTGGGCGGAGCGGTAGAGGGCCTCGGCGATGGTCTTGGCGAAGCTCACCTTCTCCAGGCGGTGCCAGTCGGTGGCCTCGACGGAGCTGCGCCGCTCGCCGACCGACTCGTGCACCCGGCCGGGGCGATCGGCGCCCTGCGCCCGGGTCGACGGCAGCGCCTGCTCGAAGCGCTGCTCGACCTTGAGGTTGGGGAAGCGCTCGTCGCCCTCGTTGCGGAACACCATCGCCTTCTCGCCGTCGGCGACGAGAACCCAGGCGTCATGGGGAATCTTCACAGCAGACATTCTCGGGCTCCTTCGGATGCGCCTTGCTTACATAGTCGCGCGGACCAACGCCGAAGCGCTGATTTCGATCAAACGCCTCGGGCTTGGCTAAAGCAACACCGTGCTCAAATGCTCCGGCACTTCGGCCGCCCAGCCGAGTTCCTCCTCGATGCGGTGGCGCAAGATGTCGGCGGCGACCGGCTCGCCATGCACGACGAAGGTGCGCTTCGGCGGCCGGCGGAACGCCTTCAGCCAGGCCATCACCTCGTCGGCATCGGCGTGGGCGGAAAGCTCGGAAAGGTTCTTCACCTCGGCGCGGACCGGCACGTATTCGCCGTGGATCTTGATCTCGGTGGCGCCGGAGACCATCGCCTCGCCGCGCGTGCCGGCGGCCTGGAAGCCGGCGAAGAGGACGGTGCTCTTGGGATCGGGCGCGTAGCGCTTGAGGTGGTGGAGGACGCGGCCGCCGGTCGCCATGCCGCTCGCCGAGATGATGACCTTGGGGGCGGGATCGGCGGTGAGCGCCTTCGATCCCTCGGGGTCGCGGACATAGCGCGCGACGGCGGCGAGATCCCGGCACTCGGCCGGCGTCAGGCGGTGATCGTCGGGATGGGCGGCGAGAAGGGCGGCGGCATCGATCGCCATCGGGCTGTCGAGGTAGACGGGAACGGCGAGCCGCCCGGCGCGGGCGAGGCGGCCGAGATAGTAGAGGAGCGTCTGGGCGCGGCCGACGGCGAAGGCGGGGATCAGCAGCGTGCCGCCCCGCTGCGTGGTGGCGGTCACCACGGCGGCGAGCAGTTCGGTCGGATCGACCGCGGCGTGGCGCCGGTTGCCATAGGTCGATTCGACCAACAGGTAGTCCGCCGCCGCGACCGGCTCCGGCGGCAGCATGATCGGGTCGCTGGGGCGGCCGAGGTCGCCGGAGAAGACGACGGTGGTGCCTTCCCAACGGCACTCGACGCTGGCGGCGCCGAGGATGTGGCCAGCCCGGCGGAGGGTAATCTCCGCGCCGCCGGGAAGCTTGACCGGCTTGGCGAAGGGCATGCGCCGCAGGCGCTTCAGCGCCACCTCGGCGTCGGCGGTGGTGTAGAGCGGCAGCGCCGGCTTGTGCTTGGAGAAGCCGTGGCGGTTGGCGAAGGCGGCGTCCTGCTCCTGCAACATCGCGGCGTCGGGGAGGAGGATGCCGCAGAGGTCGACGGTGGCCGCCGAGCCGTAGACCGGACCGGCGAAGCCGTCGCGGACGAGAGCGGGCAGGTAGCCGGAGTGGTCGATATGGGCGTGGGTGAGGACGACGGCGCCGATATCAGCCGGCGGCTTCTGAAAGCGCGCCCAGTTGCGCAGGCGGTGCTGTTTCAGCCCCTGGAAGAGGCCGACATCGACCAGGATGGCGTCGCCGTTCCGTTCCAGGAGGTAGCGCGAACCGGCAACCGTTCCGGCGCCGCCGAGGAAGGAGAGGTTGAGGGTCATGCGTCTCCGGCGAGATGGGCGTTGACGGCGGCGGCAAGCGCCGGAGCGACGTCGATGCGATTGGAGCGGTGGCGGACGGTGTTGGCGGTGACGACGGCGCGCGCCACGCGCGACAGGGCAGCGTAGGCGCCGCGGGCGAAGAGGGCGTGGACGGCGACGACCACCGGGGCGGCCATGCCGAGGTCGGCAAGCCTGGCGGCGGCGGCGAGCATGGTCGCGCCGCTGGAGACGATATCGTCGACGAGGACCGGCGTGCGGCCGGTCAGGCCGCGCAGCGACGGCAGGCGGAGGGTGACCGAGCGATCGCCGAGGCGGCGCTTCCGCAGCACGCGATAGGGCGCGCCGGCGTCGCGGGCCACCTCCTCGACCCATTGCGCGCTCTCCGAATCCGGCCCGATCAGCAGCGGGTCGCGGACGTCGGCGGCGATCCAGGCGGCGAGTGCCGGAGCGGCGTGGGCGACGGTGGCGGGAATGGCGGCGACGTCGGCGAGGTCCTTGATGCGATGGAGATGCGGGTCGACCGTCACCAGCCAGTCGGCGCCGCCGGCGAGGAACCGGAGGGCGTGTGCGGCGCTGACCGCTTCGCCGGGATGGAAGCGCTTGTCCTGACGGAGATACGGGAGGTATGGCGCGACGAGGCCGACCCGCCGGGCGCCGAGTTCGCGCGCCGTCGCCAGCGCCAGGGCGAGCGGGAAGAGCTTGGGATCGGGGCGATCCAGTTGGGCGAGGATGACGACGTCGCGGCCGGCGGGATCGTCGGCGTAGCGCAGATAGGTCTCGCCGTCGGGGAAGCGGCGGGTCTCGATGCGGCCGAGGGCAGCGCCGCACCGCTCGGCAACGCGCAGGGCGAGCCGCTCGCCGGCGAAGAGCGGGTACAGCACGCGCTGGGTGGAGACGCGCGGATTTCGGGTCAGATCGGGCTCCCCCGGCGGCGGTTCGCTGCCTCTCTAACCGATGTCAGAGCGTCAAGCTTGACCTGCGTCAAGGCTCGCCGAGGGCGGTGGAGCTAGACAAAACCCAGTCGGCGCATGCGCGCGGCCAAGCCGCCCGCGCCGGTATCAATCACTGTTGAGGAGACTAGGTCATGGGCAATGTTGCGACCAAGCTCGCGGTGAACAACACGCCGAAGGCGCCCGCGACGCAAACCGCTGGGGCGGCGGGCTTCGGCAGCCTCCGGCGGCAGATGGAGCGGCTGTTCGACGATTTCGATCGCGGCTTCTTCAACTGGCCGGCCCGCCTGCCGACCTTCGACTTCGCGCCGTTCGGCGAACGCGGCACCGGCGTCGCGATGCCGGCGGTGGACATCGTCGAGAAGGACAAGGCCTACGAGATCACCGCCGAACTGCCGGGCCTCGACGAGAAGGCGATCAGCGTCAGCCTCGCCAACGGCACGCTGTCGATCAAGGGCGAGAAGAGCGAGGAGAAGGAAGAGAAAGAGAAGGACTATTACCTCTCCGAACGGCGCTACGGTGCGTTCGAACGGGCGTTCCGCGTACCCGAGGGGGTCGACACCGCCAAGATCGACGCCAACTTCAGGAACGGCGTGCTGACGGTCACCCTGCCGAAGACGGCGGAAGCGCAGAAGCCGGAAAAGACCATCGCGGTCAAAGCCGCCTGACCTAGCCAGGCGGATGTGAGAGAAAGGGGGCGCGCCGACCGGCGTGCCCCCTTCGCGTTTTCCCGCAAAACCTCATGGCCGCCGCGATCGACACTCCCCTCCACGGTCTCGACGAAGCGGAGGCGGCTCGGCGGCTCGCCGAGGTCGGCCCGAACGCCTTGCCGGAGCCGCCGCGGCGGCACCTGATCGCCAGCGTGGCGCGGACGCTGCGCGAACCGATGTTCGCGTTGCTGGTGATCGCGGCGCTGGCCTATCTCGCGCTCGGCGACTTCGGCCAGGGGCTGTTCATGACCGGCGGGGCATGCCTGTCGCTCGGCCTGGTGATCGTCCAGGAAAGGCGGAGCGAGCGGGCGCTGGAGGCGCTTCGCGATCTGGCGCAGCCGATGTGCCGGGTGATCCGCGGCGGGCGCGATCGGGCGATCGCGGCGCGCGACCTGGTGCCGGGCGATCTGGTGCTGATCGGCGAAGGGCAGCGCGTCCCGGCCGACGCGGTGCAGGTCGAGGGCGACGCGCTCAGCGTCGACGAGTCGGCGCTGACCGGCGAGGCGGCGCCGGTCGCCAAGCGCCCGGCCGACCGCGCCACCGAAGTCGCCGATCCCGAGCCTGGCGGCGAGGGATCGCCTTACCTCTTCGCGGGGACGCTGGTGACGCGCGGCCAGGCGGTGGCGGAAGTAACGCGGACCGGTGTTGCCACGCGCCTCGGGCGCATCGGCGCCTCGCTGTCGATCCTGCAGCCGGAGCCGACGCTGCTGCAGAAGGCCACGGCCCGCCTGGTGCGCGTTCTCGCCGTCCTCGCCATCGGCTTCTGCGTCGGCGTGGTCGTGCTCTACGGCTTGCTGCGGCACGATTGGACCGACGGGCTCCTCTCCGGCATCGCGCTGGCGATCGCGATGCTGCCGGAAGAATTCCCGATGGTGCTGGCGATCTTCCTCGCCATCGGCTCGCTGCGGCTTGCCCGGCGCAACGTGCTGGTGCGCCGCGCGGCGGCGATCGAGACGCTCGGCGCGGTGACCGTGCTCTGCGTCGACAAGACCGGGACACTCACCGAGAACCGTATGCGGCTCAGCCGCCTATGGCAGCCGGAGGCCGGGTTCGGCGATGTCCGGGGGGACGGTGCAGCCGCTACTCTCCTCCAGGCGGCGGCCCTTGCCTCGGTGCCGCGGCCGGTCGACCCGATGGACAAGGCGGTGCTTGCCGCGTTCGGCGAGGCCGGCGCGCCGCCGGCAGGCGAACTGATCTGCACCTATCCGCTGACGCCGAGCCTCCTCGCTTTCGGGCAGTGCTGGCGGCTGGCGTCGGGCGAACTCGTCTACGCGGCCAAGGGCGCTCCGGAGGCGATCTTTCGCTTGGCGCATCTGACCGAGCGGGCGGAAGGCGTGGCGCGCGCCGCCGTCACCGAGCTTGCCGGCAAGGGCCTTCGCGTTCTCGGCTGCGGGCTCTGCACCGAGCCGCCGGGGCAGCCCAGCGACGCCCTCGACACGTTGCCGTTCGCCTTCCTCGGGCTGCTGGCCTTCGAGGATCCGATCCGCGGCGACGTGGCGACGGCGATCGGCGAGGCGGCGCATGCCGGCATCCGCGTGGTCATGGTGACCGGCGACTACCCGGCAACGGCCCGGGCGACCGCGGCGGCGGCCGGTCTCGACGGCGGCGCCACCGTGGTCAGCGGCAGCGAATTGCCACGATCGGGCCCGATCGGGCTCGGAGCCAAGCTCGACGATATCCGCGTCTTTGCCCGCATCATGCCGGAGCAGAAGCTGGCGCTGGTGACGGCGCTCAAGGAGCGCGGCGAAATCGTCGCGATGACCGGCGACGGCGTCAACGACGCGCCGGCGCTGCGGGCGGCGCATGTCGGCATCGCCATGGGACAGCGCGGCACCGACGTCGCGCGCGAGGCGGCCGACATCGTGCTCCTCGACGACCGCTTCGCTTCGATCGTCGGCGGCATTCGCCTCGGCCGGCGCATCTTCGCCAATCTCAGGAAGGCGCTCACCTACATCACCGCCATCCACGTGCCGATCGCCGGCCTCGCGCTGCTGCCGCTGCTGTTCGGCCTACCGCCGGTGCTGCTGCCGGTGCACGTGGTTTTCCTCGAACTCATCATCGATCCGATCTGCTCGCTGGTGTTCGAGGCCGAGCCGGACAGCCCGGAGGCGATGAACCGGCCGCCGCGGCGCGCCAAGGAGGGGCTGTTCGGCATTGCCGATATCGTGCTCGCTGCCGCGCTCGGCGGCGGCGTGCTGATCGCCTCGGCCGGCCTCTATGTATTGGCGCTCGCCGGCGGCACCGAGGTCACCATCGCGCGCGGCGCGGCGCTGGTCACGCTGATCGGCGGCAATCTGGTCCTCGCCTACGCCGAGGCGGTGGAGCCCGGCACGGCGGCGTTCGACAGCCGCCACGCCGCGTTCTGGGCGATCGCCCTCGTCGCGGCGGCGATCTTCGCGCTGATCCTGGTCGTGCCGCCCTTTGCCGCCACCTTCTCGGTGGCGCTGCCGCCGCCCGGCCTGCTGCTCGCAGCCGCGGCCACGGCGGTGGTCGCCGGCGGATGGATTGCCGTGGCGCGCCGCCTGGCGCTTCGACTGCAGGGCTGGGGCTATTCGCGGAATGCCGGGGCGACCAGCAGGTGATCGCCGACGCTCTTGACGCCGGGCGTCGTCTCGGCAGCAACGCGCGTCGCGTTCTTCACCGCCTCCGAGTCGACCATGCCCCAGAGGTCGACATGGTCGCCGTCGACGGTGACATTGACCATCCAGGAATGCCAGGGCTCCGCCTTGATCCGCTCCTCGACGCGGGCGCGCAGCTTGCCGGGATCGGCTCCCGGGCCAAGCTTCTTGCCAAAGGCGCCAAGCGCCTGGATCAGGTTGGCGCGGCTGACGATGCCGACGACGCGGCCACCGTCCACCACCGGCACCCGCTTGATCTGATGGGACTCCAGCAGGGTGGCGATCTCGGCGATCGGGGTGTCGGGACCGATGGTCACGACCTTCCGGGTCATGACATCGGCGACGCGCTGCGAGTTCGCCTTGACGAACTCCTTGGCGGCGCTCTGCGGGTCGAGAAACGTCCGCAGCCAATGGCGCCGCGGGGCGGTGCCGAGTTCGACGCGGCGCACCATGTCGTTCTCGCTGACGATGCCGACGAGTTTGCCCGCGTCGTCGACGACCGGGACGGCACTCACGCCATTGTCCACCAGCAGCTTTGCCAGCTCGCTGACCCCCGCCGTCGGCGAAATGGTCAGCACTTGGCGTCTCATTATGTCGGCAGCGCGCATGGCAGGACTCTCCCGAGGCTACTGCCGCGGCTTCTACTTCAGCGTCGCGATGAAGGCCAGAACGTCGGCGATGTCCTGCCGGCTGAGGCCCATGTTGGGCATCGGCGGATGGGGGTTGGCGATGAAAGCGGCGAGAAAGTCGGCGTCGGTGGCAATCCGCTTGGCGATCGTCGGGAAGGTCGGGACGTCGACATTGGCCCGCGCCTGGCCCTCGAAGACCAGGTGACAGGACGAACACCATTTCTCGGCGATGCCGCGCCCGGCGGCGGCGACGCCGCGCGTCTGGCCGGCGGCGGTTGTGGCGGCGGTGGCGGCAAGGGCGAGGCCGAGGAGGAGGCCAGCGCCCAGCTTGAGCAACCAGGCGCGGGAGCCGTCAGCGACGGGCGAAAGGTGCGATCTCATGGCTGCAATTCCCCGAGAGGTATCGGTTCAGACTGCGCGCATTGGCAGAACCTGCGTTGACCTGCGTCAACGGTCAGCGGGCCCGGCCGGTTGCATGGAGCCGCCGGCGCGTCAGTGGGCGCCGGTGGGCAGAGCGGTCGTCCAGCCGACATCGACGACATGACAGGCGCCGGTGATCGCCGAGGCCCGGCTACTCGCCAGGAAAACGGCAAGCTCGGCAACGTGCTGGGGGCTCGCCATGCCGCGAAAGTCGGGCATGGCCAAATCGGCCGGAGCCACCAGGGCATCGGACTGCGGCACGCCGGCCATCGGCGTCGCGACGCCGCCCGGGCATATGGCGTTGAGGCGGATGCGCTTGGCGGCGAAGGCAGCCGCTGCTGATCGGACCAGCCCGACGATGCCGTGCTTGGAGGCGCTGTAAGCGGCGTTTTCGCTGAGGCCGAAGAGGCCGGCGGTCGAGGCGGTGACGACGACCGCACCGCCGGCGGAGACGACCGGAAGGAGCGCCTTCAGGCCATAGAAGACGCCATAGAGATTGGTGCGAACGACGCGATCGAAGAGTTCCGGGGTGAGCGCATCGAAGCCGGCCATGCCGCCGAGAACCCCGGCGTTCAGGAACGCCGCATCGAGCTTGTCGAAGGCGGCGACGGCCTGGGCGATCATGGCGATATTGTCTTCGCGGCGGCCGATATCGGCGGTGACGCTGACGGCGCGAGCGCCGGTCGCTTCAAGCAGGCGCTTCACCCGCGCCAACCCGGCGGCATCGGTGTCGGCCAAGCACACGGCCGCACCCTCTGCAGCAAAGCGCTGCGCCGCCGCAGCACCGATCCCGGAGGCGGCGCCGGTGATCAGCGCCGCCTTCCCTTCGAGCAGCCCGGCCATGCGCTGGGCCCGAGCGTCAGGCGTTGAGACGCCGGAGCGCGCTCGCGTCGCGCAGGACGATCCGCCGGGAACTCGGCAGCTCGATCGCCGCGCTCTTCTCCAGTTGCGTCAGCGTCCGCGACACGGTCTCGATCGTCAGGCCGAGATAGTCGGCGATGTCGTAGCGCGACATCGGCAGTTCGACGATCTCACCCTCCTCGCCGCGCGCCGACATCTCAAGCAAGAAGGCGGCGAGCTTCTCGACGGCGCTCTTGCGACCGAGGAGCAGCATGTGCTCGTGGGCGCGATCGAGGCTCTGCGCGGTGGCCGCCCAGAGCTGCCGGGCGGTCTCCGGGTCGCGTGCGGCGAGCCCTAAAAGGGCGCTCCGCCGGATCACCATCACCACGCTATCGACCACGGCCTCGGCGGCAAAGCGGTGGCTGTCGCCCACTTCCAGGCCGAACAGCTCGCCCGGCGTGTGGAAAGCACCGATCTGGCGGCGCCCGTCGCTGAGAAGTTTGGAGGTGCGGATCGCGCCGGTCACGACGCGATAAACGAACTCCGCCGGCTCGCCTTCGCCGTAGATCTCGGCGTTGCGCGCAAAGTTCATGCGCACTCCCCCGACATCGGGGGCGGCCGGATTGCGGGGTTCGCCAATTGCCGCAATTGCCGCCGGCATCGGCCGCGCCTTGACGGGCGGAGTGACGAGGAACGTTTCGGGACCTGCCTGGATGGTCATGGGGAACGCCTCCCTCCAATATGATTAATGTCCATTGGAATAGAGGCCGGCCCGGCGGCGCAAAATTCGGATGATGTCCGTAAGGGGAACTACGTAGGCCGCGCCCCATTGACAGGCATCAAGGCATCTGCCGCGCGGCTATGCTCGCTTGAGTCTTCTTTTCGTTCGAAGGAGACAGCGCCATGGATGACTGGAAACTCCGCAAGGACGTGATGGACGAGCTCGACTTCGAGCCAAGCATCGATTCGGCATCGATCGGCGTCGCCGCTAAGGCCGGGGTCGTCACGCTGAGCGGGCATGTCCCGAACTACGCGCAAAAGATCGCCGCCGAGCGCGCCGCAAGACGAGTCAAGGGCGTCAAGGCGGTCGCTCTCGAGATCGATGTCCGCTACCCCGACCAAGCCAAAACCGCCGACGACGAAATCGCCAAGCGGGCGCTCGATATCCTGCGCTGGGACGCCCTGGTGCCGCCGGGAGCGGTCCAAGTGGTGGTCGACAAGGGCTGGGTAACGCTCAGCGGCGCGGTGGACTGGCAGTATCAGAAGCGCGCCGCCGAGGAGGATGTGCGGCGCTTGAGCGGCGTCGTCGGCGTCGCCAATTCGATCACCATCAAGCCGGCGGTTCAGGTGGCGGACGTCAAGAAGAAGATCGAGGACGCGCTCAAGCGTCACGCCGAGATCGAATCGGAGGGGATCAAGGTCACCGTCGAGGGCGGCCGGGTCCGCCTCGACGGCAAGGTGGACAACTGGGATGAGCGCGAGGCGGCGGAGAACGCAGCCTGGTCGGCCCCCGGCGTCACCGCCGTCGACGACCGCCTCCAGGTCGCTGTCTGATCGCTCAGGGAGCGCCGGCGCCGCCGCTCAGCGGTTGCGCCGGCGATGCGACGCGCACCTCGACCGCCGCGGCGGCGAGGCGCCGGAAAAGGCCCTGCTGGCGCGTGAGCGGCCACCAATCGTAGAGAAAGATCTCGAGGGGCCGCCAGTTGGCGACCCAGCCGAGTATCAGGATTCCCTCGCGCAGCACGCCCGGACCGTCCGGCACGGCACGCAGCAGGAGTTCACCGATCGCGCTGCAAAGGGCCAGGACGACCAAGCCGATTCCCAGCGAGCGGCGGCCGAGGCGCAGAAGCTCGCGAAGCTCCATCCGCTTGCCGTCGGCGCGATAGGCGAAGAAGCGGCGGATCGCGTCAGGGAGGTGCGCCGCTTCGTGCGACTGCGCTTCCGTGGGCGGCAGATGCACGACAATGCGGATCGGCGAGCCGCGCGGCAGCTCGCGGGCAAAGCCGGTTATGTATTCCTCGGCGGCGCGGTCGAGATCGCGCTCGCGGAAGGGATAGGGGTCGAACGAATCGAAGATTTGCGCGATCCGCTCGACCTGGATATCGATGACCGCGTCGTTGGACACAGTGCTCGCAGCGGCGTCAGCGCTTGAGGCTGACAATATAGGCGGCGAGGTCGCGCATATCGTCCGGGGCCACGACGAAGTTCGGCATGGTCGGATGCGGCGTTTGCAGCCAGACGAGCACGGCGGTTGCGGTCATCCCCGGCGTGTTGGCGACATCGACAAAGCGCGTTGCCTTGGCTACCGGGGACGAACGGTCGGTTGCCAGGACCGCATGGCAGTCGGCGCAGTTGGCAACGGCATAGCTGCGTCCACGCTCGGGGAAGCCCACCGGCTGGGCCACGGCGATGCCGACTGCCAGTGGAATTGCGGCCATCGCCACAACGAAGCTTTTTCTCATCATCGTCGCGTGCTCCTCGGCTACTGTTCGCCGACCGCCGGCGGCCGGCAGGTCAGCTCAACGGTGGAGCGGCGCACCATGGCGACCGCATCCTCCATCGGCAGGTCCGCAGCCGTGGTTGTGGCATCCGGCGCGCTCCAGGCGTGACGGGTCAGGAAGGTGCGCAGGGCATCGGCATTGACGGCGAAGTTGATGTTGGAGCCCGCCGAGCCGGTGGTCAGGATCATCGCCACCGCGTTCATCTTGCTGGCGGCGACGCCAACGACGCGGCCCTTGGCATCGAAAACCGGGCCGCCGGAGCTGCCCGGCTCCAGCGAGGCGGTCATGGTGAACTGCCGACGGTCGCCGCCGAGCCCGACCTCGGTGCTGACGACACCGGTGGTGACCGACACCGAATGGCCGAGCAGGTCGGCAAGCGGGTAGCCGAGTACGGCGACCGACTGCCCGAGGCGAAGAGGGCCGGCGGCGATTTCCGCCGGGACGACGCTGTCAGCCCGCTCCGGCTGAACGGTGGCAAGGTCGACGCTCTGGTCGACGGCCAGCACCTTGCCGACGCCGTGCCCGGCGATTTCGACCTCGGTACAGCCGGCGACGACGTGGCCGTTGGTCACGATCAGCCCGGAGGGCGAGACGAAGAATCCCGACCCCTGCCCTTCACGAGCGCCAAGCGGGCCGCCGCCGCTGGTTTCGGGGATTTCCACTACCAGCGGAGGGGGCCCCCCGGGGACGGCATTGGCGGCATTGGCGGCGGGTGCCGCGAGTGCGCAGGCCAAGGCGGCCAGAAGGGGCGTCGGCGTCCGGGGCGATCGAGGTGCAGCGTAACGCATGGCGGCGCTCCTCTAATGGCTCAGCAGGACGGCGATGGGGCTCTTGGTCAGAAGCGTCCGCGTCACACCGCCGAGCACCCATTCGCGCATGCGCGAATGGCCGTAGGCTCCGGCGACAATGAGGTCGGCGCCGGCGGCCGCGGCGGCGCTGAGGATATCCTGGTCGACCTCCTTGCCGCGCGGGCGCATGTCAGCGGTTGCGGCTAAGCGATGGGCAGCAAGATGGGCCTGCGCCGCGTCCAAGGAACGCCGTCCGTCCTCCCCCTCGCCAATCTGCAGAAGTTGCACCTTCTTGGCGCGGGCGAGCAAGGGCAGGGCATCGACGATCGCCCGCTTGGCCTCGGTGGAGTTCTTCCAAGCGACGAGAACATTGCCCGCCGCAAGCTCGGTCTGCCCAGGGGGAGCGACCAATACCGGCCGCCCGGCCGACATCAGCAGATCGCCGACGATCACGGTCGTATAGGCATCGCGGCGCAGCACGCCGCGATCCTGGCCGACGACGAGCAGATCGTGTGCGGCCGCCGCGTCTGCCAGCGCTGCTGCGGGGAAGTCGTATTCGGCGCGCCAAGCGCGCTTGACGCTGCTGCCGGCAAGGGCTTCGTTGAATCGCCCTTCCGCGGCCTTAAGCTCGGCGGTGACTTCCTCGCGGCCGACATCGGCGATCTCGGCACTGGCCATGCCGGCGCCGTACATCTCGATGACCGGCCGCGCCATCGCGGCGCACATGCCGGTGAGACTGGCCTCGAAGCGTTGCGCCAGATCGGCGGCGAGACGAACGCGCGCCGACGAGCCCGCGTCACCATCCACGTGTACGAGGATCGACCGATAGCTCATGGCACGCTTACCTCCACCGAGAACTCGAGGCAGTCAACGCCTTCGGCGGCGCCGCGGTTTGCGACTGGTCAAGCCGCGGCTAGAGCCGCCTCGGCTGGACGGATGTAACACGAAACGTGTGCTCCTTCCGATCCTCGCCGCGAATGGTCACGTACTCCCCGACACGGAACAGGTGTCCGCCGAGGCGATAGCCGGCTTCGTCGTCCTCTTCGCCCTCCGGGTCGTAGTCGAATACCCAGCGGGCGTGTTCGGCTCCTCCGGAACGGTGGACCAGACGACCGATTTGCGGTTCCTCATCGCCCCAGAAGCGGCGGACCACGCATTCGCCGCGATGGTGCCGCCAGCCGTCGGCATCGAGGTGATCGCCGGAGTCGAGCGGAGCCACGAACTCATAGCCGTGGCGGGACGATCCGTTGGGATATGTGTCGGACCGAGCCAGCTCCAAGCGAATCCGCTTCAGCTGGGACTGCTTTTCGGGCTTCGGCCAGACCGCGGTCGAGGTCATCATAAGGGCGCCTCCATCTCTCAAAGGCGGGCGATCGGCGAGTGCCAATCACCCGATCCTCGGCAGGCCAGACAACGCCGGCACACCACCGGATCACCCGCGTGAAAGAACGGTCCCCTTGCTAATACGAGCCGCTTGAGACGGGTATTCGGGATTTGCCCCTACGGGATTTCCCGAATAGCCGACCGCGCATGCCAAGCCTTAGGGGCGATTTCCGGCGATTGACGAGAATCAAGTGGCGCTGGCAACCCCGCCCGGTAAACAATCGCCGCGCCGCCAACCGGGCGGCAGCGGGCGGCGGCCGGAGATGGGCGGCCGCCCCAGGGGGCGCAAGGATGCCGTCAGGTAGCTGGGTGCCGTTACAAAAAATGGACCGACTACGGCAGCTTCCTCTGTGGCAGCAGCTGCTGCTGACGGCGACCGCGGTCGGCTTCACGGCCGTTATCCGCTTCGCCTTGGAAAACGTCGTGCGGGAGCAGCTGGCGATCGAATTGTTCGTCCCGGCGGTCGGCTTGGCGGCGGCGATTGGCGGGTTCTGGCTGGCCATCTTTGCCGCCGCATTGTCCTTCATCCTCGCCGCGGCAATTGCCGCCGCGGGCGATCTTGACGCCGGCGCCACGGTCGAGGCCGTTACCTTCGCCATCGTTTCGCTCGGACTGGCGACATTCGGCGAGGGCCTTCTGCGAGCGCAGCGCGACTCCGCCGAACGGACCGCCGCAATGCTGGCGCGCGAGACGCATCTCAGCTCGATCCTCGAGACCATTCCCGACGCCATGGTGGTGATCGACGAGGCCGGGATCATTCAATCCTTCAGCCGCACCGCCGAGCGGCTGTTCGGCTATGCGGCCGGGGAAGCGGTCGGGAGCAACGTCGCAATCCTGATGCCGCCGCCGCACCGGGATGAGCACGGCGCCTACGTCGCCCGCTACATAGCGACCGGAGAGCGGCGAATCATCGGCATCGGGCGAGTGGTGGTCGGCGCGCGCAAAGACGGCTCGACCTTTCCCATGGAGCTGGCGATCGGCGAGATGCGGTCGGGCCAGCGCCGCTTCTTCACCGGCTTTGTGCGCGATCTGACCGAGCGGCAGGAGACCGAGTCCCGGCTTCAGGAAATGCAAGCCGAGCTGGTGCACATGTCGCGATTGACGGCGATGGGCGAGATGGCGGCGACCCTGGCGCACGAACTCAATCAGCCGCTGTCGGCAATCGCCAACTATGTCAACGGCGTGCGGCGGCTGCTGACCGGGACCGCACCGCAGCCGGTTCGTGAGGCGCTGGACAAGGCAGCCGACCAAGCGACACGGGCGGGACAGATCATCCGCAAGCTGCGCGATTTCGTCGAGCGGAGCGAGGCGGATCTCGGCGTCTACAGCATCGGGCGCATCATCGAGGAGGCGAGCGCCCTGGCGCTCGTCGGCGCGCGCGAACGCGGCATCCGGGTGCGCTACGATCTATTGCCCCGCCAAGACCAGGTACTGGCGGACAAGGTGCAGGTCCAACAGGTGCTGCTCAATCTGATCCGCAACGCCATGGATGCAATGACCGACGCGTCGCCGCGCAATCTCACCGTTGCTACCCGCCGCGGCGAACAGGGAATGATCGAGACGAGCGTCGCCGATACCGGCTGCGGCCTGGCCGAGGAGGTTCGCAAGAACCTGTTTCAGCCATTCATAACCACCAAGGACAGCGGCATGGGCGTCGGGCTGTCAATCTGCCGGACTATCGTCGAAGCCCATGGCGGACGCATCTGGGCGCAGCCCAACCCAGGCGGGGGCACGGTGTTCCGTTTCACCCTAAGGGCGGCTCCGGCGGAGGAAGGCATTGCCAGTGTCTAGTCCAATCATTCTGGTCATCGACGATGACGACGCCATTCGAGACTCGTTGTCGTTCCTGTTCGGATCGGCCGGTTTGGATGTCGAGACATTTGCCTCGGCCGAGGCCTTCCTGGCGGCGCCCGGATTCGATCGGCCGGCGTGTGTCCTCTCCGACGTGCGCATGCCGGGGATGAGCGGCATCGATCTCCTGAAGGCGCTAAAGGCCCGCGGCTCGCCGCTGCCGGCCATCATGATGACCGGCCACGGCGATATCGCTCTGGCAGTCGAGGCGATGAAGGCGGGCGCGGTCGATTTCATCGAGAAGCCGTTCGACGAGGAGACGCTGCTGCGGACCGTTCGGGCGGCTCTCGGCGAGGCCGGCGCGCACGCGGCGCGCGACGCCGAGCAGGGTAAGGTCGCAGCGCGCATTGCAGCTCTTTCGCCACGCGAGCGCGACGTCCTGGTCGGGCTAGTCGCCGGCAAGGCCAACAAGGCTATCGCCTTCGACCTCGGTATCAGCCCGCGAACGGTGGAGGTCTACCGCGCCAACCTGATGGGGAAAATGCAGGCAGGAAGCCTCTCCGAGCTGGTGCGAATGGCCTTGACCTGCGGGGTCGGCGGCAGCGGATAGCGGGCCGGGCGGGCAGATTTGATCTCGATCAATGAGGGCAGCGGCGGCTCCCCGCAAGGTTTCCGGTGCGGGAAACCCCTGGGGAGATGTCATGCCTGCCGAATCGATCCTCGTCACCGTCGGTGTCGTCGCCGTCATGCTGGTCTTTGCGGTCACGCTATTCTGGGGCGACATGCAGACGCGAACGCCGAAGCGCTAAACGCCGGTCTATGACGGCGTTGGGGAAAGCGTGGATGTCCGCCAAAGAGCCTACCCACACCTACCCCCGCCGCTGCCCGGTGTGTCGCATCGCCATGATGGGTGAGCGCAGCGATCCCAGCAAAGGCGAGGATGACCGCTTCCACTGCACAAGCTGCGGCACGATCATCGAACTGCACGAGCATCGCAACGGTCGCCGCGATCCGAACGAGCGGTCCCGGCACTGAGGCCTCAGGGCAATCCCTGCGAAAGCGCGGATTTCCCCGAGGCCGCGGCGCGGCTAAGATCGTCGCGACCTCGGGATGCCGCAGTCTTGGCCGATATCGACCTGATTCAGCTTAGCCCCTTCATCGGAAACGCTCATCGAGCCGGCTTGTCCGGACCGGCACGGCGCCGAGCGGTCGCGCCGCTTTGGTAGCCGTTCCCGCCTCAAACCCGGAGCCGGCATTGCTGCTGGCCAGGCGGCTGCGCGTGCACACCCAATCGGAAGCGATCGTGTTTCTGCGCGTCGATTCGCCAGTCTGTCGCGCGGAGGGACTGGCACCGACTTCGCGGGTTCTTCTGAAAGCCGGCGAGTGCGAGGTTCTGGCGACGCTGTACCAGGTGTCCGACGACCTGGTCGGACTGAACGAGGCCGGTCTGTCGGAAATTGCGTGGCAGCGCCTGCAGCTTTGCGAGGGCCAGGGCATCCGTGTGCTCCATCCGAACCAGATAGGTTCGGAAAGCAACCTGCGTCGCCGCATCTACGGCAACCGCCTGACTGAGGCCGAGATGCGGGCGATTGTGGCCGACATCGCGGTCGGTCGGTACTCGGAGATCCAGATCTCTGCCTTTCTCACGGCCTGCGCGGCGCTGCCCCTCGATGAGTCCGAGACGACAAGCCTGACCCGCGTGATGGTCGACGTCGGCGAGCGGCTGAGTTGGCCGAAGTCGCCGATCGTCGACAAACACAGTGTCGGCGGCCTTCCGGGCAATCGGACCACGCCGATCATCGTCCCGATCGTCACAGCGTTCGGACTGACCATGCCGAAGACGTCTTCGCGCGCGATCACCTCGCCGGCGGGGACGGCGGACACCATGGAGACGATGGCGCCGGTCGACCTCGACATCGCCAGCATGCGGCGCGTCGTCGGGCGGGAGGGCGGCTGCATTGCCTGGGGGGGAGCGATGCGGCTGAGCCCGGCCGACGACGTGCTCATCCGAGTGGAGCGCGTGCTCGACCTCGATTCCGAAGGCCAGCTGGTCGCTTCCGTGCTTTCCAAGAAGATTGCGGCCGGCTCCGACCGCATCGTCCTCGACATGCCGGTCGGGCCGACGGCGAAAGTCCGCAGCGCCGCAGCCGCCGCCACGCTGGCCGAGCGCTTCCAGGCCGTCGCCCGCGCGTTTGGCATCAGCGTACGCGTGGTGGTCACGGACGGCGACCAGCCGGTCGGCCGCGGCATCGGGCCGGCTCTCGAGGCCATCGACGTGCTGGCCGTCCTGCAGAACCGCGCCGACGCCCCGGCGGATTTGCGCGCGCGAGCGACGCAATTGGCCGGCGCGATCCTGGAGATGAGCGGCGTCACTCCAGCGGGGGGCGGCCAGACCCTTGCCGAGTCGGCGATCGCCGATGGACGCGCATGGGCCAAGTTCCAGCGGATATGCGAGGCGCAGGGCGGATTTCGTGAGCCGCCGCGCTCAACGCACCGCCACCCGCTGGTCGCGCCGTTGTCGGGCCGGGTGGCAGCCATCGACAACCGCAAGATCGCCAAGCTCGCCAAGCTTGCCGGCGCGCCGGACGACAAGGCGGCGGGGGTCGCCCTGCACGTGCGGGTCGGCGCCGAAGTTCGCGCCGGCGATGCGCTCTGCACCGTGCATGCCGAAAGCGACGGCGAACTCCGCTACGCGCTCGACTATGCCGCCGCCAACGCCGACATCCTGGCGATCAAGCCGGACTGATCGTTGGGTTGGCGTGCTCCTCTCCTTGCCGGAGCGGCCTACGGCGCGGCAGCTTTCGCGGCCGGCTTCGTGCTCGGTACCGCGCGCGTCCTGGTCGTTGCGCCATTGGTTGGCGAACTGACGGCGACGGCGATCGAAGTGCCGCTGATGCTGATCTTCGGTTGGGTACTCTGTCGCCGGATCGTCACGGCTTTCTCTGTTCCCTCGCGTTTTCCTGACCGCTTGCTGATGAGCGCGGTGGCGTTCGGCGTTCTCATGGCCGCCGAGGCTGCCCTGGCGACGCTGGCGTTCGGACGAAGCGTCGGCGACTACTTGGCGGCTCTCGGGACGGCGGCGGGAGCGATCGGATTGGCCGGACAGGTCGCATTCTCCGTTCTGCCAATCGTCCGCGTGGGATCGCCCGGCATCGGATCATCCCGACTCCTGGACCGTTGACTCAGGTCAACGCGTTTCTGCGTCGGCGGCCCTAGTTTTCCTGCAATGCTCGTCGCGCCCCTCGGTGGAGGCTGGCCCGCTTGCTCTCGCCGCGAAATCTCAGGAGTCGATCATGGGTGACAAAGAGATCCGTGCCGACGTGCTCGCCGAGCTCGATTGGGAACCCAGCGTCAATGCGGCGAATATCGGCGTTGCCGTCGAAAACGGCGTGGTGACGCTGAGCGGGCATGTGGCGACCTACGCGCAGCGATTCGCCGCCGAGCGGGCCGCCAAGCGCGTCCGCGGCGTGCGCGCCGTCGCCGAGGAGATCGAAGTGCGTCCGGAGATGACGCATGTCACAGCGGACGACGAGATCGCCAAGCGCGCCGTCAATGTCCTGGCATGGGACGTCGAGCTGCCGGCGGGAGCAGTCAAGGTGGTCGTCACCAAAGGCTGGGTTACGCTGAGCGGCGAAGTCGAATGGCCTTATATGCGGACGCTCGCCGAGAGCCGTATTCGAACCCTCCAGGGCGTGACGGGGCTCACCAACCTGATCCAGGTAAAGGCGCGGGCCGATGCCGCCGAGATACGGCGGCGGATCGTCGACACTCTGAAACGCAACGCCGAGATCGACGCCAAGGGCATCCGTGTCACGCTGGTCGACGGAAAGGTGACACTGGAGGGCAAGGTGCACACATGGCGCGATCGCGATGCGCTCGAGACGGCGGTCTGGGCCGCGCCGGGCGTCAAAGCGGTCGACGACCGAGTTCTCGTCGGCTGAGCGATCATGCCGCGCGAGCGAGTGCTCTTCACCGACCGTCGCGATGCCGGTCGACGCTTGGCTTCGGCGCTCGGTCGCTTCGCCGGCCGAGATCCAGTGATCCTGGCGCTGCCGCGCGGCGGCGTGCCGGTGGCTTTCGAAGTCGCGCAGGCCCTCAAGGCTCCCCTCGACCTTCTGATGGTGCGCAAGATCGGCGTGCCCGGTCGACCGGAGCTTGCCCTCGGCGCAGTGGTAGATGGGCGGGATCCGCAGATCGTCATCAACGAAGACGTCGCCGCGATCGCGGCGCCGCCGGAGGGTTATGTCGACGAGGTCGCCCGCGAGGAACTCGACGAGATCGAGCGGCGGCGGGGGCTTTACGGACGGGGCCGCGCGCCGGTGGATTGTCGGGGTCGCATGGCGATCGTCGTCGACGACGGCATTGCCACCGGAGCGACGATGAAGGCCGCCCTCAAGGGGCTGGCCCGCCAGGGCGCTAAGCGCATCGTGCTGGCGGTGCCGGTCGCTCCGGAAGAGGCGTTGGCCGACCTGAAGGCCGAGGCCGACGAGATCCTCGCCCTCTCAACTCCCGAGCCGTTCCTGTCGGTCGGATCGCACTATCGGGACTTTACCCAGACAAGCGACGCGGAGGTCATCGAGTTCCTGGAGCGGGCGGCGGCACCGCAGACACTCCCGGCGGCGCATGGAGGGGCATCCCGCTGAACGTGGCGGCGACGGCGAGAGCCACGGCCAGCGAGGACGCCGCCGGCCGGAGAGCAGCGCACCGCGCACTCGACCATCCGCTAGCCCGTCGGGCGGGCGAGATGAGCGCGCGGTCCGTGGAAATACTCCTTCACCCAGGCGTGCTCGCTGGCGAGGATGGTCTCGAGCGATCCCTCGACCAGGATGCGCTTATCGCCGATGACCGCGATCCGGTCGCAAAGGGTCTGCAGGCTGTCGAGGTCGTGCGAAACCATGAACACGGTGAGATCGAGGGTCGCCCGCAACGTGGCGATCAGTTCGTCGAGCTTACCAGCGCTCACCGGGTCGAGACCTGAGGTCGGCTCGTCGAGAAACAGGATCTCCGGGTCTAGCGCCAAAGCGCGAGCAAGGCCGGCACGTTTGGTCATCCCCCCCGAGAGTTCGGAGGGATATTTGGCGGCGGTGCCGGCGGGAAGACCGACGAGATCGATCTTCAGACGTGCCAGGTCGGCCATCATCGAGTCCGAGAGATCGAGATGTTCCCGCATCGGCAGCTCGACGTTCTGCTGAACGGTCAGCGAGGAAAAGAGCGCGCCGTGTTGGAATAGGACGCCGAGGCGCCGGCCCACCGCCGCCCGCGATTCCGGACCGGCCTTTTCGAGATCGACGCCAAGTACTTCGATCGAGCCGGCCCGCCGCGGCACGAGGCCGAGGATGGCGTGCAGCAAGACTGACTTGCCGCTGCCGGACGCGCCGACCACTCCGAGCAGCTCGGAGCGGTAAACATCGAGGTCGAGGTTCTGCAGGACATTGACGGCGCCGAAGCCGACGGTCAGTCCGCGAACGCTAATCGCCGTCTCGCGAAGTTGCCCGCCCGGCCTGGCGACGGCGGCCGGAAACGAAGATGGAGTGCTCATCCCGCCATCCTGACGCGAGGCGATGCGGCGGTCCATGGCCGGACACTCATGCCGGAGTTCATCGCTCCTGGATGGTCTCGAGGTAGAAGACCAAGCTGAGGATGCGGGCGCGGACGACCATCTCGCCGAGGAACGGGCCGAAATTCTCGGTGGACTCGGCGAGATAGCGGTTACCCCAGATCGGCATGTCGTTGCCGTGCGCACGGCCGGTGTCGCGGCCATGGACCAGGGTCGCAACCGCCACCACCGGGAACACGCCACCGTTGCGCGAGGCGATGCGGGTGAGGTCGGCCGGCTTCACCTTGAGAAGTTCGGCAACCGGGCCGTCGCCCTTGGCGCTGACGCCGTGGCAGGCCGAGCAGGAGATGCGAAACTCTTCGCGCCCGTAGTCGACGCCGAAGGCAGTGGCGTCCTCGGCGGCACCGCGATGCGGGACGACAAGGGCAAGGAGAGCCACGCCGGCCAATGCGGCAATGAGGGTGAAGGGCTTCATCGGGCGCTTTCCCGGTCAGTTGGGCCTTGTACGACGGATAGGCCCGCCACTCCGCCTGCACAGTGATCTAGATCAGATCGGGCGCCGCGGACCGGCTGGACAACCGGCCCGGCGTTGATCACTGTCGCGCCATGATTGGCAGCGTTTTCAACGTCAAAGCGATCCTTGGCGGGCAGGCATCGGCCGACCGTCCGGTCACGGTGCGAGGATGGGTGCGCACGCGGCGCGACTCCAAGGCCGGGGTCTCGTTCGTCCACATCTCCGACGGGTCGGTGTTCCATCCCGTCCAAGTGGTCGCGCCAAACACGCTCGCCAACTATGCCGACGAGGTTCTGAAGCTCACCACCGGCTGTGCGGTCGAGGCGACCGGCATGGTCGTCCCCTCCCCGGCCAAGGGCCAGCCGTTCGAGATGCAGGCGACCGCGATCCGCGTCCTCGGCTGGGTCGACGATCCCGACACCTATCCGATCCAGCCGAAGCCGCACACGATGGAGTTCCTGCGCGAGGTCGCGCACCTGCGGCCGCGGACCAACGTCATCGGCGCCACGACCCGAGTTCGCCACACCCTGGCGCAGGCGATCCACCGCTTCTTCGATCGGAACGGCTTCGTGTGGGTGAACACGCCGATCATCACCGCCTCGGACGCCGAGGGTGCGGGAGCCCTCTTTCGCATCTCGACGCTGGACTTCGCCAACCTGCCGCGCACGCCCGACGGCAAGGTCGATTTCAGCCGGGACTTCTTCGGCCGGGAAGCCTTCCTGACGGTCTCGGGGCAGCTCAATGTCGAGGCGTACTGCCTTGCCATGTCCAAGGTCTACACGTTCGGGCCGACGTTCCGCGCCGAGAATTCCAACACCAGCCGGCATCTCGCCGAGTTCTGGATGATCGAGCCGGAGATCGCCTTCGCCGACCTCAGCGACGACGCGACATTGGCGGAGGGACTGCTCAAGTTCGCCCTCGAAGCGCTCCTCCGGGAGCGGCCCGACGACCTCGCATTCTTCGACGAGCGCATCGAAAAAGGTCTGGTCGCCAAGCTCGAGGGGATCGTCTCCTCCGAGTTCGTGCGCATGGACTACAGCGAAGCGGTCAAGGTCCTGGAAGGCGCCAGCGAGAAGTTCGACTACCCGGTCAGCTGGGGCATCGATCTCCAATCCGAGCACGAGCGGTATCTCACCGAGAAGTATGCCAAGCGCCCGGTGATCGTCATGAACTACCCGAAGGACATCAAAGCCTTCTACATGCGGGTCAACGACGACGGACGCACCGTCGCGGCGATGGACGTGCTGGCTCCCGGCATCGGCGAGATCATCGGCGGCAGCCAGCGCGAGGAGCGTCTCGACGTTCTTGACGCACGCATGGC
Organism: Bauldia sp.; assembly: GCA_046349035.1. Classification (GTDB taxonomy): domain Bacteria; phylum Pseudomonadota; class Alphaproteobacteria; order Rhizobiales; family Kaistiaceae; genus JAXMDC01. The sequence continues at coordinate 64 of JAXMDC010000006.1, read as the reverse complement.
CGAGCGCGGCATCGAGCGGGAGCATTATTCCGGGTACCGCGACCTGCGCCGCTACGGGACGGTG
>JAXMDC010000005.1:0-165034 GCA_046349035.1 Bauldia sp. | reverse complement strand
GTTCGGGCCGGCCATGAAGTCCAGCACGCCATGAATGTAGCCGACCGAGTCGCTATCGGTCAGCGAGGTCGTCCAGCCGAGCTGGGCGCCGAGGCGGGCCGGGCCGAGAGCCCCGATCCCCCATACCGCTTCGCCGGCGACCGTCATAACGCGATCACACACCCAAGAGGCGCAGGCGTCACCGAGGGACACCATCACCCCGTAGCCGCCGCCCGGCCCGGACATGAGACCCAAGTGAGCCGCAAGGTCGAACACCGGGTTGTTGAAGTTGCCTTTGGAGAAGGACGATCCGCTGACATCGACCTGGAGCATCGCCCCGCCGCCGAGGCCCATGCCGACGCGGCCTTCGCCGCGGACCGCGCTCTTGGTGTTGGAGATATCGTTGTCGTCGACCCAGCGATAAATGCCGGCCGCCGCCGTGAGGTCGGCCCAGCTGCCGTAATTGGGCGTCGCGACTCGCGCGGCACCATAGTCCGCCGCCTGAGCCGGGGCAGCGGCCATTGCCAGAAGCGCCAACGGCGCGGCAGCAGTCAGGAAATTCTTCAACATCGGGTCTCTCCCCAGTCCCCCGTCACCCTGTCGGGTGCTTCGGAGCCAATGAAAAACTAAGACTCGCACTTTGCGAAGGTCTGATTTGGACACTACACACACAGACGACCTCAATCACCGTGGCGTCGTGAACGGCCTATCAATTTGACACCGAGTGTGACCGAAAAGACGCGCCCTCTAAAGGCGGGTTGAGCTCGATCTTCCGGTCACCGCCCTCTCCAAAAGAAAACGCCGCCCCTTGGGAGGGGCGGCGTAGTAGTGCGAACACACTATGGCGTAGCGCTGATACTACGAGCCATCCGGCCCGAGGTGGTTGATACCAGACCACGGGTTGAAGTCGTGCAGCGGCGAGCGATTGGCCAGGCCCGAGCCGTTGACAGCCAGGGTCAAACCAAGCAGCACGCGATTCTGATCTTGCGCAGAGGTGTTTTGGGTGATGTGAGCGCCCTGCCACTCGATGAAGCCGCTGACGATGTTGTTGAAGGCCATCTCGGCCTTGGCTCCATAGCGCCATGCGACGAAATCGTTGCTGTCGCTGGAGTAGCCGAGGTTGACCGACAGCAGCACGTTCGGGCCGGCCATGAAGTCCAGCACGCCGTGGATGTAGCCGACCGAGTCGTTATCGGTCAGCGACGTCGTCCAGCCGAGCTGGGCGCCGAGGCGGGCCGGACCGAGAGCCCCGATCCCCCATACCGCTTCGCCAGCGATCGTCACAAAGCGATCGCACTCAAAGGATTCGCAGGCGTCACCGAGGGACACCATCACCCCGTAGCCGCCGCCCGGCCCGGACATCAGGCCAAGGTGAGCGGCAAGATCGAAGACCGGGTTGTTGCTGTTGCCCTTAGAGAAGGACGACCCGCTGACATCGACCTGGAGCATCGCCCCGCCGCCGAGGCCCATGCCGACGCGGCCTTCGCCGCGGACCGCGCTCTTGGTGTCGGAACTGTCGTTGTCGTTGACCCAGCGATAGATGCCGGCGGCCGCCGTGAGGTCGGCCCAGCTGCTGTAATTGGGCGCCGCGACTCGCGCGGCACCATAATCCGCCGCCTGAGCCGGGGCAGCGGCCATTGCCAGGAGCGCCAAGGGCGCGGCAGTGGTCAGAATCTTCTTCAACATTCTCTCTCTCCTCAGTCCCCGTCACCCCTGTTGGGTTGTCCCAGAGAAAAATGAAACCGAAAGACTAGCGCCTGTGCAGTAGTGCTGAAGCGCAAGATATACAAGCCGGCTATCTCAATCACTGCCGCTTTGGGGACTACGTATCTTTTGATGCGAGGTGTGACCGGAATGGCACGGACGACACCGCTCCGAATGACGGGACAATGAGCCTTTGGCTAGCACTTCGTCGGGACTCTTCCGATCTGTTCACTCCTCGCGCCCTCTTGGAAACGTTAGAGAATCTCAAAAAGCAAAGGACGAGTCGTTTCTCGTCGCTGCGTGGGAGGGGGGATCAGTAGCCGGGCGCATTCTTCGAACAGGCTGCTGCGGCATAAACAGATCTAGAGATGGTCTTGGTCGCAAAACCGCAGCTCGCGTATCCCCAAAAATCAGAAAGGCGCCGCGATAAGCGGCGCCTTCTGATTTTCGGACAAGCCCGGTTTCGGTCTGCCTAGTCGTTGGCGAGGTGATTGATGCCGGTCCACGGGTTGAAGTCATGCAGAGGCGAGCGGTTGGCCAGCCCATTGCCGTTGACGGCCAACGTCACGCCAAGCAGCACGCGGTTCTGATCTTCCGCAAAGGTGTTGCGAGTGATGTGAGCGCCCTGCCACTCCAGGAACCCGCTGACGACGTTGTTGAAGGCCATCTCGGCCTTGGCACCGTAACGCCAAGCCACGTAGTCGTCGCTTGCGCTCGAGTAGCCCAAATTCACCGACAGCAGCACGTTCGGGCCGGCCATGAAGTCCAGCACGCCGTGGATGTAGCCGACCGACTCGTCGCTTGTAAGTGACGCCGTCCAGCCGAGCTGGGCGGCGAGGCGGGCCGGACCGAGAGCCCCGATCCCCCATACCGCTTCGCCGGCGATCGTCGCTACCCGATCACACTCCCAGGAGCAGGAGGCGTCACCGAGCGACACCATGACCCCATAGCCGCCGCCGGGCCCGGACATCAGACCAAGGTGAGCTGCGAGATCAAAGACCGGGTTGTTGTCGTTGCCCTTGGAGAAGGAGGACCCGCTGACATCGACCTGGAGCATCGCCCCGCCGCCGAGGCCCATGCCGACGCGGCCTTCGCCGCGGACCGCGCTCTTGGTGTTGGAGGCGTCGCTGTCGTTGACCCAGCGATAGATGCCGGCCGCCGCCGTGAGGTCGGCCCAGGTGCTGTAATTGGGCGCCGCGACTCGCGCGGCACCATAGTCCGCCGCCTGAGCCGGGGCAGCGGCCATTGCCAGGAGCGCCAAGGGCGCGGCAGTGGTCAGAATCTTCTTCAACATTCTCTCTCTCCTCAGTCCCCGTCACCCCTGTTGGGCTGTCCCGGAGAAGGTCCAAAAAGGACTCACGCCCTCAGCACGAGTCACTTGGCAATCTACACACCCGGCCGACGATGCCTATCCGGGAATCGGCTTGGCGTGGTTTTTTGGGCAGGTCGTGACGAAAAAGCCACAGTACCCTTCCCGATGAACCGACGGCCGGCTCGATAGGCACAAAACCTCGATATCGCAATGGCTTGTCCCGGGGGTGACAGTGGAATTTCAGGTCGCATTTCGGACGAGGCGCAACCATTGGCAGGATGCAGAGGAGCGTTGTGGATAACCTGGTCCGGCCTACCGGCGGCGGCCGCTCCGGTATCCTAGCGATGGCGGTTGAAGACGTGGCGGGTTCGATGAAACGATGGGTAGTGTCCGGAGAGGCACGGGTCGGCGTGGAGCAGTGCCAATGTGTCGTAGCATCAAGACGCTCTTCAATTTCGAGCCGCCGGCAACGGATGAGGAGATTCGCGCGGCGGCGGTCCAATTCGTCCGCAAACTCAGCGGCTTCACTAAGCCGTCGCAGGCGAATGCCGCCGTGTTCCTTCGGGCTGTCGATGAGGTCAGCGAAGCGGCTAGGCGACTGATCTTTTCACTGGAGACGACCGGGGAGCCGCGGAACCGGGAGGTCGAGGCGGAGAAGGCAAAGGCGCGATCGCTCGCCCGGTTCGGCTAGGGAGACCTGCGACAGGGGTGACCGCTCCCTCAGCGGCCCCAAAGCTCGCGGCGGAGCCGCTCCTGCAATTCGTTCGACGCGCGGAAGGCTGTCGACAGCATCGAATCGGGGAGCTCACGGAGGGCCGCACCCCGGCAGCCGTTGCCGCCGCCGCCCATCTGCGCAGTCTCGCACCAAGCGAAGGCCTGGATCAAATCCTTCTCGACGACTCGCCCCTCCAAGTAGAAGCGGCCGAGGATGCCTTGGGCTTCGGGCTGTCCGCGCTCCGCTGCAAGGCGGGCCCAATAGTATGCCTTGGGTTCGTCGACCGGCGTACCGGCGCCGAGGGTGTAGAGAAAGGCAAGGCCCGCCCCTGAACGTGGGTCGGCGCTTTCGCCAAGGCGGCTCCAGAGCGAGATTGCCCCTGCATAGTCGGCGGCCGAGAACAGGCGTAAGCCGTCGAGATAGTCCTGCTCCGCCTCGCTGCGGACCGAGGCTGGACCGAACGGCTCCGCCGCGGCGACCTCGCCGACGGTTGCGCCCATCGCGACGGTCAACCCGAATGCAAGCAATGCTCGGCGGAAACCCGTCATCGCGCTCTGCTAATCGCCCTTTGGAGGCAGTGCCATTTCCACCGGATTGGGCCGGAAGCGCGCCTGGAGGTCGTTGGAGGCCTTGAAGGCGACCGGAAGCATCGGGCCGGTCATTTGCTGGATTGCCTCGCCGCGGCAGCCGCCGAAACCGCCCGCCATCTGGGCGGTCTCGCACCAAGCATAGGCGGCGATAATGTCCTGTTTGACGCCGCGGCCGGACAAGTACATGCGACCGAGCAGCGACTGACCTTCCGGCTGACCGCGCTCGGCCGCGAGGCTCGCCCAATAGAACGCCTTGTCGTTGTCGCGCTGCGTGCCGACGCCGATGTAATAGAGGAGCGCCAATCCGGCCTCCGAGCGCGCATCGGCGCTTTCGCCGAGCCGGCTCCAGAGATAAATCGCGTTGATGTAGTCGGCTTGGTAGTAGGCCTTGAGACCGAGGAGGTAGTCGCGTTCCGCGGCGCCGGTGTAGGCACGGCCGGCAAGCCCCGGCCAATCCTGCCATTCCTGCGCTATCGCCGGCGTAACTGCCGATGACACCAGTGTTGCCAACGCTACTAGACCCAGGCGCATGCGCTTCATCGGCAGACCCCCCAATGGCGTCGATTCCATTTGGTAGCTTATCCAACATTTGGCACTCGTCCAGCCCGCTGGTTGTGCTGTGACTGCCGAGTTAGACGGACCGCTTGCGGGGCCAGTGCGATCGTTTCTAAATTCGCCAGGACTGCGGAAGTTCCGCGGCGAAGAGAAGGCGGCCATGGAGAGAAGGCAGTTCTTGAAGGGGATGTTGGCGGCCGGGGCTGCGGTCGCTGCCAGGTCCAGCCAAGCGGCGATCGCCGCGCCCTATAGCTTCGACATCATTCCACCGATGGACAGCCGCGCCAATTACATCGCGTGGATGGAGAAGAATCGTGGCGAGGACCCGAAGTTCCTCGGTGAGCACTGGGATCGCTATGTGTTTATGGTCGACAACAAAGACCTTTGGGAGGCTCGCAACAAGCGCGCGTTCCTGATGACGCCGCGAGAGGAGTTCGTCACTAAGCCCAACCTCGGCTCAGCCTATGTGGGGCACTATCTCGACATCGGCTTCGGCGTCTCGATCACCGGGCCGCTGACCGTCGGCAGGATGACCAGCGCCCTCGATGTCAAGCTGGGCGACAAGGTGCTCGAGATCGGCAACGGCTCCGGCTACCAATCGGCCTACCTCGCCAATCTCACCGATCGAGTGTGGACGATCGAGATTATCAAGGCGCTCTATGAGAGAACCGGCGCCCTCTACGAGGGTTTGATCGGGCGCGGCTACAGCGAATACAAAGCGATCCGGCGCAAGAACGACGACGGCTATTACGGCTGGGAGGCGTTCGCGCCCTTCGACAAGATCATCGTCACCTGCGGCATCGACCATGTGCCGCCGCCACTGCTGCAGCAACTGGCGCCGGGCGGGATCATGGTGATTCCGGTCGGACCGCCCGGCGCGCAGCACATCCTCCGAATCGTCAAGCAGCAGGCGACCGACGGGGCGATCACTGTCGCCCGCTCGGATATCTACAACGGAGTCATCCAGAGTTTCGTGCCGTTCACGAAGCTCGACAACGGCAAGATCGTCGGTACGCACAACGGAAAGTAGGCCGGCCGGCGGCGACCGGAGGACTAGCGTCTGCCGGACGTTTTCCTGCCCGCGGCCTTGCGCGTCGGGGATCTCCCGGCGGCCGCCTTCTTGGGCGGAGCCTTCTTGGAGGCAACTTTCTTCGGCGGAGCTTTCCGGCTGGCCGGTTTTTTGGCCGATCCCGGCCGAGCCTGCTTTGCGGCCGCCTTGCGGGGAGGGGCCTTGCCGGCGGCCGGCTTCCTCGACGGTGTCTTAGCCGCCGGTGCAGCCGTTGCGGGCGGCGGCGCATTTTTGGCTGCCTCGGCGGCGAAAGCGGCACCGGCCTGCATCATCTCGTCGTGGGTCATGTCCTTGACATGCTGGGCCAGCGACCAGCGATTCCCGAACGGATCGGTCAATGTGCCGGTGCGGTCGCCCCAGAACATATCGGTGAGCGGCATGACGACTTTGGCGCCGGCATCGAGGGCGCGCTTCCAGGCAGCGTCTACGCCGTCAGTATAGAGCCATAGCAGTGAAACGTTGCTGGGCGCTCCCATTCCCGGAAACACGTCGTTCACGAAGAAGGTCGAGTTGCCGATCCTGAGCGATGCGTGCCAAACCTTCTTGCCGCTCGGATCCGGCATGCGGGTCAGCACCTCGGCGCCGAAGGCCAGCCTGTACCACTCGATGGCTTTGTCGGCGCCGTCGACATTAAGCTGGGGGGTAAGCGAATGCATCCCCTCGGGAACTGGTTGGACCACTTCTCACCTCCCTCTGCGCCTGCGGCGCCGCGAGCGGAGAGTTGCCCGAACGCAGCAGCGGCGGCAAGGGGACGGTGCGACTTCTGTCGTCAGAAATGCATTCCAATGCCACCGGTCACCGAATTGCTCACCGCTCGAGTCGGGCCGGAGACGGCGTTGGAGCCGATGTCGGTGTAGCGATACTCCGCGCGACCGAAGATATTGCCAGTGATCCGCTGCTCTCCGCCAAGACCGATGTCCCACCCGGTCAAGCTGTTGGAAATGCCGGCCTCTTCCGCCGAGCCGAAGGCGAAGCCGCCGAGTATGTAGAACGAAGTGTCGCCGACGAAATAGCCGATGCGACCGTTTAGCGATCCCAGCCAAGGGATCTTCCCGGCAACACCGTGTGTATTGGTCCCGCTCATGTTTCCGGCCAAGACGTCGGCCTCGATGCCCCAGTAGGTATTGGCACCGAGCGCGAAGTTGTAGCCGCCGAACGCTCCGCCAAAGGCGCCGTTGGTTTCGACCGTCGAGGTCTCGCCCCAACTGTAACCGGCGGCGAGCCCGGCATAGGGGCCGAACCAGCCTGCCAGCCAGGGCGCGTATGGTGCGGCAGTACCGCGACTGTAGTCGGCAGCGATCGCCGAACCGCAGAGGGCCGGACAGGCGGCGAGGGCGGCAGCGACATAGAGCGCGCGCAGTTGCATGGAACCTCCCAATCGGCGGAGACGCCGGCAAAATCTTCATGCTTCCGGCCAAATGCTTGGTCGGGCTCAGTATCTCGATATCCTCAACAGAACAGGTGAACTCGCCGACAGATAATCGGCGGAGCGATTCGAGTTTAGTCGATTCAATCGACTCGGGCGGGGGAGGGGCGGTTATCCACCATAAATGCACGGACCGTAGCCGCGCCCCGGAGCGCGGCTACGAACTCCCGCCGAAGCGCTCGGTACGGATAGACTTCGGATCGAGCCCGGCCGCGATGCAGAAGGTCGATGCAGCATCGACAAACCCCGTGCCCCCGCACACGTAAACCCAGCGAGGCCGTGTTTGCAGGCGGTCGAGCATGGCGGCGATTGTGGAAGCGTCGATGCGGCCGCGGCGGGCGCCCGGCACATCGCGTTCATTGGCGACTGGCGGGACGGCGGCGATGCCCTCGCGCGGGCCTTCGCCGGTCAATGTGACCAGGAGAGAAAAGTTTGCGTCCCGCGCGGCACGGGCAAGCAATTCGTCATGAAAGATGAGGCCGGAGAAGGCGCGGGCGGAGTAGACGAGCGCCGCCGGCACTTCGGGCGCGGCAAGGGCCCGATAACGCGCCATCGACATCAGAGGAACGATGCCTGAGCCGCCGCCGATTAGAAGCAACGGTCCGCCTTCCGACACATGCCAGTTAAAGTGGCCGCCGATCGGGCCGCGTATCTCAACCGTGTCGCCGGGCACGACGACCTCGTGGAAAAAAGCGGAGACCTCGCCGCCGGGGAGGCGCTCGATGGCGAGTTCGATGGTGTCGCGGTCTTGCGGGGCAGAGGCAATCGAGTAGCTCCGCTGGGCTTGGTAGCCGTCCGGGGCGACCAGCCGAACATCGACATGCTGCCCAGCGCTGAATCCGCTCCACAGCTTCGGACGCATCACGAAGCTTTTGACCGTTGCAGTTTGGGCAATGACTTTGACGATCTCGGCTTCCTGCCAGGCAAGCCGATCAGGCAGAGGTCGGTCCATCGGTCAGATCAAGTCGAGTGTGGCCGCGCTGAGGTTAGTCGCCAGTGAAACGCTGCTCGCGCCACGGATCGCCATACATATGGTAGCCGCGCAGTTCCCAGAAGCCCGCTTCGTCCCGCTCGGTAAACTGAATGGCACTCAACCACTTGGCGGATTTCCAGAAATAGAGGTGCGGCACGAGCAGGCGAGCGGGGCCACCATGGTCGGGGGAAATTGGCTTGCCATCGTAGGCGAGGGCAACCATGGCCTTGCCGCCGATGAGATCGGCCACCGGCACGTTGGTCGAATAGCCGTCGACCGAATGGGCGAGCACGTAAGGCGTTGGCGGTGCATCAAGCTTGGCAGCGGCCAAGAGATCGTCGATCGAAACGCCCTCCCAGTGAGTATCGAACTTGCTCCATTTGGTGACGCAGTGGATGTCGCGGGTGAAGGCCGTCTTTTTCAGGCGGTTGAACTCCTCCCACGACCAGGCGGCCACGGGTTTCGGACCGATCCTGATCGCCATTTGCCAGCGATTGAGGGAGACCGTGGGCGTCGGGCCGAAGGACAGCACAGGAAAATCGTGGGCACGATATTGCCCAGCCGGCAGTCGACTTGCATCGGCGTCAGGCGGGCGGCGCCCGAAAAATCCGCGTGTCACCATTCGCGTTGTCCTTTGCGCTTCCTCAACGCTGTCTCATTCGGTTCGTGCCGGCTCGGCGTTACCCCGATTTGGCGGAAATAAATGCGCTGGGCGGGCAGACCCGAATGCTGTCAGCTCGCGTCGGTAAGCTTCGGCCACGCTGTTTTTATCGTTGCCCAAGCGTTTTTGCCGCGACCAACGCGTTTAATAGTGGTATCCTCAAACGTTAATGCTGCGGTGCAGTTGGTTCAGTGCTTGGCTGGTTTTGCAGTCCTTGACGGGCAGGACGGGCCGCTGGCAGAGGGTCTTAGTTTACACCGGTCGGACGTTCAAATGAGTCGGAACAAAGATTTCTACGAGCCGCGTCGCCGCGGCTTTGACGATGACGAGCGCGCACCCATTCACGACAGAGGCGGATCGCGGCGCCAGCCGCGGATGGAAGAGCCGCCAATGAGTTTCCCCACAACAATGTCCTCTTCCACGCCGGCTTCGCCGGAGATGCAGGCCACGGTCAAGTGGTTCAACGCGGAGAAGGGCTTCGGCTTTGTCGAACTGGCCGACGGCTCGGGCGACGCGTTCCTGCATGTTCGGGCCCTGGAGCAGGCCGGACACTCCTCGGTCGATCCCGGTACCAAGCTTCGGGCTCGGGTCGGGCAAGGCCAAAAGGGCCGCCAGATCACCGAGATTCTGGGCGTGGATGCCAGCACCGCGGAACCGCGGCCGGCTCGTCCGGCGGGCGGTGGCGGCGGCGGCGGCGGGCCGCGTTTCAACGGCCCGATGGAGGAGGGGATCGGGACGGTGAAGTGGTACAACCCCGACAAGGGTTTCGGCTTCATCACGCCGGAAAGCGGCGGCAAGGATGTGTTCGTCCATGCCACCGTGCTCACGCGCTCGGGGCTTGCCGCTTTGGCTGAGGGTCAACGCGTGCGAATGAAGTTCGGTCAAGGCGTGAAGGGTCCGGAAGCGCGCTCGATCGAGCTCGCAGACTGATCCCGCGCAGCCTCATCAGAACAAGCGAGCCGGGCGATCGCCCGGCTTTCTTTTTGGGCTGGACGCCCGCGGGCGGTTGACGGGATGCTGCGCAGGGCAGGCCAATCCGGGCGAGGCAAGCGGCAAGCTCCGATCAGGCCGCCCGCGGGCGTCCAGCGACCGATTGCCGTTGCATTGCCCTTCCACTAGATAAGCCGCGCTTCAAACCGTTTCGCTCCGGCCGTCCGTCGGTCTGCCATCGACCTCAAGGCATGCAAGGCCGTTGTTTCCCATTTAGCACCTGCGGGCTCTCGGACAGAGGCTCCTAGCAGGCGAAAGGTTCGTCAATGGCGCGGCAGTTCATCTATCACATGCGGGGCCTCACCAAGGCCTACTCGGGCAAGAAGGTCCTGGAAGGGATCAATCTCTCGTTCTACCCGGACGCCAAGATCGGCGTGCTCGGCCCCAACGGTTCGGGCAAGTCGACACTGCTGCGGATCATGGCGGGCATCGACAAGGAGTTCGTCGGCGAGGCGTGGCTCGCCGAGGGGGCGCGGGCCGGCTATCTGCCCCAGGAGCCCCCGCTCGACCCGAGCAAGACGGTTATGGGCAACGTCATGGAGGGCGTCGCCAAGAAGCGCGCTCTGCTCGATCGCTACAACGAACTGATGATGAACTACTCCGACGAGACGGCGGCGGAGGCGGCCAAGCTGCAAGACCAAATCGACGGGCAGAACCTTTGGGATCTCGAGAGCCAGGTCGAGCAGGCAATGGATGCGCTCGGCTGTCCGCCCGGCGACGCCGGTGTCGAACGGCTGTCGGGCGGCGAGAAGCGCCGTGTCGCGCTCTGCAAGCTGCTGCTCGAACAGCCCGAATTGCTGCTCCTCGACGAGCCGACCAACCACCTCGACGCGGAGACGGTGCTATGGCTCGAGAACCATCTCCGCGAATACCCGGGCTCGATCCTGATCGTCACCCACGATCGCTACTTCCTCGATCACGTGACCGGATGGATTCTGGAACTCGATCGCGGTCGTGGGATTCCCTACGAGGGCAACTATTCGGTTTATCTCGAGAAGAAGGCCAAGCGGCTGCAACAGGAGGCGCGTGAGGAGGACGCCCGGCAGCGGGCGCTATCGCGCGAACGTGAGTGGATCCAGGCGAGCCCGAAGGCGCGGCAGGCCAAGTCCAAGGCGCGCATCAAGGCCTATGACGAACTCCTCAAGCGGAGCGAGGAACGTTCGCCGAGCACGGCGCAGATCATCATTCCGCCCGGCGAGCGGTTGGGTCAGACCGTCATCGAAGTCGAGGGCCTGCAGAAGGGCTTTGGCGACAAGCTGCTGATCGACGACCTGACGTTCTCGCTGCCCCCCGGTGGCATCGTCGGGATCATCGGCCCGAACGGTGCCGGTAAGACGACGCTGTTCAGGATGCTGACCGGCGAGGAGAAACCGGACAAGGGCGCGATCCGCTTCGGCGATACGGTCAAACTCGGCTATGTCGATCAGAACCGGACGCTCGACGGCTCGAAGACGGTCTGGGAGGAAATCTCCGGCGGCCAGGATGTCATCAAGCTCGGCAAGCGGGAGGTAAATTCCCGCGCCTATGTAGCCGCGTTCAACTTCAAGGGCGGCGACCAGCAGCAGAAGGTCGGCTCGCTCTCCGGCGGCCAGCGGAACCGCGTCCATCTCGCCAAGCTCCTCAAGGAGGGGTCGAACGTTCTCCTGCTCGACGAACCGACCAACGACCTCGACACCGAAACGTTGGCGGCACTCGAAGATGCGCTGGAGGACTACGCCGGGTGCGCGGTCATCATCAGCCACGACCGCATGTTCCTCGACCGCATGGCGACGCACATCCTTGCCTTCGAGGGCAACAGCCACGTCGAGTGGTTCGAGGGCAATTTCGAGGACTACGAGGCCGACAAGATCCGCCGCCTCGGCGCCGAAGCGGCCCGGCCGCACCGCGTGCAGTATAAGAGGCTGACGCGGTAGTCTCGGCTGCTTGGCGCGCTTGGGAAGAGCCCCGGCACGGCTTTGTGCCTCGTCGCGGGCGGCCCCTTTGGATAAGAGGTGGCGGCGGCGAGAGCGGCAGGCCTGGCCGACCCACTATCGGCTTGAACTTACCGGCGATAATGTCAGCGCCAATTGCCGAGCCGGACCCCGACGCCCACCTTGCTTTCGACTGGCGCCACTGATCTTGCTGAACTCCTGACCGCGACTGGGGCTGGAGACCGCCAGGCGTTCGCTCGGCTTTACAGCCTTGCCGGGCCGAAACTCTTCGGCATCGTCCTGCGTATCTGCCGTCAGCGGCAGATGGCCGAGGATGTATTGCAGGAGAGCTTCGTGAAGATCTGGCGCTTCGCCGCGAGCTATCGGCCGGAGGCCTCGCCGCCTTTGACCTGGATGGCGGCGGTGGCGCGCAACACTGCCATCGACGGCATGCGGCGCAAGACCGAAGTGCTGTTCGCCGTCGACGAAGAAGGGCGGAGCGAGGCGGAGAACATCGCCGACCCGGCGACACTGCAGCCGACCGATGCGTTGGACATGCGCGCGCTTCATCGCTGTCTCGATTCGCTCGATGTCGAGCAGCGCAGCGTCGTTACGCTCGCCTATGTCGATGGCTACTCGCGCGAAGAACTCGCCGACCGGTTCGAACGGCCGGTCGGCACGATCAAGACGTGGCTGCATCGCGGCCTCGCCAAGCTGAAGGACTGCCTCGGTGGCTGACATGGCCGACGAACGCGACATCCTGGCCGGCGAATATGTTCTGGGCACGCTCAGCGCCGCAGAGCGCGAGGGCGTGGAGCGGCTGCGCGCGGCCGACGCGGCGCTGGATCGTGCCATCGTTGCTTGGGAAAAGCGCCTGCACCCGCTGACGGCGGCGGTGCATCCGGTGGCGCCGCCGGCTCGCGTTTGGGCGGCGATCGACGCCGCCACCGCGCCACATCAGGCGGCGAGCGCTATCCGTGCGCCGCGGCGCCCGGTGACCGATGCCACAGTCGCGCTCAGGAAGCGCGTGACCTTCTGGCGGCTCTCCACCTTCGGCACGGGACTGGCTTTGGCGGCGAGTCTTGCCGCGGTGGTTACGGTCGGGCCTTGGTTCCAGCCGAAAGCGACCACGCAGTATGTTGCCGTCGTCAATGCCGGCGGCGAACTGCCGGCATTGATCGTCAATGTCGATACGCGCGCCGGGCAGGTCTCGGTGCGCTCGGTCGCGGCGGCAGCGCCCAGCGGCAAGAGCCTCGAACTCTGGTACATCGGCGCCGGCCAGCGGCCGCGCTCGATGGGTACCATGGGCTCCACCGGCTCGGTGATCCGTGCGTCCACTGCCGGCTTCGGCGGCTTTGCCCCGGCCGAGGTGGTCTTTGCCGTCACCGAGGAGCCGCCGGGTGGATCGCCGACCGGCCAGCCGACCGGGCCGGTCGTCTATTCCGGCAAGCTGATCCCCGTTCCCGAATAGACCGGCCGCTTAGCCGGGTGACTCTTGTCGAATTCGGCTGGGGGCCGGAGGCCGACCGGCAGCACCGCTTCTTGCCCCACGTCCGTCGGTTCGTTGGGTTGCGCCGCACCACGACGCGGTCGGGACGCCGTTCAGCGTGCGCAAAACCAAAGACCCCGCCGGCGATGGCCGACGGGGTCTTCGGGGAGAGCGCCCCTTGGGACGCAAAGCTCGGAGCGGCGCCGGGGAGGCGGGTGGGGCGCTCCTCGCTTTGCGCAGCCGCGCGGGGCGGTGGGTGTGGCGCTTACTTCGGCAGCAGCACGGTGTCGATCACGTGGATGACGCCGTTCGACTGGTTGACGTCGGCAATCGACACCTGGGCGCGGTTGCCGCTTTCATCGGCGACCCACAGCTTGCCGCCTTCGCTGGAGAAGGTGATCATGCCGCCGGCGACGGTCTTCACCGGGTATTTGCCATTCATCTTGCCGATTTCGGCCATGATGTCCTTGGCGTTCCACTTGCCGGCGACGACGTGATAGGTCAGCACCTTAGTGAGAGCCGGCTTCTGGTCGGGCTTCAGCAGATTGTCGACGGTACCGGCGGGGAGCTTGGCAAAAGCGGCGTTGGTCGGGGCGAACACGGTGAAGGGGCCCTTGCCGGACAGCGTCTCAACAAGGCCGGCGGCCTTCACGGCGGCGACCAATGTCGTGTGGTCCTTGGAGTTCACCGCGTTCTCGATGATGTTCTTGGTCGCGAACATCGGCGCGCCACCGACCATCGGGTTCTCCTGCGCGAAGCCGTAGTGGCTGACTCCCAGGCTGCCGGCGGCGACGAACGCGGCGACTGCCGCAGTGCGGATGAAGGTTTTCAGGGTGAGGGACATGGGGTTTTCTCCGTAATCTCAATTGGTCCTCTCCGGGGCGGGGAGGGCGCCCCGGCGACCGGGACAGGCCAGATACGGAGGGCAAGGAGATCCGGTTTCAGCCGGTTTCGACTTTTTTCACTGTCGGGAATGCGATGCCGAGCTGGTCGCCGAGCCAATATCTGAAGTTCGAGGAGGAGCGGACTCGGCCGGCGGCCGAACTCCTCGCCCGCATTTCCGTTGCTGCGCCGCAGAAGGTCGTCGATGTCGGCTGCGGGCCAGGCAACTCCACTGAACTGCTCGTTAGACGGTGGCCGCAAGCCAGTGTCGCGGGGTTCGATACCTCGGACGACATGCGGCGTGCCGCAGCGGCGCGCCTCCCAACCTGCCGGTTCTTCAAGGCCGACGCCGCGACATGGCTTCCGACCGACGAGGATATTGTCTTCGCCAATGCCGTCTTTCAGTGGGTTAGCGGCCATGTAGCGGCGATTGCCGCGGTCTTCGGAGCGATGCGGCCGGGCGCGGTGCTTGCCGTGCAGATGCCAGACAACTTCAATGAGCCGGTGCACGAGGCGATGCGGGCTGCCGCCAGCGAGGGTCCCTGGTCGAAGACCCTTCAGGACCTCTCAACGAGGGAGGGCGTGGCCCCCGCCGGTGCTTATTACGATGCGTTGGCAAGGCAGGCGCGACGGCTCGACCTTTGGCACACGCATTATCATCATGTCGTCGCCGACGCCGGCGCCATCGTCGAGTGGATGAAGGCGACGGGGCTCCGGCCCTATCTCGATCGGCTGCCGGGGGCCGCCGCCGACGAGTTCCTCGATGCCTATCGCCGCCGCCTCGAAAGCGCCTATCCCCCTCGCGCGAACGGCGCGACGATCTTCACCGCGCCGCGGTTCTTCCTCGTCGCCGACCGGGCTTAATCAGAGCGAAATCAAGCGGATCCGCCACGGCCGGCCTGCCGCATCCTTTCCCAATCCTTAACGACGACGCGGAAATGCGCCGCGCCACATTTCCCTTTTCTTGCGGGGCCTGGGGTTATGACAGCACGCCCCATAAGGCGCTGGACGCGTCGGGAGGGAATGAGGATGCCGACAGGACGCGACTCTTCACTGGTCAACTTCAAGGCGCTCGAGCAGGACGCTTCGCCCGAGCGGCGTGGCGAACTGCTGCGCAACGTCGTTGCCCTCCTTACGCTGGTTTCCGACCGCTGCGCCGACGGGCTGCTTGCGTCCTACGACTCGGTGATGGTCCGCCTTTCCGACATGGTCGACGAGGCGGTCCGAGCCGAAGTGGCGCGTGCTCTCGCCGAGATGAAGCGGGCTCCCGGCGCGATTGTGCGTAAGCTCGCCCGCGACGAAATCGAAGTCGCCCAGCCGCTGCTGGTGCGCTCGGCTGCTCTATCCGAAGAGGACTTGGTCGGCATCATCTCCATCTGCGGCCAGCCACATCGGAGGGCGATCGCCGTCCGCCCGGCTATCGGCGAGGGTGTCACCGGCGCCTTGCTGGAGCGCGGCGACGACAGCGTGCGCCGGCTTGCTGCCGGCAACGTCACTGCCAAATTCGGGGATACCGGTTATCAGCGGTTGTTGCGGCAGGCGGAGACCGATGCCGAGATGCAGGATCTCATCGCCGCGCATCCCAGCACGCCGCATTCCGTGCTGACACGGCTCTGCGAGGTTGCCCGAGACGAGGTTCGCGCGGCCATCCGCGACCGCGTCATGGCCAAGGTTGGCGAAGCGCCCGCCGCATCGGCTCGGGATTGGCGGGAGACTGCCGAGCGGTTGTTCTCCGGCTACGACTTCGAGCAGGCCAACGAGCGCATGCGCCGCCGCCATGCAGCGGGAACGCTCAACATGGCGTTCGTCGGCGAACTGGCCGCGGCCAACGAATTTGCCCAGGCGGCGGTCGCTCTCGGCATTCTCTCCGGCTTCGGCCTGTCGGAAGTGCTCAACTGGTTCTCCAACCGCGAAGTCGACCTGGTGTCGATCGTGGCGCGGGCCCTCGGCGGCACGTCGCTCGACTTTGCCCGACTGCTCAAGGCGGGGCCTTGGCTCTTCCGTCTCGGCGCCGAGGAACGCGCGCGCGCGACCGAGCGCTTCCACGCCCTCGATGTCGCGACGGCCCGCGAGGAACTGGCACGCCGCCGCCAGGCCGGCCGCGCCGCCTAAGGGGTCAGCGGCTAAAGTCGACAGACTTTCAATAGCGTACCTTCACTCCGTCAGCGTTCACGGGTGCGCCTTGGACTGATCCGGGCCTTTTTTGCGCCGCCCCTTGCCGTTCATAAGGATATCTTTATATCTTTTCGGCGAAGGTGGCGCGAAAGGCGCAGGATGGCCCAGTCCAGTCGTACCAAAGCAGTCGCTCTCGACGCCGTCAGGCCGGCGGATCGGCTCGATTCGGCTGCACTGCTGACAAGCCTTAAAGCAGTTGGGGAGCCGACGCGGCTGCGGATTCTGGCGCTCCTTGCCGAAGGCGAACTGACCGTCAAAGACCTCACGGCCATCCTCGCCCAGTCGCAGCCGCGCATCTCGCGGCACATGAAGCTTCTCGCCGAGTCGGGCCTGGTCGAGCGGAACCCGGAGGGAACCTGGGTCTACTATCGCCTTGCCGACGAGGGCACGCGCCGACGCCTTTCCAGCGAACTGGTCGCGCTCCTCGACGTCTCATCGCCTCCCTTCGCAGCAGACCGCGACCGCCTGGCGGCGATCAAGCTCGAACGCGAGCAGTCGGCGCGGCGATACTTCGATGCACATGCCGATGAGTGGGAGGCTATCCGCTCGTTGCATGTCGCGGACGATCGTGTCGAGGCGTCGATGCGCGCGGCCATTGGCACGCGACCGTTCCAAGCGATGCTCGACCTCGGCACCGGTACCGGTCGGCTGCTTGAGGTGTTTGCCGATCTCTACAACAAGGCGGTCGGCGTCGATTCGTCGGCCGGCATGCTGGCTATGGCGCGCGCCAATCTGGAGCGGGCCGGCATTACGCAGGCACAAGTCCGGCTCGGCGATGCCTATGCGCTGCCGCTGCCGCGCGGCGCCTTCGATCTGGTTACCATCCACCAGGTGCTTCATTTTCTTGACGATCCGCAGCGGGTCATTGCCGAGGCGGCGCGGGTGCTGCGGCCTGGCGGTCGCTTGCTGATTGTCGATTTTGCACCGCACGAGCTTGAGTTCCTGCGCGAGCATCACGCCCATCGCCGTCTCGGCTTCACGCACGAGGCAGTACGCGGCTGGCTTGAAGGCGCAGGTCTTGAGGTGCAGCGCATCGAAGATTTGACTGACGGAAAAGCCGGGCGGGGCGACCGGCCGCGCCTTGCCGTCACACTGTGGCTGGCGCGCGATCCGCGCGTGCTGATGACAGATGCCGAACCTTCGGCCGGTCGGGGAGTGGTGACAGCATGACAACCGGCGAACGCCCCAGCCGCGCGGCGAACGGGCACGAGCGCCTGCGCGTCTCATTCGAATTCTTTCCGCCGAAGACCGAAGCGATGGAAACGACGCTCTGGAACGCGGTGGTCAAACTCGAGCCGTTGAAGCCGAGTTTCGTCTCGGTGACCTATGGCGCCGGCGGTTCGACGCGTGAACGCACCCACGCGACGGTGAGCCGCATTCTCAAGCAGACTTCGCTGACTCCGGCGGCGCACCTGACTTGCGTTGCCGCGTCGCGGCATGAGGTTGACGCCGTCGTGGCGGCCTATGCGGCCGCCGGTGTGAGGCACATCGTGGCACTCCGCGGGGATCCCGTCGAAGGCATCGGCGCACGCTTCCAGCCGCACCCGCAGGGTTATCGCTCAGCAGCGGAACTGGTCGCGGGCATCAAAGCGGTCGGCGATTTCGAAGTGTCGGTGGCGGCCTACCCGGAGAAGCATCCGGAGGCAGCAAGCCTCGACGCCGACATCGACAATCTGAAGCGCAAGATCGACGCCGGGGCCAACCGAGCGATCACCCAGTTTTTCTTCGACAACGACATATTCGAGGCCTTCCTGGAGAAGGTCCGTCGTGCCGGGATCACGGTGCCGATCGTGCCGGGCATACAGCCGGTGCACAATTTCACCCAGGTCGCCCGCTTCGCGCAGCGCGCCGGCGCAAGCGTTCCGCCCTGGCTTGCCGTGCGTTTCGAGGGGCTCGACGATAACGCCGAGACACGCCAACTGGTGGCCGCCGCGGTCGCTGCAGAGCAGGTGCTCGACCTCGTCGATCGCGGCATCACCGACTTCCACTTCTACACGATGAACCGGGCCGACCTCGTCTATGCGATCTGCCATCTGCTCGGCCTGCGGCCAGCGGTGGAGAAGCCACAGGCGGCTTAAGTCCAACTCGTCAGGGGCGTCACGCGTGACACAGTCCGATACCGAAAAGCGCCTGCGCGGTCTCGCCGCAAAGCGCATCCTCGTCCTCGACGGAGCGATGGGGACGATGATTCAGCGCCTCAAGCTCAGCGAGGCGGACTTCCGCGGCAAGCGCTTTGCGAACTCACCGAAGGACCTGCGCGGCAATATCGACGTCCTCAACCTGACGCGGCCGGATGCCATTCGAGCAGTCCACGACGCTTATCTCGCGGTCGGCGCCGACATCATCGAGACCAATACGTTTGCGGCGACGCGGATCGCGCAAGCCGACTACGGTCTGGAAGATGTGGTCTTCGAACTCAACCGCGAGGGGGCGCGGATCGCCCGCGAGGCCAAACTCGCGGTGGAGGCTAAGGATCCCCAACGGCCGCGCTTTGTCGCCGGTGCGCTCGGTCCGACCAACCGGACCGCCTCGATTTCGCCGGACGTCAACGATCCCGGCTTTCGCGCTGTCACCTTCGAGCAACTGGTGGCCGCTTACCGCGAAGCGACGCGCGGCCTGATCGAGGGCGGAGCCGACATCATTCTCGTCGAGACGATTTTCGACACGCTGAATGCCAAGGCGGCGTTGTTTGCGGTCGAGGAGACATTCGACGAACTCGGTCGGCAGTTGCCGATCATGATCTCCGGCACGATCACAGACCTCTCCGGGCGCACGCTCTCCGGCCAAACGCCGACGGCGTTTTGGTATTCGCTCCGCCACGCGCGCCCCTTCTCGATCGGACTCAACTGCGCCCTCGGGGCGCGGGAAATGCGCGCGCATATCAGCGAGCTCTCGCGGGTCGCCGATACGCTGATCTGCGCGTATCCCAATGCCGGCCTTCCCAACGAGTTCGGCGAATACGACGAGAGCCCGGAGGCGATGGCCAAGCTCCTCGGCGAGTTCGCGCGGTCGGGTCTCGTCAACATCGTCGGCGGCTGCTGCGGCACGACCCCGCCGCATATCGCGGCGATTGCCGCGGCAGTCGAAGGCTTGCCGCCGCGCCAGGTTCCGGCGATTACGCCGAAGATGCGCCTCTCCGGCCTCGAACCGTTCGAGTTGGCGTCATGAACGGTCAAGGGGAGCGGGGCGCCGTGCAGCCGCAGGCGAGCGGAGCAACGTTCGTCAACATCGGCGAGCGCACCAACATCACCGGCTCGGCCAAGTTCAGGAAACTGATCCAGGCCGGCGACTATGCCGCTGCTGTCGCGGTTGCGCGCGAGCAGGTCGAGAACGGCGCGCAGGTGCTCGACGTCAACATGGACGAGGGCCTTCTCGATTCGGAGAAGGCGATGACGACCTTCCTTAATCTTCTCGCCGCCGAGCCGGACATCGCCAAGGTTCCGGTGATGGTCGATTCCTCCAAATGGTCGGTGATCGAGGCCGGGCTGCGCTGCGTCCAGGGCAAGGCGATCGTCAATTCGATCTCGCTCAAGGAAGGCGAGGCGGCGTTCATTGCTCAAGCGCGGAAGGTGCTCCGTTATGGCGCCGCGGTCGTGGTGATGGCCTTCGACGAAGCGGGGCAGGCCGATACCGTCGCGCGGAAAACCAGCATTTGCGCCCGCGCCTACAAGATACTCACTGAGACCGTCGGCTTTCCGCCCGAAGACATCATCTTCGATCCCAACATTTTCGCGGTGGGCACCGGGCTCGCCGAGCACGCCAACTATGGCGTCGACTTCATCGAAGCGGTTCGCTGGATTAGGGCCAATCTTCCGCACGCCCACGTCTCGGGCGGGGTGTCCAACCTGTCGTTTGCCTTCCGCGGCAACGAGGCGGTGCGGGCAGCCATCCACTCCGTATTCCTCTATCATGCCATCCGCGCCGGCATGGATATGGGAATCGTCAATGCCGGGGCGCTGCCGGTCTATGACGACCTTGACGGCGAACTCCGCGAACTCGCCGAGGACGTCGTGCTCAATCGGCGCGACGACGCGACCGAGCGGATGCTGGCGGCCGCGAGTCGCCACAAGGGGAGCGGGCCCGCCGCCGCCGAGACGGCCGAATGGCGCAACTGGCCAGTCGAGAAGCGGCTCGAACACGCCCTCGTTCAGGGCATCACCGAATTCATCGAAGCCGATACCGAAGAAGCGCGGAAGAAGACCGCCCGTCCACTCGATGTCATCGAGGGGCCGCTGATGGCGGGCATGAACGTGGTCGGCGATCTCTTCGGCGCCGGCAAGATGTTCCTGCCGCAGGTCGTTAAGTCGGCGCGGGTGATGAAGCAGGCGGTTGCCTATCTCATGCCGTTCATGGAGGCCGACAAGGCGGGCGGCCAGCAGACCAGCGCCGGCAAAGTGCTTCTCGCGACGGTCAAAGGCGACGTGCACGACATCGGCAAGAACATCGTCGGCGTTGTTCTTCAGTGCAACAATTTCAACGTGCTCGACCTCGGGGTCATGGTGCCGTCGGCGAAGATTATCGAGACGGCACGGCGCGAGAAGGTCGACATCATCGGCCTGTCGGGGCTGATCACGCCCTCGCTCGACGAGATGGTGCATGTCGCGTCAGAGCTTGAGCGCGAGGGCCTCGCCGTGCCGCTTCTCATCGGCGGGGCGACCACCAGCCGAGTCCACACTGCCGTCCGAATCAGTCCCCGTTACAATCGCGGGCAGGCGGTCCATGTGTTGGACGCCAGCCGCGCTGTCGGCGTCGCTTCTCATCTCCTCGGAGCCGGTCGGGCCGAGTACGCGGCGGGCGTTCGTGCCGAGTATGAGCGCATCGCCGAGCGGCGTCGTGAAGGAGAGGCCGGTAAGCGTCGACTGAGCCTTGCCGAAGCGCGCTCCGACCGTCTTCGTCTCGACTGGGCGAAGTATGCGCCGCCAGTGCCGACCTTCCTCGGCACGAAGGTTTTCTCGTCGTATCCGCTTGCCGAACTCGTCCCCTATATCGACTGGACACCGTTCTTCGCGGCCTGGGAGATCAAGGGCACCTATCCGCAGGTGCTGGCCGATCCGACCGTCGGCGCCGCCGCGTTGTCGCTTTTCAACGACGCCGAGCATCTGTTGAAACGCTTGATCGCCGAGAAGTCGATCCGGGCCGAGGCGGTCATCGGCTTCTGGCCGGCGGCGGCAGTCGGCGACGATATCGCCGTTTACGCCGACGAGCGGCGGAGCGAAGAGCGGGCGCGCCTCCATACTCTGCGTCAGCAGATGGCACGTTCGACCGACGCTCGCCGACACCTGTCGCTGGCCGACTTCGTGGCGCCGAGCGAGAGCGGTCTGCGGGACTATATCGGCGGCTTTGCCGTGACAGCGGGGATCGGCGAGGAGGAGGTTGCGGCGCGCTTTGCCCGCGCAAACGACGACTATTCCAAGATCATGAGTCAGGCACTGGCCGACCGCCTCGCCGAGGCGCTTGCCGAGCGCATGCACGAGCGGGTCCGGAAGGAATTCTGGGGTTACGCACGACAGGAGAAGCTCAGCACCGACGAACTGATCCGCGAAACCTATCGCGGCATCCGCCCGGCGCCCGGCTATCCGGCACAACCCGACCACACCGAGAAGCGGACACTGTTCGATCTCCTCGACGCCGAGCGGCAGACGGCAATCCGGCTGACCGAGAGCTACGCCATGCAGCCTGGCTCGTCAGTCGCCGGGCTCTACTTCGCCCATCCCGAAAGCGCGTATTTCGGTGTCGGCTTGATCGAACGCGATCAGGCGGCCGATTACGCACAACGCAAGGGCTGGTCTTTGGATGACGCCGAGCGTTGGCTGGCGCCGATCCTCGGCTACGATCCAGCGGGGGCCGAGGCGGCCTAATCGGGATACGTCCTCACTTTCGCTGGCAGTGCTATTGCGACCGACAAAAAGCGAAAGGCCGGACAGTTGAGCTGTCCGGCCTTTTTCGCGTTAGTCCGGAAAGGGACTTATGGCCTCGAAACACCTAGATCTGCATCTGTCGGGCCGCAAAATCAGGCCCCGAAAAACCTCTGCCAACAAGACATCCGTGGATGTCGGAAGAGAACGAAAAGCTGCCGAGGCAAAGCGCCCAAACACGACAGCATGGTTAACAACTGAAAAGTTACCGGCATTCGTTGCGACGGCAAAGCGAAAAAGATGCTGCGGCGCAGCATCTTCCACAGAGAAGGCGCTCCGCCTAGAGATCGTTGAGTTCGAACAATGCACGCCCGATATGGCGAAACGCGCGGGCCGGAGTGACGCGGGACGCTTTTGCGCCTAACTCTGACAAGGTGATTCGGTCGAATCGAGAAGGTGTTGACGGGGCAGGGGAAGATGGAGGTGTTTGCGACCGGTGCCGATGTCGCCGCGGCCCTGCGTCCGGACGAACCGGTCTATTGCTTCCGCCCGCGCGTCCTTGTCGATGATGCGAAGGCATTTTCGACCGCATTTCCCGGTACCACCGCCTACGCTGTCAAGACGAACGGCGAGGCGATGGTGCTCAAAGCCCTCAGCGGCGCGGGGATCGGCGCATTCGATGTCGCATCACCTGCCGAGTTTGCGGCTGCGCGCGCGGCCTCGCCGCGGGCGGAGCTCTTCTACATGCACCCGGTGAAGGCCGAATCGCATATCAGGCTTGCTCTGGAACGCTACGGGATACACACCCTGGTCGCCGACCACGAGGACGAGGTTGCGAAGGTCCAGGCGGTCGTGAAAAAGCTCGGCATCGATCCCGCCGGCCTGCGACTGTTCGTTCGCCTTGCCACCAAGGGACACGCCGCCTACGAGCTGTCGAAGAAGTTCGGGGCGGCGCCGGCGCATGCAGTGGAGATCGTGCAGCGCGCCGGACGGGCCGGCTTTCAGGTCGGCCTCTGCTTTCACGTCGGAAGCCAGGTCGAAGACCTCACCACCTATGAGCGGGCGCTGGCGTCAGCGGCGTGGGTGCGCTCGCGCGCCGGCGTCGAAATCGCCGCCCTCGACATCGGCGGCGGGTTTCCGGCGCGCTACGCCGCCTCGGGCCGCCGAGCCGCCGCGGCAGCGCCTCCCGACCCGGCGCGGCTGCTCGCGGATATTCTCAACGAGATCCGCGAGTGGGGATTGGACGACCTGCCGCTGATCGCCGAACCCGGCCGGGTGATCGTCGCCCGCGCCTTCTCGGTGATCGTCCGGGTCCTCCTCCGCAAAGGGCGACGGCTTTATATCAACGACGGCATCTGGTCGTCGCTCTCCGATTCCTGGACCGGGAAGATTACCCTGCCGGCGCGCCACCTTCCCGACGTCGAGGCACGGACCCGACGCAAGCGGAGCGAGATCGTGCCGTTCCGCGTCATGGGCGCTACTTGCGATTCCGTCGACATTCTCTCGCGCCCCTTCTACCTGCCGGAGAAGGTGACCGACGGCGACTGGATCGAGATCGGTCACATCGGCGCTTACTCGATGGCGCTGCGCACCCATTTCAACGGCTTCTACCCCAACACCTTCGTGGAGGTGACGACGCCGTTCGAGGACGCCGAGGCGGGGCCGGCGGAAGGTAGCGCGGCGATCGAGAGCATGGCCGAGGCAGCGGGGTAGGCGGGCATCCTTGACGGTTCGTTAAGGGGATTGCCGCCACTCTCCCCGGCATGTTCGGTCGCGTTGCGTATCTGGCCGGCGCACTTTGCCTCGTCCTCACCCTCTCGGGTTGCGGCTTCTTCGCGTTCTTTCGCTTCGAGCAGCGGGCGGCTTGGCGCGACCCGGCCGAGGCGGCTTGCATAGCGAGCGGTCGCTTTTCCGAGACGCCCTTCGTTCAACCGGTATCTCGCATCTACGGGAGCGGCGCCTGCGGCATCGCCCAGCCGCTCAAGGTTTCAGCGCTTGCCGACGGGCGCGTTCGCCTCAACAGCGTCGCGACGCTCGGTTGCCCTGAGGCGGCGGCGGTGGAAGATTGGCTCACCGAGTCGGTGCTGCCGGCAGCGCTCGACTGGTTCGGCAGTCCGCTGGTCGCGATCAGCCAGTGGAACGACTACAGCTGCAGAACGGTCGACAATATCCCGGGCGAGAAGCTCTCCGAGCACGCCTTCGGTAATGCCCTGGACGTCGCCGGCTTCAAGCTCGCGAACGGGCGGGAGATCACCGTCAAGGCCGGTTGGTATCGCGGGACGCGCGAGGAGCAGGGATTTCTGCGCGAGATCGAGGCCACCGCGTGCCAGTTCTTCAACACCGTGCTGGCACCCGGCAGCGACAGCTACCACACCGACCACTTCCACCTCGATCTTTCGCGCCGCGGGGCGTCCGGTACGTCGAAATATTGCAAGCCGACGCCGATGGTCATCCCGCCGCGGCGCGTTCCGCTCGACGGCATGGCCGTGGGCGCGATCGCGCGCTGATCCGCTCACTCGAAGTGAGCGGCGAAATCGCGCGGGCGTGACCGCGCGTCTTGCAATTCTCACAGCCCTGGCCAATTCTGCCGCGGTGGGGCTCGCACAATTCGTTCCTGGGGAATCTTCATGTTGCGGAAACTGGTGGCTGGCGTGGGGTTCGCCCTCGCCCTAGAAGGCGGCGCACCGGAGGCTTTGGCACGCGGCGAGTTTACCTCCGGCAACTGGGAAGGGGCGGCCTCGTTCGACGGGCGCAAGTTCCAGAACTGCCACATGAGTGCGTCGTACCGTTCCGGTTGGGAGGTGTTCTTCCTGATGGACGGCGACGGCAACATCTTCCTGGGCTTCGACAAGGATGGCCTCGGTCTCGTCGAGGGCGACGAGGACGAGTTCGACATGTGGATCGACAACAGCCGGGTGATCACCCGCAAGTTCGTCGCATTGTCGAAGACCATGTTTGCCACCAAGTTCACCGACACGGTGGAGTGGTTCCGCCTGCTGCAGCGTGGCAACTCGCTTCGCATCGACGTTGGCGATCACGTCGAGAGTTTCAGCCTGGCAGGTACCAATGCTGCCTTGCAGAAGCTGCTGCAGTGCGTGGCTAACTACCGCTAGTGTCCTGGTCCGCCATTGGCGGACCGTAGCCGCCCGGCGTCGGCGTGCGGATGGTGATCGCCTCGCCCGGCTTAAGGACTGTCTGCGCAACGCCGGCGAGTGGCTCGGCATCGCCGTTCAGTCTTCGCACCTTAGCGCTTCCGACCTCCCCCGGCTCAGCTCCGGCGAGGCCATGTGGGCGAACGCGCCGGTGGGAGGACAGGATCGCGCACTCCATCTCCTCGCGGAAACGAATGGTGCGCTCGACGCCGGCGCCGCCCGACCAGCGGCCGCGCCCTCCCGAGCCCTCGCGGATGTGGAAATCCTCAAGCACCACGGGAAAGCGCAACTCCAGAATCTCCGGATCTGTAAGCCGCGAATTGGTCATGTGAACCTGGACCGCATCGGTGCCGTGAAAGCCGCTGCCGTCGTTGCGGATGCCGGCGGGCGAACCGGAACAAATGGTCTCGTAATACTGGTAGCGGGCGTTGCCGAAGGTCAGATTGTTCATGGTCCCCTGACTCGCGGCAAGCGCGCCAAGCGCGCCGAAGATGGCATTACAGACCTGTTGGCTGGTCTCGACGTTGCCGGCGACGACGGCTGCGGGGTAGTGCGGCGACAGCATCGATCGCGGCGGGATGACAATTCGGATCGGCTCGAGGCAGCCGGCGTTCATCGGGATGGCGTCCTCGATCATCACGCGAAAGCAATAGAGCACCGCCGCCCGCGTCACCGGCTCGGGCGCGTTGAAATTGTTTGGCTGCTGCGGTGATGTGCCGGTGAAGTCGACCGTCGCCTCGCGCTTCGCGTGGTCGACGGTCAGCCTGACCTTTATGACTGTGCCCTGGTCGGTATCGACCGCGAATTCGGCGTTGGTCAGACGACCGATGAGGTCCCGCACCGCAGCGGCGGCATTCTCTCGCACACGGCGCATGTAGACGTCGACGACACGCCAACCGAAGCGCCCCACCAGTCGCTGCAGTTCCTCGATGCCCCGTCGGTTGGCGGCGATCTGTGCACGCAGGTCGGCAAGGTTCTGCGGGATGTTGCGCGCGGGGTAGGGGTGAGTAGCGAGCAGGCGGGCGAATTCCGCCTCGCGGAATCGGCCGTTCTCGAACAGAGGGAAGTTCTCGATCAGGACGCCCTCCTGGTCGACCGACGTCGCCGTCGGGCTCATCGAGCCCGGCGTCGCACCGCCGATGTCGGCATGGTGCCCGCGGGAGGCAACGAAAAACCGGACCTCGCGTCCCGGCTCGTCGAACACCGGAGACACGACCGTGATGTCGGGGAGGTGCGTGCCTCCGCTATAGGGGGCATTGAGTGCGATGGCATCTCCGGGACGGAGCCTGCCGCGATTGTCGCGGATCACCGTCTCGACCGCAGCGTCCATCGACCCGAGGTGGACGGGGATGTGCGGTGCGTTGGCGATGAGGCGGCCTTCGCCGTCGAAGAGGGCGCAGGAGAAATCGAGCCGTTCTTTGATGTTAACGGAACTCGCGGTGTTCTGGAGCGTCAGGCCCATTTCCTCGGCGATTGCCGTGAAAAGGCTATTAAAGAGTTCGATCCCGACGCCGTCAGGGGCGGTGCTAAGCGCCTTCCGTCGTTCCTGTCGCACGCGTGTCAGCAGGAGATCGTCGCGCGGCGTGCGGACCGCGCGCCAGTCCTCTTCGACCACCACCGTCTGGTGCGCTTCGACAATGAGGGCCGGCCCGACCACTGCAGTGCCCGGAATGAGATCGCCGCGACGATGGACGGTAGCCTCGCGCCACGCCCCGGCGGAGTAGAAACGGGCGCGGACTCCCGCTGAGGCGCCGTCGCCGCCAGTCGCTGTCGGCCGCTCCGAGGGTGGGGGTTCCTTAGCGACAGCGTCAACCTCCAGGGCCTCCAGAACGATCGCGCGGTCGGCAAAGGTGAAGCCGAAGCGCTTGGCGTGAAGCGATGCGAAGGCCGAAGCAATTGCCTGTGGGTCAGGCGTTTGTCCGGTCAGAGGCACCGCCAAAGTCGAATCGGTGCCGTCATAGCGGCAAAGAGCGCGCGCGCTGACGGCGATGGTGGAATGCGCCGAAGCCTCGCCAGAGAGGGAGGATCGCGCCTCCTCGGTCAGTTCGCTGAGGTGCCTGCTCAGCGCCGTGGAAACCGCCGAGTCGACCGGAAGGAGAACCGTCCGGCTGAGGGTAGTACCTGGCTCGGCGAGGCCGATCCCAAAAGCGGAAAGAACGCCGGAGAGCGGGTGGATGAGAACCGCGCCGATGCCCAGGCGGTCGGCGACCAGACAGGCGTGTTGGCCGCCCGCCCCGCCGAAGCAATTGAGGACGTAGTCGCGGACGTCGTAACCACGCTGGATCGAGATCTTCTTTATTGCGGCCGCCATTCGCTCGACCGCCACCTCGATGAACCCATCCGCAACTGCTTCGGCTGACCGGCCATCGCCAATTGCGGCGGCGAGGTCGGAAAAGAGAACGGCCACGCGGTCGCGGTCGAGGGGGAGGTCGCCGGTGTCGCCGAATATCGCCGGGAAGTGCTCGGGTAGGAGCTTGCCGACCATGACATTGGCATCGGTGACGGTGAGCGGGCCGCCGAGGCGGTAGCTGGCGGGACCGGGATTAGCGCCGGCCGATGCCGGGCCGACCTGGTAGCGGCCTTGCGCGAAGCGGAGGATCGAACCACCGCCCGCAGCGATGGTTTCGACCGCAAGCATCGGCGCGCGGATGCGGACTCCGGCAACCTCACGCTCGTTGCTTCGCTCAAGCTCGCCGTCCGAGTGGCAGACATCGGTGGAGGTGCCGCCCATGTCAAAGCCGATCACCTTGTCGAAGCCGGCCGCTTTGGCCGTGGCGATGGCGGCCACGACGCCGCCGGCGGGTCCGGAGAGGATCGCATCCTTGCCTTGGAAGGTCTCGGCGACGGCCAGACCGCCGGAGGATTTCATAAAGCGGAGGCGGGGGGCGCGGCCTCGCTCGGGCGTGAGAGATCGCGCGAAGTCAGTGACATAGCGGCCGAGAAGGGGCGAAAGGTAGGCGTTGACGATCGTCGTGTCGCCCCGCCCAATGAATCGGATCAGGGGCGAGACGCGGTGGCTCGCGGAGACTTCCTTGAAGCCGATGCGTTCGGCCATGGCAGCTACCTCGGCCTCGTGGGCGGGGAAGCGCCATGCATGCATGAACACGACGGCGATGGCCTCGATCCCGGCAGAGAGGGCCTCGCGGAACTGGCGCTCGATCAGGGCCGCGTCCGGCCGGTGCTCGACGGTGCCGTCGACGAGGACACGCTCGTCGATCTCGATCACCCTTTCATAGAGCATGTCCGCAGTGACGATCTGTTTGGCGAAGATGTCGGGGCGGGCTTGGTTGCCAATGCGGAATGCATCGCGGAAGCCCTTGGTGACGGCCAGAAGCGTGCGTGCGCCGCGTCGCTGGAGGAGCGCATTGGTGGCGATGGTTGTGCCGAGCTTGACCGTTCCGATCATGCCGGGGGGGATTGGGTGGCCCGGCGCTATGGCCAGCAGCCGGCGGATACCCGCCACGGCGGCGTCGTCATATGCGGCAGGGTTCTCCGAGAGCAGCTTGGCGACTTGGAGACGGCCGGCGGGATCGCGGCCGACGACGTCGGTAAAGGTGCCGCCGCGGTCGATCCAGAAGTCCCAGAGGTCGGTCATTGTCGGGGGGAGTGTGGGCAGCTCTTTCCGAAATCCGGTTGGCCTTCGGCGGAACCCAGCCTATCACCAAGGCGGCCGGGGAGGAGGGTGACGTGCGACCTGCGATCGAGGAGCGACCTTCGCCCAATTTCGGGCCACGCCTTGGCGACCGGCCGATCGATCTGATTGTGCTCCATTACACCGGAATGCCCTCGGCGACGGGGGCATTGGCTTGGCTGTGCGATCCGCGGTCCAACGTCTCCGCGCATTACTTTGTTTTCGAAGACGGTCGAACTGTGCAACTGGTCGCTGAAGAATGGCGGGCCTGGCATGCGGGCGTGTCATCCTGGGCGGGCGACACCGATGTCAATTCGCGCTCGATCGGCATCGAAATCGCGAATGCCGGACACGATTTTGGCGCGCCGGCCTTTCCGCCAGAGCAGATCGCCAGCGTTGTAGCGCTCTGTCGAGACATCATGACCCGACGCCGGATAGGGCCTGCCGGCATCCTTGCCCACTCCGATGTCGCGCCGGAGCGTAAGCGCGATCCCGGGGAGGCTTTCCCCTGGGCAGAGCTGGCAGCGGCCGGCGTCGGTCGGTTCGCTCCCGAGCCCGTCGACATTGCAGGGGCTATCCACCGCGTCGGCGAATTCGGGCCGGCGGTGAAGCAGTTGCAAGAAAAGCTCGCCGCCTTTGGGTACCGCTCAGCGCCCTCTGGGGTCTTTGATTGGGAGACCGAACTCAACGTTGCGGCCTTCCAGCGACATCATCGTCCGGCAAGGGTCGACGGCATTGCCGACATGTCGACCGTACGAACACTCGATCGGCTCCTAAGGGCATCATCCACAACCTAAACGGGCTGGGCTTGACCGCGCCGGTCCGACCATTTTTAACCGGGGGTGCGGTCGCTTGGTCCGTGGAGGCCGGCAAGGTTTGTTGCAGGGGGCATAATTGCGGTTCGATCGGCATATCGCCGGCTGTGCCTTTCTCATCGTTTTGCCGCTTGGCGGCTGCTCCGGCTTGTTCTTTCCGGTTCAGCCGGCCGCCTTCGTGCCACCGACGATGAGCCCGACAGCGACGGCCAGGCCAGCGTCGAAGCTGCCTGCCGGTCGGGAAGTTTACGCTGACATGATCACGCGCCATGCCAAGGAGGCCGGAGTGCCGCCCGCCGTGGCGGTTGCCGTTGTCCAAGTCGAGAGCAACTACAATCCAAATACACAAGGGCGGCACGGCGAGATCGGCCTGATGCAGATCAAGTACGATACCGCTCGCGACCTTGGATATGACGGTACGGCCGCCGAGCTCTACGATCCCGAAACGAACCTCCGGTTCGGTATGAAGTATCTGGCTGCGGCTCAGAAGGTGGGCGGCGGGGAATTGTGCGGCATGATGTTCAAATACCAGGCCGGCCTTTACGCGACCGAACTGAAGCCCTCGAACATTCAGTATTGCGATCGAGTCCGAGCCGCCATGGGACAAGGCTAGCCCGGCCCTGTTTCGGCCGAGCGTCCGGTTGACAATCCGGGCCGCGAAGCCCAATTCCCACCTCGCCAGCCGGCCGGACGGCCGCCCCGACAAGTGCCGAAAGGCCGCCGGGGAGGAAAGTCCGGGCTCCATGGAAACGCGGTGCCGGGTAACGCCCGGCGGGGGCAACCCCAGGGAAAGTGCCACAGAAAACACACCGCCTCTCCGGTTCGCCGGCGCGGTAAGGGTGAAATGGTGGGGTAAGAGCCCACCGCGGGGCCGGTAACGGCCCCGGCAGGGCAAACCCCACCGGGAGCAAAACCGAATAGGAGGGGCAGGGGCTTGTCCCCAGGCGGGTTTTCACGCTCGCCCCTCGGGTAGGTTGCACGAGGCGTCCGGCAACGGGCGTCCCAGAGGAATGGTCGTCACGCGGCGGGCAACCGCCGCCATACAGAACCCGGCTTACAGGCCGGCTGGCCTCACGTCTCAGACGACGATCCGCCCTACCGCCGACGCCGCCCCGACGATCCAACCGAAAATTAAGCGAGCGAGCGCTTTATGTCCCTGTTGCAGGGAAGACGCGCCTTGTCGCGTTCACGGCCTTGTGGGGGTGGATTCCATTGACGCCCATGAAAACCCCATGATATCCCAAACCATCCCATATCGGCGTCTGGGCGTTGCGCTCGGCGCGGCGCGGCAAGGGAAGATCTTGCCGTCGCGCCCGAGGGGTTGCGCGTTCGGCCGGCGGCGAGACGGACAGGGGAGATGGACGAGTTCCTTGCGACCTTCACCAACCGGCTCGACAGCAAGGGACGGGTGTCCATCCCCGCGGCCTTTCGCGCTGTGCTGGCGCGAGACGGCTATGAGGGCCTTTACTGCTGCCCAACGCTCGACGCGCAGGCGGTCGATGCCGGCGGC
Organism: Bauldia sp.; assembly: GCA_046349035.1. Classification (GTDB taxonomy): domain Bacteria; phylum Pseudomonadota; class Alphaproteobacteria; order Rhizobiales; family Kaistiaceae; genus JAXMDC01. The sequence continues at coordinate 133,641 of JAXMDC010000005.1, read as the reverse complement.
AACCGGCTGCGCGAAATGATCCGCGCCAACCTCGCCCGTTTCGAGCCGTTTTCGGCCGACTACGAGGACCTCTCGACTACCTTTAACGGCGAGAGCGAGGTCCTGCGGATCGACGCCGACGGGCGGGTCATCCTGTCCGAGGGAATCAAGGCGCGCACGGGGATCGCCGACGAAGTCACCTTTGTCGGCCAGGGCTACAAATTTCAGATCTGGGAGCCGCAGCGCTTCGGAGTCTATCGCGAGGAAGCACGCAATCGCGTGCGCCTCTTGCGTCAGGCGCCGGGCGCCGGCCGCCGGCCGACGGGCGGACAGACGGGGGGTGGAGCATGACCGGCGGCGTCGACACCGACGCTGGCGGACTAGCCGGACATGTGCCCGTTCTCCTTGAGGAGGCAATCGCATTCCTTAAGCCCGTCGCCGGCGGATCTTTTATCGACGGAACCTTCGGGGGCGGCGGCTATAGCCGGGCGCTGCTCGCGCAAGGCGGCCGCGTCCTTGCCATCGATCGCGACAGGGACGCCGTCGTTGCCGGGGAGGGGCTGGTTGCCGCGGCAGGCGGACAACTGGTGCTCCGCGAGGGCCGGTTCGGCGATCTCTTCGACATTGCCGAGGAGGCCGGCTTCGGCGCCGCCGATGGCGTGGTCTTCGACATCGGCGTGTCGTCCCGCCAGATCGACGAGGCGGAGAGGGGGTTTTCCTTCGCCAAGGACGGACCGCTCGACATGCGCATGGAACGGGACGGGCCGACCGCCGCCGATGTGGTCAATCGGATGGCGGAGAGCGATCTCGCCACGGTGATCTCCGAGCTCGGCGAAGAGCGGCGGGCGCGCCAAGTGGCGCGCCTGATCGTGACGCGTCGGGCGGAACGCGCCTTCACGCGCACGCGCGATCTGGCCGAGGTGGTGGAGCGCGCCGTGTGGCGTAAGCCCACCGATCCGATCCACCCGGCGACGCGGACTTTTCAAGCGCTTCGGATCTTTCTCAATCGCGAGCTCGACGAACTCGCGCGCGGCCTTGCCGCGGCCGAGCGCATCCTCAAGGCCGGCGGGCGGCTTGTGGCGGTGACCTTCCACTCGCTTGAGGATCGTATCGTCAAGCGGTTCCTGACGGACCGCAGCCGAGCGCCGGCGGTTTCGCGACACCAGCCCCCTGCGGTTTCTGTCTCGGCCCCAACTTTCCGCCTGCTGGCAAAGAGTGCCGTCGTCCCGACAGATGCGGAAGTGGCGGCCAATCCGCGGGCCCGTTCGGCAAAGCTGCGAGCCGCGTTGCGCACCGACGCCCCGGCCCGCGCTCTCGACGCTGCCGCCCTGGCAGTGCCGCGCCTTCCCGACTTCGCGTGAGCGCCGCGGATGGGCAAGATCCTCAATGGCATCCTGATCGCGGCCATGATCGGCAGTGCTGCCTTCACCTACAACGCCAAGCATCGTGCCGAGGTCGCCGCCAGGCGGCTCGTCGAACTGCGGGAGAAGGTGGCCAAGGAGCAGACCGCACTCTCATTGGCCAAGGCCGAGTGGAGCGTCCTGGTTCAGCCCGCGCGTCTGGAGGCGCTCGCGCTGGCCAACAAGGCTGTCCTGGGCCTGGCTCCCACGGAAGCCGGCCAACTCGGGACAATCGAAGACATCCCGCTGAAAGCCGGGTCGGTCGGGCCGGCGCCGCAGGGCGCTCCCGGCTCGGCAAAGTCGATCGCCGGCGTCATCGCCGGCAGGCAATGAGGTGGACGCATGATTGAGGGCACCAAACCCTGGATCGGCCAAAGCTCCGCCACCGTAGCCGGCCTCCCCGCGCCGCCGTCTTTCCCTCGCGACCGGATGCGGCCGCGACTCTATCTCGTCCTGGTGGCCTTCTTTGGCCTCTATGCAGCTATCGCCGGCCGGCTGACGGTGCTGGCCATGACCGATCCACCCGTTGTAGCCGCGCGCGGGTCGACGGTGACGGCGGCGCGGCCGGACATCGTCGACCGCAATGGCGAGGTGCTCGCCACGGACATCAAGTCGGCGTCGCTGTTTGCCGAGCCGCGCCGCATTCTCGACGTCGACGAGGCGGCCGAACTGATCAGCGGCGTGCTGCCGGGGCTCGAGGTGGCGGCGCTGCGCAAAAAGCTCGCTGGCAACGCCGGCTTCGCTTGGATCAAGCGCGAGGTCACGCCGGCGCAGCGAGCGCAACTGCACGAGCTTGGCATTCCTGGGTTGGGCTTCGTCACAGAGAACCGCCGCTTCTACCCCGGTGGGCCAACGAGTTCTCACCTGCTGGGCGCGGTCAATGTCGACAACCAGGGCATTGCCGGCATTGAGAAATTTGTCGACGCCGGCGGCTTGGCCGATCTGCAAAGCACCGGATTTGCTCGTGCCGACGGCCTGCAGCCCGTGCGGTTGTCTGTGGACCTCAGGGTGCAGAACGTCCTTCGTTCCGAACTCTCCGCGGCGATGCAGCGCTATCAGGCAATCGCGGCGACTGGAGTCATCCTCGACGTTCACACCGGCGAGGTGATGGCGATGGTTTCGCTGCCCGACTTCGATCCCAACACGCCGGCGGAGGCGCTGCTACCAGATCGGCTGGACCGGATGGCGGCAGGCGTGTTCGAGATGGGGTCGGTATTCAAGACTTTCACTGTCGCGATGGCGTTGGATGCCGGCAAGGCCACGCTCGCGTCGACCTACGATGCCAGCCACGCCCTTGAAATCGGTCGCTTCTCGATCGACGACTTCCACGGCAAGCACCGCGTCCTGACGCTGCCCGAGGTGTTCATCTATTCCTCCAATATCGGTGCAGCGAAGATGGCGCTTTCGGTGGGCACCGAAGGGCATCAGGAGTTCCTTCGCCGGATCGGGCTGACCAAGCCAGTCCGCACCGAACTGCCGGAAGCGGGGGCGCCGCTGCTGCCGCAGCAATGGAGCGAGCTATCGACCATGACCATCGCCTTCGGCCATGGCATCTCGGTCACACCTCTACACACGGCCGTCGCTGCCGCCGCTCTGGTCAACGGCGGCACGCTGATCCCTCCGACCTTTCTACCGCGCGACCGGGCCACTGCGGAGAAGCTCGGTACGCGAGTGGTCAAACCGTCCACCAGCGCCGCGATGCGATATCTCTTTCGCCTCAACGTCGAAAAGGGGTCGGGCACGCGAGCCGAGGCCCCAGGCTACCTTGTCGGCGGCAAGACCGGCACGGCCGAAAAGATCGACAACGGCAAGTACTCGAGCGAGAAGCGCTTCAATTCCTTCCTGGCGGCCTTTCCCATGGACGACCCGCGGTTTGTCGTCCTGGTGGTGCTCGACGAACCCAAGGCGGAGAAGGCGGGGGCATCGGCAACCGCCTCGGTCAATGCTGCGCCTACCGTCGCTTCTATCGTCCGCCGGGCCGCGCCGATGCTTGGAGTTCTGCCGCGGCCGACGGCCAAAGACGGCCCGCTTGTCGCCGCGCGTTAGTTGGTGGATAGCTGCGGGTCGGTAAACCCGCTGACGGAGCCTTCCCGGCCTGATGCGCCTTCAAGACCTTGCCATCCCTGAGCTCGCGGTGGGGGCGGGGGCGGGCGATATCATCGGAGCGACCGCCGACAGCCGCGCGGTCAAGCCGGGCTTTCTGTTCGCAGCGCTCAAGGGATCGAAGGCAGATGGCACCGCCTTCATCGGACAGGCGGTTGCATCGGGGGCAGCGGCGATCCTCGTCGGCAACGACGTGCGAGTGGCGAGCGATCCCGGCGTGCCGGTGGTGCGTGCCGCAGATCCGCGCCGCGCGCTCGCTTTGGTGGCGGCACGGCTGTGGCCGCGACAGCCGGACATCCTCGTTGCGGTGACCGGCACCAGCGGCAAGACCTCTGTTGCCGAGTTTACCAGGCAGATTTTTCAGCGTGCCGGCCACGCGGCGGCGAGCGTGGGCACGCTCGGGGTGGTGACTGCAGGCGGTACGGTCAAAGGCAGCCTGACAACACCCGACCCCGCTGAACTCCATGCAACGCTCGATGGTTTGGTCGGGCAGGGAATCACGCACGCCGCGATGGAGGCATCGAGCCACGGGCTCGACCAGCGCCGCCTCGATGGTGTGCGCCTGAGCGCGGCGGCATTCACCAACCTCGGACGAGACCACCTCGATTATCACGCAACGCTCGCTGACTACCTGGCGGCTAAACTCCACCTTTTCGAGACCTTGCTGCCGGCGGGTCGGGCTGCGGTGATCGACGTCGACAGTGAGGCCGGTCGCACGGTAGCAACGGTTGCCGAGAGGCGGGGGCATCGACTGATCCGGACCGGGCGGACCGGCCGCGAATTGCGCCTGATCGACCTTAGTCCTGCTGGGTTCGAACAGCAGCTTAGACTTGAGGTTTTTGGCCGTTCCTATACGGTCCACTTGCCGCTCGCCGGGGCTTTTCAGGCCGCCAACGCGATTGTTGCCGCAGGCTTGGCGATCGGCTCGGGAACGGCGCCCGAAACCGTGCTCGCAGCCGTGGAGGGGCTCGTCGGCGCTCCCGGGCGGCTTGAGCGGGTGGGGCAGACACGGGATGGGGCATTGATCTTCGTCGACTACGCCCACAAGCCGGATGCGGTCGCCAATGCCCTGGCCGCACTGCGGCCGATGACCGGAGGCCGCCTCGTGGTCGTGATTGGCGCCGGTGGCGACCGCGACCCCGGAAAACGAGCGGTGATGGGTCGCCTCGCTGCGGACGCCGCCGACCGTGTCATCGTCACGGACGACAATCCCCGGAGCGAAGACCCCGCCAAAATCCGCCGCGCGGTTCTGGAAGGCGCTGGCGCCAAAGGGATCGAGATCGGCGATCGACGCGAGGCGATCCGTGCCGCCATCCGCGAACTTAGAGTCGGCGACGTGCTTTGCATCGCCGGCAAGGGCCACGAGACTGGCCAGATCGTCGGCAACACCGTGCTGCCGTTCTCGGACAAAGCGGTGGCGGCGGAAATCCTCGGCGAAACAGGGGCATGACGGCGCCGCTCTTTCTCTATGACGAGTTACTCCGCGCCACGCGCGGCCGGCCGTATAACGCCGCTCCCGGTGAAATCGCCGGCGTCTCCATCGACAGCCGGACGATCACTGCGGGCGAGGCCTTCTTCGCCATCAAAGGGGAGCGGTTCGACGGCCATGCTTACGTCGGTCAAGCTCTGGCAGCTGGCGCCGCCACTGCGGTGGTCGCCGAAGCCAAGCTTCCGGCTCTTGGCCGGATTGCCGGCTCGATGACCGTCGTCCCGGACGTGCTCAGCGCGCTCGGCGGCTTGGCGCGGGCTGCTCGGCAGCGGAGCGGTGCCGCGGTGCTTGCCGTGACCGGCAGCGTCGGCAAGACCACGACCAAGGAAATGCTGCTCCACATGCTCGCCCGGCAAGGAGCGACGCACGGGGCCGCGGCGTCGTTCAACAATCATTGGGGTGTGCCGCTGACGCTGGCGCGCATGCCTCCGAGCGCCGAGTTTGGCGTCTTCGAGATCGGCATGAACCATGCGGGGGAGATAACGCCGCTGGTGAAGATGGTGCGTCCGCATGTTGCGATCGTGACCAACGTCGCCGCGGTCCACTTAGCCCATTTCAGCGATGTGGAAGCCATTGCCCGGGCGAAGGCGGAGATATTCTCTGGGGTCGAGGCGGGCGGCGCGGCCGTGATCAACGCCGATAATCCGCATCGCGACTTACTCATCAGTTTGGCGAAGGCGGCCAGCGTCGATCGAATCCTGACCTTCGGCGAGGACGAGGCGGCCGACGCACGGTTGGTCGACGTGCTTCTCGGCCCCGAGTCGTCGATGGTGGAAGCCCGCATCGGGGGGACCGACCTTACCTATGAAATCGGCGTGCCGGGGCGCCACCTCGTCGACAACAGTCTGGCCGCGTTGGCTGCCTTGGCGGCGATCGACGCCGATGTCCGCGCCGCTGCCGGTGCACTCTCCGACCTCCGGCCGGTCAAAGGCAGGGGCGAGCGGCGCCGCATATCCATCCCCGGAGGCGAGATCGAGATTATCGACGAGAGCTACAATGCGAACCCGGCATCGATGCGGGCGGCGATCGCTCTCCTCGGCCAGTCTCAGCCCAAGGGAGGGGGACGGCGCATCGCTGTCCTCGGCGATATGCTGGAGCTCGGTGCCACGGAGAGCGAGTTGCATGCCGGGTTGGCCGAACCGCTCGGTGCGGCGAACATCGACGCAGTGTTCCTCGCCGGTCCGCTGATGGCTCGGCTAATCCAGTCGCTTCCGGCCGGCATGGCCCAGGCACACGCCCAATCGGCCGCCGAGCTGTTGCCGCTGGTTGCGGCGGCGCTGCGACCTGGCGATGTCCTCATGGTGAAAGGATCGAACGGCAGCCGGATGGGGCTGCTGGTCGAGGGGCTGGTGGCTCACTTCCAGACGCCCCCCACCCCGGCTCCTGTGGGGCGAAGTCTGCCGCAACGCACTGCCGATCCGATGGCCCGGCGCGGAGCAGCCTGATGCTTTATCTTCTCGGCGACCTCGCCGACAAATTCAGCATTCTCAACGTTTTCCGCTACATCACCTTCCGTACGGGCGCCGCCTCGATTACCGCGCTGCTGTTCGTATTCTTGTTCGGGCAATCGATCATCGACGCGCTGCGCGTGCGGCAGGGCAAGGGCCAGCCGATCCGCAGCGACGGACCGCAGAGCCACCTGGCAAAGAAGGGTACGCCGACGATGGGGGGGCTGATGATCCTGTCAGGAGTCATCGTCTCCACGCTCTTATGGGCCAACCCGAACAACCGTCATGTCTGGGTGGTCCTGGGGGTGACGGTCGGCTATGGGCTGATCGGGCTTTACGACGACATCCTCAAGGTCAAGCGCGCGTCGCACAATGGCTTCTCCGGGCGCCTGCGACTGCTGCTGGAATTCTTGATCGCTCTGGTTGCCGTTATCTTCCTCGTCCGATCGAGCGCGTCGCCGCAGGCGACCGCAGTGACCTTTCCTTTCCTGAAGGACCTTGCGATCAACCTTGGCTGGTTCTTCGTCATCTTTGGCGCTTTCGTGATCGTCGGCGCCGGGAATGCCGTGAACATGACCGACGGCCTCGATGGCCTGGCCATCGTGCCGGTGATGATCGCCTGCGCGAGCTTCGGCCTGATCGCCTATCTCGCCGGCAACGGCGTGTTCGCCGAGTATCTGCAAATCAACTATGTCGCCGGCACCGGCGAATTGGCAGTGCTGTGCGGGGCGGTGCTCGGCGCCGGCCTCGGGTTCCTCTGGTTCAACGCGCCGCCGGCGGCGATCTTCATGGGCGACACCGGCTCGCTCGCGCTTGGCGGTCTCCTCGGGTCGACCGCGGTAGCAGTCAAACACGAGGTGGTTTTGGCGATCGTCGGCGGCCTCTTCGTCCTCGAGATCGTGTCGGTGATGATCCAAGTGGCTTCGTTCAAGCTCACCGGCAAACGCGTGTTCAAGATGGCGCCGATCCACCACCACTTCGAACAGATCGGCTGGACCGAGCCGCAGATCGTCATCCGTTTCTGGATCATCGCCGTAGTGCTGGCGCTCCTCGGCCTTTCCACCCTCAAGCTGCGTTGAGGCCCGGATGATCGCAGCCACCAGCTTCGCAGGAAAGACGGTCGCGGTCTTCGGTTTGGGGAAGAGCGGCGTTGCGGCCGCTCAGGCGCTCGTCGCCGGTGGCGCGACGGTGGCGGCCGGCGACGAGTCGGCCGCGGCGATGGAGAAGGCGCGAGCGTCGGGCGCGCCGATAGCCGATCTGGCGAAAGCCGATTGGGGGCGCTTTTCGGCGCTTATTCTCGCGCCGGGGGTGCCGCTGACGCACCCCAAGCCGCATTGGACAGTCGAGAGGGCGAGAGCGGCGGGGGTCGAGGTGATCGGCGACGTCGAGCTGTTCTGCCGCGAGCGCCGTCGACTGGCCCCCGACTCTCCGTTTGTCGCCATCACCGGCACGAACGGTAAGTCGACGACAACGGCGCTGATCGCGCACCTCCTGGGATCGGCCGGGCGCGACACTGCTTTGGGCGGCAACATTGGCACGCCAATCTTATCGCTCGCGCCACCGGCCTCTCGGCGCGTCCACGTTATCGAGTGTTCGACGTTCCAGATCGACCTCGCTCCGAGCCTCGATCCCACGGTCGGCGTTCTGCTGAATCTCTCGGAGGACCACATCGACCGGCACGGAACCTTTGCGCGGTACGCGGCGCTGAAGGAGCGCCTAGTTGTCGCCTCGCGGGAAGTCGTCATAGGCGTCGACGACGAGAACTGCCGAACGATCCTCCAGCGACTGCCGCAGCCGCCAAATCGGATCGTACCGATCTCCTGCCGCGATCGGCTCGAACGCGGCATCTTCGCCAGGTCGGGACGACTTTATTCGGCGGCCGGCGGGGAGATTGCCCGGCTGGAGGGGGTCGGGTCGCTTCGCGGCGAGCATAATTGGCAGAACGCGGCGGCCGCCGCGGCGGCAGCTCGCTTCGTTGGCCTTAGCGACGCCGAGATTGCAGCAGGATTGAAGACTTTTGCCGGGCTGCCGCATCGTATGGAGGAAGTCGGGCGGCGCGGTGCCGTGCTCTTCATCAACGACTCCAAGGCGACCAATGCCGACGCCGCGGCAAAGGCGCTCGCCAGCTTCGACCGCATCTACTGGATCCTCGGCGGCCGGCCGAAGGCCGGCGGAATCGCCACGCTCGATCGTTACTTCGACCGGGTCGCGGGGGCTTACCTGATCGGCGAGGCCACGGAAGAATTCGCGGCGACGCTGGAAGGCAAGGTCCCCTACGAGAAAATGGGTACCCTCGACGCGGCTTTGACCGTTGCCGCCGAGGATGCGGCGCGGGACAAGAACGGCGAGCGGGTAGTGCTGCTTTCGCCGGCCTGCGCGTCGTACGACCAGTTCAAGAATTTCGAGGAACGCGGCGATTGCTTTCGAGCTCTGGTCGGGCAGCTCGATCGCGCCGGGCGAGACGGGGAGGCAGCCTGATGGTCAGTCGCACCGATCGCGGCATCGTTGCCGACTGGTGGTGGACCGTCGACAAGCCGCTGTTGGCGGCTCTGGTCACGCTGATGGTCGGCGGCGTCGTGTTGTCCTTGGCCGGTAGCCCACCGGTCGCGGAACGCCTCGGCCTGGAGACGTTCTTCTTCTTCAAGCGTCACGTCCTCTTTTTCATCCCGGCCCTCGCGGTGCTTTTTGCGGCGTCATTCCTCGACGCCCGCCAAGCGCGGCGCCTGGCCATTGTGCTCTTCTTGGTCATGGCGGCGCTGATGCTGGCAACGCTTATGATCGGGGAGGAGATCAAGGGAGCGCGCCGCTGGATCAACTTCGGCCCGCTTTCGATCCAGCCGTCGGAGTTCATGAAGCCCGCTTTCGTCGTGCTGGCGGCTTGGCTGATGTCCGAGAACACGCGCCAAGCGCAAATTCCGGGGAAGATCTTCGCCTTCCTTTTGTTCGGCGTCGTGGGCGCCCTGCTAATTGCGCAGCCGGACTTCGGCCAGACTCTTTTGGTCGGGACCGCGTGGGCTGCGCTGTTCTTTCTTGCCGGCATGCCTCTGCTGTGGATCGTCGCGATCGGCCTTGGCGGCGTTGGCGCCGCGACCGTGGCCTACATGACGGTTCCGCACGTCGCCGGGCGCATCGATCGGTTCTTCAACCCGCAGGAGCACGACACGTTTCAGGTCGATACCGCCCTCGAGTCGTTTCTGCGGGGCGGCTGGCTTGGGAGCGGGCCGGGCGAGGGAACCATCAAGAAGATCCTTCCCGACTCTCACACGGACTTCATCTTTGCCGCCGCCGCCGAGGAATTCGGCGTGGTCCTCTGTATCGCCTTGACGTTGCTCTTTGCCTTCGTCGTGCTGCGTGGCCTCCTTCACGCCCTCCGCCTCTCGGATAGCTTCTCGCGGCTTGCGGTCGCCGGCCTGGTGATCGTCTTCGGCATTCAGTCGGTGATCAACATGGCGGTCAATCTCAGTCTGATGCCGGCCAAGGGCATGACGCTGCCGTTCATCTCTTATGGCGGGTCATCGATGCTGGCGGTGGCGTTGGAGATGGGGCTCCTCCTGGCGCTGACGCGGCGGCGGCCGGAACAACAGAGTCTGCTCCGCGGCATGGCGGCGGTGCGCGGCGCGGCGGTGCGGGCCGGCTAACGCGCGATGGCGGGCCTCGTACTCCTGGCAGCCGGCGGCACCGGCGGCCACCTGTTCCCGGCAGCCGCGCTTGCCGAGGTGCTCCGGGGGAGAGGTCACCGCATTCACCTCGCAACCGACGAACGCGTGGCTAGCTACGGCCGCGACTTCCCGGCAGAGGCGGTTCACCGCATTCCGTCGGCGACTTTCGCCGGGGGAGCGGTCGCGCGCGCACGGGCCGCTGCGCGCCTCGGCTTCGGGCTCATCGCGGCTGGCGCGCTTATTGTGCGGCTTCGACCGAGCGTGGCGGTCGGGTTCGGCGGCTACCCGACCCTGCCGCCGATGATGGCTGCCACGCTCATGCGGGTACCGAGCGTGGTGCACGAGGCCAACGCGGTGCTCGGGCGTGCCAACCGTCTCCTTGCCTCGCGCGTGACCGCAGTCGCGGCAACGACGGCGGCCATCAATGTGCGAGACGCCGACCGTGGCAAGGTGCGCCTGACCGGCAACCCGGTGCGGGCGGTCGTTCGCGCTCTCGCCGGCGCGGCCTATCGGGCCCCGACAGGTGGCGAGCGCCTGCGACTCCTGGTGTTCGGAGGCAGCCAGGGTGCCCGCTACCTTTCCGATGTCGTCCCGGCGGCGTTGGAGAAGCTGCCGGCCGACTTTCGGAACCGGATATCGCTTACCCAACAATGCCGGCCCGAGGACCTCGAACGGGTCCGCGCAGCCTGCGCGCGGCTCAGCGTCCCGCTGGAGGCGGAGCCGTTTTTCCAGGATCTCCCGGCGCGGATCGCCGCCGCGCATCTCGTTGTCTGCCGCGCCGGAGCTTCGACCGTGACGGAACTCGCGGTCATCGGCCGCCCCGCAATCATGGTCCCGTTGCCGCATGCCCTCGATCAGGATCAGCGTGAGAATGCGCGAATCCTGGCCGATGCCGGTGGAGGCTGGATGTTCTTGGAAAAGGACATCGATGCCGATCGTCTGGCGAGCGAGCTTCGCTTGGCGATGACCGACCCCGGCCGTTTGACGGCGGCGGCTGCTGCGGCACTGCGGATAGGCCGGCCGGACGCAGTGGAGCGGCTCGCCGATCTGGTAGAAGACGTCGCGGCTCGGCGAGGATCGCCGGCGCAGAAGGACGCCCCGGCATGAAGATGACCCGTGACATTGGCCCGGTGCACTTTGTCGGCATCGGCGGAATCGGCATGAGCGGCATCGCCGAAGCGCTAAAAACGCTTGGCTATGTTGTGCAGGGGTCGGATGCCGCCGAGAACGCCAATGTCATCCGTCTGCGCGAGCGTGGGATCAGGGTCGCCATCGGCCACAACGCCGCCAATCTCGGCGATGCACGGGTCGTGGTGTTCTCATCCGCGGTCAAGCGCGACAATCCCGAACTGCAGACAGCCCGCGAGCGGTTGCTGCCGGTGGTGCGCCGTGCCGAGATGCTTGCCGAACTGATGCGACTCAAATCCGCCATCGCTATTGCCGGTACCCATGGCAAAACGACGACGACTTCGATGGTGGCGGCCCTCCTCGATGCCGGGGCTCTCGACCCGACCGTGATCAACGGCGGGATCATCAACGCCTATGGCACCAATGCGCGGATGGGGAGCGGCGACTGGATGGTGGTGGAGGCAGACGAATCCGACGGCACCTTCGTCAAGCTGCCAGCGGACGTTGCGTTGGTCACCAACATCGACCCCGAGCACCTCGATCACTACGGAACCTTCGACCGTGTCCGCGATGCCTTCCGGCAATTCATCGACAATGTGCCGTTCTACGGCTTTGCCGTGATGTGCAGCGATCACCCGGAGGTGCTGAAGCTGATCGGGAGGATCGAAGACAGGCGGATCATCACCTACGGAGCCAACCTGCAAGCCGATGCGCGCTACGTCGGTCTTTCAATCGAGGGCCGCGTTTCACGCTTTTCGGTCGCTCTCCACGACCGCGCTAGCGGCGGATCGACGCTGATCGAGAACCTCGAACTGCCGATGCCGGGCGAGCACAACGTGCAGAACGCGACCGGCGCGATCGCCGTCGCTCACCAGCTCGGCATTTCCGATGAAGCGATCCGACGCGGCCTCGCCGGCTTTGCCGGCGTCAAGCGCCGCTTCACACGAACCGGCAGCTGGAACGGGGTCGAGATTTTCGACGACTACGGTCACCATCCGGTCGAAATAGCCGCGGTACTCAAGGCGGCGCGAAGCGCCGCACGGGGGCGGGTTGTGGCGATTGTGCAGCCGCATCGCTACACGCGTCTTCGCGACCTGTTCGACGGGTTTTGCGGCGCGTTTGCCAATGCCGATACCGTCTTCGTCGCACCGGTGTATGCCGCCGGCGAAGGCGAGATATCCGGCATCAATCGCGACACGTTGGTCGCGGGGCTGCGCACGCGGGGGCATCGCGACGCCCGTTCGCTCGAAGGACCATCGGTGCTGGCGCCGGCCATTGCCGCACTGGTTGCGCCAGGCGATCTCGTGGTGTTTCTCGGGGCCGGCTCGATCACGCAATGGGCCTACGCCTTGCCCGGCGAGCTTGCGGCGCTCGGCGGAGGCGCGTCGGCGCGGCCGGGCGGATGACCGGCGTCGCAATCGCCCGCCTTGGCGGCTTCCGCATCGACACCGGCGGAATCCGCGGCCGCCTGACGCCCAATGCGGAGATGGCTCCGGTCACCTGGTTTCGCGCAGGCGGCATGGCCGATCTCTTGTTTCAGCCGGCGGACGAAGAGGACCTGGCGATATTTCTCTCCCGGCTGGATCCCGCGGTGCCGGTTACGGTGGTCGGTATCGGCTCCAACCTCCTGGTACGCGACGGCGGGATTGAGGGAGTCGTCATCCGCCTCTCCGCTAGGGGGTTCGGCGCGGTTGCCGACGAGGGAGGCGGGCGGCTCAGGGTCGGGGCCGCACTTCCCGACAAGCGCTTTGCGGCCTTTGCGCTCGAGCGCGGCATCGGCGGCTTTGCCTTCTACCACGGCATACCCGGCGGCATCGGTGGTGCCCTGCGCATGAATGCCGGGGCGAACGGCGGCGAAACGGCCGACCGGCTGGTCGAAGCTCGGGCGATCGATCGTGCGGGGCGGCTCTGCGTCTTGTCGCGGGAGCAGATGGGGTTCACTTACCGCCACTCGGCTGCCGCGCTGGATCTCATATTCGTCGAGGCGGTCTTCCAGGGCGAGCCCCGGTCGCGTGAGGCCATCGAGGCAGAGATGCTGGCGGTGCAGGAGCATCGCGAGCGGGCGCAGCCGATCCGGGAAAAGACCGGCGGTTCGACATTCACCAATCCGCCCGGCGCGCGGGCTTGGGAACTGATCGACCGCGCCGGTTGCCGCGGCCTATCTATCGGCGGCGCCAAGGTGTCGGAGATGCACTGCAACTTCCTGATCAACACCGGCGAGGCTTCGGGATACGACCTGGAACTGCTGGGCGAGACGGTGCGGGCGCGGGTGCTGGAGACCAGCGGCGTGCGGCTGGAGTGGGAGATCAAGCGCCTCGGCCGTTTCGGGACTACTGGCGCGGTGCAGCCGTTTCTCGGCCGCGGCTAGACTCTCCGGGACCGGACAGCAACAGGACAGCAGAAATTTCGCCAATCGGCCCTCTGGTTAACGTTTGTTAACCGGCGGTGGTGTGCATAGATCGCGCGGGGATCTTCCGGGGATAGGGCGTGAGCGCCAAGCACGTAGCCGTTTTGATGGGGGGCTGGTCGAGCGAACGGCCGGTCTCGCTGGCGTCCGGCGGACAGTGCGCTGGGGCGCTGGAGGCAGCCGGCTACCGCGTCAGCCGCGTCGACGTCGGTAGGGACGTGGCCGAGGTTCTCGCCAAGCTTCGCCCCGACGTGGCCTTCAACGCGCTGCATGGGCCTTTCGGAGAGGACGGTTGCATTCAGGGGATCCTCGAGGTCCTCGCGATCCCGTATACGCATTCGGGCGTGCTCGCCTCCGCGCTGGCCATGCACAAGCCCCGCGCCAAGGACGTCCTTAAGGCCGCCGGCGTACCGGTGGCGGCAGGCTTCACGACCGATAGGCTTACTGCGGCGCGCGCTCACCTCATGGAGCCACCTTATGTGGTGAAGCCGATCGCCGAAGGTTCGAGCTTCGGGGTCCTGATTGTTCCGACCGATGCCAAGCATCCGCCGCAACAGCTCTTTGCCGTCGATTGGCCGCACGGCGAGGAGGTGATGATCGAGCGGTTCGTCGCCGGGCGGGAACTGACCTGCGCGGTCATCGACGATCAGGCTACCGACATCATCGAGGTGCAGACCGACGCGGTTTTCTACGACTACGACGCGAAGTATCAGCCGGGCGGGTCGCGTCACATTCTGCCGGCGCGCCTTTCATCAATTATTTACCAAAATGTACAGACTCTAACCGTCAGGGCGCATCGAGCCCTGGGGTGCCGCGGGGTGAGTCGCGCTGATTTCCGCTTGGACGATCGGCCGGGCGGGACTGGCGAGTTGGTTTGCCTCGAGGTCAATACCCAGCCGGGCATGACCGCGACCTCGCTTGTGCCGGAAATGGCGGCACACCGGGGCATGAGTTTCGCGGACCTGGTGCGGTGGATGGTGGAGGACGCGTCGTGCGGTCGTTGAGGCAACATCACGAGAACTCGCCGGGCGGGGTGGGACGCCGCGGCCTGGTGCTGCCGCGCTTGTTGCGCCGGCCGCTGCGCTTTCTTTCGCGCCTCGACGTTCTGGCACCGCGCCACGCCGGTTTGAAAGGGGCGGGCGCCCTTATTCTGACCACGGTGGTTGTCGGTTTGGTGATGGGCGGCCACGTCCAGAGCGTTATCGCCAGTGTCACTTCAGACTTCGGCCTCGCGGTCGAGGAGATCAAGATCACCGGGCAGAGGGAGACCTCCGAACTCGATGTGCTTGCGGCGCTGGCGCTCGGCGGAAACGCCTCGCTGGCGACCTTCGACATCGCCGCGGCACGGGATCGAGTCGAAGCCCTGCCGTGGGTCAAGCAGGCCCGGCTCAGCAAACGCTACCCGTCGGGCTTGGTGGTCGAGATCAGTGAGCGGGAGGCGTTCGCATTGTGGCGGCACGGCAGCCGCGTATCGATCATCGACGCCGAGGGATTGGTGCTCGGCGAGTACCTGGAGGAGCGCTTTGCCGCGCTGCCGCTGGTGGTGGGTGACGGTGCTTCGATGCGGGCCGGCGAACTCGTGGCTCTGCTCGACAGCTTCCCCAGCCTCAAGCCGCGCGTGAAAGCGGCCGTGCTGGTCGCCGACCGGCGCTGGAACTTGGTGCTGCGGAACGGTGTCGAAGTCTGGCTGCCCGAGGCGGGTACCGACGCGGCGCTGCGCAAGGTAGCGGCACTCGACGAGAGCGCCCGCCTGCTCGACCGTGACATCGCCCGGATCGACCTGAGGCTGCCGGATCGCGTGGTCGTCGGATTGACGCCGATGGGACTTGCATCGCGCAAGGCGCAGCTTGACGCGAAGGCCGGAAAAAAGGGGAACGCGGCTTGAGCTTCTTTCGCTCATCGCATGGCGCTGGCGCGCTCCCTAGCGGGCGGACGAGCGTGCTATCGGTTCTCGACGTCGGCTCGAGCAAGATCGTCTGCCTGATCGCGCGCTTGCGGCCGTTGCGAACGGCCGGCGGCGCGCTCCGCGGCCGCACACATGCCATCGAAGTCCTGGGGCTTGGCCATCAGCGCTCGCAGGGCGTGAAGTCCGGCGTCATCATCGATCTCGAGGCAGCCGAGCGGGCCATTCGACAGGCCGTGGATGTCGCCGAACGACGAGCGCGGGTGACCGTAGGGTCGCTCCTCGTCGGCATCACCGCCGGTCGCCTGGCTAGCGAGACCTGGTCTGGCAGCGTCGCCGTCAGCGGGCGCGAGGTAAGCGAGGCCGATGTCGGACGCGTCCTCGCGGCCGGCCGCAATCACTCGACCAATCCAGACCGAAGCGTCGTTCATTCGCTTCCCATTGGCTACATGCTCGATGCTCAAAGCGGCATCAGCGATCCCCGCCGCATGGTGGGTGAGCGCCTTGGCGTCGCCATCCATGTGGTTACGGCGGACGAGCCGCCGCTGCGCAACCTCGAACTCACGGTCAACCGCTGCCACCTGTCGATCGAACGGCTGGTGGCGACGCCCTATGCGAGCGCCATGGCCGTCCTCGACGAGGACGAAATGGACCTCGGAGCGGTGGTTCTCGATCTCGGCGGGGGCACGACCTCAACGGCAATCTTCGCCGACGGACAGTTTGTGCACGCCGATGCCATTGCCCTCGGCGGCAATCACGTGACGGTCGATATTGCCCGTGGTCTCTCGACCCGGATCGAGGCTGCCGAACGGCTGAAGACTATCGATGGATCGGCCCTGCCTGCGGCCGACGACCACGAGATGCTCGCTGTGCCGCCGATCGGCGGCGGCGAGGACGGCTACGCGCCGACCATCGTGCCGCATTCGACGCTGACCAAGATTATCCGCGCGCGCGTCGAGGAGACACTGGAGACCGCGCGCGATCGCATCAACAAGGCGGGCTTTGCTTCGCTGCTGGCGCGGCGGCTGGTTATCACCGGCGGAGCAAGCCAACTCGGCGGCATCGCCGATGCGGCGCGCCGAGTAATGGCACGGAACGTGCGCGTCGGCCGACCGCTGGGGGTGACCGGACTGCCGGAGGTGGCGCGGGGGCCTGCCTTTGCGGCGAGCGTTGGCCTGCTGGTCTATCCCCAGATCGCTTTGCACGAGCAGATGATGACGCCGCACGCGACGGCGTCCGCGCGAATGACTGGAACCGGATACTTCGCCCGCGTCGGGCAATGGTTCAGGGAGAGCTTCTGACGCCGTAGGCGCGTTCTTCGAGCAATGGGTTTCCGAGGGTTTGAGTGGGTCGAGCGTCCGCGGCGGCGGCGCTTCAAACGAGGATAAGGCCGGGAACGCTAGCGGCCGACGTGGAGACTGGTGCCATGCCGATCAATCTGAAACTGCCGGAGATCAAGGAGCTGAAGCCGAAGATCACGGTCTTCGGCGTCGGTGGCGCCGGCGGCAACGCAGTCAACAACATGATCCGGTCAGGGCTGGAAGGCTGCGAGTTCGTGGTCGCCAACACCGATTCCCAGGCGCTTTTGTCGTCCAAGGCGGAGCGGCTGGTGCAAATGGGCGTCGCAGTCACCGAAGGCCTCGGCGCCGGGTCGCAGCCCGATATCGGAAAGGCTGCCGCCGAAGAAGCCATCGATGAGATCAACGACTACCTCGCCGGCTCGCATATGGTCTTCGTCACCGCCGGCATGGGCGGCGGCACCGGAACCGGTGCGGCGCCGATCATTGCGCGCACGGCTCGTGAGCATGGTGTGCTGACGGTCGGTGTCGTGACCAAACCGTTTCACTTCGAAGGCGCTCGCCGCATGCGCGTGGCGGAGGCGGGCATTATCGCTCTTCAGGAGCACGTCGACACGCTGATCGTGATCCCCAACCAAAACCTTTTCCGCATCGCCAACGAGAAGACGACCTTCGCCGACGCCTTCGCGATGGCCGACCAGGTGCTTTATTCGGGCGTCGCTTGCATCACCGACCTCATGGTCAAGGAAGGCCTGATCAATCTCGACTTCGCCGACGTTCGCTCGGTCATGCGCGAGATGGGCAAGGCGATGATGGGCACAGGCGAAGCGTCGGGCAACAACCGCGCCATCCAGGCGGCGGAAGCGGCTATCGCCAACCCGTTGCTCGACGAAACCTCGATGCGCGGCGCCAAGGGGCTTCTGATCTCGATAACCGGTGGACGCGACCTGACACTGTTCGAAGTGGACGAAGCGGCGACCCGCATCCGCGAGGAAGTCGACCCGGATGCGAACATCATCCTTGGGGCGACATTCGAGGAGTCGCTGGAAGGCGTCATTCGCTGCTCAGTCGTTGCGACGGGTATCGAGGGCTCTGCCCGGCAGGAGAATGCTCCGAGCGAGCAGTCGCGGACAAAGGCGGTCGGCCGCGCCCCGGCGCTTGGGGAGCGTTCGCCTTCAGCTACTGCAAGACCCGCCGCATCGATATTGCGGCCGGCGGGTGGGGCAGGGGGATTCGCCGGCCCGCAGGCGTCAACGACTTCGCGTGCCGCCGCTGCCGAGCCGGATAATGCAGCACGGATCGCACCGACTACCGCACAGCCGAGCGCCAGCGATCCTGCGGTTTCCATCCAGCCGCTTCGCCAAGTCAGCGCCCAACAGGCCGCTCCGGCGCCCGATCTCGAGGCTCCGGCGCCTGCCAAAGCCGAAAGCGAGCCGCCAGAAGGCCCATTCATTCCTGCTCCGGTGGAGATGCCACCGCGCTCGATGCCTCGCGTCGAGGACTTTCCGGCAATAACGCAGCGCGAAATGACTGCGAAGCGTTCGGCCCCGGCGCCCGAGGAAGATCGTGGGCCGCTCAGCCTGCTCCGCCGCCTCGCCAACGCCAGTCTCGGCCGGCGGGAGGAGGATCCGCCGTTCGTCGCACCCTTGCCGCGGCAGCAACAGGCCGCGCCCGCGCAGGGTCAGCGGCCGACTCCGCCCGCGCAACCGCCGGCCCAGCCGGCACCGCCCGTTGCCTCCCGGCTAGCTTCGCCGCGGGCCGGGGCGGCCGAAAGCATCTATCAGCCGCGCCGCGAAGGTGACGCAAACGGTCGATCCGGGCAGCGGCCCGCCGAGGAGGAGCACTTGGAAATCCCGGCATTTCTCCGTCGCCAGGCCAACTGAGAGGGAGGCGACGTCAGGTAAGCCATTGATTTAGCTATGTAATATTGAGATTTCCCCAGACGATTAGGTGGTTACAATCGGTTAACAAGCGTGATTTGGCGGGGGTTAAGCCCGTCGGTATGTTTTTCGTCGAATTGGAGACGGCGAATCGTGCGGGCCCGGTGGGAGCCGGGGGCACAGACCAAAAACCCGCGGGGCGCTGTTGGGGTCGACCGAGCAGTCGGTCGAGTATCGACGGGGGCACGCTTCGGCATGTCGAAGCAGTTTGGGCGCATGCAGACGACGCTGGCGGGGTCCGTAGCGTTGTCGGGTATTGGGGTTCACAGCGGGGCCGCGGTGACCGCGACCCTTCACCCCGCCGATCCCAATAGCGGCATTTCCTTCGTTCGCACCGATTGTGCGGGGGGCGGGCGCTTGGTGCGAGCCGATTGGCGCCATGTCAGCGGGACCGACCATTCCACGACGCTGGCCTCCGGCGATTGTACGGTGGCAACGGTCGAGCACTTGATGGCGGCGCTCAGCGCTCTGGAGATCGACAATGCGCTCGTCGAGGTGACGGGGCCGGAGATGCCGATCCTTGACGGCAGCGCGGCTCCATTCGTGGAGGCCATCGACAGCGTCGGAGTGCGGAGTTACGCCGCGCCACGGCGCTTCATCAAGGTATTGAAGCCAGTGCGCGCTGAGTGCGGGCGCTCGTTCGGTGAATTGCTCCCGGGGGAGGGGCGACAGGTCGAGATCGAGATCGACTTTGCCCATTGTACGGTTGGGCGGCAGCGGTTCAGTGCGCCGATTTCGGCTGACCTGTTCCGCCGCGACATTAGCCGGGCGCGCACATTCGGGTTTTTGGCGGATGTGGAAATGCTGTGGGCCCACGGCTTGGCGCTGGGAGCTTCGCTCGACAACGCGATCGTGCTCGGCGCTGATCGGGTCATCAACCCCGAGGGGTTGCGCTTTGCCGACGAGTTCGTGCGGCATAAAACGCTCGACGCTATCGGCGATCTCTCGTTGGCGGGAGCCCCGGTCATCGGCAGGTTCCGCTCCTATCGCGGCGGCCACGCCCTCAACAAGCGGGTGCTGGAGGCTCTGTTCGCCGACGCGACTGCTTGGACCTATGTGGAGATGCCGGTCCGTCGTCCTCAGACGGTCGGACGTCAGCCGGTCGCTCTCGAAGCGGCGGCGTACGGACCGGACGTTTCGTAGGTTTTCCCCGCTTCGCCCCATTGGCGCCGGTTGCGGAAATCTCCGTGTCCTGATCTCCTGGTCGTGGTACGGCGAGGATCTTTGCGCTACTAGGTGCGCGAGGGGTAGCCAAGACAGGGGACGGGCCGGAAGGCTCAGTCTGGAATGACAATGATCAAGCCGATCGGCCCGGCGGTGCGGGCATTGCACCGGGCAGGTAGGGTATTGCCGCTAATTGCGGGGCTGGCTGCGGCAGCCGCGCTCGCCGGCTGTGCCGATGCTCTCGACAAGGTCAACCTGTTCAAGTCGACCGCCAAGGACGAGTCGACGGTGCCGGACCGTCCGGCCGGCGAGCTCTACAATCAGGGGCTTGGCGAACTGAAGGCTGGCAAGTCGCGAACCGCCATCGACACATTCAAGGAGGTCGACCGCCAGCATCCCTACACGGAAGAAGCGCGCAAGGCGCAGATCATGCTCGCCTTCGCCGCCTACCAGGCGGGCTCCTACGACGATGCCGTCCAGGCGGCCAAGCGGTTCCTCGCACTCTATCCCGGCAGTCCCGATGCGGCCTATGCGCGCTACATTATCGGGCAGGCCTATTTCGAGCAGATTCCCGACGTTACCCGCGATCAGGAGGCGACGAAACAGGCCCTGGCGGCGATGCAGGAGATCATCGACAACTATCCCAAGTCGGAATACGCCGCCGACGCCCGAAAGAAGATCGTCATCGCCAAGGACCAGCTGGCCGGTAAGGAGATGCAGGTCGGCCGCTACTATTTGGAACGGCGCGAATACATCGCGGCGATCAACCGCTTCAAGGTGGTGGTAACCAGTTACGCGACGACTCGGCATATCGAGGAAGCGCTGGAGCGGCTGACCGAGTGCTACCTCGCGATCGGGGTCAACAAGGAAGCACAGACTGCGGCCGCCGTGCTCGGGCACAATTTCCCGGACAGTCCCTGGTACAAGGACGCCTTCCAACTGCTGCAGTCCGGCGGGTTGAAACCCAACGAGGACAAGGCATCCTGGATCAGCAAGGCGTTGAAGCTGGTCAAGACCTGAGGGTCGATCCGGCCGGCCGATGCTTGCCGCCCTGGCGATCCGCGACATTGTCATCATCGAGAAGCTCGACATCGATTTCGGTGCCGGCCTCACCGTTCTGACCGGCGAGACCGGCGCCGGAAAGTCGATCCTGCTCGACGCGCTGTCGCTGGCGCTCGGCAGCCGCGGCGATGCCGGGCTGGTGCGGAGCGGGGCGAACCAAGGTCAGGTGACGGCCATCTTCGAGGTTCCCTCCGATCATCCGGCCCGCGCGGTTCTGGCTGAACAGGGGATTGGCGGGGAGGACGAACTGGTCCTACGCCGCGTGCAGGGCAGCGACGGGCGGACCCGGGCGTTCGTCAACGGTGAGCCGGTCGGGCTCGCGGTTCTGGCGATGCTGGGCGCGACGCTGACGGAGATTCACGGTCAGCACGACGCTCGGGCGTTGGTGGACCCAAGCCAGCACCGACGCCTGCTCGACGCTTTCGGCGACCTGACGGGAGCGACGGCCGAAGTTGGCAGGCTCTGGCGCGCATGGCGGCAGGCCGATGCGGCGGCAGCTGCATTGCGGGCGGAGATCGACGCGGCGCGCTCCAACGCCGCATATTTGCGGGCGATGACCGAGGAACTCAAGCAACTCGCGGCCCAGCCGGGAGAGGAGGAGCGCCTTGCCGGACGCCGTCAGGCAATGATGCGCTCGGAGAAGCTCGCCGGCGATCTCGGCGATGCGCTCGACATCGTTTCCGGCCAGGCGTCGCCGATTCCGTCGCTATCGGGCCTCCTGCGCCGTCTGGAACGCAAGCGGGGCGAGGCCGGCGGACTATTCGATGCGGTCATCCCGGCGGTCGACCGGGCGATCATCGCTCTGTCCGAGGCGGGCAATCACCTTGAGAAGGCAGTGCGCGACAGTCAGTTCGATCAGCAGGAACTGGAGCGTACCGAAGAACGGCTGTTTGCCCTGCGCGGTGCCGCACGCAAGCACAACGTTCCGGTCGAAGCACTCCCGGCGCTGGCGGAGAGCTTCGCGTCTGCCCTCGGGGCGCTTGAAAGCGGCGAAGGGAGGCTAGGGGAGGCGCAGCGGTCGGCGGAGACAGCCGCCGCGCGGTACCGTGAGCGCGCCGGAGCGCTGAGCGTTTCGCGGCGTCAGAGTGCCGCGGAGTTGCGCGAGGCAGTGATGGCGGAACTGCCGGCACTAAAGCTCGAGCGTGCCGACTTCGTCGTCGACATCGGCTCGGATGAAACGCCTGGGGAAAGCGGGGTCGACCGCGTCGAGTTTACTGTGCAGACCAATCCCGGGGCACGCCCGGGACCGCTCATGAAGGTAGCCTCTGGCGGCGAACTCTCGCGCTTCCTGCTTGCGCTGAAGGTGGCGCTGGCGCGGCGAGGGTCGGCCTCGACCTTGATTTTCGACGAGGTCGATACGGCCGTAGGGGGCGCTGTGTCGGACGCCATCGGCCAGCGTCTGCGCCGCCTTTCCGCCAACGCCCAGGTTCTGGCGATCACCCATGCACCGCAGGTTGCAGCCCGCGCGACCCACCACATGCTGATCCGCAAGGTCCCGCATGCGGACGGCGAACGTGTCGTCACCGAGGTTCTGCCGCTCGACGCGGATGCCCGCAGGGAAGAGATCGCCCGCATGTTGGCCGGCAGCGTCGTCACCGACGAGGCGCGGGCGGCTGCGGCGCGTCTTTTAGTGGGCGCCGGATAGCCGGCGGCGCGCGATGGCAAAGAAGGCAATCGATACGAAGCCGGTCGAGGCGCTTTCATCCGGCGAGGCCGAGACCGAGTTGGCTCGGCTGGCGGCAGAAATCGCCGAGCACGACCGCCGCTATTACCGGGAGGACGCACCGGTCATCAGCGATGCCGAGTACGACGCGCTGCGAGCACGGAACGCTGCGATCGAGGCTCGATTCCCGGAGTTGAAGCGGCCGGATTCGCCAAGCGAACGGGTCGGCGCCCGGCCGGTCGAGACGTTTGCCGCCGTCCGCCACCGGGTGCCGATGCTCTCCCTCGACAATGCATTCGCTACTGAGGAGGCGACGGCATTCTTCGAACGCGTGAGGCGGGCGATCGGCAAGTCATACGCTGAGGAGATCGCGCAGGCCGACAACGCCGAGGAAGCGCGCCGCATCGAGACGGAACGCGACGAAGTACTGGCCGACGGTGGCTTTGCTGTGAGTGCGGAACCGAAGATCGACGGGCTCTCCTGCTCCTTGCGCTACGAGAAGGGGCAGCTCGTCGTCGCGGCGACGCGCGGCGACGGTTTCGAGGGCGAGAACGTCACGGCCAATGCGCGCATGGTCAGCGACATCCCGGCTCGACTTATCGGGAAGGTGCCGCCGGTCGTGGAAGTGCGCGGCGAGATCTACATGACCCATGCGGAATTCGCCGAGGTCAATCGACGGCTCGCGGCAGCCGGGCAGCGGACCATCGCCAACCCGCGCAACGGCGCAGCCGGGTCGTTGCGCCAACTCGATCCCGCAGTGACCGCCAGCCGCCCGCTGCATTTTTTCGCGTATGGCTGGGGAGAAGTCGCGCCCCTGCCGGCGACGACACAGTCCGGGATGCTGGCGGCCCTTGAGCGCTGGGGATTTCCAGTCAATCCGCTGACGCGGGTCTGCCACTCGCCTGCCGAGGCGCTGGACTACTACGCGGACATCGCGCGGCAGCGCTCGGGGCTCGGCTATGACATCGACGGTGTCGTTTACAAGGTGGATCGGCTCGATCTGCAGGATCGGCTCGGCTTCGTTTCGCGGAGCCCGCGCTGGGCGATTGCCCACAAATTCCCGGCGGCACAGGCGGAAACCGTGCTCAAGGACATCGAGATCCAGGTCGGTCGCACCGGGGCGCTGACGCCGGTCGCCCGGTTGCAGCCGGTAACGCTCGGCGGAGTTGTCGTTCAGAACGCTTCACTGCACAACGAGGACTACATCCGCGGCGTCGGTGCCGACGGCTCACCAATCCGCGGCGGCAGGGATCTCCGTATCGGCGATACCGTTACGGTGGAACGAGCGGGGGACGTCATCCCGCAGATCGTCGATGTCGACCTTGGGCGGCGGGCGCCGAGCGCGAAGCCCTACAACTTTCCAACGGTTTGCCCGGCCTGCGGCAGTCATGCCGTCCGGGAAACCAATGCCAAGACCGGACGGGTCGACGTTGTGCGCCGCTGCACCGGCGGCCTAGTTTGTCCGGCGCAAGCGGTGGAGCGCCTCCGGCACTTCGTCTCGCGCCATGCGCTCGACATCGAAGGGCTTGGCGAGAAGCAGATCGAGGCTTTTTTCGCCGACGGTCTGGTTCGGCGACCGGGCGATATCTTTCGTTTGCGGGCTCATCGCGAAGCGCTGGTGAGCCGCGAGGGCTATGGCGAGGTCTCGGTCGGCAATCTTCTCGACGCAATCGAGGCGCGGCGCCGTGTGCCGCTCGACCGCTTCATCTTCGCGCTCGGAATCCGCCACATCGGCGAAAGCAACGCCAAGCTGCTGGCCCGCGCCTATGGCACCTTCGCGGCATTCGAAGCGGCAATGGCCGCGGCGGCGGCGGACCCCGAGGGCGAGGCACGGCAGCGTCTCACCGAAATCGCGGGGATCGGCGACGTGCTGGCCGATGCCTTGGTCGAATTTCACGCTGAAGCGCACAATCAAGAGGCGCTCCGCGATCTTCTCCGCGAGGTGACGCCTCAGCCGATCGAATCTTCAGGCGATTCCTCCTCGCCCGTGGCCGGCAAGACGGTTGTCTTCACCGGCACGCTGGAGAAGTTGACGCGCGACGAAGCGAAGGCATCGGCCGAACGGCTCGGGGCGAAGGTGGCGGGTTCGGTGTCGCGCAAGACCGACCTGGTGGTGGCGGGGCCGGGGGCAGGATCCAAACTCGCCGCTGCCGCGGAACTCGGCATCAAGGTCATAGACGAGGCTGGCTGGCTCGAGCTGATCGCAGGGCGCGAGCGCTAGCCGATCGGCTCGGTCGCCTCCATCAACCAATCCAGATCATCGCCGCTGAGGCGTGGCGCCAGCATCGAGCGAACCCGGTGATGGTATTCATTGAGCCACGCCAACTCGCCCGGGCTCAAAAGCTTTGGGTCGATCAGCCGTCGATCGATGG
This sequence comes from Bauldia sp., assembly GCA_046349035.1. Taxonomy (GTDB): domain Bacteria; phylum Pseudomonadota; class Alphaproteobacteria; order Rhizobiales; family Kaistiaceae; genus JAXMDC01. The sequence continues at coordinate 108,626 of JAXMDC010000005.1, read as the reverse complement.
GCGCGAGAGTGAGTGTCTCGAAGCCGAGCATCGGGCGTTCTCCTCCGGCAATGGCCTCGGGCGGCTTGACCAGGACCAGGTTTTCGATGCGGATGCCGTAGGCGCCGGTACGGTAATAGCCCGGCTCGTTCGACAGAATCATCCCGGGTGCCAGTGGGACGTGGCCGTTCTTTGAGATCCGCGCAGCTTCTTCATGAACGGAGAGGAACGAGCCGACGCCGTGCCCGGTGCCGTGATCGAAGTCGAGACCGGCATTCCAGAGGGCTTGGCGGGCGAAAGCGTCGAGCTGGGCGCCGACGGTGCCGGCGGGGAAGCGTGCCGAAGCAAGGGCGATATGGCCCTTCAGCACGCGGGTGAAGCGGTCGCGCATGTCCGGTGTCGGCGTGCCGAGCGCTACGGTGCGGGTGACGTCGGTCGTGCCGTCGCGGTACTGCCCGCCGGAGTCGACGAGGTAGAGCGTGCCCATTTCCAGGCGGCGCTTGGTGTTGCGGGTAACGCGGTAGTGGACAATTGCCCCGTTGGGGCCTGCGCCCGAAATCGTGTCGAACGAGATGTCGGCGAGCGGCACTCCATCGGCGTCGGCGACCTCGCGTCGGAACTCCTCCAGCCTTTCCACGGCGGAGATCTCGTCGAGCCGCCCGCCGGGCGCCTCACGGTCGAGCCAAGCGAGAAACCGCGTGAGGGCGATTCCGTCCCGCAGGTGAGCGCGGCGCGCCCCTTCGATCTCGGCGGCGTTCTTGCAGGCTTTCAGGGCAACGGTCGGGTCAGCGCCCTCGACCAGCTTTGCCTCACCGCGGCGCAACGCGGCGTCTAGCTTGGCCGGGGTCGTCTTGGGGTCGAGGAGGACGCTGGCGCCTGCCTTTGCGGCTTCGACCAGCGCGGTCTCGATTTCAACTAACGGCCGGATTTCCGCAAGTTCGGCGAGCGCGCTCCGGACCGAGTTGGAGAGTTTCCGACCGTCGATAAAGACATCCGGGCGGCGGTCACGCGAGAGCAGCGCAAAGGCAAGCGGTACTGGATTGTGAGGGATGTCGGATCCGCGGATGTTGAAGGTCCAGGCTACCGAGTCGGCCTGGGTGATGAGGGCAAGGTCCGCCTTCTTGTCGGCGAGAGCGGCCTGGATGCGCTTCAGTTTCTCGGCGGCGGACTCGCCCGCCAGCTCCAGTGGGTGGAGCACGACCTGGCCGACGGGTGCCGGTGGCCGATCGGACCAGACCCCGTCGAGCGGGCTGGGATCGGCGGCGACCAGTTCCGCCCCGGCGGCTTGGCAAGCTTCGCTGAAGGTCTTCACCTGCGCTGCGGTCAGCAGCCAAGAATCGTAGCCGATGCGCTCGCCTTTGCCGGCGTGGGCGCCCAGCCACTTGGACGGCGGTGTTTCCGCCAGAGCGACCGGGGTGAAGACCGCTGTATCGACTTGAGTTGCCACCTGGAGAGTGTACCGGCCGTCGACAAACACGGCGGCCTCCCGGGCAAGAACGATCGCCATTCCTGCCGAGCCGGTGAAGCCGGTCAGCCAAGCCAAGCGCTCGGCCGACGGCGGCAGGTACTCGCTCTGATGCTCGTCGGCATGTGGGACGATGAAGCCGTCCAGCCGCTGGCGCCGCATCTCGGCTCGAAGTGCGGCCACTCGTCCGGCCCCGTCGCCGGGCGAAGACTTGTCCTCGAAGGTCTGAAACATGCGCCGGTTCTAAACCGAGCGGGGAAGGGCGGCAACGCGCGGCGGCGCTTGCGGCCGGCGCCGTTTGGCGAAGACGATGGTCAGCCAGCCGTCGCGCAGCGTGCGCCGGACGAGACGAAGACCCCGGCTCGTGTAAGTCGCCTCGATCAAGCGCCGCTGAGCGGGGAGGAGGCCGGAAAGCACGACGCACCCGCCTGGTGCAAGGTGCCGAACGAGATCTGTAGCCAGAGCCACCAGGGGGCCGGCGAGAATATTGGCGACGACCAAATCGAACGGCGCCCGGGCTCTGAACGCGGGGTGGCGGAACCCAGCGGCCGGGATGGCGGTCGCCAGGCTGCCGACGGAGTTCTGGCGGATGTTCTCGGCGGCGAGACGAACGGATGTCGGATCGATGTCGCTCGCCAGCACCGGACAATGCCAGAGCCGGGCTGCCGCGATCGCAAGGACGCCCGTGCCGGTGCCGAGATCGAGAACATTAGTGAAGGCGCTTGCGGCGGCGAGGGTGCCAAGAGCCGCCAAGCAGCCGGCGGTGGTCCCGTGATGGCCGGTGCCGAAGGCGCGGTTCGCCTCGATTTCAATGGCAATCGCGTTGGCCGGGATGCGTTGGCGATCATGCTGGCCGTGGACGAAGAAGCGGCCGACATGGACCGGCTTCAGGTCGGCAAGACTCTTGGCAACCCAGTCGATGTCGGGAAGGCGTTCGAGTGCAAGCGAGGAGGTAAGTTCGCCTAGGGCGGTGTGGGCGATAGCTCCGAGGCGATCGAGGGTTGCCTCACTCGGCGCTGCTGGAAAGAATACGCTTAGCGCCCACTTGCCAGGTGAAATCTCGGCAGCATCAAGTGCGTTGGCGGCGAACTCGTCGTCTTCGCCAAGGGCATTGGCGAGCCGCTCGGCGCCGCGCTCGTCGGTCGGCACTTTGACGAGGAAGATCGCCATTGCGGCTAGCGGCGCTCGACGAAGCTGTCGAGGACGCGCTTCTCGCCCGCCTTGTCGAACTGGATGGTCAGCTTGTTGCCATCGATAGCGGTCACGTCGCCGGGACCGAATTTCTGGTGGAAGACGCGGTCGCCACAGGTAAAGGGCGAAGCGCCGCCGACGACGCTTTTGGCCACCAATTCCCCCTCGATGCTGAGTGGCCCGGACTTGCCGCCGCGGCGCGCATAGTCACTCGCGCCGTGGTTCTTCTGAGCGCGCTGCCAGCCGGGTGTGCTGTACGTGTTAGCGAACGGGTCGCGGGTGTCGAACCGGCTCTGGCCATAAGTTCCGCCGCCGCCGACGCCATAGCCGCCATAGCGCGACGCCTGTTCGACGATCTCGACTTCGCGGGCCGGCAACTCGTCGAGAAAGCGCGAGGGAACGGCCGACTGCCATAGGCCGTGCGTGCGGCGGTTGGAGGCGAACCAGATGAAGGCGCGCGTCTTGGCGCGGGTCAGGCCGACATAAGCGAGGCGGCGCTCCTCTTCCAGGCCGGCGCGTCCGTTCTCGTCGAGGGTGCGCTGGGAGGGAAAAAGGCCTTCCTCCCACCCCGGCAGGAACACGGTCTCGAACTCCAGGCCCTTGGCCGAATGGAGCGTCATGATGTTGACGGCGTCGCTCGCGCCGTCGCGGTCGCGGTCCATGACGAGCGAAATGTGTTCTAGGAAGCCCGTCAGGGTGTCGAAATCCTCCATCGAGCGGATCAGTTCCTTGAGGTTCTCAAGGCGCCCCGGCGCGTCGGCGCTGCGGTCGGCCTGCCACATCTCGGTGTAGCCGGACTCTTCAAGGATCATCTCGGCCAATTCGGTGTGGGGGAGGTGGTCGATCTGAGCTTGCCAGCGCGCAAAAGACGCCAGGAGTTCCCGCAACGCCGAGCGGGTACGCGAGGCGATCTCCTCGGTCTCGACCAGTTCCGAAGCGGCCTGCAGCATCGGGACGCGCTTTGCCCGGCCGTAGTCGTGCAGCAAGCGAATCGTTGTGTCGCCGATGCCGCGGCGCGGCACATTGACGATGCGTTCGAAAGCGAGATCGTCGGCGGGCTGTACGGTGACACGGAGATAGGCAAGGGCGTCGCGGATTTCTTGGCGTTCGTAGAAGCGCGGGCCGCCGACCACACGGTAGGCGAGGCCGAGCTGCACGAAGCGATCCTCAAACGAGCGCATCTGGAAGGAGGCGCGAACAAGGATCGCCATGTCGTTCAGCGCATGGCCGCGCCTCTGCTGGCTCTCGATTTCCTCGCCGATGGCGCGCGCTTCCTCTTCGGAATCCCAGGCGGAGGCGACGCGAACTTTTTCGGCGTCCGGGTCGCTGCGCTCGGTGAACAGCGTCTTGCCGAGACGACCCTCGTTGTGCGCGATCAAATGCGAGGCGGCGGCGAGAATGGGACTGGTCGAACGATAGTTCCGCTCCAGGCGGATGACCTTGGCGCCGGGGAAGTCCTTTTCAAAGCGGAGGATGTTGTCGACCTCGGCCCCGCGCCAACCGTAGATCGACTGGTCGTCATCGCCGACACAGCAGACGTTGCGGCGTCCCTGCGCCAGCAGGCGGAGCCACATGTACTGCGCGACGCTGGTGTCCTGGTATTCGTCGACCAGCATGTAGCGGAAGCGCTGGTGATACTCCTTCAGGACGTCGGGGTGATCGCGGAAGAGGCGAAGGCACTCGAGCAGCAGGTCCCCGAAGTCGACCGCGTTCAGGACTTTCAGTCTGTCCTGATAGTCGGCGTACAGCTTGGCGCCCTTGCCGCCGGCGAAGCCCAGGCCTTCGCCGGGCGGAAGATCGCGCGGCGAAAGTCCGCGATTCTTCCAGTGGTCGATCATCCCGGCAAGCTGGCGGGCTGGCCAGCGCTTCTCGTCGATGCCCTCGGCCTGGATCAACTGCTTCATCAGCCGCAGCTGATCGTCAGTGTCGAGGATGGTGAAACCGGACTTGAGGCCGACCAGTTCGGCATGGCGGCGCAGGATCTTGACGCCGATGGCGTGGAATGTTCCCAGCCATTGCATGCCTTCGACCGACCCGCCGATGAGCGCGCCGATGCGCTCGCGCATCTCGCGCGCGGCCTTGTTGGTGAAGGTAACGGCAAGCACCTCCCAGGGTCGGGCGCGACCGGTGGCGAGGATGTGGGCGATGCGGGTGGTCAAAACCCGGGTCTTGCCAGTCCCGGCGCCGGCGAGAACAAGAAGCGGCCCTTCGGTCGTCTCGACGGCGTGTCGCTGCTCGGGATTGAGACCACCGAGATAGTCCGTGCTTGCAACGCCTCCCAGCGCTCGCGCAGCAATACCGCCGGGCTGCGGGCCACCGAATTCGATGTTGTTTTCGGGATCGGTCATGCGTCGGCGCCATGTGGTCTAGGGCGTCAGATCATCTCAGATAGGTGCGATTCTGACTCAGGGGAACACTATAGCAACGGGTGAGCCGGGAGGAGGTCGAAACGCCGCTGGTGCGACGGTGGAAACGCGGGGAAAGCGACCGGCGGCTTTGGTACCACGCGCCGCCTTTGGTAGGTTAGTTCCACTGGTGCCACGCGCCGTGGCTTGGCGGACCGCCGCAGGCGGTGGCTGTGCGAGGAGGTGACTTGCACAAACTCTACATCGTCGTCGGCAGTTTGATCGTCATTGCACTCGGTACGGCGCTCGCAGCCCCGCTGTTCATCGACTGGAACGTTTACCGGTCGGGCATCGAGGCGGAGGCGAGCCGGATGCTGGGCCTCGACGTGCGCGTGAAAGGCGCGGCAGATGCAAGGCTGCTGCCGGTGCCTTCGCTCACCCTTAACGACGTTGAGATCGGCCCGCTCGGTGCGCCGGCGCTGACGGTCGAGCGGCTCGCGTTGAATGTGGAACTGAGCGGCCTTTTGTCCGGCGAGGTTCATGTTGTCGATGCGGTCCTGGAGCGGCCGCGGTTGCGCCTAACCATCGATCGTGCTGGGAAGATTGTGGCGCCAGCGCTGCCCTCATTGGCGACGATCGACCCCGGCAAGGTGAGCTTTGCCTCGACGAGCATCGTTGACGGTGCCTTGTCGGTGTCCGACCTGCGTTCGCAGTCGGAGCTGACCTTCACGCAAGTGAATGTGGGCCGGTTGGAGGCGCGTTCCCTGGCCGGCCCTTGGCGCGGCGAGGGCAGCTTCGTGGCCGGGGGCACGACGGTCGCTGCCCGCGTTTCCACTGCGCGCCTCCAGGGCAACGGCGACCTCGGTTTGGCGCTCGATCTGACCCCGACCACCGGATGGCCGGTGCCCGGCACACTCTCCGTGGAGGGGACGCTGCACATCAGTGATGGCGAGCCGGCACTCATAGGCCGCTATGCCTTCGGTCCGGCAGGATCAGGTGTCCAGAGAGCCGCGGCATCTGCGGCGTTTCACAGCGCGGGTGGGATAAGGCTCGATACGCGACAGCTGCTCTTGTCCGACTTTGCGGTTGCCAATTGGCTGACGCTGCCCAAACGTCAGACCGAACAGGCCAACGACATCAATGGCGACGCCGCGTTCACGTTCGGAGCGACGCCGCGCTTCGACATCGCGGTTCGGGCGCGCCAGATCGATCTCGACCGTGCCTTGGGCGACGGGCCGACGCGCCCTGCGAATGTTGGGGAGACCCTATCCCACCTCCGAGGTTTCTTGGCGTCTCTGCCACAGCGCGGTGTTGCCGGATCGCTCAACGTCGACATCCCTGGCATCGTTGTCGGCGGCGGCATGGTCCAGGCGCTGAGAATCGAAGCGGAGACTGAAGGAGCTAACTGGACGGTACGGCGGTTCGAGGCCGGCATGCCGGGGAGGTCAACGCTTGCCGCTGTCGGTACGCTAGCGCTCGCCGACGGCGTTCGCTTCGATGGAGATATTCGCATCGCTTGCGACCGGCCGCCGGCTTTGGCGGCTTGGTGGCGCGGCCGAGACGACAGCGGGCCTGCGCGGCGATTGGCTGCTTTCGATCTAGCCAGCAGTGTTCAGATCGCGGTCGATACGATCCACCTCGACAATCTTGCGGCCCACATGGACGGAGCAACGTTCACCGGCCGGCTGCGTTTGGCGAGCGGCCAAGCCGCGACGTCGCTTGTCGACCTGACGATCGACCGATTGGATGTCGAGCGCGCCGAGGCGGTCGTCGACATGCTCCGAGAGGCAGCCCTGCCGATGGCCGAAATCGCCTCGAACGTCGACTTTCGCCTGGCCGTTGCGCGGATCGAAAGCGAGTTGGTGTCGGCGAGCGGGGCAGTGCTTGAGGGTGTCGTCAAGAAGGGCGACCTAGCGCTGCGCAAGGCTTCGGTCGACGATCTGGCCGGTGCGCGGATTGTCGTTTCGCCGGGCGATGTTGCAAACGCTGCGGTTTCGCCGCGCGGGCGGCTGACCGCAACGGTCTCGGCAAACAGCCTCGCAACGCTGGCCGCCCTGGCCGAAAGCCTTGCGCCCGACTGGCCGCTGACGGGGTGGCTGAAGTCACGGTCCGCGTTTCTGGGGCCCGCTAACTTGACGATCCAGGCCTCGCGGCTGGTCAATGACGGCTCGGTCGGAGTGTCGGTCAGCGGAAACCTCGGATCCTCGACCATCGGCGCTTCGATCGCACTGGAAGCGCCGACCTGGCCACCATCGCCGGCGAGCCGGCTGAGCGTAGCTTTGGACGCCGGCAGCACGGACCCCAATGCGCTAGCGGCGCAATTCGGTTTGGCACCGATCCTTGGCCTGCGCGGACCGGCCGAGCTTCGGTTTCGTGCGGCGGGCGCTCTTGCGGAGGGCTACGCTGCCGAACTCCGCGCAACACTGCCGGGCTCGGATATTCGCTATAGCGGGGTTGTCGACGCTCGGAGCGGATGGCCTCCGCGCCTGACGGGATCGCTCGATCTCACCACCGACGACTTCACAATGTTCCTGGCGCAATTCGGAGCCTCCGACACGCGTGCAGGCGGAACAATGAAGGCCTCGGCAACGCTGACCGCGACCGCTACTAGCATCGACTTGCGACAGATTTCGGGGAGCTTCCAGGGGCAGGCTTTTAGCGGGCGGACCGGACTCACGCGCGACGCCAAGTCATGGCTTGTCGACGCCGCGCTGGCAGCCGACCGCGCGGAGTTCGGACTCCTGTCTGCGCTGTTGCTTGGCGTCGACAGCGGCGGCGGGGGTGGCGGGCTGCCGGCGGCAGTGCCGCGTATCTTCGGCGGCGTGACTGCCGCTCCGCGCGGCACGATCGCACTGAGCGCCGGCCGGCTCGACCTTGGGGGGCTCGCAGTAACGGACGCGGCGCTGACGTTGGGTCTCCAGCCCGAGGGAGCTAGTCTGCGACTTGAGCACGGAGGCGTCGCGGGCGGTGTTGCCAAGGGCGATCTTGTGGTGCGGGCGGAGCAAGGCGAGGCGTTGGTGACGGGGGAGGTGGAACTGACGGGCGCCGACATCGGCCAGGTCGTCGCGGGATGGGCGAGCATGCCGGTCGCCACCGGCAAGGCCAATCTCTCCGCCAGCCTCACTGCAACCGGGCGCACCTTGCCTGGACTGATCGGTTCCCTTTCAGGGAGCGGCAGCCTTGCGTTGCGGGGAGGAGCGTTGCGCGGCTTGGGCGTTGGTGGCGGGCTCGACCGCATCATCGCGGAAGCCGATGGCGGGACAGAGCTGAACGACGAAGACTTGGCAGATCGCTTGGTCGGAGCCTTGGAGGACTCGGCAGTACCGTTTGCCGCAATCGACGCGCCTTTCCGTGTGGCAGGCGGCAAGGTCTTCTTCGATTTCACTCCCATCGATGACGACCAGTCGGTGCAACTCAACGCCGCGACAGTCGACCTGGCAGCAAATTCGGTGCGCAGCGACTGGACCGTCGTGGCGGGGGGGCCCACCTATGCCATCGGCACATCGGTGCCCCAGATCGACATCCGTTTCGAGGGGCCGATCAGCCAGCCGACTCGACGCGTACGGCCGTTCCGGTTCGGCAGCTATCTGCAAATACGCCTTGCCGACCAGCAGCAGCGCACGGCCGATCGATTGCGCGCGGGTGGCATCGACGAGCGCCGTACCGGCGGCACGCCCGGGGCGGGGGAGACGCCGCGCTAACCACCTCGAGCCGCCGCGCGCGGGGCGCCGTCTGCCGTGCGTGGCCCTGACTTACGATAAACAGACAGAACGTAGACGCGGATAGCGGAAGACAAGGTTTCGTCCGGTCGCCGACGCCTATCCAACTCGCCGACAAGAACCGCAACGCTCTTCTTCCGCCGCCGCCACCTCGTGGAGCGCCGCCCAGAACGGTTCCTCGAGCGAGATGCTGGTGCGATGGCCGGCGATGGTGACGGAGCGTTTGTTCATGGCCGACACGGTGGGCTCCGCGGTTTCTAGGTCTCGCGCGACTCGTCCCGCCGCTCCCGCCGGTGCGGGCCGAGTTGCGCCAGGGCCTTCCGCCGCTTCGTCTCCTCCGCTTGCCTGATCGCCACGGGTGTGCCGAACTTAGCCCGGTTGGCCTCGGCTTCGGCATCGCGCTCCTGGCGTGCCCGCCGTTTGCGCGCCTGGCGCAGGTTGATAACGTCCGCGGTCACTAGCCGGCGCTCAACATCGTTTCCGGGCGCATCAGAGCGTCAAAATCCGTCGCGCTGATGTAGCCGCCGCCGACCGCTTCCTCGCGCAGCGTCGTGCCGTTGGCGTGAGCCTTCTTAGCGATCTCGGCCGCTTTGTCGTAGCCAATGCGCGGCGTCAGCGCCGTGACCAGCATCAGCGAGCGCCCCACCAGTTCCTTGATCCGCGGCAGGTTGGCCTCGATCCCGGCGACGCAATGGTCGGCAAAGGACCGCGAGGCGTCGGCAAGCAGGCGCACCGACTGCAGGAAGGCATTGGCGATAACCGGCTTGAACACGTTGAGCTCGAAGTGCCCTTGGCTGGCGGCGAAGGTGATAGCGGCGTGATTGCCGAACACCTGGGTACAAACCATCGTCAGGGCTTCGGCCTGGGTCGGGTTGACTTTCCCCGGCATGATCGACGAGCCGGGTTCGTTCTCGGGCAGGATCAGTTCGCCCAAGCCGGAGCGCGGGCCCGACGCGAGAAAACGGATGTCGTTAGCGATCTTAAACAGGCTCGTCGCCAAGGAGTTCAGCGCGCCGTGCGCGGTCACCATTGCGTCATGCGAGGCGAGCGCGGCGAACTTGTTGGGGGCACTAACGAAGGGAAGGCCGGTCAGCTCGGATAGTCGGCGAGCAATGCGGATGGCAAACTCGGGATGGGTGTTGAGCCCGGTACCGACCGCGGTCCCGCCCTGGGCAAGCTCGCAAAGCGCCGGTTCTGACGCTCGGATCGCCGCCAAACCGGCATCCATCATGGCGACGTAGCCGGAGAACTCCTGGCCGAGCGTGACGGGGACGGCGTCCTGGGTGTGGGTGCGGCCGATCTTGACGATCCGGGCGAAGGCGGCGGCCCGGCCGGAGAGCACGCCACGCAAGTGATCGAGTGCCGGCAGGAGGTCGTGCGCAATGCACTCGGCAGCGGCGATATGCATGGCGGTCGGGAAGGTATCGTTCGACGACTGTCCGAGGTTGACGTGATCGTTGGGATGGACCGGCTTCTTGCTTCCCATGGTGCCGCCTAGCGAGCGGATAGCAAGATTTGCGATCACCTCGTTGGCGTTCATATTGGACTGAGTGCCGGAGCCGGTCTGCCAGACGACCAGCGGAAATTCCCCGTCCAGTTCGCCTGCCGCGACACGCTTGGCGGCATCAGCAATCGCTCTGGCGAGCTTTGGGTCGAGCAGGCCGAGGGCGGCGTTGGTGTCGGCGGCCGCCTGCTTGATCAACCCGAGTGCCCGAATGAGCGAGGGCGGCAACCGTTCCCCGCCGATCTGAAAATAGTGGCGCGACCGTTGGGTCTGGGCTCCCCAGAAATGGTCGGCCGGCACTTCTATCGCACCAAAGGAATCGCTTTCGATGCGGGTGGTCTTGGCGTCCATCGAAACTCCGCTCGCCGGTTCAGTTCTTCTTGCGGAACGCGTCGAGGCTCACGACTTCGGCGGCGCCGTTGCCGGCTGGCTTGTCCGCCGGCGGGGGGACGGCCTTCGGTTTCGCGGCCTTGTCGGCGACGGGCACGGAGCGCGGCTTGCCTTTGGCGTCCGTTACCGCGGCTTGGCCCCGCGTGGGCCGGCGACGATCGACGGTGGGCTCCTCGCTCTCGCTAGCTTCGGGCGCCGCTTGCGGCTCGAAGTGCAACGCAAATTGCACGGACGGGTCGAGGAATGCGCGGATGGCAGCGAAGGGTATCAGCAGCCGTTCTGGAACCTCGCCGAACGAGAGGCCGACTTCAAATGCGGTGTCGGTGACGATGAGATCGCGAAAGGCATATTGGAGCACGATCGTCATCTCCTCGGGGTACTTCTCGAGGAGCGGGGTCGATATGCGGACGCCCGGCGCTCGCGTTGCGAAGGTGATGTAGAAGTGGTGCGCCCCGGGCAGCCCGGTCCGCGCCACCTCGGCTAACACTTTCTTAACCACCCCACGAAGTGCTTCCTGGGCGAGGATGTCGTAGCGGATCAGGTCTTCGGGCATCGCCGCATCCGAATAGCAGAACCTGGAAGCCGGTATAAGCAGCAAGAAGTGAGGGCTTCTGTTGCCAGGTGCCCTCGAACCCCGCCTGACGGTGCTAGCCCGCCAGGGCTTCAATTTCGGTTATCCGAACCGCATTACGCGGCGAGGGCAACCGGAGCATAGTTGTCGTTGGCAACTATAGATTCGGCCCGATATCGGCGGAACCATACCGAGCGAAAGCTCACCCTTTACGCCCTCGTCGATCCTATTTCGCCCCCGCCGAAAACCGCTCGCAACGCCGAGCGGGCTTGGGTGGAGGCGCCGGGTACCGCCCCCGGGTCCGATGGGTTTATTACGGCTGCGTTTATCGCCATAGCCGGCGTGAACCGGCCTTCCAAATATAGGCTCCCGGCTCTGTTAAGAAAAGCCCGAGCCGCGCCGCCGATGGCCCCGCAGGGCAGCCATCCGCTGCCGTCGCTTGCCGTCGTCGGCAACCGACCCTAGGGAATTGCACCGCGGCCGACGCCCGCGATTCCGCACCGCAGAGGGGTCGACCGTCATGTCAGACTTTGCCAAGAACGCCATCGTCCTCGGCCTGCTCTCAGCGGTCGGTCCGTTTGCGATCGACATGTATCTGCCGGCGCTGCCGACGATTGCCGCCGATCTGAAGGCATCGACCGCCGCAACGCAGATGACGTTGATGGTGTTCTTCGTCACTTTTGGCATCGCCCAGGTCGTCTACGGACCGCTCGCTGACGCAGTCGGCCGCAAGCCGCCGCTCTATTTTGGCCTCGCCGTTTTTACGTTGGCCGGCATCGGTTGCGCCCTCGCGCCGACAATCGGTCTGCTCATCGCGTTCCGCTTCCTGCAGGGCATCGGCGCGGCGGTGTGCATGGTCGTGCCGCGCGCCGTTATCCGCGACCTCCACACCGGCGCGGAAGCGGCGCGGCTGATGTCGCTGGTCATACTTGTCTTCAGCGTTTCGCCGATCCTGGCTCCGCTCGGCGGCAGTGGCCTCATCGCCGCTTTCAGTTGGCGCGCGGTATTCGTCGCCGCAGCGATCGCCTCGCTGCTCGGGCTGCTGCTTGTGGCCTTGGTCCTGAAGGAGACGCGGCCGCCCGAGAAGCGAATCGCGCTCGATCTTCAGACCATAGCCGGCCACTATGGCAGTCTGCTGCGTCACCGACGCTTTCTCGGCATTACGTTCATCGGCGGCTTCGGGATGGCGAGCTTTTTCGTTTTCCTGGCCACCTCATCTTTCATCTATATCGACCATTTCGGGCTGACGCCGACACAGTACAGTCTGGCCTTCTCGGTCAATGCCGTAGGCTTCATCGGCGCTTCGCAATTTGCCGGCTGGCTGGCGCAGCGGTTCGGCTTGGAGCGCGTCGTCGGGGTGGCGGTATCAGGCTACGCGGCGATGGCGGTCGCTGTGCTAGGCCTGACGCTTGCCGGTGTCGACGGATTGGCAGTGCTCGTGGTCATGCTGTTCCTCGCCTTTGCCTGCCTCGGCCTGGTCATTCCCTCGACGATGGTGCTTGCGCTTGAAGAGCACGGGCCGATTGCCGGGATCGCTTCGGCCCTCGGGGGGACGCTGCAGTTTGCGGCAGGGGCGGTCATGATCGTTCTGGCGAGCCTCCTCTTCGACGGGACGACGCGGCCGATGGTTCTCCTGATCGCCATCTGCTCAGTGGCGTCGCTCGTTCTAACCCGTCTAACGTTGCGGAGGCGCCGACGCGCGGAGCCATTGGCGGCAGAGTAGCCTCACCGTTTTCCCCAAGGTCGTCGCTAAGGTTCCAAAGCCGGCGGGCGGGGCCTACATTCCCGCGGCAACGAGGATTCGCGAAACGTGCGCCAATATCTCGACCTCATGCGCCATGTTCTCGACAGCGGGGCGGAAAAGACCGACCGCACCGGGACGGGAACGTTGTCGGTATTCGGCCACCAGATGCGCTTCGATCTCAGCGAGGGCTTCCCGCTGGTCACGACTAAGAAGCTGCACGTCCGCTCGATCGTTCACGAACTGCTCTGGATACTCTCCGGCGATACCAACATCGGCTACCTTAAGCGGAACGGCGTAACGATCTGGGATGAGTGGGCGGACGCCAATGGCGACCTCGGGCCGGTGTATGGGGCGCAGTGGCGGTCGTGGCCGACGGCCGACGGTGGCGCGATCGACCAGATCAAGCAGGTGGTTGCGGCGATCCGTGCCAACCCCGACTCGCGGCGGCTCATCGTTTCGGCCTGGAATCCGGCCGAGGTCGACAAGATGGCACTGCCGCCGTGCCATGTGCTTTTCCAGTTCTATGTCGCGGGCGGCCGGCTTTCCTGCCAGCTCTATCAGCGGTCGGCCGACATTTTTCTCGGCGTGCCGTTCAACATCGCCTCCTACTCGCTGTTGACGATGATGATGGCGCAGGTCACCGGCCTGGAACCGGGCGAGTTCATTCACAGCCTCGGCGACGCGCATCTCTACCGTAACCACCTCGACCAGGCGCGCCTGCAGCTGTCACGCGCGCCTCGGCCGCTGCCGGGGATGCGCCTCAATCCGGAGGTGCGGTCGCTGTTTGACTTCGTCTACGAGGACTTCGTTCTCGAGGATTACGACCCACACCCAGCGATCAAGGCCGAGGTCGCGGTTTGATCCATGGTTGCCGCGTTACGATCGTCGCCGCGGTGGCCGACAACGGGGTCATCGGCGCCGGCGGCCGCTTGCCCTGGCGCCTGAAGTCAGACCTTCGGCGCTTTAGGTCGCTGACCGTCGGCAAACCAGTACTGATGGGGCGAAAGACCTTCGAGAGTCTCGATCGGCCGCTACCGCAGCGGACCAACATCGTCGTCGGCCGCGTCGCGGCGGCGGCGCTTGGCGTGGTTGTCGTGCCTTCCGTGGAGGCTGGCCTCGAGGCGGGGGCGCGCCATGCGCAGCAGATGGCCGCGCCCGAGATCATGGTGATCGGTGGCGGGGAGATTTATCGCGCTTGCCTGCCGCTCGCCGACCGCATGTGCCTGACCCACGTTCACGCGAGTCCAGACGGGGACACACTATTCCCGCAGTTCTCGCTCAGCGAATGGAGGGTCGTCGAGCGCCAACAGCTGGGGGCAGGGGCCGAGGACAGTGCCGCAACAACCTTCACGGTATACCATCGGGTAACCGATGCCGCGCTTTTGTAGTTGAAAACACCGCGGCTTGTAGGTCGCGGGTTGCCGCCCCATTTCATTGAAAGCGTGAGACCCTTCGCCTATAAGCCGCCCGAGTCCGTCCTTCGGCACGCGTTCAGGCCGCTGCCGGCCGGCAGCGTGATTTCTTGAGGTTGTGATGCCCTGGAACAACCAGACGGGCGGTCCGTGGAAAAGCGGTGGCAATGGCGGCGGGCCCTGGGGCCAGGGCCCGCGCGGCGGTGGGTCGCCGAATCCGCCCGATCTTGAGGATCTCCTCCGGCGGGGCCAGGACCGGCTGAAGCGCGTGTTGCCGGGTGGCGGCGGCGGCCGCGGGGCGAGCCCGGCGGCCCTGGTCGGTATCGCCTTAGTCGCGATCGCCTTCATTGGGTATTACTTCTTCACTTTCCGCGTCGGAGCCGATGAACTCGGCGTGGTGCTGCGCTTCGGCGAGTTGAACCGCCAAGCCCAGCCGGGACTGAACTTCCGCCTGCCGCCACCCATCGAAACGGTCTACACGCCGAAGGTGACGCGTCAGAACCGCACGACCGTCGGATTGGCGCAGGACGACCGCAATCCCGGAGCGCAGGGCAGAAGCATCCCGCAAGAGAGCCTCATGCTCACCGGAGACGAGAACATCGTCGACATCGACTTCTCGGTCTTCTGGGTGATCAAGGACGCCAGGGCGTATCTCTTCAACATGGACAACCCGATGGCGACGGTGAAGGCCGTGGCCGAAAGTGCCATGCGCCAGGTCGTCGGACGCTCGGAGATCCAGCCGCTGCTGACGCAGGCGCGTGAAATCACCGAGACGCAGGTGGCCAGCCTTATGCAGCGCATACTCGATCAGTATGGCGCTGGCGTTCATGTCGAACGCGTGCAGCTCCTTAAGGTCGACCCGCCCAACGAGGTGATTGCCGCATTCCGTGACGTCCAGGCGGCGCAGGCGGATCAGGCGAGGGTGCAGAATGAGGCGCAGACCTATGCCAATCGCGTCGTGCCGGCGGCGCGAGGGCAGGCAGCGCAGATTCTTGCGACGGCCAATGCCTACCGGGATCGTGTCGTCGCCGAGGCGCAGGGTCAGGCGGACCGGTTTGTGAAGGTCTACCAAGCCTACAAGGCAGCACCGGAGGTCACCCGCCAGCGCATGTATCTGGAGACGATCGAGCAGGTGCTCGGCGGCATGGACAAGGTGATCATCGACGATAAGGGCGGCGGCAACGGCGTCGTCCCCTACCTGCCGCTTGGTGACATGCTGAAGGGCGCGGCAGCTCCAGCCACCACTCCCCCGGCCAATGCGGCCCGGCCTGCCACAACGACGGGACAACGCCCATGAAGAGGTTCTTCGGAAGTGCAGGCCTGGTCATTGCCGCCGGCCTGGCTTTGATCGGCTATCTCGGGTTCTTCATCATCGATCCGACCGAACAGGGGCTGGTGCTTCGCTTCGGTCAGGCGGTTCGAGCGGTGACCAGTCCGGGTCTCTACTTCAAGGTGCCGTTCATCGACAACGTCGTCTATATCCAGAAGCAGATTCTCGCTCTCGACAATCCGCCGATCGAGGTGAACGCGGCCGACCAGAAGCGCCTCGTGGTCGACGCCTTCGCGCGTTACAAGATCGTCGACCCGCTGCGGTTCTACCAGGCAGCGGGAACCGAAGCGGTCGCAGAATCGCGACTCTCCTCGTTCCTGCGTTCCTCCGTGCCGCGCGTGCTCGGCGCTGCCAATTTCATCGAGATCGTGCGCGACCGGCGCGCTGACCTCATGCAACTGATTACACAGCGGCTCGATGAGGATGCGCGCGACCTCGGCATTCAGGTAGTCGATGTCCGCATCCGGCACGCCGACCTGCCTGAAGCCAATAGTCAGGCGATCTACCAGCGCATGCAGACCGAGCGGCAGCGCCAGGCCACGGAAATCCGTGCCGAGGGCAATCAAGCCGCTCAGACCATTCAGGCCGAAGCCGACCGGCAGGTCACCGTCATTATCGCCGAAGCAAACCGGCAGTCGGAGCAGACGCGCGGCGATGGCGACGCGGCGGTGACCAAGACATTCGCCGATGCCTACGGCCGCGATCCGGAGTTCTTCGCCTTCTATCGCAGCATGCTGGCCTACCAGACCGGCCTGCGCGATGCCGACACCAAGCTCGTGTTGACGCCGACATCACGCTTCTTCCGCTTCTTCAACGATCCTTTCGGGGCGGTTGGAGCCGAAGACAACGGTGCAGCTGCTGCGCCGGCACCGGCATCGGGGGCCGGGGCGCCCGCGCGCTAGGTTTCCCACCATGCATTGTGCCGCCGGCGACCACGGTCAGCGGGACGGGCTGGCAGCCGGGCGCGGTTAGGATTAGGCTCGGCAGCGCGGACGGTCGGGGTCCGCACCGATTGCGACACGTGCAAGCCGCTACCTGCGGCCTAGCTTAGGAGAAAGGGCCGATGGGCCTCACAATCACTTCGTCGCTGCTCGGCCGCCTGGCGGTCGGATGTGCCGTTTCGTTGCAGATCCTAGCCGCGCAACCGGTCTCTGCCGCGGTACCCGGTCTGCCGCCGACGTCGATCGCCGACCTCGCCGACCAATTGCTGGGCTCGGTGGTGAACATCTCGACTTCGGGCAGCGTTTCCCCGTCGCGGTCGGCGCAGACCCCGGACACTCCGGGCGGCGAGTTGCAGCCGTTTTTCGATGATCTTTTCAACCGCCAGCAGCGCGGCGGGCCGGCACCTCGCCGGGTCCAATCGCAGGGGTCGGGCTTCATCATCGATCCGTCGGGCATTGTGGTCACGAACCACCACGTGATCGAGAACGGCGACGAAATCACCGTCATCCTGGTCGATGGAACGCGCATGCGCGCCAACGTCCTCGGGATCGACAAGGAGACCGACATCGCCGTGCTCCAAGTGAAGCCCTCCAAGCCGCTGCCAGCAGTCAAGTTCGGCGATTCGGACAAGCTGCGGGTGGGCGATTGGCTGGTGGCGGTCGGTAATCCCTTCGGGCTCGGCGAGTCGCTGACCGTCGGCGTGCTGTCGGCGCGCAATCGCGACATCAACTCCGGTCCGTATGACGACTTCCTGCAGACCGATGCCGCCATCAACCGCGGCAATTCGGGCGGCCCGCTCTTCAACATGGATGGCGAAGTGATCGGCATCGACACCGCCATTATCTCGCCCTCAGGAGGCTCGATCGGCATCGGATTTGCCATCCCGTCCGCGGTGGCGGTCAACGTCATCGATCAGCTGCGCACCAACGGCAAGATGAACCGCGGCTGGCTCGGCGTGAAAATCCAGGAAGTGACCGAGGAACTGGCCGAGGGGCTGAAGTTGCCGCGGGCACAGGGAGCGCTTGTCTCCGGAGTCACGGATGGGAGCCCGGCTGCGGCCGCCGGGTTGAAATCCGGCGATGTGGTTGTCGCGTTTGCCGGCAAGGACATAACGCAAATGCGCCAGCTGCCGCGCACGGTGGCCGGGTCGCCGGTCGGGCCGGAACTCGACATCAAGTACATTCGCGACGGGCAGGAACAGTCGGTCAAGGTGAAGCTGGCCCCCCTGGGGGATCGGTCGGAGCAGATCGCCACAGCGCCAACCCGCCCAGCGCCGACGCCGAACCGTCCGGCTTCGCTCGGTTTGACGCTGTCGGACCTCTCGGCCGCGCTGCGCTCCCAGTACAACGTGCAGCAAAGCGTCAACGGCGTCATCGTGACCGGCGTGACCCCGGGCAGCCCGGCGCAAGAGAAGGGCATCCTGGCCGGCGAGGTGATCGTCGAGGTCGACCAGACCGCTGTAGCCAACGCGGCCGACGTCGACAAGAAGGTCCAGGCATTGCGCGACCAGAACCGGCGGACTGCGCTCTTCCTTGTCGCCAACAAGAGCGGCGAACTTCGCTTCGTCGCGGTGCGCATCGACTAGACGTCGCGTTCCACGTTCTCGCGGACGAGGGGCGGCCAGCGGCCGCCCCTTAGTTCTTTCCGACTGCGCTGGTTACGCGGATGCGAATTCGCCGCGGCGATATCCCTGGAAATAGAGCGCGGCTGTCAGGTCGGCGTGATCGATGCGGGCTACGGCGACGGCGGCCAGGGCGGGCTTCGCGCGGTAAGCGATGCCGAGGGCGGCCGCTTGGACCATGGAGATGTCGTTCGCCCCGTCGCCGATGGCCAATGTCTCGCTAACGTCGATGCCCAAGCGCTCGGCAAGGTCGAGCAGCGTGTGGCGCTTGGCCTCGCGCCCAAGGATCGGTTCGGCGAGATTCCCGGTCAGCCGACCGTCGGCTCCGAGAAGGAGAGTATTGGCATGATGGCTGTCGAAGCCTATTGCCGAGGCGACAGGTCCGGTAAAGGCAGTGAATCCGCCAGATACGAGTGCCGTATGGGCAGCATGCTTGCGCATGGTGCGAACAAGGATGGCCGCGCCGGGGTTTGGTCGAATACGTTCCGCCAACACTTTGTCGCAGACGCTGGCTGGTAGGCCGGCGAGCTGACGTACACGTTCGCGGAGGGCCGGCTCGAACGGCAGATCGCCGCGCATTGCCCGCTCGGTGATCGCCGCGATCTCCGTTCGCTTACCGGCGTAATCGGCAAGTTCGTCAATGCACTCTTGACCGATCATGGTGGAGTCCATATCGGCGACGAGCAGCCGTTTGCGGCGGCCTGCCGCGGCCTGCACGGCATGGTCGATGGGCGTGCCGAGGACGATGCCGGCAACCAAGCGGCGGGCCCTATCCTCCGCGGCGGTCGTATAGATGTCGCAGGCCTCGCCAGGCGCTAGCCAATCGCGTCGGCCGTTGATTTCCTTGGCGACGCGCTCCACCGTCGCGGCGAGCGGCGCCGCGTCGTCGACCCGGGCAACAAGGGTGATCACGATTTCGGGCATGGGCAAAGCGCCGACCGTCAGTTCGGCGCGTCGTTCCGGAGGCGGCGCCGCCGACATCGTGCTGATAGCCGGGGCAACCGCTACCGGCAAGTCGGCTTACGCGCTCGATCTAGCGCAGCGTGCAGGTGGTATTCTCGCGAACGCCGATGCGATGCAGGTCTATCGCGAGCTGCGGGTTCTGACAGCTCGGCCGGGCGCGCAGGAGGAAGGACTGGCGCCGCATCGACTCTACGGGCATGTCGGCGCGGCCGAGCGCTATTCGGTGGGCCGCTGGTTGGGCGATGCCGAGGCGGTCCTGAGGGAGGCATCGGCGGCGGGGCGGCCGGCAATCTTTGTCGGTGGGACCGGCCTCTATTTCTCGGCCCTGCTCAGCGGCATCGCCGCCGTGCCGCCGATCCCGATCGAAGTGCGCGAGCGCTGGCGGCAGCGCGCGGAAGGCCTATCGACCGCGGCGCTTCACCGATTGCTAGCGGAAGCCGACGCCGGCGAGGCCGGCCGCCTGCGGCCGAGCGACCGCTCCCGCATCCTGCGGGCGCTCGAGGTTCTAGAGGGGACCGGCCGCCCGCTCTCGGCCTGGCAACGGGAGCCGGCGCGGTCGGTGTTGCCCTCGGGGGCGCGCATCGATCGCATCGTGCTCGACCGGCCGCGGGCAGAACTCTATCGCCGCATCGAGGAGAGGCTCGACGGGATGGCCGAAGCCGGTGCCGTTGAGGAGGCCCGTAGCTTGGCCAGCCTTCGCCTCGACCCTTCGCTCCCGGCGATGAAAGCGATCGGGGTCCGGCAGTTTCTGCGGCACGCTGCCGGGGAATTGACGCTGGCCGACGCCTTGGCCGCGGCGAAGGTCGAGACGCGCAACTATGCGAAGCGGCAATTGACGTGGTTCAGGCACCGAATGGCGGATTGGTCTTGGGTCGGCGGTTGAGGCGCAGCCGGGCATGACGGGCAGCCGAGCGCGTGCTATGCGCTGCCGCCGAGCGGCGGGCGCTTTGCCGCCGGGGCCAGGGAGTCCTTGGGAAATGACAGCCACGAACGCACTGCAGCCTTTGACGGCGGCTGCCGGCGGACCGCTGCGTGGGCGTGTGCGCGTTCCTGGCGACAAGTCGATCTCGCATCGGTCGCTGATGTTGGGAGCGCTGGCAGTCGGCGACACCCGGATCGAGGGCCTGCTCGAGGGCGACGATGTGCTGGCGACCGCGGAGGCGATGCGGGCGTTCGGGTCGATCGTCGCCAAGGGGACAGACGGCGCCTGGACCGTCTCGGGCGTCGGGGTCGGAGGTTTCCTCGAGCCTGAAGGGGTGATCGACTACGGCAACTCCGGAACTGGTGTCCGCTTGGCGATGGCGGTGGCAGCGAGCCATGCCATCACCGCGACCTTCACTGGCGATGCCTCGTTGGTGAAGCGGCCGATGGGCCGGGTGCTCGATCCGCTCCGCCGAATGGGAGTCGAGGTGCTGGCCCGGTCGCGCGACCGCCTGCCGTTGACCGTGCGCGGACCGGATGTGGCGATCCCGATCGAGTATCGCGTTCCAGTGCCTTCGGCGCAGGTCAAGTCGGCGGTGCTTTTTGCCGGCCTCAACACGCCCGGCGTGACGACGGTCATCGAGCCAGTAATGACCCGCGATCACACCGAGCGGATGTTGTCTGCCTTCGGCGCGAACGTAGAGATTGCCGCGGGGACCGGGGGCGAGCGGGTCATTCGCCTGACCGGACAGCCGACCCTCCGGCCGCAGCACATTGTCGTGCCCGGCGATCCGAGTTCGGCTGCCTTTCCGGCGGTGGCCGCGCTCATCGTTCCGGACTCCGACGTGGTTATCGAGGGCCTGTTGCTCAACCCAACCCGCGTCGGTCTCGTCGAGACGCTCGTCGAGATGGGCGGAGACATTGCCATCGTCAACCGCCGGATCGTCGGCGGGGAGGAAGTCGGCGACCTTCGTGTCAAGGCGAGCCGGCTGCGGGGAGTGGTGGTGCCGCCGGGGCGGGCGCCGTCAATGATCGACGAGTACCCGATCCTGGCGATTGCCGCGGCTTTCGCCGAGGGAACGACGGTGATGCGCGGCCTCGCGGAGCTCCGAGTCAAGGAGTCGGACCGCCTGGCGACCGTCACCGCGGGGCTGGTTGCCAACGGTATCGAGGTTCGCGAGGGAGAGGACTGGCTCGAAGTCACAGGGCGCTCGCGCGTTGCCGGCGGCGGTAGCGTGGCCACCCATCTCGATCACCGCATCGCCATGAGCTTCCTTGTGCTCGGGCTGGCCGCCGAGCGGCCGGTGACCGTCGACGACGCGGTCACGATCTCGACCAGCTTTCCGGAGTTTCGCACCCTGATGGCGAAGCTCGGCGCGAATTTTCGGTCGGCGAGCGCATCGGAGTGATGCGGCGGGTGCGATGATCATCGCCATCGATGGGCCGGCGGCATCCGGAAAGGGCACTCTTGGCCGGCGTCTGGCGGCGCACTACCGCCTCAATTATCTCGATACCGGTCTGACTTACCGGGCAGTGGCTGCGGCCCTGCTGGACGGGCGGGGACGCCTTGACGATGAGCCGGCGGCAATCGCCGCGGCGCGGAGGGTCGATTTTGCCACCCTCAATGCCGCCGCGCTGGGCGGGCAGGCAATCGGCGAAGCGGCTTCCCGCGTTGCGGTGCTGCCGAAGCTGCGGTCCGAGCTCGTTCTCGCGCAACAAGCATTCGCATCCCGGGCGCCCGGCGCGGTTCTCGACGGCAGAGACATCGGAACGGTTGTATGTCCCGGCGCGGACGTGAAACTGTTTGTGACGGCCAGCCTCGAGAAGCGCGCGGAACGGCGGGCGGCTGAGGTTTCGAGCCGCGGCGAGGGCGCCGATCTCGCCAGTATTCGTGCCGATATCGAACGGCGCGACCACCGCGATTACAGCCGGGCGGCGTCTCCACTGCGCCAGGCGGAGGACGCGTACTTGCTGGATACGAGCGAGATGGATATAGAAACCGCGTTTCGCGCGGCCGTAGACATAGTTGAAAAGGCCCGCGCCAAGCGCGGATGACGGGAACGCCTGGCTGGCGGCTCCCGCTTTTTGTGCTTGGGCGCCCGAAACGCGCAAAATGTACCGATTGCCCTCGGCAAAACGCAATCGGTGACCAAGGAGTTGCAATGAAAGCCACCCATCAGCCGACCCGCGAAGATTTCGCTGCCCTTCTCAACGAGACGTTTACCGCCGACGAGCCGATGGAAGGCGCGGTGGTCAAGGGCACCGTCACGGCCATCGAAAAGGACGTGGCAGTCATCGACGTCGGCATGAAGACCGAGGGTCGGGTGCAGCTCAAGGAGTTCGGCGCGCACGGGCAGGCGCCAACGCTCAAAGTCGGCGATATCGTCGAGGTCTATCTGGAGCGAGTGGAGAACGCCCTCGGCGAGGCGATGCTGTCGCGCGAGAAGGCGCGTCGCGAGGAGAGCTGGGGCCGCCTGGAAATCTCTTTCAATAAGAAAGAGAAGGTCATGGGCTACATCTCCAGCCAGGTCAAAGGCGGCTTTACCGTCGACCTCGACGGGGCTTCTGCCTTCCTGCCGCGGAGCCAAGTCGATATCCGCCCGGTGCGCGATGTCTCGCCGCTAATGAACACGCCGCAGCCGTTCGAAATCCTGAAGATGGACAAGCGGCGGGGCAACATCGTCGTGTCGCGCCGGACGGTGCTGGAGGAGACCCGGGCCGAGCAGCGCTCCGAGCTGGTGCAGAGCCTGGAAGAGGGCCAGATCATCGAGGGCGTGGTCAAGAACATCACCGACTACGGTGCGTTCGTCGACCTCGGAGGCATCGACGGCCTGTTGCATGTCACCGACATCGCCTGGCGGCGCATCAATCATCCCAGCGAAGTGCTGTCGATCGGCCAGACGGTCCGGGTGCAGATCATCCGCGTCAACCAGGAGACCCACCGCATCAGCCTCGGCATGAAGCAGCTCGAGGCGGACCCGTGGGAGGGCATCGTCGCGAAATACCCTGTCGGCGCCAAGTTTACCGGGCGGGTCACCAATATCACCGACTACGGCGCCTTCGTCGAACTGGAGGCTGGCATCGAAGGGCTGATCCACGTCTCGGAAATGTCGTGGACCAAGAAGAACGTTCACCCTGGCAAGATCGTCTCGACCAGCCAGGAGGTCGAGGTGATGGTGCTCGAGGTCGATCCGGTGAAGCGCCGCATCTCTCTCGGCCTCAAGCAGACCCTCGACAATCCGTGGAGCGTCTTTGCCGAGAAGCACCCGGTCAACTCGGTGATCGAAGGCGAGGTCAAGAACAAGACCGAGTTCGGACTGTTCATCGGCCTTGAGGGCGACGTCGACGGTATGGTCCACCTGACCGACCTCGACTGGAACCGGCCGGGCGAACAGGCAATCGAGGATTACGATCGCGGCGACAAGGTCAAGGCAGTGGTGCTCGACGTCGATGTCGAAAAGGAGCGGATTTCGCTCGGCATCAAGCAGGTCGGCGGCGATCCGTTCGCCGAAGCGGCTACCTCCGGCGCAATCAAGAAGGGCGCCGTGGTTACCTGCGAGGTCATCGAGGTCAAGGATGCCGGAATCGACGTGAAGATCGCCGACACCGATCTTACCGCCTTCATTCGCCGTGCCGATCTTTCGCGCGAGCGTTCGGAGCAGCGGCCGGACCGGTTTGCGCCGGGTGAGAAGGTCGACGCCCGGGTGACGGCGTTCGACAAGAAGACGCGCAAGATCTCGGTTTCAATCAAGGCGCTGGAAATCGCCGAAGAGAAGGAAGCAGTTGCCCAATACGGCTCGACCGACTCCGGTGCTTCGCTTGGCGACATTCTCGGCGCCGCTTTGAAGGCGCGGCAGACGCCGGATAAGGAAGAGGACTAGGTATCTTGCCGGCGGCGGGTCATTCTTGACCCGCCGCGGCTAAGATCGTAGGGAAGGCTATGGCTTCGTTCGAACTTTCGGTAGTAGGGGTGCGCATCGTCGCGGCGGCCGGTTAGGTCGCCGGGCCGGCGGTGCGCGTTTTGAAGGCCCCTCGCGGGCCTTTTTTGTTGTCAATCGGGCAGCGGGCAAACCCTGGAATTAGAGATCCGGGGGAGGGCAGGTGGAGATGGCAATGACGCGGCAGATGACGGGCGCCGAGATGGTGCTCCAGGCCCTGATCGATCAGGGCGTGACCGACATCTTCGGCTACCCAGGGGGCGCGGTATTGCCGATCTACGACCAGCTCTATCAGCAGGAAAAGATCCGCCACATCCTGGTGCGGCATGAACAGGGGGCAGGGCACGCGGCGGAGGGCTACGCGCGCTCGACCGGGAAGCCGGGCGTAGCGCTGGTGACCTCGGGCCCAGGGGCAACCAACATGGTCACCCCGCTCACCGATGCGCTGATGGACTCCGTGCCCGTCGTCTGCCTGACCGGCCAGGTAGCCACGCACCTCATCGGCTCGGATGCCTTCCAGGAATGCGACACGGTCGGTATCACCCGGCCCTGCACGAAGCACAATTGGCTGGTGAAAGACATCGCCGATCTTTCCCGTGTCCTGCATGAGGCGTTCTATGTTGCCACGCACGGCCGGCCGGGACCGGTGGTGGTCGACATTCCTAAGGACGTCCAGTTTGCCACCGGCACCTACCAGGGGCCGGCGCATATCGAGCACAAGACCTATCATCCTGTGGTGAAGGGCAATTCGGCGGCGATCCGAGCCGCAGTGTCGTTGCTGGCGAACGCTAAGCGACCGATCTTCTACACCGGCGGAGGGGTCATTAATTCCGGACCTGAAGCCGCCAAGCTGCTACGCGAATTCGTCAAGCTGAGCGGCTTTCCGATCACCTCGACGCTGATGGGACTTGGGGCCTTCCCCGCCTCCGATAAGCATTGGCTCGGCATGCTCGGCATGCACGGGACTTTCGAAGCGAACAATGCCATGCACGATTGCGACGTGATGATCGCCGTCGGTGCGCGGTTCGACGATCGCATAACCGGGCGGCTCGACGCTTTTTCGCCGGGCTCGAAGCGTATCCAGATCGATATCGACCCGTCCTCGATCAATAAGAACGTGCATGTCGATGTTGCCATCGTCGGTGACGTCAAGAACGTGCTCGCCGACATGCTGCACGTTTGGAAGGCGGAGAAGCCGGCGGTGGACCGGCACGCGTTGGCCGATTGGTGGGCGCAGATCGACCGCTGGCGCGGCCGAAAGAGCCTGGCCTACCGGCAGCGTCGCGACGTGATCATGCCGCAGTATGCGGTGGAACGCCTGTTTGCCCTGACGCGCGACAAGGAGGTCTACGTCACCACCGAGGTCGGCCAGCATCAGATGTGGGCGGCGCAGTACTTTCATTTCGATCAGCCGAACCGCTGGATGACATCCGGCGGTCTTGGCACGATGGGCTACGGCCTGCCGGCTGCGGTCGGCGTGCAAGCGGCGCACCCCGATGCCCTGGTCATCGACATCGCCGGCGACGCTTCGGTGCTGATGACGATGCAGGAGATGTCGACCGCCGCGCAGCACGAACTACCGATCAAGGTCTTCATCCTCAACAACCAGTACATGGGCATGGTGCGGCAGTGGCAGCAGCTCCTGCACGGGAATCGCATTTCGCATTCCTACATGGAATCGCTGCCCGATTTCGTGAAGCTCGCAGAGGCGTACGGCTGCGTCGGCATCCGCGCCGAGAAGCCGCGCGATCTCGACGACGCTATTCGCGAGATGATCGCGATCAAGCGACCGGTTCTCTTCGACTGTCGCGTGGCGGCGCTCGCCAATTGCTTCCCCATGATTCCGTCCGGCAGAGCGCATAACGAAATGCTACTGGGCGAGGACGTGCCGGAGGAGGAGATCCAGGCGGCGATTGGCGAAGAAGGCAAAATGCTGGTGTGATCGGATGAGCGGCCCCACTCGCGAGAGCCAGGCGCGCTTGGCCGGCGTCCTCCAGGTTCTGTTCGCCTTCCGCGTCGTGATGCTGGCGGGTTCGTTCGGAGCCTTTATCGGATCGCTGCTGATGATCTGGCAAGGCGGCCTTCATCTGGTTGAGGCGTTTCAGTCGCTAAGTTCGTCCGGCTCTCACTCGGGACCAGGCATCACTGTGCCGATACTGGAAGCCGTGGATTCCTTTCTGTTCGGCGTCGTGCTGATCATCTTCGCCTACGGCATTGCCGTCGGTTTCGTGATCCGCCTGCCCGAGGACATGAAGGAACGGCTGCCGGCCTGGATGAAGATAGACGGAGTCGGCCAATTGAAGGCGATTCTCGCCGAGGTCGTCGTCGTGGTCCTCGTCGTTATTTTCGCCCGCGTGGTCGTGCAGGCGGAGAACCATTTCGAGTGGGTGATGCTGGTTCTGCCGATCGCCATCGTGTTGATCGCCGGGGCAATCCGCCTCCTCGAGCTCGGTGACGAGGCGCACGCAGCTTCGAGTGAACCAACAAACCATTCCTCTAAGGACCATGCGCGATGAACACCCAGCCCGCACAACCTGCGTCGCCCTATTTCTTCGCAAAGCAGACCGCCAAGCGCGAAACGCACACGCTGTCGATCGTGGTCGACAACGAGCCCGGTGTTCTTGCCCGGGTGATCGGCCTCTTCTCCGGCCGCGGCTACAACATCGACAGTCTCACCGTGTCGGAGACGGAGCACGCCAAGCACCTCTCGCGCATTACCATCGTCACTACCGGGCTGCCGTCGGTGATCGAGCAGATCAAGGCGCAACTGTCGCGCATGGTCCCGGTCCACTCCGTTCGGGATCTAACCGCGGAGGGAGGTTCGCTCGAGCGGGAACTGGCTCTGGTGAAGGTTGCGGGGAAGGGTGAAAACCGTGTCGAGGCGCTCCGCCTGGCCGACGCATTTCATGCCGAAGTGGTGGACGCGACCACCGACCATTTCATCTTCGAGGTCATCGGCAAGACCTCGAAGATCGAGCAGTTCGTCGCCGTCATGGCTCCGCTCGGCTTGGTCGAGGTCTGCCGCACCGGTATTGCCGCGTTGTCGCGTGGGCCCGGGGCGGCATAGCGCGGGAGAGGCGCATGGGGCGGTTCAAGGGCTTCGGTACGCAGGCGCTCCCGTTCTTCAAGGCACTGGCTTTCCATCAATCGCGGGAGTGGTTCCAGGAGAATCGTTCGATTTATGACAACGAGGTTGTCGAGCCGATGGCCGCACTCCTGGAAGACCTGACAGACCGATTTGCAGCGGCGAAGGTGCCGCTCAGAGGCGACGCGAAATCGATCTTTCGCATCCATCGCGACGTGCGCTTCTCAAAGGACAAAAGCCCCTACAAGACCCATGCCGGCGCGGTGATGACACGGCGCGGCGGCAAGATGGAGCCCGGGCTCCTTTACATCCATATTGCCGCCGATGGCTGCTTCCTTGCCGCCGGGTGTCACATGCCCGAGCCCTCCCTGTTGGCGCGCCTGAGGACGGCGATCAAGGACAAGCCGAAGGGGTTCGAGAGCATGCTGGCGACGCTGAAGAAAGGGAAGCTGGCGCTCGGTATGGAGAGCCAACTGACGCGGCTGCCGCGCTGCTTTGAGGAGTTCAAGGACAGCCCGCTCGGGGAGGCCATTCGCCTGAAATCATTCATCGTCGAGGAGCCGCTCACCGAGGCCGAGATCGCCAAGCCGAAGCTCGTCGAGCGAGTGTTTGGGTTCAGCGAGCGGGCGATGCCGCTTCTTGAGTTCTGCTGGGCGGCGGCGGATTAGGCCGGCATGACGGCGATCCTGCTTGCCGCTTTCGAGCCGTTCGGTGGCGAGGTCGTCAACGCGTCGTGGGAGGCCGTGAAGCGCGCCAAGGCGCCACCCATCGCCGGCCTGAGATTGGAGCGCGTCTGCCTTCCGTGTGTGTACAAGCGATCTGTCGAGGTGCTGGAAGAGGCGCTCGATCGCTTGGCTCCCGACATTCTCGTTCTGGTCGGGCAGGCAGCAGGGCGGCCTGATGTCTGCGTCGAGCGAGTAGCACTCAATCTCGACGATGCGGCGCTCGCCGACAACGACGGAGAGGTTCGCCGCGACCGCGAGATCGCCGCCGGCGGGCCGGCGGCATACATGACCGGTCTGGATGCCCGAGGGCTGGTCGAGCGACTGCGCCAGGCCGGGATCCCCGCGAGGGTCTCGCTGACGGCTGGAGCCTATGTGTGCAACCACGTGTTCTACGAGGCGACTCGCTTGTCGGACGCGCGCAACCCTCGAATCAGGGTTGGCCTCATTCACGTCCCGGTGACCCCTGGGCAGGTGGAAGAGCAGTCGGGGGCGCCGTCCATGGGGACCGAACAGGTCGTCTCGGCCTTACAACTTATCATTGCGGCCGAGGCGGCAGGAATGGCTCTGGCGGTTTAGATTGCCTCGACGGGGCGCGCTGGCTAGAACGCCCCCTTCCGGTCCGCGGCCGCGGACCTCTATCGATCGGCCCGCCGAAAGAACGGGGCAGGGGGAAGGAACTACCGATGCGCGTTTTCTATGATCGGGATGCCGATCTCAATCTCATCAAGTCCAAAAAAGTCGCCATTGTCGGCTATGGCAGCCAGGGCCATGCGCATGCGCAGAACCTTCGCGACTCCGGGGTCAAGGATGTCGCGATCGCTCTTCGGCCGGGCTCGGCTTCGGCCAAGAAAGCCGAGATGGCGAAGTTGGGCGTCAAGTCAGTGGCCGACGCTGCCAAGTGGGCCGATGTGGTGATGATCCTGACCCCGGACGAACTCCAGGGCGACATATACCGCGAGCACATCGGCCCAAACTTGCGCGACGGCGCGGCGGTGGCCTTCGCCCATGGCCTCAACATCCACTTCAACCTCATCGAGCCGAAGAAGACGGTCGATGTGATCATGATCGCTCCCAAGGGGCCCGGCCATACGGTGCGCTCCGAATACCAGCGCGGCGGCGGTGTGCCCTGCCTGATCGCCATTGCCCAGGACGCGTCCGGCAATGCGCACGACCTCTGCCTCTCCTACGCGTCGGCGATCGGCGGGGGGCGCTCAGGCATCATCGAGACGACGTTCCGGGAGGAGTGCGAGACGGACCTCTTCGGCGAGCAGGTCGTGCTATGCGGCGGTCTGGTGGAACTGATCCGTGGCGGGTTCGAGACGCTGGTCGAGGCCGGCTATGCGCCGGAGATGGCCTATTTCGAGTGCCTGCACGAGGTGAAGCTGATCGTCGACCTCATCTATGAGGGCGGCATCGCCAACATGAACTACTCGATTTCAAATACCGCCGAGTACGGCGAATATGTCAGCGGTCCGCGCATTATCACCGACGCGACACGCGCGGAAATGCGCCGCGTCCTCAAGGACATCCAGACCGGCGCGTTCACGTCGGACTGGATCCGGGAGTTTCGAGCCGGTCTGCCGAAGTTCAAGGCGACGCGCCGCATGAACGACTCCCACCGGATCGAGGAGGTCGGGTCGCGGCTGCGCGGCATGATGCCGTGGATCAAGAAGAACGCTCTCGTCGACAAGGAGCGGAACTAGGTTCCTCCTGCCCGCGGAAGGCGGCAGAGGCCGCCTTCCGTTGTTTTGGCGTGCCAATCACCGACGATAAACGTAGGGCGGATAGATCTGGTACGAGTAAGGATAGGCATAAGGGTAGTAGTAGGGGTTGTAATAGTAGTTCTGACTGTAGGTGGGGTAGTAATAGTAAGGATACGAGTGGGCGGCGAGTGTGCCCAGCGCGAAGCCGAAAATCGTTCCCGCTATGATTGCCGTCTTCGGATGTTTGATGGTGGCCGCTTCGGCAGCGGTGGGTGAGGCCATTGCGCCGATCGAGACTGCGCCTGCGAGGGCGAGGGCTAGGGTTTTCGTCATCGTCTACTCCAGTCGTTTGCCGGCTCCAGCACCCCCCTTTTTTGACGCCGGGATCGATGAGCGTCGGACACGCCAGATGAACGGGGCATGAACGATACGGCGCGACGTGAAGGTGCGGCTTGACCTTGCCACGATTGCCCCGTCAAAACGGCGCGCCGCCGCATCGAGGGTGCCATGAGCCGCCGCTACGCTGTCCTGGACGTTTTCACCGACACGCCGCTTGCCGGCAATCCGCTGGCGGTGGTCCTCGACAGCGAAGGCCTGACTGCGGAGACCATGCAGGCGATCGCCGCGGAATTCTCACTGCCGGAGACTGTATTCGTTCTGCCAGCTGAGCGGGCGGTGCACAGCGCCCGGGTCCGCATCTTCACGCCTAAGACCGAGATGCCGTTCGCCGGCCATCCGACCATCGGCACTGCGGTCCTGCTGGCAACCGAGCGTTTTGGCGCCGCCGAACAGGATGGCGAGCGGGACGCCATGGTGATCCTCGAAGAGGGCATCGGCCCGGTGCGGTGTGGCGTCCGCCTCACTGCAAAGTCAGCGCACGCGATATTCGACGCGCCGCGGCTGCCCAGCGAAGTCGCCTTCGCGGGCGATGCCGACGCGGTTGCCGCCGGGCTCGGTCTTGCGCGCAACGAGATCGGTTTCGAGAACCACCGCCCCTGTAGCTTCGAGGCGGGGCTGGCGTTCCTGTTTGTGCCGGTGCGCAACCTTGCCGCCATTCGCAAAGCCTTGCCGCAGAGTCCGGCATTCGAGCGCATCGGCCAGCCGGTCTATCTCTACACCCGTGAGACGGTCAGCGTCGGCCGCCAGTTTCACGCCCGCATGTTCGGCTCCGGGATCGGCATCCACGAGGACCCGGCAACCGGCTCGGCAGCGGCGGCTCTAGCCGGGGTGATCGGCCGTTTCGACCGACCGGTGCACGGGACTCACCGCATGGTCATAGAGCAAGGTTTCGAGATGGGCCGTCCGAGCCTCCTCTTTCTGGAGGTCGATACCGGGGAGGGCGGCGCGCCTTCGGCCGTACGCGTTGGCGGCGACGCAGTTGTTGTGGCGCGCGGGACGCTGGCCATCTAGTAGTTGTGGTGGAATGGCGGGTGATGGGATGCCGATGTTGAGTTCTCAGGTCGTCGGACCCGGAAAATCACCATTCATTGCGACACCGAGGGTATTGCCAGCGCTGCTGGAGCTGGTCATCGACTACCAACCCTGACCCTCGACGTTTGACCCCTCCGGTAGGCATCAAGGTTCTTGCCAGACCCTGGGGTGAATTGTTAACTCCTTGTTCAACCGAAGCATCCGAGGATGACGACGGTTATTTGCGCAGAGCGTGACGATGACGGTTCTGAACCCGATTTCGGCGACGGCAGCGGCGGCCTTTCGGCCGACGACCTCGCGCGCTCTGGCGGGGCTCCTTCTCCTTAGACGCCCCTGAGCGTCGGCAGCCTTCTCTAGGAGGCGGACACTCAGGGGAGGATCTAAGGCCACCCCATAGACCGCCATGGCCCGCGCATCGCAGGCCACACGACTTCAGGAAGGACCCGCCATGAACCCCACCCCGCCTGCCGCGGCCGCCCCTGCCGGTAAGGACCGCGTCGTCATTTTCGACACCACGCTGCGCGACGGCGAGCAATCGCCCGGCGCTTCGATGAACCTCGAGGAAAAGCTCCAGGTCGCTGAACTCCTCGACCAAATGGGCGTCGATATCATCGAGGCCGGTTTCCCCATCGCCTCCAACGGCGATTTCGAGGCGGTGACGGAAATCGCCAAGGTGGTGAAGCGCTCAGTCGTATGCGGACTGGCCCGGGCCGCCACGGGCGACATCGATCGTGCAGCGGAAGCGCTGAAACACGCGGAGCGCTCGCGCATCCACACTTTCATCGGCACATCGCCGCTGCATCGCCAATACCAACTGTCGCTCGATAAGGAGCAGGTGCTGGAGAAGATCGTCGCCTCGGTAACGAGGGCGCGCAACTTCACTGACGATGTCGAATGGTCGCCGATGGATGCGACACGCACCGAGCACGACTACCTCTGCCGTGTCGTCGAGACGGCGATCGCCAAGGGCGCGACGACCGTCAACATTCCCGACACGGTCGGTTACGCCACACCGGAGGAATTCCTGGCGCTGATCAAAATGCTGCGCGAGCGAGTACCGAACGCGGACAAGGCGGTGTTCTCCACACACTGTCACAACGACCTTGGGCTGGCAGTTGCCAACTCGTTGGCCGGACTGCAGGGCGGGGCGCGGCAGATCGAATGCACGATCAACGGCCTCGGCGAGCGGGCGGGCAATGCGGCGCTGGAAGAGGTGGTGATGGCGATCCGCACGCGGAGCGATGTCCTGCCGTTCTACACCGGCATCGACACGACGCTGCTGATGCGGGCCTCCAAGCTGGTGTCTGCGGTCTCCGCCTTCCCGGTGCAGTACAACAAGGCAATCGTCGGCAAGAACGCCTTCGCGCATGAGTCCGGCATCCACCAGGACGGTATGCTGAAGAACGCACAGACCTACGAGATCATGCGGCCGGAGGATGTCGGCGTGAAGGCGACGTCGCTGGTGATGGGCAAGCACTCGGGCCGGCATGCCTTCCGCGAGAAGCTGACAGAACTCGGCTTCGAACTCGGCGACAATGCGTTCGAGGAGGCATTCCGCCGCTTCAAGGATCTGGCTGACCGCAAGAAGCATGTCTTCGACGAGGACATCGCCGCACTCGTCGAGGACGAGGTGGCGACGGCCGGCGAGTCGACCAAGGTGATCGCGCTGACGGTCATCGCCGGAACCGGCGGTCCGCAGAAGGCGATCATCACGCTCGACGTCAGCGGTCGCCACGAGACGCGCGAAGCCACCGGCAATGGCCCGGTCGATGCAACATTCAACGCGGTCCGGGCGATCGTACCGCACAAGGCCAAGCTCTCGCTCTACCAGGTGCATGCCGTTACCGAGGGCACCGATGCCCAGGCGGAGGTTTCCGTGCGCCTGGAAGAGGACGGCAAATCGGTCATTGCCCGCGCCGCCGACCCCGACACGTTGGTTGCCTCGGCCAAGGCCTATGTCTCGGCGATCAACAAGCTGATGGTTCGCCGGCAGAAGAACGCTCCGGTGGCGCTTAAGGCCGGGTAGGGGCTAGCCGCAGGCGGCGGCAGCCTCGGCAAGGCGGTCCTTCGCGGCACCGACCGGCAGCGTCAGTGGCGCCCGGGCGCCACTGACGAGGCGCAACGCAGTGTTCGACGCCGCCGCGGTGAGCCAGCGATTGAGGTCGCCGCCCTCGACGATCAGGACGGTCTGGCTCTTGTTGGCGCCGGTCGCCGGGAGGATCGCTGCGGCAATGAGGTCGAGCCGCTCGTTGCCGGCCAAGAGCTGCGCGCTGAGGTAGACGCTCGTCCGTCGCGCCGTAAGCCAGCGTCGAAGATCGGCATCGGTCAGTGCCGAAAGGGCGATGCGCGGCCGGCGCCCAGCGCCGCATTCAAGTGTGAGACTGCCATCAGCGGCGAGCGCAAAGGTTGCCGTGGCTGGCTCGCTCGTCGATCCCGCCCGCTTTGCCGCCGCGCCGCAAGCATCGGCAAAGGCGGCGTAGGTGCGACGAGATCCCGGGTCGGTCGGCAGATCCAAGGTTGTGCCGGGCACGGCGATGCGCAGCGATTTGGCTTGAGGCATGCTTTTGATGAGGGCGCCGGCATCGTCGGCATAAGTGAGTGTGGCGAATGCATGATGAGCCTCGTCTGCGAGGTCGATGCGAGCGGCGACAAAGGGCAGGGGCTTGCCTCCGGCAGCGATGGATGCGTGCGCCGCTCTGCTGAGCAGTGCCGCGATCTTGGCATTCGGCAGGAACAGTTTCAGTGTCAGGCTGCCGCTTCCGCAGGCTATGTAGGCTGCCGGACAGATGGCACCGCCGCAGGGGCTCGGCTCGGCATTGAAAGCAATAAACGGTTCGCCGGGGCTCTCCACGGCCAGTGTCGGGATCAGCGAAGCAGCATGCACCACGGAAGCCGCCAGGAGTAAGGCTGCGCCGAAACCAAGGCCAGTGAGGGCCCGAGGGGGTCTAACGGTCACGAAGGTAAGCCTATCCACCTATCGTTCGCTTCGCTACCGGCTCTATTGCCCGAACCTCTTTGGCAAACTGGCATCCTAAAGTCGTTGGGGGCGAGGAGGCGGCCAGGGAGGGCGCTGGGCGGGAAGCTAGAAAAGCGCCGCCAGGGCGCAGCCTTTGCTTGCCGCGCCGCCCGCGGCTGCTATAAGACCGCCCGGTCGGGTGTATAGCTCAGTTGGTAGAGCAGCTGACTCTTAATCAGCGGGTCCTAGGTTCGAGCCCTAGTACACCCACCAAATCATCGGAAACAGCGGCGCGTGCCTCCAAGGATCAGCCGCTGTCCGGGATTTCCTGGCCATGCGACCTTCGCTGACGAATCGACGGTGCGGGTGGCTGTCAATCAAAGCGGTTTGATCCGAAATCCGACAAAGAGCTTGTTCCGCCTCCGCCAGGGACGGGAACAGGCGATCGGAATCGCGAGCCCGGACGAATCGAGGGCCGATATGGCTTCGGCAATTCGTCCTACCAGACGCTGGCAGGCTTCCTGGTAGCGTTGGTGGGGGTGGGTCTTGAGCGGGCCATGGCGCCGAGCCTGGAATATTGGGGAGCAATTCCGGTCAATCCTGCGGTGCCCAAGACGCTCGTCGGCACCTGCGAGATGATCGCGCACGAAGCAGCGCACAATGCCCTTTTCGGGTTGTCGCCAAGGCAGTTCTTCGTGTGGAATAGCGACGAGGAACGCCACAAGTCGCCGCTCCGCGACGATCCCCGGCGGCTCGATGGCATCCATCACGCGGTCTTCGTGTCGGCGCGTATGCACTTCGCGGTGACCGAGATTATCCGGTCGGGGCGGCTTGGCGCGGAACAGGTTGACGCGGCGAGACAGTCGCTGGCGATCGATCTTCGCCTTTTTGTCGAGGGTAAAGCGGTCCTGGAGGCCCACGCGCGCTTCCCTCCGGAGGGGCGCGCGATTCTCGATGCTGCTGCGGCCCATGTGGCGGCCTAGCTGCAGCCAGCCGGTTCGCTCAAGGTACTTTGGCCCGGCATCGGCATCCACTATGCTGTTCTATCAGGGCTCGGCAATCCGCTTAGGTTTCGCATGAAGGCTAGCTTCGCGACTGCCGCTGTCAGGCAGATAGGCGTCCGCGCGGTGTTGGCGGCGATGCTCGGCGCAATAGCGCCGGCGCCGGTAACCGCTCATCCCCATGTCTGGTTCACCGTCGGCGTTGAGCCGATTTTCGATTCCGGAGGTCGGCTGTCCTCGGTTCACGAGAAGTGGCTCTTCGACTACGACTACTCGCTGATCGTCGGTTCGCAACTCGACCAGAACGACGATGGCGTTTTCAGCGTCGAGGAACTGCTGGCCGTGATCGGACCGAACGGAATCCTCAGCTGGATCATTCAAAAGGACTATCTGACTCTGCTGAGGATCGGCGGCGAGAAGGTCGCGCCAGGTCCGGCAGAAAATATCAGCGTCGGAGTAATCGACTCAAAACTAACGGTCGAATTCACTTTGCCGCTGTCGGCGCGGGACGCGCCGAGGTTCGAAGCGGAGGTCGATGTCTTCGACCCTGAGGTCTACTACGATGTCCAGTTCGACCGGCCCGCAGTCATCGCGCCGACGGCGCCGGCTCGCTGCAGCGTTGGCGCCCGGGCGAAGGACGACCTCGATCCGGTCGCGGTCATGATCATCAAGAAGCTTGGGCTGTCGGCCGATCCGCGCGTTCTCAACGATCCTGCGCTGGGCTTCACCGTGCGCGTAGCGATCGCCTGCGGCTAGTTGAGACAATTGGGTCGCCGGTTCCGCCCGCGTCGCCGCTGGCTTTCGTCGCAGGCTCCTTGCCCGGCAGAGTTGCCCGGCCGATAATCGTCTGATCCCAGCGATCGTCGACAGAGTCCACGGTTCGTTGTGGGCCGGAAAGCGGTTGGGCTGGGGGAGGAGCTAGTATCGGGAGGGTTCACATGAAATCGTATCTTGTAACCAGCGCGGCCGCCCTGGCCGTCGTTGCAGGTGCTGGGTTGGCCAGTGCCCAGGCTCCGCGGCCAACGGTGGAGAGCCTTATGGCGGCGGCAAAGGTCGCGGCGGGCACCGAGTGGGGAAACATGGTCATGGCGACCTGCATCGCGCCGGCGGCGGCTGCTCCCGCCGTGGCGCCGGCCACGGTCGCAGCAGCCCCCGCCGCAACGCCGGCCGCGCCGACCTTGCCGCCCAAGGACGCGTGGTGGGCACCGCCGGCGAAGGTCGCCGATAATTTCTATTTCTTGGGCACTAAGGCGCACAGCGCCTGGGCGCTGGTCGCCAGCAATGGCGAGATGATCATCATCGACAATCTTTTCGACTACGCCGCTCCAGACGAGATCATCGGCGGGCTGAAGCGGCTCGGACTCGACCCCAACAAGGCAAAGTACAACGTGGTGGCACATGCCCATGGCGACCATGACGGGGGCGTCCCATACATTCAGCAGAACATACCCGGCATCAAGATCATCTACGGTGCGGGGGACTGGCCGGCCGTGGACGCTCGGACCGGGGCGGCGAAGGTCCGTCACGATCCTGATGCCGACGGCACGGACGGGCGCGTGCTCACCGTAGGCGACGTGTCGCTAAAGATGGTCACTATGCCAGGGCACACGCCAGGAACCCTGTCGTTCCTGTTCGAAATCAAGGACGGCGGACAGGTGAAGAAGGTCGCCTATTCCGGTGGGACGCTCTTCTCATTCACAGAGAAGGCCGAGTTCTACGACCAGTATGTGGCGTCGTCGAGGAAGTTTGCGCAGGCGGCGGCGGAGTTCGGCGCAACAATCCTGATCACCAATCATACGCAGTACGACCTAGCCTACTTCAAGGCGCACACTGCGCAGGATCGCAAGCCCGGCGATCCCAATCCATTCGAGAACGGGGCGCAGGTGGTCGGTAACTACTTCACCGCGCTTCAGAATTGCGCTCTGGCGGCGAAGTTGCGGGCGACCGGCACCCCCTAGCCGGCGCCCCAGAAGAGTGAGGATCGGCGGCTCGGGCCGCCGATCCCTGGGGTTGCCGGCTTCAGGGACTTTGGCCGGTGTTGCGCCTTCCCTATCCGCGGCCTACGCTTTCCCTGTCAGGGGCCAGGGAGAGACATGGACGGCCCCGAGGGGAGTCGATGCCATGGGTACACGCCGGAGCGTTGCATTCTTTCTCGGCCTTGCGGCCGCTGCCGTCCTGATCACCGCCGTACCGGCGAGCTCAGAAGTGGTGCTCCGGCGAGGCAACGCCGCCGAGCCACAGACGCTCGACCAGCATCACACGTCGATCGACATCGAGCGGAACATCCTCAAGGACCTGTATGAGGGGCTCACCGTTTACGACCCCGCCGGCAAGGTGGTCGGCGGTGCCGCCGAGAAGTGGACGATCTCTCCGGATGGGACCGTTTACACCTTCACTATTCGCGCCGATGCCAAATGGTCGGACGGCACGCCGGTTACGGCCGACGATTTCGTCTATTCCTTCCGGCGGGCTCAGGATCCGAAGACGGCGGCTGGTTACGCCAACATCCTCTACCCCATCAAGAATTCGCAGAAGATCAACTCGGCCAAGCCCGACGCGCCGGTGCCGCTCGACCAACTCGGAGTGAAAGCGGTCAACGCAAAGACACTGGAGATCACGCTCGAGCGGCCAACGCCCTACCTCCTTCAACTGCTCGCCCATCAGACGGCGCTTCCAGTCAATCGTGCCAGCATTGAGAAGAACGGTGCCAACTTCGTGCGGCCGGGTTTGATGGTGTCGAACGGCGCGTTCATGCTGACCGAGCAAGTGGCGAACGATCACATCACGCTCAGCAAGAACCCGCATTACTGGGATGCCGCCAACGTCAAGATCGACAAGGTGATGTTCTTCCCGACCAGCGACGCGGCCGCCGCGGTGCGACGCTTCCAGGCTGGCGATCTCGACCTCAACTACAATTTTCCTGCCGACCAGCGCGACTTCCTTAAGCAGCAGCTCGGCGCCGACCAAGTCCGCGTCGCTCCCTATCTCTCGACCTACTATTACGTCTTCGATACCCGCAAGGAGCCGTTCAACGACCCCAATGTGCGGCTGGCGCTATCGATGGCGATCGACCGGGACTTTCTGTCGGAGAAGATCTACGCGAACACGCAGTTGCCGCTGTACAGCTTCGTCCCGCCCGGGCTGGAGGGCTACTCGCCGGCGACGGCCGACTTTGCCAAAATGTCCCAACTCGACCGCGAGGATCGTGCTCGGGCGCTCCTCAAGGCCGCGGGCTACGGTGCTGGCGGCAAGCCACTGAAGATTGAGATTCGCTTCAACACCAACGTCAACCACCAGAAGGTGGCGACGGCGATTGCCGATATGTGGAAAGGACTCGGAGCGACGGTCACCATCCTCAATAACGACACTGCCGCGCACTACGACTATTTGCGCCAGGGCAATAGCTTCGACGTTGCCAGGGCCGGCTGGGGTGCCGACTACGCCGATGCAGAGAACTTCCTGGCGCTCGCCACCAGCGGCAATAAGGACTTCAATTACGGGCACTACAGCAACGCGCGCTACGACGACCTGATGAAACGCTCCTACGACGAGCGCGACTTGGCGGTGCGGGCAAAAATGCTCCACGATGCCGAGACCCTGCTAATCGGCGAAACAGCCACGGTGCCGCTGATGAACACGGCGTCGCTATGGCTCGTCTCCCGCAAAGTGAAAGGGTTCGTCGACAACGCGGTCAACGACCACATGTCGCGCTACCTGTCGATTCAGTAGACGGCAGGCTCGGCGCCGCGGAGACTTCCGCGGCGCCGTCAGCGGACGCAGGGGATGCTTCGGTTCCTAGTCCGGCGGGTGCTGAGCGCCGTTCCAACGACGCTGATTGTCGTGACGCTGGCGTTCTTCCTCATCCGCTTTGCACCGGGTGGGCCGTTCACGCTCGAGCGTGCCTTGGCTCCGCAGATCATGGAGAACATGATGCGGGCCTACCACCTCGACGATCCGCTGTGGCGCCAATATCTCGACTACATTTGGAACGCGATGCACGGCGATTTCGGCCCGAGCTTCATTTACCGCGACTTCACGGTTGCCGAACTGATCGCTCAAGGGCTGCCGTATTCAGTCAAGCTTGGAGCGATCGCACTTACCCTGGCGCTGCTACTCGGCGTTTCGATTGGGACGCTCGCCGCGCTCCGGCAGAACAGTCCGCTTGACCATCTGGTCATGGCGGGCGCGACGATCGGGCTGACGGTGCCGAACTTCGTCGTCGGGCCGACTCTCTCACTGATCTTTGCCGTCGGCCTTTCTTGGGCATCGTCGGGTGGCTGGGGACAGGGAACTATACGTGACCTCGCCTTACCGATCGTGACGCTGGCATTGCCGCAACTGGCGATCTTTGCCCGTCTGACGCGCGGTTCGATGATCGAGGCACTGCGGACCGATCACGTACGTACAGCCCGGGCCTATGGCCTCGGATGGCGAACGGTGGTCGTAGTTCACGCCCTGCGCGGCGCCCTTCTTCCCGTCGTCTCCTATTTCGGGCCGGCAGCCGCGGGCGTTCTCACCGGATCGATCGTGGTGGAGACCGTTTTCGCCATTCCCGGGGTGGGTCGCTACTTTGTGCTGGCAGCCATCAATCGCGACTACACGCTGGTGATGGCGACGGTCCTGCTGATCGGCATCTTCATTATTGCCTTCAATCTGATCGTCGACCTCCTCTACGGCGTGCTCGACCCTCGGGTGCGCTATGACTGATCGCGCCGGGTTGGTTCGCACACCGCCGCTCCGGGGCGGATTGAGCCCGAGCGCCATTGCTTTCCGGAGGCTCCTGCGCAACCGTGCAGCCGTCGCCGGTGCGACGATCATCGCGCTGGTGGCGGTGTTTTCGTTCCTGGGACCGTTCCTCTATCCGCATGCTTACGACGAGGTCTTTTCCTCCTATGTCCGCGTGCCGCCGCGGCTGCAGCCCTACCCAGAGCCGGCGGCGCTGGAGGCGGCGCTGGCGACCGCCGCTCGGCAGGGGCGGTTGCAACTCGGCGAGGTGACTTTCGCCGGCGGCCGCTTCACGGCGGCGGTGAGCGACACCCGAGCCGTCGATCCCCGCGTGACCCGCTATTTCGACCGGGCCAACGAGTTTGCCGACACTGCAGTGATCGAATCGCGGGACGAGGGGCGGACACTGATCGTCGCGGGTCGCGTGCGATCCGAGTACTTCCCGCTCGGTACCGACGGGAACGGCCGCGACCTGGTGGCCCGGATGATGATCGGCGGCCGCATCTCGCTCGCGGTGGGAGTGCTGGCAACGCTGGTCAGCCTCATTGTCGGCGTCACCTATGGCGCGATCTCCGGCTTCGCCGGGGGGCGCGTCGATAATGTCATGATGCGGATCGTCGAGATCGTCTACGCGCTGCCGTTCGTCTTCGTCGTCATCGTGCTGGTGGTATTCTTCGGCCGCAACTTCGTGATCATCTTCATCGCCATTGGCGCGATCGAATGGCTGGACATGGCGCGGATCGTGCGCGGCCAGGCGCTGTCACTGCGCCGACGCGAATTCGTCCTTGCCGCCGAGGCCCTTGGCGTAAAGTCGGCCGATGTCGTGCGGCGGCACATCGTGCCGAACGCACTCGGACCGGTCGTGGTGTTCGTCACCGTTCTGGTGCCGCGAGTGATACTGGTCGAGAGCTTCCTTTCCTTCCTAGGACTCGGCGTTCAGGAGCCGTTGACCAGCCTCGGCGCGCTGATTGCGGAGGGCGCTGCCAATATTCAGGCCGCGCCGTGGCTGCTGATCGGCCCTGCCATCATGTTCGTCGCGACACTCTTCGCCCTCAACTTCCTCGGCGACGGTCTGCGCGACGCCTTCGACCCCAGAGATCGCTGACGTGGAGGGCGCGCCGCTCCTCGCCATCCGGAACCTCGCCGTCCGATTTACGACGCCCGACGGGCCGGTCGAGGCCGTGCGGGGCATCGATGTCGACGTTGCCCGCGGCGAGGCGGTCGCGATTGTCGGTGAGTCCGGTTCCGGCAAGAGCCAGGCAATGCTCGCCACGCTTGGCCTTCTCGCCGCCAATGGCGGGGCCGAGGGGTCGGCGACGTTCGATGGTGCGGAGTTGATAGGCGCCAGCGAAGCGGTCCTCAACCGCTATCGCGGCGCGCGCATATCGATGATCTTCCAAGAGCCGATGACGTCGCTCGATCCGCTTTACCGCATCGGCCGCCAAATAGCCGAGCCGCTGCGCCATCACCAAGGTCTCAACGCGACGGCGCGGCGCAAGCGGGTGATCGAACTGATGACCCTGGTCGGCATCGCCGACCCGGCGCGAAGGGCGCGGTCCTATCCACACCAGCTGTCCGGCGGGGAACGCCAGCGGGCGATGATCGCGATGGCGCTCGCCAACCGGCCGGAACTTCTCATCGCCGACGAGCCCACAACTGCCCTCGATGTGACGATCCAAGCACAGATTCTGGAACTCATCGCGTCGCTGCGGAAAAAGTTCGGACTAGCGGTCGTCTTCATCACCCATGACCTCAACATTGTGCGGCGGCTCTGTGATCGCGTTTACGTCATGCGGGCAGGGGAAGTGGTCGAGGCGGGACCGACCCAAGACGTGATGTCGGCGCCGCGCCACGCCTACACGCGCCTGCTGGTGGCAGCCGAGCCAGGGCCGCCTAAGGCCGAACAGGGGCGGTCCGGCCAAATACTCCTCGATGCCCGCGGCGTCAGAGTATCGTTCCAACTGAGGCCGACATGGTTCGGAGGCGGTCCAACTTTCGTTGCCGTCGACGACGTTTCGCTGACGCTCCGGCAAGGGCAGACGCTCGGTGTCGTCGGCGAGTCGGGCTCAGGCAAGTCCACGCTCGCGCGGGCACTGCTGCGGCTACTTCCGTGCCAGGGCCGGATCGTCTTCGAGGGCCGCGAAATCGGGTCGCTCGACAAGGCCGGGCTAAGGCCGATGCGGCGCGATATGCAAATGGTCTTCCAGGATCCCTTCGGGTCGCTCAGCCCGCGTCTCACGGCCAGCCAGATCGTTAGCGAAGGACTGCTGGTGCATGAGCCCTCGCTCGGGCGGGCGGACCGTGCCGAGCTTGCGCGGGCGGTATTGGTCGAAGTCGGGATCGATGCCGGGTCTATCCATCGCTATCCGCACGAGTTTTCGGGGGGACAACGCCAGAGGATAGCGATCGCCCGGGCCATGGTCCTGCGGCCGAAACTGGTCGTGTTGGACGAGCCCACGTCGGCCCTCGACCGGACGGTGCAGAAGCAGATCGTCGATCTC
The DNA here is from genome assembly GCA_046349035.1 of Bauldia sp. Classification (GTDB taxonomy): domain Bacteria; phylum Pseudomonadota; class Alphaproteobacteria; order Rhizobiales; family Kaistiaceae; genus JAXMDC01. The sequence goes on along the minus strand of JAXMDC010000005.1, from coordinate 66,464 downwards.
CTGTTGCGCCTGCAGGCCGAACATGGGCTTGCGTACCTCTTCATCAGCCACGACCTGGCGGTGATCCGCGCGATGTCGGACACGATCGCGGTGATGAAGGCCGGGAAGGTGGTCGAGACCGGTACCACACGCCAGATATTCGCAGCACCTCAGCATCCCTATACTCAGACCTTGTTGCGGCCGATCCATCCGCCAGGTCCTGCCCTGGGGGGCGAGCGCCGCGTGGGTGGGTGAATGGCGGGAGGTGCCAAGTCGCGTCAGAACCGGCGAGTGTGTTAAGCAACGGCGCATTTTCGTGTCGATTTTGTACGAAGACTCAGCAAAGTACTGGCGACGATCGAAAGCAGAACATCGACAATAATCGTTGCCGTGCGGTCCGAGCCCGTTGCCGGCCGTGTACGCGCAGCGGTCTGCGTGGGCGTTGCGCAAAGGGCCGGGAATGGCGGCTAGTCAAACCAGGGTGAGACGGTCGGAAGCAGACCTTCCGGGGCAGATAACGCCCGAACTCGCGCTTGTCCTGCGCGAGGGTTACGGCGCGGCCGAACTGCGGGCCGATGCGGTTTCCGGGCTTACAGTTGCCATCGTCGCACTGCCGCTATCCATGGCGATCGCTATCAGCGCCGGCTTGCCCCCCGAGAAGGGGCTGATTACGGCCATCGTCGGTGGCTTATTGATTTCCGCGCTCGGCGGTACCCGTTTTCAAATCGGCGGACCGGCGGCTGCGTTTATCGTCCTGGTTTCCGGAATCGTCAGCCAACATGGCTATGACGGGCTGATCCTGGCGACGCTGCTTGCCGGCGTTATGATCGCCGCAATCGGGCTGCTGCGACTGGGGACGGCGATCCGCTACGTGCCGTTCCCGGTGACGGTCGGCTTCACGGCGGGACTTGCCGTCGTCATTCTCGCCGGTCAGGTCAAGGATCTGCTCGGGCTCGACATCGCCAACGAGCCGTCGGCGCTCTTGCCGAAACTCGGCGCGCTTTGGGCGGCTATCGGCAGTGCCAAACCGGCTCCCGTCCTTCTTTCCGCGCTTGTCATTGCTGCCATTGCCGCGTTGCGACGTTTCCGGCCGCGCTGGCCGAGTCTCTTGCTCGCCGTGGGCGCCTCCGGCGTCATCGCCGCGGCGCTGCAGCTCGACGTTGCGACCATCGGTTCGAAGTTCGGCGGCATACCGCAGAGCATACCGGTACCGAGCCTTCCTCCGTTCGACTGGGCCAAACTGCAGCAGGTCTTTCCCGACGCCATCGCCATCGCGCTTCTCGGCTCGATCGAGTCGCTCCTGTCGGCAGTCGTCGCTGACGGCATGAGCGGAACGCAGCACCGTTCGAACACCGAACTGGTTGCGCAGGGGGTGGCAAACGTGGTGACGGCTCTGTTCGGCGGAATGTGCGCCACCGGGACGATCGCACGGACTGCGACCAACATCAGAGCCGGTGCGCACGGGCCGGTGTCAGGCATGCTGCATGCCGTCTATGTGCTTGGCTTCATGCTGGTCGCCGCGCCACTCGCCGCCTTCGTCCCCCTTGCCAGCCTCGCCGCAGTGCTGGCCATCGTCGGCTGGAACATGGTGGAGAAGGAGGCTCTGGTTAGTCTGCTCCGGTCATCGCCCGGCGACGCGGCCGTGCTGCTGGTGACGTTCTTGCTCACCGTTTTCTACGATCTCGTCACCGCGATCGCTGTGGGCGGTGTTCTCGGCTCATTCTTGTTTCTGCATCGTGTCGCTTCGGCAGTTGAGGTGAGACCGGCGAGCGCCAGGGCAGTCCCAGAGAACACGGCGATCCTTGGCGTTACCGAAGATGTGATGGTTTACCGGATTTCGGGAACGCTGTTCTTCGGGGCGACGGCAGCGGTCAGCGCGATCTTCAACCGGATTCGCGAGCGGCCCCGTCTGGTGGTTCTCGACCTGACAGAGGTGACGCTTGCCGACATCACTGCGGCGACCGTCCTGGAGCGGTTGGCCCGCAAGCTCAAGCGGTCGGGCGCCGAGCTCTTCATTGTGGGCGCCAATCGTCGGGTTCTGCGATCGCTGTTAACCGCGGGGCTTTGGCGTCCGTTGGTGCGCTATGCTTCGACGACCGAGCGTGCGCTCGATCAATGGCAGAAAGGCACCGGCCCCGAACGAACCGCCGGGGAGGCGGTCGGGGCGCCGGCCTGACCTGGCTTGCCGGTGGGCACGGCGTCAGGGGGATGTCCGGCGAGGTGGCACAACGTCGCGAAAGGCGTCGGCGCGCTTCCAGCCCGGCTCGACAGGTGCGACCCCCGCAGCCGGCAAGTAGGGAGAAGGAGCCACAACCTCCATCTGCGGGATGTATCGCGGACAGTTTGGGAAGATGTGCGTTGGGGTCACTCGAACAAGCAACTGACCGCCCGGGAAGGTGGCAATCAGCGGATCGTCGAGGGCGACTTCCGCCTCGCCGAGTACGCGCAGGCGGCTCGGGCGATCGGTCATGGCGATGAAGAGTAGGGCGACATGCGGATTCACGCGGATGTTGCCGAGGCTCTTGAACATCCCGTTGCCATCGTAGTCGGGAAAGACCAAAAGATTTGGCCTGAGCACGCGCACGAAGCCCGGAGGGCCGCCCTTGAAGGATATGTCGGGCTGGCCCTCGCGATCGGCCGAGGCGAGGAAAAAGAATCCACAGCTCTCAATGAAAGCCTGGTCGTTCGGGTCGAACAGCGTTCGGTGGGTCTTCTCGATCAACCGATCGGCGAGAGCGGTGCTGCCAAAGCGGCCCTGAAGGTCGCGGCTACCCACATTGTACATGGCCGGTCTCCATTGTGGGGGGCGTGATTGTCGGGGGCGTGCTTTTGGACGAGGGCTTGCGGGCAAGTCCTTGGCTGAAGCGCGACCTAAGGTTGGAACGCAATTTACCCTCTTTCCGTATGCGCTCCGCGCCAGATTGCGCATCTGGCCGGCGTCGAACAAAGGTTTCCTTGACCGCCAAGCGGGCGGTGGGGGATAAGATAGTGCCCAAATTCGGGGTCGGCTGGAGGGTAGATTCGTGCTGCGAAATGCATCGATTCTTGTTGGCGGCCTTCTGCTCGGCGCCGCCAGCGCGGCGGTGTTTGTCCACCCGGCGCTGCTTGGTGGAACCCAGGCTAAGGCGGCGGTTCAGGCCAGCTACAATCCGCTCCTGCTTTTCGGCGAAATATTCGAAGCCGTGCGCTCCGATTACGTCGATCCGACCGACGACACCAAGCTGGTCGAGGCAGCCGTCGACGCGATGCTGGTGTCGCTCGATCCGCATTCGAACTACATGGCGCCGAAGTCGTTCCGGGATATGCAGGTCCAGACGCGCGGCGAGTTCGGCGGCCTCGGCATCGAAGTGACGATGGAGGAGGGGCTCGTCAAAGTAAACAACCCCAACGAGGACGGGCCCGCGTTCCGCGCCGGCGTCAAGCCCGGCGACTTCATCACCGAAGTGGACGGTACGGCGATCCTCGGGCTGACTCTTAACCAGGCGGTCGAGAAGATGCGCGGCGCGGTCGGCACCCCGGTGGCGATCAAGATCAAGCGAGGCGGCAGCGACGCTCCGCTCGAGTTCAAGATCGTGCGCGAGATCATCCCGATCGTTTCCGTTAGATCGAGAGTCGAGACCGATGTCGGCTATATCAAGATCGATCAGTTCACCGAGAAGACGTTCGACGGACTGAAGAAAGAGATGGCCAAGATCAAGGCCGCCATCCCGCCGGATCGGTTCAGAGGGTATGTGGTGGACCTCCGCAACAATCCGGGCGGCCTGGTCGATCAGGCGGTGCGGGTAGTGGATTCGTTCCTCGATCGCGGCGAGATCGTCTCGATCCGCGGGCGTAAGGGCGGAGACGTCCAGCGTTATGACGCTCAAGCCGGGGATCTCGCGGATGGGCGGCCGGTTATCGTTCTCATTAACGGCGCGTCGGCCTCCGCCTCAGAAATCGTTGCCGGCGCCCTGCAAGATCACCACCGCGCTACGGTTCTCGGTACGCGGTCATTCGGCAAGGGCTCGGTACAAACGATTGTGCCGCTCGGGCAAAACAATGGCGGCCTTCGCCTCACCACGGCTCGCTACTACACTCCGGCCGGTCGCTCGATCCAGGCGCTCGGAATCGACCCGGACATCGAGGTCTGGGTCGATGTTCCGCCCGAACTGGCAGCGCTGGCGCAGAGTCGCGGTGAGGCCGGTCTGCGGGGTCACCTTGCCAATGCCAACGCAGCCGCGGAGCGTGCTGCCTCGTCGGTCTATGTCCCGCGCGATACCAGCAAGGACAACCAGTTGATCATCGCCTACGACTTGCTGCGCGGCCTCCGGACCAATCCTGCGTTTCTGCCAGGGACGGGACCGGCCAATCCGTAGCCATTCCCTCGGTCTCTGCGCCGGGGTGCGGCGGGCGGCTGGGTTGCCCGGCATCTGAATGGATTACCTGGTCGTCTTTCTTGGCGGTGGTGTCGGCGCCGCCCTCCGGCATGGAGTGAATGGGTTGGCGGCGCGCACGCTCGGGGCGGCCTTTCCATTCGGTACCCTCGCCGTCAATGTCGTCGGATCGCTGCTGATGGGACTGCTCGGCGGCTACTTCGCGCTGCGCGGCGACCCGGTGCCCGGCCTCCGGCTTTTCGCGACGACCGGCATCCTCGGCGGTTTCACGACGTTTTCTGCCTTTTCGATGGATGCGGTGATGCTGTTCGAGCGCGGTGATCCCGGACTAGCCGCAGGCTATGCCGCCGGGTCGGTGGCAATAGCCGTCGCCGCCCTTGCCGTCGGGCTAACGATCGCCAGAGGGCTCCCGTGAGCCGTCTTCACCTTGAAAGCCACGTGGTCAGCCGGATTGGGTGGCTGCGCGCGGCGGTGCTGGGCGCCAATGACGGTCTGGTTTCCACCGCCAGTCTGATCGTTGGCGTGGCGTCGGCGGCCGCCTCACGGCACGACCTGATCGTGGCCGGCGTTGCCGGGCTGGTGGCGGGCGCGATGTCGATGGCGGCGGGGGAGTATGTGTCGGTGAGTTCGCAGTCGGATAGCGAGAGTGCCGACCTTGAACGCGAACGGCGGGAATTGGCTCAGGACCGCGAGGCGGAAGTGCGCGAGCTCGCCGGTATCTACGAGCAGCGGGGGGTAGATCCCGCCCTCGCCAGGCAGGTCGCCGTGCAGATGATGGCGAAGGACGCGCTGGGGGCGCATGCTCGCGATGAACTTGGCCTGTCGGACATCAGCACGGCTCGTCCGGTTCAGGCGGCGCTGACCTCCGCAGCGACCTTCGCCGTCGGGGCAACGCTGCCGCTTCTCACCGCGCTTGTAGCACCGGAGACGATAGTCGGCCTGGTCGTGGCCGGCGCCTCCCTGATCTTTCTGGGACTGCTTGGCGCGGTTGGCGCCCGTGCGGGCGGCGCGGCGTGGTTGCCAGCAACCGCGCGGGTCGCGTTCTGGGGGGCGCTGGCCATGGCGGCAACGGCGGGAATTGGGGCGCTGTTCGGCCGGGCCGTGTAGGCCTGCCGCTGCGCTATCCGCTCCCGATCAGAAGTGGAGGATGTCCTTCAGCCAGTAAAACGCCATGATCGCGGCGATGGCCAGCCCGAAGGCGGCGAAGGCCCAGTTCTCGGTCGTCCGGCCGACCGGATCGGGATCGTGAATGAGGAGGGGCGCAACCTCGCTGACGCCTGGCGCGGCCCAGGCGGCGTGCTCAATCGCCTCCCGTTCGGCCCAACTCCTGACTTTGCCGGCGATCGTGACCTTGCCCTTCTCGACGGCTATCGAGACATTGGACTTCTTCGGCGGTAGGCGGCGGCGAATGGCCGCTTCGATCGACTGATGATTAGCCTGATCGCTGCGTTCTTTGAGGACAATGTCGTTGGTAATGCCCTTTGTGCCCTCAAGGCGCTGGATAACTTGAGCCGCCGCCAAGCGTTGAAATTGCCACCCGACTTCGCCGCTGAGGGTCACCCAACCGTGCTCGACCTTGATCATGACCGAGCCCTTGGGAACCTGCGCATCCCAATCGAGGACCATGACGGCGCGCCGGGCGATCTCGTCATCGCTAGTGCCGACGCCGCCACCGGTGACCTCGATCTCTTCGGCAATGCCGCGGACCCCGTGGACGCGTTTGACGGCCTGCTCGGCCGCCAGCTTCTCGGCCAGCGTGCGGACATGGCCCGTCAAGGTGACGATGCTGCCGCGCACCGCGACGCCGATCGCCGCAGCGTCGAGGCTGGGATCCCAGTCAAGTTCCTCCAAGATCTTCCGCCGCAGGTCTTCGTTAGTCATGGCTAGCCGCTTCCGCTGGGTCGATTTTTCGCTTCGTTCTATCACCTTCTTACAGGGTAGGGGCCGGCCTTATTTGTCGTCGATCAATCCCGGATTTTGCCCACCGCGGGGCGGTCTGCCACAATGGCGGTCCCACGCTGGTCAGTGCAGTGAGGTGAGTGGGTGCCAATCTACAAGATACGCCGTCTGGGCCATTTGGAAGGGATCGCCGACGAGTTTCCTGTCTTCGAGGACAGCCCGGAGGCGGCGCTCGATGCCTACAATGCCGACGAGCAGGGGCGTGGGGACGACTGGCCGATCTTGCGCCTGGTCAGCGAAGGGGTCGGTGGCGCTCGCTACTGGCTGGTGGAGGAGAACGAGCACCTGCAGGACGTCGACCACTTCGGCCTGATCCCGGCCTGAAGGGGCAGTACCGCTTATCGGGTTACGTCAATGGCGAGACGATCGAAGTAGGTGACACTATCAGCCTTGGTCCAAAGGCCGATGCGCCCCGGACCGGTGAAGGTCGCGTCGGTCGCGGTCACGACGGCCTTGCCATCAAAGGTAACGGTCAGGCGGGTGCCCTCTGCCTTCAGCGCGAGCGTATGCCATTGGCCGGAAGAGACCGGCACGCGAGCGCTGGCGATCTGCTGTCGCGATCCGCGCACCACGCGATAGAGCGTGACGTTGTCTTCCAAAGCGTTGGCGCGGGTGAGGTAGTAGTTGTCGGCATCGACATAGCGGACGACCACGCCGCCCGCTTGGTCGATCCGTCCGGAGACCGCCTTGAAGCGAGCGGTCGCTTCGACGTCGGTACCCCTCGCCGTGCGGTGCACGGCGAGGGGAAAGTGGTAATCGGTGGCTTCGGCGCTTAGCTGCGCCAGCGCCTTGCCTGCGGATGCAGTCGGGTCGTCGACGACCTCCCACCGACCCGGTTTGCCCTGGCCGGTGAGAGCGGTCTCGAAGGCCGCCGGCAGCGTGCCCTGCCGCTCGTCGGCGAAGGCGACGGTCTCGGCCTGCGCGAGACCAGGGCCAAGGACATAGAGGAGGGCGGCTAAGGCGCGAGGACTCATCGTCAATCACCCTGGTGCAAGAGATCGGTGCCGCCGACCTCCGCTCCGAGGTTCTTGCGATCGGATCACCAGGTCAAGCGCAGGCCGCCTGGGGTCAGGCGGCGTTCGGGAAAGCCTGGCGTGCCAACTCCTGCTGTGCCTCGGGCGACCTGGCGCGGGCGGCGGCGGTCACGCCAAAGCCCGGAGTGTCCTTGGTATAGAGATTGCCGAGTGCCATTTTGACGAGATCGATCGTGCACGCCTCGGGAGTGCCCTCGAATTTACAGGCGGCTTTGACTTGCTCGATAATGAACTTCGGCTGGTAGCCGGCAAGCGGGAAGTCGTTTCGTTCGCGCAACTCGGCGAGTACGAAATCGATGATCTCGTCAGAGACATCGATTTTCATGCCGTTGGCCACGGTCTTGAAAATGCGGCGGTATTCGTCCGGCGGCGGCCCGCCAACCTCCATCTTGTAGGGAATGCGGCGCAGGAACGCCGGATCCATCAGATCGCGGGGCGCCAAGTTGGTTGAAAAGATCACCAACTCGTCGAAGGGCAGCGAGAAGCTCTTGCCGGTGTGTAGCTTCAGATACTCGACCCGGCTTTCGAGCGGGACGATCCAGCGGTTGAGGAGTTCCTCAGGCTTGATGATCTGACGGCCGAAGTCGTCGATCACGAACGTGCCGCCGAGCGCCTTAATGTGCAGCGGCGCTTCGTAAAACTTGGCAATGGCATTGAACGAGAGGTCGAGCATCTCCAAGGTCAACTCGCCGCCGGTGACGATGAACGGCCGGCGGCAAGCGACCCAGCGGCGGTCGAAGTCCTCGCGGCGGAGCGCCGTGCCCTTGCTGGCGGAGTCGGCCGCGGTCATCGCCGCCTTGTGGATGCTCGGGTCGAAGACCTTGATGATCTGGCCTTCGACCTCGAAGCAGTAGGGAATGTAGATGACGTCGGCAAAGACACTGCCGATGCGCTCGGCCACCGATGTCTTGCCGTTGCCGGGCGGGCCGTAAAGCAGGATGGAGCGGCCCGAGTTGATGGCCGGGCCGACCGCGCGGACGAACTCCTCGGAAATGATCAGATTGGCGAAGGCGTGGTCGACCTGTTCGCGGTCGACGCGCTCGCCGGAAATGCGTTGGCGGCGGATGCGGTCGGTGTAGTCGGTAAGCGGCACCGGCGCCGGCCCGACATACTGGTTCTGGCTGAGAGCGTCGAGCGCCCAGGCCTTGCCTTTTTCGGTCAAGGTGAAGCGGAGCTCGGAAAGGGCCAGCGTGCCGCCGGTGCCACCGAGCGCCTCGATCAGTTTGCGTTCGCGGGCCTCCTCGGTCAGCAACTGCACGATGCGATGCGGCAGCTTGATGACATCCGCGATCTTGCTCGCCGTCTCCGCGGCGGCCGAATACATCGCCTTCATCATTAGGTTGAGGAGGTCGGCTTGGGCGATGCCGGTCTCGGCAATGCTCTTTGGCGGCTGAGGGGCACTCTGGATGATGGAGGCGAGATCGGATGGCGTGATCTTGCCGAGGGCGATGAGGTTCTCGCCGAGGAGGCCGCCTTGCGTGCGCTGGCGATCCAAGGCGGCGTTGATGTCGGCCTGGTTGACCAGTCCGTGCGCGATCAGCAGATCACCGATGAACATTGGGGGCCTCGTGTCGACGCAGTTCGACCAAGGCGATACAAGGTCAGCCGTTAAGGCCCCCTAAATCATAAATTTTTAAACAATTTGCGCCTGAAGCCGACGACCACAGCAAGCGGCGGCCAGGCTTCTCGTCTGACCGCCGCAGGCGCTTCCGGTCGTACTTCTCTCAACAATCGGAGACGGCGAGTCGAACGTTCGCCGTCACCGTCCTCGGCCGCGTTACTGCGCGGCGGAGATCGTGCTGACCATGTTCTGGTTGTTCGCCGTGGTGAAGGTCACCTTGACCTTGGCGCCGACCTTCATGTCGCCGGGCTTGAGGCTTGCCGGCAGCTGGTAGGTCTTGCCGTCGTCCAGTGTAATGGACGCCTTCGTGGCATCGACCGACTTGATCGTGCCGGTGACGTCGGCGGCATTGGCGACCGATACAGTGGCGAACAAGGCCGCAGCCGCGGCCGAGAACAACAGCTTACGCATTTGTTGGCTCCCATCAGGGTTCTTGTTCTTCTTGGCGGCGAGGGCCGACCGACGCCTTCTTTTTGGTTTTCCAGGCCGTCCCTCGTGACGCAAAAACAGCATCTCTCGAATTCGTGATCAAAGCAATATGATTAATAAAGTTTTTGTGAGCGTAATTTGATCAAATTTCCGCCGACCATCGGGCAGGGCCGCAGCTGCCGAGTTACCGCAAAGGCAGAGGAGAGGAGCGGCGGCGACCGGCGGCGATTAGAGGCCGTTGAAGCGGACTTCGCCGAGGTCGCTGAGGTCGTAGCCGGACAGTTTGGCCGCGTGGTCGCGGAATGCCTGAGTGCGACAGAAGGCAAACAGCTTCTGTAGCGGCGGCTCGAAATAGGCGCGGCGGAACACGAGGATGTCGTACTGCTCCTCGACCTCGGCGAGGTAGCCGAGGCGGAATTGTTCGGCCACCGCCTTCAAGCCGATCGCGGCGTCGACATTGCCGGAGAGCAGGGCAACGGCGGCGTCGGTTTCGCTGCGTGACGTCAGACCAGTGATCTTAACGTCCTTCGGGGAAAGGCCGGCGGTGGAAAGGAAGTGCTCCGCAAGAGCGCGCCCGGCGCGGTCTTCGCGAATGGCGACCCGCTTTCCGGCGAGATCGGCGATCGAGCGGATCTTCAGGGGATTGTTTGGGGCGAGCAGGAGCCCCCGCGAACGGCGGGCGAAAGACAGCAAAGCGACCGGTTCGTGGGCGAAGCGGGCGGCGACGAAGCCGACGTTCCAGTCCGACGTAGCCGGATCGTAGACGTGAAGGCAGGCGGCGACAGCCTCGCGCGCCTTCAGGCGCTCCACGCCGTCGTAACTGTCGTCAAAAAGGGCCGCCAAGCCGCTCCCCGACTCGCGCAATGCCCATTCCAGGAGGGGATCCTGCGCCCCGGCCACAACTTGAAGCGCCTGGGCGGAGGACTTGTAAACCGGTGGAGGAGTCGTGCCGGGCGACTCTTGGAGCCACCGCTCGATTTCGTCTTTGGGGAACAGGAGCTTACCGGTTACCCGGCGGTGCGGCACGGAGCCTTCGGCCACCATGTCGTAGACCTTGCGCTCTTTGACGCGCAGAAGCGTTGCGAGCTCTTTGGTCGTTAAGAATAAGGGTTCGGCCATGGGCCCTGCTTTTTTTCCCGCCGCGAGGAGTAGCGATTGAAGCACCCAATGGGAAGATGCGGAACGGTTGTTGCCGTGGACAGTTAAGCCGGCTTTTCCCCGAGATCCCGCGCCCGGCGGCCGATCGATCGATACGCCAGACCGCGGGATATCACGTCCGACGGTCGGTAGACGTTTCGTAGGTCGACAATGAGGGGTTGTGCCAGCGCCGATTTCAGCCGCGAGAGGTCGAGCGCACGGAACGCTTCCCACTCCGTGACAATGACCAGGGCGTCGGCGCCGGTGGCGCAATCATAGGGGTCGGTCGCATAACTCACGCTCTCGCCGAGGACGGCCCGCGCGGCCTCGGTTCCTTCCGGGTCGTAAGCGCGGATGGTGGCGCCGGCCGCGCGAAGTCCGGCAACAATGGCGAGGGACGGGGCTTCGCGCATGTCATCGGTGTTGGGCTTGAAGGTGAGTCCGAGGATCGCGACGGTGCGGCCGGTAGCCGAGCCGCCAAGCGCTTCGATGACACGGTGCGCCATCGCGTCTTTGCGGGCGTTGTTGGCGCTGACCACGGCGTCGACAATGCGGAGCCTCACTCCCGCGTCGCGCGCCGTGCCGGCCAGCGCCAGCGTGTCCTTGGGGAAGCACGAACCGCCGAAGCCGGGACCGGGATGCAGGAACTTCGGCCCGATCCGATTGTCGAGCCCCATCCCCCGGGCAACGTCCTGAACGTCGGCCCCGACACGTTCGCAAAGGTCGGCGATTTCGTTGATGAAGGTGATCTTGGTCGCGAGGAAGGCGTTTGACGCGTATTTGACCAGTTCCGCGGTGCGCCGGTCGGTGAACAGCATCGGCGACTGATTGAGGAAGAGCGGACGATATATCTCCGTCATTGTCGCGCGCGCCGCTTCGTCCGTGGTGCCGACGACGATACGGTTAGGGTGCTTGAAGTCCTCGATCGCCGCCCCCTCGCGAAGAAACTCCGGGTTGGAGACCACAGCGACTTTGGCCGCAGGCCGGGCAGTGCGGATGATCCGCTCGACTTCGTCGCCGGTGCCGACCGGCACCGTCGACTTGATCACCACCAGGATGCGGTCGGCCATGGCGGCGGCAATCGTCTGGGCGGCGGCGCGGACATAGCTGAGTTCGGCGCGGCCGTGATGCGGATCGGCGGGGGTGCCGACGCAAATGAAGACAGCGTCGGCGGAGGCGATTGCCTTGGCGACATCGGTCGAGAAGATCAGGCGGCGCGCCATCCTGTTGGATGCCACGATGCGTTCAAGGCCGGGCTCGTAGATCGGGATGCGGCCGGCGTTCAGGGCGTCGAGGCGTGCGCGGTCGGTATCGACGCAGGTCACGTCATGTCCGAAGTCGGCGAGGCAGGCGCCGGTGACCAAACCGACATAGCCGGCACCGATCATCGTGAGGTTCATTTCCGGGTTTCCCTATTGGGCGGGACCGTGCCGCGCGACAAGGCCATGTCCTGGCCGCGGCCCGCCGTCAACCTCCGGGGAGCTCTGAAAGGGCGGTTGCGGCCAGAGGGCCAAGCCGGCAACCCGAGCGGTCGAGAACGGCCGGGAGGTCGGAGCCGGCGAGGAAGGCAAATTCGGTCCGTCGAGCCCCGGCGATCGGGTCTCCGGGCGAAGAGGGATCGGCGGCAGGGTGGCACATGATCAGAGTGCCGGTTGCGGTGGCGGCCCGCAATTGCACCTCCAATAAGTCGGCGTAAGGCTGCGGCTCGTTGAAACGGCGGATGCCGCCGAAACTGCGGTTGGCGCGGAGAGGCGTGGCTGCGAGCACCCGGCGCTGATGACGCCCAAGCCGCTCGATCACCCAACGGTTGAGCGCGGCGCCAGGTGCGGCCGGCAAGCAGGGAGCCGTCACGCGAACCCAGGGGAGGGCGGCGCCGTACCGCTCGGCAAGCACTTCGTGGAGCAGGTCCGGGATGCCGAAGACCGCCTGGGCGTGTTGGTGGCCGTCGAGGTGGTCCGGCGGGCGGCCGAGGCCGTCCTCGAAGAGATCGAGTTGGCAGCGCAAGCGATGGGCGATGGCGTCGCGATCGAGCCGGCCAAGAAGGCCGCGAAGGATTAGCCCGGCCGGACCCGGGTCTCCCGGTTCGGCCGCCCCGGGAGCGGTCGGGCCGGCCTCGGGGATGGCCGTCAGCGTCAGATGCAGCCCGATCGACACCTCGCTCGGCAATTCACGGAGGCGCTGCGCGGCCATTGGCCAGCGGCGAGGCGCGGTGAGACAGGACACGGCGTGGATCCGGCCCATGCGGACGAGTTCAACGGTTCCCGAATCGACGCCATCGGACATGCCGAAATCGTCGGCGCAGAGGGTGACCTGCTTCGGAACAGCTCCCGGCAAGGCCGAAGAAGCGCTGATATCAGCCACGGCACCTCGCCATTCGACTGGGATGCTTTTCCCTGCGAGAATCGCGTGTTACCAGAATCCGGGGCGCTTGGAGAGAAGACTGTGGGCCGGAAGTTAATCGCCTGCGCAGGGAGCGCGGTGCTGGCAGCAGCTGTGTCGGCGGCGCTCCCCGCGCTGGCTGCCGACACGCGTATCGTCAATCCCGTGGCGGCCTTTGCCGGACTCGACAAGGTCACCGGCCGCATCATCAATTTCGACGTCTATATCAACGAGACGGTTCAGTTTGGCTCCCTGCAGATAACGCCGCGCGCCTGCTACTCGCGTCCGCCCACCGAAGCTCCGTTCACCAATACTTTCGTCGAGGTCGATGAAATCACCATCGACCGAAACCGGAAGCGTATTTTCACCGGGTGGATGTTCGCCGACAGTCCGGGCCTTAATGCCGTCGAGCACGCCGTCTACGATGTCTGGTTGACTGCCTGCAAACCGAAGACGCCGGTGGCAGCGCCCGGCCAGCCCGCGCAGCCAAATCAGGCGGCAACTCAGCCGGCGCCAACCGCGCCGCGACCGGCGCCGCGCTAGAACTCGGCGTCCCGCGCCAGGGCATCGTCAAGCCGGCGCTGATATTCCTTGCGGCTGACTTCTATCGCGCCGAAGCGGCGGAGGTGCTCAGTCGTGAACTGGGTGTCGAGGAGAACGAAGCCGCGCGACTTCAAGTGCTCCACGAGGTGGACAAGTGCAACCTTGGAGGCATCGCGCTGCCGGCTGAACATGCTTTCGCCGAAGAAGGCGGCGCCGAGCGAGATGCCGTAGAGGCCTCCGGCGAGTTCGCCATCCCGCCAGGCCTCGACCGTGTGGCAATGGCCGAGGCGGAAAAGCGCGGCGTAGAGGCCCCGAATGCGATCGTTGATCCAAGTCTTCTCGCGACCCGGGGCCGGTTCGGCGCAGGCGGCGATGACCGCCTCGAACTCGTGGTCGAACCGGATATCGAACGCTCCGGAGCGGACTGTTTTGGCCAGCCGGCGCGGCACGTGGAACCCGTCGAGCGGGAGAATGCCGCGCCGCACCGGTTCCACCCAATGCAGCGTCGGGTCGTCGGCCGACTCGGCCATCGGGAAGATGCCGACCGAATATGCCTTCAGCAGAATTTCCGGAGTAATTTCCGGCAGCGCCTGATCGGCTCGACTCACGGCGAGGCGCTCGCCGCCAACTTCTTTTCGAGCCAGTGGATGTCGTAGCGCCCGGCGACGATGTCCGGATCGTCCACGAGCTCGCGGAAAAGCGGAATCGTCGTCTTGATGCCATCGACGACAAACTCGTCGAGCGCTCGGCGCAGGCGCATCAGGCACTCCGGTCGGCTATTGCCGTAGACGATCAGCTTGCCGATGAGACTGTCGTAGTAGGGTGGGATGCGATAGCCCTGATAGACGCCGGAATCGACGCGAACGTTAAGGCCGCCCGGTGGGTGGAAATAGGTGATCTTGCCGGGCGACGCGGCAAAGGTCTTGGGATCCTCGGCGTTGATGCGGCACTCGATGGCGTGCCCCTGCGAGCGCAGCTCCGACTGGCGGATCGAAATGCCCTGGCCGGCGGCGATGCGGATTTGCTCCTGCACCAGATCAAGTCCGGTGGTCTCCTCGGTGACGGGATGTTCCACCTGAAGGCGGGTGTTCATTTCGATGAAATAGAATTCGCCGTTCTCATAGAGGAATTCGATAGTCCCGGCGCCGGCATAACCGAGGTCGGCCATAGCCTTGGCGACAATCCCACCGATCCGGGCGCGCTGCTCCGACGAGATGACCGGGGAGGGCGCCTCTTCCCATACCTTCTGGTGTCGGCGCTGCAGCGAGCAATCGCGCTCGCCGAGGTGGATAGCCTTACCCTTGCCGTCGCCCAGCACCTGAATCTCAATGTGGCGAGGCTTCTCCAGGTACTTCTCGATATAGACCGTGTCGTCGCCGAAGGAACTGCGGGCCTCGGCGCGCGCGGCCGACATGGCGTGGGGCAGATCGTCGGCCGACCAGGCGACCTTCATGCCCTTGCCGCCGCCGCCGGCGGCCGCCTTGATAAGGACCGGGAAACCGAATTCCTCGGCGATGCGCTTGGCGGTCTCGGGGTCGGCGACACCGCCTTCCGAGCCAGGTACGACCGGGATGCCCAGACGCTTAGCGGTCTGCTTGGCGGCGATCTTGTCGCCCATGATGCGGATATGTTCGGCGGTTGGACCGATGAAGGCGATCTTGTGGGCAGCGAGGATCTCGGCGAAGCGGGCATTCTCGGAGAGGAAGCCATAGCCGGGGTGGACCGCGTCGGCGCCGGTGATTTCGCAGGCCGCCAGCAGCTGCGGCATGTTCAGGTAACTGTCGCGGGCGAGCGGCGGGCCGATGCAGACGCTTTCGTCGGCCAGGCGCACATGCATAGCGTCGGCGTCGGCGGTGGAGTGCACGGCGACCGTGGCGATGCCGAGCTCCTTGCAGGCCCGCAGCACGCGCAGAGCGATTTCACCGCGATTGGCGATCAATATCTTGGAGAACATGCGCTCTTCGCCGTGGCGGGATCGCGGGCGGGAAATCCGCTCACTCGATCACCAGCAGGGGTTCGCCATACTCGACCGGCTGGCCATCCTCGAACATGATGCGGGTGACGACGCCCGGCCGCGGGGCGAGAATCTGGTTCATCGTCTTCATCGCCTCGACGACGAGAAGCGGCTGGCCGGTGCTGACGGTCTCGCCGACGTCGACAAACGGTCGGGCGCCAGGCTCGGGTGCGCGATAGGCAGTGCCGACCATGGGCGAGGTGACCGTGCCAGGATGGCCGGCGGCCTGTTCGCCCGGAGCCGAAAGAGGTGCCTCGGCGCGAATCGTTCCGGGCGCAGGATGGGCTGCGGCGACCTGCATGACTTGCGGCGGCGCCCGCACGACCCGGACATTGATGCCCTTGGTCTCGACCGCGATTTCGGTGAGGCCGGTTTCGCCGAGGAGCTTGGCCAGCTCGCGGATCAGGTCGTGATCGAGCTTGTGCGGCTTGTCGTCAGCCATGCAGCTTCTTTCCGGATGTCGACTAGGTGGCGATCAAGTTGCCGATGGCTTCGATCGCAAGGAGGTAGCCCCGCGCGCCCAGCCCGCAAATGAGGCCGACGGCGACCGGGGTGATCATCGAATGGTGGCGGAACGGTTCGCGGGCAAAAAGGTTGGAAAGATGGACTTCGACGACCGGCTTGCCGGCACCCTTCAACGCATCGTGGAGGGCGATCGAGGTATGACCGTAGGCGCCGGGATTGATGATGATGCCCGAGGCCCCGGCCGCGGCTTCCTGCACCCAATCGACCAGCACGCCTTCGTGGTTAGACTGGCGGAAGTCGATCGTGACCCCGACTTGGCGAGCCTTCTCGCGGCAGTCGCTCTCAATCTCGGCCAGCGTCTTCTTGCCGTAGATATGCGGCTCACGCGTGCCCAGCATGTTGAGGTTCGGACCGTTGAGAATGAAGATCGGAGTCGGCATTGGCGCCCTTCCTCGCACTGTAGCGGCCGCTGCGGCGAAATCGGCCGCTTATAGGGACATTGGGCGGCGCCGAAAAGGGTGCGGAGGCCCTTAGCGGGTGGAAGCCACAGCGCAATCCGGCGATCCACAGGTTCGTACCGCCTGGATCTTGCTCTGCAGAGCCTGATGTCCGATTGCGCCGACTACGACTTGATCGCCGATCACGAAGGTCGGCGTTCCGGTGAGACCGAGATTGGTCGCCAGCGTGTAGACCGCATTGATCTCGTCCGTGACCTTCGGTTCGGCGGCAAGCGCCTTGAGAGCCTCGGGGTCGAGGCCGATGTCTTCGGCAACGGCGAGCGCGCGATCGCCGCCGGCCTGC
The DNA here is from genome assembly GCA_046349035.1 of Bauldia sp. Classification (GTDB taxonomy): domain Bacteria; phylum Pseudomonadota; class Alphaproteobacteria; order Rhizobiales; family Kaistiaceae; genus JAXMDC01. The sequence goes on along the minus strand of JAXMDC010000005.1, from coordinate 49,730 downwards.
GCTTGATCGGTCAGGAGGCGATTATGGAAGTCGCCGTATTTGTCCCTGGCAAGGCCGGCCAAGGCCAGGCTTACCTTCGCGGCATCGACCGACCCCGGTCCGAGAATCGGAAATTCCTTCAACACGATCTTGAGCTTGGGATCGCTCTTGATCAGCTCGGCGATGTCGGGGGCGGTTTTGCGGCAGTAGGTGCAGTTGTAGTCGAAGAACTCGACGAGCGTGACGTCGCCCTCGGGGTTGCCGAGGACGATCTGGTTCGGCGCATTGAAAATGGCGTCGTGATTCTGCCTCACCGCCACCTGCTGGGCGGCGGCCTCTTCGGCGGCCTGCTTGGCGTCGAGAGCGGTCGCGGCGTCACGCAGGATCTCGGGGTTGGCGACCAGGTACTGCCGCAGGATCTCGCCGATCTCCGCCTGCTGGCGCTGATCGAATCTCGTAATCGCCAAGCGCGAAGCGCCGGCACCGGCGGCAGCAGGCAGAGGCGCACCGGCCTGCGCGGCGATTGCCGCCATCAGATCGGGCGGGGAGGTCGGGGCGCCGATCACGGTCGGTCCGGGGGGCAAGGCGGCGAGCCGCGCAGTGGTCTGCTCGACGCCTACCTGGCGCCCGAGGAAGAACGCGGCGACTGCGGCCACCGCCAGAATCGCGGTAGCGGCAGGAAAGAGGAATCGGCCAAATTGGGTGGGGCTGTTCGTCAAGTTGGAACCTGCCTAATTCTTCACCGGCTTATAAGACAGGATGTCGTCGGCGCGAAGCCAAGCCGGCGACCCTTCGGCCAGCTTGCCCTGGGCGCGCTTGGCCTGCACCTTGGCATCGCCTATGGCGCCGTCGGCGAATAGGCCCTGGGCGGTAGCGAGCTGTGCCATGCCGACATTGCCTTTCATGTCGTAAGCGCGCGCGAGCATCCGGTAGCCGATGCCCTGGTTGGGGGCGCTTTGCAGGCCGACGGTGAGCTGTTTGATCGCCTCGTCGACCAGCGCCTTGTCGCCAGCATTGACCAGCGCCTGACCGAGGGCGATCCGCAGCAGGCCGGATCCCGGCAAGAGATCGACCGCCTTGCGGTAGGGTTCGAGGGACTCGTGGGCGCGGCCGTGCTCAAGCAAAGCCTGCCCCTTGAGCTCATAGAAAAACGGGTTATTCGGCTCGGCGGCGATGAGTTCGTTCACCAGCCGGACCGCGTCGTCGACGGCGCCACGGCGATAGGTGGCAATGGCGCGGGCATACCGGGCGGGGAGGCTGGCGTCGCTGGCGGGATAACGGCGGGCGACACGGTCGGCGCCTTCGGTGAAGCCGGCAAGCTTAGCGCGGGCCAGATCATGGCGGAGCTGCAGGTCGGGTGGATCCTTGCGGTCGACAAACTTGCTCTTGCGGACAAGATCCTCGATGGCGGCAATGCGGTCTGTCGGCAGCGGGTGGTTCTGTAGATAGGGGTCGGCATTGCGAGCCGAGATCAGAGACTCTCGTGCCATCCGCTGGAAAGCCCGCATCATCCCGATCGGCGATTGGCCGGTCGCGTCGAGATAGGTGATGGCCGAGCGGTCGGCCGCCGATTCGACGCCTCGCGAGTAGGACAGAAGCGAGCGGGTGGCGATCGAGTCGATGCCTTGCGCGAGGCCGGCGCCGGCGTTGACCAGCTCGCCGTTCTTGGTCGCAGCTCCAGCTGCTACGGCGGCGCCCATGCCGACTACGCTGGCGATGATGGCGGCAATTTTGGTGTCGGCGATGCGCTGGCGCAGCTGCGGGAGATCCTGATGGGCGAGGTGCGCGGTCTCGTGCGCCAGCACACCGATCAGCTCGTTAGGCGTCTCGCTGGTGAGAATCGTCCCGGTGTTGACGAATATCGACTTGGAATCGGCGACGAAAGCGTTGAAGCGCGGATCCGGCACCAGCAGGATCTCGATGGCGGTTGTTTTGATCGACGCGGCCTTGAAGATGGGGCGCGCATAGTCCTGGAGGAGGGCCTCGATCTCGGCGTCGCGAACGATCGAGACGCCCTGAGCGGGTGCGGCGATGGGGCTGAAGACCGCGCCCGCCGCCAGGAAAATGGCGAGAATGCCAAAGCGGACGGACTTTCCGGTACTGCCCGGCGCCCGAGCCTCCGCACGTGTTAACGCTGTCGGCAACGGCCGTTTCCCTTCGGATGTAGTCTCAGTCCCGCCACAGAGGTCTTGGCGTGGATAGCAAAATGAACCAATTTCCCCGATGACGCCAGAATGGGGCGGGACGAAGACGCGTCGCAAGGCGCATAGGCAGGGGACAAGGCGGCGTCAGAGTGGCTCAGGACCAAGGTTTAGGACAGCGGCGGGCGGAGTCGATGCGCAGCCGCGTCGCGCCGTTTATCGCCATGGATGTCATGCGAACCGCCGGCGAACGCGAGGCAGCCGGAGCGCGGATCGTTCACATGGAGGTCGGCCAGCCTGGCGCTGCGGTGCCGAAGGCGGTGCGCGAGGCGGCGGCGGCAGCGCTGGCCGATGGGCGCTTTGGCTATACCGATGCGCTGGGCCGCCTCGACCTTAGGCGGCGGATTGCCCGCCACTATGCGGAGGTATACGGCGTCGACGTTCCCGCGACACGCATTGCGATCACCACCGGGTCCTCCGCCGCCTTCAATCTCGCATTCCTCGCCGCATTCGACGCCGGCGAGCGCGTAGCGCTGGCCTCGCCGGGCTACCCGGCTTACCGCAACATCTTGAGTGCGCTCGGTCTTGAAGCTGTTGAGATCGAGACCGAGGAGCGGCACCGGCACGCCCTGGTTCCCGAGCAATTGCGGGAGGCGCACGGCAAGCGATCGCTCGCCGGCGTTCTGGTCGCCAGTCCGGCAAACCCAACCGGGACGCTGATGTCGCCGGCAGCGCTCGCCGCTCTGGCCACTGCGGCCGACGACCTTGGCATTCGCTTCATCTCCGACGAAATCTATCATGGCCTCGTCTATGCCGGGCGCGCCGAGACGGCGCTGGCATCGTCTCCGGAAGCGATCGCGATCAACTCTTTCTCAAAGTACTATTGCATGACCGGCTGGCGGGTCGGCTGGATGGTGCTGCCGGAGAGCCTCGTTCGGCCGGTCGAGCGCCTCGCGCAAAACCTCTACATTTCGCCGCCCGATATCTCGCAGCGGGCGGCTCTGGCGGCCTTCGATGCGGTGCCGGAACTGGAATTGACGAAGTCTCTCTACGCGCAAAACCGAACCCGCCTTCTCGCCGAGTTGCCGCGTCTCGGCTTCGACCCGATCTTTCCGGTGGATGGGGCGTTCTATGCCTATGCCTCAACGGCGCGACTGGCCGAGGATTCAAGCGAGTTCGCTTCGCGGATGCTGTCTGAGGCAGGGGTTGCTGCAACGCCGGGCGTCGATTTCGACCAACGCGACGGGCGTCACTGGATGCGCTTCTCCTTCGCCGGCTCCGTCGCCGATGTCGCAGAGGGGATGGAGCGGCTCCGCGCATGGCTGAGATGACCGTGGCCGACGTCTTTGCCGCCTTGGCCGGTCATCGGGCGCGGCTAGAGGGGCGCTCGCTCCGCCGCCTGTTCGACGAGGACGCGGACCGGTTTGGCCGTTTCTCGGTGCAGTGCGGCGACATTCTGCTCGACTACTCCAAGAACCGCATCGACGCGCCGGCGATGACCGCGCTGCTCGATCTGGCCTCTGCCGCCGATGTCGCCGGCCAGCGCGAGGCGATGTTCCGCGGTGAGGCGATCAACAATACCGAGGGGCGAGCGGTGCTCCACGTGGCGCTGCGTGCCGCCGCGTCGGACAGCTTCCGCTGCAACGGCAGCGATGTCGTGCCGATGGTGCAGGCGACCCTCGATCGGGCGCTCGCCTTTGCCCAAGGCATACGCGACGGGTCGATCGCCGGGCAGGGCGGGGTGCGTTTCACCGATGTCGTCAATATCGGCATCGGCGGCTCCGACCTCGGGCCGGCGCTGGTAGCGCGGGCGCTCAGCCCCTATCGGGGCGGACCGCGGGCGCACTTCGTGTCGAACGTCGACGGTGCTCACATTGCCGACACACTGGCGGGGCTCCACCCCTCGCGGACGCTCATAGTGATCGTCTCCAAGACCTTCACCACGGTCGAGACGATGACCAATGCCAAGCTCGCGCGGGATTGGGTGGTCCGGCGGCTCGGGCAGGGTGCGGTGCCGCGCCACTTCGCGGCGGTCTCCACCGCTCTCGACAAGGTCGCCGCGTTCGGCATCGAAGCCGAGCGCATCTTTGGCTTCTGGGACTGGGTCGGCGGCCGCTATTCGGTGTGGTCGGCGGTCGGCCTGTCGGTCATGGCCGCCATTGGGCCCGACCACTTCCGCCAGTTTCTGGCAGGCGCCCGCGCCATGGACGAACATTTCCGGACGGCGGCGCCGGAGGCCAATCTGCCGATCATCTTGGCGCTAATCGGCATCTGGAACCGCAACGTTTGGGGCTATCCGGCGCTGGCGGTCTTGCCGTACGACCAGCGCCTGGAGCGGCTGCCGGCTTATCTGCAGCAGCTCGACATGGAGTCGAACGGCAAAGGCGTCACGCGGGCAGGTGGCCGAGTCGCGCGTCCGACCGGGCCGCTGGTCTTCGGCGAACCGGGGACGAACGGCCAGCATGCCTTCTATCAGTTCCTGCATCAGGGCCCGGACGTCGTTCCGGCGGATTTCCTGGTGGCTGCCCTCGGGCATGAAGCTGACGTCGGCTCGCACGCCATTCTCCTCGCCAATTGCCTGGCGCAGAGCCAAGCGCTGATGCGCGGCCGGACACCCGAGGAAGCCCGGCAGGCGCTGGAAGCTTCGGGCCTATCGCCCGAACGTGCCGTGGCCCTTGCTCCGCACAAGACTTTCCCCGGCGACCGGCCGTCGAACACCATCCTCTATCGCAAGCTCGATCCGTTCACGCTGGGGGCGATCCTCGCGCTCTACGAACATAAGGTCTTCGTTCAGGGGGCGATCTGGGGCGTCAACTCCTTCGACCAATGGGGGGTCGAACTCGGCAAGGAGTACGCGACGAACCTCCTCGCCGCGGTGAAGGGCGAGGCGCTGCCGGCCGGCGATGCATCGACTCGCGGGCTTCTGGCCGCGATTGCCGGCCTTCGCCGGGGGCCGGGATGAACCAGCGGGTGCCGCCGAAATTCGGCATGGGCGCTTCGGTCAGCCGCGTCGAGGATGGGGCGCTGATCCGCGGCGTTGGGCGCTTCGTCGACGACTTCCAGCCGGAGGGATGCCTGCACGCCTATGTCCTACGCTCGGCCGTCGCGCATGCCGAGATCAGCGTGTCTGGGTTAGCGGCGGCGCGGGCGGCAGCGGGCGTGCGGCTGGTCTGGACCAGCGGCGACCTCAAGGGCATCGGCACGATCCCGGGATCGGGGTTCCAGGCGCAGCCGGATGGAAGCCGGCCCAAGGCACCGCCGCGACCGCTGCTCGCTGAAGGCATCGTGCGCCATGTCGGCGACCCGATCGCCTTCGTGGTCGCCGACAGCATCGAACAGGCCAAGGCGGCCGCGGAGACGATCGCGGTCCGCTACGTCAGCCGGCCGGTCGTCACCGATGCGGTGGCCGCGCTGGCCGCCGGTGCGCCGCTCGTCTGGCCGGACCGTCGCAGCAACCGCGCGTTCGAATACTCGATCGGCGACGCGGCGGCGACCGAGGCGGCATTTGCGGGGGCGGCGCGGGTCTCCCGTATCCGCGTCGTCAACAATCGCGTTGTCACCAACTACATGGAGACGCGCGGCGTTGTCGCCGAATACGCCGCTGAGGAGCAGCGCTGGACGCTGACTCTGGGATCGCAGGGTGGGCACAGCATCCGCGACACGATCGCCCGCGACATCCTGAAAGTGCCGAGCGAGCAGATCCGGGTGGTTACACCCGATGTCGGCGGCGGCTTCGGCACCAAGGCCTTCGTCTATCACGAGTATCCGCTGGCGGCGCTGGCGGCGCGGGCGACCGGGCGGCCGGTCAAATGGATCGGCGAACGCTCGGAGCACTTCCTGGTCGACAGCCAAGGTCGCGACAATGCCAGCACCGCCGAGATGGCGATGGACGCCGAGGGGCGGTTTCTGGCGCTCCGGGTCGAGATCGTCGCCAATATGGGCGCCTATATCTCGCCGTTCGCCGGCTACATCCCCTATGGCGGCGGAACGATGTCGCCGGGTGTCTATGACATTGCGGCGGCGCATGTACGGGCGTTCGGCGTCTTCACGAACACGGTGCCGGTCGATGCCTATCGCGGTGCCGGGCGGCCGGAGGCCGCCTATCTGATCGAACGCCTGGTCGATGTCTGCGGGCGCGACAGCGGATTTGGGCCGATCGAGATCCGGCGGCGGAACTTCATCCCACCGGAAAAGATGCCATACCGGACCGCGATGGGGCGCACTTACGACTCCGGGGAATTCGCCGGCCATCTCGACCGGGCGCTGGCGGTGGCGGACCATGCCGGCTTCGCGGCTCGGGCTCGCGAGTCGGCGGCGCGCGGACGGGTCCGCGGCTTCGGTCTCTCCTGCTACATCGAGGCCTGCGCCTTCCCAGGCGAGGAGCCGGCGACCCTGCAGTTGGAGCGAGACGGAAGTGTCACGCTGCTGATCGGTACGCAGGCGAACGGGCAGGGGCATGCCACCGCTTATGCACAATTCGTCGTCGGCCATCTCGGCATCGGGTACGACCGGGTGACCGTTATCCAGGGCGACACCGACCGCGTACCGTCGGGTGGCGGCACCGGCGGCTCTCGCTCGGTGCCGCTCGGCGCCGTGTCGGCCGACCGGGCGGGCGCGGCAATGGCCGAGGCGATCAAGGCGGTGGCGGCGAAGCGGCTGGAGGCCGAACCGGCCGAACTCGAACTCGTCGACGGGCTGGTGCGGGTGCGCGGCCGCAACCGTTCGCTCAGCCTCGCCGAGGTCGCGGCGGCGAGCCCGGAGCCGCTGGTGGTGGTCGGCAGCTACCGCCAGAAGGCATCGACCTTCCCCAACGGCACCCACGCCTGCGAACTCGAGATCGATCCGGAAACCGGCGAGACCATTATCCTGCGCTATGTCGTCGTGGACGACTTCGGCGCGACCGTGAACCCCGTCATGCTGGAGGGGCAGGTGCAGGGCGGCGTGGTCCAGGGGATCGGCCAGGCTCTGCTCGAACGGACGGTCTACGACGCTAACGGCCAACTGCTGACAGCGTCATTTCTCGATTACGCGATGCCGCGGGCGGCGAGCCTGCCCGGCTTTCACTTCGAGACGCGGAACGTTCCCTGCCTCTCCAATCCATTCGGGATCAAAGGCGCGGGCGAAGCGGGGTCGGTCGGCGCTTGCGCGGCGGTGATGAACGCGGTGGCCGACGCTCTGCGGCGCGGCTTCGGCATCGAAACCGTCGATATGCCGGCAACGCCGGCGCGGCTTTGGGCCCTCGTCCACGGCGCCGCATCGTGACGCCGATCGCGCTCACCATCGCCGGCTCCGACTCGGGCGGCGGCGCGGGCATTCAGGCCGACCTCAAGACCTTCGCCGCCTTTGAGGTCTACGGCGCTTCGGCGATCACCGCGCTGACGGCGCAGAACACCAGAGGCGTGTTCGGCGTCCACGACGTGCCGCCGGCATTCGTCGCGGCGCAGATCGATGCGGTGGTGGCGGACATGACGGTCGGCGCAGTGAAGATCGGCATGCTGTCGCAGCCGGCGGTGATCCGCGCGGTGGCCGAACGGCTGAAAGCGCATCGGCTCGATACGGTGGTTCTCGACCCGGTCATGGTGGCGGCGAGCGGCGACCCGCTGATCGCGGATGACGCGGTCAGCGTCCTGATCGAGGGCCTCCTACCGCTTGCACTGGTCGTGACCCCAAACCTGGCGGAAGCGGCGCGACTTACCCGCCTGCCGACCGCGCGCAGCGGTGCCGAGATGGAGGAGCAGGCTGCGGCGATCCTGGCGCTCGGACCCCGTGCGGTTCTCGTCAAGGGCGGGCACGGGAGCGGGGCGGAGAGCGCCGACTACCTCCTAACGGCATCGGGTGGCCGGTGGTTCACCGCGCGGCGGATCGACACGCCGAACACACATGGGACCGGCTGCACCTTGTCGTCGGGCATTGCCGCGGGGCTCGCCAGAGGCAAGGCGCTCGAAACCGCGGTCGGCGAGGCCAAGGCCTACCTCACCGCAGCGCTTGTCGCTTCGACGCGACAGAAGATCGGCGGCGGCCGCGGGCCGGTTCACCACTTCCACGCTTGGTGGCAGGACCGCAGCTAGCCGGCGATCGTTTGGGCGCGCTGCTCGCCGAGACCGCCGACGCCAAGGCGCACCTCCTGGCCCGGACGCAGAAAGCGCGGCGGCTTCTTGCCCATGCCGACCCCCGGCGGAGTGCCGGTGGTGATGATGTCGCCCGGCTCCAACTGCATGAAGCGCGAGATGTAGGAGACGAGGAACGGCACCTTGAACACCAGCGTCTTGGTGTTGCCGGTCTGCATGCGCTCGCCGTCGACGTCGAGGAACATGTCGAGATTGTCGATGTCGCCGGCCTCGTCGGGCGTGATCAGCCAAGGACCGATCGGGCCGAAGGTCGGCGCGCACTTACCCTTCATCCACTGCCCGGTGCCCTCCAGCTGCCAGGCGCGCTCGGACAGGTCGTTGCAGATGGTGAAGCCGAGGATTGCCGACATCGCCGCCGATTCGGGGATGTTGTATGCCCGCCTGCCGATGACGATGGCCAGTTCCACCTCCCAGTCCAGCTTGACCGAGCCGGGTGGAACACGAATCGGATCGTTAGGGCCGCATATGCAGTTCGGTGCCTTGGAGAAGAGAATCGGCTCTTTCGGTAAAGCTTGGCCGATTTCAGCGGCGTGATCGGCGTAATTGAGACCGACGCCGATGAAGTTGCCGGTCCAGGCGATCGGCGGGCCGATGCGGGTGCCCATCGGCACATAGGGGAGACGTTCAAGATCGACACCGGAGAGGCGCGCGAGTTGCCCTTCGGCAATAGTGCGGGGGGTGATGTCGTCGACGATCGAGGAGATGTCGCGGAGGGTGCGGGTCTTGTCGATCGCTCCCGGGCGCTCGGCTCCCTCGGCGCCAAAACGGAGAAATTTCATGGACGCTAGCCCCCTGATCTGCCTGGACTTTCCAGTGCGCCTTCGTACCACGGCGGGGACCGGCGTCACAGGCTGAACGACCGGGCGAAACCGCGGAATTGTGCGCTGCCCGACCGGCGGTCGGGGCCGGGTACCAATCCGGTCACGAAGCTGTTATCGATTGCCGCTAATGACCAAGACCATGACCAACGACCCAACCGCCGCGCATCGTATGCCGGTCCGCCACCGCGCCCTTTTCCTTTCCGATTTCCACCTCGGAATGAAGGGAAACCAAGCGGCGCGGCTGGTCGAGTTCCTCAGCCACAACGAGGCCGATGCAATCTATCTAGTCGGCGATGTGGTCGACGGTTGGCGCTTGCGGAACGGTTGGTACTGGCCGGAGAGCCACAATCAGGTCGTGCAGGCGCTGCTCCGCAAGGCTCGCAAGGGGGCCCGCGTCATCTACCTGCCGGGCAATCACGACGAGTTCATGCGCGACTACCCCGGGCGGCATTTCGGCGGCGTCGAGGTGATGGACAGCATCATCCACGTCACGGCTGCCGGGCGGCGCTACCTCGTCATTCACGGCGACCAGTTCGATGTCGTGGTGCGGCGGATGCGCTGGCTCTCTCTGGTCGGCGACGCCGCTTACCGGAGCGCTATTCTCGCTAATGCCGGCATCAACCGCGTGCGGTCCGGCCTCGGGCTGCGCTATTGGTCGTTGTCGGCTTGGGCGAAGAATCGAGTCAAAAACATCGTCAATTTTTTCGGCCACTACCGGGCGGCTTTGGTCGAGGCGGCGCGCCGCAACAACGCCGATGGCGTGATCTGCGGCCATATCCACCATGCCGACATGCACGACGATTTCGGCATCCACTACGTCAATACCGGCGACTGGGTCGAAAGCTGCACGGCGGTGGCCGAGGATTTCGACGGCAATCTCAACCTGATCCGTTGGGGCGGCGCGGCCGTGCCGGCGATCCAGCCGGTCCTCGACATGGAGGAAGAGGCTGCGGTTTCCAGCGGCGGAGCGGCGCTGATGGACCTCCTGACTTCGGTCCTCCCGGCAGACGGGCGGCAGGGGCGCACTTAACCGCGCCCGCGGAGCGGCAGGGGTTTTCCCCGTTATTCACGCCTGTCCACAGAAAGCCCGGCCGCCGCCAGCTAACAGAATAGGGCGATCTTCTCGGCCCGGCTCATCGCCAGAGTCGGATCGTCCACCAGATCCGACGATACCGGCCGCTCGCTTCGGCGCAAATCGGGTTTGCCATCGCTGGAGGTCGATAGCCCGGTCGCGGGAGGCGTCCCGAACGGTGATCGGGCTGCGAGTTCGGTTGTGCCGCCCGGCAATGCCCCAGGGGCGAGGTGCGGCCCGCCGCCGCTTGCCTCGTCGCGGCGGGGCCAAGCGGCATGCAGCGAGGCCTCCTGTTCGGCGAGACTTCCCGGCGTCGGTCCGCCGCGGACGACGGCCGCCTTGCCTTCGCCGACGGGCGAGGGACCGTCGAGGAAATCGCGGCTGCGCAATGCGCCTTCCAACTGCTTGATCGCGGCGAGGATCGATTCGGTGTCAGCGGAGCGATGCCGGCGCGCGTATTCGGTGAGAAACCAGCGGCCGCGGGCGGTCTCCATCACTGCCGCTTCGATGGCATCGAAGTCGGCTTGCGGCATCGGCTCGGTCGGCTGGCGGGGCATAAGCCTTCTCCCCACGGTCGCATCGGCGACGCGACGAATCAGAGGTCGTCGGAGTTTAGCAAAACCGGAAGGGGGTCGGCGGCGCTTCGTTCGTTGCCCGAATGAGTGTGACCGAAAGGCCGCTATCGATCGTCGATGCCGTTCATGCCGGCTTGAGCGCTTGCGGCGCCGGGGAGAGGGAGGCACACTTGCCACAGGGGAGCATGATGCCGCCGTATTCTTGGCAGACGCGGCGAGAAGGACTATGCGGCATTTATGACGGCTGCCGACGCAGTACAGAACAAAGCTCGATTGATCCGCACCAGCACGGCCGGCCAGACTTCCCTGGCCGCGGTTGGCGTGTGGTCTGTCGAAACCGTCGCCAGTCTTGAACGCGAAATTGAGGCGATAGTGGGGTCGCCGCCGCGCGCCGCGGTGCTGGACCTCAGCGGCCTGACGCACATCGATACCGCCGGAGCGTGGCTGATCAGTCGGCTGTGGCACGAACTCACATCCGCCGGCGCCCAGGTGACGCTGACCGGCGTTTCCGAGAACGCCCGTCGACTCATTCAGGCAGTCGAAGCGCCGGCGCCGACGGCCGCGCCTCCGGCAACAGCCCTGCAAAAAGGCGGCGATGTCCCGGTCCTTTCCGCCGTCGGGCGGCGCGTCGTCGACGCCTTTGACGATTTCGTCGGGGGACTTTCGCTCCTCGGCGGTGCGGCGCGGGGCCTGGCGCGAGCGCTGCTCAATCCGTCGCGTTTCCGGCCGACATCGATCGTCTACCACCTCGACCGGACCGGCCTGCAGGCGGTGCCGATCGTCACGCTGATCTCGTTCCTGATCGGCGGGATCATTGCCCAACAAGGCGCTTTCCAGCTGCAGCGCTTTGGCGCCGATCTCTTCGTCGTCGACCTTGTCGGGATTCTGGTGCTGCGCGAAATCGGCGTTCTACTCACCGCGATCATGATCGCAGGCCGATCGGGCAGCGCCTATACCGCCGAGATCGGCTCGATGAAGATGCGGGAGGAGATCGACGCCCTCCATGTCATCGGCCTCGATCCGGCGGACGTGCTGATTCTGCCGCGGCTGATCGCCCTGGTGATGGCGATGCCCCTCCTGACGTTCATCGCCGACCTCTCGGCGTTGGTCGGCGGGGCGTTCGTCTCCTTCCTCTATATCAACGTGCCGTTCGAGACCTTCATCAGCCGCCTGCGCGATGCGGTTGCCTTCAACACGCTGGCGGTCGGGTTGATCAAGGCGCCGTTCATGGGCCTGATCATCGGCGTGATTGCCGCCAACGAAGGCCTCCGGGTGCGCGGCAGCGCCGAATCGCTCGGCGTCCAGACCACTGCCTCGGTGGTCAAATCGATCTTCATGGTGATCGTGGCGGACGGCCTGTTCGCGATCTTCTTTGCCTCGGTGAAATATTGATGGGCCCGCAGGCAGCCACCGCCGCAAAGACCAACGGCCAGCGCAGCCAGGAGGTAGTGCTGCGGGTGCGCGGACTTTCCGGCGGCTTCGGCGATGCGCCGACGCTGCACGAACTCGACCTCGACGTTTATCGCGGCGAGGTGCTGGGGGTGGTCGGCGCTTCGGGTACCGGCAAGTCGGTGCTGACGCGCACCATCCTCGGGCTTTTGCCGCGGCGGGCGGGGACGGTGGAAATCCTCGGCACGGATTTCGGCAACGCCGATTTCGTCCATCGCGGCGCGGTCGACCGGCGCCTCGGCGTCCTCTTCCAGCAAGGGGCGCTGTTCTCGTCGCTGACGGTGCTGCAGAACGTCCAGGTGCCGATGCGAGAGCATCTGCGTCTCTCGGCTCGCCTGATGGACGAACTCGCCCGGCTCAAGATCGAATTGGTCGGCCTGCCGATGAGTGCGGCAGACAAGTTTCCTTCCGAACTGTCTGGAGGCATGACCAAGCGCGCCGGCCTTGCCCGGGCGCTCGCCCTCGACCCGGAGATCCTGTTCCTCGACGAGCCGACCTCGGGCCTCGACCCGATCGGCGCCGCCGAGTTCGATCAGCTGATCATGACGCTGCGCGATGCCTTGGACCTTACGGTGTTCATGGTGACGCACGACCTCGACAGCCTGACCGCCACCTGCGACCGGATCGCCATTCTCGCCGATCGCAAAGTGCTGGTGCACGGTTCGCTGCAGGACATGCTGGAATTCGACCACCCCTGGGTGAAGAGCTATTTTCATGGCGTGCGCGCACGCCATCTTGGCCTCTGAAGAGGACGGACTATGGAAACGCGAGCCAACTACGCCGCCATCGGCCTGTTCACCCTCTTGGTGATCGCGCTCGGCTTCGGCTTCGTCTATTGGCTGAAGCGCTTCAACGAAGCTGGGCTGCGGACCGAATTCACGGTCGAATTCGGCGGCACCGTCAATGGCTTGGCGCCCGGTAACGACGTCTTCTTCAATGGCATCAAGGTTGGCAATGTAGTCAACTTGGCCTTCAATCAGGCCGACCCGAACAAGGTCGAGGTGGTCCTGTCGGTCAAGGGCGATACGCCGATCAAGAGGGACACCAAGGCCGACATCGCCCTCAACCTTTTGACCGGTGTCGCCTACGTCCAACTGCTGGGCGGTACGCCGTCAGCGGCCAGCATTCTCGGCAAGCCAGGCGAGAAGCTTGCCGGCAGCGAAGGATCGTTCGCCAGCATCATGGCGAGCGCCGGCTCGGTGGTCGGCAAGGTCAATGTGGCGGTCGACCGCGTCAACGAGCTCCTCGAGGTCGCGGCGCCGGCACTCAAGAGCACCCTCAATAATACCGCGACTTTTACGGATGCGCTCGCCAAGAACTCGGGCGGGGTCGGCGAGACGCTGGCCAATGTTGCCACCGCGGCAAAAACGATCAACGACGCCGCCGGCAAGGTCCAGGGCCTGATCGACAAGACCGACGCACTGGTCGCGGCAATCGACACAAGCAAGGTGAAGTCGGTGGTCGACAACACCGACAAGGCGATGACCAATGTCGCCAACGCCTCGCAGCAGCTGAACGGCGTCCTCAACACGGTCCAGCAGGCGGCGGGCGATCTCTCGCGGTTCGGCGGCAACCTCAATACCACGCTGGACGGAGCGAATGCGGTGGTGGCGCGCGCCAACCAGATTGTCGGCGCGGTCGATCCCAATGCCATCCGCACGGCCGTCAACGACGCGGCGTCGCTGATCGGGCGGGTGAACGAGGCCAGCCAGAGCTTCGGTCAGATTGTCGCGGATACGCGGACGACGATGGCCAACGCCTCGCAGTTCTCGACCGGCCTTGGCGCGACGCTCGACAACGTCAATGCGCTGGTGAACCGGGCCGGCGCGGTGGTGGCCGCGGTCGATCCCAAGGTGATCAACGGCGCAGTGACGGAGATCGGCGATGCCGCCAAGCGGGTCGGCGACGCTTCGCGCGGCATCAACACCATCGTCGCCGACGCGCAGACGGCGGTGACCAGCGTGCGCGACTTTGCCGCCAACCTCAACGCGCGCAACGGCGACATCAACCAGATCGTGGCAAGCGCCAAGACGGTGCTCACCGACGCCGCGCAGTTCACCGCCGGCCTCGGCAATACGCTCACGAGCGCCAACGGCCTCATCGCCAACGCCAACGGCGTGGTGACCAAGGTCGACGGGGTGGTGACGGCGGTCGATCCGGCCAAGATCAATACAGCGGTTGCCAACGTCACGCAGTTCACTGCTGGCCTGAACACCACGCTCGACAACGCCAACGGCGTCATCAATCGCGCCAACGCCGCGGTTGCGGCTGTCGATCCGGTGAAGGTGCAGGGGGCGGTCGATGCGGTTGGCGCCGCCGCCAACAAGCTGAACGACGCGGCGGGCGGGGTCGGCGCGATTGTCGCCAATGCCGGCGCGGCCGTGAACGATGCGCGCGGCTTCGTTACCGGCATCACTGCCCGCAGCGCCGACGTCAACGCCATCATCACCGATGCGCAAGCCGCGGCGAACAGTGCCGCGCGCTTCTCCAACGGCCTCAACACCAGCCTCGAAGCCGCCAACGGCGTGATCGCTCGCGCCAACGGTGTGATTGCCGCAGTCGACCCGGGGCAGGTGAGGTCGGTGGTCGACAATACGGCGGCGGCCAGTCAGCGACTCAACGGCCTCATCGGCGATGCCGGCGCGGCGGTAACCAGCGTCAAGGCAACCGCGGACGGCGCCAATCAGTTCGTCGCCAGCCTCAACGCCCGGACCGGCGACATCACGGCGATCGTCAACGACGCCAAGGCGGCGAGTGCCAGCGCCAATTCCTTCGTCGCCAACCTCAACGCCCGCAACGGCGACATCAACAAGATCGTCGCCGATGCCAAGGAGATCGCCCAGCAGATCAACGCTGCATCGGCGCGGGTCGGCGGCGTCGTCACCAAGCTCGACGACCTCCTGACCGGACCGGATGGGCGCAACTTCTTCCAGGCGGCGACGGCGGCGGCCAATTCGATCGCCCGCGTTTCGGAAGCCTTCGAGCGGCGCGCCGGCGACATCGCCAACGGGCTCGGTAATTTCACCACACGCGGCCTCGATGACGTGACGGCGCTGATCGCCGAGGCCAGGCATGCGATCGCGCGGTTCGACCGAATCGGTGCCGGCTTCGAACGCGATCCGCAACAGCTGATCTTCGGCGGCGCGCCGGCAGTTAGGGACTACAATCGACGTTGATTCGGGCTGCGGCGCTGCGGGGGCAGGCGCCGGAAAGGTAAGGGAATTGGGGCTGATGGTGCGGTTCAATCCAAGGCGCAGGAGCCTTGCCATTCGCGGGGCCATGGCGATGGCAATGGCGGCGGCGCTATCCGGTTGCGGCCTGTTCAAGGGGCAGCCGCCGGTGACCTACGAACTGGAGGCGCCGGCAGCGGCAGCGCGCCTTGCCGGGCGTACCGACGCGCAGATTCTGGTGCCCGAAGCGACCGCGCTCGACACGCTGAACAGCGTGCGGGTGGTGGTGTCGGGCGGCGGAAAGCTCTCCTACTACCCCGACGTCCAGTATCCCGACCGCCTGCCAAAGGTCGTGCAGGACAAGATCGTCGAGACGTTCCAGGTCTCGCGACGGGCACATGCCGTCGGCCGCCCCGGCGAAGGGCTCAGCATCGACTATCAGCTGGTGACGAATATCCGCGCCTTCGAGTTCTCGACGAGCACCATGTCGGCGCGGGTATCGCTTTACGTCCAGTTGCTCGACGACCGTAACGGGCGGGCCGTGGCGACGAAGCTGTTCTCGGCGACGGCTCCGGTTAAGGCGGATACCGGGGAGGGTGTGGTGGCCGGTCTCAACGACGCGCTATCACGGGTGCTCATGGACCTTGCCGCCTGGACGCTGGCGGCGATCTGATTTCCGCCAGCCTGCGTCGGATCTGGCTCGCGCTCTGCCGGTCTTTGTCGCGGCTGTCGCACTTGTCGCACCTGCTTTGGGTAAGGCGGACAGGCGGCACCTCGACGGTTTGACCCGGTCTGTCTCATTGCCGGATGGCCGGACAATCGGCGGGTCTTTGACCTGCCTGACGCACTATCGCACTTGCTTTGGGTAACGCGGACGGATGTCCGCTGGATCGTCGGCGTCGGCTTAGGCATTGAGATGCAAAGCGCTGACAAGGTGAGTGGCCCTGCCGGCGGCGGCGCCGGTCTATCGGTGGTCCAGTGCGGATAACCGGCTGATCTAGCAGAGAATCTCGGTTGCATAACTGACTGAGCAGATGAGATTCCTCCGGCGAGCGCTCGGAGAGGGAGCGGCCATCGAGGTTGAGGCCGAGGCTCGGTGCCTTACCCCGAGCAAGTGCGACAAGTGTGACAAGTGCGACAGACGGCGGGGGGCGGCTGTATCGCCCGTGTCTGGCGGGCAGGGGGCCGCCAGCCGGCGGCGTTACCAGAACAAGTGCGACACGTGCTTCCGGCGGGGCGCCGCCGTGCGAGATGGCTGCCGGCCCCGCCCCAGTCTGGGCGAGGGCGACGAAGGTCCGGTGAGTCGCTTAGTCGAAGCGCCCGCTGGCGTGCGCCAGCATGGTGTAGACCTTGCCGGTGTCGGAGACGAGGTAGGCGTTGCTGGCAGCGCCGTCGCGGCTGTTCTTGCCGACCTCGCCGAGCAGCTTCTCGAAGTCGGCGACGTAGCGGTCCACCGCCGACTGGAAGTCGCGGTCGCGCTGATATTTGCGGCGGATTTCGTCGAAGGTCTGCTGCCCCTGCATGGTGTAGAGGCGGCGGGTGAAGATATGCCGTTCGCCCTTGCGGTGGCGATCCCACAGCTCGATCGCCGCCTGATGATCGATGGCGCGAGCGATATCGCCGGACAGCGTGGTGAGCGCCTCGGCATTACGCTCGGAGGAGCGGCTGGGGGCGACCGGCGCCGTGCCGTTGGCGCGCGGCGGCGGCGGAGGCGTCGGCTCCTCATCGGTCGAAGCGCGGCGCAGAAGGTCGCTCATCCATCCGGTCGGCCGGGTGCCGGCGGGGGGCGGGGTCGGCGCCGCACCGCTGGCCGGGCGCGCCTTCTCTGGGGCCGGTGCCGGCGGAGCAGGGGTGATGACCGCACGCGGTGCCGGCGGCGCCGGGGTGAGGGGGCGGGAAGCGGGAGTCGGCGCGGCCTTGTCGCTGTTGGCGGGGCGGAGAGGCTCCGTCGAGGCCGGACGGCGGATCTCGGCGGCGGGCGTGGCGCCCGATCCAAGCGCCGACGGGCGCGGCGGCAGCGGGTCGCTGCCGAACGAGGACGCCGGGCGCGTCGTCTCCGACAGCGGCCGAATGTCGGAACCGCTCAGCGGGCGGCGCTCTGCCGGCGGCGAGGTGAGGCGAGAGGACGGCGCATCGGCCAGCGTCGCGGACGGCGGCGGGCTCAAAGGCGCCGGCGTGGAGCGCGTCTCAATGCTGCGGATGGTCGAGGGCCGCTCGCTGGGGGCGGCGGGAGTTGCAAGGTCGAGCGACTGGCCATGGCGGGTGACGATCGCCGACAACTCTGCAAGGGCCTTGATCTGGTCGCCAACCACCCGGCGCATGGCGTCGGCGCTTTCGCGCGTCTCCTGCGGCAGGTCGAGGACGCCGCGCTTCAGCTCCTCGCGGGTGAGGTTGAGTTCGCTCCGCATCGATTCGGCGGCGTGCTTCATCTCGCGCGTGGCATCGGCGAAGCGCTGCGTTGCCGCAACGACGGCCTGGTTCATCTCCTCGGCGAGAGCGCGGTTAGCCTGGCGCACGGCTTCGGCGGCGCGACCGCCTTGTGCCTCGGCCGTGGCGTTCAGGCCCTGGAACTCCTGCGCCACGTTCTTGACCGCGCGCGAGGCACCCTCGGCCAGCTGACGGCCGAAATCGACGGCGCGCAACTCAGCGGTCTTGATCTCCGACGCCATCGCATCGGCGAATCCGCGCATCGCCTGCTCCAGCGACAGGCTGCGCTCGTTGAGCCGCTCAGTCAGCTGCTCAAAGGCGCGCCGACGCTCGTCCACCGCCGCCTCGGCCTGACGGTTGGTGTCGGTCAGCAGTCGCGCCACGTCGGTGAGGGCTCGGCCTTGCGACTCCAGGCGTTCGGCGATCGAGCCGACGCTTCCCAGCACCTCGTCCGTGACGCCACGCAGGTTGCGCACTTGTCCGGCGAGCTCGGTCGAAGACAGTTCGGTCGACTGCACGGCATGGTCGACCGCGCCGCGGAACTCACGCGAGCGGTCGGCGAGGTGGGCTTCGATGCGGGCGATGTTGTCGGAGGTCTGGGCGAGGATGTTTTGCAGAGAATCGTGCGACTGAGCCAGGCGGTCGAGCACGCTGCCGACATTGGCGCGGATGCGCTCGCCCGATTCGATGGCGCGGTTGGTGACATCGGTGCCGCGCTGGTCGAGGGCGCGCAGCAGCTCGTTGCCATCGGCGTCGAGCAGGGCGGCGAGTTCGCGGCTGCGGCCGGCAAGCGTGTTGTTGAACTCGCGCGTGCGCTCGTCGATCGCCAGGGCGGCATTGCGGGCCCGTTCGCCGACTGCGGTCTCAAGGTCGCGGACGGATCCGGCAAGGGCGGTGGCGGCTTCGCCGGCGACGTTGCGGACGAGCGAAGCGGTGTTGCTGGACTCGTTGGCCAGGCGGTCGATCACGTCGGTGAAGACCGCGCGCAAGTTGGCGGCGACGCCGTCGGTGCGCGACTCCAGCGTCTGGGTGATGACGCCGAGGCGATCGTCAAGGATGTGCTCGATGCGCGCGGCGCGGTTGTCGAGGGTTTCGGCGATTTCCGTGGCGCGGATGCCGAGCTCCTGGTTCAGCGTGCCGATGCGGCCGTTGAGCAGGACCGAGAGCTCCTGCGTGCGCGCGGCCAAGCGGCCGCTGACTTCGGCAAGGCGGCCGTCGATGAGCTGCCCGAGATCGGCCTGGCCGCGGCCGAAGGCCTCGGCAACGCGACCGACCCGCTCGTCGAGGGCGTTGACGGCCCGCTCGGCGGTGCCGCCAAGGTCGTTCTGGATCGTCGACAGGCGATCGCCGAGCACTGAAAGCTGGCGGTCGATGACGTTGGTGAGATCGGCCTGACCGCTGGTGAAGGTCTCGGCGATCTGGCGGGTGCGATCGAGAAGGTTCTGGTTCATCTGCCGCGACCGGCTGTCGAGCGCTTCGTCGACGCGTGCGGCATTGCTGTTCAGGGCCTCGGCGACGTTGTCGATCGTTCCGGTGACGACATTGGTGAATTCGTTGAGGCGGAGGTTGAACGCGGACTCGAGTTCTGCGGCCTTGGTGCCGAGTTCGCGGATCAGGTCCGGCCCGCGCACGTTCATGGTGTCGTCGACCGCGGCGAAATGTTCCTCCATGCCGCGCCGGATGGCGTCGCCGGTGGTGGCGATGGCGTCGGCGATAGCGCCGCCGGAGGAGACGATCTTCTCGTGGATGGCGACGCCGCGCGACTCGATTGCATTGGCCGCGTCGCGCCCGGAGACCAGGATCTTCTGATGAATAGAAGCGCCACGGGTCTCGATGGCATCGGCCACCGCCGAGCTGGAGTCGACGATCTGCTGATGGATGCGGCCGCCTTCGGTGGCGATCCTATCGGCGATCTCGGTGCCCGAGGCGATGATCGTCTCGTTGATCTTGAGGCCACGGACGGCGATCGCCTTGGCGACTTCGCCGCCGACGGTGGCAAGACGTGCGGTCAGCTCGGCGCCGCGGTTGTCGAAGGACTCGTTGACGGCACTGGTGGCGGTTTCGATGATGTCGCGGAGCGAGGCGGTGCGCGACTGGATGGTCGAGGAGATGCTCTCGCCGGTCGAAGCCAGGCGCTCGGTGAGTTCGTTGCCGTGGACCGAGATCGCCTCGAAGATGCGATCGCCGGTGGTGGACAGCCGGTCGGCGAGTTGGCCGCCGCCTTTGGTGATGGTCTCGGCGATGCGGTCGCCGGCTTCGTCGAGCTTGTCGGTGATCTCCTGACCGCGCAGCGACAGGTCGACGAGCAGCGTCTCGCTGTTGGCCTTGAGCGCCTCGTTCACCTCGCGCGCATGGTTGGAAATGGTCTCGGCAACCTGATTGCCGGTGGCCGACATCGAGCGGGTGATCTCGTTGGTGCGGCGTTCCAGAACGTCGGTCAGTTCCTTGCCGATGCGGCCGAGGATCTCCTGCACCTGCTGACCGCGGGTGGCGACGGTGTCGCCCATGGCGCGGCCGGTGGTGTCGAGCATCTGGTTGATCTCGGCGCTCCGCTCCAGCAGCGTTTCGGTCACGGCGGTGCCGGTGCGGGCGAGCGAGGTGCTCACCTCCTCGACGGTGCCGCCGAGGCGGCGCACCAGGTCTTCGCCGCGGCTGGCGAGCTTGGAGACGATCGCTTCGCCGGCCGAGCCGAGCGCCATGGTGATCTGCTCGCCGCGGTCGGCGAGCGCAACGGTGATGCGGTTGCCGGAGTGGGTGACGTTCTCGGCGATGGACTCGCTGGCAATGCGCAGGTCCTTCGACAGCGATTCCTGGGCGCTGACGATCGCGGCCCGGACGCGCTCGGAGTTGACGACGATGGCTTCGCGCTGGCCGGCGAGATCGTCGATCAGGCTGCGCATCCGCAGCTCGTTATCGGCATAGGAGCGCTCGAGCGAGGAGACTTCGCTCTGGACGAGCAGTTCGAGTTCGCCGGCGCGGGCAAGCGCGCGTTCGATGCCGTCGCCGACCGCCGATACCTCGCGGCGGATCGCCTGGCTGACCGTCAGCACGGTGTCGGTCGCGAGATTCTCTGGTTCCGACAGGCGCGCGGCCATCTCGGCCACGGCGTCGGCGACGATGCGCATCTCCTGCGAGCGCCAGGTCATTAGGGCGAAGCCCCAAATGAACCCGATCGGCAGCAGGAGAGTGAGAAGCAGCGAGCCGAAATGCTGCCCGTCCAGCCCCGCGCCGAGGCCGAGGGATTCGCCGCTGCCGCTGAGGGCAAGGCCGAGGACGATCACCGTCCACAGAAGGGTGAGCAGGCCGGCGATCGGATAGATCAGTCGCGACGGACGCCGCTGGCTCGCCGAGAAGGCGCTCCGCCGGTCGTCGTTAGCCGCAAGGCGGCGTGGACGCTGTGCGTCGCCAGGCGCGCGCTGGCGTGGCGGCGGGGGCGCATCGGCCGGGAAGGCCGACGCCGGCTCCGGCCGGCGCGGCGGCTCGTTGCGGCGTGGCGGCTCGGGACGGCGCTGCTGTGTCGGGTCGGGGCGGCGGACGTCGCGGCGCGGCTCGCCGGCCCGAGCCGGCGGCTCCGGCGGTTCAAGGCGTTTATCGTTGCGCAAGGCCGGCCGCGGCGGGCGCAGAGCCGCCTGGTCCGGTTCGCGACGCGGTTCGGTCGGCGGAGCGGCGCCCTCGGGTCCGCCGAAGTCGAGACGCAGCGCCTCCTCCACAGCCGAAAGGGCTTCCTCGCTGGGGTTCTTGGCTTTGGGGTTGGTCGCCATTCTCGCTGCCTCGCGTCGTACTCAGCACATCATCGGCGCTCGGTCGGCCCCGCCCGACTGACGTGCACAAAGCGCGGACTGCCGCCGACAGGGCCGCCGCCAGCCCCGCCGAACTGTGACAAAAGCGCGGGTTGTTCCCCTCGCGCCCCGGTCCGTTCCCGCCTTCGCTACCGGCCATCCTAATGGCAGATCGATGGGCTAGGAACAAGAAACTCGGGCTCGTCCCACGGCTTCAAATTGGCTCAAAACACGCCAAATCTGTGGCGTTTGGCGATTGCCAAAGCCTTGGCGGGGGAGGCGTTGGGCGGGGTTGTTAACGATATTTTAAGAAAGCGCCGGCGGCGGGCCCCGGTTAACGAATCGGCTGGGGGAGCGGGGCTAGGGTGGACCGCGACTGGTAAGGAAAGGCCCGGGTTTCCATGCGCCGACCATCTGCGGTTGCGGCAGGTTCCGCCGAACCCACTCCCAGCGGCGGCCAGCGCTCCGATCCGATCGACCTCCTGCACCTGCGGCAGCAGACGTTTGGGCAAGCGGCACTGGAACAGGAGGTTCTGCGTCTATTCGTCAGCCAGGTCGGAGCACGAGTGCCGGCGATGCGCTGCGCCGAGGCTAACGACCGTAAAGCTGCCGCCCATCTCCTCAGGGGATCGGCGCTTGCGGTCGGCGCCTTCGGGCTCGCTGCGGCGGCGGAAGCGCTGGAGCAATCGGCTGTGGAGGATGCAGAAGGCGTCGAGCGGCTCGCCGCCGAGGCTGCACGGGCGGTCGCGTTCGTTCGCACTCTCATCGGCAGCGACGACTTGCGCGTTGGCGCGGGCGAGGCAAATCCCATATAGAGGCCGGGCTCCGCTCCTCCCCGCAGTCGGGCTCTCATGCCTCGGATTACATACATTGCCGCCGATGGCGTGCCTTACGTCGTTGAAGCGGCCAAAGGCACGACGGTGATGGAAAACGCCGTGCGTAACAGCGTGCCCGGCATCGAGGCCGAGTGCGGTGGCGCCTGCGCGTGCGCGACTTGCCACGTCTATGTCGACGACGCCTGGAAGGCGGCGGCCGGCGAGCCGTCGGCGATGGAAGAGGATATGCTCGACTTCGCCTACGATGTGCGGCCGACTTCGCGCCTCTCCTGCCAAATCCGTGTCAGCGACGCGTTGGATGGATTGATCGTGCGGATACCCGAGCGACAGGGTTAGAGATGAGCGGCAACGCGGCGTCCGGACTGCTGGAGTGCGATGCGGTCATCGTCGGCGCCGGACCGGTCGGTCTTTTCGCCGTCTTTCAGCTCGGCCTCCTCGATATCTCCGCCCAGGTCGTGGACATCCTCGACAAGCCGGGCGGGCAGTGCGCGGAGCTCTATCCGGAGAAGCCGATCTACGACATCCCGGGGTTGCCGGTGGTCACCGGCGGCGACCTTATCCGCAACCTGTTGGAGCAGATCCGTCCCTTCAATCCGACCTTCCATCTCGGCGAAATGGTCGAGACGCTGGAGCGGTTGGAAGACGGTCGCTTCCGCCTCCGTACCGATCGCGGCAAAGAATTCGTCGCGAAGGTGGTGGTCATCGCTGCCGGCGGCGGTTCCTTCCAGCCGAAGCGTCCCCCCGTTCCGGGGATCGAAGCCTTCGAAGGAACGTCGGTCTACTACTCCGTGCGCCGGATGGAGGACTTTCGCGGGAAGGACGTTCTCATCGTCGGCGGCGGCGATTCGGCTCTCGATTGGACGCTGGCGCTGCAGCCGATCGCGCGCAGTCTGACGCTGCTCCATCGTCGGGACGAGTTCCGCGCCGCACCGCATAGCGTCGACCAGATGCGGGAGATGGTCGCGGCGGGGAAGGTGCGGCTGGCGCTCGGGCAGATGGCGGGCCTCAAAGGCGACAACGGCGAGGTTTCCGCCGTTCTCGTCAAGGACGCCAAGGGCGAAGTGACGGAGTTCGCGGTCAATCGCATCCTGCCGTTCTTCGGGCTAACGATGAAGCTCGGGCCGCTCGCCAACTGGGGCCTGCGCCTCGCCGACAACCTCATCCCGGTCGACACCGAAAAGTTCCAGACCTCCGAGCCGGGCGTTTTCGCCATCGGCGACATCAACACTTATCCCGGCAAGCTGAAGCTTATCCTTTCGGGATTTCACGAGGCGGCGCTGATGGCGCAGGCGGCGAGCGCGGTGGCGTTCCCCGGCAAGCGCGTCGTTTTCCAGTACACGACCTCGTCGTCCAGCCTGCAGAAGAAGCTCGGACTCATCCCCGACTAGCTGCCCGTGCCGCTGCCAGTCACGCCGCGGCCGAGTTCGGCGGCGAGCTCGGTGAGGCGTGGGGGGCGCACAGCAACGAACGGGAAGGGACGGCAGACGTCGATGGCCGCCAGGCCGACGCGCGCGGTCAGGACGCCGTTGACGAGGCCCTCCGCCAGCCGGGCCGACAGGCGGGCGGCAAGCCCATGCCCGACCAGTTGCTGGACGAGGGCGTCGCCGGCTGCCAGCCCGCCAGTAAGGGTCAGGTGTCCGGCGACGGCGCTGCCGAGCTTGAGA
Source organism: Bauldia sp. (assembly GCA_046349035.1). Classification (GTDB taxonomy): domain Bacteria; phylum Pseudomonadota; class Alphaproteobacteria; order Rhizobiales; family Kaistiaceae; genus JAXMDC01. Next base: position 25,689 of record JAXMDC010000005.1, on the reverse strand, counting down.
AAGCCGAGCGCGGCGGAGGGACCGCCGTAGAGGCGCGCGACGGTGCGGACCAGGCGGATGGTTTCGGCGAAGACGAAGCCGACATTGAAGACGGCGCGCGGCGACACGGCGGTTATGGCGGAGACGCGTTTGGCGCTCTCCAGGACGGCACGGCGCGCCGAGGCGTCGAAGGCCGACAGGAGTTCGCGCTCGCCGAGGCCGATCAGGTCACGTCCATCGATAATCTCCTGGCCATGGACCGCCAAGGCCTGACGCGCATGAGCGGTTTCCGGGCGCGTTCGGTAGAACTCGGCGAGTTCGCGGATCGCCTGGCGGGCCTTCCCCGCGTCGTCCATAGCGGCTGCGGTCGATGCCAGGGCATGGATGTGGCGGAGGCGACGCAGCGCGCGAAGCCCGCCGAATTCGCGGAGGACGATCGCCGCCGCGGCGCCGGCGGCAACTGCGGCCAGGGCGATGCCGACCCAGCCGAGCCAGCCGGCGCGACCGAAGAGGTCCGATATCAACCGCTCAACCGCCAGGCCGAGCGCCAGGAGCACTAATCCCGCGACGGCGGTCAGGAAGGCGCCGACCGCCAAACGACCCCGCGGGCGATGGCGGGCAGTCGGGTCGGAGTCGAGCGGCGATTCCTCGGGCACGGGCCACGCAGGCGGCGTCTCGAGTTCGACCTCGTCGAGCCGGAAGACCTGAGGAGGGCGACGTGGGCCGTTCATTTGAGATAGTCGCCGATGAGAAACTCCAGGGCGCGGTCGAGCCGGATATGCGGGAGGGAGCGGGCGGTCCCGGATGCGTCAGTCTCCAGCGGTGGCGGGCGGAAGGCGAGAAACCGCGGCGGCGGAGCCTCGCCACCCGCCAGCAATTGTTGCGGATCGTCGGGCAGGTCGCCGGGAAAGAGGGCGATCTCGGTGCTGCCGGGGAACGAACGGCCGCCGACGGTGCCGCCGGCAATCGGCGTGCCGATGACCGCCGGAAGGCGGGTCCCGTCCTTGACGACATGCGCTTCGCGGGTCGAGCGAACCGAGGCGAGAGCCAGGACATCCACTTCGGCGCCGCCGCCTTCCGCCGACACGATCGCCGACCGAAGCAAATGGGCAAGGGTGCGTTCGAGGCGGTCGTGATCGCCGTGATGGAGATGGTCGGCCTTGTTGGCGGCGATCAGCAGCCGGGTGATGCGGCGGCGGAAGAGCGCCGACCACCAGGCGGCCCGACCGGTGCGGAAAGCGGCGAGGATTTCCGCCAATCCGGTTTCGAGGTCGGCGAGGGCGTCGGGACCGGCATTCAGCGCCGAGAGCGCGTCGACCAACACGATCTGGCGGTCGAGGCGGGCAAAGTGATCGCGGAAGAAAGGCCGCACCACATGCCATTTATACGCTTCGTAGCGGTGCGCCATCATAGCGGCGAGGCCACCCTCGGCGGCTGGCAAGGGCGAGAAGGTGAGCGCGGGCGAGCCTTCCAGATCGCCGGGCGCAAGAAACCGGCCAGGCGCCAAGAGGGCGGGCGAGGCGGCGTTGCGGCTCTCTTGAAGATAGGCGGTGAACATGCCCGCCAGGTCTCGGGCCGTGGTCTCGTCGGCGCCTGCCGCCCTGGGGAGTGCGTCCAACCGCGCAAGCCAGGCAGTTGCCGCGGGCAGCGCCGAGCGGCGCGCGCGGGCTAGGGTCTCCCGCGACCAGGTTGCGAAATCCTTGGCGAGGAGCGGCAGATCGAGCAGCCACTCGCCGGGATAGTCGACAATGTCGAGGTGCAGGCGGTTGCGGCCGAGAGCGCGGGCGATCGGCGAGGCCGACTCGAAGGCGATCGTCACTCTGAGTTCGGCGATGCGCTTGGTCGAGTCCGGCCACTCGCGCGCCGTGACCATGCGCTTGATGTGAGCTTCGTAGTCGAACCGCGGAACCGCGTCGTCCGGCTGGGGGTCGAGGGTCGCGGCGGCGATGCGGCCGCTGGCTGAGGCCTGAAGCAGCGGCAGCCGTCCGCCGCTGAGAAGGTTGTGAACGAGAGCGGTGATGAAGACCGTCTTGCCGGCGCGGGCAAGGCCGGTGACGCCAAGGCGCACCGTCGGCGCCGCTATCGCGCCGGCGCGGTCGGCGATGTTGAGGGCGGCAAGCCGCGCCTCGTCGAATACAGTGCCTAGTCCCAAGCCAGCGCTGTTCTCCGCTTCGGGCACATATGGGATCGCCGAGCCCGGTTTGTCAGCAAGGGGCTAGTCGGGGTCGGTTAACATGAGCGCCGAAAGCGCGCCGGACCGGGGCTGCAAGTCGCGCCAGGCTTCGACTGGGAAGGAGAGAGCGGCGAGCGTTCCCACCGGAAATTTGGCGAGTTTCGGGGCGTCGCCGGGGGTCGCCATGCCGATGGCGAATTCGTGGATCGCCGGATTATGGCCGACCACAAGAAGGCTTCGGTTGCTGCCGCCGTGTTCGGCGACGATGCGGCGGTAGTCGTCGGCGTCGCCGCTGTAGAGATCGTCCTCGGATATCGCATCCGGCGGCGGAGTGATCGCTTCGGAGAGGGCGGCCAGCGTCTCGCGGGTGCGGCGAGCGGGGGAAACCAGGACGAGATCGGGGCGCCCGAAGGCCGCCGCGAGTTTGGCGCCCACGGCACGCGCCTGTTTGGTGCCGCCAGCAGTCAGCGGCCGGGCCGGGTCGTTGCCGCCGACGGCCGGTTCGGCCTTGGCATGCCGCAACAGAAATAGCCTCAGCATCGCTGCCTCCAAAAAGAAACCGCCCGCATCGGGGATGCGGGCGGTTTCAAGCTTGGCGCCCCGAAGCGCCTAGAGCGTGCAGAAGTGATACTGGTTGTCGTAACCGAGGTAGTAGCCCGGCCAGTTCGGGTTGGAGTTGAACGAGCGGTAGTTGCGCGAGCAGGCCTGGTACCACTCGGGGCTCCACGGAGCGTAGTAGCCGCCCGGCTGCGGAGCCGCCACCGGCTGACGGCGTATGCAGTCATTGTAGGCCTGGTTGTAGAGGCCCTGCCAGTTGCTGTTGGCCGCGCCGACGAGGCCGCCGCCAACCGCACCGATCGCGGCGCCGGTGCCGACGCCCTTGCTGCCGCCGGCAATGCCGCCGATGGCCGCGCCGCCCAGTGCGCCAAGCAGAGCGCCGCCGACCACGTTATTGCCGGCGTTGGAGTAGTTGTTGGCATAGTTGCGGGCCACGCCGTCGCAATACGCCGACTGAGCCGAGGCGGTAACGGTGGACAGGGCCAGTGCACCAACACCAGCCAGAACCTTCAGGACAATGTTCATCTATGGCTCCTTAAGCCTTGTCAGAGCGCCGGCCGCCCGGCCGGGCATTTCTTGGACGCCACCCCTGAGATTCACAATCATACACGATTGCGCGAGGTTGCGGGAAGGGTCGTGAGCCGGCGTTGGCGCCGCGGGCCTTCCGGGTCGGCAAGTTTTTCCACCGCTCGGCGATTTGTGCCTTGGCGCGTCGGCAATCGACATCCCGTCGGCGGTGGCTAAGGCACTGACAGGCAACGCACAACCGGATTGCGCCGGGTTTGGCATGGCGGTTGCGACAGGCGGTTGGAATCGGTCCGGGAGGGCCGAAGCGACCAACCTCGTGTCGAAGGGATAAATAGCCATGGGTATTTTTGGCGCTCTCAACAGTGCCGTCAGCGGACTTCGCGCCCAGTCGATGGCGCTGGAGAACATCTCGGGCAACATCGCCAACTCGCAGACGATCGGTTTCAAGCGCCTCGACACGACCTTCGCGGATCTCGTCGCCGGCACGGCGAGCTCGGTCAAAGACCAGACCAGCGGCATGGTGCTGGCGAGTTCGCGCGCCACCAACTCGCTCCAGGGCGACGTCAAGGCGGCCGGCAGCACGACCGACATGGCGATCAATGGCGACGGTTATTTCATCGTCCAACAGAAGATCGGCGAGGTCGACGGCCATCCGGTTCTCTCGGGGGTCGACCTCTACACTCGGCGCGGCGACTTCGAACTCGACAAGGATGGCTATCTCGTCAACGGTGCCGGCTACTATCTAGAGGGCCTGGCGCTCGATCCGGTGACCGGCAACCCGTCGGGCAGCGTGCCGACAGTCATCCGCTTCTCCGGCGACCTCCTGCAAGCCGAACCGACGAGCGTGGTCGAATATCGCGCCAACCTGCCGGCGACGCCGCTGAACGCCAATTACGACTCGGCGGTTATCGGCAGCGAGATCCTCGATCCGCTCGATTTCGGCACCAATCCACTCAATCCGCCAGCCGGCACCGGTACCGTGATCGGCTCGGACGTTTCGACCTTCCTCGACAGCAGTATCTCCGGCGGCGCCATCACTGCCTACGACCCTGCGGGCTCGCCGGTCAGCGTCCAGTTCCGATGGGCAAAAATCGACAGCACGGCAACCGGCGGCGTCGACACCTGGAACCTCTTCTACCAGTCCGATTCCAATGCGGGCCCGGCAGGCACGGCTTGGATCAACTCCGGCGTCGACTATGTCTTCGACGCGGCCGGACAAATGACCCCGGCTGTGCCGTCGGTGACCCTGACCGGGCTCACCGTGAATGGCGTGCTGGTCGGCGACGTCACTGTCCAGCATGGCACCGGCGGCATCACCCAGTATGCCGACCAGAACGGAGCGATCCAGCTCACTCAGCTGAGCCAGAATGGCAGCCCGTCCGGCAAACTGACCAGCATCCAGATCGCCGACGGCGGCCGGGTTACCGCCAACTACACCAACGGACGGGTGATCGGCCTAGCCCAGATCCCGCTCGCCAAGTTCAACGCCGAATCGCAACTGGTGCGCCTCGACGGGGAGGCGTTCTCGGCGACCGACGATTCGGGCGAGCCGATCCTTGGCGCCTCGGGGCAGATCGTCGGCCAGTCGCTGGAGGCCTCCAACTCGGACATTGCCGACGAATTTTCGAAAATGATCATCACCCAGCAGGCGTACAGCGCCAACACGCGGGTGATCACCACCGCCAGCGACATGCTGAAGGAGGTCATGAACATCATTCGTTAGCGTCTCATCCCTAGACACCGCGGGATCGAGGTGACGTCATGGGCCTGACCAATGCCCTTTCCTCGGCGCTAAGCGGGCTGCGCTTCACGCAGTCCAGCCTGCAACTGACGGCGACCAACATCGCCAATGCGGGGACGGCCGGGTATACGCGCAAGTCGCTGATGGCGACCGCCAACTACGTCGGCGGCCAGACTGTCGGCGTCGATGCGGGGGTTGTCCAACGCCAGCTCGATGCGGCCATCCAGACCCAGTTTCGTGTGCAGTCCGGGGTCGGCCAGTACTCGTCGATGACCGCCCAGGCGTTGGCGGAACTCGACCGGGCGTTCGGCTCGCCCGGCGGGCCGACATCGCTGGACACGTTGTTCGGTGCTTTCGGCAATGCCCTCTCGGCGCTGGCGACGACCCCGGAATCGACCTCGGCGCGGCGCGATGTGCTCGGGGCGGCGGGGGCTTTGGCCGGTCAGCTCAACAGCCTCACCACGCAGGTGCAGGCGATGCGCAGCCAGGCGGAAGTGGGCTTGCGCGACGCGACAGCGCAAGCCAATGCGGCGCTCGATACGTTGGTGCGGGTCGATTCAGCGATGGCGGCCTATGGCGGGTCGCCTCCGGCCGATCTCCTCGACCAGCGCGATCAGGCGATCGACGTTCTGGCGCAGCTTCTCGACATCAACGTCACCGAAGTCGGCGGCGGGCGGGTGACGATTGCCACGCGCAACGGTACGCCGCTGTTCGACGGGCGCGTTGCGCTGCTGGAGTTCGACGCCCAGATCGGCGTGACACCCGAGGACCAATGGAGCGCCGACCCGACCGTGCGCTCGGTCGGCACGCTTGTCGCCGTTTCGCCATCGGGAATGCGTACCGACCTTTTCGCCGACGGTTCGGTGCGCACGGGAGTGATCGGTGCTCTCCGTGATCTTCGCGACACCATGCTGCCCGAAGCGCAACGCCAGCTCGATGCGATCGCCGACCAAATCGCGCGGGCGGCGTCGACCGTCAACATTTCAAGCGTGGCGGCCAGCAGCGGTCCGGCCAACGGCTTCGACATCGACGCGACCGGCCTGCTCTCCGGCAACACCATCACGCTGGACTATCGCGATCTCATCGCCAGCCAGGATCACCGCATCACCTTCATGCGGGTCGACGACCCGTCGGTGCTGCCGCTTGACGATAACCTCACCGGCGATCCGACCGACCAAGTGATCGGCATCGACTTCTCCGGCGGCATGGCGTCGGTGGTGGCGCAGATGCAGGCGGCGCTCGGGCCAGGCTTCACCGTCTCCAATCCCAGCGGCAACACCATCCGCATCCTCGACGACGGCGCCGCGGGCACGACCGACGTCAATGCGCTCTCCGGTGCGCGCACCGCGACAGCGCTGGCGGCCGGCGATCTAGCGGTGCCGCTCTTCGTCGATGCTGTCGGCAAGCCTTACACCGGTGCGCCCGACGGCAACGGGCAGTCGGTCGGCTTTGCCGGCCGCATCAACGTCAACGCACTGCTGTCGGCCGATCCCTCCGGTCTCGTTCTCTACGACGCGGGGGTAGGCACCGGCGACGCGGCGCGGCCGCAGGCGCTGGTCGACCGTCTGCTGAACACGGCCTTCACCTTCGCCGGCGGCTCCGGCATCGGCACAGCGACCGGCCCGTTCGTGGGATCGATCGGCGAGTTCGTCGGGGCGGTCCTCGACCAGCGCGGTGAAGTCGCGGCGACGGCTACTGCGCGCGACGAGGCGCAGCAGGCCACCGTGTCGTCGCTCAATACGCGGCTGTCGGAGTCCGCCGCGGTCAACATCGACGAGGAGATGGCCCACCTCGTCGAGTTGCAGAATGCCTACGCCGCCAACGCCCGAGTGATGACAGTCGTCAAAGACCTCTTCGATCTCCTGATGCGGATCTGACCATGGCGATCATGCCGACCAGCTATTCGCATACCCCGGGGGCACTGCTTGCCCTGCCGGGCATGCGGACCGAGCTCGACTCGCTGCATCGGCAGTTGGCGACCGGTCAGCGCGCGGACAACTACGCCGATCTCGGCATGGCGCGGTCGGTGTCGCTGGCCCTGCGGCGGGCGCAGGATTCCGTCGGGGCCTTCCGCGACACCGTATCGATGGTCACCGGGCGCCTGCAGGTGATGGACGCGACGCTCGGGCGGATGTCTGCGCTCCGCAAGGAGACTGCGAACTCGCTCGGCGGACTACCGTTCGAAGTCGACGTCAACGGCGCCAGCGGCGACCAGCGCATTGCCCGCGGCGCGTTGGAGGAAATGATTGCCCACCTCAATAGCGACTACGCGAACCGGGCGCTGTTTGCCGGCCGCGCGGTCGACCAGAAGGCGGTCGCCGACCTTGCGACCATCCTCGACGGAGCGCCCGGATTGGCCGGTCTTCGGCAGGTCACGGACGAGCGACGCCAGGCCGATCTCGGCGACGGCCTCGGACGGTTGATCCTCGATCCGGTAGCGGCCGACACAGTGACGCTTCGCCAGGAGGGCGCCGGGTTGCCCTTCGGCTTCACTCTTTCGGCGGTGTCCAGCACGCTGAACGGCGCCGCCGTGACCGGTCCCTCCGGAGCACCGCCGGCGCTGTCGGTGGCGCTCACCACCCAGCCGCAAAGCGGTCAAACGGTGACGCTGCAGCTCGGCCTGCCCGACGGCACGAGCACTGAACTCGTCCTGACCGCCGGCGCGCAGGGCGACTTTGCCCTCGGGGCGACGGTCACCGATACGGCCAACAATTTGCGGGCCGCGTTGCAGGCCAAGCTGACCGATGCCGGCCTTAACCAGTTGACGGCGGCCTCGGCATCGCAGGCGGCGCAGGAGTTCTTCGCCTCCGGCCCGCCGGCGACGGCGATGCGGGTCGACGGCCCGCCCTTCGATACGGCGACGGCGCTGATCGCGGCGACTCCGGCCGATACGGTCTCCTGGTATGTCGGCGACAACGGCGGCGGCAACCCGCGCGACACGGCCGTCGCCCGCCTCGATGAAGGCGTCACGGTCGGCTACGGGATGCGCGCCAACGAACAGCCGTTCGCCGAGATGATGGCGGGACTGGCCGCGCTGGTCGCCGACGATTTCTCGGCGGCCACCGCGCAGGATCAACTGCGCGCCGAGTCGCTGATCGTTCGCACCAAGGACCTCCTGCACCGGGGCGGACTTGGCCTGGAGGCCGTGCAGGCCGACATCGCGGCCGGAGCGAAGGCCGCCGCCGAAGCAGGCGAGCGCCACCAGACCACGGCGACGATGCTCGGCGGACTTCTCGAGGCCAACGAGGGGGCCGACACCGCGGAAGTCTCGACCAAGCTGCTGACGCTACAGACCCGCCTCGAGGCCTCCTACCAGGCGACGGCGCTGGTCCTGCAGGTCTCGCTCGCCGACTATCTCCGCTAGGGCCTCGGGCTAGATGCCGGCATACCACTCGTAGCCGCGATCTTCCCAGTAGCCGCCCTTGCCCTCGCCATAGGGCGCGAGGCTGGCAACGGCGTCGATCTTCATCAGGTACTTGGCGCTCTTGTAGCCAAGCTGGCGCTCGACTCGCAGACGCAGCGGGGCGCCGTGGGCCACCGGCAGCGGCTTGTCATTCATCTCGTAAGCCAGGATCGTCTGCGGGTGGAAGGCATCGAAGAGATCGATGCTCTCATAGTAATAGATGTCGCCGGTCAGGCCCGGCTCCATCACGTCGGCGCAGCCGAAGACGATGTAACGGGTGTCGCCGGTGAGACCGGCGAGGTCGAGGACATTAGCCAGGGCCGTGCCCTTCCACTTACCGATGCAACTCCAGCCTTCGACGCAGTCGTGGCGGGTGATCTGCGTGCGGCTCGGCATCGCCAGAAGCTCCGAGAGGGAGAGGCTGAGCTTGGTGCGCACCAAGCCGCCTACCTCCAGGCGCCAATCGGCGAACCCGGCGGAAAGCGTGTAGTAGCTGAGGCTGTCCGGCGCGGTGGTGCCGTTGGCCTTGAACTGCTTGGAGAGGTCGGCCTCGGCGAACTCGCGCGCGAGAGGCTGGCCGCGGAGCAGCAGGCGCTGACTGCCGCGCGTCAGGTTCTCGGCCGACGACAGAAGATCGCGGAAGGCCGGGGCATCGCCGGCGCGATCCAGTTGGTTGCAGGCGGCAAGCGAAGCGGCGCCGAACGCGGCGACGCCGCCGGCGATGAAGCTCCGCCGGGTCGGTGGTGCCGGCGAAAGCAAGCGGGGCTTATTCGGCGGGAGCAGTCGACGCATGGGGCGACTCCGATGGCAGGACAAAGCGGCCGGTAATCATCGAGCGGAGGTTGTTCCAGACCCCCGAGATCAAGACCATGCCGACATGAACCAGGATGAACAGAACGATGAGGCCGGCACAGGCGAAGTGGACGGTGCGCGCGCTCTGGCGGCCGCCGAAGATGTCGATGATCGCCGGGAAGAGCGCGTTCATGCCCGGCGACATGGCCAGCCCGGCTAGAATGAGGACCAGAAGGACGAGGATGAAGCCGAGATAGGCGAGCTTCTGGAGAACGTTGTAGCGGCGCGGGTCCCCGTCGTGAAAGCGGCCACGCAGATGATCGACGACCGAGCGGCCGACGTGGCGAAGCTGGCCGAGGGTCGGCAAGAGCGCGCCAGGTAGACGGCGTGTCGCGAGGCCGTGCACGAGGTAGACCAGGCCGTTGATCGCAAGCACCCAGGCGAAGAAGAAGTGCCAGCGGCGGCCGGTGGCAAGATCCTGCACGCTCGGCAGCGTCAGCCAATACGGGAAGCCGCGCGGCGCTGGGCCGCCGAAAATGTTGCTGGACAGGCCAAGGATGCCGGTTGTGCCGAACTCGGTGCCGAGAATAGTCGTGGTGCCCATCGGGCCGGCGGGGCTCGCGCGGGCGCCCAAGGAGAGGACCGGGCGCTCGAAGTCGGCGGCGTTGCCGACGTAGAGCTCGGGATGAGCGTTGAAGATCTGCAGACCGCTGACGAGGAGGAAGAAGATCGCCACCGCATTGATCCAGTGCGTGACGCGCAAGAGGACGGAGTGACGCCGGACCGCCTGTCCGCCCATCGCGGCGAGGCCGCTAGCATCAGCCAGGATGCCGGCAAGGGCGGTTGCGGCAATGGCACCAACGGTGAGCCAGACCGCCTCCTGGCCGAAGACGATGCCGAGGACAAGGTCGAAGCCGGCCGAAAGCGAAAGCAAGTTGGCGGCTGGGCGCGGCTGGCGCCACACCATAAAGGCGCCCGCCGCCGCCAGGGCGGCTACCGCATAGAGCAGTCCGGTCAGGATGAGGCGACCGACAACGCCGACGCTGAAGAATGCGAACGGATCGAAAAGGCCGCTCGGGGTTGCGTAGGCGCGGTAGAAAGTGGCCGCCGCGGCCGCCAGGCCGAGGATGGTGGCGCCGATTGCTAGAATAGGTGCCGCGCGCCCGCCCGCCGATCGATCGATCATCCTTCTGGCCCTTCCAACGCTCGGCGCGGCCGAGCGCCGCGTCGATCATTATACGCTAGGGGAGGGCAAACGGTTTCGTCGGGCGGCTAACGCGGCGGGGGAATGTCGTCGAAGACCGGCCTTTGCGCCGACACCTTGGAAATCGCTGGCGCCACGACAAAGGCGGCCCACTCTCCGCCCCGCGGCCGGCAGTAGACGAGATACTCGACGTAAGAGGAGCCGGTTTTAACATTGGCGCGTGCGACCGCATCGCGGCAGTCGGCAACGTTGTTGGAGAGGAGGGCGCGAGTGGTCGCGGCCGTCGGGACCGTCCACGGCCCGGGGTAGAGATCGGCGGGTCGAGGCTCGCCGCAGGCGCCAAGGAGGCCGCAAGCGAAGACGATGCCGGCCGCCTCGGTGAGGGGAACTCGTCCTGTCATAGGCCTCGTAGGTAGCCGTGGAGTGGCGACAACGGGGACTGGCGGCGCCGCAGCCGCTCTGCACTCAGCGAGTCGGTGCGCGCAATCCCTCGGCGATCGTGCGGTTGATATTGATAAGCGCGGCGAGCTTGGCCGGCGCCGGTGCCGCCTGGATGCCCAGGGTGTGGTTGAAAACGAAGATGCTGAGGTTGGCGATGTTCTGGCGAACTTCGCGCGGCAGACCGCCGTCCGGCTGGGTCGCGGCCGAGGCGAAGACCGACCAGAGCTTTCGGTTGTAGGTGAGCGCCTCGTCCAGCTCGCTGCGCCGCTGGTCCCATTCGTCCTTGACCGCCTGAAGACGGGCGGCGGCCCGCGAAAGAAGACTCGCTTCCAGTTCGCGCGGGGGGAGGGTGGCTGTCCCAACCCGCGAATAGGCGTCAGCCGCCTGCCGTTGCATGCGCTACCAGCTCCCTCTCGTACTCGACCAGTTTCTTGGCTTCCTTCAGGGCCGCGTAGAGCTGATTGTTGAGGATCAGCGTGCTTATCCGCGTCACGAAGGGCAGCGTACTCGGTGCTGCCGAGATGATATCGCGGACAAAGGTAAAATAATCGTCTTGGATGCCTTTGAGATCGCGGGAGAGGTAGAGCAGCTGGACGCTGAGATAGATGCGCCGCGCCGGGCTGTTGGCCTCGGCCGGGGTCATGATGTCCTTCTCGCGGAGGATCGGCGCGCTGCCTTCGATGAACAGGCGCGTCCGCTGGTCGTCGTTGGTGACGACACTGTCGCCGAGAATGAATTTTTCGCCGGGCTTCAGTTCGACCTTAAGTGCCATCCTGGCAGGTCCTTTGTTGCGTTTCCCTACTGGAAGAGACGGAGGACGCCCTGCTGGGCCTGGTTGGCCAAGGAGAGGGCGGTGGTCGACAGTTGCTGGCGGGTCTGAAGGGCGAGGAGGTTGGCGCCTTCCTCGTTAGTGTCGGCGAGCGTCAGCGCGTCCGACCCCTCGGTCAAAGTGTTGATGAGCTGCTTGGTGAAGGCCTGGCGGTCCTGAAGGATAGTCAAGCTGTTGCTGAAGCCGGAGGCATAGGAGTGGAGGCGGTCCAGGGCGCCGTTGAGCGAGTTCAGGGTCGCGGCGATGGAGGAGTCGGTCTGCCAGGCGGACGAAGTGGCGGTAATCGAGGCGGCTGCGAGCGCGCCGAGCGCCTTGCCGCCGGCAATATCGATGTCCTCGGTCGTCTCGATTTTCAGCGTGCCGGCGCTAAAGGAGGCGCGGACATTGGTGAAATTGGAATTGATGGCGACGATAAGGTCGGCGACGGTCATGGTCGGCGTTACGTCGATCGAGCCGATCACCGTCGAACTGGAGTCGGTGAAGGTGAGGGTGTCGCCGGTATTGTCGAAATTGGTGGTGTCGTCGATGAGCAAGTCGCCGAGCATTAGCGGCGTCGGGCCGGGGGCGGCGAGCGAGACGTTGAGGGTTCCGAGCACGGCTTCGGTTTGCGACGGCAGGCCGAGCCCAGTGTCGGTGTCAACAATGTCGACCGACTTGATCAGCAGGTGGTTGGAGCTGTCCTCATTGAAGATGACATTGAGATCCTTGTTGAGCCCGCCGATGAGATTCTTGCCGTTGTAGCCGGAGTCCTTGGCGATGGCGGTGATCTGCACCAGCAGTTCGTTGTATTCCTTCAGCGCCGAGGCGCGGAGGAAGGTATTGGACGTGATCTGCGCCTGATTGGCCTTTGCCTTAGCCGCTTCGATTAACTTCTCGATGGCGGTCATGCCGTTGTTGGCGGCCTGGATGGTCTGCACGGCCTGGCCGACACTGTCGAGGATGGTGGCAAGCTGGCTCGAACGGCCATCCAAGGACTGGGCGGTAAAATATGCCGTGGGGTTGTCGAGCGCCGAGTTAACCTTCTTGCCGGTGGCAAGGCGGGTCTGAGTGGTGCTCATCAGGTCGGCGGTCTGCTGAAGAGAGAGGAGATTCTTGCGGATTGCCGCGGAAAGCGTGACCTCGCTCATGACAGCGTGACCCCCGAGCCTAGGCGGCCGAATCGGCCAGTCCGCCAGGCCCACCATTGGTCCGGCAGTGGCGGCGATCATCATTTGTTAACCCTAACAAATGGTTAATCGCTCCATGGAAAGTCGGCCACCCGAGGTTGCAAACGATTTGGTAAGGCTGTTTGCAAACTTCCTCCGATTCGTAACCCGGGCTTAGGCGGGCCAATGGGAAATTCCGGGCGACCCAGAACGGGTTGTGTATTCGGAGTAAGGAAAATTCCATGGCTGGTATTACGTTAACGGGTGCAGTTCGGAATAGTCTGTCGTCTCTCCAACAGACCGCCGACCTGCAGGGGATAACTCAACAGCGTCTTTCGACTGGCAAGAAGGTCAACAGCGCTCTCGACGGACCGCAGGCGTTCTTCACCGCTTCGTCTCTGTCTTCGCGCGCCGGTGACCTGGCTAACCTGCTGGACGCCATGTCGAACGGCGTGCAGACCATTCAGGCGGCCAATAACGGCCTCACCTCGATCACCAACCTCGTCAACCAGATGCAGGCGGCAGTAACGCAGGCCCGCGCTGACGGTACGGCGGCGACGGTGACTCCGGGCACGGCGGTGGCTTCCACGACCACCAACTCCTCAACCGCGGTCAACAACAAGCTGACTTTCAGCCTGACGGGCGGGGTGTCGGTTGACATCGCCTCCCACAGCGGCACGACTTCGGCGACCCTGACGGGCACTGGCGGCGCGGCCGTGACGGCGGGTACGGCGGGCGTCATCACCATCACCAGCGCCGGTGTCAACGGCGGCGTCGGTGTTGACGTGACGGTTGCCAGCGGCGATACGCTGACCGACGTCAAGGACTCGATCAACACGGCCCTCGGCCTGGTGACCAACGGCACCAACGTCGTTGCCAGCATCGTCGGTGGTGAGATCAAGCTGACCAACACCACCGGTAACCAGATCGCCCTGTCGGATGACGGCAACGGCTCTCTGGCCCAGATCGGCTTCGCTACCTCCAACCGCCTCTCTTCGAACGGTGTGGTCGGTGCGGCCAAGACGATCGACGAGTTGGTCACTGCGATCAACGGCAATGCTCAGCTCACCGGCAAAGTGAAGGCGACCAACGTCGCTGGCACGCTGTCGCTGCAGAACCAGACGACGTCGTCGATCTCCGTCACCGGCTATTCGTCCGGCGGCGCGATTACCGGCTCGACCTCTCAGTCGGCCACGCTCGGCGCCGGTACCGGCGGCGGGCTCAGCACCGTGCGGCAGAGCCTTCTGACGCAGTTCAACTCGCTGCGCACCCAGCTCAATCAGCTGGCTGCCGACTCCGGGTTTAACGGCATCAATCTGCTTAACGGCGACGACCTGCGCATCGACTTCAACGAGAACGGTACCTCGTCGATCACGGTGAGCACGGCCGATTCGAGCGGCAATGCCTTCGCGATCAACAGCACCAATCTCGGCATCGCGGCAGGGACGTCCGGCCAGTTCGCCGACAACTCGCAACTCGACGATTTGTCGACGACGCTGACCGCGGCGTTGACCACGCTCCGCACGCAGGCCTCGACCCTGGGTTCGTCGCTCTCGACCACCCAGACCCGTCAGGACTTCACGCGGTCGATGATCAACACGCTGAGCCAAGGTGCCGACGCCCTCACGGTCGCCGACATCAACACCGAGAGCGCCAACATGCTGGCCCTGCAGACCCGCCAGCAGCTGTCGATCTCCGCCCTGTCGCTGGCCAACCAGGCCTCGCAGGCGGTGCTGCGCCTCTTCTAAGAAGCGCTGCACAGTTCGACCTAAGGGAAAGGCGGTGGCCGAAAGGCCGCCGCTTTTCCTTTTCCTGGGGCGGGGGGAGGGGGCGGGCCGGCTCGCCTTGGCTGCTCGGCGCGCTTGCTGACGAGGCCCGTTTAGGGGCGCTGGCGGACGCGGCTCGGGCGCGCCTCGCTACGCATTTCTACCCGCCGGCACGCGCCGCCAACTTGCGCCGCGTCTGTGCAAGCGGGATCGCCGAGCGAAGAGCCGTTACCGTTGACTGACGTCCAACGACGCCGGAGACCGCCGCTTCTCTCGGTTCTCGGCACATCATGGTTAAGCGTTAGGGTTAACCAAGCTTTAGGGCGGAGGTGACACAGTCGCCGTGGGCCCAGGAAGGGTCGTGTAGGGAATAAGGACAATTCCAATGGCGAATATTACGCTTACCGCTCCGGTGCGGAACTCGTTGGCCGCACTGCAGTCCACCGCCGACCTGCAGGCGATCACCCAGCAGCACCTCTCGACTGGCAAGAAGGTCAACAGCGCTCTCGACGGCCCGCAGGCCTTCTTTACGGCATCGTCCCTCTACTCGCGCGCGGGTGACCTCTCCAACCTGCTCGACGCCATGTCGAACGGCATCCAGACCATTCAGGCGGCCAACAACGGCCTGACCTCAATCACCAACCTGCTCCACCAGATGCAGGCGGCCGTCAGCCAGGCGAGGTCGGACGGAACCTCCAGTTCGGTAACCCCGGGTGCCGCCACTGCTTCCAACACCACCAACTCCTCGACGGCGGTCAACAACAAGATGACCTTCAGCCTGTCGGGCGGCGTGTCGGTGGACATCGCGACGCATAGCGGCACGACGGCGGCGACGCTAACGGGCACCGGCGGCGCGGCGGTAACAGCGGGTACGGCGGGCGTCATTACGATCACCAGCGCCGGCGTTAACGGCGGCGTCGGCGTCGACGTGACCGTCGCCAGCGGCGATACGCTGACGGACGTCAAGGACTCGATCAACACCGCCCTCGGCTTGGTCACCAACGGCAGTGACATCGTCGCCAGCATCGTCGGCGGCGAGATCAAGCTGACCAACAGCACCGGACATCAGATTGCTCTTACCGATGACGGCAACGGGTCGCTGGCGCAGGTCGGCTTTGCCACCTCCAACCGAATCTCCTCCGACGGCGTCGTCGGCACGGCGAAGACCGTTGACGAACTGGTCACGGCGATCAATTCGAGCCAGCAGTTGATCGGCAAGGTGCGCGCGACCAACGTTGCGGGCACTCTGTCGCTGGTCAACTACACGACAACGGCAATCGGCGTCACCGGTCTTACCTCGGGCGGCGCGATCACCGGCTCCACGTCGCAGACGGCGACACTGGCGGCGGGTACCGGCGGCGGCATCAGCACGGTGCGGCAGAGCCTGCTGACGCAGTTCAACGCGTTGCGCGACCAGATCGACCAACTGGCCGGCGATTCCGGGTTCAACGGCATCAACCTGCTGAACGGCGACAACCTCCGCATCACGTTCAACGAGCAGGGAACCAGCTCGATCGACGTTCACACCGCCGATGACAACGGCAATGCCTTCGCGATCAACAGCACCAATCTCGGCATTTCGTCGGGCACCACAGTTCAGTTCGCCGACAACTCCCAGCTCGACACGCTGCAGTCGAGCCTCGCCACGGCCCTGACGACCCTCCGGACGCAGGCCTCGACCCTGGGTTCGTCGCTCTCGACGACCCAGACCCGTCAGGACTTCACCAAGGCGACGATCAACACACTCAACATCGGTGCCGACGCCCTCACGGTCGCCGACATCAACACGGAAAGCGCCAACATGCTGGCCCTGCAGACGCGCCAGCAGCTCTCGATCTCGGCTCTGTCGCTGGCCAACCAGGCCTCGCAGGCGGTGCTGCGGCTCTTCGGTTAAGTATTGTTGCGTTGAGCGTAAGGGGGCGGCCAGCGGCCGCCCCCTTTTCGTGTGTGCCGAGATGATCCGCTTGCCGTCCATTCGCAACGGCGTCACAGGCTGCGGTCGACGGCGATTGCCGCCGCTCCCGATCGCGCCGCAAATGTGCCGGCGGCCCCGTAACGCTTCGGTTGCGCGGCGCGAGCAACGCCGTCGGAAACTGCTTTCAGGAGATTTTCGGACACCTGGCGAGCCGTGGCCAGTACCGAAAGGTTGAACTGCAGCAAAGCCCGGAAAGCGTCGTGCTGGCGGCGCAGGCGATCGACGGCGACCGGAGCGACGCGGCCGATGGCCACCGCTGCCTGGCGGATCTTTTCGACCTCGGCGAAGTAGCGCTTCGCGGCGTCGCTCTTGTGAGCTTCCAACTCTCCGGCGGCAAAGAGCCTTCCGGCTCGAACCAGCGTCGTTTCCTCCTCGGTCAAGCGAATGACTTCGGCCATCGCCGCCTCGAACTCGGCGCAAAGACGTTCGGCTTCGGCGGCTGTTAGGCCGGTGCGTTGCGGCCGTTGCGTGGCAAGGGCGGTCATGCTGCGCCTCCTTCCTGCGCGGCGAGCAATTGGCGATAGACGGCGTCGGCAAGCCCGAGGCCGCCGTGCCGGGCGATGCTCTCGCTGTAGCGTTCAACGAGAAGTCCGCGCCATGTCTCTTCGGCACTGCCGCCGCCGGTCGGGCCGTCAGTCGGGATCGACTGGAAGACCGGCGCCAGCATGGCGTTGACGAACACCGACTCGAAGGAGATCGCCTGCTGGCGTAGGTCGGGGCGCTCAGCGCCGGTGCCAGCGGTTGGAGTTGCGGCCGGAACCCTGGTCGAAAGGGAGAGGGCGAGCGAGGGGGGCATCATCACATCACCACGATGTCGGCCTGCAGCGCGCCGGCGGCTTTGATCGCTTGCAGGATAGAGATGAGGTCGCGCGGGCCGATGCCAAGGGCATTCAGTCCGTCGACGAGCTCGGCCAGGGTGACGCCCGCCGAGACGATCGCCATCCGCTTGCCCGACTGGTCGTCGACGGCGATCGAAGTCTGCGGCGTGGTGGTTGTCGTGCCGCGGCTGAACGGTGCCGGCTGGCTGACCTGCGGCGCCTCGGTGACGGTCACGGTAAGATGCCCCTGCGCCACCGCCACGGTCGAAACGCGGACCTCTGCGCCCATAACGATGATGCCGGAACGCTCGTCGATGATGACTTTGGCCGGTTGATCGGGTTCGACGAGGAGCTGCTCGATGTCGGTCAGCAGGTCGACAAGATTGCCGTCGAACTTCGGCGGCAGGGTGAGGCGCACTGTGCCGGGGTCGGTCGGCTCAGCGACATTGACGCCCATCAGCGTATTGACGGCGAGGGCGACGCGGCGGGCGGTGGTGAGGTCGGGATTCCGAAGCGCTAGGCGAATGATTGAGCGTCCGGCGAGGCTGAAGTTGATCTCGCGTTCAATGAGCCCGCCGTTGGCAATGCGACCGGCGGTCGAGACGCCGCGGGAGATGGTCGCCGCCTGGCCGGCCGCCGAGAAGCCGCTGATCGCGACCGGTCCCTGCGCGATGGCGTAGACCTCGCCATCGGCGCCGTGGAGCGGCGTGACCAGCAGCGTGCCGCCTTCCAAGCTCTTGGCGTCGCCGAGGGCGCTGACATTGACGTCTAGCCGCGTTCCCTGAGTGGAGAAGGGCGGCAGATTGGCGGTCACCATCACCGCGGCGACGTTGACCGTCTTGAGGTCGCTGCCGCGGGTGTTGACGCCAAGGCGTTCCAACATCGCCTGGAGGCTTTGGCGGGTGAAGGGCGCCGAGCTAAGCGAGTCGCCGGTGCCGGCAAGACCGACAACCAGGCCGTAGCCGATGAGTTGGTTGTCGCGGATGCCTTCGACATTGGCGATGTCCTTTATGCGCGAAAGGGCAAACGCCGGCTCGCCGGCGGCGAGGAGAATCACTCCGGCAAGGATGAGTTGGGCCAGCCAAGCTGCTCTGACGATCATCGAAGTCCCCAGATGTCCGATCGTTCGCCACCTCCGAAGCGAACGCCGTGCCAAGCGCAGCATCCCCTCGACCTGGAACGTAAGCAGTTGATGCGATGGAGAAAATTGTAAGCGGTCGACTGGTGCCGACGCGCGGCGGGCTGGGTACTCGGCAGCAATTGCCGGGCTCCTTTACCGGCCGTTAACCATGACGGCAAAAGCTACCGCACGCGATCCGAGGGGCAGCGCAGTGCGGATAACGGGGCTTTCAGGTGGCGGGGGAGTGGCGCGCAGCGGTGCTGCTCGAAGTGCAGGCGCCGCGAGCTCGGCGTTTGAGCTCGGCAGTGCCGCGGGACCGGCTGCGGCGGAACCGACGCGAAACGGCGGCGGCGTCGAATCGGTCGGCGCCCTTCTTGCTTTTCAGGCAATGGGCGACGCTTTGCAGACGCGTCGTCGCCGCGCCCTTCAGTCGGGCCGGAGCGCCCTCGATCGGCTGCAGGCGCTGCGCCTCGCCATGCTCGACGGCGGCGTGGCCAACGGTGCCGCAGCGCTCGAAGCGGTTCTCGCTGAGCTTGTGCCAACCGGAGAGGCTGGGCTCGACGAAGCGCTGGCGGCCATCGACCTTCGCGCGCGTGTGGAACTCGCCAAGCTCGGGCACTTTCCGTCCTGAGCGGAACCGGGCGGTGCCCATCGCGTCATAAGGCACGCGGCCGGTCCGCCTGTCACTTTCCGTCATTGTCGCGTCAAGGGCGGCCGACTATAGTCCGCGCCCGCTGAGCGGGGGTTCAGGGTTGCACCATGGGCGCCAACACAGTGAAAGCGTACCGACCAACCGAATCCGAGCCGTTCATGAACGAGCGGCAGCGCGAGTATTTTCGGCAAAAGTTGCTGGCGTGGCGGGAGGAGCTCATTCGCGAATCGCGCGAAACCCTCCAGCACCTCCAGGACGACAGCGTCAACCATCCCGACCTTGCCGATCGGGCGTCGTCCGAGACCGATAGGGCAATTGAGCTGAGAGCGCGCGACCGGCAACGCAAGCTGATCTCGAAGATCGACGCTGCGCTGCAGCGGATCGATGACGGGACTTACGGGTTCTGCGAGGAAACAGGCGAGCCGATTGGGCTGAAGCGGCTCGATGCCCGGCCGATCGCCACCCTTTCGATCGAAGCGCAGGAGCGCCATGAACGGCGCGAGAGGATCTATCGCGACGACTGACCCGACGCCTAGACGCTTGGCGGCGGTCGAAAGAAAAAAGGCGCGGGCCCTGGGGTGGCCTGCGCCTTTTTTCCAACCTGCCCCCTGGGGAAGGGCCGGCCGGGTCTCTTCGGTCAGAACGGTAAAAGCACGTCCAGCACCTGCGCGCCGACGCGGGGCTGCTGCACATCGCTGATCTGGCCGCGCCCGCCGTAAGAGATGCGGGCCTCGGCAATCTTGGAGGAGTCGACGATGTTCTCGGCTCCGATGTCCTCCGGGCGCACGACGCCGGCGACGATCAGTTCACGAAGCTCGAAGTTCACGCGCACTTCCTGACGGCCTTCGATGACGAGGTTGCCGTTGGGAAGGACCTGCGTGACCACGGCGGCAACGCTGGTAGTGAGTTGCTCGGAGCGGGCGACCGATCCGGCGCCCTGGGCCGCGCCGCCGCTTGTCACGTCGACCGCCGCCGTGGCGTCGGTCACGCCCGGCAGCAGCTTGATGAACTTGCTGTCGAGCCCGCCGCCGGCATTCAGACTCTCGTTCTCCGTCCGAGAACGCTTGGTGGTGTTCTGGATGTCGGCCTTGTCGGTGATCTTGACGGTGACGGTCAGAATGTCGCCGACGCGCTGGGCGCGCTGGTCGCGGAAGAAGGTGCGCGAACCCGTGCGCCATAGCGAGTTGGCCGAGTGATCGTCGACCACCGGGATCGGCATCGGCATGCGAACCGGAGCGTAGCCGGTCACCGCGGCGGGGTTGTCGATGGCGGTCAGCGGCGGCGGCGAGCCGACCCCGGCCAGGCGGTCGATGCTGCTGCAACCGGCCATAGCCAGGGAGAGCAGGGCGATAACGGGGGCGGCGCGCATCAGCCGTTCCCCGCAACGATACGGGTGGTCTTAGAGCGCACCTCGACCGTGCCGCTGGCTGTCACGACGCCATCGATCACGCGATTCGATGAAAGATTCATGATCGAGATCGTGCTGCCCTTGGCGCCGCTGGCCAAAGCGCGGCCGTCGGCGGACAGGCTAAGCGCACCGGAGCGGTAGACGATGTGCACCATGTCGCCGCGATTGACCAGGATCGGCGGCGCGAAGTCGCCCGCGACCAGCGGCTGGCCGGCTTGCAGGGCGCGGCGAGCGGAAAGGCCGACGATGTCGGCCGCCGCTCCGGCGGCGCCAGCCACAACCTGGCGGGCGGGGAGGCGGGTCAGCGTCACGTCGCCGTCGCCGACGATTTCGCCGCGCGCCAGCGTTCGGGTAGCGGTAACGACATCGACCATCTCGACGGCCATGCCAGTCAACCGGATGCGCTGGCGTAGATCGCCCTTGTCGAACGACAGAGTTGCGGCGAAGCGACGATCCTGCCCGAGCGACAGCGTGGCGATTTCAACCGGCCGTGGCGAGCGCGGCGCCGTATCGATCGCCTCAGGCGCAATGTCGAAAGCGAGGTCGAGCCGGCGTGGATCGATGGCGAGATTGGCGGCGATGGCCGTCTTGACCATGTCGGCAACCTCCGTTGAGGTGACGATGCGGCTCGGGCGGGTCACCGAGACTTGGGTGATTCCGCCGCGCTCGATGTCATCGAGGCCGGCCAATGCCGCAGCGGCGATGACGAGATCGGCGCGGACCGAACCGATTCGGCCGAGGTCGGGAGCGCGGAAGAGGGGAATGCCGGCGCGGGCGCCGGCATTGTCGAAGAGGTCGCCGATGGTGACGATGTCGGTCTCGACGGCGATCTCGGCGCGTAGCGCCGGGCGGTCGTCGGCCAGGGCGGGAGCGGCCATCGCGGCGAGGAGTAGAGCGGCGATGCGAGTGTGGTGGATGAGCATCAGCGTGATCTCCGCTTAGGTCATGGTCGCGGTGGAGGACAGCATCTCGTCAGCGGCCTTGATGACACGCGAGTTCATTTCGTATGCGCGCTGGGCCGCGATCAGGTCCGAGATTTCGGCGACCGCGTTGACGTTGGAGGATTCGAGGTTGTTCTGAAGGAGCGTTCCCAGCCCGGCATCGCCGGCATTGCCGACCTGCGCCGCACCGGAAGCGGGCGTCTCAAGGAACAGGTTATCGCCGATGGCTTCCAAGCCGGGCGCGTTTACGAAATTGGCGAGTTCGAGCCGGCCAAGCGTGGTAGGCGTCGAGCTCGTGCCGGTTGCCACCTGGACGGTGCCTTGTGCGTTGATGGTGATCGAGCGCGCGTCGGGGGGAACGACGATGCCCGATCCCACGGTGTAGCCGTCTTTGGTGACGATCGTGCCGTTGGCGGAGAGTTCGAACGATCCGTCGCGGGTGTAGGCGGTTCGACCATCGGGCATCTGAACGCGGAAATAGCCTTCGCCGCGGATGGCGACGTCGAGCGGCTTTGACGTGGTCTCCAGGCTGCCCTGCGTGGTGATACGCGAGGTGGCGGCGAAACGGACCCCGGAGCCGATCTGCGTACCGGTCGGTACCACCGTCCCGGCATCTGAGGAGTCGGTGCCCATACGGCGAAGGTTCTGGTACAGCAGGTCGGTAAACTCGGCACGCTGGCGCTTGAAGCCGGTCGTGCGCATGTTGGCGATGTTGTTGGACACCACCTCGACATTGAGTTCCTGGGCCAGCATGCCGCTGGCGGCGATGTGCAGCGCGTTCATCTATCGGCCCTTCAGTTCTTCAGTTGACCGAGAGTAGCGATCGCGCTCTGCTGCAGCTGGTCGCGGTCCTGCATGATCTTGGCAATCTGCTGATAGGCGCGGGTTACCTCGATCATGCGGGTGATTTCGGTGACTGCCCGCACGTTGGACTTCTCAATCGCCCCACCCACAACGCGAACGTTCTCCGCTGGCTGAGCGCCGGTCCCGGAGAACAGGCTTTCGCCCTCGCGGAGCAGCGTCGTCTCGTCCTTGAAGGCGACGATCTTCAGTTTTCCCTTGGAACCGGCCGAACTGGAGATGGTGCCGTCCGGAGCGATTGAAACGTCGGTCTCTCCGGGCGCGAAAGTCACGGGCCCTGACTCGGTCATGACCTGGTCGCCAATGCCGGTGACGAGGGTTCCTTGGGCATCGAGCGTAAAGGCGCCGTTGCGGGTGTAGCGCTCGCCATTCTTGGTTTGGATGGCGAACCAGCCCGATCCGTTCAAGGCAATGTCGAAGGGATGGCCGGTCAGCTCAATCGTGCCCTGCGTGAAGTCCGTCATCGAGGCGCCGTCGCGCACATAGGACAGCGTCTGGTTGCCGGGCGGCAGCGTCAGGGCTGCGGCGACCGGCATGATGTATTCCTCAAAGCGTAACTTGCCGGCACGAAAGCCGCCGGTGTTCACGTTCGCCAGATTGTTGGCGACGATGTCCAGTTCGCGCTGCAGCGACAATTGTCGCGACAGGCCGATCAGCTGTGCGTTGTCCATTTTGCGAAGCCCCAGTGTCCCCAGGAACCCACCGCCTCGCAGCCGGCGGGTTCACGCCGGGCACTGTGCACGACCTGTGCCAGGACTCGGACTGCAGCAATCTCAAAGGGATAGGATCGGGGCGCGGCGCCCGACGGGGCTGCAATTGATGCCGGCCCTTCTTCCGTCGGCAGAAATTGCCCTGTGCCCGCGAGCGCGAACTCGCCACGGTGCGGACAAATGCGTTACCGCGACAAACTGCAACTTTAACGCTTCAGTAACCCTACCGTGGCACCTCTAAGGCAGGCGAAACGGGTCGTTCGCACGATGCGCAACTCGCGCACGCGGGGGCCTCGTTTCTCGAGGCACAGCGGTCAGGCAGGGGCTGAGCAGAATGAGCTTGCAGACGAGTGCGGTCGCGTCGGCCGGGGGCGCCGGCGCTGCGCAAGCGGTTGCGGCAGAGGCCGAGAGCGGCGGTCGCGTCGAATACATCAGCTTCACCATCGGCGCCAACGAATACGGCGTCGACATCATGGCGGTGCGCGAGATCAAGGGTTGGGCCGAGATCACGCACATTCCGCGTCAGCCTGAATACGTGCGCGGTGTTCTCAATCTGCGCGGCGTGATGGTGCCGATCATCGATCTTAGGTGTCGATTCGGTCAGGGGCTGACCGAGGCGACGGCTTCCCATGTGGTGATTATCGTTCGCGTCGATGCTCGGATTGTCGGCCTTCTCGCCGACCGCGTCTCGGACATCGTTTCGTTCGACACGAGCAAGATTCAACCGGTACCGCGTGTCGTGCAGGCGTCGCGTCTCAGCTTTCTGTCGGGCCTCGTCACCATCGATAAGAAGATGCTGGCCCTCATCGATCTCAAGAATCTTTTCTCGATGCCGGTAGCAGCCGCCGCTGCGTAGTCAGGGCGTTTTTCCACCAGCGTGCGGTTCCGTTCCGCTTGGGGCGGGCCGACGACCGCGGCTGCATTCCAGGCAAACAAGAGCACTCAGGAGGACTTCATGAAGGGGCATGTCGCTGCCGTGGCCAAGCCGACCGCCGGTCGGGACGGGGGGTTGGCAGGAATACCATTCCACATCATTGCGCTCGGCGTCGGCATCGTCGTCCAACTCGCGGCTGGCATTCTCGGTTGGATGGCCGGCGTGCCGGCAATCACCGGCCTGGCGCTGGTATCGCTGGCGGCCTTCGTGCTCGGCAAGTCGACCTTCGCCGATGCCGGCTTGGTCAGGTCAGCTGCGGCCGGGTCGACCGACGAAGAGGCATCGCGGGTCCGCGCGGCTCTCGACGTCTGCAAAACCAACGTCATGATCGCCGATACCGAATACAATATCTGTTACATGAACCAGACAGTGCAGGACATGCTGCGGGCCGCCGAGTCGGACCTGCGCAAGGTGCTGCCATCGTTCGACGTCAACCGCCTGATGGGCCAGTCGATCGACAGCTTCCACCGTAATCCGGCGCACCAGCGCGCGATGCTCGACACGCTGTCCAAGACCTACGAGACGCACATCGTGGTCGGCGTGCGCAAGTTCCACCTCCACGCCAGCCCGGTGCTCGTCAATGGTCGCAGGCTCGGCACGGTGGTGGAGTGGAAAGACGAGACCGCCGAGAAAAGCATCGAGGCGGAGTTCGACGGCATCGTCAACGCGGCAATTGCCGGCGACTTCTCGCGTCGGGTCGGCACCAACGACAAGCAGGGCTTCATGCTCGGCATGGCCAAGTCGATGAACGGCCTGTTCGACAGCATTGCCGCGGCTATGAGCGACTTCGCGCGCGTGCTCTCGGCAATGTCGGGCGGCGACCTGACCCAGCGGATCGTTGCCGAGTATCAGGGCACGTTCGCCAAGATCAAGGACGATGCCAACCAGATGGCAGAGCGCATCGGCCAGACGATCAACGACATCAAGATGGCGTCCAGCGAGGTGGCCAACGCGGCCGGAGAGATTTCGGCCAGCGCCACCGACCTCTCGCAGCGGACTGAGGAACAGGCGGCGAGCCTGGAGGAGACCACCGCTTCGATGGAGACGATGGCGGCGACGGTCAAAAAGAACGCCGAGAACGCGCAGAAGGCCAATCAGTTCACCGAGGCAACGCGCAGCGTCGCCGATCGCAGCGGCACGGTCGTCGCCAAGGCGGTCGACGCCATGTCGCGGATCGAGGACTCCTCACGCAAGATCTCCGACATCATCAGCGTCATCGACGAGATCGCCCGGCAGACCAACCTCCTCGCCCTCAATGCCGCGGTCGAAGCGGCGCGAGCCGGCGAGGCGGGGCGCGGGTTCGCGGTCGTGGCCTCGGAAGTGCGCAGCCTGGCGCAGCGCTCTTCACAGGCGGCCAAGGACATCAAGGACCTCATCACCGGCAGCACGGCTCAGGTGCAGGAGGGCGTGGAACTGGTCAACCAAACCGGCGGTTCGCTGACCGAAATCGTCGAGTCGATCCGCCGCGTCGCCGATATCGTTTCGGAAATCGCTACGGCCAGTGCCGAACAGGCGACGGGCATCGACGAAATCGGCAAGGCGCTGGCGCAGATGGACGAGGTGACGCAACAGAACTCGGCTCTGGTCGAGGAAAGCGCGGCGTCGGCCAAGATGCTCGAGCAGCAGTCGCAGTCGATGGACGAGCGCGTCGGCTTCTTCCGCATCAACAACCTCGCCAGCATCGGCGAGACCTCCCATGCCCCGGCGCAGC
>JAXMDC010000004.1:410000-526092 GCA_046349035.1 Bauldia sp. | reverse complement strand
TGATGCCGAGCATCTCGGCCTTGCGGCGCGCCGGCTCGAGCTCCTCGCCCTGGCCGAGGTCGGCGGTGAAGGTCACGACCTCGCAGCCATAGGTGGTCTGCAGCCACTTCAAGATGATCGAGGTGTCGAGCCCGCCGGAATAGGCGAGCACGACCTTTCTGACTTTGGCCATGCGGATCCCAAGAAGCGCGGTGAAGGCGGGCTTATAGGCTGCAGCGGCGCGGCCGGGCAAGCGGGCGTGCCTTTCGGGCCCCTACGCCGGCTTCAGGCTGTGCCCCGCGCGAACCAACGGTCGATGCGCCCCTCGGTCAGCCACCCCGGCGGCCGGTCGTAGAGAGCGCGGTGGATCAACAGGATCAGCAGCAGCACCAGCCCCCAGGCAACGGCGATGTCGGACACGAAGTGGCCGCCAAAGGCCATGCGGTTCAACGACAGTGCCAAAGCATACGCCGCGGTTAGCACGAGGGCGGGTCGCCGCCAGCGCGGCGGCGCCAACAGCGCCAGGGCGATCAGCCAGGCGGCGGCACCGCCTTCGCCGGAGGGAAACGAGCAGTTCTGCGAACAGGCCGGGCTCACCTCCCAGGCTCGAGTGAAGGGGAGGTTCTGGCTGAAGGGCGGAACGTCGACCGGCCGGGCGCGACCGAAGGTCGGCTTCAGCAGGCCGTTGATGAGGAGTCCCGGCCCGGCGGCGGCGGTCAACAGCAGGAAGAGGGCGTCGCGCACCGGCACGAGAGAGCGCGAGGCCGGACGGAGCAGGCGGAGTGCGATCACGACTACCGCCGCGACCAGCGATCCGTAGAACACGATGTTGCCGCTGCGCCGGAGCGCGACCAGGGCTTCGACCTGCTGCAGCGGGAAACCCTCACCTGGCACGTAGAAAAGACGCGCGACGGCGATATCGAGGGCGGGGAACGTCCAGAACAGCAGCGAGAGGACCAGCAATGCCGCTGCGATCACCTTCATAGCCGGTGTCAGAAATGGCCGCGGCGTCGCGTCGACGGCGGCGGGCTCTGGCCCGGCGGGCAGCGGAACGGTATTCACGTCCCATACCTAGCCGCTGGAGAGGCCGCCGGTCCATCCGGCGGTTCCGGTGGAAGCGGATGTCCGTCAATGCCCGATTTCGTTCCCGAATGGCCGGTGCTCCTCGCCTACAGCGGCGCGGCGATCGTCCTTGCCTGGACGCCCGGACCGGACATGACGTTCTTCCTGTCGAAGACCGTGTCGCAGTCACGCGCGGCCGGGCTGGCGGCGTTCTTCGGGGCCTGGGTCGGAGTCGTGATCCATGCGTTCCTGGTCGCGGCGGGCCTATCGGCGCTGCTGCTGGCGTCGGCGACCGCCTTCACCGTGCTGAAGGTCGCCGGAGCGATCTACCTCGCCTATCTCGCCTACGACGCCATTCGCAACGGCTCTTCGCTGAGCCTAAAGGAGGGTGCGGCGCCGGAGCGGCTGCCTTCGGTGTTCGTCAAGGGGCTGCTGATCGACCTCCTGAACCCGAAGATAA
Organism: Bauldia sp.; assembly: GCA_046349035.1. Lineage (GTDB taxonomy): Bacteria > Pseudomonadota > Alphaproteobacteria > Rhizobiales > Kaistiaceae > JAXMDC01. The sequence goes on along the minus strand of JAXMDC010000004.1, from coordinate 524,591 downwards.
TCGTCTTCAACTTGACGTTCCTGCCGCAGTTCGTCGCTGCGAACGATGCCAATGCGCCAGGCAAACTCCTGTTTCTTGGGCTGACCTTTGCCGTGATCGCGATTCCGACCTGCCTGCCGCTAATCTTCTTTGCCGAGCGGATTGCCGGCCGGCTCCGGAACTCGCGCCGGCTGACGCGGACGATCGACTGGGTCTTTGCAAGCGTGCTGTCGATGTTCGCGCTGCGGCTGGCCTTGACCGAGGGCCGCTGAGGAGCGTCAGTCTCCCGACCCGGCCGCCATCGCCTCCAGCGCCAGGCGCTCACGGATGCGCAGGCGCTCGCTTTCGCTCTTCAATTGTCCGCAGGCGGCGAGGATGTCTCGGCCGCGCGGGGTGCGGATGGGCGAGGCGTAGCCGGCGCGATTGACGATGTCGGCGAAGCGCTCGATCGTCTCCCAATCGGAGCACTCGTAGTCCGATCCCGGCCAGCGGTTGAAGGGGATGAGGTTGATCTTGGCGGGGATGCCGGCGAGGAGCCGCACCAATTCCCGAGCCTCGGCCGGCGAGTCGTTGATCCCCTTCAGCATCACGTATTCGAAGGTGATACGGCGGGCGTTAGAGAGGCCGGGATAGGCGCGGCAAGCGGCGAGCAGCTCGGCGATCGGGTATTTCTTGTTAAGCGGCACGAGGATGTCGCGAAGGTCGTCGCGCACGGCGTGGAGCGAGATCGCCAGCATCACGCCGATCTCCGCGCCGGCGCGCGGGATCATCGGCACGACACCCGAGGTCGAGAGCGTGATGCGCCGCTTGGAAAGGGCGATGCCGTCGCCGTCGGCGGCGATCAGCAACGCGTCGCGCACGTTGTCGAAGTTATAAAGCGGCTCGCCCATCCCCATCATGACGACGTTGGAGACAAGGCGGCCTTCGCTTGGCACGGCGGCGCCGGGCGTGCCCGCAACCTCGGGGAAATCGCCGAGGCGTTCGCGGGCGAGGAGAATCTGCGCAACGATCTCCTCGGCGGTCAGGTTGCGCACCAGCTTCTGCGTTCCGGTGTGACAGAAGGAGCAGGAGAGGGTGCAGCCGACCTGGCTCGAAACACACAGCGTGCCGCGGCCTTCTTCGGGGATGTAGACCGTCTCGATCTCGACCGGCCGGCCGGCGCCGCGCGGCGGGAAACGGAGGAGCCATTTCCGCGTGCCATCGGCGGAGATCTGCTCGGAGGCGATCTCCGGGCGGGCGAGCGAGAACGTCTCGGCGAGGCGGGCGCGGAGGTCCTTGGAGACGTTGGTCATCGCCGCGAAGTCGGTGGCGCCGCGCACGTAGAGCCAATGCCAGAGCTGGGCGGCGCGCATGCGGCGGTGGCTTTCCGGCACGCTCACCGCGGCAAGGGCCTCCTGGAGCGCGGGGCGCGGCAGGCCGATCAAAGACGGCCTGGCCGTGGTGGCGGAGCCCGGGTGGAGATCGGTCATGTCGGTCAGTTAGCAGGCTGCTGTCACGCGCGCCAGAATGGCGAAGGGTCAGGTCGTCCGGCGGAACCGGGCCACGAAGAATCCAGCGAGGCCGCCGAGGCGCGGGTCGGCGTTCGGCAGGTCGGATGGCAGCGTCCGCAGCCAGCCCTCGGTCGAAATCGTACCGAGACCCGCGGCTTCGCCAGCGGCGATGGGGAGCGACTCCAGCGGGAGCGCGGCGAGCGCGCGCCGGGCCTGATCCTCGCCTTCCTCCGGCTCCAGGGAACACGTGCAATAGACGAGAGTGCCGCCCGGTCGCGTGAGGGCGGCTGCCGCGGCGAGGAGTTCGGCCTGCAGCGACGCCAAGGCGGCGATGTCGGCGGGAGTCTTGAGAAAGGGGATGTCGGGATGGCGGCGGATGGTGCCGGTCGCCGAGCAGGGCGCGTCGAGCAGCACGGCGTCGAATGTGCGTCCGGGGTTCCATTGGCGGATGTCGGCGTCGACCGTTTCGGCCGAGAGGCGTAGGCGGCTCAGATTGGCATTGAGGCGCCGCAAGCGCGAAGGCGACCGGTCGACGGCGGTGACCTTGGCTCCGGCGGCGGCGAGCTGCGCCGTCTTGCCGCCCGGGGCCGCGCAGAGGTCGGCAACGGCGAGGCCGCGGACGTCGCCGAGCAGGCGGGCCGGCAACGCGGCGGCGGCGTCCTGCACCCACCAGGCGCCCTCAGCGTAGCCGGCGAGGCTCTCTACCGTGCCCTTGGCGGCGAGACGGAGACTACCGTTGGGGAGAGCGGTTGCCTGCAAGCGCTCGGTCCAGTCGGCCGCGTTACCGCGGAGCGTCAGGTCGAGCGCCGGCTCCACACCATGAGCCGAGGCAAAGCGGCGGGTCAGTTCCTCGCCGTAGCGTTCGGCCCAGCGGTGCCAAAGCCAATCGGGCGTATTGAGACGCGCGGCATCGAGGTCCGCGACTAGCGTCTCGCGCTCGCGGCCGAGGCGCCGGAGGACGGCGTTGGCGAGTCCCTTGAAGTGCCTGGCATCGGAATCGGCGTCGGCCAGTGCGAGTGCGGTTGACACCGCGGCGTGATCGGGGACGCCCAGGAAGACAATCTGTGCGACCGCCAACTCAAGAATGTGGCTGAGGGCGCCGCTGCGTCGCGGAAGCTTGCGCTCGATCAGCCTGGACAAAATGGCGGCGATCTCGCCGCTGTGGCGGAGCGTCGAGCCGACGATGGCGCGAGCGAAGGCGCGGTCGCGAGATCCGGCATCGCTTTCGGCGTCACTCTCGCCTAAGGCGTTCTCAAGCGGCTCGCCGCGATCGCGCACCGCAACCAGCGCCGAAAGCGCCGCTGCCCGGGCGGCGAGCCCGGGCGGAGCGCGGCTAGCGGTAACAGCAGGGGAATGCGGCGGTGCGATGCGGGTGGCCTCAGTTCCACGGTCCGCGAGGGCGGCCGGTCGTGCCAACCCGCGGGAGATCGATGCGGTAGCCGGCGGGAGCGTTCATCGCCGCGGCCAATTCCTCTAGCGCCGCGACGCGGTTTTCGGTCGAGGGGTGGGTGGCGAAGAGATTGTCGAAGCGGCCGCCATGCAGCGGATTGACGATGAAGAGGTGAGCCGTAGCCGGGTGGCGTTCAGCGTCTATGTTGACGACGCGGCCGGCGCCTTCAGCGATCTTGATCAGTGCCGAGATCAGCCAATCGGGGCGGCCGGTGATCTCGGCGGCGGCGCGATCGGCCGAATATTCGCGGGTGCGGCTGATCGCCATTTGCACCAGCATTGCCGCGAGCGGCGCGACGATAACAGCGAGCAAAACACCAATCATGCCGGCGCCATTGCCTTCGCGTCGGTCGTTGGGGCCGAGGAAAAAGGCGAAATTGCCAAGCATCGAAATCGCACCGGCGATGGTGGCGGTGACGGTCATCGTCAGGGTGTCGCGATTACGAATGTGGCCGAGCTCATGGGCCATCACGGCGGCCAGCTCTTCCTCGCTGAGGGAGGACAGGAGGCCGGTGGTGGCGCAGACGGCGGCGTGCGAGGGGTCGCGGCCGGTGGCAAAGGCGTTCGGCTGCGGCGTCTCGATGAGGTAGACGCGAGGCATCGGCAGGCCGGCCGCAGCCGCGAGGCGCTCTACGATGGCGTGGTAACGCGGCGCCGAGGCGGCATCGACCTCCACCGCGTTGTGCATGCGCAGCACGATCTTGTCGGAATTCCAGTAGCTGAAAAGGTTCATCGCGGCGGCGATGACGAGCGCAATCATCATGCCGCCCTGGCCGCCAATGAGATAGCCAACGCCCATGAAGAGGGCGGTCAAAGCCGCCAGCAGCATGGCCGTCTTCAGGATGTTCATTGTCCGCCCGTTTGCCCTTCGACGCGGAACGTCCGCACGCGTTCTATGATGGGTACGGCGGCGACAGCCGACAAGTGCGCCGAGGGGGCGCCAAGGGCCGCAGTCGGACGCAACCGACTCTAAAATCTGACGAAATTCGGACTCGGCTTGTTAGGGTTAAGCTGTCTTTAGCTTTTCCCGTCCAATACTCCACGTTGGCGCGGGGGTCCGTCAGACTCCCAAGCGTTGTGTGCGTATTAGGAAAGTGACGAACGATGCGTATCATGCGTTCAGTTTCCCGATTTCTATGTTCAGCTGCGGCTGTTCTTGGCTGCAACGCCGTCGCCGATGCGGCGACCACCGCCCCAGTCACATTCGACGTCACGCTGACGATCGTCGATGAGTGTACGACGGTCGCGCCGTCCACTCTGGTCTTCGGCAATGTCGGCGTCATCGTCGGGACCGAGACGGCGACGACCACGGTAGCCGTCCACTGCACCACCGGCACCGGCTATAACATCGGCCTCGACGGCGGCCTCAACGGCGATACGACGACCCGCGTCATGGTCGGGCCGCAGCCAGCGGCCTCGTCGTCGGTGTCCTACAAGCTATTTCAAGACAACACGTACTCCACCAACTGGGGCAACGCGGTCGGCAGCGACACCAAGAGCGGCACCGGCAATGGAGCCGTTCAGAACCACACGGTTTACGGCAAGCTGATCGTCCAAAACAGCCCGGTGGCAGGCGACTACCTCGACACCATCACCCTCGTCGTCACCTACTGATCGGGAGTTCGTCATGCGCGGCGGATGGTCCTTCCTTTCACTGCTCCTCGCGTTCGGTGCCGTCGGGTCGGCGGATGCAGCCTCGTTGCGCATCGCCCCAGTGTCACTGAACTTCACCGCACCGGCGGCGGCGGGTTCGCTGACGCTCACCAACAGCGACTCGGCGGCGATCACCGTGCAGGCGCGGGTGTTCCGATGGCAGCAGCGGGACGGCAAGGAGACGCTGGAGGAAACCAAGGATGTTGTCGTCAGCCCACCCTTTGCGAAGGTTTCGCCGGGCGGCAACTACACGATCCGCGTGCTCCGACTCGCCAAGGCGCCAGTGGCCGGCGAGGAGAGCTACCGCGTTCTGATCGACCAGTTGCCGGAGCCGACGGTGGTGAAGGATCAGACCGTCAGGCTGTTGCTGCGCTACTCGGTCCCGGTCTTTTTCGATCCGGCAACGCGGCCAAAGCCGGCAGTCGAATGGGCGGTGCGGCGGCAAGGCGACCGCGTCATGCTGGCGGTTGCCAACAAGGGCGGCGGGCGGCTGAAGCTCACCGATGTCGACCTGGTGGACGCCAACGGCAAATCGACGCGCGTGAGCAACGGATTGCTCGGCTACGTGCTCAGCGGCAGTTCGATGACTTGGCCATTGCCGATGAAGGCGGCGGCGATGCCGAAGGGCCTGCAGAGCGTGCGCTATGCAACCGAGATTGGACCCGTCAATGCGCCGATCACGGTCAAGGACGGCCGGTAGGCTCGCAGTCCCACTCCTTCTTGCGGTCGCCCAGCCGGTCGTCGCGCTAGCGGTTCCGCGACCGGACAGTGCGGCGACGCGGTCGGATGCGTCCCGACCGTCCGAGATGCACGTGTTTCTGGCGGTCGTGCTGAACGGCCAGGACACGCGGCTGATCGCCGACTTCACCGAGGGGCGGGACGGCAGGCTTTCGATCGCCGTCGAAGAGGCGGCGGAGGTCGGATTCTCTCCCGAGATCGACGCCCCGGGCGGGGCGATAGACCTCGATGCGGTGCCCGGAATCGCCTACGACTACGATCGGACGACGCAGGTCGTCCGCATCAGCGCCCACCCCTCGCTGTTGGCCAAGCACCGGCTCGACGCGGGATTGCGGGGCGCGCAGGACGCCGATGCCGCTCCGGCAGCCCCCGGGGCAATTCTCAATTACGCGCTCTACGGCAGCGTGGGCGATCACAAGGAAGCCGCCTCCGGGCTTTTCGATCTCCGTCTGTTCGGTGCGGCGGGACTGATCAGCCATTCGGCGATCGCGACACTCGACGGCGACGGGCCATCGGCAGTGCGCCTGAATACGACGCTGTCGCGTTCCGACCCGGAGACACTCCTCACCTATCGCGGCGGCGACGTAATTTCGGGCGGCCTCTCCTGGACGCGGCCGATCCGCATGGGGGGGCTCCAGATCCAGCGGAACTTCTCGCTCCGGCCGGACCTGGTGACGATGCCGCTGCCGTCGTTTGCCGGCAGCGCCGCCGTGCCCTCGACGGTCGAGATTTTCGCCAACGGAGCGCAAATCTTCGCGGGGGCGCTGGCGCCCGGGCCGTTCGTGCTCGCCAATCTGCCGATCGTTTCGGGCGCGGGAACCGCCCACGTGGTAATGACCGACGCGCTCGGCCGAACGACCGAAAGCGAACTTCCCTACTACGCGTCGGGATCGCTGCTACGCGAGGGGCTGGCCGACTTTTCCGCGGAAGTCGGATTCCCGAGGCGATCGTTCGGCGTGAAGTCGTTCGACTATTCCGACAGCTTCGCCGTGTCGGGCAGCCTTCGCTACGGGTGGACAGACACACTGACATTAGAGGGGCACGCCGAAGCGACCGAGGGCCTGTTCAATGCCGGCATCGGCGCGGTGATGCCGGCCTCGACATTCGGCCTGCTCTCCGTCGCTGGAGCCTTCAGCGCCGGGGATCACCTCGGCGGCGAGGTCGCTGTAGATTTAAGCGCCAACTGGCGCAGCCTGGTCTTGCACTTGCGCTCCCAGCGCACGATCGGCGACTACGCCGACCTCGCATCGGTGACGGCGCTGGCCAATGACGGGGTGGGGCTGAAGATCGGCGGGAAGCCTCTTTCCATCGACCAGGCGAGCCTCTCGGTCCCGCTCGGGCGCCTCGGATCGGCGACGCTCAGCTTCACCGAGGTCACCAGCGCGTCGGCGGAGAAGACGGATATCGTCGGTCTCTCCTACCGGCAGCGGCTGTGGAACGACACGACGCTGCTCGTCGACGGCTTTCACAGCCTGGACGGTGCCGGCAAGACCGGCGTTTTGGTCGGGCTCTCGCGGCCGCTCGGTAACGGGGTCGGTGCTTCGGCGAGCGGGGTCTACGACAAGGCCGGATCGCGCGGCGCCTTCGACATCGCCCGCATGGAGCGACCAAAGAGCGACGAGATGGGATGGCGCTTGCACGGCGACATCGCAGAGGAGCGATCGCGCGTCGTCGCCGCGGCGAGTTACCGAACCCCGGTTGCGCATCTTACCGGAGCGGTCGAGGCGCGACGGAGCGCGGCGATCGCCAATGCCGAGGCGACCGGGGCAATCGCGCTGACGGAAGGCGGAGTCTTCTTCGCCGACCGTGTCGACGATGCCTTCGCCATTGTCGATGTGGGCGCGCCGAACGTGCGGGTCTATTCGGAGAACCGGCTGGTCGGCCGAACAGGGGCAAACGGCAAGCTATTGGTCGCGGGTCTCCGGTCCTTCCAGGCCAATCGCCTGTCGATCGAGGTGAACGACCTTCCGGCCGATCATGAGCCGGCCCGTACGCAGGCGATCGTCCGGCCGCAGGGCCAGGGCGGCGTGAAGGTCGACTTCGGTCTCCGCGACAACCACGATGCCGCCCTCTTCGTCGTGCGCGACGCCAAGGGTAAACCGCTGCCGGTAGGCTCATCGGCGACCTTGGAGAGCGGCGAGAGCTTTGTCGTCGGCTACGACGGGGAGCTTTATTTGCGCGGCCTGCAAGCGGCGAACCGGCTGCGGGTCGAGCGGGCGGACGGCGGCAGTTGTAGCGCCAGCTTTAGTTTCGACGGGGGCGAGGGCGGACCGGGTACCAACACCGTCGTCTGCCTATGAGGTCCTTCGGCGCACTGTGCCGGCGCGCGGCCGCCTGCTTGGCGCTCGCAGCGCTGCTTACTTGCGGCCGGATCGAACCCGCGGCAGCGTTGAGCTGCTCGGCCAGCGTGAGCGACATCAATTTCGGGACGGTCGATCTCTTGCAGGGGAGCGCGGTCGACACGACGGCGACAGTCTCCATTTCCTGCAACGGCATTACGCTTGCGGGGGTTCGGGTCTGCCCATACATCGGCAATGGCAGCGGCGGCCGCGATAGCAGCTACCGCCACCTGCAAGGGGCCGGCAGCGCGGTCGCCTATCAACTCTATACCGACGCCGCCCGCACGATCGTGTGGGGCGATGCGACGCTGGGCTTCGGCTCCTACCCGACCGTCGACTTCGCCGGCAACGCCGGCGGCACCGGGACCGGATCGACGACGCTTACCCTCTATGGCCGGATTCCGGCTGGACATGCGCCGGTCGCGGCAGACGACTACTCCTCCAACTTCACGGTGGCCGACACGGACTTCGAGTACGGCACCAACGACCTCAGCCTTCCCGCCTGCTCGGCGGCGCAGATTCTGTCGGGCAGCGTGAATCCGACGTTCGCGGCATCGGCGGCGATCGAAAAGGACTGCGTGGTCAGCGCCGGCAATGTCAGTTTCGGCACGCACGGCTTGCTGTCTTCGAGCTTGACGAGCTCCGGCGTGGTCACGGTCAAGTGCACACCGGCAACCGATTACTCGGTCGCCCTCAGCAACGGCAACAACGGCGCGTCCCCTGGCGAGCGCAAGATGAAGAATGGCAGTGAGACCGTCACCTACGGGCTCTATCGCGACACCGGCCGGACCAACCTCTGGGGAGACACGGCAGGATTTCTTGCGTCAGCGACGGGGAGCGGGGCCAATCAGAACTTCACCGTCTACGGTCTCGTTCCGGCGCAGCCGACGCCCTCTCCCGGGAACTACACCGACACCGTGGTGGTAACCGTCACTTATTGACTTCGCGCCGGCCAGGACAGAACCCGCAGTCCCGCCGGCTGATGCGGCGGGACCGCGGTCCTAGTCCTAGCCCTTGCCGCGGTTCTGGCGGTTGTTGATCAGGTCCTGAACAACGGTGGGGTCGGCGAGTGTCGAGGTATCGCCGAGGTTGGAGAAATCGTCCTCGGCGATCTTACGCAAGATGCGGCGCATGATCTTGCCGGAGCGAGTCTTCGGCAGGCCGGGCGCGAACTGGATGAGATCGGGCGCCGCGAAGGGGCCGATCTCCTTGCGTACCCAGCCGACGAGTTCCTTGCGCAGGTCGTCAGTCGCCGGCTGATCCTTCATCAGCGTGACATAGCAATAGATGCCCTGGCCCTTGATCGAGTGCGGGTAGCCGACGACGGCGGCCTCGGCCACCGCCTTGTGGCCAACCAATGCCGATTCGACCTCGGCGGTGCCAAGGCGGTGTCCGGAGACGTTGATCACGTCGTCGACGCGGCCGGTGATCCACCAGTAACCGTCGGCATCGCGGCGACAGCCGTCGCCGGTGAAGTAGGTGCCGGGATAGGCGGAGAAGTAGGTGTCGACGAAACGCTGGTGATCGCCGAACACGGTGCGCATCTGTCCCGGCCAGGGTCGTGAGGACCAGATTGCCCTTGGCTTCGCCCTCGAGGATCTTGCCGTTGGCGTCGACCACTTCCGGCTTGACGCCGAAGAAGGGACAGGTTGCCGAGCCCGGCTTGGTCAGTCGCGCCGGGCAGCGGGGTGATCAGGATGCCGCCGGTCTCGGTCTGCCACCAGGTGTCGACGATCGGCACTCGGCTGCCGCCGACCACATGGTAGTACCACTCCCAGGCCTCGGGATTGATCGGCTCGCCGACCGAGCCGAGAACCTTTAGCGAAGCGCGCGAAGTCTTGGTGACGGGGTCGTTGCCGAGGCCCATCAGCGCGCGAAGGGCGGTCGGCGCGGTATAGAAGACGGCGACCTTGTGCCGGTCGATCACCTCCCAGAAGCGGGAGGCCGTCGGATAGTTCGGCACACCCTCGAACATCAGCGTGGTCGCGCCGTTAGCGAGCGGTCCGTAGACGATGTAGGAGTGGCCGGTCACCCAGCCGACGTCGGCGGTGCACCAGTAGATATCGCCGTCGTGGTAGTCAAAAACGTATTGGTGCGTCAGCGACGCGTAGACGAGGTAGCCGCCGGAGGTGTGCAGCACGCCCTTCGGCTTGCCGGTCGATCCCGACGTGTAGAGGATGAACAGCGGATCCTCTGCCGACATCTCCACCGGCGGGCAGTCGGCCGAAACCTTGGCGGCGGCTTCGCCGTACCAGAGGTCGCGGCCGGGGGTGAAGCCGACATTGCCGCCGGTGCGCTTGACGACCAGCACGCGCTCGACGCCGGGGCAGCTCTTCAGCGCCTCATCGGTGTTAGCCTTCAGCGGAACCTTCTTGCCGCCGCGCAGGCCTTCGTCGGCGGTAATCACGACCGTCGAGCCGCAGTCCTGGATGCGGCCGGCAAGGCTGTCCGGCGAAAAGCCGCCAAAGACCACCGAATGGACGGCGCCGATCCGCGCGCAGGCGAGCATCGCATAAGCCGCCTCGGGGATCATCGGCAGGTAGATGGTGACGCGGTCGCCCTTCTTGACGCCCTCGGCCTTCAACACATTGGCGAAGACGCTCACCTCGCGATGGAGATCGCGGTAGGTGATCTTTTTTACATCCTTGGGGTCGTCGCCCTCCCAGAGGATGGCAACCTGGTCGCCGCGGGTCTTGAGGTGGCGGTCGACGCAGTTGGCTGCGACATTGAGGGTGCCGTCCTCGAACCACTTGATCGACACGTTCTGCTTAGCGAAGGACGTGTTCTTCACCTTGGTGAAGGGCTTGATCCAGTCGATCCGCTTGGCCTGCTCGGCCCAGAAGCCGTTGGGGTCGTCGATCGACCGCTTGTACATCGCCAGGTATTTCTGATTGTCGATCAGCGCCCGCGATTTCCACTCGGGCATTACCGGGTACTTGGCATCGGACATTTGGAAAAATTCCCCCTGCAGGTGCGGATGCCGACGCTATTATGCCGGCGACGGCCGCGCTCGGGCAAACCTTCTGCCTCGACGCTCGGCCAAGAGCAATGCCCCTCGCGGAGGGCGAGGGCGGGGCGAAAAGAACAGCGAGCGGCTGTCGAAGGGAGGCAAGGCATGGCACGGGCGCGTCATTTTGTTTCAAGGCTGGCGCTGGCGGCGGCGGCCTTCATTGCGGGAGGCGGAGCGGCGACGGCGGCGCCCGACCTTTTCCCGCATTCCTCGCAGATCAATCTGCGGCAATCGGATCTGACGCGGCTCGACTGCAACGGCCTTTGGCGGGCGCGGAACGAGATCTATGCGCGCAACGGTTTCCGCTTCCAGACGGCGCGCGGCCAGGCCGAGTTCGGCACCAATGGCTGGACATCCAACCCGCCGCTGAACGCGGTCGAGCAGGCCAATATCGCCCTGATCCAGCGTATCGAGGGGCGCTTCTGCCCTTAGGCCGCCGGCTCAATCGTCTCCGGTGGTCGGGGTCAGGAATGGCGCTGTCGGTGCCGACGGTCGCGCGGCGGCGGGAGCCACTGCGGGGACTGCGGTGAACAGCGCCGGAGCCGCTGGGCGCGTGGCAACGGCGGTTGTTGCCCGTGGGGCGGCAGTCGTAGTTGCGGGCACGAGCGAGAGGGCGGGCTGCGGCCGCAATGCCGTGGGTGTGACCGCTGGCGTTTGCTGGGCAGCGGCGAGAGCGATTGCGCGCGGGGGAGTGGCTGCAGCCGCGGCGGCATACGCAGCAGAAACACTGCCCGCTGGTACGACATGCACGATCCGGAAGCCTTGCGCTTTCAAGTCGCGCAGAAGGTCCGGCAGCATTGCCGCAGTGTTACGCAGAGGATCGTGCAGCAAAAGGATGCCGCCATCGTGTTCCTTCAGTTGCGCGATCGAGCGGGCGCGGATGCGGTCGGGCCCGAGCAGGCCAAGCCAGTCGCCGCCTTCGGCGTCGATACCGAACACGCCTGCGCCGATCCCGGCCAGGTATGCCCGCATGGCGCGGGTGTGTCCGAGCCCGGGAAAGCGGAAGAACGGGGCGGGCGGGTGCCCGAGCGCCTTCGCCACCGAGGCGATGCCGTCGTTGATTTCGCGGATCCCGTCTTCTGCCGGCCTGAGCTGGAGGTTCAGCGGGTGGTTCTGGCTATGCGTGCCGATGGTGTGACCAGCTGCGGCAGTTGCTTCGACGAGGTGCGGGTAAAGCGTGGCGCGCGCGCCGACGATGAAGAACGTGGCCTTAACGCACTGGTCTTCCAGGGCCCTCAAGATCGCCTCGGTACCGGGAGCCGGACCGTCGTCGAAGGTGAGCACCACCTCTTTAGGCTGCAGGGGGAGGCTCTGCGGGTATTGCGAGCGCCCGACCTCCAGGCCGTGGCTAGTGTCAACCGCCAAGACCCGCGAGACCCCGAGGGCGTCCGGGTTGGTGCAGAAGGCGGCAGCGTGCGATGCGCCCAGAAAGGCCAGGGCCAGGCCGGCGCCAATAGCGCGCGCCGAAGCGACGAATAAGGTCATGAGAGCCCGGTGAAACCCAAACCCGGCCAGGGTGTAAAGCGCCACATCCGGCCGGCACTTTACCCAGCGAGGGCGGGGAAGGAAGGTGGACCGCTGCGGAGCGCGCGTTTTGCTCCCGACTGTTGCTCTCCGGCCATAAGGATCGACAGGAAAGGCTAGGTCTTCAGCCCGCCCATCCGGCAGACGATCTGCCACTCCTGCTCTGTGACTGGCTGGACAGACAACCGCGCCTGGCGGACCAGCACCATCTCGGCGAGCTTCGGTTCGGCACGGATCCTGGCGAGTTCGACCGGCTGCGGTAGCACCTTGTCGGCGGCGACATCGACGCACTCCCAGGCCGGGTCCTTCGTCTCAGGGTGAGCGGCGGCGATGACCGAGACAATGCCAACGATCCGCTTCTCGTCGCCGGTGTGGTAGAAGAAGCCCTTGTCGCCGACTTTCATCGCGCGCATGTGGTTGCGCGCAGCAAAGTTGCGAACGCCGTCCCATTCCTGACCTGTCTTGCCGCGCGCGACCTGCTGATCCCAGGACCAGCTGTCCGGCTCCGACTTGAACAACCAGTAGGCCATCGCTTTTCCTCGGCCTGTTGCAGTCTAGGGATAGCGCAGTGTGCGGCGCCTGGCGAATAGGCTGGCTGAGGCTTAGTCTTTTTCGCGGCGGAGCGGGCGCGCCATTAGGCTTTCGACGGCCTGTTCGATGCTGAGCGTTCCGGCAATCACGGCCGCGACTGCCTCGGTGAGGGGCATGGAGATGCCGCGCTGCCTGGCGAGCTCCAGAACGATGGCAGCGGTGGGAACGCCTTCGACGAGCGTGGCGGCCTTGGGTGCTTCTCCGGAGCCGAGAGCGAGGCCATAGGCGTAGTTGCGTGACTGGGCACTCGAGCAGGAGAGCACGAGGTCGCCAAGACCGGAGAGGCCCATCAGCGTTTCCGAGCGAGCGCCGAAGGCGTCGGCGAAGCGGCGCATCTCGGCGAAGCCGCGAGCGACCAGAGCGGCGTGGGCGCTCGCGCCGAGCTGTCGTCCGGCGACGACGCCGGCGGCGATCGCCAGGACGTTCTTCAAAGCACCGCCGAGTTCGACCCCGGTAACGTCGGTCTCGGCATAGGGCCGGAGGCTGGCGCTGGCCATCGCGGCGACGAGCGCCTCGGCTAGGTTGGCCTCGGTCGATGCGATGGTGACCGCGGTCGGAAGGCCCTTGGCGACGTCGGCGGCAAAGCCGGGGCCGGAGATGACGGCGATCGGATGATCTGGCAGCGTGGCCGCGACGACCTCGGAGAGGCGGAGGCCGCTAGAGCGCTCGATGCCCTTAGCGGCGATCACAACGGGGGTCCCCGGGGCCAGGCGAGTGCCGAGGGCGGACTTGGCGGCGCCGCGCAACTCCTGCGAGGGAACCGCCAGGATAACGGCGTCGGCGGCGGCGACCTGCGCGGGATCGCCGGCAATACGAATGCGATCGTCGAGGCGGACGCCAGGGAGATGCCGCGCGTTTTCCCGGGCAACGGCGATGGCTGCCATCATTGCCGCGTTGCGACCGAAGAGTACGGTGTTTCGTCCGGCGCGGCAGGCGCTGATGGCAAGTGCAGTTCCCCAGGCGCCGGCGCCGATAATGCCGATGCGCTGGATCGATCGCGCCGCCGCGTCGGCAGTCACGTGCTCTCCCTCACGCCTTTGCCCCCTTCGTCCCGCCCCACAGGCCCGCCCCGGCCGTTTCGTCGAGGGGCCAGCGCGGCCGTGCAACCGCGGCGAAATCGTCGATATCCCCGAGGGCAAGCCGCTCCGCCCCCGCCCAGGCGATCATCGCCCCGTTATCTGAGCACAGTTGCAAAGGGGGCGCGATCAGCCGCGTTCCATAATCCGCCGCAGTTGTGGATAGGGCGCGCCGAAGCGCCTGATTGGCGGCAACGCCGCCGGCGACGACCAGAACCGGCCGGACATCGAGAGCTTCTGCCTCGGCGCGGAAGCGCTCGAGCGCATGCTCGACGCGGTCGCTGACGCTCTCGACCACCGCGGCCTGAAACGAAGCTGCGAGGTCGCGCACCGTAGCGGGGCTGCGCGGTGCCTCGCCGGCGGCGAGCCGAACCGCGGTCTTGAGGCCGGAGAAGGAAAAGTCGGCGCCGGCACGACCGACCATCGGTCGCGGCAGGGTGAAGCGCGTGGGATCGCCGCCGACTGCCGTGGCTTCGATGGCGGGGCCTCCCGGGAAAGGTAGCCCGAGCAGGCGCGCCGTCTTGTCGAACGCTTCGCCGAGGGCATCGTCGATCGTCGTGCCGTAACGATGATAGCGGCCCACGCCGTCGACACGCAGGATCTGCGTGTGACCGCCGGAGACGAGGAGCAGCAGATAGGGGAACGGGATGCCGTCGGTGAGGCGGGCGGTTAAGGCATGGCCCTCGAGGTGGTTGACGGCGACCAGCGGCTTACGGAGGGCAAGCGCAATCGCCTTACCGGTCGAGAGGCCGACGAGCAGGCCGCCGATGAGGCCCGGCCCGGCGGTTGCGGCGACGGCGTCCAGGTCGGCCGGAGTGCAGTCTGCGCTCTTTAGTGCTGCGGCAATGACGGCATCGAGCGCCTCGACATGAGCGCGCGCGGCAATCTCGGGAACCACACCGCCAAAGGGCGCGTGGTCCTTGACCTGGCTCAGGACAATGTTTGAACGGATAGCCCCACGAGCCTCGCCTTGCCACTCGACAACGGCGGCGGAGGTCTCGTCGCAGCTGGTCTCGATGCCGAGCACCAGCGCCGGGCGGGGGGAGGCGCCGCCAGTCATGATCGGGCTTGTAAGTTCCGGCCGGCGGTTGTCAGCAGCATTGGGCTTCGGCTAGGGCTGACCCCAGCGCCTAACATTGTGAGACCGGCGATTGCAAACCGCAGCCCTCCGCATCGGTACCCGCGGCAGCCCGCTCGCCCTCGCGCAGGCCGAGGAAACGGCCCGCCGCCTCGGCGCCATAGGCATTCCTCGCCAAGCCATCGATATCGTCGTGATTAAGACCACCGGCGATGTCGTTACCGACCGCCCGCTCGGCGAGGCCGGCGGCAAAGGGCTGTTCGCCAAGGAGATCGAGGAAGCCCTCTTCGCCGGGACCATCGACGTCGGCGTTCATTCCGCCAAGGACATGCCGACGGTGCTGCCTCCGGGATTGCATCTCGCCGGGTATTTGCCACGCGAGGACGTGCGCGACGCGTTCATAAGCCCGGCTGCCGCAAGTTTGGTCGAACTTCCGGACGGCGCGGTGCTCGGCACCTCTTCGCTTCGCCGGCGGGCCATGGCGCTTCGGCAACGGCCCGACCTGCGCCCGGTCGAGTTTCGCGGCAACGTGCAGACGCGTCTTCGGAAGCTCGCCGAAGGCGTTGCGCATGCAACACTGCTCGCTCTCGCCGGCCTGAAACGTCTGGCGATGGACGATCGCGTGACGGCGATTCTCGATCCGGAAATATTCGTGCCGGCGGCGGGGCAGGGAGCGATCACGCTCGAGATCCGCGACGGCGACCGCGCCACGGCTGACCGAGTAGCCCCGATCCTCGATGCCACGACGGCACCGGTCGTGGGCGCGGAACGGGCTTTCCTCGGTGCACTCGACGGCTCCTGCCGCACGCCCATCGGCGGTTACGCCACCATCGACGCTCGGGGCGAACTCTCCTTCCACGGCCTCATCATTTCGCCGGACGGGCGCGAGGCGCACGAGACGCGGCGGAAGGGGTCGGCGGTGGATTTCGAGCGGCTCGGACGCGATGCTGGCGAGGAATTGAAGAGGCGGGGCGGACCGCGATTTTTCGGTTGAGGGTGCATGCGCCTCCTCGTCACTCGCCCGGAGCCCGATGCATCGCGTACCGCCGAGCGCCTGCGCTCGGCCGGTCATGAAGCGATCGTCGAGCCGCTGCTCGCGGCCGTGGCGGCTCCAGTGCCGGATATCGGTATTGCCCCGGCGGCGCTCGCAGTGACCAGCCGCAACGCGGTGCGCGCCCTTCTGAATTGGCCGCAGGTGGCCGACTGGCGGCAACGAGTGACGGTCTTTGCGGTGGGAGATGCGACCGCCGCGGCGGCGCGCGCGGCCGGGTTCGCCGACGTTCGCTCGGCCGAGGGCGATGTCGACGACCTCGTCCGGCTGATCGTTCGAGAGCGCAGAGCGGTTGCCGGCTCCGTTCTTTATGTCGCAGGCGAGGTGCGTCGGGGCGATCTCGGCGGCGGGCTTCGCGCGGCCGGGATAAGCGTGGCGGAGGTCGAGGCGTACCGCATGCAGCCGGCGGCGGTGCTGAGCGAGGCTCTGACGCTGCGCCTGCGCGGCGGTGCGCTCGACGGGGCGCTGTTCTACTCCGAGCGGACCGCGGCGGTGTTCGCCGATCTCGTCGGCGAGGCGCCGCTCGGTACCGTGACGGCCTACGCTCTCTCGGCGGCGGCCGCTCTCCCGCTCGATTCGCTCGGCTTTCGGAGCGTTGCGATTGCGTCCAGGCCCAACGAGGATGCTCTGTTCGCATTGATCCCGCGATCCGCGGAGAAAGCGCCGTCCGCTTGACGGCGGCGGTGCGGTTTTTCTGAAGACGCTTTATATGGGTGCACCGGTCGGACGCCGGAGAGACTGCGATGGCTGCGGACGATAAGGACCACCAACCCGGCGAAGACGGCGATCCCGGCCGGGCGGCCCGTGCGCGCCGCAAAAAAACGCCGGTCATCCTCGATCTCACGGCCTCGCAAGCCAGCTCGGCAGCCGTCGGCGCCCCAACGGGCGAGCGGGAGCGGCCTGCGGCCGATGCGACGAGCGAAAGGCCTGAGGGGCGGCTACCGGGGGCAGGCGAGCCCAAGGGGCCGGCGCGTGGCGCAGAGGCCGCGCCAACACCCGGCTTGGTGGACAAAGCGACTGCCTATTGGCGCGCCTTCGCGGCGCCGCCATGGGGAATCGGTCACCTGGCAGCCGCCGCGGTGGCGGGCGCGATCCTGGCGGTCGTGGTCATCGAGATCTCAGCGCCGCCGGCTTCCTGTTGAGCAAGCGACATGCGGCGCAGGAGAGCGGCGGCCCAGGCCAGCGGCCGCGGCGGGGGCAACGGGCGATCGCAACGCTGCGCACCGACCTGGACGGACTGCGGCGTGCGCCGGCAGCACCGGCGCCGGCTGCGGTACAGGCGCTCGCCGACGGGTCGGCAAATCGAAGCCGAGGCCGCGCGGATTGCCGCGATCGACGATCGTTTGAGGGCTCTGGCCGCGGCGCCCGGCCGATGCAGCCACTTCGGCCTGGTGGCGCGGCTGGCGAGCGGGTGTCCGCAGTGCGCCAGCAAGTGGAACACTTCACCCGCGGTGCGCAGCAGCGCCGACCTCGACGCCCGGCGATCGACTGGTGCTGGACGCGTTGGGTGGCAGGGTCGACGGTCTCGTGGCGCGGCTCGATGCACTGGCCGCTATCGGCGAGGCGCGAGCGAACGCTCGAACAGGCGGCGCGGTAATGGCGACGACGTCGCCGACGGCAACGGCAGCGCGTAGCGTGCGTTCGGCGCCGAGGTTGACATCCTCGATCGCTTGGCGTGGCTGAGACCCAGCAGCGCATTACGGGCAATGGCAGGCCGGGGTTCCCTCGCTCGCCTCGCCTGAAGAGCTCGTTTCGCAAAGACGGAGATGCGATCGTCGAAGCGGCTAATCGGCCGCCAGCGGATGCCGGTTTCGCGGTGGATGCTCTATCAGGCGCGCAGCCTGGTCAGCGTTCACCCCGATGAGTGCGGTCGCCGGGATTCCGCCGGGCAATCGTTTCTCGCATGCAAGCCCCGGGTCGCTGCCGGCGACTTGGGAGCGGCGCTTTCCGAACGCGGGGCTCTCGCCGGTGGCGAAGGATGCGTCGAGGATGGGCTAAAGGACGCCGCGGCGCGGATAGCGTTGAACGATGCTGTGGCGGGTCTGAGCAGGCCATCGGAACCGGCGGGCCGGAAAAGGCAAGATGACGAGGGCCTCGTTTACATCGTCATAGTGTTTGCAAAAGCAGTCCGCGGGGCCGGCAACCCTACATGGCGGGCGTCGAGATCATCACGATCGTCGCTCGGCCCGTCCGCGCTGGCGGTGGCGCTGGATTCTGTCGCGGCCATGCTGGCGGTCTCGGCCGATCCGGATCGATCATCAGCTGGGCGCTCCGTTCAGCTACGCGGTAAGCGGCTACTTTGCCGCGCGCCGGCGGGATCCGCAGCTACCGAGCCCTTTCGCGCGGGGTCATCGCGGTGGCGCCGGCGATCCTTGGCTGATCGATATGCCGAAGAATCCGCCCGTCTCCTCGCGGCGAGCCGCTGACGGTGCTGCTGCGGGCGCAGGCGGCGCAGCTTGCCGGGGACGAGGATGGCGCGCGCAAAGCCTTCAATCGATGCTCGCCGACCCGGAACGCGCCTCCTCGAACACACGGACTGTTCATGGAGGCGCGGCGCTGAACGACCACGTGGCGGCGCGCCATTTCGCGGAAGAGGGCGGTGGCGCTGCGGCCGGCATCGCGCCTGGGCGGGACCGGCGCTGTTGGTCACCAGGCGGCCGGCGGCGGTGGGCTGCGGCGCTGACGACCCTTGGCGCCAATGTTGCCAACAACCTTGTCGAGCCGCGGCTCGCCAAGCGCTTCGAGGCGGTCCTGCGGACGGCGCGTGGCGCTGAACTCGAGGCCTCAGAGCCCGAGGTTGCCTTGGCAATGGCGCTCGAGGCGCACCGGCTTGCTCCGGCGCTAGTGCCGACAGCGACATTGGCCGCGCGCCTCTTGGTGCGGGCGGGCGATCTGCGCAAGGCGACCCGCGTCCTCAGCACGACCTGGCGCCTCGGACCGCACCCCGACTTGGCGCTGGCGTTCAGCGAATTGCGGCCGGGCGACGCGTTCCGCGAACGGTCGCGGCGCCTCCGCAGGCTTACCGCGCCAAACGGTCAAGACGTTGTCGCCTTCACCCTGGCGCGGATCGCCGTAGACGCCAAAGCCTGGACAGAGGCGCGCGCCGCGCTCGCGGCCGCGGCCGCCGGCGAGCCGACGGAGGGGGTGTGCCTGCTGATGGCCGAGATCGAGGAGGGGGAGAACGGCGATCTCGGCCGCACCCGCGATTGGCTGGCGCGCTCGTTGCGGGCGCCGCGCGACCCGGTCTGGATGGCGGACGGCCAAGTGTTCGAAAATTGGGCGCCGGTTTCGCCGATCTCGGGACGGGTCGATGCATTCGAATGGCGGGTGCCGCCGGCACGCAATCTCGGCAACAGCGCCGCGTTCGATGCCGTACTCGCCAGCGACCATCCGGGGCCGGGCGGTGGTTCGGGATCCCGCACCATCGAGGCGGCGGCGGCCGGCGAGGAGCGGTTGGTCGTTCCGGGGACCGCCGCTCCGGTGGCCGTTACTATCGCCGCCGAGCCCATCGATCCGCCTGCCCCGTTGACGGCGGCGACGGCGCCGGCGGTCGACATGCCACCGGCGGCGAGCGGCGAACCAGTGCCGCCGGTCAGTAGCCGCGCGCCGGCGAAGGCGGTCGTGTCGCCGATTCAGCCGCCCGCACCCGGGCGAAGGCAGGCGCTTATCCCTCCGCCACCGGACGATCCTGGTCCAACGGCGGTCGAGGAAGAGCCGGCGGAGGTACCCCGCCTCTTCGGGTTTGCCCGATAGCTCGATCGAGCGAAGCGGCGAAGGATTGAAATGGCTGCGGCGCGCCTCTAAGACTGCCGCCGGCGCAGGCCTTCGGCCAGGCGCATCAAGGGCCGGCGTAGCTCAGTGGTAGAGCATCCGCTTCGTAAGCGGGTGGTCGGGGGTTCAAATCCCTCCGCCGGCACCACCCACCGCCTTCGAACGCTAGCGGAATGTGACCGTGGCGACCGCGCGGTTCACCTTGGCCTGCGGCCAGGCGGAGACGGCGCTCGGAGCGGCGCCGGGACGAAGGTCGACACCCGTGCCGGGGCGGTTGAGCAGGGCAAGGCCGGCGGGCGTCGAGACTGTCACCTGGCCCTCGAAGAGAAGAACGCCGGAGATACCGTCGATCGGGCCCCCCCAGAAGCTGGTGCCGCGGGCGCCGAGGACGGCGGTCGGCGTGGTCACCGTCACGCTAGCGTCGGGCGACTTGCCGAGTTGGCCGGAGGTGTAGCGAAAGGCGCCGGTGACATTGATGGCGAACTGGTTGCCGCCGGCCTTCGGGCGATAAACGAAGCTGTCGATGGTAAGCTTCGCCTTCTCGCCGACGGTCAGCTTGGTGCCGTCTTCGAACGTGATCTCGAGACGGGCGTCGTTGCCGGTCGTCACAACCTCGTCCTGGTGTATCGGTGCCTTCGTAGCCAGGTTGCGCGAAGAGCCTTCGCTCACGCCGACGACGAAGCCCTGGACTTTGCTGACGGTACCGATGATGGCGGCAGCGAAAGTGGGGGAGGGCGAGGCAACAAGAAGTGCGAGGCAGACCAATCCCGAAAAGCGAACGGACATCGCCGACCTTTCTCGCCCCCCAATGCGGGCGCATCATGGCGGGGCGCTGGCTCCGGTCAAGGCTCGCTGCTAGGTTCGCCGGCCATTATTTTCGGGGATCGATGAAAAACATGTTGGGACGGGTTTCAGCGAGCCGCCGGCCGCGCTGCCGGCGCATGGGGTGTCCGCGGTGACCGCCGTTCCCGCTCTGGCGGCGGATGGCGTCCGCAAGGTCTACGCCAACGGCACTACGGCGCTCGATGGCATCTCGCTTTCGATCGATGAGGGCGACTTCTTTGCCCTCCTCGGCCCGAACGGTGCCGGCAAGACGACGCTGATCGGCATCGTCACCGGCCTCGTCAGCAAGACCGCGGGCACGGTGCGCGTTTCCGGCATCGACATCGATCGGGAGCCGCAGCGGATGCGGCGGGCGATCGGCGTCGTGCCGCAGGAACTCAACTTCAACATCTTCGAGAAAGTCATCGACATCGTCGTCAACCAGGCGGGCTACTACGGGATGCCGCGACGGGTGGCGGTGCCGCGAGCGGAAGAGATCCTCGCCTCGCTCGGCCTTCACGAGAAGCGGAACGACGTGTCGCGCACGCTGTCGGGCGGCATGAAGCGCCGCCTGCTGATCGCCCGGGCACTGGTTCACAAGCCGCGCTTTCTCATCCTCGACGAGCCGACGGCGGGCGTCGACGTCGAACTGCGGCGCGGCATGTGGGATTTCCTGACGACGCTGAACGCGGGTGGCACCACCATACTGTTGACCACCCACTATCTTGAGGAAGCCGAGCACCTTTGCCGCAACCTCGCCATCATCAATCGCGGGGCGATCATCGCATCGGGCACCGTCCGCTCGATCGTCGGCAAGCTGAAGAGCGAGCGGCTGCTTCTGGATCTCGATGGCGCCGCCGCTAAAGCGGCGGCGATGCTTTCGGCGTTCGATGCCAAAGCGGTCGACGACGCGACGATCGACATCGAGATCGGCGAGGGCCGCGACATCGGCGCTGCCGTGCTCATCCTTGCCAAGGCAAACATCACCGTCCGGACAACCCGCAACAAGAGCGGCCGTCTGGAGGAGGTTTTCATGCGCCTGACATCCGACGGCGGCAGTGGCGTCGCCGGCCTTGCCCGCGACCACGCCGCCCCCGCGACGACCGGGGCCGGCCGATGACTCCATTCGAAACCTGGACGTCGTTCTACACGATCGTCCGCAAGGACCTCATCCGCATCATGCGGATCTGGCCGCAGACGTTCCTGCCGTCGGTGGTGACATCGGTCCTTTATTTCCTCATTTTCGGGTCGTTTCTGGGCGACCGGCTGGGCGCGTTCGGCAACATTCCCTACGTCAACTTCGTCATTCCCGGACTGGTGATGCTGGGAGTGGTGACCAACGCCTTTTCGAATGTCGCGACGGTGTTCTTCGCCTCGAAATTTTTCGCGCGGAATATCGACGAGCTCCTGGTGTCGCCGACCCCGCCGACGGTGATGGTGGCCGGCTTCGTCTTCTCCGGGGTTGTCCGCGGCGTGCTGGTCGGACTGCTGGTGCTGCTGGTGTCGCTCGCTTTCGCCGACCTCAGAATCTACAACCCGGCGGTGGTCGTGGTCTTTCTGCTGCTGACCAGCCTCGGCCTGTCGCTTGCCGGCCTGATCAACGGCATCTACGCCAAGAGCTTCGACGGCATCACCATCATCCCGACATTCGTGCTGGCGCCGCTGGTCTATCTCGGCGGGGTGTTCTATTCGGCGGATATCCTACCCGCCTTCTGGCGCGTGCTCACCTATCTCAACCCGATCTACTACATCATCAACGGGTTCCGGTACGGCTTCCTCGGAATCACCGACGTGCCGATATGGATATGCAGTGGCGTAATGCTGGCGAGCATTGCCGCCCTGGCTGCGGTCAATTGGTGGCTGCTGAAGACCGGCCTCGGCCTTCGCCAGTAGACTTCGAACGCCTAGTCGTCGCCGCCGTGACTGACCGCGGCCCGGCTGCCCATCGGCTGGCCGATTTCGCGGAGCATGGCGCCGAACCAGGGGGTGGCAATATCGAAAGCCTTGCCGCCCTTGATGCGGCCGAATTCGATCGCGCGCAAAGCACCGCCGCGTTCCTCGTCGTGACCGATCAGCCCCGACTGGCCGGCGAGGGCGCAGTCGACCGCGACTCCAACCATTTCGGCGATGAGGGCGAGGTCGGCGGTGTTGGCGGCGGCCGAGCGGGCAAAATAGCCGGACTTCTGCACCAGCGTCTTCTCGGCGCCGAGGAGCTTGGCGAACTGCTTGGAGAACCAATTGCCGACGTTGATGGTGTCGAGCTTGATGTGGCCGAAGGCGTCGCGCGCGATGTCTTCGCCAGCCGCTTGCATCTCCTTGACGATATCGGCGACCCCGGCGCCCTCTGAGACGAAGATGCTGACCGAGTCTTTTCGATCCATCACCGCACGAAGTCGCTTTGCTTCGGCGGCCAGGTCGATGGTCATCTCGGGGACGTAGACGGCGTCGAGGTCTTTGGCGGCCCGCGGCAGATTGAACTCCGGCACGAAGTCGATGCGCGCCAGCCGTTGGCGGTAGATGCGGGCGGTAGCGGCGGTGAGCCAACCGCAATTGCGACCCATCACCTCGTGCACGATGAGCATCCGCGGATTGGTGCTATGCTCATTGACGACGTTCTCGAAGAACAGAGCGCCTTGTTCGGCTGCCGTGTCGGCACCGAGAGACTGGCGGATCGGAACGATGTCGTTGTCGACCGTCTTCGGCAGTCCGACCACAGTGAGCGCGTAGCCGTTCGCGGCGAGGTATCGGGCGAGATCGCCGGCGGTGGTGTTGGTGTCGTCACCGCCGATGGTGTGGAGGATGGTGACACCGTCACTGGCCAGGCGTTCGGCAGCAACCTTCAAAGGATCTTCGCCGGGTTTGACGAGACCGCGCTTCACACAGTCGGCGACGTTGGTGAGCTTGACGCGGCTGTTGCCGATGGGCGAGCCGCCGTGGCGGTGGAAGATCGCCGCGCCGGCGCGAACGGCGTCGGTCACGGCGATCGAGCGGCCCTTGAGGAGGCCATGGTAACCGTTGAGGTAGCCGACGATCGGCACCTGGGGTGCGCGGCGGGAGTAGATCTCGATCAGTCCGCCGACGGCGGATGAAAGGCACGGCGCCAATCCGCCGGCGGTGAGCAGCGCAACTTTTTGCTGGGCAATATCTTGCTGGGCCATCTGCGGTCTCAAAAGGGCGGGTCGCCCGTGAAGCGGCCGGCAATCAACCAGCGTCGGCGACCAGCTGCAAGAGGGCCGACGATGTTGATCCTCCTCCCTTTTCAGGGAGGAGGATCAGAGAGAGAGAGAGGAAAGTGGGAAAACCTGGAGGCCCGGCCTCGGACTTGAACCGAGGCTGTCCAGCATTGCACTGCCGGAGGGTTATCCGCTCCCCCACCGGGCCGTCGGGCCTGCGATTAATCGCCGGACCGGGACACGATGGAGACCCGAGATAAGCAGACGTTCGGCTGCCGATGCGCCCCAATCGATCGTCCGAAAGGAACCTTAGCTTGTCGCGGCGGCACGGGATATCCGCGGCGCCCTTCAATCCGGCATTAACCCTAACCGGTCCGCGAATTTCCTAGCCGAACGGGTCGGCCACCGGCGTCCATTGGACGGCTTCGATGTTAGGGGCTCCCAGCACCAGCATCACGAGCCGGTCGAAGCCGAGGGCCGCCCCGGATGCCGCTGGCATCGTCGCTAGCGCAGCGAGGAAGTCCTCGTCGATGGGATAGGTCTCGCCATAGATGCGGGTCTTCTCGGCGAGATCGGCGGCAAAGCGGCGGCGCTGTTCAACGGGGTCGGTCAGTTCGGCAAAGGCGTTGGCGAGCTCGACGCCGCAGGCATAGAGTTCGAAGCGTTCGGCCAGACGCGGATCGGCGGCGCACGGCCGCGCCAGCGCCGCCTCCGGCAGCGGGTAGTCGCCGAGGAGGGTCGGACGGCCGATGCCGAGATGCGGCTCGACCCGCTCGGAGAGCACGCGGCTGAAGATGTCCGACCACGTGTCGTCGCCAGCGATGCGTATGCCAGCGGCGGCAGCGTCTCGCGCCAGCACGGCCCGGTCGGATGTACCGTCGGCAGCCAGCGAAGCGAGGATGTCGATGCCGGCGTGCCGGCGAAAAGCGTCGGCGACGCTAAGCCGCTCCGGCTCGGCAAGCGGGTCGCAAGCGCGGTCTCGATAGCGGAGTGTCCTGGCATCGGCGGCGCGGGCCGCAACGCGCAGCACGGCAATCGCGTCGTCGGCGATCAGCGAAATGGGCGCGCCGGCTCGATACCATTCGAGCATGGTGAACTCGGGGGCATGCAGCGCGTCGCGCGTCCGGTTGCGGAAGACGCGGGCGAAATCGTAGAGGCGCTCCTCGCCGGCGGCGAGGAGCTTCTTCATGGCGAATTCGGGCGAGGTGTGGAGATAGAGCGGGAAGGGGTTGCCGGCCTCGTCGAGGATCTGCGTGGCAAAGGCGTGAAGATGGGTCTCGATGCCCGGCGAGACCTGTAGGGCAGACGTTTCGGCGGCGACGAAATTCTCGCGTGCAAACCAATCGATGAGCGCGTTTTTGATGCGGTTGCGGGCAAGGAGCGCCGGTCGGCGGTCGGCGTGCCGTGCGGGGGCCCACCATGGGGAGGCGGGAGCGCTCATGTCCGCCGGCAGGCAAAACTGCTTGGCCGGCTAGCGATTTTTCGGCGAATCGTTATGTTGCCCGCCGATTGCGCGCCGGGGGCGCGCTTCTGCTGCAGCGTCCAACCGAAAGTAAGCGCCTTGGCCAAGATCATCGCTAGCAACGTCCGTAAGGGCAATATTCTCGAAGTCGACGGCCGCCTTTATGCGGTTCTCTCGGCCGAAAGCTTCTTTCCCGGAAAAGGCACGCCGACAACACAGATCGACATGCGGCGCCTGTCGGACGGGGTCAAGGTCTCGCAACGCTACCGCACAACCGAACAAGTCGAGCGGGCGTTCGTCGAGGATCGCGAGCACAGCTTCCTCTACCAGGACGGTGAGGATTACGTTTTCATGAACCCCGAGAACTTCGAGCAGATCACCGTCAAGGCGGACGTGCTCGGGGATCAGGCAGTGTACCTGCAGGAGGGCATGGTGTGCATGCTCTCGGTGTTCGAAGGGAACGTGGTGGCGATCGAGTTGCCGCAGCGCGTGACGCTGGAGGTTGTCGAGACCGAACCGGCGATGAAGGGGCAGACTGCGGCTTCGTCATACAAGCCGGCCATCCTCTCCAACGGCGTGCGGACGATGGTGCCGCCGCATATCGGGGTCGGCACCAAAATCGTGGTGATGACGATCGACGGCAGCTACGCCGAACGCGCGAAGTAGCTGCTGCTCCAAGGGCTCTGGGCGAGCCGGCAGCAGGTTGGGGCGGGGCGGCAACACTCGGAGAATAATCCCGCCCAGGGAGCGCGGCGCCCCTTCCCGCTCCAATCATGCGCGCATATGCTCCCCCTCATGAGTACGCTCTCTATCGACGTGCGGCGCGCCGAGGTTCGAGATGCCCTCGCAATCACCGCCGTGCACGATGCGTCGTGGCGCAACGCTTATGACGGCATCATCCCGCCTCGGGAACTCGCGCGGATGATCGCGCGGCGCGGCGGGCGCTGGTGGGAGCGGGCGATCCGGCGCGGAGCGTCGGTGCTGGTGGTCGAGGCGGGCGGTGCGATAGCCGGCTATGCAACATTCGGCCCCAACCGCGCGCGGGAATTGGCACAGAAGGGCGAGGTCTACGAACTCTACCTGCTGCCCGAGTATCAGGGGATCGGCCTTGGCTGCCGGCTCTTCCTCGCGGCGCGGCGTGAACTCATGCGTGCCGGGTTCCCCAGCGCGGTGGTTTGGGCCCTTGCCGACAACGAAGGCGCCTGCCGCTTCTACCAGAATGCCGGCGGCAAGAAGGTAGCGCGCGCCAACGAACGTTTCGGCGACATCAGCCTGCCGAAAGTCGCCTTTGCCTGGCCGGCTCCCGGTCAGTGAGCACTAGGCTGCCCGCCGGCCGTTCATCTCCGGCGACCGCCGTTAATTGAATCGCGCAAGGATCGACGACAGCGCGGTCCGTTCACCGGTGATGCTGAGCCGCTTCAGGCGTGCGGTGTGACCCGAGGTTACGCGGACGGCTCGCGGCGCGATGCCGAGGAGATCGGCGACAAGCTGCTCGACTGCTTCGTTGGCGCTGCCCTTCTCCGGTGCTGCGGTGACCTTGACGACCAACGCGGTGCGGCCTTCGCCGATATCCCGCACTCCATCGACCGCATTCTGCCTTGCCTTCGGCGTCACCCAGACGGTCAGGGAAACGCCATCCGGCCGCTCGTCGTAGAACGACGGCACCGATCAGAAAACGAAGGGGTAGACGTAGCGGATAATGATCTGCTGGATCAGGAGGATGCCGAGGAGGAGGACGATCGGCGAGATATCGATCGAGCCGAGATTGGGCAATATGCGACGAAGCGGCCGCAAGAGCGGCTCGGTGGCGTCGTAGAGGAACTTGCCGATGATCCGCACGACGTCATTCCGCTCATTGACGACGCCGAAGGCGTAGAGCCAGCTGAACACCGCCGAGGCGATCACCACCCACCAGTAGGCGTCGAGGGCCAGCAATACGACGGAGAGTACGGCTCGCATGTTCCTCGATGCCCCCGCGCTTTGCGCCGCGGCGGGAACCGCGCGACCAAGGCGATCACCATGTAGCGTCGCCTCGGTGCGGCCGCAACTGACGCCGCCGTCGGCTGAGGCGTTCGTGCCGTCCTTGACAGGCTTTTCCCGGCCAAACTAAATGCCAGCCTCCAGACGCCGGGGCGCGGCAGGCCACTTCACAGCTGGCCGGCGGCAACTTGACGGCGTGGGGCCGTAGCTCAGCTGGGAGAGCGCTGCGATCGCACCGCAGAGGTCAGGGGTTCAAATCCCCTCGGCTCCACCAATTGCCCCTGTCATGACCCAATCGGGCCATCGTACCCAGATAAGCTCGTTCACGCTGACCGCTGGGGAGGGCGCCTCCTCACGCAGGCGTTGCCGTGCGCACACAGGCTGCGCGTGGCGAATGGGCGCCGCCCGATCGGCAGTTGTGGCGTTTGAACCGGCCGTCCGGCCCATGGCAACTTAGGGCGCATGACAAGGCGGGTTCTGTTCGTCCTAGCGGCGTTGGCTGGCGCCGCGGCGCTGATGGCGGCCAGCGGCCAGCGCGCGGCCGACGGCAGCTGCGCGGGGGTTGAGACACGGATTGGACCGCAGGCCGAGTCCACCTGCCTCGTTGCAGGCAGGACCTTCGTCGACTGCGAGGGCTGCCCAAAGATGGTCGTCATTCCCGCCGGCCGGTTCACCATGGGTTCGGCCGGTGCCAACGTCGACCCGCAGGAGACGCCGGCGCATCCGGTAGCGATTGCGGCGGCCATCGCGGTTGGAGCGTTCGAGGTTACGCGCGGCGAGTTCGCCGCCTACGCCGCCGAGGACCGCGACTATCGACCGGACTGGTGCTGGGTGCGTCGCAGCGACGGCGAGTGGGACGACAAAGCCGGTGCCTCCTTTGCGGACCCGGGCGTGGACCAGACAGCGGACCATCCCGCCGTTTGTGTTTCCTGGTACGACGCAAAGGCCTATGTCGCCTGGCTGTCGCGCAGAAGCGGGCAGCCTTACCGTCTCTTGAGCGAGGCGGAGTGGGAATACGCGGCGCGTGCGGGGTCGGTGTCGTCGTGGCCGTTCGACGAGAGGGGCGGGGCATGTGCCGCCGCGAATGCCGCGCCGGTGGATAGTGGGGCGGCGCCGCCGAACTGCCGGGACAGCTTTTCCGCAACTGCGCCGGTCGGCAGCTTTCCCGCCAATCCCCTTGGTCTGTATGACATGGCCGGTAACGCCGCCGAGTGGGTGGAGGACTGCTTCCACGCGACCTACGCCGGTGCTCCGTCAACCGCTATCCCTTGGAATTTCGAGGGGTGCCTTGGTGGAAAGGTTGTTCGCGGCGGCTCCTGGGTCAGCGACCTCGATGGCCTCAGATCGGCAAAACGGCAGGAAGTGGTCCCAGGAGACCGGTATTCCGTGCTTGGTTTCAGGGTCGCGCGGTGGCTTTTCCCGGTCCAGCCACGGCCGTGAAGCCATCGGTGCGGTCCCATGCACTTGCTCCCTTTCCAGTGTTTCTTGCATAAGGTCGAGGGAGACCCCGGCTCGCCGACGGTCGACAACAGGGCGGAAAGAAGAACCTGAGGGAGGAATTGTAATGTTCAACAAGAAGTATGCTCTGGCTGCGGTGGCCGCCGTGGCCGTTTCGGCGATCGCCGGGATCGTCTCGGCGCAGACCCCGCCGGCACCGGCTCCCGCCGCGCCGGCAACGCCGCCGCCGCGCCAGCCGCTCGGCTTCTTCGTGGCGTCGACGGTTCCCGGCTCGGGCAACCTCGGCGGCCTCGCCGGTGCGGACAAGATCTGCCAGGATCTGGCGACCGCCGCCGGCGCCGGCGGGCGCACCTGGCGCGCGTATCTGTCGACGCAAGCCGTCGCGGCGCAGGGCAACACGCCGGCGCAGCCGGCCGTCAATGCCCGCGATCGCATCGGCAACGGCCCGTGGTTCAATGCCGCCACGCCGCAGGCGCGCATTGCCGCCAACGTTGCCGATCTGCACGGCGATCTCGACCGCGACCGTAACTACATCAACAAGCTCGGCTCGGTCGACGAGAACGGCAAGCAGATCAACGGCGTCGGCGATACGCCCAACCAGCACGACATCCTGACCGGGTCGGATTCCTATGGCCGTGCCTTCCCGCCGGGCCAGGACATGACCTGCAACAACTGGACGAGTGCTGAAGTGGGCCCGAATGCCGGCGCGATGCTCGGACACACCGATCGCCTGGGTGGCGGCAATACGTCGTGGAACATGGCGCATCGCAGCGCCGGTTGCGACGCGCCGGGACTGGTTCGCACCGGCGGCGCGGGCAAGATCTATTGCTTCGCTGCGAACTGATCTGGCAGGGAAACAACGCTTCGGGGGCGCGGCACGAGCCGCGCCCCTTTTGTTTTTCGCCGCAGCGGGCCGAGTGGGCTCTCCTGCTCTTGACGGACGATCCGTCATCGCCAAGCTTGGCGTCATGACAACAAGAGCCATCGCAATTGGCCGCGCCCTTCTCGTTGGGCTCATCGTCGCCCTCGGCGGGGAGACCGCCTGGGCAGGACCGGAGTGTCACGATGGCGCTTCGTTCGAGCAATGGCTCGCGGCTTTTCGGCAAAATGCGGTGGCATCGGGGATTTCGCGAACCGCAGTGAGCGCGGCCCTGGACGGAGTGACCTTCGATCGGGGGATCATCGACCGCGACCATCGCCAAGGGATCTTCGCCGATACGTTCCTGGAGTTTTCCGACAAAGTCGTCCCAAAATCGCGTCTTACCACCGGCGCCGCGAAACTCGCCGGCCAGGCCGGGCTCTTCCGTGACATCGAAGCTCGCTTCGGCGTGCCAGGCGCGGTGCTTGTCGCCATGTGGGGCCTGGAGAGCGACTTCGGCGTCAACATGGGGAAGCTCTCCAGCATTCGCTCCCTGGCGACGCTCGCTTATGACTGCCGGCGAACGGAGATGTTCAGCGAGGAACTGATGGCGGCGGTGCGGATCGTCGAGCGCGGCGACTTGCGGCCGGCCGATATGCTGGGCTCCTGGGCCGGCGAGCTCGGGCAAACGCAATTCATGCCGACCGAATACATGCGCAGCGCCATCGATTTCGACGGCGACGGCAAGCGCAATCTGCTTAGGAGTTCGGCGGACGCGCTGGCGTCGGCCGCCAACTACCTGGTGGGCCTCGGCTGGAAGCGGGGCGAACCCTGGCTGGAGGAGGTGAGAGTCCCGGCAAAGATGGCCTGGGAGGAAGCCGACGTGGCGATCCGCCACCCGCGCTCCTATTGGGCTGCGGCCGGAGTGACGCTCGCCAACGGCAACCGGCTGCCTGCCGACGCCACGCAGACCTCGCTGATCTTGCCGATGGGGAGGCTTGGGCCCGCCTTCCTTGCCTATGGCAACTACGAGGTCTTCCAGAAGTGGAACAGCTCGCTGGTCTACTCGACGACTCTCGCCTACTTCGCAACACGACTTGCCGGCGCACCGGCGGTGAACCGAGGATCGGTGCCGGCCGCTGGCCTGACTGCCGAGCAGGCGATGGAACTGCAGCGCCAGCTGACGCGGCGCGGATTCGATGTCGGGCCGATTGACGGTAAGATTGGCCTTGGGACTCGCGCAGCGGTCAAGCAAGTGCAACTGAAGCTTGGTCTTCCGGCCGACTCCTACCCGACGCCCGAATTGCTGGCGCGGATGCGGGCTGGCTGATCGGTGAGCGACCGTCTCGTCATACGCCGGCCCGACGATTGGCACGCCCATTTTCGCGACGGTGCGATGTTGAAAGCTGTGGTGCCTTTGACGGCAGCGCATTTCGCGCGCGCCATCGTCATGCCCAACCTCGTTCCGCCGGTGGTGACGGCAGCACAGGCCGGCGCCTATCGGGAGCGGGTGAGGGCAGCGGCGCCATCCGATTTCACGCCGCTCATGACGCTTTATCTAACCGAGGCAACGCGCCCCGACGACGTGGCGCGCGCCTTCGGCGACGGCATCGCCGCAGCCGTGAAGCTCTACCCGGCAGGCGCGACGGTCAATTCGGAAGCCGGCGTTCGCGACGTCCACCGGGTGCGGCCGGTTCTGGAGCGGATGGAGCGGATTGGCATGCCGCTTCTCGTCCACGGCGAGGTAACCGATCCCGAGGTCGATATTTTCGATCGCGAGAAGATATTCATCGAGCGGGTACTCGCCCCGCTGCTCGCCGATCATCCGAGCCTGCGGGTGGTGATGGAACACATCACCACCGCCGAGGCCGCATCGTTCGTCGTCGGCGGGCCCGAGCGATTGGGAGCGACGCTCACGCCGCACCATCTCAGCCTTAGCCGCAACGATCTCTTCAGGGGCGGTCTGCGTCCGCACCTCTATTGCCTGCCAATCCTGAAGCGCGAGAAGCACAAGGCGGTGCTGCGCAAGGCCGTCGCCTCCGGGCATCGGCGGCTCTTTCTCGGCACCGACTCGGCGCCGCATCCGGTCGCCGCAAAGCAATCGGCGCGCTGCAGCGCGGGTATATTCAATGCATCGGCGGCGCTTGGCATCGTCGCGCAGGTCTTCGAAGAGGAGGGGGCGCTCGAGCACTTCGAGCCGTTCGTTTCGGAGAACGGTGCCCGCTTCTACGACCTGCCTTTGAACCGCGGTACCCTGGCATTGGAGAAGGCGACCCCGGAGCCGGCCGCGACGCTGGTGGTCGAGCCGGGTGTTGAGGTGCAGCCCTACTGGCCAGATGCGCCGCTGGCGTGGCGGGTTGTCGGCTGACGGACGAATTAGTCGCCTGACGAGCTCGCCCCGGAGGGGGTTGGGTCGGATGACGGGGTGCTTGAAGTGTCGCCGTTCGGCGGGGACGCTGCGTCCGACCAGGGGCCGGGCGCGGTTTCGCTGACCGATGCGGCGCTTGCGGCGAGCGGCGCAACGCTGGCCGTTTCCGTTGCCGCGGACTGTTCGGGGCCGGAGTTCGCGGCCCATGGCCCGGACTCCGGTCGGTCGTCGGAGCTTTTCGCTCCGGCTTCGATGGCGGGCGAGGCGGGCGGCGGAGCATTATCGAGGCGCCCGGGATCGTGTCCGCCGGAATAGCGGACCAATGCAGCGACACGGGCGTCGATCGTCGGGTGAGTGAAGAACAGGCGCGCGGCGCCGCCGCCGTGGGCGTTCTCGAGGAACATCTCGCGGATCTGGCTTGGCGCTTTGATCTCGGCACGGCCCTCGATCTTGCGGAGTGCAAGGATCATCGCATCGGCGTCTTTGGTTAGCTCGACGGCTCCGGCATCGGCGAGGAATTCGCGCTTGCGGGAGAGCGCAAATTGCAGAAGCACCGCAAGCAGGCGGGCGATCACGAAAATGGCAATTGCGATCAGCACCAGCACGAAGCCGCCGCCGCCTTTGTCGCGACCGCTCGAGCGCTGGCGGGAGTCGCGACCCCCTCCCCAGTCGACGAAGATGAGGCGCGGGGCCCTCAAAATAAGCTCGCCGGCCAGCGAGATCACGCCGACGAAGACGGCGGAGACGATCAGCAGCTGCACATCGCCATTGCGGATGTGGGTTAGTTCGTGCCCCAGCACGGCGGCCAGTTCTCGGTCGTCGAGCTCGTCGATCAGGCCGCGAGTCACGGTGACGGAGTAGCGCCCGGAGCGCACGCCGCTGGCGAAAGCGTTGCGCTGGTCGGTCTCGATCACCCGCAGCGCCGGCATCGGCAGTCCGCGACTGATGGCGAGGTTTTCCAGGAGATTGTAGAGGCGCGGGTCATCCTGCCGGGCAAGCGGCCGTGCGCCGGTGATCGCGTCGACGATGCGTTGATTGGCGAACCAGGCGATGACGAACCAAATCAACGACCCGGCAACGGCGACCGGGACCAGCCGCGGCAGAAGATCGACGGCGTCCAGGATGCCGTCGGCTACGCTGGGGTTAGCGAAGGCAGAGATCAGGACTGCGAAGCCGAAGGTGACGATCAGCAGCAACACGGGGAAGCCGGCCAGCAGCAGCGCCGATTTCAGACGGTTGTTCCAGATATAGGTCTGCAGGCCGACGGCCGGGAACATGAGCCATCCTTGCCGTGTCGCGGCTACTTGGCGGTAATCGCGCTCCGCAACGCCAGGGGCTGGGCGACGCGATGAAGGTGCTCAATCCCGCTGCCGGTTCCGCGCACGTGAATGGTACCGTAACCCAAGACGCGGCCAAATACCGACTGGTCGACATCGACGGTCTCGACCTTGTCCATATTCATCTCGACGGTTCTACGCCGCACGAAGCCGGTCTTGAGGATGACTCGACGGTCGGTAACGGCGAGCTCGGTAATCCACTGCCGGAACCATTCGCGGATGAAGACGATGAGCCCGGCAGCGAGGACCAAGCCGCCCAGCACCAGAAGCGGGTAGCGCATTTCGCCGGCCCCGCCGCCAGCGATGAGGAGGAGGACGCCGAGGAGGCCGAGGAGGATTCCCGGCAGGTAGACGATCCAATGCAGTCTGCCGACCGCCAAGACACGCTCGCCACTCTGCAGGACGCTCTGGACGTAGCTCACGCGGGCGGCCCTAGAACTTCACCTGCGGTGCGGCTTCAACCGCGGCCCGCTCGCCCTCGCCGAGTTCGAAGAACTCCCGCCGACCGAAGCCGAGCATGCCAGCGATAAGGACGGCGGGGAACTGCTCGATGGCGGCATTGTACTCCGAGACCGAATTGTTGAAGAACCGGCGCGAGGCGGCGATCTTGTTCTCGATATCGGCTAGTTCGGACTGGAGCTGAAGGAAGTTGGTATTGGCTTTAAGGTCGGGGTAAGCCTCCGACAGTGCGAAAAGCTGCCGGAGCGCACCCGAAAGCTGGTTCTCCGCTGCAGCCTGTGCGTCGGGGCCGCTTGCCGACACGGCAGCATTACGGGCGCGGACCACGGCCTCCAGCGTTCCCCGTTCATGGCCGGCATAGCCCTTCACCGTCTCGACGAGGTTCGGCACAAGGTCGTGGCGCTGCTTGAGCTGCACGGAAATATCGGACCAAGCCTGACCGGCCCGCTGACGCAGTCCGACGAGCCGATTGTAGATCGCGATCAGGATGAGGACGACGACCGCGACAACTGCAATGACGATCCAAGTGGTCATGCCGGCTCCCTGTCAGGCTGGCGCGTTCCCCGGCAATCTAGCAGCGCCGGCGGCGACCTGCCATTGCCGCGCCCGCCCCGGGGCGTTTCCTATCGGGCCGCGGCAGCCTATATCAGCGGACTGTATGAGATTTGCGGGAAATACCCCAACGTGCTGGACGTTCTCAGTTTCGGTTGCCGCCTTAACCATGCGGAGTCTCAGACGATACGGCGGCGAGCGAGTGAGGCGGGGCTCGCTGACGCTCTGGTCGTCAATAGCTGCGGCGTGACCGCAGAAGCGGTCCGGCAGGTTCGCCAGAGCATACGAGCGGCCAAACGTGCCAACCCGACCCGAACGGTCATCCTCACCGGGTGCGCGGCCGAGACCGACCGGGGCAGCTTCCTCGCCATGCCGGAAGTGGACCGCATTGTCCCGAATGCACGCAAGCTGGAAACGACGAGCTACAGGCAGGGGTCAGCGCCGGGCGCCGTAGAGGATGGGCCGGCGGCGGATTGGGCGGCGCCGACTCCCGACCAGGGCGGGTGGGTGAGGGCTTTCGTGGAGGTGCAGAACGGGTGCGACCACACATGCACCTTCTGCGTAATCCCAGTCGGCCGGGGGCGATCGCGCTCACGGCCTGCATCGGCGGTGATCGACGACGTTCGCCGGTTGGCCGTCGCGGGATATCCGGAGATCGTTCTGACGGGTGTCGACCTCACGGCGTGGGGGAGCGACTTCGGTGCGGA
The DNA here is from genome assembly GCA_046349035.1 of Bauldia sp. Taxonomy (GTDB): domain Bacteria; phylum Pseudomonadota; class Alphaproteobacteria; order Rhizobiales; family Kaistiaceae; genus JAXMDC01. The sequence goes on along the minus strand of JAXMDC010000004.1, from coordinate 489,665 downwards.
GCTGAGGCTGGGCGGACTGGTGCGTGCCGTCCTCACCGCCGTGCCGGAGGTAGTACGCCTGCGCCTTTCGTCGGTCGATCCGGTCGAGGTCGACTCCGACTTACTCGCAGCCTTTGCCGATGAGGAGCGGCTGATGCCGCACCTCCACCTCTCCCTGCAACATGGAGACGATCTCATTTTGAGGCGTATGCGGCGGCGGCATCGCCGCGCCGATGCGCTTGCGCTAACCGACCGGTTGCGCCGCCTGCGGCCCGACATGGTATTCGGCGCCGACGTCATTGCCGGATTCCCGACCGAGACGGAGGATATGTTCCGCAACACTCTTACGATCGTCGAGGACTGCGACCTCTCGTTTCTCCACGTCTTCCCCTATTCGCAGCGCCCCGGGACGGCTGCGGCGCGCATGCCTCAAGTCGAACGCACGGTCGCCAAGCAGCGGGCGGCGGAATTGCGCGAATGCGGCGAGCGGGCCTTGATGGCGCAGCTCGATCGGGAGTGCGGCCAGCTCCGCGGCGTGCTCGTCGAACGGGCAAACCGAGGCCGGAGCGAACAGTTCTTCCGGGTCGAACTCGGTGCCGAAGCGCCCGTCGGTTCGGTGGTTAGGGCTCGGATCAGCGGCCGTCAGGGCATGCGGCTGACGGCGATGGCGGCCTGACGCGATCATGTCTGCAGGCAAATCCGGGTTCCTCAAACGGTTCTTTGGCGGCGGCGAGAGCGGCACGACGGAGCCGACTGCGAGCGGTGCACCAGCCGGCCCGCCGGTGGTTCAGGCACGGCAGAATTGGTTCCAGCGCCTCCGCCAGGGCTTGGCCCGCTCGGCCGGTGCACTGGGCGAGGGGATTGCCGCCGTCTTCAGCAAGCGCAAACTCGACGCCGAGGCGCTGGCCGAATTCGAGGAGGTGCTGCTCAAGGCCGATCTCGGGGTCGAGGCCGCGGAAGCGATTGCAAAAGCGATTGGTGCCGGACGCTACGATCGCGAAATCGCCGATGCCGAAGTAAAGGCGATCCTGGCCGGCGAGGTCGAGAGGGCGTTGGCGCCGGTTGCCAAGCCGCTGGTGCTTCGGACCGACCTGCGGCCGCATGTGATCCTGGTCGTCGGCGTGAACGGCACCGGCAAGACGACGACGATCGGCAAGCTCGCCGCTCGCTTTGCCGCCGAGGGAAAGAAGGTCATGCTCGCTGCCGGCGATACGTTCCGCGCGGCGGCCATCGACCAATTGAAGCTTTGGGGCGAGCGGACCGGTGCGCCGGTGATCGCCCGCGCTCCCGGGGCCGATCCGGCGGGCTTGGCTTTCGACGCGTTGCAGGCGGCACGGAACGCCGGCGCCGACGTGCTTCTGATCGATACGGCGGGCCGCCTGCATAACCGGGCGGAACTGATGGCGGAACTCGAGAAAGTGGTCCGTGTCCTGCGCAAGCTCGATCCGTCCGCCCCGCACACCGTCTTGCTCACCCTCGACGCCACGACGGGCCAAAATGCGCTGAACCAGGTCGAGATATTCGGGCGTCAGGCCGGCGTCACCGGCTTGATCATGACCAAGCTTGACGGAACCGCACGCGGCGGCATCCTTGTGGCTATTGCCAACAAATTCGGCATGCCGGTCCACTTCATCGGGGTCGGCGAGGGCGTCGAGGATCTTGAGCCATTCGAAGCGCGGGATTTCGCCCGCGCCATTGCAGGGATTTAGGTAGACGATGGCGAAACCCCAGACTGTCAGGCTGCTGCCGCTGCTTCCCGAGGACGCCGCCGCGGTGGCGAAGGGGGAGAAGGCCTTTGCCGGGAAGGCGACGGATCGCGTGACCGCAGCGCTGATCCGCATGGTGGCCGAGGAGACCGATCCGCTGTACCGGTTCACCACTCAGAAGGCGCCCTATCTCCGCTACTTCGTCGAGGATGTTTCGACCGGAGCTGTCGTTGGCGCTTGCGGGTTCAAGGACTCCTGCCGCGACGGCAGCGTCGAGATCACCTATTTCACTTTCCCGCAGTACGAGAATCAGGGTTACGGAACGGCCATGGCACGGGAACTGGTGAACCTCGCTTTTGCTCAGCCGGCGGTGCAGGTTCTGCTCGCGCAAACGCGGACGCAGCAGGACACTTCGACTGCAATCTTGTCGACGCTCAAGTTCGAGAAGACTGGGACCGACGAGGAGGCCGACGACGGGCCGGCTTGGAACTGGCGGCTGACGCGCGCAATGCTTTGAGGAGCCGGCCGGCCGGCACTAGCCATGAACGAACCATTACAGCCCCTTCGCCCGGCGAAACCGGAGGTCAATCCGATCCTCAAGCTCGCGCTTGAGTTAGGACCGCTCGGCGTTTTCTTCTTCGCCAATTCCCGGGGCGATTGGCTGGCGTTGCAGTTGCCGGCACTGCAGGCTTTGGGCAAGCCGATCTTCATCGCGACGGCGCTGTTTATCGCCGCCACCGCCATCGCATTGGCAGTCTCGCTCGCCATCACCCGGCGCTTGCCGATCATGCCGCTGGTGACGGGTATCGTCGTGGTGGTCTTCGGCGGCCTGACTTTGGCGCTTCAGGACGAGACCTTCATCAAGATGAAGCCGACCATCGTCAACGTTCTGTTCGGCGGCGTGCTCCTCGGTGGCCTTGCCTTCGGCAAGTCGCTGCTCGGCTACGTCTTCGATTCCGCCTTCAAGCTCACCGACGCCGGCTGGCGCACGCTCACCCTTCGCTGGGGCGTCTTCTTCCTGGTTCTGGCTGCCCTCAACGAGATCGTGTGGCGGTCGGTGTCGACCGACATGTGGGTCAACTTCAAGGTCTTCGCGATCATGCCGCTGACCCTGGTGTTCTCGCTCACCCAGGCGCCGCTGATCCTCCGCGAGCACGCCCAAGCCGAAGGGGTGACCTCAACCTCGCCGGGCTGAGCCTGCGGCCGCCAGCGCCGGCTCTATCCGGTCGGCGCGGCCAATACCTTCTCCACTTCGGGCATGAGCAGCTTAGTCATGCTCTGTTGCGAGAGCGGGCCGACGAACTTGAAGCGGATCGTGCCGTTGCGATCGACGAGGAATGTCTCCGGCACGCCATAGGCGCCCCATTCGATGCCGGTGCGCCCACTGGCGTCGACGCCGATGTTCTTGAACGGGTTGCCGTACTGGTTGAGGAACCGTCTGGCGGCGTCGGGCTGATCCTTGAAATTGATCCCGACGAGGCGGAAGCGGGTGTCGGTGGCGAGTTGCTCCAGGATCGGATGCTCTTCGCGGCAGGGTATGCACCAGGACGCCCAGACGTTGACGAGCGTGACGCTGCCAAGCAAATCGGCGCGCTTCAGGCCGGGTACCTGGCGGCGATCGAGGAAGACGTCCTTCAGTTCGGGCAAGTCGACGTCCGGCGCCGGCTTGTCGATGAGCGGCGAGGGGATACGGGCCGGATCGCGGCCGCTTTCGAGACTAACAAAGAAGACGACCGCGAGAGCGGCGAAAACCGCAAGCGGCGCCAGCAGCGCCATGCGCCTGCGCGAGGCGGCAGCGGGCGACGACGGGGAGGGGTCGACGGCGCTCACAGCTGGGGTTGCTCCAGGCCGTTGCGTTGGCGATCGGCACTCGGCATCGCCGCCGAGCGGCGGCGTGCGCCGCGCGCTTCGAGGTCGGCCAGCGCGCGATTCTGGCGGCCGCGGTCGGCGATGATCCAGCCGATCAGGCCCGCCACAACCAGGACGCCGATACCGTATGCTGCGGCGATGAATTCAGGGTGCTGGGGAAGTTCCGGCATGGCCTGAGACAATCAGCCAGCGTTGCCGGCAAAGGCGAGCCGAAGGGAGCGCACCCGGCGACGAAGAATCTCCGCTTCCATCGCCATCAGTAGAAGCGCAGCCAGCATGATAGTCGCGCCGAGCGTGGAGAGGAGGAGCGGCCAAAGCATGGAACCGGCGATGGTCGGACCGGTTGCGCGAAAGATGCTCTCGCCCTGGTGGATCGAGTTCCACCAGTCGACCGAGAACTTGATGACCGGGATATTGATTGACCCGACCAGCGTGAGGACGGCAACGGCGCGCGCGGCGCGCCCCGGATCTTCGACAGCCTGCCACACGGCCATCAGGCCGAGATACATGATGAAAAGGATGAGCATCGAGGTCAGGCGTGCATCCCAGATCCACCAGGTGCCCCAGGTCGGCCGCCCCCAGAGGACGCCGGTCGCCAAGGTGAGAAATGCTAGCGCTGCGCCGATCGGTGCGGCTGCCTTTTGGGCGACGTCAGCCAAAGGGTGCCGCCAGACGAGGGTGCCAAGAGCGGAGATGCTCATCATCCCGTAGCAGGCCATCGACAGCCACGCCGCCGGGACATGCAGATACATGATCTTGTAGGTTTCGCCCTGCTGGTAGTCGGGCGGCGCCTGCAGCGCCAGCCAGAGTGCAGCGGCAAAAAGCGCGAGAACCGCGCCCCAAAGCCAGGGCACCACCGGCCGGGTGAGCGCTAGAAAACGCGTGGGATTGGCGAGATCGATCAGGGCCATGGCGGGATTTCTAGTCCCGTGGCCGGCCAGCGGCAATGGGCGGAGGGCAGTGCAGCTAGTCGAGGCTCGTGCGGATGGCCGCGGCGCCGGCGATCGGCGCCACAACCAGGCTGAACATGGTCGCGGCGCACAGGATGAGGAAGGGGGGAACGAAGCTGTCGGTGGCGCTGGTGGCGCTCACCGTTGCACTGACGCCGAAAATCAAAATCGGGATCGTAAACGGCAGAACCAGAACGGAGATCATCATGCCGCCGCGGCGCAGGGCGACCATCAAGGCGGCGCCGATAGCGCCGATGAGGGTCAGTGCCGGAGTGCCGACGAGCAGCGTTATGGCGACAAACAGGAGCGACGGCGGGTCGAGGTTCAGGAAGATGCCGAGCAGCGGGGCGCCGAGGACGAGCGGCAGACCGGTCGCGACCCAATGGCCGATCGCCTTGGCGAGAACCAGCATCTCCAGAGAGAGCGGCGACAGGACCAGCAGATCGAGCGAGCCGTCGTCGCGATCGTCCTGGAAAAGGCGGTCGAGACCGAGGAGCGAAGCGAGGAGAGCGGAGATCCATAGGATCGCCGGCCCGATGCGAGCGAGGAGGTTGAGGTCGGGACCGACGCCGAAAGGGAACACCGTCACCGCGGAGAGAAAGAACAAGAGCCCGGTCAGTCCGCCGCCGCCGGCGCGGAGCGACAGGCGTACGGTGCGGGCGAGGGCCGCGGCGAAAGCCGAAGTCATGGGCGCCCGCCGACGGTCAAGGTTGCGGTCGGAGCTACCGGCAACGGCGTGTGGCTTGCCGCGACGATGACGCCGCCGGAGGCGAGGTGGTCGGCGAGAATGGCGGCCAATGAGCGCTCGGAACCGGCGTCGAGAGCATTCGCGGGCTCATCGAGCAGCCACACCGGGCGGCGGTCAACCAGCAGCCGGGCGATAGCGACGCGGCGACGCTGACCGGCCGAGAGGTACGCGGCCGGCGTATCGTCGAGGTGTTCCAGTCGCACCGCCGCCAGCGCCTCCTCGACCGGGCGCCCGGGGGTCTCGGCGAGGCGTCGCCAGAAGCGGAGATTCTCGGCGACGGTCTCGGCGCCTTTCAGAGCGTCGAGGTGGCCGAGATAGGCAACCGAGGCCGACACGGGGCGATCATCGCCGGGTGCCAGCGCCACGCTGCCTGCGGCCGGGCGAAGGAGCCCGGCTAAAACGCGCAGAAGTGTAGACTTTCCGGCGCCGTTCGGGCCGACGACCGCCAGCAGTTCGCCCGGACCGACCTCGAGGGACAGGTCGACGAAAATCGAGCGGCCGCCACGGTCGGCGGCGAGACCTTGAGCGATCAGCCGAGTCATCGCGGGCGAGGGAATATCCGGTCCCGCCGCAATGCGCCAGGAAGGCGCGCCTAAACTGCGCTGATCGCCTGTTTTCCCCCGGCGAAATTTCCTATAAGCCCCGCGCGGTTCCCCGGTGCCCAGCGGGAGCGTGGCGGAGTTGGCCGCCGCGAATTCCCGGGCGGACCACTGAGATTTCTCTCCACGCAGGAGCACGTTGCGCGACCATGCCCGCCCGTTCATTGCCTTCACTCGACAGTTTTCGTTCGCGCAAGGTCCTGCGATCGGGCGGGGCAACTTACGACATGTTCAGCTTGGCGGAGGCGGAGGCGCATGGCCTTCCCGGCCTGTCGCGCCTGCCGTTTTCGCTCCGGGTGCTGCTCGAGAACCTCCTCCGCAACGAGGACGGCCGTTCGGTCAGTGCCGACGATATCCGGGCGATCGCGGAGTGGCCGACGACGCGCACCAGCCTGCGCGAGATCGCATTTCGGCCGGCACGGGTGCTGATGCAGGACTTCACCGGTGTCCCGGCGGTGGTGGACCTCGCGGCGATGCGTGATGCCATGCTGGCGCTTGGCGGCGACCCGGAGAGAATCAACCCGTTGGTGCCGGTCGACCTGGTGATCGATCACTCGGTGATCGTCGACGAGTTCGGCAGCCCGCGCGCTTTCTCGCGCAACGTGGACCTCGAGTATCAGCGCAATGGCGAGCGATACCGCTTCCTCAGATGGGGGCAACGAGCGTTCGACAATTTTCGCGTGGTGCCGCCCGGCACGGGCATCTGCCACCAGGTCAATCTCGAGTACCTGGCGCAGACGGTGTGGGTTGGCGACGACAATGGCCGGGCCATCGCTTACCCCGACACGCTTGTCGGTACCGACTCGCACACGACCATGGTCAACGGCATGGCGGTGCTCGGCTGGGGCGTCGGCGGCATCGAAGCGGAAGCGGCGATGCTTGGGCAGCCGGTGTCGATGCTGATTCCCGAAGTGGTTGGGTTTCGCGTCGAAGGGCGCCTCGGCGAAGGGGTTACCGCGACCGACCTGGTGCTCACCGTGACCGAGATGCTGCGCAAGCACGGCGTCGTCGGACGGTTCGTCGAGTTCTATGGGCCGGGTCTCGACGCGATGCCAGTCGAGGACCGGGCGACGATCGCCAACATGGCACCGGAATACGGCGCCACCTGCGGCTTCTTCCCCATCGACCAGGAGACTCTGCGGTTCCTCAAGGCCACCGGCCGAGATCCGGAGCGTGTCGCTCTGGTCGAGGCCTATGCCAAGGAAAGCGGCCTCTTCCGTACTGCCGCGACGCCCGATCCGGTGTTCACGTCGAGTTTGTCGCTCGATCTTGGCAAAGTGGAATCCTCGCTGGCGGGCCCGAAGCGGCCGCAGGATCGCGTCCGGCTCGGCGACACAAAGGCCAACTTTGCATCGGCGCTTGCCAAGGACTTCGGCAAGGCGGGCGACAGTGCGGCCAAGCGCACGCCTATCGCCGGTTCGCCGGCGACGCTGGGGAATGGCGATGTGGTCATCGCGGCGATCACGTCCTGCACCAACACCTCCAATCCATCGGTGATGATTGCGGCCGGCCTGCTCGCGCGCAATGCGGTGCGCCGCGGTCTCTCGGTCAAGCCGTTCGTCAAGACGTCGCTGGCGCCGGGAAGCCAGGTGGTCGGCGAGTACCTGGCGCGGTCGGGACTGCAGACGGACCTCGACAAGCTCGGGTTCAACCTCGTCGGCTTCGGCTGTACGACCTGCATCGGAAATTCCGGTCCGTTGCCCGATGCGATTTCCGCGGCGGTGACGGAGGGCGACCTGGTGGTGGCTGCGGTTCTGTCGGGCAACCGGAATTTCGAAGGCCGGGTCAATCCGGACGTCCGTGCCAACTATCTTGCTTCGCCGCCGCTGGTTGTAGCCTACGCTTTAGCGGGATCGCTGTTGGTCGACCTCGCGTCCGAGCCGCTCGGCGCGGATGCGGAGGGTCGGCCGGTGTATCTGCGCGAGATATGGCCGAGTTCGGCGGAGATAGCCGAAGTCATGCGAACCTCGCTGACCAGCGACATCTTCCGCAGCAAATATGCCGGCGTCTTCGAAGGCGATCGCAATTGGCAGTCAATTGAAGTGTCGGGCGGCCTGACCTACCGCTGGAGCGGCGCCTCGACCTATATCCAAAACCCGCCATACTTCGAGGGGATCAGCAGCAAAGTCGAGCCGGTGGAGGACATCGTCGAGGGGCGTATCCTCGGCCTCTTTCTCGATTCGATCACCACCGATCACATCTCGCCGGCCGGCAACATCCGCGCGACCAGCCCGGCCGGGGTCTACCTCGCGAACCATCAGGTGCGGCCGCAGGACTTCAACCAGTACGGCACGCGGCGCGGCAATCACGAGGTGATGATGCGAGGCACGTTTGCCAATATCCGCATCAAGAACCAGATGGTTGCCGGGGTCGAGGGCGGGGTGACAGTGCATCAGCCGTCGGGCGAGCGGCTGTCGATCTACGATGCAGCGATGCGTTATCGCGAGGAACGGGTTCCTCTCGTGGTGATGGCCGGCAAGGAGTACGGCACGGGCTCTTCACGCGACTGGGCGGCCAAGGGCACGCGGCTCCTCGGGGTCCGTGCGGTCGTCGCGCAGTCGTTCGAACGCATTCATCGATCCAACCTGATCGGCATGGGCGTGCTGCCGCTGGTGTTCGCCGAGGGCGAGTCCTGGCAGAGCCTTGGGATCACCGGGAGCGAGAGCATAACCATCCGTGGCCTTGGCGAAGGGCTTCGCCCGCGGCAGGAGATGGCGATGATCGTGCGGCGCGCTGATGGGACTTCGCGCGAAGCGCGTGTGCTCTGCCGCATTGATACGGTAGACGAGTTGGACTACTTCAAGAACGGCGGAATTCTGCCATTTGTGCTCCGTCGTCTGGCGGCGTAACGCTCGGCGTGGGGGCCCGTTAACGTCACCCGAACGTGACTGGTTTGTGCGGGAGGCGGTCCGTAGCGTCGCGGAAATTCGGCGTCGGTCGGGGGCGAGGTGCCATAATGGCGGCGGTGCGGGCGAGGGGCGGCTGGGCGCTGACATCTGGCGTGGCGCTAGCGATCGCCTCGGCAACGGCGCTGGCCGAGCCGCGGGCTGTGCTTGAGCTCTTCACCAGCCAAGGCTGTTCGTCATGTCCCGCGGCCGACGCGGTGCTGGCGAGCTATGCCGATCGCGGCGATGTCGTCGCTTTGGCCTTTCACGTCGACTACTGGGACTATCTCGGCTGGACCGACACGTTCGGTTCGCGGGAAAATACCGACCGACAGCGGGGCTACGCCGCCACGCGCGGGGACCGGCAGGTCTATACGCCGCAGATCGTCGTGAATGGCAGGGAGCACGTTGTCGGCAGCGACCGCCAATCGATTGAGCGGGCAATCCAGCAGAAGGCGCCGGTGCGGACAGGTGGCGAGGCGCAGGGCGCGGCAGATCCCACCCGGGGTGGCGCGGTGCCCGATGAGACAACTCTCCGCACCTTTCCGGTGAATGTTGGCGCAACCCTTACCGACAAGGCGATTTCGATCACCGTCGGCGACGGCGCCGCATCGACGGTGAAGCAGGGCACCGTTTGGCTGGTTCTCTATCAGCGGCAGCAGGCGGTGCCGATCCGGGGCGGCGAAAACCGGAACCGCACCATCACCTACAGCAACGTGGTGCGGAAGATGCAGCGCGTGGCGATGTGGAAGGGCAAGGCGCTCACAATCGATCTCCCGCTTCTCATGTTGAAGAAGGCGGAGGCCGACGGCTTCGCGGTCCTGGTGCAGACGGAGAACGAATCCGGCTTGCCGGGAGCCATCATCGGGGCTGCAGTCGCTCAGTCGCCGGGAATCTAGCCGCCGGCTAGCGCGCGAGCTGTGCCTGCAAAAGACGGTCGAGTCGCTGGCTGAACTCAGCCGGCTCGTCGGGCGGCTCGCCGTCGAGAATGCGCGCCTGACCGAGTAGAAGCACCGCCGCGTCTTCAATGGTCGCTGCATCGCCTCCCGCAGCAGCCATGGCGGCAAGCCGGCGAATCAACTCGTGGCCGGGATTGATCTCCAGGATCGGAGCGGCGCGCGGCGGGGCGCCTTGGTGGCGGCCGACCAGGCGCTCGAACTGCCGATCGGCGGCGGCATCGGCGGCGACCAGGCAGACGGCGCTGCCCGCCAGACGAGCAGACGGCCGGACCGAGCTGACCTTACCGCCCAGCGTCTCCTTGAAGCGGGCGGCGAGTACGGCGACCGCGCTTTCCGGTGCCGCCTCGGGTTCGGGCGCCGCCTCCAGCCGCGGCACCAGGCTGAGATCGACATCGCCCTGGGTAACCGAGCGGAAGGGCTTACCTTCGTAGCCAAGCGCAGTGCGTACCCAGAATGCGTCGACTGCGTCGGCCAGCAGGAGGACCTCGACACCGCGGGCCTTGAACCCTTCGATCTGCGGCATGGCGCGCGCCGCTGCCTCGGTGTCGGAAAGGGCATAGTAGACCGCCGTCTGGTTCGGACGCATCGCCGCTACGTATTCGGCGAGGCTCCGCCACCCGGGGCCGGCGCTGGTCTTGAAGCGCGCAATGCGAAAGAGGGCGTCGCGACGGTCGGGGTCTTCGTAGAGCCCCTCTTTGATAACCGGGCCAAAGGCGTCCCAAAGGGCAGTGAAGGCCGCTTGATCCTCTCTGGCCAGCCGCTCGATTTCCGCCAGCAGGCGCGTCGTGACCGCTCTGCCGATCTGCTCGAGGACCGGATTCTTCTGCAGCATCTCGCGGGAGATGTTCAGCGGCAGGTCTTCGGAATCGATGACCCCGCGGGTGAAGCGCAGCCAGGCAGGGAGGATTGCTGCCTCGTCGGTGATGAACACCCGGCGCACGTAGAGCTTGGTGCGCGTTCGGCGCGTCGGATCGAAGAGGTCGAACGGCTTCAACGAGGGGACGAAGAGGAGGACGGAGTATTCCGTGCGCCCCTCGGCGCGGTAGTGCAGCGTCAGCGCCGGCTTGTCGAACTGACCGCTGACGTTGCCGTAGAACTCGGCATATTGCTCGGGTGCGATCTCGGCTTTCGGTTTTCGCCAAAGGGCGGTGCCGTCGGCGAGGGTCTTCTCGGCGCTGCCTTCGCTGACCTTGAGGACGATCGGCACGGGAATCTGGGCCGAGTATTGTTCTACGATACGCTCGATCTCAGCCTGATCGGCATAGCCATGCGATTCGGCATTGAGATGAAGGACCACCCGCGTGCCACGGATCGCAGCGCCAGCCGTGGCTGGCGCAATGGAGAAATTGCCGCTGCCGTCGGAACTCCAGTGCCAATGTTGGCTGCGGTCCGAGGCCGGTGTCGAATAGACGTCGACGCGCTCGGCAACCATGAAGGCGGAGTAAAAGCCGACGCCGAATTGCCCAATGAGGGCATTGCCGTCGCTTTCGGATTTGGCCAAGCCTTCGACAAAGGACCGGGTGCCAGACCGGGCGATGGTGCCGAGGTTGTCGACCAAGTCCTCGCGGCTCATGCCGATGCCGTTGTCCTCGATCGTCAGGGTGTGTTTGACCGAGTCGGGAATGAGCGCGATGCGGAGTGCTTGGTCCCCGGCCATCAGGTCAGGGTTCTCCAACGCCAGCATGCGCAGCTTCTCGCAGGCATCGGCGCCGTTGGAGATCAGTTCGCGCAGGAAGACATCGCGATTGGAGTAGACGGCGTGCACCATCAAGTGCAGCAGCCGTGCGACTTCGGCCGTGAAAGGCCGAGTCTCGCCGCCGGTGGTATCTGTTTCTGCCATCGAGCTTCGGTCTTGCCGCCGCTGGAGTGTGACAGAACCGACATATCGCGAGGAAGGGCCGCGGCTGCAAGAGCCTGTCGGTGCGCCGGCGAGCGCAAAGAAAAAAGGGCCGACAGCGGTCGGCCCAGAAAACAGTCGCTTGGGGGATTGAACCAAGCTCAGAGGTGGTCCGGCCGGACGATCGACCCCGGGGGGCTGGGGGGCTGAGAAATCCGAAGCCTCCGCCCAACCGGACCGTCTGAGACAACAAATGTGGTGGCGGCCTGCGGCCCGGCAAGGGCTGAAACGCGGCGAAACTGCGAATTTTTTCGGGTGGGTTGGTGTCGGCTGCCTGGAACCCCAGCGTTCCCAAGCTTGCGCGGCGCGGGAAAGCGGGGGATCATTCGCAGGACAGCCACGAGGGCCTCTCGAACCTTGAGCGAGACCAGCGAATCAGAACGTTTCGGCGGCGAGGCCAGACTGTACGACCTCGCCGCCGGGCATCCGGGCGGAGCCGCCCGCACGGTTTCGTTCGATCGCCGAGAGCTCAACGAGATTCTTCGCCTCTACGGCCGGAAGGTGGCGGCGGGCGAGTGGCGCGACTACGCCATCGACCTCCTGCCTGACGAGGCGGTGTTCTCGGTTTTTCGTCGCGCCAGCGAAACGCCGCTCTACCGGATCCGGAAACAGCCGCGTCTGGCGCGGCGGCAAGGCGCTTTCAGTGTTGTGGCCATGGGAGGCTTGGTTCTGCGCCGCGGGCACGACCTGGCGCAGGTGCTGCGGGCGCTCGATCGGCCAAGACCAGTGGCGGTTTAGCGGGTAACGGCGGCCTCGGACGGCGGCGCGGCGTTGCCCGGCCCCAAGGCGCGCTGCATCAACACCACATCCAACCAGCGGCCCATCTTCCAGCCGACCTGGTGAAGCGTTCCCGCATGGGCAAACCCGGCGCTGGCGTGGACGGCAATCGAAGCGGCGTTGGCAGAATCGCCGATGGCGGCAATCATCTGCCGGAAGCCGCGTTCAGCGCAGGCATCGATGAGGGCGACCAGGAGGGCGTGGCCGACGCCCTGCCGTCGGGCCGACGTGGCGACGTAGATCGAGTCCTCGACCGTGAAGCGATAGGCGGGGCGCAGCCGGTAGGGCCCAGCGTAGGCGTAGCCGAGGATTGTGTTGCCGGACTCGGCCACCAGGTAGGGGAAGCCGCCATCGGTGAGTTCCCGCCGGCGACGGTCCATTTCGGCTGCGTCGGGCGGTACGAGTTCGAAGGTGGCGGTGCCGCCGAGAACCTCGGCACGGTAGATGGCCGCAAGGGCCTCTGCATCGGCAGGGCTTGCCGCGCGAATGAGGAACGGAGCTTTGGGGCTGGGCACGGTCACCTCAAGGCTCCAAGAAAAAAGGCGCGGCCGAAGCCGCGCCCTTTGAAGGGAAGTCCTTGCTGTTGGTCAGTCCCGCTGGTTGCCAACGAGCCGAAGCAGCATGATGAAGATGTTGATGAAGTCGAGGTAGAGGTTGAGGGCGCCCATGATGGCCTTGCGCCCGGCAACCGTCCCGTCGTCACCGACGTAGTACATCTCCTTGATCTTCTGGGTGTCGTACGCGGTAAGGCCGGTGAATATCACCACTCCCAGCACCGAGATCACCCAGCTGAGGCCGGACGACTGCAGGAAGAGGTTGACCAGCATTGCGATGATAATACCGAACAGGCCCATCATCAGGAACGAGCCCATGCTGGTGAGGTCACGCTTGGTTGTGTAGCCCCAGAGGCTCATTGCGCCGAACGTGGCGGCGGTGATGAAGAACACCTGGGCGATGCTCTCGGTCGTGTAGACGAGAAAGATCGAAGCAAGCGACAGGCCGACGAGGCCGGCGTAAACCCAAAACGTCGTCTGCGCAGCGGCGACGCTCATACGGGCGATGCGCCAGCTGAGGAAGAACACCATGGCCAGAGGCGCGAAGATCACAGCCCATTTGAGCGGAGAGGCAAAAAGCGCGTAGCCGAAGTTGGTCAGATACTCACCCCGGCCGATCGCATAGGGGGTCGGCGTGCTGGTCACTGCGCCGTAGAACGCGGCGACTGCAGCGAGCCCGGTCACGACCAGGCCGACGGCCATATAGTTGTAAACGCGCAGCATGTACGCGCGCAGGCCTTGGTCCAGCGTTCCGACATCGGCACGCTCGACCGTGCCGCCGCGAGCCTGATAGTCGTAGTTCGCCATCGATATCCCCTTTCAAGGATTGCCATGGTCCCGCTGCCAGCGATTCAGCCGGCGCCAGACTTGGGCACAATATGGGCACAATGGCCAACCGAGACAAGGTCGCCGCCACTAAGGCGCGGTTGTGTTGGCCTGCATACCGACTGCGTTCCCGGAGCGTTTAGAGGCCGCGTAGAACCGGGGCCACCTTGGCTTTCATGACGCGCCAGGTGCCGACCATCCCGAGGCCCACGGTTAACAGAAGAGCAACCGCCAGGGTTACCGCCGCGGCGGCGCCGAGGAAGTGGAACGGCGTGCGCATGGCGCCAGTGAGCACGTAGGCGGCGGCAGCGTTCCCGGCGGCGATGGCAAAGAGGGCCGTAACCAGGCCGAGAAGGAGGTGCTCGAGGGCGAAGGCGGCGATGACTTGGCGCCCGGTGGCGCCGACCGCCTTCAGTATTGCGGCGTCGTAAAGGCGCCGCCGGTGGCTTGCGGCAAGGGCGCCGGCGAGGACCAGAACGGCTGTGAGAAGGGTGATGGAAGTCGCTGCCAACACGGCCAGCGAGATTTCGCGAAGGAGATCGTCGACCCGATCGAGGGCGTCCTTGACGCGAAGCGCGGTCACCGCCGGGTAGCTGGTGCCGACTTCTTTCAAGAGAGCGACTTCGCGTTCGGTGGTGGCGCCGCCGGCGATCGATAGGGTCACGAGATGGGAGTGCGGCGCCGTTCGCAGCGTGTTCGGCGTAAACACCAGAACGAAGTTCAGGCCGACCGATTGCCAATCGACATCGCGGAGATTGGCGACGGTCGCGGTGACGATACGGCCGAGGACGTTGACGGCGATGCTATCGCCGAGCTTGAGGCCGATGCCCTCGGCGATCTCGCGGTCGACCGAGACCAGCGGCGGGCCGGCGTAGTCGGCGGGCCACCACGAGCCGGCGACGACGCGAGAGTTCCGCGGCACGTCGCTGGAATAGGTGAGACCACGATCACCGGCGAGAACCCATTTGGTGTCAGGCGTTGCCTTGACCTGGTCGGCTGGCGTGCCGGCGATGGAAGCGATGCGGCCGCGGAGCAAAGCGACGTCGTCGAAGGTGGCCTCGGGTACCAGTCGCCTGAGATAGGCGCGGAAGTCGTCGACCTCGCTCGCCTGGACGTCGAGGAAGTAGAAGAGCGGCGCTTGCGCCGGAATGGTCGCGGTGAGTTCGCGGCGTAGGCTGCCGTTAACGGCGACGAGCGTTGCCAAAAGGGTAAGGCCGAGTCCGAGCGATGCGACTACCGAGGCAGTCGCCGACCCGGGTCGATGGATGTTGGCGAGGGCCAGGCGGAGCGGCGTCGAGCGCGGGCGCGGCATTCGTTTGGCGATGGCGACGATCGCCAGTGCGACCAGCCGAAGGAGCACAAACGCGGCGACAGCGGCCCCGGCGAAAATGAGCGCGATCTGGCGGTCGCGCGCGAAGACAACCGCGATCGCGACCAATGCCAGCGCGGCGGTGCCGGCAAGCGCGGCGTAGCCTCGTTGGGGGAATTGCCTGGTGGGCGAGACGTCGTCGCGGAACAGGGCTTGAGGCGGGACGCGGCCAACGCGGCCTAGTGGCCACAGCGAAAATGCGAGGGCGGCGAGAAGCCCATTGGCAGCGGCGAGGACGAGTTCCAGAGGATAAACACTCGGTTCGATCGGGACCGGGATGAGCGCGGCGAAGGCGAGACCGGCCACAAACGGTATGGCAGCGCCGACCGCGAGCCCGACCAGGACCCCGAAAATCGCGAGAGCGGCGATCTGCAGGAGATAGACGCGGGCGACAAAGAGGCCCGGCGCCCCGAGGCTTTTGAAGGTGGCAATGACGCCACGCTTGCCGTCGAGATAGGCATGCACGGCATTGGCGATGCCGACGCCGCCGATGAGCAGCGCCGACAGACCGATCAGCGCCAGGAAAGTGGCCAGGCGCTCGATGTTGCGCTTGAGGCCGGGCGCCGAATCGTCGCGGGTGCGGATACGCCATCCCGCATCCGGAAAGAGTCGCTCGGCGTCCGCCTTGACCGCGGCGACGGCCGCCTCCGACGCATCTTCGCCAAGGCGCAGGCGGTAGAGCCAGTAGACGATGCTTCCCGGTTGCACGAGGCCGGTAGCGGCGAGCGTGCTGGGCGAGACCATGACCCGTGGGCCGAGATCCGCACCGGCAGAGAGGCGGTCGGGCTCGGATTCGACCGTGCCGAGGATGCGGAGTTCCGCGACGCCCAGGCGAAAGCGATCGCCTATTCCGAGGCCCAGTCGGATCAGCAGAGCTTCGTCGACGAGCGCGCTCCGAGGGTTGTCATCACCCAGTCCGCGCCCCTCGCCGCCCTTCGTCTTGAGGGCGCCGAACAGGGGATAGGCGCCGTCGACGGATTTGATTTCGACCAGCGTTCCATCGCCACCATCGACGGTGCGAGCCATGCCGCGCAGTGTCGCTACCTCGGACAGCTGCCCGGAAGATGCGAGGAAACGACGTTCCTCGGCCGAGGCGTCGCGGCCGACCAGCGTGAAGGAGATGTCGCCGCCGAGAATGGTCTTGCCCTCGCGCTCGATGGTGTCGCCCATCAGACGCGCCACGGATCCGACCCCGGCGATCGTGGCTACGCCGAGGACGATGCAGGCAAGGAAGACGTAGAAGCCGCGAAGCCCGCCGCGCATCTCGCGCAACGCGAAACGAACTGCGCTGGCATGCGGCGGCGAGGAGGCGTTCATTGCGCGGGCACCCGGCGGGGCGGCTCGCGGGCGTCGTCGGCGCTTGCGATGCGCCCCGATCGCAGGTGCACGAGGCGTCGGCAGCGCTTGGCTAACGTCATCTCGTGGGTCACGAGAATAAGGGTCATTCCACGGTCGCGGCAGGCCGCGAACAGAAGATCGGCAACGCCCGCTCCGGTTGCCTCGTCGAGATTGCCGGTGGGCTCGTCGGCGAGGAGAATTTGCGGCCGGGCGACGAGGGCGCGGGCGATCGCCACACGCTGCTGTTCGCCGCCGGAGAGTTCCAGCGGGTAGTGGTCGAGGCGCTCGGCGAGTCCGACAGCGGCGAGTTCGTCGCGGGCTGCGCTCATCGCATCGGGCTCGCCGGCGAGTTCAAGCGGCACCGCGACGTTTTCGATCGCCGTCATGTTCGGGATCAAGTGAAAGGACTGGAAAACGACGCCCATGGTGCGGCCGCGGAAGCGCGCCAGAGCGTCCTCGCCAAGGCCAGCGAAGTCAGTGCCGGCGACGCAAACGCGCCCGGCATCGGCACGTTCCAAGCCGGCCATCACCATCAGCAGCGTGGATTTGCCCGAGCCCGACGGGCCCACTAGTCCTACCGTCTCACCGGCAGCTATTGCCAGGTCGATCCCGCGCAAGATGTTGACGCGACTGCGGCCGCGGCCGAGCGCCAGTTCGACGCCGGTGAGTTCGACGATGTTTTGGCTCAAGCCACAAGACCCTATATGAACGGCCTGAGCGGAGGTACAGAGATTTGATCGGTATGCGCAACCTCTCGCGTCTCGCCGGGTTCGGGATCGCGCTCCTCGTGACAGTGTGGTGGGGGGACGCAGAGGCGGCCGGCGGCTCTGCCAAGCTCGTCGTCATCGGCGACAGCCTCAGCGCCGGCTATCAGCTGAAGGCGGCCGAGGCTTTTCCGGCGCAGCTGGAACGGGCATTACAGGCCCGCGGTCATAGCGTGACCGTGATCAACGCTGGGGTTTCCGGCGATACCGCCACCGACGGGTTGGCACGCCTCGACTGGTCGGTCGAAGGCGATGCCGATGCGGTGATCGTGGCACTTGGCGCCAACGACATGCTGCGCGGCATCGACCCGGCGGTCACGCGGCGCGCGCTCGATCAGATACTGACGAAGCTCAGTGCTCGCCGGCTTCCGGTGCTATTGGTGGGCATGCTGGCGCCGCCCAATATGGGGCCCGATTTTCGTCGCGCCTTCGACGGCATGTACGTTGACCTGGCTGACCAGCGGCGCGTGCTGCTGCACCCCTTTTTCCTGGACGGAGTGGCGGCCGAGCCGCGCCTGCTGCTGCGCGACGGTATGCACCCCAACAGCGACGGCGTTGCGGTTATGGTGGAGCGCATCTTGCCGGCAGCCGAAGCCCTCTTGGCGCAAATCGCGCGCAGGCCCTAGGGCGCGGGCGCCACGGATAGCCGCGATGCCCCGTCTGTTCACCGGCATCGAAATCCCCACGCGGGTCGCTGAGCAATTGGCCCGGTTGCGCGGCGGACTGGCAGCTGCGCGCTGGATCGACCGGGAACTCTACCACCTGACGCTCCGCTTCATCGGCGACGTGGACGGTGCCGTCGCGGACGACATTGCCGATCTCCTGAGCCAAGTACGGCGCCGGCGCTTCGACCTTGTCCTCTCCGGCTTGGATTGTCTCGGCCCGCGGCAAAATCGGGTTATCGTCGCCCGCGCCCAACCGGACACGGCACTAATCGAACTGCAGGCGGAGCACGAGCGCCTGTTGCAGCGGATGGGAGTGGCGGCCGACCCACGACGCTTCCAGCCACATGTAACGCTCGCCCGGCTCGGTGGGAGCGCCGCGGAAGAGGTGGCCGGCTATCTCAGCCTGCGGGGCGGCTTTGTGGGCGAACCCTTTGAAGTTGAGCGGTTCGTGCTCTACTCCGCCAAGAGCGGCAGCGGAGGCGGGCCCTACGTCGTCGAACAGGGCTACCCCCTGGTCTGAGGTGCGGCGATGTCCGCAGGACGGAACACTTGCCGTCGCGGAGCGGGAAGAGCATCCTGGCTGAGGGGTGGCCTGCCGTTGGAGCCGGCCTTGATGAGAGAGATCAAATACGGCGAGATTCTCGGGCCCGAGAAGGGCACGCGAAGCGAAGCGCGGGTTCGCCGCGGCTTCTGGCCGGCGCTGCGCAAGGCGTTGGCGCGCATACCGTTCGCCGAAGATCTAGTGGCCGCCTATTTCTGCGCCTTCGACCCCGCGACCCCGCCTCGGGTCAAAGGCGTGTTGCTGGGTGCCCTCGCCTATTTCATTGTGCCGATCGATGCGATCCCGGATTTCTTTGCAGGGCTCGGTTTCACCGACGATCTGACCGTGCTGGTGGCGGCGATTGCGATGGTGGGCGGGGCAATCGGACCCGACCACCGTGAGGCCGCCCGCCGTGTGCTTGCCGATACCGGCGGTGAGGAACTTCCGCCGGCCTCGGGGAGGCGGAGCGGATAGCGGTGGCCGGAGCGTCAGCGTATGTTCACCAATCGGTAACCGTGTTACCTCCAAGCTTTACGACAAACTGGATGGCAAGGATGCCGCGATCGGCGGCAGAAGCTGATTGGCCAAGTAGCTATGATCACGAAGTTCACCTGTGCTGCGACTTTGGCGCTGGCGCTCGTTGCCGGCGATGCCGTCGCACAAACGCCGACCAAGCTCGGCGTGTTTAAAGACTGGACGGCCTATACGATCACCCTCGGCGAAAAGAAGGGCAAGCTTTGCTACGCCGCTTCGCAGCCCAAGACGAGCCAGCCGACCGGCCTCAATCGCGATCCGACCTATTTCATGATCTCGACGCGCCCGGCCGAGAATATCGCCAATGAGATCAACATCATCATTGGGTACCCCTTCAAGGACGATGCCAAAGCGGCGGTCGAGATCGACACGCAGAAGTTCAGCTTGTTTACCAAAGAGGACGGTGCCTGGGTTGAAAGCGCCGCCGATGAGCTTGCGCTGGTCGGTGCGCTGAAGCGCGGCAGCCAGATGGTGGTCAAGGGAACCTCGCGGCGCGGCACCAACACAACGGATACCTACTCGCTCGCCGGGATCAGCGCGGCACTGGACGCGGTGGCCAAGGGCTGCGCCGGCTGATCGTCAGACTTCTCCAGGTACCAACCACGTTGTTCTCGCGTCAGTGTGTTGACGGTGCCCGAACGCCCGGTTCCGACCCGGCGCGTCCAGGGAGAGCGGAAGGCCGGGGACCATGGCGAGTGCGATGACCTCGGGGCGGAGAAGGCTGGCTGCCTTCACGCTGACTGAGTCGCTCCGGGCTCTCGCTTATCGCGCGCTTGGCAGCCCGCTGTTCGGCATGCGCTATGCGGGGCGTTATCCGGAGCGGCTACTGATCGCTCCGACCGACCTGCGTACGTCCGATCCCACCGTTGCCGCCGACATTCATGCCGGGCGCTTTCTTTTCGCCGGCCAGTTGATCGATGTCGGTGACGATTCGGTCTTCGAGTTCGAACCTCCCGGCGAAGAATGGGCGCGGCGCCTGCACGGCTTCGGCTGGCTTCGGCATCTGCGCGTCGCCGATGGCGGGCCGGCCGATCCGACGGCGCGCACACTGGTCGCCGACTGGATCCGAGTCGGCAGCCGGCACCCCGCCATAGCCTGGGAGACCGAGGTGGTCTCGCGGCGGATTATGTCTTGGCTGGCCCAGGCACCGCTAATCCTGGAAGGCTGCGACTACGCCTTTTACACGCGCTTCATCCGCTCGCTGACACGGCAGACGCGCCATTTGCGGCGCGTGGCAGGTATGGCGGCGGCCGGCCTCCCGCGGCTGCGGGCGATGATTGCGCTAACTGCTGCCGCGCTTTCCATGTCGGACGCCGATGCCTTCGTGAAACAGGCTTCGCGCAAACTGGATAGCGAACTGCAGAACCAGGTACTGCCCGACGGCGGTCACGTCGGGCGCAACCCCGGCGCTCTCATCGACCTTCTCGTGGACCTGCTACCGCTCAGGCAGGCGTTCACGGCGCGCGGCATTCAGCCATCGCGGGCGCTGATGGCAGTCATCGACCGCATGATGCCGATGATCCGCTTCTTCCGGCACGGGGACGGTGGCTTTGCTCGCTTCAACGGTATGGGCGACACTCAGTCCGATCTCGTCGCTACTGCGCTCGCTTACGACGACGCACGCGGCAACCCGGTGTCGAACGCGCCGCACAGCGGCTATCAAAGAGTGGTGGCAGGGCCGACTCTGGTGCTGATGGACACCGGCGCGCCGCCGGCGATGCCGATCAGCGGGACCGCTCACGCCGGCTGCCTCTCGTTCGAGCTCAGCGTCGGCCGGCAGCTGGTGGTGGTCAATTGCGGGGCGCCGACGGTCGGGCCGCCGCGACTGCGGCGCTTGGCGCGCACGACAGCGGCGCACTCCACCGTCAGCATCAACGACACGTCGTCCTGTCGCTTTCTCAACCGACCGGGACTCTCGCAGCGGTTGGGCGAGGTCGTCATCGCCGGCCCCCAGAACGTCACGGTGGAGCGCGGCCAGGAGGAGGGCGGCACGGTCATCGTGGCGCGTCACGACGGCTTTGGCGAGCGCTACGGCATCATCCATCACCGGCGCATACGGCTGTCGGCGACCGGCGATCGGCTGGACGGCGCCGATATCTTCACGACGCCGCGCGGCCAGCCGGTGACGCGGAGCGGCAAAGACACATTCGCTATCCGCTTTCACCTCCACCCCAGTCTGGAGGCTCTTCAGGAAGAGGCGGGGGGCCCGATCGAACTCGTCTTCGTCGACGGCGAGATGTGGCAGTTCGAATCGACAGCCGAAGCCAATATCGAAGACAGCATCTTCTTCTCCGACGTTCACGGTAACCGACCGAGCCTGCAAATCGTCCTGCTCGGGCGACCGCAACAGCAGCCGTCGGTATCCTGGTCGTTGCGCCGTATCGGCTTCCGCGGCCGTGTTCGTCTGCCCGATTCCATGCGAAGCGGCGCGGCGCCAAATGTATTGCCGGGCGCCGATCTTGACGGTGCGGACGACGGCTAAAGCGCGCATTCCTTGCGCGGCGCAAAGGTGCTATCCCCGCGGCTCGCAGACAGGGATGTCCCCATGGCTTCGCCGCGGAAGATTTTCGCCGGCCCGGAGCGGCTTTCGATCCGCCGGGTGCTGATCTCAGTTTCCGATAAGAGCGGTTTGGTCGAGTTCGCGCGTGCTTTGATTGGGCGGGGCGCGGAAATCGTATCGACCGGCGGTACGGCGGCGGCGCTGACCGCGGGCGGCATCAAGGTCACCGATGTCGCGGCCGTGACCGGATTTCCCGAGATGATGGACGGGCGGGTTAAGACCTTGCACCCGAAGATTCATGGCGGGCTCCTCGGGCTCCGCGACGATGCCGGTCATGCCGAAGCGATGGCGCAGCACGGCATCGCCGGGTTCGATCTCCTGGTTGTTAATCTCTACCCCTTCGAGGCGACGGTGGCGGCCGGAGCCGACGATGCGACGACGATCGAGAACATCGATGTCGGCGGACCGGCGATGATCCGTGCGGCGGCGAAGAACCACGCCTATGTCGCCGTCGTGGTCGACCCGGCCGACTATGCGTCAGTGCTGGCCGCGCTCGGAGAGGGCGGCATTTCGCGCGAGGCGCGGCGGAGCTTGGCCGGTA
Organism: Bauldia sp.; assembly: GCA_046349035.1. Lineage (GTDB taxonomy): Bacteria > Pseudomonadota > Alphaproteobacteria > Rhizobiales > Kaistiaceae > JAXMDC01. The sequence goes on along the minus strand of JAXMDC010000004.1, from coordinate 467,605 downwards.
AGGCCTTCGCGCGGACGGCGGCGTACGATGCGGCGATCGCCGGCTGGTTCGGCGAGCATGGCGGGGAGCGGCTGCCGAAATGGCTGGCGGTGGGCGGCGTCCTCAAGGAACGGCCGCGCTATGGCGAAAATCCGCATCAGGTGGCAGCGTTCTATGTCGGCGGTGCCGCCCGCCCGGGTGTGGCCACAGCGCGCCAGGTGCAGGGCAAGGAGCTCTCCTACAACAACATCAACGACACCGATGCCGCTTACGAGCTGGTGTCGGAATTCGATCCCGCGCGAACGGCGGCGGTGGCGATCATCAAGCACGCCAATCCCTGTGGGGTTGCTGAGGGTTCCTCGCTGCTCGACGCCTATCTGAAGGCGCTGCGCTGCGATCCGGTTTCGGCCTTTGGCGGGATCGTCGCGCTCAACCGTCCGCTCGATGCGGCGGCGGCGCAGGAGATCGTCAAGATCTTCACCGAGGTGATCGTTGCGCCCGACGCCAGCGCCGAAGCGCAGGCGATCGTCGCGGCGAAGAAGAACCTGCGTCTATTGCTGCCCGGCGCGCTGCCCGACCCGAAGATTGCTACGCTGACGGTGCGCTCGGTCGCCGGCGGTTGGCTGGTGCAGGACCGCGACGCGGCGGTGGTCGAGGACATGGACCTCCAGGTGGTGACGCGGCGGCCGCCGAGCGCGCGAGAACTCGCCGACCTCCGCTTCGCCTTCAAGGTCGCCAAGCACGTCAAGTCGAACGCCATCGTCTATGCCAAGGACGGTGCCACGGTCGGCATAGGGGCAGGGCAGATGAGCCGCGTCGATTCCTCAACCATCGCGGCGCGCAAGGCATTGGAAGCCGCCAAGACAGCAGGGTTGTCTGAGTCTCTGGCGGTCGGGTCGGTGGTCGCCTCTGACGCCTTCTTCCCCTTTGCCGATGGGCTGTTGGCGGCGGCGGAAGCCGGGGCGACGGCGATCATTCAGCCGGGTGGATCGGTGCGCGACGAAGAGGTCATCGCCGCCGCCAATGACAAGGGCCTCGCCATGGTGTTCACCGGGGTGAGGCACTTCCGGCATTAGAGAGGCAGCTTCTTCGAGCCATCGGTGCGCTTGACTCTCGTTTTGTTCTCCTGTTGTTTATTAGAACAAAAAGAGAACAATCGTGTTGCCCACCCACCTCGATCTCCTTCGTCAACAGGTTGCCGCACTTGAGGGACGGCCGGCGCTTGCCTTGCCAGAGTGCGGAGGCGAGGGCGGGCCGGAGCGCCTGACGCTTGGCCTTGACGGCATTGACCGGCGGCTTGGCGGGGGTCTGGTGCGGGCGGGGCTTCATGAAATCCGTTCGGCGCTGACGCGTGAGAACGGCGCCGCCAATGGCTTTGCCCTGGCGGTGCTGGCCCGCCTGACGGCGAAGGATAGGCGACCCGTCCTCTGGGTGAGCGAACGGTGGGCGTTGGCGGAAGCCGGCGTCCCCTACGGTCCGGGATTCCTGCAGTTCGGCCTCGATCCGGAACGCCTGATCCTGGTCGAGACGAGGCGCCCTGAAGAGGCGCTGTTCGCCTTCGAGGAGGGGCTCGCCTGCCAGGGTCTTGCCGCCGTCCTTGGGGAAATTCGCGGCAATCCCGCCGTTCTCGACCTCACCGCCAGCCGGCGTCTGGCACTCAGGGCGCAACAGTCCGGGGTCACCGGCCTTTTCCTGCACCAGGCGGGCGAGGCCGAGCCGAGCGCCGCCCTGACACGCTGGCGTGTCGGACCGCTCGCAGCAGGGACGATGGACGGTTTCCAGAAGGGGATCGGCCGTCCGGCCTGGCATCTCGAACTCGAGCGGAACCGCTCGGGCGCCCCCGATCGATTCGATGTGGAGTGGGATCATGAGTCTCGGCGTTTCACGACCGTCGCCAAGCCGGCAGCGCTTCCTCTCGCTCGCCCTGCCCTACCTCTCAACCGACCGTATTCGGCGCCTGACGCTTGGCCGCAACTGGCGCTCGGCAGGACTGGATAAGAGCGGCGATCTCTCTCCGCTGGTGGTCGTCGGCAAGATCAAGAACGCGCTTCGCCTGGTCGCACTGGACGCAGTCGCCGAGCGGTTCGGCCTGGTCGCCGGCCAGCCGTTAGCCGAGGCGCGGGCGATGATCCCCTCGCTCGACAGCCATGAGGCGGACGAAGCGGCCGATGCCGACCTCCTCGGCCTCATCGCCGATTGGAGCGACCGCTATACGCCGCTGGTCGCTTATGACGAGACGGGCGGCCTTCTCTTCGACATCACCGGCTGCGCGCATCTTCTCGGCGGCGAAGCGGCGCTGGTCGACGACCTTACGGCGCGTCTTCGGCGACAGGGCATCGATGGACGGGCGGCGATTGCCGACACGGTGGGGCTTGCCTTTGCCGCAGCGCGTTTCGGCGGTCCTTCTGTCGTTGCCTCGGGAGAGGCGGCCGAGGTGCTGGCGCCGATGCCGCTATCCGCCCTCCGTCTTCCGGCCGCCACGGTCTTCGCCATGAGCCGTGTCGGCCTCAAGACCGTCGGCCAGATACTCGAAGCGCCCCGCGCCCCATTGGCTTCCCGCTTCGGCTGCCTTCTCATCGATCGCCTCGATCAGGCGCTTGGACTGGCGGAGGAGGCGATCTCGCCGCGCCGGCCGCCGCCGGTGCTAATTGCCGAGCGCAATTTCGCCGAGCCGATCGCCCGTCAGGAGGATATCGAGGCGACGCTTGCCTCGCTCGCCGGACGATTGCAGCCGAGCCTTGAAGAGCACGGCCTCGGCGCTCGGCTGGTCGAACTGTCGCTGTTCCGGGTCGACGGGGCGGTGACCCGCTTTGCCGTCGGCACCGGCCAGCCGGTACGCGATCCCGTCGCGCTTACCCGTCTCTTCCGCGAGAAACTGAAGGGCGACGGCAACGACATCGATGCCGGGTTCGGGTTCGATCTCATCCGCTTGGCCGTTCCCGTCGCCGACCGCAGCGATCCCGCGCAGACCGACCTTACTGGGAGTGCCATGGGGGATGCCGACCTTGCCGGTCTCATCGACCGCCTCGGCGCTCGGCTCGGTCCCCAGCAGATCAATCGGCTAAAGCACGGCGACAGCCACTGGCCGGAGCGGGCGATGGAGACGCTGCCGGCGATGCTCGCCGGGCAGCCGGGAAATGGGGAAGGGCCGGAGGATGCTACGTCGGGCCTGCCGATCGACCGGCCGATCCGACTCTTTGCCCGGCCGGAGCCGGTCGAGGTGATGGCGGAGGTGCCGGAGGGCCCACCGCTCCGCTTCCGCTGGCGTCGCGCGCTTTATCAGGTGGTGCGGGCCGAGGGTCCGGAGCGCATCGCTCCGGAATGGTGGCGCTTCGGCGAGGATCTGCTGACGCGCGATTATTTCCGCGTCGAGGATAAGGCGGGCCACCGCTTCTGGCTCTTCCGTCAAGGCCTTTATGACCGCGAGAGCAGTGCGCCGGCGTGGTTTCTGCACGGGCTATTCGCGTGAGCGGCTTTGCCGAACTTGCCGTCGCCAGCAATTTCTCGTTCCTGCGCGGCGCTTCGCATCCGGAGGAACTGGTGCGGCAGGGGAAGGCGCTCGGACTTGCCGGCCTAGTCGTTGCCGACCGCAACACTCTTGCCGGCGTCGTCCGTGCGCATGTCCTTGCCAAGGAGGTCGGCCTAGCCGTCAAGGTCGGCTGCCGCCTGGTCTTTGCCGACGGGACGCCCGACATTCTCGTATGGCCGACCGATCGTGCCGCTTATGGCCGCCTCTGCCGGCTGCTGACGCTCGGCAACCGAGCCGCCGCGAAGGGCGAGTGCGATCTGCGCCTCGATCAACTAATGGAGGGCGGTGAGGGGCTGCTTCTAGGCGTCGTTCCGCCTGTCCGGCTGACGGAGGACCTCGAACGCACGCTTCGCCGTCTGCGCGAAGCCTTCCCCGGGGCCGTCCATCTCATGGGGACGATGCTTTACGGCGCGGGCGACCGGCGCCGCCTGGCTCGTCTCGCGGCGATCGCCGCCGCCTGCCGCACGCCGCTTCTTGCCAGCAACGACGCCCTCTTTCACCACCCCGACCGGCGGGAGGTTCAGGACGTGCTGACGGCGATCCGCGAACATGTGCCGCTTGCCGCTGCCGGCAAATTGCTTGCTGCCAATGCCGAGCGGCACTTGAAGAGTGGCGAGGAGATGCTGCGGCTCTTTCGCGATGCGCCGGAGGCGGTCGCCGAGAGCCTCAGTGTCCTTCAGCGGCTGACCTTCTCGCTCGACGAACTCCGCTACAACTATCCCGAAGTTCCGGTCGGCGAAGGCGAGGACCCGCAGGCGGCGCTGGTCCGCCTGACCGAGGAAGGCGCGCGTATCCGCTATCCCGACGGGGTGCCGGCCAAAGTGCGGGCGAGCCTTGCGCATGAATTGAAGCTGATCGCCGAACTCGACTACGCCCGCTACTTCCTGACCGTCCACGACATCGTCGAGTTCGCGCGCGGCCGCGGCATCCTCTGCCAGGGGCGGGGGTCAGCGGCCAATTCGGCGGTCTGCTTCTGCCTCCGCATTACCGACGTCGATCCGGAGCGTGCCGAACTCCTCTTCGAGCGCTTCATCTCCGCCGAGCGCAAGGAGCCGCCCGACATCGACGTCGATTTCGAGCACGAGCGGCGCGAAGAGGTGATGCAGTACATCTACGACACCTATTCGCGCGACCGGGCCGGCATCGCCGGGACCGTCATCACCTACCGAACGCGTTCGGCGATCCGCGAGGTGGGTAAGGCGTTCGGACTCTCCGAGGATGCCATCGGGGCGCTCGCCGGTTCGGTCTGGGGCTGGTCGAACGAAGGCGTGATGAAGGAGGACGCGCGGCGGGTCGGCTTCGATCCGGAGAGCACGGTGATGAAGAAGGTGCTCGCCACGACGCGCGAGATTATCGGCTTTCCCCGCCACCTGTCGCAGCATGTCGGCGGCTTCGTCATCACCCGCGACCGGCTCGACGAGGCGGTGCCGATCGGCAATGCGGCGATGGAGGACCGCACTTTCGTCGAATGGGACAAGGACGATCTCGACGCGGTCGGCATGCTCAAGGTCGACGTGCTGGCGCTCGGCATGCTCACTTGCATCCGCAAGGCCTTCCAGTTCCTGGAGCGCGTCTACGGCGAGAGGCTGACGCTGGCGACGATCCCGAAAGAGGAGGAGGCGGTTTATCGGATGCTGCAGCGCGCCGACTCGATCGGCGTATTCCAGGTCGAAAGCCGGGCGCAAATGACCATGCTGCCGCGCCTCAAGCCGAAGAACTTCTACGATCTCGTCATCGAAGTGGCGATCGTGCGGCCGGGGCCGATCCAGGGCAACATGGTGCATCCCTATCTGAAACGCCGTCAGGGCCTGGAGAAGGTCCACTACCCGTCTCCGGCGCCGCAGTATCCGCAGGACGAACTGAAGCAGGTGCTGGAGCGGACGCTCGGCGTGCCGCTATTCCAGGAGCAGGCGATGAAGATCGCCATCGTTGCGGCCGGCTTCGAACCTGGCGAGGCGGACAAGCTGCGCCGGGCGATGGCGACGTTTCGCCGGACCGGGACGATCCAGTTCTTCCGCGACAAGTTCATCGACGGCATGGTCGGGCGCGGCTATCCCAGAGACTTCGCCGAGCGCTGCTTCCGCCAGATCGAGGGGTTCGGCGAATACGGCTTTCCGGAGAGCCACGCGGCGAGCTTTGCCCTGCTGGTCTACGCTTCTGCCTGGATCAAGTGTCACTACCCCGATGTTTTTTGCGCCGCACTGCTCAATTCGCAGCCGATGGGCTTCTACGCCCCGGCGCAGATCGTGCGCGACGCCCGCGACCACGGGGTCGAGGTGCGGCCGGTCGATATCAATTTCTCCGCCTGGGATTGCGGCCTGGAAGGCGACGAAGTTGCGCCGATCGAACGCGGGCTGAAGGCAACCCACCGGTCAATGCGCGCGGATATCCGCTCGCACGCCGCTGTGCGTCTCGGCTTTCGCCAGGTGAAGGGCTTCTCCGAGGCCGATGCCGAGCGGATCGCCCTTTGCCGCGGCAGCGGCTTCGATTCGGTGCGCGACCTCTGGCTGCGGGCGGGTCTTTCCAAGAGCGCTATCGAGCGGCTGGCCGATGCCGACGCCTTCCGCTCGCTCGGCCTCGATCGTCGCGATGCCCTCTGGGCCGCCAAGGGCCTCGGCGCCGGTTCGCTTAAGGAGCGGCTGCCGCTCTTCGATACGCCGGCCTATCGCCAGGCGCGCGAGCCGGACGTGCATCTGCCGCCGATGCCGCTCGGCGAGCATGTCGTCAACGACTACCGTTATCTCAGCCTGTCGCTGAAAGCCCATCCGGTGTCGTTCATCCGCCAGCCGTTGACGCGTGAGGGCATCCTCGCCTGTCGCGATCTTGAAGCAATCAAATCGGGGAGACGGGTCAACATCGCCGGCCTTGTTCTGGTGCGCCAGCGGCCGGGTTCGGCGAGCGGCGTGATCTTCATGACGCTGGAGGACGAGACTGGGATCGGCAACGTCATTGTCTGGCCGAAGATGTTCGAGCGCTTCCGGCCGGTGGTGCTCGGTTCGCGGCTCGTCTCGGTACGCGGCCTCGTCCAAAATGAAAGCGGCGTCATCCATGTCGTCGCCGAGGAGATGGTCGACCGCACGCCGATGCTGAGCTGCCTTTCCGAAGCCAACGGAGACGTTCAGTCCTTCGCTCGTGCCGACGAGGTCAAGCGGCCAAGCGTCGATATGCGCGAGAAGGTCGCCCGCGCAGCCGGCATGATGCGCCATCCCCGCGATTGGTCGATCGGGCTATTCGGCAAGGCCGACGAAGCGGAACGCGCCGCCGCCGAAGCGGACAGCGTCATGCCGAAGGGCAGGAACTTCCACTAAGAGTCCGGCGGCGACACCTGGTGCGGTTGCCGAGCTATCGCCGCCGTTCGATCGTCGCCTTCAACCAGTCGGCATAATTGGCGACCCGGGTGTAGGCGGAAAAGGTCGAGTCGACGTCGCAGGACTTCTTCTCGGTGCCGCTGAAACCCCAGCTGACAATGCCGACCTGAAGGAACGTTCCGTCGGCAAGGGCAACCATCAACGGACCGCCGCTGTCGCCGCTGCACGAACCCTTGCCGCCGGCGAGACTGCCCGAGCAGATCATATTGCCGGTCAGCGGCGGCTTGCTGGCCTCGGTCAGCATCTTCCATATCTTGTCGCCGACCTCTTCGCTCACCTGGAGCGTGTCGAGCACGTCCTGGAAAGCGTCGCTGGCGCGATCCTGACGCTTCTCGAAAACCGCCTGATTGCATTCGCCGCGGTCGCGGATGCGAATGCCGACCTCGCGTAGGTCGGTCGGGAATTCGCCATCTTCCATACGTCCCCAGCCAACCACCGTCGCCTGCGTTCCCGGCGGCGCGACCTGCGCCTCGGTGTTGCGGGTCGGGATGCGGATCGGGGTCAGCGGATTGATGCGGGGGATGCGAGCGAGCTTGAGGAGCGCGACGTCGTTGTCGATCTCCTCGTCGTCGTAGTCGGGATGGGGAATCACTTCGACGACGTCGATGAGATCGCCGGTGCCGTCTTCAAGAAGATTGGTGCCGGCGAGGACCTTGATCGCGCCCGGCTTGAGAAGGACGGTGTCGCCGTCTTCGTCTTCGTCGTAGACGCAGTGGGCGGCGGTCATGACCCATTGCGTGGTGACCAGGGATCCACCGCAGAACTGCCCGTCGAAGGGCGACTTCTTGTCTGCATCGATGAGCGCCACCTGCCAGGGCCAAGCCTTGGGGTAGGCGACGTTCCCGCCCATCACCCGGCTCGCCAGCAGGTCCGACGGTTTGGTGCGGTCGAGACCGGCAAGATAGGAGCGGGGGTGGAGGGGCTTGTCTGCCGCGACAGCCGTGGGTGCAGCGGCGATGGCCGCTAACGCGGTGGCGCCGGCGATTGCAGCGAGGGTCCGGCCGATGCGCATGGCGTTCACTCCCGACAAAACGTCGAATCCGGCGGCTAGCGAAAGCGACCGCCGGCAGCTCCCCTCTGGTCCTGTTTGGCATCATTGGCGCCGTCCGCCAAGATCAACAGGCTGATAACTTCTGCAGTTAGCTTGGCGCCGGCCGGCGCGGAGCTGACGGTGCGCCCGGTATCCATGGCTTCGGCCAGGAAATCGCTCACCGGGTCGCTGCCGAGGGAGCGCGACAGCAGGCCGGGCTGGGAAAGGCCGGTCAAGACAGCCCGCCGCGAGGCGCCGGGTTCGACCGGGACGGCGAGGACAACGATGCGTTCCTCGCCGGTCGGCGCCGGGCGGCCGTCGGCTTCGCGTGTCGTCACGCGGATCGGCAGTTCCACCTTGTCGCCGAGGCCAAGGCGGTTGCCGGCGCCTTGTTCGGGGAAGAGGGGGAAAATGGCGAAACTGGCGTCGACGTAGAGGACAGTCACATCTTGTGGCGTTGCGCTGCGGTTCTCCAGGGTGATCGCCACCAGATCGCAGTGGGCGAGGGGCACTCCGGGACCAAGCGGCTGGGCGGTGTCCGCCGCGGGCATTCTGGCGATCGGGCAGCGATTGGCGGCGCGCTCGGCCGGCGTCGCGCGGCGCACTGTGACCTTGGCGGCTACCGGCCGCGATCCGCGCGCGGCCGACGCGGCGCCGGCGGCGCGGTAGAGGGCGTTGACGCGGGCGATGGCCTGCAGAGCGTCGAGGATCTGGCGCGCCCCGGCCTCGGGCGTGGCGCGCGGCACCAGGCGCGGCGAGGAGCCGGTGCCGTTGGCGTCGACGACGCCGGTGCCGTCGGTGAGGGCGATGACGCCATCGGTGAGGACCAGGCCGACATCGTAGGTCGCTTCGCCGAGCCGCAGGCGGCCGAGATCGGTGGGGGCGAGTTGCGACAGCCGATCGTAGGCGGCAAGGATGGCGGCGTAGTTACGGCCGTCGTTAGGGTCGAGGCGGCGCGGCGCGGAGACGCGGAGGGCGAGGTCGGCGGAGAGGCTGACTAGCCGGGCGACGCGCGCGGCGGCGAGCGGCGCCGCGTCCGGCGCGCGCGGGCAGAGGCCGTTCGCCGCCGGCGTGCAAGGCCAGACGATCGGCCGGAGATCGGCGGTCAGCGGTTGCGTCGCCTCCACCGCGGCAAAGCCCAGGGCGGCGGTATCGGGAGCGGTCGGATCGGCATAGAGAGCCACCACCGACCCCTGGGTGACGCCATCGAGGACGCCGGCGGAGAGCCGCCCGCCGCTGACCCGCCAGCCGGCGGGGACTATCGCGCCGGGAGCGCCGAAGGCCGGGTCGTCCAGCATCGTGCCCTCAAGGTCCGGCGTCTGACCGGCGCCGATGCCGGAGGTCTTCAAATCGGCGACGACGCCTTCGAGCAACTGGCGGAAGCTTGCGCCGGGCGTCTGGCGGATGCGTTTGGCGAGGGCCAGGGTGAAGACGCCGTCCCATTCGTCGGGCCCGGCTAGCGGCCGCTCCTCGGCGCGTTCGTAGGACTGGGCGGCATAGAGGAAGGCGCTCCGACCCGATGCCGGCGGGTCGGCGGCGAGCGGTTCGCGGGTGAGCCCGGGCGGCGGAGGCGTTGCCGCCGGGATGCCGAGGACACGTGGCGCAACGCTCCGCGTGCGGACTTCCGCTTCGCCGATGGCGCGGAAGCCGCCGGCAGCGTGGCAGGCGTCGATGATCGCGAAGACGTCGGCGCCGGCGGTGCGGATGGCATCGACGCGCCGGCCGAGTTCGTCGTCGACGATGGCGCCGGCGACCGTGCCGTTGCGCGCGTCCCAGCGGCCGACGTCGATCGGCAGGAAGATCTCGTCGAGGCCGCTCGGCTCGTCACCGTTCTGGTCCGGCTGGCGAGAGCCGTGACCGGAGAAATAGAAAACGACGCGATCGGTGCGCTTGACCTGGTGCGGCAGGGCGTCGAGCGCCGCCAGGATAGCCGAGCGGGTCGGGTCGCCGGCGTTTTCGACGCCTGGGGGGAGATCGCGAGCGCCGTCGGCGAGCACCTTGATATTGCGGGGCGGCACGCCCTGGTCGGCGAGGAGGCGGGCCATGACCTTCACGTCGTTCCGAGGCCCCTTCAGGCGAAGGTCGGGATCGAGGTTCCAGTAGTCGGAGACGCCGACAAGGATGGCGTAAGTGGTCTGCGCCACGGCACGGCCCGTCGTGAGGGTCGCGCCGAGACAGAGAACGGCAAAGAGTAGGCGAGAGAAGAGCATGAAACGAGGTAGCGGAGGTGGTCGAGCGCGAACGTTCGCTCCGGCCCGGGGCCAGCGTCAAGCCGGCCGCGCAAGCTAGGGGGCTTTTGGCCGCTGCAGGCGCCCAAGGAGCGGCAAGATCAGGCCGGCCGGCAGGTGCGGCGCGAACCAGGCGAACAGCCGGTTGTAGAGCCCTGGGACCACCTCGCGGCGGCCTTGGCGGAAGCCGCGCCAGCCAGCGGCGGCGACATCCTCGGCGGTCAGCTTCGGCAGGAGCTTGAACAAGCGGGCGCGGTTGGCGCCGGCACGGTCGAAAAAGGCGGTGTCGACCGGCCCGGGAGCAAGGCAGGTGACGGTGACACCGGCGGCGCGGCCTTCCTCGCCCAGCGCCAGGGAGAGGGAGCGGACGAAGGCCTTGGTGGCGTAATAGGTCGCCATGTAAGGCCCGGGCTGATAGCCGGCCGTCGAGCCGACATTGATGATGCCGCCGCGCCGCCGATCGATCATGCCGGGTAGGAAGCGGTAGGCGAGATCGGTCAGCGCGCGAACGTTCAGGTCGATCATGGCCAGCTGCTCGGCGCGATCGAGCACCGCGGCGGCGCCGCGAAGGCCGAAGCCGGCATTGTTGACAAGGACGTCGCAATGGAGGGCGCGCGCGGCGAGAGTGTCGGCAACGGCCGCACCGGAGGCAGCCTCGCCGAGATCAAGCGGGAGAGGCATGGCCGTCCCCCCCTTCACAGCAACCTCGGCGGCGACGGCTTTGAGGGCATCGGCCGAACGGGCGACGAGAACGAGCGGCCGACCCTCGGCGGCAAGCAGTCCGGCAAAGGCGCGGCCGATGCCGGAAGAGGCGCCGGTGATGACGATGGCAGGCGCTGTCGACGTCGCGGTAGCCAGGGTCGCGCTCCTTGCCAGCCTCGGCGAATGAACCTATCCCACCCGAGCGCTGTCTCCAGCTACACGAGTTCGGCGCCTGAGGAAAAGCGAGAGCGGGGCGATGGGCAACGATTTTGCCGACCGTGTGGCGATGGTGACGGGCGGCGCGAGCGGGATCGGTCGCGCAACGGCAACGGCACTGCGGGCCGCCGGCGCGACGGTGATCATTCTCGACCGCGACGAAGGGGCGCTCGCCGAGGCGACGCGCGACCTCGGCTGCGCCGGCGAAGCGGTCGATGTGACCGACGCCGATGCCGTGGACAAGGCGGCGGAGCGCGCCGACGCTTTGTCCGGCGGCATTGCCGTTTTAGTCAACTCGGCAGGCGTGTTGCAGCGCCCGCTGCCGCCGGACCGGCTGTCGCTCAAAGAGTGGCGGCGAGTGGTCGATGCCAGCCTCGCCGGCACTTATACGGCAGCCGCGGCGGTGGGACCGCGCATGGCGAAGCGGGGCCGGGGCGCTATCGTCAATGTCGCGTCGATTGCCGGCATGGCCTCGACGCCGCTGCACGGTTACGGGCCGGCCAAGGCAGCTATCGTGTCGCTGACGCAATCACTGGCAGCCGAGTGGGGGCCGGCGGGCGTACGGGTCAATGCCGTTGCCCCCGGTTTCACTAGAACCCCAGCGCTCCATCGCGCGGTCGCCTTCTCCTATGTCGATGAGGAGCTTCTAGCGCGGCAGTCGGCGCTCGGCCGCCTAGTCAGCGCGGAGGAGGTGGCCGAAGCGATCCTTTTCCTAGCGTCCGACCGAGCGGCAGCGATCACTGGCGTCACCTTGCCGGTCGATGCCGGCCACCTCGCCGTCGGGTCGTGGGCCGCCTATGGCGGTCTGCGCCAATCGGGCGAGGGGGCATGATGCGGGCTTGTCGCGGTTCAGCGGCGTGGCTAAGACCGGCCGCGTGAGCGATCAAGCGAGAGCCGGGGCGAGCGAGAACGCGGGCCCAAATTATTGGCGTGACGACAAGTGCGCCAAGGCGTTCTGGTCGCAGCAGGAATTGCCGCCCTACCGGCAACTGCTGGCCGACACAATCGCACTAGCCGCGCCGAGACCGGGGGAGCGGTGGCTGGATCTCGGCTGCGGAGGCGGGCGGCTGACCCGCGGGATATGGGAGGAGAGCGGCGGGGCGGTCGCGGCAATCACCGGGCTCGACGTGGCGGCGGTCAACGAGGAAGCGTACGCAATGCTGCGGGCAACGCTGACACCGCCGCCGGGGGAACGCATTACGTTCGCGGTCCAGGATTTCAGCTCCGGCCTGCCGACGGTGGCAAGCGGGAGCCTCGACGGCGTGGTGTCCGGCCTTTCGATCCAGTATGCCGAGTCGTTCGCCGAAGGCCGCTGGACGGACGCCGCTTACGACCGCCTGCTTCGCGAAGTGCTTCGCGTCCTGCGGCCGGGCGGGCGCTTCGTCTTCTCCTGCAACGTGCCCAACCCGTCGTGGATGCGGATCGGAATCGGCTCGCTTTCTAGCGTCTTCGCGGCTCGCCAGACGCTTCGCTTCCTCAAGCAGGCGCAGCGGATGATGCGCTACGGCGCCTGGCTGAAGCGCGAGGCGAGAAAGGGCCGCTTCCATTATCTGCCGGCGGAGCAGGTCTTGGGGAAGCTTGCCGCCGCCGGCTTTCGGGAGACGGCGCATCGCCAGTCCTACGGCGGCCAGGCGTTCATATTCAGCGGCAGCAAGCCGCTCAACGGCTAGGCGGCCGTGAGCACGCGCTGGCGCTCGATCCCGCCGCTCCGGCGCCTGATCATCGATTTCATGCACTTTTCGGTGCGGGTGCCGGCCGTTGTCGCCGAGCGGCGGATGCGGCTCGCGCCGCTCTCGGCAACGCGCGGGCAGGCGAGTGAGCGCATCTCGTGGCTGGCGATCTTTGCCAAGGCGTACGTCATCGTGGTCGACGAATTCGTCGAGCTGCGCCGTGCTTATGTCACGCTGCCCTGGCCGCATTTCTGCGAGTTCGCCGAGGCGGAGGGATTTGTCACCATCGAGCGCGAAGCCGACGGTGAGCGGGCGGCGCTCAATTTGCCGCTGCGGCGCGGTCCGGGATTGGGACTCGCCAAGCTCGACGGGACAATCCGCTACGCCCGCAATGCTCCGCTCGGCGAGGTTCCCTATTTTCGTCGCCTGCTGCTGGTGGCCCGTCTGCCGCGGCCGCTCCGCCGCCTGGCTATCTGGCTCGGCCTCAACTGGGGCCGCCAGCGGTCCAAGTATTTCGGCTCGTTCCTGATCACCAGCTATGCGGCGCTCGGCGCCGAGGCCCTGCGTCCTTTGTCGCCGGCGACGTCCACGCTCACCTATGGGACAATCGACGAAGAGGGTTCGGTGACCGTCCGCATCACTTACGACCATCGTGTAGTCGATGGCGCCATCATGGCGCGGGTGCTGGTCCGCCTGGAGGAGGTTCTGAACGGCGTTGTGGCGGACGAACTCCGCGGCCTGCAGCCGCGGAGCGCCTGATTGGACCCAAGCGGTCTAGAACGCGCCCTTCAGCGCGGCCACGAGGTCGGTCTTCTCCCAAGAGAAGCCGCCATCGGCCTCGGGCTGGCGGCCGAAATGGCCGTAAGAGGAGGTGCGCGCGTAGATCGGGCGGTTGAGGCCGAGATGGGTGCGGATGCCGCGCGGCGAGAGATCCATGACCTCCTGCAGTACGTCGGCCAGCTTCTCCTCGTCGACTTTGCCGGTGCCGCCGGTGTTGACATAGACCGACAGCGGGCGGGAGACGCCGATCGCGTAGGACAGTTGGATCGTGCAGCGGTCGGCGAGTTTGGCGGCGACGACGTTCTTGGCGAGATAGCGCGCGGCATAGGCGGCCGAGCGGTCGACCTTGGTCGGGTCCTTGCCTGAGAAGGCGCCGCCGCCGTGCGGGGCCGCACCGCCATATGTGTCAACGATGATCTTGCGGCCGGTGAGGCCGGCGTCGCCGTCGGGTCCGCCGACGACGAAGCGTCCGGTCGGATTGACGTAGAACTGCTCCTCCGGGCACATCCAGCCCTTCGGCAGGACCTTCAGAACGTGCGGACGCACGATCTCGCGGACCTGGTCCTGGTCGACATTCTCGGCATGCTGGGTGGAGACGACGACCGAGGTCGCGGCGACCGGCTTGCCGTCGACGTATTTCAGCGTCACCTGGCTCTTGGCATCGGGACCGAGCGCGGTCTCGCCGCCGCGGCGAGCCTGCGACAGCGAGCGCAGAATGGCGTGGGCGTATTGGATCGGCGCCGGCATCAACTCCGGCGTCTCGTTGCAGGCATAGCCGAACATGATTCCCTGATCGCCCGCGCCTTCGTCCTTGTTGCCGGCGGCATCGACGCCCTGGGCGATGTCGGCGGACTGCTCGTGGATGTGGCAGGCGATGTCGGCGGTGGCCCAATGGAAGCCGCGCTGCTCGTAGCCGATGTCGCGGATGGCGCGCCGCGCAGCCTCGATCAACATCTCGCGGGTCAGTGCCTTCGGTCCGCGCACTTCGCCGGCCATCACCACGCGATTGGTCGTCGCCAGCGTCTCGGCGGCGACGCGGGCATGTGGGTCGAGGGCGAGAAAGGCGTCGACGACCTCGTCGGAGATGCGGTCGCAAACCTTGTCGGGATGCCCTTCAGACACGGATTCCGACGTGAACAGATAAGTGCGCGCCATTCCGTTTTCCTTTCACCCGGCTGAGAGCGGTCCGGGATTCCCTTCTCTGGGGGATGGAGGTAGTTGCCGGTCAGCGGCAGACCGCGGACGCGGCGCTCATAAAGAAAAATCGTTAAGCCTTGAGTACTGCCGCCTCGCCCGTCGGTGGCTGGGTGGGCGGCCGGTCAGGCGGCTCTTTTCTTGGGCTGCAAGAGCTTGCGGTTGGCCAGTACTTCGGCGATCTGCACGGCATTCAGCGCCGCACCCTTGCGGAGATTGTCGGAGACCACCCACAGCATCAGGCCGTTGTCGACGGTCGGGTCCTCGCGGATGCGCGAGATGTAAGTCGCGTCCTCGCCGGCCGCCTCGTGCGGAGTGATGTAGCCGCCCGGTTCGCGCTTGTCGTTGACCAGGCAGCCTGGGGCGCGGCGGAGGATCTCGCGGGCTTCATCGGCGCTGATCGGGTTCTCGAATTCGATCGCCACCGCTTCGGAATGGGCGATGAACACCGGCACGCGCACGCAGGTGGCGACCAGCTTGATCTTCGGATCGAGGATCTTCTTGGTCTCCGCCGTCATCTTCCACTCTTCCTTGGTGAAGCCGTCCTCCATGAAGACGTCGATCTGCGGGATGAGGTTGAAGGCGATGCGCTTGGGAAACTTCTTGGCCTCGACAGGGTCGGAGACGAAAACAGCGCGGGTCTGCTCGAAAAGCTCGTCCATCGCATCCTTGCCGGCCCCTGAGACCGACTGGTAGGTCGCGACGACGACGCGGCGGATCGTGGCGCGCTCGTGCAGCGGCTTCAGCGCGACGACGAGTTGCGCGGTCGAGCAATTGGGATTGGCGATGATGTTCTTCTTGGTGAAGCCGGAGATGGCGTCGGCGTTCACTTCCGGAACGATCAGCGGCACATCCGGGTCCATCCGCCAAGCGGAGGAGTTGTCGATGACGACGCAGCCCTTGGCAGCGATGCGCGGCGACCACTCCTTGGAGACGGCGCCGCCGGCCGACATCAGACAGATGTCGGTGTCGGAGAAATCGTATTGCTCGAGCACTTTGACCTTGAGAGTGCGGTCGCCGAAGGACACTTCCGTGCCGAGGCTGCGGCGCGAAGCGATTGCCACCACCTCGTCAGCCGGAAAGCCGCGCTCGGCGAGGATGTCGAGCATCTCCCGGCCGACGTTGCCGGTGGCACCGACGACCGCAACCTTGTAACCCATAGTCAGGCTCCCAGACCCAGTCTTGGCCGCTTGCGCCGCGCCGGTGCAAACGACTCACCGAGCCACTTGCCGAACGGCGGTATATCAGCCGGCCGGTGAACGAATCTCAGCTTGTCTTCAGACGGGCTTGTCTTCAGACGGGCTCTCGTCTCAACTAAGCCGAGATACATCAGCCGGCGGGCGTTGTTTCTCTAGGGCAATTGGCCATGAAGTCAACGCGGCAGAAGGTGATGGCGACGGCGCTTTTGGCGCTGGGTCTTGGCCCGCATGCGCCGCTGATCGCGGCCGAGGGGGAGCGCCTGACCGGCGGCGAGATAACCGAGGCGCTGCGCGGCGCGACGCTGGTCGGTGTCTACAACGACGGGCGCGACTCGGCCTACCGTGAGACCTACAATGCCGATGGGACGATCGCCTATCACGACGAGGAAAACGGCGACCTGAAGGGCGTCTGGGGCGTCAACGCCAATACCTTCTGCACCTACTACGACGGCATCCCCGGCACTTGCTTCCAGGTGCGGGCGAGCGGAGCCAATTGCTTCTTCTTCGTCGCCGTTGATGTCGCCGACCGGCCGCCGCGGCCGAACGACTGGACGGCGCGGGGCTGGAAGGACGGCGTGCCGTCCACCTGCGACTGAGCCGGCGATGGGCCGCCGCCTCGCCCCGAAAGTCCTGGTAGCGCTGGAGCTGTTCTGGGCGGGCGCAGCCGAGGCCGGAGAGGCGATGGACGGGGCCGCCATTCGCCAGGCCTTCGCCGGGGTGACACTGGCCGGCATTTACGCCGACGGCGTGTGGTTCCGCGAGAGCTACGCTGGCGACGGCGCGATCGACTACACCGACGACCGCGGCAGCGACCGCGGCCGCTGGTCGGTTATCGGCAACATCTTCTGCACCTTCTACGACAAGCTGGCCGGCGGCTGCTTTGCCGTGGAGCGCGAGAGCGCCAATTGCTTCACTTTCTACTCGGTCGACATCCTCGCTCGGCGGGCCGAGGCGTGGACCGCGCACGGCTGGAACACGGCCAGCCCAGCAACCTGCCCGGCGCCGGAGGTAGCCGCGCTTGGACGCGAAGCTTGACTGAGTGCAACCAGAGACTTAACTTGCAAATCGTTCTCATTTTCAATTGATGAGCGGAATGCTGCTGCCGTCAGACCCGAGCCGCGCTCCCGACCCGGCACCCGCCGAGGGCTCGGCGCGCGGCTGGCTCAGGCCAAGCGGGGAGGGCTCGCTCGCCGAGGTGCATGGCAGCGTCGCCGTCGGCGCGGACTGGAAGCGGTGGCGGCGCTTCGTCGCCTTCCTTGGTCCGGGTTATCTGGTCGCGGTCGGCTACATGGACCCCGGCAACTGGGCGACCTCGCTCGCCGGTGGGGCGAAGTACGGCTACCAGCTGCTGTTCGTCGCGCTGGTCGCCAATGTCATGGCGATCGTGCTTCAGTCGCTGGCGGCGCGGCTTGCCGTCGGTGCCCGGAGGGATCTGGCGCAGGCGTGCCGCGACGCCTTGCCGCAGCCTGTCGCAGCGGGACTCTGGCTCGCTGCGGAACTCGCCATCATCGCCACCGACCTTGCCGAGGTGATCGGCACCGCGATCGGGCTGAACCTCCTGTTCGGCCTGCCGCTCGCGGTCGGCGTCATCATCACAGCAGCCGACGTGTTCCTCGTCCTCTACCTGCAGGCGGGCGGGTTCCGCCGTGTCGAGGCGATGGTGGTGTCGTTCCTGATCATCATCGCGCTGTCGTTCCTGGCGCAGATCATTCTCGCCAATCCGGATTGGGCGGGGGTCGCATCAGGCTTCCTGCCGCGGCTGGAAATCGTCACCGATCCCGGCATGCTCTACCTCGCCCTCGGCATCCTCGGCGCGACGGTGATGCCGCACAACCTCTACCTTCACTCCGGCATCGTGCAGACCCGCGCCATCGGCGACAGCGAGCCGCAGAAGCGCGAGGCGCTGAAGTTCGCCACGATCGACTCGACGATCGCGCTGATGCTGGCGCTGATGATCAACGGCGCCATCCTGGTGCTGGCGGCGGCGGCCTTCAACGCCAGCGGCAACGAGGCGGTCGAGTCGCTCGACCAGGCGCACAGCCTGCTCCATCCACTGCTCGGCTCGGCAGTGGCGCCGGTGCTGTTCGCGATCGCCCTCATCGCCTGCGGCCTCAACTCGACGGTCACGGCGACGCTCGCCGGGCAGATCGTCATGGAGGGTTTCCTCAACCTTCGCATCCCGCCGGCGGCGCGGCGGCTGGTGACGCGCGGCCTAGCGATCATTCCGGCGGCGGGGGTGACGATCTTCGCCGGCGAGGCGGGGACGGCGAAGCTGCTGATCCTCAGTCAGGTGGTGCTGTCGCTGCAGCTGCCGTTCGCGGTGATCCCGCTGGTCGCCTTCACCGCCGACAAGAAGAAGCTTGGTGGGCTCGCCGCGCCGCGCTGGCTGACCGTGCTCGCCGCGCTGATTGCGGCGATCATCGTCGTCCTCAACGCCAAGCTGGTCTACGACTTCGTGACCGGTTAGCGCCTAGCCCGACAGGCGGTTCAGCTCGTCGACGATGCAGCGGCCCATGTCGTGGGTGCCGATCTTGGTGGTGCCCTCGGTCCAGATGTCGGCGGTGCGCACGCCCGCTTCCAGCGTCTCGGCGATAGCGGCTTCCAGGAGGTCGGCCTCGTCGCCGCAATGGAAGGAGTAGCGGAGCGCCATCGCGAACGAGGCGATCATGGCGATCGGGTTGGCGACGCCCTTGCCGGCGATGTCGGGAGCCGAGCCGTGCACCGGCTCGTAGAGGGCCCGCCGCCGGCCGGTCTTGGCATCGGGGGCGCCGAGCGAAGCGGAGGGCAGCATGCCGAGCGAGCCGGTCAGCATCGCCGCGACGTCGGAGAGAACGTCGCCGAAGAGGTTGTCGGTGACGATGACGTCGAACTGCTTGGGACGGCGCACCAGCTGCATGGCGCCGGCGTCGGCCAGCATGTGCTGCAGCTCGACCTCGGCATATTCGCGCTTGTGAATGTCGGTCACCACCTCTTTCCAGAGGACGCCGGACTTCATCACATTGTGCTTCTCCATCGAGGTCACCTTGTTGCGACGGCGCTTGCCGAGGTCGAAGGCGACGCGGGCGATGCGGGCGATCTCGTGGGTGTCGTAGACCTGGGTGTCGATGCCGCGCTTCTCGCCATTGCCGAGATCGCGGATCTCTTTCGGCTCGCCGAAATAGACGCCGCCCGTCAGCTCGCGGACGATCAGGATGTCGAGGTCGTCGACCAGTTCGCGCTTCAGCGACGAGGCGTCGGCGAGGGCGGGGTAGCAGATCGCCGGGCGGAGATTGGCGAAGAGACCGAGGTCCTTGCGCAGGCGCAAGAGCCCCGCCTCGGGACGGGCCTCGTAGGGTACCTTCTCCCATTTTGGGCCGCCAACCGCGGCGAGCAGCACGGCGTCGGCAGCCATCGCCCGCGCCATGGTCTCGTCGGAGATCGCCTTGCCATGCGCGTCGTAGGCGGCGCCGCCGACGAGATCCTCCTCGCATTCGAACCGGGTGCCGCCGTCATGGGCGTTGAACCACGCGATCACCGGCTTCAGCTCGGCCATGATCTCCTTGCCGATGCCGTCGCCAGGTAGGAGAAGGAGTTTGTGCGTCGCCATGGCGTCCCCCGGAAAAACGTGAGGGTGCCTATCGGGGCGGCGGAGCAATGGCAAGGCCGGAGGCGCTGGCGATGGGACGAGCGAAGGGCAGGCGGGGAGCGCCGCGGCGCGGATGGCTGACATGGCGGTTGGCGGCCGCAGCCTTGAGCGCAGGCCCGGTTGCCGGCGCCCTCGGCGCGCCGGTTTTGACCGCGAGCGTCGCCATGGCCGACCTCAACGGCCGGCCGGTCGGGACGGTGCAACTCACCAGCTCCAGCAACGGCGTGGTCTTCCGGGTGGAGCTTCGCGACCTGCCGCCGGGAGTGCATGGCTTTCACATCCATGCCGCCGGGGTTTGCGCGCCGCCCTTTGCCAGCGCCGGCGGGCATTTCAACCCGGACAGCACCGACCACGGCTTCCTTAACGAGGACGGCCCGCACGCCGGCGATCTCGCCAACATCACGGTCGGCAATGACGGCCGGGCGGTCGCCGAGATGTTCAGTCCGCTGGTGACGCTCTCGCCGGACGCGCAAGGAAGCCTGGTCGACGGCGCCAAGACGTCGTTCGTGCTCACCGAAGGCCCGGACGACTACCGCACCAATCCCGACGGCCGCTCGGGCCGGCGGATCGCCTGCGGCGCGGTCCGCTAGGCGGGCGAGGGCGGCAACGGCGGCCGCGCTCCTGGCCAAAAACCGCCTCGGCAGGGCGATTCCGGCGCGGTTTGGCTTGACAGGGCGCTCGCCGTTTTTATAGTGCGCGCCTTCGGCCGGGGCGACCCGCGTCCGACGGATTTTGCCTTTCGCCCTGTCATTCAGTGCGCCAAACCCTTCGGGGAACCCGCTCCAGGAGCGGGAGACGGCGCGCCGGAGCGGAAGCGCCCCAGGGACGACGGCTAACATGTTCGCAGTGATCAAAACCGGCGGGAAGCAGTACAAGGTCGCCGCCGACGACATCATCCGCGTCGAGCGGGTCGAGGGCGCGGCTGGCGATGCCGTCGCCTTCACCGAAGTGCTGATGCTCGGCAGCGCCGACGGCGCCAGCCAGATCGGCAGCCCGACCGTCGAGGGCGCCTCGGTCACCGGCGAGGTGGTCGATCAGGTGCGGACCCGCAAGGTCATCGCCTTCAAGAAGCGCCGCCGCAAGAATTCGCGCCGCGCCCGCGGTCACCGGCAATCGTTGACGATGGTGCGCATCACCGCGGTGCTGGCCGCCGGCGAGACCGCTCCGGCCAAGCCGAAGCGGACCCGCAAGGCCGCCGCCGGCGAAGCCGCGGCGCAGGCGTAAGGAGCGAGAGAACCCATGGCTCACAAGAAAGCTGGCGGCTCTTCGCGCAACGGCCGCGACTCGATCGGCCGGCGTCTCGGCGTCAAGCGCTGGGGCGGCCAGGAAGTGCTCGCCGGTAACATTCTCGTTCGTCAGCGCGGCACCAAGTGGCGTCCCGGCGACAACGTCGGCGTCGGCAAGGACCACACGATTTTTGCCACCTGCGACGGGGTCGTTGCTTTCCGAACGAAAGCCAACGGCCGCACCTATGTATCCGTGCTTCCGCGAGCTCATGCGGACATGGCCATGGAGGCAGCGGAATAGCCGGCAAATAAGCCAAGCCGGCGTCACATCGACCCGGCACACATCCGAAACGATCCGGAAGGGGGAGATGGGACGCCATCACCCCCTTTTTCATTTTGCCCCCGCACTGGTGCGGCGCGGGGGCCGGGTCGGGAGGATGGACGATGAGCGAGGAGAACGGGGCGGCGGAGCCCGGAAGCCTGTCCACACAGCGTCTGGTGCTGCGGCGCTGGCGGGCGAGCGATGCGGTGGAGTTGGCGGCGCTGGCCGGGCAGGCGGCGGGCGGCCGCGAAGGCGAGGAGATCGCCGACGCGCGCGGCTGGATCGCCCGGGCGCGGGTGCAGGAAGAGGCGGCGACCTATGTCGTGGCGCTTGGCGGGGCGGCGAGCGCGATCGGCGCCTGCGCGCTGGCCCCCGCGGCGGAAGCGCCGAGCCGACGCGAGGTCGGCATCTGGATCGGCGAGGCGTTCAGCGGCCGCGGCTACGCGACCGAGGCGCTGCAGGTGCTGATCGACTGGAGCTTTGCCGGCGAGGGGCCGGAGCAGCTCTGGGGCGTCTGCCGGGTCACCAATGCCCGGGCGCGGCGGGTGATGGAGAAGTGCGGCTTCCAGTTCCGCGAGAGCGGCATGGCCCGATCGGTGGTGCTGCGCGGCGCGGTGCCGGTCGAGCGCTTCGTCTTGGAGAAGCGCAACTGGCTCAGCCTCAAGGCGTGGGGCGCCGGGGCGCGGGCCGGGGCGGCGGCTTAAGGCGCCGCCGGCCGGAGCGGTGTGTGATATGAGGCAGCGATGAAGTTCCTCGACCAGGCCAAGGTGTTCGTTCGCTCCGGCGACGGCGGCAACGGCTGTGTCTCGTTCCGCCGCGAGAAGTTCATCGAGTTCGGCGGGCCGGACGGCGGCGACGGCGGGCGCGGCGGCGATGTCGTGGTCGAATGCGCCGACGGCCTCAACACGCTGATCGACTACCGCTACCAGCAGCACTTCAAGGCCAAGGGCGGCACGCATGGCTCGGGACGCAACAAGGCCGGCGGGCGCGGCGCCGACGTGGTGTTGCGCGTTCCCGCCGGCACGCAGGTCTTCGAGGAGGACAACGAGACGCTGATCGCCGACCTCACCACCGTCGGGCAGCGGGTGGTAATCGCCCGCGGCGGCAACGGCGGCTTCGGCAACGCTTACTTCAAGTCCTCGACCAACCAGGCGCCGCGCCGCGCCAATCCCGGCCAGGAGGGCATCGAGCGCTGGCTATGGCTGCGGCTGAAGCTGATCGCCGACGCCGGCATTGTCGGCCTGCCCAACGCCGGCAAGTCGACCTTCCTGGCTGCGGTCAGCGCCGCCAAGCCGAAGATCGCCGACTATCCGTTCACGACGCTCCACCCCAATCTCGGTGTTGCCGGCATTGTCGGCCGGGAAATCGTCATTGCCGATATTCCCGGCCTGATCGAGGGCGCACACGAGGGCGCCGGAGTCGGCGACCGCTTCCTCGGCCATATCGAGCGCTGCGGCGTCATCCTTCACCTGGTCGACGCCGGCAACGAGGACCCCGCCGCCGCCTACAAGGTGATCCGCGGTGAGCTTGCCGCCTACGGCGCGGGGCTCGCCGAGAAGGCGGAGGTGGTGGCGCTCTCCAAGATCGACACGGTGCCGCCCGAGGTCGCCGCCAAGCGGGCGGCGCAATTGCGGAAGGCGGCCGGGTCCAAGGTCTACGCGATCTCCGCCGCGACTGGAGCCGGCGTCGCCGAGGTGATGAAGCGGCTGCTGCAGCAGGTCGATGAGGCGCGGGCCGAGAGGGCGGCGGCGACGCCGGCCGTCGCGGCGGCTCCTTGGCGGCCCTAGCCGCCTGCGCCGGGCGGCGGGATTTGACTTCCTCGGCCGCGGCACCCTAGGAGGCTCCGGCCCTCTCGCCCGATTGCTCCCGATATGAACCGCTTCGAACGCTACCGCCGCATTGTCGTCAAGGTCGGCTCCGCCCTCCTGGTGGAGGCGGGGAAGGTGCGCACCGCCTGGCTCACGGCACTCGCGGCCGACCTCGGCGCACTGGCGCCGGGGCGCGACCTCCTCGTGGTCTCGTCTGGCGCGATCGCGCTCGGCCGGCAGGTGCTGAAACTGCCGAGGGGGCCGCTGAAGCTCGAAGAGAGCCAGGCGGCTGCGGCCGTCGGACAGATCGCCCTCGCCCGCACCTGGGCGGAGAGCCTTGGCGCCGCCGGCCTCACCGCCGGGCAGGTGCTGCTCACCTTCGGCGACACCGAGGAGCGGCGGCGCTATCTCAATGCCCGCACCACCGTCAACACGCTGCTGGCGCTGAAGGCGGTGCCGGTGATCAACGAGAACGACACGGTGGCGACCAGCGAAATCCGCTACGGCGACAATGATCGTCTGGCGGCACGCGTCGCCTCGATGATCGGCGCCGACCTGCTCGTGCTCCTCTCCGACGTCGACGGACTCTACACCGCGCCGCCGGCCGACAATCCGCAGGCACGCTTCCTCGACACGGTCGAGCGGATCACCCCGGAGATCGAAGCGATGGCGGGCGACGCCGGGTCGGAACTCTCGCGCGGCGGCATGCGCACCAAAATCGAAGCCGGCAAGATCGCCACCAGTGCCGGCGCGGCGATGGTGATCGCCAGCGGGAAGCCGCTGAATGCGCTCCGCCTCGTCGGCGAGGGCGGACGGTCGACCTGGTTCGCGGCGGAGGGCAGCCCGACGACCGCTCGCAAGAACTGGATATCCGGTCACCTCGAGACCCGGGGTGCCGTTGTCGTCGATGCCGGCGCGGCGAGTGCGCTGCGGTCGGGGAAGAGCCTCCTCCCGGCCGGAGTCAAAGCCATCCAAGGCCGCTTCCAGCGCGGCGACGCGGTGCGGATCGTCGGCGAGGGCGGCGAGGAGATCGGGCGCGGGCTGGTCGCTTACGATCACGAGGACGCGGAGCGCATTCGTGGCCGAAACACCCGTGAAATTGAGGCGATCCTTGGGTTTGCCGGGCGCGCGGCGATGATCCATCGCGACGACATGGCGCTGCGCGGAGAGTGAAAATGGCGGCCGCGGGCCCACAACCATGACTCGCCTGGTGCTGGTCGCTGCCTGCGCGGTGGTCGACGCCGAGCGCCGCGTGCTCCTCGCCGAACGGCCGGCCGGGAAGAGCATGGCGGGGCTCTGGGAATTTCCCGGCGGCAAGGTGGAGGCGGGCGAGACGCCGGAGACCGCGCTCTGCCGCGAGTTGCGCGAAGAGCTCGGCATCGGCGTCGAGACGAAGGACCTCGCGCCGGTGACCTTCGCCAGCCACACCTATGCCGACTTCCACCTGCTGATGCCGCTCTTCCTCTGCCGCCGCTGGACCGGAGAGCCGCGCTCGCATGAAGGGCAGCGGTTGATGTGGGTCGCCGGAGACACACTCGAAAAATATCCGATGCCGCCCGCCGATTTGCCGCTGATCGGCCCCTTAACCGAACTTTTATGACGCCCGGGGATAGTGCTATTTCCCATCTTGAGCGGCGGGAACATCTTCGAAATGGCGTCAGTCAGTCAGCAACGTTCGGCCAAGGGCCGCGGCGAACTTGTGGGCGTTTGCCTGGCCGTCATGCTTCTGGCGGCAGCGGGAATCGCCGCCTTCAGCGCCGGGCCGGCGATATCGAGCGGCCAGGCAGCCGACCTCGACCACCGCGCAACCGGATCGGTGCCTCCTTCCGGTTATGGAATCGACGAGATCGCAGCGCGGCGCAACGCCGCCCGTTGATCCGCGCCGGCCGCCGATCGATCAAATCTTCAGCGATTTCAGCGCCGCAGCGAGCGTCATCTTCGCGCTGCCTGGACGGAGCGGCTTCTGCTGGCTCTCGTGCGGCGCCCAGCCGGTCAGGGTCACCAGTTCGAAGGTCGCGCGCACTTTGCCGTCGGGATCGCTGAAACGCTCGGCGTAGATGGCAGCGACACGGGCTAGGAACGCCCGCGTCAGCGGACGGCGGTCGCGGTCGCGAAGGGCGTTGGCGCAGCCCATGGCGCGGAGGTCGGCAATGAGCTCCAGCGCCGAAGGGTAACGGACGACGAGGTCGTCCTTGTCGGCGACGGGCAAGGCGAAGCCGGCGCGCTGCAAAAGGGCGCCGAGGTCGCGGAGATCGGCAAAGGGCGCGACGCGCGGCGAGGCACCGCCGCGGAGTTCGCCCTCGGCCGCCGCGACGGCCAGCCGCAGCTCGGTCAGCGTGCCGCCGGCGAGAAGCACCGCCATCAGCAGTCCGTCTGGCCGAAGCGCTTGGCGCGCCTGCGCCAAGAGGCCGGGGAGGTCATGGGCGAGATGGAGCGCCATCGCCGAGGCGAAGAGGTCGATGCTGGCCGGAGCGAGCGGCAGCGCATCGAGGCCGGCAACGGCGGTGGCGGACGCGGTACCGTCGCCTGGGTGCGCGAGGGAATCGAGACGGACGACGCGGCCGGTCTGGCCGCTGCCGGCCAGCCGCTCTGCGAGGAGGGGCGTCGGCGTGGCGAAATCGACGGCAACCGCGAATTCGCGGCGGACGGCGGCGAGCCGCTCGGTCAGCTCGGCGACCGCGGCATCAACCAGGAAGGTCGGGCCGCCGCGGCGGAGCGCCCGCCGCCGGCGGCGGTCGATCAGGGCGTGGTCGAAGAGCGGAATCACGAGGCTTTGCAGCAAACTCAGGTCGGTGAAGGGTGGAACTTACGTTCTTACCACCCTCCGGCTAGACTTCCCGGCGCATGGACGCAATCTCCGCCGCCCCTCGCGTTTCGTCGGCCCCGACGCCCAGGCGATCCTGGCTGACCCGCCTGGCCAGCCGCTGCGCGGACTTCATCCTGCCGCCGCAATGCCTCTTGTGCGAGACCGGCGTCGCTAGGCGGGGGGCGCTCTGCCCCGCCTGCTGGGTAGCGCTGCGGCTGATCGAACGGCCGTTCTGCGAGCGCTTGGGTCTTCCGTTCGCTTACGACGCGGGGCGCGGAGCACTGTCGGCGGAGGCGATCGCCGAGCCGCCGCCGTTCGGGCGGCTGCGCGCCGTTGCCGCCTTCGAGGGCGGGGGACGCGATCTCGTGCACCGTCTCAAGTACCGCGACCGGCTGGATCTGGCGCCGGCCATCGGAGGTTGGATGGCGCGGGCGGGAAGCGATCTCCTGGATACGGCGGACGTGGTGGTGCCGGTGCCGCTTCACCGGCGGCGGCTGTGGCAGAGGCGATTCAATCAGTCGGCGGCGCTGGCGGCGGCGGTGGCGCGCGCCGGCGGCCGTCCGTATCGTCCGCTCGCTCTTGAGCGGGTAAAGCCAACGCGGCGCCAGGTCGGCCTCAGCGCCACGCAACGGCAGAACAATGTCCGCGGCGCGTTTGCCGTCGCCCCCCGCCGGCGGGCGGAGATCGCCGGTCGGCACGTACTGCTGGTCGACGATGTCTACACGACCGGAGCGACCGCCAAGGCGGCGACGCGGGCGCTGCTGCGCGCCGGGGCGAGCGGGGTCGACGTCGTGGTGTTTGCGCGGGTGGTGCGGGACTAGGACGATGCAATCGGGATCGGGAAGAGTGATGAAGGTAGCGGTTGCGCAAATGCGGAGCGGGCGAGAGGTCGGCGCCAACATCGCGGCGATGGAGGCGCTGGTGCGCCAGGCGGCGGCGGCGGGCGCGGTCTATGTCCAGACGCCTGAGATGACCAACATCGTCGAGCGGGACCGCGACACGCTCCTTGCCACCGTCCGGCCGGAGGATAGCGATCCGACGCTAGCGCGGGCCCGGGAACTGGCCAGCCAGCTCGGCATCCACATCCATCTCGGCTCGCTGGCGGTCCGCGGCGATCGTGGCAACGCCGCCAACCGCTCGTTCCTGATCGGTCCGTCGGGCGCGGTCATCGCCCGCTACGACAAGATCCACATGTTCGACGTGGACTTGCCGGGCGGCGAGAGCTGGCGGGAGTCGCGGACCTATGAGCCGGGCGGCGAAGCGGTCGTGGCGCGGCTCGGCGAGGCGGCAATCGGTCTGAGCATCTGCTACGACCTCCGCTTTCCCCATCTCTACCGTGCGCTGGCGCAGGGCGGCGCCGACATCCTCGCTGTGCCGTCGGCGTTCACCCGGCAGACCGGCGAAGCACATTGGCACGTGCTGCAGCGGGCGCGCGCTATCGAGAACGGCGCTTTCGTGATTGCCGCGGCGCAAGGGGGTCGGCACGCCGACGGGCGCGAGACCTTCGGTCATAGCATCGTCGTTAATCCGTGGGGGAGAATCCTGGCCGAAGCCGGCGAGGAACCGGGCGTGCTGGCGATCGACATCGACCTGGGCGAGAGCCAGGCGGCACGGAGCAGGATACCGGCGCTGCAGCATGACCGTCGCTTCAGCCTCGGAGCGGATACGAACACCCGGAGAGCCGCGACGCGATGATCCGCTATGCCCTCGTCTGCGACACCGAACACAGCTTCGAGGCCTGGTTCCGCTCGTCCGACGACTACGAGAAGCAGGCACGGGGGAAGCGAGTTGCGTGCCCGACTTGCGGCAGTACGGCCGTCGGCCGCCAGGTCATGGCGCCGGCGCTGGTCGGACAGCGGCGCGAAGCGGCCGGCGAGACACCGCCAGCGGCGCCGGCCGTTGTGGCAACCCTGCCCGATCCCGGCAACCCGGCTGTGTTAGAGGCACTCCGGCAGCTGCGGCAGCTGGCGCTCGCCAATTCCGAGCCGGTCGGCGACCGCTTCCCCGAGGAAGCGCGGAAGATTCATTATCGGGAGGTCGAGCCGCGCGGCATCCACGGCAAGGCGACCGCCGAGGAGGCGAAGGCCCTGCTGGAGGAAGGGGTGCAGATCCAGCAGTTGCCGGTGCTGCCGGAAGACCGGAACTGAGGCGGCTAGAAGTCGGCGGGGGCGACCGTCGCTGCCTCGATGCGATAGCCGACGGCGGCAAGATCGGTCGTCAGCAGCGACGCCTTCATCGGCCCGGTGACCCAGACCGAGGCGGTCAGCACGCTGAGGTCGATCCCCTTGGGATAGGAGATGTAGACGAGTTGGTTGGCCGGCGGTGCCGGCACATGCACGCAGGCACCGACAAAGGGCGCGAGCAGAAATTCAGTCACCGCCGTGCCCTTGAAGGCGAGCGGCACAACGTAGCCGCCGATCTTCACTTCGCGGCCGTCGAGGTCGGTGCGGATCGGCGCCGATGCCTGCTGCTCGGCGGCGGGGAGGTGGGCGATGTCTTCGTGGGCAACGACGCCCTTGACCACGCCCTGAGCGATCTGCGCCGAGGTCGGGATCAAGTCCTGCCATTCGAGGAGGAGCGCTGCGGCACCGGCGGGCGCGGCAAGCAGGAATGCGCCTGCAACAATCGCCGGCACCGTGCAGGCCGGCCAAGTGGATCGTCTTGCCATCACCGTTGCCCTCGCTCCGGTTCGGGAGCGTGCGTCTCGACATAGGCGACGATGTCGCCGACGTGGACCCAGGCGCTCATCTCGTCGATCGACGGATCGATCTTGAACTGGCGGACGATTTTGTTGAAGAGACGGGCGAGGATGACCTCGTCCCCTTCGCAAAGGTCCTCCATCATCATCCGCTCGGGCGTAATGACTTCGAGGCGCTTGCCGAGATTGAAGGCGATGTACTGGCGGACGGCAGTCGCGGCCGGCGTCTCGGCGAAGGCGCCGGCGGTAAGTGCCAGCACCGTGGCAAGAGAGAACGCGCTGCCGCGCAGAAGGCCTGAAATTCTCGTCATCGGAAGCGAACGCGACGTCGACACCCAACAAGCTTAGCACAAGCGGCGCAGCTCGTTCAGCTGCGGACGATGATGCCGTCGGCGACCGAGTTGCGGTAGGCGCGGGCAGCCGGCACTAGCCCAACGGCGAGGCCGGCAAGGACGGCAATAGCCAAGGCGAGCGCCTCCGGCGGTCCCGGTGCGGCAAGGGGAAGGTAAAGACCGAACTTCCCGTCGATCCAGGGGCGGGCGACGAAGAGTGCCGCATAGGTGAGCGCGATGCCGGCGAGCGCACCGGCGATGGCGAGGGCTCCGGCTTCGGCGAGGAGAAGCGCGAAGACAGTGGTGGGGCGGGCGCCGACCGCGCGCAGGATCGCCATCTCGCGGCGCCGCTCGCCGAGCGTCGACAGGATCGTCGTCATCATGCCGACGACTGCGGCCAACATGACCGCCAACGATATGGCCACAAGCGCCGTCTCGGCGGGAGCGAACACCGACCACAGGCGATCCAGGGCGTCGGCCGGAAGGACGGCGGTCAACGGTTCGTCGCGGTAAGTGACAACGTATTGGCGAAGAGCGCCAGGGTTGGCGTTCGGTTTCACTCCGACCATGACCGCGGTCAGCTGTTTGGTTTCGAGGTTCATTGCCCGGATCAGGTCGGCGGGCGTCGCCCGTCCCGGCGCCGGCGGGGCGCCGTTCTGCCAGTCGACGTGGATCGCCTCGATGGCGGGCATACTGATGAAGACGCTCTTGTCGACCGGCGTCCCGGTCTTGGCAATCACCCCGGAGATGACAAATGGCGCGTCCTGGTGGGTCATGCCAGCGAGGGTGCCAAGGCCGTGCGCGACGACAACCTGATCGCCGACGCGGTAGCCGAGGGCATCGGCGACGTCCGCGCCGATGACTGTGTCGAAGAGATCGGCGAAGGGCTTGCCGCTGCGGAAGGCGATAGGCTGGCGATCGCGATAGCGGTAGCGGTCGAAGAAGACGGCACTGGTGCCGACAACGCGAAATCCGCGGTGCGAGTCGCCGAGCGAGATCGGCACGATCCATTCGACCTCGGGTCGCCGGGCGATGTCGTCGACGCTGGTCTGACGGATGTTGTTGGTGGCATTGCCGATGTGGAACACCGAATAGAGGAGCAACTCGACCGCGCCGGTGCGGGCGCCGACGAGGAGGTCAGTACCGGAGACAGTGTCGGCGAAACTCGTGCGCATGGCATCGCGGATCGTGGCGACGCCGAGCAGAAGCAACACCGACAGGGCGATCGAGGCGACGGTCAGGCCAGCCGAGAGCTTGCGGTTGGCAAGGCTCCTGGCCGCCAGGCGCGGCACGATCACAGCGGCGCTCCGACCGTGGATTGCCGCAGGATCGCGTCGAGCGCCACGACCCGGTCGAAACGAGAGGCGAAGCTCTGGTCGTGGCTTACCATCAAAAGGGCAGCGTCGGCGGCGGCGATCTCCTCGAGGAGGAGAGCCAGGAAAGCCTCCTGGGCGTTGCGGTCGAGCGAGGACGTCGGCTCGTCGGCGATCACCAGTCCGGGCCGGCCGATCAGTGCGCGTGCCGCGGCGACGCGCTGCTGCTGGCCGACGCTGAGCTCGACCGCCGACTTGTCGGCATAGACGGCGGGGTCGATGCCGAGGCGAGACAGCAGACGCCGCGCCTCGTCGGCGGCCGGTCCGGCGGCCTCGGCACGCCGGCGGCGCTCCGGCCCGAAGGCGAGCGCCAGGACGACGTTGTCGAGGCACGAGAGGTAGGGAAGAAGGTTGAACATCTGGAAGATGATGCCGATCTCGGCGGCACGGAAGCGATCGCGCGCGGCTGGCGATAGCTTGGAGATTTCCGTACCGCGGACGACGATGCGCCCCGCTTGCGGCTCGAGGATGCCAGCGATCAGGCTCAGGAAAGTCGACTTGCCCGAACCGCTGGGCCCCAGCAGCAGCACCTTTTCGCCGGCGGCAATCGTGAACTTCGGAATATCGAGGGCGAAAGCGGCAGCCTTACGCCAGGAGAAGCGGACATCGCTGACTTCGACGACGTTCATGTCAACGCTGTGTCCCGCTCCGCTGGGGCAGATTAACGCATAGCCGGGGCGCGGCGAACCCCCGTTCGGGCGGTCAGGCGGGTCGCCAGAAGCGAGGCGGCATAGACGATGCCGGCGGCAAGGATCACCGCCGGTCCGGGCTCGAGACCGAGGCGATCCGCGGTCAGCAGGCCGACGAGGCTCGCCGCCATGCCGATCGCCGGGGCAAGCAGCATCAAGGTGCGGATGCGATCGGTCCACAGCCGGGCAATGGCGGCCGGCAGGACCATTAGGCCGATTGCGAGAAGCGTCCCGAGCGCCTGATAGCCGGCGACGAGGTTGACGACCATCAGTACCAGGAAGGCCGCCTGCACCGCCGGTCCGCGACGACTGACCGAGCGGAAGAACAGTGGATCGGCGCTCTCGATGACGAGGGCGCGGAAGAGCAGGGGGAGGGCCAGCAGCGTGACCGCAGCGATGCCGACAATCAACGCGAGGCTTTCCGGAGCGATCGCAAAGGCGTCGCCGAAGAGGATGTGATCGAGATCGAGGGACGTGCCGCGCAGGCTGACCAAGGCGACGCCGAGGGCCAGCGAAATGAGGTAGACCGCGGCGAGGCTCGCGTCCTCGCGGATCGGTGTCCGCCGGCTGACGAAGCTCGACGCTAAGGCAACGACAATGCCGGCGGCGGCGCCGCCGATGGCCATGGCAATCGGCGATTGACCGACCGCCAGGAAGGCAATGGCGACGCCCGGCAGGATGGCGTGAGACATGGCGTCGCCGGCGAGGCTCATGCGGCGAAGAGTGAGGAAGACCCCAATCGGCGTTCCCGCCAGCGACAGGCAGAGCGTCGCCAGGAGTGCCCGCGCGGTTGGCTGGGACAGTGCGAACGACGCCAGTAGCTCATCGAATGCGGCCATCGGCTTAGGCGGCGGCGAGTCGGTGAAACCGATCCGCGGCGGATGTGGGGGGCGCGAGCGGGTGGGCGGCGAGAACGTCGGCAGTCGGGCCCCAAGCGACCGGTGCCCCGTCGAGGAACAACGTGGTGGGGAAGAGATCGCTGACATGCGCGACATCATGCAGAGCGACGATCACTGTCCTGCCGTCGGCGTGCCAGCGGGCAATGAGCTGAAGGACGGTCTCCTCGGTCTGAGGATCGACTGAGCTAAGCGGTTCGTCGAGAAGAACCACAGGCGCGTCCTGGACGAGCAGGCGGGCGAGCAAGGCTCGCTGGAGCTGCCCGCCGGAAAGGCTTCCAACCGAACGAGTCTCAAGGCCCGAGAGGCCAACGGCAGCGATCGCGCCGTTCACCGCCGCCGCAGACTCCGCTCGGCCGAGCGTCCGGCGCCATAGCCCGAAGGCGACGAGATCGGTAACCGAGATCGGGAATGCGCGGTCGAGCGACACGTCCTGCGGCAGGTAGGCGATGTCGGGTGCATCGCCTCCGGCGAAGGCAATTGAGCCGCGCGAGGGGCGGAGCAGCCCGGCGAGCGCGGCGAGCAGAGTCGACTTGCCACCGCCGTTCGGGCCGATGACTGCGGTCAGAGAGCCTGGGGTGAAATCTCCCGACAGGCCATGGACAGCGACGCGGTCCGTATAGACCAACTCTACATTCCGAAGCGCGATCGCCGGCGGCGAAAGATTCATCGACTTTTCCTCGACTCGTGGCCCCGAGTTGCCGGTTGCTCCGATGCGTATGTTATATCATAACACGTCGGGGGGGTGTCAACCTGCGCCGGGTCGGCAGTGTGGAAACCTCAGCGCAGAACCTGGCTGAGGAACTGTTTGGTTCTCTCGTGCTGCGGGCTGGTGAAGAAGGTCTCCGGCGGGCCGACCTCGACGATCTGCCCCTGATCCATGAAGACGATGCGGCTCGCCACCTGGCGGGCAAAACCCATTTCGTGGGTCACCACGAGCATGGTCATGCCGTCTTCGGCGAGGTCGACCATGACGTCGAGAACCTCCTTGATCATCTCGGGGTCGAGGGCCGATGTCGGCTCGTCGAAGAGCATGATTTTCGGGGTCATGCAAAGGGCGCGGGCGATCGCGACGCGCTGTTGCTGGCCGCCGGAGAGTTGGCCGGGGTACTTGGCCGCCTGCTCGGGGATGCGCACGCGTTCAAGGAAGCGCATGGCGATGGTTTCGGCGTCGCGGCGGCCGATGCCGCGCACCCAGATCGGCGCGAGCGTGCAGTTCTCCAGCACAGTCAGGTGCGGGAAGAGGTTGAACTGCTGGAAAACCATGCCGACCTCGCGGCGCACTTCGTCGACGCGCTTCAGATCACCGGTCAATTCGACGCCCTCGACGACAATCCGACCCGCTTGGTGATCTTCGAGGCGATTGATGCAGCGGAGCAGGGTCGACTTGCCCGATCCCGACGGGCCGCAGATGACAATGCGCTCGCCACCCATCACCGTGAGGTCGATGCCGCGGAGGACTGGGACGTTGCCGAACCACTTCTCCAGCCCGCCGATCTCGATGGCGACGGCCGAGGGAGGAATGCGGGCGAGCCGTTCGCCGCCGTTCTCGCCAAGCTCGGTGCTCATCGGGCCTCCGTGCGCCGCGACGCGCCGAGGCGTCGCTCCATCGCCTGCGAGTAACGTGAGAGGCCGAAGCAGAACACCCAGTAAACGGCGGCGGCAAAGACATAGCCGGTTGCCGGCGTGCTGGCGGTCGCCCATTCAGCATCGGCGAAGTTGAGCTGCACCGTGCCGAGGAGGTCGAAGAGGCCGATGATGAGGACGAGGCTCGTGTCCTTGAAGAGCGCGATGTAGGAATTGACGATGCCGGGAATGACCGTGCGGAGAGCCTGAGGCAGGACCACCAGGCGCGTCGCCTGCCAGCGGGTCAGGCCGAGCGACAGGGCCCCTTCCAGCTGACCGCGCGGCACCGCCTGGAGTCCGCCGCGGACGACCTCGGCGATGTTGGCGCCGGCGAACAAAGCGACGCCGACCAGGGCGCGCAGCAGCTTGTCGATCGCCTGACCGTTGGGAATGAAGAGCGGCAGCATCAGGCTCGCCATGTAAAGAACGGTGATGAGCGGAACGCCGCGCACCAATTCGATGAACGCCGTTGCCGGAATGCGGATGAGAGGGGACGACGAGCGCCGGCCGAGCGCGAGGATCACGGCGAGCGGCAAAGACACCGCCATACCGGTCAGCGCGACAACCAGGGTGACGAGGAGGCCGCCCCAGAGGGCAGTCTCGACGATCGTCAGTCCGAGCCCTGGCGCCCCGTAAAGGAGGGCGAAGGCAAGAACCGGGAAGAGGACGAGCAGGTAGAGGATGTTGGCGCGCTTGAAGGGCACGCTGGGAATAGCGACTGGCACAATGCCGGCAACGAAAAGTGCGCCGGTCAAGTCGACGCGCCAGCGCTGATCGAGCGGGTAGCGGCCGTAGACGAACTGGCCGAACTTGGCCTTGATGAAGGCCCAGCAGGCGCCGGTGCCGGGGGCGGCGCAGGCGCTTCGGTCGGTCCCGCTCCATACCGCGTCAGTGACCAGCCAGCGGAACAGCGGCGGCAGCGCCCAGGCGAGGAGCGCGAGGCCGAGCACGGTGAGCGCCGCGTTGAACGGGGAGGAGAAGAGGTTGCCGCGCGCCCACTCGACCGGTCCGACCGAACGGTGGGGACGGCGAAGGGGGGTGTTGGCTGTGGCGCCAGCAGCGGCCATCAGCGCTCGACCAGGGCGACGCGGCGATTGAACCAGTTCATTGCCGCCGAGGTGAGGAGGCTGAGAAGCAGGTAGAAGCCCATGGTGATGGCGACGATCTCGACGGCCTGGCTGGTCCGCTGCATCACCGATCCGGTGAAGATCGCCACGAAGTCGGGGTAGCCGATGGCGACAGCGAGGGTCGAGTTCTTGGTGAGGTTGAGGTACTGCCCGGCGAGCGGCGGGAGAACGATCCGGAAGGCCTGCGGCAGCACGACATGGCGAAGCGCCTGGCTGCGGCGGAGGCCGAGGGCGAGGGCGGCTTCGTTCTGGCCCGGGGCGACGCCGAGGACCCCGGCGCGCACGATCTCGGCGATGAACGAGGCAGTATAGGCGGAGAGGCCGACCACCAAAGCCACGAATTCCGGGCGGAGCGCCGCACCGCCGACGAAGTTGAAGCCCTCGAGGACGGGGACGTCGAAGGTGAGCGAGGTGCCGCTCGCGACGAATGCGACGGCCGGCAGGATCGCGAGCAGGAGGGCATTCACCGCAAGGGCGGGGAAGTAGGCGCCGGTTTCGATGCGCCGCCGCTTCGCCCAAAACGTGACCCCCACGGTGGCAATGACGGCGGCTACGATCGCGGCAAGGACGACCTCAAAGCCGTCGCCAAAGATCGGTCTTGGAACAATCAGGCCGCGGTTGCTGAGATTGGCCCCGAGGGGAAGCGCGAGGCCGGCGCGCGGAGGCGGCAAGACGGATAGCACCGCGCGGTACCAAAACAGCAGGAAGAGAAGGAGGGGGATGTTGCGCAGGGCTTCGACGTAGACCGTTGCCAGCCGGGCCAGCAGCCAGTTACCGGACAGGCGGGCAATGGCGATCGCAATGCCGATGAGCGTGGCCAGGACAATGCCGATGACTGCGACCAGAACCGTGTTCAGGATCCCGACCACGAAGGCGCGGCCGATGGTGTCGTCGCGGGTGAATGGGATCAGAGATTCGGCGACGTCGAAGCCGGCGCGGCGACCGAAGAACTGACGGAAATCGTCGACGGCAAGGTAGACAAGCCAACCCGTCGCGCCGAGGCCGGCCAGTCCGGCCGCGGTCCCGGCAAGGAAGCGATAGCGGTTCGATGCCGGCCGGCCGTGGGGCGGGGAGGGGTTGTCGGCGAGGGGCGCAGCAGCCATTCCGCTCCCGCCTAGCGACCGCCCGACGTTCCGCCCCGGTCAGCGGATCGGGACCGGATAAAGAATGCCGCCGCGGTTCCAGAGCTTGTTGACGCCGCGGTCGATCTTGAGTTGCGAGCCGGCACCGAGATTGCGGTCGAAAATCTCACCGAAATTGCCAACGCGCTTGACGGCGTTGTAGGCCCAGTCGTTGGCGAGGCCGAGCGACTGGCCGAAATTGTCGTCGAGCCCGAGGAGGCGCTTCACGTCCGGGCTGGTCGATGACTTCATCTGGTCGATGTTCGCGGAGGTGACCCCTAGTTCCTCGGCGATGACGAGCGCGTTCTCGACCCATTTCACGAGATTGAACCACTTGTCGTCGCCCTGGCGGACAGCGGCAGCGAAGGGCTCCTTGGAGATGATCTCCGGCAGGACGACGTGATCGTCGGGCGCCTTCAGCGTGAGGCGCGTTGCGTAGAGCGCCGAGGAGTCGGTGGTGTAGGCGTCGCAGCGCGAGGCCTCGTAGGCAGCGTTCGCCT
Source organism: Bauldia sp. (assembly GCA_046349035.1). Classification (GTDB taxonomy): domain Bacteria; phylum Pseudomonadota; class Alphaproteobacteria; order Rhizobiales; family Kaistiaceae; genus JAXMDC01. Next base: position 431,561 of record JAXMDC010000004.1, on the reverse strand, counting down.
CCGCCGACGTCTGGAAGACGGCCGGCGTATAGGTAATGCTGTTCGCCTTGGCCCAGTCGGCGAGGTTGAGTTCGGTGGTGGTGCCGGCCTGAACGCAGATCGTTGCGCCCTTCAGTTCGCGAGCCGACGCGACCTTCAGGGACTTCCGCACCATGAAGCCCTGGCCGTCGTAGTAGTTGATCGGCGCGAACAGCAGATTCAGTGTCGTTTCGCGCGACATCGTCGCGGTGGTGTTGCGGATCAGGACATCGATCTCGCCGTTCTGAAGCGCTACGAAGCGCTGAGGCGCGGTCAGCGGCGTGAATTTCACCGCGTTGGGGTCGTTGAAGATCGCGGCGGCTATGGCGCGGCAATGATCCACGTCGTAGCCGCGCCAGTTCCCGGCGTTGTCGGGCTGAGCAAAGCCGAGCAGGCCGACATTGGCGCCGCACTGCAGGAAGCCGCGCTTCTTCACATCGTCGAGGGTGGCTGCAGACGCTGCGGCGGCAAACAGGACGACGCCGGCTGCGAGCGAAGCGACAAGGGTTTTCTTCATTGCGACGTACTCCCCAAAGACGCGCGACCAACCGTGGCGGCGCCGCACACCCGTGGTCAGGCTCGGCCATCACACGGCAAGCGGGCGGGGGCGTCAAGTCGGGGAGGGGGTGTGCGGCGCGTTCCCGCAACCGCAGATAGGGCGCGCCTTTAAGGGAGCGCGGCGACCAGCGGCGGCGGTGAAGTCTCGAAGGGGGCGTAAGGCAGGGCCATAACGGTCGAAGTCGCCGCGGTCAGCAACACGAAGGCGGCAGCCCGCCACAGGAGGGATCGCATCGGTCTCAGGCTCGGTGAGGAGGCGGGTGTCGTCAAGGCGACTGATTAGCGGGCAGACGTTGAAGAAGCCTTGCTTGGCTCCGACAACCTCTAGGGATTGGCTGGAAACTTCGCTAACAGGTCGATGGCCTCGCCCTGGCGCCGAGCAACCATCGGCAGCCAGGTCCCCGGGGCCTGGCGGGCGATCGTCGCGACCACATCGTCGGGCGTTCCAAGCGCCTTTCCAGCGGCGCTCTCGAGGATATCGCCCGGCAGGATGCCCGCGGCGGCGCCGACACTGCCCGCGGCGACGGTGACCACGCGCACTCCGCTTTCGGCGGTCTCCAAGCGCACGCCGAGCCGCAGCGGCGGCACAGCCGGCGGCTGGAGTGGCTCGTCGATGACAAAGAGAGCGTCGGCGAGGTCAGTCGGGATTTCATCGCAGGAGTCGACCGCGTCCCAGGTCATCCATGCGACGACCGTCTCGATGCCGAGCGCGCGGAGTTGGTGGGGCACGCCGTAGCCGTGAGAGACGTGTCCGGCTCCGAGGACGCCAACGACGAGCGGCGATCCGAGCCGGTTACGGGCGGCGCCGAGTGCGGTGGCAAATGCGCGGTCCCAGAAGGTCTGTGCCTCGATGAACGCCTCAATGCCGCCCCCACCGCTGTGCTGGCGGCCGATCCGCTGGAGTTCGTCGCGGTAGGCCGTCTCGGGCGGTGCCGGAAGATCGATGCCTTCGCGCTCCGCTTCGGGCACGGCGGCGAGGCCGGCGCGACTGATCTTCGCGATGAGATCATTGCCGACATTCAGCGCAACCATCGGAACGCGGTTCATGCGCGCGAAATCGAACAGTGGCTGGTAGAGCGCGGAGTCATAGCCCCAGTAGCGGCGCCAGTCGGTGGCGGAGAGAAAGGCGTCGGTGCTGAGTTTGCCGGCGACCCAGTCATCCAATACGGGCTGCGCGCTGCGCGGGAAGGCCTCGAAGCCGATCACCAGATCGGGATGGTCTGCGTGGAGGGCCGCCAGGGTCTGCAACTGCCAGCGGTGCTGCTCGGCCGAGTCGTGAGCCTCGCCGAGGAGAACCACCGATTGCGGGGCGACTGAAGGGATCGGGCTAGGGATTACGCGCCGGCCCTGAGGCGTGACCCAGGTTCCCGGAGGACCGCACGATCGGCCCGCCGTCTGCGCCGCCGATTCGGGTGCGGCCATCGGCGCGCTAAAGGCCGCCAGAGCGATGAGCAGATGGGCCGTGGGCGCTCTCATGCCACAGCCTAACCGCCGCAAAGCGGTCGGTCGAGGTCGATCGCGCCGGCTAGCCCTTGGCGACCGTGGCGAGGGGCGGTGCGGCCTTCGGGGGAGGGGGCGGGGCGCTGCGCGGGAAGCCCGGAATGCGGGCGAGCATCACCTTCAACGGATCGGCCACCCAAGCCTGGGTGACGAAGTCGTTGTGAACGACGTCGGCGCCGGCGGCGATGAAGGCGGTCGATCCCGGCTTCAGACTTGACGGCAACGACGGCTGGAAGGCGATTTTCTTCTGCTTCAGCAGGGTGCCGAGCGTGGTGTGCTGGCTCGCCGTCGCCTTGGTGTAGGCGCTGACAAAGAACGTCTGGCGATGGTTGGCGATCCAATCGGCGAACTTGTCGGTTTCGGCGTTCAGCGCGTCGAGAAGAATGACGCCTTTGACGCGAGAGGTCGCGGCACCGCCCGACTTCAGGGACCAGGCCGCGGGGAGATAGCCGCCGCTATAGGCGACGACAACGATGGGCAACTTGGCGAACGCGGCTTTGCTGGCGGCGCCGCCGCCGTAGCTCTGCGCAAGCTTGTCGGCCGCCTCGTCGATGAATCGTGAAAAGAAGCCGGTCTCCCAGAAGTGTCCGGCGCTCGAGTCGCGGGCATCGACGGCCATCTGCGGCGCTACCAGCACAGCGTTCAGTCCGGACTCGGCCAGCTGCCGCGGCACTTGCTGCCGCTGGTTGACGTCGCGATCGAGGGTCGCCTGATTGCCGTGAAAGAAGACGACGATTGCCGCTGGCTTCTTCAGGTCGAAGCCCGCCGGCAGGTAAAGCAGCGAGCGGCGGTCGTTGTAGGTTTTGTCCTCCCAATAGGTTCCCCCGCGCGGCGAAGAGTGACCCTTGCGGCCGCTCTCCTCAACATCAAGAAACGGGTGCGGGGTCGGATCGGGAATCGCGCCTTGGTAAGGGAATGGTGAGGCGTTGAACGCGACGAGCATTGTCTTGGGTGCGGGGAGGGAGGTTGCCGCAGTCGTTATCGGATCAGGCTGAGGCTGGGCCGCGGCGGCGATGGCTTTGTCGATCACCGGCGTCAGGCCGCCCGGGTCCGCCTTAATGTCGCGCGTAGCGGTGGGAGCTGGGGTCGGCTGAGAGGTCGGTGCCCGCTCAGCGGGCTTGGCCGAGGGAGCGGCTTTGGTCGCCACCTTCGCGGTCTTGGCCGGCGGGTTCGACTTGGTAAACATGGCTGAGATCAGGTCGCCAATCGAAAAAGCCGCCGCCGGTCCCGCTGCGGCCAGCACGGCAACGGCGAATATCCCCCAGCGGGGGAAGCGAAACGGCAGTATCCGCAGCCTGCGGTTATCGACATCCGACGGTTCGCCATCGGGAGTGTACGGACGCGCCATGGTTACATCGCTCCCTGAAGAGCCGTCCGCCGCAAGGGCAAGAGTACAGCGAAAAAGGCGGGAATGGCCAGGAGATAGGCGGCGCCGCTGATCTCAAGCACTGCTGCCAGTCCGAACGACGTGGCCAGAATGGGCACCAGGGCCGCGCCGACCACCGAAAAGCAGCCGTTGATCCCCCAAGCCCAGAGGAACATGTGTTCCTTGCCGAGCCGAGCCAGGGTTGCCATCGCCGTCGGCATGGGGAAACCCATGAGGAAGGCTGGCGGGAAGATGAGCGCAAAGCACAGGGCGAGGCGGACGACGTAGGGCAGCGTCCCAATCAGGTCGAGGACATTGTCGAGAAAGAGGCCGTAGAGGATGAGCAACGCGCCGATTGCAGCAAAGATCATCGGCATGACCTCGCGGGCGCGGTGAAGGAAACGCTCGGAGGCGAAGCTGCCGAGGCCGGAGGCGACCAGCATCCCTGAGATCAGGATCGAAGCGGAAACGGTGGGATTGGAGAGGGCGAGCGTGAACTCCGAGATCATGCCGACCTCGACCATGATGTAGCCCAGGCCGAGACAGGCGAAGTAAAGGATGGTCAGGCCCTTGCCGGGATAGGCGCTGAAGATGGTTCGCCAGTTCACGACAACCGGAAACAGCACGAGCGACAGAGCGGCGAGCCCGGCGATGCCGAGGGTCGCCCAGATGAGCAGGTAGCCCCACTCGTCCTGCAGGATGTCGAGGCGATCGGTGACCAAGGGCAGGTCCGCGGTCTTCACGTAGGCGGCAAAGTAGGGACGGTTGTTGGTCAGTGGCCGCATGTCGAAGACGTAGCGATCGGCGACCTCGGCGCTGCCGCCATGGACGAGGCTGTGCCAGACCAACTGACCGAGTGTCGTTGCCGGGACCAAAGTGTCGTTGAAGGGTGGTTCGCCCGGCCCAGTGGGATCGTTACCGCCGACCGTCGGATCCTCGTTGGCCGCGCCGAAGATGGCGCTGCGGAAGCCATCGAGGGTCTTGTCGGTCTTCGACGTGTCGTAGGCAAAGCCCGGGTAATAGATCTCGTCGAAAGACATCGACCGCGTGTAGCTGCGCAGTTTGCCGATCTCGTCCGACGTGAAGCCGCCGCGTTTGTAAAGGACGGTGGTCGTCGAAAGGTATGTCGAGACAGCGAAGAAGCTCTTCGCCATCGTCGCCGGATCGAATTCCCGCGCCGCTGCGGCCATGGTCGCGTAGAGCTTAAGCACCGACTTCGGCGGCTCCTCCTTGTTCCACAAGGTGACCGACAAGATGCCGTCTTCACTCAACGCGCGCATGTAGGAGAGCATCGCCTCCTGCGTGTACGAAAACTTCTCAGTGATAGCGAACCCGCCCGGACTTGAGAGGCCGGCGGAGTCGGCCAGACTAAGGTCGATAACGTCGTATCGATTGTTGGTGTATGCGAGGTAAAGGCGGCCATCGTATGGAATTACTGTGAGCTTTTGATTGCTGAGGATGTCTCCGGTGAAGCTGCGAAGCTCAGGGTCGGTCCGAAAGGCGTTAAGAACCGCCGGATTGCCTTCCGCCACGGTGACGCTCTTCGAGCCGCTCTTGAGAGCGACGGCGGTCGATATGCCGCCGCCGAACTGTACGACGAAGGTCTTGGGATCCTTCTTCAGTTCGTAGGGGTAGTTCATCGGCAAGTAGTGGAAATAGGCGGTCTCTGACGCCGGTAGGTCGCGAATGATGCCACTCGGGCCGTCGCCGTCGATATAGAGGCCAAGGAAAGCATTGCTCGGCATCGTCGGTAGGTTGAACGCGGCGTTGTCGGAGAGGCCGGGAGCGAAGTGCAGGTAGGAACTGGCGTAGACCTGCAGGTAGCCAAACGGCGAGGCGTTGGCGTAAACGAGGCGGCTATCCGGGAACTTCTGAGCGTAGGCCACGCCCTTGTAGTCGGACACGGCGAGCTTGGGCGTGCCGACCGCGCCCGGCAGAATCTGGTGGGCGCCGACCGACAGAATCGCTGCAATGCCTGCGGCGGCAACGGCCCGGCCGTTGCGACTAGCGACAAACCAGAGCAAGGCCCCCGCCGCCCACAGGGCCAGCGGAACGGCGATGAGATCCTGTGGCGGGAAAACAAACATGCTGACCAGGACCACCAGGCCAGCGAGGCCGGAGCCGGCAAGGTCGGCAAAATAGACGCGGCCGAAGGAGCGGGCGGCGCGCAGAAACACCGTACCGAGGAATACCGCGCCAGCTAGGAAGGGGAGGAAATACAGGACGAAATTGGCGAAAAGCCGCCACTTCTGCGAGGGGTCGGAGACGATGAAAATGGCATTGAAGGGGACGCGCTGTGCGATCAGCGCCGCCGCAACCATCAATGGCCCAAAGGCGATCAGTGAGGCCGTCGAGACGCCCTGCCAGTGCCGCTCGAACCACCCCTTCCAGACGCACATAACGGCGCTGGTTAGGCCAAAGCCCATCATCGCCAGGCTGACGACGAAGGAGCCGAAATGCGCCCAGCTGCCAACGGCAAAAAGGCGCATGATGGTGATCTGAAGGGCGATGACCGCGCCGGCCAGACAGCCGACGGCGATATAGACCGGCAGGCGCGGCGGCCGGTCGGCGTCGAGGATTTTCAAGCGCGGCGCCCGCCTGCCAAGGCGCGGTCTTCGATCTGTTCTGGCATTCCCCTGACCGCTGCTTTCACTTGTTGTGGGTCCCGACGATCTTGTCGCCTTCGAGCTTGGTGAAGGGGACGAACGGTACTATCCGACCGCCATATATGTCGGACCGGGCGACGTTTACGGTGCCGTCGGCAGCGGTCTCCTTGACCACCTTGAGCACATGCTGGGCGCCGGGTGGACCGACCGGAATGACCATGATGCCATTCGGCTTCAGCTGCTGCAGCAGCGGTGGCGGGATGTGATCGATGCCGCAGGTCACGATGATCTTGTCGAACGGCGCGAAGGCCTCCCAGCCGTAGTAGCCGTCGTCGTTCTTGGTGCCGACCTTGGTGAATTCCTCGTAGCCGCGGGAGATGAGGCCGTCGTAGACGCTGCGGGTGCGGGCCGCCAGCGGCTTGATGATCTCGATCGACCATACCTTATCGGTGAGGTTAGCGAGACAAGCGGACTGGTAGCCCGACCCAGTGCCGACCTCGAGCACCTTTTCGCCAAACTGCACGTCGATCGATGTGGTCATGCGCCCGACGAGGTGCGGGCCGGAGATCGTCACGCCAAAACCGATGTCGAGGAACGCGTTGTCATAAGCGCGCTCGAGGTTCGACTTGGTGGCAAACTCCTCCCGGGGCACCATAAGAAAGGCTCGACCGTTCCGCTTGTCGAGGATGTCGCGATTGGCGATGAGCGCCTGATAGCGGTCGAAGCGGATGCCGAGAAGGCGAGGGTCTTCGCCGCGGTTCTTGACCATCCACTTGATAAAGTTGTCGCGGCTGTCAGTCGGGGGGTAGGCGTTCCAGTCGTATGGCGCGGGAACATTGGCCGCGGCGCGGCGCGGTAAGGCGGCCGCCGCCACAGCAGCGGCCGAACCAAGGACGAAATCGCGACGTTTCACGGGGGCTCCTCGAAGTCTGTGCGGACGACCGGAAGGCGGCCCGTTGGCGCCGCCGTCGGGTTCGGCGCCCCCGATCGAACCGCGCGCACTCTAGGCGAGGGCGGGAAGGCTGGGCAATAGAGCGATGCGGTGCTCCGGCCGTTGCGCGCCGCGTCGCGCCGGGTGAGAGTGCCGAACCGCGTGGTGCGTCGACGCCGGTCGCCGTTCTTGGGGAGAGGGAGATGATCGATCGAGGTAACTGGCGTGTCGTCTCGGCGGTCTTGGCCGGCCTTGTGCTCCAGTTGGGCACGGCAGGAGCGGCCGGTCCGTTGCGCAGCGCCGTGCCGCGGGGCCCGTTGCTCCCGGAAGAGCAGGCGCAGATCGAGCTGTTCGAACGTGCGTCAGCGTCCGTGGTGGTGGTCCTGGGTGCGGCGCCAACCTCTTCGCTTTTCGCTCTCGCCGGCGAGAACGGAGCAAGCCGCGATTCCAAAACCGGGACCGGTTTCCTCTGGGATGAGATTGGGCACGTCGTTACCAACAACCACGTCGTGGCCAACACGCGCTCGGTCACGGTTCGCCTGGCGTCCTCCGAGACGGTTAAGGCGGAACTAGTGGGAGCAGCGCCGGCTTACGATCTCGCGGTCCTGCGGATCGTCGGCGTGCGCGGTCCGGTGCCGCCTCCGATCGCCCTTGGGACGTCGGCCGATCTCCGCGTCGGGCAATTCGTCTTCGCGATCGGCAACCCGTTCGGCCTCGACCAGACCCTCACCACCGGCATCGTCAGCGCGCTGAAGCGACGGCTGCCGACAAGCGGCGGGCGAGAGCTTGCCGACGCCATCCAAACCGATGCGGCCATCAATCCCGGCAACTCCGGCGGGCCGCTTCTGGATTCGGCGGGACGCCTCGTCGGGGTCACCAGCGCGATCTTCTCGCCATCGGGGGCCAACGCCGGGATCGGCTTCGCCATCCCGGTCGACGTGGTCAACCGAATCGTGCCGCAGCTCATTGCCAATGGCCGCGTGCCGACCCCGGGGATCGGCATTGTCGCGGTCAGCGAGTCGACGGCGGGACGCCTTGGACTCTCAGGTGTCGTGATCTCTCAAGTCGTGCGCGGATCGCCAGCCGAGAAGGCGGGACTGCGCGGCGTCGATATCCGGTCGGGCGCAATCGGCGACGTGATTGTCGGAGCCAACGGTCGTCCGGTAGTGCGGCTCGGCGACCTCAACGAGGCGCTAGCGTCGGTGGAAATCGGCCAGAAGGTCGATCTGGCCGTCATCCGCGGCAACAAGACCGTGACCGTCCAATCTGTGGTCGCGGATGTCGGCGACGGGCGCGTGAATTAGGCGCGGCTAGCGAAGAAGGGTCTCGGCTGCGGCGCGGCGCTTTTCGCCGATCATGCAATCAGTGGCGGCAGCTCGCGAGAACCGGGATGCCGGCTCCGCTGGCCCGGCGTCGGCAATCTCCAGGATCAGCTTGCGCCTGATCGCCTCGGCGAACTGGTCAGCCCCGCCTACGGTCACGGTAAAGGATCTCGGACCGCCGACGACGCAATCGTGGAAATAGGCGTCGAGGTCGGCCAGCGTGAACGGGTCGCGGACGTGTGGGGCGGGAAGCAGGATCGGCAAGCCGTTGATGGTTATCCCCTCGGCAACCACCCGATCGCGCGCGGCTTCGACAGGAACGCCGCTGTCGTTCGGACCGTCGCCCGACACGTCGATGACCCGACGCGTCGCCGACACACCGGATCTGCCAAAGTGTGCGGCGGCAAAAAGAAGGCCTCCGGAAATCGACGTTTCGAGGCCGCGATTAGTGGGCTCGGCAAGAAGTTCGGCGGCGAAGGCGGCGGCGCTGGTCTCAGTGTCGACGATGGTCCAGGGGACGACCACCAGTTGGAAATAGCGGGTCGACCACTCGACGTAACTGACGGCGATGCGCCCGAGGAGGCCGCCGCGGATTGCGGCAACGACCGCCGGATCGCGGAATGCGGCCGCGTAGCCCTCGCGCTGGAGGCGTTGCTCGACCTCATCCATCGAGTGCGAGATGTCGACGGCGAGGACAACGGCAAGGTCGACGGCGGTCGGAGCGGCGCGGGGGCCGACGAACGGGGCGCTCACAAGCCCCAGGCCAAGCCCCAGAGCCGCTGCAGTTTGTAGCCGGCGCGCCCGCGGCGCCATCGCGGCAATGTTAGGCAACCGCGGCTTCCTTGGCGATACGGGCGCTTTCGAGCGCCTCTGGCCCCGCGGCGGCGAGGATGTAATTGACCCCCATGTCGGACGATTCTCTCCAGCTGTCGCCGAAGGGCTCGTAGACGAGACCGGTCTTCGCGCACACCCGAAGGCCGGCGGATTCGATTTTGGCGGCGAGTTCGTCCGGGCGAAGAAACCTGCCCCAATCGTGCGTGCCGCGCGGCAGCCAGCGCAAGACATATTCGGCGCCGACGATTGCCATAAGAAACGACCGGACAGTGCGATTGAGCGTGCTGACGAAGAGCCGGCCGCCCGGACGCAGGAGATCAGCGCAACTCGCCATGAAGCGCCCGGGGTCGACCACGTGCTCGACGATTTCTAGGGCCAGCACCACGTCGAAACGCTCGCCGGACTGAACAATGGCCTCGGCGGTCGTTTCGCGGTACTCGATGGTGAGGCCGGCCCCGGCCGCATGCCGGCGAGCCGCGCCGATGTTGTTGGCGGAGGCGTCGACGCCGACGACCTCAGCGCCGAGACGAGCGATCGGTTCGCTGAGAATGCCCGCGCCGCAACCGATGTCAGCCACCTTGAGGCCGGCCAGCGACCTCGTGTCCGTCGGGTTGCGGCGATGGGCGCGGCAAATTTCGTTGCGAATAAATGCGAGGCGCACCGGGTTCATCCGATGCAGTGCGCGCATCGGACCGCGCTCGTCCCACCACCGCGATGCAAGAGCGTCGAAGCGGGCGATTTCGGCTGGGTCGATGCTGTCTCGCTTCACGGAGCCCTTTCCTCGTTCGTTCCCGGTTGCTCCCGTAGCGCCCGGATGGGCGGCCGCCCATTCTGCCGCCATCCGGCGGGCGGTTCCAGCCGCCCGCGACGCTGCCGCCACATTGCGGCCGATTGGCGGAACCGCTATGAAATCGCCAAGGTCCGCCCGGTGTCGCCGGCGCGGACATTCTTTTGTGGTTGGGCGGCACCTTTCAAAACTGGCGCGGTGTCGGACCGGAGGAAGGGACCCTGGACGTCCGTATGCCCCGCTTGGTCATGAAGTTCGGTGGAACGTCGGTCGCCGATATCGACCGTATCCGTAATGTCGCGCGGCACGTTAAGCGCGAAGTCGACGCCGGTTACCAGGTCGCGGTAGTTGTCTCGGCGATGGCCGGCGCAACCAACCAACTCGTCGCCTGGACGCGCGCGGCGGCGGTGCTTCACGACGCGCGCGAGTACGATACCGTGGTCGCCTCGGGCGAGCAGGTGACCTCCGGCCTATTGGCGATCGCGCTTCAGGAGATGGGTATCAATGCCCGCTCCTGGCAGGGCTGGCAGATTCCGATCCAGACCGACTCGGCGCACGGGGCGGCACGGATCACTGGTATCGATGGCACGCGGTTGATCGAGCGCATGGGGCAAGGCCAAGTCGCGGTCATTGCCGGCTTCCAGGGGATCGCTCCCGATGGCCGCATCTCGACGCTGGGTCGAGGGGGATCGGATACCAGCGCCGTCGCCATCGCCGCGGCGATCGCAGCGGAACGCTGCGATATCTATACTGACGTGGACGGGGTCTACACGACCGATCCGCGCGTGGTGAACAAGGCGCAGCGGCTCGATCGAATCTCCTTTGAGGAGATGCTCGAAATGGCGTCGCTCGGCGCCAAGGTCCTGCAGGTTCGCTCGGTCGAACTCGCCATGGTGCATAGCGTGCGCACGCTCGTTCGCTCGAGTTTCGACGATCCGGCCAGCGACCGGATTGTCGGCACGCTTATCTGCGATGAGGATGAGATCGTGGAAAAGAAGGTGGTTACCGGAATCGCCTATTCGCGCGACGAGGCACAGATTTCCTTACGCCGAGTCGCCGACAAGCCCGGCGTTGCCGCATCGGTGTTTGGCCCGCTGGCCGAGGCCAATATCAATGTCGACATGATCGTTCAGAACATCTCGGAAGGCGGGGCAACGACCGACCTCACTTTCACCGTGCCGACCGCCGATTATGAGCGCGCCTGCAAGGTGCTGGAGCGGGCCCAGGCAAGCATCGGTTTCCAGGTTATGCAGGGCTCGAGCGACATCGCCAAAGTGTCGGTCATCGGGATCGGGATGCGCAGCCATGCCGGGGTCGCGGCGGAGGCATTTCAGGCGCTTGCCGGGAAGGGCGTGAACATTCGGGCGATCACGACGTCGGAAATCAAGATTTCGATGCTGATCGACGCGCCCTATACCGAACTTGCCGTTCGGACTCTGCATTCGCTATACGGGCTCGACAAGGTCTGACCGGCAGCACAGTTTCGGTTGCACCGGCCGCCGAACCTCAGCCGGCGGCGTCCCAACGGGCTTGGAAAGAGCGGACATGCGGGCTTCACTGGCCGGGCCGCGCGTGCTCCTGCGGCGCCTCCGCGAGATCATGGCGGAGCCCGTCAGCGCGCAGGCCCGTCTCGACAAGATCGTGGTGCAGATCGCGGCCAATATGGTCGCGGAAGTCTGCTCGACCTATGTCCTGCGTTCGGACGGAGTGCTCGAACTCTACGCTACCGAGGGCCTGAAGCGCGAGGCGGTTCATCGCGCCTCTCTGCGGATCGGGCAGGGGCTGGTCGGACTTATCGCCTCGGAGGCGCGCGTCCTCAATCTGCCGGATGCGCAGTCGCACCCCGCCTACCGCTACCTGCCGGAGACCGGAGAGGAAATCTACCACTCCTTCCTGGGCGTCCCGATCCTTAGGGCCGGGCGAACGCTGGGCGTGCTGGTAGTCCAGAACAAGGCGCATCGAACCTACTCAGAGGAGGAGGAGGAAGCCTTAGAGACGACGGCGATGGTGCTCGCCGAGATGATTGCCGGCGGCGAGCTGGAAGGATTGGCGCGGCCCGGCACGCAGCTCGACCTCCGTCGACCGATGGCGCTGACCGGGGCAGGCATCTGCGATGGCGTCGGCCTTGGCCATGTCGTTCTGCACGAGCCGCGCATCGTCGTTACCAACCTGATTGCCGAGGACGTTGCCGGGGAGAGGGCGCGGCTCGACGAAGCGCTGGCGGGGCTGCGCCTGTCGGTCGACGACATGCTGTCGCGCGGCGACATCGAAGGCGAGGGCGAACACCGCGACGTCCTGGAAACGTATCGCATGTTCGCCAACGACCGCGGTTGGGTTCGACGGATGCACGAGGCGATCGGCAACGGCCTGACGGCAGAAGCCGCCGTGGAAAAGGTGCACAGCGATACCCGCGCCCGCCTGCAGAGGCAGACCGACCCGTTCTTTCGCGAGCGGCTGCACGACCTGGACGATATCGCCAATCGCCTGCTGCGAACGCTGATGGGGCAGGCGCACGGCCCGCCGCTGCACGATCTGCCTCGCGATGCGATTATCGTGGCGCGGATGATGGGCGCCGCCGAGCTTCTCGACTACGATCGAGACCGCATCCGCGGGCTGGTCCTGGAAGAGGGCGGGGCGACGAGTCACGTCGCCATCGTCGCCCGTGCGCTTGGCATCGCTACGGTCGGCGAGGTGGCCAATGTGGTCTCCGCAGTGGAGAACGGCGACGCCGTTATCGTCGACGGCAGCACTGGCGAAGTGCACATCCGGCCGCTTCCCGGTGTCGAGCGTGCGTTCGCCGAGAAGGTGCGACTGCGGGCGCGCCGGCAGGCGGCCTACGCTCTTCTGCGCGATCGCCCGGCCATTACGAAAGACGGTCAGGCGATCGAACTGATGATGAACGCGGGCCTGCTCGTGGATTTGCCGCACCTTGCCGAGTCGGGCGCCGACGGGATCGGGCTTTTTCGCACCGAACTGCAATTCATGATCGCCTCGACGATGCCGCGGATGGGCGAGCAACGTTCGCTCTATGAAGCGGTACTGCGCGGGGCCGGGGGGCGACCGGTGACCTTCCGCACACTCGACATTGGCGGAGACAAGGTGCTCCCCTATATGCGCGTGCACCCGGAGGAAAACCCGGCGATGGGATGGCGCGCAGTTCGGCTTTCCCTCGATCGGCCGGGTCTGTTGCGGACGCAATTGCGCGCGTTGATGCACGCCGCGGCCGGGCGCGAACTCAAGGTAATGCTGCCGATGGTCACGGAAGTCGGCGAGGTCGTTCAGGCCCGCGGGATTTTGGACCGCGAAGCGGCACACTTCGCCCGCCACGGCCATACCCCACCTTCGGTGGTCCGCCTCGGGGCAATGATCGAGGTGCCGGCGCTACTGTTTCAGCTTGAGGAACTGTTAGGGGTGACCGACTTCGTGTCGGTCGGCTCGAACGATCTCATGCAGTTCATGACGGCGAGCGATCGCGGTAACGCTCGCGTGGCCGGGCGTTTTGCGCCCTTGTCGCGGCCATTCCTGCGTGCGCTGCGGCGAATCGCCGTGGCGGCTGGGGCCGCCGGCGTGCCTTTCACCCTGTGCGGAGAACTGGCCGGCCAGACGCTGGCGGCAATGACGCTTATCGGACTGGGCTACCGGTCGCTGTCGATGTCTGCCGCCGCCATCGGACCGGTCAAGGCAATGGTGCTCACGCTCGACGCTGCCAAGATGGCCAAGACGCTCGACGGGATGCTCGATTTGGCGGGCGAGGGCGACAATATGCAAACGGCGCTGCGGGCATTCGCGGAGGCCGAAGGCGTGCCGCTCTGAGCGGCGCTGCAGGCGGAGACATAATGATACCCCAGGCGAAAGCAGATCAGCTGGTGAAGCGAGCGGAGGCGATCGACGCTCGGCTGATGACGCCGGTCGACACCGACACGTTGATTCGGCTGTCGCGCGAGCGCGCTGAACTCGATCCGGTGGTCAGCGCGATCCGCGTGCTGCGCTCCAAGCAGAGTGAGCGGGAGAGTGCGGCGGCCTTGCTTGACGACCCGGAGATGGGAGCGCTCGCGCGGAGCGAAACGGCAACGCTGGACGCGGAGATTGCCGATCTCGAAGCGCGGGTCCGCGTGTTGCTGCTGCCAAAGGATGCGGCCGACGAGAAGAGCGCGATCCTAGAAATTCGTGCCGGTACCGGGGGGAGCGAGGCGGCGCTCTTTGCCGGCGACCTGTTCCGTATGTACCAGCGCTATGCCGACCTGCACGGCTGGAAGGTCAATACCCTCTCTGAGAGCGAGGGCGAGGCGGGAGGCTACAAGGAAATCATCGCCGAGGTGACGGGCGCCGGCGTGTTTGCCCGTCTCAGGTTCGAGTCTGGCGGGCACCGCGTGCAGCGGGTTCCGGCTACCGAGGGCAGCGGGCGCATCCACACGTCGGCGGCTACGGTGGCAGTGCTGCCGACGGCCGAGGAAGTGGACATCGAGATCCGCCCGGAGGACATCCGCACCGAGACGACGCGCGCGTCGAGTGCCGGCGGGCAGCATGCCAACACCACCGATTCGGGCGTGCGGATGACGCACGTGCCGACCGGCATTGTAGTCATCGCCAACGAGCGCTCGCAGCACCAAAACCGGGCTCAGGCGATGCGGCTGCTGCGTGCCAAGCTCTACGACATGGAGCGGCAAAAGGTGGAGGCGGAGCGAGCCGCGGTTCGCAAAGGGCAGGTCGGGACCGGCGACCGCTCGGAGCGAATTCGCACATATAATTTCCCGCAGGGGCGGGTGACTGACCATCGCATCAACCTCACGCTCTACAAGCTCGATGCAGTGCTCGCCGGGGACGCGCTCGACGAGGTCATCGAGGCCCTGATCACCGAGCGCCAAGCGGAACTGCTGGCGGCGGCCGAGGAGGATGCGTGATCGACGGCCTTGCGGCTGGCGAACTGCGTCGCGAAGTGGCCCTGCGCCTTCGTACCGCGCTCGATGCGGATCAGAAGGCGAATGCCGGTCTGGATGCGCGTCTGCTGGTCAACGAGGCGATGGGGCGCCCCTCGGCGTTTCCGACACCCTCCGACGAGCCGGTATCGGCGGATGCGGCTAGGCTCCTTGACGACTTTGTCCGGCGGCGGATAGACGGCGAGCCGGTTGCCCGCATCCTTGGCCGGAGGGAGTTCTGGAGCCTTAGCCTCGAGCTGTCGTCCGAGACGCTGGTGCCGCGGCCGGAAACGGAAACAGTGGTCGAGGCGGCGCTGGCGGGCGTCGGCGACCGGAGAGCGCCGATCATGGTTCTCGATATCGGCACAGGGTCGGGCGCCATCCTGCTCGCATTACTCTCGGAGATGCCGAACGCCTTCGGTGTAGGGACAGACGCGTCGCCGGGAGCGCTGATCGTCGCGCGGGCCAACGCGCGCCGGCTGAGGTTGGACGATCGCGCGGCATTCGTCGCCAGCAATTGGGGGGAGGCGATCGCCGCGCCGGTCGACCTTATCGTCTGCAACCCGCCCTATATTCCAACTGGCGAGATCGCGGACTTGGCACGGGAAGTGCGATGCCATGACCCGCCGGCGGCGCTCGATGGCGGCGCCGATGGCTTGGAGGCGTACCGGCAAGTTGTGGGCACTCTCCGACCTCAACTTCATCCCGGGGGCCGTGGGATCTTTGAAGTCGGAGCCGGGCAGGCCGACGCGGTCGAAGCTCTCGGCACCGGCTGCGGCTTGGCGGCGCGCCGCCATCGCGACCTTGCCGGGATCGAGCGCGTCGTTGAGTTCTTCCCAGCCGGCTAGTGTGGAAAAAAGCGCTTGGAAATCGACGGTGGACGGGCTAGCTTCACCTCGCCCAACGAAAAGAACGCTTTCGCCTCGCTGGGAGGCGATCTTGGCAAGGCGGACATCGAATTCATGATGGCCGAAGGCCGGACGGTGCCGAGGTGGCGCGGTCCGGGGGCTTTCGGGGTGGCTTAGGGACCACCGCTCGGATAGATCAATCATAAGCAGGTCGCCCATCCTTATGTGGCATCGGGCGGTGTGGGCCTTAGCAAGGTTCCCGCTTTCGGATTTCGCCGGCTTTCGACCGGTATCGGCCGCGACGATCGGCGCGGCACTCGGACGGCTCGCCGCCCGGGCGTGAACCCTTACTTCCGATCCAGCAGAGAGCACTGATGAGGCAAGGTCAGCAGAACAAGCGGCCCCGCGGGCGTAATCGCAAGGGTCCGAACCCGCTCGCCCGTTCCTATGAGAGTAACGGTCCGGATGTGAAAATACGCGGGACCGCTCTGCACATTGCCGAGAAATACGTAATGCTGGCGCGCGACGCACAGACCTCGGGAGACCGGGTGGCTTCGGAGAACTATCTCCAGCACGCCGAGCACTACTACCGCATCGTTGCCGCCGCACAGGCGCAGATGCCGCAGCCCCAAGCGATGTTTCGAGCCGACGACGATGACGACGGCGAAGAGGAGGGGCCGGAGACGGGTGGCGGAGAACGCCCGCGCGATCCGAATCAGCAGCCGCGGGAGTTTCGGTCGAGGGATTTCCAAGGCGATCGACCGCGGGATTTCCACGGCGATCGGCCGAGGGATTTTCAACCCCGCGAACGGCGCGACCACTCCGAACAGCCAGGCGGCGGCGCGCCCGGATTCTCCGAAGGGCAGCCGCATGTCAACGGCAATGCCGGCGGGCCGCCGAACGCGAATGGCGGCGCTGACGACCAGCCGCAATACTATTCCGAAGACCGCCGCGACGACCAAGGTGGCGAGGGCTTTCGCGGGCGACGACGCCGGTCGAATCGCGGTCGTGGTCGTCGGCCGGAGGGAGATGGCCTGCCTTATGCGGCGCTCAATCAGATGAGCGGCGACGAGGGCTCTCCGAGCGGCCCGGACCAGAGCCAGAGCGATGACTGACGGGCTCGGCTTTCGATTCTGACGGGGAACGTTAACCGTCGGACGAGCCGACCGCTGACGCGCCTTATTGTCAAAGAGCGTTCTCCTCCCCACATCCCGGACAACCGTGGTGGGCTTGCATGAGCCCCCATTGCGGATGGTCAATTCGGGAACGCTGACGGCGTGCTGAGCTAGGCGCCGGCGGGCGGGTCCAGGAGGGGCGACGTGAACTTCGACAGCTATACCGAGCGGGCTAAGGGCTTTGTCCAGTCGGCGCAAACGCTGGCGTTGACGCAGGGGCATCAGCAGTTTCTTCCTGAGCATCTCCTTAAGGTTTTGCTCGACGATGAGGAGGGCCTGGCGGCCGGCCTGATCGATCGCGCCGGCGGCAACTCGCGCGAGGCGCTGGCAGCAACCGAGAGCGCGCTTGGGGCGTTGCCCAAAGTGAGTGGGGGTGGTGGCGGTCAGCTCTATCTTGCTGGACCAACGGCGAAGGTTTTCGCTGCTGCCGAGGGCCTCGCTAAGAGAGCCGGCGACAGTTTCGTCACGGTCGAGCGGATGCTGTTGGCGCTCGCCCAAGAGAAGGACGCCAAGACGGCGGCAATTCTCAGCCAGGCCGGGATTTCGCCCGCGCGGCTTGCGCAGGCAATCGACGCCCTGCGGAAAGGTCGGACAGCCGATACGGCTTCCGCGGAAAGCGGCTACGACGCCCTGCGTCGCTACTCCCGCGACTTCACCGAGGACGCGCGTAACGGGAAACTCGACCCGGTGATTGGGCGCGACGAGGAAATCCGGCGCACGATCCAGGTGCTATCGCGGCGCACCAAGAACAACCCGGTTTTGATTGGCGAACCGGGTGTCGGCAAGACAGCGATCGTCGAGGGCATGGCGAGCCGCATCGTCAACGGCGACGTGCCGGAGTCTTTGCGCGGCAAGCGCCTTCTCGCGCTCGACATCGGCGCCCTCATCGCCGGTGCCAAATATCGCGGCGAATTCGAGGAGAGGCTGAAGGCAGTCCTCTCGGAGATCGAGGCCGCGCAAGGCAACATCGTTCTCTTCATCGACGAGATGCACACGCTGGTTGGGGCCGGCAAAGCCGACGGCGCGATGGACGCCTCTAACCTGTTGAAGCCGGCGTTGGCGCGGGGCCTGCTGCATTGTATCGGCGCGACGACGCTCGATGAGTACCGCAAGCATGTCGAAAAGGACGCAGCTCTCGCCCGGCGCTTCCAGCCGGTCTTTGTCGGCGAGCCGACGGTTGCCGACACGGTCTCGATCCTGCGCGGCCTGAAGGAGAAGTACGAACTGCATCACGGCGTTCGCATCGCCGACAGCGCGCTGGTTTCGGCCGCCACTCTGGCTAATCGCTACATCACCGACCGCTTTCTGCCGGACAAAGCGATCGATCTCGTCGATGAGGCAGCGGCGCGTTTGCGCATGCAAGTAGACTCCAAGCCGGACGAACTGGACGAACTCGACCGCCGCATCATTCAGCTGAAGATCGAGCGCGAGGCGCTCAAGAAAGAGTCCGACGCCGCCTCGCGGGAACGCTTGGCCCGGTTGGAGAAGGAACTTGCCGATTTCGAAGAGCAATCCGGTTTGCTTGGCCGCCGCTGGCAGGCGGAGAAGGAGCAGCTCAACGCCGCCCAACGGTTGAAATCGGAGCTGGATCAGGCGCGGAGCGACCTGGAAAAAGCACAGCGTACCGGCGATCTCGCCAGGGCCGGCGAACTCGCTTACGGCCGGATTCCGGATATCGAGCGCAAGCTGCGTGGCATGGAGAGCCAGTCGCAGAGCGGCGTCGCTAAGGAGGTGGTTACGCCCGACCATATCGCCAACATCGTGTCGCGCTGGACCGGGATTCCCGTTGACCGGATGCTCGAGGGCGAACGCGAGAAACTGCTGCGCATGGAAGACACGCTTGCCGAGCGCGTGGTCGGTCAGGCCGAGGCGGTTCACGCCGTGTCGACGGCGGTGCGGCGGGCGAGGGCCGGCTTGCAGGACCCAAACCGCCCGATCGGATCGTTCATGTTCCTTGGCCCGACCGGGGTCGGTAAAACCGAGCTGACAAAGACCCTCGCAGCATTTCTCTTCGACGACGAAGCGGCGTTATTGCGGGTCGACATGTCGGAGTACATGGAGAAGCATTCGGTCGCTCGCTTGATTGGCGCGCCTCCCGGTTATGTCGGCTATGAGGAAGGCGGAGCTTTGACCGAGGCGGTTCGGCGTCGTCCCTACCAGGTGATCCTCTTGGACGAGATCGAGAAGGCGCACCCCGATGTCTTCAACGTCCTGCTCCAGGTTTTGGATGACGGGCGGCTCACCGACGGGCAGGGGCGGACGGTCGATTTCAAAAACACCCTGATCGTCATGACCTCCAACCTCGGGGCGGAGTACCTCGCCAATCTCGACGCCGGCGAGGACATCGAGCCGGTGCGGGATGCGGTCATGGGAGCCGTGCGGGCCCACTTCCGGCCGGAGTTCCTGAACCGCCTCGATGACATCATCGTTTTCCGTCGCCTTCGCCGCGAGGAGATGGGCCGCATCGTCACGATCCAACTCGCCCGGCTCGCCAAGTTGCTGGAGGATCGGAAGATCGTTCTGGATCTCGATGAGTCGGCGAAGGCGTGGCTGGCGGCCAAGGGGTACGACCCGGTGTATGGGGCGCGTCCGCTGAAACGAGTCATCCAGCGGGAAGTGCAGGATCCGTTAGCAGATCGGATATTGGCCGGCGATGTGCCGGAGGGCAGTGTGGTGAAGATCACCAGTGGGGCCGACCGTCTGCTGTTCGTTCCAGCCCAGGCTAAAGCCGCCTAGCTTCCGCCTTCCGGATTAGCGAGCGGCTACCTTCGCGGTTGCGGCGGGAGCGTGCCCCATCAGCGTGTCGATGCGGTCCCGCTCCTTGCCGAACCCCTGCAGAATAGAGCCCGCGAGCACTCGGCCCTGGGGCAGTCGGATGCGCAGCGGGTCGACGAAGTTGCCGTTGATGCGGATTTCGAAGTGCACATGCGGACCAGTGGAGAGGCCGGTCGAGCCGACATAGCCGATAATCTGGCCTTGGCGAACGCGGACGCCCTGCGCCATTCCCTTGGCAAAGGCGCTCTGGTGGCCATAACCGGTTTCATAGCCGTTGGCATGTTTCAGCAAGATGAAGTTGCCGTAGCCGGAGCTCGGGCCGATTGTCTCGATGACGCCGTCGCCGGCAGCCATGATAGGCGTGCCTCGCGGTGCGGCCCAATCGACGCCGGTATGCTGGCGCACATAGCCCAATACCGGGTGCCGACGTGTGCCGAAGCCCGAAGAGAATTCGCCTTCCGATATCGGTTTGCGGACCAGGAACTTCTTCGCGCTGTTGCCGGCTCCGTCGTAGTAGTCGACCACACCGTCGTCCGGGGACTTGAACCGATAGAAGCGCTTGGTGACGCCATTTAGGGTGATGGACGCATAGAGAATGCCTTCCTCAGCGATCTCGGCGCCGTCGGGACTCGGCAGGGAGTGGAAGATCTCGATCGTGTCACCGGGGCTGATGCGGTTTTGGAAGTCGACCTCGTAGGAGAAGATCTTGATGAGGTCCTGGACGAGCGGCAAAGGCACTTGCTGCTCCAGGGCGGTCTCGTAGATGGCGTCGTAGACGCGAGGCATCGGTCCGTAGTTGTCAGTCGGGCCCGCCAGCGCGATGCTTGGCAGGCCAGACGGTTCGTTGGCGCGGACAAACGCGTCGCTGTCGGTACGCGCGACAGTCACCTGGTGCACATTGTCGGTCGAGTAGAGGCTCACTCGAACCGGTCGCTTCGTTCCGCCGTCAATGTCCGCCGGAGAGTAGCCGATGCGGATCTTCTGCCCGGGCTTAAGTCGGGCAAGGTCAACATGCGGCGACAGCGCGGCGAAAATGTCGTCGGCATCGTCGTCGATGATGGAGTTCTTCTGCAGGAGAACGCGGAAGGTCTGGCCGGTCTCGACAAGCGCGATGCGGTCGTCGGGCGTGGGAGCGGCGGCGCTGCCGGCGCCGGCGGTCTTTGCGAGTTGGGTGACGTTTTCCGGAACGATGGACACCCCGGGACCGGCAGTCTGCTCGCGTACTTTTTCCGGGCCGGCGTCGAAGGCCAGCGTTCCGCCGCGGACATTGTTCACTACTACAAGGCCGGCGGCGCCGCGGACGATTTGTTCAACCTCAGCCGCTTTGAATTCGGCGAAGGGATCCACGGCGCGGCCGTCGAGCGGCAGGTCTGTGACCTTGATGGTCACTTCGCCGTCCACCTTGGCGCCGTAGATTTGGTTGGTAGCCTCGCCGGGCCCGGGATCGAAGTCGTCGCCTGCATTCGTGCCTGCGAAAATTTTCACCGGGTCGTACGCCGGGATCTTCGCGGCGAAGGTCTTTTCAGTCGACAGCGTCGCACTGATTTTCGCAAAGGGCCGCAGCTTGATGAGATCGTGGTCGCCTTGGCGACTGATGGTGCTGACTTGGACAGCCTGCCGGTTGGAAACCTGGGCAACGATCGGCCTCAGGCGGTCACCCTTGCCGCCCTGGCCGATCCCCGGGCCAATCGTTTGGGGCGGAGCCAAGGAGGTGAGGGTCGGCGAAACGATGTCCTGCCGGCCGGACAGTGCGGCAAAAAGCGCTCCGCCCATGAGGAAGGTCGAGGTAAAGCCAGTCAGGACGGTCCCGTAGAGCCAGCGCAAGCTGACGGCGCGCCTCACTGGCGTCTTATCGGTTTTGTCAGCCGGGGTGAGCGGCGGGTCGTCGCCAAGGTCGACCGCACCTTTGGCCAACCATTCAACCG
>JAXMDC010000004.1:0-402500 GCA_046349035.1 Bauldia sp. | reverse complement strand
CCAATGGCCGGCGACTAGTTGTCGTCGGTGGTCACCGGATCCATGAAAGGTGGGCGCTTACGCTGGTCGGTTGTAGCCGATGCAGTGGCAGGCGTCTCGACCGCGACAATGGCTGGGCCGTTCGTGCCGGCGGGCGGGGCAACCCCAGTAGAGGTCGTCGTCGGGTTGGCAATCGCCGGCGTCGTGGTAGCGGTTACGGGCTGCGGTGACGGGGCCGGTTGGGCGGTGCGTGCAACGGAAGGAGCGGGAGTGGCTGCGGCAGGCACCGCTACTCCCGGAGTCAGGACGCCAGTCGCGGTGATCGGTTCGCCGTGGAAGCCGAACCAATGGAACACGATATGGTCGGCCGCTCGAGCGAGCGTGATGCTGCCGTCGATACATCCTTCGGGCGCCGCGACGGGGTCGTATTTACCGCGCGCGATGACCTCCGAATAGAAGGCGTATTCGCCACTCGCGCCGATGCGCCGCAGGGTGCCGATGCAAGATCCGTCCGGATAGGTGGTGGTTGCCGTCTGGGCGGTAATGGTGATGACCACCGGGTAGGTGCCGGGGCGACCGGGCTGCGTCAGCGCGCCGCTCCAGGTTCCGAGGAATGACGGTCCGGCAGCGTCAAATGCTCCGGCGCACAGGGCCTGTTGCCCCCCGGCAAGGCAGAAAAGCGCGGCCGCAGCGGCGCCCCTGATCCGATCGCCAATCCATGTCATATCGGGCACCCATTTTCCCCACAGGCGCTCGCTGCTTTCGCGTTTCGCGCCTTACTCCTGCCGCATATCATGTTAGCGGCTGGAGATCGCTACCGCAAAGCCAGATGCGTTAACCCGCGGCTAGCGCCTCAGGATGCCCCCAAGGGCTCCCCGGACAATGGCGCGGCCGACGGAGCCACCCAGAGAACCGCCGATCGATTTGCCAATATTGGCAGCCACGCCACCGACGACCTGGTTCGTGACGGTGCGGGTAACGCTTCGAGCAATCAGCTGCCCTGTGGAGTAGCGGGCACGGCTCTTGCCGGTGCCGGTGCCGAATATCGCGCCAAAAACGCCGCCAATCTTGCCAAGGATGCCACCGCTGCTCTCGGCGGCCGGCGCGCCGCCGGTTGCGCCAGGCGGTCCGGCTGCACCGCCGACGCGGCGCTGCAGCATCTCGAATGCGGACTCGCCGTCGACGGCCTGATCGTATTTGCCCCGCAGCGGAGAGGAGTTAATGGCGGTCCGACGTTCGTCGACCGAGATCGGGCCCAAGCGGGCAGATGGCGGGCGGATCATGGCGCGCTCGACGATCGAAGGCGTGCCGTTGCCTTCCAGGAACGAGACCAATGCTTCGCCTTTGCCGAGCTCCATGATGACGCGTGTCGTGTCGAGCCTGGGATTGGGTCGGAATGTTTGCGCGGCTGCGGCCACGGCCTTTTGATCACGGGGCGTGAAAGCGCGTAGCGCGTGTTGGACGCGATTGCCGAGCTGAGCGAGGACCTTGTCGGGAACGTCGAGAGGGTTCTGTGTCACGAAGTACACGCCGACGCCCTTGGACCGGATCAACCGCACGACCTGCTCAATCTTCTCAAGCAGCGCTTTTGGAGCCTCGTTGAATAGGAGGTGGGCCTCGTCGAAGAAAAAGCAGAGCTTGGGCTTGGCGAGGTCGCCGACCTCGGGAAGTTCCTCGAACAGCTCCGAGAGGAGCCAGAGAAGAAATGTCGCGTAGAGGCGTGGGCTCTGCATCAGCTTGTCGGCGGCGAGAATGTTGACCACGCCGCGGCCATCGCGATCGGTGCGGAGAAAATCGCGGAGGGCCAGAGCCGGTTCGCCGAAGAAGTTGGTGCCTCCCTGATTCTCCAGTACGAGCAGTTGGCGCTGGATGGCGCCAATCGTCGGCTTGGATACGTTGCCGTATTGCGTCGTCAGCTCGCCGGCATTGTCAGCGAGAAAGGTCAGCATGGCGCGCAGGTCTTTGAGGTCCAGCAATAGCAGGCCCTGCTCGTCTGCCACGCGGAAGGCGATGTTGAGGACGCCCTCCTGGGTCTCGTTAAGATCCAGAAGGCGGGAGAGCAGGAGCGGGCCCATTTCCGACACGGTGGCGCGGATAGGATGGCCCTGTTCGCCAAATAGGTCCCAGAAGACGACCGGGAAGCGGTCCGGCTCATAGTCGAAGCCCATGCCCTTGGCACGACTGACTAGTGCGTCCTTGGCCTCGCCGTCGGCGCCTATGCCGGACAGGTCGCCCTTAATGTCGGCGGCAAAGACCGAAATGCCGGCCCGCGAAAGGCCTTCCGCCAGCACCTGAAGCGTCACCGTCTTACCGGTGCCAGTGGCGCCCGTGACAAGGCCGTGGCGATTGGCAAGCGGCAGCGCCAAATATTCGGCTTTTTCGCCTTTGCCAACGAAAATGGCGTCGCTGCGATCTGGATTTGACATCTGTTCCTCGGGAAGAATCCGCGACGGAGAATAGCCGATCCAAGGCGGTTGCCGCTATCCGACGAGCCAGAGGCTGTCGGCAAACGCCCAATCGTCGTCCACCCAATGTCCGACATGCATGAAGCCGCAGCGACGAGCAAAGGCCGGGAGATCTTCGAGTCGGTATTTGTGGCTGCTCTCAGTCCAGATCGTTTCGCCCGCGGTGAGAGATATGCGGAGATCGAGGGCGGACAGCGTCGCCACCTGGGGCAAAGTGGATAGAAGGTGCATCTCGATCCGCTCGGTATTCGGCTCGTAGCGGGCGATGTGTTGAAAGCGATCGAGGGCAAAGTCGCCGCCAAGCTCCCGGTTTATCCGCGCCAGGGCATTCAGATTGAAGGCCGCGGTGACGCCGAGCGAATCGGCATAGGCGGCTTCGAGCAGGGCAGGAGCCTTTACGAGGTCGGTGCCGAGAAGCAGCCCATCGCCGGATCGCAGAACCTGCGCAGCGGCGCGCAAAAAGTGCTCGCTCGCCTCGCGGTCGAAGTTGCCAATCGAGCTGCCAAGAAACAGGACGAGGAGTGGTCCCGGGCCGCGGCTAGCAGCCGCGAGCTGTAGGCCGCGAAGGTATTCGTCTTTGTAGCCGACGAAGGTGACGAAGGGGTTCTCGCGCAGGACTTCGCGCGATCGGCTGAGAGCCGTCGAGGAAATGTCGATCGGACAGTAGCGGACCGGGCGCTCGCCGACGGCGCGAAGTATCCAGTTCGTTTTGGAGCTGTTGCCGCTGCCGAGTTCGACGATCGTTGCGAGTTCGCCGATTCGAGCGAGAATGTCGCGTGCAAAACGCGAGAGGATGCGCTGCTCGGCCCGCCAGAGGCCGTATTCCGGCAGCAAGGTGATCACGTCGAAGAGGGCGGAGCCAACAGCATCGTATAGGTACTTCGACGGAAACTCCTTGTGCGGCTTTTGAAGGCCAATGCAGACATCGCTGCCGAATTGCGATGCTTCGGTTGAGCTAGCGGGCGGAAGCGCGAACATCAGGACGGGCCGTAGACGCAGCGGAATCCCGCGTAAACATAGGGGTAACGGCCCTGGAACCAATTGCGGAAGGATCGACGCAGCAGGGGCGAAGCCGTCCGCATCGACCCACCCTTGATGACAAAGTGACTGCCGTCGAAAAAGTCGGCGGAGTAGCCGGGATAAAACGAGAAGGCAGCGAAACCGTCAAAGGGCGCAAAAACCGTCGCAGTCCATTCCCAGCCGTTACCGAGGAGTCCGTCGACGCCAAATGCACTCCGCCCAGCGGGGTGAGCTGTGACGGGCTCCGGATCCCATCGCTGGAAGTCGAAGTTTCCATGCGCCGAGGCCGGCGGGCCGTCTCCCCAGGGGTAAGCCTGCTCGGTGCCATCGGGCGAGGCGTAGGCGGCGCGGTGGAATTGAGCTTCCGATGGCAGAGCGCCGCCGCGCCAGCGAGCGTAAGCGGAAGCCTCGGCATGGCTGACATAGACGGGCCAGTCCGGCGGCAGTGCGCGCTCGGCAAACATTCCTCGCCAGAACCAGTCGCCACCGCGTTCGACCCAAAAGGCCGGGTGCCGGATGCGATGCTCGGCGAGCCAGGCCCAGTTCGCGGGCGACCACAATTCGCGGTCGCTATAGCCGCCGGCTCGGATGAAGTCGGCGAACTCGGCGTTGGTCACCTTGCAGGCGTCGATGGAAAAGGCCGGTACTACAACGGTCGAGGCAGGGAATTCGTTGTCCCAGCCGAACCCGTTCGTTTGGCCGAGCGTGGCCGAGCCTGCGGGGATGGCGAGGGGAGCGCGGTGGGGAGGCGTTGCGGGCAGGTCGGGCTCGCGGACGCCGGCCGCTTTGGCGGAAAAGGGGAGCCGATGCATCATGTAGGCCAGTGTCTCGGCGTGCATCAGGCGGTGTTCGATGGCGACGTTGAAGATGAGGCCGGCTTCCGCCAGCCCGTCGACGCCGCGGTGAAGACGGCTGTCGACGGCCGAACGCGTCGCGTCGATGTAGTCCCTCATGATCGTCGGGTTCGGCCAATCCGTCGGTGTGTCGGATGGAAGGTCCTCGCCCAGCGGGTCGATTCCAAAGGCGAAAAGCTTGTCGAGGCTCGCGTCGGCGCTCCGGACATCACCGAGCGTCGATCGGATCAGATTGGCGTCAAACGCTTCCAGGTGGCCGATGTAGAAGACGATGCGGTGCCGTTCGGCGATCGGCCGTTCGTAAAGCGCTTCGTCGCGAACGAGGGCAAACAGGTCGTCGGTGATGCGGCGGGCCGCTCGGAGCCGATTGGCGATGCCGCGCCGGAATGGAACTTCGATGGTCAAAGACTGTGCCTCCACCCGGCCCCAGGGTGCAAGGCGAGCATCGAGCAGGGGCTGAGTCAATAACGGTGAATCAGCCGCTCACGTTGTAAGCGGCAAGTGCGGCCATGTTGACGATGTCGGAGTCCCGGGCGGCAAGCGAGACAATTTGGACCGGCTTGGCAAGTCCGACCAGCAGGGGGCCGATCACTGTTGCGCCACCGATTTCCTGCAGCATCTTGGTCGAGATGGCCGCAGAATGCAGGGCCGGCATGACAAGGACATTGGCAGGCGCCGAAAGCCGGCAGAACGGGTAGAGCGCCATCGCGTTCGCGGAAAGGGCTACATCGGCGCCCATGTCACCGTCGTATTCGAAATCGACCTTGCGCGCGTCGAGCAGCTTAACCGCCTCGCGTACGTGCCGGGTGCGCTCGCCCGTCGGCTGGCCGAACGTCGAGTAAGCGAGCAGTGCGACGCGCGGTTCGTAACCGAGACGCCGCGCGACGCGGGCCGCCTCTTCGGCTATGTCGGCCAACTCGGCGGCATCCGGCAAGTCATGCACGGCTGTATCAGCGACGAGGACAGTCCGGCCGCGCGCGATCACTAGCGACACGCCCATCACTCTGTGCCCGGGTTTGGGATCGATGACGCGGCGCACGTCCTGGAGGACAGTCGAGTAGTTGCGTGTAACGCCGGAAACCATCGCGTCCGCGTCGCCAAGGGCGACCATCGCCGCAGCGAAGTGATTGCGGTCGGTGTAGATCAGGCGCTGGCAGTCACGATGGAGAAAGCCCTCACGCTGTAGGCGCGTGTAGAGAAAATCGATGTAGTCGGCATTGCGCTGCGAAAGCCGAGCGTTGAGGATCTCGATCCCGCCGCGGAGGTCGATGCCAGCGCGCGTAGCGGTGTCGCGCACGACATCGTCGCGGCCAATCAGGACCGCGGTGCCGAGGCGCTGGGATACGAAACTCGCTGCCGCGCGAATGGTCTGTTCTTCCTCGCCCTCGGCGAACACGACGCGCTTGGGTGCCTTGCGGACCTGACTGTAGATTTGCGCCAGCGTGCCGACGATCGGGTCGCGCCGCGCGGAAAGCTGCAGTTTGTAAGCGGCGATGTCGTCAAGCTTGCGACGAGCGACACCGGACTCCACGGCGGCGCGGGCAACAGCAGCCGGTATTTCCGACATCAGGCGTGGATCAAATGGTACCGGTATGATGTAGTTCGGGCCGAATTTTGGCCTCATCCCCTGATACGCCGCCGCGACCTCATCCGGGACATCCTCGCGCGCCAAGTCAGCCAGGGCCCTGGCGGCGGCGATCTTCATCGCTTCGTTGATGGTAGTCGCCCGGACGTCCAGCGCGCCGCGAAAGATATAGGGGAACCCCAGAACGTTGTTCACCTGATTGGGATAGTCGGAGCGACCGGTGGCGACGATGGCGTCGCCTCGAATTTCGGCGACTTCTTCAGGTGTGATCTCCGGGTCGGGGTTAGCCAGCGCGAAAATGATCGGCTGCGGCGACATCGAGCGAATGTCGTTGGGACTGAAGGCGCCCTTCGACGACAAGCCGATAACGACATCGGCTCCCTTCAATGCGTCGCCCAGCGTTCGAGCCGGGGTCTCCGCGGCGTGAGCTGACTTCCATTGGTTCATGCCCTCGGCGCGGCCTTTGTAGACGACGCCCTTGGTGTCGCAGAGAATAATATTGGTACTGCGCATGCCTATGGCTTTGACCAGTTCCGCACATGCGATACCGGCGGCACCCGCGCCATTGATCACGAGCTTGGTCTTAGCGATATCGCGGCCCGTGAGATGGAGTGCGTTGAGAAGCCCGGCGACGACGATGATAGCGGTGCCATGCTGGTCGTCGTGGAACACCGGGATGTCCATCAGTTCGCGTAGCCGCGACTCGATGATGAAGCAGTCCGGAGCCTTGATGTCCTCGAGATTGATGCCGCCGAAGGACGGGCCGAGATACTTCACGCTGTCGATGAAGGCATCGACGTCCTCGGCATCCACCTCAAGGTCGATCGCGTCGACGTCGGCGAAGCGCTTGAAGAGCACGGCCTTGCCCTCCATGACGGGCTTCGACGCCAGAGCACCGAGGTTGCCAAGGCCCAGGATTGCCGTGCCGTTGGAAATGACCGCCACCATGTTGCCGCGGCTGGTGTAGTCGAACGCCGTGGCGGGATTCTTGGCGATGGCCTTGACGGGGGCGGCGACCCCGGGCGAGTAGGCAAGCGATAGATCGCGCTGCGTCGCCATCGGCTTCGTTGCGGTCACCTCGAGCTTCCCCGGCCGACCCTCGGCGTGGAAGTTCAGCGCATCCTGGTCAGTGACCGAGAGTGCAGGTCTGACGGTGGACTTTTGCGGCTTGTTCATGGAGGGCGCGGCCCAATGGTTGGCGGCGTCGTACCGGACGCGAAGACAGAAACGCGTGCGGCTAGGCCTATTGCAATGGTGTTAGCTCGGACCGCCACATTTCGCCACCGACAGCTGCGATCAGGGTGAAGGCTTCCTGCTGGGGAAAGAAATGGGCGGAGCTGGTGACCCCGACGCGATTCGAACGCGTGGCCCTCAGATTAGGAATCTGATGCTCTATCCTGCTGAGCTACGGGGTCACCGACCAATGCGGTAAGCCTCGTCGCAGGCGGCCGTCAAGCCGCTGGAGCCGCAGCCGAGGAGGGGCGCCAAACGAATGACGCACCGGCGGCGCTTGGCACGCCGCCGGTGCGGAGGTCGGCATCAGAGGGGGGCGGGACGACGCCGACCGACTCCGATGATTTAGTAGCGGTAGCCGTAGCTCGGCGCGCTGTAGGTCCGCGGTGCCGTGTAGCCGTAGCCGCCACCGTAGGGGTAAGCGGGCGCCGGCTGAGTGTAGGTGTAGCCATAGGTTCCGTAGTTCGGCGTCGGGGCCGCGTACCCACCGTAGACGTTGTAGCCGGAGTTCACCGGCCGGATCGACAGGATCGTGCCGTAGGTCGTATCGACCGCGATTACGTAGTTCGCGTCGCTCCGGTGGATGTCGGCAACGAGGACCGAGAAGACCTTGCCGCTGGTCTCCAGGAGCTGGAGCGGCCGATAGCCCTGCGCGGTCAGCCGCCGGTAAAGGTCGGCACCATCCTGGACGGGAGCCACCGTGGGCTTAGCCGGGGCGGTGGCAACGATGCCGGGGTTGGTCGGAGCGGTCGGCGCCGGAACCACTTGGATCTGCGGCTTGGCGACGTCGGCGTTCGGGGCGGGGACGGGGACAAGGTCGACGACGGGAGCGCCAGGCGTCGCGGTGGCGACAGCCGGACCGTTTGCCGGCGTCTCGGCGCCGGGGACGATGGCGGTCTCGGCGCCGGGGATCGTCGCCGTGGCGTTGGTCGACGGCTCGATCACAATCGCGCGCTTGTCGGTGGTGGTCCCCGGATTGGCGTTGGCAATGACGCCATTCAGCTCGGTGGCGACACGGTCCGCTTCTTCCGGCGTGTCGGCGGCCTGGGAGATCGTGGCGGCGCCGGCAACGAGGCTGAGGGCGGTGGCGGCAAGAAGAATGTGCTTCAACATGGGGTCTCTCCTCATGGCGGGCCCGGCGAACACCGCAGACCGCGATCTGATGGCAAGGAGAATGCGCCATTCGATCTGAACGCGATCCGAGGGGTGCGTTCATGCAGCATTCAGCCAGGCGGCCGAGGGCGCGAATCGGCAAAAAGATGAGGCGGACCGCCGGTTTGCGGTCCGCCTCGAGAAAGGAGGAACGATCGTTTGCGACTATTTCGCCGGCGGGACGAAGAAGAAATCGTCGGGCGGAAGCGATCCGTAAACGAAGGGCTCCTGCTCGTTGCTGGTGGCCTCCAGCACGTCGCTGCGAATCTGACGAAACACCTTATTGATTTCGACCCCGGGCTCGACCAGTCGCTTGGCAAAAGAAGCAGCGAAGGGGCTGTTGCGGCCATCGCCGTCGGAGGCAATGCTGCCGGCCTTGGCCGCGTATGCGACCAGTGTCGCCTGCGCCGGCTCGACCATGGCAAGACCGCGTCCCACCGAGCGCGAGGCCGTCGACACCTTCATTTTGGCCAGGAAGGGGTTATTGCGGCAGGCGTCGAGGACGACAAGACGCAGTTTCTTAGCGCCCTCGACCGACGCCATCACCCGCTCCAGCGAGATGGCTTCGTCGGTGACATCGCGGTCGCTGGCAAGCTTGGCGTCGATCGGGACGATGTAATTGACGCCGGCGATCTCCAGTCCGTGTCCCGCATAGTAGATGACAGCCCAGTCGGCATTGTCGGCGGCCCTGGCGAAGGACTGCAGCGCAGCAACGAGCCCGGCCCGCGTCAGGTCGTTGCTGATGATCACGCTCGTGAAGCCGGCTAGCTTCAGCGCACCGGCCACGGTGGCCGCGTCGCTGATTGGATTGGGCAGCGCCGGCACGGCTGAGTATGCGCCATTCCCGACGACTAGGGCGACGCGGCGCTCGGTGCGAACCGGCGTCGGTATCGCGGGACCGCCGCTCTGTCGCAGTGCGGCGATCTGCGCGATCAGACCGTCACCATAGGCGGCGAAGGCGCCGCTGCGATCGATCTGTTGGGCCCGCTTGATGTCAGCCAGGGCATTGTCGAAATCACCCTTGGCTTTGTAGATCTCGCCGCGGGTGTAATACGCCTCCGCCAGCTGTGGGTTGACCTGGATGGCCTTCGAGGCGTCGGCAATCGCCAAGTCGAACTGGCCTTTGTTCTGATAGGCGTCTGCGCGGTTGTTGTAGGCTTCGGAGTAGCGCGGGTTCACCGCGAGCGCCCGGCCGTACTCTACGATAGCTTGATCAAGCTGCTTCAGGTTCTGGTATGCCGTACCGCGTCCGAAATAGGCCTCGGCCAGTCGAGGGTTGATCGCGAGCGCCCGGCCATAGTCGGTGATGGCCTGTTCGTTCAATCCCTTGGCGATATCGACCAATCCCCGATTGCTGTGCGCTTCGGCATAGCGAGGGTTGATAGCGATGGCTCGATCATAGTCGGCCAGCGCTCGGTCGAAATCGGCTTTGTCTTGATACGACAGCCCACGGTTGTTGTACGCCTCGGCTCGCTTGGGGTCGAGCGCGACCGCCTGTGTAAAGTCGGCGATGGCCCGATCGGCGTCGCCTTGGTGGCGGTAGGCGGTGCCGCGATCATAAAAGGCGATTGCTTTGTCCGGGGGCCGAAGGCCACCAGTATCGATAAGCCGCGTACAAGCGGGAATAGCGACGACCGGCCGAGTGACGGCACGGCAGTCGTCCCAATCGGCGGCGAAAGCCGGGCTGCCAGCGAGTGCGACCAAGACTCCCAGCGCGAAACCGACGAATCTCATGAGGGGCACCCTCTCGTGGTTTTGACTCGAGTTTACCCATGCGGGTTACTAGAGTCCTGCCTGAGGCGCGATGAACCCGCCCTGAATGTGGCGCGATCCGTCATTTCCTTTTGAAGAACTTAGGTTTTTTCGGCCCGAATCCGCCGTCTGGCGGTCTTAGCAGGCAGGCTCGGTTGCCCCGTTTCTGCCCGCGGTTGGCGATCTCCAAGATGAAGTGGGAGGAGTGAATGATGAGTCAGGTTGGTCGTGTCCTCGGTGCGGCGGTGCTGCCGGTTCTTGCGCTGGCTGTCGCCGCGCAGTCCGCGCGGGCGGACACCCTCGTCGCTTACAGCCTGGAGTCGCGAATGCAGATCGACTTGGCGGTTCCAGATGGGCCGCTAAAGGCGCTCATCCCAGCTGGCTGGGAGGCCAATGTCGCCACCCAGGGGCCGGCGAAGGATGCCAACATCCGACTGATTTTCGTCGATCAGGTCCAGGTCGCTGCCCCGGATGGCAAACCGCTCGGGCGTGGGATGAACCAGTTCGTCTTTTTGCAAATCCCGGTGAAGCAGACAGTGGGCGGTCAGACCGTCAATGCTCAGTTGGTGGTTGGCGGCATATCGGCCGATCCAGTCGACGTGCCCGGCGGATTCGGTGTCTACACTCAGGCTACCGAACACAAGCTCGTGCGCACGGTCACGACAAGCACCGGCGGCAAGACCATCCTCGATGAGAACTGGAGCTTCACCGACGCTGCCGGCCAACACTTCGAGATTTCGGTCGGTCTTGAGCATGTGCCTGCCAACCGAGCCGAATCAACGCCGCGAATCTACGGGCCGGACGGCAAGGCCTACCAACAACTCAAGCAAGTCAACAGCACTGACATCGCCTGGAACATCACGACCCTTGCCGATCGCTTGACCCATCCGCCGGTTCTCAAGGTAAGCGGCAAGACCTGGGCGAAGCTGTTCGACGGGACGGAGAAGATACTTTCGGTGGACTACCAGCCGTGGTTCACGCGAGAAATATCGATCCCCTAGCTTTGGTTGCAGCCGGACCGAGGCGATCGAAGCACTTCCGGCGTCGTGTTCTGGCGCTGGGGGTGTTCGCCTCGGTTTCGGCTGGGCTTGCTTTCGCCGGGCGTGCGGCCACGGTCCGGCCGCCACCCTGTCGGCTCAGTGGAGACGCGACGGGCGTTGTGACGGCCGTTTCTGACGGCGATACGGTCGTCCTCGATGGCGAGCGCATCGTGCGCCTGGCCGCAGTGACGGCGCCTAAGGACGGCGACACGCCGATGTCGGGCGACCTCGCCGAAGCGTCGCGCCGACGCCTTGAGGCTCTCGTTCTAGACCGGACGGTGGTGGTTCAGGGCAGGGGCGGGCGGCAGGATCGGTACGGCCGCACCGTCGCCCATTTGTCGCTCGCAACTGATGGCACCTGGGTCGAGCAGAGCCTCGTGCGGGAGGGCTGGGCCAGGGTGGTGACGGGGCCGCAGGAGGGGCCCTGCGCGGTCGCGCTGCTCGGCGTGGAAGAAGAGGCGCGGCGGTCCGAGCGGGGTGTTTGGGCGCGCCCGGAATTCGCGGTCAGATCGGCCACGGGCGGCTCGCTCGCCGAGGACCGAGACCGCTTCGTGGTGGTGGCGGGCCGGGTGTATTCGGTTCGGCGGGCGGGTCGGCTGACCTACATAAACTTTGGCGCGGACCATTCGCGCAGCCTGACCGCAACTCTTCTTACGTCGGATGAGAAGTTGTTCATCAACTATGGCAAGGATCCAGCGTCCCTTGTCGGACAGCGCGTCGAAATGCGAGGCTGGATTGGTGATCGCGGCGGTCCAACGATGAGTCTCAGCCACCCTGACGAGATTGTGGTCATCGGCAAGTAATGAAAACGCGATTTGGTCATTTGGCGGCAAGGCTGACGATTCCAGCTATTGCAGTGCTGGCGCTTGCCGGCTGCCAATTTCTGCCGCTACCGACCAGTGCGAGCGCGACAAAGGATATCGGCGGACCTGCCGGGGTAGGCGAGCCGGTCGCGTCGGCCCAGCACGCACAGATTGTCGCCAACTATGGCGGCATCTATCACAGCGATCAGGCCGAGCAACTCCTTGCGAGAATTGTCGCTCGGCTCGTGGAGGCGTCCGACGACCCGTCGCGGCGCTACCGCATCACGATCTTGAACTCCCCGGCTGTCAACGCCTTCGCCCTTCCCGATGGTTTCCTCTACGTAACCCGGGGGCTGCTGGCGCTTGCCGACGACTCCTCGCAGGTGGCGGCAGTGCTCGCGCACGAGATGGCGCACGTCACCGCCAATCACGCGGCCCAGCGCGAAGCCCAAGCGCGCACCGCGATTATTGTCAGCCGCGTGGTGACGGACGTTTTGGCAGATAGCGATGCCGGCCAGTTGGCGCTCGCTTCAAGCCAAAGGACGCTTGCCAGCTTCTCCCGCCAGCAGGAATTGGACGCGGATTCGATGGGTATCAAGACCATCGTAAGCGCCGGGTACGACCCCTTGTCGGCAGCCAGGTTCCTTAGCGCAATGAACCAGTTCCAGCGTTATCGGACAACGCTCGGCGGAGCCGGTGGACGTCAGCCCGAGTTCCTCGCGACCCACCCCTCGACTCCGGAGCGGGTGGATTTGGCAGCCAAGGCCGCGAAGTCCCTAACTCCCAGCCCGCGCGGCGACATCGACAGAGCCGCCTACGCGGCCGCCATAGAGGGCATCGTCTTTGGGGACGACACCGGGCAAGGCTACGTGCGCGGCCGGTCCTTCTTTCACGCCGGTCTCGGTGTCGGCTTCACCGTCCCGGAGGGGTTCGTTCTGGACAACACAGCGGATGCCGTGTTGGCGACCGGCGGCGACGGGACGGCCCTCCGTTTCGATGCAGTTGACGTGCAGGGTTCAGTTCCGCTTGAGGACTACCTGACGTCTGGCTGGGTCAACGGCCTTGATCGCGGGACAGTCAAAGTCGGTCTGACTGGGGGCCTGCCGTCGGCCTCGGCTGTGGCCACGGCAAAAGGCTGGGCGTTCCACATAACCATCGTACGCGGGGGCGGCGGGGAAACCTACCGCTTCATCTTCGCCAACGAACGTGATTCGCCGGCGTTTCAACGGGCTGCGGCCGAGACAGTATCGAGCTTCCGGCAGTTGTCGTCACGCGAGGTTGCCAGCCTGCGGCCCCTGCATGTCCGACTGGTTACTGTCAAGGCGGGCGACTCGCAGGAAACGATAGCTGGTCGCATGAAGGGCATCGTCGAGCGGCCCCTCGATCTCTTCCGGGCCCTCAACCAATTGCCGACGACGGCGCGGCTTGAGCCGGGCCAAGTCGTGAAGATCGTCGCCGAATAGCCGCTTCAGGAAGAGGCGGCCTCAGGCCGCCTCTTCTTGGGTATCGTCTTCCGGCTCGGCTGCTTTGGCACCCCGCCGCGGGTTCTTGGCGAGGTTCTGCTCGATCCGGCGAACGGCCTCGGTCTCCGAGATCTTCTCTACCGCAGCCACCTCACGCGACATGCGATCCAGCGCCGCTTCGTAGAGCTGTCGCTCGCTATAGGACTGCTCGGGCTGCGCCTCGGACCGGTAGAGGTCGCGGACCACCTCGGAAATAGCCATCAGGTCGCCGGAATTGATCTTGGCCTCGTATTCCTGCGCGCGACGGCTCCACATTGTGCGCTTAATGCGCGGCCGGCCGCGCACCACGGTAAGAGCGCTCTCCACGGTGTCCGTGCTGGCCAGTTTGCGCATTCCGACGGCGGTCGCCTTCGGCAGCGGCACGCGCAGCGTCATCTTATCTTTCTCGAAGGCGATCACGTAAAGTTCCAGCTTGATGCCGGCCACTTCCTGATCTTCGATGCCGATGATCTTGCCGACGCCGTGCGCCGGATAGACGATGTGCTCGCCGGTCCTGAATTCGGATCGATGGGCGGTCTTCTTAGTCGCAGCCATGCGCCTTCCTACTCCTGGTACCGACAATCCGCGTTTCGACGCAATCCCGAAGGGAACCGCGTCCGCAATCGATCCAATGTCCGATAACAACCACCTCCCCCCGCCACCCATCAGCAGGCGGTTGGGAACCTACATGACGGCGATTCTCGGCGCGGAAGCGATCGTGTTGGTAACATAGCACAAAATCCGTAAATTTCAATGATTTACGGTCGAGCCTCGAACGGCGAAACGAGATTTTCCCCGGCCGGCGCGATTACGAGATCGCAATATGGTTAATCGCCTTTTCCCGGCTCCGGCGAAAAATATTTTTCGAATTTGCCTGGTTGCCCTTCGAATTCCGCGGCGTCGGAGGGCGCTTCACGCTTGATCGTGATGTTCGGCCACTGGAGCGCATACTCGGCGTTGAGTTTCAGCCAGCGCTCCAGGCCCTTCTCGGTATCCGGTTTGATCGCATCGGCGGGGCATTCCGGTTCGCACACGCCGCAGTCGATGCACTCGTCGGGATGAATGACGAGCATGTTGGCCCCTTCGTAGAAGCAATCGACGGGGCACACCTCGACGCAGTCCATATATTTGCAGCGAATGCAGTTGTCGGTCACCACATAGGTCAAGGTGGGCCACTCCAAAGAGATCGGCGGGCGGCGGTGACGTAAACGGTTTGGATAGGAGGCGCAAGGATTCCACTGTCGCGGGGCGGACCGCGCGCAGAATGGCGATTGCGCGTCGCTAGGAGGTGACAAAAAGCGCCAAGCGACGCGAACCTAGGCGGAGTCTAGGTCTTCCCAGGTTCGCCGGTCGCGCTTGGTGGGGCGTGAACCGCCCGGGGATGGGGTCGTCGTCGACGGGAGCTGTGGCGGGGTTAGCTCGTCGAAGAGGAGCCGAGCTTCGCTGGCCGGACCGCGGCGCTCCCCAGCGCCGCGAACGCGCAGGATCCTGACGCGTGAAGCGACCGCAATGGTAAGGACGTCTCCTGGCTTCACCTGTTTGCTAGCCGAGTGCGTCTTCTCCTGATTGACGCGGACGTGGCCGGACATTGCCAGGGCTTGCGCCGAGCTTCGTGACTTCACGACGCGGGCGTACCAGAGCCACTTGTCGATTCGCTGCCGATCAGTCTCGCCCATCGACGATCAACTTCACTTGGCCGGGCCTCGTTCCAGTTGGGCCTTCAGGGCGGCAAGGGCTGCGAAGGGCGAGTGGGGGTCGGCCGGCTTGTCGGCCTTGGGGCGAGCCGAGTCCGTCCACTTCTTCGATCCGTCTTTTCGGGGGGCAGGAGCGAGTTGAGCACCGCGGCCCTTTCGACGCGGCCCGGTCGGGCGCCGCCCTCCGGTCTCTGTTGGATCACCCGTCGCAGCGGTGACCGTGTTGCTGTCATTGGCGGGCGCTAGCGATGTGGTCGCGCGCGGAGCGCGTCGCCGATCAGGGCGATGGTTAGCGCGGTGCTGCCCATCGTCCGGTCGCCGCCGCCGCCAGACCTCGATCATTGAGTCTGTTGGTTTGACGGGCTGGTCGGTGCTGCCCGGCACCGTCGCTGCGACAAGTGGCTCCCCAGTCGGCGCCATGGGTTGGCTCGATGGGCCCGTTTCCACAGGGGCGGCGGCAATATCGCTGCTGTCGGGGGCGGCAGAGGCCGCCGGGGCGGGCGCGAGCCCGGCATCGGCGGTGGGCGAAGTCTCGCTGGGCGGCGGCGTCTCCAGCTTCGGCGGGGAGGCTTTGGAAGCGGGCGCGGGTCGCTTCTCCATTCGGTAGCCAAGCGCGCGGAGAACGGAGCCGAGCTCATCGCCGGAGCAACCGAGCAGGGATGTCATCGCCGGCGTTGTCGTGAAGGCTCCGCCGCCGACCGCTCCCGGAGGGGCGGCCGGGCCATCTGGCACGTTCCGCCACATGGTGAGCGGGCGTATGAAGTCTGCGAGGCGCTCGAGAATATCGATGCGTATCGCGCGAGTGCCCGCGACCTTGTAGCCCACCACCCGAAATAAGGCGGCTGGAAATGCTGGGTCGACGGGCACGGTTGTGCGACCGGAGGCGGAAATCTGGGTGAGTTCGGCAATACCGGGCGTATCGAGGCCGCCGTTGCGCAATCCCCAAAGCATCGCCAGCAGACGGCCGGGTGCCGGCTTGAGCAGTGCGGGGACATAGATGTGATAACTGCCGAAACGTACGCCAAGCCGGCGCAGACCGGCGCGGGTCTCCTGGTCCAACTGCCGAACATCGGCATCGACTTCACCGCGATCAAGAACGCCGAGGCTCTCGGCAAGGCGAAAGGCGATACCACGCGCGAGCGGTGGAAGGTCTTGGGCCGAAAGCAGGTCGTAGAGCGGTTGGATCAGGCTGGCCGCGTGCGTTGCAAACCACTGTTGTACGCGTCGCTCCACGGGTTCGCGCAGTGCCGGGGGGAGCAGATCGTCGGCAAGCACTATCAGGCGCGGGCGCAATTGGTCGTCACCGGCGATGAGGCGGGCGATGGCCTCGCCCTGCCAGCGCAGGCTCCCGTCGATTGCCAGTACTAGGTCTCCGTCGGCAGCCGCGGCAACACGCTCGGCCCGACGCTCAATCTCGCTCGCCAGAGCTTTGTGAGCGGCGTTGCGCAGTGCCTTGCCGTCCGGACTGGCCGTCGCGGCGTCGGGCGTAAAGCGAAACCCCTTCAGTTCACCGACCAGGACACCGTCGACCTTAACGTCTCCGCTGGGGGTTACTTCCGCGTCAGGCATGGCGTTCTCTCTTAGTCGCCGCATCAACACGCTGGTCCGACGATCGACGAAACGCTGGAGAAGGCGTTCGTGCAAAGCGTCGGAAAGTCTGTCCTCGAGGTTCCGAGTCCGCTCTTGCCAGTGGGCCGCATCGCGCAGCCAGTTGGGACGATTGGCGGCAAATGTCCAAGTTCTGACATGAGCGATGCGGTTGGCTAGAGCATCGATGTCACCCTCGGTGTTGTCCGCGTGGGCAATTTGGGCAGCAAACCAGTCTTCATTGAGCGTCCCCCCAGTGGCCAGCTGCGCGAACAGCGTGGTTATGAGTTCAACGTGATTTGCCGGGGCAATACGGCGATAATCCGGAACCTGACACACTTCCCACAGAAGCGCGACACGATCGGATCCGACCGCCAGGGCCGCAATGGACGGGTCGCGAATTGCCGCTGACAAAGCGACTACGTCCTCGGATGGCGGAGCCTTGGCGAGTTCGGGACGGCTCGGCGGCGTGTCGAGGGAGTCGATCAGATGGGCGGTCGATGAGAAGTCGAGGTCCCGATTGCGCCATTGGATCGCCTTAACGGGTTCAAAGCGATGGTTCTCCAACGCTTCGACCAGATGGTCGTCGAAGGCGTCGACGCGGGCGGTGACACCGAAAGTCCCGTCGCGCAGGTGTCGGCCAGCCCGTCCCGCGACTTGACCGAACTCCGCAGGGGACAGCCGGCGATGCTGGTAGCCGTCGAACTTCTGATCGGATGCAAAAGCCACGTG
Organism: Bauldia sp.; assembly: GCA_046349035.1. Lineage (GTDB taxonomy): Bacteria > Pseudomonadota > Alphaproteobacteria > Rhizobiales > Kaistiaceae > JAXMDC01. The sequence goes on along the minus strand of JAXMDC010000004.1, from coordinate 385,102 downwards.
GTCGACGTCGAGGTTCAGGCCCATGCCGATGGCGTCGGTGGCGACAAGGAATTCGACGTCGCCGGACTGGAATATCTCAACCTGCGCATTGCGCGTTCGTGGCGAGAGGGCACCCAGCACGACCGCGGCGCCGCCGCGTTGGCGGCGAATGAGTTCGGCAATCGCGTAAACTTCGCCGGCGGAGAACGCGACGATGGCCGATCGTCGAGGCAGCCTCGTGATCTTCTTGGGACCAGTGTAGGCCAAGACCGACATGCGCGGACGAGTGATGACGCTGATACCGGGCAGCAAGCGCTCAAGGATGCCGCGCATCGTGGCGGCGCCGAGGAGCAGAGTTTCGTGACGGCCCCGTAAATTGAGCAACCGGTCGGTGAAGACGTGTCCCCGCTCCAAATCGCCGGCAATCTGGACTTCGTCGATCGCGAGGAAGGCAGCGTCGGTTTCGCTGGGAAGCGCTTCCACCGTGCAGACGCGGTAGCGGGGCGCGGGTGGGAGGATCTTCTCCTCTCCGGTTATGAGAGCAACCGCCCCGGCGCCGACTTGCGCAGCAACCTTGTTGTAGACCTCGCGGGCGAGGAGACGAAGTGGAAGGCCGATTACCCCGGTTGGATGACCGAGCATCCGTTCGATGGCCAGATGCGTCTTGCCGGTGTTGGTCGGACCGAGGACGGCGACAACATTCTCGTTTCGCGCGGCGCCCCTAGCCATGAGCGTAATTCCTTCCGAGGCCCGGTCTGTGCGGCGATGCCGGCGGGATGGACCCTGCCGTCTTCTGAACGGCCGGCATGCGGGAGGGCACAGCGCAGTTAGTTGCGTAGGACACCCCTGACGACCTGGCGGGCGGCGCTAGTTGGCCCCGGCCTGGCGCTGCTCCGGGGCTGCGGTGAAGCGTGTCGCCGCAATTGTGAGGTCGCCAACGCGCGTACCGACCTTGATATAGTAAGGAACGAGAAATTTCAGATGCTCGACCGGTGCCAGCCAGACCTCGAGATTCCGATTGTCCTCCATGAAGCGCACGGAATCGCGGTCGGGGACGTGACCGGCAACGGCCACGTAGCGTGCACCGCAGACGAAGACGGGCCCAGAATACGAACCGCCTGTGCCCGAGACCGTCCGGCGTTCCTTGAAATAAAGGTTAAGGTCGAAGCGCTGCCAACCGTCGAATATCGGCATGACGCGATTGCACACCGCGTTCCCATCGGTCGTGTCTGGGGATGTGGTCGGAATAACGAAGGCGCTCACCGGATCGACGACATTCGTCTTGAAACGAGTAGTCACGGGGATCCGACGGGGATCGGCAGCGAGATCGGGATAGGCGGATAGCGCCGTAACCCTACCCCCGTTCATCGTCATGCGGACGTGGGTCGCCTCGCCGTTCTCGGTGGTGTCGAGGCTATAGGCAAGCGGAACGACCTGCGTTCCCGAGACGCGACCGCTGCCGGTTAACGTTGCGGTGGCGTCGGAGACCAGGCGGGACAAGCCGCTGGTCGAGCCGGTAATCGCCAGCGAATAGTACGCTCCATCAAAGCGCGACTGGGCGTCGACGCGACCGACGGGAAATCCAGAAATAGCAATCGTATAGGACGCGCTTAGCGTGCCGACGTCGGCGGCGCGGGATTCTCCTGCGCCCGCGACAACTGCTAGCGCGATTGCAGCCAGCGACAGACCCTGTTTCTTGTAAATCACCGGGTCAATATGCACGCCTTTGCCGCGGGCGCCAGACGAAACTATAGGGGGCATGTCACCCATATCGGCGATGTCCGTAGCGCTACCGGCAGTTAAGAGGCAATAGTTTACGTTTCCTCGCTAACCGCCCGCGCGGTTTGGCGGTCTCCCAAAGGTGGGGTTCGTCGGCGTCAACCGCGTGACGGCTTGACGGGACAGCGGTGGCTCCCTAGCTTCTATCCGGTCTTCGCTAACAAGCGATCATGACAAAAGGTCGACCGGGCTCGTATCCGGAGACGAACGTCCGCCAGCGCGTTGCGCCCGCGGGCGTTTTTTTGCTTGGGCAATTCCCAGGTGGCTGAGCCCAACGTGGAATGAACGATTGAACGATGTTTGACGCGCTCTCGGAGAAACTAGGCTCGATCTTCGAGCGATTGAAGCGGCGCGGCGCGTTGTCGGAGTCCGACGTCAACGAGGCAATGCGCGAGGTGCGACGCGCCCTCATTGAGGCCGATGTCGCGCTCGATGTCGTTCGCTCGTTTACTGACAAGGTGCGCGGCCGCGCCGTCGGCCAGGAGGTCATCCGCTCCGTCACGCCTGGGCAGATGGTCGTCAAGATCGTTCACGATCAGTTGGTCGACACGCTGGGGCGGGAGCCTTCTCCGCTCGACCTCAACGCAGCCCCGCCGGTTGCAGTGATGATGGTAGGGCTGCAGGGGTCAGGCAAAACGACAACCACGGCCAAGCTCGCAAGGCGATTGGTCGAGCGGCATAAGTCCAAGGTGCTGCTTGCCTCGCTCGATGTCCGCCGTCCGGCGGCGCAGGAACAGCTCAAGGTTCTCGGCGAGCAGGTTGGCGTGGACACCCTGCCAATCGTCGCCGGGCAAGGCCCGGCGGATATCGCCAACCGTGCCATGACCGCCGGCCGCCTCGGCGGATATGACGTAGTGCTCCTGGATACCGCCGGCCGCACGCATATCGATGAGCCGCTGATGGCCGAGATGGCCGAGATCAAGCGGCTGACCGACCCGCACGAGATTCTTCTCGTTGCGGACAGCCTCACCGGTCAGGACGCGGTGAATGTCGCGCGTTCGTTTGACGAGCGCGTCGGTATCAGCGGGCTCATCCTCACCCGAGCGGATGGTGACGGGCGAGGCGGCGCTGCCTTGTCGATGCGGGCTGTCACCGGCAAGCCGATCAAGTTCCTCGGCACCGGCGAAAAGATGGACGCGCTCGAGGAGTTCGACGCGCAGCGGGTTGCCGGGCGTATCCTCGGCATGGGGGATATCGTCGGGTTGGTCGAGAAGGCGGCGGCTACCGTCGACGCGGCCGAGGCCCAGAAGATGGCCGAGCGCATGCGGGCGGGGTCATTCGACCTCAACGATCTCGCGGAGCAGCTCCGCCAGATGCAGAAGATCGGCGGCCTGTCGGGCGTGATGGGACTGCTTCCCGGTATTGGCAAAGCCAAGCAACAGATCGAAGCGGCCGGTTTCGACGACTCAATGTTCCGTCGTCAGGGTGCCATCATCTCATCCATGACTTCTGAGGAGCGGCGCAATCCCGACCTTCTCAAGGCTAGCCGCAAGAAGCGGGTCGCGGCGGGGTCGGGAACGAAAGTTGAAGAGGTCAATCGCCTCCTCAAGATGCATCGCCAGATGGCCGACACGATGAAGGACATGAAGCGCAAGGGCCTATTTGCGCGAATGACGTCTGGGCTGGGCGGCGCCGGCCTCCCACCGATGGATCCAGGCGCCCTTGGGCCGTTGGCGAAGGGAGGTGGACTGGGCGGGCTTTCGGGGGCAGGGCTTCCGTCAGGCCTTCCCGGCTTGCCGCCGCGCGGTTTGCCGGGGCTCGGAGCCGGCATTCCGCCAATATCGATTAAGAAGAAGTAGTGGCTGGGCAGTCCGGCCGAACATGAAAGAAGGAGTGAAAACGTGTCCCTGAAAATCCGCCTGGCTCGTGCCGGTGCCAAGAAGAAGCCGTACTACCGCGTCGTGGTCGCAGACAGTCGCTCGCCTCGCGACGGCCGCTTTATCGAGAGAGTGGGCTCCTTCAACCCGATGCTGCCTAAGGATTCGGCTGAGCGGGTCATCCTCGTCACAGAGCGAGTTCAGCATTGGCTCTCGGTTGGCGCGACGCCGACCGACCGCGTGCTGCGCTTCCTCGATGCAGCGGGACTGAGAGCCCGTCCGGCGCGCAACAATCCGGAGAAGGCCAAGCCGCGGAAAAAGGCGCAGGAACGGGCGGGAACGGCCGCGTCTGCCGACGGCGGTGCCGCAAGCTGAGCGAGGGCGCATCGGGCGGGGCAGCACGTCTGATTTCGATCGGGCGCGTGGGGGCCGCGATTGGCCTTCGGGGCGAAGTGCGGGTCGACGTGTTCACCGCCGACCCGGATGCGATTGGGACTTACGGGCCACTGACGACCGTCGGGGGGCGCCCGCCCCTGACGGTGAAAAGTATCCGGGCGCTGGCCGGCAGCAAGCGCGCGCTCCGGTTCGCCGGGATAGACGATCGGACGGCCGCGGAATCGCTGCACGGGCTCGAACTTTTCATTCCGCGCGATCGCTTGCCGGAAGTCGAAGGCGAAGAGTTCTATCACGCCGATCTTGTGGGCATGCGGGCCGTCACTTCCGATGGGGCCGACCTTGGGTCGGTGCAGGCAGTGCACAATTTCGGGGCGGGAGATCTCCTGGAAATTGGCACGAAGACGCACAAGTTCTATTTGCCGTTTACGCGCCAAGCGGTTCCTGAGGTCCGGTTGGCGGAGCGCAGGCTGATTGTAACGCCGCCCGCCGATACAGAAGGCGAGCCCGAATGACATGGCGAGCCACCGTGCTGACATTGATGCCGGAAGTGTTTCCCGGTCCGCTTGGGACGAGCCTTGCCAGGCGCGCGCTCGACGAGGGTATCTGGTCGCTTGAGACAGTCGATATCCGTGGCAGTGGCATCGGCCGGCACCGAGCGGTCGACGACACGCCCGCCGGTGGAGGCCCGGGTATGGTGCTTCGCGCAGATGTGCTGGCCAGGGCTATCGATGGCTGTAGCCCGTCCGGGGACGCGCGGCCTCGCCTGTTGATGAGCCCGCGGGGGAGACCGCTCGATCAGGGCCGGGTGAGGGAGCTTGCGGCAGGGACGGGGGCCCTTGTCGTCGCGGGGCGGTTTGAGGGGGTTGATGAACGCGTCATTGAGGCACGCGCGCTCGAAGAGGTCTCAATCGGTGACTACATCTTGTCGGGCGGGGAAATAGCCGCAATGGCCTTGATAGACGCCGTGGTCCGGCTCCTGCCGGGGGTAATGGGCAATCCGACGTCATCCGAAACGGAAAGCTTCAACGAGGGGCTGCTCGAGGCCCCCCATTACACGCGCCCGCAGATTTTCGAAGAACGGGCAATCCCCGACGTGCTTCTCTCTGGCGACCATAAGCGGATCGCTGAGTGGAGAGGAGCGGAGGCGCGACGCCTTACTGCAGATCGGCGGCCCGACCTGTTGGCCGGCTCGCCCGGTTGGCACATCGACAAATCCCGCTGACTGGGCTATGGAACCGACCGAATTTCTCAGCAAGCTAGGGGAGTCTGGCGAGAAACGCCGCCGTGCGGCCGTCTCCGAGGGCTTCTTCGCGATAGGTGAACGACAATGAACGCCGTGGAAGAGCTCGAAAAAGCCGAGTTGGCTAAGATTGCGGCCGCGCGAGCGGTGCCCGACTTTGCACCGGGCGATACGGTTCGCGTGAACGTCAAGGTGACCGAGGGGTCGCGGAGCCGTGTGCAGGCGTATGAAGGCGTTTGCATCGGGCGGGCCGGCGGCGGAATCAACGAGAATTTCACCGTCCGGAAGATCTCCTACGGCGAAGGTGTGGAGCGGGTGTTCCCGGTGTATTCGCCGGCGATTGACTCAATCGTCGTTGTTCGACGCGGCAAGGTGCGTCGCGCCAAGCTCTATTACCTGCGCGATCTTCGCGGTAAGGCCGCCCGCATTAGCGAGAAGCAGGACCGGCGCGCTGGCGAGGATGACGCGGGCGGGGCGAGCGCGTAGGCCGTTCGTAACGGGCGTAGCCTGTTCCACGGATCGCTCCCTAGTTTCGGGAGACGACGCCGACGATCGGACCGATGGCGGAAGCGAACGCTGGATGTCCGCGTTCGGGCGTGAACAGCACCGAAACGCTGCCATCGAGGAATAGCGCGTTTCGACACCCGAGGACATCGCGAAACAGTGTCGCGAAGCTGTGAAAAGTCACGGCGGTTTCCGAAATCGCAAAGACAACTTCGCCATCGGAAGCGATGCCGACCCCGTTGCGGACCTTGAAAGAGGTGCTGTCCGCCAAGAATGCCGGGTGGAGCTTGCCGTCGATCACCAGCATGGGGCCCGATTGCGTGGCGAAATCGGCCGCCGGCCTTTCTTTGAGGAACCGGCCGGTCTCGAATATCCCAGCGCGTCCTCCATTCCAGAAGAACACGCCGTTCGGTTTCAGATGAAAATTGCCCGGCCCGGTGGCGGTGTTGGCTGGTCGGAATCTGGTGCCGTCTTCGACGTAAAGACCGACCGGGGCGCCGTCGGCCTCGAACATGCCCGCATTCATGGCGAAGGCCAGGCGAAGTCCGCGCGTAGCCAGTTCACCCTCCAAGGCGCGGGTTGAGCGGTACGGTTGTCCGGTGCCGCTGCGCCAGAAAAGGCGGAGGTCTTCAGTCTTGAGATCGACCGAACACACCGTGAAACGGGCAGCCTGGTGGATCACGGGTCGGCAACTGGCGGCCGCCGCGGTCGCCGGCCAGGACAGCAGCAGGATCCAAGCGGTGAGCTGCAGCGCTCTCAGGAACCCGGTCGCATACCGGGCGGTACGCGGAGGCATTCTGCCACTCCGTATTGACCATCAGGTCGCTACATCATAGGCGGGGATGGCGGAAGGAACCCGGAAAAGTCTATGGCCCGTGCATTAACGCTCTACGACAAGATCTGGCGAGACCATCTGGTCGACGAAGCCGCAGACGGTACGTGCCTTATCTATGTCGATCGGCACCTGGTGCACGAAGTGACCAGTCCGCAGGCTTTCGAGGGGCTGCGCATGGCTGGCCGCGAGGTCCATTCTCCTGGCCGGACTCTGGCGGTCGTCGATCACAACGTACCGACCACCGACCGGCGCAAAGGCATTGCCGACCCGGAGTCGGCTTTGCAGGTCTCAACGCTTGCCCGCAACGCCAGAGAGTTCGGCGTCGAGTTCTTCAACGAGGTCGACCCGCGCCAAGGAATCGTCCACATCGTCGGCCCGGAACAAGGTTTCACTCTTCCCGGGATGACTATCGTCTGCGGCGACAGCCACACCTCAACGCACGGCGCATTCGGTGCGTTAGCGCACGGTATCGGCACCTCGGAGGTCGAGCACGTGTTGGCGACGCAAACGCTGATACAGCGCAAGGCCAAGAACATGCGGGTCACGGTCGACGGCAGGCCGGGACCGGGGGTGGGGGCCAAGGACATCATCCTGGCGATCATCGGCGAAATCGGCACGGCCGGTGGCACCGGCCACGTTATCGAGTACGCGGGGGAGGCGATCCGCGCCCTGTCGATGGAAGGTCGAATGACGGTCTGCAACATGTCGATCGAGGGAGGGGCGCGGGCCGGCTTGGTCGCTCCGGACGAGACGACTTTCGCCTACGTTCGCGGCCGCCCGCGGGCCCCGAAGGGGGGCGCCTGGGATATGGCACGCCGCTATTGGGATACGCTGCGGAGCGATGAGCAGGCGACCTTCGAGGCGGAGATTCGCCTTGACGCAAATGCTCTGCCGCCGCTCGTCACGTGGGGCACCAGCCCGGAGAACGTTGTATCGATCACCGGTCGCGTCCCGGACCCTGCAGCGATCGCCGATCCGGACAAGCGGCGGTCGATGGAGCGCGCCCTCGCCTATATGGGCCTGCAACCCGATACGGCGATGACGGATATCGCTGTCGACCGCGTCTTCCTTGGATCGTGCACCAACGGGCGCATTGAGGACCTGCGCGCGGCGGCCAGCGTTGTCGCCGGTCACCGTGTCAACGATCGCGTCAAGGCGATGGTGGTTCCGGGATCTGGCCTCGTCAAGGAACAGGCCGAAGCAGAGGGCCTGGACAAGATTTTCTTGGCTGCGGGATTTGAGTGGCGGGAGCCAGGCTGTTCGATGTGCCTGGCGATGAACGCCGACCGACTGCTGCCGGGTGAGCGGTGCGCATCGACTTCGAATCGGAATTTCGAGGGCCGCCAGGGGCACAAGGGGCGCACCCACTTGGTGTCGGCTCCGATGGCGGCGGCGGCCGCGATTGCCGGGCGTTTCGTTGACGTAAGGGACTGGCCGGCCGGGGGGAGGGGATAAAAAAGGAGGCCCATTGGGCCTCCTTTTTTGCAATCGCTGGAAGCGACGACCTAGTACGCGGCGGCGATCCAGACCTTGACGTAGCTGATGTCGTACACCGTCTTGCACTTCTCGCCGACGAAGACCTGCGCCGAATGCCAGCCGTAGTAGTCGTGCCAACGCTTCGTTTCGTAGATCTTCTCGCAGACTTGGCGGGGCGTCGAAACCTGCTGGAGCTCCCAGTGGCCGTAGTCGGCCTTGTAGGTGTCGACGTAGCCGTAGTTGGTGGTGCTGTAAGAGTAGTTGTTGGCGAGGGCGCTGCCTGAACCAACGGTGGCAGCGGCGGTCACGGCGAAAGCGGCGGCGCGGAGGATGTTGGTGAACATGGTGTTTATCCTTCTCTTCATCTGGCCGGTCTCGCCTAGGCTTGATCGACCGTGGTGACGAAGGGATAGAACTCCGCGGCTGAACTGGTCCTGATCTTGGAGTTTATCGTTGGTTCAGGTGAAAAGCCGGCAGTGATTGGAGAGCGTGACGTGAATGCGGGATCGGGCGACAGGGAATGGATGGGGCGCCTGGCGCCATCGCTCGACGACCTTGAGGCCCTGGGGCGCGCCGCATTGGCCGCGTTGCCGGAGGAGGTGAGGGGCCTGATCGGGGAGGTCGGTATCCGCGTTGCGGAGTTTCCTGACGGGGACGCGTTGGAAGAGCTTGAGATCGAGTCGGAGTTCGATCTGCTTGGGCTTTTCCAGGGAGTGGGGCTCGCGCATGCACCGGCGACCCCGGAAACCGGGCGCTTCCCGAATATGGTGTGGCTCTATCGCAGGCCGATTCTTGATTATTGGGCAGAGAACGAAGATACGCTCGGCGCGATCGTTACCCATGTCCTCGTGCACGAGCTCGGTCACCATTTCGGGCTTTCCGACGAAGACATGGAGCGTATCGAGTCAGCAGAGTTCTGAGGCGGATCGGGTGTTAGGCGGAGTTGGCGATGCAGAAGTTCACGACACTGACCGGAGTGGCGGCTCCCTTGCCGATGATCAACGTCGACACGGACATGATCATTCCCAAGAACTATCTCAAGACCATCGAACGGTCGGGTCTCGGCAAGGGCCTGTTCGCCGAGCTGCGCTATCGCGACGACGGATCGGAAAACCCCGACTTCGTGCTCAATCGGCGGGCCTATCGCAAGGCGCAGATTCTCGTCGCCGGCGACAATTTCGGGTGCGGGTCAAGCCGAGAGCACGCGCCCTGGGCCCTGCTCGATTTCGGTATCCGCTGCGTTATCTCAACATCATTCGCCGACATCTTTTATAACAACTGCTTCAAGAACGGGATTCTGCCGATCAGAGTTTCCAAGGAGGTTCTGGCGGCGCTGATGGACGACGCCATGCGCGGTGCCAATGCGACCATTACGGTCGATCTCGAAAAGCAGACAATCCAAGGACCGGATGGCGGCGAGGTGCATTTCGAAATCGATGCGTTCAAGAAGCGCTGCCTCCTTAACGGTCTCGACGACATCGGTTTGACGCTGGAAAAGACCGCCAAGATCGATCGCTTTGAGGAACAATCGGCAATAACCCGCCCTTGGGTCTAGTCCCTTGGCCGGCCGACAGGGGCCTTGCTCGGCGCGGGTTTGAGCGTCCGCTGCCCTAGAAGATCGCTGACGGTATTGGTGATGGCTGTGTTCGCACGGGCGGTGCGCACTATCCCGATGTCCCGCCCCGGGCGGCGCCAGAGTCCCGCTGGTAAAAGTCGGAATTGGGATCGGTTGTCACCATCGTCCGGATACGGTTCCAAAGATGGTTGCGCAATTCGGTGAATTCCGGGCGAGAGCGCACGTCGTAGTCGGTGCGCGGTCGTGGCAGGTCTACCGGGAGAATCTCCAGAATTCGACCGGGCCGAGGCCCCATCAGCACTACGCGATCCGCTAGTAAGACAGCTTCATCGACGCTGTGCGTGACAAAGACCACCACCCCCTTGCGCATGCCCCATAGGCGAAGAAGCTCAGTCTGCATCAACTCCCGGGTCTGGGCATCGATGCTGGCGAACGGTTCGTCCATCAACAGGATTTCGGGCTCGGTGGCGAGAGCCCGGGCGATTGCCACACGCTGCTTCATGCCGCCGGAAAGCTCCGACGGATAAGAATCGGCGAAGCGAGTGAGGCCGACCAGCTGCATGTAGCGTTCGACTCGCTCGCGCGTGACCTCGGCCGGGGCGCCGGCAATCTCGAGGCCGAAGGCGATGTTGCGCCGAACGGTCGTCCACGGAATGAGGCGGAACGACTGGAAAACGAAACCCATGTTCGGTCCGGGCTGCGGCGTCTTGCCGGAGACCAAGACTTCGCCGGAATCTGGCTCAACCAAGCCGTTGATTAGCCGCAACAACGTTGTCTTGCCGCAGCCCGACGGCCCCACCAGCGTGACGAAGGTGTTGTCGGCGATGTCGAGGCTGACTTTGGAAAGCGCCTCGATACTGCTGCTTGAGCGAGACCGCGTAAAGGTCTTCGAAGCCCCGCGAATGATTATCTTCGCGGGGCTCACTGCAGTTTCAGACTGCCCTTGTTGCTGGTCGCTCGACAACAGCATGAAGGTCTCAGCGGGCCGGTGTGTCGGGCCCTGAGACGGTGCCAAGGGTCTTCAAAGCGGCATCAACCGGACCAAAATCAACCCAGTCGCCCAAGGTCAACTTCTTGATGTCCTTGAAGTCCGGGGACTCGTAAGTGAAGTCCTGCGTGGATTTCAGCTCCTTGGCGTTCATCCCGCCGTTGGTGCTCCAGGCGACGTTCTTGAACGAGGCGGCGAGCTGTTCCAGCGTCGCGCGAGGTACGTCCGGCCTTGCCACAACCATGGCGTCGACCCACTTCTTGGGGTCGGCGTCGAAGTCGCGCGAGGCTTTCGTGAGCGCGCGGATCACGGCCTCGATTTCCGGCCCGCGGTTCTTGAGCGCTGCAGCCGACACAACGTTGACTTTGTTCACGACAGGCGCGGCCTTGTAGTAAGCGTCCTGGTCGACGAGTACGTGCAGCCCCTTCTTGTCTGGCACGGCGAGCCAGGCTCCGTAGCTCATGGTCGTTGCGTCGATACGCCCGGCGGCAAGGGCCTGGCCCCGAACGTCGGGAGCTCCGATTGCCACCATGCTCACCTTGTCTGTCGCGACGCCTGAGGTGCGCATGACAAGCAAACTCGCCGAATAGTCGGCGCTGCCAACGCGAGCGACGCCGAAGGCTTTGCCCTCGAGGTCCTTGACGGACTTGATCGAGTCCTTGGCGGCGATCACATAGCCGAGCGATTTGTTCGGCGAAGTGACAGCTTTCACGCCGGTGCCTTGGGCGGCGAGCAGAAGGGCCTGATCCACGGAAATGTTTGCCATATCCCCCTGGCCAGCCTGGAGGGCGGCGACCGCGGACGGCGTCGCTTGAACGCGGACGATGGTGACATCCACGCCCTCGCGCTTGAAATAGCCAAGGGTGTCGGCGAAGTCCGTGACCGAATTCGGCACGAGCTGAGTGGTCACGTCCGTCGAAATGATCGTAAAGGGCGCGGCCGAAGCCGTCGCCGCGAGATGCATGGTGCCGAGGGCGGCCAGTAGGCCGCCTATCAGCCCAATTCTCAGGGGTTTTGACATTTAAGATGCTCCTCCGTTTCGGACGCCGGAAAACCGAGCCCGAACCAGAATTGTAGCATAGCGGAGCGGTCAGCGCGTCAATTCCGGCCCGGCCGCCGAGTTTCCGCCGAGCGGGGAATTGCCGGCTCTGTCAATGAATTGCGTCGGCAGTTAAGGGTATCTTGTCCGGCAAGAGGATCGGTGGGAGCTCCTCGAAGGTCATGTGGACCGTGTCGTCCATGAAAGGCACCGTGTCGGTAGTCGTGCCGACGGCCTCAGTCTCGAGCACAGGGCCGAGCTTCTTGGGCGGCTCGTTCTCCTCGCCCTCTTTGCCCTTCTTGTCGGAGGTCTTGCCCATCACGTCCTTGCCGGCCTGGCGTTTGGACTGGGCGTCCTGCACGTCCTTGGCGGTCGATACAGTATAGTTCAACCTGAAGTTCTTAGGTACGCTAACCGGCAAATTCTTATCGTCGAGCTCCTGGATCCAAAGAAAGATCGCGCCTGGGTCGCCGTTTACCTTGTTCGGTTCCATCACCTGAGAGGACAGGAACTTGAACCGGTCAGGCAGAGCCGCCGCTGACGGCCACCCGAGAATGCCGTCAATTGCCAGGTAAGTGCCCACGAAGAATGCGGTCGTTACGACCATCGCTGCGGCCTTGATCCACCAGCGCCACAGCGAGGTGAGGTTGAGGCTTAGGAGCAGCACCGCCACCATGACGTAGGCCGCGACCGTTCCGAATACTGCAAAAGGTATCATCTGCCGCTATCCCGCCTAAGTCCCGTTGGCTGTTGCTCGGTCGCTGGCGTATCAGGCCCTTGTTTCGGCCGTCCGCTCAAGCGCGGAGACCACGTGAACCTCGGTGATGTCAGTAATCAGATGGAAGAGGTCGCTGACCGACTCGTCCAGGAAGTAATATTCGACCTTCAGTAGAAGCGCGCTGGCGATGCCGGCGACCGTGACGTTGAGCGCGATGGCCATGCCTCCGCTCATGCCCGCGAGGGCACTCCGCAGCGTTTCGACGTCGAATGACTTCAGACTGGCGATCGGAATGAGCATCAGGATGAAGCCGACGGCCGTGCCGAGAAGGGCGAGACGAAGCAGCGCCTCGGCGATGAACCAGCCGAGCTTTTCGCGGGCCCGCAGCTGCTCGGCGAGAGAGCGTAGGAGAAGCGTTTGGTCGATCTTCTGGCCACCAGCGGCACGCGATTTGGTGACAAGGTTGGCAATGTGCCGAGTTATCACACCCTGCTCCAACTCCCGGCCGTCCTGCGTCAGTACACGGTCACCGATTACCTGAAAGCCACGTCCGGTCCCGGCGATTTCTTCCTGGACCCGCCTGGCAATGACCAGTTCCCGCGAAATCAGGATCGTTTGGTAGAAGCAGTGCGCAACCGTCAGAACGAAGAGGGCCAGAATGATATTGGAGATGTGCGTGCGATCGGTCTCGAACATCACCTGAACCAGGCCGAAGTGCCACAACACCAAGAAGGCAAACGCCGCCAAGGCATTGATGAGGATCCAGCGGAGCAGCGGGAGATGGTCCCTGCTCTCGGATGCGGTGCCCATTACGGCCGTTACCAGTGACTGCATGCGTGCTCCTGAGGGTTCGTCCCGGCGAGGTTATTCATCCCGACAGCTCGGACCGGCCCGAGGTTGAGCGAGAAAATAATGGATCAAGCGCGGGCAAGGCGAGTCTTTTCGACTCTCCAACACAGCTCGTCCACTTCGGGCGGTGGACCGTCGCATGCCAGCGGCCGGTCGCCGAGCGACGGAGGGGCTGATTGGAGCGGCCCGCTATCATCTCAGGTCGCAGTGTAACGCCAGCGGTCCATTCTCTTCTCGAAGAAGCGGAGCGTCTGGGTGAGGATAACGCCTACCGCCATCAGCATGATCACGACGACGAAGTAGGGCGCCATCTGGAAGGTGTTGCCGTAGAATTGAAGGAGGCCACCCAGGCCGCTGAGTGCGAGGTACACCTCAGCGACCACGGTATTGATCAAGCCGATGGTCGCGCCGAGACGAAGCCCGACGACGATAAAGGGTAGGGCGCCTGGAAACAGAATCCGCTGAAAGATCTGCATACGCGTGGCGCCCGAGGAACGCGCCATCTCGACCAACTCGCCGTCGGAGTTGAGGACCCCGGCATAGGTGTTGATCAGGATAGGCATGACGGCACCGAGGAAAGTGATGAACACCTTGGCGTTGAAGCCCAATCCGAGGAAAACGATGACCATTGGGATGAAGGCTACACGGGGCGTTGCGTTCAGGGCGTTCAGATAAACCTCAAGGGTTCGGCCGAGCAGGCGGAATCCCCCCATCGCAAGGCCGATCGGCAGGGCGACGGCGATCGCGATGCTGAACCCGGTCAAATACACACGCAGGCTATCCCAGAGGGCGTCCCAGAGCTTGCCGCCGACTGCCAGCCGCTGGGCGGCCTGAAGAGTCTGGATGGGATTGGGGACGAAGTTCGGGCCGGCTCGCCAGGAGGCCACCCACCATAAGACCAGTAGAATGGCAAACGCGGCGATCCGGTAAAGGAGGAGTCGCGTCTTCGCCGACGGCGATTTCATGGTCAGGGCTGCCCCGAACAGCGCCCGTCCACACTCATTCTGGCGGACGCTCCACCCGATTGGTAACGGAGCGACGGCCGGCTATCAACTGGTCAGGTCGATGCCTGCTGGCGCTTGCGGATGAACCCGCGCTGCGGATCGTAGCCATTGACGGCGATTAGGAAGGCTACGGCGGCTACGACGATGACAATCAGCAATGCCACGCCTTCGTGCGTATTGCGAGATTCACCGCCGGGCGCGATCGAATCGAGCAGGCCGGCGAGTTTGCCGTACGCGGCGAAGCGAATTACCTCGACGCCATATGTGAACGGGTTGAGCTGGGCTACCCAATAAAGGCTCTCGGCACCGGCCTCTCGTAGTTTCCATAGCGGATAAAGGGCGGTCGACAGGAAATACATCGGGAAGATGACGAAGTTCATCGCGCCCGCGAAATTCTCCAACTGCTTGATGTAGACCGAAAGGAGCAGACCTATCGAGCCCAGCATCATCCCTGTAACGAACATCATTGGCAGCATGTAGAGCCAACCCGACCAGGGAACCTCGACCCCAACCAGGAACGCGACAAATAGGAATGCATAAGCCTGGATAATAGAGAGGATGGTCCCGGCCAGCAGCTTGCAAAACAGCAGGTACCAGCGCGGCAGCGGCGTGGTCAGAAGGAGCCGCATGACGCCGATTTCGCGATCGTAAACCAGCGACAGCGAAGACTGCATGCCGTTGAACAGGATGACCATACCAATGAGGCCGGGCACCATGTATTCCTGGTACTCAACATAGGTCTCGTAGGGAGGGACGATCGAAACGCCGAGGACCTTCTGGAAGCCGGCAGCGAAAACCACCAGCCAAAGCCCCGGTCGCACGAGCGCCGACGCTAGGCGGCCGACCTGGTGAATGAACTTGACGATTTCGCGCATCACGACTGCGCGCAGAGCCCTCAGCGCGTGCACGATGGAGATGCGCGCCGTTCCCCGCTCGGATCCGGTCTGGTCTAGGACGATACCGTCGATAGTCACGCGCTACCCCGCTCCACTGGCCCTGGCCTCGGTTGGCGCGGCCTTCGCCTCGCCGGGACGCCTTCTTCTTTGCCCCTGTTGCCCGGCCAGCCTATCAGGTGACCGCCGCCGCTGTCAGACTTTTTCCAACGGCGGGCGCACCAAGATCGCCGGCGCCGCTCTCAGAAGCGACACTGTGTTTCCGGCTTGTCGACCCCCAGTGTGTCGAGGTCGTTGGTCTGATGCAGAAACTGCGGGAACGGCGCTTGGGCGATTACCGCGTCGGGGGTGTGCAGCAAGATCTGCTGACGGAGCTGTCCATCCCAAGGGCGAAACGTCATCGGCTTGCCCTTCAAGCTGTCAAGATGCGCTTGCTCGGAGGTCATCTGTGCCTTGACCGGTTCGTATTCCGGGGACTTCAGACGGAACATCGTGATGTAAAGCGAGCGAACCGCCACCCAGGCGGAGAAATCGATGCCGTTCATTTGCCGCGGCATGGCGTTTTTCTCGAAGCGATGCTGCAGTTGGGCCGCATCGTCCTTATCCCAAGTCCAATGCCACACTTGAGGGATTAGGCCTGAGGTGCCGACGATCGGCCGTGGCAAGCTGGTCTTGTAGGCGACGAAGCGACCGAATTCGTTGCTGGAATCGGCGACGTATACGACGTCGTAGTTCTTGCCGGCAGTCATCAGTGCAACGTTCGTCTCAGTCCTGTTGCGAGGATCGTTGGAGAGCAAGAACGGCAACGTCTCGACGACACGGACTCCGAACTTCTTGGCCGACGCCTGGAACGCCTTGACCTGGCGTTCGTCCTCGGCGGCCGGCCCCTGAAGGACAAGGACGTTCGTCCACTTCTTGAAGACGAGGTACTGCGCCAAGCCGTCATTCAGCATCGCATATGACGGTACGATGTGGAGAACATTCGCTTGGCAGTCACGGGCGCGCAGGTTGTCGTCCGGCGCCGAAATATTCAAAAGGGTGATCGGCAGATCCTTGACGGCCTTTGCGACGTCGACAAGTACGCCGGCAGGCAGATCGGTCACGACGAAATGGATGTTCTTTTCAGCGAGCCATTTGCGAATGGTGTCGGCGATGTCCGCCGCTTTTGCGCCGGTAAACTTGTTCAAAGAAAAATCGAGGCGGATCAGGCGGCCAGTTTGTTGCGCCTCCTGAATTGCGGTCACTGCGCCGGGGTAAGGTCGACCGAAGGTGCGCCAGTCAATGTTGGCGAATGCGTTAGTGAGTTCGTAGCGCTCGTCGTCTTCAAGCTCGACATAACCGATCGGCGCTGGCGTGGCCGCCGCTTGGGCGGCGGTGCCACGGGGAGGTGTGGGAGACGGGGTGGCCTGCTGAGCTTGAGCGTCGGTGCCCGCAAGCGACAATGCGAGGAGCGCGGAGGACAAACTGAGAGCGAAGGGGCGACCGTGCATGGCTAGTCATCCACGATGATCGAGTGGGGCGTGCGTCCGGCTGGAATCGAGCGGACGTTCTTCTTCGATGGAATGTCGATGATCGATACGTCATCCGACAGACCGTTGGAGACGTACAACGTCTTCTCGTCGCGCGAGAGGTCAACACCCCAAGCTCGGCTGCCGACCAGAATGTAATCGGTGATCTTTTTGGCGGCTACGTCGACAAACGCGACGTGATTGGCCCGCCCCAGCGTGACGAATGCCGTCTTCTGGTCCTTGGTCATGGTGATGCCCACGGGGGTCACATCATCGACGCGGAAACCCGGCGGCGTGAAGCGCAAGATCTGTTTCACGGTGTTTGCCGCGCGGTCGATGATGGCGACGTCGCCCGACAGTTCGTCGGTGACCCAGAGTTCGGCTTTGGTCATGATGAAGCGGCGCGGCCTCGTGCCAACGACGATGTTTGCCGTCACGACCTCCGCTACGGGGTCGATAACGTGCACCATGTCGGCGATTTCCGAGGTAGCGTAGACGGTCTTGCCGTCTTCGCTGATCGAGATCCCTTCGGGCTCGGCGCCTGTTGCAATCTCGTGCACGATCAGCTTGTCGGCCACGGAAATGACTTGGACAGACGAATTCTCTTCGTTGCTAAGGTAGATCAACTTGTTGTCGGCCGAGAATTCGAACATCTCAGGACTCGGGCCGGTCGGGATGTGGTCGACGACGGTCAACGAGGCCAGGTCAATAACGTCGATTACGTCATCGTCGCCGCAGGCGACATAAAGGTGAGTGTGGGCGTTGTTGAAGTGCATGTCGCGGGGGCGACGAGAGGTCTTGATCCGCTTGACGATCGCATAGTCACGCGGGCTGTAGACGATAACTTCATGCGAAGCCTCGTTGCTGACAAAAATCTGCCCGGTACCCGCTGCCTCGGCTCGAGCCGTGGCGAAAAAAGCGCTGACGACGAGAACGGCGGCAGAGAGAGCGCGAGAGAGGGAGATTTGACGCGGCATGTCGTTACGCCTCGAGCGGTTGGTGGAGTTAGCCGTGCGACGCGGCGGCGTTTCAGGTCTTCAGCCGGGGGGCCACGCTTTCCAGGGCTTGGCACCGATGGTCAGATCGGTGGACGCTCCGTATCACACCCCGACTCCGTTTGGTGTTCTTCTTATGCATTTTCGTCTCTCGTCGCAAATATAGATCAAAATCGCACACAATCAACGCTTATCGCGTGGACCTGAGCGATGCTGCGTGCTACACGTCTTGAAGCGGCGATTGGGGGTGGGAACGTGTACATGCCGGGGCCAGCATACTGGCTGCGCGGGCTGCTGACTGCAGGCGCACTCACCATCTCGGGTGCGACCGAGGCGACGGCATTCGAGCTTTGCGGTGGTGCGGGCGAGCCGATCACGCGAGCCGCGGGCCGCGGCTACGATTTCGGCGTCGGGTTCGATCTCACCTCCGACCTCGTGGAGCGGGGGATCAGCCAGGGCAATCGCAAGCCGACGTTTGAGGCCCAAGCCCAGGCAGCTTTCGGATTAGGCTATGCCGGCGTCTCATTCGCGCGCCTGGATGAGGATGCGGAATTTTCGGTGTCACTCGGGTTGCGGCCGCAGTGGGGGCCGCTGGCACTCGATCTCGGTGTTAAGCGCAGTGTGCGCGCAAACGACCCCGCCGAAAACGAAACGGAATTTTACGCGGCGGGGCTGTTTTCGTTGACAGACCGCCTCGGACTCGGAGCCGAATTGAACCTCGGGACCGGTGGCGAGCGTTGTATGCAGGCGGCGCTCCAGTTCGACCTCGGGCGTGGATTTGAGGCTTCCGCGGAACTCGGTCGCGTGACGTTCTCGGATGCGGCGATGATCGATTATTCAATGTGGGGCGCGGGGCTGAGCTATGAGCTAAGCGATTGGGCGTCGATCGACCTTCGCTACACTGCTACTGACCTTTCCAAGGCCGCCTGCTTGTCCAATACCGATGCGTCGCATCTCTGCGGTGCGCGAGTTATGCTTGGACTGTCTCTTTCGACGTCACTGGCCCGGCTCAGCACTCGAAGAGCCAGGGACGACGACTAAGCTTCCACCCGCCCCGCAAGGATCTGCATGAGTTCGTCCGTACTCCTCTCCATCAGCAACGTTGCCAAGTCTTACGGCAAGACGCAGGCCCTTCGTGGCGTTAGCCTGTCCGTAGGCGAGGGAGAGTTTGTCGCGCTTCTTGGACAGAACGGTGCGGGCAAGTCGACGCTGCTGCAGCTTCTGACGGGCCTTTTCTCTCCCGACAGTGGCTCGATTTTTGTGCTCGGGCACGACTTGCAGCGCTCGGCCATTAAGGCGCTCCGAGAGATCGGTGTTGTCTTCCAGCAGCCGACGTTGGACTTAGAACTCACGGTTTCGGCCAATCTGCTCTTCCACACGGATTTGCACGGCATAGATCGCAGGACAGCGAAGTCGCGGATCAGCGAAGCACTGACCCAGTTCGGCTTGGCCGAACGCGCCGGGGATCGCGTGAAGGCGCTCTCGGGCGGCAACCGCCGTCGCGTGGAGTTGGCGAGAGCCCTGCTCCACGAACCGCGGGTGCTCTTCATGGACGAAGCGACGGTCGGACTCGATCCCGGCTCCCGGCGCGACCTAGTGGCGCACATTCAGCGGCTAAAACGCGAGAAAAAGCTCGGGATATTGTGGACGACCCATCTTGTTGACGAGGCCGAGCAGGCGGACCGCTTGTTCGTCTTGCACCGCGGCCAACTCCTTTACGACGGTACTCCGGCGAACTTCGTCAATCGGGAGGGCACTAAGAACCTCGGCGAGGCCTTTTTGCGGATGACCGCGCAGGGCAACCAAGTCGTCGAAGAGGTGTGATGCCGCAGGGGCTCTGCGCTCGCATCGGCTTGAAATGCGCGGCGACCCTTGCTACGTGCAAAATGCTTTCCGGCCCCTTTTTCGGCGGTGCCAGGCGCGTGGCTAGCTGGCGACCGCCCACAACAGCCACAGAGATCTGGAGAACGAACGTGAACCGTATCCTTTTGGGCTTGATCCTGACTGCGGCGGCCGGCGTCCCCTCGGCCTTTGCTCAGGGCAATATCGACACGGGACAGAGGTCCTTCATCGGCAAGTGCGTCGCCTGCCACCGGGTTGGGCCGGACGCCAAGAATGCCGTCGGTCCTCAACTGAATGGCGTGGTCGGCCGCAAGGCCGGCACGGTCGCCGGATACGAGTATTCTGACGCCAACAAAAAGTCGGCCGTGACCTGGGACGAGCCGACGCTGGTCAAGTATCTGAAGGCGCCGCAGAGCGTAGTGCCCGGCACCAAGATGACGTATGCGGGCAATGCGAACGAGCAGGACGTGCTCGATCTCATCGCGTACCTGAAGTCGTTCGACGCCAGCGGCAAGCAGACGAAGTAGCCGCCGCGGGAATTCTTCTAAGGGGTGCCGGTCACGCCGGCGCCCCTTTTTCATTGGTTAGTTGGCCTCCGCCCCAGTCCGTCGCTGCTTCGCCTCGCTAATCGCCCGCTTAAGGAGGTCAACCGCCGGGCTCTGGCCGGCATTCGTCAACATGACCGAAGCGCGGCGGGCATTGCGGCGAGCCGCATCGAGTCGCGGCGGCAGGATTAGGTTGCCGATCAGAGCCGTGAAGCTGGCCAAGTCGAACGGGGAGGGCGCCACGACACCCGCCTTGTAGTCGCGAATCTGATCCGACATGGCGCAGTCGACAAGGGTCGCGGCCGGCACGCCAGCGACCAGGCTGTCGATCAGAATGCGACCGGCGATCTCCGTCCTTGCGGGATGAAGCATGAGGTCGGCCGCGGCGATCAGCGGCGTCGGATCGTCAGGAGCGTCGAGGAACCAGACGCGGTCGGCGCAGCCAAGCTCCTGGGCTTGGCGCCGCTGAAGCTCCGCGCGCCGATCGCCGGCAGCGACCAGGTAAAGACCCGGGAGCGCGGCGACGACAGCGATAGCGCGGTCGGTCCCCTTCTCGAAAGGAGCGGTGGCGATATGGACCGCCATGGTTGCGGCTTTGGGAATGCCTAATGCGGTTCGCAGGCGCTCGCGCTCACTGTAGAAGCCGCCAGCGCCGCCTGGCCGCTGCGGCACGATCGGTGGAAGGATCGTGAAGCGTCCTGGTTCCAACGCATAGTGGACCGAGTAGGCCCGCCGGTGCGCGTCGGAGGGGAACAGTATGTGCGGACCACCTGGGTCAAACGTTGCCTTTTCCAGATGAAGGGCTTGGCGATTGGCGGGAAGCCACCGTTGCCGCCAATCGAGGCGGCCGGCGAGGCAAGCCTCGGCGGCGAAATAACAATCTGCCGGGCCCTTTTCGAAGCTCAGCAGAGCGTCGAAGGCCTGTCGTCGTATGAGGTCGCCAAGCCAGGCGGCGAACTGGGCCGGTGCATCCTGGTCCATCGGCGCAGCGGCACCGCCGCTAACGAAACGCACGCCTGGCGGCATGGCTTGTTCAGCATCCCGCGCAAGGACGATCACCTCGTCGCCGGCCTCGGCCAGGCCCGCGGCGAGTGCCAGGCAGTCCTGCTCCCTGCCTCCAAAGGGCTTCAGGCGTCGGATGGCGATTCCAAGCCGCACTCTCGGTTCCCGTTGCAGGAGCATCGCACATCTGCAATCTGCGTAAAGGGGGCTTGCCCCGCCGGACCGGCCCGCGCGCAGGCGTATGCTTCCCTTCTGACGCCGTGCTGCCTATCTATCGCACTCCACATCCGCAAGGACGTCTTATGGCTGAATCTGCTTCGCCGACCGGTTCGCCGACCTATCCGCCTGCTCAATCTGATCCGAACTTCCCCAAGCTTGAGGAAGCGATCCTGGCGGAGTGGAAGGCGACGCGCGTCTTTGAGCAGTCGGTGGAGCGGCGGTTCAAGGGAGGCGCCGACGAATACGTCTTCTACGACGGCCCACCCTTCGCTAACGGCCTGCCGCACTACGGCCATCTGGTCACGGGTTTCGTCAAGGATCTCGTTCCACGCTATCAAAC
The DNA here is from genome assembly GCA_046349035.1 of Bauldia sp. Lineage (GTDB taxonomy): Bacteria > Pseudomonadota > Alphaproteobacteria > Rhizobiales > Kaistiaceae > JAXMDC01. The sequence continues at coordinate 363,558 of JAXMDC010000004.1, read as the reverse complement.
AATGCGAGGCAAAGCGGTCGAGCGGCGTTTTGGCTGGGATTGCCACGGACTGCCCGCGGAACTGCATTCGGAGAAGGAACTCAATCTCTCTGGACGCCGAGACATTCTGAAGTACGGGATGGCGCGCTTCAATGAGCATTGCCGAACTTCGGTGATGCAGTTCCGGTCCGACTGGGAATATTATGTAAGCCGCTCCGCACGCTGGGTCGATTTCGAGCGGGACTACCGCACGATGGACCTCTCCTACATGGAGAGCGTGATGTGGGCGTTCAAAACGCTCCATGACAAGGGTCTGGTCTACGAAGGCTTCCGGGTTGTCCCCTATTCATGGGCGGCTCAGACCACTCTTTCGCATTCCGAGACACGCCTCGACGAAGCCTACCGGATGCGCCAGGATCCCGCGCTTACAGTGGCGTTCCAGCTTCACCCCACCGCGCACGACTCGGTAGCCCCGAAGCTGCTCGCCTGGACGACCACCCCGTGGACGCTTCCCTCGAATCTCGCCCTTGCTGTCCGCCCCGATGCCGACTACGCGCTTCTTGAGCGAAACGGCGAGCACTGGATTATGGCGGAGGCCTCGCGCGAGCACTACGCGCGCGAGCTAGAGGGCTTTGTGAAGGTCGGAGGATACAAGGGCAGGCAGCTGATCGGCCGCCGCTACGAACCGCTTTTCCCGTTCTTTGCCAAGACCGAGAAGGCCTTTGTTGTGCTCGGCGGCGAGTTCATCGAACTCGGCGAAGGGACGGGGGTGGTGCACATCGCGCCGGCCTTTGGAGAAGACGACATGGCGGTGGCAACGGCGGCCGGAATACCGGTTGTCGACCCGGTCGACTTTGAAGGGAAATTCACCGCCGAAGTCCCGCCGTATCAAGGTCTGAATGTCTTTGACGCCAACAAGGACATCATCCGCGACCTGAAGGCGCGGCGGGTGGTGGTCCGGCACGAGACCTACGATCATAACTATCCTCATTGTTGGCGGACCGATCAGCCGCTGATCTACAAGGCGATCCCGTCCTGGTACGTGAAGGTCACTGCCTTCAAGGACGACATGGTTCGTCTCAACAAGGGGATCAAATGGATCCCCGAGCACATCCGCGACGGAGTTTTCGGCAACTGGCTGGAGAATGCGCGCGACTGGAATATCAGCCGCAATCGCTATTGGGGCGCGCCGATACCCGTATGGAAATCAGACGACCCGCGATATCCGCGCATCGACGTCTATGGATCTCTGGACGAGTTGGAGCGGGATTTCGGGGTGCGGCCAAAGGATCTTCACCGCCCCTATGTCGACGAACTGACCCGCCCGAACCCCGACGACCCGACCGGCCAGTCAACGATGCGGCGGGTGCCGGACGTTCTCGATTGCTGGTTCGAGTCGGGCTCGATGCCGTTTGCCCAGGTGCATTATCCGTTCGAGAATAAAGCGTGGTTCGAGAGTCACTTCCCCGGCGACTTCATCGTCGAATATGTCGGCCAGACCCGTGGTTGGTTCTACACACTGGTGGTTCTGGCGGCGGCTTTGTTCGACAAGGCGCCGTTCCGCAACTGCATCTGCCACGGCATCGTTCTCGACGAGAACAAACAGAAGCTTTCTAAGCGGCTGAAGAACTACCCCGATCCGGTTGCCGTGTTCGATACCTACGGCGCGGACGCCCTGCGCTGGTACATGGTTTCCTCGCCACTCCTGTCGGGCGGCGACCTGGCGATGCCGAAAGACGGTCGGACGATTGCCGAAACCGTCCGGCAGGTGCTGCTGCCGCTTTGGAATGCCTATTCCTTCTTCACGCTTTACGCGAATATCGACGGCATCCGGGCGCGACTTGTTTCAAGCGCGGAAGGAGAGCTCGATAGCTACATACTCGGAAAGACGGCGACATTTGTGCGAGCGGTCGAGGCCGCGATGGACGGGCTCGACCTCGCCGGCGCCTGCAGCAGGCTGCCGCCGTTTATCGAGGCGCTCAACAACTGGTACATCCGGCGTTCGCGAGAGCGTTTTTGGAAGGCGGAAAAAGACTCCGACAAGCGTGCCGCCTACGACACGCTCTACACCGTACTGGTGACGGCATGTCGGGCTATGGCGCCGTTCCTCCCCTTCCTCACCGAGCATATCCACCGCGCGCTGTGCAGCGGCGAGAGCGTGCACCTGCAAGATTGGCCGGATGTCGCATCGCTGGCGGGCGACCCGGCGCTGCTGGAGCGGATGGATCTTGCGCGCGGAGTGTGCTCAGCCGCCGCGTCAATCAGGACCGCAAAAAATCTGCGCAACCGTCTGCCATTGCGACAGCTCACGGTCGCCCACCCTCGGCGCCAAGTGCTGGATGCGCTGCGCGGCGTGATCGCCGAAGAGACGAACGTGAAGGCAGTGGTCTTCGCCGACGATCCGGCTGCGTTTGGCGCGGAGGTCGTGTCGGTCAATGCACGGGTTGCCGGCAAGCGCCTCGGCGGGGCGATGAAGGACGTTCTGGCGGCGGCAAAGGCCGGTCAATGGCGGCGCGTGGGTGGCGACCGCATCGAGGTGGCCGGTCAGGTCCTGCTGCCCGAGGAGTATGAGGTCCGCTTCCGCGCTGCCGACGGGCTCGACGCCGTCGCCTTCGACGGTTCAGCGGGCGTCGTCGTGCTCGATACCAAGGTCGACGCGGATCTGGAGCGCGAGGGACTCGCGAGGGACTTTATTCGCCTGGTGCAGACCGCGCGCAAGGATGCCGGCTTTGCCGTCAGCGATCGCATTCGCATCGAGGTGTCGATGGGGCCGGCGGCGAACGCGGCGGTCCAGGCGCACGAGGCGATGATCCGCGGCGAGACGTTGGCGCTTTCGCTGCGTGCAGTCGACGCGCCGGCCGGCGCGTTGACGAATGCCACGCTGCAGGGCGAAGCAGTCGTTGTCGGCGTTGCCCGAGCCTAGGCGCCCTGCCTAGGGCGCCAATCGCCGGCGATCGACAAGTCGCCATACCGCCGGGACGGCTAGCGCGCCGAGTGCCACCTTCACGACATCGCCGAGGATGAAGGGCTGAACGCCGCCGGCAAAGGCGCGTGCTGTCCCCACGCCTTGACCCGCGCTGACCGTTGCAAACCAGGCCAGCCAAGCAAAGCCAGCCGCGAAGATCAATGCGTCGCCTATCGCCATCGCGGCGCCGAGGCGCAGCGTCGAGCGGTCCCAGCCGCGGTCCGTGGCGTAGCCGATGATCGCCGCCGCGACGATGAACCCGGCGAGAAACCCCCCGGTCGGCCCAAGGAAATAAGCGGGCCCGGCAGCGGCTCCGGCAAAAACCGGGAGTCCGGCCAAGCCTTCGGCAAGGTATGCGACCACCGTCGCCAGGCCGACACGAAGACCATAGGCTGCCGGAATCACCATGACGGCCAGCGTCTGTAGTGTCATCGGCACCGGCCAAAAAGGCACTTGGATCTTGGCCGAGGCAGCGATCAGCAGCGAGCCGAGAACGACGAGGACCACGTCACGTAAAAACGCGTTTGTGCGAGCGGGCCAGAGGCTGGGCGCGAGGGCGGATGTGGCGGACGGCGTTGCCATGGCGGTATCGTTCCAGTCTTGCGAACGGGTCCGCTCTATAGGCCTTCGCCGGTCGACGCAACAAGGCAGGCCTGCGCGCCCTCCAGAATCAGGAAGGCACCGCTTGGGTTGCCCCAACCGGCGCCTCTCTGATCAGCTGCCGCTGCTCAAGGCCTGACGCCAACGGCGCCTCGACCCGGATCAATCGGCTCTGATGCGCAGCTTCAGTCGCCTGAGACCGTTGAGCCTCCGCTGGCTTCCGCCGCGTGACGAATGCTCTTTCGACCATCCGTCTCCCGTCCTGCAGCTTTCGCCGCGCTCCGGGTCAATTTGACCACCCTTCAACGCCACGTGTCGTCAAGAGCGGGGTCCGCTGGGCATCCCATGCCGGAGGCTTGTCGCCTTCGGCGATGGGCGCGGTCCGCAATGAGCTTCGACTTCTCCGACTTGCCCCGCCGGTTCGTCTCCGCTCGCGGTAGGTAAACAATCTCTTAAAACGCCCTGGGCGTCGACTCGAAGTTAGCTGTGATGTTGACACCGGGGATTCTGGGGACGGTGCGGTTGCGCCCAGCCAAAAGCGCTGTCGTGTGGCAGAGCCGCCGCGGTCGAGCAGCAGGCTTGGAGGAAAGTCGGCTAGGGGCGAGGCCAGGGGGTTTCGACGACCGGTGTGACCGGCCTTCCGGTGCGGAACCACGAGACGAGGTTGTCTTCGACCAGTGCTTCCATTGCCGTCCGCGTCGCAACCGAGGCCGATCCGACATGCGGCAGCAGGACGACGTTGTCCAAAGCAAGGAAACGGCGGTCGATATGGGGCTCGTTCCAATAGACATCGAGGCCGGCCGCAAGGATGCGGCGCGTCGACAAAGCGTCGATCAACGCGGACTCATCGACCGCGTTACCCCGGCCGATGTTGATCACAACTCCCTCGGGACCGAGGGCGCCGATAACCTCGGCGTTGATAACGCGATCGGTCTCCTTCGAAGCCGGAAGGATGGCAATCAGTGTGTCGACGTTCCGAGCCAAGCCGATCAAGCTGTCGAAATACGGATAGGGCGCATCGGCCACTGGGCGCCGACTGTGGTAGGCGACCTTCACGTCGCATGCGGCGATACGCCGGGCAATGGCCAAGCCAATCCGACCGAGGCCAACTATTCCGACGACGCGGTTGCGCAGGGTTCCAGGCGAGGGGGGAAACTCAATGCCGGTCGCCCAGGTGCCGTCCCGCAAGTATCGCTCGGCCGCGGAAAGGCGGCGGACCGTCATCAGGAGTAGACCGAGCGCGGTATCGGCGACTTCCTCGGTCAAGACGTCGGGCGTGTTGGTGACGACGATGCCGCGCTCGGCGGCCGCCTTAGCGTCGACCATGTCGTAACCGACGCCGTAGTTGGAAATGATCTCGACTTTTGGCAGGCGGGCGATGAGGGCGCGATCGATCGCGGTCGAGGCGCGCGCCACCGCCCGGATCGAGGCGGCGTGCTTTTCAATGTGGGCATCCCGTTCGGCCGCGTTGGCGGCGCGCAGCACATTGAAGTGCTTGGCCAGGCGAGCATCGAGATGCGGGGCGAAGACCCCAACGCAGACCAGGACATCAATTGGGGCGGCTGGACTCGACACGCGCTCACCTCCGGCGTGCGAGCGTCTACAGCAGCCGCGTCTACTTTACCAGCGGACGCGTTGGGCAGTCGGTGTGCCTGCCTAGGATTCGCGGCGGGCGGCGCTTTCGTGCCAACGGCGGAGGAGGAGCCAAGACACCGTGGATGTCGCCGCGAAGATGAGGAGGCCCGTCAGGGACAGCAGAAAAAGCGCCGCGAAGAGCCGAGGAATGTTGAGGCGAAACCCCGACTCGAGGAGTCGAAATGCCAATCCGGCGCCGGCGCCCGCCGAGCCTGCGGCAAACTCGGCCACGACCGCTGCGATCAGGGAGAGGCCGCCAGCGATGCGCAGACCAGTCAGGAAGAAGGGGAGGGCGGTTGGAACCTTAAGCAGAAAGAGCGTCTGCATCCGGCTGGCCCGGTAAAGTTGCATGAGACTCAAGAGGTTATGATCCGCCGACTTCAGTCCTTGGGCCGTGCTTGAGAGCACAGGGAAGAACGCGACGATCCAGGCGACGATGAGAAGAGCCTGCTGGACCGAGTTGGCGTAGACGAGAATGAGGGGGGCGATCGCGACGATCGGCGTGACCTGCAGGATCACCGCGAGCGGATAGACAGCGGCCTCGAACCACTTGAACTCAGCAAAGAGCACCGCCAGCAGTCCGCCGCCAATCAAGGCCAGCGCAAGCGCGGAGAAGGTGATCTTCAGCGTCACGAGAAGGGCGGGGAAGAGAATACCCCAGTCCGTGAACAACGCCTCGGCGATCCGGGTTGGGCTAGGTAGGATGTAGTGCGGAACATTGAGCGCGGTCACCGCAACCTGCCATCCGATCATCAGCGCGGCCAGGACCAGTGGCGGCAGCACGATTCGTAGCGTGCGCTCCAGACTGTGTGGGGATGGCTTCAAAGAGGGAGCGCTGCGCTCGGGCGAAGCCGGCGGGCGGCTTGACGTCCGCGTCGGTGCGTTCATGCGGCAGCGGCGTCCTGGCCGCTCATTGCCCTTTGAAGAGCCTCGGAGGCTCGGCGGCAGTGGTCAGCGTAGTCGGGAGAGGATCGGGTCGCTGTGTCCCGCGGGTACGGAATGGCGATGGGGAACTCGGCGAAGATGCGGCCCGGACGCGGCGACATTACCGCAAGGCGAGTCGACAGGTAGACCGACTCGAAAACCGAATGAGTGACAAACACAACGGTGAGAGCGAACTTTTGCCAAAGGCGCAGCAGATCGTCGTTGAGGCGAAAACGCGTAATCTCGTCTAACGCCGCAAAAGGTTCGTCCATCAGGAGTAGGCGCGGACGAGTGACAAGGGCGCGGGCAATCGAGACCCGCATTTTCATGCCGCCGGATAGCTGGCGGGGATAAGCGCCGGCGAAATCGGACAGGCCAACCAAGCCCAGGGCCTCCTCGATTGCCGGCTGGGCGGTAGCCTTCGATACCTTCCTCAGGCGGAGCGGCAGCCAGACGTTGGAGGCGACTGTCGCCCATGGCATCAAGGTCGGCTCTTGGAAGACGAAGGATATCTCACTCTGGGGACCGTCGCTCCAGAACAAGGATCCGCCAGAGATTTCTCCCAGCCCGGCGATCAGGCGAAGCGCGGTCGACTTGCCGCATCCGGAGGGGCCGAGAAGACTCAGGAACTCGCCCTCGCGAATGTCGAGGTCGAGATCTCGGAGGGCAGCCACGCCGTTGGAGAATGTCTTTGCGACCGCGCGCAACGAAACAACCGTGCGGTCGAAGTCCGGCGGGGCCGAGGGCCCAGCCGCCGCGGCGGTGCCAGTCGCCGGCAGCATTGGCGAGCGTGAAGGTGGAGGGACTTCTTCCCTCATTTTCGCAATTCGACTCCGACACGTTTGCACGTGAACCTGGTCGTAAACGTCTTCGTATAATCGAAGCCAGTGGTAACGACTTTGGCGGCGACCATCTTGTCGTAGAAATCCTTCACCTGGTCTGAGGACAAGCACCCAATCCCCCCGGTAGCGGCGGCTCCGGAATCGACCAGCCCATGCTCCTTGATCTTGGCAATGCTGAAGGCGATCTGGCCATCAGTCATCTCCGGGTTCTCTTTCTTGATGAGTGCGTTCCCCGGGCGGCTGTCGCCGTAAAGGTAGTTGTACCAGCCGACGATGGAAGCATCGACGAAGCGCTGAACGATGTCAGGGTTGGCTGTAACGTAGTCGGCCTTGGCCTCAATCGTGGTCGAGGGCGTCGAGTAGCCGTAGTCGGCGAGCAGGAAAACGCGGGGCTTGAAGCCGCCCTGGCGCTCGATCTCGTAAGGCTCAGAGGTGACGTAACCCTGTTGGGAGGACGCCTTGTTGGCGAGGAAAGGCGTTGGATTGAACGCGTATGGACGGACCTGCTCGTCTCTCAGCGCGGGATAGGCCGCCTTCATCCATTCGAACCCGGTCGCCAGGAAGTCGCGGGCGAGGTAGAGGACCGGTGCCTTGGCGAGGTCTGCAAAAGTGCCGATGCCGCTGTCGGGGTGAACGATCATCACCTGCGGGTCCTTCTGGAATATTGCTGCCACCTCGATCACAGGGATCTTCTGCTCGGCCGCGGAAAACGCGCCGATGAAATTCCCACGCATGTAGAACTGCACCTTGTCAGCCAGAAGCAGAGTCTGGTTGGCCGTTTGCGGCCCTCCCTGCACGATGGTGACCTCAAGGCCGTATTTCGCGTAGGTGCCATCGGCAACTGCCTGATAGAACCCGCCGTGTTCGGCCTCGGCCAACCAGTTGGTAGCGAACGACACTTTGTCCAGTGCCGCCGCCTGGTTGGCGAATGCCAGCGCCAATAGCGTTGCAAGCGATGGCAAAGTGAAGGCCTTCATCGAGTGTTCTCCGGCAAGGCAGATTGGTCCCCGAGGTCGGTCCATCGTCGGCCGATCGGCATCGTTTGCAGATTAGGTTATCCGCAGGTCGTCGGGAAGCGAGGCGGTTGCTCGGACTCCGGCCGAACCCGGCCACGCTGTGGCGCCAGCGGACGGCGGAGCGCGCTTGGAACTTGGGCGGACCTCGCACACCCCCTGGCGCTGCGAGCGGGCGATCAGCGAAGCGGGAGAATTGACCGCTTCAAGCCATTGTCGTTGCCAGACGACCTAGACCTCGATGACCAGCCCGTCGCGGGCGGTAATGGAGCCCGGTCGCGTACGCTCCGCCGCGGCGGCCTGGGCGGCGAGCACGGAGTCTGTGGCGTCTGGGCTGTGATGGAACAGGGCGCAGCGGCCGACCCGCGCGCGCTCGGCGAAGCGGAGACCTTCCTCCCAGGTGGAATGTCCATAGCCGCGGTGAGCGGAGTAGTTGCCATCGCTGTACATGGCGTCCCAGACAACCAGATCTGCGTTGGCAGCAAAGCGTTCGAGTGCGCGGTCGATGCGCGGATTTCCGTGCTCATGATCGGTGAGGTAACAGACTGATCGTCCAGCAAAGTCGAGCCGATAGGCGACGGCATTTCCGGGATGATTGAGGCGGCCCGTCGAGACTTGGATACCGTCGCCGAGCGGAATGGAAATCTGCGGCCGGAAGTCCTTGCAGTCGACTGCCGCGCGAAATACCTCGGGTCCGACCGGGAAGAACGGGGCACGCATAAATGACTTCAGCATGCGGCGAGTTGCGTCCGGGCGACGCATGTGACCCGACCAGAGGGTGATGTTGGCGCGTGGATCGTAAAGAGGCTGAAAGAAAGGCAAGCCTTCGACGTGGTCGTAGTGGAAATGCCCGAAGAATACATCGACCCTGCTGGCCGCCGGCAGGGTCTTGCCCAGGGCTTGAATGCCAGAGCCGGCGTCGAACACGACCCGCCGATCGCCGCATTTAACTTCGACGCAAGGGGTATGGCCGCCGAACTCGCAAAATTGCCGGTCGGGAGCCGATGTGCTGCCGCGCACGCCCCAGAACGTTACTGTCATGGGCGGCCGTCTGTGCGCTGGATTCAATGGTCGCATCCTTGAAGTTGCGCCTAGATAGACTCGCCCGCGTCGAAGCGCCATGGGCGCGGTGGAGGTCGTATCTGGATCGCGATGCCGGCGCTTCAGCGCGCGGCTCCCCGGTGCGACGGCTTCAGTGGGAGAGGACCGGGACGGGGGTCGGCTTGCCAGGGGTCGTAGGCAATGGCCTTCCCCCGTCCGGTGAGCTGAACACGCAAAACCGAAAGATCAGCTTGCCCGATTGATCGCAAGGGCGATGCCAAGGTGGCTTGCCCTAGCTATTGGGCCTGAAGGGGCGCCGCGCCGGCAATAGGTTGAATAAGCGCTGGCGGCGTGCAGCTGCGATTCGCAATTTGCGAGCCGTTTTGCACCTCATCATCAGGAAGGCAGCCAGCGATCGAGAAATGCGGAAAGCCATTTCTCGGTCTGATGATCGTGAAGCGCGCGGCCCTCCAGATGTGCCCCGCGCGACTGGCCGCCGGGTTCAGTCAATCGGTCGGCACCGCGGGTCGTCCAGCGGTGCACCATTGCGAGCGTCAGCTCGACGTGGAATTGGACGCCAAAGGTTGAGCCTGCCAGCGCGAAGGCCTGATTGGGAAAGGTGTCCCCCTCGGCCAAGAGGGTCGCCCCGCGGGGCAGATCGAAGCCTTCGGAATGAAAATGATGCACATTCTCCGGCCAATCCAGCAGCGTCCGGCCGGCGCTTGTCGGCCGGATAGGATAGTAGCCGCGCTCCACCAGCCCGCCGGGATGAGGAGCGACGCGTGCTCCGAGGTGTCTGGCGATCATCTGCGCGCCAAGGCAGATGCCGAACAGCGGAACGCTCTCGCGCAAGGGCACGCCCAGCCAATCTATTTCGGCCTTGACCCAGTCGAACGGGTCGTTGGCGCTCATCGGCCCGCCAAAGACGACAACTGCCGAATGTCCGGCGAGGGTTGCCGGCAAAGGTTCTCCGAGCGGCGGACGGCGAATATCAAGGGCAAAACCTCGCTGCCGGAGACTTAGCCCGACGCGACCTGGCGTCGAGTTCTCCTGGTGGAGCACTATCAGCACCTGACGTTGGCCCTGAGGCGACATCACGAGCTGCCTTTTTGCATTGGAGCCTTCTGACCTCCTGAGCTTCGGGTGATCGCCTCGGCTACGCGGGCTGCTTCGCGGTCGACGGCCAAGCGGGCTCGGAGCGCAGCGGCGGTTATTCCCTGTGCTCTCAATTGGTGCAGGCCTTGCGCGGAAGCGGATTTCGACAACTTCACTCCGCGATCGTCGACCACAAGCTCGTGGTGGCAATAGTGCGGCGTGGGTAGCGAAAGGAGCCCCTGAAGCAATCGGTGCACAGAGGTGGCGGCTGCCAGATCGCCGCCACGAATGATATGCGTCACGCCCTGTCCAGCGTCGTCGATCACCACGGCCAAGTGATAACTCGCCGGCACGTCGCGCCGTCCCAGAATCACATCGCCCCATTTATCTGGGGTTGCCGATTGCTCATTCCAACCCGTGGCGGCCAGTTCCCGCCAGGTTAGTCGACCGGCGAACTCGGTCGACCGAGCAGTGTTCAGGCGGACCGTAAATTGGGCTCCGGCGGCCAGGCGGTCCGCGACTTCTCCTGGCCTCATGTCGCGATCTCGGCTCGGGTAGTGAGGTGTGCCGTCCGGGTCGGTCGGCCACGAAGGCCCGGCGACGGCTACCGCTGCGGCAATTTCTGACCGCGACATAAAGGCCGGGTAAGCCAAGCCGCGTTCCTGCAACCGAGAGAGCGCCCCTCGATAGGTCGCCAGGTGTTCCGATTGCCGGCGAACCGGCTGCTCCCACGACAGGCCGAGCCAGTCGAGATCGCGGTAAATGGCGGTCTCGAACTCCGGACGAGATCGTTCAGGGTCGATGTCTTCAATCCGCAGCAGGAAACGACCGCCGAGGAGGCGGGCAACCTCATGGTTGAGGATAGCGGAATAGGCATGGCCGAGGTGGAGCCAGCCATTTGGGCTCGGCGCGAACCGCGTGACGATGGGAGAGGCGGGCGAGATCACGTCGTCTTGCCGAAGCGTTGCGCGTTTTGTGGTGCCCCCGGCCCGGGTCGAACGGGCACGTCCTTGCGGACAACAGATTTTGAGTCTGCCGCGTCTACCGGTTCCGCCACGGGGGCCCTTCGGCGCGCGGGGATCATAGTTGCGGTCGCCCGCCGGTCAACCGGCGAAATGGACAGCCTCGGCGGGCGTCGATACAAGGCTGCGTGCTGCGCCGCCTGTACGATTGGACGATGTCGCTCGCGGGTCGCGAGACTGCCGAATTGTGGTTGGCAACCATCGCTTTCGTCGAAAGCTCGATCTTCCTCGTGCCTGCAGATGTTCTGTTCGTGCCCATGGGGATCGCGCGCCCGGAGAGGGCGTTCCGCTATGCGGCGATTGCGACAGTGGCTTCGGTTCTAGGGGGGATCGCGGGCTGGCTTATCGGTTACCTCGCTTTTGAGCAGGTCGCTCGGCCAATCCTTGAGTTCTACGGCAAGCTCGATAGCTTTGAGGCAATGCGCTCATCCTGGGGGGGCACTGCCGTCCTTCTCGGGCTCGTCACGTCCGGACTGGCCCACCTGCCGCCGATCAAGGTGGTGACCATTCTGTCCGGGGCCCTGTCGGTCAACCTCGCACTATTTGTTGCGTCGGCGGTTCTTGCCCGGGGTGCGCGGTTTTTTGCGCTGGCTTTTCTTCTACGCAGGTTTGGTGAGCCGATCCGATCCTTCATCGAGAACCGCCTGGGGTGGATCGCCGCCGCCCTCGCATTGCTGTTGGTTGCCCTCTATCTAATTACTCGGTTTGTGCTTTGAGCAGGCTCGCGCGATGACCGTCCTAACTTCGTTTGCCCAGAAAGTTTGGAGCCGCCCGGGCGTAGCCGCTGCCGCTGCGACGCTGGGAGTGGGGCTCGCTGCGATCATTGCCGCCTGGGGGTTCCAGCTGATCGGCGGCTATGTCCCCTGCAAACTCTGCCTGCAGGAACGCATCTTCTATTATGTCGGTTTGCCGTTCGCATTGGCCGCGTTAGTCCTTTTCACTCGCGGTCAAGGCAGGCGCCTGGCCTTGGCGTTCCTGGCGATAAGCGGCCTGTCATTCCTCGGGGGCACGGCCCTCGGTATCTACCATTCAGGCGCGGAGTGGGCTTGGTGGCCAGGCCCCTCGGATTGCGGTGGGGGATCCGGGCCAGTCACCAGCGCGGCCGAACTCCTTGAGGCTCTCGCGCACACGGTCATCGTCAAGTGCACGGAAGCCGCGTGGCGATTCCCGAATTTTGCCTGGGGCCTGTCGTTCGCCGGTTGGAACGCGGCGGTCTCCGCGTTCTGTAGCGCGGCGTCCTTCGCCGGAGTTGGGCTCGCTGCACGGCAAGGCGCGGCGCGCTGACTTAGCCTACGGCTCCAGTTCCGTATCCCAATAGAGGTAGTCGAGCCAGCTATCGTGCAGGTAGTTGGGCGGGAAACCGCGGCCGTTATTGTGAAGGTCGACGACGCTTGGGCGATAGGGTGCCTGGGCCGGCCACATCCGCGCCTCGTCGGCGACCAGCCCTCCCTTGCGGAGATTGCAGGCGGAGCAGGCGGTGACGACGTTTTCCCAGGTTGTTTGGCCGCCTCGGGAGCGGGGCACCAGGTGGTCGAACGTCAGGTCGTCGGATGAACCGCAATATTGGCACTCGAAGCGGTCGCGAAGAAAAACGTTGAACCGGGTGAACGCGGGACTGCGCGCCGGCTTCACATAAGTCTTCAGCGACACCACACTCGGCAGCCGAATCGAGAATGACGGGCTGCGCACCGCAACGTCGTACTCCGACACGATGTTCACACGGTCGAGGAAGACAGCCTTGATTGCGTCCTGCCAGGACCACAAAGAAAGCGGGTAATAGCTGAGCGGCCGGTAGTCAGCGTTGAGTACCAGCGCGGGGTTGGATCCTGGCGAAAGCGCGATCGTCAAACGTTAGCCCGTAGTGCCGACTGCAAATTCCGCCAGAGATTACAAGGTTCTTTGCTGCCTTGTGAAGTCGGTGCAGAGACCGTCGATCGTCAGAGCTGCCTTGCCAGGAAATCCAAGCCAATATCGAGAGCGACCTGATCGATCGAGTGGCCGAGGCCAGGGCGAAGATGCCACTCGGCAGCCAGACCTGCGGCCCCCAACGCGTCAGCAGCAGCCCGGAGCGCGCCAGCAGGAATGACCTCGTCGGCACTCCCGTGCACAAGGAGGATCGGCGGTCGGCTTCTCACCGCGGTCGAGAGATCTTGCGGCGCGATGAGAAGGCCTGAGTATGAAATGACCGCACCCAGCGGCCGGCGACGGCGCGGCGCGAGGTGCAGTGCCAGCATCGCTCCCTGGCTGAAGCCGACGAGGGCGATTCTGCTCTCAGAGATGCCAAGCCTCTGTGCTTCTTGATCGAGAAAACGATCCAGTTCCATCGTGGCTTCCGGCAAGCCGTCCACCACAGCGGCGGGATCGAGATTGCCGAGCGGAAACCACTGGCGGCCGTAAGGAGCGTCGGTTCGTGCTTGGGGAGCGTGCGGCGCAATGAAGGCGGTCGCCGGTAGGCGGTGGGACCAGCGGCGTCCGATATCGATTAGGTCGTTTCCATCGGCGCCAAAGCCATGCAGAAACACGACGACGCTGGTGGGGTGCCGGCGTGCCGCGATCCTCGGTCCGTCGAGCATCTTGGTCAGGCCCCGTTTGCTGAGGCAGGGGTCTTTGCCGGCTTAGGCACAGAGCCCCAGTAAGCCCAGAGGAGTCTCGCGGCAACGCCGCGCCAGGGCGTCCAACGCGCGGACTCCTCGGCTAGGCGCGCTGGGCCAGGGCGTTCGGGGAGGCCGAGCGCCAATTGTGCCGCGTTCTGAAGGGCGAGATCGCCAACCGGAAAGATGTCGGGATGGCCCAGGCAAAAAAGAAGGTAGATATCTGCGGTCCACGGCCCGATACCGGTAACCGCAGTCAACGCGGCGCGCAGCGTCTCCGCCGGCCGGTCGGCCAATTCGTGCAGCATAAGCCCGGAGCGGCAGGCGTGCGACAAAGCTTTAAGAGTCCGTATCTTCGGGCGGGAAAGACCGGCGGCACGCAGCTCAGATTCTTCCGCTGCAGCAATCGAATGCTCGTCAACCGGATCGAGTTGCTGTACCAAACGCGTCCAGATGGTTGTCGCGGCCGCCGCCGAAAGCTGCTGGCTAACGACGACCTGTGCCAGCCCAGCAAAGCCGGGCGAAAGCCGGCGCAACGGGATGGCGCCTGCCGCCTCGATCACAGGGTGAAGCCGCGGATCTCGGGTGCGAAGGAACTGAATACCTTCGGCGACATCAGCGGGACTGTCGATCCGCCGCATGGGCTATTGCTGTGAATAGACCTCGATCTCGGTCGCGCCAGTGTTGCCACCGCTCGAGGCGACGACGTCAAAACGCAGTGTCCGGGCGGTTATCGAGGTTGGAAAGTAGTAGGTAGCGCGCGCGTCTGGAAGGTCGAACGGGCCGAGCGTCTGGCCGCGGTCGGTGGTGACGGTGAATTTCGAGATCTGCGCGCTGGTGCCCATTGTGCGCGTGCGAAAGCCGACCGCGGTTATCGAATAGTCTCGTCCGAGGTCAACCTCGATACGGGCGCCGTTACCGTCGCCATTTGATGACCATTCGGAATTGGGGTCGCCATCGATGGCCTTGTCGGCACCGTAGGCGGACCGGTTGTCGCCCCCGCCAAAATTACTGCTAACCGACCGGATGGTTGCTCCTGCCGAAAGCAGGGCAACATTGCGTCCAGGGGGCTTGCTGGCTGCCTGACTGGCGGCAGCGGTACGAAAAGTCAGGTCGTCGCCCACATATACGGTGCCGTCGGGGCCGATGCCCGTCAGTCGCAGATGGTAGAGCGTATTGGGCTGCAATCCGCCTATTTGGGGATGATGGTCTTGATGGCCGCCCCCAGCCATATCGGTGTCGGTGGCCAGACGCCCATACGCAGTGGAGGTGCCGATCGCGGCAGCGCACACCACCGGAATTCGGGTCGTGGCAAGGATCACAACGCCGTCCGACGTAATGTCTGAGATTCGGGGAGAGGCGACAAGGATATCGCTCAGGGGGCGGACATCTGCTGCCGCGCTCCAATTTGCGGTGAGGACGCTGCCTGCAAGGAGGGCCAGCGCGCGTACTCCGATCATTGGACACCTCCCGATCTAGCCCCCGGCGGCAGCGGCTGCCGCGGCGCGCGCTTCCGGCTCGAATTGCAGTCGGTATAGCTTGGCGTAGTGGCCGCCCGCGGCAACAAGCTCGGCGTGTTTCCCAGCTTCAACGATGCTGCCGTCGACCATCACGCATATGCGGTCAGCGTTATGCACGGTCGAAAGGCGATGGGCGATAACGATCGTCGTGCGGCCGCGCATGAGGCGATCGAAGGCGATCTGGACCATGCTCTCCGACTCCGTGTCGAGTGCAGAGGTCGCCTCGTCCAGAAGGACGATCTTGGCGTCTTTCAGGATAGCGCGAGCGATGGCGATGCGTTGACGTTGGCCGCCACTCAGCCGGCCACCATGTTCACCGACCATCGTGCGGTAGCCGTCAGCGGATGCGAGAATGAAGTCATGCGCCATCGCCGCTCGCGCCGCCGCTTCGATTTCGGCGTCGGAGGCAGTCGGGCGTCCGATTGCGATGTTATCCCGAATGGTGCCGTGGAAGAGAAATACATCCTGACTGACGAAGGCGATCTCCTGTCGCAGCGTCGACAAGCGAACGGCGGCAATGTCCTGTCCATCGATCAGCACCCGGCCGGACATCGGGTCATGGAAACGCTCGATAAGCGCCATCACCGTGCTTTTTCCCGCGCCCGATGGGCCGACAAGCGCGGTGGTGGTGCCTGCGGCGGCGACGAAATCGAGGTTCCGGAACAGGACGCGGTCCTCGGTGTACCCGAAGGTCACGCGATCGAGGCGCACCTCGCCCCGGCCGACCACAAGTGCCGGCCCGGTTTCGTTGGCCGAGATTGTCGGCGTGGAGTCTAGCAATTCATACATCATCCGCGTCCCGACCAGGCCGCTTTCGATCCGCAGGCGAGTGCCGGCAAGGCGTTTGGCGGGTTCGTAAGCCATGAACATCGCGAACAGGAACGACATGAATTCGCCCGGCTGCTCGTTACGGTAGATCACCGAAAAGCCGCCCCACAGGACGACGCCGGCAATCGCGAGACCGGCCACGGTTTCAGCTATTGGTCCTGTGCGTGCACTGACGCGTGCCATCTTGTTAGCGCGGCTCCGATTTTCGTCGATCGCTGCATTCATCCTGGCGACGAAATGCGGTTCCAAAGAATAGGCTTTTACAAGTCGTATGCCGTGGACGGACTCTTGCATCACTCCGAGGAGGTTGGCCGACGCGTCGAATCCTTGCTTGGCGATGCGGCGCACTCGCTTAACGAGACCTGTGCCGAATCCCTGCATCACCGGGACGCTAGCGATAAGAATCAGCGCGGCGGCAGGATCCTGGACCAGCATGACTGCGATCAAGCAAACAAGTTGGATAACGTCGCGGCTGAACGTGTTGACGACGGTGCCGAGAACGTCGCGCGCAGCCGACGCGTTGTGAGCGATGCGAGTGATCAATTCGCTGGAATGAACCGCGCTGAAATAATTGATGCTGAGCGTCAACAGGTGCGCGTATAGACGCCGCTGCAAGGCCGCGACGATGTCGTTTCCTACTCGGCTAAGCGTCACTGTGCCCCAATACAGGGAGAGGCCGCGGACCAGGGCAAGGGCGATGATCGTGGTCGGCAGCACCCACAACATCATCGCGTCCTTGTCGACAAAGACCCGGTTGACGACGTCCTTCATGATCCAGGCACTAGCGCCTGTCGCAATCCCGCTGGAGGCCATCAGGAGCGTGGCCAGGGCATAGCGACCGGCGTAAAGGCGGAAGTTTTCAGTCAGCAGCCGCCGCGTGAGGAGCAGCGACTGCGAACTGATCCGCCAAGCGAGGATCCGGCGGCGATGCGGTAAATGCGCGTCCTGCATGATTGCGCGGCTTAATATCGGATTGCTTCGCGGCCGGCGAATCTTGAGGATTCGCGGGGCCTAGCGGCTTGGTCGGGGCTTCGTGCTATACTTGTTCTAGGGTCGGACGATACGTCGCTTGGCTCGGCCGGCCTGGCTGTGGTGTTGCAAGAAAAAGGGAGGGATGGAATGGGCAAGTTAGTGGCCGCTGCCGTTGTCGCCGGTGCGGTGCTGGTCGGAGTCAGCCCTGCTTTCGCCGAGGAGATCGTTGGCCCGCTCGGGTCCATCACCGAGACCAGCGTCACTGTCGGGGGCAAAGTGTTTTTCACTTCGGGCGCGACGCAGAAGCCCCGCGAATTCTTGGAGAACGGTCAGAACGTAAAAGTGACGTTCACGACGACGAACGGGGTCAACCGCGCCAGCAAGATCGAGTTGGTCAAGTAGGCGCGCACGCACCGAGACCGTCAGGGGCGGCCGGTCCGCCGGCCGCTTACCCATCGAGAGGCATGGCGGTCTCGGCCAGCCTGGCCCAGAACGAACAGCCGATCGGGATGATCTCGTCGTTGAAGTCGTATGCCGGGTTGTGAAGCCCGGGCGTGTCGCCCTGGCCAATAAACAAGAATGCGCCCGGCCGCGCTTCGAGCATGAACGAGAAGTCCTCGCCGCCCATGATCGGGGCAATCGACCGGTGTACGTTCCCGGCTCCGACGACTTCTTCAGCAACGGCCGCGGCGAATTCCGTTTCAGTGGAATGGTTGCGGGTCACCGGATAGTTCCGGCGATAGTGAACCTCGGCTGTGACCCCGTAAGCGGACGCCACGCCGCGAACGATCGCTTTCACGCGCGCTTCGACCAGGTCGCGAATTTCCGCTTTCAGAGTGCGGACGGTTCCCGCCAGCGTTCCTGACTCGGCAATAACGTTTGTCGCCTCACCGATATGAATCTTAGTCATCGAAACGACGACCGACTCCAGCGGGTCCACCGTCCGCGATACTACACTCTGCAAGGCTTGGACGATCGCTGACGCGGCGACAACCAGATCGAGCCCGGCGTGCGGCCGGGCTGCGTGGGCGCCACGCCCCGACAGTGTGATCGCGACATCATCGGTCGCAGCCATGATTGGTCCGGGACGGGTGCCGATGGTACCCACGGGCATCCCGGGCATGTTGTGGAGGCCAAAGACCTGCTCGATCCCGAAACGCTCCATCAGTCCGTCGTCAACCATCGCGCGTCCGCCGGCGCCACCCTCCTCGGCCGGCTGAAAGATGGCCACGACGGTTCCATTGAAGTTGCGCGTTTCGGCAAGGTAGCGTGCAGCGCCAAGCAGCATCGTGGTGTGCCCGTCGTGACCGCACGCGTGCATCATGCCGGGGTTCTGCGATGCGTGGGGCATCCCGCTCGTCTCGGTAATCGGCAGCGCGTCCATGTCGGCGCGCAGGCCGACAACCCGACCGCTGCTGGTGCGGCGACCGCGGATTACCGCGACCACTCCGGTTCGGCCGATGCCAGTGACGACATCGTCAACGCCAAAGCTGCGGAGGCGATCGGCCACGGTGCCGGCGGTACGGTGGACCTCGTAGAGAACCTCAGGAAAGCGATGAAAGTCGCGGCGCCAGGCGACCAGATCAGGCTGGAACTCGGAGAACCGGTTGACGATCGGCATGCGCGCTCACGGTCTAGAGGAAGGCCTCGGCGGAGAAGGCCGGAGGCGATCTGCGGTTGGCCACGAGGAACGCCAGTTTCTCGTCATGGGCGACAATCAGCCGGGCGAGCGAGCGCATTTCGGCCACGCCAACGGAGTCGCCGGCGCCGAGCCGCCGTCCAAGGGTGGCGAAGTCGGGCCAGAAGGACGGCAGGTCCGTGGTCAGTCTGAACTGAATACCTCTCGCGGTCAGTGCAGTCCGGAACACAGAGGTGCGGCGTTTCGCCGAGCCTCCGGCATCTTCCCATCCACTGCCGGCAGCGATTGCCAGGAGAGGCTTGCCGCTCTTAGAGAGGCCGCTTAGCCCGCCGACGTAAGCGGCATAGGGATCCCGTCCAGCGTAGACAAAGCCCTGTGCTATCGTGCCGGCGCCATCGCAGCACGGGCAATCGGGCATGTCGTCGTTGGGAAGGGGCTCCACGGTGAGGCGTGGACTGGTGATCAAGTTCAGTTCCGCTCCGGTGAGGCAAACGGGAAAAAAGTTTAGCCCAGGCCGGCTCCTGTCAACAACCGTCAAACCATCGAGTGGAAACAAGGCGGACTCGGTTTGATTCGCAGCCGGCATGCGGTAACCATTACGGCTGCCGTCGCGAGAGGTGCGGTTTGTCCCGATCAAGCCAGGGCTCGGTGCTGTGGGCCGCGGCGCTGCTGTTGGCATTGGCCTCGAATGCCGCAGCGGCGACAGCCCCGCCACTTCCGCCCGCGCCGCCAGTAATCCCGTCTCCCTACATCGTGGTGGACATAGGAGCGGGGACGGTGCTGGCTGAGCGCTCCGCCGACGCGGTTCGATATCCCGCGTCGCTCACCAAGCTTATGACGGCCTATCTGGCGTTTGAGGCTCTTGCCGCCGGCCGCCTCAAGCTCACGTCGCCTGTCGTGGAAAGCGCGACAGCGCTCGCCGAACCGCCGTCGAAAATGGGGTTTGCTGTCGGCACCGTCTACACGGTCGACAACGCCTTGAAGATGCTGATCGTCAAGTCCGCGAACGATGTGGCGGTGGCGCTCGGAGAAGCTATCGCCGGTAGCAAGCCGGCGTTTGTGGTGGCGATGAACGACGCAGCGCGGCGCCTCGGAATGTCGCAAAGCCACTTCGAGAATCCCAACGGTCTGCATGACGAAGGCCATGTCACGACGGCTCGGGACATGGCGGTCCTCGCAGCGCGCATTTGGAAGGACTTCCCGCAGTATCGTGACTTGTTTGGCATCCCAGCGATAAGGTCTGGAAAACAGGTACTGCGGTCGGAGAATCCTCTGCTGGAGCGGTACGAGGGCGCCGACGGCATGAAGACCGGCTACACCTGTGCCGCTGGTTTCAACTTGGTCGCGACAGCAACGCGAGGCGACCGGACGCTCCTTGTGGTGGTGATGGCGGAATCCTCCTCCCGCGCCCGGGCGCAACTCGCCGTCAATTTGCTCGACCAGGGTTTCAACACGGGTACGCAGGTTCGCGCCACGAGCTTGAAGGACTTCCGCAGTCCCAGCGGATTTAGCGGTCCGGTTGATTTGCACGATATGGTGTGCAAGCGCCACGCGCCGATCGAGGGGGCGCCCGGTCCCGGCGATCCCTGGCCGCTCGGTCCACCATTGCGGACCGCTGAGCCGGTGAAGGTGTTTACCGGGGGAGCCGATGGCGAATCGGGGCGAGATCCGGCCCCTGTCAAGGCAGCGGTCGCAGCCGGGATTCCTTCCAAGAAGGATGCCGGCGGAGCAGTGGCGCCGCCGGCCAAGGCAGTCGCGGCCGCAACCAGCGCCGGGGGAGGCGCTCCGGTGCCGCGTCCGAAACCGGCACCTCCGACGCCGGCAGCGGGCGGTGCGCGCGGTGCAACGCCCGATGCATCGAAATCCGGGCCGAAGGATTGAGCGCCACTGTTCGCAGCGGCTCGCGTGCCAGAATTCCGCTGATCGTTGTCACAGGGTTTCTGGGAGCTGGGAAAACCACTCTACTGAAACGCCTTCTGGCTTCACCCGCTCTTGCGGGAAGCCTGGTTCTCGTCAACGAGTTCGGGGAAGCCGGGCTCGACGACCGACTTCTTTCGGGGTCGGCAACCGTCATTGGCCTACTGTCCGGATGCGTGTGCTGCACCGTGCGCGGCGAGTTCTCCGCGACGCTTGAGGAGTTGCTTCGAGACATCGACAACGGGCGCCGCGGCGCGCCCGATCGCGTCATCGTGGAGACCACGGGCCTGGCCTCGCCGGCACCGATCATTGCGACAGTGATTGGGCATCCGTATCTGCGTTTGCGGTTCCTCGCCGCTGGCGTGATTACGGTGGTTGCTGCGAACGCGTTCCTGGAGACCGCGATTGAGATGCGGGAGGCGGTCGAGCAGGTCGCTCTCGCCGACCTGATCGTGATCAGCAAGACCGACTTGGCACCAAGCGACGGGCGGTTGAGCACCGCTATCGAAGCGATCAACGCCGAAGCGCCAATCGTTACGACCGCCGACGGGGACTCCGCCCTGGCGGCTCTGCTGCAGAAGCCAGCCCCCACGGCGAGGGGGCAGTTCCTGAGCCTTGCTGTGCCCCCAAAGGAGGTCAGCCACGCGAAGAGATTTGATTCCTTCACTCTCGACGTACCGGAGCCGATCGGGGCCGACGCCCTGACGCGGTTTCTCAACCATCTCGCGGAGCGGTTCGGAACGCGCCTTCTTCGGCTGAAGGGATTGGTCACTCTGAGGGAGGAGGCGGGCCGTCCGTCAGTCGTCCAAGCAGTGCAGGGCGCTTACGACATCGGAGGCCGACTGCCATCCTGGCCGCCCGGAGCGCGTGGGGCGCTGACGCTGATCGGCCGCGAATTGCCGGAGGCTGAGATCCGTCAGCTCTTCGCCGCCGCGGTTGGGGCGGCCCAACCCGACACCCCCGATGCTGCCGCAGCGTTTGACAATCCGCTTGTCATGCCCTGGCGGCGGCGATCGCTTGACGGATGAGTTCGTCGAACAGTGTCTCGGCAAATCGAGTGTCAAGTTAATCATTAACCAGCACGCGTTGTCCTCGATGCTTGCGTCGACGACTGCCTGAATTACAACGCGCCTATAATAAAAGTCGCCGCACATTGGGATAAACTTGGCCAGTTCCTCGACGGTAGAGATGGGAAGCCGCGACTCCTCGACGGTCGGCGGGGCATTTCACGTAATGCCTGTCGCGGTAGGTTCTGGCGGTGCCGTCGTATGCCTGTTCATCGGGCGCCCGCCGGCGGGACCGGCGCGATGACCGCTCTCCTCGCACTGAGGCGGCAGGCGTCACCTCCGGCTCGCGTTATCGGCGCCGCGGCGGCCCCGCCGATCGTTGATCTGGCTACTGTCGGCGCAAGTCTTCTCACCGAATGGCGAGAGCTGGCCGAGAGCGCGGTCGAGCCCAACCCATTCTTTCAATCCGGTTTCCTGTTGCCGGCAGCAAACGCATTGTTGCCGCGAGAGCGGCTTGAGATTGCGGCACCACGTATCAGCGGCCAACTTGCTGGGCTCTCTCCCATCGTCAACACGATGGTCGGCGGTGTGGTCCAGAGCCGGCTTGTTTGGGTGCACGACTACGCGCCGCTCGGGGTCCCGCTCCTAGCTCGGAACCGAAGCGAGGAAGCGGCTGTCGCTTTGCTTTCAGCAGCGGCACCCGACTGCCCCCTCGTGGTGCCGGACTTGACGCTGGACGGAAATGCCGCCGAAGCGCTTCGCGCGGCGGCCCATTTTCGCGGCCGGGCATTCGACATTGTGGGGGTGCATCGCCGAGCGGCTCTTATCCCGCAGCCGGGAGGCGCGGCCGATCTCCGCGCGTCGCTCGCTTCCCGCCGCCGCAAGGAATATGCGCGGCAGATGCGGCGCCTCAGCGATCTCGGCGACGTCACGGTCGATGCTGCCTCGACAGCGACGGCCGTAGCCGAGGCCTTCGAGGAGTTCCTCGTTCTCGAGCGAGCCGGCTGGAAGGGTAAAAAGGGCACCGCAATCGCCGTTAAGCCACAGATCGAGACATTCGCCCGCGAGGCAGTGGCGTCGATGGCGCGGACGCGTGCTTGTCAGGCGATGGCCCTTCGCATCGACAGGCGTCCTATCGCCATCGCCGTCAGCTTCGTGCATGGGGACCTTCTTTGCACATGGAAGATCGCCCACGACCCGGAATTCGAGCGCTTCTCGCCCGGCGCCCAGTTGATGCTCGAACTCGGCAACCATTCTCAGCGGAGCCGCTCGCTCTGCCGTGCCGACTCGCTGGCCGCGCCTGATCACCCGATGATCGATCATCTGTGGCGGGATCGCCTGGCGATCGGAACCGTAGTCATCGGACCGCCGCGGCGATCGGCGCTCTATCGGCTCGGTTTGGCGAGTGAGCGATTGCAGCGCCGCGCGCGCGATCGAATGAAGACGCTGGTTCATCACCTGCGTCGGAGGCCCTAGCCATGCACGATGCGCGCCTCCTGTCTTTCGATCTTGCGGCCGGTCGGACGTTTCCCGACGTGCCGTTCCGGACACGTCATCGCTTGGCCGATCACCCGCTCCTTTCGCTGCGGGCGCTCGCGGAACTTGCGGGTCAGATCGATCGCGATCGCGTGGAATACAATTCCGGAAGGCTGAACCCGAACCAGCCGCCGGACCAGACTCCGGGTGTCGATCTGGAGCCGGCGGATGTTGTTCGCCAGATTGAGACTGCCGGTGCGTGGATGGTGCTTAAGCGGGTCGAAACCATCCCGCCTTATCGCGAGTTGATCGAGGCCTGCCTTGCCGATGCCGCCACGACCCTGAAGCACGGCCGGGCCGGCAGCCTGACTATGAGCGATGCTCAGGGCTTCATCTTCGTGTCGTCGGCGAATGCCGTTACGCCCTTTCATGTCGACTACGAGCAGAACTTCTTCGTTCACATTCGCGGAGAGAAGTTCATGCACGTGTTCGACAATCGGGACCGATCCTTGGTGTCGGATCGCGATCTCGAGACCTATCCTGGGAAGCACCGCAATCACTTTTACGCCGAGTCCTTCGAGCGGAAGGCGGAGGTTTACCGCTTCCTCCCCGGCGATGGGATGTTCTTGCCCTACACCTGGCCGCACTGGGTCAGGAATGGGAACCAATGGACGATCTCAATGGCGATCACGTGGAAGTCGCCGCTCAATCTCAGGCACAACAAACTCTACTTCATCAACGCAGTGCTCCGACGGGCCGGTCTGCCACAGAGCCCACCAGGCGGCCAGCGCATATGGGACGGCGTCAAGATCGCCGCCTACGACGGGGCGCACGCGCTCGTTGAGCCGCTACGCAGGAGCGAGGCGGGTCGACGCCGCCTGCGTCAGGCGATGTTCGGACGTCGTGCGAACTATTTCTACGGCCAACGAACCTGACTGGTGGCGGATGTCAGCGCCTGGTCGAACCAAGGGCCAGCGACCAGTAGATACCGTACTTGCTGCCGGTGCCGCGGTAAGCGGCAATACCCAATTGATTGACATCCGGAGCGAGCAGGTTCTCACGGTGGCCGGGCGATTTCTGCCAGCCCCCGAACACCTCGGCGAAGCTCTTTTGGCCGGCGGCAATATTCTCAACCGCCGCCGCTGCCGCGTAGCCAGCCGCCGATAGCCGGGTCGGGAAAGACCCGGCGACGTCGTGACTCATGATGCCAGCCTCGGCCATCGCCTTAGCTTGCGTCGTCGCCACCTTCATCAAAGTGGAACTGACAGTGACTGCCACAAGCCCGCTCAGCTTGCGAAAGTCGGAGATTGCTCGGGCCGCGGCCGCAGCATCGATCGCGAAGGGTTCGGTTGGGAAATGAGTGCCGCCAAAGAGGCCCGACAGAATGCCCTGCGCCCGAGCGGGAACGGTGCTGACAAAGGCAACGAATGGAATGCTGCCGAGGAAGAGGGAGCGACGGTTAAGGGACATGGGGAGGTGTACCCCTTGAAGGCCGAATGGGGCCCGGGTCGGCGCCCTCGACAAGAAGGCATCCTATCACCATATGTCCCGCGGTCATTCGACCGCGACCCAAGGAGGGTCAACGAAAAGGTGAGTCGCAAGGGCAGGGTACTCGGCCTCTTTCTCCTCGCAACGGCACTCGCCGTTTCAGGCGCGGCAGAGGCACGCGTCGGAGGCGGATCGAGCGTTGGCAGTCGTGGAGCCCGCACTTTCGTGGCCCCGCCGGTCACGCAGACCGCGCCGCGGACGGCGGCGCCGATTGATCGGACGACGGCCAAGGCCGCGCCTGCTCAGGCCTCGCGGGGGCTGTTTGGCGGTAACGGTTTCGCGGGCGGCCTATTGGCCGGTTTTCTCGGCGCGGGCTTGTTCGGAATGCTCTTTGGGTACGGGTTCCTCGGCGGACTGACGGGGTTCGGGTCAGTATTGGGGTTCGTTCTGCAGGCGGGCGTCATATTCCTCTTGGCCCGATGGGTCCTTGGCTGGTTAGGTCGGGGATCGCGGCCGGCTTTCGCTGGGGCAGCCGGGAGCGGTTGGCAGCGGTCGGCGGCTCCCGTGGGCGACCTCCGCGGGACGGCTTCGCCCCCGCGGAGCAGCAACGGCCGGCGCCCCAACGACGAGACCGGGCTGAAGGCCGCGGACTTCGATCAGTTCGAGGAACTCCTTTCCGAGATACAGACTGCGTATGGCAAAGAGGACCTCGCAACCCTTCGCCGATTGGTCACACCGGAAATGATGGACGCGCTGGCCGCAGACCTGGCCGCCAACGCGAAGCAAGGTCGGGTCAACCGAATCAGCGGTGTCAAGCTCTTGCGCGGTGACCTTGCAGAGGCTTGGCGCGAAGGCGGGAGCGAGTATGCGACCGTGGCAATGCGCTTTACCATCAAGGACGAGACCGTCGATCGGACGACCGGCCAGTCCGTAGGTTTCGGGCCAAACGAAGCGACGGAAGTCTGGACTTTCCGCCGCGACGGCGGCGGGGCGTGGGTCCTGTCGGCTGTCCAACAGGCCTGAATTGTAATTGGCTTGTGCTAGGGGGGCGTGGCATTGCCGGCCCCCCGCTGCATCGATCTACCATTTTTCAGGCCTTTTTTGTTGTGCAGACCGCGAATTTCCTTGAAATCCGATGGCGGTAGGCATATCTAACGCGTGCCCAAATTCGCACGTGCCTGTGGTCGCAATGTCCGAGGGCGAATCGGCCGGAGCCACTCTCCGGATGCTTCGAAGGACGCGGCTTAAAGCAACGACGTAGCGGGCTTTTTTGGTCTCTGCCGGCAATCCAACCGCCGGGGTCACTGAAGAGGCACTACTTCCTTGCCGGGCGTGCGGATCGGGTTTCCCGTTCCAAACGAAGGCGGCGACGAAACGGACGGCCCTGTCTCGTTTTGGCGACCTCCACCCGCAAAAAACCAGTCGGCGCAAGCCGACAAACCGTTCGCAAGTTCTGGCAAGTCGGCCGTCTCCACAGCGGCGAGGTGCCAAAGCAAGCGGGCGGCGGTTTTAACTCTTGCGTGGGGGAGAACCCGCCCATGACCGACCGCATCCGTGCTTTCCTCAAGGAGCGACGCCCTGAGGGGCCGTGTCTCGTCGTTGATCTCGATGTCGTACGCGACAATTACCGGGCCTTCAGCCGGGCATTGCCCGACAGCCGCATCTATTATGCGGTGAAGGCCAATCCGGCGCCGGAGATCCTCCGCGTCCTGGCCGAACTCGGCTCCGCCTTCGACTGCGCTTCGCTCGCCGAAATTGGCATGGTACTTGAAGCGGGGGCGACCGCCGATCGAATTTCCTTCGGTAATACGATCAAGAAGGAGAGGGACATCGCTCGGGCATTCGAACTCGGCGTCCGTCTCTTTGCCGTCGATTGCGTTGCCGAGGTCGACAAGGTCGCTCGGGCCGCCCCCGGCGCTCGCGTCTTTTGCCGGATCCTATCGGAATGCGAAGGTGCCGAGTGGCCTTTGTCGAGGAAGTTCGGTTGCGTGCCAGAGCTGGCAGTCGGCGTGCTTGAGCACGCTCAGGCTGTCGGTCTCGACGCCCATGGCATCTCGTTCCATGTCGGTTCGCAGCAACCCAACACCGAGGCCTGGGACCAGGCGCTTGCCTCGTCAGCGGAGATCTTTCGGATTCTCTCCGATCGCGGCATCCAGCTGCGCATGGTCAATCTCGGCGGCGGCTTCCCGGCCCGCTACCTGAAAGAGGTGCCGGCCGTTCAGACTTATGGCGCTTCCATCAACGCGGCGCTGCGGCGCCATTTCGGCAACCGCATCCCCGAGACGATCATCGAGCCTGGCCGCGGCATGGTGGGCGACGCCGGCCTGATCAAGGCGGAAGTCGTGCTGATCTCCAAGAAGGACGAGTGCGACGATGTGCGATGGGTTTACCTCGACATCGGCAAATTCGGCGGATTGGCGGAGACCATGGACGAAGCGATCCGCTATCCGATCCGCACGCCGCATGACGGCGGTGAGGTGGCCCCTTGCGTAGTCGCGGGGCCGACGTGTGATTCAGCGGATGTTCTATACGAGAAGACGCCCTACTGGCTGCCCTTGTCGCTGACCATAGGCGACGAAATCCTGATCGAGGGAGCCGGTGCTTATACAACGACCTACTCGGCAGTTGCTTTCAACGGCTTTCCGCCACTGGCACAGTATGTGATCTAGCGGCGTATAGTCTGGCGGTTCTTGGAGGGGCGCCGGTCACGGCGCCCCTTGCTTTTTAGGGCGGCCGCGCTTTTGGGTGGGCCGCCACGACAGGAGAGGCACATGGCGGGATGGCCAGTCTATGGGCGCATCGACGGTCCAGTGGTGATCGTTGGCTTCGGATCGATCGGCCGAGGGATGTTGCCGTTGATCGAGCGGCACTTCCAATTCGATCGATCCCGCCTTGTCGTGATCGATCCCGACAACGAGCGCCAGGCTGACCTCGAGCGACGCGGCATACGCTTTGTCAACCAAGCGGTGACCGCCGAAAATTACCGCGACTTGCTCACTCCGCTGCTCACCGGTGGTGGGGGGCGGGGCTTCTGCATCAATCTATCTGTCGAAGTGTCGTGCTTGGCCCTCATCGAACTCTGCCGCGAGCTTGGTGCGCTCTACATCGACACCGTTGTCGAGCCCTGGGCGGGTTTCTACTTCGACGCTCAACAGAGTCCGGCGGCACGCTCCAACTACGCTCTTCGCGAGACCATACTCGACGCTCGGAGGCGACTTGGCGCCGGCGTGACCGCCGTTTCGTGTTGTGGCGCCAATCCGGGAATGGTCTCCTGGTTTGTCAAGAAAGCGCTGCTCGATATTGCCGAGGCGACGGGAGTGCCTGCGGAGGCGCCGGCATCCCGGGATGGCTGGGCGCGGTTGATGCAGCGGCTGGGCGTAAAGGGGATTCACATTGCTGAGCGCGACACGCAACGCGCGCGGTCGCCGAAGCCACTCGGGGTCTTCGTCAACACCTGGTCGGTCGAAGGGTTCGTGTCGGAGGGCGAACAGCCGGCTGAGCTCGGCTGGGGCACGCATGAACGCTGGATGCCGGCAAATGCGGGCACGCACGATTTCGGCTGCGGCGCTGCCATCTTCTTACGGCAGCCGGGGGCCGATACCAGGGTGAGGTCGTGGTGCCCGACAGCCGGCCCGCAGTACGGGTTCTTGGTCACTCACAACGAATCGATCTCGATCGCGGACTATTTCACGCTGCGCGAGGGAGGGCGGGTCGCCTATCGTCCGACGTGCCACTACGCCTATCACCCTGCAAACGACGCGGTTCTCTCGCTGCACGAACTCTTCGGTCGCGGTGGTGGCGAGCCCCTGGACTGGCACATCCTCGATGAGAACGAAATCGTCGATGGGATCGACGAACTCGGCGTGCTCCTCTACGGGCATTCCCGCAACGCCTATTGGTACGGCTCGCAGTTGTCGATCGAAGAGACGAGGCGCTTGGCGCCGGATCAGAACGCTACCGGTTTGCAGGTGAGTTCCGCCGTACTCGCCGGAATGGTGTGGGCGCTGGAAAATCCGAGTGCCGGGATCGTGGAGGCCGACGACCTGGACTTCCGGCGCTGCCTTGAAGTGCAATTGCCGTACCTCGGCCCAGTCCGCGGCTATTACACCGATTGGACGCCGCTTAAGAGCATCAGCCCGCTTTTCCCGAGCGATGCCGATCGCGACGATCCGTGGCAGTTCAAGAACGTCCTCGTTCGATAGGCTGCCCCTTTTATTCCTGTTTTGTTCCTGATATGTACCTTCTGGTAGGCGATTATGCACTTGACATAGCAGGAAGCGTGACTCATACGGACGGCGACAGGCCGACGCCTCACCAGGAAGAGCGAGACTTAATCCCTCTCAGGAGGGCTTTGTCCGCTTGTGCGGACGAGATTTACCGACGCGAGCGGGTGAGCGTTTCCGGCGCTCACTGTGCCCTGGCGGTGGCTGCATTTGCGGAGGAGCTTTCCAAAGAGGCTTCTGATCCTCTGATGCCTGAAGCATCAGGCCCAAATACAGGAGCCATTTTCGAGTCCCTTCGAAAAAGGCTGCTTGGGCTTTCAGAATTGGAATGGTGAGGCGGCGCCAACGCTCATCG
This sequence comes from Bauldia sp., assembly GCA_046349035.1. GTDB lineage: Bacteria > Pseudomonadota > Alphaproteobacteria > Rhizobiales > Kaistiaceae > JAXMDC01. The sequence continues at coordinate 334,426 of JAXMDC010000004.1, read as the reverse complement.
TCTTGTGGCGCAGTGCCGTCTTTGAAGATGTCCTTGGCGTCGAGAAACTCTAGCTGTCTTCCGTCCTTGCGCCAGTTGCAATGGGCATAGCGGTTCCGAATGTTCAGGCATTCATGGATCATTTTGTGAGAGATCGCGTAGGCGTTGCCGAGTTCCGTCTTGGCAAAGGTGCCTCGGGAGAGCGCGTGTATCACCTTGAGCTTGAGGGTTTCGCCCAGGATTAGTTCGAAGGCATGCAGGGCGGGAAATTCCAGCCTTAGGGCGAGGGCCGCCGCGTGCATGAACGAGACCTCTAGCTCCGTATAGCCAAGCACCATCGAGCCGATTAGCTTGGCGTGTTGTGGCGAGCGGTCCAGAGCCGGATTGATCATGGAAGACCCGGAAGAACTGAGCGAGGCGGAAGCGGTCAAGCGTCGCGATGCAGCCGTGCGCCGAGCTTTGAGCACGCCGCCGCAGCCTCACAAGCCTAGCGATAAGAAGCCGCCGAGTCCCGCGAAGCGGACGACTGGCAAAGGGCGAGCGAGAGTTGGAAAGTCTCGCGCCTAGTTTAGGTGGCTTGTAGGCTTTGGAGAGTGCCCAGCTAGTAGTTCGCCGAGGAAGCGATGCAGGTTTGCGGCGACCGTGACGTTCATTCTCAGTTTCGCCTGTAGGATCACCCGGGGGGCTTCGTTGGTGGCTATGCCATGATCAATCGCCGCAAGCGCAACGTTCACTATGCCGGCACCGGAGCCGCCGCTGACAATCCAATCGAAGTACTGAATAGGGACGTTGTGAGGGTCAATGACCGAGACCCGCATGTCGGCAACGGGGGGCTTTGGTTCATCCAGTTTTTCGGCCAAGGGGAACACCTCCGAAAGCACAAATGGGACAATGCCAGCCGATCTTGGGTGGCATGCGATTGAGACATCTTTCGCCGCCGTCTTCTCCACTGCCTAAAATGGCGGGCTTTCTGTTTCAGGGTCTTCGGCTTTACGAGGTTGAACGTACATTAGCCGCTTCCCTTCGGCGCCTTTGACGGCGCGAGCGGCGCGCTCAGTGTCGTCAACGCCAAGCGCGACGCGGTTGGAGTGGCGGAAGGAAAATTCCGTCAGATAGCGGTCAAGGTGCTGCTCGCCGCAGTGCTGATAGACGCCGCGCATCCCGCGCTTGAAGACCGAAAAGAAGCCCTCAACGGTGTTCGTATAGACCGAGCCACGAACGTATTCGTCCTGCGAGTGAACGATGGTCTGGTGGCTGGCGAACTCTTTGCCGACGCTTGTGTAATGCAGAGCCTCATCGGTCATCAGATCTGACTTGCGGTCCACGTTGCGAACGAGAACGTCACGGATGTCCTTGGCCGACAGGCGGTCGACCTTCATGGCGCGGGCGCGGCCGTTACGCTCGACCAGGGCAACGACCTTGTGCATGGAACGGCGGCCGGTCTGAACCCAGCCCTTGCCGCTTACGAAGGTGTCGGTCGGGTGGGGAATGCCGGCATCGCCGAAGTAGGTCTCGTCGGCCTCGACGACTTTGCCCTCACCGCCCAAAGGGCCTGAGGACGGATCGTCTTTCATGGCCTCGCGGATGCGATGGGCGAGGAACCACGCGGTTCGATAGGAGCCGATGCCGAGGGTCCGCATGAGCTGATGGGCGGAGACGCCCTTCTTGCTGGCGGCCATCAGGTGGAACGCCAAGGCCCATTTGGTCAGCGGTAGGTGGCTGCGTTCCATGACGCTGCCGACCGTGACCGTGAAGGGCTCGCGGCAATCGTTGCACTGGTAGAGGCCCTTGCGGTGGCTCTTGCCCTGTAGGGCGGTGATTTTGGTTTTGTCGGCGTTCCCGCAATGAGGGCAGAAGGGGCCGTTTGGCCAACGCATGCGCTCGAAATAGGCGCGGGCTTCGTCCTCATCGCTGAACATCGGGTCGGAAAGGTTCGTGGACATGGCAACTCCTTGGAATCCCTTGTCTCACAGCCCCTATATTATGTCAAGTGCATAATCCCCTTCTGGTAGGGGATGGTACTGTCCGCATTCCATCCCCGGTGTCCTAAGTTGGCGGGGCGGGTGTCCGGTTTTGCAGATAGCGGCCACCTCTACCCCTTCGACTCCGACACCGTCTGCGCCCCGAGGCGCTTCCGTTGGCGCTTGACGAAATCTTCCAGGGCTTCGAGCATGGTGCTATCGACTTCCCCGCTTGCAATCAGCTTCAGATACTGACCGGGCTTGCTTTCTTCGATCAGCGCAACGCGCTCGCCTTCCATGACCGTCACCTTCGGGTTCGGCGGAGGCGGGTCGCGGGGTGGGGGCTGTATCCCCTTCGCAATCGCCGCCGCACCACTCTCCTCAGGCCGCTCGGAACCATCCGCATCCGGCTCGGAGATGACTGACATAGTACCAGGCTCATAGAGTCCTGCAAACCCGGCCGTTTCCTTGAATTCGGCGATAAGTGCATCCGCTGCGGTCTTATTGTACCCTTCATCGAAGACGAGGTAGTGCGAAGCCGTGGCGTCTGACTTGATCCCGTCCGGGAATTTCGCCCACAGCTTCTTGTGAGCCGACGGATTGAGGGCAAGGCGGCGGATGATGGCCTTCTTCTCCGTCTCGTCTTCCCGCTCATCTAGGAGCACCCGGAGCGCATCCTCCGTAAGCTTAACCTTCGCGCTGTCGCCGTCCCCATCAACGGTAATGAGGCCAAAATAGCGCAATGACGCGCGGGTATCGCGGCCACCGCTGCTCTTGTCGCTGTATCCCCACGCCTTGAAGGCCGAGGGCAGCGGTATCGCGTACTTCCCTTCCGCGTCGTATTGCGCCTTTGCGCGCTGGAGCGCGATCTTCAGGGGCAAGCCTGGATAGGCAGGGCTCCGCCCTTGGCGCTTCGTTGCTGACTTAGGATTTTCGGTCGGTTCGGTCATCGGCGCCTCCTGTCGGCACCTTTGTATAGATCGAGCAGAGGCTCAACGCAACAGTTTTGACCAAAATGACCAGAAAGCATTTGCAAAATGACTAACGACGTGCGAGGCTGTTCTGGTCATTTGGAGAGCAGGTATGACCAGGAGGGTGGGAGCCCCGACGACGGCAGCCGACGGCGTCGGGGCAGGGATGAAGGAAGGGCCGGCGCCGCACTCCCGCGAAGGAAACGGCAACCGGCCCTGCAATTGGCTCTCTAGCTTCTCGGGGCTCGTCTAACGGTAGGACGCCCCAGTTACGACGGCGGCAATCTCGGTCCGAATCCGAGGCCCCGAACCACTAACGGACCGACGCGGTTGGCGCCGCGCCGGTCCCGATCACCACTCAGGGATTGGGCCCCTAAGCGAATGACCGCTCCGTTTTATATAGCGAATCGCTCGCGTTTCGGCCAGTCCCGCAACTCTGGGATTGGGCCCCATGAACGTTCTGTCGCTTAACACCCAAGCCGAAATCACCGCCGACCTGACGGAGGGGTGCTCGATCCGCTCGGTCGAGCGGCTGACTGGCGTCCACCGCGATACGATCATGCGCCTCGGCGTCAGCGTCGGTCGCGGTTGCGCTGGCCTGCATGACCGCACCTTCAACGGCCTGCGGGTCGGTCGTATCGAGATCGACGAAATCCACTCCTACGTCGGCAAGCGTCAACGGAAGTATGCGCCGCAAGAGCCCGTTGATCGCGGCGACCAGTACCTTTTCACGGCTCTGGCGTCGTCATCGAAGGCGATCCTTTCCTATCGCCTTGGCAAGCGCGACACGAACAACACCGAGGCTTTTCTTGGCGACCTCCGCTCTCGCGTCCTGGGGAAGCCGGAGATTTCGAGCGACGGTTTCGTGCCCTACGATTCCTATGTGCCGGTCTACTTCGACGGCTCGCCGTATGGCCAAATCATCAAGCACCTGGCCGTACAAGCGACCAAGGACGCCGCCCGGCGCTACGCGCCAGGTCGTGTAGTAGCGGTACAGCGCTACGCCGTCGTCGGGGAGCCGGAGCACATTTCAACGTCCTACGTTGAGCGTAGCAATCTCAGCATTCGCATGGCCTGCCGGCGGTTCGCCCGCCTGACGAATGCCTTCTCCAAGAAGTTCGAGAACCACGCCGCCGCCGTCAGCCTGTTTGTTGCCCACTACAATTTCTGTCGCGTCCACGAGACGACGCGCACGACTCCCGCGCTGAGCCTTGGTCTGACGGATCACGTTTGGTCCGTGAGCGAGTTGGTGCAGGCCGCCCTCACACAGAAGCCCACGCTGACCATTGGTGGCGGGCGGCGCGTGGGTGGACTTACCGTCATCGACGGAGGGCTGAGCACCTAGGGGATGCGCGCACGCGTCGCAGCGCGGCTCGCATGCAACCGTTTCGCTTGACGGACGTTGGGTAATCCCCAATATGCACGCTGTCAGCGTGCCGCGATTTGGGCGCATGCCGCTTTTATGGTTAACTCCGGCTTAACCAGCCAGTCGGCAGAGAGAGTGTTCGCGAATGAGCACCATCGCCATGGGACGCAACCGCAACATTATGGCGACAGACGACGAGTATCCCGTCAGCGAGAAGGCGCGCGAACGTATAAGCCGCTCGCGCATACACGATCTGATGTTCCGGGTCTCGTCGATCCTTGCTCACGGCGGCTTCACCCCTGATGAAGTCGATTCGATTGTGAAGGTCATGGTCCCGTTGCTTGAGGACCGCCATCCTGTGTCGGCAGGACTGATCACCAGCAAGTTGCGGGAGAAGGGCTTCAATAAGACCGATGCTGAGACCCTTGGCCGCGCTCTTGCACCCTCCGATTGATCCGTCCAAGATACTCAATCGCGATTCTCTTCCGGAAGAGCGGGTGACTCCCGCTCTTTGTCATATGTGCCCCCATGGCAACCGAGCAAGAACGACAGCGTCGGGTCGATGCGGCCAAGCAACTCGCCAGCCTCGTTCAGCACATTGGCGACATCCGAAGCGTCGATCACCGTTACGCCATGGTGCACGATCAATTGGCCGGGGCCATCGCACAGATCTGCCATCCGGAAGGAGAGAAGGGCACTTTCAATGCCGCGCAGATCGAATGCCTCACGCAAATTGCTCTCCATATCGCACTAGTCGTTGACCCTAACGGGAAGCGGCCTTCTGGCATCCGGCGCTTTCGAGAAGGCTGGGCAAAGCAATCGTGGGGCGAGAAGGCCAAACTGGTCCTTGCGGTGCCAGGAGCCCTCGCTGTTTTCGGTGGATTCGCTTTCTGGATTTGGACCACCTTCCTGCACCCATCCCCGCCGCCATCGGCGCCACCAGCGCAAACGCAAAGAGACGCAGCGACCTAGAGTGTCCCAATTTCGTTCCCGGTCTGTCCTAAGTCGGACAGTGCCGTAGGGGATTATGCACTTGACGTACCGAGTCGCTGTCAGGTAGCAGGAATCCAGCAGGCGAGCGCGTTTCAAGGGTGTCGGTGTAGTGGACTGTTGCCAATCCGGTAGCAATTTCACTTGAAGTGAATGTGGTGCACATGCACCATGCGCATATTAGTCGGCGTAATGCCGGCTAATGAAGGCAGGGAGCCAGCCCGTAAGAGCCGGCTCCCTGGTGGTTGGAGCCCCGGACGCGTTCCGAGGCACCTGGCGCCCTTGGCGCCTGCCGGTCCGACCTTGGTGCACTCAAGGGACGGCCGGGAATTTAGCAAGGAGGCCGCAGCGGATCGGCCTCCAAGGCACCCATAGCCGGGTGCGCCATCTAGGAGTGTCCGCCCAGGGTGAGCAAAACACGGGGCCGGTTGCAGCCGGCCCCTCCGCCGTTTCCTAGCGATTCGGAAAGTAGGCCGAGCCGGTGAGAGTCGGCAACGCACAACCCGCGTTTTGCACCGGGTTGGCACTGGGGAAAGCTGGGAAATCTGGGATAGTGGGTATGTCTGAGAACGGCCCCGACGATCAACGGCGCGACCAGATACTAAGGCGAATGTTGAAGACGCCGCCTCAGCCGGTGACGAAGAAGCCTATCGTCAAGCGAATCGTCGCCCGGCGAAAGGATGGCGGGCAGCCGAAGCCGCCCGCCAAGTGATTCGGGCTTTATGCCGACCGAAGGAGCAGCGCGGCTTGGCGGCTCCTAACGTGCAGGCGTTCTTTCAGAACGTCGTTGACGCGGCCGGAGTTTACGCCGTAGTCGGCGGCGATGCGGTGCTGGTAGTCGCCAGCCCAATGACGCAGCCAAATGGCAACGGCATCCTCAAAAGTGAGGCGGTAGGCGGGGTTTTGGGCAATTAACAAGGCGCGTTCCTTTCTTGGAACTGCCTTGGACAGCTTGACAAAACCGGCCGTCCGGGAGTCTTATCCCGTCGTAACGACGACTGATCCGCGAGCTGTCCAAGGCGATTGCGGATACACAGAGAGCCGGGCACGACAAATGCCCGGCTTTTCTATGTGCAGCCCGAATCTTCGAGCTTGCACTAGTCAGTTTCTTGATAGTTAACTCAGCCGTCAAGGGTGAAGAATCGGATTCCCAACTTCACCGGGATTTCTGTTTTTGGCGGCGTTTTCTCCAGCGCCTAAAACGGCGGATTTTTTGCTTCAATGTCTTCGGATGTATCAATCCGCCGATAGGTCAAGCGCTTGCCCTTGGCGCCGCGAATGGCGCGGGCGGTGCGCTCGGTATCATCAACGCCGAGCGCAACGCGGTTGGAATGACGAAAGGAAAATTCAGTCAAGTAGCGGTCTAAGTGCTGCTCGCCGCAGTGCTGATAGACGCCCTTCATTCCGCGCTTGAACACCGAAAAGAAGCCTTCGACAGTGTTCGTATAGACCGAGCCGCGAACGTACTCGTCCTGAGAGTGAATGACGGTCTGGTGGCTCGCAAACTCTTTGCCGACGCTGGTGTAGTGCAGGGCCTCATCCGTCATCAGGTGGGACTTGCGGTCAACGTTGCGAACGAGAACGTCGCGAACGTCCTTGGCGGTCAGGCGGTCAACCTTCATGGCGCGGGCGCGGCCGTTACGCTCGACCAGTGCGACGACCTTGTGCATGGCGCGGCGGCCAGTCTGCACCCAGCCCTTGCCGGTCACGAACGTATCGGTCGGGTGGGGAATGCCGGCGTCGCCGAAATAGGTTTCGTCGGCCTCGACCACCTTGCCCTCACCGCCCAAAGGGCCTGAGGACGGATCGTCCTTCATGGCTTCACGGATGCGGTGAGCCATGAACCAGGCGGTACGGTAGGAACCGAAGTTGAGCATGCGCCAGAGCTGATGCGCGCTGATGCCCTTCTTTGACGAAGACAGAAGGTGGACGGCCAAGAGCCACTTGTTGAGCGGGATGTGGGAGCGCTCGAAGACGGTGCCCACGGTCACGCTGAACGGCTTGGTGCATTCATTGCACTTGTAGACGCCAGGGCGAGTGGACTTGCCCATCATCTTGCGGATGCGAGTGGCGTCATAGTTGCCGCAATGGGGGCAGACGGGACCATTCGGCCACTGCAAAGCCTCTAGGTGCTCGCGGGCTTTGTTCTCGTCGTTGTAGATCGCAAGGGTGAGATCGATGGTGTCGGACATGGGCTTAACCTCTGCCGAAACCTATACTCCCGTAGCGGTCGGTACGTCAAGTGCATAATTGCCTTCTGGTAAGGACGTTTATCGGGAGCACAACCATGTCTGGCAGATCGCAGTCACTCGGCGCCCATACCTTGGGTTTTGTGGTGCCCTTCCTTTCCAGCCTCGTCCTCGGCCTTTCGCCGGCCAGCGGTGCCGAAGGGACCGTTGAACTCGGTGCCGGCGGTCTCTCGATCGCTCGGAACGATGTATTGGAGATCTTGTCCGAGGAGATCGTTATCGCGCCGAACGAGGTGCGAACGACCTATCGAGTGCGCAACAAAGGCGACAAGGCCGCGACGTTTCTGGTCGCCTTCCCAATGCCGCCGCTGGAATCGGCGGACGCCGAGGAGTCAGTTCTCGTCCTCCCTCGCCCGGCGAGCGACAATTTTCTCGATTTCCAGGCAACGGCCGACGGCAAGGCGGTCGTCCCTCAACTTGAACAGCGAGTCATTGCCCTGGGTGTCAGCCGAGCTGCGGACCTCCAGGCAAAGGGACTACCGCTTAATCCGCTTGCCGGATCGCTGCCGGAAAAGATCGCCGGCCTATCGGCCGAGGAGAGGGCCGGCCTCCACCGGCTCGGCCTCCTTGTCCCGGACGGCAGCGACTGGCGGGCCGGATGGCGGTTGGAGACGACGCTCTCATGGCAGCAACTCTTCCCGCCGGGCAAGGAAGTGACGCTTGAGCATCGCTACAAGCCGGTGGTCGGCACGGGCCTGTTCGGAACCGAGGATCTTCGACAGGGCTACTATCGCACCCGCTTCTGCACCGATGCCGATTTCTTCCGCGTTGCCGGTGGTCGGCTGGCCGCCGCCCGCACATCCGACATGCCCTACCTCGATGAAACCAGGGTTGCCTACGCGCTTGGCGCCTCCAGCGGCTGGACAGGGGCGATACGCTCCTTCCGCCTGGTGGTGGACAAGGGCGATGCCGATGCAGTTGTCAGCTTTTGCGGAGGCGGTATTCGGCGCATCTCGGCTAACCAATTCGAGCTGACCGCGCGGAACTATGTGCCGGATCGAGAGATCAACGTGCTTATCGTCAAGCCGCGCAAGGCGAAATAGGCGAGGCGTCCACCTGATGCCAAAGCTGTGGCGCAGATCGGTCGCGCCTTTGGCAGCGCTAGATCGGGGCCGAGAGAATTCCCGCACGGCCACTCTCGGTCCCGAACACGATGGTGTCGGTGAGAATGTCCCAAGCAAGCGCAGATACCGGACTGCCGCCGGGCGACTCGATGACGCTCGCCGATTTGCCTTCCGTCGGCGCTACCGCCACTGCGCCGTCTTGGTAGCCGATGGCGATCGCGTCTTTTCGCGGGTGGCAGGCAACGCGGGTCACGAATGAGGCACGCCGGCCGACCTGGTGGGGGGACTTGCCTTGTGGGCCATCCTTGAAATGGAATGGCCACAGTACGGCTGCATCCGACCCCGATGTTGCCAGGAATCGACCTTTCGGCGACCACGAGAACGAACGCGGCTTGGCGGGGTAACCAGTCATGCGAAGGTTCAGCCCATCCTCCAGCCGCCAGCCGTGCAGCGCGTTCTCCTGCATCGCGGTGACCAGGTATCGGCCATCGGGGGAAAAGGTGACTCCGATGTGAGCGCCTTTCCAATTCAGTTCGAGCCCGGGCGCATCGGTCGCGGCAAAATACAGAGTGACGCCGTTGTAACGGGCAATGGCAACGCGCTGCCCCTTGGGGGCGAAGGCAAGGCCGCCGGCCGACTTCTGGAGGCTGAAAACGCGTTCGCGGCCGGGCCCGGCGCGGACGATCACGTCGCGGCCGATCGCGTAGGCTAGAACGCCGGAAGGGCCGGCTGCGATCTCGGTGACCCACTTCTTAGGATGGTCGGCTACGACCTTAACATCGCCATCGGCTGACACGCGCGCCAGCAGCCCGTCGTCTCCGCCGGTCAGCAGGGCGGCTTCGTCGAGCGTTGCGACTGCCCTGAGGATCGCGCCCTTATGAACGGAGAGCGTGTCGAATGTGCCGCCGCGGCCGAGGCGTACCGTTCCGTCGCCAAGGGCGAAGGCTGGAACGCCGGCAATCACTGCGACATCGACGACAAATGCGCCGAAGTCGGTCGTGCTCGTCACAGTGGGGCGTCCGATACCATCGGTCGGCTCACGCGCGACAGGCCTCGAATCCGGCGCGCAACTCGTCGGCATCCAGGTGGCGACCGATGAACACCAGCTTGGAGGAACGCTTCTCACCGGCCTTCCAAGGCCGCTGATGATCGCCCTCGACGATCATGTGGACCCCCTGAACGACATAGCGTTCGTTGTCGCCCTTGAATGAAAGTATCCCTTTAAGCCGCAGGATATCCGCGCCCCTACGCTGGGTCGTCTCGTTGATCCAAGCAAAGAAGCGTTCGGGGTTGAGGTCTCCGCCGGCGAGCGAAACGCTTGTCACCTCGTGATCGTGACGCCCGTGGTCATGATCATGTTGGTGGTCATGATCGTGATGGTGGTCATGATCGTGATGGTGGTCATGATCGTGATCGTGGTCATGATCGTGATGGTGATGATGGTGGTGCCCGGCTTCAAGAAAGTCGGGTTCGAGCGTGAGAATGCGTTCAAGATCGAACGCCCCCCGATCGAGCACACGGTCGAGGGGGATTTCGCAGCGTTGCGTGCGATGGATGACGGCGTGCGGGTTGATCGCGCGAATGCGTCGCTCTACGCGTGACAACTGGTCTTCGGGAACCAGGTCGGTCTTGTTCAGGAGGATCACATCGGCAAAGGCGATTTGGTCCTCGGCTTCCGGCGCGTCGATCAGCCGAGCCAACAGGTGTTTGGCATCGGCGACAGTCACGACTGCGTCTAGCTTGGCCTTTGCACGCACGTCATCATCCATGAAGAATGTCTGTGCGACCGGGGCGGGAGCAGCGAGGCCGGTTGTCTCGACCAGGATGCCATCGAACCCGCCCGGCCGCTTCATCAATCCTTCAACGACTCTGATGAGGTCGCCGCGAACGGTGCAGCAGACGCAGCCGTTGTTCATCTCGTAGATTTCTTCATCGGACTCGACGACCAGTTCGTTGTCGATGCCGATCTCGCCGAACTCGTTGATGACGACGGCGTACCGCTTGCCATGGTTCTCTGAGAGAATGCGGTTCAACAGCGTCGTTTTACCCGCGCCGAGGTAGCCGGTCAGCACGGTCACCGGAATCTGAGGGGTGGGCATCGGTTGCTCCGGATGGGAAAGGCTGGGGGAGATATAGGGAAGTCGGCCCGCGAATGCACGACGCGGCTAGTGATGTAAGGCTGGCAGGTCGAATGCAGCAACTTCCTGGAGGAGTTCGACAAATCGGGCTGCCTGGTAATCGAGCACGGCCTTGCCTTTTGCAGCGGTGGCCGCCGATGCATTGCCGACTGCGCCGTCGGCGTTGAGGTCCTCTGTGCGCCAACCGAATTGATGGGAGCCGTAAGCCCGGAGATGTCGAAAGCGGTCAGCGAGGGCGGCCTGGCCGGAAGGGAAATCGAGGGCGAGGTCCCGGCGGACAGCGTCTGGGCGAAGATGGAGCATCAGCGACGTCTCGATGTCGCCGCCGTGAATTCCAAGAGCAATCTCATCGTTCGAGAAAAGCCGGTCGGGGTACCCGAAGCGGCGCCAACTTGTCGTGACAACCAGCATGCCAAGGCTTGAGCGCAGTTCACCGGCAACAATATCGAGCACGGGTGAGTTGCCACCGTGCGAGCTGACCAGGACCAGCTTGCGAAGCCCCGAGCGGTGTGCCGATTCTCCGATCTCCGTGAGCACCGATCTCAGGGTCGTCGCAGATAACGAGAGGGTGCCAGGGAAGGACTGATGTTCGTCGGACTTGCCGATCGTTTGGATCGGCAGAAAGGTGGCGGGGAGATCGGCGGGGAGCAGGCCGATCGTCCGTGCCACAGCACCGGCGGCAATGTCGGAATCGGTCGACAACGGCAGATGCGGTCCATGTTGTTCGACGGCGGCCACTGGTTGCACGGCGATCCAACGAGTGACGTCCGACGCGCGGATGTCGACCGTCGTCATGTCCTGCCAGAGGCGGAGCGGCAGCGTCATGAGGCCTCCTGCTTGGCAAGGGGAAACGGTGGAACGTCAAACGACTCTGGGGGGAGGCCGTCTTCGGTACGGCGCCAAATCGCGGTGAGAGCCGCTTCAAAGTGCCGGCGGTAACGGTCGGTATCGAATAGCGGGAACGTCATTCGGTTGGCGACAAGCTTGCGGCCAATTCCTCGTAATGCTGCGGCGTCGCTGGCAAGTGCGAGTGCCGTCCGCTCATAAGCCTGGAGATTCTCGGCAATCATCTCCGGCAACCCAATGGCAGTGAGCAGGCTTGAAGCCACACGACCGGGGAAAGAGGTTCCGCGGCAGGTCAGGACGGGTAGCCCGGCCCACAGCGCGTCGCTGGCGGTCGTATGTGCGCCGTACGGGAGGGTGTCTAGAAAGAGATCCGCGAGGGAATGGCGAGCGAGATGGCGCTCGTTGGGCGCGCGCGTGGCGAAGATCAGCCGATCGGGCGAAATGCCGTGTTCGCGGGCGGCTCTTCTGAGGTTGTCCATCGCGGTGCGATTTGACTCGAGTAACCAGAGCAGGCTGCCCGGTGTCGCCGCGAGGATCCGCATCCAGGCGGCGAACATGCCCGGACCGATCTTGAACTGATTGTTGAAACAGCAGAAGACGAATGCGTTCGGCGGAAGATTTTCGTCGGAGCGGCTGGGCGCGGCCCCCGGCAGCGCGCGACGGCTATCGTTTGGTTGGTATGCGTCGGGGAGGCGGATTACGCACTCGGAATAGTGGACCTCTTCGCCGTGCGGGATAACCACGGGGTCGCCGACAACGTAGTCGAAGTATGGCGCTCCCGACGTTCCAGGGTAGCCGAGGTAGTTGACCTGCGCCGGTGCCGGACGGGCCGCGAAAATGCCGGGACGACAGCCGTTGGTGAAGGCCATCAGGTCGACGGCTATGTCGATCTCTTGTTCGCGGAGCAGCGTTCCGATCTGGCGGTCGCTTAAGGCCGCGGCGTCGATGAAGCGGTCGAACGCCTTTTGCATTCGTTCGCGCATCGGTCCAGCCGCGGGCGAGCCGAGTGAGAAGGCGATGACTTCAAACCGCTCGCGATCGTGCCTCTCGATCAGGTCGGCGACGAGGCGTGCGACAGCGTGCTCCCGAAAATCGGCAGAGACATAGGCGAGTCGGATTCGGTCGTGTCGGTAGCGCTCGCCGTGCCAGATCGGGTCAGGCGACTCGGGGTGGCGGTCGGCAGCATAGGCTGCTGCACAGAGCCGGTGGTCGGCCGGGTCGCCAGAAATCATCAGAAACGGGAAGGGAGTGTCAGCTGTCTTGCCCGCCCGTACGGCGGCTATAACGGCAGCGGACCGTTGATCGAAGCCGTCCCAGGCGCAGAGCTCGGCACTTAGCCGCTGTTCGAGACCGAGTGCATATGGGAAATCAGGTGCCTTTCGATTCAACGCAACGACCGTCTGCAGGGCCTCTTCCCGGCGGTCGAGATGGAGCAGGGCGAGCGCGCGGTTAAGGAGCGCGATCGGGAAGTCGGGCCGGAGAGAAAGGGCGCGGTCGAGGCTGGGCAGCGCATCGGCGTAGCGACGCATCGCCACCAAGACGCTGCCGCGGTAACCGAATGCGTCGGCAAGACCCGAGTGGAGAGCAATCGCTCGGTCAAGGCTCGTCAAGGCATCGGCGAAGCGGCCTAGCTTGGACAATGCCATGCCCCGCGTCGTCCAGGCTTGAGCGATAGATCCGTTCACCGCCAGCGCCTGATCGATGAGACGAACCGCTGCCTCGCCGTCCTCGCGTTGCAGCGCCACCAAGCCAAGCATGTTCAGGGCATCGAAGTGGCGAGGCTCGCGCCGCAAAATATCGCGATAGATTCGCTCGGCTTTGCCCAGTTCTCCGGCGCGATGAAACCGAAGAGCGGTGTCCATCCGGGTCGGGGCCGACCTCGCCGCCGGCGCTTCGCCGCTCTTGGCGGGCCGATCGATCACCGGTGCGTCTCCAAGCGAAACTCAGGCGCGAGGGAGCGGTGGTATGCGGTCAAGTTCATGTCCCGATCGAAATCGATGCGGCGGCAGCGGCGGTCCGGTTTGGGGCGCGCGGACGCTAGGCCCACCGGCCATTGCTGGCAAGCCTGCCGCCAGCCCCCGTTGGGCGATTGTGCTATAGCCTTAACGGATGGTGGTACCGGTGCATTCTCAAGGGAAGCTTGGCTTGCAGGGGCGCGGAAAGAGCACGCCTGCCGGCGATTCCGTGGTCGCCTTGACGCGACGGGTCTTTTCGCGAGCGAGCTGTGGTTGTCTCATACTCGCCGCTCTCCTCGCTTTCCTCTCCTTGGTTGCGAGGGCGCTTTTTGGGGTCGTACTGATCTCCGCTGAGGAGGCTCTGCATGTTGCGGCGGGCGCGGCTGTGGTGCTTGGCGCGACAGACCAATTTGCTCGGACCGGCGGGATTGGCGCGACGAAGGCGGTCGGGCGCTGGCTCGTAGTGGTGCCGGGCGTTGCCGCGACGCTTACCGGTGCCGGGCTCGTCACTTCAGTGTTCCTCAGTGTCCAGGCCGGTGCGGACACGCCGGGCGAAGCCGTCCTCTCCGGGCTGCTTGTCGTGTTCGCCGGATGGCTCTGCATTCTTGGCGTTGCTGAGGCGGTCGCGGCTTGGCCAAGGCCCGACAAGAGCGGCCCGCGCGCCGGCGGAGGCTAGCTCTGTTCCGAACGCTTGTTGTTACACTCGTCGCGATTGGGGCGCTGACGGTTCTGTGGCGACGGGTCCATCCCGGACTAGCGCTGCTATGCGCCGCGGTCGTGGCCGCCGGCGCAGGCGTCGCAGTTGGGGCGTTTGAGGCCCCGCTGATGCAAGCGCTCGTTGCGCGCCTCCTCCGGATCATGGACACCGGTATCCTGCCGGCGCTCCCGCTCGTCTTCCTGATGTCGGAGATTGTTGCCGGCGCTCGCGGCGGCGAAGCTCTCCAGCCGGCGTCAGGGTGGCCTGCCCCAGGGACACTGTTGGATGGCGGCCTTCTCCGATTGGTTGCTCCGGTACCGGTTATTCTTCTCCTCCTCGGCGATCGCCTCGGCGACGCATTGCAAGACGCGCAGGCAGCGCAAGGCATCTTCGCCTCGGATTCGGTTAGCCTACGTCCATTAGTCGCCGGGCTCGCAATCGCTGCCGCGGCCGGAGTCGCCTTTCGCGTCGCGTGGCTGGTTTGGGAGTCGGACGGCAGCGCTCGGTTGCCGAAGGATTGGAGGCTGGCGACAGTAGGTGTCTGGAGCTTTGGTTGGCCCTCCATGCCGTCGCTGGTCGCGGTCGGGGCGATTGTGCTGGACGTGGCGACGCCGATCGAGGCAGCTGGGCTTGGGGTGGTTGTCGCTGTACTGCTCGCCGGACTGTCGGCGGGGGTACGGCGGGAAGTCGTGCTAGTGGGATTCGCCGCGGGGGCCGCGGCGATGCTCCTTCGCGTCTTCGTGGATCTCCGTCTCACTCGGGTGGTCATTCCAACCGGTGGCAAGATCGCCATTGCCGCGGCGGTCCTGTGTCTCATCGTGCTGGTCGCGTGCATTGGCTTGGTGGCCGTTCGCCTGGCTAAGGCCAAGGCGGCCTGGATCGGCCGCAGCCTCGGGTCGGCCGCGGGACGCGCGGCCGACCTCTTCCTTTTGCTGGCGGGCTCGGCTGCTGCTCTGCTGGTCTTCGACGCAGTTGGCGGGCGGGCTGCTCTGGCCTACGCGCTGGGACGCTTGCCCGCTGTGCTGACTTGGCTCCTGACACTGAGTGGCGGCGCGCTCGTCGCGGGAGTCGAGGGCTCGGCATTTGCGACGGTTCTCTACCTCCCATTGGTCGGCGCGGTAGCGCTGGCCCTGCCCGCGCAAACTGGCTCGGGAGCGGCAGTTCTGTTCGGGATACTGTTCATGCTAGCCATGCTTGCGGGACTGGTGGGGAGGCGATCGGCAGCGGCGGAGCCAGCGCTTATGCGGTTCGGTGTGCTCGCGTTTTCGGCAGTTGTTACAACGCTCCTCGCCTGGCTGGTCCCAGGCCTTTATGGCGGAATCCCAAGGGTCTGAGCGCGGACTTGACTTGCCCGGCGCTCGCCCGCACGAGGAGCATGCTTGAGCGTGTGAAAGAGCTTCGGGATGGCTGAAGGCGGCCAAAAGTACTCAGCAGCGAGGGGACTGCCTCCTCATCCCCCGGTGCCGCACCGGGGAGTGGGCGTCATCCTGGTCAATCTCGGGACGCCGGACGGTACGGACTACCGGTCGGTTCGACGTTACCTTGCCGAGTTCCTTTCCGATCGTCGCGTCATCGAGATTCCAAGATACATTTGGTGGCCGCTCCTCAATCTCGTCATTCTAAACACGCGGCCGAAACGGTCGGGCGCGGCATATGCCAAGATATGGAACAGAGAGCGGAACGAGTCGCCGCTGCGGACCATCACTCGTGCACAGGGCGAGAAACTTGCGACAACGCTCGGACCGAATGTGCGGGTCGACTGGGCGATGCGCTATGGCAGCCCATCGATCGGCAGTGTTCTTCGCCGGATGAAGGAGGAAGGCTGCGACCGTATCCTGATCGCCCCGCTTTACCCGCAATATAGTGCCGCGACGACCGCAACGGCCAATGACATGGTCTTTGCCGAATTGCTGAAGATGAGGTGGCAGCCCGCCATTCGCACGCTACCGCCCTACTACGACGATCCCGCGTATATCGATAGCCAAGCCGAGGCACTGATCGAGGCCCTTGCGCGGCTCGATTTCGAGCCGGAGGTGGTCCTCGCCTCCTATCATGGGTTGCCACGGGACTATCTGCTGAAGGGCGATCCTTACTATTGCCAATGCGAGAAGACGACCCGCCTGCTGCGAGCGCGGTTGGGGTGGGGTGAGGGGCGCTTGCGGGGGACCTACCAATCTCGGTTTGGGCGCGCCGAGTGGCTACAGCCCTACACGATAGAGACTGTGGCGGAACTTGCGCGGGCGGGAACCAAACGCATCGCCGTTGTCATGCCGGGATTTGCCGCGGACTGCCTGGAGACGCTTGAGGAGATCGGTTCCGAAAACGCTCATGTCTTCCGCGAGCGCGGCGGCACGCACTTTGCGGCGGTAGCCTGCCTCAACGATAGCCCTCGCGGCATGGCGCTGATCGAAGCCTTGGTCAGACGAGAACTCTCGGGCTGGGTCAGCTAGATCCACCGACCGATCTGGTTGCGTCGGGCGACTCCCCCTACAGTCCGGACCCGCATGGATTCCCCGGGCGCGGCGCGCTCCGTTTCCGATGACCAAGGAGGCTCCGGATGGATGGGTTCAACATCGTGCTGCTGGTGTTGGCCGGACTTGTGGTGCTCGTCTTCTTCGCAGGCATCAAGACCGTGCCACAAGGATACAACTACACCGTCGAGCGCTTCGGCCGCTTCATCAGGGTTCTTAAGCCTGGGCTCAATGTGATCACGCCATTCATCGATCAGATCGGTGCCAAGATCAACGTGATGGAGCAATTCCTGGACGTTCCGACGCAAGAGGTCATCACTCGGGACAATGCGACGGTCTCGGTGGACGGGATCACGTTCTACCAGGTTCTCGATGCGGCACGCGCTGCCTACGAGGTGAGCGGACTGCAGAACGCCATTCTCAACCTGACGATGACCAATGTACGCACGGTGATGGGGAGCATGGACCTTGACCAGCTTCTGTCGCATCGCGACGAGATCAACGACCGGCTGTTGCACGTGGTGGACGCGGCGGCCTCTGCCTGGGGGGTGAAGGTGACGCGAATAGAGATCAAGGACATCATCCCGCCCGCCAACCTCGTCGAATCGATGGGGCGGCAGATGAAGGCAGAGCGCGAGAAACGGGCGCAGATTCTCGAGGCAGAGGGAGCGCGACAATCGGAGATTCTGCGGGCCGAGGGCGAGAAGCAGGCGCTTATCCTGCAGGCCGAGGGGCGGCGCGAGGCAGCCTTCAGAGATGCAGAAGCGCGCGAACGCTCCGCCGAGGCAGAGGCGCGGGCGACCGAGATGGTGTCGAAGGCTATTGCCGCGGGCAATGTCACCGCAATCAACTACTTCATCGCCCAGCGCTATACGACCGCGCTGGAACACCTTGCCTCCTCACCGAATCAGAAGGTCCTGATGATGCCGGTTGAGGCGGCGTCCCTGATCGGCTCGATCGCCGGGATTGCCGAGATTGCGAAGTCGGCATCCGCCGACGGCGCGGCGAACTCTCGTCGCCCGAGCGTTCCTGCGCATGCCGGCGGAGGCTAGTCCATGGACATCATCGGCGCGCTCTTCGCGCAACTCGGCGGCTGGTCGTGGTGGGTGATCGGCTTGTTGTTGCTCGGTTTGGAAATCTTAGCGCCTGGTTCATTCTTCATCTGGTTCGGGATCGCGGCAATCTTGACCGGGACCGTCGAGTTGTTCGCTCACTGGAGTTGGCAAGGCCAACTCCTTTTGTTTCTTGTCTTGTCGGTTGTCCTGGTCATCGGCGGAAGGCGCTACTTCGCGCAACCGCGGCCGGAAGAGGGCGCGGCCAATATCAACGAGCGATCCGCGCAGTTGCTCGGCGTCACGAGCGTTCTCACCGAGCCCATCGTCGACGGCAGAGGGCGCATCAGGATAGATGACACGACTTGGCGCGTGACGGGGCCTGATCTACCCGTCGGCAGTCGGGTCAGCGTTGTTGCCGCGGATGGGCCAGTATTGAAGGTCGCGCCGGCTCGGCCAACCTGACACAGGGTCTAAGCGACGCCGACGCGAAGCAGGTCATGCATGTGCACAATGCCGGTCGGTTTGCCCGCCTGCGTGACAAACAGCACGGTGAATGGGTGCTCAGCCCGGTTCATCATCGCGAGGGCCTCTCCGACCATCATGTCCGGTCCGGCAGTGCGCGGCGAGCGGGTCATGACCTCATCGACGCGCAGCGTCATGAGGTTCGGTACGAAGTGCCGTCGCAGGTCACCATCAGTGATCACTCC
This sequence comes from Bauldia sp., assembly GCA_046349035.1. Lineage (GTDB taxonomy): Bacteria > Pseudomonadota > Alphaproteobacteria > Rhizobiales > Kaistiaceae > JAXMDC01. The sequence continues at coordinate 315,977 of JAXMDC010000004.1, read as the reverse complement.
GACCAATCGACCGGAATCGTCGATGACGCCGACGCAACCGAAGCGTTTCGCCGACATGATGAGGAGGGCTTCGGCCATTGGCATGCCAGGCCGAGCCAGCGGCAGTTCCTCGCCGCGATGCATGATGTCGCGGAGATAGAGAAGGCTGGCCCCGAGCTTGCCGCCGGGGTGGAAGGCACGAAAATCGGCGGCGCTGAAACCTCGACCCTCGAGTAGCGCGACCGCCAGGGCGTCGCCCAGGGCGAGTTGCATGACGGTCGATGTCGTCGGAGCGAGCCCGTGCGGACAAGCTTCTTGCGCCTGCGGCAATTCCAAGACGACGTCGGCGGCTCGGCCAAGCGCGCTTGCCGCCGATGACGTGATGGCGATCATCCGGACGCCGAAGCGGCGGGCGTATTCGACGATTGTCCGTAGCTCGGCGGACTCTCCCGACCAGGAGAGCGCCAGCAGTACGTCATGAGAAGACACCATGCCGAGGTCGCCGTGACCGGCCTCCGCCGCGTGGATGAAGAATGCAAGCGTACCGGTCGATGCCAGAGTAGCGGCGATCTTGCGGGCGATGTGACCGGACTTGCCGACGCCGGTAACAACCACCCGCCCGCCGGATGAGGCAATCATCTCGACGGCTCGCGTCAGCGCTGCTCCGAGGTCGCCCCGCAGGCGATCCGCAAGGGCCAGGAGGCCTCGCGCCTCGCGGTCGATCGTGCGCAATGCCGATGCGGTGGCACTGATCGAGTCAGGTGGACCGGACGCGGCGTCCTCGGCAGCTTGCATTCCCCGCGGCTCCAAAATTGGCGGCATCGGGCGCTGTCTAACACGGCGCCACGGGGTCGAACACCAAGGCAATCATCAATCCTTAACCAAGCGCGTTTACCCCTCGGAAAGGATCGTTCCGCTTGGGCTCTCGAATGAGATCGACAGGGTTTCCTATGCGTGCCCTGGCAGTCGCCACGATTGCCTCGGTGGAGGTGCCGGGCATGGCGATCGGCGCCGAGCTCTTGCGGGGATCGCTTTCGGCGAGCAGCGGATTACCCGTGACGCTACTGGAGACGGATGCGGGGCACGCTCAAGCGGTGGCACGAGTAGCTCCCGAAACCGCTCACAACTTGGCCGTTGTTTCAGCCGGCGACGGCCGAAAGGAGATGGACGACGATCCGTATGCTCCGCTTGGTCTTCGGCTCGGCTCGTTCCTTCTCTTGCCTTCCGTCGAGGTCAGTGCGGGATATAGCTCGAATGCCACACGGCGAGCGGGAGGCAGGGCGGGCGGAGCGGTCACCGTTTCGCCCGAAGCGGTCCTGCGGTCCGATTGGTCGCGACACTCTGCGACACTGACGCTTCGCGGTGCCTATGAGAGCCCGGCGGCGGGGGGCGAAGGCAGCCACTTGGCGGCCTCCGCCGTCGGCGACGCCCATATCGACATCAGCGCGGACCTTGGAGCCGAATTCACCCTCGGCTACTCGCTCGATCATCAGTCGGTCAACGATCGGGCGTTTCCGGCGGGCGCCGACAAACCACCGGCGGTGCACACGCTGACTGGCTCCGGAGCGATTGAGCGCGGTGTCGGTCCTGCGGAGTTCACATTCAAAGTGGATGCCGAGCGCTCGGTCTACGACGATGCGACCACAGGCGCCGGACTCACGATCGATCAGGGTGACCGCACGAATACGGTTGGCGAATTGCGGCTGCGCGCGGGCTACAGGGGGGCACCTGCCATCACGCCTTTCCTGGAGGCAGGCACGGGCCGACGCGTCTTCGACCGGCCGGTCAATGGGGCAGGTTATTCGGCTTCCGGGAGCATCTACCTCGTGCGGGGTGGGTTCGTGTTCGACGACGGTCCGGTTCTGACCGGCGAAGGGGCGATCGGATGGCGCTCCGAGACCCGGGACGATCCGCGCTTGCCGGGTCTCTCCGGCGCGACCTTCGATGGCAAGTTGACCTGGTCGCCCACGCGACTGCTCGCGGCCACGCTCAATGCTTCGACGCTGTTCAACCCGCAGCCCGATCCGTCGAACGCGGGCTCGATCAAGTACGACCTGGCGGTCGACATCGCTTACGCAGTGCGCGCAAACGTCGTGGTACACGCGTTGGCGGAGTTGGCTGCGGAACGCTTCGACACCGGCGCGACCGACTGGCGCTATAGCCTGGGGGCGTCGGCCGAATGGCGGCTAAACCGAGTATTCGGCCTTACCGCCAGGTACAGCCACGATTGGACTGAAGAAGCCGACGTGTCGCGGAGCTATGTCGCCGACTCGGTGAACATTGGCGTTCGTCTTCAGCGGTAGCCGCTATCAGCTGGCCTGTAAGAGCCGAGAGACCTCGCGGCGAACCTCGGCCCCGATGTCGGGGCGATCAAGTGCGTAAGCGATGTTGGCGGCTATGAAGCCGGTCTTGGAGCCGCAGTCGAACGTGCGTCCGGGGAAGCGCCAGCCAAAGAAGGACTGTGTTTTGGCGAGGGCAATCATGGCGTCGGTAAGCTGGATCTCGCCGCCTGCGCCGCGCTGAAACTGGGCGAGGTGGTCGAATATCTCAGGTTGGAGAATATAGCGCCCGTTGATGTAGAGGTTCGACGGGGCCTCCGCGGGCTTCGGTTTTTCCACCAATGACGTAATTGCAAAGGAGCCGGCGGCGGCCACAGAACCCACGCCGACAATGCCATATTGGCTGGTGAGGGAAGGGTCGCATTCCTCGACCGCGATCACATTGCCACCGGTCGATCTGTAAATGTCGACCATTTCCGACAGGCAGCCGCGCCGCCACTGCATCAACATGTCGGGGAGGAGGAGCGCGAAAGGCTCGCGGCCGACGATCTCTCGCGCACACCAGACCGCGTGGCCGAGCCCCAAAGGCACCTGCTGGCGGGTGAAGAGAAAGCGTCCGGCTTCGGGGAGGGAACTGGCGAGGGCGGCTAAGCCTGCCGTCTTCCCCCTCTCGCGAAGCGTCGCCTCGAGTTCCGGCTGGATGTCGAAGTGATCTTCGATCGTCATCTTGTTCCGGCCGGTGACGAAAATGAAGTCCTCGATCCCGGCGTCGCGCGCTTCGTCGACGACGTATTGTATCAATGGGCGATCGACGATCGTGAGCATCTCCTTCGGCATCGCCTTGGTTGCCGGAAGAAACCGCGTGCCAAGGCCGGCAACGGGAAACACGGCTTTGCGAATTGGGGCGGGCATGGCAGAAGATTTCCCAAGGCTGGACGGCGAGGAAGCCAAAGCCGAGCGGAAACGCCGCGTCAACAGGTTTACCGGAAGTCCCGAGGGATAATCGGTCGACCGGGCCACGAATGGGGCAGGGATGAGCGTCCTGGTTACCGGGGGGGCTGGCTACATCGGTAGCCACATGGTCTGGTCGCTCCTCGACAAAGGTCAGGATGTGGTCGTCCTGGACAATTTGGCGACGGGTTTCGAGTGGGCGGTTGCCGGGGCCGCGACGTTTGTCCGCGGCGACGTCGGCGACGGTCCCTTGGTGGAGAGACTGATCGGCGAGCGCGGAATTACCGCGATTGTCCATTTTGCCGGATCCGTCGTGGTGCCGGATTCGGTTGCCGATCCGCTTGCTTATTACCTCAATAACACTGCCAATGCCCGGACGTTGATCGAGGCGGCCGTTCGCGGAGGCGTCGGTCACTTCATCTTCTCCTCGACGGCGGCCGTGTACGGGATGGCAGGAGAAAAGCCGGTGACCGAAACGGCGACGCCGGCGCCGATGTCGCCCTACGGTCGGTCTAAATGGATGACCGAGATGATCCTCGCCGACACGGCAGCGGCTCGTCCGCTGCGGTACGTGGCGCTTCGCTATTTCAACGTCGCCGGTGCCGATCCGGGCGGGCGGACTGGGCAGTCGACCAAAGGAGCGACGCATCTCATTAAGGTCGCTTGCGAAACGGCGCTCGGGAAGCGTCCGAAGATGGAGATCTTCGGCACCGACTACCCCACTAAGGACGGGACATGCGTCCGCGACTACATTCACGTGACGGATCTGGTGGAGGCGCATCTTGCGGCGCTCGACTATTTGCGCGCCGGCGGCGAGAGCTTGGTGGCCAATTGCGGCTACGGCCGGGGCTATTCGGTATTTGAAGTAGTCGAAGCGGTTAGGCGTGTGGCGGGAAGAGACTTTGAGATCGTGCTGTCGCCGCGGCGGCCCGGAGACCCTGCAGCGGTTGTGGCCGAGACCGCGCTCATAAGGCGAACGCTCAATTGGCGCCCGCGGCTCGATGACCTTGACACTATCGTTGGAAACGCGCTCGCGTGGGAAACAGCGCTGAGTCGGCGCAACGCGCGGATCTAGCAATGGCGATGGCTGGGCTCCGAGGCTCGGTGGAACGGACAGAGAAAGTCCGGCGAATGGCGTGGGCCGGCTTGCTGGCCGGATTGTTGATTGCGTCGGGCTATGGTGCCAAGGCGGCCGAACATCCCTGGGTCGCTTCGTTCTGGCCCAAGGCCGCTGCAGAGGGGGTCCCGGAGGCGATTTTCCGCAAGGCCTTCGCCGACTTCACGCCGGATCCCGACATATTGCGCAGTTCCGCCAACCAGGCGGAGTTTGTGCGGCCGCTGTGGACCTATCTTGCCAATACGGTTTCGACGGAGCGTGTCGAGACGGGTACAGCGCTCGCGATCCGCTATCGGACACAACTCGCTAAGATAGAAGCCGTCTACGGTGTCGAGCGGGCAATCCTCGTTGCCATCTGGGGGATGGAAACCTCTTATGGGACGGACCTAGGCGATACGGGCAACGGCAAGAACATCATACGCTCACTGGCGACCATAGCCGCGGCGGGCGGCAGCCGTGTCGCGTTTGCCGAGGAGCAGCTGATCGCGGCGCTGAAGATCATCGAGCGCGGGGACGTGACGCTGGCGGCGCTGACCGGCTCATGGGCGGGTGCGATGGGGCAACCGCAGTTCATCCCGACGACCTACCAGGACTATGCCGTCGACTTCGATGGCGACGGGAAGCGGGATATTTGGAAATCGGCCCTGGATTCGTTGGCGTCGATGGCCAATTTTCTGCGGGCGCGCGGGTGGCAAGCCGGTGGCAGCTGGGGTCACGAGGTGATTCTCCCGGCCGGGTTCGATTACCGGCTTGCCGACCCGGAGGTCGTCAAGGCGACTGCCGATTGGGCGGCACTCGGGGTAAAGCGGCCCAAGGGGGCGGCCTTCGCGCGCCCTGACGAACAGGCAGCGATCCTTCTTCCGACCGGGGCACGCGGACCGGCGTTCATGATCTTCGGCAATTTTCGCGTCATCAAGCGCTACAACAACTCGGATGCCTATGCCCTTGCCGTAGGCAGTCTTTCCGATCGGATCAAGGGACTCCCGGCGATTACAGGGCCTTGGCCGAGGGACGAGTTACCGCTTAGCTCGTCGGAGCGTAGCGAACTGCAGCAATTGCTGGCCGCACGAGGGCTCTACAGCGGACCGATCGATGGTAAGCTCGGCCGGCTTAGCGATGCGGGGCTGCGCACATTTCAGGCGTCGATCGGGATGGCGCCGGATGGTTACCCGTCGGCCCCGCTCCTACAGAAGTTGAGGTCGGCGAGCCGGTAGGAGAGGGCGCTCGTGAGCGTATCGAGGCGGTTCGGGCTGGTGGCCATTGCGCTGTTCGCAGTTGGCATGGCCGGCGAAGCGGTCGGCCAGGGTCTCGGCAACTTCTTCGCGCCGCTCTTCGCGCCGCGCACTTTCCAGCCGCCGCCAATGCGCCGTCTTCCGCCCGCCCGGCCGCCGGCGGCGGCGGCGCGGCCGGCGGTGGTAGCGAAGACCGCCGATGCCGCGCGGGTGCTGGTCGTCGGCGATTTTCTGGCGGGCGAGCTCGCGGACGGGCTGGTCGATGCCTTCGCGGCCGAAGGCAAGTTCACGGTCATCGATCGGTCCGATGCCGGATCGGGCTTGGCTCGGAACGAACGCCTCGACTGGGCAAAGACCCTGCCGCAACTCATCAGGACCCATACGCCGAGCTACATCGTTGTGATGGTTGGTGCCAACGACCGTCAGGCGATCGGAGATGGTGCCAAGCGCCTGGCCTTTCGGTCGGACGGTTGGGAAGCGCCCTACGCTGAGCGTGTCGAGGGCCTGGCCGCGGCATTGCAGGCCGCCGGCAAGCCGGCATTCTGGGTCGGATTGCCGCCAGTGCGGACGGCGGCGGGCCAAGCCGACATGGCGTATCTCAATGGAGTGACAAAGCCCAAGGTGGAGCAAGTGGGCATTCGCTTCGTCGACATTTGGGACGCGTTCGTCGATAAGGACGGCCGATTTGTTGCCAACGGCCCGGACAATGAGGGTCAGATCAGGCCGCTACGAATGGCTGACGGGACCAGCTTCACTCGCGCCGGTCAGCGGCTGATGGCGATACCTGTCGAGAAGGCAATCCGCGGCTTGGCGCCGGTTAGCGAGCCAGTCGTGGCCGTTGTCGCACCGGCGGGACGCCTGGTGAGCGGGCCGAATGGGCAGAAGTGGACGGTCGGAGCCGCAATGTCCCTGGTCGATCCCCCAGGGACGGCGGCGCTCGCCGGAGATGGGCCCGTTCCGGCGGCCGGCCCCGCCTCCCTTCAGCACCGAGTGATCGTGCAGGGCCTCGGTTCACCCACCGTGGCCGGCCGAGCTGACGACTTTGTCTGGCCGCCAAACTGAGCGGACCGGCTTCGCCGTCTAGGCCGGCAGGTCGGTTTCCCCCATCAGGAATTGATCGACTGCGCGTGCGGCCTGCCGGCCCTCGCGGATAGCCCACACGACCAGGCTCTGGCCGCGCCGCATGTCGCCAGCGGTAAAGATCCGGTCCACCGAGGAGCGGTAGTCGCGCGTGTTTGCGGTAACGTTGCCGCGCGGATCCAGTGCGACCCCAAGTTCGGCGAGCAGCCCCTCGTGGATGGGCGATACGAATCCCATTGCGAGCAGGACGAGGTCGGCCTTGAGGAAGAACTCGGTGCCAGGAATCGGCTTGAATTTGGCGTCGACCCGGGCGCATTCGAGCTTGGTCACCTGACCGTTTTCCCCGTGGAAGCGGAGCGTGCCGACGGCGAAGTCGCGCTCGGCGCCTTCCTCGTGTGACGAGGAGGTGCGTAGTTTCAGGGGCCAATCGGGCCAAGTGAGCAGCTTGTTCTCATGCACCGGCGGCATCGGCATGATCTCAAGCTGCGTCACCGAAACGGCTGCGTGTCTCACCGATGTGCCAATGCAGTCCGATCCGGTGTCGCCGCCGCCGATAACGACGACATGCTTGCCGGTGGCGAGGATTGGCTGCTCATTTCCCAAGGGCTCCCCCGAAACGCGACGATTCTGCTGCGGCAGGAAATCCATCGCGAAGTGGATGCCCTTCAAGTCACGACCTGGGATGGGCAGGTCGCGAGGCTTTTCGGCGCCCCCACATAAGACGAGCGCGTCGAACTCGGAGGCGAGCTGCAGCGCAGGTATGGTTTTCCCGACGTGCGCGCCATAGTGAAAGGCAACGCCCTCGGCCTCCATCTGCGCAACGCGTCGATCGATATAGACCTTCTCCATCTTGAAGTCGGGAATGCCGTAACGCAGCAATCCACCGGCACGGCCCTGCTTTTCGAACACATGGACCTCATGGCCAGCGCGCGAGAGCTGCTGAGCGCAGGCAAGCCCCGCTGGACCGGATCCTATGACAGCGACGCGCTTGCCCGAGCGGCGTTGCGGTGGCTCGGGCACGATCCAGCCTTCCGCATATCCGCGGTCGACAATCGCGCACTCGATCGACTTTATCGTGACCGGCGCCTCGATGAGGTTGAGTGTGCACGAAGCTTCGCACGGCGCGGGGCAGACGCGTCCGGTCATCTCAGGAAAGTTGTTTGTCGAATGGAGGTTGCGCAGCGCTTCGCGCCACTCGCCGCGATAGGCTAGGTCGTTCCAGTCCGGGATCTGGTTGTTGACCGGGCAGCCGGTGTGACAATACGGGACTCCGCAGTCCATGCAGCGGGCGGCCTGATCGCGGATCGCGGGCTCCGCCAGCGGAATAGTGAACTCCCGCCAATTATGTACGCGATCGGCAGCCGGCAGGTACTTCCGGTCGTGGCGATCAATTTCGAGGAAGCCGGTGATCTTACCCATTTGGATACTCTCTCTTGGCCGGCTCCGCTCCAGTGTCGCGACGGCGAAGGGTCTTGTAGGCTGTGTGGGGGTTACTCCCCGGCGATGGCGAGCGGCTCGGCTTCGGCTTGGGCCTTGGCCATCTCGGCTAGAGCCTGGCGGTATTCGACCGGCATAACCTTGCGAAACTTGCCGACCATCTCCGGCCAACGGGCAAGGATATCGCGAGCGCGGGCCGAGCCGGTATAGCGAGAGTGGTTCTCAATGAGCGCATATAGCCGTTCGGCGTCGTGGCGCGTCATGTCCTCCATGATGTCGACCAGCCCGTGCCCCTCGAGATCTCCCTTCTGGTGATGGCGCCGGGAGATGACTTCCTCCTCGGCGATCACCGGGGCGAGGTCGATCATTGCGAGATTGCAGCGGCTCTCGAACGTGCCGTCCTCGTCGAGGACATAGGCGATCCCGCCGGACATCGCTGCCGCAAAATTGCGACCGGTCTGGCCGAGCACGACAACGATCCCGCCCGTCATATACTCGCAGCAGTGGTCGCCGGCACCTTCGACAACGGCGACGGCCCCGGAATTGCGGACTGCGAAGCGTTCGCCGGCGACGCCGCTGAAGTAGCATTCGCCTTCGATTGCGCCATACAGGACCGTGTTGCCGACGATGATCGACTGAGTTGGGTCAAGCCGAGAATCCTCGGGCGGGCGGATGATCAGCTTGCCGCCCGAAATGCCTTTGCCGACATAGTCGTTAGCCTGACCGATGAGTTCCAGGGTCACACCGCGGGCAAGCCACGCCCCGAAGCTTTGGCCCGCCGTCCCGCGCAAGGTCACATGAATCGTGTCGGGGACCAGTCCGCCGTGGCCGTACCGGCGGGCGACCTCACCGGAGAGCATCGCGCCCGTCGAGCGATCGGTATTGGCAATGGCATGTTCGATCTTCACCGGCCGCCGTCCCTCAAGGGCCGGCCAAGAGAGTTCGATCAGCTTGCGGTCGAGGACCTTCTCAAGGCGATGATCCTGCGCCTGGCACTTGTAGATGGCGACACCCGGGGCCGCCGGCGGCTTGTGGAACAGCCGAGAAAAATCAAGGCCGCGCGCCTTGCCGTGATCGACGACGCGACGCTTGTCGAGCATCTGCATCTGACCGACCATCTCGGCGAAGGTGCGATAGCCGAGACGCGCCATCAATTCGCGGACTTCCTCTGCGACGAAGAAGAAATAATTGATGACGTGCTCGGGCTGTCCGACGAAGCGCTTGCGAAGCACTGGGTCCTGCGTGGCGATGCCGACCGGGCAAGTGTTGAGATGGCACTTGCGCATCATGATGCACCCGGCAGCGATCAGCGGTGCGGTGGCAAATCCGAACTCGTCGGCGCCAAGCAGCGCGCCGATGACGACGTCACGCCCGGTGCGGACGCCACCATCGACCTGGACGGAGATGCGCCCGCGCAACTCATTGCGCACGAGCGTCTGATGAGTCTCGGCGAGACCGATCTCCCAAGGCGAACCGGCGTGCTTGATCGATGTGAGCGGGGAGGCGCCGGTGCCGCCCTCGTAGCCGGATATGGTCACGTGATCCGCGCGTGCCTTGGAGACGCCGGCCGCCACGGTGCCGACACCGACTTCGGACACGAGCTTGACGGAGACTTGCGCAGCCGGATTGACGTTCTTCAAGTCGTAGATGAGCTGCGCCAGATCCTCGATCGAGTAGATGTCATGATGCGGCGGTGGCGAAATCAGGCCGACCCCAGGCGTCGAGTGGCGAACACGGGCGATGACACGGTCGACCTTGTGACCGGGTAGCTGTCCGCCCTCGCCGGGCTTGGCCCCTTGCGCCATCTTGATCTGCATCATGTCCGAGTTGACCAGGTACTCGGTGGTGACGCCAAAGCGACCCGAAGCGACTTGCTTGATCGCCGAGCGCATGGAGTCGCCGTTGGGCAGCGGCTTGAAGCGCTCGGGCTCCTCTCCGCCTTCCCCGGTGTTGGACTTGCCGCCGATACGGTTCATCGCGATCGCCAGCGTGGTGTGCGCCTCGCGACTGATCGAGCCGAACGACATCGCACCGGTGGAGAATCGCTTGACGATTTCGCGGGCCGATTCGACCTCCGCCAGCGGGACCGCCGCGCGGCCGTCGTCCTCCGCCGAACGGACATCGAAAAGGCTCCGGATCGTCAGAAGCCGCTCGCTCTGATCGTTTATCTTGGCCGCGAAATCCCGGTAGGTATCGGACGAGCCGGAACGGACGGCGTGTTGCAGGTCGCGCACCGTCGCGGCGGTCCAAACGTGATCCTCGCCGCGAAGTCGGAAAGCGTATTCGCCACCAACGTCGAGTGCGCCATGCAGAACGGCATCGCCGCCGAAGGCGGCGCGGTGCCGCTCAGCGGTTTCTGCGGCGATCTCGTCCAGCCCAACGCCTTCTATGGTGGTTGCGGTTCCGGTGAAATAGGCGTCGACCAGCGTCGACGACAGGCCTACGGCGTCGAAGATCTGTGCGCCGCAATAGGACTGATATGTAGAGATGCCCATCTTGGACATCACCTTGAGCAGTCCCTTGTCGACCGCTTTGATGAAACGCTTGCAGGCTTCCTTGCCCGAGAGATCCTTGTCGAGCTGGTCTGCCGATGCCGCCAAGGTCTCAAAGGCAAGATAGGGGTTGATCGCTTCCGCACCGTAGCCGGCGAGGCAAGCAAAGTGGTGGACCTCGCGTGCTTCGCCGGTCTCAACCACGATGCCGACCGATGTCCGCAAGCCCTTGCGAATAAGGTGATGATGGACGGCGGCCGTGGCAAGCAACGCCGGGATGGGGATCCGATCCGGCCCGACCGCCCGGTCCGACAGGATGACGATGTTGAATCCGCCGTGTACCGCTGCCTCGGCGCGCTCACACAGGCGGTGCACGGCGCCCGGCATGCCGGCGGCCCGCTGGTCGGCGGGAAAGGTCATGTCCAGCGTCTTGGAGTGGAAGGGGTTGTCCTCCAATTCGCCGATCGCGCGGATCTTCTCGAGATCCTCGTTGGTGAGAATCGGCTGGCGGACTTCGAGCCGCTTGCGGCGGTCGGTGCCGTCGAGATCGAACAGGTTGGGGCGCGGACCGATGAACGATACGAGGCTCATGACCAGCTCTTCGCGGATCGGGTCGATCGGCGGGTTGGTCACTTGGGCGAAGTTCTGCTTGAAATACGTGTAGAGCAGCTTCGGCCGATTCGATATTGCCGAGATAGGCGTGTCGTTACCCATCGAGCCGACGGCTTCCTGACCAGTCACGGCCATCGGGGCCATAAGGAGCTTGATGTCCTCCTGCGTGTAGCCAAAAGCCTGTTGGCGATCGAGGAGCGACGACGGGCTGGGGGCCGCTTGCGTGGCGACTTTGGGCAGGTCCTCCAGAACGATTTGCGTGCGGGCCAGCCAAGTCGCGTAGGGGTGCCGCGTTGCCAGTGTCCGCTTTATTTCTTCGTCGGAAATGATGCGGTGCTGCTGTAGATCGATGAGCAGCATCTTGCCAGGCTGCAAGCGCCATTTGCGGGTGATCGTGCGCTCCTCGACGGGCAGTACACCCGCTTCCGACGACATGATCACATGGCCATCTTCAGTCACCATGTAGCGAGCGGGTCGGAGGCCGTTCCGGTCGAGGGTTGCACCGATCGTGCGGCCGTCTGAGAAGGCGATTGCCGCGGGACCGTCCCACGGTTCCATCAGGGCGGCGTGATACTCGTAGAACGCCTTGCGTTCCTGATCCATGAGCGGATTGCCGGCCCATGCTTCGGGAATAAGGACCATTGCCGCATGGGGTAGCGAGTACCCGCCACGGACAAGAAACTCCAAGGCATTGTCGAAGCAAGCGGTGTCGGATTGACCCTCGTAGGAGATCGGCCAAAGCTTCGAGATGTCGTTGCCGAATAACGGCGAGTCGACGCTGGCCTGGCGCGCAGCCATCCAGTTGACGTTGCCGCGGACCGTATTGATCTCGCCGTTGTGGGCAACGAAGCGGTAGGGGTGCGCCAGACGCCAGGAAGGAAAGGTGTTGGTGGAGAAGCGCTGATGGACCAGCGCCATGGCAGACGCAAATCGCTTGTCGCGGAGATCCTGGTAATAGGCGCCAAGCTGGTAGGAGAGGAACATGCCCTTGTAGACGACGGTCCGGCAGGACATCGAGCAGACATAAAAGTCGTTCTTCAGCCCGCCATAGGACGCGTAGATCCTCGCCGAAATCACCTTGCGGACGATGTAGAGTTTGCGCTCCAGAGCCTCTTCGTCGGCGGCCTCTTTGCCTGTTCCAATGAAGATCTGGCGGTGCGTCGGCTCAGTGTCCAGAACGACGCCCGACAGGGAGCCGTTGTCGACGGGCACGTCGCGCCAGAAGAGGGTGCGGAGGCCTTCCTCGGCAACCACTGCCTCGACGATCCGCTCCATGTCGGTGCGGAGCGATGCATTGCGGGGTAGGAAGATCTGGCCCACGGCATATGCACCGCGGGCGGGAAGACTGCGGCCGAGGCGCTCTGCTTCTGCGGCGAAGAAATCGTGCGGAATTTGCACCAGAATGCCGGCGCCGTCCCCGACCAAGGGGTCGGCACCGACCGCGCCGCGGTGCTCCAAATTCTCCAATATTCGCAATCCGTCTTCGACAATGCGGTGAGACGGCTGATTGGATAAGGCAGCGATGAAGCCAACGCCGCAGGCGTCGCGCTCGTATTTGGGGTCGTAGAGGCCGGACGCCTCGGCAGCGGGGTGCGGGCGTTTGTCGGTGGCGGGCCCTTGTGCCGCTACCGCGCGCGCCCTCCGCTCATCCGATTGACCGCTCATTGTTGACCCCATGTGAAAGGCGGTCCCGGCGCCATTTGCCGATCCATCGCCGACGGTCCAGAAGCGCTCGCGCCATCGGAGCTGCTCCAAACCTGATTGGACAGCATTCCTGTCCTATTTGGACCCTGCCAGATTTCGAGCAAGTCGACAAGATCGCGAACCCCGGGAATGCGCCGACGGCTGAATCCGCACTCGTCGACGACCCGCGCGGCAACCAAGCCCAATCCAAGCAGATATCGTCCATGATGACCTAAGCGAGAGGGGTGTGGGAGCCCTTGCACAATATCGGTGGCGGCGACAGAAGGTCCCATGAACTTTGCGAGCGACAACTGGGCCGGGGCGTCGGAGAAGGTCCTCGGTGCCCTCGTTTCCGAAGCGAGGCAGTTCGGCGAGCCGTACGCGGGCGGCCCGGCGGTGCATGCTTCGGGTCAACGGCTCTCCGACCTTTTTGAATGCGAGGTCGCTGCGTTCCTCGTTGGCACCGGCACGGCGGCTAACGCCTTGGCGTTGTCTGCGTTCGCGCGGCCCGGAGGAGTTGTGTTCGCCCACCGGGCGTCGCACGCAGCAAGCGAGGAGTGCGGGGCGCCGGAGTTCTTTGGGGCCGGGCTGAAGATGGTGGGACTTGGCGGCGAGCGCGGCAAGATCGCTGCCGCGGATCTCGGGGACGCGATTTCCGAACACGCCAATGCGGCGATCAAGCGGGGGCGCCCCGCGGCAGTGTCGATAAGCCAGATTACTGAACTGGGGGCGGTCTACCGACCGAATGAGATCGCCGAGCTGGCGGAAGTGGCTCGGAGCGGTCGCATTGCTTTGCACATGGACGGTGCCCGCTTCGCTAACGCCCTGGTCGCTCTAGGCTGCGCGCCAGCGGATATCACATGGCGTGCTGGGGTGGATGTGCTGTCGTTCGGCGGCACCAAGAATGGTTGCGTCGGGGTCGAGGCCGTCATTTTCTTCGATCCAGGATCGGCGGCGGAATTTCCGTTCATTCGAAAACGCGCCGGCCATCTCCTTTCGAAGGCGAGACTTTCGGCGGCACAACTGACGGCATACCTCGCCGATGACCACTGGCTCGACCTGGCCGCGAACGCGAATGCGATGGCGAAGCGGCTGGCCCGCGGGCTCGCACACAAGCCCGGTGTTCGCCTCCCAGAGGCGCCGGAGGCCAACGAAATCTTTCCGATTTTCAAAACAGAGGTTGCCGACCGTTTGCGAAAGGCGGGCGCGAAGTTCAGCGACTGGCCGATCTGGGCGCTCGACGCTGGCCGAAAGCCAGGTCCCGGAGAGACGACCGTTCGTCTGGTTGCGAGTTTTGCCACAACGGCCGACGACGTCGATCGCTTTCTCGATCTTCTGTAACGCAAAAAGGGGCGCCGCCGGCGCCCCTTTTCCGAGGAATTTCAGCGAGGGAGTTACGCAGCCGCCTTTGCCTCGATTGGCGCGCCGTTCGCGGGGCGGCGAGTCTCGACGGCGATCGTGCGAGGCTTCATTGCTTCGGGAATACGCCGCGCCAGATCAACGTGGAGCAGGCCGTTCTCAAGGGTGGCACCGGTCACTTCAACGTGATCGGCAAGCTGAAAGCGACGCTCGAACGCCCGGCCGGCGATGCCGCGATAGAGAACCTCGGCATTCGGGTTGTCGGCAGGAACCTTCTCGCCCTTGACGGTCAAGGCGCTCTCTTTGACCTCGACGTTGATATCCTGTTCGCCAAAACCAGCAACCGCCATGGTGATGCGGTAAGTCTCCTCTCCGGTCCGCTCAATGTTGTAGGGCGGGTAGCCCGGTACGGTCCCCGTTCCCGGGTATGCGAGCTGATCAAGGAGAGAGAAGACGCGGTCGAAGCCGATCGTGGAACGATAAAGGGGGGAAAGATCGAAAGTGCGCATTGTGAGTCCTCATTTTTGAGCGACAATTCGGACGAGAGGCCGGTCGAAACGCCCAGGCGTCCCGACTTTGACCTTTCTGCGGACCCGGTTGGCGTCCGCGTCCCATGATTTGGTTCTCTCCCCGCGCGGTTTCAAGGGCGGAGCGCGGCGAACGCCCGTCGTTGAGCAAAACTGAACCTTGGCTGAACAGCGCCTTCTGATCGCGTTCAGGCGCCGCGCTGCATCATGTCTCCAACAGTCGCGATGCGATACGCGTCGCCCAGGAGATACGTGGTCATGTACAAGGCAATCATCGCCGCGGCGGCGCTGGCCCTCGGGTTGGCGTCTGCGCCAAGTGCGGCGAACGCGCAGAACTATATGGGCACGCCCACGAGCGTGCAGAATTACCGGTTTGCGCCACTGCCGCGCCCGGCTGTCCTCACTCCCGCGCAGATCACCCGCTCGCTCTACGCCCAAGGCTGGTGGAACGTCCGCTACCTTGATCGTCACGTTTGGTATTACACGGCGCGGGCCAGTTCCTGGCGCGGGACTTACAATCTGGTGATCAATGGGTTTAACGGCCGCGTTATCAGTGCGCGGTGGGTCGACCTTCGTCGCCGGTAAACCCCTATCGAATTCAGGCTGGTGCCGATCCCGCCCCCCTCCGGCACCGGTTCTGAACCGCCGGCGGCGTCCTTGACTGGACGCCGTCGGCATTTTCTTGCGTTGATTATCTCGCCCTGCGCACCGTAGGTGTGGTGTCGATCACTCTTGCGGGTTCCGTGAGCCTCGTCGAAACAGCGTTCAGTCCTATCCCGGCCGACGGCGTTACGGGCAACATCCTCGCCGACGATGGTGTGGGTCTGCGCTACGCGGTGTGGCGCGGGAGCGGCGAGCGGCGCGGTACGGTCTGCATCCTGCAGGGCCGAGCAGAGTGCATAGAGAAATACTTCGAAGTGGTCTCCGAACTCCGCGGGCGCGGATTTGCCGTGGCAGCAGTCGATTGGCGCGGCCAAGGGGGATCGGAGCGGCTCCTGCGCTCAGCTCGCAAGGGGCACGTCGAGCGCTTCGCCGACTACCAGCGCGATTTGATCGCACTCTTGGAGCAGATCGTCGTCCCCGACTGTCCTCCGCCATATTTTGTCCTTGCCCACTCGATGGGGGGCCTGGTCGCTTTGCACGCCGCGCGCCGACAAGTTCAGCACATCGCGCGGATGGTCCTTCTGTCGCCGATGCTGCGTTTGATGGGGATCATGCCGCGGAGTCTTTTGGCCGCGGCTGCTGCCGGCGCGCTTCGTCGCATTGGCTTCGGCGATCTACGCTTACCCGGGCGAGAGGCGATGGCTGTCGATCGGCGGCTCTTCCTGGGGAACCGCAACACCAGCGACCCGGTACGCTATGAGCGGTTTGCCGACCTGCTGCGGCAGGCGCCTCACCTTGCCGTCGGCGCCGCCACTCTCGGATGGTTCGCGACGGCTCGGCGGGCGATGGCCGATGTCCAGCGCGACGGTTTCGGCGCGGCGATCGCAATACCGACCTTGCTGCTGACCGCCGGGGCTGACGAGGTCGTCGACAACGCGGTCGCGGATCGTCTGGCGAAGGCTTTGCGTGCGGGTGCGTCCCTGGAGATTCCCGGTGCGCGCCACGAGATCCTGTTCGAGCGCGACAGTATCCGCTCGCTTTTTTGGGCAGCCTTCGACGCCTTCATTCCAGGATCCGCACCCCCGTAAGCCACATCGCACCTAGCTCTCGGTATTGAGGATTTGCAGCAGCTCGGCATGCAGGCCGCGGTCGCCGCAAGCCAAGACACGCCCGCCTTCGACCGGGGAATTCCCCCGCCAGTCCGTGACGGCGCCGCCGGCGCCCTCGATCACCGGCATGAGCGGTGCGATGTCGTAGGTCTTCAGTCCCGCTTCGAGCACGATGTCCACCATGCCTGCGGCGAGCATGCAGTAAGCGTAGCAGTCGCTGCCAAAGCGTGTCAGGCGGACGCGCTGTGAAATGCGCTGAAAGCAGGGGCTTTCGACCGCGTCGAACATGTCCGGCGAGGTGGCGAACAGTGTTGCAGCGGCAAGGCTCGGACAGGATCTGGTGCGGAGTATGCGAGGGCCCCCGGGGCCGAGGTAACTGCTTGTGGTGCCGGTCCCGATGAAGCGCTCACCGGTAAACGGTTGCGCCATCATTCCCATCGTCGGTTTTCCCCCGCTCAGCAATCCAATCAAGATTCCCCAGGTGGGGAGCCCGGATATGAACGACCGAGTGCCGTCAATAGGATCGAGCACCCAGACATTCTGCGCCTCCGGCCGTAGAGCTCCCTCTTCCTCGCCGAGGATTCCGTCAGTGGGGAACGCGGCGCGAATCAGAGTCCGCATAGCCGATTCCGCGGCCCGGTCGGCCTCGGTGACCGGATCGAACGCTCCGGATCCCTTCGCTTCAACCGCGAGGGGAGAGCGAAAGAAGCGCATGACCTCGTGGCTGGCGACGTCGGCTAGGCGATGCAGAAACGCCGTATCACGGTCTGCCATCAAGGGGCCGGGCGTGCTGACCGCCGGGCCAAACGGTGCAGGTTGTTAGGCAAAGGGATCCCTACTCCGCGGCGGCCCTAGTCGGGGCGAATGTCTGCTCGGCGGACGTCAATGCGTCAGTCAGTTCGGCGAGGAGTGACGCGATCGCGTCGAAGCCCTCCGACTTGGTGAAATTGCGCTCATCCATGTAAAGGCCGCGGTTAACCTCGATTTGCAGCGCGTGCAGCGACTGGCCTGGGCGACCATAGTGCTCGGTGATGAACCCTCCGGCATATGGCTTGTTTCGGCCAACGCTGAACCCTCGGGCGCCTAGAAATGTGCAGGCCGCGTCGGTGAGTTCCTTGCCACAGCTGGTGCCGTGGCGATCCCCGACCACGAAGTCAGGGCGCGGCCGACTCGTTCCTCGCGGCGACGACGGCATGGAGTGGCAGTCGACCAGGATGGTCACACCAAACCGTGTATGCGTCTCGGCCACCAGCGCGCGCAAGGCTGCGTGGTAAGGCATGTAGACAGTCGATATTCTCGCCAGAGCCTCGTCGACGCTGAGAGGGGCGGCGTAAATCTCTTCGTGGTCGCCGACAACGCGGGCGATTGTCCCGAGCCCGCCCGCTACCCGACTCGAGCGAACATTGGCGTACGGCGGGAGTTGGTCGGAAAACATGGCAGGGTCTAGTTCGTAGGGCTCGCGATTGACGTCGAGCCAGGCTCGCGGAAAGTGAGCGCGTAGCAACGGCGCGCCGCGAGCCGCCGCCACCTCGAACAATTCATCGACAAACGAGTCTTCGGATCGGCGAATCGTCGTTCGGTTCAGGCGGGAGGCGGCAAGAAAATCGGCTGGATACTGAGTACCGCTGTGCGGCGACGAGAAAACGACCGGAATCCTTCGGCTGGTCGGCTGGCTGACCGTAAACGCCGGGAGAAAGGTGCCCATCGGTTGGCGCTGCGCCCGCTGGAGGTCGGGATAAATCTTCGCCGAAAACGGTCGGCGGGTCGAAGCGCGAATCTGCCAAGATTGGCCGACGGTGTCCATGGGCGCCACGTGATCCCGGCGCCAAAGTCGAGCTGCAAGCCGTTTGCTGGCTGGAACCCGAATTCACTTGATCTTTACGACGGGCAAGGATTAATCGCCGGGCCTTCAGGCCGACCGGAGTGACGCCGCAGATGTCGCGGATATTGCTCGCCGAAGATGACAATGACATGCGCCGCTTTCTGGCCAAAGCGCTTCAGAACGCCGGTTACGAAGTCGTCGCTTTCGACAACGGCAAGAGTGCGTATGAGCGGATGCGGGAGGAGCCGTTCACCCTCTTGCTGACTGACATCGTGATGCCGGAAATGGACGGTATCGAGCTTGCACGGAGGGCCACGGAGCTCGATCCGGAAATCAAGGTCATGTTCATTACGGGCTTTGCGGCTGTCGCTCTCAACCCCGACTCCAAAGCCCCCAAGGACGCCAAGGTTCTCTCCAAGCCATTCCACTTGCGCGACTTGGTTATTGAGGTCGAGCGACTGCTCGCTGCCTAGGCGGAGCTGGGACCGCTTGAAGGCGGGCACGCGCCGCTGCTATATGCGCAACAAGGCTGGCCGTTTCCGCAGGCCAGCGTTCGGTCGGGCGCGTAGCTCAGCGGGAGAGCACCACGTTGACATCGTGGGGGTCACAGGTTCGATCCCTGTCGCGCCCACCATGCAAAGCCGCCGCGCTGAACGATTCTTACAGTATGAGGCGTCGCGGGGCTCGGTAAGGCTGGCTCGTGCCACTTTAACGGGCGAACTTGAATTCCGGCAAGGCCTGCAAGGTGCCGAGCGTTGCGCCGGGCAAGGTTGCCTTGGAGTCCGCTAGCCGGAGATCGGCGTATGGGATTAGGACCAGCCGCGCGCCGATCCCCATGAATCCACCACCGACGGCGACCACGACCCGCGTCGCAGTCCCTTCGCGAGAGATTATGACGTCCTGAATTCGGCCGATCGTCTCCCCCGATTCGCCGACGACCATAAGGCCGATCAGTCGCGTCACCCGGAATCCCATCGCGAAGGTCGTGGGGTCGAGGCGCGGCATGCCGATGACCTGCTTGACCCCTTGCGCCTCGGCGGGATGAACGAGCGCGACCGGCACCGCGACCGCGAGTACGCGGCGAAGAAGCTGCGGGCTAAGAGACAGCATTGCTGGGTCCCGGCGAAAATTCATCGTCGTCTTCAAGTAAACAGTGGGACGAGAATTCCAGCCTTTCAAGCCTTCGGTCGGAGGCTAGCTGCGCTTCTGAGCGATGCCCGCGGAAAAGGCGCGAATAAGGGTCGCGAGCTGGGACTTGAGCGTCGCGAGGGGAAGGGCGCCTAACTTCTCCTCCAGGCCCAGGCTGACGATTCCGTGCACCGCCGAGAAGAGGGATCGCGACAGAAGCGAGCGCTCTTTAGGGGACAGGCTTGGCTGTAGCGCCTGCAGGGTCCGCTCAACGATGCCGAAAAGAGGCTGCTGGCGCTCCATGTACCAAGTGGGAACGGCTTGGCCGGGCGGCATGCGATGGTCGAAGAGGGTCCGCCAGCGGAGCAGGTTGTTGGTCGCAAACTCCAGGTACCTGACTCCGAGTTCGACGAGTTGATCGCCAGCGCCAATCCTGGTTGCGCGCTTCGCCGATGCCGTGTGCCCGCCCAGATGTCCCTCCAAGCCGGCCAGCGTTCTCGCATTGACCTCGAGAATCAGACTGTCGAGGTCTGGGAAGACGTTGTAAATCGCCCCGGTCGCGCATCCGACGCTGGCGGCGAGATCTCGGGCGCGCAAGCCGGCAAGTCCGGAGTCTGCGATGGTTCTTTCGGCGGCGGCGAGGAGAGCGTCGTGCAGTTCCTGCCTGCGCTCTTTGGTTCTCTCCGACATGCGCGGTTTTCTTGCCATTGACTGGATCCGATCCCGGCTCCTGAACCTCGTTCAGATATAGCAAGGGCAGCCAGCCGTGCAAGGCATGTCGCCGACGGTCCCCAAATCGGAAGAGACGGCGAGGAGATTTTATACTTGAACAATGTTCATGATTTTGCTAGAGCAGGGCAGCCACGATAACCGTTAAGGCGGGGGAAGGGCATTTCCCGGCCGATTCGGGGGAGACGGTCGATGTTTGCTTCGCTTATGAGGTCGAGGCGTTTTGCGCCGATTTTCTGGTGCCAGTTCTTCTCCGCGTTTAACGACAATTTCCTGAAAAACGCGCTGGCGTTCCTCGCCCTGTACCGTTTGGGATTGGAGGAAGTGGGGCCGCTGGCCGTCGCCGTCTTCATGCTGCCCTCGTTCCTCCTGTCAGGGTTGGGTGGGCAGTGGGCGGATCGGTACGACAAAGCACTGGTCGCCCGGCGTCTGAAGTTCGCCGAGATTGGGATTGTGGCGTTAGCCGTTGCCGGATTCCTCGCCGAGTCGCTGGTCGTCTTGTTCGTGGCCCTCCTTCTCTTTGGCGTGGTCTCAGCACTCTTCAGCCCAATCAAATATGGGATCTTGCCGGACCACCTCGCCGAAGAAGACCTCCCCGCCGCCAACGCTTTGGTTGAGGCTGCGACCTTTCTCGCCATTCTGTGCGGCACTGTGGCGGGCGGGCTGGTGGCGGCTCGCGGGGCGAATCCGGCGATATTTGCAGTGCTCGTCGTTAGCTTTGCCGTCCTGAGTTGGCTCGCCAGCCGAGCGGTTCCGCCAACGGCGGAGTCGGTGCCGACACTGAAGGTCGATTGGAACGTTTTCGCGTCAACCAAGGCCCTTCTCGACGTGTTCCGTGGCGACCGCCGCCTGTGGCGGTGCGCTCTGGCTGTGGCTTGGTTTTGGGCGGTCGGGGGGGCGGTTCTTTCAATTCAGCCAGTATTGGTCAAAAGCGGGCTCGGCGGCGCCGAGGTCGTCGGCACGGCGTTCCTGCTCATCTTCGCCATAGGAATTGCGATGGGCTCGGTCGTTGCATCCCTGCTTTCGGGGGGGAGGGCGAATCTTCTCCTGGTGCCGATCGGCGGCGTGATCATGGCGCTCTTTATGCTGGACATCGGCTTCGTCAGTCGCGGCTTGAGCGCTTTGGCCAGTGACCGCGGCTTGGGAGACGTCTTAGGTAGCGGGGTCGGTCTGCGTCTCGCCGTCGATTCATTCGGCCTGTCGCTGGCGGGCGGGCTGTTTGCGGTCCCATCGTTTGTCGCTGTCCAGATGTGGAGTGCGATGGCGTTTCGGGCGCGGACGATTGCCGCCACCAATGTTCTCACGTCGGGACTAATTGCCGTTGGCGGCGGTCTGGTCTTCGGTGCTGTGGCCTTCGGCCTTACCCCGTCGACGATCTTCTTGGCCCTTGGTGTTGCGAGTCTTG
Source organism: Bauldia sp. (assembly GCA_046349035.1). Lineage (GTDB taxonomy): Bacteria > Pseudomonadota > Alphaproteobacteria > Rhizobiales > Kaistiaceae > JAXMDC01. The sequence continues at coordinate 294,433 of JAXMDC010000004.1, read as the reverse complement.
GGGCAACGGTCCTTGCGGTGCGCTTCTTGCCCGTCAACGTGGTGCGCGACACGTTGGCAATGGTGTTTCGGTTAGCCGCGCGAGTCGAAGTGAAGGGGCTGGAGAACCTGAAGAAGGCCGGACCCGGAGCGATTATCGCGGTTAATCACGTCAGTTATGTCGACGCAGCTCTCGCCTTGTCGCTGCTCGACCATGATGCGGTTTTCGCAATCGATCGCGGCATCATTAGTCGCTGGTGGGTGAAGCCGTTCTTGCGTTTCACGCGGGCCTTGCCGATCGACCCCGGAAAGCCGATGGCGACGCGCGCGCTCATCAATGAGGTAAAGTCCGGCGAGACGCTGATCATCTTTCCCGAGGGCCGGCTGACGGTCACCGGCGGCCTGATGAAGGTCTACGACGGTGCCGGTCTCATAGCCGAAAGGACAGCCTCCCCGGTGGTGCCGGTGCGCATCGACGGCTTGGAACAGACGCTGTTCACTCGGCTCGGGCGCGACCAGGCGAGGCGGCGGCTCCGTCCGCGGGTCACCGTTTCGATCCTGGAGCCTGTGCGGCTCACCGTGCCGGAGGGACTGGTCGGCCGCAAGAAGCGCCTTGCCGCCGGCAGTGCGCTTTACAACATCATGTCCGACCTCGTGTTCCGGACCACGCCGGCCGACCGGACTCTGGTCGAAGGCCTGATCGCCGCCGCCAAGCGCCATGGCCCCGGGGCGAAGGTGCTCGACGATCCCAGCGGGACCAAACTGAGCTATCGCCGGCTGATCGCCGGGGCCAACATCCTCGGTCGCCGGCTAGCCAACTTCGCCGACGTGGGCGGTGCGGTAGGGCTGATGCTTCCTAACGCGAATGGCGCGGCGCTGGCGATTGTCGGATTGATCTCGGCTGGACGCGTCCCGGCGATGATCAACTATACGGCGGGGGCTGCAAACATCCTGGCGGCCTGCCGCGCAGCCAAGGTCACCCATGTCGCCACATCGCGGGCGTTTATCGAAAAGGCCAAGCTCGACCCACTGGTGGCGGCCCTCGGTGAGGCAGTGACGCTTGTCTACCTTGAGGACGTACGCGCGAAGATTTCCGGGCGCGAGCGACTGCTCGGGCTGGCGAGGGGGCTGCGGCCGCTTACCCGACGCAAAGCCGACGACCCGGCAGTCATCCTCTTTACGTCCGGATCGGAAGGCACACCGAAAGGCGTGGTGCTATCGCACCGCAACATCCTGTCGAACGTGGCCCAAGCGGCAGCGCGAATCGACTTCGGGCGGCGCGACCGCCTCTTTGCGGCCTTGCCGCTCTTCCACTCCTTTGGGCTGACAGTTGGATTCTTCCTGCCGATGGTTTCCGGGGTAAGCGTGTTCCTCTATCCCTCGCCGCTGCATTATCGGATGGTTCCGGAATTGATCTACGGAACCGATTCCACGATCCTGATCAGCACCGACACGTTCCTGACGGGATATGCGCGTTCAGCCAATCCCTATGATTTCCGCTCGCTCCGCCTGATCCTCGCCGGTGCCGAGCCGGTCCGCGAGGCGACACGCAAGGTCTACATGGAGCGTTTCGGAGCGCGCATTCTTGAGGGCTATGGCGTTACCGAGACCTCGCCGGCGCTCTCCTTCAACACCCCAATGTACAATCGCCCCGGCACTGTCGGCCGCCTGATGCCGGGCATCGAGGCGCGCTTGGACCCGGTCCCGGGAATCGCCGAAGGCGGCCGCCTGCAAGTGCGTAGCCCAACGGTAATGCTCGGTTACCTCCGGTCGAGTCAGCCCGGCGTTCTCGAGGCTCCCGCCGAGGGTTGGCATGACACGGGGGATATCGTGTCGTTCGATACAGAGGGCTTCATGACCATTCGGGGTCGCGCCAAGCGCTTTGCCAAGGTTGGCGGGGAGATGATCTCGCTGGCGGCAGTCGAGGCGCTGATCGCCGAACTCTACCCCGATCATCAATCGGCCGTTACCGCGGTTGAAGATCCCCGCAAGGGTGAGCGACTGGTGCTGGTGACAGAGGCGGCGGAGGCCTCTCGCGCAACACTCGGCGGCTTTGCCCGCCGCCGCGGAGCATCGGAATTGATGGTGCCTGCGGAAATCATGGTTATCGACAAATTGCCGGTGCTGGGTAGCGGCAAGGTCGATCACGTAGCGGTGGCGCGTTACGTGGCGGAAAACCGGGCTGTCGCTTCCGGCAGCGCCGCTTAACAGCCGCTCGAGGTATCCCGTCTCAGCCGAACCCTCTCTCTTGAACGTTGTTCACGACCGTGATATGAACTATGTTCACGAATGGAATGTCGACATGTGGGAGAGGAAGATGAAGGAGGCAATCAGACAGCGCCATGGTGCCAGGAGGGGGGCGTTTGCCGGATTCTGGATCGGGGTCGTTGCCACAATCGGGTTGGCGACCGCGGGCTCGGTTGTTCCGGCAGGACTGACCAAGGCAAGCGCTCCGACCGCGGCGGTGAAGCCACTCGAAGCTCTGGCGGAGATAAAGCTCGAATCCGCGCTGGCGAAGCCGGGGATGGTCTGGTCGCGCCTGGATGGCGAGCAGGTCGCGGCTCGGAGAGCGGCGCACAACGGTGCACCTGTCCTGCCCGCAAGGGCGATCCGCGGAGGGAGTTCCTACGTAGCCCGGGCAGAGGCCGAGCTGATGGCTGCCGCCGCTGCGAGACCTTGAGCGGAGGGCGGTCGATCAACCTGTGGCATGCCGCCGGCGCCCGATCAGCCAGCCGGTGGCGACGACGAGGATGGCGCCGAGGGCAGCGGCGGCGTACTCCAGGCCCTTGATGTGACTAAGCGGCTCGAAGAGCGGATCGGAAAAGAGCATGTCGGCGGCGATCCACCCGAGAAGCGCTGCGCCTGCCCACACAAGGATCGGTAGCTTTGTGATGGCGAACATCACGATAGAGCTGCCGCCGATTACGAGCGGGACGGACATGGCCAGACCGATAATAATGAGCATCGTGTCGCCATGAGCGGCCGCGGCAATGGCGAGCACGTTGTCGAGGCTCATGACGACGTCGGCGATGGCAACAGTGCCGACGGCGGCCCAAAGCGAAGTTGAACTCGTAACTTTGGAGTCCTCGCTTTCGTGGCTCGGAACAACCAGCTTCACTGCGATCCAAAAGAGGGCCAAACCGCCCAGGAGCTTGACGTAGGGGATGCGCAGGATGGTGGCGATTATCAGAGTGAAGACCACTCGGATAACAACAGCCAGGGCGGCGCCAAGGGCGATGCCGAGCGTTTTCTGCCGTCCCTCAAGGTTGCGGCAGGCGAGGGCGATGACAACGGCGTTGTCGCCAGACAGCAGAAGGTTGATCCAAACGATCTGCAGAATCTGAGCGGCGAATGTCATCGTGTCGTTCATGAAGCATCCTCGAAGTGGCTGCCGGCCCACAGAACGCATGCTGGCCGTCGCTCGCGACCTCTATCGCACCGCGTCCGCGGGTTGCCAAGGCGCCAGAACGGTCGCCGTTGACAGAATGGAACCGGCGAAACTATGGTCCGCCGCAAATTCGGCGCCGCCTGCGCCCATAACGGACCAGTTGTCATGAAGATCAGAAATTCATTGAAATCGCTGCGTAATCGCCATCAAGCAAATCGGCTGGTGCGGCGGCGCGGTCGCTCCTTCATCATCAACAAGACTAATCCGCGCTACAAGGTCCGCCAGGGTTAGCTCGACTTTGACGTCGCGTCGGGCCGGCGATACGCTGCCCGCCATGGTGCTCAACTCGACTCGTTTTGTCGCCGCCGCCATTGCCCTTGCGTGGCCGTTTGCGGCACTGGCGCAGGCGCCGCGCGGGGAGCCGCCGCGGAGCAGCCCTCCCGCCCAGGCCGAGCCTGCGGCACCTCAGATCCCACGGACCAACGCACAGACTCTCGACGATCTGTTCGCGCAGCTGAAAGCCGCCGACAGCGTCGAGAAGGCGCGCGACCTTGAGCAGCGCATTCAGCGTATCTGGCTGAAGTCGGGTAGCGAAACGATCGATCTCCTGATGGCGCGTGCGGTCCAGGCGACCAACGAGAAGGACTATGTCCTGGCCGTCGACCTCCTCAATCAGGTGACGATTCTGAAGCCGGACTACGCCGAGGGGTGGGCAAGACGCGCGACCGTGTACTTCACTTTAGACGACTATTCCGGAGCATTGGGCGACCTGCGCCGGGCGTTGGCGCTGGAACCGCGAAACTTCTCGGCGATGATGGGCTTGGCCGTCATTCTGAATGAATTCGAGCAGAAGAAGGCGGCCATTGCTGTCTTCCGCAAGGTGCTTGAGATCGATCCGCGCCTGGAGAGCGCCAAGAAGCAGTTGGACGAGCTGCTGAAGGAAACAGCCGGCCAGGACATCTGATATGGGCCAGCTGCGAGCCGGCTAGGCGTCGACAGTCGCAATACGAAGCATGTTTGTGGCCCCCGACGTGCCGAGAGGTACGCCTGCGGTAACGATGATGCGCTGGCCGGCTTGGGCGAATTTCTCCGCCAGTGCCACTTGGCATGCGCGTTGGACCATCTCCTCCAGACTGTTGGGCTCCGGTCCGAAAACGCAGTGCAGTCCCCAGACCAGCGATAGCCGCCGCGCGGTCGCCTCAATAGGCGACAAAGCAACGATGGGCACGAGCGGTCGCTCGCGGGCGGCGCGCAACCCGGTCGCCCCGGACGCAGTGAAACAGCAGATTGCCGCCAGGTTGATCGTCTCGGCTATCTGCCGGGCGGCGGCGGAAATCGCATCGGCGCCAGTAGCTTCGGGCTCAGTGCGCTGGGAATGGACGATATTGCGGTAATTCGGGTCGCGCTCAACCTCTTCGGCAATGCGATCCATGGTTGCGACGGCTTCAATTGGGAAGGCGCCGGATGCGGATTCGGCGGACAGCATCACGGCGTCGGCACCCTCGAAAACCGCAGTCGCGACGTCCGAGACTTCGGCGCGAGTTGGAACCGGGGCACTGATCATCGATTCCAGCATCTGAGTGGCGACAACAACCGGCTTGCCGGCCCGCCGAGCGGCACGCGTGATGCGCTTTTGGATTCCTGGCACCTGTTCGAGGGGCAATTCGACCCCGAGATCGCCGCGTGCGACCATCAATGCGTCGGAGAGTTCGATGAGCTCGGCAAGGCGTGCCAAAGCCTGAGGCTTCTCGATCTTCGCCATGACGCCGGCATTGCCCTTGGCAATCTTGCGAACCTCAATGACGTCCTCGGGGCGTTGGATGAAGGAAAGTGCGATCCAATCGACGCCGGCGGCCAGAGCGGCATCGAGATCGGTGCGGTCCTTGGGTGTGAGGGCGCTGACCGAAAGTGTTGCATCGGGGGCGCTTACCCCCTTGCGATCGGAGAGCTGCGTTCCAGCTTCCACCGTTGCCTCGGCGCTGCGGCTGTCGGCGGCGGTCACCCGCAGCCGCACTTTGCCGTCGTCGAGGAGGATGCGATGCCCGGCTTTAAGCACGGCAAAGATCTCAGGGTGAGGGAGCTGCACTCGGGTGGCATCGCCGGGAGTGGGGTCGAGGTCGAACCGAAGGCGTTGACCCGGCGTCAACGGGATCGACCGCTGCGCGAATTGCCCGATCCGGAATTTCGGCCCCTGCAGGTCAGCGAGAATGGCGATCGGGCGCCCGGCGTTGGCCTCAACCGCTCGGATGCGCCGCACCAGTTCCAGCATCGCCTCCGGAGAGGTGTGGCTCATGTTGATGCGAAAGACGTCGGCACCAGCCGCGAACAACTCGGCGATGCGGGTTTGATCGGACGATGCCGGACCGAGGGTCGCGACAATCTTAACCTTGCGACGGCGTCTCATCGAGCGGGTACGCCCTGTTGCCCTGTCGCGGTCAACTGGATCGTCCAGTTCTTCTGCTCGCCGGTGTCAATTTCGAAGAAACCCGTTCGGACGAAACCGCGCGCGACGCAATCCTCAATACCCCGGATGGTGAACATCTTATCCCGGGTGCACATGACCGCGCGCCCGCCCCATTCGCCGCCCTGATCGTAGTCCACGGCATAGACATAGTAGAAGCGTGACTGAAGCGGACCTGCCAGGATCGTTTCACATGCATTGCCGGCTATGTTCCACCAGCCTTCGGTGGTCCAGGTCTGCTGGTCCTTGTAGCCGATAGCCACACCGACGCGGCTCCCTGTCTGGTTGCACAACCTCAGATCGGCACGCGCCGGCTCCGCGCCGACGATGCTGAACAGTGCTAACAGCGCGGCCGTCGCGCTGAGTGGGCCGGCCTTGGCATACACGGGGCGGGATCTCATTCCGAACGGTAGGTTGCGATTGCGCGGGTGCTCCGGAAGGAGGGCGCGTCCGCAGAATGGTGCCTTGGACCCAGAGTGGCAAGTAGCCTTGGCGCCGGCTATTTTCACCGCCTGCGGATGGATGCTTCGATGACGGCCCAAAGACCGTTTGATGTCGTCAACGACGCCTTGCCACATCGGCTTCTGCTTCTTTGTGACCACGCTTCCAATGTTCTGCCATCCAGCTATGGCACGCTGGGATTGGGTGCGGCAGACATGCAGCGCCACATTGCTTACGACATCGGCGCGGCAGCCCTCACGCGCGGCTTGGCAGCTCGACTTGGGGTGCCGGCGATCCTCTCGTGGTACTCGCGTCTGCTGATTGATCTCAACCGTGGGAGCGACGATCCGACCCTGATCATGCGGCTTTCGGATGGCTCGGTTGTGCCGGGGAACGCTCTTATCGATGCTGCCGAAAGGGAGCAGCGAATCCGTCGCTATCACGAGCCCTACCACAACGCGGTGTCGCGCTTGCTGGACGCAGCCAAACGTGACGGCGCTTCTCCGGCGTTGCTGTCGGTTCACAGTTTCACTCCGGTCTGGCGTGGGATCCCCCGACCTTGGCATGCCGGAGTGATGTCGGCTTCCGACCGTCGCCTCGCCGAACCTCTGCTCCTGGGCCTTCGGGCGGCGGGCGACGTCGTAGTCGGCGACAACGAACCGTATTCCGGTGCGCTCAAGAACGACACCCTGCGTCGTCACGGCGCGGGCCGTGGGCTCGCATCGGCTGGTCTGGAAGTGCGCCAGGATCTGCTCGGCGACGAGGGCGGCGTAGGCGACTGGGTCGACAGGCTGGCGCGCGTGTTGAAGCAAATCCTATAGACTGGTCCGAACGACGAACCGACAATCATCCCGAGGGAATCGTCTCATGGATAAGAAAGATCGAGAGGCTTTCGAGGCCGCCGCCTTCCGTCGTCTGGTCGATCATTTGCGGCATCGTTCGGATGTGCAGAACATCGACCTGATGAACTTCGCCGGATTTTGCCGAAATTGCCTGGCGAATTGGTTTCAGGACGCCGCTCGGGAGGGCGGCCAGGACATTTCGAAGGCTGCGGCACGTGAACTGATCTACGGAATGCCGTACGAGGAATGGCAGGCAAAGAACCAGAAGCCAACGACGGCCGACGCGCTCGCCGCCTTTGCCAAGAACCGTCCGCAACACTAGGGCCGTCCAGGCGTAGTTTGGAGGGATTGTGACTCCTGTGAACAGCGCAAGCGACGGCGTTGCGCCCGCCTTCGGCCTGCGGCATTGCGGGGCTTTGAATGTGGAGTAGCAGTGATGGCGGACGGGGCGACGGCAAAGCGTGGAAACTCGAACTCGGTTGGCATCGCAGGCGCCCAACTGAAGAGTATCGTTGAGCGGATCGAGCGCCTTGAGGAGGAGAAGAAGGCCCTCTCCGACGACATCCGCGATGTCTATGCAGAGGCCAAGGGCAACGGCTTCGATACCAAGACGCTTCGGCAGGTGATTCGGCTGCGCAAGCAGGATTCGGCTGAGCGCGTCGAACAGGAAGCTCTCCTGGACCTGTACCTCAATGCGCTGGGGATGGCCGTACCGAGCTAGTGCGGGATGGGGCCGCCTAGCGTGAGGCCAGAGTCGTGGGGCGCGGCCCGAAGTCGGCGATCTCAAGAGGGATCGGACTGGCGAAATCGAATCGATCGGTGCGCAGGTCGCCGCCGCTAGAAGCGGCGAAACGTGCCACATAGGTCCGCTGCGGCCGGTCGTTCAGGGGAGTAGCCAGCCGAAGGTCCGGCAGCGTCATCTCGGCGAAAGCGGCTTGGCGCGTGGAGCCTGTGGTGCTCCAGAACGTCCAATTCGCTCCGCCAGGGAAGCTCAGCGCCGCAAGCATATCCCGGCCGACCACGGTGCCCTGCCACGCAACGCCGGCTACCGGCGAAGCGGCTGCAAGGAGCCCATCCGCGCCGGGGTTGCCGGCCGGAGCCCGGACGGACCGTTGCGTACCTCCGGTGACGATTTCGAGTGGGTCAGGGCGCCGTTCGTCGGCGGCAAAGGCAAGCACCGCAGGGCCCGTCGGCGAAGTTGGAGCGCGGCTTACCGCATCGGCGACCAACGATCCGGTTCGTGCGGCCGGCGCCCGGTCGCGGCGCTCGGGGGCAGGGCGGGGCATCGGTGCCGCGCTGGACTTGTCGTCTGCGGCAAGGGCCAAGCGCGCCGGTGCGCCACTTCGCGAGCCGTCGGCGGTTGTCGCTGCGAGTTGAGTGCCCGTCGCGCGAGGACCGCCGAGGCTGGCCACCGAATGGACGATGCCGGTGGTTTTGTATTCGGCGAGCGCCAAGTTGTATCCGGCGAGCGGTTTGCCGTCCGCTGGGATGTAGAGGGTCTTCCCGTCGGGGAACACGCCCGCCAGTTGGTCGTGGCTCATGCGGGGCCACATCCTCACCGACCCCGTGTCGAGATGCACGAACGGGGAGCCCGATTCAGGGTAGAAGCCCACGCCGCCAACCTGCATGCGGAGTCCGATTTCGCGCAGTTTCGCCAGTGGGACGTCGGGAATGAAGAAATCAAGGGCGTTGCCACGCATATGCTGGCTATTTTCGGCGACGCCACTGGAGCGGCTGCGCAGGAAAGAATTGGTGGACGGCGTGCGGTAACCGCACACTACAAATACTTCCTTTTGGGCCCCACTCGCCTGGTGGACCTGCCAAATCAGATCGAAGAGGTGCGGGTCCATCTCGATCTCTTTCTCCGCGCGCCAATCGCGGAGGAAGCGGTTGAGTTCCTGCAGCGCTCCGGGAACGTATTGTCCGTTTTGTTTGAAGGTGACGGCCGCGTGTTCGTTGGTGTGAATGTTGAACAGGCGAAGGGTTCGGGTGTCGTTATCGGCTTCACTCGGGCTGAAAGCGATGAAGTTGATGGCTGCAGCCGCCAATAGCGCCGCGCTCAATTTGCGCAAACGCTGCGTGGCACGTCCCCCGCGTTGCTGCCGCCCAATTCGCCCCGAGTCGTCCAACCGCGCCGTCCCCGCTTTCCTGCCGCAAGTCCCCCCGCGGCGCACTATCGAACTGTTTAGGTTAATCTTCGCCTATCGCAGATTTGCTAACAACTGTCACGATTTACGAGAAATTTGCAAGCAATTGAGGCGCTAGCGAGGCGTCGCAACGAGGCTCCCGCGGATCAGGCTCCGGGGCCGGTTAATCCAAGGGCTTTTTGTACGGCCGCAGAGATACCGTAGATGTCATTGCGAGACTGCCGAGCGCCGTTCTCGTCAACCCAGGTTGTAAAATACATCAGATGCACGGGGACCGGCTGGGCGAGGTTCAACTGGCGCTCGCCGCCGCCGACCATCTTCTTGATCTTGGCGGCATCCCACTGCGGATCGTCCACGAGCAATGCCTGGGCGAAGGCAAAAGGGTCGTTCACGCGGACGCAGCCATGGCTCAGGGCCCGGAAATCCTGGCCAAAAAGGGTCCTTGAAGGCGTGTCATGCAAATAAACGGCGTACTGGTTGGGGAACATGAACTTGATGTTGCCGAGAGCGTTGTTGGCGCCCGGAGGCTGGCGGAAATGAACCGTCCGCGGGTTGATGGTTCGCCAATCCACTCGCGAAGGATCGATTACCTGCGACCGGCCGTTCACCGTGGCGGTCACAACGTAATTGTTGCGCGCGAAGAAGGCGCCCGGATTGGCCTGGATAGCCGGCATCATCTCCTTGACGGCTATCGATTCCGGGACGTTCCACGAGGGATTGACGATAATGTGCTCGATCTCGTCGGAGAAAACGGGCGTTTGCTTGTCGGTCTGCCCGACGATGACGCGGGTAGTATGGGTGACCGCGCCGTCGCGATAGACCGAGAGCGAGAACTCCGGGATGTTAACCTGAACGTTGAAGCGCCCAAGATCCCGCGGCAGCCAGCGCCAGCGTTCGAGATTGGCCACGATCTCAGCTGTCGGGTCGGCCGCGGCGGCATTTAAGGCGGCTACGGTACCGGGGCCCAGCGTACCATCGGGGGATAAGCCGCGAGCCTGTTGAAACGCCTTGAGCGCCCCCGCCGTGCTCTCGTCCAGCACCAATGGCTTGTCGGTTTCCACCGTCACGCCGAGGCGGACGCGCAACGCGGGTATTCGCTCGTCGGATTGGCCCGGCTTTACGGTCTTGCCGCTTGCCACCGCTGCGGGCCGCACAACGGGGCCGGCGGCGCGGACGCGGGCGAGTTCGGCGCGGAGGCGCTCGAAGCCCGGGTGAGGGGGATTGAACGAAGCAAGCGCGGCGGCCGGATCGGTCGCGTTGGCCACAGCGAGAAGGGATTGTCCAGGCTCGGGCGGCTGGAGCGAGTAACCGATATTAGGGCTGATCGTCTGAGGGTCGATTCGGCCGATTGACGCCACACGCGCATATGCCACGACCGCTTGGCTCAGCTGGAAATCGGCATCGGCCAAGGCTTCGGGCCGGCCGGCGGCGATCGTCCCGATGTCGGGCGCCGGGGCGGAGAATGCGCGAGGGTCGAGGCCATCAGAATCGGCCCGGGCGAGTCGATCGATCACCGCTTGGGCACCGCGACTGAGGCGGCCGTCGGCAATCCAAAACGGCGCGAAACCCCGGGACGCGTACGCATCGGCAATTGCCTGGCGGTCTTTCTCGACCCTGGCGTCGGCGGCTTTCGGGCGGCGCGACATGCGGTCGCGAATAGTCGCCGCGACAGGGTCATACCAGTCGCCTGCCAGAGCTTCCGTCTGCAGCTGGATGTTCAGTTCCGACGTGGCCAGCGGATTGAGCCACAGCGCGTTGCTCTCAACCTGGGACGCGGTCAGCGCCGCGGCGGCGCAAAGGCCGATCAACCCGAGTCGCATCGCTCCAAAACCTCTTTGCCGGAATCGCCCAACCCGGAGGATAGCATTACCCGGATGGGAGCGGTTCGTCACGACGCGTCGTGCGTTTCCGCAAGGCTGTCAACGCTGTCCACGAGATTGAGCTCCCGGAGCTTGCGATAGAGCGTCGAACGGCCGATACCCAGCCGCCGCGCGACCGTCGCCATGCGTCCCTGGTAGTGATCGATGGCCCTGCGGATGACGTCGGCCTCGATCTCAGCCAGGGATCTGACATGGCCTGCAGCGTCAAACAGCCCGACTAGGTCTGGAGCGGGGGCCGCTGGCGCTGCCGTCGAGACCGGGGCCGGTAGAGCGGTCATTTCGATGAGCCTTGGGGTCAGCGGCGGGGCTGCAAGACCCTGGGCTTGGAGAATTTGCGGGAAATCGTTCGGAGCCAGCATCGGCCCGTCCGCTAAGACGACCGCACGGAAGACAGCGTTTTCCAACTGACGGACGTTGCCTGGCCATGAATAAGAGGTCAACAAGGCGAGAGTGTCCGCAGTCGCGCCCCGCAACGCCGGTTTCCGCTCTTCAGCAGCAAATCGAGCAGTGAAGTGCCGAACGAGGTCCGGTACGTCGGCAACCCGTTCGCGTAGGGGAGGTACGGCGATGGGAAAAACGTTGAGGCGGTAGTAGAGGTCTTCGCGGAAGCGGCCGCTTGCCACCAGGTCTGCGAGGCTCCGGTTGGTGGCCGAGATTAGGCGAAAATCGACCCGGATCGCCCGCTTTGCTCCGACCGGGTCGATTTCGCCATTTTGAAGCGCACGCAGGAGCTTGACCTGCGCTTCCGGTGGCAGTTCCCCCACCTCATCGAGAAAAAGGGTTCCGCCATCGGCCTCTTGGAACTTCCCAACATGACGTTCGGCGGCACCCGTAAAGGCGCCCTTCTCGTGGCCGAAAAGGATGCTTTCGACGAGATTGTCGGGAATTGCGCCGCAATTGACGGTGATGAATGGCTTGGCCCGCCGCGCGCCGCTGCCTTGGATCGCGCGGGCAACCAGTTCCTTGCCGACGCCGGACTCGCCTTCGATGAGTATCGGGATCTGCGAGGCAGCAGCCCGCTCGCCCAATGCAATAACGGAGGCCATTCCTGGACTGCGGGTGATGATATCGCGAAACGTCAGAGTGCCGGCCGCTGTCCGCTTCACCCGGGCAATCTCGTCTTCGAGCACGCTCAGCTTCAGGGCATTCTCGATCGAGACCTTGAGCCTTTCCGGGCGGGCCGGCTTGACGACGAAATCGGTGGCGCCGGCGCGCATGGCAGCGACGACGGTGTCGATGCCTCCGTGGGCTGTCTGAACGATGACCGGGATGTCGGAGCCGAGAGCGGTTAGTCGGGCCAGAACCCCCATGCCGTCGAGACCGGGCATAGCCAGGTCGAGAACGACAAGTGAGATGGGTTCTGCGCCGGCTGCGGTTAGTCGGGCGAGGGCGGCCTCGCCGCCATCAACGGCCACGGCGGCGTACCCGAACTTGGCGACAGCGGTTTCCAGCAGCCGCCGCTGAACCGGGTCGTCGTCAACGATAAGGATCAGAGGCGGCATGGTCACCGGCACGCTTAGGCGGCGAGCAGGATCGCGCCGCGGAAGTTAAGGGCATCTTACGGAGCGTTGCTCGGGGAGTGGCTACCAGGCCCAGGTTAAGGTTGATCCCGATCGGTCAAGGCGCATAAGAACCGAGTCTTTTCGGTCGGGGGTATGCGATGCCGCTCACCAGGGACGCCAAACTCAGCGGTCGCGGGAAGACACGACGGCAGCGACATCCGTCGCCTGCCGGGCTGCCCGAATGGCAGCTCGACGACCTCTACCCAGGGATGGGCTCCGACGAACTGAGAGCCGATTTGGTTCGGGCCGCCCAAGACGCAGGGACATTTGAAGCGCGATATAAGGGGCAGATCGGAACGCTGGCGGCCGGGAAAGAGAGCGGGCGCGCCCTGGGCGAAGCGGTGTCCTCGTTCGAGGTCATAAGCGAAATCCTCGACCGTATCGCGTCCTACGCCGGACTCCTCTATGCGAGCGATACAAGCAATCCCGAGTACGCCAAATTTTTCGGCGACATGCAGGACCGCTTGACGTCAATCAGCCTCCATCTGGTTTTCTTCACGCTCGAGCTGAACCGGATCGACGAAGGCCTGATCGAGAAGGCGTTGGGCGATCCCTCGTTTGGCCGCTACCACGCGTGGGTCGCGGATATTCGCAGGGATAAGCCGCACCAGTTGGAGGACCGCGTCGAACAGCTTTTCAACGAGAAGGCTGTCACGGGAGCGGTGTCCTGGACTCGGCTTTTTGACGACACACTGGCCGCCCTTCGATTCGACGTTGACGGCGAAGAAATGGCGCTCGAGCAAACACTCGGACGTCTTCAAGAAGCCGACGAGTCACGCCGATACTCCGCCGCGAGCGCTTTGACTGCGACTCTTAAGGCGAACCTACGAGTGTTCACGCTGATCATGAACACGTTGGCAAAGGATAAGGAGATCGCCGACCGCTGGCGGGGCTTCGCCGACGTAGCGGCCGCCCGTCATCTTTCCAATCGCGTGGAAGGTGCGGTGGTAGAGGCGCTGGCCGAAGCGGTTCGGGCGGAGTTCCCCCGCCTGTCCCACCGGTACTATGCCCTGAAGGCGCGCTGGCTCGGCAAGGATGCACTCGATCATTGGGACCGGAATGCGCCGCTTCCGGGAAATCAGCCGGCTGCCATCGCCTGGGTGGAGGCGCGCGACACTGTTCTAGCCGCGTATTCCGAGTTCTCTCCCGTGTTGGCCGACATCGGGCGGCGCTTCTTCGAAAACCCGTGGATCGATGCGCCGGTGCGCGCGGGCAAGGCTCCCGGCGCCTTCTCCCACCCGACCGTGCCGAGCGCCCACCCATATATTCTGCTCAACTACCAGGGGAAGCTGCGGGACGTGATGACGCTCGCCCATGAACTTGGGCACGGGATTCATCAGGTTCTCGCGGCGCCGCGGGGAGGGCTCTTGGCGTCAACCCCATTGACCCTCGCTGAGACCGCCAGCGTGTTCGGCGAGATGCTGACATTCCGGTGGTTGCTTGACCAGAGAGGCAAGGCTGATCGAAAGGCGATACTGGCGGCGAAAGTGGAGGACATGCTCAACACCGTGGTACGGCAAATCGCCCTCTATTCTTTCGAGCGGCAAATCCATGAGGAGCGCCGGCGCGGAGAGCTAACGGCCGACCGGATTTCCGAATTCTGGCTCGCCGCCCAGCGCGAAAGTCTAGGCCCGGCGGTGCGCTTGGGACCAGGCTACGAGGTGTTCTGGGCCTACATCCCACACTTCATCCACTCGCCGTTTTACGTCTACGCTTACGCGTTCGGCGACTGTCTGGTGAATTCGCTTTACTCCGTCTATCGCGAGCGCCCGCAGGGTTTCGCCAAGAGCTACGCCGACCTCCTGGCCGCCGGGGGCTCGAAAAACTACAGGCAATTGCTCGAGCCCTTCGGTCTCGATCCAGGCGACCCTACATTCTGGCGGAAAGGTCTGGACGTTATCGGCGGCCTCATCGACGAACTGGAGGCGATCGATCGGTCGGGCGGCGGTCGGAGGTCCAGCAGTGCCGCGCGCAAACGTCGGTTGAGCTGAAAACGCGACGCAAGAATGGATGGTTGTGGCGATGGCGAACAGCGGTGAAGGGGACCGGCTGCAGCCCGATCGAGAGCGCGATCGGCTGACGGGCCGCGTCAAACGCTTCGCCAGTGTCGGGAGTACCGTTGGTGGCGTTGCCCTGAGGGCGGCCGGCCGGCGCCTGCTCGGCGACAAACAGCGGGAGCGCAACGCAACTCAATTGGCCTCGGCTCTCGGGGGGCTGAAGGGGCCCTTGATGAAGGTGGCGCAGTTTGCCTCCACCATCCCGGACCTGGTTCCGCCCGAATACGTCGCCGAGTTATCCAAGCTTCAGGCAAATGCGCCGCCGATGGGTCCAGCTTTCGTAAAGCGGCGCATGATGGCCGAACTCGGTGCAGATTGGTCCCATCGCTTCAGCAGTTTTGATCGCGAACCTTTCGCGGCTGCGTCGCTGGGCCAGGTCCATCGCGCCGTGGCTTTGGATGGGACGCCGCTGGCGGTGAAACTCCAGTACCCGGATATGCAGTCAGCGGTCGAAGCAGATCTCGTCAATCTGCAGATGCTGTTTGCCGTCTATCGCCGCCTCGACCCTGTTATCGATACGCGAGAGATCTTTCGGGAAATCAGCCAACGCGTTCGGGAAGAACTCGACTACCGCCGCGAGGCGCGTCACATGGCGCTCTATGGAGCGATCCTTGCTGGAGACGGGTTGGTCAGAGTGCCCCGGCCGGTTCCCGCGCTCTCCACCGGCCGCCTGCTCGCCATGGATTGGCTCGATGGCCAGCCGCTGCTGGCATTCAAAGGCAGCCCGATCGACGAGCGGAACCGGATAGCCGAGGCAATGTTCCAGGCGTGGTGGTACCCGTTCGCCCACTACGCGGTTATTCACGGCGATCCCCACCTCGGCAACTACACGATCTTCGACGACAACGGCAGAGCGTTAGGCATCAACCTTCTCGACTACGGGTGTATTCGGATCTTTCCAGCCCGGTTCGTGGCGGGAGTCGTGGACCTCTACGTCGCGCTCCGCGACGGCAATCCGGATGCAGCCGTCGCTGCCTATGAGACTTGGGGATTTCGCGGACTGACGCGCGAATTGGTGGACGCTCTCAATATTTGGGCGCGCTTCATTTACGGCCCCCTTATCGACGATCGGGTGCGGACCGTCGCCGATGGCGTATCGCCTGCCGAATACGGTCGCCGTGAGGCCTTTCAAGTGCATAACGCCCTGAAGCAGCGGGGACCGGTCGCGGTTCCCCGTGAGTTCGTGTTCATGGACCGAGCCGCCATCGGCCTCGGCGCCGCGCTGGTGCACTTAGGTGCCGAACTCAACTTTCATGAACTTTTCGAGAGGCAGATCGAAGCCTTCAATGCGCGGGCGGTGACGGATCGGCAAGCCAAAGCTTTGGCTGAGTTCGGGCTGGACAGTCCCGGTCCCTAGGCCGCTACGGATGCGGCGAGGCGGCACAATTGCCGCCAGAACGCCTTGTAGCTATAAGTCCACGGCTTTGTTTCCAGGGGGGCAGGCGATGACGCCTGGGCGCGGTGGCGCGGCTCGCAAACCAGCTGCGGTTTCTCAGTGAGAATGCCTTCTTGCTCCCCTGTTTCTGTTGGTGCGATGGGTTCCGATCGAGTTCCAATCGGCCGATCTCGACCGACCCCGACGGGGCTTAACCCTGGGGGCTCGGACACGGCCGGAGATGATCATGAAGATTGCCGTCCCGGCCGAGACTGAGCGCGGCGAAAGTCGCGTCGGCGCAACCCCCGAAACCGTCAAGAAGCTGGCTGCTATCGCCGATGAGGTCGTGGTTCAGGCCGGGGCGGGCGCGGGCGCGCGCATTGCCGATTCCGAATACGAAGCGGCGGGCGCGAAGATCGCCAGCACGGCAGCGGCGGCAATAAAGGACGCTACGATCGTTCTGAAAGTACGCCGGCCGAGCGAAACCGATCTTGCGGCATACTCGGCGGGCTCGGTCGTGGTCGGCCTCATGGACCCACACGGTCACGAAGCAGAACTCAAGCGCATGGCCGAGAAGGGCCTCCTAGCGTTTGCGATGGAACTCCTTCCCCGGATCACCCGCGCCCAGGTTATGGACGTCCTATCCAGCCAAGCGAACCTCGCCGGCTATCGCGCGGTGATCGATGCCGCTGAGACCTATGATCGCGCTTTGCCGATGATGATGACGGCTGCCGGGACGGTGCCGGCCGCTCGGATATTCATTATGGGAGCCGGCGTCGCCGGCCTGCAGGCGATCGCTACAGCGCGGCGCCTTGGAGCGGTCGTGACGGCTACCGACGTGCGCCCCGCTGCGAAGGAGCAGGTGGCCAGCCTTGGCGCTAAGTTCATCGCAGTCGAGGATGACGAGTTCAAAGCGGCAGAAACCGCTGCCGGCTATGCCAAGCCGATGTCCGCGGAATACCAAGCGAAACAGGCAGCGCTGGTGGCCGAGCACATCAAGAAGCAGGACATCGTCATAACCACCGCCCTTATCCCGGGGCGGCCAGCGCCGAAGCTGGTGACAGCGACGATGGTTGCGTCGATGCGGGCAGGATCGGTCATCGTCGACCTCGCCGTCGAGCGCGGCGGCAATGTCGAGGGCGCCGTGGCCGGCGAGGTCGTAAGCGTGGGTGGTGTAACCATCCTCGGCCATCTCAACGTTCCCGGCCGCATCGCAGCGACGTCGTCCGCGCTCTACGCGCGAAACCTCTTCGCCTTCGTCGAGACGCTGGTGGACCGGGCAGGCAAGCGGCTGGCGATCAATCGTGAGGACGAACTCGTGAAAGCGACGCTGCTATCGATCGACGGGAAGGTGGTCCATCCTGCCTTTGCCGGGAAGGGGGCAGCCTAATGGCGGGGGCGACTCCACAGGAGGCTCTGGCGGCTGCGCAGAAAGCGGCGCAATCCGCTGCGGACGCGGCCGCGGCGGCCAAGCAGGCGGCGCAGGCCGCCCAAACCTACGCCGATCAGATCGCCGATGTCGCCGGCGCCGCCGCGACTGCGGCGAGCGGCGGGGCGATCGACCCGTTCGTGTTCCGGCTTTCGATTTTCGTGCTGGCGATCTTCGTCGGCTACTACGTGGTCTGGTCGGTGACTCCGGCGCTGCACACGCCGTTGATGTCGGTGACCAACGCGATCTCGAGCGTGATCGTTGTCGGCGCGCTGCTTGCGGTCGGCTCGCAAGCAATGGAGGCGCTCTCGTCCGGTGCGACATCAGCACGGCTGTTCGGTTTCGTGGCGCTGGTTCTCGCTTCCGTGAATATCTTCGGGGGCTTTCTGGTCACGCAGCGGATGCTGCGCCTCTATCGCCGGAAGCCGGCGAGCGAGGTGAAGAAGTGAGCGGCGGACACGTCTCCAGCCTCGTTGGCGCGGGCGCGATCGGTTCTTCCTCCGCGCACCGAGTGACTTGCTCATGAACGCCAGCATCACCGCCCTTCTCTACTTGGTAGCCGGAGTGCTCTTCGTACTCGCTCTGCGTGGCCTCTCGCACCCGGAGACCTCGCGCCGCGGCAACTTCCTCGGCATGGCGGGCATGGCTATTGCCGTGCTGACGACGCTCGCGGCGGCGGCGCCGAGTTCCGGCTTGGCGTGGCTGCTGATTGTCGCCGGCATTGCCATCGGCGGCGGTATCGGAGCGGTGGTGGCCCGTCAGATCGCCATCACGGCGATGCCGCAACTGATTGCTGCGTTCCACAGCCTGGTCGGCCTTGCTGCCGTCCTCACTGCGGCGGCGGCGCTCAACGCTCCGACGGCGTTCGGCATCGGCTCGCCGGGTGCCATCCACGGCCAGAGCCTGATCGAGATGTCGCTCGGCGTGGCGATCGGTGCGCTCACGTTCACCGGCTCGATCATCGCGTTCCTGAAGCTCGACGGTCGGATGTCGGGAAAGCCGATCCTTCTGCCTTCCCGTCACCTCATCAACATCGGTCTCGGCATCGCCCTCGTGGTTCTGGTTGCGGCGTTTGTCGCAACCGGGAGCCAGTTGCTCTTCTGGCTCATTACCTTTGTTGCGCTGGTCCTCGGCGTGCTGATCATCATACCGATCGGCGGTGCCGACATGCCGGTGGTGATCTCGATGCTCAATTCCTATTCCGGTTGGGCGGCGGCCGGGATCGGCTTCACCCTCGGCAACACGGCGCTGATCATCACCGGCGCTATCGTCGGATCCTCCGGTGCCATCCTCTCCTACATCATGTGCGCCGGGATGAACCGGAGTTTCATTTCGGTCATCCTTGGCGGCTTCGGTGGGGAGACCGCCGCGGCGGCCGGGACGACGGAGGCGCGTCCGGTCAAGCAGGGGTCGGGCGAGGATGCCGCGTTTATTCTGAAGAACGCGTCTAAGGTCATTATTGTCCCCGGGTACGGAATGGCCGTGGCGCAGGCACAGCATGCGTTGCGCGAGATGGCGGACCTTCTGAAGGCCGGTGGCACACAAGTGACTTATGCCATTCACCCGGTCGCCGGGCGCATGCCCGGCCACATGAACGTTCTCCTCGCCGAAGCCAACATCCCCTACGACGAGGTCTTCGAACTGGAAGACATCAATCCCGAATTCGCTCAGGCGGACGTCGCCTTCGTCATCGGCGCCAACGACGTGACCAACCCGGCGGCCAAGGAGGATAAGTCCTCGCCGATCTACGGTATGCCGGTGCTCGAAGTCTGGAAGGCGGGTACGGTCATGTTCATTAAGCGGTCGCTCGCGTCCGGCTATGCCGGCATCGACAACACGCTCTTCTACCGCGACAACACAATGATGCTCTTCGGTGACGCCAAGAAGGTTGTCGAGACTATCGTGAAATCGTTCGGGTAGTTGAGCCCCTGGGGCGCTGTCTAGCGCTGGGCCACGCCGGCCGGCGCTGCCGCTTGGTTGCGACGCATTCCATCGATTGCGGGCTGATAGCGCGGGCTGAGCGCCGCGGCGCGGGCGAATGCGTTGTAGGCGCTGCTGCGGTTGCCCAGCTTTTCCTCCGCGAGCCCGACATTGGCCCAGGCATCGTGGAGGTTGGGGTCACGCTTCACGGCTTCGCTGAAGTCGGAGAGTGCCTCCCGATATAGACCTGTTGCCAGATAAGAGAGGCCGCGATCGTCAAAGGGGGCTGCTTCAGCCGTGGCCCCGGCGATCGCTGCGGAGAAGTCCTGGATCGCCTCGCGATGGTTGCCGAGCGACTGGTGCAGGAGCCCGCGATTGTCGAGCGCGTGAGGGTCGGAAGGGCTCAAACGAAGGGCCGTGTTCAGATCCTGCAGGGCGAGGTCGTATTTTCCCTGCTTGCGATAGAGGTTTCCGCGTTCGGTATAGGCGAGCGCGTAGTCGGCGTTGGCCTCAATGGCTCGGTTGAGGTCGACGAAAGCCAAGTCGTCGCGGCCGAGTTGGCGCTGGACGAGGGCGCGGTTGGCGTATGCCTGATAGAAGGCAGGGCTCAACTGAATAGCGCGGTTGAAGTCGGCGAGGGCCTCCTGGTACCGGCCAACCTTGCCATAGGCGGAGCCGCGCACATTGTACGCGCTCGCGTCGCCAGGGTTCTGATTGATGACGGCGGTCAGGGAGGCGAGGTTCGTCTCCGACCCCGCCGGGTCCGCAGGAATCAAAGGCGCGACGGCCTGGGTGCGATCACCGCCGCGCAGCAGATCGCTTTGGCAGCCGGCCAACATCGACGCAGGAAGGGCCAGAAACGTAAAGGCCGCGGCGGAAAAACGTCGTGCCGTCATGGCTTGCCGCCTCTCAGCCTCGCCAGCGCAAAACCTCAAGGGCAGCGAATCAATCGCTGCTCCCGGTCAATAATAAGCAGCCCGCAAATCGGGCGGAACGTTGACGCTATCGCGGGGCGGCGGGCCGGGCCGCAGTGAGGCCCTCGCGCTGGGCGCGCTTCCTGGCAAGCTTGCGAGCGCGTCGAACGGCCTCCGCCTTCTCGCGGGCCCGCTTCTCCGATGGCTTCTCGTAGTGATTGCGAAGCTTCATCTCGCGGAAGATTCCCTCCCGCTGCATCTTCTTCTTAAGCGCCTTCAGCGCCTGGTCGACGTTGTTGTCGCGAACAAGTACCTGCAAGCTTTTCTTCCTGTTTCAGGCCAACAACAGCCGGTGCCGCGCTCCGCGTGCCACATCGTGCTGTCGGCAATCTCAGATAAGAGGTAGATCCTTAGCAGATGGGGCCAGACGCGTCAAAGCGGGAGGTCGATGATGGGCAATCAAGCGGATCGCGAGCTCCTCGGGAGGAGGCGGTTGACATGCCCCATTTTGCGGCCGGCCCGCGCTTCGGTTTTGCCGTAGAGATGCAGGCGATTTAAGGGGTCGGAGGCGATCTGCCGCCACAGACCGGCATCGGTGCCGATGAGGTTCGTCATGCGAACGTCTGAGTGACGCTCGGGGCTGGCCAGGGGCCAGCCGGCGATGGCTCGAATGTGCTGCTCGAATTGAGACGCGCCGCAGGCGTCCTGCGTCCAATGAAAGGAATTGTGCACGCGGGGGGCGATCTCATTGACCATGAGTTGCCGGCCCGGGGCCAGGAACAGTTCAACCGCCAGAGCCCCGACGTAGTCGAGCGAAACGGCGATGCGAGAACCGACCGCTTCGGCCAGTTTCGTGGATTCGGCGCTGATCGTCGCGGGGACCACGGTTTCGTCCAAGATGCCATTTCGGTGGCGGTTTTCGGCGATGTCGTACGTAACGGCCGTGCCGTCCAGGCCGCGGACCGTCAGTACCGAGAGTTCCCGCTCGAACGCTACGAAGGACTCAAGGATGGAGGGCACCTTGCCAACCGCCTCCCAAGCCGCGACCGGGTCGTCGCCTTCACGAATGACGGACTGACCCTTGCCGTCATAACCAAATCGGCGCGTCTTCAGCACGGCGGGGAGGCCGGTTCGAGCCAGGGCCTGAGCAAGATCCTCGGGGCCGTTCACCGGCACGAAAGTGGGGACCGGTAGCCCGAGGTCGACCATCAGCGACTTTTCCGCGATGCGGTCTTGGGATACCGCCAGGGCCCGGGGAGGCGGGTAGACCGGCTTTCTCTCTGCGAGGAAGCTGGCGGTGTCGGCGGGAACGTTCTCAAACTCGTAGGTGATGACGTCGACGGCGGTGGCAAAGACCCCCAGCGCGTCGCGGTTTTGCCAATCGCCTCGCGTTGAGCGGGTGCTAACCTGTGCCGCGGGACTGTCTGTCTCAGGGAAGTAGATATGAGTCTTCAGGCCGAGCTCGGCGGCGGCTAAAGACAGCATCCGCCCGAGCTGTCCGCCGCCGAGGATGCCGATAATGCCTCCCGGCGGAACAATCCACGCGTTAGGCATCGGCCGAAGGCGAAACCGAGACGGCGTCGGTTTGCGCTTGTCGCCATTGATCGAGCCGTTCGCCGAGGCCGGGGTCTGACAGCGCGAGGATGGAGGAGGCAAGCAGGGCGGCGTTGATTGCTCCAGCTTTGCCGATGGCGAGTGTTCCGACTGGCACGCCGGCCGGCATTTGGACGATGGAGTAGAGGCTGTCCAGGCCGGAAAGCGCTGATGTTGCCATCGGCACGCCGAGAACCGGCAGGGTAGTCATCGATGCCAGCATCCCGGGGAGGTGCGCTGCGCCGCCGGCTCCTGCGATGATGACGGCGAACCCCTCGGCCTTGGCGCCGCGGGCAAAAGCGTACAGGCGCTCCGGAGTGCGATGGGCCGATACGATGCGGTCCGAATGGCCGACCCCGAGCTGGTCAAGCGTCTCTGCCGCAAATTGTAGGGTTGCCCAGTCGGACTGGCTCCCCATGACGACAGCTACTCGCGTCGCGCCGATGGCCATGTTGCCGGAGCCCCTTTGGAAAGTCGCGGATTATAGGGGCGGGACTGCCGGCCGCAAGGCGACGCTGTCGACATGGTTTTCAGGCGATGATGTCCGGCAAAAGCCCGTCTTCCAGCCGCGAGATACGGTCTTTCAGGGCGAGTTTTCTTTTCTTTAGCCGCTGCAACTGAACGGGGTCGACATCCTTGGCGCTTGCCACGGCTGCGATCGCTGCGTCGAGGTTGCGGTGATCCTCTCTCAACCGCGCCAGTTCGGTGCGAATCTCGCGCTCCTGGTCCTCGGTCATGCGGCCCATCCGGTGGCGATTCGGCTTGGCAGCAAGGTATCATGCCGGATTGTCTGAGACAGCGTCCAGCAACCGCCGTGTGCGTGCTGGCACGGCACCTTTCGACAGCCGCATGGGCGCCAATCGACGACGCGCGCTAATCGTGCCAAACTCGATTCGGTCCTTGCAACAAAAGGAGCCATGGCTATGTCAGCAGGATTGCGTCTGGCAGAGTTGGAGAGGCGGCACGCAGACCTGGAAAAAGCGCTCGAGGATGCGCGTTCTCATCCGGGTGTCGATGCGCTCGAACTAGCCAATCTCAAGCGACAGAAGCTGGTCGTGAAGGACGAGATCGAGCGCCTTAAGGCAACCCTGCACTAGGGCTCGGCCGCCGACACCAAGCTTCCGCTTGCCTTTGCCAATTCGCGAAGTTTGTACTTCTGGATCTTGCCCGTCGAGGTCTTGGGCAGGTCCATAAAGACGATATGGCGCGGCGCCTTATAGCGCGCCAGCTGCTCGCGGCACCAAGCGATCAGTTCGTCTGCCGACGCGCTTGCACCCGGGCGGAGCTCCACGAATGCGCAAGGTGTTTCGCCCCATTTCTCGTCAGGCTTGGCGACGACTGCTGCCGCCGCAACGGCGGGATGTTTGTACAGGGCGTCCTCGACCTCTATCGAAGAGATGTTCTCGCCACCCGAGATAATGATGTCCTTCGAACGGTCGCGGATCTGCAGGTAGCCGTCCGGGTGCATGACGCCTAGATCGCCGGAGTGGAACCAGCCGCCAGCGAAGCTCTCGTCAGTTGCCGCCTTATTCTTGAGATAGCCCTTCATGACAACGTTGCCGCGAAACATGACTTCGCCAATTGTCTGGCCGTCGGCGGGAACGGGTGTCATCGTTTGCGGGTCCATCACGGCAAGCGTATCGAGCGCGTGGTAGGGCACACCTTTGCCGAGCCTTCGTGGCTCGGTCGGCCGCTGGCATTTCGTCCCATTCGTTGCGCCACTCGTTCGCCACCACGGCGGGACCATAGGTCTCGGTGAGACCATAGCAATGCCGCTCTTCGCCATCGCAGCCAAAACCGCTTCAGGCGGCGGGCCGCGGCCGTGAAGAACTCGACGCGGTGGTCGAATTCGGCGATCTCGCCTTCGGTGTTGCGAGGATCGTCGACAGACGATCGGCGCGCCGCTGAGATGCGTGACTTTGTGTTCGGCGATGGCCTGCCAATGAGCTTCTGGCGGACCTGCAGCGCAGCAGGCAATATCACGCTGGTTCCGGCCAGTACTGGAACGGTCCAGGTGAAGCACCATCCGTTGCAGTGGAACATCGGCAAGGTCCAGAGATAGACAGCGTGCCGGGGAATTGACGCGGTGAGTGCGTTGCCTTGGGCCAGCAATGCAGCGCCGCGATGGTGATAAACGACACCCTTGGGATTGCCGGTAGTCCCGGACGTGTAGTTGAGCGAGATGGCATCCCATTCATCGGCAGGCATCTGCCAGGTAAAATCGGCGGTTCCGCCGGCTAGGAACTCTTCGTAGTCGAGCGTCCCGAGGCGGGCGCCGTCCTGCGGGAATTCCGGGTCGTCATAGTCGATGACCAAGGGTCGGGTCTTGGCTAGGCCGAGCGCGGCGCGGACCGTGGCTGAAAACTCGCGATCGGTAATGAGGACCTTGGTCTCGGCGTGGTCCAGCGTGAAGGCGATGGTGGGAGGATCGAGCCGGGTGTTCAGCGTGTTGAGTACCGCCCGGCACATCGGTACGCCAAAATGGCATTCCAGCATCGCCGGTGTGTTAGCGAGCATGACGCTGACGGTATCGCCACGGCCGATTCCGCGTTGCGCAAGCGCCGATGCCAAGCGCCGGCACCGAGCGAAGAACGTCGCGTAGTCGGTCCGCTTGGAGCCGTGGATGATCGCCGGGCGATCAGGGAATACAGCGGCCGAGCGCGCGAGGAAAGTCAGCGGCGTCAGTGGCTGGTAGTTCGCAGGCGATTTCTCAAGATCGCGGTCGTAAGCCGAGGACGACATGGCTTCCAGCGCGGTGCTCCCTGGCGCGGCACCTCTTACGTTTCGCTGTCGTCGCGACCCTTGAGCGACTTCAGCTTGGCGAAAACCGCGTCGGCGTCGAGTTCATCGCTCTTGGCTTCGCTGCGAGACGCAACCAGCGCGTCGGGGCGCGTGGTTGCCTCAGCGGGCAGAAGAGTTGCCGCTTCGCTGGTGACGACCGGAGCGCCCTTCGAGGCCTTCTCGACTTCAAAATCGAGGTCGATCTGCGAGCAGAGACCAAGCGTGACCGGGTCCATCGGCGTCAGGGCGCCAATATTCCAATGGGTACGATTGCGGATGCCTTCGATTGTCGGCTTTGTCGTGCCGACGAGGCGCATGATTTGTGCGTCCTTCAACTCGGGGTGGTTGCGCAGCAACCAAAGGATCGCTGCGGGCCTGTCCTGCCGGCGCGAAACCGGCGTGTAACGCGGACCCTTCCTCTTCTGAACCGGAACGCGCACTTTGGTCACCGCCATCGCCAGTTTGTGGCTGGGGTCGGCCTCACCGGTGCGGATTTCCTCGCGGCTCAGCTGGCCTGTGCTTACCGGGTCCAATCCTTTGATGGTCATGGCCGATTCCCCGTCGGCTATCGCTTTCACTTCAAGCGGATGGAGCTTGCAGAAATCAGCGATCTGCTGAAACGAAAGTGAGGTGTTTTCCACCAGCCACACGGCGGTGGCTTTGGGCATGAGCGGTAGCGTGTTCATCGGCGGTACCTCCTCGGCGCGCGCCGGCCTGCCTGTGCATTCGGGCTGCCATGCTGCTGCCAGTAAATGGGGATTCGGTGCCTATATAGGCGGCCGGCCGCGAGGAGGCAAAACAATCTGTTCACTACGGTTTCTGGATGGCAGAACCATTGGTAGTGAGGACGATCTTCCCGATATGCTCCGCCGCTTCGATACGACGGTGTGCCTCCGATGCCTGTGCAAGCGGGAAGGTCGAATCGATGGTCGGACGAATGCGTCCGTCAACCAAGGCCGGCCAGATGTTGGCTTGCAACGCGACCGCAATTGCCGCTTTGAATTCCACGGGACGCGGCCGCAGGGTCGAGCCGGTGTGGACGAGCCGCTTCTGCATGAGCGGCCGCAGGTCGATTTCGGCGAGAATGCCGTCTTGCGCCGCGACCTGAAGGATCCGGCCTTCGACGGCAGCCGCTTCGTAGTTGCGCCTCACGTAGCCGCCACCGACAATGTCGAGGATCAGGTTTGCACCTTTGCCCTGCGTGAGAGTGCGGACGGCCGTGACGAAATCCTCGGTCTTGTAATCTATGGCGGCATCGGCGCCGATTGCGCGGCAGGCCGCAACTTTCTCGGCGCTGCCGCAGGTTACCAGAACCCGCGCGCCGAGCATTTTGGCGACCTGAATTGCCATCATGCCGACGCCGGAACTCCCGCCATGGATCAGCACAGTCTCGCCTTGAGACAGATGGCCGCGGTCGACTAGGTTCGACCAGACGGTGAACAGAGCCTCTGGGATCGACGCTGCCTCCGCCATCGTGAGGCCGGCGGGTCGCGGCAGGGTAAGGCTTTCTGCGGCCGTTGCGTACTCGGCATAGCCGCCGCCAGGGAGCAGTGCGCAGACCTCCGCGCCAATGGCGTAACGCGCGGCTTCGGCACCCAGCCCAACGACCGTGCCGGCGATCTCGAGGCCAGGAATGTCGGATGCGCCGGGTGGGGGTGGGTAGCGACCCATCCGCTGCATCACGTCCGGGCGATTGACTCCGGCGGCGGCAACGCGGATCAAAACTTCGCCGGTCGTTGGCTGGGGTACCGGGCGTTGCATCAAACGCAACACCTCGGGGCCGCCGGCTCGGCCTATTTCGACCGCTGCCATCGTCAGCGGCACGGCGGCGGGCGGTGTCACAGTCGACACGAGCGCGGGGACGGGGAGGATGGGATCATGGTTGGCGTCGACGACGATCGTCCGGCGAAGAAGGCTCCGGTGCACCAAATCGGCGAAGACATCTCCTCACTGTCGATCTCCGAACTCGCCGAGCGGATTGAAATCCTCCGGACCGAGACCGCTCGGCTCGAAGCCGCAATCGGCGATCGCCGCAGGACCAAAGACGCTGCGCACTCGTTCTTCAAGACCTAGCCGCCTGAAATTGGAGTCATCGGCGCAACGCGTTAAGACTGCGGTAGGGTTTATCGCCGCCTAATGGAGGCATCCAGTCTCCCTGGATCGAGTGGCCTCATCTCCACTTTGCTTGACCTCCCTGAACACTAGGAGCCGCTGGTCGGCTCCTTTTTTCAAGCCCGCGGCCCGTCCCGGGGATGCGGCGGCACGGGCATTGCTGCGAATAGGGATCAATGTCCCATGTTGGGACATGCCGGCAATGGTTGGGGCGAAATGTCGAACGACAGCGGCGATAGGCGAGGGCAGGCCAGCGAGACGGTATTGTTTGCCAAGCGGCTTGCAGGCTCGGCCGCCTTCAGGAACCTGTTTCACGAAGGGATGGCGCTGGTCGAAGAGGCGGCGGGGTATCTCGACGGCCCCGGCCGTGTCCAGTCCAAAGCGCTGTCGCGGGCGGGGTCGCTGACCTTTGCCACCGAGTCGATGCGCTTAACCACTCGCTTGATGCAGATCGCGTCGTGGCTCTTGCTGCAAAGGGCGGTGAATGAGGGTGAAATGTCGGCCGAACAGGCCGAGCTGGAAAAGGGGAAGGTACGCCTCCGAGCTCTGGAGACGGTCGCCGATGGGCCGGGGTGGGACGACCTCCCGCTGCGCCTGCGCGATCTGGTTACGCGTTCCCGCCGACTGCAGGACCGCGTGAAACAACTGGACTCGGCGATGAATCCGACGGTGGCAGCGGCCGCCGCGGATAACCAGGTCAGCGTCCAGCTGAGTCGTCTCGAAGCGGCATTCCAGGTGGCGGGATCCGCGACGTTGCGGCCTTAGCCGCCCTTCACCAGCCCCTTGAACTTCGATTTGAAGCGCGACAGGCGACCGCCGCGGTCTATGAGGTGTTGACTGCCGCCGGTCCAAGCCGGGTGGGTCTTCGGATCAATGTCAAGGTTAAGCGTCTGGCCGGCTTCGCCCCAGGTCGACCGGGTTTCATAGGTCGTGCCGTCGGTCATGACGACCTTGATCATGTGGTAGTCGGGGTGGATGTCTTTCTTCATGGCGCTCCTCGCGCGAGACTTTGAACAATAAGCTGGCGCGAGCCTATAGACGAAGGAGTTCGAGGCCACAAGCGCGGCTAGCGCTCAACAATGGCAAGCCCGAGCCAAATACAAAGCCCGCCAATAATGGCGGCGGCGCCGGCAAAGGGGGCGGCAAGTACCCAGGCCAGTATCCGCTCCGCTCCTGCAGCGCGAACCGTCGGACCGCCCAACCCTATCCACTTCCAAGCGTCTCCGACGTCGATGTAGGTCCAACTACCCTCGCGAAGCCATTGGAAGATCTGAAACCCAAAGACCGCCACCCCTATCGCAAAGAGGCAGACCCCGACCGAGGCTAGTATCTTGCCGAACGCCTCGTCCGCCTTGCTTGCCGCCATTCGCCACCTTTTCGCGAGAACGACTGCGGTCGACGGGATCTACCGTCTTACCGCTCGGTCAGCTTAAGCTCGATGCGCCTGTTGCGCGAGAAGGCATCCTCGGTATCTCCGTTGTCCACCGGCTGGAACTCACCGAAGCCAGCGGCCAGGAGATTTCTCGGCGAAACGCCGCGGTCGGCAAGATAGCGCACCACCGAGATCGCTCGGGCGGCCGAGAGCTCCCAGTTTGAGCGGAAGCGCGCGCTGACGATCGGCCGGCGGTCGGTATGCCCGTCGACCCGGAGCACCCAGGAGATGTCCTTGGGGATTTCCTGCTGAATAGCCAACACAGCCGCAGCAAGGGCATCCAGCGAGCTCTTGGCGTTGTCGTTAATCTGATCAGAGCCCGACGGAAAGAGCACTTCGGACTGGAACACGAAGCGGTCGCCGACGATCTGTATCCCCGGTCGGTCGCCGATGATCTGGCGCAGCCGGCCGAAGAAGTCGGAGCGGTAGCGCTCCAGCTCCTGGACCCTCTCGGCAAGGGCGATGTTCAAGCGCGAGCCGAGGTCGGCGATACGCACCTGGCTTTCGCGGTCGCGCGCCTCGGAAGCTTGGAGAGCCAACTCGAGGGCGGCAATTTGCTGCCGAAGAGCGGCAAGCTGCTGATTAAGCAACTCGACCTGTGAGAGCGCCCGCTGATTGGCCTGGCGTTGGGTGTTGAGCTGATCGGTTAGCGTGGCGATCTGCTCCCCGGTGTTTTGCGCACCCGAGCGGGCCGTCGCGAGTTGCGCGTTCAGCCGTGTACGATCAGCTTGAATAGCCGACAGACTCGCTTCCAGTGTCGCAATAGTATCCAGGCTCTCCTGGGATTTGGCCCTCTCAAGCGCGAGGAGGTCGTTGAGCTGGGCGATCTGCCCTTGCAGGCGATCCAGCAGCGTGTCCTTGCCGGTGATTTCGCGATTCAGGAAGAACTGGGTGAGCGTGAAGAGCGACAAGAGGAAGATGAAGACGAGCAGAAGATTGGTAAGCACGTCGACAAAGGCCGGCCAATATTCGGGCCGTGCCGCCCGTCGCCGTCGTGCGATCGCCGCCATTGCCGCCTACTCTCCAGCTGGGGCTTGCAGAGCCCGAGCGATCACCTTGAGCAGGTCCTGAATTTCCTTCTGCTGGCCGGCCTGACTCTCGACCCAACTGCGGACGATCTGCTGCTCGCCGCGCATGTGCTGGACCAAACCCTGTATACCCTCGGCCAAGTTGGCCATGGCCGACGTCGCGCGTTGCGTCGTCCCGGCACCGGCCCCGCCCGGAGACCCACCCTCCTGGATGGAGCGCGACAGGCGCTCGATCGCCACGCGGAGGTCCTCGGCGGTGGTCCCGCCATCGGCCTCGAGAGCTGCCGGATCGAGGTCTGTCACCGTCGAGAGCCAGTCCTCAAGGTCGTTGTAAAACATGTTCTGCGCCTGCCCGGCCTGGAGGTCGAGAAAGCCCAAGATGAGTGAGCCGGCCAGACCGAAGAGGGAGGATGAAAAGGCTGTACCCATACCCTGAAGTGGGGCCGCCAAGCCCTCCTTGAGGCTGCTAAAAATCAGGTTGGCCTGCCCCGAGTCGATGTTAAGCGTCTCTATCGTCGTGCCGACGGAACGAACGGTCTGCAACAAGCCCCAGAACGTCCCGAGCAGTCCCAGGAAGACAAGCAGCCCTGTAAGATAGCGCGAGATGTCGCGATCCTCGTCGAGCCGCATCAATATGGAGTCGAGCAGGGAGCGCATCGTCTGAGTCGATATTGCCATTCGGCCAATGCGGTCGCCGAGAAGTGTCGCCATCGGCGCAAGAAGAACCGGCGGCCGGTCAACCTCGACGCCTGGTTCGGCGATGCGAAACGTGTTGACCCAGTGGACCTCAGGGAAAAGACGGATGACTTGTCGGAACGCCAGCAGGATGCCGACGAGCAGCACGGCGAGGATCACACCATTGAGACCGGGATTGGCGCGGAACGCGCCGGTCACTGCGTCCTTGAGGATCAACGCGAGGAAGGCGGCAATGATCAGAAAGATCGACATGCGCCACAGGTAAACCTGCGGACTGGCCAGCTTATAAGGATCGTACTCGCGGTAGCGCGACCGGAGGACACCGAAGCCTTTTTCGCGTGCGTTCATGTCTGGCGCGGCAAGAAGCCTCCCCTTAGGCCATTCGTCGGGCGAGTCCCCCTTCTCACGCCGCAATCCTGGCTTTTTCAAGCGCGGCCATAAGCAGGCGATGGATCTGTGGGTTGCCCGCTACGACCGAGCCTTTGCTCAGCATATCAGACCGTCCGTGCCGGTCGGTGACGATACCGCCGGCTTCGGCGACCAAAATGAGGCCGGCCGCCATGTCCCAGGGGAGCAGTTCGTGCTCCCAGAAAGCATCGAAACGCCCGCTGGCGAGCCAGGCAAGGTCCAGCGCGGCCGAGCCGCACCGACGCACACCCGAGGCGTCCTTCATGACCTCGCGGAGTTCCGCCAGATACTCGTCGTGCGGTCCACGCCCGAGGTGTGGGATACCGGTTGCCACCACACAGTCTGCGAGACGGCTTCGCGCCGCAACGCGTACGCGGCGGTCGTTGAAGTAGGTGCCTCCGCCCCGTTCGGCGGTGAAGGACTCATTCATGACGGGATTGTAGACCACCCCAGCGACAATTTCTCCTTGGCGCTCCAGAGCGATGGAAATGGCGAAGATCGGGATGCCATGCAGGAAGTTGGTGGTCCCGTCGAGCGGGTCAATGATCCACCGGTGGCTGGCATCGGTCCCGGGGATCTCGCCTTGTTCCTCGGTCAGGAATCCATAGCCCGGCCGCGCCCGGTTGAGTTCGGCAATCAAGGTCTCTTCGGCGCGCCGATCGGCTGCCGAGACGTAGTTGGCCGGCCCCTTGACCGAGACTTGAAGATTCTCGACCTCGCCAAAATCGCGAACCAGGGTCCGGCCGGCCTTGGTGGCGGCGGCCATCATGACGTTCAGAAGGGCAGTGCGAGCCAATCGGGACCTCAGCTCTCAATATGCGGCGTCGACTCGTTCGCTCGCCGGTCAATAACCACAACACTACGGCATCGGCCAGCGCTGCGCGGCATCGCGCGCGGCAATCCGCTTCTCCTCCGGCATGCGATTGACGAAGTCGTCCAACCACGGGTCGGTGCCGCCGTTCGACCGTGCCAGAAGATACCACTTGGCAGCTTCGACCGGGTCCGCATCAAGACCGAGGCCGACCGCATACAAGCGGGCCAGGCGCGTCTGTGCCTGCACGCTGCCCGACTCGGATGCCGTGCGAAACCACTGCGCTGCTCGCTTCTCGTCCTTGGCGATGCCGATGCCGTTTGCGAGCCGGATGGCGAATTCAACTTGCGCCGAGACCAGGCCCTTGTCCGCCGCGGTCTTGAACCATCGCGTGGCGACAGATCGGTCGAGCGGCACGCCGCGGCCGGTATCATAGAGTTCGGCGAGGGCGGCCATGGCGTCGACATTGCCGAGACTGATCGCCCGGCTCATCAGGGATGCGGCCTTCTCCTCGTCGGTCGCGCGCCCCTCGCCGGCGAGATAGAGCTGAGCGAGAGCGAGTGCCGCCTCGCCCTGACCGGCCTCCGCCGCCTTTTCGAAGCTGTCCGCGGCCTTGCCAGGATCCCGGGCGACGCCGTTACCCTCCCGATAAAGAGTGCCGAGGGCGAATTGGGCCTCGCGGTCGCCGGCGGTCGCCGCGAGAGCGTACCAGCCGGCGGCAGCCTTGTAGTCCTGCGCAATACCCAGGCCGGATGCATAGAGGAGTCCGAGAAGGGTCTGAGCAGCGCGGTCGCCCTTCTCGGCGCGAGGAATGGCTTGGGCAAACGCGGTCAAATAGTAGCCGCGCTGGAATGCGCCATAGGCAAGGTCGACGGACTGCGCAGGCGGCAGACCTTGCGACGGGCCCGCGCCGACAGTTCCGCGGCCGGCAAGCTGATCCGATGTTTTGTTGGCGTTGACGATCGCCGCCACGCCGAGGGCAACGGCAATGGCCAGCACCACCGCGATCAAGGGTAATGGGGGGCGGGTCACGGCAGCGGGACCTCGACCGGCCGGAGGAGAAGGCGGTTCGCCTCGGCAATAGCGTAGGCCGCGCCCCGAGGGTCGCCCCAGACCGCCCGTCCGAGTGCGACGAACTCGGCGCCGGTGGCCGCTGCGGCGGGCGCCGAGGCAAGAAGCCGGCTGCCCATCACCATCGCCGGCACCTCGACGATCTCGCACCACCAGGTGGCCAGGTCGAGCATCGCCTCGGGAATCCGGTCTTGATCGTCGCCGCCGAGCCGCCCGAAGAGCACGTAGTCCGGTCCCCGCTCGCCAGCCAACATCGCGTCGTGCCGAGAGTAAACGCCTCCAACACCGACGATGCGATCTGGATGAAACGATTCAATCGCCGACCGCACGTCGTCGATGCCGCGTTCGATATGAACACCGTCGGCGCGGGTGCGTGCGGCGACACGTGTATCGTCGGCGATCAGGGTTGCCACGCCTCGTGTCTGGGCGATCGGTACCACGATCTCAGCCACTCGCTGCATGGCCGCGGGCGATCCGGCCTGCGGTAGGATCAGGCAGGCCACGTCGCCAGCGTCGAGAGCGGCCTCGAGCTGTGGTGCGAAGACCAGTGGATCGATCGGTGCGGGAGCGATCAGGCACAGGCGGCAGGGGGGTGCCGTCCGGCGTGCATTTGCCGTCATGACGCGGAAGGATAGGGTGGCCGCGAGACCGGTGGAAGGCCCGGGCGAGCTATTTCACCCGAAGCGCCTCCACGCCCGGCAGGGCCTTCCCTTCCATCCACTCCAGAAATGCGCCGCCGGCGGTCGAAACGTAGGAAAAACGCTCGGTGACTCCGGCTTGATTGAGGGCCGCAACCGTATCGCCGCCCCCGGCTACCGAGAGCAGCTTACCCTTCTCGGTTTGGTCGGCGGCGGCCCTCGCTGCGGCAACCGTGGCCCGATCGAAAGGCGGAATCTCGAACGCCCCGAGCGGCCCGTTCCAGACTACCGTCGAGGCCTTGGCGAATGCCGCAACAATTGCCTCGACCGACTTCGGCCCGACATCCAGGATCAAGCCATCCGCCGGGATGTGGGCCACGTCATGCGTTTCGGTCGGCACGTTGGCGGCGAAGGACTTCGCCACGACGGCGTCGACTGGCAGCAGGATGCTACACTTCGCCCGCTCGGCCGCGGCGAGGATTTTTAGAGCGGTCGCGGCAAGATCCGGCTCGGCCAACGATTTCCCGACCCTCAGCCCCTTGGCAAGGAGGAAGGTGTTGGCCATGCCACCGCCGATCACCAGTGTGTCGACCCGCGTGACCAGATTTTCGAGAAGATCGATCTTGCTCGACACCTTGGCTCCGCCGACGACGGCGACGACGGGGCGCTTCGGCGCACCGAGCGCTTTGCCGAGGGCGTCCAGCTCCTGTTCCAGCGAGCGTCCAGCGTAAGCCGGTAGTCGGTGAGCCAGCCCCTCAGTCGAGGCGTGGGCGCGATGCGCGGCCGAGAAGGCGTCGTTGACGTAAACGTCGCCGAGGCGAGCAAGGGAGTCGACAAAAGTGGACGCATTCTTCTCCTCCTCGCCGTGGAAGCGCGTGTTCTCGAGGAGAAGGACATCGCCGGGCGCCATGGCTTTGACGGCAGCTTCCGCAGCTGGGCCGATGCAGTCGGCGGCGAACGCCACGGGCCTCCCCAGCACCTTCGCCAGTGCGGCCCGCACCGGCTGCAGGGAGAACTCTGGCGAGGGCCCGCCCTTGGGTCGCCCGAAATGTGCGAGCAGAATGGCTTTGCCGTTCTTGGCTGCAACTTCGCCGATGGTCGGAGCGACTGCTTCGACGCGCGTCAAATCCGTGACGACACCGTCCTTCACCGGAACATTGAGATCGACGCGGATCAGAACTCGTTTGCCGGCGAGCGTGGCGTCATCGAGCGTGCGGAAGGATTTGCTCATCGCAGTCAGAGCGTTTTGCCAAGTGCCAGGGTGGTATCGACCATGCGGCAGGAGAAACCCCACTCGTTGTCGTACCAAGCCATCACGCGCACCAAATTCCCGTCAATTACCTTGGTCTGATCCAGGGCGAAGCTTGCCGAAGCAGAGCTGTGGTTGAAGTCGTGACTTACCAACGGCGCATCCACGATATCGAGAACGCCCTTCAACTCGCCGGCAGCCGCGGCCTTCGCGGCTGCATTGACTTCATCGACGGTCGTAGGGCGCTTGGCGACGAACTTGAAGTCGATGACCGAGACATTTGGCGTCGGGACGCGGATGGAAACGCCATCGAGCCGACCCTTCAGCTCAGGCAGTACCAGACCCACGGCCTTGGCCGCGCCGGTCGACGTTGGGATCATCGACAGGGCTGCAGCGCGGGCGCGATAGAGGTCCTTGTGCATCTGGTCGAGCGACGGCTGGTCGTTCGTATAGGAGTGAATCGTCGTCATGAACCCTTTGTCGATGCCAATCGCCTTGTTCATCACCATGGCCACCGGCGCCAAACAATTCGTTGTGCAAGAGGCATTGGAGACTACGACGTGCTCCTTGGCGATCTTCTGGTGGTTCACGCCGTAGACGACGGTCAGGTCGGAGGCGTCGCCGGGAGCCGAAATCAGAACCTTCTTCGCTCCGGCCTTCAGATGGGCGGACGCCTTCTCTTTACTGGTGAAGATGCCCGTGCATTCCAGGGCGATGTCGACCTTGAGGTCTCGCCAGGGGAGCTCCTCGGGATTCTTGATCGCGGTGACCTTGATCGGGCCCGACCCCGCGTCAATGGTGTCACCGGACACCTTCACCGTGCCGGGATAGCGGCCGTGCACCGAATCGTAGCGCAGCAGGTGGGCGTTGGTCTCTACAGGACCAAGGTCGTTGAGCCCGACAACTTCAATGTCGCGCCGCCCGGTCTCGACGATAGAGCGCAGAATGTTGCGACCGATGCGGCCGAAGCCGTTGATAGCGACGCGAAGGGCCATGGAATCCCCTTTCTCTTCTTCCGCCCCGCGAGAAGCGGGCGGCCCGCTGCGGGTTCAGAGCGCCATTTGCCCGAAAGGCGAGGCATCATCAAGGGTTCAGCCCCGCGAAGATTCGCCACGGGGCCGGCCGGTCGCCGCCTGCATTGCGCCGGTAGGGACCACCGAATAGTCTGACCGCGCTGGGGCTCGAGGGGCTGGCGCCTGCCGTTTGAGGGGGCGACGAGGGCGCTGGCGGGAAGATGCAGGCTGAAATGAGTCCGACTCAGGCGGAGGCGGCGCTTAAACGCTTGGCCGAAGCCGTAAGTACGCTCGAATCGAGGGTGGAGCGCCAAGCCGAGAGGCGCCAGACCCAGGCGAGTGGCGACGCCGAGCTGCAGCGTGCTCACCACGACCGCTCGCGGCTGGCACAGTCGCTGGATGCCGCCGAAGCCCGCGCTGCCAAGCTTGAGGAAGTAAATCGCGAGGTGGCGAAACGCCTAATTTCCGTCATGGAAACCGTGCGTAACGTTTTGGCGCGTCAGGCGGATTCGTAGGAGCAGCGGCGTGTCGCAGGTCAGCGTGTCGATCGCCGGCAAGGTCTACCGAATGGGCTGCAATGACGGCGAGGAGGGCCATCTCAGCGCCCTGGCGGCGAGGCTCGACCGGGACATGGATCGACTGCGGCGCGAATTCGGAGTGGTTGGCGAGCAGCGGCTGATGGTCATGGCCGCGCTCAAGGTGCTCGACGCGCTCAGCGACGCAGAAGCAACGGTCAGACGCTTGGAGGCGGAAGCAGCGAGCGCGCGATCGGCGGAGGCCGCGGTCCTCCGACGTCTGCAGTCACTCGATGCCGATTGGGCGGACAGGGTTAACAAAGTCGCGGATGCTCTGGAGTCGGCGGCGGGCCGCCTTGCCGCGATCGAGGGGCCAGTTGCGGGCAGTTGAGAGCCGACTGGTCTCGGGGTGTTTGTCGGCCTATATGTTTCTGCGGCGAGGCTGCGAGGCGCGACAGGAGACTACATTCCCCGGGGCCTTACGATCCCAAAGGGAGCTGTCCCTGACCGGGCCCGTGGGTCTGGATATACGGCGCCCACCTACTTGAGTAGGTTCCCCGGGATCGACCCTCCATCGGCCATCGTGGCTTCGCTTCGCCTTTGACCGGTTCGCCGCTTCGGGCACTGATCCCGACAGGTTGCTGAGGATCATGCGTCTGTTGTTTCTCGGTGATGTGGTCGGGCGAAGCGGGCGGTCGGTGGTCGTCGAGCGCCTTCCGGCCATCGTTTCCGAGCAGGCCCTCGATTTCGTCGTCGTCAATGGCGAAAACGCCGCTGGCGGGTTCGGCATTACCGAAGACATCCTGCTGGAGTTGTTCGACGCTGGGGCCGACGTGGTCACCAGCGGCAATCATGCGTTCGACCAGAAGGAAGCTTTGGTCTTCGCCGAGCGGCAAGATCGGTACCTGCGCCCCGTCAACTATCCAGCGGGGACACCCGGCCGGGGATCTGGACTCTTTCGCACGAAGCGGGGAGGGCAGGTGCTGGTGATCAACGCGATGGGGCGACTTTTTATGGACGCTTTGGACGATCCCTTCGCCGCCGTTAGCCGGGAAATCGATGCCTGCCCCTTGCGCGAGCAGGCCGACGCAATCGTCGTCGATTTTCACGCGGAGGCGACGAGCGAGAAACAGGCCATGGCCCATCTGTTCGACGGCCGGGTCAGCCTCGTCGTCGGAACGCACACGCATGTGCCGACTGGCGATTATCGTATTCTAGGCGGGGGAACTGCCTTCCAGTCCGATGTCGGGATGTGTGGGGACTACGATTCGGTCATTGGCATGGAGAAAGACGAGCCAATCCGCCGCTTTGTCACCAAACTGTCGCGCGAGCGCCTTGCCCCGGCTGGAGGCGCGGGGACATTGGCTGGCATTGCCGTCGAAACCGACGATGCCACCGGTTTAGCACGGGCAGTCGCTCCGGTACGGATCGGGGGCGTACTGGCGGAAACCAAGCCCTTTTTCTGGAAGTAAGCGCGGAGCGGGAGAAGCGCTAGCGCTGGATTTCACGCATCCGCCGACCTATAAGCACGCCATTCCGATGATCGGCCGGGTGCGCAGGTTGCTCGCAAAAAGGGGGCCGCATCGGCACGGCTTCTAGCCCTTTCGGGAAAACGGGTCATGGCGGGTCATTCGCAGTTCAAGAACATCATGCACAAGAAGGGCGCCGCGGATGCGCGGCGTTCGAAGTTGTTTTCAAAGCTCGCACGCGAAATCACGGTCGCCGCGCGGACAGGGCTTCCCGACCCCAAGATGAACGCGCGGTTGCGCCTCGCAATCCAGAACGCGCGTGCCGAGAACATGCCCAAGGACAATGTCGAGCGCGCCATCCGGAAGGCGAGCGGCGGCGATGGAGAGAGCTACTCCGAGGTTCGCTACGAGGGCTACGGGCCAGGCGGATCTGCGGTCATCGTGGAAGCTTTGACGGACAACAGAAACCGGACGGCGGGAGCCGTGCGCTCCTACTTCTCCAAGGCCGGCGGGGCGCTCGGCGAGAGCGGATCGGTAGCGTTCATGTTCGATCGCGTCGGCCAGATCGCCTACAAAAGCGAAGTCGGATCGGCGGATGAAGTGCTCGAGGCGGCGATTAACGCAGGCGCCGATGATGTCGAGAGTTCAGCCGAAGGTCATGTGATCACGACCGCGTTCTCCGCGCTCAGCGAAGTGGCGAGGGCGCTTGAAGAGACGTTAGGCGAAGCGGAGACCGTCAAAGCGGTTTGGCGGCCGCAGAACACGACGCCTCTCGACGAAGAGAAGGCCGTGGCTATGCTAAAGCTTATTGCCACCCTGGAAGACGACGATGACGTCCAGGCGGTGTATGCGAACTTCGAGGTTGCCGAAGACATTATGGCGCGATTGACCGCAGCTTAGCGGGAAAGCGCCGCGGCTTGGCGGAGCGCCGACCCCGGTGGGGCACCGTTGTCGAGTTAGACCAAGGCCAATGACCCGGAGGCGCTAGATCGATCCGATCAGAATCATTGGCCTTGACCCCGGGTTGCGGCGAACCGGCTGGGGGATTGTGGAGGCGGCGGGCAGCGAGTTGCGATTTGTCGCTTCCGGCAGCGTTGCACCGCCCGATAAGGCGCCAATCGCCCAACGCCTAAAAGATCTGCACGACGGATTGGCAGACATCGTCCGCCGGCACCTGCCGGGCGAGGCCGCGGTCGAAGAGACATTCGTCAGTAAGAATGCGTCGGCGACGCTGAAACTCGGGCACGCGCGCGGAGTGGTGCTGCTCGTTCCTGCGTTGGCGGGGCTGACAGTCGCCGAATACGCGCCGAACACGATCAAGAAGAGCGTTGTCGGCGCGGGCCACGCGGAAAAGGAACAGATTCGCCTCATGGTCGCGCGCCTTTTGCCCCGCGCTAGCTTCGACAGCGATGACGCCGCCGACGCCCTTGCGGTCGCAATCACCCACGCTCACCGTCGGCAGGTGCGACAGATGGGGGCGTGATCGCGCTCGCCCTCAAAAGAGAAAGGGGCGCCGGAAGCCGGCGCCCCTTCGATCTACGCGGTTCGGCACTACCTAGTTGAGAAGGTAGCGGACGCCGATGCGGATCTCTTGCGCGGTGATGTTGTCGTAGCGGACAGGCTCGGTGCCGGCGCCAGCGGCGAGGATAGGGGACTCGACGTCGCCCAGATGGACGTAGCGGTAGTTGAGGTCGATCAGCCAGTCGCGGGAGACGGCGAAGGATGTGCCGGCCATCAGCGCCCACGCGAAATTCCACTTGCTCGCCGATCCTGGCCAGGTGCCAGGTCCGGGCGAGGAGGAGTTCGGCGGATTGACGAAGTGGAGGTTGCTGACAGTCAGGCGCGACAGGCCGACGCCGGCGCCGAGATATGGCGTGAAGCCGCCCCACGTTCCGAGATCGAGGTAGCCGTTTATCAGGCCAGTCCAAGCGGCAATGCTGGCGAATTCGTCCGAGTACTCAGCCGCGCATGCCAGGGCATCAATACAGTGAAGGTTGCCGTGGAATTCGCCCGGCCACTCATAGTCCAAAGTGAAGTCAGCGCGAAAGCCCGGGGAGAATCGATAGCCAAAGCCTATGCCCACGACGCCGGTATTGCTGATCTCCTCGTTGAGGAAGTTTCCGCCGTCGGGAAGGTCGGCCAAATAGTTCGGGTCGTCATAGTGGACGTTTGGCGAGCCGTACCATTTGTAGCCGACGTCGCCGCGAAGGTACCAGTTCGAGCCAATCTCGTAGGGGACGGGCGCATAGACCGGGGGGGCGCGGCCCATGTCGGCCGCCTGCGCGGTCGCGGTGGGTATCGCCAACAGAAGGGCTATCAAGAGCCCACTCTTCCCAATAACTTTCATGCTCTAATCCTTCCGGTCAGCAGGTTGTGCGTCAGCCCGCGCTGCCGCCAATCGACCGGAATTCTCGACGAGAACGGTAAAGTTCGCCTTAACCACGCGAGTTAAGGTTAGTAAATGATTAGTTGCGGGCGGAAGCCATATATGTTGGCAAGCCGAATTCACGCGGGGGCTTGGCGGACGACTCCGGCGATAGCTTCGACGACCGACTCGACTAGGTGACGATCGTCCCCCTCGGCCATGATGCGGATGAGGGGTTCAGTCCCCGACGGGCGCACAAAAACTCGCCCGCCGGCACCAAGGCGCTGGCGGCCATCTTCGATGGCACTCTTGACGAGGCGGTTTTCTAAGGGCGTGCCGCCGCTGTAACGGACATTGCGAAGTACCTGTGGAACCGGTTCGAAGCGCCGACAGACTTCGCTGACCGGCCTGTCCATCTTCACTACAACCGAGAGTACCTGCAGGGCGGCGACAAGCCCGTCACCGGTCGTGCAGAAGTCGGACAGCACAATGTGGCCCGACTGTTCGCCACCGACGTTAAAGCCCCTTGAGCGCATCTCTTCAACGACGTAGCGATCGCCAACCCTGGTGCGCAGAAGGGTCAGGCCGAGGCCGGCGAGATAGCGTGTCAGGCCGATGTTCGACATCTCGGTGGCGACTACTCCGCCGCCGGATAAGCGACCGTCTTCGCGCCATGAGGCCGCTATCACCGCCAGCACCTGATCGCCGTCGATGACCTCGCCCTGCTCATCAATGATGATGACGCGATCGGCGTCGCCATCGAGGGCAATGCCAATGTCGGCACGGACTTCGTGCACTTTCTTCTTGAGGGCGGTGAGGTCGGTCGAGCCGCAGCCGAGATTGATGTTCAGGCCGTTCGGTTCGCAACCGATCTTGACAACCTCCGCACCGAGCTCCCAAAGCGCCTCGGGGGCGACTTTGTAGGCAGCGCCATGCGCGCAATCGATCACCACCCGGTAGCCGGAGAGATCGAACGCGCGCGGCACTGTGCTCTTGGCGAACTCGGTGTAGCGCTCGTGCACAGCTTCGATTCGCTTGGTGCGTCCCAGTGCCGCCGATGGGGCCAGGCGTTGGGTGAGATCGGAGTCGACCAGAGATTCGATGGCGCGCTCGGTCTCGTCGGACAGCTTGTGGCCGTCCGGCCCGAAAAGCTTGATCCCATTGTCCTCGAACGGATTGTGAGAGGCGGAGATCATGACCCCGAGATCGCAGCGCATCGATCGGGTAAGGGTCGCGACGGCGGGAGTCGGCATCGGCCCGGTCAGCAGGACATCCATACCG
This sequence comes from Bauldia sp., assembly GCA_046349035.1. Lineage (GTDB taxonomy): Bacteria > Pseudomonadota > Alphaproteobacteria > Rhizobiales > Kaistiaceae > JAXMDC01. Next base: position 253,577 of record JAXMDC010000004.1, on the reverse strand, counting down.
GCGGCGGTGAAGCCTGCGGTTAGCGCCGGTTCAATCATGTAGCCGGAGAGGCGAGTGTCCTTGCCAATGACGACCCGGTGGCGATCGGCGCCCCGCTGGAACGTCAGTCCGGTGGCCAAGCCGACGCGGAGCGCGATCTCGGGCGTGATCGGCGTTGTGTTCGCGCGTCCCCTGATACCGTCGGTACCGAAGAGCCTAGCCACTCGTTCCCCCACCAGCCTGTTCAGGGTGAGCCGCGCCGGGATGCTATCCGGCCCGGACCGACCGGACGCCGTGTCGCGCAAACTCCTCCATCGCGACCTGCGCGGCCCGTTTGGTAAGCTCGCCTCAAGCTTGCGGCTGCGGTTCGAGTCCGGTGTCCGGTTCTCCACCTTTGGCGCCGCGTGCTTTAGGTCCTTTGGTCGACGGGACCGCTGTGGGCTTAGGCGGCGACGGCACCGTCTCGCCGGTTTCACGAATCGGTGGTTTGCCGGCCAGCAGATCCCTGATCTCGTCGCCAGTCAGCGTTTCATATTCGAGCAAGCCGAGCGCCAGCGTCTCCAAATCCCGACGGTTTTCGGTGAGGATCCGCCTGGCCTCGCTGAGGGCGGTCTCGATGAATCGACGAATTTCGCTGTCGATGACTCGAGCAGTCTCCTCAGAGACATTCTGCTGGCGCGACACGGAATGTCCGAGGAATACCTCTTCCTGGTTCTCGCCATAGGCCACCGGTCCGAGCTTGTCGGAAAAGCCTGCCCGCGTGACCATGGCGCGCGCTATACGGGTAGCGCTCTCAATGTCGCCCATGGCGCCGGAGGTCACCTTCTCCGGTCCGAAGACGAGCTCCTCCGCCACGCGACCGCCCATCGCCATTGCCAACTTGGACGTCAGCTCCTGCCGGGACTGCGAGATCTGGTCGCGCTCCGGCAGATATTGAACCATACCCAGGGCACGCCCCCGCGGAATGATCGTCGCCTTGTGGATGGGTAGCGACCCCGGCATGTGCAAAGCAACCAGCGCGTGACCAGCCTCGTGGTAGGCGGTGAGCCGCTTTTCCTCCTCGGTCATAACCAAGGTGCGACGCTCGGCGCCCATCATCACCTTGTCGCGGGCGTCGTCGAACTCGGTCCGCGTGACCATTCGCTTGCCACGTCGAGCGGCGAGCAACGCCGCCTCGTTGACCAGGTTCATCAGGTCGGCACCGGAAAACCCGGGCGTGCCACGAGCCACGATCTTCAGGTCGACGTCCGGTGCAAGGGGAACCTTCCGAACATGGACCTTGAGAATCTTCTCCCGACCAACGATGTCGGGGTTCGAAACGACGATCTGGCGGTCAAACCGGCCGGGCCGCAGCAGGGCGGGGTCGAGGACGTCGGGGCGGTTGGTCGCGGCGATCAGAATGATGCCCTCGTTGGCCTCGAAGCCGTCCATCTCCACCAGCAACTGATTGAGCGTCTGCTCCCGCTCGTCATTGCCACCGCCGAGGCCGGCGCCGCGATGGCGTCCGACAGCGTCGATTTCGTCGACAAAGATGATGCAGGGTGCGTTCTTCTTTGCCTGTTCGAACATATCGCGCACGCGAGAGGCGCCGACGCCGACGAACATCTCGACGAAGTCCGAGCCGGATATCGTGAAGAAGGGGACGTTGGCCTCACCGGCGATGGCTCGCGCCAGCAGCGTTTTGCCAGTCCCGGGCGGTCCCACCAGAAGCACGCCGCGTGGAATACGGCCGCCCAGCCGCTGAAACTTTTGCGGGTCGCGCAGGAACTCGACGATCTCCTGGAGGTCTTCCTTCGCCTCATCGACTCCGGCGACGTCCTCAAAGGTGACGCGCCCGTGTGCCTCGGTCAGCAGCTTAGCCTTCGATTTGCCGAATCCCATGGCGCGACCGCCTGAGCCCTGCATCTGGCGCATGAAGAAGATCCACACCGCGAGGATGAGGAACATCGGCAGCCAGGAAACGAGGACGCCCAGCAGGGACTGCCCATTCTCCGTGAGCGGCCGCGCGGAGATTGTTACACCTCGGTCCTCCAGGCGCTTGACGAGCTCCGGATCGTTGGGGGCATACGTCTGGAACGCCAGACCGTCGGTCAGCTGCCCGGCGATCTGCTGGCCGGTGATGACCACGTTGCGAACGCGCCCCTTGTCGACGTCCGACAGGAACTGCGAATAGCTGATGTCACCCGCGCGCTGGCTCGGGCCGCTCTGGAATAGGTTGAACAGGGCGATCAGCAGCAGGGCGATGATGACCCATATGGCAAGATTACGGAGGTTCGCGTTCATTGCGATCCCTTGGGGAGGAGGGCGCCATCGGCGCCCGCGGGGTTAATCGTTAAGATAGGTGGAGGTCCCGCGGATGCCAATACAATTGCTTGAGCGTAGCACAGGTGCCCTTCAGGGAAGTGAAGGTTTCCGATCTGCGGTTACCGGAGCCCTGAGATATCGGTCACGCCGCGCTTTTCGAGGGGTTTCCTGTCTCAGCGTGGCCGTTCCGTCGACAGCGCCAACAATGACGCCTCCGAGCGTTCGGCGAAAAGGCGCGTGGCCGCAAAGGGCAGAGTCCAAGGCCAAAAGCGGCTCGTCGCGGATCGGTCGCACGACTCCGGCTACTTCGTTCAACGTCGACGCCAACGCCCGAAGGCGCACCGCGACCGGCTCGCTTCGGTAAAGGGCGCGGTTAACCAGCACTTCGCCCGGGCGTCGCTCCATCGCGGTCGCGCTTAGGCGGCGGCTGTAGGTTTCGACAGCCTCGGCGGCTCGTCCCATCTTTTCGGCGATCATGGCCAGGCGAGCGCTGTCGAGGCCTTCGGTCGCGAGATGCGGCATCAATTGGCGCAGCCGGGCACGCAGAAACCTCCGGTCGGTGTTGGTCTTGTCTTCCCGCGGATCGACACCTGCGGTCCGCACAACTCCGGCCAGGCGCTCTTTCGGGACAGAAAGGAAGGGGCGAAAGAGCACTAGTCCGGTGCTGAGCCGTGACATCGTTTGCATGGCGGCAAGGCCACGGACACCCGAGCCACGGGCGAGGCGCATCAAAACAGTCTCTGCCTGGTCGTCGAGATGATGCGCGGTCAGAAGCCAGGCTGCGCCGAATTCTCTGGAGGCCTCGGCAAGGAGCGCATATCGCGCGTCTCGCGCTGACTCCTCGATGGCGGTGGCGGGCTTGTTGCCCTTCCAACAGAGAGAGCGAAATGCGACTCCGTAGGCCGCCGCCATTCGGTCGACGAAACGCGCATCTTCGGCTGAATCGGGACGAAGGCCGTGATCAACCGTCAGGACAACGAGTCTTAGATCCGGCTTTGTTCGCTTCGCCCAGTCGACGGTGAGGTGGAGAAGAGCGAGCGAGTCGGCCCCGCCTGAAACCGCTAGTGCTGCCGCTTCGGCTGACCGGAGCGGCGCAAAAAGGGCGTCGGTCTCGGCATCCGTCAGCCCGCTCGGTCTATCCCCATGGCTAGAATTCCGGCTCAGAGGCAGGCAGCATTCTTTTGTTCCTGGCGAACCCGCTGCAGGACGACATTGTTTAGCGCAGGATAGTCTTTCACCAGCTTGGCGTAGGTCTGGCAGGCCGCGTCGCGCTCACCGAGGTTATAGAGCGACAGGCCGAGTTTGAGGAGCGTATCGGGGGCCTTGGGACTCTTTGGATAGGCCTTGTAGGCGTTGACCAGTTCCTCCGCAGCATCCCGATAAAGAGCCCGGCCGAAAAGACTCTCCGCAAGCCAATACTCGGCATCGGGGGCCAGGCGGTCTTCGGGGTAGGCGGTTAGAAAAGCGCGCAGGCCCTTCTCCGCCTCCACATACTCGCCGGCCAGGATGTGGCGGTAAGCGACGTCATATTCCGCCCGCGGGTTACCAGACCTGGCCGCGGGCGACGCCGGCTGGCCCGGCGACCCGCCGGCAAGAGCTGCCAGGTTGATCGGTCCCTCAGTCTGGCCATTTCGCGCCGGCGATTGCCCGGCGGGATCGGCCCCCTCTGCCAGACGCCGGTTCGCCGGAGTGGCAACTTCGGTCGCCCGTTGATTGGTTTGGCCCGCCGCTCCGGACTGGAGAAGCCGGAGTTCGTCGCGCATCTGCGCGAGTTGGAAATTCAGCTGCTCGATCTGGCCGGTGAGCGTCCGCATCTGCGCTTCGAGGCGCTCCATGCGGGTTGAGGCGTCAGGCGACGCAGGCTGGGTCGCGCCGGCAGTGCTTGGCGGGGTGGGGGCGAGAAACCCCGGTGCGGCGGCGGCTGGCGGGCCCTGCCGCGCGATCGGCGCGGCCGCAGGCGGCGCTGCCGTTGGCGGCGGCGGCGCTGGTGCAGCCTTGGGCGTTTCCGGCGCGGAACGCGCAAAGGGATTCCACCACTGCGCGCCAGCGGGCTGCGGAGTGGACAAGGCCGCAGAGCCCACCACGAGGGTGGCCAGGAGTGCGGACATCATCGTCCGTCTAGACGTCATGGCCCGCCTAAGTAATTTGAAGTTCATCTGTCCCAGTTGACCCGCAATTAGCCGGCGGGAATCTGACGAACTAAGTCTACTCCAGCATATAGGATCGGAGTCAGGCTGAATTGCGGCTCAGGGAGATTGCCTGCCGAGTGTGTCGCCCTGGCAACAGCGCTTAGGCGCCGGCGTTGTCTACGAGTGTGACGGCCCGGCGGTTCTGCGACCAGCAGGAGATGTCATTGCAAAGCGCAACCGGCCGCTCTTTCCCGTAGGACAAAGTGCGGATGCGGTTTTGGGGGACACCGCGAGCGGCTAAATATTCGCGAGTGGCGGCCGCGCGTCGGGCGCCGAGAGCGATATTGTATTCGCGGGTGCCGCGCTCGTCAGCATGACCCTCGATGAGAATCGACTGTCGCGGATATTGCGCGAGCCAAGCTGCCTGCCGGTCGAGAGTAGCGCGAGCCTGATCGGAAAGGACGGTCGAGTCGCTTTCGAAAAACACGCGGTCTCCAACGTTGAGCGCAAAGTCCTGTGCGCTTCCCGGGGTGGCGACGCCCCCACCAGCCGCCGTTCCTGAGCCGTTGGGGTTGAACACACCGGGAGTACCGCCGCAGCCGGCAAGCAGCAGGGCGGCGACGACTGCAAACGTGGCGGTCCACCGGGGGGTCGGCGTGCCGGACTTTGGCGTCATCACTTCAACTCCCCATCCACCATAAACATCAAGGGTTCTCTAACAGTGTGATCCTTAATCGGGCGTGGAGGAACGTGGTTAAGCGACCTTGACCAGGGCGTGGGATCGAACGCTCGCTCCTCTAGTTGAGCACCGGAGACCAGGCGGGATCGGATGCGAAGGCCGGCGTCTGCACGCGCGTCTCGTTGAAGCCGGTCAGGTCGATCGTCCACAACTGCGGGCCGCCATTAGCGCCTGGCGTGTCACGGAAGAACATGATGACGCGGCCGTTAGGCGACCAGGTCGGCCCCTCGTTGTGAAAGCCGGTGGTGAGAATCCGCTCGCCCGTACCGTCGGGCTTGACCACACCGACGGCGAACTTGTCCTGCGTGCGTTTGGTAAAGGCGATCAGATCGCCGCGCGGGGACCACACGGGTGTCGAGTAGCTTCCGTCGCCGAAGGTGATCCGGCGCTGGTTGGAGCCGTCGGCATTCATGACGTAGATCTGCTGGGTCCCACCACGGTCGGACTCAAACGCGATTTGCCGGGCATCCGGTGAGAAGGTCGGGCCGGTATCAATCGCAGCCCCGGAAGTGAGACGAGTGGTCTTGCGGGTGCGTAGGTCCATCGTGAAAATGTTAGCGTTCCCGTCTTGCTGCAGGCTCATCACCACGGACTGTCCGTTTGGCGAAAAGCGCGGCGAAAATGTCATTCCGGGAAAGTCGCCGACGACATCGCGCTGCCCGGTCTCAACGTTCATCAAGTACACGCGGGGCTGGCCGCCGGCATAGGACATATAGGTGATGTCCTGACCGTTGGGACCGAAGCGGGGGGTGAGGACGAGGTCGCTGCCGTTGGTGAGATAACGGAGATTGGCGCCGTCCTGATCCATGATGGCCAGGCGTTTGACGCGCCGATCCTTGGTCGAACTCTCCTCGACAAATACAATGCGGGAATCGAAGTAGCCTTTTTCGCCGGTCAGCTTCTCATAGATGGCGTCGGCGATGATGTGGGCGACACGGCGCCAGTTGTCACGACTGGTAAAGAACTGTTGCCCGGCGAGTTGTTGGCCGGCGAAAATATCCCACAGACGGAACTCGGCCTTAAGCCGGCCGTCGGCCTGACGCGCGACAGTGCCGATGACGAGAGCTTGGGCATTGATCACCCGCCAGTCGGCGAATCGCGGTGCCTGGTCGCCGACGGTCACCTGCTGAATGAAGGCAGCCTTGTCTAGCGGGTTGAACAGCCCGGAGCGTTTCAGATCGGCTTCGATCACGCCGGCAATGTCTGCACCTAAGGTCGCCTCAGCGCCGCCGGCGATGAAAGCAGGAACCGCGATCGCCATCGGCTGAATATTGCCGCGCGTGATGTCGACGTGGAGCGCGGCTGAGGCCGTCGCGGCTGTCAGAAGTGCCCAGCAGACAAGGGCGAGTGCGGTCGACCCGAACCGTTGCCAGAAGTTCGTCAAAGCCATGGGCGCCAATCCCAAACGCTTGCCATTCATTTCACCAGCTCAACCTTAACCTAGAGGGCGCCCGTGGCCAGCTTGGATGGATCGAACGCGAACTCAATGTCGCGCCAATGCTCATACAGGGTCGCCGGCAAGCGGTATGGTACGCAGGCTTCGATCGCCCGCCGAGCACTATCGGCCGCAGCGCCGGCGAACGGACCATTGCTCCGAGGCTGCAGCGTCGGCGGCCGGGCGAGCGTGCCATCGATGTTCAGAAATATCTCGGCGTCGACGATCTGACCTTGCTCGACGGCGCCGGGCGGTGGCGACCAGCACTTGTTAAGCCGCGACTTGAGATAGCCGACGATCGCGTCGGCCTCGGTCTCGGTCAGTGCCGAAGTAGCCTCTTTTCCATTCGATGTGCCGAGTGCTGCGTTCTTGTTGGAGGGCGGTGGAGCAGTGTTCGAGCGGTCGAGCAAGGCGGTGATCTGATCGGTGAATTGCCGAGAGTCGGTTGGAGCATCCTGGCGCGGGCGTGGCCGCGTCCGGGGTACGGGCGAGGGCGCGCGTGGCGCCGCTTGCCGCTCAGTCGGCGGGGTTCGGGCGGGCGGTGGCGCCGGCGTCGGGGAGGGGATCGGGGGAGCCGGACTGACAGTGGCCGCCGCGTCCGGTGGCGGCGGAGCAACCACGGGCGCGGCAGCGGGCTGAGGAGGCGGTGGCGCCGGGGGGGTGGGATCGGGCTTTACCGTCGGGGCGATATCGTTCACCGAGGGCGCCTCGCGCCGGGGCGCGGTTTCACGGCCCTTGGAGATATCCGTCAGGTCGGCCAGGGTCACCAAATCGACTGCGAGGGCATCGATATCGGGACGGTCGGGCATGGCGCGGTACGCTAAGCTGATGAGACTGGCTCCGATCAGGGCCAAGTGTGCGATCAGCGATGTCACAAGCCCGGATCGCATGACTCCCCCTCAACGGTCGCCGACCGGAATCGTCACAAGCGCGATCCTATTGAATCCCGCTGCGTTGAGGTCGCCCATGACGCGCATAACTGTGCCATAGGAGGCGGTCTGGTCCCCTCGGACAAAGATGCGCTCTTCGACGCCGGCCTTGGCAATCGCCCGCAGTTTGGCGACCAGATCGGTTTCGGCGATCTCGGTGCTCTGAAGAAAGATTCTGCCGCGCGGATCGATGCTTATGGTGATCGGTTCGGTCGTGCCGGAGAGAGGCTTGGCCTGGGTCTCGGGCAAGTCGACAGGCACACCCGATGTCAACAGCGGCGCTGAGATCATGAAGACGATCAGCAGCACGAGCATGACGTCGACAAAGGGCGTCACATTGATCTCCGCCATCGGCGCGTAGCGGCGTCTGCGGCGCGAGGTAACGAATCCGGGGCCGAGCGCTCCCACGGTTAGACCCTTTCCTCAACCTGGCGAGAGAGGATGGCGGCAAACTCGTCGGCAAAGCCCTCCATGCGCTGACCGATGCGCGCGGCCGTCCCGGTGAGCTTGTTGTAGGCGACGACCGCCGGGATGGCAGCGAGCAGGCCGAGAGCGGTCGCCATCAACGCCTCGGCGATCCCCGGGGCGACCACTGCAAGGGAGGTGTTCTTCGACGCCGCGATCGACTGGAACGATGTCATGATTCCCCAGACGGTGCCGAATAGCCCGACGAAGGGTGCCGAGGCGCCGGTCGAGGCGAGAAAAAGCAAGCGCTTTTCGACACGCTCCATTTCGCGCTGGATGGTCACATTCAGCACCTTGTCGATGCGTGTGTGCATGCCGAAGGGTGATCGGGCGCCGGCCTCGAAGCTCCGCTTCCACTCGCGCATGGCGGCGACGAAGAGAGCGGCCAAGGTCGTCGCCGGTCGTCCGGACAGCGTCCGATAGAGTTCTTCCAGCGATTGGCCGGACCAGAAGACCTTCTCGAAGCGGTCCATGTCCAGTTTGATGCGGCTGAAGAGGATCGTCTTGTCGACGATAATCGCCCACGACCAGACCGAAGCGAGGACCAGCCCGATGACAACGAGCTTTACGAGAAAGCTTGCCTGCCAGAATAGGGCAACGAGAGATACGCCGTCATTCATGCGCCGGACTCGAAAGGCGGGAGGGGTTCATCGCGGTCACAAGCTTGCCTTTCGCTCTGTGCCCGCTCTCCCCTCGCGGAACGATGTCGACGCGGACTGGCGAGCGAAGACCTCCGTCGCTGGCTGCCCGAACGGCGTTCCGATCTGTCAAAGCCAAGTTTGTCGAAAAGAGGGCTTGGCTAATGCGCTGGGCGGGCCGGTAAGCCGTTGTTGTTCTTAGTTCTTGCAGAGTTAACGAGGCGTTAACCAGGGCCGACAAACGACTGCAGGCGGTCCCGCAACGCGAGAGGAATGCGTCGTGGGCGGCCGGCGGCGTTGACCAGGGCAACGGTCACGTTGGCTTGCACCAACGTGACCGCACCCCGGCGCACCTCCTGGGAAAGGAGGCAGCGCGCTCCCTGGACGGCGCCGGGGGTTGTCACGACTTCAAGCAGGTCATCGATTGCGGCGGGACGCACGAACTCGATGGACAGCGACCGCACCGCGAAGAACAAAGGTTCGCCATGCTCGCCGGCGAGGAGGGCGGAGTGTCCTATGCCGAGCAGTCGAAGGAAGTCGGTGCGGCCGCGTTCCAAAAAGCGAAGATAGCTGGCGTGATAGACGAGGCCCGACATGTCGGTGTCCTCGAAATAGACGCGGATCGGAAGCACATGTGTGCGGGCGGCCAGTCGGCCGGCAACTTCGGGCCACCGCCCTCCGCCTTCGTCAATCGGCTCCCCGGCGCTCACGCGGCGGCCAGCCAATAGCGAAGCGCAGCAGGGGTCACCCAGCCGCTTTCGGCCCCGGTCCCCGCCAAATGGCGGTAGGGACGGTCGGGTTCGCCAAGGTCGCTGAGTACGGCGAGCGAGCCGGTGAAATCCTGTCCAATGGAATAAAGGCTCGGCGTTGTGACCACGGCGATTCCGGCGCCTAATGCGGCCTGAACGCCATTGGCGGAATCTTCCAGGGCGATCGCTTCTGCGGGAGAGAGGTTCAGTCGCCTCAGCGTCCACTGGAAGATGTCGGGGGCCGGCTTCTTGCGTGGCACAACGTCGCCGGCGCCGATCACGTCAAAAAGCGATTCACCATCTGGTCCGAACATCGCCCGCAGGATTGCGACAACATTGGGTTGGCTGGTCGTAGTGGCGATGGCGACCTTGAGGCCCTCGGCCCGTGCCTCCTGTACCAGGCGAACCACGCCCGGACGAGCGGCTGCAGCTCCAGCGTCGATAAGTTCCGCATAGCGAATTGTCTTCTCGGCATGGAGCGCAGGTATGGCAGAAATTGCATCAGGTCCGCCGGGTGGGTTCTGCGTCGCGATGAAGTGGCGAATCCGCTCTTTGCCCCCGGTGACCTCAAGGAGTCGGCGATAGTTGTCGGCGGTCCAAGACCAAGGGAGCCCTCGCTTGGCGAACGTTTCGTTGAACGCCTGCCGATGCGTTTCCTCCGTTTCCGCTAGCGTGCCGTCGACGTCGAAAATCAAGGCACGCAGGGTCACGCGTCGTCCTCCTCCGGAATGAGACCGATCTGCGGAGGCTGCCCCGCGGGAGTTGGCAGGCCGAGATGCCGGAAGGCGTGATGCGTCAACAACCGGCCGCGCGGGGTGCGCTGAACGAACCCCCGCTGGATCAGAAACGGTTCGACGATCTCCTCAAGCGCATCGCGCGGTTCGGAGAGCGCGGCGGCGATTGTCTCAATGCCGACGGGTCCGCCATTGAAGCTGTCGGCGATGACATTGAGGTAGCGACGATCGAGAGCGTCGAGCCCGAGTTCATCGACCTCGAGTCGCCGCAGTGCCCGATCGGCGAGCGCCGCGTCGACCGCGCCGCCGCCTTCGACCAGGGCGAAATCGGCGACGCGGCGGAGCAGCCTGCCGGCGATGCGCGGCGTCCCGCGCGAACGGTTGGCGACTTCCGCGGCGCCGGTGGACGTCATTGGCAGACCAAGGATGCGGGCGCCGCGCACGACGATTTGCTGTAGTTCCTCGGGAGTGTAGAAATTGAGGCGAACCGGGATACCGAAGCGGTCACGGAGCGGGTTGGTGAGCAGGCCGAGGCGGGTGGTAGCACCGATCAACGTGAACTTGGCGAGGTCGATGCGAACCGAGCGGGCGCCCGGTCCTTCACCGATGATTAGGTCGAGTTGGAAATCCTCCATGGCTGGATAGAGGATTTCCTCGACAGCCGGATGAAGGCGATGGATTTCGTCGATAAAGAGAACGTCGCGTTCTTCGAGATTGGTGAGGAGGGCCGCGAGGTCCCCGGCCTTGGCAATCACCGGTCCAGACGTTGCGCGGAAATTGGCGCCGAGCTCGCGGGCGACGATTTGGGCGAGGGTCGTCTTGCCTAGCCCTGGCGGGCCGACGAAGAGCACATGGTCCAGAGCGGTGCCGCGCGAACGCGCGGCGCGAATAAATACGCCGAGATTGGCGCGCGCCTGAGCCTGGCCGACGAAGTCGTCGAGGGTTTGCGGCCGCAACGGTGCATCGATGTCTTCACCGGACCTCTCCGCCGAGATGAGGCGCGTGGAATTACCGGCGCTCATCGCGCGAGTTCCTTGAGGCCAAGGCGGATAAGGCGCTCCGTGCTCGCATCGCTGCCGGCATCGCGAACCGCAGCGGCGACGGCAGCGCCGGCCTGCACCTCGGCATAGCCAAGGTTGACGAGGGCGGAGACGGCATCGGCCACCGCGCGGGGAGCGCGGGATTCGGAAAGATCGGTCTGAAGGCGAACTACGGCCGGATCGACACTGGCGATTGCGGGCGCCTTGTCACGAAGTTCGGTGACCAGCCGCTCTGCGAGCTTTTTGCCGACGCCGGGGGCGCGGGACAACATCGCTTTGTCCTGGAGGGCTATGGCAGAAGCAAGGTCGCTCGGAGCAAACGCGCCGAGGATGCCCAGAGCGACCTTGGTGCCAACGCCCTGGACGGTGGTCAGAAGCCGGAACCATTCCTGCTCTTGCCGGGTGGCGAAGCCAAATAGCCGGATCATGTCCTCGCGAACATGCGTCTCGATCATCAGCGAGGCAGCGAGGCCTGGCTGCGGGAGGGCTTGCAACGTGCGCGTCGAGCAGTGAACGAGGTAGCCGACGCCAGCGACGTCGACGATCACGTGGTCGTCACCGTAAGAATCGATCAGGCCCTTAAGCTTGCCAATCATACCCAAACCGCTCGCGAGGCAAGCCAGTCCTATCTGGATTCGGGTAGCCCCGCCATCGAGCCTGGGTCGGCGGCCACTGGGGCTTGGCCGGGCCAGTTCGATCGGTATTATGCGCCGGCTTTTCCGCCTACCGGAGGTTTCCCCATGCGTGCGTTCACCGCCTTGTCAGCCCTTGCTTTCAGCGTCTTCGTAGCGGCTCCAGCGTTCGCGCAGGCGCCCGCGGCACCGGCCACTCCACCGCCGCCGGCAATGGTTTTGACCTCCACCTCTTTCCCCGACGGCGGACAAATCCCGGTCAAGTACACACAGGCCGGGCCGGGCGTCGCTGCCGGGGAGGGCACGTCGCCGGCCTTGAATTGGACGAACGCTCCTCCCGGCACGCAGAGCTTCGTACTCCATGTGCATGACCTCGAGGGGGCTCGCAACAAGACCACCGACGACGTGCTGCATTGGCTGGTTTGGCCGATTCCGGCGACGACCACGAGCTTGCCTGAGGGCGTTGCGCGCGGGGCAAAGCTCGCCGACGGCAGCTACCAAGTCAGCGCGACGGGCCCGGTCTTCCGCGGTCCGGGCGCGCCGGCGACGGGGCCGATGCACCACTATACCTTTGAGATCTACGCCCTCGACAATATGCCGGCGGTCGAGCCTGCCGCTGACGCCTACGAGACACGCACCAAGGTGCTCGCTGCCATTCAGGGCCACATTCTCGGCAAGGCCGTCTACTCAGGCCTCTTCCGTCGGCCCAACTAGGAGCTGCGTCCGACAAAGAGGGTCGGCGCCGCGCGCCGACCCTCTTTTTCTTTGCCGCCGAGCGGTTGATCTTGGTCATTGTTCACAGGCGTTTGCCGGTGCCGCGAGCGCGATGCCTGTTTTTTGATCGGAGGTTGGCCAAGGCCTGAGCGTCGGCCGGGTGCCAGCCGGTGCGACCGTTGACGCGCCTCGCCTTTTTGCCGTGGCATGCCGCTTGAAAGGCAGACCCCAGCGTCCCTCCCGAGACGCCTAACAGGGGTGTGTCAACATGTTGGCTTACAAGAAAACGCTGCTGGCGGTGGCAACGGCCGCGGCGCTGGCCTTGCCTGGCGCCTTACCAGCCGTTGCGCAGGAGACGATTAAGGTCGGCGTTCTGCATTCGCTATCGGGGACGATGGCGATTTCCGAGACGACGCTTAAAGACGTGATGCTCATGCTGATCGATGAGCAGAACAAGAAGGGCGGACTCCTCGGCAAGAAGCTTGAGGCGGTGGTCGTCGACCCGGCGTCGGACTGGCCGAAGTTCGCGGAAAAGGCGCGCGAACTGGTCTCGGTTTCCAAGGTCGCCGCCGTGTTCGGCTGCTGGACCTCGGTGTCGCGGAAGTCGGTGTTGCCGGTGTTCAAGGAACTGAACTCGGTGCTCTTCTACCCGGTGCAATATGAGGGCGAGGAGAGCGAGCGGAACGTCTTCTATACCGGCGCCGCGCCAAACCAGCAGGCGATTCCGGCAGTCGATTACCTGATGTCCAAAGACGGCGGCGAGGTGAAGCGCTGGGTTCTCGAGGGCACCGACTACGTCTATCCGCGCACGACCAACAAGATCCTTGAAGCCTATCTCCGTTCCAAGGGGGTCGCCGACGCCGACATCATGGTCAACTACACCCCGTTCGGATTCTCCGACTGGCAGACCGAAGTGGCGGCAATCAAGAAGTTCGGCTCGGCCGGCAAGAAGACGGCGGTGGTCTCGACCATCAACGGCGATGCGAACGTTCCCTTCTACAAGGAGCTCGGCAATCAGGGCATCAAGGCCACCGACATTCCGGTCGTTGCCTTCTCGGTCGGCGAAGAAGAACTCGCCGGTCTCGATACCAAGCCGTTGATCGGTCACCTCGCCGCCTGGAATTATTTCCAGTCGATCAAGAGCAAGGAGAACGACGACTTCATCGCCAAGTGGAAGGCCTTCACCAAGAACCCGAAGCGCGTGACCAACGACCCGATGGAGGCGCACGTCGTGGGCTTCGCGATGTGGGTGAAGGCTGTCGAAAAGGTCGGCACCACCGATCCCGACAAGGTGATCGAGGCGCTGCCCGGCATCGAGGCGCCGAACCTCACCGGCGGCATCTCGAAGATGCTTCCCAACCACCACATCACCAAGCCGGTCTTCATCGGCGAGATCCGCGGCGACGGCCAGTTCGACGTCGTGTGGAAGACCAACGGCCTGGTGCCGGGTGACGCCTGGTCGAACTTCCTCGAGGGCTCCAAGGACCTTGAGGCGGACTGGGTCACCCTCAAGTGCGGCAACTACAACACCGTACTCAAGAAGTGCATGGGCGCGAGCGCTGGCTAAGGCGCTTGGCAAACAAGGGGGGCGGCCGGTGCCGCCCCCGAAATTCCGCCGCCGGGCATTCGTTACACCAGAAGAACAACAGGACGCTTATGCCAAGACTGCGGCAACTGATTGCATTTGCTTTAGCGGCAGCGCTGTCGGGCATCTCCGAACCGCTGTTCGCAACCGGTTTGGCCGACTCCCTTGCAGGATTTGCCAACGACAGCTTCGCCGATACCGTCGACGCGTTGAATGCCGTCGCCGCGAGCGGCGACCCGCGCGCTGCTACCATCGTCGAAGCGCTGCGCGATGGTCGTCTCGTGTTCGATCCCGCGACCAAGACCGTGTTCTATCGGGATGCTGCGGGCACATTGAGCGACGCTGCGACGGGAACGGCTGTCAGCACTCCGCCGGCCGATCTCAGCGCCGTCCGCCTAAACAATCGCGTGCGCGGCGCGCTACAGGCTGCGCTCGGGTCGCTGACGTTGATGGCGCCCGACGCTGCGACGCGCCGTTCGGCCGCCGCCGCCGTGTTCAAGTCGCGAGATGCCTCAGCGCTGCCTACCCTCGATGCCGCCATCGCCAAGGAGGCCGACCCGGCGATCAAGCGGGCCCTGAACGAGGCAAGAGCGGCGATCTTGATCGGTTCGGAGAGCGCTTCGCTGGATCAGAAGATCGAGGCGGTCGCGGTGATCTCCGCACGGGGAGACCGCGATGCGCTGGCCATCCTTTCCGCAATCGCCGATGACGCGCCTGCCGAGTTGAGAGATGCGAGCAAGGGCGCGATCGCGGCCATAAACGGTCAACTCGCGCTCTGGGCCGCGGCGCAGAACGCTTGGTACGGCCTCTCCCTTGGGTCGGTGCTTCTCCTGGCGGCGATCGGTCTTGCCATCACATTCGGCGTGATGGGCATCATCAACATGGCGCATGGCGAGATGGTTATGCTCGGCGCCTATACCACCTTCGTTGTGCAAGAAGTCATTCGGGCGCATGCGCCCTGGCTATTCGAATGGTCGCTAGCCATCGCCATCCCACTGGCGTTTCTGTTCACCGGCACGATCGGCATTCTCATCGAGCGCGGCGTCATCCGCTGGCTATACGGCCGCCCGTTGGAAACACTGCTCGCCACGTTCGGACTTTCGCTCATTCTCCAGCAGAGCGTGCGCACCATTTTCGGCCCGACCAATCGTGAGGTCGGATCGCCGCGTTGGATGAGCGGCGGCTTCGAAGTCGGTCACTTGGCGGTCACATTCAACCGCCTCTGGATCATCGTCTTCGCTACGCTCGTCTTCGTCGCGCTGCTGGTTGTGATGAAGCGAACCGCCTTCGGTCTCCGCATGCGGGCGGTCACTGCCAACCGCGCAATGGCTGGCGCGATCGGCATTCGCACGCCTCTCATCGACGCTCTGACTTTCGCGGTCGGCTCGGGCATTGCCGGCGTCGCTGGCGTTGCACTCAGCCAGATCGACAATGTCAGTCCTAATCTCGGACAGGGCTATATCATTGACTCCTTCATGGTCGTCGTGTTCGGCGGCGTCGGCAACCTCTTCGGAACGCTGATCGGAGCGCTGACGCTCGGCGTAGCCAATAAGGTGCTGGAGCCATTTGCCGGAGCGGTGCTCGGCAAGATTCTGATCCTCGGTCTCATTATCCTCTTCATCCAGAAGAGGCCGCGCGGCCTGTTTGCCCTCCGCGGGCGGTCGGTCGAAGCATGAGCGAGGCTGAAACCAAAGTCGCGGCTTGGTCGAAGCGACCGGCCGTCATCGATTTCTTCGCTCGCGGCCTCGACCGCGGCGCGGTGCTGGTTCTAGCTGCGATTCTCGGGCTCGGCCTGATCGTGCCGTTGCTCAACCTTGCGTTTCCCCCGGCCAGCCCGCTTCACGTCTCCACGTACTTGGTCACGGTCGGCGGCAAGTTCCTGACCTACGCGCTCCTGGCGCTTTCGGTTGGTCTTATCTGGGGCTACTGCGGCATCCTCTCGCTCGGCCACGGCGCGTTCTTCGCCCTCGGCGGCTACGCGATGGGCATGTACTTGATGCGCCAGATCGGCTCGCGCGGCGTCTATGGCAATCCAGAACTCCCGGATTTCATGGTGTTCCTCAACTGGAAGGAACTGCCCTGGTATTGGTTCGGGTTCGACCACTTTGCGTTCGCCTTGGCTGCGATCGTGGTGGTGCCGGGACTGCTCGCACTGGTGTTCGGCTGGTTCGCTTTCCGCAGCCGGGTGACCGGCGTCTATCTCTCGATCATTACTCAGGCGCTGACTTACGCCCTCATGCTGGCGTTCTTCCGCAATGACATGGGATTCGGCGGCAACAACGGCCTGACCGACTTCAAGGACATCCTCAGTGCCAACATTCAGGCACCCACGACACGCGCCGTCCTCTTTGCATGTTCTGCCTTGGCGCTCGCTCTCGGCTACATGTTGTGCCGCGCGGTAATCGCCGCCAAATTCGGGCAGGTGCTGATCGCGGTTCGCGATGCGGAAAGCCGGACGCGCTTCCTCGGCTATCGCGTCGAGAACTACAAACTGGCTGTCTTCGTCCTTTCGGCGGTCATGGCGTCCATCGCCGGCGCTCTCTATGTGCCGCAGGTCGGGATCATCAACCCTGGCGAATTTGCGCCGGCCAATTCGATCGAAGCGGTGGTGTGGGTGGCGATCGGCGGGCGGGGCACTCTCGTTGGTCCGATTGTCGGGGCGGCGGTGGTCAACCTGGCCAAGACCTGGTTCACCACTGGCGCGCTGGCGCAGTACTGGCTGTTTGTGCTCGGCGGGCTCTTTATCGTCGTCACCTTGCTGTTGCCGAAAGGCATTGCCGGCACGATCGGCCAGGCCTGGTCGCGGCGTAGGGGTAGCGGGAACCGTAACAGCGTTGGCCCGGCGACGACGCCCGTCCTCCGTGCCGAGGCAGCGGAGTAGTCATGGAGCGCAAAGATACTCTGCTTTACCTCGACGGTGTCACGGTGACGTTCGATGGGTTCCGCGCCCTCAACGGTCTTTCGTTAGTCGTCGAACGCAACGAGATGCGGGCGATCATCGGCCCCAACGGGGCCGGCAAGACGACGATGATGGATATCGTCACGGGGAAGACTCGACCGGATTCGGGCGACGTCTATTTCGATGGCTCGATCGACCTTACGCAGCACGACGAAGCAGCGATCGCCTCGCTCGGCATCGGGCGGAAGTTCCAGAAGCCGACAGTGTTCGAGAGCCAGTCGGTCGAGGACAACATTGCGCTTGCATTGGCCGGGCCGCGAAGCGCCTGGCATTCGCTCTTCCGGCGTCGTCGTCCGGCGGACGTAGCTGCGGTCGACTCGGTGCTCGAGACGGTGCGCCTGGCCGACAAGCGGAGGCAGCTTGCCGGGAGCCTGAGCCATGGCGAAAAGCAGTGGTTGGAAATCGGCATGTTGCTTGCGCAGGACCCGAAGCTCCTCCTGATCGACGAGCCGGCGGCCGGGATGACGGACGCCGAGACAGCGGCGACCGCCGCGCTGTTGCGGGAGGTTGCCAAGACGAAGTCGGTCGTAGTCGTCGAACACGACATGGGGTTCGTCCGCGACCTCGGCGTCAAGGTGACCGTGCTGCACGAGGGATCGGTGCTGTCTGACGGCTCGTTTGAGCACGTCGCGGCCGATCCTAAGGTCATCGACGTCTATCTCGGGCGCTGAGGCGGACCGCATGCTGTCGCTGCAATCGATCGACCTCCACTACGGCGGCGCGCAAGCGTTGCGAGGCGTTTCCCTGGCCGCTGCCGGGGGACGCATCACCTGCGTGCTTGGGCGTAACGGTGTCGGCAAGACGAGCCTGTTGCGCGCGATCATGGGTCTGCACCCGATTTCCGGCGGGATGGTCACTCTTGATGGCGGTCCGCTCGGCCGGACCCCCTCCTACAAGCGCTCGCGGCTCGGGCTCGGCTATGTGCCGCAGGGACGGGAGATCTTCCCGCTGCTGACGGTCCGCGAGAATTTGTTGACCGGCCTTGCCCCAGTTAGGCGGCAGGATGCGTTTATTCCCGACCTGGTGTTCGAGCTGTTCCCGGTGTTGGCAGGGATGCTGCATCGGCGTGGCGGCGACCTCTCCGGCGGCCAGCAACAGCAGCTCGCGATCGCCCGTGCCCTGGTGACGCGGCCGCGCGTATTGCTCCTGGACGAGCCGACCGAGGGCATCCAGCCGTCGATAATCAAGGATATCGGCCGGGCGATTGTCCAACTGAAAGAGAAGCTCGGCCTCGCCATCCTGTTGGTCGAGCAATACCTTGATTTTGCACGCCAGTTGGCCGACGAAGTGGTCATTCTCGACCGCGGCGAAGTCGTGTTCGCCGGCACAGCAGCGGATCTCGACAGTCATGACGTTCGCCGTCATCTCACGGTCTGACGGCGCCGCGGGCGGGGTACACCAGCGGGCGCGGGGAAGCGCGTCGATCGACATCATACTCAAGGACGGCGTGTCGCTGGCATCGCTCTGCCGCGAGGCAGGCTCGGCGCGCATTCGCTTTCCGCGCCCGGCGACCGCGCGCACCTGTGAAGCGATCCTGATCAACACCGCCGGTGGAATGACCGGGGGCGATGTCTTCGCTACCGAAGTCTCCGTGGGCGAGGGCGCGGCAGTGTCGCTGACGACTCAGGCGGCCGAGAAGGTCTATCGCAGCCTCGCGGGGCCGGCCTGTGTCGGTGCCCGGCTGACCGTCGCGCGTGGCGGGCGGATCGAGTGGCTGCCGCAGGAGACCATCTTGTTCAACGGGTCTTCGATCGAGCGACGGCTCGATGCGAATGTCGCCGAGGATGGACGTCTACTAATCGTCGAACCGGTAGTTTTCGGCCGGATCGAAATGGGTGAGCGCCTGGTAGCGGCGGATTTCCACGACCGCTGGCGCATCCGTCGCAATGGCCGACTAATCCATGCAGAGGCAAGTGCCTTGAGCGGCGCCGTCGGCGATTTGCTGATGCGACCGGCGGTACTCGGCGGCGGGCGGGCGATGGCAACTATCCTCTATGTCGCGCCGGATGCGGAACGCTTCGCCGAGCCGCTGGCGCTGGTCTTGGGGGAGGGCGGCGGGGCAAGCGCCTTCGACGGCAAGCTCGTTGGGCGAGTCGTCGCCGACGACGGTTTTGCGCTTAGCCGTCGGATCGCCGCGGCGATGGCGGCCCTCCGCGCGGCTCCTATCGTCAACTGAACGAGCGAGCCGGCGGCGATGAACCTCACCCCACGCGAAAAAGACAAGCTGCTCATCGCCATGGCGGCGAACGTTGCGCGGCGGCGACTTGAACGCGGGGTCAAGCTGAACGTCCCGGAAGCGATCGCGCTGATCAGCGATTTTGTGGTCGAGGGTGCCCGCGACGGCCGAACCGTCTCCGACCTGATGTCAGCGGGCGCCTCGGTGCTGCGGCGCGACCAGGTGATGGAGGGCGTGGCGGAAATGATTCACGACGTTCAGGTCGAGGCGACCTTCCCCGACGGGACCAAATTGGTCACCGTCCACAGTCCGATCCGGTGATCCTGTGATCCCCGGCGAACTGATACCGGCATCCGGCGATATCGAAATCAACCGCGGCGCCGAGGCGATCGTGGTGAAGGTCGCCAACCGGGGCGATCGGCCGATCCAGGTCGGTTCGCACTATCATTTTGCGGAGACCAACCCGGCGCTCGACTTCGACCGGAAGGTCGCGCGCGGCATGCGCCTCGATATCGCCGCCGGCACGGCGGTACGGTTCGAGCCCGGGCAGTCGCGCGAGGTGACGCTGGTGCCGTTCGGTGGGGCTCGAGCGGTGTTCGGTTTCCGGCAGGTCGTGATGGGGAAGCTCTGATGCCGGCTCGGATCTCGCGAGCGACCTATGCCGATATGTTCGGCCCAACCGTCGGCGACCGCGTCCGCCTCGCCGACACGGAGCTGTTCGCCGAGGTCGAGAAGGACTTCACGACTTACGGCGAGGAGGTGAAGTTCGGCGGCGGCAAGGTGATCCGCGACGGGATGGGCCAGAGCCAGGCAACGCGAGCCGCGGGCGCCGTCGATACCGTGATCACCAACGCTCTGGTGATCGATCACTCCGGTATCGTCAAAGCCGATATCGGCCTGTGCGACGGCCGCATCGCGGCGATCGGCAAAGCGGGCAATCCGGACACCCAGAGCGGCGTCGACATCGTTGTCGGCCCGGGCACCGAAGCCATCGCCGGCGAGGGGAAGATTGTTACGGCGGGCGGCATCGACGCCCACATCCACTTCATCTCTCCGCAGCAGGTCGAAGAGGCGCTCTGCTCGGGCATCACGACGATGATCGGCGGTGGCACCGGCCCCGCGACCGGCACCAACGCCACGACCTGCACCCCTGGGGCATGGCACCTTGCCCGCATGATCGAAGCGGCCGACGGGTTGCCGATGAACATCGGCTTCGCCGGCAAGGGCAACGCTTCGCGGCCAGAGGCGCTGATCGAACAGATCCTCGGCGGCGCGTGCTCGTTGAAACTCCACGAGGATTGGGGAACGACGCCGGCTGCTATCGATTGCTGCCTGTCGGTCGCCGACGACCACGACGTCCAGGTGATGATTCACACCGACACGCTGAACGAGTCGGGCTTCGTCGAGGACACGATCGCCGCGTTCAAAGGGCGGACGATCCACGCCTTCCATACCGAAGGAGCGGGCGGCGGCCACGCGCCCGACATCATCAAGGTGTGCGGGCTGCCTTATGTGCTGCCGTCGTCCACTAATCCGACGCGGCCCTACACGCGAAACACCATCGACGAGCATCTGGACATGCTGATGGTGTGCCACCATCTCGACCCGCGGATTGCGGAAGACATCGCCTTTGCCGAGAGCCGTATCCGCCGGGAAACGATCGCCGCCGAAGATATCCTGCACGATCTCGGGGCGCTGTCGATGATCTCCTCGGATAGCCAGGCGATGGGCCGCGTGGGCGAGGTGGTGATCCGCACTTGGCAGACGGCGCACAAGATGAGGGTGCAGCGTGGGCGCCTTACCGGCGAGCGGGGCGACAACGACAATCTCAGGATCAAGCGCTATGTCGCTAAGTACACGATCAACCCGGCGATCGCGCAGGGCATTGCCGATCACGTCGGCTCGGTGACGGTGGGCAAGCGGGCCGACCTTGTTCTTTGGCAGCCGGCGTATTTCGGGGTGAAGCCCGACCTCGTGCTCCTTGGCGGGACGATCGCCACGGCACCGATGGGCGATGCCAACGCCTCGATCCCGACGCCTCAGCCGGTGCACTATCGGCCTATGTTCGGCAATTTCGGCCGCGCCACGGTAGCGACATCAGTGACTTTCGTCAGCCGCGCCGCGCGCGATGCCGGCCTGCGTGCTCGGCTTGGTGTCGGCAAGGATCTCGTCGCGGTGCGCAACACGCGCGCTATCGGCAAAGCCGACATGGTGCTCAACGCCGCGACACCGGCGATGGAAGTCGACCCGGAGACATACGAAGTGCGCGCGGACGGCGAACTCCTCACCTGCGAACCGGCCAGCGTGCTGCCGATGGCACAGCGCTACTTCCTGTTTTAGCGATGATCCGGGCGATCAGCGTCGCTCGAGGGGAGGGCGGCCGGGCGAGTGCCGGAACGGTCACGCTCGACCATTGGGAGCGCCACAAGCGACGGATCGCCCTCAGGACCGATCAGGGACTGGAGTTTCTGCTCGATCTGGCCAAGGCGGTCGTGCTGCAAGAAGGCGACGGGCTGGTGCTCGAAGACGGGCGGGCCATTGCGGTGAAGGCGATGGTCGAGCCGTTGCTCGAAGTTCGGACGACTTCGCCGGAGCATCTCGCCCGGCTCGCCTGGCACATCGGTAACCGCCATCTTGCTGCCGAGATTCGAACAGATACGATCCTGATCTCAGCCGACCATGTGATCGCCGACATGCTCAGGGGGCTCGGCGCTGAGGTTCGCGAGGTGCAGGGCGCGTTCCGGCCGGAAGGGGGCGCGTATGCAGGGCATAGCCACAGCGCCGATTCGCATGAGCAGGGCTGAGCGGGCCGAGCCCAATCGCGCGGCGCTTTCGCTCGGAGCGTTTGGCGCGACTTCGCCGGGAATGCCGCCAGAGTGCGCGCTTCATCTGCAGGCTTGGCTCTCCCCTGCCTTCCCCACGGGGTCCTTCGCCTACTCGCACGGCATCGAGGCGGCGACGGCAGAAGGACGGATCACCGACGCTGAAGCCCTCCAGTCCTGGCTCCAAGACCTCGTTGAGGTCGGGGGACTTCGTTGCGATGCGGTTCTGCTGGCGGCGGCTCACCGGGCCGCGTCATGCGGCGACCGCGATGGCGTCCGCGAGGCGGGCGAACTGGCGCTTGCTCTTCCGCCCTCATGCGAGCGCTACCTTGAGACGGCTTCGCAAGGCGCTGCTTTTCTTGCCGCGATTCGGGCCGGTTGGCCGTCGCTTGCCGGTCGCGTGGCCGATCTCAACGGGAGCGATATCGCCTACCCAGTGGCGGTCGGTGTGACGCTAGCGCTCGACGGCTGTGCGCTTGAGGCAGCACTCGCGGCTTACCTTAACGCTACGGCGAGCGGCCTCATCAGCGCCGCGATGAGGTCAATGCGGCTCGGGCAATCGGCGGGGCTCATTCTTCTGGCCGCTCTTCAGCCGGCCATCCTCGCCGCCGCCGAGAGCGCGGCGGCATCGACACTCGACGATCTCGCCTCGGCGACCGTTCTTTCCGACATTCAATCGATGCGCCACGAGCGCCTATATTCTCGGATTTTCCGCTCATGACGAAAGACGATTCAGCGAAAACCAGCGCCGGACCGCTTCGTGTCGGCATTGGCGGCCCGGTCGGTGCGGGCAAGACGACGCTGACCGAGAAGCTCTGCCGGGCGATGCGCGGCCGATACTCGGTGGCCGTGGTCACCAATGACATCTACACCAAGGAGGACGCGCTGATTCTGGCGCGCAGCCAGGCGCTGCCGGAGGAGCGGATCATTGGCGTCGAAACCGGCGGTTGCCCGCACACCGCTATCCGCGAGGACGCCTCGATCAACCTCGCCGCCATCGCCGAGATGGAGAAGCGCTTTCCCGACCTCGACCTGGTCTTCGTCGAGTCCGGCGGCGACAACCTCGCGGCGACCTTCTCGCCGGATCTCGCCGACTTGACGCTTTATGTGATCGACGTCGCGGGCGGCGAGAAAGTGCCGCGAAAAGGCGGCCCGGCGATTACCCGATCCGACCTTCTCATCGTCAACAAGGTTGACCTAGCGCCGTATGTGGGTGCCGATCTCGATCGCATGGAGGCCGACACCAAGCGCGTCCGCGGCGAGCGCCCCTATGTCTTCGCAGATACGTTGCGCGGACGCGGCCTCGACCGAGTCGTGGCGTTCATCGAAAGAGCAGGAGGGCTGCTAGAGCGGTGAGAGCCCGAGCGGTCGCTATTGGCGCTCCCTAGGGGATTCGAACCCCTGTTTTCGCCGTGAGAGGGCGACGTCCTGGGCCTCTAGACGAAGGGAGCCAAAGGTCCGCGCGGTTCCTATAGCGGTCGCCGAAAGGCCTTGGCAAGCGCGCCTCCAACTTGCCCGCGACCGCTTAGTGCTCCGGGCGAAGCCAGGCTTGGCCGGTGACGGCACCGATCTTCGGGTCAACAAAGACCAGGAGCGTGTCGGTGCCGACCTCATAGGAAAGGACAATCCGGTCGCCGGCGTTGGCAGTGCCGACGAGGCGGGCGCCCTTGGGAAACGCGGCAGGTACATCGACCATGGCCGCGGGCGGCGGTGAATTGACCGAGCCTTTCCCAAGGCGGAAGACGATTGCGCCGAGCACTGCGGCAAGGCCGATGGCAAGGGTCAGGCCGCCCAACAGAAACAAGCGCTTGACGCGCGCCTCAACCCGCAGCATGGCCGGGTCGAGAGGTTTTTCCTCTTCGTCGGAAAATGTCATGGTCAAGCGCGCCGGCCCCTCTTCGTTATCGACCCCAAGCTCGGCCGGCGCTGCGTCGGGGCTGGTGGCTGCCGGCGCCGCGCCGTCGCAGCTGGTCGAGGTCGTCGTCGAGCCGGAGGCTGCGGGACAGCGCCTCGACGCATTCCTGGCCGGGGGCATTCCCGGTCTCTCGCGCAACCGAGCCAAGGCCTTGATTCTGGAGGGCCGTGTCACGCTGGCAGGCGCGACCCTAGGCGAGCCGAAAAGGGCGGTCAATTCGGGCGAGAGGGTGCGCCTCGAGATGCCGGCGCCGCTGCCGGCGCGACCGGCCGGCGAGGCGATCCCGCTCAATATCGTCTACGAGGATGCGCACCTTCTAGTCATCGACAAACCGGCGGGGCTGGTGGTTCATCCGGCTGCCGGGCACCATTCCGGTACCTTGGTCAACGCTCTCATCGCCCATTGCGGCGCTAGCCTCTCCGGCATCGGCGGGGTTGCGCGGCCGGGAATTGTGCACCGGCTGGACAAAGACACTTCCGGCCTCCTGGTTGTGGCCAAGACCGACGCTGCCCACAGGGGGCTCGCCGAGCAGTTCGCCGATCACGGGCGAAGCGGGCCGCTCCGCCGCGGCTACAAAGCGTTGGTTTGGGGCGTGCCGACGCCGCCCACCGGGCGGATCGAGGCGGCGATCGCGCGCTCGACCAAAAACCGACAGATGATGGCTGTCGCCAAAAGCGGCGGCCGACAGGCGGTGACGCACTATACGGTTGAGCAAACGTTTGGCGATCCGCCGGTGGCTTCCCTTCTCGACCTTCGCCTTGAAACCGGTCGGACCCACCAGATCCGCGTGCATCTGACCGCGCTTGGGCACCCGGTGGTGGGAGATCCCGCCTACGGGCTCGGTTTTCGCACCAAGGTGGCGCAGTTTGGAGCGGCAGCTCGCGGCTTAGTCGGCCGCCTTCATCGGCAGGCACTCCACGCCTATCGGCTGACCTTCAGGCACCCTGTCACCGCCGAGGAACTGTCATTCAATTCTTCGATACCAGACGATATTGCTAGGATTATCAAAGCGTTGCGCGACGGGGCTGATTAGCGCGGGGGAGGGCTGCGGCAACCGCGTGTTTCCTGCCGCATTTGCACTATATACAAACGCAATGCGCGGGCCGAAGCCGCGCTTGTCGCTCGCCCGCCGTGGGAGCGTCATGAGAAAGGGTGCACTTAGATGGCCCAGCTCAGCCTACCGATGATTGTCGCCGGCGAAACCGGTCTTTCCCGATATTTAGAGCAGATCCGGCGGTTCCCAATGCTGGCGCCGCAGGAGGAATACATGCTTGCCAAGCGCTATCGCGAGCATGACGACCGCCAGGCGGCACATCGCCTCGTAACCAGCCATTTGAGACTGGTAGCCAAGATTGCCATGGGCTATCGCGGCTATGGCCTGCCGATCGGCGAAGTCATTTCCGAAGGCAATGTCGGCCTTATGCAGGCGGTCAAGCGGTTCGAACCGGAGAAGGGCTTCCGCCTTGCTACTTACGCGATGTGGTGGATTCGGGCCGCCATCCAGGAATACATCCTGAGATCATGGTCGCTGGTGAAGATGGGGACCACCGCCAATCAGAAGCGGCTGTTCTTCAACCTCCGCCGCGTCAAGGGCCAGATCCAGGCGATAGAGGACGGCGATCTCAGACCCGAGCATGTCGACCAGATCGCCACCAAGCTCGGTGTCAGCAAGGATGACGTCGTTGCGATGAACCGTCGCCTCGGTGGCGACGCTTCGCTCAACGCTCCCATTCGCGCCGATGCCGATGCCGGGGAGTGGCAAGATTGGTTGGTCGACGAGACGCCCGACCAGGAGGAGCGCCTGGCGGAGTCGGAGGAACTCGAGGGGCGCAGGCGCCTGCTGGCGAACGCGCTGACCGTTCTCAACGACCGCGAAAAGCGCATCTTTGAGGCGCGTCGTTTGACCGACGAGCCGGCGACGCTGGAGGATCTCTCCAGCGAGTTCGGCGTCTCGCGCGAGCGGGTCCGCCAAATCGAGGTGAAGGCCTTCGAGAAGGTGCAAAAGGCGGTGCGCGATGGCGCGCTCGCCCTGGAGCGGCCGCAGATTGCGGCCGCTCACTAATCGAGTTCGTTCTCACATCGGCTGGATGGCGTAGGTCTCCAGTCGGGGAGCGCGGTCGATCAGTCCTTGCTTCTGAAGAAAGGCCGCGAAACGCTCATAGCGGGCGCGGTCCAGCGCGCCTGGGCGCTTGGCAAACCGCGACAGGGTTGCCGTGTAGGCTTGGCGATTGAGCGGGTCGTCGAGGTCAGGGTGGGCTTTGAGGATGAGACTGAGTGCCTCGGTGGGGTGGTTGGTCAGGTAAAGCGTCGCCTGTTCGACGGCAGCCACAAAGCGCCGCATGCGGTCGTCGCCTGAGAGAGCGGCGCGCGTGACGTAGATCAGTTCGTCATAGGCCGGGACGCCATTTTCCTCGGGGTAGAACGCCACGGCGGGATACCCGGCGAGCTCCATCTCGACGAGTTCGAAATTGCGAAAGCCGTCGATGATCGCATCGACATGACCGGCCTTGAGAGCATTGGCGAGGTTGAAGTTGACGCCGACGAGCGTCGCGTCCTCCGTCGATAGTCCGACGGTGGCCAGCATTGCGCCTAGATAGACGTCCTTGAGGTTCGCGACGGCGAAACCGATGCGCTTTCCCTTAAGGTCGGACAGCGACTTGATCGGACCGGCCTTGAGGGCGATCAGGCAGTTCAGCGGGGTTTCGACCAGCGTGCCGACCCGCACCAACGGCAGACCGGCGGCAACATTGAGGACAAGGTCGGCCTGGTAAGTGACGGCGATGTCGCCTTGGCCGGCGGCGACGAGGCGCGGCGGCAGACTGGGGTCGGCGGGTGCGATCAACTCCACGTCGAGACCCTCGCGGGCGAAGTAGCCGGCCTCCTTGGCGATGATCAGCGGCGCATGATCGGGGTTCACGAACCAGTCGAGGATGACCGTCAGACGTTCGGCTGCGGCAGCCGGGACGGCAAGGGCGGCGAGGAGAAGGGCTAGCCAAACTCTCATAGCGACCCGATTCCAGTTGGGGATTGTCACGCGATCTCTGTCCGCCCGGGATCGATCTGGCGGCGCCGGCCAAGGCAGCGCCCGGGCGAAAGTAGCGAGTCGATTCTTGTCGGACATTTCTCGGTTCCCGATTGCTCAAAAGGGGTCGGTCGACCAGGAGAGGAGTCGCGCTGTGACGGCATCGACGACAGCGCGGAGAGCGACGGCAAGCGTTGCGACGATCAGCAGAGCGGCGAAGACGACGTCGGTTTGTGAGCGGCCGTTTGCCTGCAGCATGACATAGCCAAGCCCGGAAGATGCACCGACCCACTCGCCGACGAGTGCGCCGATAGGAGCATAGACGGAGGCGAGGCGAAGCCCGGTCACGAGGCGTGGGACCGCGCTCGGCAGTCGCAGCAGGAACAGCTCCTGATACGGCGCAGCGCGATATAGGCGGCCGAGGTCGAGAAGATGCGGTGGCGTGGCCCGCAGACCGTCATCGAGCGCCGCGGCGACGGGAAAGAAGATGGCGATGACTGCCATGGCGATCTTTGATCCGAAGCCGAACCCGAACCAAAGGACAAGGAGTGGGGCGAGAGCGAAGACCGGGAAGGACTGGCTAACAACCATCACCGGCTGCAAGAGGTACTGCAGGCGGGGAAAGCGACCCATGCTCACGGCAAGGGCGATACCTGCGATCGATCCGGCCACCAGTCCTACAAGCGCTTCAAGCCCGGTGGTCAGCGCGTTCGCCGACCAGAAGGCAGGGCGCGCGGCCAGGGCGGCGGCTACACGTGCCGGTCCGGGCAGAATGAAAGCCGGGAGACTGAAGGCGACGGTAAGCGCCTGCCAAACGGCGAGCACCGAAACGGCCGCCAGCAGCGCACGCGCAAATCTGCCGGTAACGCTGGCCATAGCCCCAGGACTCCACGGCGCGGGCAGGCAAGCGAGCGGGCGACAAACCGGATTGCGATCCGTCCCTTCGCCGGCATGACCCGGATCAGGTTCAAAGGGTTCGGCAGAAAGCCATCTCAGCCCAGAAGGGCTCCCCTCGGAAGGGCCTAGAATGGCGGAAGCGCCAAGCGGCTGCAAGCCGCAGTCGGTCCGGGCGATGCCGGCCTAGTTGCCCCAGGCGAGCAGGGCGCGATTGAACATCGCGGTGGCGGCGGCGCCCTTCTCGATTGTTATGATCGCGCGCTGGCCGGATTTGTAAGCAATCGGCAAGTCGATCAGCGGCTTCTCGCGCAGCAGAGCGATGTTGGCGGCGACGTCAGGCTTGGCGGGAGAGAGTGCGACCCAATAGACCCCGGGGGCCGCCGCCGCCGGCTTGTTGTTGACGTCGCGGCACTTGGGTGCGGCCGCAGTCGGAGAAGAGCAGGCCTCGACGATCTTGATAGAGCGACCGGCCAGGCGTGAGCCAGCGTCCTTGTCGTTGGCCTTGAAGACGATTGTCGGAATCAGATCGACCGAGCCGATGCTTGAGCCAACGCCGAGCGAAACGTTGATATCCACCTGGTGGCTCGCGGTGGTGTCGTTGTTCTTGTGGAACAACATGCTGAGTTCGAGTTTGCGGTCGGGAACGGTGATCTTGGCAAGGACTGCAGTCCCGTCGGCACCCTCGCTTACGCTCCAGACCACGGACCCGGTCAGGGTTGCGCTGATCTGCCCGGGATTGGTCGTCGATTCCTCGATGAAAGTGACCTTTTGGGTCACCGGCGGCGGTAGCGGCGTTGTCGGCAGAACCGGGGCGGGCGGCGGGTCGGGCACCGGGGTCACGGGAGCAGCTATTGGCGCCTCGGCCGGCGGCAACTCTCGCTCGCCGGCGAGGATCTGGCGAACACCGGAGGCCTGGGCGACTTGCGTGTCCGTCTTGCCGGCAACCGGTGGGGCGGGTGACGGCGGGCGGGCGGGTCCGCTCGCACTGACGATATCTCTGATGACGCTGACGATCTGTCGGGGGTCCTTGATCACCCGAGCGACTGCCTCACGGTTCTGCAGAGCAACAAATCCCACCAACCCAATGAGTGAAAGGAAGAGCACCAGCAGGATAAGGGAGGGCAGACGAGATTTGCGGGGGGCGCGGGGTTCTGCTTCCGGGCGGGCCGTACCGCGGCGCTTGGGCTTGCCGCGCCCGGCATATTCGTCAGCGTCGGCGATCGGTGCGGCGCTCCGCCTCGGTTCCGGGTCGACGGCGACCCGGCGCCGGGGCGGCGGGCTGCGGTCCGGCTCGCGGTAATCGAAATCTCGCCGCTCGCCGGAGGCCCACTCAAAGGCCTGCGGGCCACGGCGGTCGCCATCGAAATCGTCCGGGCCGCTCCGTCCCATCGGCGGCGGCTCGGAACGATCGGGGAACGGTTCGCGGCGTGCAAGTCGGGCCGGACCGACATCGGCATATTCGGGCGTGCGTGACGGATAACGGGGGGGCGGGTCGCCGGCATAGCGGCGGGGCGCCCAATCCGGCTCGCGCGTGAGCGGCGGAGAGGGGGGCGGCCAGTCGGTGTCGGCGGCGCGTGGCTGCTGCGGCTCGGCGAGCGCGGCGGTGTCGCTGCCCGGAAAGGTTGCTTGTAAGGCCTCGGCATTCTCACGCTCGACCCGCCGGATCGCTTCTTCCATTTCCAGGCGGCGCCGCGAGATCTCTGCGTTCGAAAGCGGCGGGTTGATGCCTTTCAGCTGCGCAATCAAGGCGTTGCGCGCCTTTTCGTACACGCCCCGGCGGGTTTCCGTCGTGTTGGGGTGAAGGCCGCCGACGGCCTTCTTCAGGACCAGGTAGAATTCCGCCATCTCATCCGCTCTAATCGCGTCCGGCCGTCAATCCTGAAAAGGGTCCTGGACGAGGATGGTGTCATCCCTTTCCGGGCTCGTCGACAACAGCGCAACCGGCGCCGCAATGAGCTCTTCGACGTGCCTTACATATTTCACTGCCTGCGCCGGCAGATCATTCCATGTTCGCTTACCCCGCGTCGAGTCTTTCCATCCCTCCAGCGTTTCATAGATGGGTTCTACGCGGGCCTGAGTATCCTGCGAAGCCGGGAGATAGTCTATCTCCTTGCCGTCCAGACGGTAACCTACGCAAATCTTGATCTCTTCCAGTCCATCCAGCACGTCTAGCTTGGTTAATGCGATTCCGTTGATCCCGGAAATACGTACGGTCTGCCTGACGAGAGCGGCATCAAACCATCCGCAGCGGCGTTTTCGGCCGGTAACCGTGCCGAATTCGTGGCCGCGCGCGCCGAGGAAATCGCCGATAGCGTTGGTTTGCTCAGTCGGGAAGGGGCCTTGCCCAACCCTGGTCGAATAGGCCTTGGTGATCCCCAGGACGTAGCCAATGGCACCCGGGCCGAGGCCGGAACCGGTTCCGGCCTGCCCGGCGACGGTGTTGGACGAGGTGACGAAGGGGTAGGTCCCGTGGTCGACGTCGAGGAGCGCGCCCTGTGCTCCCTCAAACAGAATACGCCGGCCAGCGCGCCGCTGCTCATCGAGCAGCCGCCAGGCCGACGCCATGTAAGGGAGGACGCGTGGGGCGACCGCCATCAGCTCTTCGCGGATGCGGTTTGCCGAAATCTCGCCAAGCCCGCTGCCGCGACGCAGGGCGTTGTGGTGAACCAGCAAGCGGTCGATTTTGGCCGGTAGCGTCGCGGGTTCGGCAAGGTCCATCAGGCGGATGGCTCGCCGGCCGACCTTGTCCTCATACGCTGGGCCGATCCCGCGGCGGGTAGTCCCCAAAGCCGGTACGGCATCCGAGGTCTCGCGAGTCGTATCCAGTTCGCGATGGACTGAAAGGATGAGGCACGCGTTCTCGGCGACCTTGAGGTTGCTTGGATCGACCTCGACGCCACGCGCCAGCAGGCCGTCGATCTCGTCGGCGAGAGCCTTCGGATCAACCACGACGCCGTTGCCGATCACCGAGAGCTTGCCGGGGCGCACGACGCCGGACGGCAGAAGGCTAAGCTTGTAGCTGGTGCCGTTGATGACCAGCGTATGACCGGCATTGTGGCCGCCCTGAAAGCGGACGATGACATCGGCCCGCTCCGACAGCCAGTCGACGATCTTGCCCTTGCCCTCGTCGCCCCACTGCGAACCGACAACCACCACATTCGCCATTCGCCGGCCCCCAACCGCCCCTTTAGTCCATGAGTCCAGCCCGCGCGGGCCGAAGCGCGGCGGACTATAGCCGCCACCCTGTCCAGCCGCGACCACTCTTTGCAGGCGTCAGGCGGCCGGCTTTGCGACGCGGCGGCAGACCGGATAAGGGTCAACCGCGCTGGCGGGGAATGCCGAAAAATGCTCGCCGAATTGGGCCGATGGCTGTTTCGCCAGCCCTACATCCTCCTATCGTTGACCTCGCTGTTCTGGGCCGGGAACATCGTGCTGGGACGTTTCATCGCGGGCAGAGTGCCGCCGGTCGCCTTAGCGCAAATTCGCTGGAGCGCTGCGGGCTTGGTGCTGCTGCCCTTTGCGTGGCGAGGGCTCAAGGCGGACTGGCCGGCGATCCGCGCCAGCCTGCCGGTCGTATTGATTCTCAGCGCCACCGGGATCGGCGCCTATAACACGATGGCCTATTATGGCCTCCAATACACCGAGGCACTGAACGCCCTCCTCATGCAGTCGAGCGGCCCGTTGCTGATAGGCGTGTGGTCGCTCGCGCTATTCGGCGACCGACTGAGCAGGGCGCAGGTGCTCGGGATACTCACCTCGCTCGTCGGCGTCGTGGTCATCGTCGCGCGCGGCGATCCTGGTGCGATCGCCGGCCTCCGCCTTAACAGTGGCGACCTTTGGATGCTGGCGGCGATGGTGCTCTATGGCCTCTACTCGGCGATGCTTCGCCGCCGCCCAACAGCGGCGCCACTTTCGCTGCTGGCGGCGACGATCCTAATTGGCCAGGCGATGATCTGGCCGTTCACCGTCGCCGAGTTCCTCAGCGGCGCCCGGATGACGCCGAGCGGCGAAGCTCTGGCCGTGATCGCCTATGTGGCGATCGTGCCGTCGATCCTCGCCTACCTTTTCTTCAACCGCGGCGTCGAACTGATCGGCGCCAATCGCGCCGGCCCGTTCTTCCACCTCATGCCGGTCTTCGGGTCGGCGCTGGCGATCGTCTTCCTCGGCGAGCACGCAGCGCCGTTCCACTTCATCGGCTACGGCTTGATTGTGGCCGGGATCGTTGTCGCCCAGCGCGGGTCGGGAGCGCGGGCGGCGGCCGGCACGCGGGTGTAACAGATGTGACACTGGCAGCATCGGCTTCCGGTCCCCTATCTGGGCGCAGCGCCGCCACGCTCCCAACCCATCACCAGCACCGGCGCGCCGGAGATTTCGTTCACCGCTCGTCCGATGATGGCGAAACCCTGCCGACGATAGAAGCCGAGGGCGCGAGCGTTGTCCTGGTTGACGCGCAGTTCCAACCGCTCCGCCTGAGTTTGTAGCGACTCGATCATTGTTCGGCCGATTCCGCCGCTCCAGCGCTCCGGAACGACGACGATCTGATCGACATAGCCGGTCGAGGGATCGAGCGTGGCGAAACCGACAAGGTGGTCCGCCTCGGTGGCGACAAGGATGCGGCACACCGGCACCAGTTCTTCCCGCCAGCGCTGGCGCCACCATGATAGCCGGGCGCGGAAATCGATCGACGGATAAGTCGCTTCCCAGGCGCGGAGCCAAGCGTCTATGGCGGCCGCCTCGTCGGCGGGCGTATACGGCCGAAGAACGGGTCCGCTCAGAAGCTTAGTCGGCGTGCTTGCAGCACGCCCTCAAGATTGCGGACGCCGGTCAGTACCTGCGGAGTGATCGCTTCGTCGACGTGAACGAGGGCGATGGCATCGGCTCCGGCCGCCTCGCGGCCGAGGTTGAAGGTGGCGATGTTAACGCCGGCCTGGCCGAGCAGGGTACCGAGGCGGCCGATGAAGCCGGGCTTGTCGCGGTTGGTGACGTAAAGCATCTCCGGCGCGAACTCCGCCTCCATATTGATGCCCTTGATCTGGATGATCCGCGGCTTGCCGTCGGAGAACACGGTGCCGGCGACCGAGCGTTCTTGCTGGTCGGTGACGACTGTCAGGCGAATATACGTCTCGTAGGCACCCTGCTGGTCGCGCCGGATCTCCTCGACCTGGATGCCGCGATCGCGAGCGATTGTCGGGGCCGAGACGATATTAACCTGCTGCAGGGCCGGCCGAAGGATGCCGGCGAGCGCCGCGGCTGTCAGTGCGCGGGTATTCATGTCTGCGACGGTGCCGGCATATTCGATGCGGAGCCTGGTCAATCCGCTCTCGGTCAACTGGCCCGCGAACGAGCCGAGCTGCTCGGCGAGCTTGACGAAAGGCGCCAGCATCGGCGCCTCCTCGGCCGAGATCGTCGGCATATTGAGGGCGTTGGTGACCGCGCCGGTGGTCAGATAGTCGGCCATCTGCTCGGCGATTTGCAAGGCGACATTCTCCTGCGCCTCAGTGGTGGAGGCGCCGAGGTGCGGCGTGCAGACCACGTTCGGGAGGCCGAACAGCACGTTCTTCTCGGCCGGCTCCACGGCAAATACGTCGAGGCCTGCGCCGGCAACCTTTCCGGATTGGATGGCGGCGGCAAGCGCTTCCTCGACAATAAGGCCGCCCCGGGCGCAATTGATGATGCGGACACCTTTCTTCATCTTCTCCATGGCGGCGGCGTCGATGATGTTGCGGGTCTGGTCAGTCAGCGGCGTATGGAGAGTAATGAAGTCAGCGCGGCGGAAGAGGTCGTCGAGTTCGACCTTTTCAACGCCGAGTTCGCGGGCGCGCTCGGCAGCAAGATAGGGGTCGTAGGCAACAACCTTCATCTTTAGGCCGATCGCACGGTTGGCGACGATGGCGCCGATATTGCCGCAGCCAATGACGCCGAGGGTCTTGCCGGCGATCTCGACCCCCATGAAGCGGTTCTTTTCCCACTTGCCGGCCTGGGTGGAGGCGTTCGCCTCGGGGATCTGCCGGGCGACGGCGAACATCATGGCGATTGCATGCTCGGCTGTGGTGATGGAATTGCCGTAAGGCGTGTTCATCACGATGATGCCGCGCTTGGTAGCCTTGGCGATGTCGACATTGTCGACACCGATGCCGGCGCGGCCGATGACGCGCAGCCGTTTGCCGGCGTCGATCAGCTTCTCCGTAACCTTGGTGGCGGAGCGGACGGCAAGCCCGTCGAAATCGCCGATGGCGGCGAGCAATGCTTCCTTGTCCTTGCCAAGTTCTGGCCGGTAGTCGACGTCGACACCGCGATCCTTGAGGATGGCAACCGCGGTCTTGGACAGGTTGTCGGAAATGAGAACGCGAGGCGCCATGCGAGGCTTCCCGGCCGAGGGATCGAGCCAATTGCGGCTTGGCTCGGGGCCGAACGCTCAGCCGAATCTCGGCCAACCCGGCGAGCGTGGTCGACGCGAGCGCTTAGGCGGCGAGCTTGAGTGCGGCCTTCTCGGCAGCGTAGGCCCAGTCGAGCCAGTCGGTCAGCGCGACGAGGTCGCTCGCCTCAACGGTCGAGCCGGTCCAGATGCGGATGCCGGGCGGCGCGTCCTTGTAGGCGGAGATGTCGAAGGCGATGCCGTCCTTCTCCAGCCGCGAAACGATGGCCTTGGCAAGCGCTCCCTGCGCCTTGGCGTCCAGCGCTTTTACAGCCGGGTCCGCGAAGACGAAGCAGGCCGCCGTGTTTGAGAGATAGCGCGGGTCCCTGCAGAGGAACCGCGCCCAAGACGAGTGGGCCTCCCAATCGCGGAGGACGGCGAAGTTGGCATCGGCTCGTGCCTGCAGAGCGCGAATGCCGCCAATCGACTTCGCCCATTTCAGAGCGTCGATATAATCCTCGGTGGCAAGCAGCGAGGGCGTGTTGATGGTGTCGCCGGCGAAGATGCCTTCGATGAGCTTCCCCTTCTCAGCCATGCGGAAAATCTTCGGCAAGGCGCGCGGCGGCACATAGGTGGTCAGCCGCTCGGCGGCCCGGGGTGAGAGGATAATGATCCCGTGCGCAGCCTCGCTACCCATCACCTTTTGCCAGGAGAAGGTGACGACATCGAGTTTCCTCAGGGGAATGTCCTGCGCAAAGATGCCGGAAGTCGCATCGCAAATCACCAGCCCGCCACGGTTGTCCGGAATCCAGTCGCCGTTCGGGACACGGACTCCCGACGTAGTCCCGTTCCAGGCGAAGACCACGTCGTGGCTGAAGTCGACTTTGGAGAGGTCGGGCAATTCGCCAAAGGGCGCCCGCATCAGGCGGGTGTCGGCAAGCTTGAGCTGTTCGCCGACATCGACCGCCCAGACCTCGCTGAACGATTCCCACGCCAAAACATCCACCGGGCGGGGTCCCAGCATCGACCACAGTGCCATCTCGACGGCGCCAGTGTCTGACGCCGGGACAATGCCGATGCGGTAGTCGGCCGGCACTTCCAGGATTTCACGCGTCAGGTCGATCGCCTGGCGGAGCTTGCGCTTGCCGAGTTCGGAGCGGTGCGAACGGCCGACGGCCGCGTCGGCGAGTGCAGCCAGGGACCACCCCGGGCGCTTGGAAGTCGGACCGCAAGAGAAATTGGGATTGGCCGGCCGTCGGCCGGGGAGGGCGGGTGCCGTCATGATGTCTATCCTCACAGATAGGCGCCCTTCGTTGGGGAAGGGTGTCCCGCCTGTGTCTTTAACCAAGCCGGCGATTCGGTGCAAGCGGAGCGCGAAAGGCGCCAAAGGCGATGCGCCGGGCGACCGTCGAGAACGCACGGAATTGCAGGCTTTCAGGAGACAGCACGGCCACCGTTAACCCGGCGTTTACCATAACCCGGCACTTTTTGCCGGCCGACCCTGCATTGGACGGCGAAGCACGTGGGGATAGCGCAGCGTGGCCGGATTTTTGGCTCTCCTGAAGGCTTTTGGGCCGGCTCGGCTCGGCGCCATGGGGGCGGTGACCCTCATCCTGATCGGGCTATTTGCGTTCGTGTTCATCCGCCTATCGCAGCCGCCGATGGGCACGCTGTTCAGCGGCCTCTCACCCGAAGACGTCTCGGCCGTTACCAAACAGCTCGAGTCGGGCGGCGTGCACTACGAATTGAAGGGCGACGGGTCGACCATCTCCGTACCGGCCTCGGACGTGACGCGTTTGCGCATTCAGCTCGCCGGCAATGGACTGCCGACCGGCGGTTCGGTCGGCTACGAGATCTTCGACAAGCAGACGGCGCTGGGCACGACTAGTTCGCTGGAGAACATCAATCGTTTGCGGGCGTTGGAAGGCGAGTTGGCGAGGACCATCAAGGCGATCAACCGGGTCGACTTCGCCCGCGTCCACCTTGTGGTGCCGGCCCGCCAGCTCTTCCAGCGCGAGCAGAGCCAGCCGTCGGCCTCCATTGTCCTCAAAGTGCGCGGCGGCCTGGAGCCCGGCGAGGTCCGCGCGATCCAGCACCTCGTTGCTTCGGCCGTGGATGGGTTGCGCCCGGCGCGCGTCTCGATTGTCGATGAGAGCGGCCGCTTGCTCGCCAGTGGGGCTGGCGACGATACGGCAACCGCGGCGGCTGCGGCTCTCGACGAGCGCGCCGGCGCTTTCGAGAAGAAGCTGCAGGACCAGATCGGCGAAATCGTCAGTTCGGTGGTGGGGACCGGGCGGGCGCGGATCCAGGTCGCGGCAACGCTCGACCGCGTGAAGACCACGCGCACCGACGACACCTTCGATCCCAACGGCCAGGTCGTCCGATCCACGCAGTCCAAGGCGGAAAGTTCGACCGCTGGGGGCGGGCAAGCGGGGCCGGTCAGCGCTGGCAATGCGCTCAATGCCGGCGGGGCCGGCGGCGCCGAAGGCCGGGAAAGCGCCAACAATACGGAAGAGACGATCAACTACGAGATATCGCGTTCGACCACGACGTCGGTGACGGAGGCCGGACAGTTGAAGAGGCTTTCGGTCGCCGTCCTGGTCGACGGTGTCTACACCAAGGACGCTGCGGGGGCGCTGCAGTACGCGCCGCGCTCGCAGGAAGAACTCGACCGGATCGCCACGCTCGTTCGCTCGACGATCGGCTTCGACAAGGCGCGTGGCGACGAGGTGCAGGTTATCAACCTGCGCTTTGCCGAGCCGCCACGCTTCGACACGGCGGAGCCGGCACCGACAGCGTCAGGGTTCAATCTTGAGAAAACAGACTACTTCTACCTCGCGGAGCTGGTGGTCTCGACCATTGTCGGCTTGCTGATCATCCTCCTCGTGGTGCGGCCGCTGATCCGCCGGATCGTGACGCCGGAGACGCCGCCGGCTGCCGGCGACGGCGCACCGCCTCAGCTCGCCGGTGGCGAGGGCGCCGCACCGGCGCTGCCGCCGCGCCCGCCAATGGTCAGCCCCGCGACCCAGCAGATCGAGAAAGCGATCGAGAACGGCGCGCTACAGGCCGACGCCATTAACCGGGTCGGCTCGCTGGTCCAGGACAACACGGCGGATGCGGTGTCGATCGTTCGCTCCTGGCTCGCCGACGCCGCCTAACCTCGACCGATCCTACAGGCTAACCAATGACCGCCGAAGCTCCCGCCACCGCCCGCAGTCGTCAGCACCGCCCGCTGAAGGGGGCGGAGCGTGCCGCCGTTCTCCTCCTCTCGCTTGGGCAGGAGCACGCCGCGGGGATCCTGAAGGCACTCGACGAGACCGAGGTGCGCGACATCTCGCTGGCGATGGCACGGCTCGGCCAAGTCTCGCCGCAAATGATCGAAGAACTAATGGTCGAGTTCGCGAGCCGGATCTCGGCGCGCAACGGCCTTACCGGCAATATCGACGCGACCGAGCGGTTGCTGGTGTCGCTGCTGCCCAGCGATCGCGCTAACGCAATCATGACTGAGATTCGCGGACCGGCCGGTCGCAACATGTGGGAAAAGCTGTCGAACGTTCCGGAGACGGTCCTCGCCAACTATCTCAAGAACGAATACCCGCAGACGGTCGCGGTCGTGCTCTCCAAGGTCAAGCAGGACCACGCTGCGCGCGTCTTGGCGGCACTGCCCGAGGAGTTCGCGTTCGAGGTGGTCGGGCGCATGCTGCGCATGGAGGCGGTGCAGAAGGAGGTCCTGGAGAAGCTTGAGCAGACGCTGCGCACGGAGTTCATGTCGACTCTGGCCCACACGACGCGGCGCGATTCGCACGAGCAGATGGCCGACATCTTCAACAACTTCGATCGCCAGACCGAGGCGCGTTTCATGGCTGCGCTTGAGGAGCTGTCGCGGGAGTCCGCCGACCGCATCAAGGCCCTGATGTTCACCTTCGACGACCTATCGAAGCTCGACTCGGGGAGCGTCCAGACGCTTCTCCGATCGGTCGACAAGGACAAACTGGCCGTGGCGTTAAAGGGCACCAACGAGACGGTGCGCGAATTCTTCCTCAGCAACATGAGCCAGCGCGCGGCGGCGATGTTGCGCGAGGATATCGACGCAAAGGGTCCGGTTCGCCTGCGTGAAGTCGACGAAGCGCAGGGAATGATGGTGGCGCTGGCCAAGGATCTGGCCGCCAAGGGCGAAATCATGATCTCCAAGAACAAGGGCGACGACGAACTCGTCTATTGATGAAAGACCCGGGAATGTCAGCAGCCTTACAGCGAGTCGCTACCAAGCCCGAACGATACGCCTTCGACCTCGACCTGATGGGTGGCGGCCATACCTTGGCGGATGTGCGCTCGCGGCAAATGGTCGAAGCGTTGGCCGCAGCCCGCGCCGAGGGGCAGTCCGCCGGGTACCGGCAGGGGCAGTCTGGCGCGGAGGCCCAGGCCGCCGCGTTGGCGGCGAGCGCAGTGGCGGGGCTCGCCGAGGCGCTGCGGGCCTTCCTGAAGACGGCCGACCGGGAGTTCGAGCGTATGCGGCGGGATGCATCGGCGCTGGCGTTGGCGGCCGCGCGGCAGCTAGCGTCCGCCCTCGTCGCCCGAGAGCCAGAGGGCGAGACTATGGCCCTGGTCGAAGCTTGCCTGCGGCACCTCGACGGCGCTCCGCACCTCGTCCTTCGCGTGCACGAGGGCGACATCGAGGCAGTGCGTCCGCGCTTCTCCCGGCTGGCGGAAGAGACGGGGTTTGCCGGCCGGCTCACCCTTCTCGGCGAGGCGAATGTGGCTCCCGGCGACTGTCGCATCGAGTGGGCCGACGGGGGCGTGGTTCGCGACGCTGCCAAGGCCGAAGCGGCGATGGCGGCTGTGTTACGGCAACGATTTGCGGTGGTGTTTGAGGAGGAGGCGGCACAGCCGACAGATCGGCCATGAGCGACATCGACAAGATCCTGATGCAGGAGTTCCCGCAGGAGCCGAAAGAGCCGGCGCCGACGGCCGCCGCCGGCCCAGTGCCGGCTGCCGCTCTGGAAGCGGTCTACGACGTGCCGGTGCGGGTTTCGGCCGTCCTTGGTCGATCGCGGATGCAGATCTCCGAACTCCTCGCAATGGGCAGCGGGACGGTTCTGGAACTCGACCGCAAAGTGGGCGAGGCGATCGACATCTTCGTCAACAACCGCCTCGTCGCCCGCGGTGAGGTCGTGCTGGTGGAGGACCGGCTTGGCGTGACGATGACCGAGATCATCAAGGCCGAGCGGTAAGGCGTCAGTGGCCGTGCGTAGAAACCGGTTTCAGCAGGGATAAGCCATGCGCCTTTTGATTGTCGGCTCGCTCGGCGGGCAGCTCATCACCGCTACCAAGATGGCCATGCAGAGCGGTGCCAAGGTCAATCATGCCGATACGGTCGCGGTTGCTCTCAGCCACCTGCGGGCGAACGGCGCCGACCTGCTTTTCGTCGATATTGGCATCGACATCGGCCGCCTGGTGCTCGATCTCGCCGCCGAGCGTATCCACGTTCCGGTGGTCGCCTGCGGCGTCCGGGCGGACGCGAGCGCGGCAACCAAAGCGATCAAGGCCGGCGCCAAGGAATTTATCCCATTGCCGCCAGACGCCGAGTTGATTGCGGCGATCCTTTCGGCCGTCGCGAGCGAGGAAGTGCGCATTGTCTGGCGCGATCCGGCGATGGGACGGATCGTCCGCTTAGCCGAGCAGATCGCCAAAGCTGACGCGTCGGTGCTGATCACGGGCGAGTCGGGGACGGGCAAAGAAGTGATCGCGCGCTACGTCCACACCAAGTCGCGGCGCGCGGATCGGCCGTTCGTGTCGGTCAATTGCGCCGCCATTCCCGAAGGGCTCCTTGAGTCGGAGCTTTTCGGTCACGAGAAGGGGGCGTTTACCGGAGCCGTTGCTCGCCGGATCGGCAAATTCGAGGAAGCCAATGGCGGTACGCTGCTCCTTGACGAGATCAGCGAGATGGACGTGCGCCTGCAGGCCAAACTGCTACGTGCCCTGCAGGAGCGCGTGATCGATCGTGTCGGCGGCAGCAAGCCGGTACCGGTCGACATCCGCATCCTGGCGACCTCCAACCGCGACCTCAGTAATGAGATCAAGACGGGGACGTTCCGGGCGGACCTTCTTTACCGGCTGAATGTCGTCAATCTCGCGGTGCCGCCGCTCCGCGATCGCCCCGAGGACATCCTCGAACTCGCCGAGCACTTCGTGCGCCAGTTCTCCGCCGCAAACGGGGTGGCGTTGCGGTCGCTTTCGGAGGAGGCGAAGCGCCGCCTGGTTGCTGCGCGCTGGCCGGGCAACGTTCGCGAATTGGAGAACGCCATACATCGCGCCGTTCTGCTGGCGGAAGGGCCGACGATTAGCGCCGAGGCGATCCTGTCGCCGGACGGCGTTCCGCTCGGGCAAGGCATGCCGATGCGCGGCCTCGCCGATCGAGCGGCGGCGACTGCGGAATCGCTGTCGCGATCGCTGGTCGGCAAGACGGTGGCGGAAGTTGAGCGCGATCTCATCCTCGACACGCTCGATCATTGCATCGGCAACCGTACGCACGCTGCCAACATTCTCGGCATCTCGATCCGCACGCTCCGCAACAAGCTCAACCAGTACAGCGACGAGGGCATTGCAGTTCCCGAGCCCGGCACTAGCCGCGCGGTTGCGGCAGCGTGATCGGCAGATAGGGGCGCCTAGGTGAGCGACAGCGGCGTCATATCGGCCGGCGCGGCCACGACAGTCGGGCAAGTCTCGACCACATTCTCCGACATCGGCGGGCTGCTGCGGCGCGGCGACCTGACGTTGGCGATCGGCGTCGTGGCGATCCTGGTCGTCCTGATCCTGCCGCTGCCGTCGGTCCTTCTCGACCTCTTCCTCGCCGTGTCGATGATCCTGTCCGTCCTCATCTTGATGACGGCGCTCTTCATCGAGGCGCCGCTTGAGTTCTCGGCGTTCCCGACCGTCCTTCTCGTCGCGACGATGCTGCGGCTTGCCCTCGACCTTGCGGCGACCCGTTTGATCTTGGCGCACGGGCATGAGGGAACGAGCGCCGCCGGCCACATGATCCAAGCCTTCGGCAGCTTCGTGATGCAGGGCAACTACATCATCGGGATCATCGTCTTTTCGATCCTGGTGATTGTTAACTTCGTGGTCATCACCAAAGGTTCCGGCCGTATCGCGGAAGTCGCGGCGCGCTTCACCCTCGACGCGATGCCGGGCAAGCAGATGGCGATCGATGCCGACCTGTCGGCCGGCGTCATCAACGACGCGGAAGCACGGCGGCGGCGGAAGGAACTCGAAGACGAGAGTGCCTTTTACGGCGCGATGGACGGCGCGTCGAAATTTGTGCGCGGCGACGCTATTGCCGGCATCCTCATCATCTTCATCAACATCGTTGGCGGCATCATCATCGGCGTCGCCCAGATGGGAGTGTCGCTGGCTCGCGCCGGGCAGTCCTACACACTGCTGACGGTGGGTGAGGGGCTCGTTTCGCAGATTCCCGCTCTCATCGTCTCGACTGCGGCCGGTCTGCTGGTCTCCAAGGCCGGCGTCCGCGGGGCCGCCGACAAGGCGCTGATCAAGCAGTTGTCGCACTATCCGAAGGCGTTGGGCATGTCGTCGTTCATCATGGCGATCATGGCGCTTCTGCCGGGTATGCCGACGCTGCCTTTCCTGGCGCTGGCGGCGGGTGCCGGCACGATTGCCTGGCGGACCGACCGGAGCCAGAAGGCAAAGGCGGCTGCGGAAGCGTCGAAGGCGACGGCAGCGGCCGTCGCGCCGCCGGCCGACCCGCCGATCTCCGAGGCGCTGAAGCTCGATCCGCTCAAGATCGAGCTCGGTTTCGGCCTAGTTTCGCTGATCAACAAGAACGACGGCTCGGACCGCCTGACCGACCAGATCAAGGCGCTCCGCCGGCAACTCGCTGGCGAACTCGGCATCATCCTGCCGTCGGTGCGTCTTCTGGACGACGTGCGGCTCGGCGCGAATGAATATGTCATCCGCATCAAGGAGGTCGAAGCGGGGAGGGGGACCATTCACGCGCGGCAGCTGATGGTGATGGATCCGACCGGCGGGCAGATCACCATGCCGGGCATCCATACCGTGGAGCCGACATTCGGATTGCCGGCGACCTGGATCGACGCGTCTCTGCGGGCCGAGGCCGAGCACAAAGGCTACACGATCGTCGATCCAGCGACCGTGATGTCGACGCACCTGACCGAAGTGATCAAGGCCAACGTCGCCGACCTCCTGACTTATGCCGATGTGCAGAAGTTGCTGTCGGAACTGCCGGCGGACGAGCGTAAGCTGATCGAGGACATCGTCCCCTCGCAAATCAGCGTGTCCGGCATCGAGCGCGTCCTGCAACGCCTCCTAGCTGAGCGGATTTCCGTGCGCGATCTGCCGACGATTATCGAAGGTATTGCCGAGGCGCTTGCCTTCACCAAGACGGCAAGCGGCATCGCCGAGCATGTGCGCACGCGCTTGGCGCGGCAGCTCTGTGCCTCCAACAGCGCCGCCGGTGGCTACCTTCCGCTCATCGCTCTGAGTCCGCAATGGGAACAGGCATTCGCCGACGCGATGGTCGGGACCGGTGAGGATCGGCAGTTGGCGATGGCGCCATCCAAGCTCGGGGAATTCGTCAACAAAGTCCGGGAGACTTTC
Source organism: Bauldia sp. (assembly GCA_046349035.1). Classification (GTDB taxonomy): domain Bacteria; phylum Pseudomonadota; class Alphaproteobacteria; order Rhizobiales; family Kaistiaceae; genus JAXMDC01. The sequence goes on along the minus strand of JAXMDC010000004.1, from coordinate 210,725 downwards.
GAGCACGCCGCACGACTCGGCGAGAACCCGGTGCTCTTGACCTCACCGGCGATCCGGCCCTTCGTGCGGTCCATCGTCGAGCGCTTCCGCGCTCACACGACGGTAATGAGTCAGAACGAAGTACATTTCCGCGCCCGCCTAAAGACCGTGGCGAGTATCTAGCGGCGCCGATTCGGCTCCGGCGAGGGAGTTGCCATGGCGGCGGAGCCGAGTCTCGATCAGTTTGTCGCCGCCCTGCCGGCAAGCGGGCCGCTGCTCGGTCTCGATCTCGGCACCAAGACGATCGGAGTTGCGATCTCGGATATTGGCCGCCGAGTTGCCTCGCCGCTGACGACCCTCGCCAAGCGACGCTTCGCCGACGACGCAGAGGCATTGCGGACGATTGTCGCAGAGCGCGCCGCCGTCGGTTTCGTGCTTGGATTGCCGCTGAACATGGACGGTTCGGAGGGGCCCCGTGTTCAGGCAACACGAGCATTCGCACGCAACCTCGCCGCCGCGATCTCCCTGCCGATCGCGTTCTGGGACGAGCGCCTCTCGACGGCGGCGGTCACGCGAACGCTGATCGAGGCAGATCGCAGCCGAGCCCGTCGAGCCGAACTCGTCGACAAGATGGCCGCCAGCTACATCCTGCAAGGCTTTCTCGACAGACTGCGGACGTTGGCCGCCGGGAAGCGGGCGCCGACTACTGCTGCGGATAGAGATAATCGATGAAAGCGCGAGCGTCGAAACGCGAGTCGAGCATGCCGTAGGTGAGGCGCCACTCTTTGCCGAGCCTGGTTTCGAGAAAAGCGTCGGCAATGGCGGCAGGGAAACCGCGGCGGAGCGCGGCGGCGGCGACCGTCATCGCCAACTGTTCGACGAGCTTGCGGGTTGAGCCTTCGTCGGCAAGGGCGACCGCCGTAGCTGCACGTAGGACATTGATCGTTGTCTTCGCGGCGCCGCCGAGCGAGTTGGCGGAGACGGTGAGCACTGCCTCCAGCGCTTCGGAAGATTTCCGAAGAACCCGCAGCACGTCGAGGCAAGCGACGTTGCCTGGGCCGTGATCGATCGCGGCAGCTGCCGCCTCGCGGTAGAGCCGCGGCAGGCGGCTTTCTTCAACGACGGCGTTGCCGCCAATGCATTCCATGGCTTCGGCGATGAGCGGAGCCGCGGCCTTGCCGACCCAGTACTTGGTCACCGGCGTCATGAGGCGGGCGAAAGCGCCTTCGCTCGGGTCGTCATTGGCGCGGTCGAAGGCCTCGGCGAGCCGGAAAACAAGTGCCGCCGCCGCGACTGCATCGAGCGCGATGTCCGCGAGTACGCGGATCATCATCGGCTGCGCGATCAGTGGCTGGCCGAAGGCTACGCGCTGGCGGGCGTGATGCACGGCTTCGGCTACTGCCATGCGCATCAGGGCAGCCGAAACCAGTGCGGAGTCGAGCCGGGCCAGAGCCGACATTTCGGCGATTGCCGAGACGCCGTGGCCGGCTTCGCCGAGCAGGAGCGCCAGGGCGGAGTCCAATTCGATCTCCGCCGTGGCTTGCGACCGGTTGCCGAGCTTGGACTTCAAACGGGAGAATCGGAATGAATTGCGCGAGCCGTCGGGCAGTACCCGAGGCATCAGAAAGGCGGAGATGCCCTCTTGAGTTTGAGCCAGGGTGACGAAGCCGTCGCTCATGGCCCCGGATACGAACCACTTATGTCCAGTGAGGCGGTAGGCGCTGCTGTCGACACGCTGGGCAATAGTGGCGAGTTGACGGAGGTCAGTGCCCGCTTGGCGTTCGGTGATGGCGAGGCCCAGAAGGGCGCCGTGTTTGTCAGCGACCGGGCGCTGCGATTGGTCGTAGCGGCGCGAGCGGATGAAGGGCAGCCAGGACTCGGCCAGCCGCGGTGTATGGCCGAGCGCTGCAATGGCGGAGTTGGTGGTGGCGAGCTGCGCGAGGTGACCGGGCTCGACGCCAGCAGCAAGGTAGACGCGGGCGGCACGGGCAACGGTGCGCACGCCGCTTTCAGGCCCCTGGGCGTCCCAGACGGAAGAATGGAGCCCGGCGGCGATGCTCCGCCGCATCAAGGCGTGATAGGCGGGGTGGAATTCGACGAGGTCGATGCGGGTGCCACCGGCATCGTGCGTGCGCAGAAGGGGAGCGTGTTCGTTGGCGAGGCGACCGAGCTCCGAGGCCTCCTGCGAGCCCCAGAATGTGCCGTGCTGAGCGAGATCGTCCGCCACGGCCTGGGGTACCGCGTCGGTCAGCGAGATCAGCGCCGGGTCCGATTGATAAAGATTTTGGCCGAGGAACGGCGCCGGTAGGTTAACGGAATCCTCTTTCCGAAAGCCTACGTTCATCTCCACCCCGCCCGTAGTCGCCGCTCGATTCGCCACAGCCGTCAACAGCCTATCATGGTCAGAGAATGCAAGCTTGCCTGCCGCTCCGACTCCGGCTACAGGCATGGCTTTAATGAACGCTCTAGCCTCCAGCCTGCCGCTCGCCTTCGGGCACCGGCATTTGTTGGGGATCGAGCTACTCTCCCGCCAAGAGATTGAATTCCTTCTCGATCTGGCCGAATCCGAGATTGAGGTCTCGCGGCAAATCGAGAAGAAGAAAGCGGTCCTGCGCGGGCGGACGCAGATCAACCTCTTCTTCGAAGCGTCCACCCGCACCCAATCATCCTTCGAAATCGCCGGCAAGCGGCTTGGCGCCGATGTCATGAACATGGCGGTGTCTGCCTCCTCGGTGAAAAAGGGCGAAACCCTCATCGACACGGCGATGACGCTGAACGCCATGCGGCCGGACATCCTGGTTGTGCGCCACCATGCCGCCGGCGCGGTGGAACTTCTGGCCCGGAAGGTCGGCTGTTCGGTGATCAATGCCGGCGACGGCGCGCACGAGCATCCGACCCAAGCGCTCCTCGATGCTTTGACCATCCGGCGACGCAAAGGTCGGCTTGAGGGCCTTGTCGTGGCGATTTGCGGTGACGTGCTGCACAGTCGCGTCGCACGGTCCAATATCCTCCTCCTCAGGACGGTCGGTGCCGAGGTCCGAGTCGTGGCGCCGCCGACCTTGCTGCCGGCCGGCATCGAACGGCTGGGTGTCAGCGCCTTCACCGACATGACACGGGGTCTTGCCGGCGCCGACATCGTGATGATGCTTCGCCTGCAGCGGGAGCGGATGAACGGATCGTTTGTGCCCTCGGTGCGCGAGTATTTTCGTTTCTACGGTCTCGACGAGGAGAAGCTCGCGCTCGCCAAAGGCGACGCGCTCGTCATGCATCCGGGGCCGATGAACCGCGGTGTCGAGATCGACTCGGCAGTCGCTGACGGCGCGCAAAGCCTCATTCGCGAACAGGTGGAAATGGGAGTGGCAGTGCGGATGGCGGTGCTGGAAGCGCTGGCCGCGCAGCTGCCCAACGAATGATGGCCCAGTCGATTCCGCTGCGTGCACCTGACGATCGGCCGGTCGCCTTTCGCAATGCACGCGTCATCGATCCGGCCCGCTCGCTCGATGTTGCCGGCCTGGTGCTGGTCCAGCGCGGCCGGATCGTCAGTGCCGGTCCGGAGTCGCAATCACCACTGCCGGCCGGAACGGAGTCCATCGACTGCAAGGGAGCGATCGTCGCGCCCGGTCTGGTCGACCTGAGCGTCTTTGTCGGCGAACCTGGTGCCCAGCATCGTGAAACGTTCGCCTCGGCGGGCGAAGCGGCGGCGGCGGGCGGCGTGACTTCCATCGTCACCATGCCGGACACCGATCCGGTGATCGACGACGCGGCGCTGGTGGACTTCATCTCGCGGCGGGCGCGCGACGTGACCGAGGTTCGGGTGTGGCCGGCAGCGGCGCTGACCAAGGGGCAAGGCGGTGCGGAGATCACCGAATTTGGGCTGCTTCAGGAGGCGGGGGCCGTCGCCTTTACCGATGGACGCAAGTCGGTTGCCAATGCAGCCGTGATGCTGCGAGCTCTGACATATGCGCGTGCCTTCGGCGGACTGATCGTCAACCACATCGCGGACGCGGACCTGGTCGGCTCCGGGGTGATGAACGAAGGAGAGACCGCCACCCGGCTCGGGCTGCCGGGCATTCCCAAGGAAGCGGAGATCGTCACGCTGGAGCGGGACATCAGGCTCGCCCGGCTGACGGGAGGGCGCTACCACGCACGGGCGATATCCTGCGCGGAGTCGGTTGAGATCGTTCGCCGGGCCAAGGCGGACGGAATTGATGTCACCTGCGGCGTATCGATCAATAACCTGGCGCTGAACGAGACCGACGTCGGATCGTATCGCACCTTCTTCAAGGTATCGCCGCCACTTCGCTCCGAAGCAGATCGCCTGGCGGTCGTGAAGGGCGTTGCGGACGGCGTCATCGACGCCATTGTGTCGAGCCACGACCCGCAGGATGTCGACACGAAGCGCCATCCCTTTGCCGAGGCTGCTGACGGAGCCGTCGGTCTTGAAACGATGCTCGCCGCAGGGCTCCGCCTGGTGCATGAGCGCAAGCTCGATCTGGTGACGCTGTTCCGTGCCCTGGCGACGCGGCCAGCCGAGCGCCTCGGCTTGGAGGTCGGCCGGTTAGCGCCCGGTTCGCCCGCCGACCTGATCGTCGTCGATCCCAACCTGCGCTGGACGGTCGATAGCGACCGCCTGCGCTCGCGATCGAAGAACACTCCGTTCGAGGGCACGGAATTCGTCGGACGCGTCCTGCGAACCGTGATTGCCGGTCGAACCGTCTACAATTACGCTGCCGACTGACCCGCGGTCGGGCGGGCAAAAACCATCGGGACAGAATGAACTGGGTAATACTGCTCGGCGCGGCTGTCGGGGGATATCTTCTCGGCTCGATACCGTTTGGCCTGTTGCTGACGCGCCTCGCCGGCACCCAGGACCTGCGGACGGTGGGGTCGGGGAACATCGGTGCGACCAATGTTCTGCGGACGGGACGCAAGGACCTGGCGGCAGCAACGCTGATCCTCGACGCCCTCAAGGGTACGGTGGCGGTGGCGTTGGGCGCCCTGATCTCGCCTGAGGCTGGGCTCGCCGCTGGGGGCGGCGCCTTCCTCGGCCACCTCTTCCCGGTTTGGCTTGGATTTCGTGGCGGGAAAGGGGTTGCGACCTATCTCGGCGTGCTCCTCGGCACCGCTTGGCAAGGCGCAGCGATCTTCGCGATCGTCTGGCTCGTGGTGGCCGTGCTCTCGCGCTATTCGTCGCTGTCGGCGTTGACGGCGAGCGCAATCACTCCGCTGGCTTTGGTACTCATCGGGAAGCCGGAGGCCGCGTGGCTGTGCATCGGCCTGGCGCTGTTGTTGTGGCTGAAGCATCGTCCCAACATCGAGCGTTTGCGGGCGGGCACGGAGTCCCGCATCGGTGCCAAGAAATAGACCATGACCAAAGCGCCCGGCACTGACCGCTCAATCGACCGGGCCGAACTGATCGCACGGATACGCCTTATCCGCTCGCCGACGATCGGCCCGATCACGTTCCGGGACCTGCTGATGCGTTTCGGCTCGGCAGGCCAGGCTGTGGCAGCGCTGCCGGGTCTCACGGCAAAAGCGGGGCGGCGGATTACGCTCGAAGGGACGGCCGAGGCAGAAGGTGAGTTGCGGGCGCTTGAGGCAATGGGCGTCGAGCTTCTTGCAATCGACAGCGAGAATTATCCGCCCTGGCTCAAGCACGTCGAGGATGCCCCGCCTCTGTTGTCCGCCATCGGGCAGGTCGACTGCTTGCGGCGCCCGGCCGTTGCCATTGTTGGGTCGCGCAACGCCTCGGCCGCCGGGCGCAAGATGGCGATGACCATCGCCGCCGGTCTGAGCGAAGAGGGGTATCTGGTGGTGTCCGGTCTCGCTCGCGGGATCGATGCGGCGGCGCATGAAGCATCGATCGGCAATGGTACTGTGGCGGTGATGGCTGGCGGCCTCGACCAGGTGTATCCGCCGGAAAACGACCCGCTCGCTCGGCGGATCCGGGAGACCGGAGCCCTGATCAGCGAAATGCCGCTCGGCTGGGAGCCACGGGCCCGCGACTTTCCCCGGCGGAACCGCATCGTCTCCGGCATGGCGCTCGCCGTCGTCGTGGTCGAAGCTGCGGATCGCTCTGGCTCCCTCATCACAGCGCGCCTTGCCGGCGAACAGGGACGGGTGGTCTGTGCGGTGCCGGGGTCGCCCCTCGATCCGAGGGCGGCCGGTACGAACCGTCTCATCAAGAATGGTGCGCACCTCGTCGAGACGGCCGAGGACGTCGTGAACGTGATCGCGCCCATGCTTGGCGATCGCACCCGGCTGCGGGTCGATGCCGGCGTCAGCGAACGGGCGCCCGCCTATGCCGACCGGGACGACGGGCTGGCGGACACCGGTCAGCGCGAGCGCGTTCTTACTGTGCTCGGTCCAGCGCCGACGATGATCGATGATGTGATCCGGTCGAGCGGTGTGCCGGCCAGTGTCGTGCATCTCGTCCTTCTCGAACTTGACCTGGCCGGGCGGCTGGAACGGCACGGCGGAGGTCGGGTTTCGGTGCTGTGACAGGCAGGCTTGTTGGCGGCTCGCGGATGCGGGGATTCGTAAAGATGTTATCGCGCAGTGGTTGACACCACCCCTGTCTTCCTAAATTGTCCGCCGCCGCTTCGGCTCCCTGTTCGGGAGTCTGCCCTAACCGCGCCGCTTCCCAGGCGTTTGGTTGGCCAGCGGAGAAGATGCAGCGCGCATGAACCTCGTCATCGTCGAGTCGCCCGCTAAGGCCAAGACCATCAACAAGTATCTCGGCAGCGACTACGAGGTGCTGGCGTCGTTTGGTCATGTCCGGGATCTTCCGTCCAAGGACGGATCGGTTCGCCCGGATGACGACTTTGCGATGGACTGGGAGGTCGACGCTAAGGGGCAGAAGCGCCTCTCGGATATCGTCAAGGCGGTCAAGAACGCCGGTCGAGTGATACTCGCAACCGACCCGGATCGCGAAGGCGAGGCGATCTCGTGGCATGTCCTTGAGGTTCTGAAAGCGCGAAACGCAATCAAGGACAAGAAGGTCGAGCGCGTCGTCTTCAACGCCGTGACCCGCGAGGCGGTCCTCGACGCAATGAAGCACCCGCGGGCGCTCGATGCGCCTTTGGTGGAGGCTTATCTCGCGCGGCGCGCGCTGGACTATCTTGTCGGCTTCACGCTGTCCCCCGTCCTTTGGCGCAAGCTGCCAGGGGCGCGATCGGCGGGGCGTGTGCAGTCGGTTGCGCTTCGCCTCGTCTGCGACCGCGAGAACGAGATCGAGACGTTCCGCCGGCGGGAATACTGGTCGATCGACGTCGACCTAGACACCCCGCGCAACGACCGCTTTCGCGCCCGTGTCGTCGGCGTCGCCGGCAACAAGGTCGGCCGCCTCGATATCCCGGCGGAAGAAGCGGCGCGCGACATCGAAACGGCGCTCCGCGGCGCCCGTTTCTCCGTTCGCTCGGTCGAAGCCAAGCCGACGCGGCGCAACCCGCCGCCGCCCTTCACGACCTCGACACTGCAGCAGGAGGCCTCGCGCCAGCTCGGTCTCTCCGCCAACGAAACAATGCGGATCGCACAGCGACTCTATGAGGGCGTCGAGTTGGATGGCGAAACGGTTGGGCTGATCACCTACATGCGAACCGACGGCGTTCAGATCGCCCCGGAAGCGATCGCCGCCGCGCGGGCGGTGATCGGGGAGAAGTTCGGCGCGACCTTCGTGCCGGAAAAGCCCCGTACCTATACTGCCCGCGCCAAGAATGCGCAGGAAGCGCACGAAGCGATCCGTCCCACTGATCTGCGGCGTCTCCCCGAGGCGGTGACCCGCGCCCTCGATCCGGCCCACTCCGGCCTCTACGCGCTGATTTGGCAGCGAACCATCGCCAGCCAAATGGCATCGGCGGAAATCGAGCGGACGGTGGTGGAAGTCGCTGCGACCGGTACCGGTCCGGCGGTCGATCTGCGGGCCAACGGGTCGGTTGTGCGTTTTCCCGGGTTCCTAGCGCTGTACCAGGAAGGCCGCGACGACGAGGAGGACGAGGACGGCGCGCGTCTGCCGGCGGTCAATGTCGGCGAAGGTCTCACCGAGCGCGGTATCTTCTGCGAGCAGCACTTCACCGAGCCACCGCCCCGCTATACCGAGGCGACGCTGATCAAACGAATGGAAGAGCTGGGCATCGGCCGGCCTTCCACCTACGCGGCGACGCTTTCGGTGATCCGCGATCGCGGTTATGTGCGACTTGAGAAGAAGCGCCTCATCCCGGAAGACAAAGGCCGCCTCGTCACGGCTTTCCTTGAGGCGTTTTTCGTCCGCTATGTGGAGTACGACTTCACCGCGGCGCTGGAGGATCAGCTCGACCGGATTTCCAACGGCGACATCTCCTGGAAGGAGGTGCTGCGGGAGTTCTGGCGTCAATTCTCGGCGGACGTCGACAAGACCAAGGAGCTTCGGGTCACCGATGTCCTGGAGGCGCTGAACAACCTTCTGGCTCCGCACATCTTCCCGACCCGGACCGATGGCGGCGATCCGCGGGCGTGCCCGAGCTGCGGCGTCGGTCGGCTGTCGCTGAAGCTCGGCAAGTACGGCTCCTTTATCGGCTGCTCTAACTATCCCGAGTGCCGCTACACGCGGCAGCTGGCGGTCGGTGGGGAGAATGGTGCGGAGGGCGCGGCGGGCATCGAGGCGCGTGCGCTGGGTACCGACCCGGACAGCGGCAAAGAAATCACTCTGCGGTCGGGGAGGTTTGGTCCCTACCTGCAACTTGGCGAAGCCGAGGGCGAGGAGAAGCCGAAGCGGGCGGGCATACCGAAGGGCTGGGATCCGAATACACTCGACTTCGAGAAGGCGCTGGCGCTGATTCGCCTGCCGCGGGAAGTCGGTCCTCATCCCGAATCCGGCAAGCCGATCATAGCGAGTATTGGCCGCTACGGACCCTACGTCGAGCACGGGGGCGTATTCGCCAACCTCGAATCCGCCGATGAGGTGTTCACCGTCGGGGTCAATCGCGCGGTTACTCTGATTGCCGACAAGATGGCGGGCGGCGGAAAGCGCGGCCGCCGGACGCCTGCAGCGCTGCGCGAACTCGGGGCGCATCCCGACGACGGCAAGCCGGTGACCGTGCGCGACGGCCGTTACGGACCTTACGTCAATCACGGCACCCTCAACGCGACGCTACCTCGCGGCACCAGCCCTGACGCGGTGACCCTCGAAGAGGCGCTTGGCCTTCTCGCCAGAAAGGCCGAGCAGGGTCCCCCGGCCAAGCGCGGCCGCACCCGCGGCGCAGCCAAAGCTGCGGGCAAGACGGCGGAAGCGGGCGAAGCCGCCCCGAAGAAAGCGCCGGCGAAGAAGAAGCCGGCCGGCAAGAGCAAATCCAAGCGCGGCAAGGCGCCGCCCGAGAACGATGGCGAGTAGCAGGCGCGGGGGAAAGAAGACCGGGGAGGAAATCCCGCTTCGGGCGCGGATGATGGCGTACCTCGCCGAGCATGGCGGTACGGCCGACAAGCGGAGCCTCGCCAAAGCGCTCGGCATTGTCGGTTCCGAACGGGCTGCCCTGAAAGCGCTTCTCAAGGAATTGGCGGCCGAGGGGATTGTCGAAAAGCGAGCACGGGGCGTGCGACAAGCGGGAGTGCTGCCGCCGACCGCCATCCTGGAGATTTCGGGACGCGACCGCGACGGCGAGTTGGTTGCGTCTCTGACCGAATGGGACGGGGAGGCGCCGCGTATTGTCGTTCTAGTGCCGCGGCGGCGGCATGATCTGCCAGCGCCGGGGCCGGGCGATCGAGTGCTCGCGCATCTTGAGCGCGATGCGACAGGCGAGGGGTACACTGCGCGGATTGTAAGGTTGCTCGCTCGCCGGGCCGCAACGCGGCTCGGGGTGGTGCGCGTTGGACCGGACGGTGCCCGCGTCGAGCCGGTCGATCGGAAGGACCGGGAATTGGCGATCGACCCCACCCGCCTTGGCGGTGCCAAGGACGGCGACTTGGTGTCGCTCAGCGTCTCGACTGGCGGGCGGTACGGGCGGGAACGTGCCGAGGTGGTGGAGGTCATCGGCTCGCTGGCGAGCGAGAAGGCAGTGAGCCTGATCGCCATCCACGCCCATGGTATTCCCCATGTGTTCCCAGCCGATGTGTTGGAGGAGGCGGAACGGGCGCGGCCTGTTGGTCTGCAACAGCGCGAGGATTGGCGCGACCTGCCGTTGCTGACCATCGATCCCTATGACGCCAAGGACCACGACGACGCCGTGCATGCGGCTCCCGATCCGGCCAATCCCGGCGGCCACATTGTCACGGTGGCAATTGCCGACGTCGCCTGGTACGTCCGGCCCGGTAGCGCGCTCGATCGGGAGGCAGTCAAGCGCGGCAACTCGGTCTATTTCCCCGACCGTGTCGTACCCATGCTGCCCGAACGCATCTCCAACGACCTTTGCTCGCTTCGCGCCGGTGAGGACCGGCCAGCGTTGGCGGTGCGCATGACGTTCTCGGCGGACGGCCGCAAGACCGGCCATCGGTTTCACCGCGTGCTGATGCGCTCGGCGGCGCGGCTATCCTACGAAGACGCACAGGCGGTGTTCGACAACCGCGACTCGGCGGCTGCCAGCTCGGTCACCGAGCCGCTCGCCGCGCTCTGGGCAGCTTACGGAACGCTGGCGCGCGGGCGCGACGAGCGGCAGCCGCTCGCCCTCGAGCTCCCCGAGCGGAAGATTGTCGTCAACGCTAAGGGCGGTGTCGAGCGCATCGTTATCCCACAGCGCTTGGAAGCGCATCGCCTGATCGAGGAGTTCATGATCCAGGCGAATGTCGCGGCGGCGGAGACTCTGGAGGGGGCCCGCGCTTCCCTCATCTACCGCATCCATGACGCGCCCTCGCTCGCCAAACTCGAGGCACTGCGGGACTTTCTCGCCTCGCTCGATCGCAGCTTTCCGAAAGGCGGAAACCTGCGCCCCAGTCACTTCAACCGACTCCTCGCCGACGTAGGCCCGACCGAGCACGGCGCGATGATCCACGAAGTGGTCCTGCGCACTCAGGCCCAGGCCGAATACAGTCCACTCAACATCGGCCACTTTGGCCTCAACCTTCGTCGCTATGCCCACTTCACTTCTCCGATCCGGCGCTATGCCGATCTGATCGTTCACAGGGCACTTGTAACCGCTCTTCGATTGGGAGCTGGCGGGATGCCGGAAGGCGAGGTCGACTTTGCCGCGATCGCGGCGCAGATTTCCGAGGCAGAGCGACGGGCGGTGCAGGCCGAGCGCGACACCGTGGATCGCCTGATCGCGCATTGGCTGGCCGATCGCGTCGGGGCGGAATTTGCCGGGCGGATCAGCGGGGTCACGCGCGCCGGCCTCTTCGTCAAGCTCGACGAGACGGGAGCTGACGGGTTCGTGCCGATGTCGACGCTCGGCGAGGAACGCTTCCGCCACGAGCCTGGCCGCCACGCGATTGTCGGTACGCGGAGTGGCGTTGTGCACAAGCTCGGAGACGTCGTCGACGTGCGCCTCGTCGAAGCGGCTCCCGTCGCGGGAGCGCTTCGCTTCGAGCTGCTCGGCGAGAGGCGGGCGTCGGGCCGCCGGACCGGGCCTCCGCGGAAGCGGCGGGTCGCCCCCGGCAGGGGGAAGCGCCGCTAGCCCGGGCTCGACACGGCAAGCTTGTTCCTCTAAACCGCCGCCCCGGGCGATCGTCCGGTGTCGCAAATGGAGGCACCCATGGCACGTAGAGACGAGGACTTCTCGAAAGAGCCGATGAGCAAGCGCCGGAGGGGCTTTTAACTCCGAGACGCACGTCAAGCGTGGCGACAGGATCGTCCACGGCGACAAGGAGCTCTTGGAAAAGCTCGGTCGCAACGACCTCTGCCCGTGCGGCTCGGGACGCAGGTTTCAAGGCATGCTGTCTGACATCGGTGCGTTTTCATCGACCGCCGAAGCTATCGCCGGTGAAGAGGTGCGCTCAGCCGGCTGCCTGGACGCGAGCCCAGAGGTCCTTCAAAGCGACAATTCGGTTGAAGACCGGGCGTCCCGGCGCGGTGTCGGGATCGAGGCAAAAATAGCCGAGACGCTCGAACTGGACGGCCTCACCGCGAGGCTGGTCGGCTAGCGCTGCCTCAAGGATGGCATTGCCGACAACCTCGCACGAGTTCGGATTGAGGTCGGCGAGCACGTTGCCATCGGCGCCTGGATCGGGCCGGCCGAAGAGGGGGGCGAACAGGCGCACTTCGGCCGATACCGACTTCTCCGCCGCGACCCAGTGGAGTGTGGCCTGGACCTTGCGGCCGTCGGGGGCATCGCCGCCGCGCGTCGCCGGATCGTAAGTGCAGCGGACGGCAACCACCTCGCCTGCGGCATCCTTCACGACTTCGCGACAGGTGATGAAATAGGCGTAGCGCAGCCGGACTTCCTTGCCCGGAGAGAGGCGGAAGTACTTCTTTGGCGGGACCTCCATGAAGTCCTCGCGCTCGATGAAGATTTCCCGACCGAACACGACGCGGCGGCGGCCGGCGGCCGGATCCTCCGGATTGTTGACCGCGTCGAGTTCCTCGAGGCCGCCTTCGGGATAGTTCTCGATTATGACGCGAAGCGGGCGCAGGACCGCCATGCGCCGCGGTGCCGACTTGTTGAGGCATTCGCGGATGGTGGCATCGAGCATCGCCGAGTCGACAACGCTGTTGGCTTTGGCGACGCCGATCCGGCGGACGAATTCTCGAATCGCAGCGGGTGGGACACCGCGGCGGCGCAGCCCGGCGAGGGTCGGCATTCTCGGGTCGTCCCAGCCCGCTACGCGTTCGCTCTTCACCAATTCGGTCAGCGTGCGCTTGGAAAGAACGGTGTAGGTGAGGTTAAGCCGCGCGAACTCGTATTGGCGAGGTCGCGAAGGAACCGGCAGATTGTCCAGGAACCATTCGTAAAGCGGCCGGTGGTCCTCGAACTCCAAAGTGCAGAGCGAGTGCGAGATGCCCTCGATCGCGTCGGACTGGCCGTGCGCGAAATCGTAGCTCGGGTAGATGCACCACGCGTCCCCGGTCCGTGGATGAGCCGCGTGGAGAATACGGTAGAGGACCGGATCGCGGAGGTTGATGTTGCCGGAGGCCATGTCGATCTTGGCGCGGAGTACCCGGGCACCGTTGGCGAACTCGCCGGCGCGCATGCGGCGGAAAAGGTCGAGGTTCTCGGCGATGGAGCGATCGCGGAAGGGGCTGTTGCGGCCAGCCTCGGTGAGAGTGCCGCGCGCCACCCTGATCTCGTCCTGGGACTGGTCGTCGACATAGGCCTTGCCGGCCCCGATCAAATGCTCGGCCCAGGCGTAGAGCTGCTCGAAATAGTCAGAGGCGTAGAAGAGCCGGTTACTCCAATCAAAGCCCAGCCAGCGGACGTCGGCCTTGATCGCGTCGATGTATTCCTGCTCCTCCTTGACCGGGTTGGTGTCGTCGAGGCGCAGGTTGCACGTGCCGCCGAACTCCTCGGCGACGCCGAAGTTGAGACAGATCGACTTGGCATGGCCGATGTGAAGGTAGCCATTGGGCTCGGGTGGAAAGCGCGTGGCGACCGAACGCCTACGACCGCTTGCCAAATCGTCGGCGATGATCTCGCGAATGAAGTCGCGACCGGGTTCCTCGCGGGTGGGATTGTTCATGTCAAGGGTTCGCTGTTCGCTGGGCGCGGCCTATCTGCCAAATCGGGCAGATCAGGCCAAGATGCCCGACGCAATTCGCCGGCAGTCAGTGCGGCGCATCGACAACGTTCGCGAAGATCGTGCCGTTCTGCGAGGTGTCGGTCATGCGCGCTCCGGTCAGCCGCGAGGCCGAGATGTTTGCGCCGTCGAGGTTGGCCTGGGCGAGATTGGCGGCAAAGAGGTCGCACTGGGTGATTGTGGCACGCTCAAGGTTTGCCGCGGTCAGCACGGCGTTTGTGAGGTCGACCGACACGAGCTTTGCGGCGGAGAGGTCCACGCGGCCGAGTTGGGCGCCGATGAACCATGTTCCCTCGATCTGTGCACCGCGAAGACGAGCCCCGCCCATACGCGCGCGGCTAAAATCGGTGGCGACCAACTGGGCTCCGTTCAACACCGTACTGGTCAGTGTCGCCTCGGCGATATGCGCGCCAGTCAAATCGGCGCCGGTGAAATTGGCGCCATCGAGGGCGGCAAGGAAAAGCTGGGCTTCACTCAGTTTGGCGCCGGTCAGGTTGGCAAGCCGGAAGCTGGCGCGATTGGCAATCACTCCGGTGAGGTCGGCGCCGGTCAGGTCGGCGTTGTCGAGCTGCGCGGCATGCAGGTCGGCGCCGGCAAGGTTAGCACCAGCCAACTTGGCACGGCGGAGGTCGAAGCGCTTCAAGTTCAGACCGCGCAGATCGCATCCCGGACAGTTCAACACCTTCTGGCGAAGGCCGTCCTGCGTGGCTGCCGGCGAGGGTAAAGCCTTTAGCGCGGCAATCCTCTCAACCTTGTTGGCTATCGGGTCGGTCAGGTGCATCTCAAAATGCACGTCGCCGCGGAATAGGCCGCGCGAGATCATGCCGGTTCGCGGATCGACGGCATATTCCCCGACTTTGCGGTAGAAGTCGGTCTGGAGGCGAAAGCTGGTGCCATTGTAGGTACCGATGCACCGCTCCTTGATCGCTACGTTGCCGATGGGGTTCTCCTCGTCGGTCAAGGGCTCGCTTTCGCACTGCCACGCCGTTTCCGGGATGCGGCCGAGAAGGGCGGTCCTCAGTGCAATTCCCTCAAGGCGCTCATCCGGAGAGGCACCGCGCGGGTCGGTAATGATGCGCAAGCCCGCCAGAAATCCGTCGTCGTCGAAGAGACCCGAGAGGACCGCAGCGACTTGGCTCACTTTGGTGCCGCCGATGGCCGATACGACGGTGCGCTGGTTGAGCGCCCGCGCCCGGTACTCGGCCTCATCGTCGTAGCGGAACTGTACTTCGTGCAGGCGCGGCTCGCCACGCGCCGGGCATTTGGCGAATTCCGTCCAGTCCTTCAACGGCAGACTAGCCGGCGCGCCATTGGTGCCGCAGGCGAAGGCTACGTAATAGTCAGTCGAAAGCTCGCGGGCATGGCGACCGAGTTCGAGGTCCCAAACGGATGGGATGTGGGGGAAGGGAACGACCTCAGCCGATCGCGCCTGCAGGGCGAAGAGCGCGGCGACGAGTGCTAGCCCGCTTCCCAGCAGGGGTCTGCGCAAACTCATCCGGTCCTCCGTCCGGTACGGGTGTCGAATGGCTGGCTACAGCGAGAACACATAGAGCATCGCGCCCTGCTTTTGGGTGGCAAGCTCGGCATAGCCGGCAGGAGAACCGCCGCCGCCGGCGAGAACAGCGATGTATTGCCGCCCGTTGACGCGGTAGGAGACCGGTGGGGCTTTGATCTGGATGCCGGTGTTGAAGCTCCAAAGCTCCTCGAGCGTGTCATCTCGATAGGCGATGAGCGACCCGTCGACATGGCCAGTGAACAGTAGGCCGCCCGCCGTGTCGAGGACGCCGGCGAGGTTGTCATAGGGCAGCGGAAGCTTGGCAACGGTAGCGCCGCGCTTTGCGTCAATGGCGAAGATCGCACTGGTAACCCGGTTGGCGAGCGAGCCGCCTTGGAACGTCACTGCATTGCCCGCGGTAGTCGAAGGCGGAGCCGGTTGGATTCTCCGTTCGGCGCAGCCGTCGAGGCCAACCCCGTAGGCGATCCCGGTTGTTGGGTTATAGGAAGGCGGTTGCCAGCGTACGCCGCCGGTGAAGGACGGGCAGATCGTGGCGCTTGGGTTGTCGCGCAGGTTCCGTGTTTCGGGAATATAAGTCTGCACATCCTTGGTTCGATCGTATTCGATCGGCTTGCCCGTGCGCTGATCTATGCCCTTGGTCCAATTGATGCCGTCCACATACTGCGTGGCGTTCAGGAACGCGCCCGTCGTTCGGTCGAGGTTGTAGAAGAAGCCATTGCGGGCGAAGTGGGCGACGGTCTTGCGGGTGGCCCCGCCGCCGGTCCCGGGAGCGTCATAGAGAAAGTGGACGCCCACCTCGTCGAAATCCCAGGAGTCGTTGGGCGTATACTGGAAGTACCATTTGATCTTACCGGTATCGATGTCGAGGGCGAGGACGCTATCGGTGAAGAGGTTGTCGCCCGGACGCGTTTCCGGATCGAAAATCGGAACCGGGTTGGAGACGCCCCAATAGGTCAGCCTAAGGGCTGGATCGTATGAGCCGGTGACATAGACCGCCCCGCCGCCGGTCCGCCAAGCGTTGTGGTCGTCCTTCCAGGTTTCGAAGCCGGGCTCGCCCGGCGCCGGGATTACATAAGTTCGCCAGCTTTGGTTTCCCGTCTCGGCGTCGATCGCCCCTACCCAGCCGCGGGTTCCCCAGTCGCCTTTGCTCTGTCCGACGAGGATCTGTCCGGCGGCGGCGAGCGGCGCGCCGGTGAACCCCTCGGTTACCGTGTCCTGCCAGTTGGGCGAGGTGGTGTCGTGCCCGGCGATCTGTTTGTTCCAGACAATCTCGCCCGTGCGCTGGCTCATTGCGACCACGCGCCCATCGAAGAGATTGTCGAAGACGCGGTCGTTCCAAAGCGCGTTGCCACGGGTGAAGAAATTGCTGGCCGAATATCCAGACTTGTCGATAAGCGGGTCGGTGCTCCACATGATCCGGCCGCGAGTGCCGCTCGTGGCGTCGACTCTGTATGTCGTGCCCCAGGAGTCGACGTAGTAGATGATGCCCTCATCAACGAGTACGGGACCCTCGAGATTGGCGTTGGTGACGGCAACGAGAGCGCTCGGGATCGGAACGGTGAATGCGACGCGGAGGTTCTTGACGTTGCTGCGGTTGATTTCCTTCAACTGCGAAAAATTGTGGGCCGCATAGTTGCCATGGACAGTGAGCCAGTTCTGCGGTTCGCGGTCAGAATTCTCCAGTCGCTCCTGGGTGACATCGGCCGAAAACGCGGAGCTTGAAAGGAGCGTCAGGATAAGAACGCTGGCACCCGTCTTCGTGGCCGCGAGTCCGCTACGCATGTGCCCACCCTCGTTCAGCAAGTCGTCGGCCTAGTCTGTGCGGCCTTCTCGTAATTGTCGACTGCGGCAAGGGCGCTGGCAACCCCTCGCCGAGCCTGCGTTTTCGGCTATTTCCCGCCGGCCTTGGCGATCGCGTCGGCTATCGCTTCGAAGCCGCGGGCTCTGGCGTGGACCAAGGGCGAGCGGCCGTCACGGTCCGTTAGGCTCGCGTCGGCGCCGGCAGCAAGCAGGAGACGGACGATCTCGACATGGGCGGGGCCGCCGTTGCCGAGGATTACCGCCTCAAGGAGGGCGGTCCAGCCGAGATTGTTGACGTGATCGACGGCGATGGGAGTTGCAAGGAGCAGGCGGACCGCCTCGACATGGCCATGATGAGCGGCCGGAATGAGGGCGGTGCCACCGAAACGGTTAAGGCTGGCGAGGTCGGCGCCAGCAGCCAGGGTCAGGCGCAGAATCTCCGTTCGGCCTTCGGCGCCGGCGTAAAGAAAAGCGCTGTCGCCGATGTTGTCCGTTGCGTTCACGTCAGCCCCGGCCGAGATGAGGATAGCGGCCGCGGCGATCTGGTTGGCCTGGGTGGCGGCGAGGAGTGCGGTGCGCCCGGCGTCGTCGCGCTGCTCGACATCGGCGCCGGCGGCGAGACGGAGGCGGAGCGTCGTGATGTCGCCGAGCTCAGCGGCGTGCACGAGCGGCGGGCTGCTCGGCAGCTGCGCCAACGCCGCCTG
The DNA here is from genome assembly GCA_046349035.1 of Bauldia sp. Taxonomy (GTDB): domain Bacteria; phylum Pseudomonadota; class Alphaproteobacteria; order Rhizobiales; family Kaistiaceae; genus JAXMDC01. The sequence continues at coordinate 193,091 of JAXMDC010000004.1, read as the reverse complement.
CTGAACATAAGCGATCGAAGCGACAACCAAGAGGAGCGACCGAAGCGAGCCGTTTCCTAGCAAGGGTCTGTTGGCGCCAAACGCCGGTTGAGGCACGCAGACCGGTGTCTGGCGGCGGCGAGCGCGGCTCCACAGCTGCAGGCCACTGGATACCAAAAGAAAGGGGCCGCCTAAGCGGCCCCTACTATCTTGGATCGGGCGCAGCTTACATTCCCTGGCGTGGCACCGACGCAAGGAACGCCGAGAATTCGTTCCTCCAGAGCGCGGTGTTGCCGGTGGTGCCGTGGCCGCGCGTCTCGGTGCTCGCCGGGATCAGCAGGAGCCGGGCATTCTTGATCTTCTTCATCGCCTTTTCGGTGGCACCGGTCTCCGGCGGATTGCGCTCGTCATCGGCGCCATTGATCGCCAGCACAGCCGCCTTGATCTTGTCGAGGTTCGGCTCGGGATTGTAGTTGCCGGACGAACTCCATGCATAGATGAAGTCGTTGGCATCCGTAGTGACAGGTGCCGCCAGGCGGTCGTCCACCAGCTTGTCGGCCAAAGCGCGGGTTGGTGCCAGGCCGTAATAGCCGAGCGTCCCGCCGCTGGTGGCGGTGCTGAAGAATACGTTGGCGTATTTGAGCGAGGTCGGCTGCTTGGTGTAGTTGCCGCCCATATATTCAGGATCGTTCTTGATCGACTCGACCATGAGGCGCCGGAGCATCCAGTTGCGGGCACCCATCTGAACCGGCTGCGAGGCCATCGGCACCAGAGCGTCCATGAAGTCGGGATATTTTCCGCCCCAGAGCCAGGCGTGCATGCCACCCTGCGAACTCCCCATCACCACGCGGGCGTGCTTGATGCCCAGACCCTCAGTGACAAGCCGGTACTGGGCTTCGACCATGTCGTCATAGTCGTATTGCGGGAACTTGGTCTTCAAGCCATCAGATGGCTTTGCCGATTGGCCGGAGCCGATCGCGTCCGGCAGAATGATGAAGTACTTTGTAGCGTCTAGTGGCTGACCGGCGCCAAACATCTCACCGGCAAAACCGGCGTTGAGGAAGCCGGAGCCGGCGCCGCCGGTGCCGTGCAGAATGATGACGGGCTCGCCGGTAGGAGCGCCGACTGTGGCGTAGTGCACCTTCAGCTCGGGCATCACCTCGCCGGTGTGGAACTTGAAGTTCTTGAGAACGAAATCGCTCTGTTTGGGAGCGGGGTAGTCGGCCGCCGCGGCGGTCGATGCCCAAAGCGCGGCCGCAAGGCCGACGCTAATTGCCAATGCCTTCACTTTAGTCCTCCCGATGGAATGGAATCGTGGACGACGGACGATCCAATTCCGGCCGGCGCGGCCGTCTCCGGGCGCGAAGCTACGCCGCGCGCCGCCAAACTGGCAAGTGAGCGAGCGCTGCGGCGCTGCCGGATAAGGAGGTTGAGATCGGCGCCTCGCCGAGGTTGCTGCGGGCAATTCCTTCGCCAGCGTCCACTTCCGGAGGGCGCGGCAGACTCCGGCAACGCTGGAAAGTGGTAGCGGAGGAGGGATTTGAACCCCCGACACACGGATTATGATTCCGCTGCTCTAACCAACTGAGCTACTCCGCCCCAGCAGCGAACCGCGTCGGCGCAGGCGGATTTAGGGAGCCGCCCGGAGCTGTGTCAAGCCGCGCGACGGCTGGGCTGCCGGTGCTTAGATGCGTTCGAAAGCTAGCAGCGTGAAGAGGCCGAGTGGCGCCACGGGGCGACGGGTGACCACCCTAAGGTCGCGACGACCCATGACGCTCGCTTCCGGGAGTGAAGGCGTCCAGCCGTGGCGGATTGCCCAATTGGCAAAACCGCGTTCTACGCGTGCTCGCCAGCCGCCCTCGGCGCCGAAGTGGTTGACCAGGATCACCCGGCCGCCGGGCTTGGCTACCCGAGCGAATTCCGCCATCACCCTTTCAGGGTCGGGTACGACCGACATCAAATAGGCAGCGACAACAACGTCAAAGCTCGCGGCAGGAAAATCGAGGGCGGTCACGTCTTTGAGTTCCAACGCCTCGACGTGATCGAGCCGCCGGGTCGCCAGCCGTGCCTTCGCGCGCTCCAGCATCTGCGGGCTCAGGTCGATGCCAACCACGCGATGCTTACGGCGATAAAGCGGCAGCGACATGCCCGTGCCGACTCCAGCTTCCAATATCCGCCCGGCAGGAAGAGCGTTCACCACGGTCGCGGCGGCGCGGCGGCCAGGCAGTGATTGTAAGCCGAAGAGCGCATCATAGACCGGTGCCCAGCGGGCATAAGCGGCGAGAACAACCGGCGCCGTCAGTTCGGCGGGGGCGGGGGGATCGTCGGTCTTGGGGCGGGCGGGCGTGGGATTGGCCATGGATCAAATCGCCGCTGCGAGCGTCGTCCGTGCGCCCGCCGGCCGCGCCGATGCGGGGTCGCGGTTCTTGGCAATGAAGCCTCCGCCAAGGACACGGGCGCCCGGCCCACCGTCGGAATAGAAAACGCAGGCCTGTCCGGGAGCGACCCCGGCCTCGGCCTCGCTGAGCTCGACGACAGCGCGGTTGCCGTGGAGCCACAGGCGAGCAGGCGCCGGCGGCCTTGTCGAGCGCACGCGAACATAGGCATCGACGCCATCGGGGAGGAAGCCTGGCGTTTCGTCGCCAAGCCAATTCACGTCGGAGAGAGTGAAGCGAATTGTCGCCAGGGCCGTACGGGGGCCAACCAAAACCTCGCGCCGCCCGGCGTCGATGGCAACCACATAGAGGGCTTCCTGAGAGGCGATGCCCAGACCGCGGCGCTGGCCGACGGTGAAGTGCATTACCCCGCCGTGGGTACCCATGCGCCTACCGTCGACGTGGCGGATTTCCCCGGGTGAAGCCGCCTCGGGATGAAGGCGGGCGATTACCTCGGCGTAGCGGCCGGTAGGAACAAAACAGATGTCCTGGCTATCGGGCTTTTCGGCGATGGTAAGGCCGAGTTCGCGCGCTGTCGCTCTTGTCTCCGACTTTGTCATCTCGCCCAGCGGAAAGCGCAGAAAATCGAGCTGTTCGCGGGTGGTGGCGAAGAGGAAGTAGGATTGATCCCGCTCGACATCAGCCGGGCGATAGAGCGCTCGTCCCATTCCATTGCGCCGGCTGCGGACATAGTGGCCGGTTGCCAAAGCGGCAGCGCCGAGTTCTCGCGCTGTCGACATCAGATCGGCGAATTTGACGGTCCGGTTACAGGCGATGCATGGCACTGGGGTCTCGCCTGCGGCGTAGGCTGCCGCAAAGCCCTCGATAACGGAGGTGCGGAAGCGCTCTTCGTAGTCGAGCACATAGTGCGGGATGCCAAGCTTGGCGGCGGCGGCGCGCGCGTCCTGGACATCTTGTCCGGCACAGCAGGCCCCTTTGCGATGGGTTGCCGCGCCGTGGTCGTAGAGCTGCAGTGTGATACCGACGACGTCGTAGCCTCCGCGCTTCAGCAGGCCGGCGACAACTGTCGAATCGACTCCGCCCGACATGGCTACGACCACGCGGGTGTCCCCGGGCGCGCCCGGCAAGTCGAGGGAGTTCATCATGGGCTGCAATATGGTGTCCGCGATCCACGGCGTCAGCATCTGGCATCTAACACTATAGGCGCGCGGCCCTCGCGATCAAAGCGGATCAGAGGTCGGAATTGATTGCCTCCGCTCGGCACGATTTGCCGACCGGTCGCCGCTTTCGTCGCCTGAAAACCCAATAGCTGCGCGCTTTCGCGCGCTCGGATTAATCGGCCCCGGTCTTGCAGCGCGGCTCAGCATCGACGGTTGGAAGCGGGGTGGCAAGGTGCAGTCGGTGGCTGAGGTCGGGGGGGCGCCGCTAGCGGCCGGGGTTCGGCGCGTGCCAGTTGGGCAAGGGGCCGGATTTGCCGAAGTGTGGCGGGAGCTGTTGGGGGACGACACCCCGTCTGCAGCCCCCGATGAGGTCGGCACGCTGCCGGCGGGGACTGGCCGAAGACACTCCGATAGCGAAAAGCCGGCCGCTGAGGTGGGCGCGGAGCCGGTCGACCAGGAAAGCGGCGTCACCGAAGATTGGCCGCTGCGCCAGGCTGTCGAGCCCCGCGCGGTTCCCGATCAAGCAATCGGACCGCCCGAATTCGCGGTGGCTGTCGGCGAGGCCGTGCAAGTCAAGCCGAGTGGCCACGAGGGCGACTGCCGCGAGGCGGATACAGGGAAAGTTCGCACCAAGGATGATCAACAAGATCCTTCGCCGGACTTGATTGCGGCGCTGGTGACTACCCAACTGCCGGTGAGCAATTCGCCGTCCACGGACACGGATGGGGGCGACGCAGCGAGCAACCCTGCTGCCAGCGGCACTTCCGAAGGCTCGGTTTGGGTTGTCGGCTCCGTTCAAGGCGACAATCCGGTCGCCGAGCCCGCCAAGGGTAGTGGCGGGCAGTTACTTCGAACGCGCGGCTCGGCATGGGCGACGGCGACACGTTCTTGGTCCGACGCGGCCGACGTCCCGGAATCGATTGTCAATGAGATGGGCGCGGCGGCGCTGTCAGAGCGATCGGACCGCGTCGGCAGAATTGGTGATGATGTCGGCCTCGCCCCGCGTTGGGAGGCGCGGACTTTAGGTCCTGAGGGGCTCCGCAGGGGGGACGACTGGCTCAAGCAGCTAAGCGGTTTCAGCGGGCAGACCGACGAGGCGCCACCCGCTGTTGCGGTCGCCTCCCCGGCGGGGACCGGGACGGCAAAAGCTGCGGCAGGCGAGCCTTCGCCGGGTGGGGGCGGCCTTCAGGAGAGCGACGTCGCCGCGCCACAAACGAAGCTCGACCGCAGTGCCGAGTTCCGGATCGGCGAGCATGCGTCGCCGGACAGCGGCTCGATCTCGGCGGTGCCGACCGGCGGTGGTGCCGACGCGAGCATTGCCGGATGGCAGCCCGACGGTCGGCCGATCGTCGGCATGGCGTCGGCCGCTCAGGTGACTGCGCAGGCGCCGCCGTCCGCGGTCAATGCGGTTGCGGTCGCCATCGCTCATCACGTCGATACCGGGATTCGCCACTTCACGGTCCGCCTCGACCCGCCCGATCTCGGGGCGGTCGAAGTGCGACTTCGGTTCGGTCGCGATGGATCGTTGCGCGCGCGCATCAACAGTCACCGCGGCGACACGCTGGCACTGCTTGCAGCCGATCCGGCGTCGCTCCGACAGGCGTTGGATGCCGCCGGCGTTCCGGGCGCGGAGATCGACTTCGGGCGGAGCGCCGGCGATGACGGGGCCTTCCGGCAGGATAGGCAGGCTCAGGCTCCCGTCGAAGATTGGAACGGGAGGAACGACGGCGGCGTGGCGCCACTGTCGGCTCCCGTCGAGCGAACCGTCCGCTCGATCATGGTCTCCGACCGACTCGATATCATCATCTAAAGACGTGGAGCCCCGCCATGGACTTTTCCGCGATAGCCGCGTCCAACCGAACGTCCGACAAGACGGCGGCCGACAAAGACACGCTGATCAGTAGCTACGACGCGTTTCTCCAACTGCTGACGACGCAGCTCAAGAACCAGAGCCCGCTCGATCCGCTCGACGCCAATCAGTTCACGCAGCAACTGGTGCAATTCTCGACGGTCGAACAGGCGATCAAGTCCAACGACAATCTACTTTCCCTTATCGATGTCACCCGGGCGGCCAACGCAACCAGCCTGTTGTCTTTCGTCGGGACGCAAGTGAGTGCTTCAGGAAACGGGACTTATCTGAAGGACGGACAGGCGGCTTGGCAATACGATGCCAGCGCCTCAGGCAGTGGCCTGGTAACCATCCGCAACGCCGCCGGTGCCATTGTGTTTACCGACCGTCCGGCCCTCACCGCCGGGTCGCACACTTATTCGTGGAACGGTCGGATGACGAACGGACAGTTCGCGCCCGATGGGCCCTACACGATCGAAATCAGCGGCACCGGCAAGGATGGAGCGGCGCTCAACATCGACACTTTGGTCGCAGGCACCGTCACTGGGATTGATTTCTCGGGAGCCGAGCCAATCCTCAGGATTGGCTCGTTTTCAGTGCCCGTTTCTGACGTCCGCACGATCGGCGTGACCCACTAGGCCAGTCTTCGTGCCGCAGAATTCCGAACAATTCTTACTAAATCCTTCCTTCTGGCTTAGCCAAATTTTAAAGCCAGCGCTTTACCTTGCCCCGACAGTAGACGTTGCGTGTGAGAGTAGCATGAGCGCAGAGCTCCGTCCGCGAGTGAAGTATGTGATCGGCCCCGATGGCAGCCCGCTGACCATCGCCGACCTTCCTCCGGGCGATACCAAGCGGTGGGTTATTCGCCGCAAGGCGGAGGTTGTCGCTGCCGTGCGCGGCGGCCTACTCAGCCTTGAGGAAGCCTGCAGCCGCTACACCCTGACTGTCGAGGAGTTTCTCTCCTGGCAGCAGTCGATCGATAGCCACGGCTTGGCCGGCCTTCGCACCACGCGAATTCAGCACTACCGCGCCTAGCGCCCCAGCAGCAAGATCACCGATAGGCGGCGTGGCACGGGCCTCGGGCAGGCCGCGGCCGGCGCCGGATTTTTTTCTTCTGGACAGGAATAATCGCCCGGCCCTCGGCGTCTCTAGCTCTGAAGGCCAGCTTCGCCGCCTCCACCAAGGGGCTCGGCCGACGGGACTTCGGGGTGCCGGAGGACACGGTAGATTGCCGCGCACGACAATCGATCGCCGGGAATTGGAGCGCCTTATCCCGGCGCTGCGTCGCTATGCGGTCGGCCTTGCCGGAGACCCTGCCGCAGCCGACGACCTCGTCCAGGATTGCTTGGTGCTTGCGCTCGATCGCGAGCGTCAATACCGCGGTCCGCGACTGGCTCCCTGGGTCTTTACGATCCTATCCAACCTTGCAAAATCTCATCACCGGGCTAACCGGCGGGCTCCGCCGATGGAGAATCTTGGCGACACCGCTAGCGCGGACGCGGTGGATCCGGCGACCCGCTCCATGATCATCGGGGCGCTGCAAGCTTTGCCGGCTGATCAAAGGCAGGCCCTTTTGCTCGCAACCGTCGAAGGTTTCTCCTATCAGGAAGTGGCTGACATCGTTGCGGTTCCGATTGGAACGGTGATGTCGCGGATCGCTCGGGGCCGGGCCCTGCTGGCCGAACGGCTGGAAGGGGCTGCAGTCGTTCCGATTCGGAGGGTGAAATGACCTCTGGATCTGTCCCGGACGAGGAAATCGTCGCTTTTGTCGACGGGCGTCTCGATCCGGCGCGGGCAGCGCAGATTGACAGCTTGCTCAACGAACAGCCGGAACTTGCGCGTCGCGTCGAGGTTTGGCGGCGACAGACGCAAATGCTCCGTTCGGTCCTCGACCCGATCGCCGCGCAACCGGTGCCGGTGACGCTCGCGTCTAGCCTCCTGCGACCGCGGCAGCGCTGGCGAGGGACGCTGGTAGCGGCAGGGGCCGCCGCGGCCCTGTTCTTCCCCGCCGGCCTTTGGCTTGGCTGGTATCTAGGGGCGGGGAGTTCGCCGAGTCCGACGCCGGAACAGGCCGACATCGCTCGTGTGGCGCAGTCGGGGATGGCGATCCATCGCATCTACGTTGTCGAAGTGCGCCGCCCGGTTGAGGTGTCGGCAGACGACCAAACGACACTTTTGGCTTGGCTGACGAAGCGGGTCGATGCGCCGGTGCGCGCTCCAAACCTCTCCACTGACGGGTTGAAGTTGCTCGGGGGGCGGCTGGTGCCTTCATCCTCGGGCAAGCCGGCGGCGCTCCTGATGTATGAGGGCGATAACGGCGATCGCTTCACGCTCTTCATGGAACCGACAACGGCCAGCCGCATGGCCTCCCTTCGCTACGAGGTGGAGGGGGCGGTTGCTGCCTATGCATGGGTCGACGGGGGGATCGCCTATTCGCTCAACGGTCCTGCGGAAAAGAAACGCCTCTGGAGCATTGCGAGGGCAGCGTACGACCAGCTGGACTAGAGATTTTCCGGTGGCGCCGCCCTGATCGGCGCCACCGGCTTCCCTTGGCTCTCCCTGACGAAAGAAAGGGGGAGCCCGGCTCGGGGTCACCCGAGGCAAGTGGACGCGAAAGCGTCCGGGATGGGGGCTCGGACCCGCCCTCCGGGCCCCCATTCTCTCAAACTGCACAGGGAAAGTCGGTGCTGGCAAGGTGTGCTATCGCGCCGCTAGAATGGGGTGTGACCCGCCCCGAACGATTGCATATCGACCCTGCTCTGATCGGCGCTTTTGCCGCGCTCGTCGGGACCGACCACGCAATCGTCGATCCGGTGGCAACCCAACCGTTCCTGATTGAAAACCGCGGACGTTTTGTCGGCCAGACACCGCTGGTGCTGCAGCCGGCATCGACCGCCGAGGTGGCCGCCATCATGCAACTGGCGAGCCGCACCGGCACCGCCATCGTGCCGCAGGGCGGAAATACCGGGCTGGTTGGAGGGCAGATCCCCGACCGGAGCGGGATGCAGGTTGTTCTGTCGTTGAGGCGGCTCGACCGCGTTCGCGCCATCGACCCTATCGCCGAAACCATGACTGTCGAGGCGGGCGTGACGCTGACGGCCGCCGGCGATGCCGCGGCGTCGGCCGACCGCCTATTCCCGCTCACCCTCGCGTCGGGTGAGCGCGCATCGATCGGCGGCGTGCTGAGCACCAACGCGGGGGGCACCCATGTGCTCACCTACGGCATGGCGCGTGATTTGGCGCTCGGGCTGGAAGTGGTGCTGCCCACGGGGGAGATTTGGAATGGGCTTCGCCGTCTCCGCAAGGACAACGCCGGGTACAATCTTCGCGACCTCTTCATCGGCTCCGAGGGGACGCTCGGCGTGATCACCGCGGCGGTGCTGAGGGTGTTCCCGAGACCACGAGGCCAGGCCGTGGCATTCGTGGCCGTCGCCGACCCCCGTGCGGCGTTGGCCTTGTTCTCGTCGGCCCGGGCGGCGCTTGGGCCGACTTTGACGGCGGCGGAGTTCATGGAGCGCACTGGCCTCGACTTCGCCCTGCGCCATCAAGTGGGTGCGAGCGATCCCTTCGCCGAGCCCCATCCTTGGTACGTGTTGCTCGAGGTTTCGTCGCCTCGATCGGACAAGGACGCCGAGAGCGACCTGCGCGCTGTTGTGGCGGCTGCGCGCGAGTCGCTGGCTGGCTCCGACGCGGTTTTGGGAACGGATGCAGCAGCACGCGATCGGCTGTGGCGGCTCCGCTACGCCATGAATGAGGTGCAGAAGTACGAAGGAGCTTCGATCAAGCACGACGTCTCGTTGCCGCTCGATCGGCTGCCGGCATTTCTGGAACGCGCGGGAGCTGCGGTGCGGGAGATGATTCCCGGATGCCGCCTTTGTCCGTTCGGGCATCTCGGCGACGGCAACGTGCACTTCAACGTCAGCCAACCGGTCGGTGCGGATGCGGACGCTTTCTTGGCTCGATGGGATGAGGTCAATGCCGTCGTGCACGCGATCGTCACCGACTTTGGCGGATCGGTCGCTGCCGAGCACGGCATTGGCCAGTTGAAACGCGACCTGCTTCCGACGGTGAAACACGCAGTCGAGATCGACCTGATGCGCCGGGTGAAGCAAGCGATTGACCCGCAGGGGATCATGAATCCCGGCAAGATATTGAAATATCAGGCAAATCTTGTCCGTTAATTTATCGTTTTTCTTGCCGAAATCCTTCAAATTGAAGCAATCGGCTTAAGTCGATTCCGACCCTTTTGCGCGCATTCTCCACCTAGCAGCTCGGATTGTTCCGGGCGGCAGGGGCGGTTCGACCGCGATTGTGGAGTTGCGTATGCGTTGGGGTGGGCCGGCAGAAAAGCGGCTGGCGGGATCGGCGGCGCTCAATCCGCAGTCGCTTCCCTATTTCGCGCCGCCGGAGGCAACGGCCAACCCGGGGACCGCGCTGCTTTACCTTGATCGCCAGCGCGCGGTGCTACGGCGTGCCCATTCGCCGAGCGCGGTGGTGCACACCGTTGCGACCTCGGCCTACCGCGGCGTGGCGGTGCGCATCAGTCCGCAGGGGGCGTCGGGTGAAATCGAGGCCGTTGTGGAGCTGTACCATCGCGACCCTTCGCTTCGGGTCCGCTTGGCGAGGAACGAGGATCCGTCCGCCATCGCCGCAGATTGGCAGGGCTGGGGGGAAGCGCTTGCTCTCCCGCTGCTGTTTGTCGATCGGGACGGTACCGTCACCGAGCATTCGGAGCAGCCGATGCCGTTGCCGATCGGCAGCCACCCCCGTCGTCGACGCGGTGGAAGGCGCCCGCGTTTCCTGCAACGTCGCAAGGTCGGGATCGGTCCGGTCGAACCGCGGCTGAGCGCACGCGAGATCATCGCGCGCGACTGACCGCGCCTCAGTAGACGAACGCGATGCCAAAGCCCCCGTTGGACGGTGGGCGGCCGGAGAAGTAGGCGTCGGCGAGCAGACCGACCAACATCGCCCATCCCACCCACTGATTCGACTTGAAAAGACTAAGCGAGCGCGCGGGGTCGGCCGGATCAAGCAGCACGATCTGTCGGCCCAACATCGCGGCCACGATGGCCAATCCGAGATAAGCCGGCCACCGACCGGGCACTATGCCCAGCGTCAGGTAGAGCGACTGGCCGAACAGAAGCACCGCACCGGAATACAGAAGGATGAGTGCCAAACGCTCATTGCCGGCGAAAAGTCGAGCCGTCGAGCCAATGCCGATGAGGGCGTCGTCTTCGCGATCCTGCATGGCGTAGATGGTGTCGTAGCCGATGGTCCAGAGGACAGCGCCGGCGTAGAGGTAGACTGCGGGGGTGTGAATGGCGCCAGTCAGAGCCGACCATCCGACAAGCGCCCCCCAAGCGAAGGCTACCCCGAGGACCAACTGCGGCAAGTTGGTGATCCGCTTCATCAGGGGATAGGCGGCGACGATTGCAATAGAGGAGAGGCCGACGAGGATCGCGGTCGGGTTGAATTGGATGAGGATCATCAGCCCGACAAAAAGGAGCACGCCGACTAGGCCGATAGCTTCACCAACCGTGACTTCGCCGGCCGGGAGCGGTCGGCCTCGCGTTCTCTCAACCCTCGCGTCGATGTCGCGGTCGAGGATGTCGTTATAGACGCAGCCAGCACCGCGCATGACGATCGCCCCGATCATGAACAGGATCGCCAGCCTTGGCGGCGGGTAGGGCAGGTCGAGCGCATCAGTGGCCAAAGCGAGGGACCACCACGCCGGAAAGAGCAGGAGCCACCAGCCAATCGGCCGGTCGAGGCGCATCAGGCGAAAGTAGGGTCGGAGGCTTGGCGGAGCGAAGCGGTCGACCCAATTGCCGGCGCGGGCGTCGGGGAGGGGGGCATGGGAGTCGGTCATAGCGCTTTTTTCCGCTGGCGGCCGCTCCGCGTCAAACGGCCATGGTCGGCGCAGAAGGAATTGGAGCTAACGGGATGGACAGCGGGGCAGGGGGCCGGTAACCGCGAGCCGAAAATGGAGGCCTGCAGGTGAAGGTTCTGCTCATCGGCGGAGGCGGGCGTGAACATGCCTTGGCGTGGAAGCTTCGGCAGTCGCCGCGGTTGACCGAGCTATACGCAGCGCCCGGGAATCCCGGGATCGCTAAGCACGCCTCCTGTGTATCGCTTGATCCGGCCGATAGCGGAGCGGTCATCGCCTTTTGCCGCTCCAAGGCGATTGACCTCGTTGTGGTCGGGCCGGAAGCTCCGCTTGTCGACGGAGTCGTCGATCGCCTGGGCGAGGCGGGCATCGCCGCTTTCGGCCCTTCGGCGGCAGCGGCGCGTCTGGAGGGGTCCAAGGGCTTCACCAAAGATCTAGCGGCCGAGGCGCGCATCCCCACGGCCGCCTACCGTCGATGCCGCGATCTGGAAACGACCCGCGCCGAGATCCTTGCCCGGCACCCGCCGATTGTTGTCAAGGCCGACGGGCTGGCGGCGGGAAAGGGCGTTACCATCGCGGCTACGCACGACGAGGCCATCGCAGCCGCGGCGGCCTGCTTCAGTGGCGCCTTCGGTCATGCGGGAGCCGAGGTCGTCATCGAAGACTACCTTGCAGGCGAGGAGGTTAGCTTCTTTGCGATTAGCGACGGCGTGACGGTGCTGCCACTTGCCTCCGCGCGAGACTACAAGCGGCTCGGCGACGGCGACGAAGGGCCTAATACCGGAGGCATGGGGGCGATATCGCCGGCGCCCGCGATGACGCCGGAACTGGCCGAGCGTGCGATGCGGGAGATCGTTGGGCCGACGGTGACCGCGCTCCGCCGCCGCGGCACGCCGTTCAGGGGCATTCTCTACGCTGGGCTAATGATCACGGCCGAAGGGCCGAAGCTAATCGAATACAATGTTCGGTTCGGCGACCCGGAGTGCCAGGTGCTGATGATGCGGCTGGAAAGCGATCTGCTGGAGGTTGTGTTGGCGGCGGTTCAATCGCGGCTCGAAACCCTCAGAGTCGAATGGAGCGGATCGGCCGCGGCAACGGTGGTGATGGCGGCGCCGGGGTATCCCAGCACCCCGGTCGTGGGTAGCGAGATTCGGCGCCTGGACGAGGCCGAGCAAGCGGCTGGGGTGAAAATCTTCCACGCGGGGACCCGCTCTGCCGGTGGTCGATTGCTCGCGTCCGGCGGGCGGGTACTGTGCGTGACGGCGCGTGGCGAAACCATGAGCGCGGCAACCGCCAAGGCTTATCGTGGCGTGGCTCTGGTGGACTGGCCGGAAGGAATTTTTCGTTCTGACATCGGGGAAGGGAGATGACCGGCGATCCCCAGGCGTGATGCTATCGCGGGCACGCCGAATCCGCCAAAATGGCGCCGAAGGATGCCGCATGCCGATCCGCCGGCTCAGTGAGGACGTGATCAACCGCATCGCCGCCGGCGAAGTCGTCGAGCGGCCGGCCAGCGTCGTCAAAGAACTGGTTGAGAACGCGGTCGACGCCGGAGCGTCGAGAGTCGAGATCGTGACCGAGGACGGCGGCGCGACGCTCGTCCGCGTAACCGATGACGGCTCCGGCATGGACCGCGCCGACCTCGCCCTCGCCGTCGAGCGGCATTGCACATCGAAGCTCGCCGGCGACCTTCTCAACATTGCGACGCTCGGTTTTCGTGGCGAGGCGCTGGCTTCTGTCGGCGCAGTGTCACGCCTTTCCGTTGCAAGTCGCCATGCCGGCGAGGAGCATGGTTGGGAGATCACCGTCGACAACGGACGTGTCGGACCGATCCGACCGTCCGCGATCCAGCGCGGCACTCGCGTCGAAGCGTTCGGACTGTTCGAGGCAATTCCTGCGCGGCGGAAGTTCCTGAAGACGCCACGGGCCGAGACCATGGCCACGACAGAGACACTGAAGCGCTTGGCAATGGCCCATCCCGGGGTGCGGTTCGATTTCGTTGCCGGCGATCGGTCGGGATTGAGCTACGCCGCGCAGCAGGGCGATGGGGCGGCACTGGCGCGCCTCGGAGACATTCTCGGCTCCGACTTTGTTGCCAACGCGGTTCCGGTTGAAGCCGAGCGGGAAGGGGCGCATCTCGCCGGCTTTGCCGGTCTGCCGACATTCAATCGCGCCAGCGCGCGGGACCAGTTCCTGTTTGTCAACGGTCGGCCGGTGCGCGACCGGCTCTTGATCGGAGCCGTCCGCGGAGCCTATGCCGACGTGCTGGCACGCGATCGCCACCCGCTGGTCGCCCTCTTCTTGCGCGTCGAGCCGCACTCAGTTGACGTCAATGTCCACCCAACTAAAGCCGAAGTCCGATTTCGCGATCCGGGCTTGGTCAGGGGGCTGATTGTCGGGGCTCTCAAGGAAGCGCTGACGGCCGCAGGGCAGCGAGCATCGCCGTCGCTTGGGCGCTCGGCGCTGGGAGTTCTGCGTCAGGCGGCCTATCCAACGCCCGCCGATTGGCGCAGCTCGCCCTGGCGGCCGAACGCGCCGGCGATGCCCGCGGCGAGTCTCCAGCAGGCCGGGTTCGGTGAGGAAGGGACGCCGTTTCCCGATCCGCCCGCTCCCGCTGCCGCGGTTCCGCCCGTTCAGCCGGGTGGGGACGAGCGCCTGCAGCTTCATCCTCTCGGCGCCGCGCGGGCACAGATTCACGATAGTTATATCGTGGCCCAAACGAACGACGGCGTAGTCATCGTCGATCAGCATGCGGCCCACGAGCGGCTGGTTTACGAACGCCTGAAAGCCGCACTGGCGGCATCGTCCGTGCCGCGCCAACTGCTGCTCATTCCGGAGATCGTCGACCTGGACATCGACGATGTCGAGCGGCTGGTTGCTCGCTCCGACGAGTTGGCTGAATTCGGCTTGGCTATCGAGGCGTTCGGTCCGGGCGCGGTGGCGGTTCGGGAAGTGCCGTCGGCGTTCGGCCAGATCGACGTTGCGCGACTCGTCACCGACCTTGCGCACGACTTGGCCGAGATGGATGGGACCATCCGCTTGCGCGAGCGGCTCGACGCCATTGCCGCGACTATCGCTTGTCATGGCTCGGTTCGGGCGGGCCGCCGCCTCAAGCCGGAGGAGATGAACGCACTGTTGCGTGACATGGAAGCGACCGAGAATTCGGGCCAATGCAATCATGGGCGGCCGACCTATATCGAGTTGAAGCTCGTCGACATCGAGCGGTTGTTCGGACGGCGGTAAGACCCGGCCACGGCCTCGTCGACTGGCAGGGTCAAAGGCGCTATTGCTCGCCAAACGACCGTATTGAACCAAAATGGGCTTCTATGAATCGGATCGACGCGTCTCGCGGAGGGCTTGCCGAGGTCCAGTACCTCGACGGGCACTACGAAGTGGTCAGGCCCGGGGCGTTCGTGCGCTGTGCCGTAACCGGCGTCGCCATCCCGCTGGAGGAACTGAAATACTGGAGCGTCGAGCGGCAGGAGGCGTATGCCAGCGCCGAAGCGTCGACTGCACGCTTTCGGGAGACCGACTACCGCCGCGCCCCGCGTACCCCCTAACGCGCTTTAGGCACCGCTCGCAGCAAAGCCGATGCCGCCGCGGGGTCGGCGAAAACGAGATCGACGGCAAAAGGAACAGCGCGCGCGGCAAGCGCGGCCAGCACGCCTTCCCGTCCGCCAAGGCGCGAGGCATCCTTCTCGGTCGTGATCAGTTGCAGATCTTCGGCGTCGGCGCGGCGCAACAGGCCCTCTGCATCCCGGGCGGAGTATTTATGGTGGTCTGGAAAAGGAATGGCGTCCGCGATCTCGCCGCCGCTGTCGCGCAGAGTGGCGAAGAACTTCTCGGGACGGCCGATGCCGGCGAACGCCAAGAGGCGGCGCTGGCGTGGAGCGGGTGCGCGGGGCCGCAGGGCAGCGATCAGTACCGGCTTCGCAGCGCGTTCGGCTTCGCGAATGACGCGGTCGGCGGCCGATCCTGCTCCGACGACAACCAGCGCATCGGTACGAGCGAATTGCGCGGCGATTGGCGCTCGCAAGGGCCCTGCTGGGAGGATCTGTCCGTTCCCGAGCCCTGCGGCGGCGTCGATCACCGCCAGGGAAAGGTCCTTGGCAAGCACCGGGTTCTGCATGCCGTCGTCCATGATCAGGATCGTCACTCCGGCGTCGATAAGGGGCTCGACACCGAGGTGGCGCTGGCGTGCGACGACCGTCGGCGCACGCCGCGCCAAAAGGAGCGCTTCGTCACCAACCAAGTCGGGGTTGTGGCGGTCGAGGTCGACCGCAAGCGGACCGGCTGACGTTCCGCCGTAGCCGCGAGTCAGGAAGCCGGGCACAAGGCCTTCGGAAGCCGCAAGCGCGGCCACGGCCAGGGCCGTCGGCGTTTTCCCCGCGCCACCAACGACAAAGTTGCCGATGCAGAGCACCGGAACTGGAGCCCGATACCTTGGCGACTTGAGCATGTGTCGTTCCGAGACGTAGCCGTAAGCTGCGGCTACCGGCGAGAGCATCGCCGAGGCAAGGGACGAAGAGGGTCGCCACCAGAAGGCGGGCGCGTTCAGGCGCAATCGGGAAGCCTCGGACCGGTCCCAAGGGCGGCGTGGAGCAGTGGGTCCAGCGCCGCAAGCGTCCGTTCGAGCGCGCCGACGTAGGGCGCAAGGGCTGCCGCCCCGGCGCTCGCTGCTTTCTTGGCGTCGCCCGGTCTGGTCAGCCACCGCCGCGCTGCCTCGGCCAGGCTAGGAGCGTCGGCGACGGCCGCTGCGCCACCGCCGTTGTCCAGTGTGCGGTATACATCGGTGAAGTTCACGACGTGCGGACCGTGCAGAACCGCGGCACCGAGGCGGACCGGCTCGATCGGGTTTTGGCCGCCGCGGGGGACCAGAGACCCGCCGACGAAGGCGAAAGGGGACAGGCGGTAGAAAAGCCCAAGTTCCCCGACGGTGTCCGCGATATAGACGTCGGTGTCGGTGGAGGGCAGCGCGCCTGCGCTGCGCAGAGCCGGCCGCATTCCGGCGGACGTCACAGTCGAGGCCACTTCCGGGCCGCGCGTTGGGTGTCTCGGGACAATCACAGTAAGCAGCTCGGGCGCCGTAGTGCGGAGGACTTGAGCGGCCGCGACGACAACCGACTCCTCGCCGGAGTGGGTGCTCGCCGCGACGAAGACCGGGCGTCCACGGACGGCCTGTTCGAGGGCGGCGAACACGCTTGCATCGACGGCGGGCGGGGGAACGTCAAACTTTAGATTCCCGACCGCTCGGCTGTCCCGGGCACCAAGCTCGCCGAGCCGGCCGGCGTCGTCGGTCGACTGTGCCAGACACAGCGCGATGCGGCCGAAGATTTCTCGACCTGGGCCACGCAGCCGGAGCCAGCGCCCATAGCTTCGTGGCGACATGCGCGCGTTGACCAGTGCAAGCGGAATCCCACGGTCGCCCAGCGCCGATACGGTGGCCGGCCAGATTTCCGATTCGACGAAGAGCGCCAATGCGGGGCGCCAGTGGGCGAGGAAGCGGGCGACGTAAGCCGGCAGGTCGAGAGGCGCGAACTGATGGAGGGCGCCCTTTGGGAGTCGTAGCGAGGCCACCGCGGCGCCGGTAACTGTTACCGTGGTCAACAGGACAGAAAGGCCGCGATCGAGAAGGGCGGTCAGCAACGGCAGAACCGCATTGGTCTCGCCGACACTTGCCGCGTGCACCCAGACGAGCGGCCCGGCCGGTCGCGGCCCGGAAGCGATACCTTGGCGTTCCTTCAGCCGATCGCGATCTTCCTTGCCCCGGGCCGCGCGCCGAGCCAACAGTACCGGCGCAAAGGGCGTCATCAGTGCGCCGGCGAGCCGATAGCCGGCGAGGAGCAGACTGGACCGCCTATCAGCCATGCCGGCGGTCGACCAACCGATAGGCGCCCTCAGTGGCGGCGTTCAGCGACTGCTCGGTCTCCAGGCGCTTGGCTTCAAGCGCGGCAGCGTCGGCATCGGGCGCGACGAAAATCAGGTTGCCGGTAACGCAGGCGGCGCGACTGAACGGTAGGTTGACGGCGGCACGGTCCCAAGACCGGAGTTCGATCCGCCGGTTGGAGGCGAAGGCGATCGGCAGGATCGGCCTGCCGCTCGCCTTGGCTAGGGCAACAACGCCCAGCCCGGCTCGCTTTGCGATCCCGTTGGAGATATCTGCAGTGAGGCAGACCGATATCCCGGCATCGAGGCTCGACTTCATTTCGAGAAAGCCGCGAATGCCACCTTTCTTCAACGTGTTTTGGCGCTCGCGACCGCCCGATCCGCGGATGGTCTGAACGCCGAGCCGGTGCGCCGCGATGGCGTTTATTTCGCCATCGCGATGGCGAGAAATCAATGCGCGGACCGGCGTGTTCGGCGGGCGGATAAGGGGCAGCATGAAGTGCTGCCCGTGCCACATGGTGATAATGACCGGGAGTTGATCGCCGACAATATCCTCCGGCCGCGCCGGCGTGTAGATCACCCGGCTGGTCGCGTGGACCAGGCGAAGATAGGCCGCGAGGCCGTTGCCGATCACCCGCTGCGCCGCGTCGCTGCGGCCGACTCCCTTCAGCCATGACCGAAACGAACGCTGCGTGCGCGGACGCGAAAGTTGCTCGGGACGTTCGAGCAAGGGACTCCCTTCCAAGCGATCAGGCGCCGCTCCCTTTTACCGGCTGGCTTGTCGGCCGTCACCCGGTCTCGTTAGCGAGCGCGCCTTCAACAAGTCGCCGCGCCTCGGTGGCGAGAGCCGGCGCGGCAGCGATGACTGGCGGCTGAATGGTGTCGGGTCGGTTGTAGCGGATCGGATCGCCGGCGATGTCAGTGAGGGCCGCGCCCGACTCCTGCAGAAGGAGGTCTGCGGCAGCAAGATCCCATTCGCGCGAACCGCTTGCGCCGACGGCGACCTCCGCGCGGTCGAGCGAGACCATGGCGAGGCGGTAAGCCAGCGAGCCGACAAAGCGAATGTCGCCGGGCGGAACACCGGCTCGGGCCGCCACCTCCCTGAGTGCTCGCTTGGGGCCGGCAAGGCGGGCACCGCCGAAATCGGCGGCGGCGCTGGCGAGCATCCGCCTGCCGTCGAGAAACGTCCCTTCGCCAATCGCCGCCCAATAGGTCTCCCCAAGGGCAGGGGCTGCCAAGAGGGCGGCCGTGGGTCGGCCGGCGCGCACGACGGCGACCGAGATCGTCCATTCCTGACGACCAGCGAGAAATTCACGGGTGCCGTCAATCGGGTCGATTATGAACACTGCGGACGCGGCAAGGCGGCCGGCGTCGTCCTCATCTTCCTCGCAGAGCCAGCCATAGTCGGGGCGAGCCAGGCGAAGGCGATCGGCCAGGAGCCGGCTGACCGCGATGTCGGCTTCCGACACCGGAGTGCCGTTTTCCTTCAGCCACTGCTTGGCTCCGCCCGCGAAATAGCGCATGGCGAGCGCCGAAGCCTCGCGGCCGGCGTCCAGCAGGAGTGCAAGGTCGCTGGTCGTGGCGCTCCCGGTCGGGCTAGCGACCGGCAACGGTCAACCCCTCGATGGCGACGGTCGGCGAGTTGACAGCAAACCGGTACTCAAGGTCGTCGGCGACGGACATGCGTCGGTACATGTCCCTGAGGTTGCCGGCTATGGTGATCTCGCTCACTGGCGTGGTCAATTCGCCCTTCTCGATCAGAAAGCCCGCGGCGCCGCGGCTGTAGTCGCCGGTTACGCCGTTAACGCCCATGCCGATGAATTCAGTGACATAAATTCCAGTGCCGACGTCACGCAGCAGGCTGTCTCGGCTGACAGAACCTGGGAGGAGGGTAAGGTTGGTCGCTCGCGGGGAAGTCGCGCCGCCGCCGCGTCCGGCTCGTCCGTTGGTCGTCATCCCGAGTTCGCGCGCCGTCGCGGAGTCGAGGAACCACGTTCGCAGCATGCCGCCGGCCACTAGATTGAGCGGTTCGGACGCAATTCCCTCGCCATCGAAGGGGCTCGATCCGAGGCCGCGCCGCCGCGTTGGATCGTCGACGATGGTTATTGCGGAGGGCATGATCTGCGTTTCGAGGGCGTCTTTGAGAAAGCTTGTCTTACGAGCAATCGCGGCGCCGTTGGTGGCGCCGGCGAGGTGGCCGAGAAGACCGGAAGCGACGCGCCGGTCGTAAACGATCGTCGAATGTCCGGTTGGAGGCTTGCGCGGGTTGAGGCGGCGAACGGCCCGTTCACCCGCAGTCCGCCCGATAGCGGCCGGGTCGGGGAGGTCGGTGCGATGGGTTCTGGAGTAACCCTCTGAGTCGCGCTCCATTGACGTGCCGGAGCCGGCGATTGCCGAGGCAGAGATGGCGAAGCGGCTGCCGATGTGCGAACCACGGAAGCCGGTCGATGTCGCAAGGACCATTCCACCGAGCGACCAGCCCGCAGATGCCCCTCCAGAATTCGTAACCCCCGGCACCGCGCGCATCGCATCCTCGGCTGCCTGAGCCGCCTCGGTCAGTTCGGCGGGGGTAGGGATTGTGTCATCGAGAAGGTCGAGTTCCGGGAACTGGTGTGCCAGGCGGTCGGCATCGGCGAGGCCGGCGAAAGGGTCTTGCGGTGCGACCTTAGCCATCGCGACGGCTCGCTCGGCAAGCGCGAGCGGATCGGTCACAACATTGGCGGACACGGCGGCGCTGCGCCGCCCGACGAAGACTCGCAGCGTGAAATCGTCGCCTTCGGCCCGGCTGGTCTCTTCGATCTTGCCAAGGCGGACGTCCACACCGAGGGACACTCCGCGGACCGACACAGCGTCTGCGGCGTCGGCTCCCGCGCGGCGGGCGGCCTCAACCAAGCGGGCTGCGCGAGTCAACAGGTCGGAAAGGTCGAGTTGGGCGGTCATGGCGCAAATCTAGAGACCGCCCGCCGGGTGGACAAGCGCCGCGCCGGTCCTCAACCGGCAGACTAGGAGGCCGGCAATGGCTGGAGAAAAGCACAAGAAGGGCCTATAATTGAAATATCTTTCGACAAGGCGGAGCTAGGCAATGATTGACCGCCGGGATGTTCTTCTGGGTGGTGCAGCCGCAGGGCTGGCTGCGGCGGCTGGCGTTCGGTCGGCACTCGCGGCGACCGGTGATTTGGCCTGGGATGCCCTCTACAAGGGCGGAGATTTTTCGGAGCAGGCCCGCCTCTTCAACAAGACTCCGGTAGCGATCGTCGGCTACATGGCTCCCCCGCTGACGGCCGACGCTAAGTTCTTTGTCCTGGCCAATGTGCCAATGGCGATTTGTCCGTTCTGCTCGGCCGCGGCCGAGTGGCCCGAGAACATCGTCGTCGTCTACGCTGACGGCCCGATCCGGGTGGTCGACTATCAGATTCCGATCCGCGTCTCCGGTAAGCTCGAGTTGGGCGAGGAGACCGACGCAGAGACGGGTTTCGTCAGCAAGGTCCGGGTGAAGGGCGCCAATTACGTTCGCCTGCCCAACACGCAGGTCATCAGGCCAGGCGGCCCCCGGAACCTCGGCTTCTGACGGAAGTCGCGGCAACCGGAGCGTGGCGCCGTTGCGCGGAGCCGGGTTGGCGATAAATGGCTGGCGCAACGCTGGAGATGACCGGTGTAACGGTCGCATTCAATCGCTCGCCCGGCCCCCCGGCGCTCAGCGTGCCATTTCTGACGGTTCGCCCCGGGGGACTTGTCGTGTTGACGGGCCCCTCGGGCTCCGGAAAGACGACGCTCCTCCATGTGGCAGCGAGCATCCTGCGTCCGACCACCGGTTCGGTTCTGTGGGATGGCTTGGAGGTTTCGCGCCTGCGCGAAGGCCAGAGAGACGCGTGGCGGCGTGAGCATGTGGGGCTGGTCTTCCAAGACTTCCATCTAATCGATCAGCTCACGCCGCTCGGCAATGTCCTTCTTCCGGCTTCCTTTTCGCATACACGGGTGCCCCGGGTGTTGCGCCAGCGCGCCGAGGCGTTGCTGGAGCAATTGCAGGTGCCGATGCGGAGGAAGGGGATCCGCGAGCTCTCCCGCGGCGAGCGCCAGCGCGTGGCCATAGCGCGGGCCCTGCTTTTCGATCCGCCGATCCTGCTCGCGGATGAGCCGACTGCCAGCCTCGACGAGGCTGCAGCGGTCCAAGTCGCCGCTGAAATCGAGGCGAGCGCCCGTGCCGGGCGGACGGTTATCGCCGTCAGTCATGATCGGCTGCTCATCGAACGGGCCGAGCGGATCGTTCGCCTTGAACGGGGTGCCGTTGTTAGCGATGGGCGACCGTCGGAGCAGGCGGCGTGAGCCGGCTCGGCCTCAGACGGCTGGTGCCGGCGGCGCTCCGGCTCAATCCGTTTCCGGTAGCTACCGCGACGGTGCGCCGCTATCCGGTGACGACAGGCATCTTCATCGGCGTAATCGCGATCGCAGTGGCGCTCGGCGTCGGGATATCGGCCCTGGAGCGTTCGTTTCGTCAGGGTAGCGCCGCCGCTGCCGAACGTTTCAACCTGATCGTGGCGGCCCCTGGCAGCCAATTCGATATCGTTCTCAGCACCATCTTTCTGCAGCCAAAAGCCGTGCAACTCCTGGATCCGTCTGTGATCGCTAAGCTCATCAGCGATCCGCGGGCGGAGTACGCGGCGCCGATCGGCTTCGGCGACAACGTCAATGGATATCAAGTCATCGGCACGATCGGGCCCTTTGTCGCCAATCTCAGTGGAGGCCTGATTACAGGGCGGATGTTCGCTGCAGAGGACGAGGCAGTCGTCGGCGCCGATGTTCCCTTCCTCGACGGCGATCTTCTCCAGCCGGCGCACGGCGCGGAAAATTTCGGTGCAGAGTTACCTGTCGCTCAGGAAGGGCATCACGAATACACGATCAAGGTTGTCGGCCGGATGCGGCGGATCGGCAATCCCTGGGACCGGGCTGTCATCGTTCCCATCGAACGCATCTGGGAGGCGCACGGTCTGCCGACCGGGCATCCCGACGGTAGTCCAGCGATCGGCCTGCCCTTCGATCCGGCGCGGCTTCCGGGACTGCCTGCGCTGGTCGTCAAGTTCCGGACATTCGGGGCGGCCTATGCGTTGCGTCAGGCGTACAACACCGAGCGGAGTATGGCCTTCTTCCCCGCTGAAGTGCTCCTCCAGACCTACAATCTCATTGGCAACGTGCAGTACTTCATGAGCCTCATGGCGTGGGTGACGGAAGTCCTGGTCTTCCTGTCGATTTTCGCCGGGATCATCGCCCTGATGAAGCTCTTCGAACGGCAGTTTGCCGTTCTGCGGGCGCTTGGCGCCTCGCGACTCTATGTTTTCGCTACGGTCTGGAGCTTTGCCGGGCTGGTGATCGTCGGTGGCGCGGTCCTCGGGCTCCTCGTAGGCGTTGCTGCGGCTCAGGTGCTCGCCGTTTTCGCGAGCCAATGGAGTGGCGTAGCCCTCAGCGCTAGCATTACCTTGGACGAGCTTTGGTTGGCTGCGGTCGGAGCGTTGGCCGGCTTGCTGCTCGCAACCATCCCAGCGGTAGCTCTCTACTACCGGGGGTCGGTCGCACGACTGCTTAGCTAGCCTGGTGCGCCCCCGGGGCACGGAAAGGTGAGGCCGGGCCGGTTGAGTTTGCGTGCTCCGCGCCGTATCCTTAGGTTTCGCTTGGGTTTTCGCCCGGCGGATAGGGAGATTGCTGCCAATCCTTTGTGTCCGTGGCGTGCGATCGCGCGCGTCGACGCCCTCGTCGGTTCCACCCGGGTGGCGGCGTCGCCAAGAATAGGGAGTGAAGGGGATGACCTCTAAGTTCAACAGAAATGCCGCCGCTCGGGCCCTGCTGATGGGGGGCGTGGCACTGGCGGCGATGGCGTTGCCGGCCTCCGCCGCGACCTACAAGCTCGACGTCAACTCCGATCGTCTGATCAACGCCGATCGCGAGCCGCAGAACTGGATCATCATGAACCAGAACTACGCCTCGCACCGGTATTCCCGGCTTACCCAGATCAACCGCAACAACGTCAAGGATTTGAAGCTGGTCTTCGCCATGGCGCTGGGCGACATGAAGGATGTCGGCGTCAACGGACCGGAAAACGAGGCGAACCCCCTCGTCGACGGCGGCTTCATGTATGCGGTGACCGGGTGGGGTACGGTTTACAAGCTCGACGTACGCGATCCGATCCACCCCGAGTTCCTTTGGATTACGGACCCCGGCGTGCAGCATGAGGGCAATGGTCCGCGCACCCGTGGCATTGCGCTGTGGAACGACATGATCGTCAACGCTCTGGTAGACGGACGCGTGGTGGCGATGGATCGCGACACCGGCGAAATCCTTTGGGACAAGCAGGTGGCGGTGAAGAATGAGTTCGGTACCAAAGAAGCATTCGACACAGCGCCGATCACGGCTCGCAATCTTGCGCAGGTGGCGCAGTACAATGGCGACGCCGGAACCCGCGGCTGGGTCGCCGCTCTCGACGTCAAGACAGGCGCCGAGAAGTGGCGCTTCTATGTCGTGCCGTCTCCCGGCGAACCCGGCTCAGAGACTTGGAAGGACGACCACAACGCGTGGAAGACCGGCGGCGGTGGCATCTGGCAGACCGGCTCGTACGACCCGGCTCAGAACCTGTCGATCTGGGGTACGGGTAACCCGGTGCCGTCTTACGATCCCGAGGCGCGGCCGGGCGACAACCTCTACACTGACTCGATGATCGCCCTTGATACCGACACCGGTAAGCTGAAGTTCTACTTCCAGTACGTGCCGAACGAGTCCTGGGATTACGACGAAATCGGCGTACATATGCTTGCAGACTTGCCCGTCAACGGCCAGACCCGCAAGACCATTCTGCACTTCGGCCGTAACGGTATGTTCTATTCGCTGGATCGGACAAACGGCTCGTTCATCGGCGGCGCGCAGTACGTTAACGATCTGAACTGGACCAAGGGTCTAGACCCCAAGACCGGCAAGCCGGTGGAGTACGACCCGTCGAAGAACATTCAGACCTACATCCCTGAGTCCCACCCGCTGCGCGGCGATAAGCCCAAGCGTACCTGCCCGACTTGGCACGGTGGTGTGGCTCACCAGCCGCCGGCGTTCAACCCGGTCAAGAACATCGCCTACGGCGTCGGCTCGGAGGGCTGCTTCAGTGGCGACACGGGTCAGACTGCCTATCGTTCCAACGCCGGTGGCATCGACAATGCCAAGAGCGGTAAGCGGACCACGACGAGCGACCTCTATTATGGGTCGATCACGGCGTACGACCCGATCAACCAGAAGGTCATTGCCAAGTCGATTACCGAGATCGAAAATCGGTCGGGAGTTCTGGCGACCGCCGGTGGCGTTGTGTTCACCGCCCTGCAGGATGGCGCGTTCGTCGCCTATAACGACGAGACGCTCGAGGAACTCTATCGCATCCAGCTCGGCACGCCCCTGAAGGCTGCGCCGATGACCTACGCGATCGGGCCGAAGCAGTACATTGCCGTACAGGCTGGCGGTCGCCACCTCCATCCGGTGAAGTACGACAACCTGCTCGACACGAGCTATCTCTTCGTCTTCGCCTTGAACTAATCTCGGGCGGATCGGAAATCAGAAGGGGCGGGCAGGAAATCCTACCCGCCCCTTCCTTTTTGTGTCGATGTTGGCTTGGAGAAGCCCTAAGGCAAGCCCTTGCAGACGTCGACTTCCTTGTCAAAGAGGTCGGTGCAATTGGCGCGCGTCAGCGGGCCCTTGCCGATGATTTTGGCAAAAAGAAAGTCGACAACCGTGTTGATCTCACGATCCGTCAGCGGTGCGAGGGCGTCAGCAAGAACCTGACCGGACCTATTTAGTTCAGCTCTCGTCATGCCGTAACACTTGTTGTTTGCCGTATATGCAGTGCGGTCGAAAGCAGGCATGCCGAGCCCGGGCTTTCCGCACTTGATCGCCTCGACAATCTGGTCGCGCGTCATGAAGGTCTCGCGCAGATTGGCCCCGTCGGGCATCTGGTTGTCCATCTTCTCGCCGTCGCCGGCCCAGCCGTGGCAAATCTGGCAATTGGCTTTGCTGGTCCAAATGCCGCGGCCGGCCGCGACAGCCGCTGGGTCGAAGGGAGCCGTTTGGGCGTATGCGGTGAGCGTCAATGCGATCGTCGCTCCCCCCAGCGTCGTTGCGAAAACCATTGGTCGTGAGCGAAACAACCACTTTAATACTTTCCGGGCGCGGCCTGATGAGGTCACCACAGCAACTCCTCTTCCCCACTACAGTCTAGGCAACCATTTAATCCCGGGACCGCCGGGTGCGCCAGAGGGCCGTTTGGGGTGGCCGGACATCGCTGGCTGGCGATGGTGAGCGGCTCGTGGCACATTGCAGAAAGCCTGGAGGGTCCATGTTGGGGTCTCATTACGCTCGATTGGCGGCAGTTGCCGTTGCGCTGGTGATGGCCTCATTCTCACCGGCCAAAGCCCGCCTCTCGGTGTGGAACCTTAAGCTCGGCGATTCTTACGCGGCTCTGCCCGATTGGGAGGAGTTCAAGGGTTATGCCTGCGGGACCAATGGCGGGCCAGCTTCGATAAAGCTCGGCGGCTGGCAGGACTTTCGGCGCTGTCGCCCGGAGGCTAGCGGCTATCGCGAGGTATATTTCGAATACGATGACGAGCAAGAATACATCGACCGGGCTCAAGGTCTCGTCAATCGACTGACCGGGGATGCGGGAACCATCGAAGGGACCTTCCCGGTCGTTGCCTCCGCGCTTTTCGATGAGGCCGGGGTGTTGCGCGGTGTTCGCTTAGTTACAGATCCGCGCTGGGAGAACCGGCCCGACGACTTTTATGTGCAGCATCATCCGCGGGAAGAGGGCAACCTTCTCGGAACGACGCTGTCGGCTCGCTACGAGATCGATCCTAAGACGCATTGCGAAACGCTGCCGCCCGCCCCAGGCGAAACGCCGGTCGGCGATCAGTTTGTGAAATTGGACTGCGCGAAGGACATTCCGGCTAAGCAGATCAGTGTCTTCCTGCAGGTGCGTTTGCTTCGCCGGCCGGGGGAGTCGGGGCGAAACCCCTTCCTCGAGACCCAACTCACCAAGGGGCAGTTCGAGAGCACGACTCGCTTGGAAGTCTTCCAGCTCGGGTACCAGCCCAAGCGTTGACGCGGCCGGTCGGTGGAAGGTGCCGCGGGATCTAACGGCCTGCAGGCGAGGCTGGCTTGCCGTTGGCGTCGACCGTCGTGCCGTCCGGCATTATCGTTTGGTCGAAGGTGGCTCCGTCGAGAGTGGCGTCCTGAAGGTTCGCCATCCAGAGGCGGGTGCGCACAAGGACCGCGCCAGTCAGATCGGCGCCGCGGAGATTAGCACGTAGTGCATCGGCGTCGGTCAGATCGGCTCCGGTGAGATCGGCGTTGTTCAATTGAACCCGACCGAGTGCCGCTTGCTGGAGGTTCGCTCCGGCAAGATTTGCACGATTGAGCTGGGAATCGTCCAACCAGGATTCCGAGAGGTCGGCCCCTTTGAAGTTGGCATTGCCGCCGCGGGCTTTCCGCATGTCGGCGTTGTTTAGGTTCGCGTTGATAAGGTTGGCGCTGCTGAGTTGCGCAGTGCCAAGAATGGCCCAGGATAAGTTGGCCGACGAAAGGTCTGCGCCGTCCATTCGCGTGCCGTACATCATCGCATCCGAGAGGTCGGCCCCGGTCAGCGTGGTCCGCCGAAGGTCGGCAATGTTGAGATTGGCCCTGCTGAGGTTCGCCCCGGCCAGGTTGGCGCCGGTGAGTATTGCCCCATGAAAGTTAGAGCCGGCGAGGTTCGCACCGGCGAGGTTAGCGTTCGTGAGATCGCGCCGCTTCTTGTGCACGCCCTTTAAGTCGCAGCCCGGGCAGTCTTTCGTGACGCCGGCTATGAAATCATCGCGCTGGTCGGCGCGCGCGGTCGCGCAAGCAAGCGGCAAGGCGACGATGAAGCAGGTGAGGAGCAGGCGAACGGGCATTGGCAGCACTGGTTGAGGTTGCCGCGGTGGAGGCGCGGCAGAGATTGTCGATTGAACTATCGCT
This sequence comes from Bauldia sp., assembly GCA_046349035.1. Lineage (GTDB taxonomy): Bacteria > Pseudomonadota > Alphaproteobacteria > Rhizobiales > Kaistiaceae > JAXMDC01. Next base: position 165,923 of record JAXMDC010000004.1, on the reverse strand, counting down.
TGCTCATCTGGCCGCGAATCTCGCCACCCGGATTGGCCGCCGTGTGAATGTTGAAATACCATTTGCCGGCTTGGAAGTCGGCGGCCTGGGCGTCGGTCAGAGTCGAAGTCGCCTTGATCGGACTGGCAAAACCGACTGCGGGGGGGACTGGGAGCGCGACGCCGACAGCCTGTGTCGGCTCGGCAGGGCCGTGGAAGTGGGCGGCAGTGGCCGGTCCTGAAAGGCCAGTGTAGGTCGCTGTGTACGTCAGAACCTTGGTTGCTGTGTCATAGGTCGCCTCCACCGTCCCGCTGCCGGCGCTGTTGTTAGGGGGCACTTCCGCGGACCCCTTGAGATCTGCCCGATAGGTGACCACTTCGGCGAAGGCGGGTGCGACGGCAAAGACGGAACCGGCTACCAGAAGCGACAGAACGAGCGGTGTCCTCATCTTACACTCCCGAAATCAAGCGCCCCGTTCTGAGGCACTATCGCGTGAAGGATAGCACGTCGGACTGCGGCGGCATCAGTCCTCCGTCGACCGGCCTTTTTGCTGTGATATCGGGTGTTTATGCGACTTCCGGGGCAGGGGGCCCTTGATCGCCAGGGCGCCAGCGACCACTATCGGCCTCCACCAGTCCACGGTGCGGATCGCAGACTTTGACAACTCGTAGGAAGGTGCTCGCCGGCCTTTCAGGCGCCATCGCTTCGGCGGCGATCAGCCATGGCGGCTTCGGCCAGAGTGCGCCCGTGGCAATCGGTGCCTTGATCTCGTCGCAGAACTTTTCGCCCTACGATGCGCAGATGCGGCTGGGCCTTGAGGTCGCCATCGCCGAGGTCAATGCCGAGGGCGGCGTCCTCGGCCGGCCGTTGTCGCTGGTCGTGCGTGATGACTTCGGCGACCCCGAGGCGGCCACGAACCAAGCACTCGAAATGATCGGTGGCGGCTCCAAGATCGAGGCGGTGGTAACCGGCCTCTTGTCGAACAGCCGCGTGTTCATCGACGAAACCCTGCAGGGCATTCCGATCCCCCTCCTGCATGCGTTCACCAACGAAGGCCAGTTTTGCGGCAAGACGACGTTGCATTTCGGCGCGACAACGTTGCAGTCGCTGCGTCCGTTGATCGCCGACCTCACCGAGGTTCCGGAGCGTCGGATCTTTGTTGTCTCCGAGAATTCCAGGACGGGCCAGTTCGTGCTGTCACGGGTTCTGCAGTTCGTGCGTCCGAGCGTTGTCGGAATGGCGCAGGTGCCGATCGACACGCCCAGAACACCGGCCGACTTCAGTACGGCACTGCGACGGGCCAAGGAGGGACGGGCAACTATCGTGCTGTGCACGATGTCGCGGCCAACGAGTGTCAAACTGGTCCAGCAGGCAGCCGAGAAGGGGTACGCGCCGGGCATGGTGTTCGCCTTCCTGGATTTCTCCGAGGCTCAGGCGCGACAACTGCCCGCCGATGTCGAAGTCAGGGCATGTCTGCCATTCGCGGCTGCGGATAGTCGCGCGCAGGTCCAGCGCTTTGTGGCGCAGGCGGCCGAGTACTCCGGCACTGGCCTCGTGACGCACGTTGCCTACTGCCACTACAACGCCGTCCGAGGACTTGTGGCGGCCATGCGCCTTGCCGGCCGCCCGAACGGCCAAGCCGCCACGCGCTTCATTCGCGATCTGACGCTGGAGACTCCGACAGGTACCTTGGCTTTCCGCGGCTCTGGCTATTCGTCTTTGCCGATGGTCATGTGCCGGGCGAACTCGGACGGCCTTCGCGTCGTTTCAGGGCTGCCGAGCGTGGAGCCGGGCACGTTGTGCTAACGGGCGGGGATCCGCGGTCACCTCGGCTGGATTGCAAAGCATCGACCACCGCCGCGGGCAATCGGCACTCCGTCGGCGTTGACCGGTAGGTAGACGTACGCTGTGCCGAGGGCGACTTCGGCAACGAACCAGCGTCCGAACGGTGCGTTTGCGGTAAGAGGAGTCAGCGGAACCTCCGACGCGCGGCGGCCGCGCGGCCCGACACTCATGACCTCAGCGACGTTGGTGACCGCAAAGAGCCGCATCTCCTCGCCCGGTACCGGCGTAGTGTTGTCGAGAAAAGTCAGCTTAGTGCCAGTGCCCCGAAGCGGTGTCGGGTCCTGCTGGTAGAGGTAGACATCGGTAACGCCGCCATTGGGATCGCGATCCTGCCGCACCGTGAGGGTGCAACTGTTCAGGCTTCGGTAGTCGTCGGCGACGAGCCACCAGCCCTGCGATTTGAGGAGCTTAAACAACTGTACAGGCGGCACCTCCAAATTTCCCGGCTTGCCTTCTACCGTGGTCTCACCAAACGCATAGCCGTCCTTGATGAACTGGAGGACTACGCGGCTGGGCGTGTGAGGAAGACGGTAGGAGCCCCCCGCGTCGCTACTTGTCACGGTTGGCGAGTTGGCGACCGCCACAACAACGCCGTCGAGCGGGCGTCCGAAATTGTCGGTTACTTTGCCTTCGAAAGCGGGCGGCGACTGCTGGCACGCGGCCAGAATGGCAAGCCCGGCGATCGCAGCAATCGCTCGTTTGGACTTGGTCTGTTCTCGCTCCGCCCGCGCCATTGCTGAAATCCTCTCCGGTCGCTTGATCCCCGGCCCCCGGGCGATCGGCTAGCTATTGGCGGCGGCGATCCCCCGCCCTAAGTTTCGGCAACTGGTAATATAGAGAGGTCCGCCATGAGGCTAGGGCGATTGATCAGGCGGCTGGGAGCATTTGCGGCGCTATCGGCGGCCATGCCGGCGGGGGCCCAGACCGCGGCCGACGATGCTGATTGGGCTAAGACCACGCTCGACGAACGGGCGCTGGAGATGTTCGATCGAGCTTACCCCTGTCTCAAAAGCGAATTGACAGCGCTCTTTTGCCTGCGGCAAGTCGATGCCATCGGCAATTTGCTGCGACCGGCGGAACGGCTGGTGCCGAAGGACATCGGCAGGCTTCGGCCGGAGCGCGTCGTGACCGTGCTCAAGGACTTCGGAGCGCTGCAGTTGGTGCGCGTGAACGCGGACCAGCCGGCGCCGGCTCGGCTGGGTTGGGACGAGGCGCGTGCCCGCCGCGAGGCCGAGCAGCGCATGTACTTCGATGCGGCTAAGTCTCTGGTCACGCCGGGGCAGCAGGGCGGCGGGCCGATCCCTGACTTCCTCGCAATTCGCGCCGATCTTCTCTCGCGGTTGCCACAAGGCGTCTCCAAGCAGCGCGCGATTGCCACCGGGTTGAACGCCGCCGTCCTGGTGTTCGATGCGCACGCTCATGTCGATCCGAAGGAAGCTTGGGATGTCCGCCAGCGCGGTGGTGGCAATACTGAGTTCGTCGGGATCGGAGCGAGCATTGGCGCCAATGACGACACGCGCTTCATTGTGCAGAGCACCGTCGAAGGAGGAAGCGCGCGACGGGCCGGCGTGATCGTCGGCGACGTGATCGATTCCGTCGATGGCAAACAGGTGGCAGGGTTGAAGATCGACGACGTTGTCGGCCTCATTCGTGGCGGACCGAAGGGGTCGATCGTTCGTCTCGACGTCGAGCGGCGCGGCAAAGCGATGGCAATAGAGGTCATGCGCGACGACGTCCGATTGCTGAATGTGGCGGGCGGAGTTGTTGACGACCTGGGTGCCCGCTTTGGGTACTTGAAATTGGCGAGCTTCCTTCCTGCCAAGACCTGCGATGATGCCAAAGCTGTCCTTCAGGATCTCCGCGCCGATAGCACCTTGCGCGGGATCATTCTCGACCTCCGCGGCAACCTTGGGGGGGATCTCAATCAGGGGCTCTGCGTGGCGGGACTGCTGTTCGGTCACAAGGAGGTCGTCAAACTCGTCAGCAGCCGGTTCGAGCAGCATCTATTCACCACCGCCGAGCAGGCGACCGATCTGCCGATCGCGGTCCTTATCAACGAGTCCTCGGCAAGCGCGTCGGAATTCGTCGCCGGCGCGGTTCAGGATTATGAACGTGGCTGGCTGGTTGGCACCACAACAGTCGGCAAGGGATCGGCGCAGACCAGCGACTTTCTCGATCGAACCGACAAGACGGTCTACTATTTCGGTACCGAAGCGCGCTTCTACCTACCTTCAGGGCGGACCAATCAACGGGTCGGGGTTATTCCGGACTTCACCGTTTATTCTGGGCCGAACCCCACTGAAGAGGAACTGAACCCGCTCCGTGAGGAAGATCTGATTTTCTCTGTGCTTCCAGCGGAGGGAACGGGATGGGTTCAACCGCGCAGCGCTGCGGTGGCGCGGGTGCAGGCGTGTGTCGACTCCGGCAAGCGGGCGTCGGCGGAGTTCGCGCAGGTCAAGGACCGCCAGACGCCGCCCGACTATCAACTTTACAACGCCGAGGAGATCCTGCTCTGCGACGCCGGCCCCTCGCCGGCACGGTGACAGCAAACGCGGATTCGCGGAGGGGCGGTCATGTCCCCTCACAACGCGCTAGCGTAAGTTGGCGGTGTGCCCAAGCGAATACCGGCCGGGCTGCGGCCAATAGGTCAGGCCATGCGGCTGACTACCGCCGGATATGGTCCTGACCGCCCCGCTACGTGTGTCGAAGACATAGACCTCGTCGTCGTAACGGCCCGACAACCAGAGTTGGGAGCCGTCGGCGCTCACGGCCCCCATGTCGGGGCTGCCACCCAGGGAGATGGGCCACGTCGCCTCGACTTTTCGGGTTGCGAAATCGATCACCGAAACGCTCCCGGGCGGGTGCGCCGCGCCGGTGATGCGATGCGTGCCACGGTTGGCGACGTAGAGTTTCTTGCCGTCGCGACTGGGATATAGGCCATGGGATCCAAGCCCAGTCGGCACGAAGCCGATTTCGGTGAAAGTCTCCGCCGAAATCACAAAAACCCCGTCGGCCATCATATCGGCGACGAAGAACACGCTGCCGTCAGGGGCGATGCGGATGTCCTGGGGCATGCCGCCGCGAGACAGTTTCAGCAGGCCGAGAACCTTGCGGGCGATGAGATCGACCTTAATGACCGTGCCGCCGAACTCGCAGGTGAAGAGGGCGAAACTACCGTCGATCGAGAAGTCGGCATGGTTGATGCCGGCACAGCCCTCGATGGGCAGCGTCGCCCTCAGCTCCATGGTTTGCGGATCGCGGTACTCCAGGCGGTTTAGTCCTTCGGCGACAACAACGGCGGCGCTGCCGTCGGGCGTGAAGTAGAGATTGTAGGCGTCGGGGACCGGCACCGATTTCCCCGGCTTGCCGGTGCGCGCATCGATCGGGGTGAGAGCCCCGCCTTTGCCGCCATATTCGTCGAGCGCCGCGACCCACAAGGTCTTCAGGTCGTAAGAGGGTACGACGTGATGCGGGCTTCGGCCGGCATCAAACCGGTCTATTATCTTCATTGTCAGCGGGTCGATGACTGTAACGGAGCCGTCGGTAACGTTGGGTACATAGACGCGGTGCGGAACGTCACGGGTGCGGTCATCGAACTTGCCGGCCGCAGTCTCGCTGTAGAGATTGGTGGGATCGACCACGGCGGGCATCCCGCTGACCGTGGCAACGGTCGATCTGGTTTGCGCAAGCAACGGGTGCATGGCGCCGATGGCCGCGGCAAGCACGGCGGACGAAAGCAATCGCGAAAGCATAGGAAGGTGACCTTAGGGGCCGGACTCACAGACAGCGCGACCGTTCATAGTCTGCCCTCCGAGGTGCATTCAACCCGGCGTGAACGCGACGCGCCGTCGCCGCCGCAGATCCTTGAGGATCTCCCGGGCAGCGTTGCGGCCGGGGAGGCCGGTGACACCGCCGCCGGGATGAGTGCCGGCGCCACATTGGTAGAGGCCTGCCAGCGGGGTGCGATGATCGGCATAGCCCAGCATCGGCCGAGCCGCGAAAATCTGGTCGAGGGTCATGGCGCCGTGGAAGATGTCGCCGCCGACCATGCCGAGCGTTCGTTCGAGATCGAGCGGGGAAAGGGCCTGTCGGGCGATGATCGCCGAACGGAAGTTGGGAGCATAGGCGGTGACCGTGTCGATCATCAGATCGGCGACGGCATCGCGGTAGTCGTCCCATCTCTTGCCGTCCGGCAGATCGGGTGCGACGTGCTGGCAGAAGAGGCTCGCCACATGCCTGCCGCTTGGCGCCAGACTGTCGTCGAGCGTCGAGGGGATAAGCAGCTCGATCACTGGGGCTTTCGACCAGCCCGATGACCGCGCGTCGAGATAGGCACGATCCAGGTAGCCCAAGCTCGGTGCAATGACGATGCCAGATGTATGGTGGTCGTCAACGTTCTTCCCCGGCAGAGCCGTGAAGTCCGGCAATTCCGACAGTGCGACATTCATGCGGAATGTTCCCGAGCCGGACCGCCAGGTCGCCATCCGATCAAGGAATTCGCGCGGGAGGACAGCGGGATCGAGAAGGTCGCGGAAAAGGAGGCGCGGGTTCAGGTTGGATACGACAACGCTCGCCTGGTAGCGCTCGCCGTCGGCCGTGACCACGCCGTTCGCCCGCCCCCTGGCGGTTAGCACTTCGCGTACCTCTGCGTTCATAACGATCCGCACTTGGCGCTCGCCGCAGGAGCGAGCCATCGCCTCGGTGATAGCGCCCATGCCGCCAATGGCATGCCCCCATTGCCCACGCCGTCCGTTCACCTCGCCGAAGGCATGGTGCAGAAGCACGTAGGCGGAGCCGGTTGCATAGGGGCTGGTGTAGGAACCGACGATGCCGTCGAAGCCATAAATCGCTTTAATCGGAGCGCTCTCGAACCAGCCGTCGAGAAAGTCGCCGGCTGACTTGGCGATGAGGTCGAAGAGGACCCGTCGACCCTCGATGTCGAGGCTGCGAGCGCGCCGAGCGAACCGCGTGCCCTGCACGACGTCCCGGAAGGTGTCGAGGAGCGTGCCGCCGACCAATTTCGGTGGAACATCGAGGGCGAGCTGCCGGAGCACGTCGGCAGCGGCCTCCAGGCGGCGCCAATAATCGGGGAGGCGGGCGGAGTCCTTGGCCGAGAAGCGGGCGACTTCGCGCTCGGTTACGCCTGTGCCGATCTTGAGGTGGCGGCCATCCGGTAGGGGAAGGAAATTGTGCAGCCGCCGCTCGACAATCCGGAGGCCGTGACGGGCGAGATCGAGGTCGACGATGACCCGCCGATTGAGGAGCGAAACCGTGTAGGAGGCGAGCGAGTTGCGGAAACCGGGGTGGAATTCCTCGGTGACGGCGGCGCCCCCGACCACGCCGCGGCGCTCCAGGACCGTAACCTTGAGGCCGGTGGCGGCGAGATAAGCGGCGCAGGTCAGCCCGTTGTGGCCGCCGCCGATGACAATCACGTCGCTGGTGTTGGCGGTCGGACCGGCCATCACGCGACCATCAGCTCTCTCTCGTTGGCTACACGGTCCGTGCCGGGCGGAGCTTCAGCCAGCCGTGATGAATGAGTGGCCATAGGAGTGCGACGAACGCCAGCGCCATGATGGAGCCGACCAGACTATTGGAGAAGAAGATGGTGAGGCTCCCCTGCGAAGCGAGGAGTGATTGCCGAAAAGCGACCTCGGCTTTCCCGCCCAGCACGATCGCCAAGACCAATGGAGCAAGGGGGTAGTTGGTCTTCTTCATGAAATAACCGGCGATGCCGAACACGAACATCATGACCACGTCGAAAGCGGAGTTGTTCACCGTGTAGGCGCCGACCGCGCAAAAGACCAGGATTACAGGGGCAATGATCGTGAAGGGGATACGCAGGATCGAGGCAAACAGGGGCACTGTCGTCAAAACGACGACGAGGCCGACGACGTTGCCCATGTACATGCTGGCGATCAGCCCCCAGACGAATTCCTTCTGCTCGATGAACAGCATGGGACCGGGCTGGAGGTGCCACAGCAGAAGGCCGCCAAGGAGGACGGCGGCGGTGGGGGAGCCAGGAATGCCGAGTGCCAGCATCGGCAGCAGCGCCGAAGTGCCGGCGGCGTGGGCGGCGGTCTCGGGAGCGATGACCCCCTCGATACGGCCGGTCCCGAAGCCGTGACCTCCGCCTTTGCTCATTCGTTTGGCGATACCGTAGCTCATGAACGATGCGGGCGTTGCCCCGGCGGGCGTGATGCCCATCCAGACGCCAATCAGGCAGGAGCGGAGCGAAAGTAACCAGTGGCGAGGCAGTTCGGCCCAGGTCTGCAGCACCACCTTGGGATTGATCGCGGCCGAATTGCCACGAAAGGCCAAGCCCTCCTCCATCGTCAACAGGATCTCGCCGATGCCGAAGAGACCGATGACGGCAATGAGAAAGTCGAAACCGGTGAGGAGTTCCGTGAATCCGAAGGTGAGCCGGAGTTGTCCGGTGACCTTGTCGAGACCGACGGCACCGAGTGCAAACCCCAGCATCATCGCCACGAGCGTCTTCATCGGCGGCTCCTTGCTGAGCCCGACGAAACTGCAGAAAGCGAGGAAGTAGACGGCGAACAGCTCCGGCGGCCCGAAGCGGATGGCGAAATCAGCGACCAGAGGGGCGACCAGCGTGACGACCAGGACCGCGAACAGAGCGCCGACAAACGACGACGTGAAGGCCGCTGTCAACGCCTGTCCGGCCTGACCTTTCTGCGCCATCGGGTAACCGTCGAACGTGGTCGCGACAGACCATGGTTCGCCCGGAATGTTGAAGAGGATCGACGTGATGGCGCCGCCGAAGAGTGCGCCCCAATAGATGCATGACAGCATGATGATCGCCGATGTCGGCGACATGCTGAATGTGAGGGGGAGCAGGATGGCGATCCCGTTCGCGCCACCGAGACCCGGTAGGACTCCGATGACGACACCGAGCACGATGCCGAGCACCATAAGCGCCAGATTGTAGGGTTGCACAACAACCGCAAAACCGTGGAACAGGTCCAAGAAATTCTGCATGGGGCGTGTTCCGCAGGTACTCGCAGTTGATCGGTTGGCGTCAGAGCCCGAGGAGCCCCTCGATCGGTCCCTTCGGGAGAGAAACCAGGAACCAGCGCTCGAATGTCAGGTAGATGAGAACGGGTAAGGCAATCGAAACCGCGAGCGTTAGCGGCCAACGATAGCGACCGAGCACCTTCATGAAACCAGCGATGAGAATTGCCGAAGCGAGATAAATGCCGAGACCGGGCACCAACATGGAACGATCGGTGGCGAGGAAGCCGGCTGGAAAGCCCACGCCAAGAATGGCCGGAACTCCTGAGATCAGGAACACGTAGATGCCGGTGGGTATGGCAACCGCAACAACCTGACGGATTTGGTTCCAGCCGGCGAAAACGCGGTGATGATGCCCGCCGAAAGCGCGGGCCAGGTTCAACAGCGACGCACCGAACATGATGACGCCGATGCAGAAGGGGAAGAAGCCGGCACGCGGCCCCTCGACGGCCCAGCCGATGCCAACACGCAGGCTGCCGGCGATCACAATGATCGCCAGGAGAGCGGTGAAGGCCGCAACGCCCAGTTCGACAGTCCGGTGGGAAGGTCCCTTCCCACCGGCGTCAGTGCTCTCGCTCATTGTCTGAGGGCCAGACCTTCCGTTACTGCGCCAAGAAGCCGGCAGCCTTCATCAGATCGAAATGGACCTTCTCGGCGTCTCCGACCCATTTGGCGTAATCGGCGTCCGCCATGAAAGTCTGGTTGAAGGCGCCGTCATTCATGAGGGTCTTCCACTCCGGCGTGTCCCGCACCTTCTTCATCACATCGACGTAATAGGCAACGACGTCCTTGGGGACGTTGCCGGGCATGAAGAAGCCGCGGAGCATCAGGTAGTTCACATCCAGTCCCTGCGACTTGCAGGTTGGGATGGAACTCCAGGAAGTGTCACCAGCGATCTTGTCGGGGTAGTTCAGCGGGGCCGTATCGAAAACGCAAAGCGGGCGAAGCTTGCCGGCCTTCCACTGCGCCACGGCCTCGATCGGGTTGTTGACGGTCGAGTCGACGTGGCCGCCGACCAGTTGGGTGGCCACTTCACCGCCGCCGGAATAGGGGATGTAGGTCAATTTCTTGCCGATCGCCTTTTCCAAGAGGACGGTGATGATCTGGTCCTCTTGCTTGGAGCCGGTTCCACCCATCTTGAACGTCCCGTCCGGGGCGGCCTTGATCGCGGCAACGTAATCCTGAACCGACTTGTAGGGCTTGTCCGCGTTCACCCAGAGGACAAACTCGTCGAGGGCCATCATCGCGACCGGCGTCAGGTCCTTCCAGCTGAAAGGGATACCGGTGGCCAGTGGCGTGGTGAACAGGTTGGACAGGGTGATCACCAGGCGGTGCTGCCCGGCGGGCGCAGTGCCCGGAGAACTCTTGATGTCGAGGAAGCCTTCGCCGCCGGCTCCGCCTGACTTGTTGACGACCGTCACTGGCTGCTTCGATAAGTTGTACTTGGTGATAATACCTTGAACGGCGCGAGCCATCTGATCAGCTCCGCCCCCGGCGCCAGCAGGGACAACGATCTCGATCGGCCGAGTGGGTTCCCAGGCGTGCGCTGGGCTCGAAAACGGAAGTGCGCCAGCGAGCAGCGCAATGGCTGCAAAGTGGCGGGACATTGTCGTGGTCATGGCTCAACTCCCCAAGGTTGTCGCCAGCTCTTCGCGGACTCCCAATTTTCCGCCGGAGCGTCGAAGTTGTTGCCGCCCTTCTTCTTGGCGAGACTAGCCGTCTACTAGCGGCTTTTCTGGCGTGGGCCTAGACAAAAAGACGCCCCGCGCTGACTGAGCGGCGGCATGGTTTCCGCCTGACCATCAGTTTCCGATCGGCGCCTGCTGTGCTCGACGCACATAAACCTGAACGTCGTCTGGCAATAGGAAGCGGTCGCGAGCAAGGCTCTGGGCGACGGCGGCAACGGCCGACACATAAGCGTTCTTGGCGGGATAGCGCTCCTCCAGAGAGAGCCGCGGGTCGCCGGCAGCCACACGCTGAGCTTTTGTTTTTGCGAAGTCGATCATTTGGCCGGCGGCGTCGCAACCTTCGTCGGCACCGGTTGGTTGTGCGCGTAAACCCCAACCGGTGTAGGTGGCAACAGGTACGGCTACTTCGGGCAGGCGAATGCCGGCAATACCATTGCCGTCGGCGTCGGTTCTTGGCACCAGCGCCGCATAGGGGGTGCCGAGTTTCCTCGGCGGCAATACCGACAAGATGCCCTCGTCAAAAGCCGGTCCGAAGTCGAAGAGGTCTCCGGTATGCATGCGGCCGTTGTATTTCACCCCTGGAATCGTTGGGAATCCGACCCCAGTCTGAGGCAGCGGCGGCACCAGTGAGCCATCGCTCAGGCGGGGAAGCCGGCTCGGCGGCGGCTCACGCCCTGAACTCGCCCACTCATCCATGGCGACCAACAAGGCGCGCAACACCGCGTTTGCGACGAGCGGGTTGCGATTCTGCTGGCAGATGCCCGACCCGGTTGCTCCGACCCCGCCCTGGTGCGGGAGCGAGGCAAGGAGGTAGCTGCGCACGCCAGGCGCATCGGGCAGGTCCTTGCCGTTACCGTCCAGATTCCCCACGGCCATGTTTTTTGCCCAGTATTCGTTCTCCGAGTTGACTTCGAAGATCTTCGGGCAGGTGTCGTTGCGGCTGCAGAGGGCGAGGCGGCCATCGGTCTTGCCGGTGACCGAGTCGCTGATCACCTGATTGGTGAATGGTGCCTGGAATTCGGGGTACCAGCGAGCGATGTGCTGTCGGTGCGTGCGACCCGGTTGCGCGAAGCGGTAGTTCATGAAGATGCCGGTCGATCCTCCGATCCAATTCACCATGCCGTCGATCACCCGCTTGCCGGTGCCGTCGTCATTGAAGCCGAGCCAAACAAAGTCGTGCAGGGCGCGGCAGGGCTGGGAGACGCAGCCGGTGTAGATGTATTGAATGCTACCGGCGAGCGGATTGGGGGTGCCGGCGTCGTCCTTGACCATCCGGCGCAAAAAAGTCGCCGCGTCGCGGATGGCGGCAAAGCCGATACCGGCTACCAGCGGATCCTTGGCTTGGTAGGTGAATTCGTAAAGCATGCCCTGCGTGAAGGGAGCGTTATCAGCCATGCGGATGGCAGTCCCGGTGGCGTCGGTGAAGTCCCAGGCCTCGTGGGGAATCTCAACCGGCGGGTCGTCGACGCGCGCGCGCATGGTCAAGCTGGCGCGCGATTTGTCGAGATTGGCGGCAGCATAGCTTAGTGCGCCGGTCGTCACGGTGTCGTCGACGACAAACTCCTCAAGCGCCGGTCCTACAATCGAGGATTTGTCCTGATTGACCGCTGTTGGAACACGGATCGTCAGGCGGCCCGCGCCCGGCGCCGCGGAAATGTCCCAGCCGACGCTGAAGATGGAATAACCCTGGCGCATCAGAAAGCCGTTCCCGACGTCGGTGGCAGCAGTGGGATCGTTGCCGCCAGTCGTTGCGTCGTTCAGTTGGGCTAGAGCGGGTAGGTTGCCGCGGTTGTTCACTTCGAACCACAGCCGGTGATTGCTACTGGCGAGATTTAACGGCTTAAGGATGAAAATGTCGGTGTCGTATTCGACCATGCCGCGGGCATTCCGTGGCGCGCGGGCGACGTCGACGATCGCTGCGTTGCGGGGGTCGCTCGGGTTGAGTTCGCCGTAAGCTCGCCCGACGATTTTCTCGTAGGGGCCGACACTTCCGAAAGAGCGCCCTTCGAAGGTCGGAGACTCGGTACGCTTGATATCGATGCGGGTGATCCGCGCTTCAGCGTTGCCTGGAGCAAACGCCAACGCACACGCTGCAAGCAATACCGCGCAACCCGCGCGCAACCCCATACACCCTCTCCAGCCAGTCCGGATCGCTGCGGCGATCCTCCAATCGGCATAGCTGACCTCAGCCGTCGGTGCTTGGCAATCCGCCCAAAAAGGGGGGCGGCGAGACCGCGCAATCCATCTGGGGGCCCGGCGAGTCGCGCTGGGGAGCATACACGGGGCGGCCGTCAAGGCTAGCCGCCGATTGCCAGTTCCGCTGCCACTTCTATTTCCGCCCGCCAGCCGTTAGAGAGGGCGGCCTATTTCCTGGATTTCCGATCATGTCCGCGACCGCCGAAACGATCCTCGCCTCGCTAACCGCATCCGACTCCGCACCCGCGGTGGGGGCGCCCGGTAGGCCGTTCCTCACCTTCGGTGGGCTTCGCCGGCTCATCGGCGATGTCAGGGCCGGCCTCAATGCGCACGGTGTGGGCCGGGGCGATGCCGTCGCGATCGTGTTGCCGAACGGCCCGGAGATGGCAACGGCGTTTGTAGCGGTGGCGGCGGCGGCGACCGCGGCACCGTTGAACCCAGCCTACCGTCAGGAGGAGTTCGACTTTTACCTTTCGGACCTCAAGCCGAAGGCGTTGATTGTTAGCGGCGGCGCCGAGACTGTTGCTACGGCGGCGGCGACGGCGCGCGGCATTCCCCTGGTAACGCTGCGCACATCGGACGGCGACCCTGCGGGGCAGTTTGCTCTCGACTTGGCTGCTCTAAGAACCGGCTCGGCCGCCCGTCCGGGGCCGGCCACGGCAAACGATGTCGCTCTGGTGCTCCATACTTCCGGGACCACAGCGCGGCCAAAGATCGTGCCGCTGTCTAACGCTAATCTGGCGGCCTCGGCACGGCATATCGCTGCGTCGCTGGCCCTCGGCCCGGCCGACCTTTGTCTCAACATTATGCCGCTCTTCCATATCCACGGTCTCATCGCGGCGGTGTTGTCATCGCTGTCGGCGGGCGCAGCCGTTTCCTGTACGCCAGGTTTCAATGCCCTCAAGTTTTTCAGTTGGCTCCGCGAGGTGCGCCCGACTTGGTATACAGCGGTGCCGACCATGCACCAGGCGATCCTTGCCCGATCGAGCGCCAATCCGGGAGAGGCCCGCGGCGCCAAGCTGCGCCTGGTCCGTTCTTCTTCGGCGTCATTGCCGCCACAAGTATTCCACGAGTTGGAGGAAGCGTTCGGCTGCCCAATCGTGGAGGCCTACGGGATGACCGAGGCAGCCCACCAGATGGCTTCCAACCCGCTGCCGCCTCGGCCGCGGAAACCGGGCTCGGTCGGCTTGGCGGCCGGACCCGAAGTCGCCCTCATGGACGACGCCGGCAATCTCGTTTCCGGTGCGGGGGTGGGGGAGGTCGTCATCCGCGGGCCAAATGTGACGGCCGGTTACGCGGAGAATCCGGAGGCGAACGCCAAGGCCTTCAGTAAGGGCTGGTTCCGTACCGGAGATCAGGGGCGCTTCGACGCCGATGGCTATCTCTTCTTGACGGGACGGCTCAAGGAACTGATCAATCGCGGGGGCGAGAAGGTCAGCCCGCTTGAGGTGGACACGGTGCTTCTCGACCACCCCGCCGTTGCCCAAGCGGTGACCTTTGGCATGCCGCATCCCAAGCTCGGCGAGGAAGTGGCAGCAGTTGCGGTGTTGCGCGAAGGGCAGTCCCTCACCGAACGCGAACTGCGGGACTTTGCGGCCAAGCGGCTGGCGGATTTCAAAGTTCCGCGACGCGTTGTCTTCGTCACTGAGATTCCGAAGGGCGCGACGGGGAAGGTTCAGCGGATTGGCCTTGCCGAGAAGCTCGGCCTGACGACGCCCGCGGGCGCCTGAGCCGATGCAGCGCATCACGGTCTTCGGCGCGGGCGCGATCGGCGGGTTCCTCGCAGCTCGGCTGGAGGCAGCGGGGACTCCGACAGCGGTGGTGGCCCGGGGGCCGCACCTGGAAGCGATGAGACGCGAGGGGCTGAAGCTCATTGAGGCAGGGCGCGAGATCGTTGTGCGTCCGCAGTTGATCGACGATGTCTCTCGCGCCGGGCCTCAGGACGTTTTGTTCATCACGCTCAAGGCGCATCAGCTTGAAGCGGCGTTACCGCAGCTCGGCCCGCTGATCGGCGAGCGGACTCTGATCGTTGCCGCGATCAACGGGATACCCTGGTGGTACACATATCGGATGGGGGGACCTTTCGACGGCCGGCCGGTGCTATCGGTGGACCCCAGCGGTCGCCTTTGGCGCGAGTTGCCGCCGGCTCAGACCGTCGGCTGTATCGTACAACCGGCGACCGAGGTGACACAGCCGGGTGTCATCACGCACGAATACGGTGACCGTTTCACCCTGGGGGAGCCTGACGGCAGCCGGAGCGAGCGGATTACGGAATTGTCGCGGACGCTCATTGCCGCCGGCCTGAAGGCTCCGGTGCGCAATCGCATCCGCGACGATCTCTGGATCAAGCTCTGGGGAAACATGGCGTTCAACCCGATAAGCGCCCTCACCGGAGGTCGGCTCGATGAAATGATCGCCGACGAGGGCGTGCTCGCGGTGGTGCGGGCGATGATGGTCGAAGCCGCAGCCGTCGGTGGCGCACTCGGCGTGCGTTTGGCGATCGAACTCGAAGCGCGCATCGACGGGGCACGGCAGGTCGGGGCGCACAAGACTTCAATGGCTCAGGACCTCGAGCGCGGGCGCCCGCTGGAAACTGAGGCCCTGCTCGGCGCTGTCGTGGAACTCGCAGGTTGGGTCGGCGTGGCTACGCCGCTTTCTGCCGCCATTCTCGCATTGGTGCGGCAGCGGGCCCGAACCGCTAGTGCCGCCAAGGCATGACGGTCACGGGAGCGCTGATGCCGAAGAGCGCCGCGCGGTGCTCGCGATGTTGCAAGCGACTTCCGGAGTCGGCATGACCAGCGATCGCGAAATTCTTCATTCGCTTTTCGGCGCGGCGCTCGAAGCGGCAAAGCCAGAGGGGAAGTTCGCCGGGCGCCTGCCAACGCCGCCCCGCGGGCGAACCATCGTCCTCGGTGCCGGAAAGGCCGCAGCGAGCATGGCGGCGGCTTTCGAGGCGGCTTATGGCGGCCCCTGCGAGGGGCTCGTCGTGACGAGGTATGGGCATAGGGCGGCCACTCGAGGCGTCGAGGTTGCGCTGGCGGCCCATCCGGTGCCGGACGCGGCGGGGCGTGCGGCCGCGGAAAGGATTCTGGCCGCGGCCAAAGGGGCCGGACCGGACGATCTCGTCGTCTTCTTGATCTCGGGCGGTGCCTCGGCGCTGCTTACGCTGCCGGCGGACGGCATTACTCTGGCAGAGAAGCAGACGATCACCCGGGCGCTGCTCGCTTCGGGTGCCCCGATCGGTGCCATGAACCGGGTGCGCAAGGCGCTCTCCGCGATCAAGGGCGGTCGGCTCGCAGAAGCCGTGGCGCCAGCAAGACTTGTTACCTACGCGATCTCCGATATCCCCGGGGACGACGTCGGGCTGATCGGTTCGGGGCCAACGATCGGCGTGCCGCCGCCTCCCCCAGAAGTTTTCGCTATCCTTGCCGAGTACAAGATCGAAATACCGGCAAACGTGCGTCGCGCGATCGAAGCAAACGCCGCGCGGGCCGTCAGGCCGGCGGAGGGAGCGGTGCACCTCTTGGCGGCGCCGATGGCGGCGCTCCGAGCCGCGGCGGCCCGGGCCCGCGCGCTTGGCCTTACGCCGCTCATTCTCGGTGATGCGATCGAAGGCGAAGCGCGTGAAGTCGGTCGCGTCATGGCCGGCATCGCCCAATCGGTGCGGCGGCACGGCGAGCCGTTGGCGCCGCCTGCCGTGCTGTTGTCTGGCGGTGAGACTACCGTGACAGTACGCGGTGGCGGTCGCGGTGGACGGAACGCCGAGTTTCTCCTGGCACTGAAAGCGGCGCTCGCGGGTGACCCGGCGGCGGGGAGCATTGCGGCGCTTGCTTGCGACACCGACGGAATTGACGGGTCGGAAGACAATGCCGGGGCCTGGTTTGGCGACGCGCGGCCATTGACGCCGGGCGAGGTCGACGCCGATCGGGCAGCAATGGCGGCGCATCTGGCGCGAAACGACGCCTACTCGTACTTTGCGAACGCGGGACTGGCCGTCGTCACCGGCCCAACTCTCACGAATGTGAACGATTTCCGGGCTGTTTTGGTGCGCTGAGCCAAACGGGATCGGCACGGCCGGAAGGTGCCGAAAAGCATCGCCGTTAAGCCTTTTGGCTCTGTGCCGGTAGCGCGCCTTGAAGGCTGGCAGGCCGCGTGCAATAGCTCGCCGGCACTTCCCAAGTGGTTAGGACTGGGCGGATGGCGGACGGATCGCGGCTGATGGCGGGCAAGCGAGGCCTCATCATGGGCTTGGCGAACAATCGCTCGCTGGCCTGGGGGATTGCCCGCGCTTGCCACGATCATGGCGCTGAGCTGGCCTTCACGTTTCAGGGGGACGCCCTGAAGAAGCGCGTTGAACCGCTAGCCGCCGAGATAGGCGGGACGGTGATCGGGCATTGCGACGTCAGCGACCCGGCGACGCTGGACGCGGCATTCGCCGAACTGCAGAGGAGGTGGGGCGGGCTCGATTTCGTGGTTCACGCTATCGCCTTCTCGGACAAGAACGAGCTTACCGGGCGCTATCTCGACACGACCGCGGACAATTTCAGCAACACGATGCTGGTTTCGGTCTATTCCCTGGCCGCCATCGCTAGGCGCGCCGAGCCGTTGATGCGTCCAGGCGGCTCCATCCTGACGCTCACCTACTACGGTGCCGAGAAGTGGATGCCGCACTACAATGTGATGGGGGTAGCCAAAGCCGCGCTTGAGGCAAGCGTGCGTTACCTTGCCGCCGATCTCGGCCCGCGGCAGATACGCGTAAACGCCATTTCCGCCGGTCCGATCAAGACGCTTGCCGCCTCCGGTATTGGCGACTTCCGCTACATTCTGAGGTGGAACGAGTTGAACACGCCGCTGCGGCGCACCGTGTCGACTGAGGAGGTCGGCAACGCGGCGGTTTACCTCTTGTCAGATCTAGCCCAGGCAGTGACCGGCGAGATCCATCACGTAGATGCTGGCTACCACATCATCGGGATGAAAAACCCAGACGCGCCCGACATCACCAAGGTGATGGAAGGCGGCGGGTCTTAGTTGCCAAGCCGCCGTAGACGCCGCCGTTCGAAGATGTCCTGCAGGCTCGGGCCTTCGGGCGGCTCCAGCGGGTAAAACCCGGCGACAATGGCAAAGGCTACTGGCTCTCCGCCCAGCACCTCGTAGGCGACGCGGGCCTGCATGCCAACCTGCAGCTTGCGAAGGTCGATCGTGGGACCGAGCCGAAATGTTTTTCCATCGTTGAGGTAAAGCAGACGTCGTTGCTGATCGACTGCGGTGATCCAGCTGCGGTCAGTCGGATAGGAGACTGGCGGGGCAAAGAGGGTCTGTGCCCCGGCTGAAGCGGTCAGGGCCAGGAATCCGAAGACGGCGATGACGAATGCGCGCATGGACACAGGATAGTCGCCCCGCAGCGAACCACAAGGCGCCCGGGGGGAGGGGCATATTGCAGCGCAGCAGCGGCTCTGCCGGAGAGACGCCGGCCGCTGCCAATCTCTCGGGTAAGGCGGCGGAAGTTTGACCGTCCGGCGGGAGGCGCTTAAGAAGCGCCACCTCGCCAATGGCCCGGCCGCATGTCGCACAACACCATCGGTCATCTCTTCCGCGTCACGACTTTCGGGGAGAGTCACGGTCCGACTATCGGCTGCGTCGTCGACGGCTGCCCGCCGCGGATCGCGCTGGCGGAAGCGGACATTCAGGCCTTTCTCGATAAGCGGCGCCCAGGCCAGTCGCGGTTCACGACGCAGCGTCGCGAGCCGGATCGCGTTCGCATCCTTTCCGGGGTCATGCCGGAAGAGGGTAGCGATCGGCATCTGACGACGGGAACGCCGATCGCGCTGGTCATCGACAACGTCGACCAGCGGTCCAAGGACTACGACGAGATCAAGGACCGCTACCGCCCGGGCCATGCCGATTTCACCTATGACGCCAAATACGGGATTCGCGATTGGCGAGGCAGTGGGCGTGCGTCGGCGCGGGAGACGGCTTGCCGCGTGGCGGCCGGTGGGGTTGCGCGCAAGGTCATCCCCGGCGTTGCGATTCGCGGCGCGCTGGTTCAGATCGGTCCGCATCAGGTCGATCGTGCCAACTGGGATTGGGAGGAGGTCGAGCGCAACCCGTTCTTCTCCCCCGACAAGGCCACGGCCGAGCGCTGGGCCGACTATCTGGACGACGTGCGCAAGCGAGGCTCTTCGGTGGGCGCGGTGATCGAGGTCGAGGCAAGGGGGGCGCCGGCCGGGTGGGGCGCTCCGATCTATGGCAAGCTCGACCAGGACATCGCCGGGGCGCTGATGTCGATCAACGCCGTTAAGGGGGTGGAGATCGGTGCGGGCTTTGCCGCTGCTAGCCTCAGCGGCGAGGAAAACGCTGACGAGATGCGGATTGGCGAGGGCGGCCTGCCCCATTTCCTTTCGAACCATGCGGGCGGCATTCTCGGTGGCATCTCCACCGGGCAACCGATTGTCGCGCGATTTGCGGTCAAGCCGACATCCTCGATCCTGGCCCCGCGGCGGACGGTGACGCGGTCCGGCGAGGAGGTGGATGTTGCCACCAAGGGCCGCCACGATCCTTGCGTCGGGATCAGGGCCGTTCCGATCGGCGAGGCAATGCTGGCCATTGTGTTGGCCGACCACTTCCTGCGCCATCGAGCGCAAAACGGCTGAGTTGGAGTTGGACAGACCATGAAGGACGCGATCGAGCGCGTTGCCTACGCCCTGCGTGCGTTCGAGCAGGGCCAGATCGTCATCGTCACCGACGATGCCGACCGAGAGAACGAAGCGGACCTGATCGTCGCCGGCGTGCATGCAACGCCGGACAAGCTGGCGCTGATTGTCCGGCACACGTCCGGCATCGTCTGCGCTCCGATTCCCGCCGACTTGGCGCAGCGGCTCAATCTCACGCCGATGGTTGCCGAGAACGATGCGCCGCATGGCACCGCCTTCACGATCTCGATCGACTACCGGCGGGGACTGACGAGCGGCATTTCCGCAGAGGAACGAGCTAACACGATCAAGGCGCTGGCGGACCCTGCCGCCGCTGCCGGCGATTTCGTTCGGCCAGGTCACGTTTTCCCGCTGATCGCTCGCGAAGGCGGCGTGCTCATTCGCTCGGGTCATACCGAGGCGGCGGTCGACCTCTGCCGGCTGACCAACCTCCCTCCTGTCGCGGCTATCTGCGAACTCGTCAATGACGACGGTACGGTGATGCGCGGGAGCCAGGTGACCGACTTCGCGGACACCTGGCGATTCCCAATCGTCTCGGTGGCCGACATCATCTCGTGGCGCCAGCGACGGGAGCGGCTGGTCGAGCGGGTCGACGAGTTCACTCTGACGACCGCAGCAGGACCGGCAACGGCGATCTCCTACCGCACGCCCTTCGACCCGATGCAGCACCTTGCCATCGTGGTTGGCGATATCCGAGACGGCTCGGGCGTGCTTGCGCGCCTCCATCGCGAGCAGGTGGCGGAGGACGTGTTTGGCGAGGGCGGCTCCCTGGCGAAGTCGATGGAGCGCATTCGCAAAGAGGGACGCGGCGTCGTTATTTATCTTCGCGAGGGTGCCGCCGGCGTTTCGCCCGGGCGCGGGGCCGCGGCGCACGCAACGCCGACGGCCCGCGAGGAGGAGTGGCGGGAGATCGGTCTCGGCGCGCAGATCCTCAAGGATCTCGGCGTGACCTCGATCCGGCTCCTCGCTCATCGCGAGCGGCGCTATGTCGGCCTCGACGGATTCGGAATCGCCATCCAGGCGACCGAGAAGCTCGATGGCTGAGCGGCGGCTAGCGCTGGAACGCCGCTGCCAGCTCGATGTGCGGCGAAAAGAGGAACTGGTCGACGGGTTGGACCCAGGACAGAGCGTAGCCGCCGTCAACCAGGATGCGGGCGTCGCGGGCGAAGGTCGCCGGGTTGCACGATACGGCGGCGATGCGTGGGACAGTCGACTGGGCAAGTTCTTCGGCTAAGCGTCGAGCGCCGGCGCGAGGCGGGTCGAACACCACTGCAGCGAAGCCGCGAAGCTCGGTCGGCGTCGGCGGGCTGCGCATTAGGTCGCGGCGCCGCGCCGTTACCGCCTTGATTCCCCGCGCTCGGTGCGTCGCCTTCTGCAAGGCCGCCAGCGCCGCGGGGTCGGAGTCCATCGCGAGGACTGGAGTACGCTTGGCTAGGCGCAGCGTGAAGGTGCCGACACCGCAGAAAAGGTCTGCGACGGGTCCGTTTTCGCCGGCCGCCTCGTCAACGGCTGCGGCGAGGGCCGCTTCGGCCGGCGCCGTGGCCTGCAAAAAGCCGCCGGGGGCTGGGTGGAGGTAGCTCTGGCCGACCGCAAGAACAGGTTCGCGCGTTTGAAAGATTGTCTCTCCTGCGACGGTGAGCCGGGCCAGCGACGGAACTGAGGCGAAGCGCAGCAATGCCGCCGAATCGGCGGAGGCAAGGCGGTCGGCCTCGATGCTGACGTCGAGACCGACATCGGTGAGGGTCACCGCGACCTGCGCCCTCTCGCCGGGACCGAGGACGGTCGCGGCGATCTGCCTGATGGTTGGAAACGCAGTCACGATGGCCGGGGCCGTGACGGGACATTCCTCTATGGCCACAACCTCGTTCGACGAGCGGCGCGCAAACCCCAGAATCGCCCCGCCGACGCGACGCAGTGCGGTCAGCACCGTGCGGCGGCGGTCGCCTGGGTTGGCCGGGATGATCGGACGGATCGGTGCGGCAAGACCGCGTTGGGCGAGGGCGGCAGCGACCTGCTCGCTTTTCCAGGCGAGGTAGGGCTGTTGATGCCAGTGCTGGAGGGCGCAGCCTCCGCATGCGCCGAAATGCCGGCATGGCGGTTCCTGCCGTTCTGCGCTCGGCGATAGAACCGTTAGGAGCGTGCCCCGCTCGCCTTGGCGCTCGAATTCGACCCGCTCGCCTGGCAAAGTCAGGGGAACGAAAACGCGGCCGCCTTCGGTTTCGGCGACGCCGTCGCCGGCGTGGCCGACGTCACGAATAACCGCCTGCTCAGTCACGGCGCGCCCCTACGAGATACTCGAGGTTGCCGTCACCGCCGACGATGGGCGAGGGGAGAAGGCCCGAGACCGTCCAGTCGGGGAGACCGGCCAGCCACTCGGCGATCGCGCTTGCGGTGGCATGGGCCAGTTCCTGGTCGCGGACGATACCGCCCTTGCCGACGCCCTCGCGGCCGACTTCAAACTGCGGCTTGATCAAACCAACGAGCCATGCACGCGGTGCTGCCAGCGCAAGTGCCGGTGGCAGCGCGAGACGCAAGGAGATGAAACTGACGTCTGCGACGATGGCGTCGATCGGCTCGGGGACGAGTGTTGGAGTGAGGTCGCGTGCGTTGGTGTCGTCAAGGCGGCTTACGCGAGGGTCGCTGGCAACCCGTGGATGGAGTTGGGCATGCCCGACGTCGATCGCGTAGACCCGGCTCGCTCCCCGCTCCAGCAGCACCTGAGTAAAGCCGCCGGTTGAAGCGCCGATATCGAGAGCGACGGCGCTTGTCGCCGAAAGGCCGAAGTGGTCCATGGCGGCGGCTAGCTTAAGCGCACTGCGCGAGACGTAAGCCGCGGCGGGATCGTCGACGGCGATGACGGCCGCGTAGGGAACCATTTGCCCGGGCCGTTGTTCGATCGCGCCGTCGACCCGCACGGTTCCCCGCAAAATGGCATCGCGAGCCCGCGATCGCGTCTGGTAAAGGCCGCGAACGACCAACGCCTGGTCCAAGCGCAGCCTCGTCTCCACTGGCGGAACCTCAAGCGCCAATCAGAAGAAGCAGTTGACCAGACCGGCCGCTAGCGCGTCGAAAAAAACCGCGCCGCCGAACTCCGTCCAAAGGACAATACCGCCGACAAGCGCGAGGATGGCCAGGGTCGTCGCCGCGGCGATGCCATGCCCGGCCACCGGGCTCCCCATTTTCGTCGGGCGCGCAGTCTCGCCTGCAAACTGATGAGGCAACCAGTCTTTCACGCGGTCAGAACCCCGGACGTTCGGCTGTCGCGGCCGAGAACGGCCAGAACAGAGCGCACGATGCCGGCCGAATCAAGCCCGCTCGCGGCAAGCATAGCTTCCGGCCGATCTTGTTCGACATAGCGGTCGGGCAGGCAAAGCGTGCGGACGATGGCGCCGCCATCGAGACGACCGACGCGCGAGAGATGGCCGAGGACCAGCGAACCGAAGCCTCCGGCGGCGCCCTCTTCAACAGTGAGCAGGAGTTCGTGGTCGCGGACGAGCCGCTCTGTGAGATCGATGTCGAGGGGCTTGGCGAAGCGGGCATCGGCGACCGTGGTTGAAAGGCCGAGGCCGTCGAGCGTGGCCGCGGCCGAGAGGCAGTCGCCGAGTCTTGCCCCGAACGATAGGAGCGCGACCCGCGTTCCCTCGCGCAAAATGCGGCCTTTCCCGATCGCCAGCACCTGGCCGTTCTCGGGGAGAGGGGTGCCCAGACCTTCGCCGCGCGGGTAGCGGAAAAAGATGGGCCCCTCGTCATAGGCCGCGGCGGTCGTCACCATGTGCACCAGTTCGGCCTCGTCACCGGCCGCCATCAGCACCACGCCGGGAATCGGCGCCAGAGCGGCGACGTCGTAGGCGCCGGCATGGGTCGGTCCGTCGGCGCCGACGAGGCCGGCCCGGTCGACCGCGAAACGGACCGGCAGTTTCTGAATCGCCACGTCGTGGATGACCTGATCGTACGCTCGCTGCAGGAAGGTCGAATAGATGGCGACGAAAGGCCGGAGCCCCTCGGCGGCGAGACCGGCGGCGAAGGTCACGGCGTGCTGCTCAGCGATGCCGACGTCGAAGGTGCGCGTCGGGAAGCGCTGGGCGAAGGCCTCAAGGCCGGTCCCCGAGAGCATGGCGGCGGTAATCGCGACAATCTTAGGGTCGCTGTCGGCGAGCTTCGTCAAGCTGTCCGCGAACACCCTTGTGTAAGCCGGTGCAGATGCGATTGTCTTGGCTTGGCGTCCGGTTGCGATGTCGAACCGGGTGACGCCGTGTAGCCGGTCGGGCGCTGCCTCCGCCGGCTCGTAGCCCTTGCCTTTACGGGTGACGACATGGATCAGGAAAGGGCGCTTCCCATCGTCGTCGCGCACGTTGCGCAGGACGGGGAGCAGATGGTCGAGATTATGGCCGTCGATCGGTCCGATGTAATAGAAGCCGAACTCCTCGAAGAGGGTGCCGCCGGTCCAGAAGCTGCGCGCGAACTCCTCTGTGAGGCGCACCTTCTCACGCAGGTATTTCGGCAGGAATGCGGCGACCCGTTTGGCAACCGTCCGGATACGACGATAGACTCGCCCGGAGAAGAGACGCGCCAGGTAGGCGGACATCGCGCCAACGGCCGGCGAAATCGACATGCCATTGTCGTTGAGAATGACGACTAGCCGAGAGCCGAGGGCGCCGGCATTGTTCATCGCCTCGTAGGCCATGCCGGCGGACATGGCGCCGTCGCCAATCACCGCCACAACGTTGTTGGAGGCGCCGGTGAGGTCGCGCGCCACTGCCATGCCGAGAGCTGCCGAGATGGAGGTGGAGGAATGCCCTGCACCAAACGGATCGAACTCGCTTTCGCTACGCTTGGTGAAACCGGACAAACCGCCGCCCTGCCGAAGCGTGCGGATGCGATGGCGGCGCCCCGTCAGGATCTTGTGCGGATAGCTTTGGTGTCCGACGTCCCAAATGAGGCGGTCTCGCGGCGTGTCGAAGACGTAGTGCAGGGCCAGAGTTAGTTCAACCACGCCCAGGCCGGCGCCGAGGTGACCGCCAGTCTCCGATACCGCGTCGACGACCTCGGCGCGGAGCTCGGCGGCGAGTTGTAGCAGCGCCGACTGCGGTAACTGTCGCAGGTCGGCCGGGGTTGTGACGGTGTCGAGAAGGGGGGTTAGCGGGGGCACGACAGGATCTTCGATCAGAACGGCGGTTCGCCATCCAGAGGTTCGGCAGCGGCCGCTTTGCCGTCGGCGCCGATGCGGATCTTCTCGACGCGGGCTTCGGCGGCGGCGAGCAATTTTTCGCAGTGCTTCTTCAGCGCTTCGCCCCGCTCGTAGATGGCGATCGATTCGGCAAGCTCGACCTTGCCCTGTTCGAGCCGCTGCACGATCGTCTCGAGTTCTGCCAACGCCTTCTCAAAGCTGAGTTGCTCGATGGGCTGGGGGGCGGGTTCTGGCACGAGGCGATCCCTGTTTTTGTTAACTCTGGTGTGTCGGCAAGCTCGGTCCATGCCGGCTTGCTCCGGCGCAACGGCAAAATCAAGCGTCCCTTAGCCGCGGGGTCTAGCCGCCATCAACGCTGCGACATGGAGCGCGACCGATCCGGCGAGCGCCCGCAAATCGTATCCGCCTTCAAGCACGCTGACGATCCTGCCGCTGGTGTGGCGATCGGCGATCTCAACCAGCCGCTGCGTCGCCCAACCATAGTCTTCATCGACGAAGTTCAGCGAGGCGAGCGGGTCGTCAGTATGCGCGTCGAAGCCCGCCGAGATCAGGATGAAGTGCGGGGCGAACCGATCGATGGCGGGAAGAATGCGGTCGGCGAGGGCGGCACGAAACTCGGCGCTGCCGGTACCGGGAGCGAGCGGGATGTTCAGGATGTTACCGACGCCGACCTCGCCCGGGCCGCCGGTGCCAGGGTAGAGGGGCATCTGGTGGGTCGAGGCGTAGAGCGTGCTGGGGTCGTTCCAGAAGGCGGCCTGAGTGCCGTTACCGTGGTGGACGTCCCAGTCGACGATGGCGACACGTTCGGCGCCGTGCATGCGCGTGGCGTGACGGGCGGCGATGGCGGCATTGTTGAAGAAACAGAACCCCATCGCTCGAGCCGGCTCGGCGTGATGACCGGGCGGACGCACGGCGCAAAAAGCATTGGTCGCTTTCCCGGTCATCACCTGGTCCACCGCAGCGGTCGCTGCGCCGGCAGCGCGCAGTGCCGCTTCAAACGTGCCTGGCGACATGCTGGTATCGGCGTCGATCCGAACCAGTCCGCTCAGCGGAGCCAGGGCGCGAATGGCCGCCAAGTACTCCTTGTCGTGGACGGCAGTGATCGCCTCCTCGCTGGCGAGAGGCGCCTCGGCCCGCTTGAGATCGGCGAATTCAGGAGCGGCAAGGGCGGCCTCGATCGCTCGGAGGCGGTCGGGCCGTTCGGGATGGCCGGACGGAACCTGATGGTTCAGGAACGCCGGATGGGTGACGTAAAGCGTCGTCATCCGCGCCGCCGCAGGAAAGCCTCGAACGCGTCGCGGGCTTCGCGCGTGCGCTGAAGCTCGCCGAAACCGGCGGCTTCGAGGTCGATCCGCTGCAGGATGTCGCGACGGTCGCCGCGCATCAGCTTGCGAGCGCTGCGGACCGCTTCGGGCGGCTTTTGCGCCAGGGCCTGCGCCGCAGCAAGTGCGGTTTCTTCGACCGCTTCGGCAGGAACGACACGATTGACGAGCCCGGTAGCCAGTGCCGTTGCCGCATCGAAATGCTCGCCCATGACGAGCAGCTCGAAGGCTCGGTGATGACCGAGAAGGCGGGGAGCGATCAGGCTTGAGCCGCCCTCAGCAGAGAGGCCCTGGTCGACGAAAGGAGTGTGAAACACCGACCATTCGCTGGCGACGACGTAGTCGCAATGCAGCAACATCACCGTGCCGATGCCGATGGCCAAGCCGTCGACTGCAGCAATCAGTGGTTTATCGACGGTAGCCAATGTCTTGAGGAACCGAAGAGAACTCGATCCGACAGAACCGCTCGCCGCGTAGTCCTGGAATTCGGCGATGTCATTGCCGGCGGTAAAGGCTCCGGGCGCGCCGCAAATGACGAAGACGCGCACCCTCGAATCGGCCTCGCCGAGGACGAGGGCGTCCGCCATGGCTTCATACATCAGCGCATTAAGAGCATTGCGCTTATCGGGCCGATCGAGCCGCAACGTCAGAACGGCGCCGAAAACATCGACATGAACGAGTTGGTGAAGCTCTTCCGGCACGCGGACTTTGCCCTCTCTCCTCAAGGCGCTCGTTAACTTAGGCGGATTCGGCGCCGAGGAAAGCCGTAAACCTTTCGGCGAGTTCGCCGGCAAGGCGCCCTAGGCGCGGAAAACGGGCTGTGGCAGAGTTGCAACGTTGTGCCTAGGTTCTTCGATATGACAAGCGCCGCCGCGGCCCGCGAAGGCGGGCTAGCTGCCGGCTACCTCGCGGCCGTGCGAGCGCTGGCCGAGGGTCGCTTGGTAGCGATGCCGACCGAAACGGTCTACGGGCTCGCCGCCGACGCGACCAATGCCCACGCCGTGGCAGGCATTTTCGAGGCCAAGGGGCGGCCGGCATTCAACCCGCTGATCATCCATTGCGCGAGCGTCGAGGAGGCGCGGGCGCACGGCGTGTTCGATCCGGTTGCCGAGCAATTGGCGGAAGCGTTCTGGCCAGGGCCGATGACTCTGGTGTTGGAGCGCCAAGCCAGCAGCCCGGTCGCCGACCTGGCGACGGCAGGGCTCGGGACGATCGCGCTGCGCGTTCCGGCGCATCCGGTCGCCAACGAACTGATTAGCACATTTGGCCGGCCGCTGGCAGCGCCGAGTGCCAACCGCTCGGGAAGGCTAAGTGCGACTGCTGCCGCTCATGTGATTGCCGATCTCGGCGATGCGGTTGCTGTCGTGCTCGATGCCGGGCCGTCTCCAGTCGGTGTCGAGTCGACAATAGTTTCGACGGCCGGCGGCAAGGTGACCGTCCTGCGGCCGGGAGCTATTCCGCGCGCCGCGATCAAGTCGGTGGCGCGGGCGCCGCTGGCTTCGGCCGGCCCGGGAAGTGCGATCGCCGCGCCTGGGATGCTCGCCCTGCACTATGCGCCCGAGGCGCATTTAAGGTTGAACGCGACTGTCGTACTGCCCGGTGAAGCGCTCCTCACCTTCGGCGGCGGTCGCCCTCCAGGCTGGGAAAAGGCGGCTGGCATGCGCGACCTCAGCCCCGCCGGGAGCCTTCGCGAAGCGGCGGCCAACCTCTTTTCCGCCTTGCGGATGCTTGATGAGCGAGCCGACGTGATCGCTGTGACGCCGATTCCGGGCACCGGACTTGGGGAGGCAATCAACGACCGCCTGGCGAGGGCCTCAGCACCGCGCCTTGGCGAAGACATGGCCGACCTCGATCAGGTCGTTGAGGCGGAGGAGGGGGCGTAGGGTGCTCCCGTCGGTGAGTTGGTCGGCGGCTTAGCCGTCGGCGAAGTCGTCGCCCCGGGCGCTGTAGCGCTTCCTGTCTCGCCACTCTCGGGCAAGCCCGGTCAGATCCGCGTCGTTGCCTTCAGGAAGGATAATTCGCAGGGAAACGATCAAGTCGCCGATCGTGCCGTCCGCGCGCGGCAGGCCCTTGCCTTTCAGGCGCAATGAGCGTCCGCCGCTAGAGTCCGGCGGAATGGTCAGCGTCACCGGTCCGTCAAGAGTCGGGATACGAATCTTGGCGCCGAGAACGGCCTCATCGAGCGTTACCGGTAGATCGAGACGCAGCGAGTCGCCCTCAGCGCGAAACTTCGGGTGGGGGACGAACTCAATCGTCACCAGGGCGTCGCCTCCGCGCTCGCCTTGACCGCGGAGCCGGACGAGCTGTCCGGACCGGACACCCGGCGGCAAGGCGAGTTCAACCGTCTTCCCGGTGGGCAATTCGACCTTGACCTTGGCCCGCGCCGCGACCTGTTCCAGCGTCACGGCCACAGCAGCGGCTACATCGCTGCCGCGACTGGTTTGACGAGTGTCTCCGCCGGCAGGGCGCCGACCGAAACCGCCGAGAATCTCTGAAAGTATGTCGTCCGCCGAAAACGTCCCAGCGCCGCCGCCCGGCCCTCCGGTCGACCAACGGAAGGTCCGACCGCCGCCTTGGCCCGGCCCGGCGCCTCCGAAGCCCTCGAAGCCGCCAAAGCGGGGCTTGCCGTCCGGCCCGATCTCGCCGCTGTCGAACTTGGCGCGGATCTTCTGGTCTCCGACCACCTCATACGCCTGGTTGACCTCGGCAAAGCGCTCCTTGGCCTTGGGGTCGGTCGGGTTCTGATCCGGGTGGTATTTCTTGGCCAACCGACGGTAGGCCTTCTTGATGTCGGCAGACGTGGCCGTCCGGGCGACACCCAGCACGTCGTAGGGGTCTCGCATGGGGATACCTTATCTGAACGGCAACGGATTTCTACGAATCGGCGTTTGGAGGGCTGGAAACGTCGACCAATTATATGGGGATTCCCGCTGTCGGCTGCAAAGAGGGATGGCCGGCGTCGCTCAAATGAGAGCTGGATCGTCGGCCGTGACCCGCAGGAGTTGGATGCGCCCCGTAGTTTCGCGGCAAGCCTCGCCTCGGAAGTGGCGAATGCCGCGAGCGTCGCTCATAGTCGTTGAGAACGGGCGACAGGCGCCATTGCCGGCCGTTACCGCCAGCAGGGGCGCGATTGTGCCGGATGAGCCGGTGTCCGGGTTGGACCAATTGATCGCCGCCGAATGATTGCGGGCAGCGATGGCTTCGGCGACCGCGCGCCGGACTGTTTCCCAGTCCGACGGGTCGACAGACTCAACAGCTGCCGCCGTGGCGCGGTTGGCGGCAGCGACGACCGTGCTACCGGTGCGGTCGCGGCCGAACTCGGCAAACGGGAGGCCCATTCCCGCACAGCCGGTCAGCAGCGACAGAGCAATGCCCAGGATCAAGAAGCGTGGCGCGCGATCGGCCATCCCGTGCCCGGACACCGCGGTTGGACGCCACAGGCGGGGCATGGAATACTCCTTGTGCTCAACGCAACAATAGCAAACGCATCTTCGGACTTGATTGTTAATGATCGGTGACCTTGCGCTGCGGACTGATCCGATTGTGCTTTTCGGGGAGTGGCTTAGCCAGGCGGAGGCGGCGGAACCAAGCGACCCCAATGCCGCTACCCTCGCCACCGTCGGAGCCGATGGTGTCCCGGACGTACGTGTGGTTCTGATCAAGGACTGCAGCGAGGCAGGGCTTGCCTTCTACACTAATCTCGGCAGCGCCAAGGCGCGGCAGATCCGCGAAAACCCCAATGCAGCGCTCGGCTTTCACTGGAAGTCGTTGCGGCGCCAGGTGCGCGTCCGCGGCAGTGTGAAGGCGGTCGGCAATGGGGAAGCGGATGCCTATTTTGCTACCCGGCCGCGGGGGAGCCAGATCGGCGCATGGGCAAGCCGACAGTCCGAACCGCTTCCCGAGCGAGCCGAACTCGACCGGTTAGTGGCCGAGCGAACCGAGCGCTTTGGCACCTTGCGAATCCCGCGCCCGGGGCATTGGGGCGGCTTTCGTTTGCTTCCAGATTCGTTCGAATTCTGGGAGGAGCGGCCGTCGCGTCTGCACGAGCGCGTGCTCTTCCGCCGGTCCTGGACCGGTTGGATGTCGAGCCTGCTTTTCCCCTAGGGGTGCGGCCTTCGTCAGGGGCCAGTTCTGGAGTCCGGCGGCCCAATTGCCTCTGGCGCTTTTTTTCCGGCAAGTTCGGCGGTCTCGGGCGAAAGCGCCTTGGCTTCGCGGCGGGGCACGACTAGAGGTGCCGGGGTCGGTCGGAAGGCGAGATCGCGACCGGCCGAGATCTTCCCCTCGGATATCTGCAAGGCCAGTCGCTGCTGGTCGCGGCGGCGCACATCGGCGGCGGTTTCGGTCGCTTCCTCCTCGCTGAAGCCGAGGCTCCGCAGCGCCGCTTTTCCGAAGGCCAGCGCCGACTCCAAAGTCTCGCGGATCTCATAGTCGACACCGGCGGCGACCAGCTTCAGGGTGTGGCCACGGTCGTAGGCGCGGACGAGCAGCTTGGCGACCGGGAATTCCGTTTTGACGATCTCGACGATTTTGTCCGCGGCCTCCGTGTCATCGACACAAACAGCGATGATCTGGGCGGTGCCGGCGCCGGCGGCGCGCAGCACGTCGAGGCGCCGCCCGTCGCCGTAGTAGATTTTCGCTCCAAAGCGGGCGGCGTTGCGGATCATCTCGGGGCTGGAATCGATGATAGCGGTATCGATGCCGCGGGCGAGCAGTGGCTGGCTGACGACTTGGCCGAAACGGCCGAAGCCGATGATGAGGGCACGGCCGCTAAGGCCGTCTGCGGCATCGACGCCGTCAAGGGACTGCTCATCGGTTGGGATAAGCTGCCGGACGAGAAAAGCGGCGAGGGGGGTGAGCGCCATCGAGACGCCGACGATCGCCGTCAGTACGGCTCCGGTCTCTCCATCGACCACGCCGAAGCCGGTGGCGGTCGCGTAAAGGACGAACGCGAACTCGCCACCCTCGGCGAGCAGGAGTGCAAGGCGTATGCGTTCGGCAAGGTCGCTGCGCCGGCTGGCCACGACATAGATCGCCCCGGCCTTGATCGCCATGAAAGCGAAAACGGCAACGACAATGATCGGCCATTTGGCTGCGACCAAGGCCAGGTCGATCGACATCCCAACGCCGAGAAAAAATAGACCTAGGAGCAGGCCGCGAAACGGCTCGATGTCGGCTTCCAGTTCGTGCCGGTAACTGGACTCCGACAGGAGCACGCCGGCGAGGAAGGCGCCCATGGCCATCGACAGGCCGCCCAGCTGCATAACCGACGCAGCACCGAGGACGACCAGCAGCGCCGCGGCGGTCATGATCTCGCGCGCTCGCACCGATGCCAGCAGGCGGAAGACGGGATTGAGTAGGTACCGCCCGGCCGCGACCACCGTAAGGACCGCCGCAGCAGCGATGGCGATGCGGGCGATCGCCGGCGGACGGTCGACGGCCACCTGACCCGATGCCAGTAGCGAGACGGCAGTTAGCGCCGGGACGATCGCCAGGTCCTGAAAAAGCAGGACGGCGAAGATCTTCTGGCCCCAGGGCGTGGCAACCTCGCCACGCTCCTCGAGCATCTGCATAACGATTGCGGTCGACGACTGGGCAAGCCCAAGCGCGGCGACAAAAGCCGCCGCCGCAGTTAGCCCGGCGGCCCAGGCAGCGAGGAAAATCAGGGCGGTGCAGGCGACAACCTGGGCGGCGCCGAGGCCGAAGATGTCGCGGCGCAGCGACCAAAGCCGCGATGGCTTCAGTTCAAGGCCGATAATGAAGAGGAGCATAACGACGCCGAGTTCGGCGACGTGCAGGACGGCCCCGGGATCGTGAAAAAGCCCGAACCCGAACGGCCCGATTGCAATTCCGGCAGCGAGATAACCCAGCACGGAACCGAGGCCGAGCCGTTTGAATATGGGGACCGCAATCACCGCGGCGCCCAGAAGGGCCACGATGTCGAGAAGGCTGGCTTCGGTGCCCCCGTCCAAGCGTGCTGCCGCTTCGTCTACCGGGTCGCCGTCCCGCCGACGGTGACCTGATCGATGCGGAAGGTCGGCTGACCGACGCCGACCGGCACGCCCTGGCCGCTCTTGCCGCAGGTGCCGATGCCGCGATCGAGCTTGAGGTCGTTGCCGACCATGGAAATGCGCTTGAGGTCGGTCGGCCCGTTGCCGATCAGCATCGCGTTCTTGACGGCATGTCCGACCTTGCCGTTCTCGATGCGATAGGCCTCGGTGCATTGGAAGACGTATTTGCCGGACGTGATGTCGACTTGGCCGCCACCGAAATTCACCGCGTAAATGCCGTCCTTCACCGAGGCGATGATCTCCGCCGGGTCGGATGTACCGGCGACCATGTAGGTGTTGGTCATGCGTGGCATCGGGATGTGGGCATAAGACTGCCGGCGACCGTTACCGGTCGGCTGCATCCCCATCAGTCGTGCGTTCTGACGGTCCTGCATATACCCAACCAAGATGCCGTCTTCGATCAGAACGGTACGGTTGGTCGGCGTGCCTTCGTCGTCAATGGTCAGCGAGCCGCGGCGGGAGGCAATCGTGCCATCGTCGACCACGGTCACTCCCTTGGCTGCAACCGGCTGTCCAAGCAGCCCAGCAAAGGCGCTCTCCTTCTTGCGGTTGAAATCGCCTTCAAGGCCGTGACCGACGGCCTCGTGCAGCATCACGCCGGGCCAGCCCGGTCCGAGGACGACATCGAAGGTTCCGGCGGGAGCCGGCTTGGCGTCCAGGTTTACGAGCGCTTGGCGAAGCGCTTCGTCGACGGCGTGATGCCAGGCCTCGCTGCGGACGAACTCGCCGAAGCCCTCCCTGCCGCCGAGTCCGTATGAACCGACTTCCTGTCGGGTGCCGTCGCCGACCACGACGCTGACATTGACGCGGACGAGGGGGCGCACGTCGCGCACGAACGAGCCATCGGCGCGGAGGATCTCGACCACCTGAAATGAACCGGCGAGCGATGCCGTCACCTGCCGCACGCGGGGATCGGCGCCACGGGCGTAGGCATCGATTTGCTCAAGGATGCGCACCTTCTCACCGAAGGTCGGATGGCCGATCGGATTGGTGTCCGCATAAAGCCGGCGGTTGGTGCCGGGAGGCGGGTCGGAGTATTTGCCGGAATAGCCTCGCTTGACCGCCTGCACAGCCTCGCCGGCGCGGCGGATCGAAGCCTCCGAGATATCCGAGGAATGGGCGTAGCCGGCTGCGTCGCCCGCCACCGCGCGCAGCCCCATCCCCTGGTTGGTGTCAAACGTCGCCGACTTCAGGCGGCCGTTGTCGAAGGCAAGGCCTTCGGACTGCACATATTCCAGAAAAAGCTCGCCGTCGTCGGCGCCGACCAACGCATCAGCGACGGCGCGCGTCGCGGTCTGGCGGTCAAGCCCGGCCTGCTCAAGCAGGCTGCGGCCGGATTCCATCATGGGTCGTATCCCTCAGCCAGACGCTTCGCATGGCGAACGCGAGCAGAAGCGTGCATGTCGGCTAGATAAGGCGGCTGCCGTTCGATTTCAAAAAGTCGATGTGCCGGACGAGGCTTGCACTGCCTCGGCGGCCGGTCAAGCCCGGCGCTAAGGAAGGACGTCAAATCCCTCGCCGAAGCCTTTGAGGGTGATCGGGATACCTATTCCCTCCTCCGGCGTTTTGTAGACAATGAAGACAGCGTTGCCGCCGTTCCGGAGTTTGGAGACCAACTCGTCTTCGAGCATCACCTCGGCCACGCACCCGCCGGGGAGGCAACGCACGAAGCCGACGAGACCGACATATTCGTCGATCTGCGCGACGTTGATCCGGGTCGTGTCGGCGCCCGGCCAGTCGACCTTGGCCCGTCCGTCCGCACTGACGTCGATAATCTTCAGCGAAAGATTGGGCCCGCTGGTGTTGAGAATGTCGCCGGCACGGAGCGGATAATCCTTCTGAAGGGTCACGAAAGCCACCGGCCGCTGCGAGCTGCGGTCGACGGTAACGGAGAGCTGCCATTTGACGTCACGTGTGACGCGTAGCCCGAGACCGGTTGGCAAAAGAACTCCGAGCGGTGCCAGGACGCGGAGAATGCGGGCCTTTTTGTCCGCGGTCTTCAGCACGATCACATGCAGCCCGACGCCGGGCTGATCGTCTGCCATTACGCGCTGATTAAGCGAGCATTGCTCGCCTGCCGCGCCGATAGGCGTGCTGCAGCGCACTTCCCAGTCGCCGTGCGTGGAGCGAACGAGTTCCTGGCCCTGGGCGGTTTGGCCTCCGATCAAAGCGACCGCCAGAGTGAGTAAACCGGCAGTCCATGATCTGCATTTCCGATCGAGGGGGCTGGTTCTATCCACAGGGTGCTCCTGTCGCGCGCGAATCGTCAGACGGCTCAGCAAACCACAAATTTCGGCCGAGATGAGGCGGAAATGCGAGCCTTCCTCGCGGCGCCGCAGCGAGCATGGCGGTCTGCTGCGCGTTTTGCCGCATTAGGGTCGTGAAGGGGGCCATTGCAGCCGCGGGGCGCTTTGTGGTTCTAGTGCCGAAGGGGGCTCGGTTCCCGACTCGGGGACGCGTGCATCCATGGCCTGTCGCGCGGCGCTTGCCAAGGGGCGCGGTGCCGCCAAGACGAGCCGGTGGCGGTTTAGCTGGCCGGCGTGGGGAGGATTGGACGTGATGCAGAACATCAGCCGCCACTTTCGAGCTGTTCGCGGCGCCATGGCCGGAACGGTCACTTGGTGCTTGTCATCGGCGGCGGCCTTTGCTCTCGAGCCGGTGAATTGGCAAGTTGGCTACCAGACCGCGTCGACACCGATTGCCGAGCGCGCGCAGGCGTTCGGCAATGGCCTCCTCATGGTGATGACGCTGATCACGCTCTTCGTGCTTACCCTTCTCGTGCTCGTCATCGTCCGGTTTAACGCAAAGGCCAACCCGGTTCCCTCCAAGACCTCGCACAACACGATGATCGAGGTCGTCTGGACGGTCATACCCGTGCTGATCCTGGTCGGCGTGGCGGTTCCGTCGTTCTCGCTTCTCTTCGCCGCCAACGATCCGGCGCGCGCAATTCCCGGCTACGATGCGACCAAGGAAAAGCCGCTGACGATCAAGGTGATCGGCCACCAGTGGTCGTGGAGCTATGAATATCCTGACAATGGCGGCATCGCGGTCGATTCCGGCCCCGTCCGCGACCCGGACAAGGATTTTGCGCCGGGTGGAAAGCCGCGGCTGCTTGAGGCGGACTACGCCATGGTCGTTCCGGTCGGGCAGGTGATCCGCCTGCACGTGGCGACCACCGACGTGATCCACTCCTTCACGGTTCCGGCGTTCTCGCTGAAAATGGACGCCGTTCCCGGCCGGCTCAACGAGATATGGTTCCGCGCCGACAAGGAGGGCATCTACTACGGCCAGTGCGCGCAGCTTTGCGGCCAGGATCACGCCTTCATGCCAATC
This sequence comes from Bauldia sp., assembly GCA_046349035.1. Lineage (GTDB taxonomy): Bacteria > Pseudomonadota > Alphaproteobacteria > Rhizobiales > Kaistiaceae > JAXMDC01. Next base: position 130,565 of record JAXMDC010000004.1, on the reverse strand, counting down.
AATGTGCGCGTCGTGAGCAAAGAGAAGTACGCGCAGTGGGCGGCGGCGGCGAAGACCAATCTCGACGGAGCCTACAAGACGCTTGGCGCAATCGACACGACGGCTCCGACGACTTTCGCGGCGCGCTAATCGGCGCTCCAAACCGCTTTCATTTGGGATAGCCTTCCGCGCGAAGGCGAACTTCTGGGAGACGACCAATGGCCACGAGCGCCCACGCTCACGATCACGCCCACGATCACGAGCACCATACGCCGACGGGTCTCAGGCGTTGGCTGTTCTCGACCAACCACAAAGACATCGGCACTCTCTATCTGCTCCTGGCGATTACCTTCGGGTTGGTCGGAGCGTTCTTCTCGCTGCTGATGCGCATGGAACTCCAGTCCCCCGGTATGCAGGTCTTCACCGGCGGATCGGCTACGTACAATGTGATCACCACCGCGCACGGCCTGATCATGATCTTCTTCATGGTCATGCCTGCACTGATCGGCGGCTTTGGAAACTGGTTCGTGCCGATCATGCTGGGCACGCCCGACATGGCATTCCCGCGCATGAACAACATCTCGTTCTGGCTGCTCGCCGCTTCGGGCGTGCTGCTGGTGTTGTCGATGTTCGTTCCGGGGATGCCGGGTACTAATGGATTCGGCGGCGGCTGGACGCTTTATCCGCCGCTGTCGTCCAAGCTCGGCTCGCCCGGCCCGGCGATGGACTATGCCATCCTGTCGGTCCACCTGGCCGGCGCCTCGTCGATTCTCGGCGCGATTAACTTCATCACCACCATCTTCAACATGCGGGCGCCTGGCATGACCATGCACAAGATGCCGCTGTTTGTGTGGTCGGTGCTGGTCACGGCGTTTCTGCTGCTGCTGTCGCTGCCGGTGCTCGCCGGCGCGATCACCATGCTGCTCACCGACCGCAACTTCGGCTCGGCGTTCTTCGACGCGGCCAAGGGCGGCGACCCGCTGCTCTTCCAGCACCTCTTCTGGTTCTTCGGTCATCCCGAAGTTTACATTCTCATTCTTCCCGGCTTCGGCATCATCAGCCACATCGTGTCGACGTTCTCCAAGAAGCCGGTCTTCGGCTATCTTGGGATGGTGTATGCGATGGTGGCGATCGGCGTGATCGGCTTCATCGTGTGGGCCCACCACATGTACACCGTCGGCATGTCGGTCGACGTCCAGGCTTACTTCCTGGCGGCGACGATGGTCATCGCCGTGCCAACCGGTGTGAAGGTATTCTCATGGATCGCCACGATGTGGGGCGGGTCCATTGAGTTTCGCACGCCGATGCTCTGGGCAATGGGCTTCATCTTCCTGTTCACCGTCGGCGGTGTGACGGGCGTGATGCTGGCCAATGCCGGTCTCGACTACACGCTGCACGACACGTACTTCGTGATCGCACATTTCCATTATGTGCTTTCGCTCGGCGCGGTGTTCGCGATCTTCGCCGGCTGGTACTATTGGTTCCCGAAGATGACCGGCTATATGTACAACGAGACGTTGGGTAAATTGAATTTCTGGATGACCTTTATCGGCGTCAATCTGATTTTCTTCCCGCAGCATTTCCTCGGCTTGGCGGGCATGGAGCGGCGGTATGCCGACTTCCCCGATGCCTTCGCCGGGTGGAACTTTGTCTCGTCGCTCGGGGCCTATCTCTCTTCGGCCGGTATTCTCGTCTTCCTGTACGCGGTGATTGATGCGTTCGTCCGCAAGCAGCGTGCTGGGGACAATCCTTGGGGTGCCGGAGCGACCACTCTTGAGTGGGTGCTGCCTTCGCCGCCGCCGTTCCACCAATGGGAGTCTCTGCCCCGGATCCGGTAGTCCGGAGGCAGGGCGGACCTTTCGCTGAGCCCATCCATGACCCTGGTCGAGAGCCAAGTCAGCGATCGCGTGTCGGGCGAGCATGTACGCTTCGCCGAGGCAGGCGATTACTGGGCATTGCTCAAGCCCAGGGTCATGTCGCTAGTGATCTTCACGGCGCTAGTTGGGTTGGTTGCCGCGCCGGGTCGGATTCATCCGGTGCTTGCGGTTGCCGATCTGCTTTGCATCGCTGTGGGTGCCGGAGCTGCCGGCGCTCTAAACATGTGGTACGAGGCCGATATCGACCGCTTGATGCGGCGAACTCGCGGGCGTCCTATACCCCGCGGGCGAGTAGCGCCGCGAGAGGCGTTGGCCTTCGGGCTGACGCTCGCAGTCGCCGCGGTGCTGATGTTGGAGTTGGTCGGCAATGCGGTTGCCGCGGCATTGCTCGCGTTCACGATCTTCTTCTATGTCGTCATCTACACGATGGTTCTGAAGCGCATCACGCCACAGAACATCGTTATCGGCGGCATCTCGGGTGCGCTTCCGCCGGTGATCGGTTGGGCCTGCGTGACCGGCTCCGTCAGCTGGCAAAGCCTGTCGCTGCTGCTCGTCATCGCCTTGTGGACGCCGCCTCACTCGTGGGCCTTGGCGCTGCTTAAGAGCGATGACTATGGCCGGGCGGGCATTCCCATGATGCCGGTCGCACGGGGCGCGGAATCGACCCGACGCCAGATGGTTGCCTATGCGGCTGCCCTGCTGCCCGCTGGACTGCTCCCGTACTTCCTCGGCGTAGGCTCGCTCGCTTATGTTGCGTGCGCCGGTGTTCTCGGGGCCGTGTTCCTCGTTCTTACGGCGAACGTGGCCTTTGCTCGCGGTGACGCTGAGAATCCGACAACAGTGCGGCGCTTGTTCGCCTTCTCCCTCATCTACCTGGCAGCGCTTTTTGCTCTTCTCCTGGGCGAACGCCTCATTGGCCTGGTCGGAGGACAGTTGTGACCGCGCCGGTGTCGGCACGTCCGTTGGCCGCGGAGCCGATTAACGAGCGCCGCCGTCGGCTGCGGATGCGAAACATCGCGATCGGAGTCGTGTTGGGAGCGCTGGTGGTGCTTTTCTATGCCGTGACATTGGTCAAGCTCATGGGGGGCTCGACCTGATGGCAGCGCTCGCACCCAGCCCAAGACGGATTGCGCGCGCGAGGGCGACTGCCCTGATCTGCGCAGCGGTTTGCTTCGGCATGGTTGGCGTCAGTTTCGCGGCGGTGCCCCTTTATCGCTTGTTCTGCCAGTTGACGGGCTATGGCGGAACGACCCAGCGCGCCGCTGCTGCGCCGCGAGAGATTCTCGATCGTACGATCACCGTGCGGCTCGACGCGAATGTCGCGGCGGGACTTAACTGGGAATTCAAGCCTGAGGTTACAGAGGTCGAGCTTAAGGTGGGGGAAGCGAGACAGGTCGCATTCCTTGTCAAGAATCGCTCCGACTTCGCGACCGTCGGAACGGCGACGTTCAACGTTACCCCGGACCTGACTGGGGCTTATTTCAACAAGATCGCCTGTTTCTGCTTTAACGAACAGAAGCTCGGGCCGGGGGAAAGCGCCGAACTGCCCGTCCTGTTCTTCGTCGACCCGGCGATCGCCAAGGATCACTCACTCGATCGGATCGACACGATTACTCTCTCTTACACGTTCTTTTCGCCGGATGCCGGGCGCGGCGGTGGTGCCGTCGCCGGGCTGCCCGCCGCGGGAGATCGCAAGCTGTGACGGACCAACAAGCCACCCACTAAGAGACGGATACCGGCGGCCCGAGGCGCTGCCAGGACTATGAGGAAGAAAGATCATGGCCGAAGCCCACGCCCCCGAGTTTAATCTCCACGGGAAGTCGGACCACCCCTACCATCTGGTCAATCCGAGCCCGTGGCCTCTTGTCGGGGCCGCGGCCGCCCTCGCACTGGCGCTCGGCTTCTTGCACTATATGCACAGCGATAAGAGCTTCGGCGAGTTCCTTTGGGTTGTGCCCGGGCTGCTCGGCGTTCTCTACGTCATGGCCGTGTGGTGGGTTGATGTAATCAAGGAAGCCAACGGCGGCTACCATACTAAAGTGGTTCAGCTCGGCCTGCGCTACGGGATGATCCTTTTCATCGCGTCGGAGGTCATGTTCTTCGTTGCGTGGTTCTGGGCTTTCTTCAACGCCAGCCTGGAGACCGGCGTAGCGCAGCACGTGGACGGGCAGACGATTGAATACGCCAAGGGGGCCTTTACCAAGGGCGCGTGGCCGCCCAAGGGTACGGAGGTCTTCAGCCCTTGGGGCCTGCCGCTTCTCAACACGGTCATCCTGTTGACCTCGTCCGGGACGGTGACTTGGGCCCACCATGCGCTGATCCATAACGATCGGAAGGGGCTGGTGAACGGCCTGATCATCACGGTGGTGCTCGGCGTGATCTTCACCGCGCTCCAGGCCTGGGAGTACGCCCACGCCGAGTTCGGCTACACGAGCGGGATCTTCGGCTCGACCTTCTTCATGGCGACCGGCTTTCACGGGTTCCACGTGATCGTTGGAACGATCTTCCTCGCGGTTTGCCTGCTGCGCGCCACCAAGGGCGACTTCAAGCCCGACCACCATTTCGGCCTTGAGGCCGCTGCCTGGTATTGGCACTTCGTCGACGTTGTCTGGCTGTTCCTGTTCAGCTTCGTCTATGTGTGGAGTACCTGGGGCCACGCGGCGCACTGAGGTTCTTCGGGCGGCTGCGGCCGCCCGAAGCTTTTTTGGCGGAGTTGCGATGGGCGCCGATCCAAGCGATACGCGCTCGTTGGCCCGTGCGGTTTCCATCGGCTTGCGGGGCCGTTGCCCGCAGTGCGGGAAGGGCCGGTTGTTCAGCGGCTTCGTGACGACGGCGCCGGCCTGCGAAGTCTGTGGGCTCGACCTGGCCTTCGCCGATGCGGGGGACGGACCGGCGGTCTTCGTCATTATGATCGTCGGCTTCTTGGTGGTCGGCGCCGCGCTGTGGATCGAACTTCGCGTCGAGCCGCCCTATTGGCTGATGGCCGCCATTTTCGGACCGCTGACCATCGGGCTTTGCCTTGGCATGTTGCGGCCCCTCAAGGGATTGCTGATATCGTTGCAATTCCACCATAAGGCCCGCGAGGGGAGATTTGACGGCTTCTGATGCCCGCCGGCGCGCGATCGGGCGCCCGGCGTTTGTTTTGGCCGCGGCCCTGACAGTGATCGGGGTGGCCTTTCTATCGGCCCTCGGGGCTTGGCAGCTGCGGCGCCTCGGGGAAAAGGAAGCCCTTATCGCCCGGATCGCCGCCGGTCTTGCGGCGACCCCGGAGCCAGCTCCCGGTCCGAGCGCCTGGCCCACGCTGTCATCGTCCGACATCGACTACCGGCCGCTGACCGTGACCGGTCGCTTCGACCACGGGCACGAGGTCCATGTCTACGGCGTTGTGGAAAGGGGGAGGGGAGCGGCCTCTGGCGTCGGCTATTTCATACTGACTCCGCTCGAAACGACGGCGGGCTGGGTAGTGATCGTCAATCGCGGCTTTGTGCCGGACGAGAGGAAAAACCCGGCGAGCCGGGCTGCTGGACAGCTCGAAGGCATTGTGACGGTCACCGGCATCGCGCGGCGGCCCGACCTCGGGAACGCATTCACGCCAAAACCCGACGTGGCCCGGAACGTGTGGTTCAATCGCGATCCGGCGGCCATTGCTGCGGCGATCGGACAGCCGCCGGAACGCGTCGCGCCGTTTACCCTGGATGCCCGCTTCGATCCGAACCTGCCAGGCGGTCTGCCGCAAGGCGGAGAGACTGTCGTCAGTTTCCCCAACAACCACCTGCAATACGCGGTTACGTGGTTCGGGCTGGCCGCGGCCCTTGCCGGCGTAGCGCTTGCCGGCCTGTGGCGTTGGCGCAAAGGGCGCGCCGAAAAGCCGGAAGGCTAGGCCCGCCCGGCAGTGGTCGACAAGTTGGCGGCGTTGATGCCGAGCCCGGCGAGCACGCGGTCGTACTTGGATGACGAGTCCGGATCAAAGACCATCCGCGCATCGGCCGATGCCGTCAGCCAGCCATTGGCCATGATTTCGGCCTCGAGCTGACCCGGCATCCACCCGGCGTAGCCGAGCGCGAAGAGCGCCTGGCTCGGTCCGCTGCCACTCGCCAATGCTTGCAGAATATCCAGCGTGATCGTCAAACGGATGCCGTCGCTGACGGCAACAGTCGATTCGCCCGAAGAGTAGTCGGCACTATGGAGGACAAAGCCTCGCTTGGTGTCGACCGGCCCGCCGCGGTGAACGACGATCTCGGGCACGTCCGTTGGCTTGGCGCCCGACCCAATGCCGAGTTGGCGCAGGAGCGCGTAGAAGGTAGTCTCGGGCGAGGGGGCATTGACGATGAGACCCATCGCGCCATCGGCCGAGTGGGCGCAGACATAGACGAGCGAACGTGCGAAATTCGGATCGGTCATGCCAGGCATAGCAATCAGGAACTGCCCGGCGAGCGATTGCTTGTCGGAGGATTGCGCGAAGGGCGGTCCAATCATGGCAGCGAATCTACCACGACGGATGCCGCTAGCCACCGGGCCGTTGCGCCAGACTAAGAGTGCCGGCGTCGGCAATTGGTTGCTGGCGGGGGGACTGGGCGTTCTTGTGCTCTTGCACGCACACATGGCAATGGCCGCTACGGGCGCGTGGGTCCGCGGTCAGCACTTCCAAGTTCGCCTCCTTGCAACACGTGACGGTGGGGCTGGTTCGCCGGCGGCGGCGGTCGAGATCAGTCTCGATCCGGGCTGGGATACTTATTGGCGGACGCCGGGACAGGGCGGACTCCAACCGGTCTTTGATTTCTCGCGATCGGTCAACCTACGCGACGTGGCCGTCCGCTACCCATTCCCTCGGCGATTCGATGACGGGGTTACCGTCGCCAATATTTACGCCGGCGGGGTTATCCTGCCTCTCGACCTAGCCTTGGTGGATCCATCGCGACCCGCAGTCCTGGCGTTGCAACTCGATGTCGGAGTCTGTCGCGAGATTTGCGTACCGGCACGGGCAACGGCCTCGCTGGAGCTGACACCGGCCGCCACCGCCGACCGCAGCGTGTCGTCAGCCATAGCCGACGCACAGCGGTTTGTTCCTGGCCCGCCGTTGCCGGGGGTGTTTTCGCTAGAAGCCGTCGCGCGCACCGGCGGGACGGAGGGGCGGCCGACTATCGAGGTGCGGGCGTTGGTCCCCGACCCCGCGCGAAGCACGCTCTTCGTCGAGGGGCCGCCGGATTGGTTCCCCGGTGCACCCAAACCAGTTCGCCGAGAAGGAAATGTCGTGATCTTTTCGGTCGCTATCGATCGCCTGGGCTCGAAGACCAAGCTGGCCGGTGCCGCTCTTCGCTTCACCCTGGTGTCCGGCGAGCGGGCGATTGATCAGACGCTGGTCATCGACTAGCTCGCCACGGAATCAACTCGTTTCAGCGAAGGACGGGCATGATCAAAGTCGGAGACCGTATTCCCGAAGCCGTGTTCAAAGTGAAGGACGAGTCCGGGACTAAAGACGTCTTGGCCGCCGACTACTTCGCCAACAGGCGTGTGGTGGTGTTCGGGCTGCCGGGGGCGTTCACGCCGACCTGCTCGCGCAACCACTTGCCGGGGTACATCCAGAATGCGGACCGCCTGCACGCCAAGGGCGTCGACCGGGTCGCCGTAGTGTCGGTCAACGACCACCATGTCATGCAGGCCTGGGCCAAAGCCTCTGGCGGTGAGGGGACGATTGACTACCTGGCCGACGGCTCGGCGAAGTTTGTGACCGCGCTCGGGCTTGCCGAGGATCGCAGCAATGACGGAATGGGCATGCGATCCAAGCGCTGGGCGATGATCGTCGAGGACGGTGTGGTGCGGGCCGTCAACGTCGAGGATGCTAGCGGCAAGGTGACGAGTTCGTCGGCCGAGACGATATTAGCGCTGTTGTAGCCCATCCGTGCGAGCGGTCGAACGGATTGCAACAGGCGCCGCGGCGCCTGTTGCAAGTCTCCCGGATGACCCTAGCAGCGAGCGTAGTACACGCGGCCGCGGCGGTCCTTGTAGGCGCAGGTGCGCTCGTATTGCGAGCCGATCGCGGCACCAGCGAGGGCGCCGACACCGGCTCCGACCAAGGCGCCGCCAGCCGACCGCGTCGCGACGGCGCCAATGGCCGCGCCGGTAGCGCCGCCAATGATCGCGCCGTTGGTCGTGCTGCTGTTACTGAATGGGGTTTGACACGCCGCCAACCCCGCCGAAGCGGCCAACACGATTGCTACAGCCTTCAGTCCCATGACGATCTCCTAACCGTTCGACGCAGGCGTCTCAGACGGCACCGTTGCCCGGCGGTGCCCTCGCGCTTGCGATGGTCGGCCGGACCTGCCCGGAGCGATAGCCCGCCAAACCACTGAACACACTAGCACGCCGATGCCTGCCGCCAGTACCCACCACGCCGGGCGATACTCAAAGGAAAAGTCGAATTGGGCGGCGAGCAGGCGAAGCGGCTGGCGCCCTGTCGTCAGCGAATACCATCCGACCTCGAACAAGGCTGTCGCCAGTCCGGCCACAACCGCCAGGGCCAGCAGGAGCGGCGGCCCGATTGTGAAGCGCCAATGGCGGAGCGCGCGATATCCCATCAGCCAAGCGAAGTAGCCGGAAAGGAAAACCGCAGTGGTGACATCCAGCTTGGTCTGCATGAAGTCGTGGATAAGCGCGAGAGCGGCGATGATGTAGACGAGGCGGTGGAGGGTGTTCCACCGCTGGCCGAGGCGCTTGATTGCCGCGTCGGTCGATGTCGCGGCCAAAGCGGCGAGTCCCGCCAGAGCGGCGAATCCGATGGTCAGGTAAATTCGCGATGCGATCTCGGCGACGACGACCAACGGGTTGAAGTTCTGGTCGACGATGTAGAGCGAGAAATGGATGAGGGCGTAGGCAAAGGCGGTCAGTCCAAGCAAGCGCCTGACAACGATCAGGCGCGGCCACTCAAACAGGAAGCGGGCCGGCGTCACCGCGAGCGTTATCAGGATGAAGCGGACCGCCCAGTCTCCAGTTTCGTGGGTAGCGGCGTTCAGCGGACGCGGTCCGAGCCCCCAGACGATCCAGACCGCCGCCAGCTTCAGCGCCGGCAGACAGCACAGTGCCAAGGTCGCCGCCTTCAACCATGAGAAGCGGCCGGCTCGGTCGAGCCAGGGCGGTTGCAGCATCCTGCCGGCGGTTCTGCTCTTCATTGCGGTTTCGCTCTTCGGCTCGATCCCTACCCTATTCGCTGGCTGACCGGCCCGCGAGCACAAGCGCAGGCGGAAAAAGCGTTCAACACGCTGTGAGGAGCGGCCGCGGTCGATCCGTGACCCCATGCGCCTCGCCCTTCGACAGGAAAATTGCTAGGGGACTGGCGGATGGCGGCGTCCGGGGCGGGAGTGCGGAGCAATGCCTGAGGGCAACGAGGGCATCGGCAACGCCCGGGTTCGCAACCTGGGCGAAGCAGTGAACCGGGTTCGGCTGGCACAAGCCGAGCGGTCCGACGTGGTCGTGGACATCCGCGAAGCGGAGAGGGCACGGCTTGAGATCCTAAGCGACGAACTCCGTGGCGTATTCGCCGAAGTGCCGGCAGACGACGAACAGTTCATTCTTGCCATTTCCCCCGGGAATCAGCCGCGATTGTGGATCGACCAGACGGGCTTCGTCGCCCTCGGCCGCGATCGCAAGACCTATCGGTTTCTCAAGGACACGCGACTTGGACGGAGCGTCATCCTGGAGAGTGCCGAGGTGGGGGCAATGGCTGATTGCGTCACGACCTACATCGCCGAGCGCATACTCGAGCGCCATCGCGTGATAGAAGGCGATTGGATTCTCAAACGGTCGAGCGGCGAGCGGGTGAGGAGCCTTGCGCTGCCTGGCGAAGTCCGCGACCGACGCCTCAGCGAGCGCGGCCTCGGTTGGATCGTCTCTGCCTTCCTCGCGGGCATTCTGCTCGGTGCCGTGCTGCTGCTCGGCTACGCCTGGGTGAAGGTGCCGGGCTGAGGCGACGGCGGCCGGCTGAGATCATGCTCGGCCAAGACGACGATGTCTGCCCCCGACCAAGCGTAGTGCGTCAGCCGGCAAGCGAAAGACGAGGCGACGCGCTCGATTCGGATGAGATTGAAGCCTGCCTCGCCATCCCGCCCGTGGCGGTAGAGGCCGCTGGCCGAAGTAGCGCCGACTATCGGAATCGCACCGCTCGGCGTGGTCATCATGTGTACGGTTGCCCGATGATTGTGACCGTGAAGGACAAGTTCGGCACCCGCTCGCGCCAGCAGATCGTCAAGGCGCTGGCCGTCAATCAGCCGGCGCGGGCGCGAGGTCGGCACAACGGCAGGCGGATGGTGGATCAGGACGACCCGAAAGAGGCCGGCCCGCCCCAGGGCAGCCAGCGCTGCCTCTGCCCGGTCGGCTTGCTGACGGCCGAGTTGCCCCGTGGCCATGAACGGCGGGGTCGCGACCGCGGTCGAGAGCCCCATCACGGCAACATCGCCCAAGCGGCGAACGAACGGGAAGGAGACCTCTGCGGGAATCTCATCACCCCGCATGAAAGCGGCCCAGTCTCGCTTGAAGAGGTCGACGGCCGTTTCGACGTAGGCGTCGTGATTGCCGGGGACCGCAGTCACACGGCTTGGATCGCCGAGGCTGGCGAGCCAGCGCGCCGCCCGCTCGATCTCATCCGGAAGACCGACATTCACCAGATCGCCGGTGACCGCGATATGGTCGGGCCGCAGAGAGTGAATGGCAGCTACGACCTGCTGAAGGCGGTCTGCGTCCCACGATTTGGATCGGTTCAGTCGCCAGTTGACATAGCCGATGCCGCGCTTGTTCAGCAGGTGACGGAGCCCTGGCGCGGCAAATCCGCCAAGGTGGGGGTCCGATAGATGGGCAAGCAGCAACACGCCGCCGGATTAGCCGATCGGGGGTGGCTTGGTCTATCTGGCCGGAGGGAGCCCGAATGAAGGCCTGGCAGCGCTTTGTCGTGAGCGCGGGAGCAACTGCCCGCCGGCTCGGCAACGGCCTGACGCTCGGCGTCCGCGTTGCGGCGTTCGATTCCGCCGGCCAAGTCTATCTGGTGCGACATCGTCACCTTCCTGGCTGGTACTTGCCGGGCGGGGCCGTGGAGCCTGGCGAAAGCGCTGCCGCCGCCGCGACGCGCGAGGTCGCCGAAGAGGCGGCGATTTCGGCAGCGCGCTTGGACCTTTTCGGGCTCTACTTCAACGCCCACCTCAATCGACGCGATCACGTGGCCCTGTTTCTGTGCCGCGAGTGGACGCGCCTGCCGAACCCTCGACCGAGCGTCGAAATCGCTGAGGGCGGCTTCTTCAGTCGACGGGAACTCCCGGACGGGGTAACGGATGCGACCGTCCGCAGACTGGCAGAGATTCTGGATGGCCGCTCCCTCACCGAGGAATGGTGACGACCCGACCGCAACCGCGAAAGAGCTGGTCTTCTTGCTCCGTCCGGAACGGCTAAGCGACCGTCCGGCAATCGACGCGCTGCACGAGGAAGCGTTCGGTCCGGGGCGCTTTGCACGCTCCGCTTATCGGTTGCGCGAAGCGGGGGTTCACGATCGGGCGCTTTCGCGGGTCGCGGTGGTCGGCGAAGATGTAGTCGGCTCGGTCATGGTGACGCCGGTCGAGGTCGGTGAGCGCACTGCGCTTCTGCTTGGCCCACTGGCTGTGGCGGCGCGGGCGAGCCGGCGTGGCATCGGGCGGGCCCTGGTGCGTGAGGCGCTGTCGGCGGCGCGTGCGGCGGGGCATGGCGCCGTCGTCCTGGTCGGAGACGAGCCGTACTATGGGCCGCTCGGATTTGTTCGCTTGCCGCGCGGCAGCGTGCGGATGCCGGGGCCGGTCGATCCGGATCGGCTCCTTGCAGCTGAGCTACGGCCCGGGGTCGTTGCCGGGCTCGCCGGCACGATCCGGGCGCGGCGGCCTGCTTGAACTAGCGCCCCTCGCGATACCAGGTGGCGGCGAGGGTTCCCAGCAGGATCGCCAAACCGAGGAAGCCGGCAAACAGCGGCAGGCGGTCGATGCCCTTGAGGATGCTGGCTTCGCTCATGCGGAGCCCCATCCAGTCAGAGCCGTTGAAGGTGTTCCCCGAGCGGATCGGTACGATGCGCGGCAGGGTTATGTTGCCGGAGGCATCGGCGACGCGGCCAATGCGGCCCGACGAAGCCTTAACCGTCGCCGCCAAGCGTTCGGTCGTCGAGCGCACGTCAAGGAACTCGCGTGGGTTGGGCGGGCCGAGGCTGGCGAAGGCGTGTTTGTCGCCTTGGTCGGCACGCCAGAGCCCGACTTCGTTGGCGTCGATGGTGGCGCGCCATAGCCCCGGTCCCGCGCGTCCCAGCGTTACAGTCGAGGTCACGCCGGTCGGGGAGTGGACGACTACCGGCTGTGCCGAGTCGCCCATCGTCTGTCGCTCGATGACGAGTTGCCCGTTCCGCGCCGAGGCGCGCAGCGCCTCCTCCTCGAGGTCGGGCTCTTTCATCAGCCAATGCGCCAGCCGCCTCAGCAGATCGACCTGCGGGCCGCCGCCTTCAAAGCCGCGCGCCCATAGCCAGACCTGATCGGACAAGAGAACGCCGACCCGCCCCTGGCCCTCATGGTTGAGGATGAGGAGGGGAGCGTTCTGCGCGCCGGTCATGACGATGTCGCCGCGCGGATTGCTGAGCTCCATTTGCTGGAACCACCGGCTCCAGGCGGGCGGATTAGAGTTCGATCCGTTGAGGTCGCGCGTAACCGGATGCCGCTGGCCCTTCTCGGACACGGTCGGAAAATACGGCTCCTGGAAGACTCGCCCGGTCGGCGGGCCGGGCAGCACGGAGATCAATGGGGTCGAGTAGACGCTGTCGTCCTGGCCGGTGTCCGGTCCCGAGGAGATCAGCACCGCACCGCCTTTCTTGACGTAGTTGGCGATGTTGTCGAAGTAGAGGTTCGGCAGGATCCCGCGCTGCTGGTAGTGATCGAAGATGATCAGGTCGAACTGCTGAATCTTCTCCTGGAAAAGCTCGCGGGTCGGGAAGGCGATCAGCGACAGCTGATTGATCGGCGTGCCATCCTGTTTGGCCGGTGGGCGTAGGATGGTGAAGTGAATGAGGTCGACCGATGGGTCGGACTTGAGGAGGTTGCGCCAAGTTCGTTCGCCGGGATGCGGTTCGCCCGACACCAGGAGCACCCTCAAGTTTTCGCGAATGCCGGCGATCTCGGCAACGGCGTGATTGTTGAGCGGTGTCAGTTCGCCGGGGAGGGCGGCGGCTTCCAATTCGATGATGTTGGCGCCGCCATGCACGATCTTCACCGAAACCGTCGAGCGCTCGCCGGGGACGACCGAGGTCGTCGTCAACGTCTCCCCGTCCAGCGATACCTTGACCTGAACCCGCCCACTGCTACCGGGCGCCACCCCGTCGTCGATGACCCGATAGGTGATGACCTGGTTCTGGCCGACGATGCCAAACCTCGGGGCGGTTTCGATGGCAATGCGGCGGTCCCGTTCATTGTCGCGGCCCGTCAGCAGTACATGCACCGGCGCGCCCGGAGCAAAAGACGGTCTGCCGGCAGGGGCGTCATGGACCTGACCGTCGGTGACCACGACAATCCCGCCCAGCCGGTCCGGCGGGACGTCGGCCAAGCCGGTCTGCAGCGCACCAAACAGCTCGGTTCCGTCGCTGAGCACGCCTTTCACGACGTTGCCCGCCTCGATCAGCCGCAGGTCGACGTCCCGATATTTGCCGAACTCGCGGACCAACTGGTCCTTGGCGGCGGCAGTGACTTTGTCGCGGTTGTCGAGATTCTGGCTGGCGCTCTTGTCGACGACCAGGGCAACAATTGTTGGCAAGCTCTCGCGGTCTTCGCGCAGGATCACCGGATTAAGGAGAGCGAGAACCAGCGCGGCAAGGGCAAGGGTGCGGAGCCACGTTCCCCGAATGCGGCCGCTTAGCGCAAACGCAAGCAGTCCGAGGCCGACGATGCCAAGCGCGGCGATCAGCCAGACCGGCAAGACTGGGGCAAAGGAGACCGACCAACCCATCGCCTATCCAGGACCTTTCCTTATCGCGGACCCGTCTCCAGCCGCGGCCGTTTCCGCCGGCTCTTTCCGTTCGATCCGCCCAATACCAAACGGCGCGTCCGGCCCCGCCGCCCTATTGCCCCAAGCGCTCCAGCAAGGCCGGCACGTGCACCTGATCGGCCTTGTAGTTGCCGGTCAGGGCGTAGATCAAAATGTTCACGCCGGCACGATATGCCATCTCGCGCTGCGTGGCGTCGGCCGGGATCGTCGGGTACAGGAACTGCCCCCGACCATCGATGGCCCATGCACCGGCGAAATCGTTTTCGGTGATCATGATCGACGACACGCCATCGCCGGCGCGGACCGGGCGATCGGGGCCGGCGGCCGGAGCCGACGCCTCGATCCACAGGGGACCGCCGGTGAAGCGCCCCGGGAAGTTGCCGAGCAGGTAGAACGTCTTGGTAATGACGTGATCTGGCGGTACAGGCTCCAGCGGCGGCACGTCGAGCGTGGAGAGGATCAGGCGCAAGCGGTCGGCCGAGGGTGTCCCGGAAAACGAGTTCAGCTCCGTCGCCCGCTCCAATTGATCGCGGGTGTCGAAAAGGACCGTGCCGCCTTGCTTCATGTAAGCGTCGACGCGAGCCATCGTGGCCGGAGTCGGAGCCGGCGAGGTGGCGTCAATCGGCCAGTAGATCAGGGGAAAGAAAGACAACTCGTCGTTGGCCGGATCGACGCCGATCGGTTCGGCGGGTTCGAACGCCGTCCGGTCCGCCATCACCCGCGACAGGCCGATCAGTCCGGCCCGGCTGGTCTGGTCGACCGTCGGGTTTCCGGTCAGCGCATAGGCTAGGTGGGTTCGGTTGACGAGGCTGGGCACGATTTCGGCCGCGCGCGCATCGCGGCCGACCGGCGCGGCGCTGGCAGCGAACGCCGCGACAAGGGCGGTGGCAACGGCTTTGCGCATCTGGAACATTCCGGCTAGCCACAGAACGGCGAGTGCGTCCAAGAGTAGCACGATCAGTGCCGCGGCCAACAAATAAGGCGAGAGATCTTGCGGCGCTTCGGTGGGGTAGCCGCGGAGCGTCACCCCCGGGATCGAGGTCTGGTTGAAGGGCAGCAGGACCGCGTTCGCATCAAGCAAATTGACGGCACGGAACCCGTCTTCAGCGCCGTAAAGGCCGGGCGGCCGATCCGAAGTCGCACCGGCATCGGGAGCATCGGCGCGGAGCGGCTGCGCCTGCGGACCGGCTGAGGCAAAACGGCCATATCCATCGAGGATGCGGTAGGGCGGCAGCAGGGCAACCGCACCGCGAGTGTCGGAGCGCGAACCCTTGGAGGCGGTGGACAGGGCGGCGATGCGGCGGAGCATCTCCACAAAGGTTCCGGACAGCGGGAGATTGGACCAACTAGTGTCGGCGGTCACGTGGAAGAGGATGATCCAACCCTTGCCGTTGGCGCTCGCAGTCACGAGCGGCGTCCCGTCGGCAAGCGCCGCCCACGTATGTTGCGGCAGGTCGCCGTCGGGCTCGGCGAGTACCTGCCGGCTGACTGTCACATCTTGCGGCACGGTCATGCCAGTGAACGGGCTGCCCGCGGCAAACGACGCCAGCGGCTGCGGTGTTTCCCAGGAAAGGCTGCCGCCGAGCACACGGTCGCCGGAGCGCAGGCGCACCGGCACCAGCGGATCGTCGCGCTGGGCGGCAAGGCGCGGACCGGCGAAGCGGATCAAGGTTCCACCGTCAGCGATCCATTTGGCCACCGCCGCTGAGACGTCCTTGGGCATGGTGCCGATATCGGCCATGGCAATAACCGACACGCCGAGATCGATCAGTTCGGGGATTGCCTTGGCCGGGTTGATGTCGGTGGGCCGGCGGAAGTCGGCGAAGGGCTGCACGGCGCGCTCGATGTAATAGAGCGGCGAGAGCAAGGGCTGGGCGGTGTCGGCGTTGGCGCCGGTAATGAGACCGATCTTGCGGCGGCGGAACCGGTCATCGAGGAGTTGCACCGCGCCCGCGGTGCGGCTGCCAGCGATCTCGACGCGAACGATCTCGTTGCGCAGCTCGGCTGGAAGCGCGAACGTCGCCGTCACGCTGGCGGAGTCGCGGGGAAAGTCGAAGGCCGCCTCACCGACGGTACGTCCTTTAAGGTCGACCGCCCGAAGCGAACCCGCCAGCAGTTCACCCTTGTCGCGGCGGATTACCGGGACCGAGAGCGCGTCCGATGTTCCCGAAGGCGGCTTCAGCCCGATCGGGCTGAGGCTCGCGTCGTCGTAAACGAGGACCGGCGCCTTCACCTTCTCAGTCAGGAACTTGGCAAAGGCGTCGCTGTCGGCGCCGCCGAGACCGTCGGAGAGCCACACCACGCCGCCGAAACGAGCGCTGTCGGCGACGGTGGTGAGGGCCGGGATGAGGCCCGACCGCTCGGCCGGATAAGGGC
This sequence comes from Bauldia sp., assembly GCA_046349035.1. Classification (GTDB taxonomy): domain Bacteria; phylum Pseudomonadota; class Alphaproteobacteria; order Rhizobiales; family Kaistiaceae; genus JAXMDC01. The sequence continues at coordinate 114,309 of JAXMDC010000004.1, read as the reverse complement.
GGGGCGAGAGTGCCTCAAGGCGCTTGAGGGCGGTGCCGGGTTCGGCCGGGTCGAGGGGCTGTCCGGCCCCCTCGGCGGATGCGACAAGGCTGACCGACCGGCCGGCCCGCTCGGCGATGGCGACGACCCGCTTGGCCGTCTCCACCGTCGCGTCCCAGCGACGGGCCGCCGGCCAGCTGTTGTCGAGGAGCACGAGCAGCGGACCGCTGCCGGGCGCCTCCTCGGCGATCGGCCGCAAGATCGGGCCGGCAAGGGCAAGGATGACGAGCGCCGCCAGAAAAAGGCGGAGCGCGGTCAGCCACCACGGGCTCTTGGACGGCGTCTCTTCCTTCTTGGCGATCTCGAGAAGCAGGCGCACCGGCGGGAATGCTTGAAGCCGCGGTTTGGGCGGCGTCAGCCGCAGCAACCACCAGATGACAGGAAGCAGGATCAGCGCCGACAGAACGATCGGCGTCGCGAAGGCCAGCGGCAGACCCATCATGCCGCTACGCTGGCGCGGCCGCCGCTCGCGCTCCCCATGAAACGGTCGTTGCGGTCACCCATGCGGGCGTGGAGCATTAAGATCGGTTCGGTCGCCGGCCGGTCGGTGCGATGGATAAGCATAGTCCAGTCGAGGCGGCGGCAGATCGCGCCGAGGCGGCCGCGCAGCGCGGAAAGACGTTCCTCGTAGTCGGCGCGGTATTGCTCGGCGCGCCCGACGGTGTGTCGTAGTCCGGTCTCGGGGTCGCGGAATTCGGTTCGGCCGGCGTAGGGGAAGGTCTCCTCGACGGGGTCTAGAACCTGCACCAAGTGGGCGCGGGCACCAGCATGGGCGATGGCGGTCAGCTTCTCTTCGGTCTCAGACATCGGGTCGAGAAAGTCGCCGATCAGAACAACGTCGGTGAATCGCCGCAGCGGCCGGGCATCCAGAGCAACCTGACCCGGAGGCAAGTGAGCCAAGTGCTGAGCAAAGCGCTCGGCTCCGCGTCGCGACAGCATCGGGTCGGTAACCCCGAGGAGGCCGATGCGCTCGCCCGCGGAGGACATCAGATCGGCAAGCGCGAGCAAGATCACCAGGCTGCGATCGCGCTTGGTCTGTGTGGAGAGGCGCGATTTGAAGACCATCGACGCCGAGAGATCCGCCCAAAACCAAACCGTGTGCGCGGCCTCCCATTCTTTTTCGCGGACATAAAGGTGGTCGTCCCGCGCCGAGCGCCGCCAGTCGACAGAGGCGGCGGCTTCGCCGGGAGCAAACGTGCGAAACTGCCAGAAGGTTTCGCCGGGGCCGGCCCGCCGGCGCCCGTGCCAGCCCGCCAGCACGGTTGTGGATACGCGCTTTGCCTCCACCAATAGCTCGGGCAGCGCATCTGCCAGCCCTTTGGCGTGGGTGAGATGCTCATGCGCCTCGATCGGCGCGTGAGTAGGGGTGGTGGGGGTTGCCACCGGTCTAGCCGATCTTGGCCTTCAGTTCGCCAATGACCGAGCGGATCGACAGGTCGTCTGCTCGCGCTGCGAAGGACAACGCCATGCGATGCTGGAGAACCGGCTCGGCGAGAGCCAACACGTCATCAATCGACGGCGCGTAGCGGCCATCAATCAGGGCGCGGGCGCGGCAGGCGAGCATCAGGGCCTGGCTGGCGCGCGGTCCAGGACCCCAGGCTATCGCTTCGGCGAGGCGCTTGTCCGGCGTCTCGCTCGGGCGGGCCGACCGCACCAGAGACAGGATCGCCTCGACCACCGACTCGCCAACCGGGATCCGGCGCACCAGGCGCTGAATGGCGCGCAGTTCGTCCGCTGTCATGACCGGGGAGGCATGCGCGGAGGTCGCGCCGGTGGTTTCGAACAGCATCCGCCGCTCCGCGTCGCGGTCGGGGTAGAAGACGTCGATCTGCAGGAGGAAACGATCGAGTTGCGCTTCCGGGAGAGGGTAGGTGCCTTCCTGCTCCAAGGGGTTCTGCGTCGCCAGAACGTGGAAGGGCGAGGGGAGGTCGTGGCGCTGGCCGGCGACGGTGACGTGGTACTCCTGCATCGCCTGCAGCAATGCCGACTGCGTGCGCGGGCTGGCGCGGTTGATTTCGTCCGCCATCAGCAATTGCGCAAAGACGGGGCCGCGCAGGAAGCGGAAGCTCCGCGATCCATCGGCGGCCTGGTCGAGCACCTCTGAGCCGAGAATGTCCGACGGCATAAGGTCGGGAGTGAACTGGATGCGCCTCGCATCCAGCCCAAGGACGATGCCGAGGGTCTCGACCAGCTTGGTCTTGGCGAGGCCGGGTACACCGACGAGCAGGCCGTGTCCGCCGGCGAGTAGTGTAATCAGGGCCTCGTCGATGACGATCTGCTGGCCGTAGATGACCTTGCCGATCGCCGTGCGGGCTGCACCAATCCGCTCGACCGCGGCGTCGGCCTCGGCGACGACGGTGTCGGGGTCGATGACGGCGGTGGTCTTGCTCATCGCGCTCATGCTGATCCTTGTCTCGTGATATGGTCGCTGGTTGCCGGGCCGCCCGGCGGGACCATAACCCACGGCGCGAGGGCTGGCAAAAGAGCCGTGCATTTCGATTTGCGCCGCCCCCCGCCTGTGGACGGCGGGACGTCGGGGTTGCCGAGCGGAGTGCCGATCGGCGTGTCGCCCGACGAGGCTTTGGCGTAGAACACTCGACATGAGTTTGGCATGGGGTGCGGACAGCGGGGCGGTCGCCGGGGGCGGGGCGGCGAGCTTTGTTGCGCTGACCGGTGAGATCGCGGCACGACTGCGTGCCGGGCCGCCGCAGGCGAACGACCGGCCTTGGCCGGGCGAGCCCGATGCCCTGGTGAGCGCTCTCGCGAAGGAGCCTCTTCGAGAGGCCGCTGTGTTGGTGCCGCTTGTGCTTGGCGAGTCTGGCGCTTCGCTCTTGCTGACGCGGCGCACGTCAGGCCTTCGCCATCACTCCGGTCAGATTGCGTTTCCCGGCGGCAAGATCGACCCGCAGGACTCGAGTGCGGCCGCCGCTGCCCTCCGCGAAGCTGAGGAGGAGATTGGGATCGAGGCCGCGCAGGTGACCGTGCTCGGCTACCTCGACGCGCATCTCAGCGTTTCGCGTTTCCGGGTTATTCCAGTCGTCGGCGCGGTCGCGGCGCCCCTTAGGCTCCGCGTCAATCCGGCGGAAGTTGAGGAAGCGTTCGAGGTTCCGTTGGCATTCCTCATGAACCCTGCCAACCACCGCCTGGCGAACCTGGAGCGAGACGCGAAAACGCGGCACTTCTATGAAATGACCTTCGGCACGCATCGCATTTGGGGGGTCACGGCAGGGATTATTCGCGCGCTCGCAGAGAGGATTGGACGCTGATGGCGCGCCTGCTGGCAGTCGATGCGCTGTTCTTCCTGCTGCCGTTCGCTGCGTACGCGATATGGCTCGCCTTCGCCCGCCGGCCAGTGGGGGTCGGAACGAGCTGGCCGCTTAGAACCGTGGGTGTGCTTTCGATGGTAGGGGCGGGGTTAGTGTTGGCCGGGTTGATCGCTCTGGTTTCATTTGGCGGCTCGCCGCCGGGTGGCGAGTATCACCCGGCCTCGCTGCAGAACGGTCGCGTCGTGCCGGGAACGGTTCGCTAGGTCATCACGTGACAGGCTCCTCCCCACCGCCGTCTCTGGCTGGCGCCGATTGGCTGCTCGACGTCGAGGTGCAGGCGCTGCTGCGGTCTCTCGCGGCGGGCGGTATCGAGGCCCGCGTGGTTGGCGGCGCCGTGCGCGACGCGCTGCTCGGCCGCCCGGTCCGAGAGATCGACGTCGCTGCGGCGGCCCCGCCGGATGCGGTCGAGCGTGCTGCGTCGGCGGCCGGGATAAAGGTTGTTCCGACCGGGCGCGAGCACGGCACGCTCACGCTGGTGGTTGATGGTCGCGCCTTCGAGGTGACATCGCTGCGGATCGACGTAGAGACCGATGGCCGCCACGCCATCGTCCGTTTCGGCACTGACTGGGCGGCCGATGCGGCGCGGCGGGATTTCACGATCAACGCCCTGTCCACGGACGCGGCCGGAACCGTCTACGACCCGGTCGGCGGCTACGCCGATATCTTGGCGCGGCGCGTTCGATTCATCGGGGAGGCCGACCAGCGGATCGCCGAGGATCGTCTGCGAGCACTCCGCTTCTTCCGGTTTCACGCGGAGCTAGGGCGCGGCGACCCGGACCGGGACGCCGTGGCGGCCGCAGTCCGTGCACGATACGAACTGACGTCCCTGTCGGGAGAGCGCGTCGGTCAGGAAATGCGGAAGCTCTGCATGGCACCCGGTGCTGCTCCAACCCTGGAGGCAATGCAGGATGCAGGCATCCTGCCACTGATCCTCGGCGGGGTGGGTTACCTCGCGCAGTTCCGCCGCCTGACCGAGGCCGTGGTCCCGTTTTTCGCGGCGAGTTTTCCTGTCCGGCTGTGCGCTCTGGCTTGCCGCATCGAGGAGGACGTGGCGCGACTGACCGGGCGGCTTCGTCTCGCCAATGCCGAACGCGACGAGGCTCTGGCGGTCATTGCGATCGAGCGTGGACTACCGGCGGACGCCAGCGAGCGCGATCTTCGGCGCCTGCTGTATCGCTTCGACGCGGCCTCCTACCATGGGGGGCTTCAGTATGCCTGGGCCGTTCGCGGCGGTGATCCGGCGGATTGGCTCGGGCGCTTGGCGCTGCCGGAGCGTTGGCCACGACCGACTTTCCCGTTGAGGGGCAAGGACGTTGTGGATGCCGGCGTGGCGGGGGGGCCGGCAGTCGGCGAGGCGCTGCGGAAACTGGAGGCAGCGTGGGTCGAAGGGGATTTCCGGGCCGACGAATCGGAACTGCGACACATGCTGAGGCGGATCGCCGCGCCGGCTTGAGATCGCAGAAGAGCGGCCGGCGCCCGCCGCCAGCCGGAGGAGGCAAAAGCCGTGACAAAACGGGGCGGCTTGTCCTAAAAAGCGGTACGCGCGTGTGCTCGTTCGGCGCGGGTTCTCACAATTCTTAAGGCTGGGGGCCTGACAGAACATACAGGACGCCATCATGCGCCTATCACGCTTCGGATATTACGGCGATTTCTTCATCTACCCGGTGGCGGCACCGGCGCTGGCGACGGCAGCGATTTTGACGGCACCGCCCCAGGCCGCGCCAATCCTGGCGGCCGTTGTCGCTGGCGTCGGGCTGTGGACCTTCATCGAATATTTGCTGCACCGGTTCGTGCTGCACCACGTCCCCTACATTAAGGAAATGCACGATGCGCATCACAACGACCAGGAAGCGCTGATCGGGGCGCCGACGTGGCTATCGATGACGATCATGTTCCTGATCGTCTTCTTGCCGCTCGATCTCGTGCTGGACTTCACCTGGGCTGCGGGAATCACCGCCGGCGTGGCCCTGGGTTACCTCTGGTACGTCACCACCCACCATGCCGTGCATCATTGGAAGTTCGCGCCGGACGGCTACGGCATGCGCCTCAAGCGGCGGCATGCCCTGCATCATCACTTCGACGAGAAGATGAACTTCGGCGTCACCAGCGGTTTTTGGGACAAGGTCTTTGGCACCGATGTGACGCCGCAGGTGATCGCGGCGCGCCGCGCCGCCAACCGCGCCGCGCGCGAGGGCCAACCGAACTCCACGCCCTAGGCATCCGTTAGAGCGGCTAAGGCCATTTGGCGACCGGTGGCAGCGACGAGAGGATCGAGTCGACATTGCCGCCGGTGCGCAGGCCGAAGGTGGTGCCGCGGTCGTAGATCAGATTGAATTCGGCGTAGCGGCCGCGGCGAACCAACTGCTCGTCGCGATCGTCTTCGGTCCACGGCTGGGTGAAATTCCGTCGAATGAGCTGCGGATAGATCTTCAGAAAAGCGAGGCCGACGTCGCGGGTGAAGGCAAAGTCCGCGTCCCAGTCGCCGCTGTTCAGGTTGTCGTAGAAGATGCCGCCGATGCCGCGCATCTCGTTGCGGTGCTTCAGGAAGAAGTACTCGTCACACCAGGTCTTGTAGCGTTGGTAGTCGACTTGCCGGTGCGCAAGGCAGGCGTCGCGCATAGCCTCGTGAAAGGCTATCGAATCGGGATCCTCCTGGTTTCGCCGCCGATCGAGAACCGGCGTCAGGTCGCCGCCGCCCCCGAACCACTGCCGCGTTGTCACCACCATGCGGGTATTCATGTGCGCGGCCGGGACATGCGGGTTCTGCATGTGCGCGATTAGCGACACGCCCGCGGCCCAGAAGCGGGGATCGAGTTCCGCGCCCGGCATTTGCTTGCGGAACTCCTCAGAGAACCTTCCGTTGACCACCGATACGTGGACGCCAACCTTCTCAAAGACGCGGCCGTGCATGATGGCCATTGTGCCGCCGCCACCATTGGCCTCGGAGCGGAGCCAATCTGTGCGCACGAAACGGCCGGGCGGCCGATCGGCGAGCGGCGCGCCGGCGGGCAGGTCGTTCTCGATCGCCTCAAAAGCAGCGGTCAGCTTGTCGCGCAGGCCGGCAAACCACTCGGCCGCGGTGGTTTTCTTGGCTTCGATGTCAGCCGGTAACGCGACGACCATGACCGCTCCGCTAGAAGACAGACATTGAATCCGCTCAGCTCCCGGAGCTGTGACGGCAGTTGGCTTTCGCCTCCATCCCGGCTCGGCTATCCGTTGTTGGGCGGTCGGGCAAGTCCCCGGTCGCCGCAGGCAGGCTACGGATGAAGACTGGTTGGTTTGAGCGGCTGTTCGATCCGTTCGCGGACGCGCCGGTGGCGCGGCCGCCCGACCGCGTCGTCGCGTTCTACAAGTACTTCATCGAGCCGGTTCGCTGGCTGGTGGTCGCGGTTCTCCTGGTCTCGCTCCTCGCGACGGTCATTGAGATGGCGCTGGCCGGCTTTCTCGGAGCGATTGTCGACTGGGCGGCCCCGTGGCCGGTCGAGCGGCCGCGGGCCGAGTTTTTCCAACAATATGGCTGGCAATTAGCGGGGATGGTGATCGCCGTCCTTGTCCTGCGGCCTTTGTCGGCGTGGCTGTCGCGCGGCTTCAACAATCTGGCCCTTGTCCCCAGCCTGACCGGCTTGGTGCGCTGGCAGAACTATCGCTACGTCCTCAGACAGAGCCTTTCCTTCTTCCAGAACGATTTTGCCGGTCGCATCGCCCAAAAAGTGATGCAAACCGGCCCAGCCCTCCGCGAGACGGTTGGCAGCATCATCGACGGCGTCTGGACACTGGGGATCTATGTCGGCGGCACGATGTTCCTGTTCGGCCGCTTACACATCGCCATGCTGGTGCCGATTGCCGTGTGGCTCGTGGCCTATTCCATCACAATCTGGAAGCTCGTGCCGCCGATACGGCCGCGTTCAGCGGCGGTGTCGGAGGCGAACTCAGTCCTCTCCGGAAGGATCGTCGACAGCTACACCAACATCCAGTCGGTAAAACTCTTCGCTCATGCCGAGCGCGAGGACGCCTTCGTTCTCGAAGGCTTTCGGCGCCACATGCAGGCGTTTCGCGCATTCGCCGGGCCGATGGCGACGCTCATGGTCACTCTGGCCATCATCAACAGCTTGCTGATCGTTGGCGTTTGCGGCGTCGCGGTTTGGCTTTGGTCGGACGGCGTGGTGACGGTCGGGGCAATCGCCATGGCCGGCGCGCTGGTCTTCCGGCTCAATCAGGTGTCGAACATGATCTTGCGGCAGATCACGTCGCTGTTCGAGAACATCGGCACCGTGCAGAACGGCATGCAGACGATCAGCCGGTCGCACAGCCTGATCGACGCGCCGGCGGCGCGCGCCCTCACGGTCACCCGCGGTGAGATCGAGTTCGATGACGTCTCGTTCCACTATGGCCGAACGGACGGCGTGATCGACCACTTGTCCTTGACGGTGAAGCCCGGCGAGCGGGTCGGGATCGTCGGTCGATCGGGCGCGGGCAAGTCAACGCTGGTGAACCTGCTGCTCCGCTTCTACGACGTGGAGGGCGGTCAGATTCGCATCGACGGGCAGAACATTGCGATGGTGACGCAGGAGAGTCTGCGCGCGGCGATCGGGGTGGTGACTCAGGACACCTCGCTTCTCCACCGTTCCGTGCGCGACAACATCGCCTATGGCCGGCCGGGCGCGGCGTTCGCCGATATCGAGGCGGCGGCGCGCCGCGCTCAGGCGCATGACTTCGTGGTCGACCTCAAGGATTTCAACGGCCGCAGCGGCTACGAGGCGCATGTCGGCGAGCGGGGCGTCAAACTCTCCGGCGGTCAGCGACAGCGGGTGGCGATCGCCCGGTTGCTGCTCAAGGACGCGCCGATTCTGGTACTCGACGAGGCGACATCGGCCCTCGATTCGGAGGTTGAGGCGGCCATCCAGGAACAGCTCTATCAGTTGATGTCCGGCAAGACGGTCATCGCTATCGCTCACCGCCTGTCGACCATCGCCGTGCTTGATCGCCTGATCGTGATCGACCGCGGGCGCATCGTCGAAACCGGAACGCACGAAGAATTACTGCGAAAGGACGGGCTTTACGCCCGCCTCTGGCGCCGCCAGTCCGGCGGGTTCCTGGGGCTGGAAGAGGGCTCAGCGGCGGTGGCGGCAGCGGAATAGTGAGCATCAGATTTGCCAGCCGGGGCACTTTGACGCCCCGGTCGCTTGCGCGGTGGACAAGCCGGGGCCGGCCGGTAAAAGAGGCTCCGCGCCATTCAGGGCGATTCTCGCGGCGGGCGGGCGCTGCGAACGGTTCCCAGCCGCTGTGGTCCTGAGCGGCGCTTTGAGGGCACGATGGCAGAGACGTTCGAGGCCGTGGAGCCGACCCGGCGGGATTTCCTCTATGTGGCCACGGGCACCGTCGGTGCGGTAGGCATCGGCTTCACCGCTTGGCCTTTCATCGACCAGATGAACCCGGATGCCTCGGCGCTGGCGCTGGCGTCGGTCGAGGTCGACGTGTCATCGCTGGCGCCGGGCACGGCGTTGACGGTGAAATGGCGCGGCAAGCCGGTGTTCATTCGCCATCGCACCGCCACGGAACTCGCCGATGCCGCCGCGGTGCCGCTGGGTGAACTGAAGGATCCTCTAGCGCGGAACGACAACTTGCCGACGGGGGCCGTCGCCAGTGCCGGAAACCGCGCGGCGCCGGGGAATCCGGCATTCATCGTTATGGTTGGCATCTGCACCCATCTCGGCTGCGTGCCGATCGGGCCGCAGGGCGACTTCGGCGGCTGGTTTTGTCCCTGCCATGGGTCGCAATACGACACTGCCGGGCGCATCCGTCAGGGGCCGGCTCCGGAGAACTTGCCGATACCGAAATACAGCTTCGTAACCGACACTCTCCTGCGGATCGGATAGGCCATGGAATCGTTGTGGCGATATCAGCCGAAGTCGCGCGTTGCCCGCTGGTTCGAGAAGCGGCTGCCGATCATTGGCTTGGCGCACGAGGCTCTGGTGTCGTTCCCGATACCGCGCAATCTCAACTACTGGTGGAGCTTCGGCGGCATTCTCAGCTTCATGCTGGTGGCGCAAATCGCCACCGGCGTGGTGCTGGCTATGCACTACAATTCCGACGCGAACCTCGCATTCGCTTCCGTCGAGCACATCATGCGCGACGTCAACTACGGCTGGCTGATCCGCTATCTCCACGCCAACGGCGCTTCGATGTTTTTCTTCGCCGTTTATGTCCACATCTTCCGCGGCTTGTACTACGGCTCCTACAAGGACCCTCGCGAAGTGCTGTGGATCCTCGGCGTCCTGATCTTCGTGCTGATGATGGCGGCGGCGTTCTTTGGCTACGTGCTCCCCTGGGGGCAGATGTCGTTCTGGGCGGCGACGGTGATCACCAATCTCTTCACCGCCATCCCGGTAATTGGCGACTACGTCACGACGCTGCTGTGGGGCGATTTCAGCGTCGGTGGCGCGACCCTCAACCGCTTCTATGCGCTGCATTACCTCGTGCCCTTCGTCATTGCTGCAGTCGTCGGGCTGCACATCTGGGCGCTGCACGTGCCGGGAAACAACAATCCGGTCGGCATAGAGCCGAAGGCGCGTAAGGACGTTCTGCCGTTCCATCCCTATTTCACCATCAAGGACGGGCTGGCGTTGGCGGTGTTCTTGATCCTGTTCTGCTGGCTGACATTCTATCTCCCGAACTATCTCAGCCACCCCGACAACTACATTCCCGCCGATCCGCTGAAGACGCCGCCGCACATCGTGCCGGAATGGTACTTCCTGCCGTTCTACGCGATCCTGCGGGCGATCCCCTCCAAGCTCGGCGGCGTGGTCGCGTTGGCCGGGTCAATCCTGGTCCTGTTCCTGCTGCCGTGGCTGGACACCAGTAAGGTGCGCTCTGCGACGTTTCGGCCGCTTTACCGGCAGTTTTACTGGATCCTCGTCGTCACCGTGATCGGTCTCGGTTATCTCGGCGCGCAGCCGCCGGAGGGTGGGTACGTGCTCGCCGCGCGCCTCCTCACCGGCTACTACTTCATCCATTTCCTGGTCGTGCTGCCGATCCTCGGTCTGGTGGAGCCAGTACGGCCGCTGCCGCCGAGCATCAGCGAGCCGGTCCTTTCGGGGCAGGGGCATTGATGGCGGCGGCGAGATTTCGTCTGGTCCTCCTGGCCGGCGTTCTGCTGGCGGGTGGGTTCAGCCTTGGGTTGCCGCCGGCGAACGCTGCCGAGCCGCCGGCCCATGAGACCAAACTGACCGCGCAGCGATGGTCTTTCGCAGGCGTGTTCGGGACGTTCGACCGGGCCCAGCTGCAGCGCGGTTTCCAGGTCTACAAAGACGTCTGTGCATTCTGCCACTCGTTGAACCTGGTGGCGTTCCGAAACCTCGGCGAGGCCGGCGGGCCGCAATTCTCGCCCGACGAGGTCAAGGCGCTGGCTGCTCAATATCAGGTCGGCGACGGGCCCAACGCGGCGGGAGAGATGTTCAAGCGCCCGGGCCGGCCCTCAGACCGGTTTGTTCCGCCCTTTGCCAATGACGAGATTGCCAAGAGCAACAACAACGGCGCGGTACCTCCCGACCTCTCGCTGATCGCCAAATCGCGCGGCGTCGAACGCGGGTTTCCGCAGTTTCTCTTCGACTTCTTCCTGCAATACCAGGAGGGCGGCGCTGACTATGTGCATGCGCTGCTGACCGGTTTTCAGGATCCGCCGGCCGGCGTCACGGTCCCGCCGGGCCTCTTCTACAACACCGCTTTTCCTTCGCATGCGATGGCTATGCCGCCGCCGCTCAGTGCCGGCGGTATTCGCTACGCCGACGGCACGCCCGAGACGGTCGACCAGTATGCCAAGGACGTTGCGGCGTTCCTGATGTGGGCGGCTGAACCGCACCTCGTGGATCGCAAGCGCATCGGCTTTGAGACGATGATCTTCCTCATCGTTTTTGCCGGGCTCATGTATTTTACCAAGAAGCGGGTCTGGGCCGGCGTACCGCACTGAGCCCTGCCCGGCGCGTTTTGGGTTGGGCGCGATGACGCGAGCGGTGCTTGGAATCATTGGCGGGTCGGGTGTGTACGACCTCCCCGGCGTTGCCGAGGCGCGCTGGGAAACGGTGGAAACGCCGTGGGGCGCCCCCTCCGATCAGATTCGCGTGGGCTTGATCGGCGCGCTCAAGATCGCCTTCCTGCCTCGCCACGGCCGCGGGCACCGCCTCTCGCCATCCGCCATCAACTACCGCGCCAACATTGACGCATTGAAGCGCCTTGGTGTCACCGACGTGGTGTCGGTCTCCGCCTGCGGCTCGCTGAATGACGATTTGCCGCCGGGCATGTTGGTGGTGGTCGACCAGTTCATCGATCGTACCTTTGCCCGAGCCAAGACCTTCTTCGGCGAGGGCTGCGTCGCGCATGTGTCGATGGCCGATCCGGTCAGCCCGCTTCTTGCCGACCGTATCGCGCGCGCTGCCGCTGCCGAAGGTATTCCCCACCGCCGGGGCGGCACCTACGTCGCGATTGAGGGGCCGCAGTTCTCGACGCGAGCCGAGGCCCGCATGCATCGCGCCTGGGGCGCCGACGTCGTCGGGATGACCAACATGCCGGAGGCCAAGCTCGCGCGCGAGGCGGAGCTCTGCTACGCGGCGTTGGCGATGGTCACCGACCACGACTGCTGGCGGCCGGACTACGGCACCTCCAGCGTCGACGAGATCGTGCGCGTCGTTGTGGACAACGCCGACAAGGTGCGGCGGGTTCTCCTGCGCTTGGCGGGCGACTTTCCAGCCGAACACGAACCATGTCCGATCGGCTCCGACCGCTCGCTCGATCACGCGCTGATAACCGCCGTGGGTTCGCGCGATCCTGACCTGGTGGCTCGGCTGGATGCGGTCGCCGGGCGCGTGCTGCGGGGCCGTTCCGCATGAGCGCCGAACGCATGAAGTCGCTGATCCGAACGATCCCCGACTACCCGAAGCCGGGCATCCTGTTTCGCGACATCACCACGCTGCTCGGCGACGCCGCCGGCCTCGGCCTCGCCGTCGAAGCCCTATGCGCGCCCTTTCGGCGGAGCGGTATCCGCCACGTCGCCGGCATCGAGGCGAGGGGCTTCATTCTCGGCGGGGCGGTTGCCTGGCGGCTGGACGCCGGATTCGTACCGATCCGGAAGAAGGGCAAGCTACCCGGGAAGACGATCGGCCAGGACTACACGCTCGAATACGGAACCGACACGGTTGAGATGCACGCCGACGCAATCCTGCGCGACGACAAGGTGCTGCTGATTGACGACCTCATCGCCACCGGCGGCACCGCGCTGGCCGCGATCGACCTCATCCACCGGTCGGGCGGCGAACTCTTGGGCGCTGCCTTCGTCATCGATCTCCCCGACCTCGGCGGCGCCGACCGCCTGCGAGCGCGGGGGGTCAAGGTTCACACCGCCGTGAGTTTCGAGGGACATTGATGAACGAGTTTGCGCTGGTAACGGGCTACAAGGACACCTCGACCTGGTCGCTGCGCGCTTGGCTGGTCATGCGCAAGGCGGGTGTGCCGTTCGACGAAATCTACATCCGCTACCGCCTGGCCGCCGACAAGCAACGCCTGATGAAGCTGAGCCCCACCGGGAAGGTGCCGCTGCTGATTCATAAGCGGCCCGAGGGCGACCTCCAGGTGTGGGATTCGATCGCCATCGCCGAGTACCTCGCCGAGCGCTTTCCCGAGCGAAGGCTCTGGCCCGAGGATCCTGCGGCGCGGGCGATTGCGCGGTCGGTTTCGGCGGAGATGCACTCCGGCTTTCGGCCGCTCCGCGAGCACCTGTCGATGGACCTCCTCGGTCGACACCCGGGCGTCGGCCACGACGGGGAGGGGGTGGCTGCCGACATCGCCCGCATCGAAGCGATGTGGCGGGAATGCCGGGAGCGCTTCGGCGAGCGCGGCGGCGGACCGTTCCTGTTCGGCGGCTTCACCATCGCCGATGCAATGTATGCGCCGGTGGCAACGCGCTTCCGCACCTATGCGGCCAAGCTCTCGCCTTTGGCGGAGGCCTATTGCCAGGCGATCTTCGCCGACCGCGATTTCCAGGCATGGGAAGAAGCGGCACGGCGGGAAAAGCCTGCGGCCGACGACCTGCCGCGCAAAGGCTGATTAGTTCGAAACGTAAGAGAATACCGTTTCGCCGGCCCGATTGACCGCCCAATGGCGGCACGACTGCGTGTCTGGTCCGGCCTGCGGAGCCGAACGGTAAGTGATCGTATCGCCGGCAAACACCGGCCGCGACCAGCGAAGGTCGGTAACGCGACGGAGTTGGGCCGCGCCGCTTGGCCAGGCCTCGGGATGCGCCGTGCGATGCGCGATCCATAGGCGATGGTGGGTAGCGGCCGTGTGCCAGCCCGATGCGCAGAGCGCGCCGAAGTGAGTGGCGGCGGCCGCGTCTCCATCGAGGTGAAACGCCTGGGGATCGTAGGCGGCGGCAAAACGCGTGATCTCGCCGGCGTCGAAGCGATGGGTTCCGAGCACCGTACCGGCTCCGTCGGGAGCAGTGGGCGCCGCAGTCCTTTCGATCGCCGGTGCGGGCTCGCCTGGCATCCGCCGCTCCATGAGTACCGATTTGTCCATGGTCAGCACTACGGCGGCGGCGGCGTTGCGAACCTCGTGGCGGATCCGGAGGAGGCCCATTGTCGGACGCGAGCGCAGGGGCCGACAGTCGAGGATATTCGATGTGCCGGACAGCCGGTCGCCGTCGCTCACCGGGTTGGGCCACTCCAGGCGTTCAATCCCGGGCGAGCCGAGGCACAGAGACTCCTTCAGCCAGCCATCGAAGAGCATGCGCATGAACAAGGAGGTGACGTGCCAGGGGTTGGCGTGGGAATCGCCGGGAACGCCGTACGCGCCATCGAAGGCCGCGACTTCTCCGGCGCTCACTTGTAGATCGGCCAGCGGGATGGTCTGGCCGGACTGGAAGTCCTCGAAAGCGCGCTGCAATACGGCCGCCGTCAGACGTTGAACTTGAAGAGCATCACATCGCCGTCGGCAACGACATAGTCCTTGCCTTCGTCGCGGGCGCGTCCGGCCTCGCGTGCGCCCTGCTCGCCGCCGAGGCGGACGAAATCGTCATAGGCGATGGTCTGGGCGCGGATGAAGCCGCGCTCGAAATCGGTGTGGATGACGCCGGCTGCTTGCGGTGCATGCGCGCCTTTGACCACGGTCCAGGCGCGCGCTTCTTTGGGACCGGCGGTGAAGAATGTGACGAGGTCGAGGAGGGCATAGCCAGCCCGGATCAGGCGATCGAGGCCGGGCTCCGTGAGGCCAAGGCTCGCCAAAAAATCACGTGCGTCAGCTTCGCCGAGCAGAGCGATCTCCGCCTCGATCGCTGCGGAAATGACGACGCAGCCGGCGCCCTCGGAGGCGGCCATCTTTTCGACGGCTCGGGAATGGGCGTTGCCGGTCGCGCAGGAGGCCTCCTCGACGTTGCAGACATATAGGACGGGCTTGGCGGTCAGCAGGCCGAGCCCGCGCAGCGCTTTGGCTCCGGCGGGGTCGAGGGTCAGCTGCCGCACCGGCTTCCCCTCGCGCAGAAGCGCCAGCGCCCTGTTCATCAATGCGGCTTCGGCCTTCGCTTCCTTGTCGCCGGAGGTTGCCTTCTTCTCGATCGGCTTGATGCGGCGCTCGAGGCTCTCGAGATCGGCCAGCATCAGTTCGGTCTCGACGGTCGCCGCGTCGGCGACCGGATCGACCCGGCCCTCGACATGGGTAATGTCGGTGCTCTCGAAGCAGCGCAGTACGTGAGCGATCGCGTCGACCTCGCGAATATTGGCAAGGAACTGGTTGCCGAGGCCCTCGCCCTTGGAGGCGCCGCGCACCAGGCCGGCGATGTCGACAAAGGTCAGGCGAGTCGGGACGATCTGTGCCGACTTAGCGATCTTGGCGATGGTGTTGAGGCGCGGATCGGGGACGGCAACCTCGCCGGAGTTCGGCTCAATGGTGGTGAAGGGATAGTTGGCAGCCTGAGCGGCCGCGGTGCGCGTCAAAGCGTTGAACAGCGTCGATTTCCCGACATTGGGCAGGCCGACGATGCCGCACTTGAAACCCATGGACGAAAACCCTCAGGGAGACCCGGCTGCGCCGTGATCGATGGAACTAGCTCTGCTTGCCGAACAAGCGCCGAAGCGCACCGGCAAGGGGACCGCCGGATTCGGGGCTGGGCGGTCGGGTCGGCGGCGTTGGCCGGGGAGGAGGGGGATCGCGCGGCGGGGGATCGTCGCCGCCGGGGTTGGTGGCGAGATGCACCTTGTTGGCGAAAGTCGAGTCTTTGCCTTCGGCGAGCAGCGGCGCGTTGGCGGTAATCGCTTCCAACAATTCGCTAACCCATTCCCGGTCGGCTTTGGCGAAGTCGCGGAGCACGTGATTGTGGACGGCGTCCTTGTGGCCGGGATGGCCGACCCCTAGGCGCATGCGGCGAAAGGAGTCGCCGATATGAGCGGTGACGGAGCGTACGCCGTTGTGACCGCCCGAACCGCCGCCGACCTTCATGCGGAGCTTGCCCGCAGGTAGGTCGATCTCGTCGTGGATGACCAGAATGTCGGCGGGTTCGACCTTGTGGAACCGCGAGGCCTCGGCGACGCTGCGACCCGACTCGTTCATATAGGTCAGCGGCTTCAGTAGCAGCGTCTTGACGCTGCCCAGCGTGCCCTCGGCGGTAAGACCTGCAAAGCCCTTGCGCCACGGTGAAAAGCCATGGCGCTGGATGGCGTCCAGCGCCATGAAGCCGATGTTGTGGCGGTTGTTCTCGTATTCCGGCCCCGGATTGCCCAGGCCGACCAGGAGGAACATGGCGGTCGCTCGTTGTCTCCCGCCGGCGGCCACGCGCTAGTCGGCGGCTTTCTCTTCCGTTGCGGCAGTCGCTTCCTCTCCCGCTTCGCCCTCGGGAGCTCCTGCAGCCGCCGCGGCCGCAGCCTGCGCTGCCGCCGCCTCTTCCTTGAGACCGGCCGGTGAGGCGATAGTGGCGACGGTGAAGTCACGGGCGATTGTCGGACGAACGCCCTCCGGCAGAGCCACTGCGGAGATGTGGAGGGAGTCGTTAATGTCGAGACCGGTCAGATCGCAGGTGATGTGATCGGGGATGGCGTCAGCCGGGCAGGAGACGCGGATGGCGTGGCGCACGATGTTGAGCACGCCGCCGCGCTTGATACCGGGAGCGGCGATGTCGTTGATGAACCGCACCGGAATGTCGAGGACGATTCGCGATCCGGCGGTGATGCGCATGAAATCGACATGCATCGGCCGGTCCTTGACCGGATCGAGCTGGTAGTCGCGCGGCAGCACCCGCACCTTCTTCCCGTCGACGATCAGCGTTGCCACCGTCGTCAGAAACCCGCCGCCGAAGATGCGCTTGGAGACCTCTTGCTGGCCGAGCGACACGGCAATTGGGCCTTCGCCACCACCATAGATGACCGCTGGGATCATTCCGTCGCGGCGGGACGAGCGCGCACCACCCTTGCCGATCCTTTCGCGCGGGGACGCGGCGAGCTCGTAGCTCTCGGCCATAACTTACTCCTAGCTCAGCAATGATTAACGAAGCCGCGGCGGCGAGCGCAGCGGCTTTGAGGCGGGCTTATAGGAGAGGCACGGCCGCGACGCAACCCGCTTGGCGCGGTGAAAGCTAGTCGAAAAGGCTGGAAACCGACTTTTCTTCGGCGGTGCGGGCGATCGCCTCACCGATCAGCGCGCCGATCGGCATGACGCGGATCTTGTCCGCCTGTCGAACCTCGTCGGTCGGATGGATCGAGTCGGTAATCACCAGTTCGCTGAGGTCGGAGGCGGCAACACGCGCAACCGCGCCGTCGGACAGGACGCCATGCGTCGAGTAGGCCCGAACCGACCGGGCTCCGTGGGCGACCAGGGCGTTGGCGGCGTTGCAGATGGTGCCGGCGGAATCGACGATGTCATCGAAGAGGATGCAATCCTTGCCGCCGATCTCGCCGATGATGTTCATCACCTCGGAATCGCCGGGACGCTCCCGCCGCTTGTCGACGATCGCGAGCGGCGCGTCGATGCGCTTGGCCAGCGCGCGAGCCCGTACCACGCCGCCGACGTCGGGGGAGACCACCATCGCATTGCGGATGTCGGCGTGGTCGCGAATGTCGCGCGAGATCGCCGGCACGGAGTAGAGGTTGTCGGTGGGGATGTCGAAGAACCCTTGGATCTGGCCGGCGTGAAGGTCGAGGGTCAGCACCCGGTCAGCGCCTGCGCGGGTAATCAGGTTGGCAACGAGCTTGGCCGAAATCGGCGTCCGTGGCCCCGGCTTGCGGTCCTGGCGAGCGTAGCCGAAATAGGGAATCACCGCCGTGATTCGGCGTGCCGAAGCGCGGCGCAGCGCGTCGATGATGATGAGCAATTCCATCAGATTGTCATTGACGGGATAGCTCGTCGATTGAATGGCGAAGACGTCTTCGCCGCGCACGTTCTCGAGAATCTCGACGAAGATTTCCTGGTCGGCGAAACGGCGCACCAGGCACTTGGCCAAGCCGAGGTTCAAATAGTCGGCGATCGATTCCGCCAGCGCGCGGTTGGAGTTGCCAGCAACCAGTTTCATCGCGGCGCTCGTCTTCAGGGGCGGAATGGGCTTAGCGACCGGTTCTTAGCCTTGCCGGGCCAAAAAAGGCAATCGTATCCGCGGGCTGGGCAAAGAGCGGTCCTAAGAGCGGTGCTCAGGGCTGGTTGCTCAGCCACGCGGCAATGGCGTCCACGGTACGGGTGGCGACAATGCCAAGCGTGCCGCCACGTACATTGACCCAAGGGTCGGGCGCCCCGCCACCGGTGTCCTCCTGGCCGCTCACGCGGAAAATACGCCGGTCCTGCCGATCAACAATGTCCCAGACGTAGATGAGCGTGCCTTGATTGCGCCCACCGACCGCCGACAAATGGCCTTTGACGATATAGGTGGCGTTGGCGTCGCCGAACGGGACTATCGGCAATTTTCGCGCACCGGCTGAGGCGTTGATCCGCTGCATCAGGTCGCTGATCGGCGTTGCCGGGCCGACAATCGGCGCAAAGGCGAAACGCGCTTGCCGCGCCTTGACCAATTGCGGCGCCGGGCCTGGCGAACTGAAGCCGAAATCGACCGTCGGGATCATGCTGTTGCAGGCGGCAAGGCTCGCCGCCGCGCATAACACCGTCAGGCCGCGCCAGAGTGATCGCCGTGCCACCATTTCTTGTCCCCGGCTCTTGTCGCGTGTCTAACGGCAAAAGGCGTCCCGGTCTACCCGGCGCTGCGTTGTTCAGCCGCGCCGGGGAGGGCAATCGCCGCAAGCATGCGGCCGTAGTCGGGCTCCGATTGATGGGTGGCACGGCGGAAGGAAAAGAAGCGTTCCGGGTCGCGATAGGTGCATAGGGAGAGGTCAGCGACGGATCCAAGCTTCAGCTGTGCCAGACGGGTGCCGATGAATCCCGGGAGGTCGAACAGCGCGTGGCCCGGTCGGCCGGCGGGCACGAAGAGCTCCTGGCTGTTTGGCTCCGCCGCCAGGAACCGCTGTTTGAAATCGTCGCCGACTTCATAGGAGCGCTGCGAAATGGTCGGTCCGAGCACGGCATGAATGCCTGCGGCGGAGGCGCCGAGTGTGACCATGGCGGCGACGGTGGACTCCAGGATACCGGCAAGCGCTCCCCGCCAACCGGCGTGGGCAACGCCGATGACGCCGGCGACGCGGTCAGCGAAGAGGATGGGGCCGCAGTCGGCCGTTCCGACACCGATCGCCAGCCCCGGCTCGCTCGTGACCAGGGCGTCCGCCTCCGGCCGCCGCCCTTCGGCGGGAGCCGCGGAGAGCACGATCGCGGTCGCACCGTGCACTTGGTATGGAGTGACAAGGGCGCTCGGCGAAATGCAGAGGGCCTCCGCGACACGCGCACGGTTGGCGAGAACATTGGCGCGGCTGTCCTTCGAGCCGAGACCGCAGTTGAGGCTGGCGTAGATGCCGCCCGATACTCCGCCCTCGCGGGTGAAAAAGCCGTGGCGGATGCCCGCGGCTGTCAATGTGTCGTCGCGGAGCGGTGCGAGGCTCATCGGCCGCTCCTTTCGGGCGGGTCGAAAGCTGGTACGGAAAATACCCCCGACGAAATGCAAAGCACTTTGAACAGATCGCCCATCTCAGAGGGTTCGGTGAGACGGCGAAGGGCCGTGCCAACGGCGGTCGAAGTCACTGCGTCTTTGCCCGCCGCCAGTCGTTCCGCGCGCTCGCGAATGCCCAAACGACCGAGGAACTCCGCCTGGGTGAGCAGCGGGTGAACCGCCGCGCCGCCGGTCGTCGCCGCCTCGGCCAAAGCGCCGAAATCGACATGCGCCGTTAGGTCGGCTTCGCCGGGATGGGCGAGCGGATGATCCGGCTGTCCGCGATAGAGGGCCTGGAGGGTGTCGCCGAACGCGGGCCCGGCGTAGCCGTAGTCGACGACAATGCCGGCGCCGCCTGAATCTGAAAGGACCATGCCGAGGTGGGTCGTTAAGGCGCGCGCGGCGAGCGAGACTTCCGCTGTCGTGCCCGGTGCGGCTGGACCTGGTGGTGGGGCGAGGGCGAAGCAGGGGCCCTCGGCATACCCCAGGGCGCCGTCGCGGCCGACAGCGACAAAGCGCTCCGCCCAGCCGGCCGCGCCGGCGACGAGTTGGTGGATTGGCAGGGCGTCGAAGAACTCGTTGGCGATGACCAGCATCGGGGTGGCGGGAACGTCGTCAAGGCTGTCGTGCCACAGCGGGGTGCAGCCGCACGCAGCGAGCGTCGCCGCCTGGATTTGTCTGAGCCTCAGACTGGCTTCGACAAGGTGCACGGTCGCGGCGGCGCGAAACGCCGGTCGGACCCGCGCGGCCCGGAGGAGGTCGGCCATCAAAGTCCCGCGTCCCGGGCCGAGTTCGACGAGGGCAAAGCGGTCGGGTGAGCCCATTGCTTCCCAGGTCGCGACTGCCCAGACGCCGATCAACTCGCCGAACATCTGGCTGACTTCCGGAGCGGTGACGAAATCGCCGCGAACGCCGAATGGTTCGCGCTTGCGGTAATATCCGTGGCGCGGATCGAGAAGGCAGGCGGCCATATAGTCGGCGACGGTAATTGGCCCTTGCCTGCGAACCCGATCCGTAAGTTCGCGGGCGAGGGGCGTTGCGGCGGGGTCGACCACAGGAGTGCCGGGGGAAGTCATTGTCCGCGATCGGTCGGGGCGACCGCCGGGCCCTGGCGGGTCAGTGCCCGGGCGACTAGGCCGAGGCCGAGAAGCAGCATCGGTATCGACAAAGCCATGCCCATCGTCAGGCCGCCGGGGAGGAAGCCGATCTGGGCGTCCGGTTCGCGAAACTGCTCCACGAAGATGCGCGCCAAAGCGTAGAAAGCGGCGAACGCCCCGGAGATCATCCCCGGACGAGAAAGTGCCTTCGGCGGACCGAAGGCGAGAAAGCGCATCAGCAGGAACAAGGCGATGCCTTCAAGGGCCGCCTCGTAGAGCTGGCTCGGATGGCGCGGGATCGGCGGGCCGGCGTTGGGGAAGATCATCGCCCAAGGCGCAAAACTGGGCCTCCCCCACAGCTCACCATTCACAAAGTTGGCGAGGCGGCCAAAGAACAGGCCATAGGGCACCACCGTCGCGATGACGTCGATCAGCGACCAAAGCGGCAGGCGGCGCCGCCGCGCGAAGAGGACGAGGGCAACCACGGTGCCGACAAAACCGCCATGGAAAGACATGCCGCCTTCCCAGACAGCGAGGATATCGAGCGGGTGAGCGGCAAAGCGCGCGGGATCGTAGACCGCGACATAACCGAGCCGACCGCCGAGCACGATGCCGAGAGTGATCCACACAACGACGTCGTCGATATCGAGCGGCGACAGCGGCGAGCCCGACGGTCCCCAGAGATCGGGGCGAGCCGTGAGCCGCTTGGCGGCCCACCAGCCGAGAAATATGCCGGCGATATAGGCAAGCGCGTACCAGCGGATCTGCAGGGGACCGATGTCGATGAGGACCGGGTCGAATGCGGGGAAGGGAATGACCAGCATGGCCGCCTCAGCGGTTGAGCGAGACGGTCATGCAGTCGTTGGCCGGCCGGTTCGGGAAGACTTCGCAATTCCAGTTGGCGATCTCCGCCTTGGTCGCCTCACGCCAGCCGTAGATGTAGATTTGCTCCCGGCGCTGCTCGGCGTTGACCGGCAAGAAGTTCGGGGCCTTCTTAGCGTCGAACCACATGCCGACAAGGCATGCTTCCTTCTCCTGGCAAAGCCGGCGGGCAATCGGAGTGAGTTCGGCGGGGTTCTTCAGGGCGCTCCGGTTGACGATCACAACCCAATAGTCGTTGCCGGCGAAATAGGACTTTTCGACAATCTCCGCGGGCTTGCCGCAGGCGGCGAGAAACGCGGCGGAAGCTACGGCGAGCAGTGCGGCGGCGCGGGGCATTGACCTTCCTCCGACGTGATCCTCAGATAGCAACCGCCCGCCCCGCCAGCAATCGCTGGCGCCGGCGCTTGCTAGAGGTCGACCGATACCGGGATCGCAAGTGTGGATCAGAAGGGGACAATATGACTAAGGACGGCACGCACCTCTTCGACGAGTTTGCCCGCTTCGTCGGCGACGCGGCGAGTGTGGCGCAAGGTTTTCAGCGCGAGGCGGAAACGTTCTTCCGGTCCCAGGCCGAACGCATCATTGGAGAACTCGACCTGGTGCGCCGAGAGGATTTCGAGGCGGTCAAGGAACTCGCAAGCAAGGCGCGTATCGAGAACGAACGATTGGGGGCGCGGGTCGCGGCTTTGGAAGCAAAGCTCGGCAGCACCACGGGCAAGGCCAAGCCCGAGGCAAGTCGGCCGGCTGCAGGCAGCAAGGCGAAGAGGAAGTCCGGCTGAGACTGCCGATTCCTCCACACCTCATAAGCACTCTCCACAGCTCTTTTCCGCCGATGCCGACGAAGAATGCTCGCCATGCGGCCGGGCGTTCTATACTCGCTCCCACAAGAAGATTCGCGGTGGCCAAAGAACGACGCGGCGAATCGACTACAGTTCAGCGTGATGTTCTAGTGGCAAGTCTCTAGTTGTATCGCGCTGTATTTATCCCACGAGTAGTCGCGTCGTCACCTATCCGGGGGGGAGATGAGCCTTACCGCTTTCGACGAGGCTGCGCGCAATCCGGTGGATCGCATCGAATTGATCGCCGGCGAGAATGACTGGGCTTTCGAGCGATCGGGATCGGACGAGATCACCGTATCGGTCGTCGGCGAGATGGCCGAGTATCACGTCTCCTTCTCGTGGATGCCTGACGTCGAAGCCATTCACCTGGCGGCAAGCTTCGATCTTCGCGTCACAGCGGTGCGCGAGGTTGAGATCATGCGCCTGCTGGCGCTGATCAACGCTCAACTTATCGCCGGCCACTTCGACTTCTGGGCCGATGCCGGGGTGCTGATGTATCGGCATTCGGCGTCGCTGATCGGCGGCCGCGGCCCGACCGATGCAGAAATCGAGACGATGCTGGCGATGGCGACCAGCGCCTGCGACCGATACTACGAGGCCTTCCAATTCGTGGTTTGGGCAGGCAAGAGCGCGCGCGAGTCTCTACAATCGGTGTTGTTCGAGACCATCGGCGAGGCGTGAAGCGTGTCCCTCGGGCGTTTGTTTTCCGACAAGTCTCCGCTCGTCCTTGTCGGTTCCGGGAAGATGGGCGGGGCCCTCGCGGTCGGATGGTTCGCCCAGGGGCTCGATGCCCGGTCGCTGATCGTGATCGATCCCTCGCCGCCGCCGAGCAGCCTGCGCATCCTGGAGACGCATGGTGTCGCGGCAGTGGCAGCGCCGCCGGAGGGTACCGCTGCGAAAGCGCTCGTGCTCGCGGTTAAGCCGCAGATCTTGCGTGAGACGCTTCCCGCGCTTCGCAGTTTGGTCGAACCCGAAACGTTGGTGCTGTCCATAGCCGCCGGCATTCGCATTGCCACGCTGCAAGCCGGACTCGGTCGCGGCCGCATGGTGCGCAGCATGCCGAACACGCCGGCGGAGATCGGCATGGGCATCACCGTCGCGGTAAAGGCGGCCGACGTTGGCGCCGGGGCGAGCGGCATTGCCACGGCGCTGCTGGAAGCGGTGGGTTCGGTCGGCTGGGTCGACGACGAAGCGCTGATGGACGCGGTGACCGCGGTGTCGGGCTCGGGGCCGGCTTATGTCTTCTACCTGGTCGAGTGCCTGGCGGCGGCGGGCCGATCGGCCGGCCTCCCGGCCGACCTGGCGGTGCAGCTGGCACGCGAGACAGTGGCGGGAGCTGGGGCATTGCTTAGCAATTCCGACCTTCCCGCCGAAACGCTCCGCCAGAACGTGACATCGCCGAACGGTACGACGGCGGCCGCGCTCGCGGTGCTAATGGCCGGTGACGGCCTTGCCCCGCTGATGGTGAAGGCCGTCGCGGCCGCAAAAAGACGGTCGGAGGAGCTCTCGGCCTGACCACCCTCTCGCCAGTCGGCGGCGGAGTCACTAGATTCCGTTTAGGGTGAAGGAGAGCACGATGGCCGGACAACGAGATCGCGCCAAAACAATCGAGGCCCTGATGACCTTGGCGGCAAGGCAACCGTTCAACCAGATTGGCCTTGCGGACATTGCCAAGGAGGCCGGCATTTCGCTGGCCGCGATGCGCGAGCAATATGCAAGCAAGGCGGCGATCCTCTCCGACTTCAGCCGACAGATCGACAAGGCCGTGCTTGAAGAAGAGGTCGACGCCGAGGAGCCGACGGCGCGCGGGCGGTTGCTCGATCTCTTCATGCGGCGGTTCGATGCGCTGGCGCCCTACAAGCCCGCCTTGAAGCGGATGGCCTCGGACGGCTGGCGCGACCTGCTGCTCTGCCTTGGAGCGAGCCGGCTTGCGGCGACATCCAACCTCTGGCTGATGGCGGCGGCCGGCATCGACACGGCCGGGCTGCGCGGCGCGCTGAAGGCCGAAGCGTTGTCAGTCATTTATGCGCGGGCGTTTCGCGTGTGGCTGAAGGACGACGACCCGGGGCTTGGGGCGACGATGGCCGAGCTCGACCGGGCTTTCGACCGTGCCGACGGTCTGGCGCGGCGCTGCGATGATGCTGCTCGCTTCTTCGCCCCTTTTTTCGACCGCCTGTCTCGCCGCAATCGCCGCGGCGAAGAGCCGACCGATATGGCGGCGTAGGCTATCGGCGCGTCAGGAATGGACGGCGAGGAGAACTCCGGCGCGATTGCCTTCACCGACTTCCTGAAGGTCGACATTCGCGTTGGCACGATTGTCGACGCGCAGCCTTTCCCGGAAGCGCGCAAGCCGGCCTACCGACTGTTCATCGATCTCGGCCCCGAGATCGGCGTAAGGCAGTCCTCGGCCCAGATCACCGAGAACTACGGATTGTCGGACCTTGTCGGGCGGCAAGTCGCGGCGGTGGTGAACCTTCCGCCGCGGCAGGTCGGGCCGTTCAAGTCCGAAGTGCTAACGCTGGGTTTTGCCGATGCGGCGGGGAAGGTCGTCCTCGCCGCGATCGAGCGGCCGGTGGCCAACGGTTCCCGACTCTACTGACACCTAGGCCGGGACGCTGACGGTCGCCCGCAGCCCGCCGAGCGGGGCGCGCGCCAGGGTGATGCCGCCACCGTGACTGCGGGCGATGTCAAGAGCGATCGACAGGCCGAGCCCGGTGCCGCTGTCGTCAATGTTGCGGGCTTCGTCCAGGCGGTAGAACGGACGGAAAACCGCCTCGTGCTCTTCCGGCGGGATGCCAGGGCCGTCGTCGTCGACATGGATGGTCAGCCAGCCGTCCTGGTGCGTGGCGAGAACCTCAATATGATCGCCGTGCCGGCCGGCGTTGATGACGAGATTGGTGATGCAGCGCTTGAACGCCTGCGGCCGCAGGCGAACCTGCGGGTCGCCGGAGAAGCGGACGGCGATGGCGTGGCCGGCGGTACGGGCTTCGCGGGCGATCTCGTCGAGGAGCATGCTGAGATCGACGGTGTCCGCGCGTTCGCCGCTGTCGCCGCGGGCAAAGGCGAGGTAGCCCTCGAGCATCCGCTGCATGTCGCCGACGTCGCGCTCGAGCGCTATGGCGTCGGGGGAGTCGCCGAGCAGAGCAAGCTGGAGGCGGAAGCGGGTGATGATCGTCCGGAGATCGTGGCTGACCCCGGCCAGCATCGCTGTCCGCTGCTCGATCTGACGTTCGATGCGGTCCTTCATGTCGACGAAGGCCTCGCCGGCACGCCTCACCTCGCGGGCGCCGCGCGGCCGGAAGTCGCCGACCGACCGGCCCTTGCCGAAGCTCTCGGCTGCCGACGCCAGGCGAAGAATCGGTCGTATCTGGTTGCGCAAGAACAAGATGGCGATGCCGAGCAGGACGACGCTGGTGCCCACCATGTAGAAGATGAAGATCTCGGAATTGGAGGCGTAGGCGGAACTCCGTGGGGCGAACACCCGGAGCACCTTGCCATCCAGCTGGATGCGCAGTTCGACGATGTTGGAGCGGGCGACGGTGTCGATCCAGAACGGCTTGCCGATTTGGCGAGTGACCTCCTCGCTCAAGGCGCGATCGAGGAGATTGAAGAACGGCTTCGGCGTCGGCGGCGGAAGCGGCTCGGGCGGCAGTACGGAGATGTTGAGAGCCAGGCGCTGGCGGGCGATCCGTTCGATCTCGGTATAGCTCGCGTCCTGCGGGTAAGTGGCGAGAATGTCAACGATGCCGGCGATGTCGCGCACGACGGCCGCCGAGAGACGCCGCGTCACGGTGTTCCAGTGGCGCTCCATGAAGATGAAGCCAACCACCGCCTGGAGCAGCACGATCGGCGTGATGATGATGATGAGGGCGCGCGCGTAGAGGCCCTTCGGCATCAGCCGAGCGAGCCCGCGCGCCGCCCGGCCATAGAGGCCGGCGATGCCGCGCTTGGGCGCCGGCCCGCTCCGCTCGTCACTGCCGAGGACGGTCAGAGTCATCTTACGTCTCGGTCACCAAGCGGTAGCCTATGCCGCGGACGGTTTGCAGAAAGAGGGGATTGGCCGGGTCCTCCTCGATCTTGCGGCGGAGGCGATTGATCTGGACATCGACAGTGCGTTCGCCGGCCGGGCCGGCCTCGGAGAGGAGGGCGGTCCGCGGCACAGTCTTGTCGGGGCTCGTGGCGAAGACATTCATGATCTGCCGTTCGCGTTCAGTGAGCCGCACGGCCTCGCCGCCGCGCCGGAGTTCGCCTTTCTCCAGCAGGAACGTGAACGGCCCGAAACGGACCTGATCGATGAGGCGGGGCGGCGGCGGGGCGCCACGCCGCAGGATGCTGTTGATCCGCAGCAGCAACTCGCGCGGCTCGAAAGGCTTGGCGAGGTAATCGTCGGCGCCGACCTCGAGACCGGTGATGCGATCGGCGGCCTCCGAGCGGGCGGTGAGCATGAGGATCGGTACGGCGCTCGATTGGCGGAGGGAGCGGGTGAAGTCGACCCCGGTCTCGCCCGGCATCATCACGTCGACGATCAGGAGGTCGAACACCAGGCCGGCGAGCTTGCGACGGGCGTCGGCGGCGTCGGCGGCCGTGGTCACACGATAGCCCTGGCCGGTGAGATAGCGCTGCAGCAGCGTGCGGATGCGGCGATCGTCGTCGATAACCAAAATGTGCGGAGCGCCGTCGGGCAGTGCTCCCGGTCCGCCGGCGGACAAGGTCATCGGTCGATCAGCTCCTGGACGCGGGCGCGGCCTGCGGGGTCGATCATGCCGCGCAGGAAGGCTTCCGCCGCGGCCGCGCCACCGGGACCCAGCTCCGCGAGCGCGTGCGAGACACGGCGAGTCTGCAGATCGATCAGGCGTTGCGCCAAGGCTTTGCCGGCGGACGTGGCGTGAAGCAGGCGTTGGCGGCGGTCGACCGGGCCGGGCAGTTGCTCGATGAAGCCGTTGTCGATCAGCTGCTTCAGCACGCGTCCGAGGCTCTGCTTGGTGATCTTCAGGATTTCCAGGAGGTCCGCCACGCGGATGCCGGGATTGCGCGTCACGAAGTGGAGGATGCGGTGGTGCGCGCGGCCAAAGCCGAGATCGGCGAGGGCAGCGTCGGGGTCCGACACGAAGTCGCGATAGGCAAAGAATAAGAGCTCGATCAGGGTGAGGGCCTGACGAGCAGAGGGCGACGACGCAGACGTGGCCGCGGCCGCCGTAGGCGTCGGACGCGGCGCCGCGGCGCCGGAATTTATGTCAGCCATGTTGACATATTTTTGAGCGATTGCTACGAAAGTCCCGTCGCCCGACTGGCGCGACCACGAAGTTCGCCGCCCCGCTTCTGTCCTGGTTCCGTGACCATACGATAAGGGGTTTTGGTGCGGCGCAAAAGGCTGCAGCTTGGGGGCCAGGGCCTGACCGCACGGCGTTCGTGCCGGCGCGCTCCGCCCAAGGAGGCTCGAAATGGCCGGCGTTCCCTTTGATCGTCTCGACGGCGTGATCTGGTTCAACGGCGAGTTTGTGCCGTGGAAGGACGCGCAGATACACGTACTGACGCATGGTCTGCACTACGCCAGTTGCGTGTTCGAGGGGATGCGCGCCTATGGCGGCGAGATATTCAAGTTGCAGGAGCACATTGTCCGCCTCTACGAATCGGCGCGGATCCTCGGTTTCGAAGTGCCGTATCCGCTCGAGACTGTGGTCCAGGCATGCCGGGAGGAGCTGCGCCGGCAGAAGTTCGAGGACGCCTATGTCCGCCCCCTCGCTTGGCGCGGCAGCGAGATGATGGGCGTCTCGGCGCAGAACAACCGCATCAATGTGGCGGTCGCCGCTTGGCAGTGGCCGTCTTACTTCAAGCCGGAAGAGCGCCTGAAGGGCATCCGTCTCGACCTTGCCAAGTACCGCCGTCCCGACCCGATGACGGCGCCATCGAAATCGAAAGCCGCCGGCCTCTATATGATCTGCACGCTCTCCAAGCACGAGGCCGAGCGCAAGGGCTATGCCGATGCGCTGATGCTCGACTATCGCGGGCTCGTCGCCGAGGCGACCGGCGCCAACGTCTTTTTCGTCAAGGACGGGGTTCTGCACACCCCCACACCGGACTGCTTCCTCGACGGCATCACCCGCCGGACCGTCATCGACCTCGCCAAGCGGCGCGGCCTTTCTGTGACCGAGCGGGCGATCAAGCCGGAGGAAATGTCCACCTTCGAGCAGTGCTTCCTGACCGGCACTGCCGCCGAGGTCACCCCCGTCTCCGAGATCGGACCCTATAAGTTCACCGTCGGCGAGATCACAAGAACTTTGCTCAACGACTACGCCGCCGCGGTGACGCCGAAGGTCGGGGCGCTCGCCCGTACGGCCTGACGCCGCGGCGAGCGGCGGGCTTCAGACGAGGCCGGCCAGCGGTCCGACGCTGGCGCTCCCGGGGAAGATCTGCTCGGCCAGCACCTTCTCCGGAAGGCCGAGGTGATCGCGGAGAATTCCCTTGAACACGCTGCGGCTGTCGGTGGTCGGCCGTAGATCGCGCTGCTCGTGCAGCGACTTCTCCGAGAGACCGGGCCAGTCGGCGAGCACCCGGCCGCCTTTGATCGCCCCCCCGGCGAGGAACATCGTCGTCGCCGTGCCGTGGTCGGTGCCGCTGGTGCCGTTCATGCGCACCGTGCGGCCGAACTCGGTGGCGATCGCCACCACCGTCTGCTTCCAGGCGTCGCCAAGCTCTGACCGAAGGCCGTCGATCGTCTGGTCGAGAGCGGAAAGGAGCTTGCCGAGCCGGCCGTCGAGGGGCCCTTCGGCGGCATGGGTGTCCCAGCCGAGGAGGCTCATGGCGCCGACGCGCGGGCCATCGGCCTTGGCGAGAAGCTTGCCGGCAGTCATGCCGGCGGTGCGGAACGCGCGCTCCTGCTGATCGCCGCCCATCGCCGCTGAGGCTTTGCCCATGGCGTTCATGCCCTCAGCGCCACCGACCGCCGATTCAAGGTTGAGGGCGTCGCTGAGATGCTGGGCAAGCATCGGGTTGGTGTGGGTGTAGAGGTCGAGAAGCCGGGCTCGCGTGTCGGGAGCGGGCGGGATACCGCCTTGCGGCATCAGAGTGACGACATGGGCCTGGCCGCGCATGATCAGCGGGATCTCCGAGCCCAAGGCCAGCGCGTCGCGCTTGGCGATCGCCTCGCCGCGCGGCAGGGCGGCGAGGGCGCGGTTCAGCCAGCCGGTGTCGGTGCGACCGGGCACCGTCTGACCGCTCTCCAGCACGTCCTGGCCGTCGAAATGCGAGCGCTCACGATAGGGCGTCGCCGCGGCGTGGACGATCAGGCCCTGCTGGCTGCGATAGAGATCGGCGAACTTCGGCATGTTGGAATTGAGCTCGAAGAAGCCGTCGAGCTTGATCCCGGCGCCGGCGCCTTCGGTCGGCATCACCAGGCCCAGCCGCGACCGCTCGTAGTCGGGGTCGCCGCGCGGGGCGACTGCGGCGAGGCCGTCGAGGGCGCCGCGCAGGACGATCATGACAAAACGCGGGTCATGGCCGGCCGGTGCGGCGGAGGCGATGCGGGGCATGAAGGCCCAGGCCATGAGGGCGCCGCTGGTGTAGAGGAAGCCCCGCCGGCTGAATTCGTGCTGGCTCATGTCGGTCACCGTGTCTGGAATTCGCTGGAGGCGATGAGGAGGGCGAGCGCCTGGTTGCGGCTGTCGGCCCTGCCGATGGCTTGGCGGGTGTCGGGCTTTAGCGCGGGGCCCAGGATGTCGTCGGCCAGGGCGACGACATCGCGCGTGCCGCCGACGCGGCGGCCGACGGCGTCGGCCCAATCGGCGCGCTCGAGGACGGCGTAGGGGGCGGCCCAGACCATATCTTCGTCCGGCCAGCCCTTGGGCGAGGGGACGTCCCAGATCCGCTGGCCGAAGTCCTGGCCGCCCCGAAGGAACTTGTCGTCCGGGTTTGCGCCGACGAGGCGGAAGGCGGCGACGCGATAGTCGTAGGGCGGGATGAACTTCACCGGCGGCGGGGTCCAGGCCTCGTCAGCCTTGGCCAGCGTCACCGCGACCGCGCGAAGGTCGCCGTCGGTCTCGCGGAAGGTTCGTACCAACTTGTCGACGAGGCCCTTCGGCGGATTGTCGGCCACGAAATGGGCGGCGAGCTTGGTGGCAATGTAAATCGCGGTCGCGGGGTGGCGTGCCAAGTCGGCGAGGGCCGCTTCGCCCTGTGCGACGCCCGGCTGGGTATAGCTCTTGCCCATAACGGTGAAGGTGCCCGGCTGGTGGGCGCCGGCGTCGAAGTAGAAACGGCCGAATGGGCCGTTGTCACGCAGGCGCGAGGTGCGCCAGCCGGTGATGATGCGCGAAAGTTCGGTTACGTCGGCCTGGGTGTAGCCGCCGTTGACGCCGACCGAGTGGAGTTCCAGCGTCTCGCGGGCGAGGTTTTCGTTGAGGCCCTTGCCACCCCGGCGGCCCTGCTGCGAGTCGGGGCCGATCGACTGATCGTTGTCGAGATAGGCCAGCATCGCCGGGTGTTGCGTTACCGCCTTCAGCATGTCGGCAAAGCGGCCGAGGACGTAGGGGCGGATTGCTTCGCGCTCGTAGGCGCCGGCGATCGAGCGGACGAGCTGGTTCTTCTGCACCGCCACGCACATCAGGTTCGACCAGAACATGGTCAGCCGCTCGACATAGGGCGTGTTGGTGGTCGCTGCCCAATTGGCGCGGGCGAGAGCGTCGTCGGCATAGGCCTTGGCCGGCTCGAACCCCGGCGTCATCGTCGCGGCAATGCGCTTGCCGAGCGCACGGCCGGCCGGCGTGTTGAGGGCAGGGGCCTCAGGCGGGGCGACACCGTTAGCCTTCTGTCGCTCCATCGCTCGCTGGGTCTGGAACGCCTGGACGTCGGTCAGCAGCTTCGGCGTATCGGGGAGGGTGTTGGGGAAAGCAGCGGAGGCGGTCTTCTGCGCTTGGGAAGCGACGAAGCCACGAGGGTCGTCGGCGATCTTGGCGAGTTCGCCCGGTCGGGCGCCAAGGCCGAAGCGGCGGAGCGCCGTCCCGGCTTCGATGAGCTGTTCGGTACGTGCCATGCCTTACCTCTCAGGCTTGGGGCTGACAGTCGAGGTCGAATGCCTGGCCTCTAAGTAAACCCTTCAGATTCTACTTAGAAGGCAACAATCTATTCATATATTCGACCGGTATATTCTCGTGGCGACAGATTCCAGAATCGCATTATCTGTAACGAAGCTTGCCACAGCTCAAGGAGCTGCGCCCGTTAAATTTTGGAAAGCTGCGGGGGAGTCGCTGGTGGAAAGTCGGCGGCGAGCCTTCGCGGCGCCACACGGTGGACAAGCGCCTGCCGTGCTATATCTCTAAGAGCGCTGAGCGGGCACAGACCCGCCGCGACGATCCGGCTTGCCCGCATTGAGCGGCAGGCCCAACAAGAAGCAAGAACAATCGGAACCGATTCCCATGACTAACTTACGCAGCTTCGTGGCTGGGAGCCTCGCGCTCATCGGCATCGCTTGCGCGTCGCCGGCGGCGGCGCAGGGCTACTACCCCTATCCGAACCCCTACCCAAATCCCGCCCCGTATCCCTACCAGCCGCCGGCGCCGACCTATTCGCCACGCGTCATCCAGGGCTACGCCGCCTACAGCGCCAATCTCATGGCAGGGCCGGCGAACTACTACCCCTACATTCGCACCATTCCGCGTGGCGCGCGGATCGTCATCTACGGCTGCTTCGACGACTGGTCGTGGTGCGATGTCGGCTATGGCTACGAACGCGGCTGGGTGCTCGGACAGCTGATCCGCGCCATCTACTACGACCGGCCGGTGCTGCTCCCCGACTACGGCTACCGCATCGGTATCCCGTTCCTGACGTTCAACTTCTATTTCTACTGGAACGATCACTATCGGGCTCGGCCGTTCTTCCGCGACTACCAGCGCTTCATCCCGCGCTTCGAGAACGACAGCCGGCGGGGCATCGATCACCGCGGCGACAACAACAACCGGCCACGTTTCGACAACCGCCCAGGGGGCGGCACTTTCGGCCCGAACGGCAACTTCGGTCCGGGCGGCAATAACGGCAACCAGGGCAACAACAACCAGCCGCGCTTCGTGCCGGGGCCGAACGGTCCGTTCAATGGCGGCAACGACAATGACGGGCGCCGCCTTCCGCAGACGTTCAATCCGCCGGGGAGCAACAACCCTCCAGGCGGTGGCAACACCCAACCGCGGGTGTTCGTCAATCCGAACGCCAACGGGCCGGTGACGACGCCCAATCTCGGCAACAACAATCCGCCGGTCGGGCAGCCGCGCTTTGTGCCGCCGCAGACCTTCAACCCGCCGGGCGGCAACAACCCGCAGGGTGGGGCGAACAATCTCGGCGGGAATGCCCAGCCGCGCGTCTTCAACGCTCCGCCGAGCGGCCAGAACAACCCGCCCGGCGGCCAGAACAACGGCCAGGGCGGCAATGCCGGGCTGGGCAATCGCGGCGACGGCAACGCAAACCGCTGCCCGCAGGGACAGCACCCGACGGCGAATGGCTGCGTCGCGGACAATCCCAACGGCGGCAATAACCCGGGTGGCAACAATACGGGTGGCCCCGCTTTCGGCCGCGGCCGTGGCTAAGCGAACGGCTTGACGTTGGCGGAGGGGAGGCGCGGCCTTCCCTCCGCTGCCCGCTCGCCCTCGCGTGGCGCCTGCTGACAGAAATTGTCAGCAGCGCGTGGCATGACTGCTTCCATCGCGGTCGGATACTCCCCATAGTGAGGGCATGGCTTCCAAGAAGACGGGCAAGGGTTTCGGCGAGGCGCCGCAGCCCGAACTGACCGGCACGCCGCTGTCAGGTGACATCTCGCGCTGGGCGGAGGAACTGTCGCGCGCCGCCGAGGCCGGCGAAGCGGCGGCGAAGCCGGCGCGTGCCAAAGCGCCGGCCGGCAAGCCGCCGAAGGAAAAGGCGCTCCGCACCTCGCGCGGCACCTCGATGGGCGGCAAGGGCAGCGCCAAGGAGCGCGCCGCGGTCGGGCTCAACCCGGTGCCGGGGCTGGACATTGGCCTCGAAGATGCCGCCAACCTTCCCGCCACCGCCGTCACCGCCACGGTTTCGGCGCTCTCCAAGCTGATCGAGGAGGGGCGGCCGGAGCTTCGCGACAAGACCTGGGTGCCGCACCGGCCGCCTCGCCCGGAGAAGAGCGAGGGCGGCAAGGCGCTTCGCCTGGTCTCGGACTTCGCTGCGAAGGGCGACCAGCCGACGGCGATCCGCGACCTCGTCGCCGGCGTCAACGCCGCCGAGCGCGACCAGGTGCTGCTCGGCGTCACCGGCTCGGGCAAGACGTTCACCATGGCCAAGGTGATCGAGACGACGCAGCGGCCAGCGCTGATCCTTGCCCCCAACAAAACGCTGGCGGCGCAGCTCTACGGCGAGTTCAAGACATTCTTCCCCGACAACGCCGTCGAGTATTTCGTCAGCTATTACGACTACTACCAACCCGAGGCCTATGTGCCGCGGACGGACACCTACATCGAGAAAGAGTCCTCGGTGAACGAGCAGATCGACCGCATGCGCCACTCGGCGACGCGCTCGCTGCTGGAACGCGACGATGCGATCATCGTCGCCTCGGTCTCCTGCATCTACGGCATCGGCTCGGTCGAGACCTACACGGCGATGACCTTCCCGATCTCGATCGGCGAGAAGCTCGACCAGCGCCAGCTGCTCGCCGACCTCGTCGCGCTGCAATACAAGCGCACCGACATCAACTTCATGCGCGGCACGTTCCGCGTCCGCGGCGACACGGTCGAGCTCTTCCCCGCCCACTTGGAGGACCGCGCCTGGCGGATCGGCCTCTTCGGCGACGAGGTCGAGGCGATCTCCGAGTTCGATCCGCTGACCGGCGAGAAGACCGCCGACCTCGCCTCGGTGAAGGTCTACGCCAACTCGCACTATGTGACGCCGAAGCCGACGCTGGCGCAGGCGACCAAAGGGATACGCCTGGAACTGGCGCAGCGGCTGGAGGAACTGACCCGCGCCGGGCGGCTCCTCGAAGCGCAGCGGCTGGAACAGCGCTGCCGCTTCGACCTGGAAATGATCGAGGCAACCGGCTCCTGCGCCGGCATCGAGAACTATTCGCGCTACCTGACCGGCCGCCTGCCGGGCGAGCCGCCGCCGACGCTCTTCGAGTATCTCCCCGACAACGCCCTCGTTTTCATCGACGAGAGCCACGTCACCGTGCCGCAGCTCGGGGCGATGTATCGCGGCGACTTCCGCCGCAAGGCGACGCTCGCCGAATACGGCTTCCGCCTGCCGTCCTGCATGGACAACCGGCCGCTCCGCTTCGAGGAATGGGACCTGATGCGGCCGCAGACTGTCTACGTCTCGGCGACCCCGGCCTCCTGGGAGATGGAGCGCGCCGGCGGCGTCTTCACCGAGCAGGTGATCCGCCCGACCGGCTTGATCGACCCGCCGGTCGAGATCCGCCCGGCCAAGGCGCAGGTCGACGACCTTCTCGGCGAGGTGCGCGACGTCGCCCGGCGCGGCTACCGCAGCCTCGTCACCACGCTCACCAAGCGGATGGCCGAGGACCTCACCGAATACCTGCACGAGCAGGGGGTGAGGGTGCGTTACATGCACTCCGACATCGAGACGCTGGAGCGGATCGAGATCATCCGCGACCTCCGCCTCGGCGCCTTCGACGTGCTGGTCGGCATCAACCTGCTGCGCGAGGGGCTCGACATTCCGGAATGCGCACTCGTCGCCATTCTCGACGCCGACAAGGAAGGGTTCCTGCGCTCCGAGACCTCTCTGGTGCAGACCATCGGCCGCGCCGCCCGCAACGTCGACGGCAAGGTGATCCTCTACGCCGATGCGATGACCGGCTCGATGGAGCGCGCCATCGCCGAGACCAACCGCCGGCGCGAGAAGCAGAGCGCCTATAACGAGGCGCACGGCATCACCCCGGAGAGCGTCAAGAGCTCGATCGGCGACGTGCTCGCCTCGGTCTATGAGCGCGATCACGTCACCGTCGGCACCGGCCTTGCCGAGCCGCAGGCGCTCCTCGGCCACAACCTCAAGGCCACCATCGCCGAATTCGAGAAGCGGATGCGCGAAGCCGCCGCCGACCTCGAATTCGAGGAAGCCGCCCGCCTCCGCGACGAGATCAAGCGCCTGGAGGCGATGGAACTGGAGATCGAGCCGAGTGCGCTTGGGGCGGGGCCGGGCGGTGGCGGCGCGCCCTCACCGGCCTCGTCGGGGAGACGGG
Organism: Bauldia sp.; assembly: GCA_046349035.1. Classification (GTDB taxonomy): domain Bacteria; phylum Pseudomonadota; class Alphaproteobacteria; order Rhizobiales; family Kaistiaceae; genus JAXMDC01. Next base: position 78,874 of record JAXMDC010000004.1, on the reverse strand, counting down.
GGGAGCGACCCAGCCCCACCTCCGCTCACCCCGGCCAAAGCCGGGGCCCAGAGCCACAGAACGCCGACCGTAGTGGACGTCAACTGGATGCCGGCGTTCGCCGGCATGAGCGGATGGAAGGAAGGGCCCGCCGCAATTCCCTGGACGAAATGACCGTGCGGCGGACAGAAAAGCCGCTGCCGAGCCGCGCCCAGCGCCCGAACCTCGACGACATGGGGCCGGGCACCGACCGCGAAACGCCGCGCCCGAACAGCCCCGAGCGCCCCGAACCGCCCGACCCGATGACCGCCAACTACCGCCCGCGCGGCCGCTCTATCGGCGGCAAGCCGGGGTCAATGGCGGGGCGGCGGGGGAGGCGTTAGACGTGACTTCGCTGGCGGACGGGGACCATCATTTGCTGCGGGCGGATTCTCACGGCGCTAACTGGTGAGCGCCCGGCGGGTGACGGTCCGGACGCGACTATTTTCACCCTGAGGCCGCGACGTGGCCGAGTTCGAGCGATTTCCCAAGACGCCGCACCTGTGCTGGCTCGGCCAAGGCGAGCCGCGCGACGACAAGGTGCTGGTGGCGCCTGAAGCGGCGGACTTCCTCACGCACACCGTTATCGTCGAGGAGAAGGTCGACGGGGCCAATCTTGGTTTCTCGGTGGACGACGACGGCGTGCTCCAGGCACAGAATCGCGGAAACTACCTGGCGATGGACGCGCTGGCCGGCCAGTGGAAACCGCTCCGCGGATGGCTTCAACGCAGGAACGTCGACCTCGCCGGGGCACTGTTCCCGAGCCTGATGCTGTTCGGTGAGTGGTGCTACGCCGTTCACAGCCTGCGCTATACGGACCTGCCGGACTGGTTCCTGGTTTTCGACGTGTTCGACCGCGTGGAGAAGCGGTTCTGGAGCAGCGAGCGGCGTGATGCCCTGGCGGCGGAACTGGGCTTCGCCGTCGTGCCGGGTCTAGGGTCGGGCCGGTTCACCATCGACGATTTGCTTCGTATCTCTGAACGGTCGCGCCTGAGGGCCGGGTCCGCGGAGGGCGTGTACCTGCGCCGCGAGGAGGGCGGCGCGCTTGTCACGCGCGCCAAACTCGTCCGTCCCGAGTTCGTTCAGGCGATCGGCGACCATTGGTCGGGGCGGATGCTGGAAACCAACGGGCTAAGGGCGGGGCCGTAGATGCGGCAGATGTTGCGCCGCACGCAGACCGAGGCCGAACGGCGGCAATACGAGACCCTGCCCAAACCGCCCGACGCGAAGACCAAGAACTACCGCACCCGCGGCCGCTCCATTGGCGGCAGCTCCCGGCAGCATGGCGGGGAGGCGGGGGAGGCAGTAGGGCGCCGGCTTGGTATTCGGTTAAGCGGGCATGGTAGTCGGTCCATATGAAACTCGGGTTTGCGGAAGAACAAGCGCCTTATCAGAGCGGGTCCCAGAAGGCTCGGTTCTGGACTGAACCTTGGGTGGGCAAGCATCTCTACTGTCCCAGTTGCGGTCACCGGCAGATCGAGCGATTTCCCGCGAACCGGCCGGCGGCTGACTTCTTTTGTTCCTCCTGCGCCGAAGAGTTCGAGCTAAAGAGTCAGAAGACGGCATTCGGTCGCAAGGTGCTGGACGGCGCTTACCGGACGATGCTTGAGCGCGTGTCGGCGAGCAACAACCCGAACTTGCTCCTGTTGCGATACGACCTCGCTAACCGGTCCGTCACGGATGTGGCCGTGGTGCCGAAGCAATTCCTCGTTCCCGAGGTTCTTGAAGAGCGGAGGCCGCTTCCGCCTACGGCCAGACGGGCAGGTTGGGTCGGATGCAATATCCTACTCTCCGAAATCCCCGCTGCAGGCCGCATCTATCTCGTGCGAAACCAAGTCGAGGCGCCGAAAGAGTCGGTCATCGCACAATGGAAACAGACGCTCTTCCTTCGCTCAGAATCGTCGGACGCGAGAGGCTGGTTGATCGAGACCATGAAATGCGTTGACGCAATCGGGCGCCCGGAATTCGACCTTGAGGATGTCTACGCATTTGAAGCACGGCTGAGCACGCTCTACCCTGGCAATCGGCACGTCCGACCGAAGATCAGACAACAGCTGCAAGTTCTCCGCGACAGCGGATATCTGGAATTTCTCGGGCGCGGGCACTACCGTCTGAGAGGTCCCGAGGCGTCCCGTTGATGACTTGGTTTCGCAACCACTACGATTGTGCCCGGTGCGGCGGCTCTTGGGCCGACGAGTGGTCGTGCATGTGCGATGATGATTGCCCCCATTGCGGTGCGCGCCACATGTCGCCGAGCGACAGCGAAGACCTGACAATCCAAGTGCGACGGAATTCGATCTCCCGGCAGTTCGAGGTGCAGGTCTCGCCCCCGACGGCGGAGCATCACCCGGACTATGTGACCGTCTGTGTGTTCGCGACGAGAGACGAGGCCGACGCCTACACCCAGGCCTACTTCCACGCTGAGACCGAGCCTGAATGATGATCAGCATCGGCATTGGCGGCTGGACGTTTGCGCCTTGGAAGGGGCGCTTTTATCCGGAGGGGCTGCCGGCGAAGCGCGAGCTTGAGTTCGCGTCGCGGGCGCTGACCTCGATCGAGATCAACGGCACGTTCTATCGGAGCCAAGGGCCGGCCTCGTTCAAGAAGTGGCGCGAGGAGACGCCGGACGGCTTCGTGTTCGCGGTGAAGGGGCATCGCGCCGTCGTCAACCAAAAGAAGCTCGGAGAGGCGGGCGAGGCGGTCGGCTGGTTCATGAAGTCGGGCGTCCTTGAACTCGGCGACAAGCTCGGGCCGCTCAACTGGCAGCTGGCGCCGTTCAAACGCTTCGAGCGTGAGGACATCGGCGCGTTCCTGAAGCTGTTGCCGCGGCAGGAGGGCGGGCGGCCGCTCCGCCATGTCCTGGAAGTCCGCCACCAGAGCTTTGCCGATGCGGCGTTCGTCGATCTCTGCCGCGAGGAGGGCGTCGCGGTCGCTTATGCCGACGCCGAGGACTGGCCGGCCATTCCCGACGTTACCGCCGATTTCGTCTATGCCCGCCTGCAGCGCTGCACCGAGGAGGAGCCGACCGGCTATCCCGCCGCGGCGCTCGACCTTTGGGCGAAGCGCGCCAAGGAGTGGGCGGCCGGCAAGGTGCCGACGGGGCTGACGGCGCTCGGGAGCGGGGCGGCGGGCGACAAGTCGGGGGCGAAGGACGTCTTCATCTACTTCATCAGCGGATATAAGCCGCACGCGCCGGCGGCGGCGATGGCGCTCATCGAGCGCGTCGGGCGGGGATAGGGCGGCGGGTGCGCCTGCCCGACCGGTTCACGACCAGCGCGCGTCCTTGGTCCGATCTTCCAAATCCCGCCGCCGCTCTTCCGGTTCGGCCAGGCGGTTGAAGAGCCGCGCCGCGAGGGCCATGCCGGCCGCGCCGATCAGCAAGAACGCGGCCGCGCCAAGGGCGAATGACGGCAGCGCCAGGTAAGCCGCCAGCGCCAATCCTCCGGCGACCGCGAAGACGACCAACGCAGCAAGATGGGCTCGGCTCAACCTCGGGCCTCTCGAAGCGATTCGTACGCGGACGCTACCGCCGCTTCGTATCCCCTGGAAGGCGCAAGGCGATGCGCTTATCCGCGGTCACATTCTCGCCGCCTTTAGCCTGTGCGTAGGCCCTTGATCGAACAGGGGGAAACCATCCGGGCCGGGAACCCGGGAGAACGACGTTTCGAGCGAGGTGTGTATTGCGTCAGCGTTTTGCGTTTGCCGGGGCAACGGCCCTGGCGTTGGGACTTTGCATTCAGTCGAACGGCGCGGTCGCGGGCGCCCAATGCGGGAGGGCTTCCTGGTACGCGACCGGAAGCGAGACGGCGAGCGGCGAACGCATGGACGCCGGCCAACTGGCGGCGGCGCATCGCTCGCTCCCCTTCGGCACTCTGGTGAAGGTCGAGAACGTCCGGAACGGCAAGGCCGTCGTGGTCCGCATCAACGACCGCGGGCCGTTCGTTCGCGGCCGGGTGATCGACGTGACTCGGGCTGCCGCCATTCGCCTCGGCATGATCGCCGCCGGTGTCGCGCAAGTGCGGGTGACCGTAGTCGACGGGAAGAGCGAACTCGCGAGCGCCTGCTAGCTCTCGCCGCCGCGGTCGAGGGCGATCGACTTGATCAGCGCCGTCACCTTCTGGCCGGCGGCGAGGCCGAGATCGGCGAGGGCGTCGCGGGTGATGCGGGCGAGGAGGCGCTGGCCGCCGACATTGAGGCGGAGGTCCACCGCCGGCGGCTCGGCCTCGGCGATCTCCAGGACGGTGGCGGCAAGGCGGTTCCGGATCGACAGGCGGCCGACCTCGCCGACCACGACCGACACGTCGCGCGAGCGGACGCGGACGCGGACATGGCTGCCGGCGGCGCCTTTGATCAGGGGCACCGACAGCGTGCCGGCGGGGTGTTCGAGGCGCGTTACGCCGAGCTTCAAGTCATGGACGACGATGCGGGCGGTGAGGAGGGAGCTTGCCTCGAAGTCGCCGACCAGCGGCTTCAGGTCGAGCCGCGAGAACACGTCGTCGACGCTGCCCTGGGCGACGATCTTACCGTCGGCGATGAAGGCGACGCGGTCGGCGAGGCGGGCAACCTCGGGGATGGCGTGGCTGACCAGCACCATCGGCAGGCGCATCTCGTCGCGCAGGCGCTCGAGATAGGGGAGGATCTCGTTCCGCCGCTCGGCGTCGAGCGAGGCCAAGGGCTCGTCGAGCAGCAAAAGGCGCGGCGCGGAGAGTAGGGCGCGGCCGATGGCGACCCGCTGCTTCTCGCCGCCGGAGAGCGCCTCCGGCCGGCGGCGGAGCAGCGGCTCGATGCCGAGGAGGGCGACCACCTGGTCGAGCTTCAACAGGCGGTCGGCCTTGCGCGCCAGGCGGTGGCCGTAGAGGAGGTTCGACCGCACCGAGAGGTGCGGAAACAGCCGCCCCTCCTGGAAGACGTAGCCGATGCGGCGGCGATAGGCGGGCACGTTGAGGCCGGCGGCGCTGTCGAAGAGCGGCGTTTCGCCGATGGCGATGCGCCCGGAGTCCGGCTTCAGCAGCCCGGCGATCATCGAGACGATGCTGGTCTTGCCGGCGCCGGAGCGGCCGAAAAGGGCGATGACGCCGTCGTCGCTGGCGAAATCGGCATCGACAGCGAAGGCGCCAAGCTGCTTCCGAACGCTGACGGCGAGCCTCATCGCGGCCGCTCCTCGCGCCGCGCCCGGCGCGTCAGCCACTCCGAGACGAGGAGGGCGGCGAGCGAGATGGCGATGGAGACGGCGGTCAGGCGGATCGCCGCCGCGTCGCCGCCGGGCGTCTCGATCAGGGTGAAGATGGCGGTGGCGATGGTGCGCGTCTCGCCGGGGATGTTGGAGACGAAGGTGATGGTGGCGCCGAATTCGCCGAGGGCGCGGGCGAAGCCGAGCACGATGCCGGCGAGGATGCCGGGGAGGATCAGCGGCAGCGTCACGGTGAAGAAGACCCGGAGCGGGCCGGCGCCGAGCGTGGCGGCCGCCGTCTCCAGGCGACGGTCCACCGCCTCGACCGAGAGGCGGATCGCCCGCACCATCAGCGGGAAGCCCATGATCGCCGCGGCGAGCGCGGCGCCGGTCCAGCGGAAGGCGAGGACGATGCCGAACGCGCTGTCGAGGAAGGCGCCGACCGGTCCCCGCCGGCCGAAGGCGAGCAGCAAGAGGTAGCCGGTGACCACCGGCGGCAGGACGAGCGGGAGGTGCACCATCGCGTCGAGCAGGGTGCGGCCGAAGAAGCGCCCGCGTGCCAGCAGCAGGGCAATCGCGACGGCAAAGGGGAGGCTCGCCAACGTCGCCAGGCCGGCGATCCGCAGCGTCAGCAGGATCGTCGCGGTCTCGTCGGGCGTCAGCCAGCCGTCCATGCCGCCCCCGGCAGGGCACCCGGCTGCCCTGATGATGTCGCTATATCCATGAGGATATGACGCCTAGCCCCGCTCCGGCGCGGAATCAATCGGCGGCGCCGGGCTTCTTGCGCGATAGGGTTAGCCGTCCGAGTTCGGCGACGCGGCCGCTCGCCGAAGCGGCCGCTTCGCGCTCGGCCTGGCGGTAGAGGGCGAGGACCTCCTTGCCGAGGTCGGTGAGGCCGGCGCCGCCGCCGTCGGCGCCCCCGGCGGTCGCCTCGACCAGGGGGCCGACGAAGCCGTGGTTAAGATCGTCGACCAGGCGCCAGGCCTTCTTGTAGCTCATCGACATCGCCCGGCCGGCGGCCGAGATCGATCCGGTCGTGGCGATGCCGTCGAGAAGGTCGGCCTTGCCCGGCCCCAGCACGAGGCCGGAGCCGAACATGATACGCAGGCGGAGCTGCGGCTCCCCGGCCATGGGCGGGGCGGCGCCGTGCCGCCGCTAGCGCGCGACCAGCGTCACGCCGGTGACGCCGGCGGCGATATTGGCGCCGGTCTGCGCCTGGACGCTCAGCGGCTGCAGCACGAAGGAGCGGCCGAAGCCGCCGACCAGCACGTTGGCGCCGAGGCCGAGGCCGAGGGTGGCTTCCGCCGAGACGCCGGCATAGCCACCGGCGAGCGCGCCGGGGCTGTAGCCGACCGTCACCGGCGCGAACACCGCCCAGGCGACCAGCTGCTGCGTGGTGAAGCCGATGTCGATGCCGAGACGGTCGATCGAGCCGCCGTAGAACTCGACGCGGTTGCCGGTGTTGGTGAAGCGGCAGTCCATCGCCTTGCTCGAGCCGATGATAAGGCCGACGCTCGGGGCGACGTTGCATTCCAGCAGCCCGAGCTTGATCCGCTCCTGGGCGGAGGCCGCCGAGGCGGTGGCGAATTGGAAAAGGGCTGCGGCGGCAACAATTAGGGTTGATTTTTTCCAGGCATTGCCGGACATGTGAAACTCCTCAATAGGGGTTCGGAGCGAACTGCCGTCAGGCATCTCCCGCCTTGCTCCCGTCTAGCTTCCCGTGGACGGCGGAGCAATGGTCTTTGCCTCATTGCTGATTTGCCCTGCCGGCCCGGCCGCGCCGGGTTCTGAAGGAGCGGGCCCATGCTCACCGCATTCGGCTTGGCCAAGACCGGGCCTCTCAAGCTCGGCGAGGGCTGCCAAGAGCCGGCGCCGGAAAGCGCGGTGTGGATCGACCTCCTCAGCCCGACTAAGCAGGAGGACGAGTTCACCGAGCACTTCCTCGGCGTGCCGATTCCGACGCTTGAAGAGGCGCAGGAAATCGAATTCTCCAGCCGATTCTACGAGGAGAATGGCGGCCTCTTTATGACCCTTTCGGTGCTGGTCGGCGTCGAGGAAGGGGCCCCGGCCCTGAGCCCGCTCACCTTCGCGCTCTCCGGCAAGCGGCTGGCGACGATCCGCTATCACGAATTCCGCGCCTTCCGGCAGTTCCTGGTCCGGGCCAAGAGCACCGACGGCCTTACCCTCGATGGGCAGGGGGTCATGCTGGGGCTGCTGGAAGCGATCATCGACCGTCTCGCCGACGTGGTGGAACGGGTCGGCGGCGAGATCGATAAGATCAACCACTCGGTCTTCCGCCGCCGCCACGAGCACCGCCGCAAGGCGCGGGGCCTAGAAGCGCTGGTCGACGAGATCGGCATCCGCGGCGACCTCGTCGCCAAGGTTCGTGAAAGTCTCGCCTCGCTGGAGCGGCTCTTGCAGTATGCGACTGCAGAGCAGTCGATCTTCAACGCCGGGCGGCCGAAGAACCGCATCAAGCTGATGACGCGGGACGTGCGCTCGCTCGCCGACCAGATCGGCTTCCTCTCCGGCAAGATCACCTTCCTTCTGGAAGCGACGCTCGGCCTGATTCAGGTCGAACAGAACGAAGTCGTCCGCATCCTCACCGTCGTCTCGACCTTCTTCTTCCCGCCGACCCTGATCGGCACCGTCTACGGCATGAACTTCCAGAACATGCCTGAGCTTGGCTGGGGCTTCGGCTACCCGCTGGTGTTGATCCTCATGGTCATCTCGGCGCTGGTGCCGTTCCTTTACTTCAAGCGACGCGGCTGGCTCTGAGCTGACCGCTCGCCGCCCGGCGCTCCGCGAGCGCCTCACTCCACCCGTCGCTGTGCTGCCGATGAGCCAACCTTCCCCGAACGCCTTCCATCACCGCAACTACCTGCTGTTCTGGATCGGCCGGCTCCTGTCGACGATGGGGATGCAGATCGTCAGCGTCGCCGTCGGCTGGCAGATCTACGATATCACCCGCGATCCGCTGGCCCTCGGCTTCGTCGGGCTGGTGCAGTTCCTGCCGTCGGCGGTTCTGGTCCTGGTGACCGGGGCGGTCGCCGACCTCCTGCCGCGCCGGCTGATCATGGCGGCGTGCATGGTGGTGGTGGCAGCGGCGGCAGCGGCGCTTGCCTGGATGGCCGGTTCGGCGAGCGCGGCGCTGCCGCTCATCTACCTCGCAATTCTCACCATCGGCGTCGGCCGCGCGTTCTACTCGCCGGCCTCGTCGGCGCTGGTGCCGAGCCTGGTGCCGCCGGAGGCGCTGGCGAGCGCCGTCACCTGGGTGACCTCGGCCTGGCAGGCGGCAACTATCGTCGGGCCGGTGATCGGCGGCTTTCTCTACGACGTCGCCGCCGACCTTCCCTACATCGTCGCGCTGGCGCTCTTTGTCGGTTCGGGGGTGCTGATCTACCTGGTCGATGCCGTGCAGAAGGGCGGGCCGGTGCGCGAGGCGGGGCTCGGCAATGTCATCGCCGGCTTCCGCTACATCTGGGGCGAAAAGATCGTCCTCGGGGCGATCTCGCTCGACCTCTTTGCCGTGCTCCTCGGCGGGGCGACCGCGCTGTTGCCGGCGATTGCCCGCGACGTGCTGCAGACCGGGCCGCTCGGCCTCGGGTTCCTCCGAGCCGCACCGGCGGTCGGCGCCATCCTGGTGGCCGCCTGGGTCTCGCAGTTCCCGATCCGCGACCATGCCGGACGGCTGATGTTCGCCTGCGTCGCCGGCTTCGGCGCGGCGACCGTGGTGTTCGGCGTTTCGCAGTGGCTGTGGGTGTCGGTGGCGGCGGCGGCGGTGATGGGAGCGACCGACATGATCAGCGTGGTCGTCCGCGAGACGCTGATCCAGCTATGGACGCCGGAGGCGGTGAGGGGGCGCGTCACGGCGGTGAACTCGGTGTTCGTCGGCGCCTCCAACGAGATCGGCGAATTCCGTGCCGGAACCGTCGCCTGGCTGATCGGCACTGTGCCGGCGATCGTCATCGGCGGCATCGGCACGGTTATCGTCGCGCTGCTCTGGTCGCGCTGGTTCCCCGCGCTGTTCAACGCCCGCCGGCTCGACGCGCCGGTGCGGTAGGGGGAGGGCACTTAATTTGTTGTCGACGAAACGAAAAATGAGGCACGAGATTTTGCTTCATGTCGCCATCGGTCAAATCAAGTAGGCTTCATCTCTGAAGTCATTTCTTCCCTGTCTTTGACCGCGTTCCAAGGCGCACGTCCGCTCGGCGTTTGCGCAAACAAAATCCCTAGTGTCAAGTAAGGAAAGGCATACCCCCAGGGGCGCAAGAATTATGTTGTCAAGGACACACCTTTCATAGGTTCTTGCCGCGTCATCACAGTTCGCCCTTTGCTGCGCGCAGTCGGCCAAGGCCGTCGAACTGAGGGTGATAACTATCGATGAAGCCGTGAACCAACGCATCCCACTTTTCCTCCGCTGACGGCCAGCCGGCTCGTATTAATTGTGGGACCGAAAGTACGTGACCCTAACCGGAGGTCTGCCATCCGAGCCAGTGATCATGCACATACTTTGATCCCCCAGATTCCCCGTCTCGTTGCACTGGTGAATAGAAAGTTCGGCGTCATAATTTCCATCCGCGCCTACATGGCCGACGAACGTCTCGGAAAGCGTTGTTGTTCCTAGGTCTCTCAGCACCTTGGGAGGAACTCCTTCGTGAGCGCCCAATGTTGCCTGTACCGCGGCAAAATGGCGTCCGGAGGCCAGCCCAACTGTACCCGCAAATCTGACCTCCACTTTAGCTCCGCGCGGCATGTTCGGGCACTTTTCAAATAGCGGTCCGCCCTGTGCAATGATGTTTGATGATGAAAACAAGTCACATTCGACCGTAAAGCACGAGCCGTCAATTCTTGATGCTCGTGTCACCGCTCCTCCAGTCGTGCAGTCGGGCTTCTTCTGAATGTTGACTGGTGCTGGGGGAACCTCAATGTTTGATTGTACTGGAGCTCCGCAATCCAATCCGGCGCGAATTTTGTACGCGCACGCATCGGCCGCCTTCTTCAATTCATGGGCCCGCAACCGAAGGGGAACTAAATAGTCCTTTAAAGCCCTTACGTCCCCATCCGACAGTGGTCCTGTGTCAAACTTCTCGTAGTCAAGCGGGGACCGAACCGCATCCGTTGCAAGTTCGTCCAGCCGAGTCGCTTCGCCGAAGGCATTGACAATATCTGTCATAATGAGGGCATTGCTGCCAAATGAGCCGGCTGGCCTTAGTCCGGCGATTACAAAGGCTGGAACCGTTTCATAGCGCTGAAGGTTTGCGAACGTGCCGGTTAGTCGTCCGGCGGACTTAATGCGAAATTTTAGCGCATAGTCTAGGATGCTGGGAAGATCAAGACTGGACGGAGTTTCGCCGGTGTCGCCGGCTTCCACTATCCTTACAGACATTCTGTACTTTTGGTTTAGTTCGACGAGGCGCTGAGACGCGGCAGCCGCGCCGCCGCCGCCAATTGCCGTAATTCGCATGGACGCGGCGAAGTCAGACTCGTCTCTTCTGGACATCTTATCCGAGGTTATTAAGGCGGTGAATCGGCTTCCTTGGTTGTGGGACGAAACGAAGCTGTCGCCGCACACGGCGTAGAAATGCTCTGGGTGTTCGCGAAGCAAAGTCTTCACATCGTCTGACGGGCGGGGAACGCCCTTTAGACGCCTGAGTTTGCCTTGCGAAGTTGCTGTCACATAGAAGTACGACTTAGCGACTTCTGAGCTTTCACTTGTGACGCGACTCGCGGACCCGCTAGCGAGTCCTTTCGCAATCGACAGATACGCCGCCAAACCTCGCGCACGAGCTTCGCTCTCAAGAGACTCCGCCGCTTCGACAGTTAGAGTTCCCTCCACAACGTTGTCGATATCCTCGGTGACCGTTGAGTCTAGGCACGATCCATAGTTGTCTTCTCCGGTGACGGTGCTCACACCGGTCCCGATGAGGTACTCCGGTAGGCCGACATCGGTTCCGAGGCGGTAACGGGCACTCGTCTGTGCCGCGGCGCTGGCGGCAGCCAATGTCGCGCTAGTGAGAATTAAAAGAAGAGCCTGTCGGGCTTTGGACAACTGCGCCTCCTCTGCCATTTCAGGTTGTAGCTGGTTGGCTCATGGCGCGCAACGTCCAAGGGGATTGTGTTGGCGGATAGGGGCAACCTACCGCAACTCCCCGCAGAAGCGCTGGATGCGCTGGCAGGCGGCTTCCAACTGCTCCACCGAGGTGGCGTAGGAGATGCGGAAGAAGGGGCCCATGCCGAAGGCCGAGCCGTGCACGACGGCGACGCCTTCGACTTCGAGCAACTGGGTGACGAAGTCCTCGTCGTTGGCGATCGGCTTGCCCTTGATCGTCTTGCCGATCGCGCCGGCGCAGGAGGGGTAGACGTAGAACGCGCCCTCCGGCCGCGGGCAGTGCAGGCCCTTGGCCTGGTTCAGCATCGAGACGACGAGGTCGCGGCGCTTCTTGAACAGTTCGGCGTTCTTCGGGATGAAATCCTGCGGGCCGTTCAGCGCCTCGACCGCCGCCCATTGCGAGATCGAGGAGGGGTTGGAGGTCGACTGCGACTGGATGGTCGCCATCGCCTTGATCAGCTGAACCGGTCCGGCGGCGTAGCCGATGCGCCAGCCGGTCATGGCGTAGGCCTTGGAGACGCCGTTCACCGTCAGCACGCGGTCGTAGAGCTTCGGCTCGACCTCGGCGAGGGTGGTGAACTTGAAGCCGTCATAGACGAGGTGCTCGTACATGTCGTCGACCATCGTCCAGACATGCGGATGGCGGAGGAGCACCTCGGCGAGCGCCTTGATCTCGGCTCTCGTATAGGCGGCGCCGGTCGGGTTGGACGGCGAGTTGAAGATCAGCCACTTGGTTTTCTTGGTGATGGCGCGGTCGAGCGCTTCGGGCGTCAGCTTGAAGCCGCTCGCCATGGTCGTCTCGACGGCGACCGGCGTGCCGCCGGCAAGCTCGACCATGTCGGGGTAGCTGACCCAATAGGGCGCCGGCACGATCACTTCGTCGCCGGGGTTCACCGTCGCCATCAGCGCGTTGTAAAGCACCTGCTTGCCGCCGGTGCCGACGCTGACCTGCGCCGGCTTGTAGTCGAGGTTGTTCTCCCGCTTGAACTTGGCGACGATCGCCGCCTTCAATTCGGGGATGCCGTCGACGGCGGTGTACTTGGTCTTGCCGGCGCGGATGGCGCGGATCGCCGCTTCCTTGATGTTGTCGGGCGTGTCGAAGTCGGGTTCGCCGGCGCCGAGGCCGATAATGTCGCGGCCGGCGGCTTTCAGTTCGCGCGCCTTGTCGGTCACGCCGATGGTGGCGGACGGCTTGATGCGGGCGAGCGAGTCGGCAAGGAAAGCCATGGCGGCAATCTCCGGGGCAAACGGCGCGGGAAGCTAGGCTCCCGGCGACGGCGGGGCAAGGCCGTCGGTGGCGTCAAATGGTCCGCACCGAAACGGCCAGGGCCGGACTGTGGCGCAGCGTCTGCAAAACTACGCAGTAGCGCTCGGTGGTGGCAATCAGGCGGTCGCGGTCGGCCTCGGTCATCTCGCCGTCGAGGGCAAAGGCGAGGCGGATGGCACCGAAGCCGACCGGGGCCTCGCGATCGACGCCGAGCGTGCCGCGGACGTCGAGGTCGCCCTCGGCGCGGATTTCGGCGTCGCGAAGCTTCAGGCCGAGCGCGGTCGCCACGGCAGCGAGAGTGACTCCGGCGCAGGCGACGAGGGCCTGAAGCAGCATGTCGCCCGAGCAGACCGCGCCGAGCGGCCCACCGGTAGACGGGTGGAGCCCGGCCTTGACCAGCTCGCGCCCGGTCTCGACCGAACAGGAGATGCCTTCGCTGACCTTGCCGGCGGCGCGAAGCGTGATCAGCGCGGCGGCGGCATCGCTGCGGTAGAGGTCCTTCAGCGGGCGTTGCACGGCTCGAAGCGTGTCGCGATCCATGGCGTTGTCCCTTCCGGCTAGCGTTGGAAGACGAGAGCGGCGCCGGCGGCGATGAGGGCGAAGCCGGCGATCTGGTTCCAGCCGAGCGGCTCCTTCAGCACGATCGCCGAGAAGCCGGCGAAGACGACGAGGGTGATAACCTCCTGCATCGTCTTCAATTGCGCGGTCGAATAGACCGCCGAGCCCCAGCGGTTGGCGGGAACGGCGAGGCAGTATTCGACGAAGGCGATGCCCCAGGAGGCGAGGATGACGAGCGGCAGCGGCACTTCCTTGAAGCGGAGGTGGCCGTACCAGGCCGTCGTCATGAAGAGATTGGAGGCGCAGAGGAGGACAATCGGCGTCAGCGCCGGCGAGGCGAGGAAGGCGGGCATCGGGGGAGGGTCCTGCTGCGGGATACCTCCGCCTCATGCCTGTGGCGAAACGGCCGGTCAATCCGGAGCGGCGCTGCCTTTCCGTTCCGCCTTGATCCAGCGCACTTGCCAGCTTGGCCGTTCCCTGAAACGATCTTCGCCAGCGCTGCCCAGGCAGACGCCACCCGTCGTGCCGGCAGCGGTGACGGAGGCGGAACCATGGGAGACGGTGATGGCAGAGTAGCCGGGGGCAAAGTATCCGGGGGCAGAGTAGCCGGCCCGAGGGCGATTGCCCTGGTCGGGCCGTTCGCGAGCGGTAAGACGACGCTGCTGGAAGCGCTTCTGGCGCGGACCGGCGCAGTCGGCCGCCAGGGCAGCGTTGCCGAGAAGAACACCGTCGGCGACGGATCGCCCGAGGCGCGGGCGCACCAGATGAGCGTCGAGCTCAATGTCGCCGAGGCCGAGTTCATGGGCGACCGGCTGACTATCCTCGACTGTCCGGGTTCGGTCGAGTTCGCGCTGGAGGCGGAGAACGCGGTTCCCGCCGTCGACTTGGCGATCGTCGTCGCCGAGGCCGACCCGAAGAAGATCCCGGCGCTGCAGCTGATCCTGAAGATGCTGGAGGACCGCGCAATACCGCGCGTCCTGTTCCTCAACAAAATGGACAAGTCGGAAGCCGGCGTCGAAGAGGCGCTGAGGCTCCTGCAGCAGGCAAGCGCCATTCCGCTGGTACTGCGGCACATCCCGACGATGAAGAACGGCGCTGTCAGTGGCTTCATCGACCTCGCCCTCGAACGGGCTTTCACCTATCGCGAACGGGCGCCGAGCGAGGTGGTGGTCATTCCCGAAGACGCCAAAGCGCGGGGCAGCGAGGCCCGCTACGCGATGCTGGAGAAGCTCGCCGATTACGACGACGCGCTGATGGAGCAGATCCTCGAGGACGTCCAGCCGGAGCGCGAGCGCGTGTTCGGCGATCTCGTCAGCGAGATGCGCCATGCCCGCATCTGCCCGGTGCTGATTGGCTCGGCCGAGCACGGCTACGGCATCGGCCGGCTGCTGAAGTTCATCCGCCATGAGGCGCCGGGGGTCGAGGAGACTCGGGCGCGGCTCGGCATGGCCGCCGGCAGCGAAGGCATCGGCTATGTGATGAAGACGCTGCACACCGGGCACGCCGGCAAATTGTCTGTGGTGCGGGTGTTGAGCGGCACGATTGGCGAGGGTGCCGAATTCGTCGGGCCGCGCGGTCCCGCCGGCCGGCCGGCCGGGGTGGTTCGCCTCAACGGCCAGCAGAGCGCCAAGCGCGAGGCCGGGCGGGCCGGCGAGACGGTCGGGCTTGCCAAGCTCGAGGGCGCGGCGACCGGCGAGACCATCGGCACCGGTAGAAGCGCGCCTCGCCAGGTCGCGGCGCCGGCGGCTCCGGCGCCGGTGCTGGCCTTCGCCATCGCTCCGGCCGAACGGAAGGACGAGGTCAAGGTCTCGGCGGCGCTGACCAAGGCCGGGGAGGAGGACCCCTCGCTGCAGGTGCGTCACGCCGGCAGCGGCGAGACGCTGATCGAGGGGCAGGGCGAGATGCACCTTCGCGTCGCGCTGGAGCGCCTGTCGCGCAAATACGGCATCGCCGTCCGCTCCGGTCCGCCGGCCATCGCCTACAAGGAGACGATCAAAGGCTCCGCCTCGATCCGCGGCCGCCACAAGAAGCAGAGCGGCGGGCATGGGCAGTTCGGCGACGTCGTCATCGACATCAAGCCGCTGCCGCGGGGTTCGGGCTTCCAGTTCGCCGAGACGATTGTCGGCGGGGCGGTGCCGCGCAACTACATCCCCTCGGTCGAACTCGGCGTCAGCGAATACCTCGCCAGGGGACCCCTCGGCTTCCCGGTGGTCGATATCGCCGTGACGCTGACCGACGGCTCGTACCATGCAGTCGATTCCTCCGACATGGCGTTCCGCACCGCGGCGCAGATCGCCATGCGCGAGGGGATGCCGCAATGCCGGCCGGTGCTGCTCGAACCCGTCGACAAGGTCGAGATCTTCGTGCCGTCGGAGGCGACCGCCAAGGCCAACGCCATCGTCTCGCAGCGGCGCGGCCAGCTGCTCGGCTTCGACGCCCGGCCGGGCTGGCCGGGTTGGGACACGGTGCAGGCGCTGATCCCGGAGGCGGAGATCGGCGACCTCATCGTCGAACTCCGCTCGGCGACGTCGGGCGTCGGAACGTTCCGCCGGTCGTTCGATCACTTGGCGGAAATCTCCGGGCGGCTTGCCGACCTCGCCATCGAGAAGGCGGCCAAGCGGGCGGCGTAACCAAAACGACTGTCGCCGCGTATGGTAGAATGACAGACGGGCGCGCGGGCGGCGCGCCCCTCAGGGGGATTTTGACTTGCAGGCGCCGCCGGCCTTGTCGCAGGCCGCCGTCGGGAACGGAGCCATTTGCCATGCTGATCAAGCGCAGAAAGGGTTGGGAAATCCCCGAGCGGGAAGTCACCGCCGAAAGCCTCTACCTCAATCGCCGCCAGATCCTGGCCGGCACCGGTCTCACCATTGCCGGCGGCATCGCCGGCGGGGCGCTGATCGGCGGGGTTGCGCCGGCCCACGCCGAGGCCGACCCGTCGGAGGGGCTTTATCCGGCGCCGCGCAACGAGAAATACAAGATCGGCCCGCGGCCGATCACGGCGCAGAAGGACAACGAGGCCTACACCAACTTCTACGAATTCCGCCTGGGCTCGGCGGGCGACTGCCGCACCGCTGCCGAGAAGCTGCCGATCCGGCCGTGGGACATCAAGATCGACGGGCTGGTCGAGAAGGAATTCACCATCGGCATCGACGACCTTCTGAAGAAGGTGACGCTGGAAGAGCGCGTCTACCGCCACCGCTGCGTCGAGACCTGGGCGATGACGGTGCCGTGGACCGGCTTCCCGATGGCCTCGCTGGTGGCGCTGGCGAAGCCCACATCGGCGGCGCGCTTCGTGCGGATGGAGACTTTCCTCAAGCCCGACGTTGCGCCGAACCAGCGCAACACATTCAGCTACGACTGGCCCTATGTCGAAGGGCTGACGCTTGCCGAGGCGACCAACGAACTCGCCTTCGTCGTCACCGGCTCCTACGGCAAGCCGGTCGGCAAATCGATGGGGGCGCCGATCCGCATCCACCTGCCGTGGAAGTACGGTTTCAAGTCGATCAAGTCGGTGGTGAAGTTCACCTTCACCGCAGATCGGCCGGTCAACTGGTGGCAGGGGCTGCAGGCGCGCGAATACGGCTTCTGGGCGAACGTCAATCCGGAAGTCGCACATCCCCGCTGGAGCCAGGCCAATGAGCGCCTGCTCAGCGGCGGCACGGTGCCGACGGTGATCTACAACGGCTACGGCGAATTCGTCGCCGACCTCTACAAGGACATCCGCGGCGGCGAGAACTTGTTCAAGTAGGGGGGTGGTTCCTCACCCATGAAGTGGGGGAGGGTGACCCGTTGCCCCATCTCCGCTCACCCCGACGAAAGTCGGGGTGAGCGGCCGGGCTAATACGACCAGTCCTCGGCCTTCTTCAGAATGAAGTCGCGGAAGACGTTGACGCGGGCCGAGTTCTTCAGTTCCGACGGGTAGACGAAATAGGTCGGGAAGCTCGGCACCGGGGCATCGGGGAGGATGCGGATGAGGCCGGTCTCGCCCTCGACCAGGTAGTCGGGCAGCACGGCGATGCCGATGCCGCGCGTAACCGCCGCCTTGATGGCGAAGATGTTGTTGATGGTCAGCACCGGGTCGCGCTTGTTGTCGGCGTCGCGGCCGGCGGTCTCCAGCCAGTTGACGTCGCGCAGGTACACCGGGATCGGCTCGCCGAAGGAGACGATGCGGTGCTGGTCGAGATCGTCGAGCGACTGCGGGTGGCCGTAGCGTTCCAGGTAGGCCGGCGCGGCGTAGACGTGCATGTGCACGGTGAAGAGCCGGCGCTGGATCAGGTCGGGCTGCACCGGCTGGCGGAGGCGGAGCGCGACATCGGCCTCGCGCATGGCGAGGTCGAGTTCCTGGTCGTCGAGGATGAGGTGGAGCTGCATCCCCGGATAGAGGTCGAGGAACTCGTTGATGCGCTGCGTCAGCCAGGTCGAGCCGAGCGCCACGGTGGTGGTGATGCGGAGCTGGCCGGAGGGACGCTCGTGCGAATCGGTGAGGCTGGTGCGGGCGGCTTCGAGCTTGGCCCAGACCTCATCGGCGGTGCGGAAGAGGAGTTCGCCCTGCTCGGTGAGGATCAGGCCGCGGGCGTGGCGGTGGAACAGCGGCACGCCCAGTTCCTGCTCCAGCGCGCTCACCTGACGGCTCACCGCCGACTGGCTCATGTCGAGCGCTTCGCCGGCATGGGTGAAGGACGCGGCCCTTGCGGCAGCGTGGAAGATGCGGAGCTTGTCCCAGTCCATGCTCCGCCCCTGCTTCGGCTTGGCGATTTCGTCCACGGGTCGACCGGCTACTCCGCCGCCTCCGTTTCGACTTCGCGGCTGGCGAGATACTTCTCCACCTCCAGCGCCGCCATGCAGCCCTGGCCAGCGGCGGTGACCGCCTGGCGGTAGGTCTCGTCGGTGACGTCGCCGGCGGCAAAGACGCCGGGAATGCTGGTGGCGGTCGAATAAGGCGCGGTCCAGATGTAGCCGGAGGGCTTGATGCGGATGTGCTGCTTGAAGACCTCGGCGGCGGGAGCGTGGCCGATGGCGACGAAGACGCCGGCCGCCTCGCGCTCGCTCACGGCGCCGGTGTGGACGTTCCTCAGGCGGACGCCGCGGACGGCCGGCGGGTTGGCGCCGTCGTCGAGGATCTCCTCGACGGTCGAATCCCACACCACGTCGACCTTGCGGTTGGCGAAGAGGCGGTTCTGCAGGATGCGCTCGGCGCGGAAGGAGTCGCGACGGTGGACGAGGGTCACCTGCGAAGCGTAGCGGGTCAGGAACAGCGCTTCCTCGACGGCGGTGTTGCCGCCGCCGACCACCACCACCTTGCGGTCCTTGAAGAAGAAGCCGTCGCAGGTGGCGCAGGCGGAGACGCCGAAGCCCTTGAGGCGGATCTCCGAGGGTAGGCCGAGCCACTTGGCCTGGGCGCCGGTGGCGATCACCACCGAGTCGCCCTGATAGACCGTGCCGCTGTCGCCGGTGAGGGCGAAGGGGTGGCGGGAGAAGTCGACCGAGACGATCTGGTCGTGGACGATGCGGGTGCCGAAATGCTCGGCCTGGACGCGCATCTGCTCCATCAGCCACGGCCCCTGGATCGCCTCGGCGAAGCCGGGATAGTTCTCGACCTCGGAGGTGATGGTCAGCTGGCCGCCCGGCTCCATGCCGGCGATGACGATCGGCTCCAGCATGGCGCGCGCGGCATAGATCGCGGCGGTGTAGCCGGCCGGACCCGATCCGACGATGATCACTTTAGCGTGCATGGCGATCCCATCCGAGCGCGGTTGCGCTCAAAGTTCAAGCCCGGCGCGGGGGTTGTGGAGTGGCGGCGGCCGCCGCTAGACGAAGCGGACCTTGACGATCTCGTAGGAGCGCGAGCCGCCGGGCGCGGTCACCTCCACGGTTTCGCCGGCCGACTTGCCGATCAGGGCGCGGGCGATCGGCGAGGAAATCGAAATGCGTCCGTCCTTCACGTCGGCCTCAAGGTCGCCGACGATCTGGTAGACCTTCTTTTCCTCGGTATCCTCGTCGAGGAGGGTCACCGTGGCGCCGAACTTCACCGTTTTGCCGGAGAGCTTCGACACGTCGATAATCTCGGCGCGCGAGAGCTTATCCTCGAGCTCGGCGATGCGGCCCTCGTTGAGGCTCTGCTGCTCCTTGGCGGCGTGATACTCGGCGTTCTCCGAGAGGTCGCCGTGCGAACGGGCCTCGGAGATCGCCTCGATGATGCGCGGGCGCTCCACCGAGGTGAGCCTCTTCAGCTCCGCCTCCAATGCCACATGCCCAGCGGCTGTCATCGGAATCTTGTCGACCATGCCCACGCCCTCGATTTCTTGGCGTCTTCCCCGAAAGCCTCAGGCGGGGAGACTCGTCTTGTCAAATACCTACCACCGCCGCTTGCGCTTCCCGAGAAGGAAACGCGCAAGCCGCGCTAGACCCGTCCCCGACGCCTACACTTTAGCGGCGAAATAGGATTGCAGCGGGCGGACTTCAAGTCCGCCGCGAGTATAGGCCACAATGCCCCGGCTCGCCGCCACCGCACCCGCTAAAGTGGTGTAGTACGGAACTCTGTTCAGCAGGGCAGCCCGCCGCAGCGACCGGCTATCAGCCAGTGCGCGTGCGCCTTCGGTGGTGTTGAAGACGAGCTGCACCTCACCGTTCTTGATAGCATCCACGATGTGGGGCCGCCCTTCAAGCACCTTGTTAATCTTGGCGCAGGGCACCCCCTCGGCCGCCAGATAGCGCTGCGTGCCGCTGGTGGCGACGATCTTGAAGCCGGCGGCGACCAGGCGGCGAATGCTTTCCAGGATGCGCGGCTTGTCGGCGTCGCGCACCGAGACGAACACCGTGCCGCTCTTCGGAACGCCTTCGCCCGACGCCAGCTGGCTCTTGGCGAAGGCGATGGAAAAGTCGGTGTCGAGGCCCATCACCTCGCCGGTCGACTTCATCTCCGGGCCGAGCACAGTGTCGACGCCGGGGAAGCGGGCGAAGGGGAACACCGCCTCCTTGACGGCGATGTGGTCGTAGCGCGGGGCGGCGAGCTTGAGGTCCTTCAGCTTGGCGCCGGCCATCACCCGCGCGGCAAGGCTGGCGATGGGGAGGCCGATGGTCTTGGCGACGAAGGGCACGGTGCGCGAGGCGCGCGGGTTGACCTCGAGGACGTAGATGTCGCCGTCCTTGATGGCGAACTGGACGTTCATCAGGCCGACCACGCCGAGCCCCAGGGCGAGAGCGCGGGTCTGGCGTTCGAGTTCGGCGATCGTCGCCGCCGATAGCGAGTGCGGCGGCAGCGAGCAGGCGCTGTCGCCGGAATGGATGCCGGCCTCTTCGATGTGTTCCATGATGCCGCAGATGAAGACGTCCTTGCCGTCGGCCATGGCGTCGACGTCGATCTCGGTCGCATCGGAGAGGTAGCGGTCGAACAGCAGCGGATTGGCCGAAAGCACCGCGTCGATCTGGCCGGCCGGGTTGTTGGGGAAGCGGGCGCGGATCTCCGCCGGCACCAGTTCGGCCAGCGTCCCCTGAAGGTAGGCGGACAGCTGCTCGCCGTCGCGGATGATCTGCATGGCGCGGCCGCCGAGGACGTAGGACGGGCGGACGACCAGCGGCGTGCCGAGCCGTTCGGCGACGGCAAGACCCTCGGCGATCGAATGGGCGATGCCGTTCTCGGCCTGGCGAAGGCCGAGGCGGTCGAGGAGCTTGGCGAAGCGGTCGCGGTCCTCGGCGAGGTCGATGGCGTCGGGCGAGGTGCCGAGGATCGGCACCTTGGCGGCCTGGAGGGCGGCGGCGAGCTTCAGCGGCGTCTGGCCGCCGAACTGGACGATCACGCCGTGCAGGCGCCCGCGCGACTGCTCGGTGCGGACGATCTCCAGAACGTCCTCCGGGGTCAGCGGCTCGAAATAGAGGCGGTCGGAGGTGTCGTAGTCGGTCGAGACGGTCTCCGGGTTGCAGTTGACCATGATCGACTCGTAGCCGGCATCGGCCAGCGCGAAGCAGGCGTGGCAGCAGCAATAGTCGAACTCGATGCCCTGGCCGATGCGGTTCGGGCCGCCGCCGAGGATGATGACCTTCTCGCGGTCGGAGGGCGCGGCCTCGTCGGCGAAGTTGCCGGCAAGCGGGGTCTCGTAGGTCGAGTACATATAGGCGGTCGGCGAGGCGAACTCGGCGGCGCAGGTGTCGATGCGCTTGAAGACGGGCCGGACGTTCAGCCGGGCGCGGAGGGCGGCGACCTCGGTTGCCGTCGAGCCGGTCAGGGCGCCGAGCCGGGCATCGGAGAAGCCCATGCCCTTCAGGCGGCGGAGGGCGCCCGGCGTCTGCGGCAGGCCATGGGCGCGGATCTTCGCCTCCTCGGCGACGATCGCCTCGACTTCGCGCAGGAACCAGCGGTCGATGCGGCAGGAGTTGTAGATGTCGTCGAGCGTCGCGCCGTGGCGGAACGCCTCGGCACAGCGCAGCAGCCGGTCGGGGGTCGGGAGCCCCAAGGCGGCGCGGATGGCGTTCTTGTCGTCGCCCTGGCCGAGGCCGGGGATCGTCACTTCGTCGAGGCCGGTCAGGCCGATGTCGAGGCCGCGGAGCGCCTTCTGCAGCGACTCGGCGAAGGTGCGGCCGATCGCCATCACCTCGCCGACCGACTTCATCGAGGTGGTGAGCAGCGGCTCGGCGCCGGGGAACTTCTCGAAGGCGAAGCGCGGCACCTTGGTGACGACATAGTCGATGGTCGGCTCGAAGGAGGCCGGGGTGGCGCCGCCGGTGATGTCGTTTTCGAGTTCGTCGAGGGTGTAGCCGACGGCGAGCTTGGCGGCGACCTTGGCGATCGGGAAGCCGGTCGCTTTCGACGCCAGGGCGGAGGAGCGCGAGACGCGCGGGTTCATCTCGATCACCACCAGGCGGCCGTCGGCGGGATTGACGGCGAACTGGACGTTGGAGCCGCCGGTCTCGACGCCGATCTCGCGCAGCACGGCGATCGAGGCGTCGCGCATGATCTGGTACTCTTTGTCGGTCAACGTCAGCGCCGGGGCGACGGTGATCGAATCGCCGGTGTGGACGCCCATCGGGTCGACGTTCTCGATGGAGCAGACGATGATGCAGTTGTCGGCGCGGTCGCGCACGACCTCCATCTCGTATTCCTTCCAGCCGATGACCGATTCCTCGACTAGCACCTCGTGGGTCGGCGAGGCGTCGATGCCGCGCTCGACGATCTCGATGAACTCCTCGCGGTTATAGGCGATGCCGCCGCCGGTGCCGCCGAGGGTGAAGGAGGGGCGGATGACGGCGGGAAGGCCGATGTCGTCGAGGGCGGTGAGGGCGCCGGCTAGGGTCTTGATCTGGTGCGAGCGCGGGCTGGCGAGGCCGATCCGGGTCATCGCCTCGCGAAAGAGCTTCCTGTCCTCGGCCTTGTCGATCGCCTCGGCGGTGGCGCCGATCATCTCGACGCCGAATTTTTCGAGGACGCCCATCTTCCTGAGCGACAGGGCGCAGTTGAGCGCGGTCTGGCCGCCCATGGTCGGCAGCAGGGCGTCGGGCCGCTCCTTCTCGACGATCTTGGCGACCACCTCGGGGGTGATCGGCTCGATGTAAGTGGCGTCGGCGAGACCGGGGTCGGTCATGATCGTCGCCGGGTTCGAATTGACGAGGACGATGCGGTAGCCCTCGTCCTTCAGCGCCTTCACCGCCTGGGTGCCGGAATAGTCGAACTCGCAGGCCTGACCGATGATGATCGGCCCGGCGCCGATGACCAGGATCGATGTGATGTCGGTGCGTTTGGGCATTGAACTCCGTCTGGTCTCTCGCGATCCCCGCGTCGCACGGGGCCCGGTCGAGCATGTCTCGAACCGCCGCTTCCTCAGGGGGAGGGCCGGTTACCGCAAGGCGACCGCGCCGAACCGCGGCAGGGTCGCCCCCGCGCGGCATCCGCCCAGCCAGGAGAATGAAGGCTAAGCGCGGCTTATAGGCGAAAAGGCGGATGAGCGGAAGGGCGGGGGGCTCGGTTCCTCACCCGGCTTGCGGGGGAGGGGGACCGCCGAAGGAGGTGGAGGGGGCGGGCACGGCGAAGGGGGAGGACACCGCGCCGTGCGGCTTCCCATCTCCGCTCACCCCGGCGAAAGCCGGGGTCCAGTTGAAGGGCAGTGCGGCAAAAGAGTCTTGCGCTGGGCCCCGGCTTTCGCCGGGGTGAGCGGTTGAGGCGCGACGCCCTTCGTGGGGGCCGGGATGAGTGGCTTGGGGGGTGACGTCCTTCGCGGGGCCGGGGTGAGGTTGAGGGTGGGTGCAGGATTGGGGCACAGTCTCACCGATGCCGGACTTCTACGTTTACATGCTGGCCAGTCGGCGGAACGGCACGCTCTATGTCGGAATGACCGACGACCTGGCACGCCGGGGCTGGGAGCACCGGGAAGGGGTGAGGCCCGGTTTCACCCGCCGTTACGGCGTGACGAGGCTAGTCTGGTACGAGGCTCACGCCACGCGCGAATCGGCGTTCGAGCGCGAGCGGCGGATCAAGGAGTGGCGCCGCGCCTGGAAACTCGAACTAATCGAGGCTTCGAATCCGGAGTGGAGCGATCTTTACGAAACTCTGCTGTGGTAGAGCGCTGCCGCCTCCTCTTCCCCACCTCCGCTCACCCCGGCGAAAGCCGGGGTCCAGTTCAAGCGCGGGGCGGCCGCAGAGTCTTGCGCTGGGCCCCGGCTTTCGCCGGGGTGAGGGGTTGGGGGGTGACGTCCTTCGCGGGGCCGGGGTGAGCGGACGAGGCGTGAAGCTCCTTCCTGACCCGCCTCTGACCGCCCCTGACCGCCCCCTGGCCGGCCGGCGTGGAGCCGGATAGGCTGGCTCGGCGTTAATGCGGCAGGAGACCGGCAGATGGAATGGCGCGGCCGTCGGCAGAGCAGCAATATCGAGGATCGGCGGGGCCAGCCGGGCGGCGGCATGGACGACGGCGGCTTCGGCGGGCCGGGCGGCGGACCGCGCTTCCGCATCCCGATGGGGAGCGGCCGCGGCGGCATCGGCGGGATCGGCGGCATCGGCGGGATCGTCGTCCTGCTGGTCATCGCCTGGCTGACCGGCACCAATCCGCTGCAGCTGATCGGCCTCGACACCGGGTCGCCCGGCCCGTCCTCGTCGGCGCCGAGCGGGCGCACCGGCTCGCCGACCGACGAGGCCGGCAAGTTCATCGCCACCGTGCTCGCCGACACCGAGGACGCCTGGGGGAAGGCCTTCCGCGCCCGCGGCCAGACCTACCAGCCGCCGACGCTCGTCCTTTTCACCGGGGCGACGCGCTCCGGCTGCGGCGCCGCCAGCGCCTCGATCGGGCCGTTCTATTGCCCGGCCGACCGCAAGGTCTATCTCGACCTCGACTTCTTCGCCCAGCTCAGCGGCCGGCTCGGCGCGCAGGGCGATTTCGCGCAGGCCTATGTGGTGGCGCACGAGATCGGCCATCACGTGCAGAATCTCCTCGGCACCATCCGCCCCGGCGCGGCGCGGGCCGAGGGCGCCACTGGCCAGTCGGTGCGGACCGAACTGCAGGCCGACTGCTTGTCCGGCATCTGGGCGCGCTACGAGCAGAACGCGTCGTATCTCCAGACCGGCGACATCGACGAAGCGATGCGGGCGGCGGCGGCGGTCGGCGACGACGCGCTGCAGAAGGCCTCGCGCGGCTATGCGGTGCCCGACTCCTTCACCCACGGCTCTTCGGCGCAGCGCAAGGCCTGGTTCAATCGCGGCCTGCAAACCGGCAACATCGACGCCTGCGACACCTTCAGCGCGACCAATCTCGATCGGCCTTAGCGCCGCGGGGCGAGGGCGGTCGCGGCGAGCGAGGCCAGCGCCGCGCCGGCGAGTTGCGCCGCCACGAAAGCCGGCACGTCGGCGAGGGCGATGCCGGCGAAGGTCGTGGTCAGGCCGCGGGCCAGCGTCACCGCCGGGTTGGCGAAGCTGGTCGACGAGGTGAACCAATAGGCGGCCGTGATGACGAGGCCGACCAGCCAGGGGATGGCGTGGGCGGCGACGCGCGAGCCTTCAAGGACGACCAGCACCAGGGCGAAGGTGGCGACCGTCTCGCCGAGCCAGAGGCCGGGGCCGCTGCGGGCGTGATCGCCGACGGCGAGCGGCGCCAACCCGAACATCAGATGCGCGACGAGCGTGCCGGAGATTGCGCCGACGCATTGGGCGGCGACATAGGCGGCGACCTCGCTCGCCGGGAAGGCTCCACGAGCGGCGAGGACGGCGGTGACGGCGGGGTTGAAGTGGGCGCCCGAGGTCGGGGCGAAGAGCGTCACCAGGACCACCAGGATCGCGCCGGTCGGCAGCGTATTGCCGAGGAGGGCGAGGGCGGCGTTACCCCCCGCCAAGCGCTCGGCCATGATGCCGGAGCCGACGACGGTGGCGACCAGGAGGGTGCTGCCGAGCGCTTCGGCAAAGACGCGCTGCGGCAGCGGCGCGGTCATGCTGCCGAGCGCGACCGGCGATCCGGGCGGGCCATGCCGCCGATCCGGTCGAGCCGCTGCTGTAGCGACAGGCGGTCGAGGGTGGCGAGCGGCAGGCTGACGAACACGCCGATGCGGTTGGCGAGCAGGCGATAGGACTCCGCGAAGGCGGCGGCGATCTCGGCATCGCTGCCGCTCGCCCTGGCGGGATCGGGCACGCCCCAATGGGCGGTCATCGGCTGGCCCGGCCAGAGCGGGCATTCCTCGCCGGCGGCGTCGTCGCAGACGGTGAAGACGAAGTCCATTGCCGGCGCGCCGGGCGCTGCGAACTCGTCCCAGCTCTTGGAGCGGAAGGGCGCGGTGTCGACGCCGAGGCTTCCGAGCAGGCGAAGGGCGTGCGGGTTGACTTCGCCGCGCGGCCGGCTGCCGGCGGAGAAGGCGCGGAAGCGGCCCTTGCCGTCGCGGGCGAGGATCGCTTCGGCGAGGATCGAGCGCGCCGAGTTGCCGGTGCAGAGGAAGAGGACGTTGTAGATTCGGTCGGTCATCGGGGCCGGTGGGTAGCCGCGCTCGGTGACGGTTGGATGACGGGCGCGGCGCGCAACGGTCCGCCGAGCGTGCCCGCGCAGCGGAATCCGCTTGACATCCGTTCGCGTTTTGTTCCAAGAGTGAATATGTAGGGCATTCGCGCGGCGGCTCGGCGCCGCCGCTTGGCGTTGCTCCGGCATCAAGTGGGCTCCGGCCACGTTCCCGCTAGGGGGACGGAGCGCCGCGAACTCCGCCGCGACCGCCTGCCTGCCCTGCGAGCGGCCGCTGCCGCGCCGCTCTTCCTTCCCGCCGCCCTTCGCCGCGCCCGCCTCTGCGGCCGCCGCCGCCACCCTTTCCCGAACAGGACAAGCCGATGACCCCAGTCCCCAACCGCTTCCCTCCCGACGGACCCGACGGCCCGTTGGAGCCGCCGCCCGAACCGCTCCGGCCGCTCACCCTCAAGGAGTTGTTCGCCCTCGACATCAAGCCGCCGCAGATGCTGCTCGAGCCGATCCTCAGCGAGAAGGGGCTCGGCATGCTTTACGCGCCGCGCGGCGTCGGCAAGACGCTCCTGGCGCTGTCGATCTCCTACGCCGTCGCCACCGGCGGCGAACTCCTCGGCTGGAAGGCGCGGGGGCCGCGCACCGTCCTCCATGTCGACGGCGAGATGCCGATCGCGATGCTGCGCGACCGGATGGCCGGCATCGTCGGCGGGGCCGGCATGGATCGGCTCAAGGCGGCCGGCGAAAGCTTCCGCCTGCTCGCCGCCGACGCGTTCGAGGGCGGCCTCCCCAACCTCAACGAGGAGGCGGCGCAGCGGCAGATCGAGGCGATGCTTGCCGGCGTCGACCTCCTGACGCTCGACAATCATTCCACGCTCGCCGCCGCGCTCAACGACAACGACGCCGATTCCTGGTCGCCGATGCAGCGCTGGCTGTTGCGCCTCCGACGGGCCGGCCACTCCGGCCTCCTCGTCCACCACGCCGGCAAGGCCGGCCTGCAGCGCGGCACCTCGCGGCGCGAGGACGTGCTCGACACGGTGATCGCGCTGAAGCGGCCGGCCGACTACCTCGCCAGCCAAGGGGCGCGCTTCGAGGTGCATTTCGACAAGCTGCGCGGGGTGTTCGGCGCGGCGGCGACGCCCTTCGAGGCGCGGCTCGGTCCCGGCCCGGCCGGCGGCCTGGTGTGGAGCCGCAGCGCCATCGGCGGCGAGGCGGCAGAGGCCGCCGAGAAGGCGCAAGAGAAGGAGGATCGGGCGGAAGAAATCCGCTGGCTCGCCGTTTCCGGACTGACCGACCGCGAGATCGCCGAGCGGCTCGGCTTGTCGCGTTCGGTCGTTCAACGCCTGCGGACCGCAGCCCCCTATGCCGGGCAAACCGATGCTTAGACCTTGCCCGTCCTGTGTTCTTCAAAGCCGGCGCCCCCGCTGCCCACTGCCCAGTTGCCCAAAACCCTAGTGTTTTGGGCAGCTGGGCAGCTGGGCAGGCCGCGGGACGAGCAGCGGGTAGGGCAAATAGCGGGCGGGGCATCGACGAAGGGAGGGGCGCCCCACTCTCCGCTCTCCCCGACGACAGCCGGGGTCCAGATGAAGCGCGGGGCGGCTGGAGAGTCTGGCGCTGGGCCCACTCCCACCTCCGCTCACCCCGGCGAAAGCCGGGGTCCAGTTGCAGGGCAGGGCGGCAAAAGAGTCTTGCGCTGGGCCCCGGCTTGCGCCGGGGTGAGCGGTGGAAGGCTGACGCCCTTCAGCCCGGCCGGGGGTGAGCGGTTGGGGGGTGACGTTCCTCGCGGCCCGGGTGAGCGGCTTGAGGGTGGCTGCGCGGAAGGAGGGAGCGACCGCCCTTGACTCTACATCGCCATTCGGCAATATAGCCGTATGGAAATGCACAGCAGCCGCCCCGACACCCTTAGCCAGACCTTCGCGGCGCTCGCCGACCCGACGCGGCGGGCGATCCTCGCCCGCCTCACCGCCGGCGAGGCGAGCGTCGCCGAACTGGCCGAACCCTTCGCGCTCGCGCAGCCGACCATCTCCAAGCATTTGAAGGTGCTGGAGGAGGCGGGGCTGATCGAACGCGGGCGCGACGCGCAGCGGCGGCCGCGCCGCCTCCGCGCCGCGGCGCTGAAGGACATCGCCGATTGGGTCGAGCCGTTCCGCCGGGAATGGGAGGGCCGCCTCGACAATCTCGACCGCCACCTCAAGACGGTCCGGGCCGGCGCCGGCACGAAGACGCCGCCGGCAAAGCCCGGCCGGCCGAACGCGGGCAAGCCGGGCCCCGGCAAGCCAAGTCAGGAGTAAAGCGCCATGACGAACCAAGACCTCCGCCTGGTCATCGACCGCACCACGCACTCGCTCCGCTTCGTGCGGCTGCTGGCGGCGACGCCCGAGGAAGCCTTCGCGGCATGGACCGAGCCGGAGCAGGTCGCCGCCTGGTGGGACCCGGCCGGCCAGCGCCTCGCCGAATGCCGCATCGATCTTCGACCGGGCGGCGCCTTCCTCTTCCGCACCGCCGCGGCGTCCCACGCCTTCAGCGGCGTCTATCGCGAGATCGCGCCGCCGGAGCGGCTGGTGTTCGACGCCAACGGGGCGGTCGGCACGGTCCGTTTCGAGACGGCAGGCGAGGCGACGCGCATGACCGTCACCATCGATTGCGGCACGGCGGAGAATCTGGAGCAGTATCTCCGCATCGGCGTCGACACCGGCACGGCCAGGACGCTCGACAATCTTGTCGCGTTTGCGCGGGCGCCAAAACGATAAGCGGCCTGTTCCTCACCCGCGCAGCGGGGGCGGGACCGCCCTCGGGTCGAGGCCTTGGGCCGGCCCGATGACAGGCTCCGTGGCGGAGGGGGCGAGGCGGCCCAGCTCCGCTCACCCCGGCGAAAGCCGGGGTCCAGGTTGAAGGGCAGGGCGGCAAAAGAGGCTCGCGCTGGCCGACTCCCCCGGAGCAAGCCGGCGGCCAGTTCAAGGGCAGGGCGGCCGAAGAGTCTTGCGCTGGGCCCCGGCTTGCGCCGGGGTGAGCGGTTGGGGGGTGACGCCCTTCGCGACCGGCGCTGGGTCTCGGCTTGGCCCGGGAGGCGCGGTGGAGGGGCGACGCCCGTCGCGGCCCGGCTGTCGCCGCGTCGATCCATCCCGCTCAGCTCGTCAGGCCGAACCAGGGGCCGAGCGCGAACTGGCGAAAGAACTCGGTGCGGTCGCCTTCCTCGGCAATGGCCTCGCCAAGGCGGCGGGCCTGGTCGTAGTGGCGGCGGGCGCGCGCGAGGTCGCCGGCGAGGGCGAAGGCGCGGGCCGTCACTTCCTCGGCGAAGGCGAAGTCGAAGTCGGCGAAACCGGCCTCGCCGACCTTGGCGGCGGCGGTCAGCGCCAACGTGCGCTCGGCGTGGCGGACGGCCGCCTCGGCCCGGCCGGCATCGACGGCGGTGCGGGCCAGCATCCACTCGCCACGCTGGTCGTTGACAGCGGTGCCGACCTTCAGCCAGAGGGCGTGGCTCTCGGCGGCGGCGGCGAGCATCGCTTCGGTCTCGGCCGCGGTGCGGTCGGCTTTCTCAAGGAGCTTCCAGGTCGCGTGGAAGGCGTCGATGGCGGCGCGGCGGATCGCGGCGGCGTCCATCGCCCGCCCTCCCGCCTCAGCCGCCGCGCTTCTCGTCGATCGCCTCGACGAATCTGTCGAAGAGGTAGTGGCTGTCCATCGGGCCCGGCGAGGCCTCGGGGTGGTACTGCACGGAGAAGACCGGGCGGTCCTTCAGCTTCAGGCCGCAGTTGGAGCCGTCGAAGAGCGAGACGTGGGTCTCGACGGCGTTGGCCGGCAGCGACTTCGCGTCGACGGCAAAGCCGTGGTTCATCGAGGTGATCTCGACCTTGCCGGTGGCGAGGTCCTTGACCGGATGGTTGGCGCCGTGGTGGCCCTGCTTCATCTTGCGGGTGGTGCCGCCGATGGCGAGGCCGATCAGCTGGTGGCCGAGGCAGATGCCGAAGGTCGGGACGCCGGCGGCGATCACGCCCTGGATCGCCGGCACGGCGTAGCCCTTCATCGCCGCCGGGTCGCCGGGGCCGTTCGACAGGAACACCCCGTCCGGCTTCTGCGCCAGGATATCCTCGGCGGTGGCGGTCGCCGGCATCACCGTCAGCTCGCAGCCGCGGTCGGCGAGGAGGCGGAGGATGTTCCGCTTCATGCCGTAGTCGATGGCAACGACCTTGCGCGTCGTTTGCGTCTGCCGCTCGTAGCCCTTGCCCCAGCGCCAGGAGGTTTCGTCCCAGCGGTAGCTCTGGGTCGTCGAGACCTCCTTGGCGAGGTCCATCCCCTCAAGGCCCGGCCACGCCGCCGCCTTTTTCTTCAAATCGGCGAGATCGAAAGCGCCGGAGGGGTTGTGGGCGATCATCGCGTTCGGCATGCCGCGCTCGCGGATCAGCGCCGTCAGCGCCCGCGTGTCGATGCCGGCAAGGCCAACGATCCCGCGGCTTTTCAGCCAGCGGTCGAAGTGGCGGGCGGCGCGGTAGTTGGAGGGCTCGGTGATATCGGCGCGCAGCACCAGGCCGCGCACGCCCGCCGAGGCGGCGAGATTGACCGTCTCAATATCTTCGTCATTGACGCCTACGTTGCCGATATGAGGAAACGTGAACGTGACGATCTGCCCGGCGTAAGAGGGGTCCGTCAGGATCTCCTGGTAGCCGGACATGGCGGTGTTGAAGCAGACTTCACCCACCGCTTCGCCGGTCGCGCCGATGCCGCGGCCTTCCATCACCGTACCGTCGGCGAGGACGAGGAGGGCGGTCGGAGCGGGTTCGCTCCAGACATCGTGCCCGACCTCGGCGGTCTTGACGGCGGCGGCGCCCTTGTCGGCGGCCTTGACGGCAGCGGGATTGGGGGCGGGCTTGTCGGCGGGCTTGAGGTCGGCGGCCATACGCGGTCCTTGGCGGCGAGCCGGGAGGAGGCTTCCTCCGGCGCTCGCCCCGCTTTTAGCGGCCAACGCCGGCTCTGGCGAGGCGTCGTCGGCCCGGTCTGCCGCATGAGTGGGTTGCTCGCCGGGCGGGAGTAGGGGGAGCTGATCCTCACCCCGCCCCCGTAAACGGGGCGGATCGAGTCGGCGCCGCTCTACGGGCGTGGCCTCGCCCCGCTATGTGAATTGCCGTGAGATTCGGGAATGTGTGGCAAATCGGCCCAGCGGCGGGCGGCGGATTGGGGTAGGGTGGGGGCGGCCACTTAACCCGGATGCCGATGCGGTTCACGCCGGCCTTGCTCGACGAGATTCGCGCGCGATTGCCGCTGTCGGCGGTGATCGGCGCCCGCGTGCAATGGGATAAGCGGAAGTCGCGGCCGGCGCGCGGCGATTTCTGGGCCTGCTGCCCGTTCCACGGCGAGAAGACCGCCTCCTTCCACGTCGATGACAGCAAGGGGCGCTACCACTGCTTCGGCTGCGGCGTCACCGGCGATCACTTCAAGTTCGTCACCGAGAAGGAGGGGGCGTCGTTCCCCGAGGCGGTGGAGCAGCTGGCGGCGCTGGCCGGCGTTGCCCTCCCGGCCCGCGACGCGCGGAGCGAAGAGCGGCAGAAGGCCGAGGCCGACCTTTACGCGGTGATGGCGCTCGCCGCCGACTTCTTCGCCGAGCGCCTCGCCTCGCGCGATGGCGCGGCGGCGCGCGCCTATCTCGCCGGGCGGCGGCTCGGCGACGGCGTGCAGCGCCGCTTCAAGCTCGGCTATGCGCCGAACGCCAAGAACGCCCTCCGCGAGCACCTCGCCGGCAAGGGCGTCTCCGTCGAGCGGATGATCGAGGCGGGGCTGCTGGTCTCCGGCGACGACATCCCGGTCGCCTTCGACCGCTTCCGCGACCGCGTGATCTTCCCGATCGCCGACTCCCGCGGCCGCATCGTCGCCTTCGGCGGGCGGGCGCTCTCGGCCGAGGTCAACGCCAAGTACCTGAACTCGCCGGAGACGCCGATCTTCCACAAGGGCGCCACGGTCTACAACGCCGCCGAGGCGAAGAAGGCGGTCCGCGACGGCGGGCGGCTGGTGGTGGTCGAGGGCTATGTCGACGTCATCGCCATGGCGGTCGCCGGCTTTCCCGCCACCGTCGCCCCGCTCGGCACGGCGCTGACCGACCGGCAGCTGGAGATGATCTGGCAGATGTCGGGCGAGCCGGTCCTCTGCTTCGACGGCGACAAGGCCGGGCAGCGGGCGGCGGCGCGGGCAATCGACCTGGCGCTGCCGATGATCTCGCCGGAGCGGACGCTGCGCTTTGCCGTGCTCCCCGAGGGCCAGGACCCCGACGACCTGATCGGCGCCGGCGGGCCGGAGGCGATGGCCGAGGTGCTGGCGGCATCGCGGCCGCTGGTCGAGGTGCTGTGGAGCCGCGAGGTCGATGCGGCGCAGACCGATACGCCGGAGGGGCTGGCGGCGCTGGAGAAGCGGCTGATGACGCTCGCCGGCACGATTGGCGAGCCGAGCGTGCGCGTCCGCTACCAGCAGGCGTTCCGCGAGCGGCTCGAGGCGGCGTTCGGCGGCCACGCGGCGCCGGCGCCTTTCGGCGGGCGGCGCTGGGGCGGCGAGCGGCGGCAAAGCCGCAGCCCGCGCGACCGGCGGTTGCCGCCGCCGATCCGCGTCTCCGAGACGCTCTCCAACCGGGCGCGGCTCAGAGCCGCCGAGGCGCTGCCGTTCCGCGAGGTCCTGCTGGTGGTTACCGTCGTCAACCACCCGGCTATCCTGATGCGCCACTTCGATATTTTCGCCGGTTTCGACTTCAAGTCGCGGACGCTTGACTTGCTTCGCGGGCAAATCCTAGAGATTGCCGGCAACGAGCCGGGAATCGACGCGGAGCGGCTGCGGGCGCTTCTCGTCGAAGGCGGACGGGAAACCCTGCTGGCGCGGCTCGACGCCGAGGTCACGAGGTACCGGACCTGGCAGGCCGCGCCGGAGGCGGCCGATGGCGACGCTGAATGGGGTTGGTTGCAGGCGGCGCGCTTGCAGAAGAATTCGCGGTCACTAAGTAAGGAACTCGGCGAGGCCAGCTCTGCCTTGGGTAGCGATTCCAGCGAAGCCAATTTCGCCCGGATCGTCGACATCAAATCGCAGCTGACAGCCGAGGAAGGTACCGAAGCTCTCATCGAAGGGTTCGGCGCTTCCTCCGGGCGGCCCTCGCGAGTGCTCTGACGATCGGCCTGCCGGCTTCGGCGGCAGGGTTAATGGCGGTTTAACGCGGCCCGGCTAGGCTTTCCGCTTCGCCGGCGCGGCGTCGTAAGCGCGAAGCAATTTCGGGTGGGCCCCCATCGGCAGGGCCAACAGGCCCAGCGACCAGCGGGCCAGCGACACGGCCCAGCGACAAGAGGATGTGAATGGCGACCAAGGTCCAGGAAAACGAAGAGGCGGCCGAGGCACCGGCCGAGGCCCAGGACGGACCGCTCCTCGATCTTTCCGATGCCGCCGTCAAGAAGATGCTGAAGGGCGCCAAGAAGCGCGGCTACGTCACCTACGACCAGCTGAACGCCGTGCTGCCCTCGGACCAGTACTCCTCAGATCAGATCGAGGACGTCTACGCCACGCTCTCCGACATGGGGATCAATGTCGTCGAGGCCGAGGAGGCCGAGGAGGCCTCGGCGTCGGACGATGCCGGCGGCGACGAGGAGGAGGGCGGCGAGATCGTCGAGGCCACCTCGACGGCGGTCACCCGTTCCTCGACCCGCGAGCCGACCGACCGCACCGACGACCCGGTGCGCATGTATCTCCGCGAAATGGGGTCGGTCGAACTCCTCTCGCGCGAGGGCGAAATCGCCATCGCCAAGCGCATCGAGGCCGGCCGCGAGACGATGATCGCCGGGCTCTGCGAGAGCCCGCTGACCTTCCAGGCGATCATCATCTGGCGCTCCGAACTCGGCGAGGGGCGGATCCTGCTGCGCGACATCATCGACCTCGAAGCCACCTATGCCGGCCCGGATGCGCATGTGCCGCCGCCGCTGCCGGTGACCGATGCGCCGCCGCTGGCCGGCGGCGCCCCCGGCGCTCCGCCGGTCAATGGCGCCCGCCCGAACGGCGCCGGTGCTCCCGCACCCGGCCGGCCGAACGGCGCGCCGGCCGCGCGGGCCGCCACGCCCCCGGCGCAGAGCGCCGACGACGACGACCCGCTCCGCGAGGTCGAGGCGCCGATCCCCGACCTCGACGAGGACGAGGACGACATGGAGAACGCGGTTTCGCTCGCCGCCATGGAGGCCGAGCTGAAGCCGCAGGTGGTCGAGACCTTCGACCGCATCGCCGACACCTATAAGAAGCTCCGCCGGCTGCAGGACCAGTTGGTCGAGAACCGGCTGAAGAACGAGAAGCTCTCGCCGAGCCAGGAGCGGCGCTACAAGAAGCTGAAGGAAGAGATCGTCACCGACGTCAAGTCGCTGTCGCTCAACCAGAACCGTATCGACAGCCTGGTCGAGCAGCTCTACGACATCAACAAGCGCCTGGTCGGCTTCGAGGGGAAGCTGCTGCGCCTCGCCGAGAGCTACCGCATCAGCCGCGAGGACTTCCTCAAGGAATACCAGGGCGGCGAACTCGACCCGCATTGGCTGCGGCGCATCGTCAACCACACCGGCCGCGGCTGGAAGGATTTCGTCGCGCGCGAGAAGCCGCGCATCCATGAACTCCGCGGCGAGATCCAGTCGCTCGCCACCGAAACGGGCCTGGAAATCACCGAGTTCCGCCGCATCGTTCACATGGTGCAGAAGGGCGAGCGCGAGGCGCGGCAGGCCAAGAAGGAGATGGTCGAGGCGAACCTGCGGCTCGTCATCTCGATCGCCAAGAAATACACCAATCGCGGCCTGCAGTTCCTCGACCTGATCCAGGAGGGGAACATCGGCCTGATGAAGGCGGTCGACAAATTCGAATACCGCCGCGGCTACAAGTTCTCGACCTACGCCACCTGGTGGATCAGGCAGGCGATCACCCGCTCGATCGCCGACCAGGCGCGCACCATCCGCATTCCGGTGCACATGATCGAGACGATCAACAAGATCGTCCGCACCTCGCGCCAGATGCTGCACGAGATCGGCCGCGAGCCGACGCCGGAAGAGCTCGCCGAGAAGCTCGGCATGCCGCTGGAGAAGGTGCGCAAGGTTCTCAAGATCGCGAAAGAGCCGCTGTCGCTGGAAACCCCGATCGGCGACGAGGAAGACTCCCACCTCGGCGATTTCATCGAGGACAAGAACGCCGTCCTGCCGATCGACGCGGCGATCAATCGAACCTTCGCGAGACGACGACGCGCGTCCTCGCCTCACTGACCCCGCGCGAGGAGCGGGTGCTCCGCATGCGCTTCGGCATCGGCATGAACACCGACCACACGCTGGAAGAGGTCGGCCAGCAATTCAGCGTCACCCGCGAGCGCATCCGCCAGATCGAGGCCAAGGCGCTACGGAAGCTGAAGCATCCGTCAAGGTCGCGGAAGCTCAGGTCGTTCCTGGATAATTAGGGGCGGGCCGGCGAATTAGGGCGCGCGCGAGTCGGCCAGCCCTTGCTTGGGATAGTGGGCCTCGATGCTGCTCAAGGTCGTTGACGTCAAATGGTTGGGCGCCCATCGGGTGCGCGTCCGCTTTTCGGACGGGTCCTTCGAGCCGCTGCGCGACCCCGACTATTTGGCGAGCGTATTTCTCGACCAAGGTGCGCCGACTTGACCGAACGGCTTCGACGTTGCGCCGCGCTGGCTCCAAATGGAAATGGAAGCGGCCGGCGAACTCCGCCGGAACGCCGCCTGAACCTGCCACTCGGCGCCCGAGCGCTGGGTTGGCGCCTACAGGCAATCGATCCGATGGCGGCGAATAAGTTGCCAATGGTGGATGTGCTGCGGGTGAAGGCGCTCGCCAAGCACAGGCTTTGGGTGCGCTTCAGCGACGGCAGCGAAGGCGTGGCCGACCTCTCCGACGTTCTCACCGGCGACGGGGAAATGGTAGCGCCGCTGAAGGAACAGGCCTACTTCGCGCGCGTTTTCGTCGAAATGGGCGCCCCGACCTGGCCGAACGGCTACGACATCGACCCGATCCATCTCTACATGGAGCTACGCAAGAGCGGCGCGCTGAAACTCGCCGCGACGGCATAGCGGCGACGCCGCGCGAGGAGCGGGTGCTCCGCATGCGCTTCGGCATCGGCATGAACACCGACCACACGCTGGAAGAGGTCGGCCAGCAGTTCAGCGTCACCCGCGAACGCGTCCGCCAGATCGAGGCCAAGGCAATCGGGAAGCTGAGCACCCGTCAAGGTCGCGGAAGCCTAGGAGCTTTTTGGACAACTGAGGGGCCGCGGAAGCGTCGGAAGTGCCGGGTCTTGGTCCAGGTGGGGGGCCGGCGGCGTGCTATATCCCTTCGTCGAAGAAGGGGGTAAGAGCACTTGCGAACCAAAACAGCTCATCTTCGCTGAAGTCGGCCCGGACCCATTCAGGCAACGAAGCGCGCTCAAACCGAAGGGTCGTCAGAGCTGTCGCCAGTTGATCCAGCTTCGCGTTGATCCGCTCCTCGAGGCCGCCATCTTGGACTGCGATCGCAAGTGCGCGTGCCAAGCTCAAGAGTACTTCCAGAAAGACGAACGAGGCTGAAGAAGGGTCGTCGGGCTGGCCAATGAATGACCAAAAGTCCTTACCTATCCGTCGATACACCCGAACTTTCCGAGTCTTCGATTCGATGAGAATCCCTGGCTTCAGAGCTCGGTCTTCTTCATGAAAGCCGCTGTCGATCAGCTTAGCCAGTATCTGGTTCTCTTTATTATTCGTCGTACGATCCGTGCCGTACGTGAGGCCAAGGACTACGTCAAGTTCCTCCACCCCGGGATACGTCTGTGCTGTTGCCGCAAGCCAGGCATGAGAGTTTGCCAGAATTGCGTCGGTCATCCCCTGCACCTGCGTATCGTTGATCGTGTTTGGCCCGCTCTTGATCGAAGTCAAGTACCTCTTATTACCTACAACGGACGAACGATCAACTTCTCTCCACACTGAGTTACGCCTGCGGCGCGCCTTCTCTTCATCCGGTATCCCGACTAGTTCCTGAAATTCTCTGATCTTCTCAGGGGGGTCAGACCAGGGAACCGCGCATCGGAGCGGGTATGTTCTCACGACTCTGGATTCAATGGACTTCCCGAACGACGTCTCCAAGGCCATATACAACTTGCTGTCAAACAGAAACTTACCGAAATCCTTCGGATCATCCAGGTTCATGACGCTGGCGGCGGTCATGAGGACGTATGGATTTGTTCGATAGTCGGCCAACGCAGCCCTGCACTCAAAAGCGGCAGGCAAACTCGCGGCTATGTATTGCGACAGTTCGGTACCAAGCGCGCTAACGCGTTGGCGATCGACCAAGTTAAACAATCTCGCTATCTCATTCGAGCTGAACGAGTGCCGCGTGGTTTTCAGTGATTCGTAGAAAGGGCTTCTCGCCTTGGGTGGTTTCATGTGGTGTGAAACGTGCTTACCCGACGGAGAGTCTGGGGCGTCCCGTAGAGCGCATCAGCATTGTCCCTGCCGTCCCGCCAAACGAATGTCTCTCCATTCTTGAACCACTGCCGTGTGCGCACGTGCGCCTGAATGTAGATTACTCTGTAGGCGTCCGGTGCGAGAGGCAGCGGAGCACCGCGGCCCTCGAGGCGATCAAGTGATTGTGCGAGAACCTCTCCCGCGACCACGCCGAGGCGAACCGGCACTGCGTTGCCTACCTGAGCATACTTCTGAGCGGTCGTGCCGCTGAATTCCCAGTCAGTCGGGAACTCTTGGATCGACGCGTATTCCCGAAGAGACAGTGCGCGTACTTCGGATGGATGGCAGAGCGAAGTACTCGCGTGATTGGGCATCGTAATCAGAGTCGGGCAGGGTAAGTCGAAGCTGAGACGCCGCCACCATCCTGATCGCCCTCCTTTTGCGTGCCATGCGCTTCCCATAGACTTCTTCTGAATCTCGCTTGGTAAGCTTCGCCAGTTTGATCCGGCGGGGACCAATGTCAGGTAGGCTTTCTTGCGAGGGCTAAAATCCATGATTTCGGCCGAGTCATCTGGTAGCGAGCCGATAGCATCGCGCAGCGTGCGCCAAGGTCTGAGTGGAGTCGCTCGGGCAAACAAGTCGTCCGGTTGCCTGACGTGCTGAGGAGTGTGCCCGTGGGTTGGGTTTGGAAAGTCGACTTGGACCCCATAGCGGTTGCCGATAAACAAGGCTCTCTCGCGCAACTGCGGTGCGCCGTAGTTGACCGCATTCACTTCAAAGCAGTCCATGTGGTACTGACACCCGTCAATCTTCTGTAAGTCCCGGGCCAAGAGTTGAATGACCGTACCTTGTTGTTCCTCCGGAGCGAGAGAGGCACCACCTTTCTCTGGCCGATCGGCAATGCGCCGGTGTGCTAGGCTGGCGGAAACTAAGCCTCGGACATTTTCCATGAGGAACATCTTTGGCTTCATGTGGGCCACAAAGCGGAGGAATTCCCACAAGAGAGTCCCGCGCGGATCGAGGATGCCGGCGCGGCGGCCGGCTGTACTAAACGATTGGCAGGGAGGCCCCCCGATCAACAGGTCGAGCTCGCCTTGCTTTAGCCCGACGCGGGTCAGTACGTCAGCTGGATCCAAATCCCGAATGTCCGCCTCGAGGACGGCCAGCTCTGTGTCGATTCTGCCGGCTCGCTGATTCGCTCGAATTGAGTCGCAGAAGGACTTCTCTTTCTCGACGCACGCAAGAAGCCTGAATCGCCCAGTCTGGTGGATACCCAGATCAAGGCCCATGGCGCCAGAAAAAAGCGAGATCGCCGTGTATTGTCTGCTCATGCTTGTCTCACAATCCCATGCAGCGCCATTCCTTTTTTGACGTCTGGCGATGGCGCCCGCAGCAAAACTGGATGAACGCGCCCTCCCACTGAGCGGTGATTCGCTCCCCATGGCCAGCCGAAAGTCCGGTGCGGGGAGGTTCTCCGCCACTGCGAGGGTCTTCGAGCTTGGCGGAGCGTCGGGCATGCAGCCTAGCTTCGCCAAAAAACGGTCGGCGGCGACCTTGCCAATCCGCCGGCAAAGTTCCTCATACTCGGAAGCCAATGCCTCGCCCCCCAAGCAGATTGTTTGATTAGAACAATACGAGAACATAGCAGGAGGGCGAACCGGCAACAAGCGGGTCGACCTGTCTTCACCAACCCCCTACCACCCCACCAGCTCCACCCGCCGGTTCAGCGCCCGCCCGTCCTCGCCGGCGTTGCTCGCCACGGGCGCGAGATACCCGACGCCGTCGGTGGTGAGGCGGGCGGCGGGGATGGCGTAGGTCTTGGCGAGTTCCGCGGCGACGGCGGCGGCGCGGCGCTTGGAGAGGTCCATGTTATAGGCGTAGGTGCCCTGGTTGTCGGTGTGGCCGACGATGACGATCTTCAGCGCCGGCTGCGCGCGGAGCAGCGCGGCGATCTGGTCGAGCGTGGGCTTCGAATCCGGCTTCACCACCGCCTGGCCGGTGTCGAAATAGATGCCGTAGAGGGCGATGTGGCCGCTCTCGCCGATCCCCTTGGCCATCGCCGCGGCGTCGACGATCTTGTTCTGGATCGCCCCTAGCACCGTCACCACCAGCTGCACGGTCACGGCGTCGTTGTTGCGGCTGGTCAGGACGGTGGCAAAGCTCTCCGGCGCGCCGGCGCTCGCCGCCTTCCGACCGGCGAAGTAGCGGTAGTCGAAGCCGTCGACCCACATCTGCGGGATCGGCAGGGTATCGACCGCCTCGGCGAAGGGGATGCCGCCGCAATCGTCGACGCTGCAGGAGAGGAGCGTCTCGTAGCCGGCCTTGGCGAGCTGGGTCTCGAAGTTGCGGGCGACCTCGAGGAGCGAGGGGTTGCCGCCTTGGGTGCGGTAGGCGATGCGGGTGATCCTGCCCTCCGGCCGCCGCTCGTCGACCGGCTTGCCGTTCTTGAACGCCGCTGCCTGGAGGCGCGTCGCGTCGAAGTCCTTGGCGGCATATCCAGTGATGAGGCTGCCGGCGAAGCGGCCGATGCCGGGATAGTCGCGGGCGCCGGCAAGGTCGCGCTGCTGCGCCTCCGCGCCAGGAGCGAGGGCGAGAGCGGCGGCGAGCGCGATCAGCGCGGCAAGGGCGGCAAGCGGGCGGGGGCGATAGCGCGGCATCGTCTGTGGCTCCTCCTGACGAACGGGCGGCATACTCGCCCGGCCGCCGTGGCGGCGGCAAGGCGGGGAGGGGTGAGTGGTTGGGGGCGGGGCCGGCTCTAGCTCATGCGGGGTTAGGAGGCCCTGCGCTCAGATGTCGAGGTCGGCCCAGATCGCGGCGTGGTCGGAGGCGGCTTCTGCCTCCTTGGTGATCTCCGGATAATGCGGGAAGAGCGTGCCGTTGGTGCCGCCCCAGACGCCCATGCGGAAGATGCCGCCGGCGGTCGCCTTGGCGCGAAGCTGTGGCGACATCAGGATGAAATCGATCTTGTTGGTCTTGGTGCCGTTGGCGTAGGTGCCGGGGCGGCCGCCGTCGTCAAAGCCGGCGACCCCGCCGATATCGACGAGGCCGGCGGCGAGGAGCGGCTTCAGCGGCTGGCTGTCCGGCGTGTCGTTGAGGTCGCCGATGACGGCGATAAGCGGGTGCGCGGCGTGGAGGCCGGCATAGATCGCCGCGACGCGCTCGGCCTGCCGGCGGCGCTTGGCGGCCGAGGCGGCAGCGCCGCCGAAGCCCTTGCTCTTGAAGTGATTGACGAGGACGACCAGGCGCGACCCTTTGGCCGTCGTCAGGTGATATTCGGCGCAGTCGCGGCTGAAGATGCGGCCGTCGGCGTCGCTGTCGTCGACGTGGCTGCGCATGAAATCGATGCCGAACGCGGGGCGGGTGAGAATGCCGACATCGATGCCGCGGTCGTCGTTGCCGTCGATCAGCATGATGTGGGCGTAAGGCGAGCCGCCCGCTTCGGGCAGCACCTCCTTGGCGAAGCGGAGGAGGGCGGGGCGGCTCTCGGCCTCGATGACGCCGAGGACATCGGCGTCGACGTCGCGGATGACTTGCGCGGTGTTGCGGGTCGCGACCTCGTTGACCATCTCCCGCTCCAGCTCCACCCAGCCGATCCAGTCGGCGCGCCCGTTGGCGACGACGGTCGGGCCCTGCGCGCCGCGCTTGACGAGGTGGCCGCGGTTTTGTCGGAGGATCGCGAAGGGGCCGTCGTCGGACTTCTTCAGCCCGAGCTGGTCGAGGAGCGAGAGTATCCGCTTCTTGTCGGCGGCGGTGTAGGTCGCCTTGGCGAGGAGGGCATTGATCTCCGCCTGGGCCTGCAGGATCGGCTTCCCCTCGGCGAGGCTCTCAAGGTTCATCGCCTTTGCGCGCAGGAACAGGTTCTCGACGTTGAAGCTCGCGAGTTTCATGAGGCTCCCCCTCGATTTTCGCTCGCCCTGGCGCGATGCAACGCCCGGCTGCCGGCGGCAAGCGCGGCCATCCTGGCACGAAAGGGCGACAGGCGCACGACGGCAGTCCGGATCGGGCGCGACAGGTTCGCCCAATTCTTCGCCGGGCGCTGCGCGAAAAGATCGCGACTGCCAGCGCGTTAGCCAGGCGCCTCCGCAGACGCGTCGGTAAGAATGGCGGAATCCCTTTCGGCGATGTCGGCCGGCGGGCTGGCACGACGATTGCGATGGTGGAGCCGACCGCCCGGCGGTGCTCCTCCCGACACCGGTCGCCGCGGTCGTCACCTCTGTACCCGTAACAACGGGGGAGAGCCGGCCGTCCATCCTCTCCCGGCGCTCGGCTCTCCCCCTTCAGGATGAGGTTGCCATGCTGACGAGACTTGTATCTCCGCTTAAGCCCGCCCGCGTTTTGCTCCGGGCCGCCGCGCTTTCCGCCGGGATCAGCGCGCTCGGCGCCGCTTTGGCCGGCGCCACCTACTCGGTCGTCGCGCTCGATCCGGCGACGGGCCAGCTCGGCGTTGCCGTGCAGTCGAACACCATCTCGGTCGGCGCGCGCGTCCGCTGGGGCGAAGCTGGCGTTGCTGCCATCGCCAGCCAGGCGAGTTCCAACCCGATGATGGGCGAGGTCGGCGTCCTCCTTATCCAGCGCGGTTTCAGCGCCACCGAGGCTCGCGACTTCCTGGTGGCGATGGACAAGGGCATCGACAGCCGGCAGTTCGCCATCGTCGATTACAAGGGCAACAGCGCCGGCTGGACCGGCGCCGGCAATTCCGGCTGGGCCGGTCATATCTGCCAGCCGAACTTCTGCGTGGAAGCCAACACCATGACCGGGCCGGAAGTGGTCAACGACATGGCGGTCGCCTACCTCAAGGCGGTGGCAGCCGGCCTGCCGCTCGCCGAGCGGCTGCTCAACGTCCTCGACGCCGCGGAAGCCGCCGGTGGCGACCGGCGCGGCACCCAGTCGGCTGGGCTGATGATCTTCGAGAAGCGCAAGATCGCCGACTACGGCGACCACGCCCTCGACCTTCGGGTCGACGAATCTGACAACCCGCTCGCCGAGCTTCGCCGCATCTACAACGCCAATATCGCCGGCGGGCCGACCGCCAATCTCGACAAGATGATCGCCGCCAAGGACTTCGACGGGGCTCTCGCGGCGACCGAGGCTTCGCTGAAGCTCGATCCCTCGCGCGACGCCGCCTACGTCCAGAAGGCGCAGGTCTATCTCGCCATGGACGACAAGCCGGCAGCGGTGAAGGCGCTGGCGGTGGCGATCAAGCTGAACCCCAAGCAGTACCTGCAGATCCTCCGCAGTGCCGCGTTCAAGCCGATCTGGGACGATCCCGACTATCGCGCCCTCGGCGACTACAGCCGCTTTGCCGAGCTGAAGCCAAGCGTTCCGGGTAAGGACGGCATGCCGTTGCCGCCGGCCTTCTAGTCCTCGGGGTCGGCGGCCGGCTTCTGCCGGCCGCCTGCGTCTCGCCGCACGCGGCCGCGGTCGGCGCTCCTCCCATTTCGGCAGCGGCCGTCATGCGCTAGAGCTTGCCCCGCCCTTTGATGCCGGCGGATGAGCGCTAAGCGATGGACGCCAAGACGACCGGGCCGACTCCGGCCGCTTCCGCCGCTCCTCAATCCGCCGCCGCCACCTGGGCGCCGCTCCGCCGGTTCATTGCCGCGGAGGCGCGGCTACAGGCGTGGGCGGAGGAGACGCCGCTCCGCGCCGGGCTCTACGAGTTCGTCCGCTTCGGCATCAAGCAGGGCTGGGCGTGCCTCTTCGGCGGCATCATGGTCGGCCTGATGATCGCGACCAAGCTCTGGTACCCGGCCGGGGCGGGCCTGGCGCGCTACGACTTCCTGTTCATCGCCGCGCTGAGCGTGCAGGTGCTGCTCCTCGCCTTCAAGCTCGAGACCTTGGAGGAGGCGCGGGTCATCTTCGCCTACCACGTGGTCGGTACGGTCATGGAGGTGTTCAAGACCGGCGTCGGCTCATGGATCTATCCGGAGGCGAGCCTCTTCCATATCGCCGGCGTGCCGCTCTTCTCCGGCTTCATGTATTCCTGCATCGGCAGCTATATCTGCCGCGCCTGGCGGCTCTTCCACATCGAGTTCCGCCACCACCCGCCGCTGTGGGCGCTGGCTCTCCTTTCCGTGGCGATCTACGTCAACTTCTTCTCGCACCATTACATCTGGGATTTCCGGCCGCTGCTGTTCCTGGCGATGGCCGCCCTCTGCTGGCGGGCGCGCTTCTACTTCCTGGTCTGGCGGGTCAAGCGCTGGATGCCGTTCCTGCTCGGCCTTTTCCTCGTCTCGGTGTTCAT
The DNA here is from genome assembly GCA_046349035.1 of Bauldia sp. Classification (GTDB taxonomy): domain Bacteria; phylum Pseudomonadota; class Alphaproteobacteria; order Rhizobiales; family Kaistiaceae; genus JAXMDC01. The sequence continues at coordinate 35,181 of JAXMDC010000004.1, read as the reverse complement.
CTGGATCTCGGAGAATGTCGGCACGCTGACGCAGACCTGGCTCTATCCCAGCCAGCGAAACGGCTGGTCGATGGTCGGCATCGAGAAGCTCGGCTCGTGGTTCCTGCTGCTGACGATCAGCTACACACTGGTCGCCCTGATCCGCCGGAACGGGGCCGGGGAGGGGCGGGACCAGTCGCGCTAGGGCACCGTTTCCGGGGTCTTGGCCCAGGCTTCGAGCGCGATCTGCGTCTCGGCGTTGACCTTGCCGTCGGCGGGGCCGGTCAACAGGCCCTTCCCGATCAGGAACTTCTGCACGGCGCGAACACCCTCTTCGGCGATATCCGAGGCCGGGTCGAGGAAGGCCTCGATCGCCTCGCGATTGTGGCGCGTCACGGCGAGAGCGAAATTGGCGGCCGCCTTGGCCGGGTCGGCCGGGCCGCCCTTACCGTCCTGGTAGAGGACGGCGAGGTAATACGGCGCGGTCGCGTCGCCGCCGTCGCTCGCCACCGCGTACCATTTGCGCGCCTCGGCCAGGTCGGTCGGACCGCCGCGGCCTTCGGCATAGAGGATGCCGACATTGTAGGCGGCAACCGCGTTCCCCTCCTTGGCGGCGGCGAGATACCAGCGCCGGGACTCGGCGTCGTCCTTGGCGCCCTCGGCGGGGCTGGAGGTGTCGTAGAGGTAGCCCATGACCGCCATTGCATCGCCGTCGCCGAGATCGGCGGCGGTGCGGTACCACTTGCGCGCGGTGGCGGTATCGACCGGACCGCCGCGGCCTTGGCTGAGGAAGACCGCGAAGTTAAAGGCGCTGGTCGAGTCGCCGCCCTTGGCGGCGGCCTCGTACCACTTGCGGGCCTCGCTATCGTCGCGCGGACCGCCGGTGCCGGTGTCGAAGAGATAGCCGGTCATGGCCATGCCGCCGACATGGCCGCGCTCGGCGGCGACCATGTAGAACTTCCGCGCCTGGGCGAGATCCTTGGCGCCGCCGACGCCTTCCTCGTAGAGCTGGGCGAGGCTGTAGGCGCCGTCGGCGTCGCCGGCATTAACGGCGTCGAGATAGTATTTGCGGGCGACTTCGACATCCTTGCGGCCGCCGCGGCCGAGTTCGAACATGCGGCCGAGGCCGGTCATCGCCTCGCCGCTGCCGCGCCGCGCCGCCGCCTGGAACCACTGCCGCGCCTGACCGGGATCGGCCGGCCCGCCGGCGCCCTTGTCGAGCAGGATGGCGAGATTGAACATGGCGTTGGCGTCGCCGTCGCGGGCACCCTTCTCGTACCAGGTCCGCGCTTGGCGCTTGTCGGCGGTGACGCCGAGGCCGAGATCGTAGAGGTAGCCGATGCTCGCCTTGGCGGCGGCGTCGCCGCCGGCTGCCGCCTTCTCGTACCAGGTCATCGCGGCGGCAAAGTCGCGGGGGACGCCCTCGCCGGCCTGGTACATCCAGGCGAGCGAGCGGGCGGCTTCGGCGTTGCCGGCCTCGGCCGCCTGCTGGTAGCGGACGCGGGCGCGGTCGAGATCCTTGGTGACGCCGGCCGTGCCGAAATAGGCGCGGTGGCCGAGGGCGAGCATCGCCGGGGCGTAGCCGCCGGCGGCGCTCTTCTCGAACCAGCTGGCGGATTCGGCGGCGTCGGCGGTTACGCCTTCGCCGCGATCGAACAGCGAGCCGAGGTAATACATCGCCTCGACATTGCCGAGACCGGCGGCGCGGCCGTACCAATGGAGGGCTTCGCCGATGTCGGCGGACTCGCCGGTGCCGCGCTCGAAGGCGAGGCCGAGAGCGGTCATCGCCGCGGCGCTGCCGAGATTGACGGCATCCTCCAACACCGGGGCGGCGTCACGATGGCGCTCGGCGGCGCCGAGCGCGCGGGCATATTGGAACGTCAGGCGCCGGTCGTCGGGATGCTCTTCGCTGGCTTCGCGGCAGGCGCGGATAGCCGGCTGGGGATTGGCCTGCAACGCGGCAAGCGTGACGCCGGCGATAGAGGCGGGGCGATCCTGATCGGTGGGCGAGGCGGCGAGGCGGTCGCAGACGCCGACGGCTTCGCCGGGGCGGAGCGGCGGCGGCGGGCCGAGGTCGATGACGGTCAACTTGGTTGCCGCCGCCTCGGCTTCCTGGACGCGGCTCCGGGCAGCTGCGCCGGCGTCGCAGAGCGGTCCGCTGCCGCAGGTGCGCAAGAACGCGTCCCAGGCCGCGACGGTGTTCTGTCGATCAGCGCGGTCGAAGGCGGCTTGCTGGGTGTTGGCGGGTGCGGGCGCTTGGGCGAGCGCAAACTCCGGCAACAGCGCCGCCCCACCGACAAGGGACAGCGCGACCGCCCTCCCGACCGCAGTCCTCATCCGCATAATTCTCGCTCCGCCGCGCTGCCGTTGCGGCAGCTGCGCCCCACCTCGCGGCGAAGCTAGCGCGCGCGGCAGTCGTTGCAAAGTGGCGGGATGGCGCGGCCGGCGGCTCTGCGATCAGGCCAGACCGGCGAAGGCGGGAAACTCCGTCGCATCGATCGAGGGCGCGGCGGGGTGGCGCGGCCATTCTCCGCCGCGGTCGAAGAGAGAACGCCGCTCGGCGGCGGTCGAGGCGAAGAAGGGGTAGCGGCGGAGAATGTTCTGCCGCTCCTGGGGATAGTCCAGCGCCATCAGCGAGATCGGCTTGGTCAAAGAGGGGTAGGGGGCTGGCGGGGCCGCCAGCCGGTGGCCGAACACCCTCTGGTAGAAGGCCTGGTGCTCGGAGCGCACCGTCGCCAGAACGATGTCGGCGGCGAAGAATTCCGCCGCCATGTGCGGAATCCGCAAAGTCAGGAACGGCAGTTCCGAATAAAGGCGCGCCATCTCGGCGTCGCTGACGAAGCGGGTAGGGTCAATGATGGTCCGGCCGGCGGCAATGGTCGGGGCCAAGATTTCGCCAAACACCTGATTGGCCGGGATGTCGGGATGTTCGAGGCTGGCGACATGGAGGCGTATCGAGCTGGCCAGACGGTCGTCGATGAACAGCGCGAAGAGGTAGCAGTTCGGCAGGCCGTCGTAGCGATCGCTGAGGCGCCGCGAGGGCGTCTCGGGGATGGTCCCTTCGCGGTTATAGGCGTCGTACCGCAGGCGATAGATCGCCTCGCGCAGATCGTCGCTGTCGGCCCGTCGGCATTCGACCCGGGGCAGGAGGGCAGCCACTCTCTCCGCCAGGGTCGGCGTCGGCCGCATCGCGGGTACGCCCATCTTACTCTCACCCCACGCAACCCAGCCGCGCGCCCTTCTTACCGCCGCTGACAACCTAAGAAAAGGGTAACGTTAACACTTGGTTAATGGGATCGCCGACATTCCGGGACGGCGCCGGAAGGACGCTGACTGCCGCTTAAGTTGTGGATGAGCCTGCGGAGTTCCGCGGCGTTGTGGCGGCTCCTGGCGGCCGGCGACCTAACTTATTGAAATCCAGAGTCGGTCTTGTCGGTTGTGACGTCGGCCAGCACGTTGCCGGCGACGTCTCCAGATTGCGCTGCCGGATCTCGCCGACGCAGGGCGTGCCAACCCGTTCTTGTCAGGTAATGCCCATAGTTGGTTGCAAGCGTACCGTGGCGAAGCGCCGCGCCTTCAACTTCTGCGCTAGGCGACCTTCTCAAGGATCAGGGCCGAACCAAGGAGCTGGCGGATGTTGCGGCTGGAAACGGCGCGCGAGAACAAGAAGCCTTGGGCCTCGTTGACATTGGGATCGGAGGAAATGAGGGCGAGCTGTTGCTCGGTCTCGATACCCTCGACCGCGACCGACATGCCAAGTTCGGCGGAAAGACGCGTGACGCCGCGCAGCAGCGAAAGCGAGCGTTCGCTGGTTCCCAAACCCTGCACGAACGAGCGGTCGATCTTCACTTTGTGCAGCGGGAAGGAGTGCAGGTAGCTGAGGCTCGAATAGCCGGTGCCGAAGTCGTCGAGCGAGATACGCACGCCCATCTCGCGGAGTTCCATGAGCGCGGCGCGCGTTGCTTGGGTGTCCTGCAACAGCACGGATTCGGTGATTTCGACCTCCAGGCGGTTGGCGGGAAGGCCGGTCGCCGCCAGAGCCTTGCGGATCGAGGCGATGACCGCGCCGCGCCGGAACTGGATCGGCGAGAAGTTGACGGCGACGCGAACGTCGTCCGGCCAGCGCAGGCACTCGGCGCAGGCGCGGCGCAGCACCAGATTGCCGATGTCGACAATGATGCCCATTTCCTCGGCGACCGGCACGAACTCGGCAGGCGAGACCATGCCGCGCTCGGGGTGTGGCCAGCGCAGCAGCGCCTCGCAGGTCGAGACCTTGCGGGTGCCGAGGTCGATCAGCGGCTGGTAGTAGACGTCGAAAGCGTCGTTGGCGAGGGCGGCGCGGAGGTCGAGCTCGAGACTGCGGCGGGCCTGCGCCTTGACGTCCATCTCCGGCTCGAAGAAGCGCCAGGTGCCGCGGCCGTCGGCCTTGGTACGATAGAGCGCCATGTCGGCATTCTTCAGCATGAGGTCGGCGCCGCCTTCGCCGGGGCCCATGGCGATACCGACGCTGGCGCCGATCACCACCTGGTGACCGTCGATGTCGAAGGTCTCCGAGACGATCTCGACGATCCGGCGAGCGAGGGCGGCAGCGTCGTCCGGGCCGGTCACGGGCGACTGCAGAACGACGAACTCGTCGCCGCCGAAGCGGGCGACGATGTCGGTCTGGCGGACGATGCCGCGCAGGCGCGCGGCGACCGCGCAGAGGAGCTCGTCGCCGCAGGGGTGGCCGAGCGTGTCGTTGACCTGCTTGAACTGGTCGAGATCGACGAACAGCACGGCGCAGGATTCGCCGTCCTTGCGGGCAGCAGTCAGCGCCCGCTCCATATGGTCGTGGAAAAAGCTGCGGTTCGGCAAGCCGGTCAGCGTGTCGTACCGGGCCATGTGCTTGATCTTGGCCTCGGCGATGCGGCGTTCGGTAATGTCCTCGATGAGCACCACCGAACCGCGGTTTTCCATCTGCTGGAAGGTGATGTCGAGCGAGCGGCCGTCGGGCGATTCGAGCGTGATGTTGCTGTCGAGCGAACCGTCGAGGCGGGCCTCGAACTCGGTGATCGTGCGTTCGGCGTCGGCGCGGGCAATGCCCTTGGCGGTGGCCGCGTCGAGGAGAAGTTGGCGGGCACTCATCCCCTTGCGCTCCGCCGTAGGCAGGCTGAGCAGTGCGCTCAGGCGGCCATTGGCAACGACCAGGCGGTGCGAGGCGTCGAACATGGCCAGGCCATGCGGCATGTTGTTGAGCGCCGTATCGAAGCGCTTGGCCAGCAGCGTGACGTCGCGGGTGGCGATGACGGCGCTGAAGAGCTGGTCGCGCAGGCGGTCGGATATCTTGTTCAGGCTGAGGAAGAACGCCATGAACAGAATGGCGTAAACGGCGTAGTAGACGTCGCGAGTCGACAGGAACGCCAACGTCATCGGGATGCAGGTGGCGGTGAGCTGGGCTACCACCAGTCGCGAACTGCCAAAATTGCGGCCGGAAATACCAACCATGTAGGCGGTGGTCGACGTGATGGCGGCGAGTCGAACGAACGGGTCGTCGCTGGTGGCGAAAGCGACAATGCACCAGAGACCGAGCAGGCTGACGTAAGCCGACGCGCCGATGGTGTAGCGCGTTTCCCATTGGCGGGCGGCTTCGGACGATTTCGGTTTCTCGGCGCGGCGCCCGTAGCGGGCGACGTCAATTGCGCGCGCGGCAGCAAGCAACGCGATCAACACTGCAAAGAGGAAGAAAACCAGCCTGCCGGTTTTGACCGCGGAAACCAGTGCGGCGAGCGAACAAGCCAGAGACCCGACGAACAACGTGGGCGCGTCAGAGTAAAGCGAGTCGACGACGGAAATATAGATTTCCGCCGGTAGCTCGCGCGGAGTGTCCTCCCGCTTTTTGACGCCAAAGATGCCCATGTTTCTCAGGGACTTCTTCCAGTAGAGCATCCGAATTAGCCGACCTCTTATTAAAATTTCCTTCTATCCGCCGACTAACTTGATTACTGGTCTGTTTCTTTTTCTGAATAATATTCTCTGAACAACATCGCGGAACCGCGCCGAGGTTTTTCTAAAACCGCTCGCGCCCCTTGCCGCCTTCGTCGAAGGCGGTAAGCTTTCGATTGGGCCGGCGGCAGCGAGGACGCGGGGCATGAACAGCAGGTGGATCGTGGTTGCGGCGGGGCTGGTGATGCTCGGCGTCGGCGAGGGGCGGGCGGCAACGGAAGTCGATCTCGCCCTGGTGCTGACGGTCGACGTCTCGCGATCGATGGATTTTGAGGAGCAGAAGTTGCAGCGGGAGGGCTATGTCAACGCCTTCCGCGACCGCGATGTGGTCAACGCCATCACCGACGGACTGACCGGGCGCATCGCTGTCACCTATGTCGAATGGGCGGCCACCAATCTGCAGACGGTGGTCGTGCCTTGGACCGTCATCGACGGACCCGCCACGGCGAACGCCTTCGCTGCCGCTCTCGACGGCGCTGAGATCCAATCATGGAACGGGACTTCAATTTCGGGCGCACTCAACTTTGCCACCGGCCTGCTTGAGACCAGCGGTTTCAACGCCATTCGGCGTGTCATCGATGTCTCGGGCGACGGCGTCAACAACAACGGCCTGCCGCTGGGCCCGGTGCACGATCTGGTGGTGAAGAAGGGGATCACCATCAACGGTCTGCCGGTCATGCTCGGCGCCGGGAATTTCTTCGGGGCCGGACCGAGCTCGGCCAATCTCGACATCTACTACCGTGACTGCGTGATCGGCGGTCCGGATTCCTTCCTGTTCACGATCAGCAAGCCGGAGGAGTTCGCCACCGCGACGCGGCGCAAGCTCATCCAGGAGATCGCCAGCATCCCGTCGCCGGCGGGCAGGGGGCCGATCCCGGTGCAGCAGCGGCCGGCCAGCAACTGCTTCTGAGGGCGGGCCGGCTGCCGCCGGCTATTCGCCGGCGACTGGCCGTTGCAGGGCGCGGATGCGGTCGGCGAGGGTCTTGGCCTGCGCGCCGACTTCGCTCTCGCCGGCAACCTCCGCAGCCTTGGCCTCGGCGGCTGCGGCCTTAGCGGCGCGAGCGGCCTTGATCAGCTTGCGGGCGGCAGGGCTTTCGATCGGCGCTTCCTCGATCTGCGCCTCGAAATTGCGGGTGAGGCGGGCGACGGAAGTCGCAATGTCGTTCAGCCGCTCCCGGAAGAGGGCGTTCTCCATGCGCTCGGACTCCCAGTCGTCGCCAGCCAGGCGGCGGAGTTCGGCATTCTCGGCAGCGACCTGATCGCGCTCCTCCTCGGCGGCGGCCAGGCGTTCGGCAAGAACGCTCCGATCCTCCTGGAAGGCGTCGAGCACCTTCTGCACGTCGGCACCGGCCTGGCCGTCGCCCACCTCTAGTCGGAGGCTCAGGCGCGAGATCTGGGCCTCGGCCTCTACGCGGGCGCTTTCGGCCGAGCCGAGCCGACTTTCCAGCGCGTCGCGGCTGGTGGCGGCGTTGGCGATCTCGGCACGCAACTCGGCGATCTCGCGGTCGCGCCTCTCCAGCAACTCGGCGCACTCGGTCTTTTCGCCTTCCAGGCGGGTGACGCGTGCCTCCAGCGCCTCGGCGCGCATGCGTTCGCCGGCGAGATCGGCCTTCACGGCGACCAATTGGCTGTCGAGCGCCGCGCGCTCGGTGACGGCGGTGGCGCGCGCCGTCTCGGTTGTCGTCAGCTCGCGGCGGAGGTTGTCGACCTCTGTGCCGCGAGCGACCAGTTCGACGGTCTGCTCGTCAGCCCGCTGGCGCAGCGCATCGTGCTTCTTCTCGAGGTCGCGGAGCGCCTGCGAGCGGTCGGACAGCCGCGCCTCGAGGGCGGTGGCCTCGGTCTCCGCCTTGGAAAGGCTTTCCTCGCGCAGGCGAAGCCGCTCCCGCAATTGCGACTCGCGGGTCTCCAATTCGCCGACGCTGGCTAGTTTCAGCGACTGCTCCTCGCCGAGACGGGCAAGGTGTTCGCGCTTGCGGTTGATCTCGACCTGCTGCTCGGCCGCCTTCTCCTTCAGCCGCTCGATGCTCAGTTCGAGGCGGCGCGTCGACATGGCAAACTCCGCCCGCAACTGATCCTTGTCGGCCTGGATCTCCGCCAATGAGAGCGGCACGGACTTCTCGATCCGGTTCCGCGTCACGCGCGCAGCGCGCCGCCAGATCGCCGGCGCGACCATCAACGCCACCAGGCCCGCGGTCAGAAGGCCGAGGGCGAAATACATGGCGGATTCGATCACCGTCGCGGACGGGCGCGCGAGACGCCCGCCTCCGCATCCAAGGAGAGCTTCATCCCTCCAACAGACACGGCTTGGCGGCCCCAGTAAAGGGGCTCGGCGGCGCAGGCCGCGTCGCTAGCGGAGCGTTAGAAGGGATTCCAGGTCGGTTCTGGCGTGAACTTCAAATAGCCGAAGTTCAGCCCCAATCGCGCCCCAACACCGGACTTGATCGGCACCACCACGACATTGCCCCAGGACAGCACAGTCATGGCGACGCCGCCGACGAGATAGGCCGATCCGTTCACGCCAACAAAGCGCTGATACATGGCATCGGTCGAGGGCAGATTGTAGACCAGCATCATGGTGCGCGAGCCGTCGCCGCCGAAGTCCCAGCCGACCGACGGGCCCTGCCAGAACACTTTCAGCTGCCCGGCATTCTTGGTGTAGAGGACGCCCTCGCCGTAGCGGAGGCCGCCGACAAAAGCGCCGGCGCCTTCCTGGCCCAGGATGTAGCCGTTGGGAAGGCCGTAGCGCGAGGCGGCGTGCTGCACGACGCCAGCCAGCTCGCTCGACACGACGCCGAAGAAATTGTGTCCGGCGGTGACTATCTCGTCGTTGGAATAGGTATTGGACGGCGCATAGGGGCCGGAACCGCGAGGCGGTGGCGGAGGCGGCGTGTAGGCGGGCGCCGGCTGCGCCCGGCCGGCAGTGCGGGGCGCGGCATTGGGATAGGTCAGCACCGTCTGAGCGACGGCCGCCTGTGGCAGGCCACTGCCGGCCAGCAGCGCAAGAACGAGCGCCGCCTGGCGCAGGGATTGTCCGATCATCGTTGTCGATCCTCGATTGGCGGGGAAGCGCCAGTCCGGGACGCCGGCAAGCGTCGCTGGTCTCACCGCATGATGAACGAGTTTGGTTTAAATAGGGTTGAAAACGGCACAGCGGCGCGCATCCGGCGCAGGCGTGGAAGGAGGCCAAACCGAAGCGGCGGGGACAGGAAATCCTGTTGTCCTCGGCGGGGCGGCGGGCCAGTGTACGCCGCATGCGGTGGGCGATTCGCTCGCCTTGCGGAGCCCCGATGGAGCCCCCGGATATGGAACGCCGCGACCTCGACGCCATGGACTTGGCTGCTCTCCTTTGCAGCCGGGTCTGTCACGACATCATTTCGCCGGTCGGGGCGATCACCAACGGCCTCGAAGTGCTCGACGAGGACGACGGCGAGGAGATGAAAACCATTGCTCTCGACCTCATCCGCAAGAGTTCCGCCAACGCATCTGCGAAGCTGCAATTCGCTCGCCTTGCGTTCGGTGCGGCGGGATCGGCGGGGGCCTCGATCGATCTCGCCGACGCCGAGAAAGTGGCGCGCGGCTATATGCAGAGCGAGAAAGCCAGCATCAGCTGGGAGGCGCCGGCGGCCTTGATGGCCAAAAACCGGGTCAAGCTGCTGCTCAATCTTCTGCTTTTGGCGATCGCCGCCGTGCCGCGGGGCGGCACGATCAAGGTGGCCGTCGCCGGTCCGGCCGAAACTCCGTCCTTCACCTTTCATTGCGCGGGGCCGAATGCGCGGGTTCCGGCGGCCTTCGAGCACATCTTCAAAGGCGAACTCGGGGATACGCCGCTCGACGCCCACGGCGTGCAGCCCTACTACGCCGGCCTTTTGGCGCGCAGCTGCGGCATGGCGGTGGAGAGTGTGCTCGACGGGGCCGACGTCCTCATCACCGCCAAAAGCACCGCGGCCGCGTAAAGGCGGCCGCCGCGGGTTCAACCTCCCTTAACGCTCGACGGTCAGAATCGGCGGGACGCGGAGAGAAGGCATGGCGCAGTTCCTGATCGTCGACGATGCTTCGGTAGTGCGCAAAGTCGCCCGGCGCATCGTCGAGGACTTCGGATTCGACGTTGTCGAGGCCGAGCACGGCGAGGCGGCGCTGGCGGTCTGCCGCGAGCAGATGCCGGATGCGATCCTGGTCGACTGGTCGATGCCGGTGATGGACGGCTTCGATTTTGCCAAGGCGCTCCGCCAGGAGCCGGGCGGCAACCGGCCGAAGGTGGTGATCTGCACGACCGAGCACGACTTGGCGCAGATCGCCCGGGCCATGCGGGCCGGCGCCGACGACTACCTGATGAAGCCGTTCGACCGAGAGTCGATGGAAGCCAAGCTGCAGGAAGTCGGCCTGATCTGAGGTCTTGGGGGAGGGGGTCCTCCCTTTCTCTCTCGATCAGTCGAGAATCCAGCTACCGACATCGCCAAAACAAAAATGGCCGGGACAGCCCGGCCATTGCGATGAGGAGAGTGGGCGAGCGCGCTAGGCGCTTTCGCGAACCTCGATCTCGTCGGGTTCGCGCAGCACGTAGCCGCGGCCCCAGACCGTCTCGATGTAATTCTGGCCATTGGTGGCGCTGGCGAGCTTCTTGCGGAGCTTGCAGATGAAGACGTCGATGATCTTCAGTTCCGGCTCGTCCATGCCCCCGTAGAGATGGTTGAGGAACATCTCCTTGGTGAGCGTGGTTCCCTTGCGGAGCGAGAGGAGCTCCAGCATCTGGTATTCCTTGCCGGTCAGGTGGACGCGCTGGCCGTGCACCTCGACGGTCTTGGTGTCGAGATTGACGGTCAGGTCGCCGGTATTGATGACCGACTGGGCGTGGCCCTTGGAACGGCGGACGATCGCGTGAATGCGCGCCACCAGCTCGTCCTTGTGGAAGGGCTTGGTCATATAGTCATCGGCGCCGAAGCCGAGACCGCGGACCTTGTCCTCGATGCCGGCAAGGCCGGAAAGGATGAGAATCGGCGTCTTGACCTTGGATACCCGCAGGGTCCGCAGAACCTCGTAGCCCGACATGTCGGGGAGGTTCAGGTCAAGCAGAATGAGGTCGTAATCATAGAGCTTGCCGAGGTCGACACCTTCCTCGCCGAGGTCGGTGGTGTAGACGTTGAAGCTCTCCGACTTCAGCATCAATTCGATGCTCTGGGCGGTAGCGCTGTCGTCCTCAATTAGAAGTACCCGCATACCACTCCCCTTGGATGAGTCGGGCTGTGGTTTGCGCGCCGGTAGCCATCGCGACCCGACGCAAGCAGACCATTAACTGCGATTCGCAACGCTACCGGCTCCTGGTTAACAAATCCTGATTCCGCTCACAATCAAACCTTACCGGGCCCATTTTGCCGCACCGAATCAATCGGTTGGCTTGAGGCGGCGGACACATCGAAGAGCGCCACCCACCGCAACCGCGGCAGGCCGGCGCCGGGTGGAACGGACGCTTCCCGTCCACCCTTCTCCGAGGGTTCGGTTTACCCACCTTTAAGCCCTTCGAGGCGATGATTAACGTCAGACGTAAACGAATCGTTACGCCCGGGATCGCTGCGGCATGGACCAGCTGCTCTGCGCCATCGAATCCGTTTCCGCCGTCGAGACCTTCGGCAAGGTCGTGGCGGCGCAAGGACTGCTGGCCGAAATCGCCGGTCCCTTGCACACGATGAGCCTCGGCTCCCACCTGAGCCTGGAAGGAGCTGGCGCGCCGATCGATTGCGAGGTCATCGCTTTCCAAGCCGACCGAGCTTTGGCGATGCCGTTCGGGCGGCTCGACGGCGTACGCAAAGGCGCCAAGGCGCGGCTGGTCGCCAACGAACAGACGGTACGCCCCTCGGCTGGTTGGCTGGGGAGGGTGGTCAACGCCCTCGGGCAGCCGATCGACGGCAAGGGCGGCCTGCAGCTCGGCCGCGAGGCCGTGCCGCTGCGTGCGCCGCCGGTGCCGGCGCACGAGCGCACACGCGTCGGCGCGCCGCTCGACCTTGGGGTGCGCGTCCTCAACACCTTCACCACCTGCTGTCGCGGCCAGAGAATGGGCATTTTCGCCGGCTCGGGCGTTGGCAAGTCGGTGCTCCTAGCGATGCTTGCGCGCAACGCCGCGGCCGGGGTGACGATTATCGGCCTCATCGGCGAACGCGGCCGCGAGGTGCGCGAGTTCATCGAGGATCACCTCGGCGAGGAGGGGCTCGCGCGCTCGATCGTCATCGTCGCGACCTCAGACGAATCGGCGCTGATGCGGCGCCAGGCAGCCTACCTGACCCTGGCGTTGGCCGAGCATTTCCGCGATGCCGGCGAGGATGTCCTTTGCTTCATCGATTCGATTACCCGCTTTGCCCAGGCGCAGCGCGAGATCGGCCTAGCCGCCGGCGAGGCGCCAACCTCGCGGGGCTACACGCCCACCGTCTTCACCGAGTTGCCGCGCCTCTTGGAGCGGGCCGGGCCGGGACGGCGAGGGCAGGGGACGATCACCGGCCTCTTCACGGTTCTGGTCGAGGGCGACGACCATAACGAGCCGATCGCCGACGCGGTTCGCGGTACGCTCGACGGCCATATCGTCATGGAGCGGGCGATCGCCGAGCGCGGCCGCTATCCCGCTGTCAACGTTCTGAAATCTTTGTCGCGGACGATGCCGGCGGCGACCGATCCCCGTTACCGCGAGGCGGTGGCGGCGGCGCGGCGCCACCTGGCGACCTTCGCCGATATGGAAGACTTGATCCGCCTCGGCGCTTATCGCCGCGGCACCAATGCCGAGGTCGACGAGGCGATCCGCCTCAACCCGGCGATCGAAAAGTTCCTGTCGCAGCGGCCCGATGAGGCCTGCGACCTTGAGCAGAGCTATCGGCAGCTAGCCGAGATTGTTGGCGTAGGACCGGGCCAGCCGGGCCGGGAGTAAGAGTCGATGAAATCGCGTGACAGTGTATTGCGTTTGAGACGTTTCCAGGCCGACGAAAAGCGTCGTCGGGTCTCGCAAATCGAATCGATGATTGCCGAGTTCGAGCGCATGGCGCGCGACCTCAGCGACCAGGTGACGGCCGAGCAGAACCGGACCGGCATCCACGACGTCACCCATTTCGCTTATCCGACTTTCGCCAAGGCTGCGCTGGCCCGGCGCGACAATCTGCTGGCCTCGGCCGATGAATTGAAGGGGCAGCTGACTGCGGCGCAGGACGACCTGGCTGAGGCTGTAGAAGACCTGAAGCGCCTGGAATTGATCGCCGAACGCGACGGGGTGCGCGAGCGCGCCGTCGCGGCTGCCGCCGAGCAGGAAGAAATCGATGCCATGGCGGCGCGGCGACGGGTCCGCGGCGAACCGCCGGCCTTCGCCTAGAGCGGAGGAAGCCGTCGCCGGCCCGACTTGCCTTGGCCGCCCGGCGGCTGCCGAGCGGCACTGGCGACCGCCTCCGGCGGCAAATCGAGGGATTGGGCAAAAGCGACGAGGAGGGCCTCGTCGGACAACAGGTAGTCGAGCACGCCGCAGAGAAACTCCGGCTGGCGGGCAGCTTGTCGCAGGTCGGCCGGGCCGATGCCGGTCAGCGCCAGAAAGCGGCCGATCGCTTCAGGTTGGCTCGCGAGGAAGGTGAGGGCCTGGACGCCCAAACCCTCGCGCAAAGCCACCAAATCCGGCCGGTTGGGCCGTGTTTCTCTAACCATTTTTCCCTTTACGAAAGGAATGGCCGCTAGCGTTTCGTGCTCTAATATTGACCCTCTCCGCCAGCGAAAGTCGATGGCGGTCGGAAAGCGCGGGCGCATTTTGATGGCCGGAAAAACCGTCCTGGTGGTCGAGGACAACGAGCTCAATATGAAGCTCTTCCACGACCTCCTCGAGGCCAATGGCTACAACACGGTGGAGACGCGAAACGGGTTGGAGGCGATCGAGCTCGCCCGCCGCGCCCGGCCGGATCTCATTCTCATGGACATCCAGCTGCCGGAGGTCTCGGGGCTGGAAGTCACTAAGTGGCTCAAGGAGGACGACGATCTCCGGTCGATCCCGGTGATCGCGGTCACAGCCTTCGCGATGAAGGGCGACGAGGAACGCATTCGCCAGGGCGGCTGCGAAGCGTACCTCTCCAAGCCGATCTCGGTCGCCAAGTTCATCGAGACGGTCAAAGCCTATATCGGCGACCTGTGAGGCGGAGATGACCGCCCGGGTTCTCATAGTCGACGATGTCGCCGCCAATGTGCGGCTGCTGACGGCGCGGCTGACGGCGGAGTATTTCGACGTCATAACCGCTGACAACGGCGAGGACGCGCTGGCGATCATCGGCCGCGGCGGCTGCGACATCGTCCTTCTCGACGTGCTTATGCCGGGGATGGACGGCTTCGAAGTCTGCCGCCGCATCAAGGCCAACCCGGCAAGCACCTACGTGCCGGTGATCATGATCACCTCGCTCGACCAGCCAGCCGACCGCCTGCGTGGTCTGGAAGCGGGGGCAGACGATTTCCTGACCCAGCCGGTGACCGATGTCGCGCTGATCACGCGTGTCAGGAGCTTGGCGCGGCTGAAGATGGTGACCGACGAACTTGCCATGCGGGTGGCTAGCGGCGGCATTGTCGATCTCGACCCGCAGGCAAGCGCCGGGGCCAATTCCGGTGAAAACGGGCGGATTCTGCTGGTCGACGACCGGCCCTCGTCCTCCAATCGCCTCGCCCGCCTGCTGTCGGCGCGCCATCGCGTGGAGGTCGAATCCGACCCGCATGAAGCCTTGTTTCGCGCTGCCGAAGGTGCCTTCGACCTTGCCATGATCAGCCTTGAACTGACTGGCTATGACGGCCTCCGGCTCTGCTCGCAGCTGCGTTCGCTCGACCGAACGCGCCTCTTGCCGATCCTGGTGCTGGTGCAGATGGGCGACGAGAAGCGCCTGTTGCGCGGCCTCGACCTCGGGGTCAACGACTACCTCGTGCAGCCGGCCGATCGCGACGAGATGCTGGCCCGCGTGCGCACACAGGTGAGGCGGAAGCGTTTCTCCGACTACTTGCGTGACAGTTTCCAGCTGACGATCGAACTAGCCATCACCGACAGCCTCACGGGTCTGCACAATCGCGCCTACCTTGAGCGGCATTTGGCGGCGATGGTGAACCAGGCGCAGCAGCAGGAGAAACCGCTGTCGCTGCTGATCCTGGATATCGATCATTTCAAGTCGATCAATGACCAGCATGGCCATGCTGCCGGCGACGATGTCCTCCGGGAGTTTGCACGCCGGCTGAAACGGGCGGTGCGCGGGATCGACCTTGCCTGCCGGATGGGCGGCGAAGAATTCGTGGTGGCGATGCCCGATACCGACCCTAATCTCGCGTTCCTTGCCGGCGAACGGCTCCGCGAGCGGATCGCCGGTGAGCCGTTCGTGCTTGCGGATGGGACGGCGCTGGATGCGACCGCCAGCATCGGGGTCTGCTCGCTGACCGCGGAAACCGGCACGCCCGAGCTCTTGCTGCGGCGTGCCGATGCGGCGCTCTACCAAGCAAAGCGTGAGGGGCGGAACCGGGTCGTGGCTGCAGCCGCCTAGATTTCGCCGCGTTTGGGCTGAATAGCCGCCTGTATTAAGGTTATCAGTTCAGCAACAATGCCGAATGGCTAAGCGGTTCCGAAAAGATCGCTTTGATTTTCTGACTTATTGTCGATAAGGTTCCTCCCGTCGCGACCCGATGGGCGGAAATCTACGGTCTCGCGGTCAAGAAGTTCAAGAGAAACCCTACGGAATGCTCAGGTCCGCCGCATCTCCTGGGTCCGTGGGGTCGGCCGGCTCCGGAACGGGTTGAGTGGCCTCCTCGTACCACCGTTCCGGGCCGGCCACCTTCGTTTCGGTGGCCCCCCAATCTCTCCTCTCTCGGGGGATGGCCCATAAAAAAAGGCACCGCCGGCGGCGGTGCCTTTTTTCTTGGGAACTGCGTGGCGGAGGCTATTTTATCTTCGCCTCGCGAAACTCAACGTGCTTGCGCGCGACCGGGTCGTATTTCTTCTTGACCATCTTGTCGGTCATCGTGCGCGAATTCTTCTTGGTCACGTAGAAGAAGCCGGTGTCAGCGGCGCTGACGAGCTTGATCTTGATCGATGCGGTCTTGGCCATGGGATTCCAGCCTGTCAGGAGAAAAGCGGCCGCGCCGCTTGGGCGGGGACACTATGGGCGGCGGCTGAAAAGTCAACCGCGGCAATGCGCACTCAGGCTTGGCGAGGGGCGGTCGCCTCGATCCGTGGGTCGTTGGGATCGCCGGCAGGATCGAAGCCGTGCATGCGCACCGCCCATTGGATCGCCACCACCAAGCCCTTGATCGGCTGCAGCAGAGACAACGCCGTTACCAGGGTCAAGGGCAGGAAGAGGGCCAATGCCGCCCAGGTGGGAGGACTAAAAGCGGTCTCGACCGACAGAACGATGGGCACGATCACGTGTCCGGTCAGGACCATCGTCAAGTAAGGCGGGGCGTCGTCGGCGCGATGGTGCGAGAGGTCCTCGCCGCATTTGGGGCAATTGTCGGCGACCTTGAGAAATGCCCGGAACATCGCGCCTTCGCCGCAGGCGGGGCAGCGGCAGCGGAAGCCTCGGGACAGGGAGCGGCCTAGCGGGCGCCGGGCTCGCACAGGCGGGTGCGGCAGGGCCGTCGTTTCTGACGTCTCGAGGATAGGCATCGTGCTGCCGAGATAGGCCGGGCGCCGGCAAAGTACAAGCGCGGGAAGGCACCGAAGTTTCTGTCCGGAGTAGCATGGCAATTTGGCGGGGATGGGTTCGTCACGCCCCTTTGTGCCGAGGCACCGCCTTCAGTATAGGAAGCAACGCCGCAGGCTGGGGGCCCGTAGCTCAACGGTTAGAGCCGGCCGCTCATAACGGTCTGGTTGCAGGTTCGAGTCCTGCCGGGCCCACCAAGCTGGGAGACCCCGCCTGCCGCTGCTTCCGAGCAACCGCCATTAACCGTTCGCTAAGCCAACCGGCGCACCCTCGGAGGTAGATGGGCTGCTGCCGTCGCCGTCAGGCGCAGCGGCTTCGGCCCGGTCGGGGATCTGTCAGGGACTCAGGCGTCCTCCGCGGCGGGGGAGGATGCTGTCGAATCGCATCATGGCAAAGCACGAGCGAGCGGACATTACGCGCGCATGCCGTCGTTGGCGCCGTATCTACGGCACGTCGGCGCGCGGTCGTGGCCGCAAACTTTTGAAGGTCGCCGCCGCAGCCGCGTCGCCTCAGGGGTGGGTGGGAAGCGGCGTGGCGACGGCACGCACCCTTTCCAGGACAATTGGACTCTCGCGATGACGCTCTCCATCAAAACCAAGCTCATAGCCGTCACTGTTGCCAGTGCCGCAACAATCGCCGCCCTGGTTGCGGCGATCGAGTTCGGTACATCGGCTTTGACGGAAAAGCTGCGGCTGTCGCACGTGATTACCGTGGCCCTTCGCAACCATACCAATGCCGACATGATGCACGATGCGTTGCGAGCGGACGTCTACGCGGCGTTGCTGTTCGGCGGCGAGTCGGCCGACCGGAAGGCCGAGATTCTCGGCGATGTCGGGGAGCACGCAAGCGAGTTCAGGAAATACGTTGCCGAAACCAAAGCCCTCACCTTGCCCCAGGATGTGCGGGTGCCGCTGGAGGCGCTCGAGCAGCCGCTCGCCGACTACATCGCCACTGTCGAAAATCTCGTCGGTGTCGCGGTGACCAATCGAGCCAAGGCCGAGGCCCTTCTGCCGGGATTTCAGGAGCAGTTCCATACGCTCGAACTGGCGATGGGGGAGGCCGGCGACAAGATCGAGCAGTTTGCGGCGAGCGGCGAAGAGACGGTCAGCGAATTCGCCCGCTTCGCCTCTTGGGTTGGCAATGGCGGCCTCGTAATCGGAGCGGTGATTGCCGGCTTCGCGCTTTGGGTCATGCACTTCGACGTACTGTCGCCGCTTGCCGCCCTTGCGGCGGCCCTGCAGCGTCTTGCCAAGGGCGACTACGGCGTTGCCTTGCCGACGCGGCGCAAGGACGAGATCGGAGACATGGCGCGCTCGGCTCAGACCCTGCGCGACGCGGGCGTCGAGAAGCTTCGGCTAGAGGGCCTCAGCGCGGAACAGCGCCAGGCCGCCGAGCAGGAGCGGCAACGCAACGAGGGTGCGCAGCGCGAGGCGACCGAAGTGCAATCCAGTGTCGTCAGGGCGCTGGCGACGGGGCTGCATAGCCTGGCCGACGGCGACCTGACCTTCCGCCTCACTCAGGCCTTCCCGGACGCCTACCGCGAAGTTCGCGACGACTTCAATGTGGCGGTGGAACGTCTCGGCGAGACCGTGCGCGCCATCGCTTCCGCAGCGCGGGAAGTGGCTGGGGCTTCGGCAGAGATTTCCGAGGGGACGGGAGACCTTTCCAAGCGCACGGAGGATCAGTCGGCGAGCTTGGAAGCGACGACCGCTTCCATGACGGAGATCGCCAAGAACGTCCGGAAAAACTCGGAGAATGCCGATCTTGCGAACCAGCTTGCGGCCGGGACGCGCGAGGTCGCCGGGCGTGGCAGCGAGGTGGTCAGCGAAGTCGTGGAAGCCATGGCCCGGATCGAGAGTTCGTCAGGCCGGATCGCCGACATCATCGGAGTCATCGACGACATAGCCAGGCAGACCAATCTCCTCGCCCTTAATGCCGCGGTCGAAGCAGCGCGGGCCGGCGACGCAGGGCGCGGTTTCGCCGTCGTTGCCTCCGAAGTGCGCAGCCTCGCCGAGCGTTCCTCGCAGGCGGCCCGGGACATCAAGGGGCTCATCGTCAATTCGAGCGGTCAGGTCAAAGACGGCGTGGAACTCGTCAATCGGGCCGGCGGGGCGCTTTCGGAAATCGTCGCCTCGATCGACAAGGTCGCGGCCGTCGTGTCCGAGATCGCGTCGGCAACGCGGGCGCAGTCGGATAGCGTCGATCAGGTCAATCGGGCGCTGACGCAGATGGACGAGGTCACGCAGCAGAACGCGGCCTTGGTTGAGGAAAATGCGGCAGCCGCCTCGGCTTTGCAGGCCCAATCGAGCGCGGTCGACCGGCAGGTCAGCTTCTTCCGTCTAGGCGAGGCGGGGTCGCCCAGTGCCGCGGCAGTCCCGGCAACCGCTATTGGGAAAAGACCTCCGGTGGAGAAGAGGGCAGCGGCTAGCCCAGTGGCCAAGCCGGCTTCGCGGCCCGCGGCGGCTCGGGGCGGCGCGGTCGGGCGAATGCAGGCGGCGGTTGCCAACTCGTTTGCGGCCAAGCCTCCGGTCGAAGCAGACTGGGCCGAATTCTAGCGCGTCTTTCGGCGCTGAACTCCTGTTGCCGCCTGTCCCGCAGCCGACTACGAATGACCTGCCGGAGGGTGGCCGGCGCATGCCCTGGTCAGGGGGCGATCAGCTTCCGGGAGGTTCGGTAATGAAGAAGATTGTGTCGGCGGCGCTGGCTGCGTCGACCGTGATTGGAACTGGTGTGCTCTGGGCGCAGCAGGCGACAGTGGTGCCGCCGCCATGGGCGTATGGCTTTGCCGCCGCTGCGCCGCCACCCTCGACAAACCCGGCTCCGGCCGCGCCCGCCGCTCCGCCGGCTGCCGGCGGCGGAGCGCCCGCAGCTGCCGCGCCGGCGCCGGACCCGACGCCCCGTCAAGCCAAGGGCAGCACGCTGCAGTTTACCGCGGCACAGGCCAATGACCGCTTCGGTCCCGCCGATTGGTTTCCCGGCGATCACCCGCAGCCGATCCCGGATATCGTCGCCAAGGGGCGTCAGGCCGCCAATATCCTTGCCTGCGGCTTCTGCCACTATCCGAACGGTCAGGGCCGTCCGGAGAACGCCGGCGTTGGCGGTCTGCCTTATGAGTACTTCGTGCAGACGATGCAGGACTTCCGCGACGGCAACCGCAAGAGCGCCGACCCGCGCAAGGGGAACACCAACACCATGATCGGCTTCGCCAAGGCGATGACCGACGACGAGATCAAGGCGGCGGCTAAGTACTTCGCCGGGGTAAAGCGGCAGCCCGACTACATCAAGATCGTAGAGAGCGAGAGTTCGCCGAAGTTCCGGATTAATGCCGGGATGTTCATCGCCACCGAGGGGGCCGATGCCGGCATGGAAGCGCTCGCCGGCCGGATCGTCGAGGTGCCGGAGGACGCGGCGCAGACCGAGGGCCTTCGCAACCCCCGCTCGCCGTTCATCGCCTATGTCCCGGTCGGCAGCCTGGCCAAGGGCAAGTCGCTCGTCGCCAGTTCGCAGTGCGGCACGTGCCACGGCGCCAACCTCGAAGGCCTCGGTCCGGTGCCGGGGATCGCCGGCCGGTCCCCGACTTATGTGGCGCGCCAGCTGTTCGATATGCAGCAGGGCTTCCGCCACGGGGTGTGGGCGGAACTGATGAAGCCGGTGGTCGCCAAGCTGAGTGTCGACGACATGGTGGCGATCGCCGCCTACACTGCCACGCTCAAGCCCTGAGCAGTTCGCGACCCAAGTCCTGGCCCGGCGCCGGTGGCGCCGGGTCGTTCCAGGATCGGAGCGCGGCAGATGCGGCAGCGGGAGGTGGTTGTGACGAGGATGGTGCGCAGCTTTGGCAAATCGGTTTCGCTGCTGAGACAGACCGTCGGCGTCCTCGGCGCTCTCGGACTGGCGAGCGCGGCGATGGCGGCCGATTGGGACGCCGGGGGCGGCCAAGCCTGGAAAGACTTGCTGGAACGCGCCCGGGCAGAGAAGGCGCCGGCTGTGATTGCCGGCTGCGCCAATGCAATGTCCGGGGTCTTACCGCAGGCGTTCAAGCGCGACACCGGCTTGGAGATCGTCTTCCTCGGAGGCGCTCTTGCCGAGGTCGAGAGCCGCTATCGGCAGGAAGCGACAACCGGGCGGACGACGATAGACATTCGCATGGGAGGCTCCAGCGAGATCGACCTGGCGCGGGGCGGGTACTTGGTCGACCTGCGCGAGGCGTTGATCCTGCCGGACGTGATCGACGCCGCGCGTTGGACGGGGGGCGATCTCAGCTTCGTCGACAACACCAAGCGCTTTCTGGCGATCGGCTCCAAGTATGTTGCCGGACGAGTCGTGGTCAATACGGACTTCGTCCCGACCGCAAGCATCCAGAGCCTGGGCGATCTCCTGAAGCCGGAGTTCAAGGGCAAGATCGCGATGGTCGATCCGACCGTCAATGGCGCCGGTCAGTCGGTCGCTGCCTATTTCAGCGAGGTCAAAGGGATCGACTTTGTGAAGGCGCTGTTGACCGGGCAGGAGGTTGCCTATGGCCGCGAGGGTCGACAGGTGGCGGAATGGGCGGCGCGCGGCGTTTATCCGATCATCATCGGTGCCGACGTTGCCGAAGTGCAGAACTTCCGCAAACGCGGCGTGACATCGCTGCACGCGGTGGCGCTCAAAGATGCGCCGGGCAGCCTGGTCGGCGGCTGCTCGGTTGTCAGCATCCTCAAATCCGCGCCGCATGCGGCGACCGCCGCTGTCTATGCGAACTGGTATCTCAGCCGGGCCGGGCAAGAGGCGTTCGTGGCCGGCAGTGCGTTGCCGAGCCTTCGTGCGGACGCGGGCAAGGCCGACGTGCCTGCCGACATCGTGCCCGAGGCCGGCCGCGGTTACATTGATCAGATGTCGGAGGATTGGTATCTCAACACCCGCCCGCGGGTGCAGGCGGATTTGCGCAGAGCCCTCGATCGCTGATCGCCCGCCGCGACGATCGGTTCCCGCTGGCGGCGATTGTCGGGTGGGCGGTCCAGTGCATGTTAGGCGTTATCGAAAGCATTAAGACTCGCGCTGAGCGGGATCCGTTGGCACCGGCGTTCTTCAACGGTATGCGGATCGTGACCTATGCCGACGTGTTCGGCGGGATAGGCCGTGTCGCAAACTTCCTCTCCAAGCGGGGCGTCAAACCGGGCACCAAGGTCTTCTTGAATGTCGGCGATGCCGACATCCGGATTATCGTGACCTTGGCCTGCTTGCACAGTGCGATTGTCCCATTCGTGTTGAGGGAGATCGGCGACCTGAAGGATGAGGTCGACCACGACCTCGTCATCGCCACAGCTCAGCCGGCCGATCCGAAGCTCAAGAACGACATCGTCCTCGACAATGCGCTGTTTGCCAGCGGGTGCGACGGCGTCGTGCTTCCCGAAGAGCCCAGGCGAGCGGAGTCGGACCTCCTTTTCGTGAGCACCACGACGGGAACAACAGGCCGGCGCAAGCTGATCGCCGATCTCTATGGCATTCACCGGATAAGGAATGAGGAACAAGAGAAAGCCGCGTCTCGGCGTGTGGAATCCCACGACCGCTGCCTCGCTACAGTCGGCGATATTTCGCGATATGGCCTGTGGATGACACTACAGAACCTTAGGGCAGGGGCGACCACGGTGCGCGGCCCCGCCGACAATGTGGAGTGCCTGAAGATCGTCAATCTGGTCGGCGTCAACCACATTTCCACCACGCCCGACACGGCCAGTTCGCTCATGGACACCATGGATGGGATCGGGGCGCGGTGCCCATCGGTGCGAGCCATTCGCCTTTCGGGGAGCCTTGTCCCGCCTGCACTCGTGGCGCGACTGGAGAAACACTTCGCAGCGACCATTGCGATCGGCTACGGGACAACGGAAGCGGGCCGCATCACCTCCGGTGAAGTGAGTTCGGCTACGTTCGAGCCGGGGTTCGTCGGTGCCCCGCACCCGGAAATCGAGGTCGTCGGCGCCGGCACGCCTAGCGACCCGCAACCGGTCGTGATCGTGAACAGGAACACGACCTACTCGCCGTTCTATGCGGCAGGAGTCATCACGCCGGTGCCGGCGGTGCCTTACACGCTGCCAGATCTCGGCTACATGAAGAATGGGAACCTCTACCTCGTCGGTCGCAGCGACGAGGTTTTCAATGCGGACGGCAACAAAGTGGCCTTCAGTGTCATTGAGAACGCAATTCGCGGGCTCGCCGGGGTAAAGGACGTGGGGATAGTCAGCGGCACGGCGGTCGAAGAGCCGCTCGGGTTATTGGTCGCGGTGGCCGGCACCGACCAACTCAATCTCGATGTCGTGACCGAGCGGGTCTGGCGGACCGCGCAGGCAAATACCGCTCGGCGACATATCCGGGTCTTCCGCGTCGCGACCGTCGCACGCAATTCCTTCGGTAAGGTCGACCGGCAAGGGGTGGCGCAAGCCTACCGGGAACAGCTTGGCGGCTCTTCCACGGTTGGGTAGTAGACGGCAGCCGGAAGTCTGGCGGCGAGCGGGGGCGGGGGAAGGGATGCGCGGATCTCGGTCAGTCGGATTGAGGTGGGTGGCCATTGCAGCGTTGCTGATGGCTGCAAGTGGGGCGGCCGGAGCCGATTGGGACGAGGGGGGCGGTGCGGCTTGGCAGTCGGTCCTGGCCCAGGCGCGCAAGGAGGGCGGGCTGGTGTTCACGATCGGCACCTGCGGCGTCGCCGAACCGCTGGCGCGAGCCTTCAAGGCCGACACAGGCATCGAGGCCGGCGTTGTCACCGGATCGACCGCGAATGCCGATGCCCGCTATCGCCTGGAGTTGCAGACATCGAGGCTGAGCATCGACCTTCGCCTGAGCGGGGCTGCCGACCTCGATCTTGCCAAAAGTGGCTATCTGGCCGATCTCACAGAAAAGCTGCTCCTGCCAAGCGTGAGCGGGGCAAGCAACTGGACGCGGGGCGGGATCACCTGGGTCGACGACACCAAGAAGTTCATGGCGATCAACTCCGAGTATGTCTCCACCCAGCCGCTTATCAATACGGATTTCGTCGCGCCGGACGCGGTCCAAAGTCTGGCCGATCTCCTGAAGCCGCAGTTCAAGGGAAAGATTGCGGCCTTCGACCCGGCAGTCGGCGGTCCGGGTCAGGCGATCGCCGCCTACATCGCCGACGCCAGTAGCATCGATCTCGTCAAGGCGCTGTTCGTCGGCCAGGATGTGGCCCTCTCCCGCGACTCCCGGCAAATCGTCGAATGGGCTGCGCGCGGGACCTATCCAATCGTGCTCGGCGCCGATGCGGGTGAAGTGCAGCGCTTTCGCCTGCAAGGCGTGAAGTCGCTGAAATCCCTCTCGCTGCGCGATGCGCCCGGAAGTCTGGTCGGCGGCTGCACCGTTCTTTCCATCCCCAAGGACGCGCCGCACATGGCGGCAGCGACCGTTTTCCTTAACTGGTTCCTCAGCCCGCGTGGGCAGAAGGTCTATGTCGAGGCATTCAATCTGCCGACACTGCGAGCCGACGTGGAGAACGTCGGCGTTCCAGCCGACATCATGCCCCAGGCGGGGCTCGGGTACCTCGCGCAATACCGCGAGGATTGGTACCTCGGTCGGCGCGTCAGGGTTCAAGCCGACCTTAGGAGGGCCCTTGACCGCTAGACCGCCGGCCGAATGCGCGTCCCGACGGGGCCCGCCGTGTCGCTAGATCGTATCGGCGCATCGTGTTTGGAGGCCGGCGCGTGCTGAATGTTATTGCCGGGATCCAGGCGGCAGCTGCGGAGAATTCCCTAGCACCGGCAATCATCGGCGGACAGCGGGCGCTTGCCTATGGCGAACTGCTCGACGTGATCGCTCGGGCGAGCGGCTACGTTGCCGACCGTGGCCTTGCTAGCCGGGCGCGGGTCGCGCTCAACATCGGCGACCCGATCTTTCGCTTGGTGATTTCGTTGGCAGCGATGCACTGCGGCGCCATTCCATTAGTCGTGCCCGATCTTCGGGACCTGCGGCGGGGCGCGGACTACGACGTGATCCTCGGAGCCGATGTTCTCGAGAATCCTGCGGAGCGGCCAGACATCGTCGTTGGACGGAAGGCTATTGGCGCCGAAGGACCGCCGGCGCCCTTGCGCATCTTCGCCGATCGCGCGGACAACGATCCGCTGTTTCTCTTCCGTGCGGGCGAGAAAAGCGGCAGGGGCGCTCTTGCGGTTGAGACGCGGGAAAGTCTTCGCCGATGGACCGGGGAGGGCGAAGGCGGCGGCCTGGCCCTCGGCCGGGTCGATCGTCATGTCTCCACGTTCAGCGAAGCGGGGCGCGACGGGTTTGCCCTCTACTTGGCGACGCTTGCAGCCGGGGCGGTCTTTGTCCGGCCACGGGCCCAACCGTTGGAGTTGCTGCGTGCAACGGTTAGCTGGGGCGTGACGGTGCTGACCTCCGAAACGTCGCTTTTGTTCGACCTGGTCGGCCTGATGGAGGCCATGAAGGTCGTCTGCCGCAGCGTGCGGGCCGTGGCGGTTCTGGGAACCGCGCCACCGAAGTCGCTGGTCGCGCGGATTGGCGGTGTCTTCAACGAGCGGGTCGCCGTGCGCACGCTGTCGCCCGGCAACTTCTGAACGGTTCTCAGCCTTTTCGGCAGTAGCGGCTGGCGTCGATGGAGCCGGCGCCCTAAGAACGCTCGCGTCAACGACAAGCGATCGACGTCGTCGGCCGCGGGGGATCCTTCGCTCATGAAATTGCATAGCGTCCGTGTCTATCCGTCCAAGGCAAAACTTCCGCGCGAAGAACAGCTTGCCTGGAAGCTGGCCGGGGTGGCAGCCGATCCAGTGCGGGTCGACGAGGA
The DNA here is from genome assembly GCA_046349035.1 of Bauldia sp. Lineage (GTDB taxonomy): Bacteria > Pseudomonadota > Alphaproteobacteria > Rhizobiales > Kaistiaceae > JAXMDC01. Next base: position 9,762 of record JAXMDC010000004.1, on the reverse strand, counting down.
TGTCGCCGGAATGATCGTCAACCGCGTCATCGACAATGCGGCGGTGGCGCTGGCCGCGATTAACCGGCGGCCGGTGGTTTCGGCGCGGGGGATGGCGCTCGGGCACAAACGGTCGGGCGCGGCAACCGTCTTCGGCGTTGCCCCCGACCAGCGGGTCAGCCCGGAGTGGGCGGCCTGGGCGAACGGCACGGCAGTCCGCGAACTCGACATGCACGACACGTTCCTCGCCGCCGACTATTCGCACCCCGGCGACAATATCCCGCCGATCCTGGCGGTAGCGCAGTTGCGAGGCCTCTCCGGCGCCGATCTCATCCGGGGTATTGCCGCAGGATACGAGATCCACATGGACCTAGTGCGGGCAATCTGCCTTCACGCGCACAAGATCGACCACATCGCCCACCTCTGCCCGGCGCAGGCAGGCGGAATCGGCGCGGCTCTCGGCCTGCCGATCGAGCAGGTGTTTCAGGCCATCCAGCAGGCGGTGCATGTCAGCTTCACCACCCGCCAGTCGCGCAAGGGTGAGATCAGCAGTTGGAAGGCCTATGCGCCGGCGCATGCTGGGAAGCTGGCCGTCGAGGCGGTCGACCGCGCCATGCGGGGGGAGGGGTCACCCAACCCCATCTACGAGGGCGAGGACAGCGTCATCGCTTGGATGCTCAACGGGCCCGAGGCCCACTACCAAGTGCCCTTGCCGGAGCCCGGCGAAGCCAAACGGGCGATCCTAGACAGCTACACCAAGGAACATTCGGCGGAGTACCAAAGCCAGGCGCTGATCGATCTCGCTTTCCGCATGCGGAAGAAGGTCGGCGATCTCACGGCGATCGAGAAGATCATCATCCACACCAGTCATCACACCCATTTCGTTATCGGTACCGGCGCTAACGATCCGCAGAAGATGGACCCCACCGCCAGTCGGGAGACGCTGGACCACTCGATCATGTACATCTTTGCGGTCGCCCTTGAGGACGGGCGCTGGCACCACGTTGACAGCTATACGCCGGAACGGGCGGGAAGGCCGGCGACCGTCGCCCTCTGGCACAAGATCGAGACCCGCGAAGATCCGGTGTGGACCCAGCGCTACCATGCCTCCGATCCGGACAAGCTCGCTTTCGGCGGCCGCGTCGAGATCGCCCTCAAGGACGGAACGCGCCTTGTCGATGAACTTGGCGTCGCCAATGCCCATCCGGCCGGGGCGAGGCCTTTCAAACGCGCCGACTACATCGCGAAATTCCGCACGCTGACCGAGGGCATCGTCGCGCCGCAGGAGGCGGAGCGCTTCTTGGCGGCGGCGGAACGACTGCCCAAGCTTGGCCGGGGGGAACTCGCCGAACTCAATGTTGCCGTTCCGGCCGGCTCTCTGAAGGAGAGCGCCCCGGGTTTGTTTTGACAAAGGCAAGGGCTTGGGGCGAAGGGATAGGTAGAAGAGGGGAGGGACGATGAGCCTTACCGATGCCTCGGCCACGGCCAAGAAACCCAAGAAGTCGGTGGCGCTTTCGGGCGTTGTGGCGGGCAATACCGCTCTATCCACTGTCGGCCACACCGGCAACGACCTCCACTATCGCGGCTACGACATTCTCGATTTGGCCGCCGGCTGCACCTTCGAGGAGGTCGCGCACCTGCTGGTGCATGGCTGGCTGCCGACGACCGCCGAGCTCGCCGCCTATCGGGCGAAGCTGAAGTCGCTGCGGGGCCTGCCGGAGGCACTCCTGCCGATCCTCGACAGCTTGCCGGCGTCGGCTCATCCGATGGATGTCCTCCACACCGGCGTCGCCGCCCTGGGGTGCATCCTTCCCGAACGCGACAACCACAATGCAGCGGGGGCGCGCGACATCGCCGACCGGCTGCTCGCTTCCCTCTCGTCGATGCTCCTCACCTGGTATCACGCCAGCCACAACGGCCGCGCGATCGAGGTCGAGAGCGATGACGAGACGATCGGCGGTCACTTTCTGCATCTCCTGCACGGGCGCCCCCCGCCCGAGGCGTGGGTCAAGGCGATGCACCTCTCGCTCATTCTCTATGCCGAGCACGAATTTGCGGCATCGACCTTCGCGGCGCGAGTGATCGCCGGGACCGGTACCGATATCTATTCGGCCATCGGCGGCGCTATCGGCGCCCTGCGCGGCCCCAAGCATGGCGGCGCCAACGAGGCGGCGTTCGACATCCAGAACCGCTATCACGGCCCCGACGAGGCGGAGGAAGATATCCGCCGGCGCGTCGGCAACGGCGAAGTCATCATCGGCTTCGGCCATCCGGTTTATACGATTGCCGACCCGCGCAATCAGGCAATCAAGGACGCTGCTCGCGGCCTCGTCAAAGGGACGGCCGGCGAGCGTTTGTTCGCCGTTGCCGATCGCATCGAAGCGGTGATGCGCGAGACGAAGAACCTGTTTGCCAATCTCGATTGGTTCAGCGCGGTCAGCTACCACGCCATGGGTGTGCCGACCTCTCTCTTCACCCCGCTGTTCGTCATTGCCCGCACCGCGGGATGGGCAGCCCATGTCATCGAGCAGCGGGCCGACAACAAGATTATTCGCCCGACGGCGAACTATATCGGTCCCGAGGATCGTCCCGTCGTGCCGATCGAGCGGCGGCGCTGAGGGCGGGATGGTTCATCTCATCGGCGCCGACCTGCCAACCGAGCCCGCTGGGAAGCGATTGCGGGCGCTGTTGGCCAGACCGGGCATCTTGGCGATGCCGGGAGCGCACAATGGCCTTGCCGCGCTGCAGGCGCGGGCGGCCGGATTCGAGGCGCTCTACCTTTCTGGCGCCGCGGTAAGTGCGTCGATGGGGCTACCAGATCTCGGCATCATTTCCGTGGACGACATGGCGTTCTTCGTCCGCCAAGTCACGCGGTCGTCGGGTTTGCCGGTCCTGGTCGACGGCGACACAGGCTATGGCGAAGCGCTCAACGTCATGGCGATGGTGCGTTGCTTCGAGGATGCGGGTGCTGCCGCGGTTCATATCGAGGACCAACTGCTGCCCAAGAAATGCGGCCACCTCAACGACAAGAAGCTCGCCGACGCGCGCGATATGGCGGCCAAGGTCGCGGCGGCGGCCAGAGCGCGCCGGCACCTCGTGATCGTCGCTCGGACCGATGCCGCGGCTTCGGAGGGCCTCGAAGGAGCGGTCGAGCGAGCGCGTCTCTATCTCGATGCCGGAGCCGATGCGATCTTCCCCGAAGCGCTGACCAGCGCCGAAATGTTCCGCGACTTTGCTCGCGCGGTGAAGGCGCCGCTCCTTGCCAACATGACCGAGTTCGGACGAACCCCTTTCATCAGCGCCCCGGAATTTGCCGCGCTTGGATACAAGATGGTGATCTGGCCGGTGAGCGCGCTCCGTGTCGCTGCCAAGGCGCAGCAGGCGCTTTACCTGGCCGCCAAGCGCGACGGCGGCACGCAGGCGTTGCTCGCAGACATGCAGACCCGGGCGGAACTCTACGCGCTGCTTGGCTACAGCGATTACGAAGCGCTCGACGCGAGCCTGGTCGCCAGCGCCGTGCCGGGGAGCCCGAACAACAAGACATAAGAAAGAGGGCAGGGGATGGGCAAGTATCGGGAAACCTATGCGCGCTGGGCGAGGGACCCGGTCGGCTTTTGGGCCGAGGCGGCGGGCGCGATCGACTGGATGCGTCCGTTCCGAGCCGCCTTCGATTCCAATCTCGGCGTCTACGGCCGGTGGTTCCCCGGCGCGCTTTGCAACACCTGCCACAACGCACTCGACCGTCACGTTGCCGCCGGGCGCGGCGAACAGGCGGCGATCATCTACGACAGTCCCGTCACCGGCACCAAGAAGCGGCTCAGCTATCGCGAGTTACTGGACGAGGTCGAGACCTTCGCCGCCGTCCTCGCCGACCGCGGTATCGGCACGGGCGACAGGATCGTCATCTACATGGCGATGATCCCGGAGGCGATCGTGGCGATGCTGGCATCGGCACGTCTCGGTGCGGTGCACTCGGTGGTGTTCGGCGGCTTTGCCCCGGCGGAACTCGCCAGCCGCATCAACGACGCGCAGCCGAAGCTGATCGTCACCGCCTCGTGCGGCGTGGACGCTATTCGCGTCATTCCGTACGCCCCGCTTGCCGCGCAGGCGATTGAACTTGCCAACCACAAGCCGGAGGCGACCATTGTCGTCCAGCGGCCGCAGCACCTTGCCGAGCTGAAGGCCGGTCGCGACTACGATTATGCGGCGGAGATGGCCAAGGCGCGGGCGGCTGGGCGGAGGGAGCCCTGCGTCCCGGTCGAGGCCACCGACCCCCTCTACATCCTCTACACATCCGGGACCACGGGGCAGCCGAAGGGCATTGTCCGCGACAATGGCGGCCACTTGGTCGCCCTCGACTGGTCGATGACGCATGTCTACGGCGTCGCGCCTGGCGAGGTGTTCTGGGCGGCGTCCGACCTCGGTTGGGTGGTCGGCCATTCGTACATTCTCTACGGGCCGCTCATCCATGGCTGCACAACGGTGCTCTATGAAGGGAAGCCGGTCGGGACCCCGGATGCGGGGGCGTTCTGGCGGGTCGCTGCCGAGCATGGGGTATCGGCGCTCTTCACCGCGCCGACGGCGCTGCGGGCAATCAAAAAGGAAGACCCAGATGGGAAGCATATCCGCAGCTACGACCTGTCGCGGCTGCGCACGCTCTTTCTTGCCGGCGAGCGGGCCGATCCCGAATCGGTGAAATGGGCCGAGGATCAACTTGGTATCCCGGTGATCGACCATTGGTGGCAGACGGAGACCGGCTGGGCCATTGCCGGCAATCCGGTCGGCATCGAGCGGCTGCCGGTGAAACGCGGCTCGCCGACCGTCGCCATGCCCGGCTTCGACGTGCGCGTTCTGAATGACGACGGGGAACCTGTCGAGGCCGGCAAGCTCGGCAACATCGTCGTCAAGCTGCCGCTGCCACCCTCGTGCCTGCCGACGCTGTGGCGGAACGACCAGCGGTTCCGAGAAAGCTATCTCAGCCGCTTCCCCGGCTACTACGAGAGCGCCGATGCGGGCTATATCGACGCCGACGGCTATGTGTTCGTCATGGGGCGCACCGACGACATCATCAATGTTGCCGGCCACCGCCTCTCAACCGGGGCGATGGAGGAAGTCCTCGCAAGCCATCCCGCCGTCGCCGAATGCGCCGTGTTCGGAATCGCCGATACGCTGAAAGGACAATTGCCGCTCGGCCTTGTCGTCCTCAAGGCCGGCGCGGCGACGCCATCGCAGACGGTCGAGCGCGAGGTGGTGGAGATGGTGCGCGAGCGAATTGGCCCAGTGGCCGCGCTGAAGACTGTGATCGTTGTGCCGCGCCTGCCGAAGACGCGCTCCGGCAAGATTCTGCGCGGGACCATGCGCCAGATCGCCGACGGGGAGAGCTTCAGGATTCCGGCAACGATAGACGATCCGGTGGTTCTCGATGAAATTGCGGCGGCACTGAAAACGCGGCGATGAAATCCGGGTGTTGGTTAATGCCGGTGCAAGTCCAGCGCGCGATCTTGTGATAGAGCGTCGAGGCCGCTCGCCGCCGGAGAGGCGTTGCGGACCGGGTCGGGAATGCTCAAAATGGCCGCCAGGGGGAGCGACAAGGATTGGCGTTGATGACGCTGCCAGAAGGGCCGCGGGGGGGCGGGCCGGCGAAGCGGTTGGTTTCGCTGACGCTGGCGCTGTTGACGTTCGACGCGGCCGCGCGGGCGGCAATCGACGATCCACGCAGTTCGTTCACGCTGCTTTGCGCCTCGCAGAAGAGCGTCGGCTTTTCCTGGAAGGATGGCCGATGGGAAATGACCGAGTATCGGCAATACGAGTACGTGGTCAGCAAGGTGGCGGCACTCAGCTCCGACCCGCTGGTATCCGGGCAGTGCGACGCCCTCGTTCCGGATCGCAACAACACGCTCGTTGTGAACACCGAGGACACCGCCTCGGCGCATGCCTGCTACCAGATATCGCAAAAGCAGAGCGCGAATAAGATTCTCAGCGCCTGCGTCGAATCCTGGGTCGGCGCCGACGGCGGCTACGCCTTGAAATCGATCCAGTGCGATCTGCCGCGCGGTCACCTCGCGGCCGATCTGGCGGACGAGGCCTTCGAGGTCATCCTCAATCCGCGCGGAGCGGACATTCACGGACCGCTTTTCCTACGCAGCGGCCGCTGCAACCCCGGCGCCTAGAGGCCGGGTCGGTCAGCGCTCATAGCCGAAGCGGTCGACCCATTTGTAGAGCGGCGCCGCTTCCTTGCCGTCGAAAAGGAAGCGGTAGTTCTTCCACGCCGACTGGACGCCAATGGACAGGCCCGAACGCACCTTGGCGTAGCTCGGCGTCTGCGCAGCGCGGGCTTCGGACTTTTCGGCAAAGCGCAGCACCTCGTCGTTCCAAGGGACGCCCAAGAAGTCGAGCGCGCGCCGCACTTCGCGCTCGAAATGAAGGACCAGGTCGTCGTAGCGGACGTAGAGCACGCGATCGGTCTCGCCGGGGAAGACCTTGAACCAGATCGACATCACGCGGTCGTAAAGAGCGCAGGCGCGACGGAAGTCGCGGAAGTTCTCCATCGCGTTGTTGCGACCGAACAACTGCCTGTAGCAACTGAGGACGACGTCGAAGGGATGGCGAATGGAGAAGATGTACTTCTTGTCGGGGAAGACGCGCTCCAGCGTCTCAATATAGGCCGTGCGGATCGGCAGCTTGTCGACGAAGACGGAGGCGCCGGGCTTCTTCTTGTAGCGGTCGATCTCGGCATAGTAGCGGCGGCGAAGATCTTCGAAAGCCGCGCGTCGCGTTGCCTCGCTGATCCCGAGCGCATCGAGAACCAGCGCTGCGGGGCGCTCGAAGGACGGCAGTTCCTCGAAGCTCTCAATTGCCGGATGGGCAGACAAAGCGTTTTCAAGCAAGGTCGTGCCGGACCTCGGGAATCCGAGCATCATGAAGGTGTCCGCCCGATTGTCCGGGCCAAGCGGCTCGAAATCGATCCGCGATAGCTCGTCAACAGCTCGCATGAACGCTGCCGCGTCGGCTTTTTCACCGACCTGCTCGGAGTTCTTGCGGCGTAGACACTCCGCAGCCTCCTGGTAGTTTCCTAACCGCTCATGCACCTGGGCAAGGTCGTGGAAATAGCGCTCCCGCAAGCCCGGCGCGGCGAGCGTGTGCGGCGCGATCGTGCCGAGAAGATCCAGGGCGTCCCGAGACTTGCCCTGCTTGGCAAGGACCTGTGCCCGCAATATGCGCCGGGCAATCGGAAAGACTTCGCCCCGCTTGAAGACCTCCAAGACCTGGTCGATCAGGTCGTACTGGTTGGCGTCCTCCAATATTCGCAGCAGGCTCCAAGCGACACTGTGATCATTGGGGCAGAGTGCGACCGCCCGCGCCGACCACGGCGCCGCCTCGCGCCAGCCTCCGGCTTTCTCCAGATCCTCCGCGGCCTTGACCAGATTCGCGGCGTCAGTGCCGAAGAGAAACTGCCGGATTTGCCAATCGGCGAGAGATCGCCAGTCGACTGCGAGCGCGGCGCGCATCTCATCCAGGGGGGCAGGGGGGCGAGCATCGGCCACTTTTGCCATCACCTGCCGACAACGGTCGTACTCGCCGAGGCGCAAGAAGAGATTGAAGCTTTGGCGGGCCACTCCGCCATGGACAGAGAGATCGACGGCCTGATCCCAAGCCGTCGGCGGTAGCGCATCAGCGACAATGAGAGCCGTCGTGGCGCCCACGCGAAGGTAAAGGTCGGCGTGAGAAAGGAGCCGGAGATGGTAGTCTTGTAGGTTCTTGGCAGGCCGCGTGAGTTCGGACAGGAGGGAAAGAACGTCCGTCTTGACGTCGGTCGGCACGGGGATGGCGGGCGCGAACTGCATTACCTCGATCTAATCGGCGGTCGAGCGGAAACCAAACAAAAAAGGCACGTCTCCAGGGTCCGGTAACGATCGCGTTGCACTGGGGCTGTTGCAGTCGGGCCTTTCGGTCCGCCTCAATGCGCCCTCGCGGCGTCACGACTTCCTTGCTTGCCGGTGGAGGCCAGACGATGCGATGGCCAACCCGGCCCGAACGACAAGAAAGAAGAAGGCGCCGACCAGAGGGCGGCGCCTTCGAAAATCTTGCTGGTTGAAAGTACCGTTGGCGTCCCGAGCTACATCACTTTTTTCCGCCATCCGGACCGAGGTGGTTGATACCAGACCACGGATTGAAGTCGTGCAGCGGGGAGCGATTGGCCAGGCCCGAGCCGTTCACCGCCAAGGTCAAACCAAGCAACACGCGGTTCTGATCTTGCGCATACGCGTCGTTGGTGATGTGAGCGCCCTGCCACTCGATGAAGCCGCTGACGACGTTGTTGAAGGCCATCTCGGCCTTTGCGCCGTACCGCCAAGCGACCCAGTCGTTGCTGTCGCTGGAGTAGCCGAGGTTCACCGACAGCAGCACGTTCGGGCCGGCCATGAAGTCCAGAACGCCGTGGATGTAGCCGACCGAGTCGTCATCAGTCAGCGAGGTCGTCCAGCCGAGCTGGGCGCCGAGACGGGCCGGGCCGAGAGCACCGATCCCCCAAACCGCTTCGCCGGCGATCGTCACTATGCGATCGCACTCCCAGGAGCATGCAGCATCGCCGAGCGAGACCATCACCCCGTAGCCGCCGCCGGGCCCGGACATCAGGCCAAGGTGTGCCGCGAGATCGAAGACCGGGTTGTTGCTGTTGCCCTTAGAGAAGGACGACCCGCTGACATCGACCTGGAGCATCGCCCCGCCGCCGAGGCCCATGCCGACACGCCCTTCGCCACGGACCGCGCTCTTGGTGTCGGAATTGTCGTTGTCGTCGACCCAGCGATAGATGCCGGCCGCGGCGGTAAGGTCTGCCCATGTGCCGTAACTCGGCGTCGCGACGCGCGCGGCGCCATAGTCCGCCGCCTGAGCCGGGGCGGCGGCCATTGCCAGAAGCGCCAACGGCGCCGCGGTGGTCAGGATATTCTTCATCGGGAACCCCTCTCAAGCGCTCGCTGGGCGTCCCGAAGAGCCTCCCAAGAGACTCACGCCCACCGTTTCAACGGTCACTCTATCGCAATTGCGCGCTTCTGATCATCGCTTCAGCCAGACAGACCGCGTTTGGACAGAAGTTGTTGCGGGAATGGCACAGCCAACGTCCGAAACCACCAGATACGAGCAAAGAGTAGAGCGGTCCTTTTGCGCACACAGGGCGTTCATGCGCGCAAGCGCCTCGCCCGAAAAAGCAAAGGCGCCGACCAAGTCGGCGCCTCGCCTTGTCCTCATTCGGAGACGGATATGTCCGCTGTTACTTGGGGCTCGGCCCAATGTGGTTGATGCCCGACCACGGGTTGTAGTCGTGCAGCGGGGAGCGATTGGCCAGGCCCGAGCCGTTCACCGCCAAGGTCAAACCAAGCAGCACGCGGTTCTGATCTTGCGCATACGTGTCGTTGGTGATGTGAGCGCCCTGCCACTCGATGAAGCCGCTGACGATGTTGTTGAAGGCCATCTCGGCCTTGGCTCCATAGCGCCATGTGACGAAATCGTTGCTGTCGCTGGAGTAGCCGAGGTTCACCGACAGCAGCACGTTCGGGCCGGCCATGAAGTCCAGAACGCCGTGGATGTAGCCGACCGAGTCGCTATCGGTCAGCGAGGTCGTCCAGCCGAGCTGGGCGCCGAGGCGGGCCGGACCGAGAGCCCCGATCCCCCAAACCGCTTCGCCGGCGATCGTCACAACGCGATCGCACTCCCAGGAGGCGCAGGCGTCACCGAGCGATACCATCGCCCCATAGCCGCCGCCGGGCCCGGACATCAGGCCAAGGT
>JAXMDC010000003.1:0-794805 GCA_046349035.1 Bauldia sp. | reverse complement strand
CCCCGACAATAAGTACGTCCCGGCTGACCACAAGGTAGGCGAGCCAAGTCGGGATTTCCGACATGATCGTCAGAACGACGTAGAGGGAAACCAGCAGCACCTTATCGGCTAGAGGGTCGAGAAGGGCGCCGAGGCGCGAGCGCAGGTCGAACTTCCGCGCGAGATGCCCATCCAAGGCGTCGCCCGCTCCCGCCATCACGAAAAGCCAAAACGCCAGTACCGGTCTCTGTATTGTGATCAGCCAAACGATCGTCGGCACCAACACCAGCCGCAGCAGCGTGATGATGTTGGGGAGCGTGACGATAAAACCTGGGATCGGCTGATCCTGCATTGCCGCTCCAATAAACTATCCTTCGGGCTGTTCAAATCCACCGCAGGATGATGCATGACCTTGCTTTACACGCGCTTTGCCGTTTCGATGCGCGCCGCTTGACGCCAAAAAGAGAGGCTGCGGGAGCCCGAATGACCGATCCTACCCCATCGCCGGCGCCATCGACCTACGCCGAGGCCGGCGTCGACATCGACGCCGGAAACGAGTTGGTACGGCTGATCAAACCGATCGTCCGCGCCACTCGGCGGCCGGGCTCCGATGCCAAGATCGGCGGGTTTGGGGCGCTCTTCGACCTGAAGCCGCTCGGCTACAAGGACCCTTTACTGGTTGCCACCAACGATGGCGTCGGGACCAAGGTAAAGATCGCCGCCGATACCGGTCACCACGACACCATAGGCATCGACCTCGTTGCTATGTGCGTGAACGATCTCGTGGTCCAGGGCGCCGAGCCGCTTTTCTTCCTCGACTATTTTGCGACCGGCAAGCTCGATCCGCGGGCCGCTGCGACTGTAGTGGCGGGCATCGCTGAGGGCTGCCGCATGTCGGGCGCGGCCTTGATTGGCGGGGAAACGGCGGAGATGCCCGGAATCTACGCCGGCAGAGACTACGATCTCGCCGGTTTTGCCGTCGGCGTCGTCGAGCGAGACAACGTGCGGCCCCGGCCAGATGTCGTCCCGGGGGATGTCGTGCTCGGCCTTTCCTCCTCGGGGGTGCACTCCAACGGCTACAGCCTGGTCCGCAAACTGGTGGCCACGACCGGCCTCGGCTGGAAGGACGAAGCCCCCTTCGAACCTGGCACGTCGCTAGGCCGTGCCCTGCTTACACCGACCTTGATCTACGTGAAGTCGCTCCTCCATGCCTTGCGCAAGGTCCCAGGCATAAAGGCCATGGCACACATCACCGGCGGCGGGCTGATCGAGAACGTCCCGCGCGTTCTGCCCGAATCCGTCGCCGCTCGCATCGACCTCGGCGAAATCGCTGTCACGCCGGTGTTCGGCTGGCTCGCCTCTCTGGGTGGCATTGCTGAACGCGAGATGCTCCGCACCTTCAACTGCGGTGTCGGCATGGTGGTCGTGGTTCGCGAAGCCGAAGCGCAAGCGGCGCGCGACGCTCTGGCGCTAGCCGGCGAATTCGTGATGCCGATCGGTACAATCGTCGCACGAAAAGCCGAAGGGGTTGAGTTCGACGGCAGGCTAGATCTCTCTGTGCCATAAAGGGGGGCGACGTGTCGCAGAAGAAGCGGGTCGCGGTCCTCATCTCAGGTCGCGGCAGCAATATGGCCGCGCTGATCTCTGCCGCTCAGGCGCCTGACTACCCTGCCGCCATCACCTTGGTGCTCTCGGACAACTCCGGAGCGGCGGGCTTGGCATATGCAACCGCGCAGGGCGTCCGCGCGGTAACAGTTGAGCGGAGCCGGTTTACCGATCGCGCAGTCTTTGAAGCGGCAGTGGGCCGTGAACTACATCAGGCCGGCATCGAATTGATTTGCCTTGCCGGCTTCATGCGCTTGCTTTCGGCCGACTTCGTTGAGCGCTGGCGTGACCGCCTGATCAACATCCACCCCTCCCTGCTTCCAGCGTTTCGCGGGCTGGATACGCACGCGCGGGCGCTGGCCGCCGGCGTGAAGCTACACGGCTGCACCGTCCACTTCGTACGTGCCGAGGTCGACGCCGGACCGATCGTTGCCCAGGCGGCCGTCCCGGTCCTCGCTCATGACACCGTGGAGTCTCTCGCCGCCCGCACCCTGACGGCCGAGCACCGGCTGTATCCGGCAGCCCTTCGCGAAATTGCCGGCGAGCGCGTCCGAATAGAGGGCGACATCGTCCGCTTGGATACGCCTCACGCGGCGCCGCCGCCGCTGCTCTGGCCGCTGGCGGGGGAAGCCGGCTAGGCGATTGATGAACTACCGCCACGCATTCCACGCCGGCAACTTTGCCGACGTCGCCAAACACGCACTTCTGGCCCGGCTCATACTCCGGCTTCAGGCCAAGGAGACGGCATTCCGGTTCATAGACACGCATGCCGGCATTGGCGTCTACGACCTCGCTGGAGATGAGTCCTCCCGAACGCTGGAATGGCAATCCGGGATCGGTCGGTTGCTCTCGGTCGATCTCCCGCCTCGCATACGCGAACTCCTCGCGCCATATTTGTCCGCCGTCCGGCACGCCAATGGCGGCGGAACCGCGCTGCGCTACTATCCCGGTTCCCCGGCTCTGGTGCGTCATCTCCTGCGACGCCAGGATCGGCTGACCGTCGTCGAGATGCACCCAGCCGATGCAGCGCTCCTCCAAGCGCGCTTTGCCGGCGACATCCAGGTCAAGGCGATCGAACTCGACGGTTGGTTGGCCCTCCCCGCCTTCGTGCCGCCGAAGGAACGTCGCGGTCTGGTTTTCGTCGACCCTCCCTATGAGGATCGCGACGATTTCGATCGCCTTCTCGCCGGATTCGCCAAGGCCCACGCTCGTTGGCCGACCGGCGTTTTCGCGCTCTGGTATCCGATGAAGGACCTCTCGGCGGTGGCCTCGTTTCACGCTCGCCTCGCCGCCTCCGGCATTCCCCGCATCGTGAGAACCGAAATGGCGGTGCGAAGGCCCTACGCGGGCGGTCTCTTCAGTGGGAGTGGCATGATCCTCGTCAATCCACCTTGGCAATTCGATGTCGAGGCGGCGGAACTGCTCTCCGGCCTCGCGCACCTCCTTGCATTAGATTCGGGAGCCGCGGCCCGGGTTGACGCAATATCTGGGGAGAAGCCCTAGCGTTGCCGGGGATCGAGCGCCGCTATTTCTTGATCTGCTTCCGACCCGACCGCATCGTTTCCCTGGACCGAATCGGATCGTGGGAGAATCGCAGCATGGAAAGGCACGCGTCTTCAGGCCGGAAGCCAATCCGGCCGTTCGCGGTGGCTGTAGCGCTGGCGCTATCGTCGGCCAGCACGGCGGGCGCGGTCGACTGGGGCGCCTGGGGTAGTCCACCCCTCCCTCAGTTCGCCCTGCCGACGATCGGCGGCTTGCCCGACTGCAGCGCCGAGGGTGTGATCTACGACGTCGTCGACCGATTCGGTTATGTCCACGACGTGCAGTGGCACACCGGCCTGAAAATCAACTATCTCGACCGGATTCGCGAGACCGGCTACGCGGCGCCGACCGCGCACACTGTCGCTCGCCGTTGGTGCGAGGCCGCCGCCAATCTCTCCAATGGCCGCCGGCCAGTCGTCTACTACATGATCGAGATGGACCGGAACTTCGCCGGCGTTGGCATGCGCGTAACCTATTGCCTGGCGGAGTACGACTACTGGCACGTCTACGGAGAAGCCTGCCGTACGGTGAAGGCGGGCAACGGTTAGACAAGGTGAACTGGCCGCGATCGCCGTCGCGGCCAGCCAGAGAATCGGTGTAGCTGCAAGCGGCTAGAACTTGAGCGCGGCTCCTAGCAGCAACTCGCCGCTTGTCGGCCGCACATCCGCCCCGCCATAGCTACGAATGCCGTAATCCGAATAGCGATATTCGACGCGCGCTGTCATGTTCGCGGCGACCATCGCCTCGACGCCGGCACCCAATGCCCAGCCAAGATGAGTGGCGGTGTATTTGGGTGTCGTCCCCTGCTCCCCGCCCATCATCGCCAAGCCAGCCGTGCCATAGGCCAGCATGTTGCCGCCAAACAGGAAGCCCAGGCGGCCGCGCACGGTCGAAGTCCAGCGGGTTCGCGCGGTTGCCGACCCGCTGGACCCGCTCATCCCGCTTCCCATGATGTCGCCCTCCAGGCCCCACACCCAATCCGGAGCGGATTGGAAATTGTAGCCGGCGAAGGCTCCGCCGACGAAGCCGCTGTTCCCGACTGTGCCGGCACCGATGACATCGAAGTCCCCCCAGCCGTAGCCTACCACCGCACCGATATAGGGTCCGGTCCATCCGAGAATCGGCATTGGGCCGCTCGGGGCGTATGGCACCACGGCCGGGCTGCCCCGCCGCGAGAAGTCCGCCGCATCGGCGACAACAACGTGGCTCAACAAGCTCAACCCCGCCAGAAAACCCAGGCTACGCAACCGCATCGGTATGTCTCCTCAGACGCAACGCTACACGCCGCCGGCGCAGGCGCGGGCGACCGACTGGCCGGGCACCCCTCGGACGGTCGAATGGCGAGTAGTAGGCCGTAAACGTTAGTGAAAGGTATCGTTCCGAACGGCTGATTCGCCGCCCCTCCCCCCTGAAAAAAGAGCATGACCGGGGTGGCGATGTCCGATCGTCTGGCCTTCAGGGCCTCCTCACCCTATCTCTGACGCCGACGGCAACCCTCGGAAAAGCCAGTGCCGACCGCCTCTCCTGATCTCAAGCGCCCGGCAGCTCTGATAACCGGTTCCGCACGCCGCATTGGCCGGGCGATCGCCGCGGATCTTGCGCGCCATGGCTGGAACCTCGCCCTTCATGTCCGCCGCTCCACCCCGGAGGCCGACTCACTGGTGGCCGACGTTGCCGCGGCCGGTGGTCGGTCGGTCGTTATCGCGGCCGATCTCGCCGACCTCGGCGAGGCCCCGGGGCTCCTCGCCTCCGCCAACGATCACCTTGGGCCGTTGATCCTTCTCGTCAACAATGCCGCAATGTTCGAGCCGGACGCCATCGGCGATCTCGATCCCGAGCTGTGGCAGCGCCAGATGACGGTCAACCTTGCCGCGCCGGTCTTCCTTGCCGACGCCTTTGCCCGACAACTGCCCGCCAAGAGCGAGGGCAATATCGTCAACCTCATCGACCAGCGGGTCCTTCGGCCGACACCCCGGTTCCTCTCGTATCAACTGTCGAAGTCCGCCCTGCTCGCCGCGACCGTCTCGATGGCTCAGGCTCTCGCGCCCCGGATACGCGTAAATGCCATTGGTCCCGGCCCAACGCTTCGCTCATCGCGCCAGACCCCCGCCGATTTCGCGCGGCAGGTCGAGGCGCTCCCACTCCGCCGCCCGCCGGACCTTGCCGATTTCGGTCGTACCGTCCGCTACCTCGTCGAGAACCGGTCGGTGACCGGGCAGATGATTGCCCTGGATGGCGGTCAACACCTGGCCTGGGAAACCGCCGATCAGCAGGTACCGGAATGAGTTCGGCATCTCCGGCTTTCCAGGCCATCGTCAGCGGTACCAGCGGTCCCGCCGCCATTGCCGACTTCGTCAAGCGACTGCCCAACGCCCCCGGCGTCTACCGCATGTTCGACGCACGTGGCACCGTCCTTTATGTCGGCAAGGCGCGGAGCCTGAAGAAACGCGTCGCCTCCTACGCCCGCCCGGTGGCCGCCTCGGCGCGCATCCACCGCATGGTCGACCAGACGGCGACGATGGAATTCGTCACCACCGCGACCGAAACGGAGGCGCTGCTCCTCGAGGCCAACCTGATCAAGCGGCTCCGACCGCGCTTCAACGTCCTTCTGCGTGACGACAAGTCGTTCCCTTACATCCTTCTCACCGGCGATCATGAGGCGCCGATGATCGCCAAGCACCGCGGTGCACGGAGCCGCAAGGGCGACTACTTTGGTCCCTTCGCGTCGGCCGGTGCGGTGGCCCGCACGATCAACGCCCTGGAGCGTGCGTTCCTCCTCCGCTCCTGCAGCGATTCGGTCTACGCGACCCGCACTCGGCCTTGCCTCCTCTTTCAGATCAAGCGCTGCTCCGGTCCCTGCACCGGCGAAATCGACTTGGCGGACTATGCCGAACTGGTGCGCGAAGCCCGCGACTTCTTGGCAGGGAAGAGCCAAGCTGTACGCGCCGAGCTCGGCGCGCTCATGGAGTCGGCCTCGGAACGAATGGACTTCGAAGGCGCAGCCGTCTTCCGCGACCGGCTCGCTGCGCTCTCGCACATCCAGGCCCACCAGGGGATCAATCCCCAGACCGTCACCGACGCCGACGTGTTCGCCTGCCACCAGGAGGGCGGCGTGACGATTGTTGAAGTTTTCTTCTTCCGCATCGGTCAGAACTGGGGAAACCATGCGTACTTCCCCAAGGCCGACCGCAGTCTTCCGCCCGAAGAAGTTCTCGCGGCGTTTCTCGCCCAGTTCTATGATGACCGCCCCCCGCCAAGACTAATCCTCCTCTCGCATGCCATCGACGAGCAGGACCTGCTGGCCGAGGCCCTCAGCCAACGCGCCGAACACACCGTGACGATCAACGTCCCGCAGCGGGGGGAAAAGCGCGAGCTGGTCGAGCACGCCCTTGCCAATGCCCGTGAGGCCCTTGGCCGGCAGCTCGCGCAATCGGCCTCGCAGGCCACTCTACTTGCCGGTGTCGCCAGCGCCTTCGGCCTCTCCGAACCGCCCCGACGGATCGAGGTCTACGACAACAGCCACATTATGGGCAGCAATGCCGTCGGCGCGATGATTGTTGCCGGGCCGGATGGCTTTCAGAAGCGTCATTACCGGACGTTCAATATCCAAGCCACCGATCTCACGCCTGGCGATGACTTCGGCATGATGCGCGAGGTCCTACGTCGACGTTTTTCGCGACTATTGCGCGAAGCGCCCCGCAGTGCCGTCGAGGCCACAAGTGATGGAGAACCGGAGGAGAACCCCGAATGGCCCGACCTGGTATTCATCGATGGCGGCCAGGGGCAGCTTGCCGCCGCCCGGGCAACCCTCGCCGATCTCGGGCTGCACGATCTCCCGATCGTCGGCATCGCCAAAGGCCCCGACCGCAACGCCGGCCGCGAGACCTTCCACATCTATGGCCGCGAGCCATTCATGCTGCAACCACGGGACCCGGCCCTGTATTATGTCCAGCGGCTTCGTGACGAAGCGCACCGATTCGCCATCGGCACGCACCGCGCCCGCCGCAAGACGGCTATGGTCAAGAATCCGTTAGACGAAATTGTTGGAATTGGCCCCGCTCGAAAGCGATCTCTTTTGATGCATTTTGGTACTGCTAAAGCCGTGAGTAGGGCCAGCGTCCGCGATCTCCTTGCGGTTGAGGGGATTTCGGCGCAAATGGCAGAACAGATCTACGACTTCTTCCACGGCGATGGCTGACATAACGCGCCAAACATTGGGTACCTCAGACCAATCGGCGCCGATTGCCGTTGATCGGCTGCCGGATGCTATTGGGCGGCGATATCGCGTCGCGCTGCCCAATTTGTTGACCTATGGGCGCATCGCCGCGGTTCCCGCCATTGTCGCCCTGATGATGCTCCAAGCTGACTGGGCGCAATGGTTGGCTTTGACCGTTTTCGTCCTGGCCAGCGTCACCGACTTTTTCGACGGCTACCTCGCCCGCGCTTGGCAGCAGCAGTCAACGCTTGGGCGGATGCTCGACCCCATCGCCGATAAGCTGCTGGTTGCCTCGGTGTTGCTCATGCTCGTCGCCGACGGCACCATTGGTCCGACCTCGCTTTGGGCCGCCATTGTCATCCTCTGCCGCGAAATCCTAGTGTCGGGCCTGCGCGAATTTTTGGCCGAGCTTCGTGTCAGCGTTCCCGTTTCGGCCCTCGCCAAGTGGAAGACGCTCATCCAGATGATCGCCTTGGGCTTCTTGATCGCGGGCGACTCGGCCGAGCGCTTGATCAGCGTGGCCAATGAGATCGGTCTCACGCTGCTCTGGATCGCCGCCCTTGTCACGCTCTATACGGGATACGATTATTTCCGAGCGGGCCTCCATCACGTGATTGGTGACGACGAGTGAAGCTTTTGTATTTCGCCTGGGTGCGCGAGCGCATCGGGCGCCGCGAGGAAGACCTCGACCCACCGCGTAACGTCAACACTGTGGGCGAGTTGGTGGCTTGGCTGCGTTCGCGCGGCCCCGAATACGAAAATGCTTTGTCCGAGCCCGACGTAATCCGCGTCGCGGTTGATCGTTTGCACGCTGCCCCGGCCACACCGATCGCCGGGGCCCGGGAGATCGCTCTCTTCCCACCGATGACCGGCGGCTGAGACGGGAGCGCGACATGCGGCTGATCCTCGTTTGGCTCGCCGTATGCATCGCAAGTAACACCGTAGCGGCCGAGCAGGTTGTCGAAATCCCCTCGCGCGGCCAGTCGGTGAGAGCCCTGCTTATTCCGGCCGAAAACCCGCTGGGCAGCGTAATCTTGCTCGCCGGCGGACATGGCAATCTCGCCTTGCAGACCAACGGCCGCATCGGCTGGGGCCAGGACAATCACCTTGTGCGCAGCCGCGCTGCCTACGCGGCCGCCGGCTACAACACGCTCGTCCCGGATATCGCTCCCGATCTTAAGACGCCCTCCGGCGGCGGAGTCGACGGCTACCGTGCCGATGCTCGCAACGCGACCGATATCGCCGCGGCGATCGTTTTCATGCGAACGCTAAAGCCTCTTCCCGTCGTTCTGATTGGTACCAGCCGGGGAACCATTTCGGCGGCCAACGCTGCGGCACGGCTGAGCGGCCGTGAGCGACCGGATGCGTTGGTGATCTCGTCCGGATTCCTCGGCGCTAATCCGCGCGATTTTACGGTCGCCAAGATGGCGGGCAACGACCCGCGGCGCCTCGACCTCCCTCTGCTCGTTATCGAACATCGCGCCGACACCTGCAGTCCGACAGCCCCGTCAGCCGTGGAACCGTTCCGTTCCTGGTACGAAACCGGCGGACGCCGGCTCGATATTCTCTGGATGGAAGGCGGCGATGCCCCGCGCGGCGATCCGTGCGAGGCTCGCGGCGCGCATGGCTTTCCCGGCCTCGACAAGGAAGTCGTGACCGCAACGGATACGTGGATCAAACGTCAACGCTTCGCGCGTTGAGCTAGCCGACGATCTCGGTTTCGGAGAACCAATAGGCGATCTCGACGCGCGCCGTCTCAGGCGCATCCGAGCCGTGTACCGTGTTCTCGCCGATCGAAAGGCCGAGCGCCTTGCGGATTGTGCCGGGCGCCGCCTTGGCGGGATCAGTGGCGCCCATGACATCGCGATTCTTCATGACCGCGCCTTCGCCTTCCAGCACCTGAACCACCGTCGGCCCGGAGGTCATGCCATTGCAGAGGTCGTCGAAGAAGGGGCGTGTGCGGTGCACGGCGTAGAAGCCCTCGGCCTGCTTGCGGGTCATCCATACCCGCTTCTGCGCAATTACCCTCAGCCCAGCCTCCTCCAGCATGGCAGTGACCTTACCGGTGATGTTTCGGCGCGTCGCGTCCGGCTTGATCATGGAAAAAGTACGCTCGATCGCCATGGGGCGCGGTTCCTTCCCGTTGCTGGCTTGATGGCGGGGGCTGTATAGCCCTCCCGCCCGCCGGGAAACAAGGTTGGCGCAAGCCCTCGTTGCAGAGAGGTTGCAGAGCGTGAGTCCGACGGTGCCGGGAAATGACCGCGACTGCGGCACCTGCTCGCTTTGCTGCAAGCTGGTCGGCATCGAGGCCTTGGATAAGCCGGTCGGCCAGTGGTGCCCTCATGCCAAGCCCGGCCGCGGCTGCGCCATTTACGATCGGCGACCGCTCGAGTGTCGCGACTTCTCCTGCCTGTGGCTGGAGAACGATCGCCTCGGCGAGGAATGGCGCCCAAGCCGTTCCAAGATCGTCCTCTATCGGATCGACGATGGGCGGCGTCTCGTCGCTCATCTGGATACCGGATCGCCCGGTGCCTGGCGCCAGGAGCCCTACTATTCGCAGCTCAAGGCCTGGGCGCGCGGCATGGCCTCCGGCGGGCCGCAGGTCGTCGTTCGGATCGGCGACCGCATCATCGCCATCCTTCCCAACAGCGATGTGGACCTCGGTCCTCTATCTGCCGGCGACATCGTCTTCATCGGCGCCGTTATGACCCCGGCGGGACCGGACTATGTCGCCCGCAAGCTCACAGCGGCTGAGGTGGCTGCCGCACACCCTGGCGGCCCTCTCGACTGAGTTAGAATTGACAGCTCGGACCGCGCACTGCCTTCGCGGAAACGGCATCTCCGGCCGCCTTAATGAGACAGAACGCCGCTCGCTGCGTATCGCAAGAGGCGCGGCTTGCCATCACCACAACGCCCTCGCCGAGCTTCTCCGAGAAAGCCACGGTCGTTGAAAAGCCCGATGCTTCGCCGCCCGCCCAGATCACGTCGACGGCATTGCCGAACGGCATCAGCCTCTGCCAGGCCACCCCCTGCTCGACCGTTCCCCCGCCCGCTGTTCGGGGAAAGGTATGCCAGTCCAAGAGCAGTCGCTGCGCTGGTGTCCGGCTTGCGGCCATCACGACGGCGAGAAACGCCTGCATGTCCGCCAGTGTTGACCGCGCCCCGAGAGCGCCCTGGAAGGCCGGCATCGCCGGATTCTCCACGGTCAGCTTCTGGCCGTTCGCTCCCAGGCCCATGACGACACCGGTGTTGTCCGCCGACCGGGTCTCGGACATTCCGAGCGAAGTGCCGATTTTCTCCGCCAGAAGACGATCGAAGGGCAGCTTGAAGACGTTTGCCATTGCCTCGGCGAGCAGGGCGAAGCCGAGATCGGACTCGTCCCACTTTGTTCCCGGTCGACGAGTCAGCGTGATCTTGGCTAGATCGGCATACATTTGCCCGACGCCATACGATGGCTTGGTTGCTCCCACACCACGGGGTAGACCCGATGTGTGCGTTGCCAGGTCGACGAGGCGGATCGGCACCGCCTGGCCCTTCTCAAAAAAGCTCGGAACCGACACCTCGCGCGGCAGGTATTTGCTCACCGGATCGTCGGCCTTAACCAGGCCGCTCGAGACCGCCTCCGCAAAGAGCAGGCCGGTGAACGTCCGCGTCAGCGGCCCAACCCCAAACAGCGAGTGCGAATCTGGCTCGAAGGCGGGGCCCGATCCGACGGCGACCGTCCCGGCAAACGCTTCGGCGGTCTCGATGCGACCGAGCGTGGCGATTGCCACGCCGCCACCGCGACAGGCGGCTAGCTTGGCGAGTCCCGTCGCCGTCGCCTGCGCCGCGTCCGCCATCGGCCCCCCTGTGCTGGGAACCGTTCCCAAGGCCAGCAACCCGCACGCCAGCCAAACCGCCGCACTCGTCGTTAGCCGCATCGATCCTCCCGCCGCCCTAGCGCGGTCCAACCCGCCTTACCCTGACGATCCCCTCGACCTTGAACCGACTGCAGAGATCCTCGTCGGAGTACCACCAGAAGCGGTTGAACGTCAGCGAGGTCGGGCTCCGTGTCGCTCGTACCCGCGGCGGCGGCTCGTCCATCAGGCGGGAAAACGCCGCACGCTTTTCTTCGCCGAGGCTGGTCAGGAAATCCTCGTGCTCGCGGATCCGCTGAAGCACTGTTTCCCGAGTTGCCTCTCCAAGCTGCCCGACACGGCTGACGGGGAACAACGCGGGGCTGCCGTGCCAGGCCGCCACGACGTCATCGACGAGAAACTTCCGCCGCGCCGCGAGGAAGAGGTAATTGGCGCAGGCCGAATAGCACGCCTTGAAGAAGACGACGTCGAGATGGGCTCGCCAGATCGCCTCGGCGATCTTGATCGCAGGCTCCGAATCGCCGCCGCCGCTGCTCACGATCGCCAGCGTCACTCCGTCGAAAAGGGCAGAGAATTCGGCGAACGTGGCGGCGCCGATCGGACCGTTGATGCAGATCGTGTCGCCGAACCGACCGACCTGTTCGATCGCCTCGCAACGGCCGACCGCGTCGCTGATCGTCTCGGCGCTGACCGCCTCGCCGACATTGTTCGCTGGACATTCGGCAGAAGCAACCGGCTCCACGAACAACAAGAGCGAGACGGCAGCGTTGAGCGTGGAGCGCCAGAGCGAACGGCGTTGCACAGGTGCAGGCATCATGATCAGTTCACCGGCATTGTGAAACGGCCTGCCGACCCGCGGTCGTCCCGTCGGGCCAGCACCTTCGATCTTCAGCAGACTCTAGCCAGACATGAACCCTCGCACCAGGGACACCCTCGGCTTCTTCGCCGCCGCCCTCGCCGGCTTCGCCGTTTGGGCGGCCTCGGCACCAGTCGCGAAAAGCCGCGAGCCGTGGGACGGAAATCCGGCCGCGTATCTCGCCGTTCTGCTGCTGATCGGATTGGTCGTCACCTGGACCAGTGGCGGGCGCGTTCGCTCCCCTTACCTCGGCGCGGTCCTTGGCCAGGTCGTCTTCGGCATCGTACCGGCAATCGGCTGTCCTGCCTGGGGCTGGATGTGCGGATGGGAGGCTGATCTTGCCCCCCTCTCGCTCATTGCCCTGCTTGCCTATTCCCTGCCCGCCCTCGGCGGATCCGCCTTGGCGCATTGGCTGATAACGCGCCGTTCCATCTGACGGAGCGTCGCCCCGGCTTGCCCCGAAGGGGCGCGCGCGGCAAAAGCGCTTCCTTCAGTCATGCTGCAGATCAACGACCTCACTTACCGAATCGCCGGCCGCACTCTGCTCGACCGCGCCACATTGGTGCTGCCCGCTGGCACGCGGGCCGGCCTCGTCGGTCGCAACGGTGCCGGCAAAACCACCCTGTTTCGCCTGATCCTCGGCGATATCGCCGCTGAAGGCGGCACCATCGCCCTTCCCCGCGGGTCCCGCGTCGGCGAAGTGGCACAGGAAGCGCCGGCCGGCGAAGCCAGTCTGATGGAGGTCGTTCTCGCTGCCGATCCGGAGCGCTCCGCACTACTCGCCGAAGCCGAGACGGCGACCGATCCCCACCGCATTTCCGACATCCACACGCGCCTGGCCGACATTGGCGCTCACGCCGCCGAAGGCCGGGCCGCTGGGATTCTCGCCGGGCTCGGTTTCGCTGCCGAGGCTCAACGCCGTCCGTGCTCGGCCTTTTCCGGCGGCTGGCGCATGCGGGTCGCGCTCGCGGCCGCGCTTTTTGCCGAACCGGACCTGCTGCTGCTCGACGAACCAACCAACTATCTCGACCTCGAAGGCACGCTTTGGCTCGATGCCTTTCTGGCCAAGTACCGCCATACGGTCCTGCTGATCAGCCACGATCGCGACCTTCTCGATCGAGCTGAGATGATCGTCCACCTCGACCAGGGGAAGCTGACGGCCTATCGCGGCGGCTACTCCCAGTTCGACCGGCAACGCCGTGAGAAGCTGTTGCTGCAGACCAAGCTCGCCCGCAAGCAGGAGGAACAGCGGCGACATATGCAGGCCTTCGTCGACCGCTTCCGCGCCAAAGCGACCAAGGCTCGGCAGGCCCAATCGCGATTGAAGGCATTGGCCAAGTTGGAGCCGATCGCCGCCATCGTCGAGGAGGAGGTCCAGGAATTCCACTTCGTCAGCCCAGTGCGGCCGCTGGCTCCTCCGATCCTGCGTATGGAGGACGTTACGGCAGGCTACGCGGCCGACCGGCCGGTCCTTCGCCGGCTCAACCTTCGGATCGACAACGACGACCGCATTGGTCTCCTCGGCGCCAACGGTAACGGCAAGTCGACCTTCGCCAAGCTGGTCGCCGGCCGCTTAGCGCCGCAAAACGGTACGCTAACGCGCGCAGCGAAGATGACCGTCGCGTACTTCGCCCAGCACCAGCTTGACGAACTCTCGCCGGAGCATTCGCCCTACGACCATGTCCGGCGGTTGATGCAGGACGATCCCGAGGCACGGGTTCGGGCGCGGACCGGCGCGCTAGGCTTTCCCGGCGCCAAGATGGACACACCGGCTGGCAACCTTTCCGGCGGTGAGAAGGCACGTCTCCTCCTCGGCCTCGCGACGTTCTCCGGGCCCGACCTCCTTATCCTTGACGAACCGACCAACCACCTCGATATCGACAGTCGGAGCGCATTGGTCACCGCCCTCGCCGACTACACCGGCGCCGTTATTCTCATCACCCACGACCGCTATCTCATCGACGCCGCCGCCGACCGCCTGTGGCTCGTCGCCGATGGAACCGTCAAGCCGTTCGACGGCGACATCGACGACTACCGGCAGATGGTCCTGGCGCCTGAGCGGGCGAACGGCACGGAGGCCGCCGAAGGCCCGACGCGGACCTCCCGCTCACCGGGCGACGACCGGCGTCGGGCAGCCGAGCGGCGGGCTGAACTGGCACCGCTGCGCCGGCTGATCAAGGACGCGGAAACAGCTATGGAGCGCCACCAGCGCGAGATGGCGGATTTCGATCGCCGGCTCGCCGACCCCGCACTGTACGCCACCCAACCAGCCGAGGCCGCACGGCTTGCCAAAGCACGCGCCGAGGCCGCCAAGGCTCTCGCCGGAGCGGAGGAGCGCTGGCTGGCCGTCTCAGCCGACTACGAGAGCGCGATGACCTCGGGCGGAGACTAGGCCTTTTTCACCCATCGCCCGCCTTCGCCTTGCTGCCAGTAGGTAACCGTGTGGCCACTGGCTTGCGCCGACTTCCAGGCTGAGCGCGCATCGCTGACCGCGTCGGCGTCTCGACTGTCGAATATCTGCACCACGCGATGGTAGGCTGACATGTCATCGCATTTAGCCCCATCCACCAGGAACCGGACATTGGCGCTGTTTGGGTTTTCATCCCCGCTTGTCAACCAAATCGGCTGGGCTGCCGCATTGCCTTCCCGCGCCGTGCCGTGTGGAAGAAACGCTTCGTCGCGATAAGACCAGAGGTGGGCGTCGAGCGCGATGACACGCTCCTCCGACCCTGCTTGCACGACGACCCGCCACGAACGCTCCAGGCACTTCTCAAGCAGCCCGGGCAGCACGTCCTCGAGCGGCGCGCGTTCCAGATGGTAGAAGAGGATTTCCGTCACCGATGTCCGGTCATCCCTCGTAGCGATCGGTAACGAATCGATCGAGCAAGCGCACGCCGAAACCGGATGCCCAACTTTTGTTGATCTCGGTTTGCGGAGAATCCATTGCGGTCCCAGCAATATCGAGATGCACCCACGGAACATCCTTCACGAAGCGTTTGATGAATTGCGCGCCCGTAATCGAGCCCGCTGCGCGCCCGCCGGTGTTTTTCATGTCGGCGAATTTGGAATCCATCAGCTTGTCGTACTCCGGACCGAGCGGCAGGCGCCAAACCCGCTCGCCGGTCGCCTCTCCTGCCGAACGCAGTGCTTCCGCTATATCATCGTCGGTCGAAAACATTCCCGCGTGGTGGTGCCCGAGGGCGATGATGACCGCGCCGGTCAGCGTCGCCAGATCGATCATCAGCCGGGGCTTCAGCTTCTGCTGCACGTAGGTAATGACGTCGGCGAGGACCAGCCGCCCTTCGGCGTCGGTGTTGACGACCTCGATAGTCTGTCCCGACATTGCGGTGACGATGTCGCCTGGTCGTTGCGCGTTGCCATCGGGCATGTTCTCGACCACACCGATCACGCCGACTGCGTTGACCTTGGCTTTGCGGCCGGCGAGAGCGCGCATGAGCCCGGTCACCGCGGCCGCACCCGCCATGTCGCCCTTCATGTCCTCCATGCCCTGCGCCGGCTTGATGGAGATGCCGCCGCTGTCGAACACGACGCCCTTACCGATGAAGGCAACCGGAGCCTCGTCCTTGCGGCCGCCGTTCCACCGCATGACGGCGATGCGCGGCGGGCGGACTGATCCCTGCCCCACCCCGAGTAACGCCCCCATCTTGAGCTTCTTCATGTCCTTTTCGGTCAGGATCTCGAGCTCGATACCAAGCGGCGGCAGGGCTTCGAGCCGCTCGACAAATTCCGTCGGGCCAAGAAGGTTGGCCGGTTCATGGACGAGATCGCGCGCCATATGGACGCCAAGGCCGACCGCCTGTTTAGCCTCGAAAGCGCGCTTCGCCTTAGCCGAGTCGACAACATGAATGGTCAGCGTGCCCGGGCGCTTTTTGCCCGCAGGCTCGGCATCGCTGTCCCGCTTGTAGCGATCGAAGACATACGCCCTCAGCATGATTCCCAGAGCGAAATCCGCAGCTTGCTCGGGCGTGACCGGAACGCCGTCGGGCCGCTCAAGCAAGATTGCGGCGCTTTCCCCCTTGCGTAGAACGCCCAGCGCCGTTCCGCCCAGGCGCGCCCAGTCGCCCTCGCGCAATTCGGCCGGGCGTCCCATTCCGACCGCCGCAACCCGGCTGAAACGCCCTTCGCCAGGCGCCAGAATATCCAGTGAGGACATCGGCTTGGCCTTGAATTCGACGAATTCAGCCGCCCTTTCGAAGGCGGCCCCGACGGCAAGCCCCGCCGCCATGGCGCCGAGCCCCAATCCTTCTCCCGTAAACAGCACGACTGTTCCGCGGCTGGGGGTCTCGGGGCGTGCAAATGAGATTGCTGGCAGGTCTGACATGGGCGGGCTCTGCAGATTGGCAACAGCGGGAAGGAAATCGCCTCGACCTCTATCCTATCTGCCGCCGGACCGCGATAGTGGTTTTGGCGGCATGCTCCCCGCTTAGAATGGCTGCTGTGGCCGCCGATCGACGCCGATGAAGACACTGGAACGCTACATCGCCCGGCGCACCTTCGCCGCCCTCGTCATGACGCTCCTTACGCTGTCGGCGACGGTGTGGATCGCCCAATCGTTGCGCCAGTTCGATCTGGTCACCGCCCGCGGTCAGACCCTGGTCACTTTTTTCCGCTTCAGCGCCCTGTTCTTCCCCCTGTTGCTGATCGTGATTGCCCCCGTCGCCTCGTTCATAGCCATCGTCTACGTGCTCAACACCCTCAACAGTGATTCCGAACTGGCCATCGTCAATGCCGGCGGTGCTTCGCCGATTGTCTTGCTGAAACCCGTCACCCTGATCGCCGTCTTGATCGCGGCAGCCGTGGCCCTCAACACCCTTTACCTCTCGCCGCTCACACAGCGGAACGCCCGAAACATGTTGGCGGCGATCAATTCCGACATCATCACATCGATCATCCGCGAGGGGCAGTTCGTCAGAGTTGCCGACGGCGTGGTTCTGCAGATCAAACGCCGCAACCCGGATCGGACCCTGTCGGGCATTTTCGTTTCGGACAGCCGCGAACAGAATCAGGTTCTGACCTATCTTGCCGAGAGCGGGGCAGTGATCGATGCCCCGCTGGGCACATTTCTGGTCATGGCGAATGGCGTCATTCAACGCCAGACGCTGCCCGAGGGTGCCATTTCCATCATCGAGTTCGGCTCCTACGCGTTCGATCTCGGCACTTTCGCCGCGCGCGCGCAAACGCCCGTCTATCTGCCGTCCGAGCGCCCGACTGAGTACTTGTTCGAACCGGACCCGGCGGACCCGATCTACCAAAGGTCTCCCGAGCGTTTCGCCACAGAGCTGAATGACCGTCTATCTTCGCCGCTTTACGCGCTTTCAAATGCCATCGTGCCCCTCGCCTTTCTCGGCCAGGCGCGGACCACCCGGCGCGGGCGCGGGGCGGCCATTGCCGGCGCTACCGTAGTCGGCTCGGCTATTCGAGGCGTCGGTTTCCTACTCCTCGTGCCAGCTTCGACCAGCAAGGTCGCCGCCTTCTTCCTTTATGCCACGCCGCCGCTGGCGATCCTCGCGTCTCTACTCGTCACCTTCGGCCTGGTGCAGCCCCGACTGCCACGACGGGTTGGGGATTTCTTGGACCATGTTGGCGCTGCCATCGCCGGCAGGTTCCGCCGCTCGGCAGCGGCGGCTCCGGGCCAAGGCGCTGGATGACACGGCGATGCGCATCGGCTGGACTCTCACCCGCTACTTTACGGTTCGTTTCGCCAAGACGATTCTGGCGATCTTCGGCCTGTGCGTCGTGCTGATCGCCGTGATCGACTATGTCGAACTCTCGCGGCGCGCCTACTCCTCCTACGGGTTTGACGCCCGCCTGACCGCCCTCGATACGATCCTGCGCACGCCGAACGTCGCCGAGGCAGTCCTCCCCTTCGCCACGCTTTTTGGCGCCATCGCCGCCTTTGCCATCTCCAATCGCCGGCTGGAACTGGTGGTTGCCCGCGCGGCGGGCGTTTCGGCGTGGCAGTTCATCTTGCCGGGTGCCGCCATCGGCCTTCTCGTCGGCTTGGCCGCAACGACCCTTTTCAACCCTCTCGCCGCCGCCTGGAAGGAGATGGCCGTGGAGCTGGAGCGGGGGCCGATCAGCGCTACCAACAAGTCGCCCGGCGGACCGGTCTGGCTGAGACAGAACGGCAAGGATGGCGATTCGATCATCGGCGCGACCAGCAGTTCGCGCGAGGGCCTGAGCCTGAGTGGGGTTACCGCCTTCGTTTTCGACGACAAGGGACGGTTTCGCGAGCGCATCGATGCACCCGGCGCCGAGCTTGTCGGCAACGAGTGGCAGATCGGACCGGCAACGGTTACGCGGCCGAACGCGCAGCCGCGCCAAGTGGCGATTTATCCCCTTCCCACCGCCCTCACCCAAGCGGCGATTCGACAGGCCTTCGGCGACCCGGACACGATCTCCTTCTGGGACCTTCCCAGGATGATCGATCTCGCTGAGCAAACGACGGTCCCCGTAAACCGATTCAAGATGCAATATCAGCTACTTATCGCGAGGCCGATGTTGCTGCTGGCGATGGTGTTGATTGCCGGCGCGGTTTCGCTGCGTTTTACCCGTTTGGATAACCTCGGCGGCATGATTATCACTGGCGTGGCGGCCGGCTTCGTGCTCTATGTGGCTAACGAAATCACCCGCGGATTAGGGGGTGGCGGTCTGGTGGCGCCGGTGTTCGCGGCGTGGCTGCCGGCCGTCATGGCGACATTGATCAGCGTCACGATCTTGCTTCGCGAGGAAGACGGGTGAGAAGCCAGTTCAAGCCTCGCCAACGGATTGGTCTTCCCGCGCCTCTGCGCTGGGTTGGTGCTGCCCTCGCGGCGATTGCTGTCGGCTGCCTCGTCGGCACTGCGGCCTTCGGACCAGCGCAGGCTGCCGTGACATCCGTGGTCGGCAGCCCGCTTCTCGGTGGACCGGCAGCCCCCGGTGCCAACGACCAAATGCTGCTGGAGGCCGACCAACTCATTTACGACTACAACCGGGACAGCATTGCCGCTTCCGGACGAGTGAAGATCTATTACAACGGCTACGCGCTCGAGGCGCAGCGGGTAACCTACAACCGTAAGACCGGTCGCTTGGTGGCCAGCGGCGCTGTTCGCGTTCTCGAACCCGGCGGCGCGGTGATCAGCGCCGAGACCCTCGATGTCACCGACAGCTTCCGCGACGGTTTCGTCAAGTCGCTGCGCATCGACACCGCCGACCGAACGCATTTCGCCGCCGCGAGCGCGTCGCGACAATCCGGCTCGACAACAGTGCTCGACCGCGCCGTCTACACCGCCTGCCAGCCCTGCATCGACCATCCCGAGCGGCCGCCACTATGGCAGGTGAAGGCGGCACGTATCGTCGTCGATCAGAGCAGCCACCTCATTACCTTCAACGACGCCTCGCTGGAGTTCCTCGGCGTGCCGGTTGCGTGGGTGCCTTTCTTCTGGACCCCGGACGATACGGTTAAGCGCCAGTCCGGTTTCCTCTCCCCGCGCACGGGCTTCTCGAAGGAATTGGGCATCCAGGTAGGAACGCCCTACTTCTGGGCGCTGGCGCCGAACTACGATCTAACCATCACGCCGACGCTGCTGTCCAAGCAGGGCGCCTTGGTCGACGTGGAGTGGCGTCACCGCCTCTCCAACGGCACCTACACTGTCGAGGCGGCGGGGCTGCGCCAGGAGCGCGGCGAACTGTTCCTCGGCGACGGCGGCACCGGCACCTTCGCGCAGCGCGACTTCCGCGGCGGCGTCAGGACAACCGGCCTTTTCGCCCTTGCCGACCAGTGGTCCTATGGCTGGGACGCGACGGCGCTCACCGACCGCACCTTCACCCGTAATTACAACGTCATCTCGGACGAGAACGCGATCCTCACATCGAGGGCATACTTGACCGGCCAAAGCGATCGCAATCGCCTTGACGCGCGCGCGTATTACTTCGCGGTTCTCACCGACAAAACCGACCCGATCTACGATCAGGAGCGCCAACCGATCGTCCATCCGGTCGTCGATCACCGATACACGCTGGATCAACCGGTCGCCGGAGGCGAACTGACGGTCCGCTCTAACATCACCAGCCTCTCCCGCGGAGCGAGCGACACCCTCGACCTCGATGGCAATCTGCTCCCCGACCACTATCGCGGCGTTTCCGGCGCCTTCACCCGCCTCAGCAACCAGATCGAATGGCAAAAGGGCTTTGTCGCCCCTGGCGGGATGCTGTTCACGCCTTTTGCCTATGCGCGCGGCGACAGCTTCCATCTGTCGGCTACCGATCCGGCGGCATTCGCCGCCGGCCTGACTACGGACAACAGCGTGCTGCGCGCGATGCCCGCCGTCGGCCTGGAGTGGCGGTGGCCGTGGATGGCGCTGGCGGGAGGTGCAAGCCACGTCTTGGAGCCCATCGCCCAGCTCATCGGTCGCCCCAACGAGCAGCGGGCGGGCAAGCTCCCGAACGAAGACGCCCAGAGCCTGGTGTTTGACGACACCACACTCTTTCGCCGCGACAAGTTTTCCGGCTACGACCGCGTTGAAGGCGGAACCCGGCTTAACGCCGGCGTGCGCTACGTCGGCTACTTCCCGAGCGGTATGACGATCGACGGCCTTGTCGGTCAGTCGTATCAGTTGGCGGGCGTTAATCCCTTCGCCACGCCGGACATCGCCAACACCGGCGCCTTCTCCGGCCTTCAGACCCAGCGCTCCGACATCGTCTCGCGCATTGCCCTCGCCGATCAGAACGGCCACAGCCTCACCGCGCGCGGCCGTTTCGCCGAATCCGATTTCACGCTGAACCGCGGCGAGTTGGAGGCGGCCGGACCGATGGGACCGGTGACGGCGGCGGTGAGTCTCGCTTATCTGCGCAACCTTGCCGCGACCAATGGCGAGGAAGATTCGTTCGTCGTCCGCGGCGCGGCGACGAGCCGGGTATTTGATGATCTTCGCCTTTTCGGATCGGTTGTTTACGATATCCGCAGCGCGGCGCTGGTCGGCGACAGCCTTGGCATTGCCTACGACAACGACTGCGTCAGCCTGTCGCTCGCCTTCAACGAAACGCGGAATGACTATTCCGACATCGTCGCTTCGCGGCAGATTTGGCTGCGTCTCGACCTGCGCACGCTTGGTGCCGCTACCACCGGGGTTGACCTGAATTCGGTGGCCTACTAAGGCGGCGGGCGGATTTCGTCGGCAGCGATTGACCGATCCGGCATTTTGCCTGATCCTCGGCAGATCGCTGGGCTCAGCAGATCCGCGTTGTTTCGTGCTGCAGAGAGCCTTCGAAGTCCGTGTTCGCGGTTAGCGAGCTGGCAGCGTCGCATCGAGCGATAATGGGTTCCATGAAGACTCCACGTTTTGTCCTGTTAGTGTTGTGCGCACTTGCGGCCCTGTCGGGAGCCGGACCTGCAAACGCCGATACTGTCATCAAGGTGATCGTTAACGGGTTGCCGGTCACCAGTTACGACATTGAGCAGCGAGTTGCCTTGAATGAGCTGACCGGGCGACCGGGCGGCACGAAGGAGGCAACCGAGGAACTCATCAACGAGGCGATCCAGCGGACCGAAGCGAGCCGCGTAGGCCTTACCATCCCGGATGCGCAAATCGACGCTGGCTTTGCCACCATCGCCGGTCGCGTTCGCCTTACGCCGGAGCAATTGACCCAAGCTCTCACCGGGCGGGGCATTTCGCCGTCAACGCTGAAGACGCAGATTCGCGCCCAGATGATCTGGCAGGAACTCGCCCAGGACCACATCCGCCGCGCCGCCAAGGTAAAGAGCAGCGACGTCAGCGCTGCCCTCCTCGCCAAAGGCGACAACGACAAGCTGACCATCAACCAGTACACGCTTCAGCAGATCATCTTCGTCCTGCCGAAGAACCCCTCCGAAGAGCTGATCTCGCAGCGTCGACGCGACGCGGAGCAGTTTCGCGCCCGTTTTGCCGGCTGCGACAAGAGCGTCGATCTTGCCAAGTCCTTCAAGGACGTGGCGGTCAAGGACACCGGCCGCCGCGACAGCACGCAACTGAGCGGTGCCCTTGGCGATGCCATCAAGAAGACGCGCGCCGGTGGCCTGACCGACGTCAGCCCGACCAATCAGGGCCTGGAGATGTACGCCGTGTGCAAGATCGCGCAGGTCCAAAGCACATCTGGCGCTCGCGCCGAGATCGAGAACCGGCTCTTGGTCGCGCAAAGCGAGGACATCGGCAAGGACTACCTCAAGGAGCTGCGGGCCCGCGCCGTCATCGTCTACAAGTGACTGGGCAAACTGGCGACTTTGCAAGATCGACCGCCTGAGCTTGCGTCCAGTCACCGATACCGCCTGCGTCTGCGGAAGTGAGCGATGTCCGCCGGAGGAGGCCTGATGGGTCGCCAATTCCTACGCATCGCCCTCTTTCTGGTCGGCGCCGTTGTCATCGCACCCGGATGGGCCGCCGATGCCGTCAAGGTCGTCGTCAACGGCCGGCCGATTACCGGCTACGACGTCGAACAACGGGCGGCTTTGAACGAATTGACCGGACGCCCCGGCGGCACCGAGGCGGCCACTGAGGAACTGATCGCCGAGGCGATCGAGCGGACTGAAGCCGATCGCATTGGCCTCACCATCCCGGCTGCCCAGGTTGATACCGCGTATGCGACGATTGCCGCTCGCGTTCGGCTGACGCCGGAGCAGCTTAGCCACGCCCTAACCGGGCGCGGGGTTTCGCCCTCGACCCTGAAGGCGCAGATCCACTCCCAGCTGGTCCGGCAGGAGCTGCTGAACGGCCTTCTGGATAGGCGCCGCTCTGCCCGGTTCTGCCTGATCGCACCTGCGAACGCCGCGCCTGGCTGCGATTTATTGTTTCCCGCGAAGCCGCCTTCCGATCAGAGCGCCGCGCCTGTCAGTCGATACACCCTGCAGCTGATCACCTTTACGATTACGCAGGGCTCGTCGGAAGAACATCTCGCACGCCGGCACCGAGAGGCCGAGCAATTCCGCGCCCGATTTGCCGGCTGTAACCGAAGCATGTATCTGGCCAAGTCGTTCGACGGGGTTTCCACTAGGGAATTCGGAGATCTCGATAGCCGACAGTTGAACGGCCCGCTTGGCGAGGCGGTGAAAAGGACTCGAGCGGGAGATCTGACCGACCCTACGCCGACCGAGCGGGGGATCGAGATGGTCGCCGTCTGCAAGATCACGGAGGTCGCCAGCCCTTCGCGCCCCAGGCCCCAAGATCGTTCTTTGCCGGAGGAAACCGTCAAAGCCTATATGTTGGAGCTGCGCGCCCGCGCCGTCATAACCCATCCGTGAGAACGCTGCGTAACCCCCTTGCCCCGCTGGCGCTGACCATGGGCGAGCCGGCCGGGATCGGGCCGGACATCGCGCTGCGGGCCTGGCACGAGCGCGTCGAGCGCCGCCTCCCGCCTTTCTTCGTCCTCGCCGACCCCGACCTCCTGTCGCGCCGTGCCGCGCAACTCTCTTTGCCGACCCCCCTGCTGCCGGTCGAGCCCGGGGAAGCCAGCCGCCGCTTCAGCGAGGCCCTTCCGGTCGTGCCGCTCCACGCCAAAGCAACTGGCACCGCCGGCAAAATCGCGGCAGCTGATGCGCCGGCGGTCGTCGAGGCCATAACCCGCGGAGTCGGTCTGGTTCGGGAGGGCGAGGCCGCCGCCTTGGTGACCTGCCCGATCAACAAGGCCGCGCTATACGCCGCCGGCTTCCGCCATCCCGGCCACACCGAGTTTCTCGCCGAGCTGGCGGCCGAAGGGGGAGAGCCGCCGAAACCGGTGATGATGTTGGTGGCGCCGGATCTTCGAACCGTGCCCGTGACCATCCACATCCCGTTGGCCGAGGTACCGCGCCGCCTGACGGCAGGCCTGATCGTTGATACTGCGCGTATCGTTGCCTCCGACCTTCGCCGCCGCTGCGGCATCGCTAGGCCCCGCCTTGCCGTCGCCGGCCTCAATCCCCACGCTGGGGAAGGCGGTGCCATGGGCACCGAAGACACGGGCATCGTCGGTCCGGCAGTCCACACACTCCAAGCCGAGGGTATCGACGTCCGCGGGCCCCTCCCTGCCGACACACTGTTCCACCCCGCCGCTCGATCCACCTACGACGTTGCCCTCTGCATGTATCACGACCAGGCTCTGATACCGGTGAAGACCCTGGCCTTCGCCGAAGCGGTGAATGTGACGCTCGGCTTGCCGTTCGTGCGCACCTCGCCCGATCACGGCACGGCCCTCGACATCGCCGGGACCGGCCGCGCCGACCCCTCAAGTCTCGCTGCCGCGCTTCGCCTGGCTGCCGATCTTGCCGCCGGCGAGCAGCGCCGGTGAGCGCACCGGCCGACGGACTGCCGCCGCTTCGCGACGTCATCGCCCGCCACGAGATCGCTGCCCGCAAGTCCCTCGGCCAGAACTTCCTGCTCGACCTCAACCTCACCGCCAAGATCGCCCGCGCCGCCGGCGATCTCAGCCGCTCGACGGTCCTCGAAGTCGGGCCCGGCCCAGGCGGACTCACCCGGTCGCTGCTCGCCGTCGGCGCCCGCAGAGTCGTCGCTATCGAGCGCGACGTGCGCTGCATCGCCGCCTTACATGAGGTGGCGGCCCGTTATCCCGGCCGTCTGGAGATCGTCGAAGGCGATGCTCTGACCGCCGACCTTGCCACGCTTGCAGGAGCCGGGCCGGTGCGGATCGTTGCCAATCTCCCTTACAACGTCGCAACTCCCCTGCTGGTCGGCTGGCTCACCGCCGAACCTTGGCCGCCGTTCTATGAGCGCATGACACTGATGTTCCAGCGCGAGGTCGCCGAGCGGATCGTTGCCGCCCCTGGCAACAAGACCTACGGCCGCCTCGGCGTCCTCGCGCAATGGCGGACCGAGCCCCGGATGCTCTTCGACATACCGCCGCAGGCGTTCACTCCGCAGCCCAAGGTGACATCGACCGTGGTCGACTTCGCGCTACGCGCCGCGCCGCTCGCCAGCACCGCCGGGAAGCTCGAACGAGTGACGGCCGCCGCATTTGGACAGCGCCGCAAGATGCTCCGTCAGAGCCTGCGTGGATTATTCGCCGATCCAGCCGAGACGCTCGCTGCCCTCAACATCGTCGAAACCCGGCGCGCCGAGGATCTCTCCGTCGCCGAATTCGTCTCGCTGGCCAACGCTCTAGCCTAGTGAGCCATTCTCTTCGATGAGCCGCTGCACAAAGTCTTGCAGGTTGCTCTGGCGTTGCCGGCGCTGCCGTTCGGCAGCCAGAATCGTTCGCGTCGCCGCCAGCGATCTCTGCAAGTCGTCGTTCACGATGACGTAGTCGTACTCGCGCCAGTGACCGATCTCGTCGCGGGCGTTGGCCAGCCGTTTGGCGATTTGAGCACCGTCATCCTCCGCCCGACGCTCCAGCCGCGCCCGCAGTTCCTTCATCGACGGCGGGAGCACGAAAACGCTGACGACATCTCCCGGCATCGCCCGCCCGACCTGCTCAGCCCCTTGCCAGTCGATGTCGAACAGGACGTCCTTTCCCGCCTCGAGTGCCTCCTCGACTGGCGCTCGCGGCGTGCCGTAAAGGTTGCCGTGCACCTCCGCCCACTCCAACAACTCGGCACGCTCGCGCATCGCATTAAACCGCTTCTGGTCGATGAAATGGTAGTGGACGCCTTCGACTTCGCTCGGCCTCCGTCGCCGCGTCGTCACCGAAATTGACAGGAACAGCGCGTCTCTCTCCTCCTGGAGGAGCAACCGCGTCAGGGTCGACTTCCCCGCCCCCGATGGCGAAGAAAGGATCAACAGCAGCCCACGACGGCCGGGCGCTTTCACGCGGACCTCGGCCCGACGGCTGAGTTGGGGATCGCCGGACTTAAGTGCGGCACGCGCCTCACTCCAGGTTCTGGATTTGCTCGCGAAACTGGTCGACGGCGGTTTTGAGTTCAAGACCGATGGCGGTCAAGCCTCGATCGTTGGCCTTGGCGCATAAAGTGTTGACTTCGCGATTGAATTCCTGCGCCAGAAAATCGAGCTGGCGGCCGACCGGGGCCGCGCGTGAAAGCAGTCCGCGTGCCGCTGCGATGTGGGCCTGCAGTCGGTCCAGTTCTTCGCGGATATCGGCTCGCGTCGCCAGCAAAACCGCCTCCTGGTGCAGGCGATCGGCGTCGAATTGCTGCGCCGCCCCCAGCAAGAGGTCGATTTGGCCCTGCAGTCGCGCCTTGATTGCCGCCGGCGTTCGTGCCGGACTGGCTTCGGCGGCCGCCGTCAGGCGCTCGATATCGCCGAGGCGGGCGAGCAATACCGCGGTGATCGCCGTCCCTTCCCGCGCACGCGCCGCGACCAGCGACACCAGCGCCTCACCGAGCGAGGCAAGCAGGGCTGCCAACAACTGCGCTCGTTCCTCGCCCTCAATACGATCTTCGGCGAACTCGACGACGCCGCGGATGCCCAGGAGACCGTCTATACGGGGGGGATCGAGATTCACCCTTGCCTGAATGCGCCGCATAGCCACGAGGACCTCATCCAGGAGGTCCTCGTTGATCTTCAGCCGCGACGCCGAGATCTCGCGCTGGAGCTGCAGGCTGACCTGGAGGTTGCCGCGCGCAACGGCTCCACCGATCCGCTCCCGCGCCGCGGCTTCGAGGTCGTCGAACCCCGGAGGCAGCCGAAACCGAGTCTCCAGACCCTTGCCGTTGACTCCGCGCAGCTCCCAGGCCCAGCGAAACCCGAGTCCTGCACCGTCGGTGCGAGCGAACCCAGTCATGCTGCGTGGAGTGGCGGCCATGCGTTGCGTTATGCGAGCCACGGGCAGCCGAGCGAGCGCGGGCGCCCACGCCAGCCGACGCTAACGGGCAAAACCCTGCGTATTGATATTGCCCGTTGACGGCCCAGCCGCAAGGCCGACACCCGGCACGGTGGTCGACCGAGTATTGGTCTTACCGGTTGCTCCGGTCGCCGGCGCCGGCTGCTTGCCCGCCGTTGTCGTTGGCGCGACCGTGGTCTTGCCATTGGCCCCGGTGGCCGTCGTGGCCGCAGGCTTGTCGGCAGGCGCAAATGCCAAGGGTGGCGTCGTCGGCTTGGCCGCGCCGGCAATGTCGTTCACGACGCCGATGGCCGCCGTCGCGTCGGACGCGCCCTTGGTCTTGGCCACCGCCGCACGGAGCTTGTCGACGTTGCGGTTGTGCTCTTCCAGCGTTGCCGAGAAGACGTGGCCGCCATTGCCGTCGGCGACGAAGTAAAGGTCGGCCGTCCGCGACGGGTTCACCGCCGCTTCGAGCGCGGCGCGGCCTGGGCTGGCGATCGGACCGGGCGGCAGGCCGTTGTGCGCGTATGTATTGTACGGCGACGGATTGCGCAGGTCGGCAGGCGACACCGGGACATTCGCCGGCTTCCCCTCTGACCCATAGACGCCAAACACCGCCGTCGGATCCGACTGTAGCGGCATGTTCTTGTTTAGGCGATTGACAAATACGCCGGCAACGCGCGAGCGCTCGTCCGCATTCCCGGTTTCCTTCTCGACGATCGACGCCAAAACGACCATCTGCTCCGGCGTCTTGAGAGGCAGCCCGCCAGCCCGGCGCGACCAGACCTCCGCAACGACACGATCCCGTTCCCGTTTCATGCGGTCGACGATGCTCTGTCTCGTATCGCCCCGCACGAATTTGTAGGTGTCCGGGAACAGGCTGCCCTCGGCTGGCAACTCCTCGGGCAGATCGCCCTGCAAGACTTCGTTGTCGCGCAGGCGCGATAAGATCTGCTTGCTGGTCAGGCCCTCTGGGATCGTCACGGTGTAGAGGAGTGCCTTGCCGGACACCAACGACTCGAGGATGTCTCGCATGCTGGCATGCGAGCCAATCACGAATTCGCCGGCCTTCAGGCTGTTTTCCCAGCCGTTGAGGCGGGCGCCTGCCCAGAATACCCAGCGGTTGGAGATTGCCCCGGCGCGCACCAATTGGTCGGCGACTGCATCGAGGGTTGCCCCGCGCGCAACCAGAACGCTCCGCGTTTCGTTGAGCGGGCCCGGCCGGTCGAACAGCAAGGTCGCATATACCGCCGCCCCGCCGACGCCGAGGATAGCGATGACGATCGCAGTCATCAGCAGGCTGAAGGCAACGAAAGCTGGGTGACGCGTGGCCCGATGTCGCGTCGGCGGTGCCTGAATTCTTTCTGGCTGGAGCGATTCGCTCGCGCTGCGGGGGCCTCGCGCCCCTCGCGCGCGATGGGCGTCGAGATCGACCGGCCGCCCGTCGCCGCGCGGTTCTCCGGGAAACTCAATGCGATCAGGTCGAGCCATCACCCCTCATACACGACTGACCACGCTTGTGGCGGCCGCCCCCCGCCATAGCCGAACAAACATAGCACCGATTCCGCTGACCGCAGCAAATTTCAGAGGGTTAATTGTCGTGCCTGCGGAAAACCAGGGAAGCATTCGTCCCGCCAAAACCGAATGAGTTCGACAGAGCAACGTTAATGACCTTGCGCCTGGCGGCGTGAGGCACCAGGTCGATGGTCGTCTCCACCGACGGATTTTCGAGATTGAGCGTTGGCGGAGCGACCCCGTCGCGGATGGCGAGCAGCGAGAAGATCGCTTCCACGGCTCCCGCCGCCCCGAGCAAGTGCCCGATCGCCGACTTGGTGGACGACATCGTCAGTTTGGCCGCGGCCGAGCCGGCCAGACGCTCCACGGCCTGCAACTCGATCTCGTCGCCCATCTGCGTCGAAGTGCCGTGGGCGTTGATGTAGTCGACATCGGCCGCGCTGATGCCGGCTCGCTTGAGTGCGGCACCCATGCAGCGGTACGCGCCATCGCCGTCGGGAGCCGGCGAAGTGATGTGGTAGGCATCGCCCGAGAGCCCGTAGCCGACCAGTTCGGCGTAAATTCGGGCGCCGCGGGCAAGAGCGTGTTCCCGCTCCTCGAGCACCACCACTCCCGACCCCTCGCCCATCACAAAGCCGTCGCGATCGCGATCGTAGGGACGCGAACCGCGCTGCGGGGCGTCGTTGAAATGCGTCGAAAGCGCCCGGCAAGCGGCAAAACCGGCTAGCGCCAGGCGCCCGACCGGCGATTCCGCCCCGCCGGCGACCATCACATCAGCATCCGCCAGGGCAATCAGGCGTGCCGCGTCGCCGATGGCATGCGCCCCCGTCGAGCATGCGGTCACCACCGAGTGGTTGGGCCCCTTCAGGCCGTGGCGGATGGAGACCTGCCCAGAAGCCAGATTGATAAGGCTGCCGGGAATGAAGAAAGGGCTGACCCGCCGCGGCCCCTTCTCCTTAAGGATCAGCGCCGTCTCTTCAATGCCGTCCAGTCCGCCGATGCCCGATCCGATCAGGACTCCGGTCGCAGCTTGATCGGCTGGAGCCTGCGGGCGCCAATCAGCGTCGTGCAGTGCCATATCGGCGGCCGCGATCGCGTACTTGATGAAGTCGTCGATCTTGCGGGCGTCCTTTGCCTCCATCCAGTCCTCGGCCTGGAAGGCGGCGTCGGCGATCGAACCGCGCGGAACTTGGCCGGCGATCTGGCACGGCAGATCCGACACATCGAAACTCTCGATTCGCCGGATGCCGCTCTGTCCAGCGGTCAACCGCTGCCAGACCGTTTCCACACCGCATCCGAGCGGCGAAACGATGCCGAGGCCGGTAATGACGACGCGCCTCATGGAGCCCCCTCCCGCGAGGACGATCCGACTGCGTTCCGCTCCTCGGTGGGGCGGAGGCGTGCCCTAGGCGGCGCTCTTCTCCAGGAAGCCGACGGCATCGCCGACCGTGAGAATGGTCTCCGCGGCGTCGTCGGGAATCTCCACCCCGAACTCCTCCTCGAAGGCCATCACCAGTTCGACCGTGTCGAGACTGTCGGCTCCGAGATCGTCGATGAAGCTGGCGTTGTCGGTGACCTTCTCCGGCTCCACACCGAGATGCTCGACAACGATCTTCTTAACCCGGTCAGCGATATCGCTCATCGTTCTTCTAAAACCCCTCGGCTAAGCCAAACACTCGTGCCCCGGGCCCTGGTGGAGAGACCCAGTTCGCGCGGCGTGGCATGCATGAAGCCGAACTGGGGCGCCAGATCAAGCCCGGAGAGTTCGGAGCCCCGTCCGCGTTATCCCGACCAGGAACAGACCCGGCATCGCCGGAGCGCGCTCTCGTCGGGTGTTGGTGAAGTTGGCGGCGTCGTAACACAGTTTGGAAACCTTGAACAGAGAGCCCTGGCGGGTGCCCCTCAGCCCGCGCCAGCGTGCTCCTCAGACCATCGCCATGCCTCCATTGACGTGAATCGTCTGGCCGGTGACATAGGCGGCCTCGTTGCTGGCGAGATACAGGACGGCGGCAGCTACGTCGTCGACGCTGCCGAGGCGACCGCTCGGCACCGACGCCAGAATCGTCTCGCGCTGCTTTTCGTTGAGCACCTCGGTCATCGCCGTGGCGATGAAGCCCGGCGCCACGCAGTTTACCGTAATGTTTCGGCTCGCCACTTCGCGTGCCAGCGCCTTCGACATGCCGATCAAGCCGGCTTTGGCAGCGACATAGTTGCCCTGGCCCGGATTCCCGGTCACCGCGACCACCGATGTGATGTTGACGATCCGGCCGGCGCGGCGTCGCATCATCGCGCGAAGCACGGCACGCGAGAGCTTAAAAGCCGCCGTCAGATTCACGTCGAGGACCTTCTGCCAATCGGCATCCGATATGCGCACAAACAGCGCGTCGCGGGTGATACCGGCGTTGTTGACCAGAATGTCGACCTCGGCGCCCGCGGCGCTTTCGGCGGCTGGAACCAGCTTTTCCACATCTTCGCCGCTGCCGAGATCGCATCGCACAGGATAGACACGGCTGCCAAGTTCGCCGGCGATCGCCGACAGCGCGGCTTCCTTCGTGCCCGAAACCGTCACCTTTGCCCCTGCCCTATGCAACAGCCTGGCGATGGCTCCGCCGATACCGCCGGTGGCGCCGGTTACGAGTGCGTGTTTCCCGGTGAGATCGAACATGGCGTTCTTCGCAGTCTGGAGGGATAGACGCCTCAGCGGCCGAGCGCCGCAAGGATTGGTGGAATGTCGTCGGGTGCGCCGAGAGCAAAGCATGCAGCCCCCGGCAAGGCGCGCTTGGCAAGGCCAGTCAGCACCTTCCCGGCACCGACCTCGACGACGGTGTCGACGCCCGCCGCGGCCATCGCCGCCATCGTCTCGCGCCAGCGCACGCGCCCGGTCACTTGGCCCACGAGCAGGCGCCCGATCTCCCCCGGGTCGCGCACCGGTGCCGCGGTCACGTTGGCCACTACCGGAATCGCCGGGCTGTGAATCGTGACCGCCGCGAGCGCTCGCTCCATGGCGGCTGCAGCCGGACTCATGAGGGCGCAATGGAATGGCGCACTGACGACAAGAGGGACCGCGCGTTTGGCGCCGCGCGTCTTCGCCAACTCGATTGCACGATCGACCGCGGCCACGTGACCCGAAATCACCACCTGACCGTCACTGTTGTCGTTGGCGACCGAGCAAACTTCGGTCTGAGCCGCCTCGGCGGCGACCGCCTCGACTGCGGCCAGGTCGAGCCCAAGGATCGCCGCCATCGCCCCGAGGCCGACGGGAACCGCGCCTTGCATGGCGTCGCCGCGGATGCGGAGCAGGCGCGCCGCATCGGCGACGTCGATAGCCCCTGCCGCGGCAAGCGCGGAGTATTCGCCGAGAGAATGTCCCGCCACGAAGGCGACCC
Source organism: Bauldia sp. (assembly GCA_046349035.1). GTDB lineage: Bacteria > Pseudomonadota > Alphaproteobacteria > Rhizobiales > Kaistiaceae > JAXMDC01. The sequence goes on along the minus strand of JAXMDC010000003.1, from coordinate 763,110 downwards.
TCCCCGGAAACGTCGCCCCCGCTTCGACTAAGGCCGCCAACGCGGCCAGGCTGACCGCCATCAAAGCCGGTTGGGCATTGCGGGTGAGCGTCAAGTCCTCCGCGGGGCCGTTCCAGATCGTCTCCGACAGCCGTTCCCCAAGCGCCTCGTCGACGGTATCGAACACGGCACGAGCCGCGCCGAACGCGCTCGCCAGTTCGCGGCCCATCCCGACGGTCTGGCTGCCCTGTCCCGGAAATACTAACGCCGCCTTCATCGGCCCGCCCCGCCTCGCGCCGCATTCGCACCGGCCTCGGGCGAACGACTTTCCCGCGGCTCTTCCCGCCTTGCCAAGGCAGAGTCAAGCCGCTCCCTCGCCATCCTTGATTTGGAACGGATTTTCCCCTATCCACTCGCCCTTCAGCTACCTGGCCGGGGGCTGAAAGGAAGGGCGCGCTGCGCTGTTGCGAAGGCGCCAGGGATCGACGATCCGGCTTCCCTTGTCCCCGCTCACGAGGTTTTCACCTTAGCCTTTCCTGAAAAAGGGCTTCGGCGAGGCTTGGCGCCAGGCGGCAACACTTGGAAATGGAAAGGCACGCACTTGCCCCTATACGAGCATGTGTTCCTGGCGCGCCAGGATATTTCGCCCCAGCAGGTCGAAGCTCTTGTCGAACAGTACAAGGGTGTCATCGCCGCCAACGGCGGCACGGTCGGCAAGGTCGAATCCTGGGGACTGAAGTCGATCGCTTACCGCATCCGCAAGAACCGGAAGGCGCACTATACGCTGATGAACATCGACGCCCCGCCGGCCGCGGTGACCGAGATGGAACGCCAGATGCGCATCAACGAAGACATTCTGCGCATCCTGACTGTGCGTGTCGATGAGCACGAGACCGAGCCGTCGGCGATGATGCAGAAACGCGACCGCGACCGCGAGCGCGACGATCGCCGCGGCGGCTTCGGCGGTGGTGGATTTGGCGGCGGTCGGCGCGACCGCAGCGATCGCCCGCGGCGCGACGAGCCGCGCGGCGACGGCGACGGCGAAGCGATGGATGGAGGGAACGAATAATGGCCGAGGTCAATCAGCTGCCAGGCCGGCGTCCTTTCTTCCGGCGCCGCAAGTCGGATCCGTTTGCCGGTGAGGGCGCACCGAAGATCGATTACAAGGACATCCGTCTGCTGCAGCGCTACATCTCGGAGCGCGGCAAGATCGTGCCTTCGCGGATAACGGCGGTGTCGGCAAAGAAGCAGCGCGAGCTGGCGCAAGCTATCAAGCGCGCGCGCTTTCTCGGCCTCCTCCCCTACGTCATTCAGTAGCTGACGAACGTCGCGAGTGCTGCAGGCACATTGGTTGGGGCGGGCTTGATCCGCCTCTAACCGCTTCAAAAAAAGCGGGACAGCGAGACAATGGTTCCAGTATTAGGCCCGTTCGCCCAAAGCGTAGCCGTCGGCGTCGGCGCCGGCTTGGCCTCCGCCCTGCTGTTCCTCGCCGTCTTCACCGGGACCATTTTCTCTTTCCCGCTCTTCGCGCTGTCAGGCTTGCCGATCGGCATCGCCGCGCTCGGCTGGGGCCCCGTTTCCGGAGGTCTCGCAGCACTGGTTAGTGGCGCTGCGCTTGCCGTGACTGAAGAGCCGAGCTTGGCGGGCTATTTCGGCTTGCTGGTCGGCGGACCCGCCCTGTGGGTTGCCCTTGTCGCGGGGCAACCTGTCGGGGCTGTGGAGGTCTCTGGACGGCGCAGCCTTGCTTTCCGGCCCCTAAGCGAAATCCTCATTCATACGGCCGGATTCGTCACGCTGGCGGTTATCGCCGCCGGCGTCCTTCGCCGTTACGATCCCGCCATCGCCACACGGGACTTCCTCGACCTCCTGGCAGCCGCTCCGCCATTCCCTGACGTCACACCTGCAGAGATGCGTTCGCGGGTCGAGCCGCTCGCCCGCACGGCATTCGCTTGGCTGCCGTTTACCGCGGCGCCGATGGCAATGACTTTGCTGGTGATCAACACGTGGGTGGCGGCGCGAGTAACCGCGCTGTCCGGACGATTGGCGCGCCCGTGGACGCCGCTCCCTAGCCTGCGCGTACCGGTGCCCGTTATCGCCGCCCTGCTTGCCGGAATGGTTGGGAGCCTTCTCTCCGGCGGGATCGGCCGTGCTTTCAACGTCATAGCCAGCGCCTCGGGCTTCACCTTTGCGCTGGGTGGCTTGGCCGCGCTTCATGCGATCACCGCCGGGCGCCCCAATCGCGCGCTCGCCCTCGGCCTGGCCTACGTCCTGACCGTCATTCTGACCTTCCCCATCCTGCTCTGGGCAGTCCTGGGGATCGTCGATTCAACCACCGACCTTCGGCACCGCTTCGCCGCCGGCGGCAACCGCAAGATATGACACAACGAAAGGAGCATCCACATGGAGGTCATTCTCCTCGAGCGCATCGCCAAGCTCGGACAAATGGGAGAGGTCGTTCGCGTACGCGACGGCTATGCCCGCAACTACCTACTGCCGCAAAAGAAGGCGCTGCGCGCCACCGACGCTAACCGTCAGAGATTCGAGGCCGATCGGGGCCAACTCGAGGCCCGCAACCTCGAGCGCAAACGCGAAGCTGACGCAATCGCTGCCAAGCTCGGCGGTCAGACGTTCGTCGTTGTCCGCTCGGCCGGCGAGACCGGCCACCTCTACGGTTCGGTGTCGACCCGCGACCTCGCCGATGCGATGACCGAAGGTGGCTTTACCGTGTCCCGCACGCAGGTGGCTTTGTCGCAACCGATCAAGACCATCGGCCTTCACCAGGTGACCGTTGCCCTCCACCCCGAGGTCGAAGTCACCATCACCGCCAACGTCGCCCGTAGCCCTGATGAGGCCGAACGCCAGGCCCGAGGCGAAGACTTGACTGTCCGCGAGGGGCCCCAGGCCCTGGCTGAAGAGGCGGAAGAGACTGGAGCCGAGGGCGAGGCGACAACTGAGCGCTTCTTCGAAGAGGGCGCCCGCAAGGGCGGCAAAGCCCCGGAATCGTCGGAGTCCGGCACGGAGCCGGCTTAGGTCAGCGGATGACCGAAGCGCGGCTCTTTCGGCACCGCGCGAAAATTTGAACGCCCCGCCCTGGCGCAAAGGCTTGGGCGGGGCCATTTTTTTCTGACGCCGGACAGGAACAGACTGTCCGTGAAGAAACTTGGGGATGGAAGGAAACAGGGCGCGGTTGGCGGCGCCGCAAGGATCGTAAGGGCGGAAACAAAAAGGGGACGGCGCGCATGTCGCTCTTTCCACTTGACCGAATTCTCTCGCGGTTCGTTTGTCATGGCCAACTGACGCTTGTCGATACGGACGGTTCGAGCACCGTCTTTGGCAGGCGTGGCGACACCCCATCGGTGACTATACGTTTGCTCGATCCGACCTTTCGCTGGCGACTGCTCTACTGGCCGGGCGTCGCTTTTGGCGAAGGCTACATGGACCGGCGTTTCGCAATCGAGGAAGGGACTCTCCGGGAGCTCCTCGAGATCGTCATGATTTCTCAGACCGATCTCATCGCCCACAGCCGGCTCTATCCGTTTTGGCGGCGGATCGAGACGGTGCTTCGCACTAACCCGTTCCTCACTCGTCTTGGCAAAGCCGAGCGCAATGTCCGCCACCACTACGACATAGGTCACGCGCTCTATGAGACCTTCCTAGACAACGACCTCCAATATTCCTGCGCCCTCTGGAGCGAAGGCGTATCGACGCTTGAGGAGGCGCAGCTGGAGAAGAAACGGCTGATCGCTCGCAAGCTCCTCTTGTCGCCCGGAATGGAGGTTCTCGACATCGGCTCCGGCTGGGGCGGCCTCGCCCTTTACTTGGCCGCCGAACACCGCGTGCGCGTCACCGGCGTAACCCTGTCCAAGGACCAATACGAGACATCCCTCGCCCGAGCCGAAGCGGCCGGCCTATCCGATCGCGTGACGTTTAAGCTTTTGGACTACCGTCTGCTCGGCGGCGAGTACGACCGCATTGTCTCGGTTGGCATGTTCGAACATGTCGGCTTGCCGCGCTATCGCGAGTTCTTTGCCCACCTGAAGCGACTACTGCGCTCCGACGGTGTCGCCTTGCTTCACACCATCGGCAAGATGCAGGATCCAGGCCCGGTCAACGGGTGGACCACACGTTACATTTTCCCTGGCGGGTATCTGCCGACCCTGTCGGAGATCGCGCCTGCAACCGAACGCAACGGTTTGTGGCTCACCGACATAGAGGTTCTCCGCCTCCACTATGCCAAAACGCTGCGCGCTTGGGACGGACGGTTCCAAGCGCGGCGGAAGGAAGTCGCGGCAATGTTCGACGAGCGCTTCTGCCGGATGTGGGAATTCTATTTACAGGCGGCCGAAATGAGTTTCCGGTGCCAGGAGCTTTGCAACTTTCAGATTCAGATCGCCAAACGGATCGACGCGGTCCCGCTGACGCGCGATTACCTGTTGCCCTTGCCGGCAAGGTCGCCGGCGCGCATCGCCGTGGGCTCGGTGGCTCGCCGCCGCCCGCGCAAAAACGCCCCAATCGCCGCCGAGTAATCTCGGGGTTCCCGCCCTTGGCGTAGCGGTGTTGCCCGGCGGCCACCGAGAAGTGAAAAGTCTCAAAGCGTTCCGACAAAAGCGAGACCCGGTTCTTTGATGTTGAGAGCGGGCGAGTCGGCGACCGCCGCTTTCTCCGGCAAGCGCAAGTGGCTATCGCTTGCTGCACAGACCGCCGACGAAAAATCCAAACGCAATGAACCTGCCCGCCCTCAAACTCGCCGAAGAGCCACAAGCCTACCGTTCTGCTCCCTCCAACATCGAGGCTGAGCAAGCGCTGCTTGGCGCCATCCTCGTCAACAACGAAGCGTTCTACCGCGTGTCCGATTTCTTGGAGGGCGCCCACTTCTACGAGTCGCTCCACCGCCGCATCTACGAGGTGGCCGGCGAAATCATCCGGGCCGGAAAATCGGCGACGCCGATCACCGTCAAGACCTTCCTTCCCGGCGATATCAAGGTCGGTGACCTGACGGTGCCGCAATACCTGGCCCACCTCGCCGCCGAAGCGACCACCATCATCAACGCTGAGGACTACGGCCATGCCATTCACGACCTGGCACTGCGTCGCGCGCTCATCCTCATCGGCGAGGATATGGTCAACATCGCCTTCGATGCACCGGTCGACGAACCACCGCGGGCCCAGATCGAGGACGCCGAGCGGCGCCTATTCGAACTTGCGGAGACCGGACGCTTCGATACCGGCTTTCATGGTTTTGGCGATGCCCTGCGGTCGGCGATCGACATGGCCAGCGCCGCCTACAAGCGCGAGGGACACCTCTCCGGCATCGGCACTGGCCTGACCGACCTTGACAAGCTGATGGGCGGGCTCCAGTCCTCCGACCTCATTATCCTTGCCGGCCGCCCCGGTATGGGCAAGACGTCGCTTGCCACCAACATCGCCTTCAACGTGGCCCGCGCTTGGCGGAGCGAGCTCGACGCCGGCGGTCACCGCCGCACTGTCGAGGGCGGAATCGTCGGCTTCTTCTCCCTGGAAATGTCGGCCGAGCAGTTGGCGACGCGCATTGTTGCCGAGCAGGCCGGAATTTCCTCTTCCGACATTCGCCGCGGTGCCATTCACGAAGATCAGTTCGGGCGGTTGGTGAGCGTGGCCCAGGAGATTCAGCGGCTGCCGCTCTACATCGACCAGACCGGCGGCCTGTCGATCGCGCAGCTTGCCGCTCGCGCGCGCCGTCTGAAGCGCCAGCGTGGGCTGGATCTCCTGGTGGTGGACTACATTCAGTTACTGCAAGGCTCGTCGCGCCGCGGTAGCGATAACCGTGTCCAAGAGGTCACCGAAATTACCAATGGCATGAAGGCTCTCGCCAAGGAGCTGAACGTGCCGATCCTGGCTTTGTCGCAACTCTCCCGTCAGGTCGAGAACCGTGACGACAAGCGGCCCCAGCTCTCCGATCTTCGCGAATCGGGCTCGATCGAGCAGGACGCCGACGTCGTCATGTTCGTCTATCGCGAGGAGTACTACCTGAAGAACAAGAAGCCGAAGGAAGGCACGGAAGAGTTCTACAAATGGGCGGCGGAAATGGAAGGCGTCTCCGGCCGCGCGGAAGTGATCATCGGCAAGCAGCGCCACGGACCGACCGGGACCGTCGAACTGCAATTTGAGTCCGATGTGACCCGCTTCTCCAATTTGGCACGTGACGACAAGATGCCGGACCGCTACCGCTAGCGGCAACGGGGACTTCCTCGCGGCCGGGGGCACCGCGGGCGGTCCAGGTAATGGGCGCATTGTTGATGTCTCCTCCCGAATCCGGCGCTGCCGCCACTTCCGCAGCCGGCGGCCGGCTGACCATCGACCTCCAGGCTTTGACCGACAACTGGCGTACTGTCGGTCGACAGGTAGCTCCTGCGACGCTCGGCGCGGTGGTCAAGGCGGACGCTTACGGCATCGGTATCGAACCCGCCGTAAGGGCCCTCTCGGCCGCCGGCTGCAAAACATTCTTCGTGGCTTTGGCAGACGAGGGCCTGCGCGCTCGCCGAGTAGCCCCGGATGCGGCGATCTACGTCCTCAACGGCCTCATTGGCGGCACGGCGCCGCTCCTGATCGCTGCCGATCTCAGGCCGGTCCTGAACTCCCTCCTTGAGGTGCGAGATTGGCTGACGGCAAGACGCCCTCATGCATCGGGCGCGGCGCTCCATATCGACACGGGGATGAATCGCCTCGGCATTTCGCTTGAGGAGGCCAAGGCTCTCGCCGCCCGTCGCGATCTCGTCGCCAATCTCGGCCTGACCTTGCTGATGAGCCACCTCGCTTGCGCCGACACCCCGAGCCATCCCCGCAATGCCGTCCAGCTTGCGCGCTTTCGCGAGGCCGTTGCCGCTTTCCCCGGCATCCCGACAAGCTTCGCCAATTCGGCGGGAGCATTTCTCTCTGCCGAGTACCACGGCGATCTCGTTCGGCCGGGCGTCGCCCTCTTCGGGGGTCGTTGGTCGAACGGGTCATCGCCCCTTCGCCCGGTCGTCACCGCCGAGGCGCGGCTCCTCGCCGTCCGCGAAGTGCCCGCCGGCGAGCCCCTCGGCTACGGCGCGGCCGAGACCGCCAAGCGCCGCTCGCGCGTTGGCATTCTGGCGGCCGGCTACGCCGATGGCTTCCACCGCCTCGCCGGCGGGACGGATGACAGGCCCGGCGCTCGGCTGTTCCTTCACGGCAGCTTTGCGAACCTGATTGGTCGCGTGTCGATGGACCTGATGGCCGTCGACGTCACCGACCTTCCCCAAGCCAAACCCGGCGACTTGGTGGAATTATTCGGGCCAAATATCCCCGTGGACGAGATGGCCGCGGCCGCCGGCACCATTGGCTATGAGATCCTCACTGGATTCGGTCGTCGGTTCGATCGCCTCTACGCCGGCACCGAATAAGGCCTTTGTTCTCGTTATGTTCCATGCTAGGGTGCATCTCGTGATTCTCCGGGAGCGGCCATGGCGCGCCATCGCAATCAGTTTGTCTGCCAGGCCTGCGGCGCCGTCAGTCACCGCTGGCAAGGCAAATGCGAGGGATGCGGCGAATGGAACACGCTGACTGAGGAGCCGGACGGCGCCTCGCTCGCCGGTCCGGCGCCGACGCGGAAAGGCCGCGTGGTTGCCCTTGAGAGCCTAGCGGTTCAGACCGAGGAGGCACCCCGGCATCTCACCGGCATCGGGGAATTTGACCGCGTGCTTGGCGGGGGCCTTGTTCCCGGCTCCGCCTTGCTGATCGGCGGCGACCCGGGCATCGGCAAATCGACCCTTCTCCTCCAGGCTGCGGCCACCTTGGCGCGCCAAGGCCGCGGTGTCGTCTACGTCTCCGGCGAAGAAGCTGCTGGCCAGGTCCGCCTGCGGGCCGCACGACTTGGCCTTAAGGACGCGCCGCTGCTCCTCGCCGCTGAAACCAGTGTAGAGGACATTCTAGCGACGCTCGCCGCGGGTCGCCCGCCGGCGCTAGTCATCATCGATTCGATCCAGACCCTGTGGACCGCCAATGTCGAGGCGGCGCCAGGTAGCGTCGGCCAGATGCGGGCGTCTGCCCATATGCTGATCCGCTATGCCAAGACCAGCGGCGCCGCGGTGGCATTGGTTGGGCACGTCACCAAGGACGGTCAGATAGCCGGCCCCCGGGTGGTCGAGCATATGGTCGACGCCGTCCTCTACTTCGAAGGCGACGGTGCACACCGGTTCCGCATCTTGCGCGCCGTGAAGAACCGTTTCGGCCCGACCGACGAGATCGGCGTGTTCGAGATGACCGGGGCCGGCCTGGAGGAGGTCTCGAACCCGTCCGAACTGTTCCTAGGCGAGCGTAATGCCAGCGTCCCCGGCGCCGCTGTCTTTGCCGGGATGGAGGGAACACGCGCGGTCCTTGTCGAAGTGCAGGCGCTGGTTGCCCCCTCCCCGCTCGGCACGCCACGGCGCGCCGTGGTCGGCTGGGAATCGAGCCGCCTCGCCATGGTTCTGGCGGTCCTTGAATCGCGCTGCGGGATCCGCCTCGGCGCCAACGACGTCTACCTCAATGTCGCCGGCGGCATTCGGATCGGCGAGCCGGCGGCCGATCTCGCCGTCGCCGCCGCGCTGGTTTCCTCGCTCGCCTCCGTCCCGCTTCCGGCCGACTGCGTCTATTTCGGCGAAATCAGCCTGTCGGGGGCGATCCGTCCGGTCGTCCACGCCGCCGCGCGCCTGCGCGAGGCCGAAAGGCTGGGGTTTTGCCGCGCTTATGTGCCGGAGGCGAGCCGTCAGAAGGAGGCCGCGAGCGCCACCGGCGCCGTTGGACTCGACCACTTGGCGGCGCTGACCGCGCGCATCGCCAATCTCAACCCATCGTAAGGCGGGAAAACCCCGGGCCCCGCGCTCAAGGTCCTCGCAATTCGTGCTAGTCGGAAGACCGGCTCTTAACGTCTTTCGCGGCCGCGGGTTTCCTCTCGGTCGGCAATCTTCTATAGCTCGCAAGGGTTGGAGGGCGCGCTGCGGCTCGGCCGCGAAAAGGGGTGCATGCCATGCCGATCCCTATAGTCGACGGCATTGTCGTTCTGGTCATCCTGATCTCGGCCGTCCTGGCCATGGTGCGGGGCTTCGTGCGCGAGGTTCTGTCCGTCGCCGCGTGGGTTGCCGCCGCCGGCTGCGCTTATGCGTTCTATCAGCAGGCCGTGCCTCTGATCACGCCCTATATAACAAGCGTGAACGTCGCCAAGATTCTCGCCGCCGCGGGGATATTCTTCGTTGCCCTGCTGGTCGCCAGCTTCATCACCATGAAGATCGCCGACTTCGTCATCGACAGTCGCATCGGCACGCTCGACCGCCTGCTGGGCTTCGCCTTCGGCGCTGCCCGGGGCGTTCTCCTGATGGTTATTGCAATGACGTTCTTCGACTTCCTCGTGCGCCCCGCACCCGAGTGGATTGCCTCGTCCTATTCAAGGGACAAACTGCTGGCAATCGGTGAGCGACTCATGGCGGCGCTCCCCGCTGATTTGGTGTCGGAGTTCGACAAACGTATGAACGGGCTGACGGGAAAGGACCGAGCGCTCCTTCCCGATGACGCCCGCACCCAGCCGGGCTACGGCAATTCCGATCGCCAGCGGCTCAATCAAGTCATCCAGAACGGCGCGGGCAACTGATGACGCAACTGCTACCTCGCAAGCGCGACGAATTCTCGACCGATCCGTTCCTCGGCGGCGACGACAAGTTCCGTGAGGAATGCGGGATATTCGGCGTCTTCGGCCATCACGACGCGGCCGCTCTCACCGCCCTTGGCCTGCACGCCTTGCAGCATCGCGGCCAGGAGGCGGCGGGCATTGTCGCTCTCAACGGAGCTGACTTCGCCGCCGAACGTCACATCGGCCTTGTCGGCGACAATTTCTCCTCTCGCGCCACCATCGATCGCCTCCCCGGCGATCGCGCGATCGGCCATGTGCGCTATTCCACCGCCGGTGGTCCGGCCTCCCGGAACATTCAGCCATTATTCGCCGAGTTCCACGGCGGCGGCTTTGCCGTCGCCCACAACGGCAATCTGACCAACGCCCAAACCCTGCAGCGCAAGCTGCAGATGCGCGGCTCGATCTTTCAGTCGACGTCGGACACAGAGGTGCTCCTGCACCTCATTGCCACCAGTTCCGCGGAGCGGCTCGTCGACCGCATGATCGACGCCCTGAGCAAGGTCGAGGGCGCCTATTCGCTGGTTTGCCTCTCGGCCAAGAAGATGATCGGCTGCCGCGATCCACTCGGCGTGCGGCCGCTTGTCCTGGGCGACCTCGGCGGCGCCTTCGTCCTCGCCTCGGAGACCTGCGCCCTCGACATAATCGGTGCACGCTTCGTGCGGGACGTAGAGCCCGGAGAAATGGTGATCGTCAGCGAAGATGGCCTGCAGTCTCTGCGGCCGTTCGCACGCAGCAAGTCGCGCTTCTGCATCTTTGAGTACGTCTACTTCGCCCGCCCCGATTCCAGCGTGAACGGGCGCGCCGTCTACGGCGTCAGAAAGCGCATCGGGGTCGAACTTGCCAGGGAGGCCCCGGCGGCCGCCGATGTGGTCGTGCCGGTGCCCGATTCCGGAACTCCGGCGGCTATCGGCTTTGCCGAGGCTTCGCACCTCCCGTTCGATCTCGGCATCATCCGCAATCACTATGTCGGCCGTACTTTTATCGAGCCATCCGATGCCATCCGCCACATGGGCGTAAAGCTCAAACACAACGCCAATCGGCAGATCCTCGAAGGCAAGCGCGTGGTGCTCGTGGACGATTCTATCGTCCGGGGTACCACCTCGTCGAAGATCGTGCAGATGGTGCGCGACGCTGGCGCCGCGGAAGTGCATATGCGCATCGCCAGCCCGCCAACCATCGACTCCTGCTTCTACGGCGTCGACACACCGGAACGGTCGAAGCTGATCGCGGCACGGAAGTCGGTCGCCGAGATCGCCGAATTCATCAAAGTGGACAGTCTCGCCTTCCTGTCGATCGACGGTCTCTATCGCGCCGTCGGCGAAGCCTCGCGCAACAACGCCAGCCCGCAATATTGCGACGCCTGCTTCTCCGGCGACTACCCAACACCGCTAACCGACCGCGGTGTGGTCCCCGCGCGGCGGCCGGCGCTCGCCCCGACCGGCTGATTTGTCGGACTTCTCCGGTCGCGTCGCCCTCGTCACCGGCGCTTCGCGCGGGCTCGGTCGCGCTGTAGCCGCGGCGCTTGCCACGGCTGGCGCCCACGTCGTCGCGGTCGCGCGCTCGGTGGCCGATTTGGAAACGCTCGACGACGAGATCCAGGGCGCCGGCGGGTCGGCAACGCTTGTGCCGCTGGATCTTCGCGACTGGGCGGCGATCGACCGCCTCGGTGCCGCCATTGCGGAGCGCTGGCAGCGCCTTGATATCCTGGTCGGCAACGCGGCGATCCTCGGCGCAATTACTCCTGTCGCCCATCTCGACCCTGAACTCTGGCACCAGGTCATTGGCACCAATCTCAGCGCCAATTGGCACCTGATCCGCGCCTGCGATCCGCTGCTCCGCGCCGCCGAGGCAGGCCGCGCCGTCTTCATCACCTGCCGCCAGCCTCGGCAGGCGCAGCCGTTCTGGGGTGCGTATGCCGCCTCCAAGGCGGCGCTTGAGACGTTGGCGCTCACCTACGCCGAAGAATTGCGGCCGACCCGCGCCAGGGCCAATCTCTTCGACCCGGGACCGATGCGCACGCGATTGCGCGCCGGCGCGATGCCCGGAGCCGGCCCGCACGACCTGCCCACGCCGCAGTCCGTGGTGCCGGAGGTTCTGCGTCTTCTGTCGCCGGAGTTCGTCGATACCGGCATTCTGGTCAGTCTCGGCAGCCGCCCTTCCCCGGACGCTTAGCGCCTACTCCTTCGCCTTCCGCCCCTCGTAGGGATTCTCGCCCTTGCGCAGCAGAAGGCGGATCGGCACGCCGGGGAGGTCGAACGTGTCGCGGAGCCCGTTCAGCAGGTAGCGGCGGTAGGCATCGGGAAGCGCTTCCGGCCTTGAACAGAACGCCACGAAGGTCGGCGGCCGCGCCTTGGCCTGCGTCATATAGCGAAGGCGGATGCGCCGCCCAGTCACCGCCGGCGGCGGGTGGTGTTCAAGGACATCGGTCAGCCAGCGATTGAGCGCGGCGGTCGGCACGCGCCGGCTCCAGACCTCTGCCGCCTCGTCCGCAGCCTGGAGAAGCCGGTCTATCCCTTCGCCCGTCAAGCCGGAAACCGGCAGAACCGGAACGCCGCGGATCTGCGGCAACAGGCGATCGGCCATGGCGCGAAGTTCGGCGAGCTTCTGCTGTCGATCGAACACCAAGTCCCACTTGTCGAGAGCGATTACCGCGGCGCGTCCTTCCTCTGTCACCAGATGAGCGATGGCCAAGTCTTGGCGCTCGAACGGCTGTTCGACGTCGATGACAATGATCACCACCTCGGCAAAGCGGATCGCGCGCAGCGTATCGGCAACGGATAGCTTTTCGAGCTTCTCGACCACCCGCGCCTTACGGCGTAGCCCCGCCGTGTCGTGAAGGCGGAACCGCCGGCCTTGCCGCGTCCACTCCACGGCAATGGAGTCACGGGTCGTGCCCGCCTCCGGCCCGGTCAGCATCCGCTCCTCGCCGATAATCCGGTTGAGGAGCGTGGATTTGCCGACATTGGGCCGGCCCACAATCGCTATATCGAGCGGCCGGTCCGGCCGTTCGCCTCCCGCGTCCTTCTCGCCCTCCTCGTCCTCCTCCGGCGCCGGGAAGAACGGCATCAGCGCCGCGTAAAGCTCGGCCATCCCCTCGCCGTGCTCGGCCGACAACGGCACCGGATCGCAGAGGCCGAGCGCATGGAATTCCTGGACGGCGATCTCGGCGTCCCGCCCTTCGGCCTTATTGGCGACCAGAACAACCGGCCGCCCGGCCTGGCGCAGCACTCCTGCGAAATGCTTGTCGAGTGGGGTCAAACCCGCTCTTGTATCGACAACGAACAGCACAACATCGGCCGAACGCAGCGCTGTTTCGGTCTGTTCGCGCATTCGCCTCTGCAGCGTGCCGGGATCGCTCTCCTCCAGGCCGGCCGTGTCCACTGCAACAAAGCGCAAGTCGCCAAGCGCCGCCTCGCCTTCGCGGCGGTCCCGCGTCACGCCAGGCGTGTCGTCCACCAGGGCAAGGCGCTTCCCGACCAGGCGATTGAACAGGGTCGACTTGCCGACATTCGGTCGGCCAACGATGGCGATGCGAAAGGCGCCGGGGGGCATGGGCCGGATCCGGCGGAGCCGTGGCTAGTTTGCGCGTGCGGCCGGCGTCGCCGCCAGGGCGCCGGCGCCCCCCGGATTGAGGCTCCCCGCCGTCGCAGGCGGCTCGCCGACTTCCGCCCGGATAAGCGCAAGGATGGCGCTCGCCCGCTGTTGCAGTCGATCGGAAACATCCCGATCGGCGATGATCTGGCCGAAATACTTCCGCGCCGCCTCGATCTCCCGCATGCGCCAGGCGGCAAGACCGAGAATTTCGCGCGCCGACAGGCGGAACACGCCCTTGTCCACCGCGAGGTCGCCGATCCGTCGTTCAAGGTCGGCGAGGTTGGCGGAATCGGCAAGCAGGAGCGCGGCCCGCAGCTTGGCGATATCTCGTATCGCCTGGGGATTCGCGGTATTGGCGGCGATCGCGTCGAAGGCGGCAACGGCGCCCTGGATATCGGTATTGGCGGCCTTGGCGCCCGCCAGGCCGAACGCGGCAAGCACCGGATAGCTGCCGGTGCCGCCCGAGACGATTGAGCCGAACGCCGCCTCGGCCTCGGCCCGCTTGCCGTTGTTCAGCAGTTCCAGTGCATTCATGAACTGGTCGCCGGTTGCGGCGGCGCGCTGCTGTTGCCAGTTCCGCCACTGCACGATCGCGAAGGTGGCGACAACGATGACAACCGCCAAGCCTATGACGTAATTGCCGTATTTCTTCCAGAGAGCGGCCGCTCTCTCCCGTCTGAGGTCCTCGTCGACCTCGCGAAAAATGTCGGTCATGGCGTAATCGCTACTATCGGTTGGGCGCAGCGGGGCGCCGGTCGTGAGCCGACCTTATAGTGGTCGAGGTTGCCCCGCGAAAGCCCGCCGTCGCGGCGGGCCATCAGGCCTTCTGCTTGTAAGTGTGCTCGGCCGCCGGAAACGACCGGCTTCGCACCTCGGCGGCATAGGCCTCGACCGCTTCTTCGATCTGCGCCGCCAAGGTGCCGTAGCGCTTGACGAATTTCGGTACGCGCGGCGACAGCCCGAGCATATCCTCCAGCACCAGGATCTGGCCGTCGCAGGCGGCCGACGCGCCGATGCCGATCGTTGGAATAGGGATGGCGGCTGTGATCGCTCGCGCGAGTGGCTCCAGCACCCCTTCCACCACGACTGCAAACGCTCCTGCCGCAGCCACCGCCTCAGCGTCGCGACGGATGCCCTCGGAACTCGCCGGATCCCTGCCCTGCACCTTGAAGCCGCCCATAGCGTTGACCGACTGCGGCGTCAGGCCGATATGCGCCATCACGGGCACGCCTCGCTCCACCAGGAAGCGGATCGTCTCGGCCATCCGCACCCCGCCTTCGAGTTTTACCGCTCCGCAGCCGGTTTCCTTCATCACCCGCGCCACCGAGCGGAAGGCAGCCTCCCGCGATTCCTCGTAGGACCCGAACGGCATGTCGACCACGATCAGCGAACGCTGAGAGCCGCGCATAACCGCGTGGCCCTGCAGAATCATCATGTCGAGCGTCACCGGCACGGTGGTCTCGAAGCCGTGCATCACCATCCCGAGTGAATCCCCGACCAGGATAAAATCGACATGGCCGTCAACGATCCGCGCGGTGTGCGCGTGATAGGCAGTGAGCGCCACAATCGGCTCGCCGCCCTTACGAGAGGCGATTTCCGGGGCAGTCAGGCGCTTGATGTCGGCGCTTGGAGGCATTTTGGTCGCTACCAGCAGGCGAGAATGGATGCTTGGTTCATAGCACAAAGCGCGGAAATCGTCGCTTCCCAGCGCTAGAGTCTCGAGCGACCCGTCACGGCCTGCATCAGCAATGATGCCGCCCCTTCGCGATTTGACACCAGCACGCTCTGGTTGCGATAGTCCCTATCGCCAGAAAGACGGGGGAAACGATGCTACAAAAGCGAGGGTTCATCGCCACTTCTGCGGTTATTTTAGGCATGTTGGCGGCGCCCTTCATTTTGTTTCTATTCGCCAATTCAATTCCTTCGGTGGTCCCTCGCGAACTTTGCGAAGGCGGCGCGCCCAATTGCACCAATCGGCTCTATCTCGGACTGGACTGGCTAGCCATCGCAACAACGTCGATGTTCTTTGGCGCAATTGGCATCGTTCTAAGCTACGTTCTAAGGCGCCGAACTGATGGCGACCTGTTTGATATTGATAAGAAAGGCGCCGTGGTCCTTCTGTATGCGACCGGATCGGTTTTGGCGTTACTCATGCTGGCCGCATTCATGGGAGGATTAGTACAAGGCGCCCTATTTCCGGATTTCAAAGAAATAAAGAGATTCTCAGGCATCAATTCCTTTGGCACCGCCGATTGGGGGAAGCTAGCGATTTGGTCATTTTTGGCGGGCTTCTCGGAGCGCCTGATCCCCAATCTGTTTGACAGTCTCGCCGGGAAGTTTGCAGACGATTCGGGCACCAAAGCTTCCCAGCCTTCCAAAAATCTCGGTGCGCTGGGTGCAGACGAAAAGCCGAGCGCTCTTCCGGCGGCCCCACCGAGCGTCTAACCAAACGGCTGGCCTCCATTGGCGGCACGCGGCAGCGCCAAGACTTTTCGATCTCCTACGGGAAATGCGGCGTAATACGGCTTAGACGCCACGCATATACTGCGATGAAGCAGGCACATCAGAGCAAGGAGAGACTGCCTTTACCTGTACACTTTTTTCAAGATCAATCTCAAGGATACAGACTGTCATTGGAGGCCAATAATAGAGCGTCGACGTCTTCTGCGAATGGAGTATCCTTGAACGACACGAATCGTCTTTGTGAAGTAAACGCTGAGGGGCAAGCAGATACCGACTACTGGCCCGGATGGGAGACAGCCTATAGGACTTGGTTCAAAGGATAGCAGCCGAGGCCGGCTCGCGGAGGGCAAAGGGCTATCTACTGCAGGGCCATCTCCGACTGTCGCCTAGCTTTGTCGGCGACATGGCACGATCTGTATTGTTTGCAAGCGTGGCGTGGCCAGGATGAATCTTCGTTGAAAGAATCTTTTTCAATCGCCGGACGCACCAGATCGATAGAGACTCAACACTATATGTCGCCAGCTAGGAGAAGGCCTCCGCGTATGCATCCGGCCGGAAGCCGACGAGAAGGCGATCGCCGGCGCACACCACCGGGCGCTTGATGATCGACGGCTTCTCCACCATCAGCGCCAGCGCCTTCTTTGCCGTCAACCCGGTCTTGGCCTCGTCCGGTAGGCCTCGGAAGGTCGTCCCGGCCCGATTGAGCAAGGTCTCCCAGCCGACTTCCTTCGCCCACGCTTCAAGAAGACCGCGCTCGACGCCCGCCGACTTGTAGTCGTGGAAGGCATAATCGATCCCGTTCGCCTGCAACCAGGCGCGCGCCTTCTTGACCGTCTCGCAATTCTTGATGCCGTACATCGTAACGGGTGATGCTTTGGCCATGATCACTCCCACTCGATTGTCCCCGGCGGCTTGCTCGTCACGTCGTAGACGACGCGATTGATCCCCCGCACCTCGTTGACGATGCGGTTGGCGGCGCGACCGAGGAACGCCATGTCGAACGGGTAAAAATCGGCGGTCATGCCGTCGACCGACGTGACGGCGCGGAGTGCGCAGACGAACTCGTAGGTACGGCCGTCGCCCATAACCCCGACCGTCTGCACCGGCAGCAGCACCGCAAACGCCTGCCAGATCGCATCGTAGAGGCCGGCCTTGCGGATTTCGTCGAGATAGATCGCGTCGGCCTTACGCAGAATTTCCAGCTTCTCGCGTGTCACGCCGCCTGGGAGGCGGATGGCTAGGCCCGGCCCCGGGAACGGGTGGCGGCCGACGAAGCTCTCGGGAAGGCCGAGTTCGCGCCCGAGCGCCCGCACCTCGTCCTTGAAGAGTTCGCGGAGCGGCTCGACCAGCTTCATCTTCATGCGCGCCGGCAGCCCGCCGACATTGTGGTGCGACTTGATCGTCACGGACGGACCGCCGGTGAACGAGACGCTTTCGATGACATCGGGATAGAGCGTCCCCTGCGCGAGAAACTCCGCCCCGCCAATTTTTTTTGCCTCCGCCTCGAAGGTTTCGACGAACAGGCGCCCGATGGTCTTCCTCTTCGTTTCCGGATCGCTTTCGCCCGCCAGCGCGGCGATGAACGCGTCGGCGGCATCGACAT
Source organism: Bauldia sp. (assembly GCA_046349035.1). Taxonomy (GTDB): domain Bacteria; phylum Pseudomonadota; class Alphaproteobacteria; order Rhizobiales; family Kaistiaceae; genus JAXMDC01. Next base: position 745,810 of record JAXMDC010000003.1, on the reverse strand, counting down.
GCACCAGCGGAATATTGAAGTGTCCGCGGAAGAGGTCGACCACCTCCCGCGCCTCGTTCATTCGCATCAGCCCGTGATCGACCAGAATGCAGGTCAGCTGGTGGCCGATCGCTTCATGGATGAGCACCGCCGCGACCGCCGAGTCGACGCCGCCGGATAGGCCGCAAATCACGCGCCCCCGCCCGACCTGAGCGCGAATGCGGGCAACCGCGGCCTCGCGAAAAGCCGCCATCGTCCAATCGCCTTCGATGCCGGCGACGCCGTGCACGAAGTTGGCGAGCAGCTTCGCGCCGTCCGGCGTGTGCGCGACTTCAAGATGGAACTGCGTCGCGTAGAAGCGCCGCTTCTCGTCGGCGATCATGGCGAACGGCGCATTCTCCGACGTTCCGATCACCGCGAAACCAGGCGGCAGCGCGGTGACGCGGTCGCCATGGCTCATCCAAACCTGGTGCCGCTCGCCCGCCTTCCAGACCCCGGCGGTCAGCGCCGAAGCCTTGGCGACGTCGAGATAGGCGCGACCGAACTCGCGCGCGTGCTCGCCTTCGACCTTGCCGCCGAGCTGGTGTGCCATCAATTGCTCGCCGTAGCAGATGCCGAGGATCGGCACGCCGGCGGAGTAGATCGACATTGGCGCGAGCGGCGCGTCGGGATCGAGCACCGAGGCAGGGCCGCCGGAAAGGATCACCGCCCTCGGCTTCAGTCGCGCGAACCCCTCCTCGCCTTTCGTGAACGGAACGATCTCGCAATAGACGCCCGCCTCGCGAACCCGTCGGGCAATCAGCTGCGTCACCTGGCTACCGAAATCGATGATGAGGATACTGTCGGTCATCTCGCCCCGTTCTCTGCCGTTTATCCCCGCGCCCTCACGCCGCTCGTTCCAGCGTGGCGATGAAGAAACCATCGGTCGAGGTGCGCCGCGGCGACAGGAGAATGCCCCCGCCCGGCTGCCGCATCCGTGCCAGCGCCGTCACCGCGAGCGGCGGCAAGCCTGCGAGGGCGAGGTTCTCCTCGGCTGAGAGCAGCCGCCAACCCGGCTGTTCCCCAAGGAAAGCGGCGATTTGATCCTCATTCTCGTCCTGGAACACCGAGCAGGTGACATAGGTGAGTGTCCCGCCTGGACGCACATACGCTGCCGCGCTCGCCAGGATCGCCCGCTGCTGGCTCCCCCGCTCGTTGATACCATGCTCGGAGAGCCGCCACTTTGCATCAGGGTGCCGCCGCCACGTGCCGCTGCCGGTGCAAGGAGCGTCGACCACCACCCGATCCATCCGATCGGCAAGGTCCGCCAAAGCCTCTCCCGCCGGGCGCACCTGGACGTTGCGCGTCCCTGCCCGTTTCAGCCGGTCGAAAATCGGGGCCAGCCGGGCGCGGTCGTTGTCGGTCGCGAAGATCTGCCCCTTGTTACCCATGATCGCCGCGAGCGCGAGGCTCTTGCCCCCGCCGCCGGCACAGAGATCCAATACCTGCTCGCCGGCCTTGGCGCCGACCAACCGAGCCGCGATCTGGCTGCCCGCATCCTGGATCTCGAACCAGCCCTTCTGAAACGCCGGTTCGACCTCGACATTAGGGTGTCGGCTCTCACCCTCTGTAGGCGCAATCCGTACCGCCTCCGGCGCGTACCGCGCGCCGGTCGCCGCGAACTTGTCGAGCACAGCCAGAACTTTGACCTGTGCGGCCTTGAGGGCATTGGCCCGCATGTCGAGCGGCGGCCGCGCCGCCAACTCGGCCCCCTCCGCCACCCAATCCTCCCCAAACGTCGCGTGGAAACGGGGGGCCACCCACGCGGGAATATCTGCCCGCACATGGTCGGGCGCGTCGGCGAGACCGTGTTGCGACAGGGCCCGCTCCTCCTCCGGGCTTATGCGCTCGGGGGCATGCGGATCGACCCCAAATGCCGCGTTGATCTCGGCGGCGCCAAGCTTCCAATGGAGGAACATGGTTCCCAGCACCGCCGCCCGCGGCGAATCTTGGCCGAAGACAAATCTCGCCGACGCGCGGTGACGCAGAGTGTCGTAGACGATGTTGCCAATGGCGCTCCGGTCCTTGGCACCGGCGAAGCGGTGCGACAGGCCCCAGTCTCGCAGCGCATCTCCCGCCGGACGGTAGCGCGTTTCGATGTCGGCGATGATCTCGATCGCTGCCGCTATGCGACCGCCTAACCGCACGGCAGACGACCGCCCAGTGGGGCGGGATCGCCGATGGTGAGCGCGGCAGCGTCAAACATCGAACAAGATCCTCGCAGCAAACACCACCCAGGTCGCGCCCAGCACCGCAACCCCTAACCAATGCAGCAGGAAGCGCCGGCCCTTGTCGTTCGTGGTCAGTTCGATGAGCACATAGGCCAGGCGCGTTGCCACGAAAACCCAGAACAGCGCCACCAGAACCATCGAGGCGGTCGCAGTCAGCTGCGACAGCACCACCACCAGGTAGAAGAGCGCCGGCATCTCCATTTCGCCGCGCGCCGCTTCGCCGATGCGCCCGACAGCCGGCGCGGTCAGCGCATCGCGCAGGGCCGCGTCGCGGTCGGGACCGCCGCGCAGCACCGCCTGCACCCGCATGGCCCCACTCCAGAACAGCAACCCGAACGTCAACGCAACCTCAACAAGCAACGGTGCCAGAATGACAGTTGCGTTGATCACCCATGCCCCCTTTGTGCGTTCGGATCAGACCGTGCCCGAGTAGTTCGGGCTTTCCCTGGTTATCGTCACACCGTGGACGTGGCTCTCGCCCAGCCCCGCCGTCGAAATCCTTACAAACGTTGCCTTCTGCCGGAATGCTGCGAGATCGGCGGCCCCGACATAACCCATGGCCGCGCGTAACCCGCCAGCCAACTGGTGGAGGACGCCCGCGACCGGGCCCTTGTAAGGCACCTGCCCCTCGACCCCCTCTGGCACCAGCTTCAGCGAATCCCGTATTTCGGCCTGGAAGTAGCGGTCGGCCGACCCCCGCGCCATCGCTCCCACCGAGCCCATGCCACGATAGGCTTTGTACGAGCGTCCCTGGTGCAGATAGACCTCGCCGGGACTCTCGTCCGTGCCGGCGAGAAGCGAGCCGACCATTGCCGCCGCCGCTCCAGCCGCCAATGCCTTGGCGAGGTCGCCTGAATATTTGATGCCGCCGTCGGCGATGATGGGGACGCCCGCACGGTCGGCGACAGCGGTCGCGTCCATGATCGCCGTCAGTTGCGGAACACCGACGCCGGCGACGATCCGTGTCGTGCAGATCGAGCCGGGACCGATGCCGACCTTCACCGCATCGGCGCCCGCGTCGATCAGCGCTCGCGCGCCGTCGCCGGTCGCCACATTGCCGGCAATCACTTGAACCTGGTTGGACAGTCGCTTCGCCCTGGTCACCGCGTCCAGGACTCGCTGCGAGTGGCCGTGGGCGGTGTCGACGATCACCACATCGACCCCGGCATCGATCAGCGCCTCGGTGCGGACGATACCGTCCTCGCCGACCGTAGTCGCGGCGGCAACCCGCAGCCGCCCGTGCTCGTCCTTGGCGGCATGTGGGTTAAGGCGGGACTTCTCGATGTCTTTGACGGTGATCAGGCCTACACAGCGATAATCTTTGTCGACCACCAGCAGCTTTTCGATCCGATGCTGGTGGAGCAAACGCTTGGCCTCGTCCTGGCCAACGCTTTCGTTGACCGTGACCAGATTGTCCTTGGTCATGAGCGCCGACACCTTCTCGCGCTGGTCGGTGGCGAAGCGCACGTCGCGATTGGTGAGGATGCCGAGGAGCCGCCCGCTCCGTCCGCTGCTCTGCGCCACGACCGGAATTCCCGAGATCCCGTGGCTGCGCATCAGCGCCCGTGCCTCGGCGAGCGTTGCGTCGGGTCCGATGGTAACCGGGTTGACCACCATTCCCGATTCGAACTTCTTCACCTGACGGACTTCCTCGGCCTGGCGCTCTGGCGAAAGGTTGCGGTGGATAACGCCTATCCCGCCGGCCTGGGCCATAGCGATGGCCAGGCGAGCTTCGGTCACCGTGTCCATGGCGGCCGAGAGGATCGGCAGATTGAGTTCGAGGTCGCGACTGATCCGGGTTCTAAGATCCGCCTCGGCCGGTAGAACCTCCGAGTGCCCTGGCCGCAGCAGGACATCGTCAAAAGTGAGGGCTTCGCGCCCGGTCGCGGATTCGACGATGCTTGCCATCCCTAAACTCCGGATGTGCCGAAACCATATCTGGTCGAGACTGCCAGCGGCGGGCTTGACGGGTTCGGCAAGGGTTGGCGGGGGTCAATAGCATGCCCCTCCGATTCGGCAAAGCGGCCAGCTCGAAGCGTAAATTTGACGTTTCGGCCGGCGGCATTACGACTTCGCCGAATTGTATCGGCGGGATTCGCCTCTCACCCGGAGCGCGCCCTGAGCCTTTCGCTGCGCCGGCCCGCCGGCACCTTGAGCAATGCGCACTGACGGCGGCGACGACCCCGCGGCCGGGCGCCGGCGCGACTCCGCGGACGAACGTGCCGCGCGCCCCGGGCTTCCGCAACGTTACCTCCTTCCGCTCATCGTCGCATGCGCCCTTTTCATCGAGAACCTCGACTCGACGGTCCTCTCGACCTCGCTGGCCGCGATCGCCGCCGACTTCGACGAGAACCCGATCCGCCTTAAGCTTGCCCTTACCTCTTACCTCCTCGCCCTTGCCGTTTCGCTGCCGGCGTCCGGCTGGCTTGCCGACCGCTTTGGCGCCAAGCACGTTTTTCGTTTGGCGATCTCGCTCTTCCTGGCCGGGTCGATCTGGTGCGGTCTCTCGAGCACCATCGCGGGCCTCGTCGCCGGCCGCATCGTCCAGGGAGTGGGTGGAGCGATGATGGTGCCGGTGGGGCGGCTGGTCATCCTGCGAACGATTCCTCGCAGCGAACTGGTCGGCGCGCTCGCTTGGCTGACCGTGCCGGCGCTTATCGGCCCGGTCGTCGGTCCACCCCTCGGCGGATTCATCACGACGTATTTCGAATGGCGTTGGATCTTCTGGATCAACTTACCGATAGGCCTGCTCGGTATCGTCCTGGCGACGCTCTATCTGCCAAACCTGCGCGGCGAGCAGGTTCCGTTCGACCGCCCCGGCTTCTTGATGTCCGCAGGCGGCCTCGCCGCATTGGTGACCGCCTCGACAACCTTAGGCCTGGGGGCGACCACCGCGCTGGTCGATGCCGGCCTGTTCGCGGTGGGCGCGGCCCTTCTCATCGGTTACTGGCGCTGGAGCCGCATCGAGCCGAAACCGATCCTCGATTTATCGTTGTTTCGTCTGCCGACGTTCCGGGGCGCGGTGCTTGGCGGCTTCCTTTTCCGCATGGGCGTTGGCGCCACTCCGTTTCTGTTGCCGCTGATGATGCAGTTGGGCTTCGGCCTGACGCCGTTTCAGTCCGGCTCGATCACCTTTGTCTCGGCCGTTGGCGCGATCATGATGAAATTTGCCGCGCCACCGATCTTGCGGAAATTTGGCTTTCGCCGCGTCCTCATCGTCAACGCCGGCATTGCCGCGCTCTTCGTCTCACTGCCGGCGGCTTTTCGCCCGGACATGCCGTTCCAACTGATCGTCGGCTTGCTGCTCATCGGCGGCTTCTTCCGCTCAATGCAGTTCACCGCCTCGAACGCTTTGGCCTTCGCCGAGGTGCCGGAACCCTCCCTGAGCCAGGCCACAACCCTTGCCAGTGTGTTTCAGCAGGTGGCACTGAGCCTTGGCATCACCGTGGCCGCCCTCGCGCTGCAGGCGACCGTGGCTTCCGGCACCCTCGATGAAGCCGCCGATTTTGGTCCGGCTTTCGTCGCTATTGCCGCCGTGACGCTGGCTTCGCTCGCGTTCTTCCTGCGGCTGCCCCGCGATGCCGGCAGGGAAATGTCGGGACATTCGCACGTCCCTGCCGACCCGGTCACCGATGCGCGCGAACGCGGCTAGCCAGACGGCGAGGTCGGCCTGTAGCCCTGGGCCAGCACATAAAGCTCCACCGATTCCTGGCGGCTGGCCTTCGGCTTGACGTGCCGCACGCTGGCGAAATCGCGTTTCAGCGCCGCCAGCAACGGCCCCTCGGTGCCGCCCTGAAAGACCTTGGCGAGGAATGTCCCACCGGGAACGAGAAAGCGGCGGGCGATGTCGGCCGCGGCTTCGAAGAGGTTGACCGTCCGCAGGTGGTCCGTGGGACGATGGCCGGTGGTGGCGGCGGCCATATCGGAAAGCACGAGGTCGGCGTTACCGCCAAGCGCCGAACGGATCGCCTCCTCGGCCCCCTCGGCGAGCACGTCCAGCGTCAGGACGGTCAGCCCCGGGACCGGCTCCATCGGCAAAATATCGACCCCAACGACCAGCGGCTTTGCCGCGGTCGATTTCACCCGCGCCACCGCGACTTGACACCACCCGCCCGGCGCCGCGCCGAGGTCGAGGACCCGTCGCCCGGGCGCCAACAGGTGATAGCGGTCGTCGATCTCGATCAGCTTGAAGGCCGATCGCGAGCGATAGCCCTCGCGGCGGGCGCGCGCCACATACGGGTCGTTAAGTTGCCGCTCCAGCCAGCGGGTCGAGGATGGCGTGCGCTTCCCCGCCGTTTTCACCCGCACGCGCAGGGCGCGATCGCCGCGTCCGCGTTGCTCAGCCATGCCGTTCGCCACCGTTCGGATTGCTCGCCCGGTCGGACCGGCGGTGCCAGACCCCGTCTTCAGCCATCAACTCGATAAGCATCCCCTCGCGTAAGCCGCGATCGGCCACTCTCAAGCGTTGGCACGGCCAGCGCCTGAGGATTGCGTCCAAGATAGCGCAGCCGCCGAGCACCAGATCGGCCCGCTCGCGCCCGATGCACGGATGAGCCACGCGATCGACGTAACTGGCACAGAGTAACCTCCCAATCATCAATCGAACGTCCTCGTCCCGCATCCAGACCCCGTCGACCTGCCGGCGATCGTAGCGCGGCAGCCCGAGGTGCATCCCAGCCAGCGTCGTCACAGTGCCCGACGTTCCGAGCATGTGAATTCCACCCGCCGCGACAGCTGCGCCGAGCTCTTCCTTCTGAGGGAACGCCTCGATAAGCGCGAGCACTTCCCCCACCATGGCCTCGTATTTTTCCGTGCTCACGTCTTCCCCGCCATAGCGATCGGCTAGGGACACCACCCCCACCGGCAGGGATGACCAGGACCGAATCCGCTCCGCCGTCCGGCGCCGCGGAGCGCCGGGCGCCGGCGTCAGGTCGATCCAAACGACCTCTGTGGACCCTCCACCGATGTCGAACAGGATCGCCCCTTCGGCGCTGGGATCGATCAACGAGGCGCAGCCGGCTACGGCCAGGCGGGCCTCGGTCTCCCGCGAGACGATTTCGAGCGCCAGACCGGTTTCCGCCTCGACCCGGCCGAGGAAGTCCGCGCCGTTGTCGGCTGCCCGGCAGGCTTCGGTAGCGATCAGTCGCGACCGCACCACGCCCCGCTGCACCAGCTTGTCGCGACAGTTCTTGAGCGCAGCGATAGCGCGCGTCATCGCTGCCTCGCTGAGTCGCCCGGTCGCCCCGACCCCCTCGCCCAGCCGCACGATGCGGGAGAAGGCGTCGACGACGCGGAAACCGCGTCCGCGCGGCGCGGCGATCAGGAGCCGACAGTTATTGGTGCCGAGATCGAGGGCCCCATAAAACGACGCCTCGATTGGTGTTCCGACCGTGGGGCTGGAAGCCCTGCTTTCTGCCGCCGGCGCGGCGGGAGCTTGCTCGCCGAGATTTGGCGGTCGCTTCGGAGCATGCGCCGACGCCTGCTGCCGCGGCGCCACCGCTGCAAACACGGATCGCCGCTTGCGGCGGCGGCGTCGCTTCCCGCTCTGCGGGCGACCCGGACTGCGCGTCGGCGCGCCATCCGGTCCGGCTGGCCCGGGTCGGGGACCTGCCATCGACTCGCCAGCGGGCGAACTGCGACCCGCTCCTGGCGGATCGTCCTCGCCCCTCTGCACCGTTGATCCCTCGGCTTCCTAGGCGCAGCAGCGATGCCGCCCGCCCGGTTGGAAGCCTCTGATTGCCTTTGTCGGCAACCACTCTAACAGCTTGCCGGCTACTGACAAGCAAGGCCGGTCCCGGGCTGGCAGGCGTCCTTGCCTTGGTTTATAAGCCCGCGTCCTGCCCGCCCGCGCCTCGTCGCGGCTGGCATCCGCTCCACGGAAGGTGTGATGGAACTGGGTCCCGAGGGGGCCGGGTCGCCCGCGACGCCGGCGGTCGGTCCCGAGCCGGCGGTTCCGGTGCTCGGAACGGATCTTGCGTTCGACGAACTCTACAGCCGCGAGGGCGCCCTTCGGCTTGACGCCGCATTCCTGGCGTATCTTGGCGCCGGTGCAGAAGAGCTTCGCGGTGCCCTGCTCGCCGCGCGATCGGCCCCCTCCACCCTCGAGGCCAAGGCCGAATCGGAACTGCTGATTGCCCTTGCGCCCCACCTTGAGGACTTTCTCGGCACGGTGTTTGGTATCGGCGGAGAGCTGGCCGCCCTGCGGCAGCAGCACCAGCGCCTGGCCCCGCTGTACACCGTCAAGCGCTTGTTCATTCAGCGCCGCGCTCTCAAGGCTTACGCCGAGGCGGCGGAGTTCGACGGGGAGGCCCTACGCGAAGCGCTCGAGGCGGCGCTGGATGGGCCGTTCAGCGAACTCCTGTTCGCGGAACGCGTGACCGAGTGGCAGAAGGACGACCAGGCCAATTCCAAGGCCATCGACCTCGCCCTTCGTTTTGCTGCTTGGGCGAGCCTGGCGCCCGAAGCGCACGATTTGCGCAAGCACGGCGTCCTTTTCCGCCATCCGCACAAGACCGACGCTGCCCACCTGGTCCCCGTCGCCACCGAGATGCACGGCGACGTCGCCTGCCTCGTCCTGCCGCAGGAAGAGCGGCGCCAGCGGGCCGGTTTTGCCTTGACCGATCGCGGCACCGACCTCACCGGCGCACTCGATCATGCCAATTACTGTATCTGGTGCCACAATCAGGGCAAGGACTCCTGCTCCAAGGGCCTTCGCGAGAAAAGCGGCGCCTTCAAGCCGAATGCGTTCGGCGCGCAGTTGACCGGCTGCCCGCTGGAAGAGCGCATCTCCGAGATGAACCTCCTCAAGGCGGAAGGGCATCCGCTCGGCGCGCTGGCCACGGTCGTTGTCGATAACCCAATGTGCGCCGCCACCGGGCACCGCATCTGCAACGACTGCATGAAGGCATGCATCTTTCAGAAGCAGGATCCGGTCGACATCCCGCAAGTCGAGACGCGTGTCCTCAAGGACGTCCTCGCCCTCCCCTTCGGCTTCGAAATCTACAGCCTGCTGACGCGCTGGAATCCGCTCAATCTCCGCCGTCCCGTTCCCAAGGCGCCCAGCGGCCGGACGGTCCTTGTCGTCGGCCTCGGTCCCGCCGGCTTCACCCTCTCCCATCACCTGATGAACGACGGCCATACCGTGGTCGCCGTCGACGGCCTCAAGATCGAGCCGCTGGCGCCCGGACTCTCCGGCGTTGCCGCCGACGGCACGCGCGTCGGCTTCGCTCCGGTCCGCCGCATCGAAGACCTTCGCGAGCCGCTGGACGATCGGGCGATGGCGGGCTTCGGCGGCGTTGCCGAGTACGGGATCACGGTCCGCTGGGACAAAAACTTCCTGAAGATCGTCCGCCTGCTCCTGGAGCGCCGCCAAGCCTTCCAGATGTTCGGTGGCGTCCGTTTCGGCGGCACCCTCACCGTCGAGCAGGCCTTTGCCCTCGGCTTCGATCACATCGCGCTCTGCGCCGGCGCCGGCAAGCCGACCATTGTGCCGATGAAGAACGGTCTCGCACCCGGCGTCCGCCAGGCATCCGATTTCCTGATGGCGCTGCAGCTGACCGGCGCAGCCAAGAGCGACAGCATCGCCAATCTGCAGGTGCGGCTGCCGGTGGTGGTGATCGGCGGCGGTCTCACCGGTATCGACACGGCGACCGAGGCCCTCGCCTACTACGCCGTCGAGGTCGAGAAGTTCCTCGCGCGTTTTGAGACATTGGCCGCCGAGCAGGGAGCCGACGCCGTTCGCACCGGTTGGCGCGAGGCCGAGCGCGAGCTTGCCGAAGAGTGGCTCGACCACGCCCGCGCCCTGCGGCATGAGCGCGCCGAAGCCACCCGCGAGGGCCGCGAGCCGCGGTTACGGCAGTTGCTCGAGTCCTGGGGCGGCGCGACCCTTGCCTATCGCCGCCGTCTCCTCGACGCGCCGAGCTACACCGCCAACCACGAGGAAGTCGCCAAGGCCCTCGAAGAGGGCATCCGCTTCGTCGAGAACTTCACGCCAGGCGAAGTGAAGCTCGACCGCTTTGGCCAGGCTGCAGCGCTCGTCGGCAAAGTGACAGCGACCGATGTGGCGGGCAACGCGACGACCCTCGAGGTGACGCTCCCCGCCCGCACCATCCTTGTGGCTGCCGGCACCCAGCCGAACACGGTGCTCAATCGCGAAGACCCGACCGCCGTGCTGCTCGACGGCCGCTATTTCCGCGCCATTGACGAGGCCGGAAATGCCGCCAGTCCCGAGAAGTCGGCCAAGCCGCGCGAGGCTCGCGTGCTCACGAGCCTCCGCCCCGACGGCCGGGCGATCAGCTTCTTCGGCGATCTCCACCCGTCCTTCGCCGGCAACGTCGTCAAGGCGATGGCGAGCGCCCTCCGCGGTTACCCGGTCGTCAGCCGCGCGCTGGAGCAGTTGCCCGCGCCGAAGGGCGATCCCGCCGCGCTGTTGGCGAGGCTCAACCGCTCCTTACACCCGCGGGTCAAGGACGTCGTGCGTTTGGCGCCCAACATCGTCGAGGTCGTTGTCGAAGCGCCACTCGCGGCGGCTGCATTCCAGCCGGGGCAGTTCTTCCGCCTGCAGAACTACGAAGCCCTGGCACCGAAGGCCGATGGAACCCGCCTCGCCATGGAAGGCTTGGCTCTGACCGGAGCCTCGGTCGATCGCAAGGCCGGGCTCCTCTCCCTCATTGTCCTTGAAATGGGCGGCTCGTCTGATCTCACCGCCGACCTGAAGCCCGGCGAGCCGGTGGTGTTGATGGGCCCGAGCGGTGCGCCGACGGAAATCCCGCGCGGCGAGACTGTTCTTCTCGTCGGCGGCGGCCTCGGCAACGCCGTTCTGTTCTCGATCGGCCAGGCGATGCGCGCCGCCGGCTGCCGCGTGCTTTACTTCGCCGGCTACCGGCAGCCGGTCGATCGCTACAAGGTCGCCGAGTTGGAGCGGGCGGCCGATACTATCGTCTGGTGCTGCGACCAGGCGCCCGGCTTCACCCCCGGTCGGGCCGGCGACATGACCTTCGTCGGCAACATCGTGCAGGCGCTTTCGGCCTATGCCGAGGGCGCGCTCGGGCCGCAGCCGATCGCCTTGTTCGCGGTCGATCGCGTCATCGCCATCGGCTCGGACGGAATGATGGCCGCCGTCGCCGCTGCCCGCCACGGCGTGCTTGCCGGCAAGCTCAAGCCCGACCACATCGGCATCGCCTCGGTCAACGCCCCGATGCAATGCATGATGAAGGAGATTTGCGCCCAGTGCCTGCAGCGTCACGTGGATCCGGCGAGCGGGGTCGAGACCATCGTCTTTGCCTGCGCCAACCAGGACCAGGATCTCGACACGCTGGATTTCCCCTCGCTTCGCGCCCGTCTCGGTCAGAACAGCCTGCAAGAGAAGCTTACCCACCAGTGGGTGCGGCGTGCCCGCCGCCACCTCGGCACCGGCTGAGGCTTACCGCTCGCGGAAAGTGCGGCCGATCTGCTCGCCGAGCGGCTTCAGCAAATAGTCGAGCGGCGTGCGGTCTTGCGTCGCGATATAGGCCTCGACCGGCATGCCCGGCAGGAGGCGCGCCCCTTCGAGCGTCGGCGCCTGACCGCCGGCAAAAGCCATGCGGACGAGATAGTAGGGAGGGGTCGTCGGTCCGTCGCGGTTGAGGTCGGCGGATATGCGCGTGACCGTCGCCTCGAGCGGCGCGGTCGTGCGGCGGTTACCGGCCTGAATGCGCACGCTGACGCTTCCGCCGACGGCGATCTGGTCGATGTCCTCCGGGGCGACCCGCGCATCGATGACGAGATCGTCGGCCCGCGGCACGATCTGCATCAGCGTCTCGCCCGGAGCGATGACCCCACCGACGGTGTGGATCGCCAGTTCATGCACGGTCCCAGCCTGCGGCGCGCGTATTTCGACCCGACGGAGCAAGTCCTCGGCAGCCGTGGCCTTTTCGCGCAGCTCGGCGATCCGCGCTTCGGCGTCGCGCAGGTCGTTGAGAACGCTGGCCTGAAAGTCCTTATCGAGCTGCAGGACTTGCAGTTCGATCTCGCTGATCCGTCCGCGCGCCCTGGCGATTGTCGCCACGAGTTCGCCTCGCTGGCCTTGCAGCTCCGCCGCATCGCGCTGCAGAGCTGTCAGCTTGTCGCCGGTGGTGAGGTTCTGCGCGAACAGGGCGGTGAAGCTCTGCACCTGTTTCTGCACCAGCGTCAGTGCATCGTCCTTGGCGATGGCCTGCGCGGCAATGCCGTCGATCTCCTTGCGCAACTGATCGATCTGCTCGCGCAGTTGCGCGCTCTGGCCGCGCCGCGTCGCCCGCCGCGCCTCGAAGAGCTTGCTCTCACCGGCTATAGCCGCCGCCACCCCCGGCTCGCTGGAGCGTCCGCCGAGTTCCTCCGGCACCGCGAGCATCGCCGCTCCATCGCGCTCCGCCGCCAATCGTGCGGCGCGCATCAACTGCGTATCCAGCCCTGAGCGGACGGCGTTAAGCGTCGTCCGCGCGAGGGTGTCATCGAGCCGTACCAGCACCTGGCCGAACTCGACATTGGTTCCTTCGTCGACCAGCAGTGCGCCAACCGTCCCCCCCGACGGGTGCTGCACCTTCTTGACGTTCGACTGCACGACCAGTGTTCCCGACGCGATGACGGCACCGGCGAGTTGCGTCGTCGCCGCCCAAACCCCGGCGCCGCCTATCAGCAGCGCCACCGCAGCCAGCCCGAACCGGTTCAGCCGGCGGATCGCCTCGCGCGGATCGGTGTCGTCGGCCACCGTCATGCGACCCCCGGCTCGGCTTCGCCGACCACGCGGAGCGCCGTCGCCGCCGCCGGCGGGGCCGGCCGCGTCAAGCGCCGCATCACGTCGTCCTTGGCGCCGAACCCCTGCTGCAGGCCGTTGCCGAGGACCAAAACCTTGTCGCAGGCGGCAAGCGCCGCCGGTCGATGCGCGGCCACGACAACGATGCCTCCGCGAGCCCGAACCGCGCGGATCGCCGCTTCCAACGCCGTGTCGCCATCGGCATCGAGGTTGGAGTTGGGTTCGTCGAGAATGACCAGAAAAGGGTCGCCATAGAGGGCGCGCGCCAGGGCGATCCGCTGCCGCTGCCCGGCCGACAGGGAGGCACCGCTCTCCCCGATCTTGGTGTCGTAGCCGAGCGGCAAACGAAGGATCGTTTCGTGCACTCCGGCCTGTTCGGCAGCGCGGATGACCGCCACCGGATCCGGCTGCCGCTCCATGCGGGCGATATTCTCGGCCACGGTTCCGTCGAAGAGTTCGACGGTCTGCGCAATGTATCCGACGTGGCGGCCGAGGTCGGCGCGCGTCCACTGCTGTAACGCGGCGCCGTCGAGCCTCACCGCCCCGCGCGCCGCCGGCCAGATGCCGGCGAGTACGCGCAGCAGCGACGTCTTGCCGGCCCCGCTCGGGCCGATGACCCCGAGGGCCTCGCCCGCGACCGCGCGAAAGGCGATGTTGACAAGAAGCGGCCTAGGCCCGCCCGGCGCGGCAATCGCCAAACCCTCGACATCCAGGGCTCGCGATGGCGGCGGCAGGGCGGTCGCCGGTTCCGCCTTCCCCGCCGTCGCTTGCAGCACTGCGGTCAGGCGCTTGATGCTGTCGCGCGCGTTGATGAAGGAACGCCAATTGGCAATCGCCGTCTCGATTGGCGCGAGGGCCCGACCCATCATCACCGACGCCGCAATCATCGCTCCGGCCATGAGTTGGTTCCGGATCACCAGGTACGCGCCGACCCCAAGCATCGCCGACTGCAGCACCAGCCGCACCACCTTGGACACCGAACCGTGCGAACCGACCACGTCCGACGCCTTCTGGCTTGCCGCTAGATAACGGCGGTTCGCTTCCTGCCAGCGGGCGGCGAGTGCCGGCGCCATGCCCATTGCCGCTACCGTCTCGCCGTTCCGCCGCAGCGCCTCGAGTTCGGCCATGCGAGCTGCGCTTTCCGCCGTCATCGCCCGCACCGGCGCGGCGCTTGCGCGCTCGGTACGAAGCGTAATCGCCAGCAGCACCAGCCCACCGACCAAAGCGACGAGCCCGAGCCAAGGCTGGATCACCGCGCAGATCAGCAGGAAAACCGGCATCCACGGCAGATCGACGATCGCCAGCGGGCCGGTTCCTGTGAGGAAAGCGCGTATCTGATCGAGATCCCGCACCGGCTGTTGCGCCGGCACGCTGCGGTCCAACGCGAGCTTGGCCACCGCGTCATGCACCGGCCCGGCCAGTCGGCGATCGAGCAGCGCCGCCGCTCGCACCACGATGCGGCTGCGCAGGACGTCGAGTATTCCCTGGAAGGCGTAGGTCCCGACCAGAAGCGCGGTCAGAGCCATCAGCGTCGGCAGGCTGCGGCTCGCCAGCACCCGGTCGTAGACCTGGAGCATGTAGAGCGGACCGGCAAGCATCAGCAGGTTGACCACCGCCGAAAACAGGCCGACCGAAAGGAACGCGCGCCGGCAATCGGCCAGCGCGACGGCGACTGGAGAGTTACTGGGGGACGCGCGACTCAGCTGTGCGGCGGCCATCGCCTCCGCCGCTAGACGAGATGGAAGTCGGACGCAAGCAGCGTCGCCCCGGTCTGCAGCTTGACGATGGCGACGGCATCGCTGCTATCGCCACCGGTGGCGTCGTAATAGACCGTGCCGGCGCCCGTGCCGGAGTTGTCGAAGATGAAGTAGCCGTCGCTGCCGCCACTATTGGCGCTGGCGACATCGGCCACGGTCAGCAGTGTCACCGCACCGGCCACCTGGAGGTTGCCGCCGAAGCCCGCGACCGAGATTTCCAGGAAATCGGAACCGGATGCGAAGTCGGTGACCGTGTCCATCCCCTCCGTCGGCAGATTGAACACGAACGCATCGCCACCCGTGCCACCGGTCAGCGTGTCGGTGCCGTTGCCGCCGATCAGCCGATCGTTGCCGGCGCCGGCGTTGATCGTATCGTTGCCGTCGAGACCGGAAATGACGTTATTGCCGGTCGAGCCGGTCAGCTTGTCGTTGAAGTTCGAACCGGTGAGGTTCTCGAACCCCGACAGGGTGTCGGTACCGGCCCCACCGGTCTTTTGACCGGCGGTAGAGGCGAGGCTGACCGTCACCGCAGCCCCGGCATGGGCGTAGGACACCGTATCGCCGGCCGCCGTATTGGCGCCGCCTGTCAGCTTGTTGTTACCGGCGTTGCCTTCGATGACGTCGTCGAAGGCCGAACCGATCACGTACTCGATGCTGATCAGCGTGTCGCCTTCGGCGTCGCCGCCGCTTCCGGTACCGGTCGCCAGGCTCACGTTTACGCCGGCTCCCGAGGCCGCGTAGCTCGCCGTGTCGTTGCCGTTGCCGCCGTTGAGCACGTCGGCGCCGCCGAGACCGGTCAAGACGTTAGCGGCGGAATTGCCCGTGATCGTATTGGCCAAGGCGTTGCCGGTACCGTTGATCGCCGACGTGCCGGTCAACGTCAGGTTCTCGACCTCCGCCGTCAGCGTGTAGCTGATCGAGGACTTAACAGTGTCGATACCCTCGTCGGCATTCTCGACGACCTGATCGCCGGCATTGTCGACGGTGTACGTGTCGTTGCCGGTGCCGCCATACATAGCGTCGGCGCCGGTGCCGCCGTTGATCGTGTCGTCGCCGCCATAGGCGCGGATCGTGTCGTTGCCGCCGTTGCCGTTGATGGTATCGCCCTTTTGCGTGGGGAACGGCTGGCCGGCGGGCGCGTGGGTCGAATCGATGGTGTCCGCCGCGGAGCTGCCGTTGATCGTGACCCCGACGGCCTGGGCAACGGCAATCGTGAAGGTCTGGCTTGAAGTCTCGGTGCCGTCGCTGGCGACAACGGTGATGTTGTAACTGCCGTCGGCGAAGTCGATGATCGTGCCATCGGCTACCGTCACCACGCCGGATGCAGAATTGATGGCAAAGCGGCCCCCGGCATTGTCGGACAGCGAATAGGTGATCGTACCGCCGTTGACGTCGCTTGCAGCTGCAGTGATGCCGACCAGCGTGCCCGTGGCCGCTCCTTCCGTCACTTTATTGACGGTGGCGTTGTTGTCCGTCGGCGTCGACGGTGCAACGTCGGTGATGGTGACGGTGACGTCCTGCGTATAGGTCTGGCCGCCCGAGTCAGTCACCTTCACGGTGAGGACGACCGTGCTGCCCGCCTCGAAGTTGAGGGCGCCCGCGACCACCAAGTTCCCACCCGAGACGGCAAATTTGCCGCCGGGATTGTTGACCAGTTGGTAGGTGAAGGTCTGCCCCACGTCCGCATCGGTGGTGACAAACGCCCCGACCACGGTGCCGACGCTGGCACCCTCGGCGACTGTCGAATCGTCGAGGCCGATCTCGGTAGGAGGATCGCCCTCCGGCGCCGCACCGAAGACGAAGTCGGTCGCCGCGAGGTTGGCGGCGGTGAAGTTGTTGAGGGTGATCGTCACGCCGCCGCCGAGATCGATCAGCGTGTTGGCGCCGACCTGCGAAATGATCAGCCCGCCGAGACCGTGAATGCCCGTGAAGGCGGTGAGGTCGATCTTGTCCGTGCCCTGCACGAAGTCGAGTACGGTGTCGGCACCGCCACCGAGAGTCTCGACGAAGAGGTCCACTCCGGTGCCCCCGGTCAGCGAGTCGTTGCCGTCGCCGCCGATCAGCGTGTCGTCGCCGGCGCCGCCATTCATCGCGTCGTTGCCGCCGCGCCCTTCGAGCTGGTTGGCGATGTCGTTGCCGAGGATCGTGTCAGCTGCGCTGCCGCCGATCGCATTGTCGATGTAGGAGCGCACATCGCCGTTGAAGAGGTAGGCGTTGTAGACGTTGCCGTGCGCGTAGTGGCCGCTGCCGAGATAGGCGAGCTGCGTCGTCGAGGTGATCGTGTAGCCGCCGGGCGTCAGGTCGATGCTGACCGCATTGGTGTAGTTGGAAAGGTCGTACGTATCGACGCCGTTGCCGTCCCACACCGTCATGAAAACACGGTTGGCCGAGGCGCCGCCCGCGCCGCCGCCGGGGATCAACTGACCGACACCGTTAATGAACTGCTGACCGGTAAGCGGATCCCACGAATAAACCGTGTTCTCCGCATGGGTCGTGAAGTCCGCGCCATACATCGTTTGCAGGGCGAGGATGTCGTTCGCCATGAACGTGGTCGGAAAGCCGTAGTTCTCGTTGGTGTAGCCGGTGAGCGGACCGCCCTGGTAGGAGCGATAGCTCATCACCGAATATTCGAGGCTGTCGTGGATCGAGGGCACCGCGACGTTGGCCGGCCCGCCGGTTTCCTGACTGTGCTTCAGGCCGAGGGCGTGGCCGATCTCGTGAATATGCGTGAGGTATTCGTAGTCGCCGGGCTGCGGATTGGAATAGTCGTAGGCGGTGCCGATCCAGACGTCGCCGCCCTTCCCCTTGGAGTCGTTCGACGGGTAGTAGGCATAGGAGGTCGGGTTGGCGGCCGACGACGAAGCAAGGCGAATGTCTGCGCCGTTGGTGCCGGCGTAGTTGATGG
Organism: Bauldia sp.; assembly: GCA_046349035.1. GTDB lineage: Bacteria > Pseudomonadota > Alphaproteobacteria > Rhizobiales > Kaistiaceae > JAXMDC01. The sequence goes on along the minus strand of JAXMDC010000003.1, from coordinate 728,128 downwards.
TGAGATTGGTGTAGCTCATCGCCATCGCCATCGTCGTATTGACGACGGCCTGTTCGGCGGCGGTCAACTGATGGAACCCGGCGGCGTTGGCCTCGTTCCCGGTCGAGCCGTAGTCGGAATAGTCCGAGGCCGCGTCGGGGAAGCTGTAAGTCAGCGTCCCCGACCACTTCATGCCGCTGAGCAGGCCGTCGATATCAGCGTTGCCGGTCGCGCCTTGGGAGACTGCGGTCGCCATGTCAGTGTCCGCCTCAGACTAGGATGGAATACGAAGGGCTCGGCCTGCGGTCTTGCCAGAGGCCCATCTACGGATCCTGAACCGACTCGTTACAATTTTCGGCTTTGGTTCCGCCTGCCAGTCGCCCGAGCGATTCCAATCGCCGAATCGCCGTTAACCGATCGTATATGGAAGCGGGCGTCGGCGCCGTTTCTAGCGGGGCGAAGGGCGCCCGCGGGCAGCGTCGATCCGCCGTTGCGCCTCGACCGCCAGCGGATGGCCGGCATGGCGCGCGACAAAAACCGCCAGCGCCTCACCGGTTCCGGCAGCGACGGCAAGGTCGAACTCCTCGCGAATGGCGATTTCCGGATCGCGTTTCAGCGGCAGGGTCGGCGACGTGCGCGGGTCCATTCCATCGCCTCCCATGTTCTCGCCGGCGACCGCCACCGGCACTCCGAGCGAGCCGGCGCCGACCGCGAGCCCGGCGCTTACCAAGAGCCGTCCGGCGAGCCTCTGCAACGGACTTGAACAAATCATTAATCGTCTACCTCGCCCGTGAGATCCGGGCCGGGCTGAGCGTCTGCGCAAGCTCCGAACGCCGGCCTTGCATCCCGGCCGCGCTGCTGCACAATAGCAGGAAGCCAGAGTTCGGAGCCGCCCGTGTTACCGCTTCGTTTGCAGCGTCCGAAAGGCAGCCTTAACGGCCTCTATTGGGTGGTCGCCGGCGGCATTGTCGGGATTCTTGCCATCCTCACGACCGACTTCAGCTTCCCGCTGAGTGTCCTGCTTCGGGTGGTCGCCGTTGCCGTTGCCCTTTATGGGCTCCTGCGCTTGCGCGGCTACGCCTTTTTTCAGTGGGATTAGGAAGCCGGCCCCGGCCCTCAAGAGCCACCCGCCTCGGTAACCGTCCGCATCCAGGCCGCCGCCCGGTCGAGCAACTCCTCGCGGGTTTCCACATTGGTCCGGCCCGATCGCGCCGGAACGCGGAACGAGTGATCGGCATTCTCCAGCAGGCTGAGCTCGACGAGCGGGCCGAGAGCACGCACGGTTTCGGTGATAAGCCGCAGTTCGGCGAACTCGTCGCGCGTACCCTGCAGGAAGAGAAGAGGAACCCTGATCGCCGCCAGGTGCGCCGCCCGTTCAACCGACGGCTTCCCAGGTGGGTGCAGGGGAAAGCCCCAAAAAACCAGCCCTCGGACCTTCGGCAGAGGCTCAGCTGCCTGGGCCTGTGAGGTCATCCGGCCGCCAAAGGATTTGCCGCCGGCGAAAAGCGGCACATCGGGCATGGCTTCAGCCGCTCGCGCTACAGCCGCCCTGACTGTCGCGTGCGCAAGCGGCGGGGAGTCCGGCCTTTTGCGTCCCCGCTCCATGTAAGGGAAGTTGTACCGGAGGGTGGCTATTCCCCGCGCGGCAAGACCGCCGGCGACGGCAACGAGAAACGGATGGTTCATGCCCGCGCCGGCGCCATGGGCCAGAACCAAGCAGGCAGTGGGCCGCGCGGGAAGCACGAGTTCGGCCGAGACGTTTCCGGTATCGCCTACCGCGATTGCGAAGGGACGCGCCGCGCCGCTTCGCTCCGCAGCGGTCAATGCGCCGCCTCGTCCACAACCGGATTGGCAAGGATGCCGATCCCGTCGATCTCGACCTCGACGCGGTCTCCCGCCCGCATGTAGAGCGGCGGCGTCCGCCGATCGCCGACCCCGCCCGGCGTCCCGGTGACGATCACGTCGCCGGGTTGCAGCTGCGTAAAGGTCGAGATGTAGGCGATCAGCTCCGGCACATCGAAGATCAGGTCGGCGACGCTCGCCTCCTGCACGGTTTCGCCGTTCAGCCGGGTTCGCAGTGTCAGCCGCCCGACATCGGCGATCTCGTCGGCCGTTACCATCCACGGCCCGAAAGCGCCGGTCGTCGGGAAGTTCTTCCCGGGCGTGAACTGGTGCGTATGGCGCTGCCAGTCGCGCACGGTTGCGTCGTTGTAGCAGGCATAGCCGGCGATGTGCCGGCCGGCATCCGCCCGGCCGATCCGTCGACCGGCCGCTCCGATGATCACCGCGAGTTCGCCTTCATAGTCGAGCGCAACTGACTCCGGCGGCCGCAGGATCGCCTGGAGGTGCCCAACCTGAGATTCGGCGAAGCGCGTGAAGATCACCGGATACTTGCTTTCGCTGCGACCGGTCTCGCTGCGGTGGGCGACGTAGTTCACGCCGACGCAGAGTATCTTGCCGGGATCGGCAACGACCGGCTGAAACGTGAGCCGCTCCAGCGGAACGGCTCTCCCCGCCGCCAGGATGTCCCGCCCGAGGTCGAGGAGCCGGCCGGTGGCGATCGCCGCTCGCAAGCCGGCAGACTGCCCAGGCCCCGCTGGCGCGCAATAGAGCAGGTCGCCGTCGACGACCCCGAAGGTTGGCGTTCCCTCGACCATGGCACTGGCAAACCGCATCGGCGGCCGCTCCTAGACTGTGACCTGGGTGCCGATTTCCACCACCCGGTCCGTCGGGATTTGGAAGTAGCTCGTCGCATCGTTGGCACTGCGCGCCAGAGCAATGAACAGCTTGTCCTGCCACATCGGCATGCCCGACCGCGCCGACGCCCGGATCGAGCGCCGCGACAGGAAGAACGACGTGGCCATGATGTCGAAGCTCCAGCCGAGCTTGCGCGCCGCCGCCAGCGCTTTGGGGATATTGGGGGTCTCGAGAAACCCGTAGGAGATGAGGAGCCGGGAGAAGGTCGGGCTGAGCGCCTCGTAAAGCACCCGGTCGTCGGCACCGACGCGGGGCTGATCGGCCGTGTGGACGCTGACGATGACGTTCTGCTCGTGCAGCACCTTATAGTGCTTCAGGCTGTGCAGCAGAGCGGTCGGGGTCGAGTCGGGATCGCCGGTCAGGAACATTGCCATGCCCGACACGCGGTGCGGGGGCCTGGCTTCGAGCGAATTGACCAGTTGGCGGAGCGGCACCTCCATCCGCCGGGTCTTCTCCGCCAGGATGCGGCTGCCGCGCCGCCAGGTGACCATCACCAGCATAATGGCGCTGGCGAGCAGCATCGGCACCCAGGCTCCCTCAAGGAGCTTCAGCATGTTCGATGTCAGGAACACGAGTTCGAGCGCGAAAAACGGAGCAATGAGAGCTGCGGCCGTGTACCAGCGCCAATGCCACCAGTGCCGGATCACCACAAAGGCCATGATTCCGTCGACCACCATCGCACCGGTTACGGCAATGCCGTAGGCACTGGCCAACGCATCGGACGAACGGAACAGGCCGACGAGAAGCATCACTCCGCTGAAAAGCAGAAGGTTGACGCGCGGCATGTATATCTGGCCCACGGCGGTTTCCGATGTGTGCCGGATCTCCAGGCGAGGCAGCAGGCCGAGCTGGATGGCTTGCCGCGTCAGGGAGTACGCACCGCTGATCACCGCCTGGCTGGCGATGATCGTGGCGACCGTGGCCAACCCGACGACCGGCAACAGCAGCCCTGGTGGAACCAGACGGAAGAACGGGTTGGCGATCGCCGCTGGATCGCCGAGGACAAGCGCTCCCTGGCCCCAGTAGTTGAGGGCCAGCGCTGGCAAGGCGAGACCGAGCCATGCGGTTTGGATCGGCCGGCGGCCGAAGTGACCGAGATCGGTGTAGAGCGCCTCGGCGCCGGTCACCGCCAGGAAAACGGCCCCGAGCACGACCAGCCCGAGCAGCCCGTGCCCGACCACGAAGCTAACGCCGTGCAACGGGTTGAGGGCCTGCAGAACCTCCGGGGCCTCGACAATGTGGACCAGTCCGGTGGCGGCGAGCACGAGGAACCAAACCGTCATCACCGGCCCGAACAGCGCGGCGACCTTTGCCGTCCCTCGCGATTGTACGGCGAAAAGGGCAACCAGAATGACTGCCGTTATCGGCACCACATAGGCTTCGAATGCCGGGGTGGCGACATTGAGCCCCTCGACGGCCGAGAGGACCGACAGCGCCGGGGTGATCATCGCGTCACCGTAGAAAAGGGCGGCGGCCGCCATGCCGAGCAGAGCGACGAATACCCTCCCCCGTCCGAGCGCCCGCTGGGCCAGCGCCATCAAGGCAAGCGACCCCCCCTCGCCGTTGTTGTCGGCCCGCGTCAGGATGAGCATGTATTTGATCGTCACGATCAAGATCAGCGCCCATAGGATGAGCGAGAGAACACCGAGGACATCGCCCCTGGTGATGGCGCCGTCGGGTCCTGCCGCGGCTCGGATCGCACCCCGGAAGGCGTAGATTGGGCTGGTACCGATATCGCCGTAGACGACGCCGATTGCGCCCACCGTTAGCGCCATCAAACCGCCCTTCGGCTCGTGCGGACGAGCGTCGGCGGTGGCAGCTTGTGGAGTCATGGACGGATGCGGTTGGACCATGTAGCTGGTCGCGCGCCTGCGGGAGGTAGCGGCGGGGCGCCACTCCTACACCTGGCGGCTGGCAAGCGCAATTTCGCCTCCCGGCTGTCACGCGTGTCCGGCGCGAACGAAGGGCCTATCATCTCAAAACGCCGCGCTTATGCTTTAATGATCACCGACGTCTTAACCCTCGGAGCCCGAGATGCGCTTCATATTCGGAATCGTCGTCGGCGCCCTGCTGACTATCGCCGGCGCCTATGTTCACGATAGCAACGCCGCGCCGGGCGCCGACCTGACTTCGCGTCCGCTCGTCAACTGGGAAGTCGCGGGCGCGATTCGCGACGCCGGCGTCTCGCAGGTTCGCCAGCTATGGGCCCGCGTTGTCGGCCAATAGGCGCCGGGTTTTCTTCGTAAGGCACGTTCCGACCAACCGCACGAACGCTCGCAGACATGATGGAGACAATATGAAAGGCTCGCCGCTCGTGGTCTATCTGTTGGCGGTCTTGGCTCTCGCCGGGTGCAGCAAGCAACCGAGCGGGCCCCTGCTCCAAAGCTACTCGGCGGGCGAAGGCTTCTGGGTCCTCATCGTCGATGAGAAAGCGATCAAGCATCCTGACGATCTGACGGAGATCGCGCGCGCTAAGTGCAAGTCCGAGGAAGTCTGTCACGCGGGCATCTGGTTCGACGCCAAGGATGCCCCGAACCTGATGCCGATCTCCCCTGCCCAGGTACGGGCCGAGGCCTTCGCCTACGGTAAGAACGTCGACAAGGAAATCATGTGGTGGGACTGCCGCCGCTACCCTTCCCAGGTCGACAAGGACTGCATTCCGTTCCCGCGAAATCCTTAACGGAGGACGTTTTTACCTCGTCGGGGGCTTCTGCCGACGATCCTCGACCCTTGCCGGCGGGCTTGGCCATGCCTATCCAATAGGGCAACCCACGGAGGGCAGTTATGGCCAGCTCCCAGGATGACGTTCTGAAAGTAGCCGAGCGTTGGCGGGCCGATGGCCGCGCCGTGGCCTTGGCGACCGTGGTTGAAACATGGGGTTCGGCCCCACGCCCGGTCGGCAGCCACCTCGTCATCGACGGAGAGGGGAACTTCGAAGGTTCGGTGTCCGGCGGCTGCGTGGAAGGCGCGGTTGTCGCTGAAGCCATCGAGGTAATCGGCTCGGGCAAGCCACGCATGCTGGAATTCGGGGTTGCCGACGAGACCGCGTGGCGCGTCGGGCTGTCCTGCGGCGGCCGCATCAGGGTCTATGTCGAGGCGGTCGCCTGAGTGGATAGCCAACTCCTCAATCGGCTGAACCAAGCCCGCGCCGCTCGTGTCGCGGCGATCGTGCTGACCGACACGACCGCCGGCACCAACCGACTGCTGACGGAAGGCGAGGACCTCTCTGCCCTCGCCGAGGGACCAGAGCTTGCCGATCGCTTTCGCACCGGCCGCTCCGGCCTTCTCGGAGACGGTCGTACCCTTGCGACCGTGCACATCCCACCGCCCCGTTTGATCATGATCGGCGCCGTTCATATCAGCCAGGCGCTCGCGCCGATGGCGGCAATCGCCGGCTTGGATCCGGTCATTATCGATCCAAGAACCGCCTTTGCTACAACCGAGCGATTCCCAAGCGTCACCATTTTTGCCGAGTGGCCCGACATCGCGTTGCCGCGAATCGGCGTCGATCGCCATTGCGCGCTGGCCGCTTTGACACACGACCCGAAGATCGATGACGGGCCGATCGCCGCCGCACTTGCGGCACGATGCTTTTACGTCGGGGCTCTGGGCAGCTCCAAGACTCACGCCAAAAGGCTTGACCGTCTCCGCGCTAAGGGGTTCGGAGAGACCGAACTGGCACGCATCCACGCCCCGATAGGCATCGATATCGAAGCCCAGTCGCCGGCCGAAATCGCCGTCGCCGTGTTGGCCGAAATTATCCAGGCCCGGCATTCCCCTGCTGCGTCGAACCTGGAGAGCGCAGCTTGAAATTCGGGTCCATCCCGGTCGAAAGCGCTTTGGGTTCGATTGCCGCTCACACCCTGCGGCTCCCCAAGTCGACGATCAAGAAGGGGACGATCCTGGGCCGCGATGAGATCGCCGCGCTGCACGCGGCCGGTATCTCCGAGATCACTGCGGCGACGGCAGCCCCCGGCGACCTCCTCGAAGACGAAGCCGCCGCCCGCCTCGCCGCTGCGGTTGCCGGGCGGCACCTCTCGGGGCGAGGCGCCAAAACCGGAAGGGTCAACCTCTATTCCGATGCCGCGGGCGTGGCGCTGATCGACCGCGGGCTTGTCGATCGGCTGAACCGCCTCGATCCGGCGCTGACACTGGCCACCGCGTCGCCCTACGCACCGGTAGCTGTCGGCGAGATGGTGGCGACCATTAAGATCATCCCCTACGCCGCCCCGGCCGCCGCCGTCGAAGCGGCCGAGGCCCTCTGTCGAACCGCCAAGCCGATCGCCGTCGCGCCCTACGCGCTGCGGCGGGTCGCCGTCGTTGCCACCTCGGCCCCTTCTTTGCGGACCAGCGTCATGGACAAGACTCGCCGCGTCCTTGACGAGCGCCTGGCGCCGACCGGAGCGGCAGTGACCGACGAGATCCGTGTCCCTCATGAGACGGGCGCGGTGACCGACGCGATTGGCCGCATGGTCGGCGGCGCCGAGATGTTGGTTTTGTTTGGCGCCTCTGCCGTGACCGACGGCGGCGATGTTATTCCGGCTGCGATCCGCGCTGCGGGGGGCGAGGTGCTGCAGGTTGGCATTCCCGTCGACCCCGGTAACCTTCTCGTCTTGGGACACATCGGCGCAATGCCGGTGATCGGCGCGCCGGGGTGCGCGCGCAGCCCCCGCGAGAACGGCTTCGATTGGGTGTTGCAGCGGCTTCTCGCCAAAGTTCCAGTGACGGCCAGCGACCTAACCGGGCTCGGCGTCGGCGGCCTCCTCAAAGAAATCGCCTCGCGCAAGGAGCCGCGCGAACGTGCCGACGTTGATTAGCGGGCGGTCGAAGGGCTCTTTGCTCCGGGTCGTTGCCCGTGCCATTGTTTGTCCGCCGTGTTCGGGGAGCGATGGTCAAAATGGCGGTAAGACCCTTGAGCAAGATAACAACAAAGGTGCTCGCCCTACTTAGCCTTTGGCTAAGCTTTTGTGCGGTTCCGCAAGCGCGGGCGGGGACCGCCAACGACGACTTCATTGCTGGGCTGAGTGCTTTCAATTCCGGCGATTTCCATATCGCGATGCTGCTGTGGTTGCCTTGGGCGGAAAAGTCCGATCCGCGGGCGGAACAGGGGGTCGGCTTCATGTACCACCGCGGCCTTGCCGTCGATCTCGATGACGTGAAGGCGGCATACTGGTTCCGCCGCGCCGCCGAGCACGGCCAAGCGGAAGGACAATTGATGTTGGGGGCCCTCTACTTCTTCGGGGAGGGCGTGCCGCAGAGCAATATCGACGCTTTTGCTTGGTGCGACCTAGCCCAATCCAACGGTCAAAACGATGCCAGTATGTGCCGCGACGCGGCGCTCGGTGCCATGAGCACGGCCGAGGAGATGCGATCCGCTTTCGCGTTGAGCGTCAAGGTTCGCGACCTCTACGGGCCGCGTCACTGACCGCGGCTCGTTATATCCCATTGGAAACAGCGAGATAATTCGGCGAGTCGGCCAACTTAACGATTGCGGCACCGGCCGCGTTGTGGTCAGATAAAAAGGATATTTAGGCGAAATCCAGGCTCGGATTCGGTCGGGCTTTTTTTGCACGACCGCGGATGACCGGGGTTCCTTAGGAGAGGAGCGCTCATGGACGACCGTGACGTAGGGCTGCAGGGCGAGAGCCGTGCAGAGAATTGCGGGCATGATCATGCCGATCATGGCCAGCCGAATGCCGGAAGGACGAAGGCATCGCGGCGTGACTTCATCAAGGGCGTTGTGGCTTCGGGCGTCGCGGTGTCGGCGTCGGGCTACGTGCTGGTTGGCAAGCCCGGCCAGGCGCAGGCGCAGGCGGCGGGAGCCGTTGAGCGGCTGATGACGATCAACGTGAACGGGGTTGACCGGCGGGTTGACGTGCTGCCGCAGGAGACGCTGCAGCAGACGCTGCGCTACAAGCTTGGTCTGACCGGGACCAAGGTCGGCTGCGATCGCGCCGAGTGCGGCGCGTGCACGGTGATGCTGGACGGCGTGGCGGTGTATGGCTGCTCGACGCTGACGCATTCGGTGCGCGGCAAGAAGCTGGTGACGATTGAGGGCATTGAGGGCCCGAACGGCCAGCTGCACAAGGTTCAGCGGGCGATGATTGCCGAGATGGGGCCGCAGTGCGGCTTCTGCACGCCTGGTCAGGTGGTGTCGGCGGTGGCGCTGTTGAACAAGAACCCGAAGCCGACGGTTGATCAGGTGCGTCTGGCGATGTCCGGCAACCTCTGCAAGTGCGGGAACTACGACCCCTATCTGCGTGCAGTGATGCGCGCCTCGCAGGAGGCTTAAGCAATGGCCTACAGGCTGATTGGACAGGATTTCACGGTTGGTGACCTGGAAGCGAAGGTTACCGGCCGGGCGAAATACGCCGAAGACTTCCGCATGGACGGCATGGTCTTCGCCAAAATGCTCACCTCCCCGGTGCCGCACGCCAAGATCAAGAAGATCGACGTCGCCGCGGCTCTGAAGATGCCGGGCGTGGTCGGCATTCTGACCGACAACGACATCACCCTGCCGGGACCGAACCCGCAGACCCCCGGCTACCCCTTCCCGCCCCCGCAGCAGCCGATTCTGGCGCGTGACGAAGTGTTCTTCGTCGGCGACCCGATCCTGGCGGTGGCGGCCGAGACAGAGTTGCAGGCGGCCGAGGCGATCGAAGCGATCAACATCGAGTTCGAGGTTCTGCCGCATGTGACCGATCCGCTGGAGAGCTTGTTCCCGGGCGGGCCGAATGCGCGCTCGAACGGCAACGTGGCCGGCGGCCAGATCAATCTGCAGACCCTGAAGTGGGACGTTGCGGACTTCGTGGCGGCCGGTGACGACAAGCTGCCGATGGGCAAGCCGGGCGACCAATGGGCGGTCGGCGACGTCGACGCAGCGCTTAAGAACGCCAAGCTCGTCCTCGACGAGACATGGGTGACGCAGGGCTACTCGCACCAGTGCATGGAGCCGCGCTCGACCTTCGCCTACTGGCAAGGCAACAAAGCGGTCGTCTACGCCTCGACGCAGAGCCAGGCGAACTCGGTGCCGAACGTCGCCCGTATCATCGGCGTCGCTCCGGACGACCTCATCTACATCGCTGAGTTCTGCGGCGGTGGCTTCGGCTCCAAGGCCTCTTCGTACAACACCATCGCCATCCCGGCGCACATGTCGAAGAAGCTGAACCGCCCGGTGATGCTGCGCATCACGCGCGCCGAGGAATATGCGATGGCCGGCGCTTGCCGTCCCTCGTTCCAGAGCCGCATCAAGCTCGGCTTCGACGAGAAGGGCCGCATCCTCGCTGCCGATGTTTACATCGTGCAGGAGAACGGGCCATTCCTCGGGGCGGGCGACTTCCGCGCCGCCGGCAACTGCGCTCTCGCTGGTCTACCAGCCGGTGGCAATGCGGTGGCGGGCGCTTCCGGTTCTGACCAACACTCCGCCTCCGGGCCCGCAGCGCGGACCGGGCGAGAACCAGTTCACCACGGCTCTCGAACCGATCCTCGACAAGGCTGCAGCCAAGCTCGGCATCGACCGCGTTGCGATTCGCAAGATCAACGCGCCGGATACGAGCTCGAAGTTGGGTGCGGATCAGGGCCCGGTCACCAGCGCCTTCATCAAGGAGGCTCTCGACAAGGGCGCCCAGATGTTCGACTGGGCGAACAAGTCCAAGCTGTCCAAGACCAAGGTCGGCAACAAGGTAATCGGTGTCGGCGTGGGTCAGGGCTACCACTCGGCGGGCAGCAACGGCTTCGACGGCCTGTTGCGCATCACGCCGGACGGCAAGCTCCACATCCACTCCGGCGTCGGCAACCTCGGCACGTTCTCGCACGAGACGATCGGACGCGTCGCCGCCGAGTTCCTCAATTACAAGTGGGAGAACACAGTGGAAGAACGCGGCGACTCCCGCAAGGGCACGCCGTGGAGTTCGGTGCAGGCCGGCTCGCTGTCCACCTCCACCCATTCGCGCACGATGTACGTGGCGGCGATGGACGCCAAGACCAAGCTTCTGGACATCGCCGCGCAGATGCTCGGCGGCAAGCCGGAAGACTACGATCTCGGCGAGGAGAAAGTCGTCCACAAGACCGATGCCACCAAGTCGATCACCATGGCCCAGGCGGCCCAGAAGGCGATCGATCTCGGCGGCAAGTACTCGGGTAAGGAAGTTCCGACCGACATCAACGCCATCACCAAGAGCGCGGTCGGCTACGTCGCCGGCACCGGTCTGGTGGCGGTCGCCAAGGACTCCCTCCCCCGCGTCGGCGTGACGCCGGGTCTGGTGGCTTCGTTCGCGCGGGTCGAGATCGACACCGAGACCGGCAAGATCGAGGTCAAGGAACTCGTCACCGTCGCCGACTGCGGCACCGTCGTCCATCCGATGGGCCTCGGCAACCAGATGAAGGGTGGCGCGGTGCAGGGCCTCGGCATGGCGTTCCTGGAACGCCACGTCTACGACCCCAAGCTCGGTATCCCGGCGGCGGTCGGCTTCGAAGCCTCCAAGCTTCCGAGCTACCTCGACGTTCCTGCCGAGATCCAATGGGCTGCGGTCGAAATGCCCGATCCGCAGAACCCGGTCGGTGTGAAGGGCGTCGGCGAGCCCGCCGAAGGCGGTCCGTCAGCGGCCATCGCCTCGGCTATCGCCGATGCGCTGGGGGTGACGTTCAATCACTACCCGGTCTCGATCGACCAGATTGTCAACCATCTCAATGGGCGGCCACAGGCTCACAAGCCGCTCCAGATCAACACGGTCTGATAGGGGCTCAATATGATCATCAAGGACATGATGCCTAACTTTGAGCTGTATCAGCCGACACAGCTCAAGGACGCGTACGGACTGCTCGACCGCTTCGGCAAGGATGCCTGGAAGATGGCGGGCGGCTACGACAGCCTGGTGTGGTTCAAGGAACGCGCCAAGCGGCCGAAAGCCGTCGTCGACCTCGGCGGCATTGCCGAGATGAAGGGGGTCAAGGAGACGGCGGACGGGATCGAGATCGGGGCGTTGACGACGCTGACCGAGGTCTCGACCAACCCGATCGTCGTCGCCAAGTTCCGCCTTCTGGCGGACGCGGCCGGCAAGGTTGCCAGCCCGCAGATCCGCAATGTCGGAACGATCGGCGGCAACGTCAGCCAGGATGCGCGTTGCCTGTACTATCGCTACGGCCTGCCCTGCTATCGCGCCGGCGGCACGACGTGCTTTGCCGACACGCCGGAGGGCATCAACCGCGAGCACGCTCTGTTCGACGTCGACCGCTGCATTACGGTCAACCCGTCGGACACGGCGCCGGTGATGGTGGCGCTCGATGCCAAGTTCGTGCTGAACAGCAGCAAGGGCCAGCGGGTGATCGGACCTGAAGAGTTCTTCATTGGCCCGAACGTCGACATCACCCACCTGACCTCGACCCGTCCGGACGAGATCCTGACGGCGATCCGCATTCCCAACACCTGGGCCGGCTCGAACTTCTACTTCGAGAAGGTGACGGATCGTAACTCGTGGGACTTCGCGCTGGTGAACGTGGCGGCGGCGATCAAGGTCGCCGGCGGCAACGTGTCGGATGCGCGGGTTGCGGTGGGCGCGGTGAGCGCGGTACCGCGGCGCCTTGCGGCCGTCGAGCAGACGATCAAGGGCAAGCCGATCAATGCCGACCTTGCCAAGCTCGCCGGCCAGGCGGCCACGCGTGGGGCTCGTCCCGTGAACTACAACGGGTTCAAAATCCCGCTGATGGCCAACCTCGTCACCCGCGCCGTCCGCGAGGCCAAGGCCTAACGACGCGTGTTTGACTTCTTGTTTCGCTATGCTCCGGGAGGGGGTGGAAACCCCCTCCTCGGAGGCGGAGGTGGAGGCGGTCGGGGGGCCCTGATGGGCATTCAGCCGAACGTCTTCTGGTTCTTTGTTGCCGCGGCAGCGGTGTTCATGGTTGTGCATGCGGTGCTGCTCGCCGTCACCAAACCGCGAACCAACAAAGCCCACTAAAGCCTATTGAAGTTGTGACAAGGCGCCACCATTTGGCGCCTTGTCTTTTGCCGTCCGCAGGCGCGATAAGAGTCGCGGGCGACGGGCGAGCGTATTAGAAAAACGCAAGAGCAAGGCCTCGAGAGAGCCAACGCGAGAGATGGAGCTCGGTTCGACATGAGCGTGATGACGGAGGACGCTTCGGCGGCGGGGACACAGGCGGCGACTGAGCGGGTGCGGCGCCACTCGATCCTCGATCGCCTCTATCATTGGTCGATGGCGGCGGCGGTTTTTACGCTCCTGTACACCGCCTTCTGGCCGACCATCGTCGATAAGAAAACGGTTGTCGACGGCGACCCCCATTGGATCGCCGGCGTAATCCTGACCGCGCTGATCGCCATTCACATCGTGCGCGCGATATTCTTCCAGCACCTGTCGTACATGATGATCGACGGTACTGACATCAGCAATGTCAGCAAGGTCATCTCCAAGCGCACCGGCCGCGGTGGCGTGCCGCGCAAGCCCGGCAAGTATCACGGGCTGCAGAAGATCTACCATCTTGGCGTTGCCGTGGTGCTGCTCAGCGTGATCGGTAGCGGCGTCCTGATGTTGTTCAAGATCGGCACGCCGAAAACGGTTTCGAACTTTGCCGAGAACGTCCTCGGCTATACCGGCACCATCGTCAAGAAAGACCCGTACATGTTCGCCCAGGGCAACTGGGACCTAATCTATGGCCTCCACGGCTTGGCCGCGGCGGCGATGGCCGGCATGGTGCTGATCCATATCTACTTCGCCGCGCGCCCCGACGAGTGGCATCTGACGCGCTCGATGTTCCGTGGCTGGATCAGCCGCGACGAATACGAGCACCATCACGACGCAGCCCGCTGGCCGGAAAAGAAGGCAAAGCGCTAGGCGGCGCGTGACCGACTCCGCATTCGCGCGCGAGGAACCAAAAGGACAGTCAATGGCCGACGCCCCTGTAGCAGAACCAAAAAACCTCGCCGAGGCGATCGACACGGTCGAAGCGGCTTACGAATTCATGCTTGCCTATGCGGCACAGGGGCGGCGGACCGAGGACGAATCCGGCGGTAGCGGTGTACGCGACTACCTCAAGCGTGCCTCGGCGGCGCTTGCCTACATAGCCAACGTAACCTCGATCGACGGCTCGCTCAGCCCATCGGCGGGCAAGCCACTGAACGAATTCCTCGATTTGGTGAAAGCCGACGCTCGCAAAGCTGCCACGGTGATTAACTTCGCGCTGGCACAGCGGTCGATCGGCTCGCAGATGGCCGACAACATGAATGCGACCATCCACATCCGTACCCTGCTAACTGACCTATTTCTCCTCGACGAGGCATTGAAAATCAGTGGGCTCTGAACCGACTCTCCCGACGTTTAAGGACGCCTCGCCTCTCCGCGTAGGCTTGATCGGCCTTGGAGCGTTCGGCTCCAAGATCGCTCTGAGGCTGCTTTGGTCGAAGTTCCCGACGCTGTCGCTTTACGACGTCGTCGATATGTACACGCGGCAATTCACCGGCAATAACGGCGGCATGGCCGTGGGTTCGCCGAAGATGCTGGCCGATTCCTGCGACATCGTCGTGACCGTGCTGCCGAGCGCCCGGGAGCTTCGCCACGTGTGCTTGGGTTGGGAGTCCCTCGCCAAAGGGTTCTCCAACGGAGGCATCGTCCTCGATCTTGGCCAAACCGACCCGTTCGAGACCGCCTCGATCGGTGAGGAGCTGGCCGCCAAGGGTATTTACCTGGTCGACGCCCCGGCCTACGGCACGCCGCAGCAGGCCCGCGAGGGTAAGCTGACGATCATCGTTGGCGGCGCCGACGAAGCCGTTGCCCGCTGCCAGCCGCTTCTTGAAGTCCTGGGCCAGCGCATTATCCGCGCTGGAATGAACGGCTCGGCGCAGGCTGCTGGCATGCTGGCCGACTATCAGCGGGCGATCGAGCTCGTCGCCGCCAGCGAGGTCTTTCACCTTGGCTCGCGGATTGGCCTCCAGCCATCCGCCCTGCTCGAGATCGGCGAGTGTTTGCGCGGCATGAAGGCAAGCCCTCTCGTCACCGATTTCCTCGCCAGCCGCACCGACGCGGGCATCCCCCTTGGGGTCATGCGCAAGAGCGTCGAGGAGGCCGGGCAGATTGCCGAGCGGCTCGGTCATACCGGGGGTGTTATAGGCGCTGCCCGCGCGGCGCTTGCCGAGGCAGAGGCGACCATCGGCTGGGGGGCGGACGTTGCCTCGCTGGTGCGCTGGCTTGAACTGCGCCAACCGTCGGAAACGGCGGCGGCGCAGGACCAGGGTCCTGCACGCGCAGCCTGAACCGGCGCGTACTGCTCACAGCGATAGGCAACCCCAAAGCGGCAACAAGGTAAAACGCAAAAAATTGAGATCAGAAATACGACTTCAGGGGTTGCGGTGAGAATAGGCTGATGATTTTATGCCCGCAGCCTCGCTTGGCCGGGTGCTCTTGAAGCAAATCCGCACGTTGTTGGGAGTTTAACCTATGAAGAAGCTGTTGTTGGGCGTCGCCGCCGTTGCCGTTCCCTTTATGCTAGCGAGCCCCGCGCAGGCCGGTTGCGCGTCGTGCGCCATCCAGACGAAGGTGGCCTCGACCAAGACTCCCGGCCAGTTCGACTATAAGATCACCTGCATCGAGGATCGCAGCGGCGACGAGATCACCTCGAACGTGACCGCGGCCAGCGATGCGGCTGCCGAGAAGGCAGCTGCCGAAGCTTGCGGCCCGTAGGCCCCGGCTTTTCGGACAATTATCAAACGCCCGGGCCTGTCCCGGGCGTTTTGATTCAGGGAACCCCGAGCGGCGCGATTAACCGCCGCGTGTTAGGTTGCAGCACCTTCAAGCTGAGGGAGTGAGCCATGCGGAAGTCGCGTTTGCTGATCCGCCCGCTTTTCGTTATCGCTTCGGTCGGCGCCCAGGCCGCCGAGCTGCCGCTCCAGGGCGTCTACGGTACGCGCGAGGTCTGCGACGCCATCCGCGCCGGCGGCACCGTCGACAAGATCTGGGACAACCCCACGCTCGAGGGGATGATGTTCGCGCCCTCCGGCTACCGCGACAGCGACACCGCGTGCACCTGGGACAAGGTGACCGGCTCGCCGGGCCCGATCGATCCTAATGGTACGCGCTGGTCGGTGACCGCGACCTGCAAGGACACCGTTCGCGTCCATATCGAGAACTACCGCCTGCTTGAGCGGCGCACGGACGGGATCCTGACAATTTTGAAGGGCGATCAGGAGCCCTTCAGCGTACGCTACTGCATGGGCAATGCGCCGCCCTAGGCGGTGCCGTTGCGGCTCCTGCCGGCACCGTCGCGCGGCGCCCCCACTTAGCTACTGCTTGGCGATGCATTGCGCGACATAGGTGCCGTTGAGAGCCGGCTTCACCGATGCGTCGCGCAGTCCGACGATACAGCTCTGCACGTCGATGCTGAGCGTCAGAACCTGTCGAATAACCCCGCTGCGCTCGCGCGCGCCAAGCGTGTAATTGAGCTCCACGCGCAGCTTGTTGGCGTCGATGTCCGCCGAATAGCGGCACTCGGCGATCGCGCGGTCTCCGGCGAGAACGACGGCGGTCTTCGTCCACTCCGTCTGGCAGGTGAGATCGATCGTCTCCGGCAGATCGAGCAATCGACCGACTACGTGAGCGCCCTTGGTGTTGTAGGTCACGGTGCCGGAAATGTTGGCCGTCCGCGACGTCGTCGGCCCGCAATTGGTGAAGTCAGGACGCGCGCACTCGGCGAAGACGCCGCGGCTGGCCGTGATCGTGATGACGAGGTCATCCTCAGCCCGGGCCTGCGGCGTTGAAAGAGCGGCGGCGGCAACCGCGGCGGCAAAGAGAAGCCCCCGCCACGGGGCGGGGGTAGATGGCCGGTCGGCCGCAGCAGAAGGCTCAACGGTGGTTACCACGCCAATCCCTCCGGCCTGCCCTTCCCGAGCCCGCTGGGGCAGTGGCCCGGTAGCCCGGCCACTGCCACTCGACGGAACCGTTACTTCTTGTACTGCTCGCACTCGCGCG
This sequence comes from Bauldia sp., assembly GCA_046349035.1. Classification (GTDB taxonomy): domain Bacteria; phylum Pseudomonadota; class Alphaproteobacteria; order Rhizobiales; family Kaistiaceae; genus JAXMDC01. The sequence continues at coordinate 711,422 of JAXMDC010000003.1, read as the reverse complement.
AGGCAGCGTTGTTGAAGTAGGCCGCGCAAATCTCCCAAGTCATGGCCTTATCCCGGTAGGCGGCTAGGACATAGTTGGCGATGTCGTTGGCCTGCTCGACCGACAACGTGCCGAAGGGTTTGCGCGGCATGTCGCCTGGCTGCAGTTCCTTCGTGGTCAGGCCGTAGCAGGGGAAGTTGGCGCTGTAAGCCTCCTGGTTGTGGAAGGGCATCGTTTTGCCGATGCGGCCGCAGTTGATGACCTCTACCAGGTCGGCCTGGGCGAGCTTGGTCGTCGTCAGCGGCAGTGCCGGCGGCTCGCCCTCAACCAGCGATCCCTTGCCGTTCCAGCCGTGGCAGTACTTGCAGTTGGCGCGATCGCGGAACAGCCGGAGCCCACGCGCCACCGACTCGGCGTTAAGCGTCTTGCCCTCGGAATCGGTGAACTTCAGCGTCGCGAGATCGGGAACGCCAGCCGGAGCCTGAGCCGAGGCAGGGACGGTCGAAGTCGCAAGGACCAGCGATCCGACCAGACCGAGAGCCGCCAGCATGAGTCCGCGACCGAAAAAGCGGTGATTTTTCCGCGGCTTAGAAACGCGTGTCGTATCCATCGATAACGCTCCCTAGACGATGACGAAGCGGAGGAAGGGCCGAACCGCTCCGATTGAGACGGCACTGCCCAAACCGCAGTGCCAGCAAGAAAACCTACCGCTGCTCACGGCTCCCGGGGCTGCAAAACCCGAAGCGCCCGGTGTGACGGCACTCCGTGTTTATCACGACAGCCGCCAAGTCGCATAGGTTGGGCGCAGGCAACGGCATGTAAACTCGATTTGTTGATAAGGACCAAGCAGGTAAGCGTCAACCGTACGCCCGCCGCCTGGTGTTTTTTGTATTGCGACAGTTGCGACGGGGCCCGTCCGCCCCTACCCTAGAGACAATCGCAAAAATGCGGAGGTTAACCAATGCGTGTCTTCGCCAAAGCCCTGTTTTCCGCCGTGATCGGCGCCGTGATGGGGGGGACAGCGTGGGCAGCGGACGGACCTGCCGACCTCGAATATGACCTTCGCGACATTGCGATCGGCCTGAAGGCCGACGCAATGCCGAAGAACTACTACGATTTTGCCTGCGGCAAGAACGGCGCTGTCCCCACCACGTTGATCAAGGGCTTCACCGATTTCATGCGCTGCCCGGCCGACGCAAGCGGGCTGCATGAGGTCTATTTCACTTTCGACGACGAATTGTTGCGCTTGCAGCGGGCCAATCCCGACGTCGACATCAACTGGGTTTGGAAGTTCAGCGGCACCATTGTTGCCGGCTTCCCGGTCATCGCTTCGGTCCTTTTCGACAATGACGGAGTCGTCCGCGCGATCCGCATGGTCACCGATCCCCGCGCACCGCTCGAGAAGCGGCGCTTCGCCTACATGCTGCGCTTCCCTGTCGAGCGCCGCTACGGCATGGCCGGCTGGGAATGCGTCGCCATTCCGCCAGCACCCGGCGAGACCAAGATCGGCGACGATTTCATCAAGAACCACTGCGAGAAGACGATTCCCGAACGCGTGGTCGTCATCGAGAACCGCTTCTACCGGAAACCCGGGCAAACCGGGTTTATCAATGGGCAGTACACGCCAGGCGAATACGAGAGCTCGGCGCGCGTCGAGATTTGGGACCCGGCGTTCAAGCTCCCCTTCGTCCTGCCGGCGGCTAACGCCCCGTAGGCGCCGGCCCGGCGTCGGGTCCCCTGCCGCCGGGCAGCAACGCGTCGGTAAAGTCGGCGCCGTCGGTTATCGACTCGCTCATCACTGCCGACGTCAAACGCGACCCGCGCAGGTTGGCTTTGCTGAGGTCGGCACCGGTTAATTCGGCGCCGTAAAGGTCTGCGCCCCAGAGGTTGGTGCCAACCAGCTTGGCATTGCGCAGATTTGCGTTGGCCAGTTCCGCCGCCTCCAGCTTGACTCCGCTGAAGTCGATCCCGACGAGGTTGGTTCCGACCAGCCACACGCCGCTCATATCGGCTTCCTTGAAGCTCGACCCGGCGTAGCGCCCTTCGGTCATATCGCAGTCGGCCATTTGCGCCCGATCGAATTTCGCCGCCATGAACAGCGAATGCGTGAGGTTGCAGCCGTAAAGATTGGTTCCGGTCATGTTGGCGAAATTGCCGGTCGCATCGGAAATGATGGCGTGCACCATATATGCGTCGGTGAAATCGGCGTTTCGCAGGTCAGCCCGAATCATCTGCGCGTCGGCGAGAATTGCGCCGTTCAGCTTCGCGCGCTGGAGATTGGCCCGATAAAGATTGGCACCCCGCAAGTTGGCGCCGGTGAGATCGGCACCGGTGAGGTCTCGCCCACGCAGATCCTCCTTTTCGAGGTCGCAGCCGCGGCAGTCCTTGACCTTGCCGTCTATGAAAGCCGTCTTGTCGGGCTTTGGACCGGATGCAGCAGGCGGAGGCGGGGCCCCAACCGCCGGGGCTTGCGCCACGGCGGTGGGCTCCCCGCCTGAGAGCGCAATGCTGGCGGCCCCGACCGCCAGAGACAGGCGCAACGCGCCGATGCCGCGATGGTTAACCGTCCTCACACCTATCTCCTTGGTCTGCGCAACGCGCGTTGACCGCCCGAAAGGCACGCGCGGGAACCTTCCCTTGGGTCAATTTAAGACCCTCGGCACTGTCTTGCAAAGAAATGCGGTCTTTCCCTCGCGCCTCGCCCTGCTGATCGCGCCGCGCGTCGCGCCTTGTCAGGCCGGCGGTCCCGACTATGATTGCGCCACTTCCCGAAAGGGATGCTTGCAGGAGTGGAATCCAATGCGCAGCTCAGTTATCGCCGCCGCCGCGGCGGCGCTGATGGCTTCGACCGTCGTCGCCTCGGCAGACGACATTGTCGGCGCCGTCAAGACCTATGATCCGGTCAAGCGGATCCTCACGATCGAAAGCGGCCAAGTCTTTTACGTCGAGCCCGAAGTCGACTTTAAGTTCGCCCCGGGCGCCAGGATCAAGATCAGCTACAGTTCCGATCACGGCGACCACAGCGCATACGCCATTGTTGCTTCGCTGACCCCGGGTCGCTGAGCGGCGCCGGGCGCGACATCGAAGTACGCCAGGACAAGAAAAAGGGGGCGGCCGGGCCGCCCCCTTTCAATTCTTGCCGCGCGGGGTCCGCCTTAGAGCGCAAACACCACGAGCAGGTGGGTCGCCGTGAACTTGGCCAGCTCCGGCGTCACGCGATTCTCGTTCGCTCCCGGCACCGCGCCGACCAACACCCCGACGAACTGCTTGCCGCCGGCCGAGAAGGTCATCGGCGGAGCCTTGATGCAGGAGCCGATGTTGAAGTTCCATACCTCCGCGAGCGATTGCGCGTTGAAGGCACGCAGCGCTCCGTCGCATTCACCCGTTGCCACCCAGCCGGCCGCCGTCGCCAACATGCCGGAGCGGTTGAAGTAGAGGAACGGAATCTTCTTGGCGACCTTTCCGGTCGTCACATCGATTGCGCTCAGCGATCCAGCCTGCTGGATCTTCCACTCCGGATTGGCCGGTGGCGTGTTCGCCGGCACCGTGTCGCCGCCGGTGAAGCGGTCGCGCGGCTTCCAGGTTCCGCCGAACTCGGCCGGGCCGGTCTCGAGCTTGGTCAGGTGCTGGCCGCAGCCCTCGCCGCCCGCTACGAAGAGAAGGCGGAGGTTGGGGTTATAGGCTGCCGGCTCCCAATTCTGGCCGCCGCCGGTGACCGGGCAGTTGGTGCCGACCGGACCGCCGCGACGGGCAGATGTGCCCTTGATGTAGTCTTGCACCAGCTTGGTCGGATCGTAGGCGGTCGGCTTGCCGGTCTTCGGGTCGACGCCGTTGGTCCAGTTCAACTGATCGACATACTGGTTGCCGTAGAGGAACTGGCCGTTAGTGCGATCGAAGCCGTAGAAGATACCGTTACGGCCGGGGTGAGTGACAAGCGTGCGGGCCTGTCCGTTGATCGTCACGTCGACCAGCGGGTGGACGCCGATCTCGTCGTAGTCGTACGGATCGTTCGGCGTGTACTGGAAGTACCAGTTGATCTTGCCGGTATCCGGGTTCATCGCCAGAACCGAGTCGGTGTAGAGGTTATCGCCCGGCCGGTAGTCCGAATCGTAGTCGGGCCCCGGATTGCCGGTGCCCCAATACATGAGATTCAGCTTGGGATCGTATGAGCCGGTCTGCCACACCGAGGCGCCGCCGGTCAGGTTGGAGCGCCCGCCCCAGCTCTTGGCATTGGGATCGTCCTCGCCGGCGACGGTCCAGGTCTTCCAGACTTCCTTGCCGGTGTTGAGATCGATGCCGTTGAGGTGACCGCGGATGCCGTACTCGGCACCGGCTACGCCGACCACGCCGATATCGCGCACGACAAGCGGAGCGACGGTCAATGTCTCACCGCGGCCGGGATCGCCCGGCTTGGACTGCCACACGATCTCGCCCGAGGCCTTGCTGGTCGCGATCATCCGCGCGTCGATGGTGACCGAGATGACCTTGTCCTTCCACAGCGCCACGCCGCGGTTGTCGATGCCGCAGCAAGCGACGTCGCCGCCCCACGGCTTGTCGACCTGCGGGTCCATCTTCCAATCGATCTGGGCGCGCGTGCCGGACTTGACGTTCAGCTTGTAAACGCTGCCCCAACCGTTGGAGACGTACATGAAGCCGTCTTCGACGATCGGCGTGCCTTCCAGCGAGGCGTTGGCGTAGCGCGAGCCGCCGCCTTCCACGCCCTCGATCGCCAGGGTGTAAACCGGGCGCATGCCTTTGATGTTGTCGAGTGTGATCTGGTTGAGAGTCGAGTAGCGGTGGGCGGCGTAGTTGCCGTTCACCAGCAGCCAATCCTCGGCCTTGGGATTCTCCAGCGCCGCCTGCGTGGTCGTCGTCACGCCGGCTGTCTGCGCCATCAGTTGCGGGGCGAGCGCCGTCGTTCCCATCAGCGCGCCCAGCAACGCCAGTCCGTAATGTCTCATTCCCATCCTCCCACGTTCTGCCTGCCGAACTCGGTCAAGCGGGCGCGCGCTGGGCGAGTATCCCACCCGACGGACGCCAAGCCACGAGTGTGCGCGTCCCCCCGGATTGCGTCAACTCGCCGCTGTCCTGCCTCGCCCCGTTTCGTCGGCGGTCACCGCTTCGTCGGCCCTTCCATCGACTAGTCGAAAAATGCTGCCGTCCGAGGCCGCTCAACACAAATCCCGCAAGAGGCGGGTTCGAGTCGGCTCGTCTGCCCAAAGAAAACGGGCGCCGCATCCCCCGCGATGCGACGCCCGTCTTCGATCTGAGAGCGGTCCGCGCTCGGCGGACCGCAGTCCAGGTCTGACCGCTTACTTCTTGACGATCTGCCCGCGAACCTCGCCGAGCGGATAGGCGCTGGTCTTGATCATGACGTACATCATGCCGTCGGTCAGAGCCTTCTCCATCGCCGGCGACATGATCGTGTCGAGGCGCTTGGTGTCGTCCTTCAGCGGCGGGCCGTAGTTGCCGTACTGGGTGATCAGCGGCGCCTGCGTCTGCGGCTGGATGCGGCCCTTGTCCGCAGGGCCGTGGAACGTGATGGAGGTCGCCGGTCCCGACAGGCCGCTGTAGTTGATGTCCCACGACATCACCTTGGTGGTGGTGTCGTAGGTAACCGTTCCGCTCCCCTTGCCGTCCGAAAGCTTCTTGGCCGGCGTCAGGACCGTCGGGGACGGCACCACCTGGTCCGCGGTCAGGTTGACGGTGAAATTCAAGATCTCGGCGTTGGCTGGAAATGCGAAGAATCCCGCGGTCGCAATGGCCGCTGCCGCCGTGATCAGGTCCAGTCTTTTCATTGTTACCTCCCGGATTTCATGAACTTGGAACCAATTCGTCCCGCAGACCGATAGTCACACGCACTCAAGCGACCGCAAACTGCATTTTCCGTGACGAGCTCCAGGGCATCGCAATCGCCCCTGCCCGTTCGAAAGAAAGCGTAAGCGTGCGACTGGTTGCCTCTACCGATCACATGGACGGTAAGTGACTATATCCCACCCCCGCCAAGCGACGCTTTGTCGCGGCCGGGGCGACAAAAACCCGCCACCGGACTTTGGCGGTTTCATGGCAGCCACATCCGCGCCGAAGGTGTTAGGATGGCGGCCGAAGCACAATCGGAGGTGTCTCGTGGCCGATAGCGGACCTCCCGGCATGAACGTCTCAGCCCGGTATGTTGCCACACAGGCCGGCCCGCTCGACATGCCCAGGCTGTTTTCCGACTTCCATCGTGTCGCCGGCGAGGCTGGCGCCCTGGTGGTTTTTAGCGGCGTCTGCCGCGGCGAGCACGGCCGCCTAACGGCGCTGGAGCTCGAGCACTATCCGGGCATGGCCGAGGGCGAAATCGGCCGCATTGTCGATGCGACGCGCACGCGCTGGCCGCTGACGGCCGTGTGGGTGGTGCACCGCCATGGCCTGATCCGCGCCGGCGAGCCGATCGTTCTGGTCGCCGCCGCTGCCGAGCATCGTCAGGACGCCTTTGCCGCGGCGGAGCACCTGATGGACTTCATGAAGACCAGCGCTCCCTTCTGGAAGCGCGAGCATCTCGTCGACGGCACCATCGGCGGCTGGGTCGCCCCGCGCGGCAGCGACGACGCGGCGACCGCCCGGTGGGGCGCCGCCTAGCGTCCAGCTGCCGCCGAGCCTACGCCGTCGCCGCTCCCTCGGCCCCGCGCGCCGCGACCGGAACACCGGCCGGACGGTTCTTCGGAGTCGTCAGGACAATGTTGCCGCGGATGCCGTGCTTGCGCGCCCGCACCAGCGGCGGACAACGGTGGTCGTCGTGATATTCCACCTGACAGTCGAGGCACTGGAAACACTCTGCCATCTTGATCTCGCCCGAGGGCACGATCGCCTTGACCGGACAGGAGTGGGCGCAGAGCTGACACGGCTTCCCGCATTCGGGGCGGCGCTTCAGCATGTCGACGAGATGCAGACGGTCGAGGAAGGCCAGCGTCCCGCCGAGCGGGCAGAGGTAGCGGCAATAGGCGCGCTCGGTGAAGAGCCCCATCGCTAGCAGCGCTCCGGCATAGAGCACGTAAGGCCACTCGCGGATGAATTTGGAGGTAATGGCGGTTTTGAACGGCTCCACCTCGTTGGCCACCGCCGACGCCTCGGGCGGCAGGAAGATGAGGGTCAGAACCAGGCCGGCCATTACATATTTCACCAGCCAGAGCTTACGGTTCAGCCAGTCCGGCGGGTTCCACTGCGGCAGGCGCAGAACCTTGGCGATCTGGCCGAGCAACTCTTGCAGCGCTCCGAAGGGACAGAGCCAGCCGCAGAACACGCCGCGGCCGAGCGCGATCAGCGACACCAGAGTGTAGCCTGCGATGATCACCATCAGCGGCTCGTTGAGATAGAAGCCCAGATCGAGGCCGCGGAACGGTCCCTGGATATAGCTCTGCAGGTGCACCACCGACAGCTGAGCGCCGGCGATCCAGCCGATCCACACCAGCGTGAACAGGAGGAAGCCGTTCCGCAGCCAGCGGAAGAGGTGCCGCTTCTTGGTGAGTTCGTTTTGGAAGAGCAGGATCAGCGTCAGGATCGACAACGCCACGCAGAGGACGATCACATTCATCCGCGCGCCCTGCCACGCCTCGACATAGGGCGGCACCGGCGGCGGATCGGGCAGCAGCACATAGGCGGAGGGAACCGCATAAGGCAGTGGCGCTGCTACCGTCCACGGCGTGCCGTCGGCTTCGGCGCCGTTGATCAGCAGTTCGATCGTCCACGGCTGCAGCGGATCGAAGCCGGCAGTGGGCGGGATGAAGAACAGCGCACCGCTTCGCAGCGCCGGCACGCCGGCGCCGCCTATGCCGGCAATCGGCTGCGAATGCGGCCCGTCGAAGACAAAGGTCTTGTCGCCCTGCACCAGACGGACGCGGTCGTAGATGTTGCCGGCCGACTTCTTCAGGTACTGCACGCCCTGAACGTCGTAGGGCCCCATTGAGGCGACGAGGATGGTGTGCGTGCCGCGCGGCTGCGATTCGATGCTCGCCTTGTAGCGGTTAATGCCAAGCAGGTTGCGTCCGACCGAGGGGACCGAAGCGAGTGCTGTGTAGAAGTTGGTATAGAGCTCGTCCGGCGGGCCCGGCTCGACTTCGGCTCGACCGCCTTTGCCGGCCCGCTTGATGAGGTTCGCGACCTCGCCACTGGTCAGCGATCGGTTGACGACTGCCTTGTTGGCGGTGAGGTCGGCGAAGGTTGCCGGTGTAAACGTCTCCACGTCCAACGTCGGCGCCGTCACCGGTGGCCGGCCGCCGCGCGCCCGTAACACCAGCTTGGCGCTGTCGATGATGCCGGCTTTCATCGCCCGCGCCGAGATTGTCGCCCCGCCGACATACTCCGCCGGCAGGCTCATGAAGCCGGCGTTCGGTCCCTGCGCGTTGAACCCGGCCAAGCGATCGAGGAAGGTCGCCATCTGCCCGGTGCGGATCGAGTCGCCGCGCACATGCGGCTCTTCGTTGTAGATCAGCTTGGCGCCGGTAATGAGACCCTTCTTGTCGACCCCGGCGATGATGTCGAAGGGGACGCTGGAGTATCCCGGCGAGCGCACGACATCGAGGGTGGAGAAGATATAGCCGACGACCTCTGTGCCCTTATAGACAGGTGCCGCCTTGGGGTTGCCCTCCTCTTTGCCGACACGTTCGGCGCCGGGATAAACCACCGCTATCAGGTCCGGCGTCAGTCGCTCGGCCAAAGTCAGCGTCGGCGCATCCGCGCGCGCTGCCGATGCCATGGCTACCATCGCCAGCAGCAGCGCCGCCACGCGGCTCCAAACGCCCTGTACGACCTTGCGACGGATCATGTCCCCTGCCCCATTGCTGCCGGTCTCTCGCACCGGTCGCTCGGAAAACTATGAGGGGCGGCACCGCCGCCCCTCGGAAGACTCTAGGCCGAAACGGCCGCCTTCACCCGCTGCCGGGTGAACGGCAGATCGCGGAGCCGGACGCCGGTGGCATTGGCGAAGGCATTGGCGATCGCCGCCCCCGTCGGCCCGGTCGGCGCCTCGGCGGTGCCGAGGAACGGCAGGCCGGGCCGGTCGATGACATGCACCTCGACCTTCTCCGGTGCCGCGCTGAAGCGCAGGATCGGGTAGCTGCTCCAGTCGAGACTGGTGATGCCGCCCTTGTCGAAGGCGACCTGCTCGTAGAGCGTCCAGCTGGCGGCCTGAATGATCCCGCCCTCAAGCTGGTTCTTGATCGCGTCGGGGTTGACGGCGGTACCGCTGTCGTCGGCGCCGATCGCCCGCACCAGGCGGACGCGCCCGGTCTCCCGCTCCACCTCGACCTCGACTGCCAGCGCCATGTAGGCCTGGAGGTTCTCGTAGCGGGCGAAGGAGAAGCCGTAGCCGCGACCGGCGGGTGCCTTTGCCCCAGGCTTCCAGCCGAACTTCTCGGCAGCCAGCTGCACTACTTCCTTGGCGCGCGGGTCGTCGAGGTGGCGGAGACGGAACTCCACCGGATCGGCACCCGCCGCCTGCGCCATCTCGTCCATGAAGCTCTCGATGGCGAACACGTTGCCATAGGCGCCTAGCCCACGCAGCGCCGAGACGCGGAGCGGCATGTCGGCGACGAAGTGGCTCGTCACCTTCATCCCCGGAACCGCGTAATACGGGGTCGCGTTGCGGTCGACCGATCCGGCCGGCGAGGGCGCGAAGGTCGGCACCCGCTGCTGGAAGGGCGTCGCCACCGACCAGCCGGCGATGAGGTTCGGCGCGCCGCCGGGGCGGGTGTTGTGGGTGGTGCTCCACAAATTGTAGTCCCACGCCACGATCTTGCCGCTGGCATCGACCCCGCCGCGCATCGTCATCGCCATCGCCGAGCCGTACGGCTCCCAGCCGTGCTCCTGCTCGCGCGTCCACTGGACGCGGATCGGCTTGCCCGGCAGCGCGCGGGCGATCAGCGCTGCGTCGGCGGCCGCGTCGTCGGCGCCGTTATGGCCGTAGCAGCCGGCGCCCTCCATGTGGATCACCCGGATTTTCGGCTCGGGCATCTTCAGCAGCTCGGCGATCGCCTGGCGGTCGGGGAACACACCTTGGGTGTGCGACCAGACCTTCATCTCGTCGCCTTCCATCACCGCGACCGCGCAGGCCGGGCCGATCGAGCCGTGCATATGGTACGGCCGCACGTAGGCCGCTTCCAGCATCTTGACCGGCGTACCGAGCGGACGATCGACGATGGCGTCGGTCTGCGACTTGGTCGTCTTCATAAAATCGATCAGCGTCTTGTAGTCGGCCGGCAATTCGCGCCCGCCTTCCCAGGTCACCGCCTGGGCGAGAGCGTTCATCGCCTGCACCGCCTGGAATTCCTTCTCGGCCACCACCGCCAGGAAATTCCCGTCGCGGAACACCTTGACCACGCCCGGCATCTTTTCCACCGCCGCCGTCTCGATCGACTTGATCTTGGCGCCGTATGTGGCGGGACGGACGACGCGGGCATGCAACATGCCAGGGAGACGGAGGTCGTGCACGAAAGCGACGCCGCCGGTCACCTTGGCCGGGATGTCGACGCGCGCCAGCGACTTGCCGATCTGCGTGTAGGTCTTCGGATCCTTGAACTTCGACGTCGGCTCGGCGCGGCGCTTCAGCGTATCGCCCTCGACCAGTTCGCCGTAGGTCATCTTCTTGCCGTCGGGCGCCACCACCGCGCCGCCGGCCGTCTTCAGCTGCGCGGCATCGACGCCCATCTTGGTGGCGGCAATGTCGATCAGGATCGCCCGGGTCTGCGCCGCCGCGTGGCTGAGCGCAAGGCCGCTGCCGGTGATCGTGCCGCTTCCGGCGGTGAAGCCTTCGTTGGGGCTCGTGCCGGTGTCGGCGGTGACGAACGTGATCGCCTTCGGCTCGACCTCCAGATGCTCGGCGGCGATCTGCAGCAGTGAGGTCTTGGTCCCCTGCCCGAGTTCCGCCTTGCCGGTGAACACCGTGATCTTGTTCGACGCGTCGATCTTGATCCACGCGTCGAGCGAGGGGTTGGCGTTGAGGCCGCCGGGGAGCGGCGGCGGCGCCGGGGTGGCCGGCGCCTGCTGGGCGCGCAGCGCCGACGGGAAAAGCGAGAAGCTGACGATGAGGGCACCGCCCCCGGTCAGCATGGAGCGGCGGGAAAGCTGTCCCTTGTCGATGGCGTTCATCGTACGCCCTCCCTCTGGCCGGCAGGTGCGACGGCCGCCGACTGCATCACCTTGGCCGCCCGCTTCACCGCGGCGACGACACGGGTATGGCTGCCGCAGCGGCAGAGATTGGCGTCGAGCGCGTTGCGAATCTGCGCGTCGCTGGGGTTGGCGTTCTTTTCCAGAAGCGCCTGCGCCCGCATCACCATGCCCGCCGAGCAGTAGCCGCACTGCGCTGCGTTCTCGTCCATGAAGGCCTTCTGCAGGGGCGAGGGCCGCTCCAGCGTGCCGAGGCCCTCGATGGTCTTGATCCGCCGCCCGGCGAGCACGGAGATCGGTGTCTGGCAGGCGAAGATCGCCTCGCCGTCGAGCATCACCGTGCAGGCGCCGCACTGACCGAGCCCACAGCCGAACTTGGCGCCGTTGAGTTCGAGATCGTTGCGCAGGACATAGAGCAGCGGCGTCGCCGGGTCGGCGTCCACCTGCCGCGTCTGGCCGTTCACATTCAGACTGATCATCTGGAACCTCCAGTGAGGAAGCTTAAGAGTCCGCCCTAAACTACTATTGTGCTCAGTATAGGCCGCCCCGCGAAGCGCCGATAGACCGGCGAAATCGCGAAACTTTGCATCGAACTAATCCCGTTCCGCTCGCAGCGCCTTTACCGTCGCGGCGACGTCCGACCAGGCCGGCCGGTCGCTGTAGCGGCCGCGGATGAAGGTCACCAGCGCGGCGATCTGCGCGTCGGTGAGCGCCGGCGCGAATCCCGGCATCATCGGCCCCGCCTCGCCCTCGCGCGGCCGCAGGCCGTCCATGACGACATGGATGAGGTTGCGCGGGTCAGGCGCATTGACCGCGGTGTAGAGGCCCATCGGCAGCCGTCCGGCGAGCGTCGGCCCGCCGTTGCGGTGGCAGTTGGCGCAGGCCCCGGCGAAAACGTCGGCGCCCTCACCGGCCGCCGACCCTCCGGCCGGATTGGCGGCCGCTTTGGCGATCGCGTCGGCGGCGCGCTTCTGGCGGTCGGCTGAGGGCGGCCCGGCCTTGGCGACCAGGTAGGTCGCCATCGCCTTGACGTCGCTCTCCGGCACCTCGCCGAGATTGTGATAGACGACCTGCATCGGGCCGGATGAAGCGCTGTGCTGCTCGGCCCAGCCGCGTCTGAGATACGCGGTCATCGTCTCGACCGTCCATGGCACTGGCGCCGGCGAGGTCGCGTCGAGCGCCGGAGCGTGCCAGTTTTCCGCCGTGCCGCCGGCGAAGGCTTCCGCCTGGCGCTCGCCGCCGAGCGCATTGCGCGGCGTGTGGCAGGCGCCGCAATGTCCGAGCCCCTCGACGAGATAAGCGCCGCGGTTCCACTCTGGCCCCTTGCTGGCGTCCTGCGGGATCGGCCCGCCGCGCAGGAAGAGGAGGTTCCACCCCGCCAGCACCGGCCGGAAGTTGAGCGGGAAAGGCAGGGTGTTGGCCGGCGCCTCGGCGCTGACCGCCGTCCGCGTCATCAGATAGGCGTAGAGCGCCTTGAGGTCACCGTCGTCGATATGGGTGAAGTGGTCGTACGGGAAGGCGGGGTAGAGGAAGTCGCCCTCGCGGTCGACGCCCTCGCGCATCGCCCGCACGAATGCCGCCTCGGACCAGCGGCCGATGCCGGTCTCGGCGTCGGGGGTGATGTTGGTCGAATAGATGGTGCCGAACGGCGTCGGCACCGAGAGCCCGCCGGCGAAGGGCTTGCCCTCCGGCGCAGTGTGGCAGGCCATGCAGTCGCCCATTGCGGCGAGCGTTTCGCCCTTGGCGATCAGGCCGTTCTCGAACGCCGCGCGTGCCGGTGGCGAGATCGCCGGAATCGCCGAGCGGGTGGTGAGGGCGAACGCTGCCGCCGCCGCGACCAGCACAACGACCACGACTCCATAGGCAACGCGCCGCGCTGCAGACATCCCACCCCCCTATTTGTAAAGCGCAGTCTCCCGGCCGGGCTACTCGGTCTCCGGACAGGGGCCGGTCAGGTCGGTAACGACCGGCGCCTGCGCCGCCGCCACCGCCGCCGCCGTGGTCGTCGGCCCGGCGACGACGGTTCCCGCCGGAGCCTTGGCCCAATCGAACACCTGGACGGTTTCCCCCGCCAGCGCTGAAGCACTCGCCAAGACGACAGTCGCGATCAGTACGTATCTCATCTTGCAGTCCCTCCCCCGGAAGGTCTCAGGCCCGAACCCCGACGATTCAGATTGTGGCAGGCTGCCGCACCCCAGGCAATGTCGGAAGCCGCCGAACCGCCCGCCATCACGCGCATTTGCGGGAGTCGTGGCCGTGCCGCACCGCCGTGGAACTGGCGACCCCGGGAGGATTCGAACCTCCGACCAACAGCTTAGAAGGCTGCTGCTCTATCCCCTGAGCTACGGGGCCGTTCGAGAAAGGCTAGCACAGCGGCCGGTAAAGAGCCTTAATGCGTCCAGGGTTCCGGCCGGGCGAAGCTGAAATTGTCCGCATAGGCCGCCCCGCGGACCGCCCGCTCGTGCGCCGGCTCGACGCTGTAGGCGATGCCCTGGCGCTCGGCATAGGCGACGGCATCGTCCAGCGTCGCGAAGGTCAAGCGGACTTCGCCCTGCATGTCGGCACCGGAGGTGTAGCCCATCAGCGGATCGACGGCGTTCCCGGCCTGCGGGACATGCACCAGCACCCAGCGTGCCGACTTGGCCCGGCCCGACTGTACGGCGCTGCGCGACGGTCTGAAGATCCTGGCGGCCACGAAGGTCCCTCCAAAGCCTGTCGCCCCGGCGGGGCAGGGACGTTTGGTCGGGGCGGCAGGATTTGAACCTGCGACCCTCTGCTCCCAAAGCAGATGCGCTACCAGACTGCGCTACGCCCCGCGCCGATGAAAGCGTGCCGTACCATGCCTGGCCGAGCGCCTTCAAGGCGAGGCGCTTCGCCGGGGCGCCGCAGGGTGGAAGAGCGGAACAGCAGATAGGCGCAAACGACTCCGCCGGTCTAGCGGAAGAGCACCTGGTCGCCGGGCTTGGCGCCGACGCGCTTGGCGGCGCCGCCGTTGATCTCCAGCACGTAGCGCACCGCTCCGCCGCTGGCGATGTTCTTCTCCGAATACGGCTCGGCGTTCTGCTCGATGCGGTAGATCACCCCACTCGCGGTGATAAAGACCATGTCGAGCGGCAGCGGCGTGTTCTTCATCCAGAAGAACACCGGCTGATCGGCCTCGAAGTCGAAGATCATGCCGTGATCGGCCGGCATCGACTGGCGAAACATGAGGCCGCGCTCGCGCTCGGCATCGGTGAGCGCCCACTCGACGTCGAAGACGTGCGAGCCGGTGCTGGTCACCAGCGTGACGCGATTGGAGCGCTCAGCCGCGCCTAGCTGCGGCAAGCCGATCCACGCGCCGACGAGCGCCAAGGCAAGCAACGCCAGTACCGGCAGCGCAAAGCGCCGGAGTGGCGATGGTGGCCTTGCCTCGGACGGAGATGGACTCGACTGCGGCGAACTCAATGGGACGAAGGCGCTCCGGTTATCCCGTCGGGTCGGACCTCGACGGCAATCAGCCCCTTTGGCCCTGCGCCAAAGCGGACGATGACTGTCTGACCGGGACGCAGTTCTGTCAAGCCGAACCGCCGCATCGTTTCCATATGGACGAAGATGTCTTCGGTCCCTTCGCCGCGTGTAACGAAGCCGTAGCCCCGCACGCGGTTGAACCACTTGACGATCGCCCGTTCGAGCCCGCTGGTCGGCGTGATCGTCTGGTGCGGCCGCGGTGTCGGCGACTGCGACGGGTGAACCGCGGTCGATTCATCCATCGAGATGATGCGGAAGGCTTGCAAGCCCTTCTGGCGGGGGATGGCCTCACACACGACGCGCGCGCCCTCATACGCGGTCTGGTAGCCGTCCCGTCGGAGGCAGCTCACATGCAACAGAACGTCCGGCTGGCCGTCATCGGGGACGATGAAGCCATAGCCCTTGGACGCGTCGAACCACTTGATTGAACCTGCGACTTCAACCAGCTCGACCGGAGCCCCTTCGCCGGCCTCGCTAAGCATTGGAAGTTCAGGCGAAAGCTTCGCCCCCATCGTACCGGGCCCCCTCTGAAACTCGCGAATCTCCGCCAGGACACCGCGATTCCGCCGCCGACAATATCACCCTCAGCGTGATCGGCCAGGGCATTTTGGCCACACCTCGCGCGAATGTAGTGGCATGGGGACATCCACCACAGGATGCTGCCGCCCTGCCCGGCCGCGGCGTGGATAACCGCCACGCACGCCGGCACTGCCGCCCTTCGCACGCTCGCCGCGCGACAGCCTTCACCCGCCGCGGTCCGCTCTCTATCCTCAGCCCATCCGCCGCCGGAGAGCCCGCCCGCATGAAATACCTGCACACCATGGTTCGCATCAGCGACGTTGCCGCCTCGCTTCGCTTCTATTGCGACCTCCTCGGTCTCAAGGAGGTGCGTCGGCGCGACGACGAGAAGGGCCGCTACACGCTGATCTTCCTGGCCGCTCCCGGCAATCCGGCCGCCGAGATCGAGCTTACCCATAACTGGGACGAGAAGGGCTACCAGGGCGGCCGCAATTTCGGCCATCTCGCCTTTGCCGTCGACGACATCTACGGCGCCTGCGAGCGCCTTGCGGCCGGCGGCGTTGCCATCAACCGCCCGCCGCGCGACGGCCGTATGGCCTTTGTCCGCTCGCCGGACAATATTTCCATCGAGTTGCTGCAGGCCGGCCCCGCTTTGCCGCCCAAGGAGCCGTGGGCATCGATGCCGAACAGCGGGGTCTGGTAGGCGCCTCGCTTGTGGCGCCCGCCGCGCCCACCTATAAGCACGCCCGAGCGCGCCCATCGTCTAGAGGCCCAGGACGTCGCCCTTTCACGGCGAAAACACGGGTTCGATTCCCGTTGGGCGCGCCAGCTATTTCAAAGCCTTGGAACGCAAATCCTGGGGCCCTCGACCGGAAGCGGTCGCGCCGGCCCCTTTCGCAACGCGCCCCGCCGCCGCCACCGGCAGCGTTTGAGGGCCTCGAATTCCCGCCGTTGACCAGGCGGACCCTCACGATAGGTTCGGCTTCGGCATTCCCCGCTGCGAGGATCGGCGCGACCGGCGAGCCGAGACCCGGTCGCCGCAGCTAGCGCCGGGCCAGACCGCCTATGACAAACGACGATCGGCCTCTGGAATCGCCCGCCGCTTCCATGGACGCGCCACCCCTCTCAGCGTCTCGGTCGGCGGCCGGTCCGATCGCGCTTTGGCTCCGCCTCCTCCTTTATCCCGGCCACACCTTCCCCACCGCAGCCGCCCCGGTGGTTGTGGCCACCGGCCTCGCCCTCCACGACGGGGTCTTCCAGGCGGCGCCTGTCCTTCTTGCTTTCCTTTGCAGCTGGCTGATCCACACTGCCGGCGTTCTCGTCGACAACTATGTTCTCCTCAGCCGCCATCCCGATCTCGGCGAGCATCCCGAGCTCCTGGCCGGGCTTGCCGACGGCAGCCTGACCCTCGGCCAGATCCGTCTTGCCATCGGCATCTGCCTCGGCCTTGTGGCTCTCCCGGCGCCTTATCTCATCGTCCACGTCGGTTTGCCGGCGGCCGCGCTCGGAGCGATCGGCCTTGCCGCCAGCTTCGGTTATTCCCTGACCCGCTTCGCGCTGACGCGCACCGGATGGGCTGATGTCGCCTTCTTCGTCATGTTCGGCGTCGTCGCGGTTGCCGGCAGCTACTACGCTTCCGCCGCGTTCTCGGCGCCGCCCGGATTTGGCTGGGTCTTCGCACCGGCGGCTTTTGCGCCGCTGAGCCTTGTCGTCGGGCTGCCGGTCGGCAGCCTGATCGCCTCGATCCTCCTCATCGACGATCTCCGCGATATCGCCTTCGACCGCCGCAAGGGCTGGAAGACACGCCCGGTGACGGCCGGCGTGCGCGCCACCGAGATCGAGTTTGCCGCACTGGTCGGCTTTGCCTATCTGGCGCCGGCGCTACTGATCTTGATGGCCGGATTCAGTGCCTGGACGATGTTGGTCTGGCTCACTTTGCCCGACGCCATTTCGATCGGCCGCGCCGTACTCGGCGGCAACGCCGAGGCGATGCGTCCGCTCTCCGGGAGAGCCGCGCGGCTCAGCCTCGATTTCGCGGTGCTCCTTGCAATCGGCTTGGCGGTTCGCCCTTGAGCCGCCTGGGTCCGGCTCGCCGCCGCCCAACCCAACGCGGCAACGTCCTCACTCGAAGCGCAGCGCCTCGATGGGATTGAGGTGCGCGGCTTTGCGCGCCGGGTAGTAGCCGAAAAAGATCCCGACCGCGGCCGAGAACAGGAAGCCGCCGGCGACGGCCGACGGCGAGATCGGCGCCGGCCAGCCGGCGAGAACAGAGATCGCCAGCGAAGCCGCCGCCCCGGCCAGCACCCCGGCAATTCCTCCGGTGACGCTGAGAAACACCGCTTCCGTCAGGAACTGCAGGAGAACCTGCAGCCGCCGCGCGCCGATCGCCATCCGTAGGCCGATCTCCCGCGTCCGCTCGGTCACCGACACCAGCAGGATGTTCATGATGCCGATGCCGCCGACCAGCAGCGAGATCGAGGCGACCAGCGACAGGAGGATCGCGAAGGTCTGGCTGGCACCGGCCGCCGTATCGGCGATCTGACTGAGGTTGCGCACCGAAAAATCGGCGTCGGCGCCGGGCTTGACGTGGTGGCGTTGGCTCAGCGTCTCGGTGGCCTGTGCGATGGCTTCGGGAATGGCGGCCTGGCTGACCGCCTGGACGAAGATCTGGTTCACCAGGCCGACCAGCCGGGGCCGGATATCGTAGGGATTGGTCGGGGCCGGATATTGCCAATTCAGCGGCTGCTGCGACTGGCTCGGCGCCGCCGAACCGATCACCCTTCGCTCCGCCGTGGTGAACGGGATCATGACCAGATCGTCCTGGTCCTGGCCGAACCCGGTCTGGCCTTTGGAGGCGAAGACCCCCACCACCCGCATGGCCACATTCTTGACCTCGATCGTGCTGCCGACCGGGTTCTCGTCGGCGCCGAAAAGCTGGGTCGCGACCGTCTGGCCGATGAGCGCCACTGCGGCAGCGCCGGCGACATCCTGTTCGCTCAGGCCCTCGCCCGCCGCCAGCCGCCAATTGGTGATGTCCGGGTAGTTGGCGGTCACGCCCTGGATGTTGGTGGTCCAGTTGCGGCTGCCCAGCCTGACCTGGCCGCTTTGGCGGATCATGTAGGCGACCTGCGCGACGGCGGCCCCCTCGTGCTGGATCGCCTGCGCATCCGCGACCGTCAGCGACGACGCGCTGCCGAAGCCGCCGCGCGCGCCGCCGCGATTGAACGCCCCGGGCGTAACCACCACCAGATTCGTGCCGAGGCTCTCGATCTGGCGGCGGACCGCGTCGTTGGCGCCCTGCCCGAGATCGACCATGGCGATCAGCGCGGCAACGCCGATGAACACCCCCAGCATCGTCAGCGCTGATCGCAGCTTGTTGCGACCGAGCGCCTGGACGGCCGCCGTCAGCACCATTGTGGCGAATGCCCACGGGTCGAAGCCCTCGTGGCCCGGCGGCGCCGGCGTCGATTCGGTGGGCGGCGCCACGGCAGCCGCGGCGCCCGATGGCGCCGGATTGCGCCGGTCCGAGACGATGCGACCGTCGCGCATGGTGACCACCCGGCCGGCATAGGCGGCAATATCCGCCTCGTGCGTGACCACGACGATGGTCAGACCGTGCTGGCGGTTGAGCGCCTGCAGCGCCTCCATAATCTCGTGCGAGGTGCGCGTGTCGAGATTACCGGTCGGCTCGTCGGCGAGCAGCAGTGTCGGCGAGTTGATGAGCGCGCGCGCCAGGGCGACACGCTGCTGCTGGCCGCCGGACAGCTGTCCCGGCGTATTCTTCTCGCGATCGGCCAGGCCGAGCCGGGCCAGCGCCGCTTTAGCGAGGTCGCGCCGCTCCCCTGCCCGCCGCGAGGCGTTGGCGGCGTAGATCAGCGGCAAGGCGACGTTTTCCAGGGCGCTGGTTCGCGGCAGCAGGTTGAAGCTCTGGAACACGAAGCCGACCCGTTCGCTGCGCAGCCGGGCCAGACCGGCCTCGTCCAGATCGGCAACATCGCGGCCCTCGAAGCGATAGGCGCCGCGGGTGGGGCGATCGAGACACCCCAAGACCTGCATCAACGTCGACTTGCCCGACCCCGACGCTCCCATGATGGCGACGAATTCGCCGTGCTCGACGGTTAGCGACACTCCCGCCAGCGCCGGCACGACGATGTCCCCGATGCGGTAAGTCCGCTCGACGTCGCGAACCTCAAGCAGTGGCGCGCCCATCGCAAACCTCCTCGCCCTTCGCTCAGAAGCGCGGGATCGGCAAGTTGGTGCGGGTCGACTGCTGCGCCGTCCCCGCCTCGCTGACGATCACCCTTTCGCCGGGGGAGACCTCGCCGGAGACGATCTCGGTGTAGGTGCCGTCGTCGAGGCCGGTGACCACGGCCACCGCCGTGGCCTCCCCCTCGCGCAGCACCCAGACCCTGCCCTGGCCGCTGCTCGGAGATGCCGCAGCCGACCGCCGCGCCCCGGTCGCCTGACCGTTGGCACTGGGCCTCCCCGGCGTTGCCGCGGCGGGCGGCGTATTGGGGGCAGCCGTCGCCACCGTCCGCGCGGCACTCGGCGTGTAGCGGAGCGCCTGATTGGGCACCCGCAACACCCCTTCGCGCTGCTCCAGAACGATGTCGACCGCCGCTGTCATTCCCGGCTTGAGCAGTTGTTCCGGATTGTCCACCCCGACGATCACGTCGTAGGTGACGACGTTCTGTACGGTCTGCGGCGACTGCCGGACTTGCGTCACGCTGCCGGTCACCACCCGTCCGGGAAACGCATCGACGGTGAAGTTGGCGCGCTGGCCGGGCCTGATCGAGCCGATGTCGCTTTCGCTGACATTGGCGTCGACCTGCATCTTGGCGAGGTCGGCGGCGATCAGGAACAGCGTCGGCGTCTGCAGCGAGGCCGCGACGGTCTGGCCGTTGGTGACGTTGCGCGAGACCACCACGCCATCGATCGGCGCGACGATGTCGGTGTAGCCGAGATTGACCCGGGCCGCGTCGAGCTGGGCCTGCCGTTGCTCAATATTGGCGTCGTCGACCTCGATCTGCGCGGCCGCCTTGTCGAAGTTGCTTTTGGCCACGTCGAAGGCGTCCTGCGACACGTCCTTGGTTTGCAGGAGCTTGGTGGCCCGATCGAGATTGAGCTTGGCATAGTTGAGATCGGCGCGATCCTTGGTCAGTTGCGCCCGCGCCGCGTCGAGATTGGCGGCCGCCTGCTGGACCGCCGACTGAAACGGCCGCGGGTCGATCTTGGCGCAGACCTGGCCCTGCTTCACGAGCGTGTTGAAGTCGCACAGAACCTGCTGGATCACGCCTGACACATAGGTGCCGACGATCACCGACTGGACCGGGTTCACCGACCCGGTTGCGGTCACCGAGCGCGTAACGTTCCCGCGTGCCAGGGCCACCGTCGAGTACTGAACCCCGGCAGCGGACTGGAAATACCACCACAGCAGCCCGCCGCCGGCCGCGCCGGCGAGGAGGAGAAGGGCCAGCATTGCGACCGCGCGGCGCCTCCCCGACCGCCGCGTACCGGGAAGCCGAGGTGCATGGCCTGCTGGCGCCGGTGCGACCCGGCCGCGCGCCGAATCCTGCGCGTCCGCCAGGAGCGCGACGTCCTTATGACCGACGGCGGTGTGTTCGTTCATGAGAACCTCGGCGGCTACTCGACGAATCCACCCCGCATGCTTCCTGCGCGCTGGCGCGATCCGATGCATTGAGGCGCCTCAAAACTCGGGGCATCGTCGCCGGCCGCGCCGAGGTCCTCCGCCGACCGCTCTGTCAACAGGGCGGGCCGCCTTCCCACCCTCGCCACCCCGACGCTCTTGCTCTGGATCAAGGATCATGGCGTCGTGGTCGGCATGGTTGTCGGTGGGGACAACCGATTCGAGAAGCGGCGGAGGGGACGGTATGTCGAGGCTGGCAGGTGCCGGTGGCGGTCGCGCGATTGCCACTGCGAAAGCCTTTTTCCTGGCGGGAGCCTTGTTGGCGGCGGCCGGCTCGCAGCCGGCCATCGCGCAGGCGCCGTCGATCATGGCCCCGGGCGATGCCGTCGTCACCGGCTTTGCCGGCACCAACCCGCCGGCCCCGCCGGTCCTCGGCGATCCGCTCGACTCGACCTTCATCAATCTCGACGGCGCGGCGATGCGCATCCAGCGCTTCCAGCCGCCCGGCCCGCCGGCCGGCCAGCTCATTCCCGCGCCGACCGTCTTTTCCGCCCCGGCCCGCACCGTCGGCCAGGTGTTCGCCATCGCCCTCGACGATGCGCCGGCGCCGAATATCTATCTCGGCGCCTCCTCGGCCTTCGGCATTCAGATCGTCACCCCGCCGGGCCCCGGCGAGGTGCTGCCGAAACGCACCCGGACCGGCAAGCCCGGTGCCCAGTTCATGGCCGGGCAATGGGGAGCCGGCGGCGCTCCCGGCAGCATCTACCGCGTCGACGGCACGACCGGCGCGATCACCCTCTTCACCACCATCGGCGCCGATTCCGGCCCCGGCATCGGCGACATCGTCTACGACAAGGTCAGCCGCCAGTACTTCGTCTCGGACCTGGACACCGGGCTGATCTATCGCCTGGATGCGACCGGGCTCCTGCTCGACACCTTCGATCACGGCCTGATCGGCCGGCCGACGCGGGGGCTGGCCCCGGTCGCCGACGACAACAGCGCCATGAACATCGCCGATCCGGGATTCGATTCGGAGAACCCGGCGACCTGGGGCTACACCCAGAAAGAGCGCCGCGTCTGGGGCATGGCGTTCTATGCCGGGCGGCTGTTCTATGCCGTCGCCGACGGCCCGCAGGTCTGGTCGGTCGGCCTCCACCTCGACGGAACCTTCGCCAACGATCCGCGCTGGGAGCTGGACGTCAGCGGCCTGCCGAGCGCCAACCCGGTCAGCGACATCCTCTTCGACGCGCAAGGGCGGATGATCCTGGCGCAGCGCGGCGCCCAGCGCGGCAGCTACAACTATTCGGTCTTCGCCGAGCCGCTGCAGTCCTCGGTGGTGCGCTATCGGCCGGAGATTCCCGACGACCCGGCGACGCCCGGCACCTGGGTGCCGGTGCCGGAGGACTATGCCATCGGCTTCCGGCCGGCCGGGCGCAACGCCGTCGGCGGCATCGCCCTCGGCTACGGCTACGACACCGCCGGCCGGCTCAACCGCGGCGCCTGCAGCCAGATGCTGTGGTCGACCGGCGATTCGCTGCGCGACAACCCGGCCTTGGCGGCACAGCTGGCCGCCGGCGGGCCGGCGATCGTGCATGGCCTCCAGGGCAACGACGTCAACCTGGTGCGGCCGGCCAACGACCCGCCGTTCTCGTCCTACTTCACCGACTATGACGGCAAGTTCGACGACCCGACCTACCAGGGTTATGTCGGCGACGTGGAGATCTGGCAGCCCTGCGAAGGCAGCCAGGGCTACTACGTGCCGCCCTACTTCCCGCCGCCCGGCTATATCCCGCCCGGCCGCTTCAACCTCACCCTCGACAAGGAGGCGACGCCTTATACCTGCGCGCCCGAGCCGATGGGCGTGGTCTGCCGCTACACCGTGCGGGTCGTCAACACCGGCAGCGGTCCCTATTGGGGTCCGATCGTCGTCGACGACTGGCTGCCTGCCACGCCCGCCGGGGCCAGCATCGCCTACGGCCCGCAGCCGCCCTGGATCTGCTCGCCGGTGACGCCGACGGAGGCGCAATGCGCCTATCCGCCGGTCTTCCTCCTGCCGGGGACCGGCATCGATCTCACCGTCCGGGTGTTCCTGCCGGCGCAGCGCGGGCAGGTCTGCTATCTCGCCAACGGCGCCCGGCTGGTCTGGCCGGCCGGCCTCGGCGACGCCAATCCCGGCGACGATGTCGATGTCGCGACCGCCTATTTCCCCGATCCGTCCTGCCCGCCGCCGCGCGGCGAGCGGACCAATCTCAAGGTCGAGAAGCGGGCGCAGCCGGTCTGCGAGGACAACGCGACGACCTGGGTGTGCGGCTATGCGGTGCTGGTCACCAACACCGGCCCCGGCGTCTATGCCGGCGACATCGTCGTCGCCGATACGCTCTCCGCCGCCCCGTCGGCCATCGCCCACAATCCGCCCTGGACCTGCATGACCGCCGGCCCGGTGGTCAGTTGTACCTACCCGGCGGCCCACTTGAACCCGACCCAGAGCGTCGTGCTGTGGCTGCAAGTCGCCGTCCCCAAGGGACTGCTGAAGCAGCTCGGCGAGTGCCGCGTCACCAACCGGGCCAAGATCGTCGCCGCCGCCGGCGGTACGCCGGCCAACTTCAACGCCGGCGACGACCAGTCGCTGACGGTGTCGGCGACCATCCCCAGCGAAGAGTGCCGGCCGACGACCCGCCGCAACACCGACCTGCAGATCTACAAGGTCGGCGCGCCCGGCGCCTGCGTGCGCTTGCGGACCGGGCCGGGATGGGCCTGCCCGTTCGCCATCACCATCAAGAATGTCGGCGCCAATCCCTTCAACGGGATCGTCACCATCAAGGACACCTTTGTCGGCTTCACGCCGGTGCCGCCCTCGCCGGTATTCGTACCGGGGATTTGCGCCCCGGACGGCGGCGGCGGCTACGACTGCACGACGCCGGGACCGATCTCCATCGCCCCCGGCGCCACCGCCGGGCCATTGTGGGTCTTTGTCGGCATCCCCGACGACGGCCAGACCTGCAAGGTCACCAACCGCGTGCGGATCGTCACCCCGACCGGCGGCAGCCCGCAGAACACCAGCGCGCTGAACGATACGGCCGAGGCGACGATCGAGGTCCCCTCGCAGCGCTGCGCGCCGGTGGCCGCCGTCATCCAGCAGCAGCTCGTCTGCCCGGTCGAACGGCGCATGCCGAACGGCGGCTGCTGCCCGGACGGGCAGACCTGGAACGGCCGCGCCTGTTCGGGTTCCCCACCGCCGCCGCCACCGCCGCCGCAGAACCCGCCGCAGATCACCTGCACCGGCGGCACGGTCAGCGGCAACACCTGCATCTGCCCGGCCAACACCACCCGTCAGACGGTCGGCACCAATGCCTTCCGCTGCGTCGGCTCGCAGCAGCCGCCGCCGCTCGTCTGCACCGGCGGCACGGTGGTCGGCGGCACCTGCGTCTGTCCCGCCAACACCACCCGCCAATCGGCCGGCACCAACGCCTTCCGCTGCGTCGGCACGCCGCCGCCGACGATCGTCTGCACCGGCGGTTCGGTGATCAACGGCACCTGCGTCTGCCCGACCAACACCACCCGCCAGTCGGCCGGCACCAACGCCTTCCGTTGCGTTGGCACGCCGCCACCGACAATCGTCTGCACCGGCGGCTCGGTGATCGGCGGCACCTGCGTCTGCCCGGCCAACACCACCCGCCAGTCGGCCGGCGCCAACGCCTTCCGCTGCGTCGGCCAGCAGACGACGACGCAGATCGTCTGCACCGGCGGCACGGTGGTCGGTAAGACCTGCGTCTGCCCGGCCAACACCACCCGCCAAGCGGCCGGCGCCAACGCCTTCCGCTGCGTGTCCGCGCCGACGTTCAACAACAACAACAACAACAACACTCTCTTCCGTGCGCCGCCGGCGACTCTGGGGAAACCGAACTGACGGCGGCACGCCCGGCCGGCGCATCCAGTGCCGGCCGGGGCCCCCTCGATCCAAGTCTGCCCGTCGCCCGGTCGGGGCGGCGGGCGAAGCCGCTCCGAGCACCTAAAGCACCTAAAGCACCTAAAGCGGCTAAAGTGGCGGAAGGCCTCGGTTTTGCTCCCGCCCGGCGCTGAACTTTAGGTACTTTAGGTACTTTAGGTGGCTTGGAAGCGTCCCGCCGCCTTCGCGGTGCTGTTCGCCTGCCGGCGCTAGGAGCGGCCGGACAGCGCGCGCGAGCGAATGACCGCACCGGTGCGCGCCGAGACCACCAGCGCATAGGTGTAACGGTAGCGGTTCGACGGAGCGAAGGTGTAGCGATAGCGGTCGGCGAGCGCGGTGTAATAGCCGCCGCGCTGCAGCACCACGGCGCGCACCCGTGTCCAGCCTGCAGCCTGCAGCCGGAGCACGATCTGCCGCGGGCTGAGGTAGCGGGCCGGCGTGTAGTACCGCTGCGGCGTGGTCGACTGCCGGGGCGGAGTGGACTGGCGTGGCGCGGCGTATCCGGGATCGCCGCCATATTGCGCCAGCGCCGGTGCCGACGGGGTAAGGACGGCGAGCGCCAGCAGCAGCGACGCCGCTCGGTTGATGGCTCTGTTCATTGCGACGACCTCCGCTGACTTCTGAGGAAAGGTGGAGAGCGCCTGTGCCGGCCGATCGCCGCCCCGGCGCACCACCGATCGCTCGTGGTGGAACAGCCCGCCGGCGGCCTCTCGATGCGAGACGACCGCCGGCGACTGGGTCGCGCTAGGCGACCACGAGCACGATCTTCCGCGCCGCCGGCTCGACGATGACGATGCGGCCGTCCGCCAGGACGAAGAACAGGTAGCCGCGATAGGCCGGCAGCAGTTCCACGATCCGTGTCGGCACCGGCCGCAGCACGACGGCCTGCGGCACGGCGATGCCGACATCGACCGAGAAGTTGATGTTGGCGGTCGGCGCCACGCGCTCCGAGACGATGGCATCGCGGATGGTGGTGCGCTGCTGCGCCGTCACCGTCACATTCGCATTCGTCTGGTCGTTCTGCTGCTGACCCTGCGCCTGGGTGTTCGGCTGCTGCCCGCCCGGCTGCTGCTGACCCTGCGCCTGGTTGTTCTGCTGCCCGCCCGGCTGCTGCCCGCCCGGCTGCTGACCCTGCGCCTGACCGCCCGGCCGGGGAGCGCCCGGCTGCTGGCCCTGCGGCTGACCGCCCTGGGCCTGGCCGCCCTGGGCCTGGCCGCCCTGGGCCTGGCCGCCGCCCTGGACCTGGCCGCCGCCCTGGGCCTGACCGCCGACGCCCGGCCGCACCTCGCCGCCCGCGCCGCCCTGAATCTGGCCGCCGCCCTGTCCACCCGCGCCGCCGGCGACCGGCGGGCAGTTCGGCGTTCCCGGGGCGCATTGCGCGCCGCCGCCCGGCCCGCCACCGCCCGGCGTCTGAATCTGCGCCGACGCCGCAGACGCGAAGGCAAGCATCACCACGGCTGTGCCGCAAAGAAGGGTATGTTTCACGCAAAGCACCTTTCTGACCGACTGGCCCCACGGCGAAGTAACCGGCAGTCATGCTGGTTGGTTCCGGGAACCGTCGGCGAGGGCGGGCCGCCTGCGCTCATGGCGGCCGGCGTGCGTGGCCGCCCGGAGCACCTAAAGCACCTAAAGTACCTAAAGTACCTAAAGCGGCTGAAGCGGCCGGAGGCCCTTGGGTTTTGCTCCCGCCCCGGCGCTGAACTTTAGGTACTTTAGGTACTTTAGGTGGCTTGAAGCAGCGGCGGCCGTGCCGGCGGCTCGGCGCGGGAACCTCTCACAGCGTTTCGGGTTTGCACCGACGGTTGCTTTTCATGCCGACGGAGCCAGGCAATGCCCGCCAAGAAGTATTCCAAAGCCGCATCGAACAAGGTCGAAAGGGCGATGCACGAGCGCAAGGCCGGGACCTTGAAGAGCAGCAGCGGCCAGAAGGTCACCAGCAAGAAACAGGCGATCGCCATCGGCCTTTCCGAGGCCCGCCGGCAGGGCAACAAGGTGCCGCCGCGGAAGGGCCGTTGAGGCTTTTCACCGGGACGCCGTCGTGGATCATCGACGATGGCGCGACGGCGGAGTCTGCCGTTGAGCCGCCCGGCGACATCGACACCAATGTCGCGATCATCGGCGCCGGCATCACCGGCGCGCTGATCGCCTTTCACCTGGCGAGCCGGTCGGTCGAGGCGCTGCTGATCGACAAGCGGCCGCCGGCGATGGGCAGCACCTGCGCCTCGACGGCGCTGCTGTCCTACGAGTTGGACGTCCCCCTCACCCAGCTGATCGAGCAGCGCGGCGAGCGCGATGCCTATCGCGCCTACGAGCTCGGGCGCCGCTCGATCGGCACGCTGGAAGCGGTTGCCGAGGCGGTCGGCGAGAGCGTCGACTTCCAGCGCCGCGACTGTTTCTACCTCGCGCAGACCGCAGGCGACGCGCAAGACCTCTATCGGGAATACTTGACCCGGCGTGCCGGCGGCTTCGACATCGACCTGTTGACCGAGAGCGACGTCGCGGCGGTGTTTCCCTTCGCCCGCCCGCTCGCCACCCGAACGCCCGAGGCGGCCGAGGTCGATCCGGTGCGGCTGACGCGGGCCGCTCTCGCCTATGCCGAGCGGCGCGGCATCGCCGTCCTCAACGATCGGGTGACGGAGGTCGATGCCGATGGCGAGGCCGTGCGCATTCGCACCGCCGGCGGCTCTTGGTCCGCGCCCGCCGCCTGGTGCTGGCCGCCGGCTACGAAACCACGCGCCTCATCGAGATCGACAACGTCCGCCTGACCAGCACCTATGTCCTCGCCACCGAGCCGGTCGCGCGGCTCTCCGGCTGGCCGCACCGCGCCCTCATCTGCGAGTCCGGCGGTCACCCTTATTTCTACATGCGGACGACCTTCGACAACCGCATCCTGCTCGGCGGCGAGGACGAGGAAACCAGCGATCCGGCGACCATGGCCCGCCTCCTCCCCGGCAAGATCGCTGCCATGGCCGCCATGCTGCGGGCGATGTTTCCGCTGACCGAGATCGAGGTCGCCACCGCCTGGGCCGGCGTCTTTTCGGCAAGCTCGGACGGGCTGCCGACCATCGGCCCGCATCCCCGCTGGCCGCGCATGCACCTTGCCCTCGGCTATGGCGGCAACGGCATCACCTTCGCCGCGATCGCCGCCGAAATGGTCGCCGACTGGGTGCTCGGCCGCCCCAATTCCGATGCGGCGATTTTCCGCCTGAACCGCTGACGGCGGCCGGCCCTGACGGGTGCCGGAGGCGCGCCCGCCGCAACTTTCCCGCTCAAGCCACGTTGGAAGTGCGCTGACCCGCTTTGGAGCTGAGCATGAACACCCTCACCAGCATTCGCGATTGGAGCGAGGCCGGGCTGACCTCGCTGGCCGCGGCCCTAGCCGTCCTCCTTGCCGCTATTCCCAAGATCCTCGGCTTCGCCATCATCCTCATCATCGGCTGGGTGATCGCGGCCGCCGTCTCCTCGCTGATCGGCGCGGTGCTCCGCCGCGTCCAGTTCAACCGCCTGGCGGCCGATTCCGGCTTCTCCGGCTTCGTCCACGGCATGGGCGTGGAGACCGACGCCGCCGGCTTCATCGGCGATGTCGCCAAATGGTTCGTGCGCCTGGTTGCCCTGGTCGTCGCCTTCGACGCGCTCGGCCTTCCCGCCGTCTCCGACGTGCTGCGCCAGCTGCTGCTGTGGCTGCCGAACCTGGTGGTCGGGATCGTCGTCCTGGTGGTTGGCGGCCTGTTGGCCAACGCCGCCGCCGGAGTGGTGCGCGGCTCGGTCGCGCAGGCCGGCTTCTCCAATCCCGATCTGATGGCGCAGTGCGCCAGGGTCGCCGTCTGGGTGTTTGCCATCGTCGTTGCCGCCAACCAGATCGGCATTGCCCAGGCCCTGGTGAACACGCTGTTCATGGGCATCGTCGGCGCCGCCGCGCTGGCCATCGGCCTCTCCTTCGGCCTCGGCGGGCGGGAGACGGCGGCGGAGATTCTCCGCTCCTGGCACCAGAAGATCCGCGCCAACGCGCCGAAGATCGACGCCGCCGCCGAAACCGCCGTCCGCCGCGTCGCCGCGCCGGGCGGAGGCCCCCAGCCGCTGCCGCCACGCAAGTCCTCCTAGAGCCGCCTCTCCTTGCAAGCAAAAAGGGTCGGGGTTCTCGCGGACCCCGACCCTTTCCGTGTGCCTGGCAGGGTGTGGAACGATCAGGCCTGGGCCGCCCGCTGCCCGCGCCCCGCCGAGCCGGATGTCCGTGCCGCGCCCCCCTCGGCGACCGCGTTGGCCGTCCGTTGGGCGATATCGCTCAACAGCTCGTCGGTATCGATCTCCTCCTGCAGCGTCTCCTCCAGCAGGGCCGCGCCCTCCTTCAGGCCGAGCTGCTGCGCCCAGGCGCGCAGCGTGCCGTATCGGCTGATCTCGTAGTGCTCGACCGCCTGGCCGGATGCGATCAGGCCGGCATCGAGGGCCGGGCTGTTGCTGAACTCTTCCATGATCTCCTTGGACTCGTCGATGATGCCGACGATCGCCTCGCACGACTTCCCCTGCGCCCGCTTGTCGATCAACTCGAACACCCTCTCTAGCCGGGCGATCTGCTCCTCGGTCTGGTCGCGGTGCTTCTCGAAGGCTTCGCGCAGCTCCTTGGATTCCGCTGCGCGGGCCATCTTCGGCAGCGCCTTCAGAATCTGCTTTTCGGCGTAGTAGATGTCCTTGAGGGTCACCAGGAACAAATCTTCCAGCGCTTTCGGCGAGGCCATTTGGTTCTCCTTTGGATGTGTGACGGCGCGGCAGCCTTGGCAATCGGCGGACCCGCGCTCACGCGCCACCGGCCGAGCCGCCAGCCCGACGCCCGTTCAACCCGGCCGCGGGGCGAACGTTCCGCCCGGGCGGGGCGGCATCCCTGCCGCAGTGCCGGCCCGGCGCTGCTGCCGCCGCTCCGCAAGGAGCGCCGGCGCGATCGGGTCGGCGGACCGCTTCGCCGGCCGCGCAATCCCCTTGCGTGCCGCTACTTGACCGGCAGCGTCTGGAGATAGGCCAGGAGGTTGGCCTGATCGGCGGCCGAGAGCGTACTCAGCCCTGCCAGCCCGAGCATCGCCGCCTCGGGCAGGCCGTTGCGCATGCGGTGCATGACCGACCAGGGATTGGAGTTGGCGACCGTGCCGAGGTACTCCGGGGCCGGCCCGCTGCTGAAATTGATGCGCGTTCCGTCGCCGCCGTGACACGCGAAACACGCCAGGCGGTACTGCTGCACGCCACGGGTCGAATCGCCGAGCGCCTTGCCGCTCTTGCGGTCGATCACCAGATCCATGTCGATCTGCCCCTTGCTCACGAACAAGGCGAGTTTTGCCACCGCGCTGTCGCTGAGGAGGTCGGGCGTATAGCGGTGCACATTGTCCCGGATGATCTTGGCGATCTCGCCGGGATCCTTCCCGGCCATCGCGTCGATCCCCTTGATCCCAGTGAAGCGGCTGCCCGAGGCGTTGACGCCGGCCGCCCCCTTGTAGTCCCAGCCGTGACATTCGCGGCAGCGCCAGGTGGCGGCGCCGGTCTGGCGGCCGGCCGAAGGATATGCGGGGTGGGTAGCCGTCGGGGCGGGCTTTTCCAGCGCGGCAAACCAAGAATCGTAGAAGACGCCGCCCCGCGCCACCGCCGCTGCTTCGTCAAAATCCGCGCCCGAAACCGCCGAGGTAACGCCGGCCAAGGCCGTCGCCAGCGCCAGCCCGAAGAACCCCGCCCTCATTCCCTGATCCCCTCGTTCCTGCGCATCCGGTGCGCGACTGCCCGACACTCGACCTGGCGGTTGCCGGTGACGTTGACCGGGATCAAGCAGCAGCCGGCCCACGCCAGCTCGCCAAAACGCCAGCCGATCCCGCCTAAAGTACCTAAAGCGCCCGAAGCTGCAGGCGACTCCGCCCTCGCCCTCCCGGCCCGCCGCTCAACTTTAGGTACCTTAGGTGGCCGCGCCCCTTCCTCTCGACGCTGCGAGCCGCGACGCTTGAGCCCCGGCCGGCGCGCTGCCGCCGTGGAACCGATCACCGCCGCGCACCGTTGCCGTGCCACGATCAACCCGGCGGCAGGCGTGACGCGTGGCAAGATTAGGCAGACTGGCGGCGCTGTTTGTCTGTATGCTGGCACCCAGCGCCCCCGCCTATGCCGATGACGCCGTCGAGTGCGTGCAGCTGATGCTGTCCTCTTTCGACATCGATCCCGGACCGATCGACGGCTTCTACGGCAACCGCACCCGCGTGGCCTCGCTCGCCTTCAGCCGCCTCACCGGCACCGCCTGGGAGCCGCTCAACCCCGCCAATGCCGAGACCTGGTGCACTGCGCTCAAAGGCTTTGCCGCCAGCGTCGCCGGCCAGGCGATGTACCTTGCCTCCAACCGAGAGCAGGCTGCGGGCGTGATCAGGGCGCTGATGGCCTGCGGCCCGCGCGATGACGCCTGCTGATCTGATAATGCTGCCTTCGCGGATTGCCGCATGACCGGTGCGGACCCGGCGGTGGCCCTGCGCCCGGCGGCAGACCCCAGGGGCCGTGCCGACGATCGAAGTGTGCCGACGATGGAGGTGCCGATGAACAAGAACACGATCTGCATCTGGTACGACCGCGACGCCGAAGCCGCCGCGCGCTTCTATGCGACGGTGTTCCCCGACAGCCGCGTCGGCGCCGTGCACCGCGCCCCGTCCGACTTCCCCGGCGGCAAGGCCGGCGATGTCCTCCTCGTCGAGTTCACCGTCTGCGGCGTCGCCTGCATCGGCCTCAACGGCGGCGATGCCTTCAAGCAGAGCGAGGCCTTCTCCTTCCAGATCGCCACCGACGACCAGGCCGAGACCGACCGCTACTGGAACGCCATCGTCGGCAATGGCGGCCAGGAAAGCGCCTGCGGCTGGTGCAAGGACAAGTGGGGCGTCTCCTGGCAGATCACCCCGCGCGTCCTCACCTCGGCGATGGCCAAGGGCGGCGAGGTCGCCAAGCGCGCCTTCGCGGCGATGATGCCGATGCAGAAGATCGACGTCGCCAAGATCGCCGCGGCGGTCGCCAGCAAGCCCTGAACGTCCGGTGGATGCCGGTGGCGTCGTGGAAGCGGAGCGGGGCCCCCGGCCGGCAGGCGGAGCCCGCGCGCCGCGAGGTAGGTCTCGACCGGCGTTGCCGCCGCCGGCCGGCTGTCGCGCCAGATGGCGAGCGCCAGGTGCAGACGCTTCATCGTATCCGGCGAGGGCAGCGGCGTGCGCGGCGGCGGCCGCGCCGCCCGTTCGCCGACGAAAGTAGCTAAAAGTTGGAGCGCCCGGTCGGTCCTCCGGCCTTCCGCCTCAGGCTCGCGCCGCCAGCGTCTCGGCCGCCTGGAGATCCTCCGGGGTGTTGACGTTGAAGAACGGGTCGCCGCCCGGCCCGTCGGCGAACGCGACCTCGACATAGCCCACCGCGCGGGCGAAGGCCTGAACGCTCCGCCCTTCTTCGCCGGCGAGCCATCCCTCCAGCCGGTCGGCGAGGGCGACCGGCCAGAGGCCGAACACCGGATGGACGGTGCCGCGCGAGGCGGCAAGGGCGACGCGCTGCTTGCCCGACGCCGCCTTGAGCCGCGCCACCAGGTCGGTCGGCAGGAAGGGCGTATCGCAGGCGGCGCTCGCCAGGAAGCGCGCGCCGGGGGCGTTGGCCCGCGCCCAGCGGAGGCCGGCGAGGAGCCCGGCGAGCGGTCCTTGCGAACCCGCGCCGGCATCGGCGACCACCGGCAGCGCGAAGGCGGCAAAGCGCCGGGGATCGCCGTTGGCCGAGAGCACCATCGCCCCGACCTGCGGCGCCAGGCGCCGCCGCACATGCTCGATCAGCGGCCGGCCGGCGAGCGGCCGCAGCCCCTTGTCGCCGCCGCCGAGGCGCCGCCCCTCGCCGCCGGCAAGGAGCACCCCGACCGCCTCCGTCCCGCCGCCCCGTCCCTGACCGTTCATGCCGGCGAGTGTGGCGGAGCCCTGTGGCGATGCAAGGGCCGGCCGCGGCGCCGCTGCCGCACCCCCCGCTTATTGACTTCGCCCGCCCCGGGACGGGACAAGGCGGCGACACCGGCGTCGGCTGACGATGAACCTTCCCCCCGTGCCCCTCGACTTTCGCGACGGCTTCCCCGAGGCCCTGCTCGACCTCCCGGCGCCGGAGCTGTGGCGCCAGTTGCCCGGCCCGGCCCTCTTCAAGATCGCCGGCCGCGACGCCGCTCCGCTCTTCGTCAGCGTCCTCCTGCACGGCAACGAGCACTCCGGCTGGGATGCCATCCGCATGGTGCTGCGCGACCGCGACGCGGCGCTGCCGCCGCGTCCGCTGCTCCTCTTCGTCGGCAATATCGAGGCGGCGCGGGCCGGGGTCCGCACCCTCCCCGGCCAGGACGATTTCAACCGCGTCTGGCCAGGCACCGCCGATACCGCCGCGCCGCTGTCGCGGCTGATGCGGGAGGTGGTCGAGGCGGTGCGCCGCGAGCGGCCCTTCGCCAGCATCGACATCCACAACAACACCGGCCGCAACCCGCATTACGCCTGCGTCAACGGCCTGAGCGACGAGCATCTCCATCTCGCCCGCCTGTTCGGCCGCACCGTCGTCCACTTCACCCAGCCGACCGGCGTGCAGTCGGCGGCGATGACCGGCATCTGCCCGGCGGTGACGGTCGAGTGCGGCCGCGCCGTCGACGCCGCCGGCGCCGAGCATGCCGCCGCGTTCATCCGCGCCGTGCTCGCCCTCCACGCCTTCCCCGAGCACAAGCTGCCGCCGGGCGAGATCGACCTCCTGCGCACCTTCGCCGTGGTCAAGGTGCCGGCCGACGCCGGCCTCTCCTTCGACGGCGCCGAGGCCGACTTCCGCTTCCGCGGCGATCTCGACGCCCTCAACTTCTGCGAACTCGCGCCGGGGACGCCCTTCGGCTCGCTCGGCGGCAGCGGCGCCAAGCGCCTCGATCTCGTCGCCGCCGAGCCCGGCGGCGACCCCGCGCCCTGGTTCGACTACACCGGCGGCGCCATCCGCCTCGCCCGCGCCGCCGTCCCCTCCATGCTCACCGTCGACGAGCGCGCCGTCCGCCTCGACTGCCTCGGCTACCTGATGCGCCGCATCGGCCGCGACGGGCGGCCGCTATGACCGCCGGGCCGCGCCATGGGCGATGAGGTCGCCAAGGCCGATTTCGCGCCGGCCGACTTCGACGCCTTCGCCGCCCGCCTCGCCGCCGAGACCGCCGACCTCGGCCGGATGTGGAACGACGGCGCCTTCGCCGACAGCGGCTTCTCCATCGGCTGCGAGATCGAGGCCTGGCTGCTCGACCACGCCTACTATCCGGCTCCCGTCAATCAGGCCTTCCTCGCCAAGGCCGACCACCCGCTGGTGGTGCCCGAGCTTTCGCGCTTCAACATCGAGCTGAACTGCACGCCGCTGCCGCTCGCCGGCGATGTCTTCGCCCGCATGGCCGCCGAGCTGACCGGCCTCTGGGCGCACTGCGAGACCGTCGCCCACGGCCTCGACGCCAACGCCGTGCTGATCGGCACGCTGCCGGTGATCCGCAACGCCGATTTGAGCCTCGCCAACATCTCGCCGCTGAAGCGCTACGCGGCGCTGAACCGCGAGATCCTCCGCCGTCGCGACGGCCGGCCGGTGCGGGTCGAGATATCCGGGCGCGAGGCGCTGGCGGTCGAGCATCGCGACGTCATGCTGGAGGCGGCGACCACCTCTTTCCAGGTGCATCTCAAGGTCCCCGCCGCGCGCGCCCATCTCTACTGGAACGCCTCGGCGATGGCCGCCGGCCCGCTGCTCGCCGCCGCCGGCAATGCCCCTTTCCTGTTCGGCCGCGACCTCTGGGACGAGACGCGCATCCCGCTCTTCGAGCAGGCGATCGACCTCCCCGGCGCCGGCGGCCTGGCGCGTGTCGGCTTCGGCAGCGGCTACGTCGAGCGCTCGCTGGTCGAGATGTTCGCCGAGAACCTGCGCGCCTTCCCGCCGCTCTTGCCGCTCCTCTTCGACGACGCCTCCGAAGCCCTGCCGCATCTCCGCCTCCACAATGGCACCATCTGGCGCTGGAACCGCCCGCTGCTCGGCACCGATGCCGACGGCCGCCCGCACCTGCGCATCGAGTACCGCACCCTCCCCGCCGGACCGACCCTCGCCGACATGCTGGCCAACGCCGCCGCCTATGTCGGCTTGGTGCACGAACTGGTCGAGCGCGGCATGGCCGAGCGCCCTGCCGTCCCCTTCGCCGCCGCCCGCGCCAATTTCTACGCCGCCGCCCGCCTCGGTCTTGCCGCCCTGACCGTGTGGCCGGGGGCTGCCGAGGGCACCGCCGCGACCCTCCTCGCCGAGCGCCTGCTGCCGATGGCCCGCTCCGGCCTGTCGCGTCTCAGGCTTGCCCCCGACGCCGACCGCCTGATCGATCTCGTCGAGCAGCGCGTCGCCGGCGGCCAGACCGGCGCCGCCTGGCAGCGTGCCGCGCTCGCCGCCCGTGGCGGCGACTTCCGCGCCATTATGGCCGCCTATTGCGAGCGCCAGCGCTCGGCGAGCCCGGTCTTCCAGTGGGACGTCTGAGCCGCCCGGCGCCGGGCTCGGAGTGGCCGCCCGAGGCTCTGCCGGCTACACTCCCCGCCATGACCTCTCGCAGAACGGCGACCGTCGGCCTCGCCCGTGCCGGGCGCGCCGTGCTCCTGGCAGCCGCCGCGATCGCCGCTCAGCCCGCCCCGGCCCAAACCGCGGAGCCCCGTGCCGCCTTCCTCGCCGGCACCGCCAACGCCTGCCCCGGCTGCGACCTGAAGGGCGCCGCCCTCGCCGGCCGCGACCTCTCCCGCGCCGACCTCAGCCGCGCCGATCTCACCGGCGCCGACCTCTCCGGCGCCAACCTCCATCGCGCCGTCCTCGCCGACGCCAAGCTCGACAATGCCAAGCTCGCC
Source organism: Bauldia sp. (assembly GCA_046349035.1). GTDB lineage: Bacteria > Pseudomonadota > Alphaproteobacteria > Rhizobiales > Kaistiaceae > JAXMDC01. The sequence goes on along the minus strand of JAXMDC010000003.1, from coordinate 675,808 downwards.
GACGCCAATCTCGACCGCGCCGACCTGAAGCGCGCCTCGCTCGCCGGCGCCGACGCGCAACGGGCCCTCCTCTTCCGCGCCGACCTCGGCGGCGCCAATCTCGAGCGCGCCAACTTCGCCGGCGCGCGCATGCAATATGTCCGCGCCCAGCGCACCCGCTTCGTCGGCACGGTGCTGCGCGGCGCGGTCCTGAAATACGCCGATCTCGGCACCGCCGATCTCTCCGCCGCCGACGCCTTCCTGGCGAACTTCCAGGAAGCCAACCTCCGCCGTGCGACCCTTGTCCGCGCCAACCTGCAATATGCCGGCTTCGTCCGCGCCCGCCTGCCCTATGCCGACCTTTCCGGCGCCAGCGCCTACGGCGCCGACTTCCTGGCCGCCGACCTCATCTATTCGACCCTCCTTAGCGTCGACCTCCGGGGCGCCCGGATCGAGCAGGCCGATCTCAACGAAGCCAATCTGGGCGGCGTCGTCTGGGGACCGGGCTAGCGCCCCCGCGACCGGCGGACGCGCCCCCAAGGGGGATCAAGTGCTTGAAAATGCGGCGTTCCAGGGCCACCCTGCGACCGCCCGCGAGCCAAAGCGGGGCAGTGTTCAGGCAGGTAGGAACGGACGAGCGCCATGACCGACATCGGCAAGGAAAGAACCGGACTTCGCGACAGAGCCGATGCGGCGGGACGGGCCGTCGGCCGCCGCGACATCGTTAAGGGCCTCGGCGCCGCCTGCCTCTGCATGGCCGCCCCGCCGGTGCTGGCCCAGGACGATCCGGCCTCGGTCCTGCCGAAGCCCGGCGACTTCATCGTCGCCGCCCGCGACAAGACCAAGGCGTTGACCGTCAACGACATCCCGCTGTCGAGCGCCGCCCTCGAAGCCTGGTCGCAGGACCCCGCCAGCGGTGTCGTCAGAAGCGGCAGCGCGCAGAACCGTCTGCTCCTCTTCCGCTTCGAGGAGAAGGACCTCTCGCCCGCCGCCCTCGCCAACTCGGCCAAGGGCGTCGTCGCCTTCACCATCGTCTGCACCCATTCCGGCTGCGAGGTCACCGACTGGGTGCCGGACGAGCGTTTGCTCGAATGCCCGTGCCACTTCTCGCGCTACGACCCGCGCGATAACGCCAATGTGATCCAGGGCCCGGCGACCCGCCATCTGCCCGTTCTCGCCCTCAAGGCCGACGACGGCGGCAAGCTGGTGGTCGCCAAGGCCTTTGACTCGCGGGTCGGCTTCGATTCCAATTAGCCCTGCGCTACGATCTCCACGACGCCTGAAACAACCGAAGAAGACCACACCAAAGGGAGGTTCTCTGATGACAGGTACAACGATGAAGGCGCTTCTGACCGGCGCGGCGACCGCCGTGCTGTTGTCCTCGGCGGCGCTCGCCCAGGCACCGGCGCCGGCCCCGGCTGCGCCCGCCCCGGCGGCGGCTCCCGCCCCGGCCCCCAAGCCCAACCGCATCCCCGACTATAAGCCGGTGACCGCGGCGACGCTGACCACCCCGTCCGACGCCGATTGGCCGACCTATCGCCGCACCTATGACGGCAACGGCTACAGCCCGCTCGCCCAGATCAACACCGGCAACGTCAAGCAGCTGGTGCCGGCCTGGACCATGTCGACCGGCTTCAACGACGGCCACGAGGCCGCCCCGCAGGTGGTCAACGGCGTGATGTTCGCCGCCACCGCCGGCAACCAGGTGCTGGCGATCAACGCCGCCACCGGCGAACTCCTGTGGCGCTATCAGCGCAAGCTGCCGGACGACATGTTCGGCTCGCACCCGACCAGCCGCGGCGTCGGCCTCTGGGGCGACAAGGTGTTCTTCTATTCGCGCGATGCCGTGCTGGTGGCGATCGACGCCAAGACCGGCAACGAGGTTTGGTCGACGGCGGTCGCCGACTACCACCAGGGCTACTACGCCAACCACGCCCCGCTGGTCGTCGACGGCAAGCTGATGGTCGGCTCCTCGGGCGGCGAGCGCGGCATCCGCGGCTTCGTTGCCGCCTATGACGCCGAGACCGGCAAGCAGCTGTGGCGGACCTACATGGTCCCGGCACCCGGCGAGCCGGGCTCCGAGACCTGGCCGAAGAACGACGCCTGGAAGACCGGCGGCGGTTCGACCTGGATCACCGGCACTTACGACCCGGGCACCAAGACCGTCTACTGGGGCACCGGCAACGGCGGCCCGTGGATGGGCGACCAACGTCCGGGCGACAACCTCTACACCACCTCGGTGGTCGCCCTCGACGTCGACTCCGGCAAGATGAAGAGCTTCTTCCAGTATCACCCGAACGACTCGTTCGACTGGGACGAGGTGGACGCGCCGCTGCTGGTCGACGTGACCCGCGACGGCAAGACCTTCAAGGGTCTGGTTCATGCCGGCCGTGACGGCGTGCTGTGGCTGATGGAGCGGGCCGCTAACACGGGCGCGATCAACTTCGTCGAAGGCAAGCCCTACGTCTACGCCGACTACATCAAGAGCCTCGACCCCAAGACCGGGCGCATCGAGTACAACCCGGGCACCAAGCCGGGCACCGGCGTCAGCGGCAAGTTCTGCCCGTCCTTCTGGGGCGGCAAGGACTACCAGGCGAGCTCGTACAGCCAGCAGACCAAGATGCTGTACATCCCGCTCAACGCCAATCTCTGCTCGGAGATCGTCGGCGCCGCGGTTACCTATGAGGCTGGCCGCGCCTACACCGGCACCTCCAAGAACGATCTGATCGTTCGCCAGGGCGCCGACCACATCGGCGAGATCCAGGCCTGGGATCTCAGCACCGGCAAGCTCGTCTGGCAGAAGAACCATGCCAAGTCGAGCAACTGGGGCGGCATGTTGACCACCGGCGGCGGCTTGCTGTTCACCGGCGGCACCAACGACCGCAAGTTCCACGCTTACGACGCCAAGACCGGCGATCTGCTCTGGGAGACGACGCTGAACTCCGGCGTCATGGGCCCACCCTCGACCTATAGCGTCAACGGCAAGCAGTACATCGCCGTCGAAGCCGGTTGGGGCGTCGACGCCGCCGGCATGCAGACCCGCCTGGCGCAGCAGAACATCGGCTTCTTCCCCGACGTTCCGCTCGGCGGCGCGATCTGGGTGTTCGAGGTCAAGTAAGGGGCGCGGGGGCGCGTTCCCCCGACGCTTGAGCTGAAGCACGACCGACCCTCCCGGCGACTGCCGGCGAGGGTCGGTTCGCATCGGGCGACTGGGCGCCGGCCGCCCCGCTCAAGCCAGAGCCCGGAGAGCGAACCGATGCGCCGACGATTGCACCGCTTCGCCTTGGCCGCCGGACTGGCCGCGGCTCCCTTGGCGCTGCCGGCGACGGCCGCCGAGGTGACCGCCGACCGCCTGGTCCGCGCCGCCGCCGAGCCCGGCAACTGGCTGATGGCAAGCCGCACTTACGACGGCCGCCGCTATTCCCCGCTGACGATCCTCGACCGCGCCAATGTCGGCCGCCTGGCGCTCCGCTTCTCCGTGCCGCTCGGCGGCATCGGCGGCAGCGGCAATTACACCGTCGCCCGTCAGGCGAGCCCGCTGGTCGACGGCGGCCATATCTACGTCGCCGACGGCTGGGGCCGCGTCTCCAAGATCGACGGCAGCAACGAAAGCGGCCGCATCGAGTGGACCATGGATCCCGGCCAGGACAACCTCGAAGCCTGGTTCCAGCCGAGCCACGGCCTCGCCCTCATCGGCAATCAAGTGATCTCGCTGGCGAGCGAGGGCCGCCTCTCTTGGATCGACGCCAATACCGGCGAACTGACGCGCACCGTCACCGTCGTCGATCCCCGCGACGGCGCGTATCTGGCGACGCCGCCCCTGGTCGCCGACGGCAAGGTGATCGTCGGCAGCGGCGGCGGCGAGCGCGGTGCCCGCGCCAGTCTCTCCGCTCTCGATGCGACGACCGGCGAGCCCCGCTGGCGCCTTTATTCCATCCCCGCTCCTGGCGAGGCCGGCGCCGAGTCCTGGCGCGACAACGCCAACGCCTGGCGAAACGGCGGCGGCTCCTTCGAGCAGGTCGGCGCCTACGACCCGGCGACCAACCTCACCGTCTGGGGCACCGGCCGCGCCGCCCCGCGCTTCGAGCGCGCCCTGCGCCCCGGCGACAACCTCTTCGCCGCGAGCGCCCTCGCCATCGACGCCGCCACCGGGCGCCTCCGCTGGTATTTCCAGTTCACCCCGGCCGATGGCATCGGCTTCTCCGCCGCCGGCAGCTACCAGCTGCTGCCGCTCGCCGGCGGCCTCGCCGTCGGCCACTTCGGCCGCAACGGCTTCCACTACCTGATCGACGCCGCCAACGGCGCCTTCCGTGGCGCCGTCGCCTACGCGGAGGGCATCGACTGGACCGCCGGCATCGACCCCGCCACCGGCCGCCCGATCGAATACATTGCCGCCGGCCGCGAGCCGCCCGCCTACCGCCTGCCCGAGCCCGACGCCCGACGCCCCGGCTGTCCCAATCTCCGCGCCCTCGGCGGCGAGCCGGCCGCCTACAGCGAGCGCACCGGCCTCTCCTACGGCATGGCCGCCGACGGCTGCCGCATGCCGGTCGGGCCGATCGGCCCCGGCTACCTCCGCCACTACGCCGACGGCAACAATGTCGGCGGCCTCTTCGTCGGCATCGACCCCGCCGCCGGCCGCCACGTCGCCAACGCCTGGCTCGACGCGCCGCCGCATGCCGGCGCGCTCGCCACCGCCGGCGGCCTCGTCTTCGTGCCGACCGCCGACGGTGTCCTGCACGTCCTCGACGACCGCGACCTCTCCGAGGTCTCGCGCCACCTCTTCCCGACGCTGACCTCGGCGCCGCCGGTCACCTACGCCGTCGGCGGCAAGCAGTATGTCGCCGTCATCACCGGCGGCAACGCCTGGAACGACCGCCTGCCCGCTAAGCCGCCGGGCATGTTCGGCGTTCGGCCGCTCTTCGTCCTCGCCGTGCTCGGCCTGCCGGACTAGCCGATGCGCCGCCTCCTGCCAGCGCTCCTCGCGCTTCTCCTCGCCGCGCCGCTCGCCGCCGCCGAGCGGAGCGACGTGTTCGACCTCGTCCTCGGCGTGAGGGCCGCCGAGCTGCCGGCGGATTTCGTCGACCACGCCTGCGGCACCGATGGCGGCCCGCCCTCCTTTCCGCTCCGCGGTTTCGCCGATTTCATGCAGTGCCCGGCCGACAAGGACGGCCTCCGCGAGGTCGCCTTCCGCTACAGCGACACCGCCGAGAATGCCGCCCGCGCCCTCGACCAGGCGCTCGCCGTCGAGCGCTATGCCGGCACTCGCCTGTTCGACTTCCCGGTGGTGGTGTCGGTGCTCTTCGACGCCGCCGGCATCGCCCGCACCCTCCGCCTCGTCACCGATCCCCGCGACATCGACGCCACCGAGCGGGTGACGCTCTGGTCGCTCGGCACGGTGCTCCGCAACCGCTTCGACCCGGCCGGCTGGACCTGCAGCGAACTCCCGCTCGCCGACGGCGAGGCGCCGGTCGGCAGCTTCGCCATCAAGGACAATTGCGAGAAGCGCCTCGGCGCGGCAACGCTCGTCGTCGAGCGCCGCTACCTCCGCCGCAAGGGCCAGGTCGCCTTCGACGCGGTCACCGGCACCGTCATCCCCAACGCCTTCAACAGCTCGGCTCGCTTCGAGCTGCGCCTCGACCGCGCTTCCACGACGCGCGTCCCCTTCCCGCGGGGATGAAGCCGCGGGTCCTCCCCCGCGAAGCGGGAATTATATACGTGACAAGTAAAGCCGGCCGCTCACTTCGCCGGCTTTCTCGGCGACTTAGGTGGCTGCTGCTTAACCGTTCCGAGGTGGCGCATCACCGCGTCGGTCGCGGCAGTGTCCTTGTCGGCGCCCAGTTCGCGCGCCTTGTCGATGAAGGCGCGGGACTGCTTTTCGTCTTCGCTCGGGGGTGGCTTAGTGCTTTTTGCCATCCTCGATATCCAATTGCCGGTACTTGTCGGGAAGGCATTTCGTCTCTCGACCCGCCACCGCTCTTAACTTACCGCGGATCGCGGGGAAGGCGTTCAGCTTGCCCACGCCCTTGTCAGAGGTGATGAACTCCTCACAGCGCCGCTCCAAGGCCGACGCGACATGCACGGCGTCCGCGCCTCGCAACGTCACCTTCTTGCCCCACCGCAGATCACGCGCGTCCATCATTATGAACGGCGTGGCCTCTACCAGCACAAGGTATTGGCCAGACGTTAGCAGGGCGCTGAAGTGGTTCCGGACCTGAGGGGACGTATCGCCCTCAACATGGGTGCATTCGGCGATGGAAAGCGTCGATGTAAAAACCTCGACCTCGCCATCACGGTGCGCCTGCAATAATTGCTTGATGTGCCACGCGTCCTTTTGCCTGTCGGAGTCCAACTTCGCCCCCACCGCGGCCTTGACGGCGTCGATGAAGCAGCACGCATCCATGTAGACCCGGCTCTTATCGGTCATCTTCCCGCATCAGGTCGATGTAGTCGTCCGTCGTCATGGCCCCGGTGAACTTTGGCATCGATCCGAACAGGGCTTCGAAGTCCCTGGGGGCCAGTATTTTCGCCTCGTCCAGACGCTCGACTTTTAGCTCAGCCGCGGCCCTCGTCCGCCTGTCATAGTTTATATTGCCCGCGACATGCAAAACGGCAGTCTTCTGCCGCAGCGCGTTCACAACGGCGTCGTATTGGCTGGCGGAATAGAAGCACCGAACAAGCGTGTCCGTGGCCAACTCGCGAAGTTGGAAATAAGGACGCGCCGCCTCTTTGTGCAGGGAATGAATGATCCCTTGCAGCGACCCGTACGCCGGGAGCGGGCTTTCTAGACGCTGGCGTATGCGCGCGGTCTGGCCGTAGCCGACTCTCCGCCACTTGGGCTTCGTGCCGCCGTTGTAGATGCCAATACCAATGACTTCGTCCGGGTCGATAATTCGGCCAAGAGCAGCGAACTCTGCCATCGTCGCATCCGTGACCAAGCCGTTAGCTCCCTCGGAATCTGGATCGAAGTCAACCGCGAACAGCAAGTGCTTGCCGAAAACCTCGGCCGCGGCAGGGCTGACTTCGCCCTGGAATTCTGCGTCGTAACTGACGGAGCCGTTCTTAAAATTGATCGCCAGCCACTCGCCCGACCGCTGGTCGATCTCAACCTCGGCCGCGAGTGCTTTGAGGAAACGTTCGGCCTGCTCGGCGATCTTCCCAAGCTTAGACAAGGGAGCGCCAGTGCGTCCCTTGTTGAGTTCAAACCGGACTTTGAGCCGCGCCATGTTCGCGCCTAAGCCTTCGATGAGTCCCGGTAGGTCAGCCTTTTCCCGACGATACCACGCACCGCCTGCGTTGCGCGATCTTCGTCACCGACCCCAAGCGCGGAACGCGCGTTGTAGCGGAAGTCGAACTCGGCCAGATACCGCTTCAAGTGCTGCGGGCTGACGTGGTGGTAGGTGCCCACGATGCCGCGCTTCATGATGCCGAAATAGCCTTCGATGGTGTTCGTGCTGACCTCGCCGCGGACGTATTCGCCAATGCCGTGATTGACGGATTGATGGGTCGGCCTGCCATGCCACACGCGCGCGCCGCCATCGTCGCTCATCGTCTTGGTCGCCTCTTGAATCTGCTTCTCAAGGATTGGCCGTAGCGTCTTTGCGGTGACGGTCGGCACATGGTGAGAGCGGACCTTGCCGCCGCGCTCCACCAAAGCGAACACGGTTTCCTTGCCGCCGCTGCCGCCAGTCGGGTGGGCGCGCTTGTTGCGGTGCTTGTTCCGCTCTTTTCCGCCGATGTAGGTCTCGTCGAACTCGACGATTTTGCCCTCGCCGCCGAGCGGTTCGATGTGCAGCTCCCTCATCGCTTCGCGCAGCCGATGGGCCATGAACCAAGCCGTCTTGTAGGTCACCTGAAGCGTCCGGTGCAGTTGATGGGCGGAGATGCCCTTCTTGCTGGACGCCATCAAATGCGCCGCCTGAAACCACTTGTGCAGCTTGATCTTAGAACGTTCAAAAACCGTTCCCACGGTGGCGGTAAATTCACGCTTGCAGGGGCCGCAGCGACGCAGGCCCGCGCGTCCGCCCTTCACCGGCGTAATGCGGTCAAAGCCACCGCAGCGGGGGCAATGAGCGCCGTTCGGCCACACGATTTCCTCAAGCCGCGCAATCGCCGCCAACTCATTGTGGAAGTGCGGGGAGGAAAGGATACTCATGGCGCGCTAACTCCTTGAGATTCAAGGTAGAGTCAGTAGGCGTACTTGTCAAGTATATAATTCCCCCCTTGCGGGGAAGGAACGGCCGGACTCGAACCGGCGACCTCAGCCTGGCACAAATCTGGCACAGTTTTTCGGGAGCGGTCAACAACCCTTTGCTTTGTCGGTGGATTTTGCTGGCGGCGAGTCCCTTGGTAAGGGAGAGGTCGACAGTTCAATCCTGTCCGGCAGCACCAGCCTAACCTACACAGCATGCTCCAAGCGAGCCGCTCCGGATCGGCCGCAGCCGCTCGGAGCTGCGACAAGGGGGTGGAGGACGGGGCGTCGAGGCCTCGAACCTCGCCTGTCGAGCAAAGGCCATCCCAATGCACCGCGCCGCTCCAAAGAAGCGGGGCCCTTGGAAGCGCGGCGGCAGCCGGCAGCGAGAAGCGATCAGGAACTAAACGCCAGGCGCGTCCGTTGTGCTCGGAGCGGTTGCTTGGAATAGGCCGGGAACCGCAGAGGTCTCGAGCATGCGAAAACTATCGTTCCTGACAATGGCTGTGGTCGCGGGGGGCCTCGCACTAGCCGCCAGCGCGGCCAACGCGCAAACGAGCTTCGGCTTCGGATTCGGATTTGGCAATCCGGGCTACTACGGGCAGACCTACTACGGCTACTATCCGCAGAACTATTACTCTTACCCGCAATATTCCTACGGCACATATGGTTACGGATACGGCTGGCCGCAGACCTATGCCTATCCGCAGGCTACCTATCCGCAGGTAGCGACCAACGATCACGTCGCCTGGTGTCAGGCGCGGTACCGCAGCTACAACGTTCAGACCGACAGCTTCACCGGCTACGACGGTCGGCTGCACCGCTGCGAAAGCCCCTACTAGCGGGCTCGCCCGGAGCGGGCGAGCAAGCCTCAGGCAAGAGGCAATCCCTCAAACCCGGCCGCCGACAACGGCGGCCGAGAGCAAGCGCGGCGCGTTCGCGTCAGGTCGTCTTTCTAGATCGAGCGTGCAAGATGAACATCTATCTAACGTCGGCGATCGCTTCGGTTGGGGTGACCCTTGCCGGAGCGTCGTTCGCCCAAGCGCCCGTCACCCCTCCCGGGCCCCCGCCCGAGATGCAGGCGCCGGCAACGCCTGGTACTCCACGGTTGCCCTTGCCTAGTCAGGGCGCGCAGGGCGGAGCCCAGGTGCAAGGCGGTGGACAGGCTCAGGGGAACGCCCAGGCACCCGCAGGTCCCAACCGGCCGGGCGGAGTGCAAGCCGAAGGCGGTGCACAAGCGCAAGGCGGCGCGCAGGCTCAGGGCGGCGATGTGACGCGCGTCCAGGGGCAGGCCCAAGGCCAAGCGCAGGGCCAGGCCCAAGGGCAACCGCCAAGCCCCGCAAATCCCGGTCGAGGTCCCGACGCTGCTCCGGCACAAGCGCAGGGCGGAGGGGCCGGGATCGGTGCCGGTGCGACGGCCAATGCCACTATCAGCGTGGAACAGCGCACTAACGTTCGCCAGATGATCCGCGCGGCCAATCCGCGCGCCGTTCAGAACGTCAACTTCGCCCTGAACGTCGGTGTGGCCGTTCCGGAAACCGTGGCGTTAGAGCCGCTGCCGACCACGATCGTCCAATTCGTACCGGCGTGGCGCGGCTACATGTTTTTCCTGCTTGCCGACGGCCGCATCGTCGTTGTGGAGCCGGGCTCGCATCGCATCGTCGATATTATCCTCGCATAGCCGACCCCCGGCCTGCGGGTTGCTTTGCGGAGCGCGGGATTCCTTCCCGCGGTCCGCGCTATTCCGAAAGAGGTAAGTGTACATGATACGGTCCAAGCGCGTGCGGGAGTGGGGGTATCACGAATCGATGGCCACCGGTCCGGTGGTTCCGCCGTGGCCGAAGGACCTGCCCGGTGCGCCTGCACCGAAAGAGTTTCCAGATCCACCGGCGCCGGGTCGCCCGCCGCGCGAGCCGCAAGAGCCTGGACCGGACATTCAGCCGCCGTTGACGCCACCACCCGGCGGACCGGAAATCCAACCTCCGGTCTCGCCGCCCCCGCCGATGATGAAATATGCCGGCCGCACGCTCGTCGGCGGTGTACGGGTCGTGCCCGGCCTGTGGCCCGGCGAAGGGGCAACTCGTGCTGCGTTGCGCTCGCGGTTGCTCACGGCCGGCGAACCTAGGATGAAGGTGTAGCGGACTTTCGGCCCCGTACTCGCCAAGCTTAGTGCGGCTCAGGAGAGAGAACCAGCTCAAGCTCGGCCACCAAGCTGGGCGCTTCGACTGGCTTGCGGATAAAAGGCGCCGCGCGCATGCTCGCGGGGAGATGGTCGGGCCCGTAGCCGGAAATCGTCACGTAAGGCAGGCCGCGCATGGCGAGTTGTTGTGCGATGACCTCCGATGTCTCGGATCCGAGATTGACGTCGAGCACGGCGCAGTCGCAGGGCGAGGCGCTCAGAAGGTGCAAGCCTTCGGCCACGCTGGCAGCGGGCCCGACAACGGCAAGCCCGGCCTCGCGTAAGCTGGCCGCGACATCGAGAGCAATCAAGGGATCGTCTTCGACCACAAGAACCGAGCGCCCCTTCTTGGCCCCCGACGAAAGCTCGTTGCCCGATTCAGTCGCATCACTACTGCCGTCGACGCACCGATCGGTTCGGCACCGCAGACGCCACTTGAGGCCTGTCGGCGCGTAGCTGAGATCGACGTCCGCCCCCAGTCCGCTGCGGACCATGTCCTGCGTGACCCACGATCCGAAACCACGGCGACTAGGTTGCCGAGCTGGCGGGCCGCCGGCTTCGCTCCACGCTATCTCGAAACACCGGCCCCGGTCGCCATCAGCGATTCGCCAAGTGATTTCAACGCGGCCGCGGTCAGTAGAGAGGGCGCCATATTTGCAAGCGTTGGTACCCAGCTCGTGCAATGCCATCCCAAGAGTCTGAGCGGCAGCGGCCGACAGGCGGATCGTCGGACCGTTCAAGTCTATGTGCGAACTTCGACGGTCGCCGAAGTGCTGGAGCTGAGCGCGGATGAGTTCCTCGACCTCCACGCTTTTCCAGTTGTTGCCAACGAGCAGGTCGAAGCTGGCGCCGAACGCAGAGATGCGCTGGGAATATTGCTCGGCGGCCTCGCGGGTGCGAAAGACCCCGGTCTGACGTGCGATCGCTTGCACCACCGAGAGCACATTCTTGGCACGATGATTGATCTCGGCCATGAGGCCGCGCACATGGTCTTCGCGGCGCCGATCGGCGGTGATGTCCTCAGCCACCGCGACGGCGCCCGAAACCTCGCCATCGGCAAACAGCGGAACCGCTGAGACGCGTATCCAGCGCTGATTGCCGTCGATCGTGGTGCTGAGGTCCGCCGGGCCCGCCCGTTCGCCGCGCAGCGCGCGTGCACCAGGAAAGTCGCGGAAACCGAGGCGGCGCCCTTCGGTATCGAAGCCGACATACTTCTCGGGCTCGGCGAGACTTGGAATGACCGGTCCGACGGCCAGCTTCTGAAGCGCCGGATTTCGCTGGATGAACCGGCCTCCGCGATCGATCAGGCCAACGCCGATCGGGACCGCGTCGAGGATGGTCGTCAACCGCGCTTCGCTGTCGCGCAAAGCAGCCTCCGCAAGCCGCCGTTCGGTTATGTCTTCGATGACGCCGAGAAAGTGGATGGAGTCGCGATTGCGGATCGCACGATATCGGACGAAGGCGTGACCCCCTCCCGGCCGCCACTGCGGCAAATCCAGTTCGGTTTCCACGGTCTCCTCGCCGGAGAGCAGGCGGCTGCGGATTTCGTTCAGAGCGCTGACAACGAGCGGGGGGAGTAAGTCACGCACGGATCGGCCGATGTGCTCTTCCACGGACAGGCCGTTCATGCGCGCCAAATGTTCGTTGACGCGCAGGAAATTCATGTCGGCATCGAGAAGGGCGAGGCCGATCGGTGCGGCCTTGTAGATGGCGGCAATTTCGTCGGCCCGATCGACTGCGGCGGCTTGACTGGAAGCCAGGCTGGCGGTCCGCTCGGCCACGCGACGCTCGAGGTTGGCGTTGGCCCGGGCGAGACGCTCTGCTGCCTGCCGAAGCTCGGCGGCGAGGCCCCCGACTATCAAGACCGACACGGCCGACACCGCGAAGAACAGCTGCGCGCCCACGGCAACCTGCTTGAAGTCGGCAGCTGGCGAGCGGATGGCAAGAATCGCGCCGGCTAGCGCCAGGAACGCTAAGCCAGCCGACGCCGCCCCGACGCCGTATCGCACCGCGCACCACAGCAGCAAGGGCAGGCAAACGTAAGGGGTTGGAAGGTAGCCGGCGAAGGCGAGCGCGCCGACCGCTCCGAGAGCTGTCGCCACCACGCCAGCCTCAACGAACTGCCTGACTGATATGGCGTCGCGTTGGTGCCACGTCTCCACGGCAAGGAGCGTCAAGGGTGCGCACACCAGCAATCCGGACCAGTCGCCGAGCCAGACCAGCGGCCAAGCTTCGAGAAACAGGTGCTTGCCGATCACGGCATCGACGGTTGCGATCGCGGTCGCACCCACCGTCGGGGCGATGAGCGATGCGATGACGAAGGCAAACCCGTCCGCCGCTGTCCGGAACCGGAACGGGGCGTCCGCCAGTCGGCCCAATAGCAGAGCGAAAGTCAGGGCTTCCGAGGCGTTAGCGCCGAAGTAGAGAAGCGCCAGCGGCAGCGCGCTGTGAAACCAGACGGCATTGCAGGTTATCTCGGCGAGGGCGGCCGTGGCGGTCCACCACCCCCAATGTCGTCTCGGCGTCGTAATCAGTGTAGCGACGAAGATCCCGCTCGGGGGCCAGAAAGTAATCGTGCTGCCGGGTATGATCGCCAATCCCTGCCCGAAACCTCCCGCCAGCACGTAGGCTGAAAAGAAAACCGCGAGGTAGACGAAGGGCGGAGCCGAGGCCGCTGAATGCGTGCCGTCCCGATTCTCGGCTGCCTCCCTCTGGGGAACGGCGCCGTCTGGACGCCGGTCTTGCAAGGCGGTGAGTGCAAGGAGCGCCAGGGCCGTCGCGGCGAGAAACCACTGCGTCTCACCGCCCCCAAAGCGTAGCCACGCCAGGCCGCCGGAGGCGCCGACAATTGCAAACACCAGCAATGCAAGAGCGGCGCGAACGCGGGCAACGCCGCGCTGCACCCACCAGATAACGGGCCCGGCAAGAGCGGCGGCGGCCAGGAAAGCCCCGGTATACCAACCCGACAACTGCAGCAGATAAGCAATGCCGAGCATTGCGATCACTGCTGCTGCCAACGCGGCGTGATCCCATCCGCCACGAGCCGCCCGCCCGTGCTGCTCAATCAGCAGAACTGCTGGCGCAACGGTCAACACCCCCAGGGTCTGTGAAACGAACCAGCCCTGCCAAACCTCGATAAAATCGCCCTGAGCATGTCCCGTCCAACGTAGGCCGGCCGCTTCGGCCAGACCGACGACTGCGGCGGCAACGACCGTTGCTCCGACAAATGCGGAGGTGACAACTGCCCCGCGGCTGCCGTGCCGCGCAACCAAACCGATAATGAAGGCAATACTCGCTGCTTGCACAATGTTGCCGGACATGAACACGGCAGATGCGGCAACTGAGCGCCCTTGGGATGCATTGCCGAGCGCAAGAGCCACCAAGGCGCCGCCAATGACGTAGCCCCACTCGCGGCTTTCGGCTCTAACGAGAAGACCCGTGATAACGCCCGCCGCGGGCCAGAAAAGCGCAATACCGTCGGCCTGCTGCTGCAGCCCGGCGGTGGCCGCTGCCAGCGTGACAACAATAGTGACGAGCCCTTTGTTTAAAGGCGAAAGTTCCCGCCACACACCGCCGCCGGTGGAGAACATCGCGACCCGCCAGTTACGCTTACGCCAGCAGTATCTCGTTCTTGCGCTGCATCGAGCAGTAAATAGGAAGGAAAATACACTCGCAAGACGCGCGAGTTACTTTTTTCGGAAATGCAACCTTGATGGCGCGCCATTGCGTGGAGCTGCGTGACGAGTCCACATCGGCGGAGGCGAGCCGGAACTTCGAGACTATTTTTCGCGTACGGTTCCGGAGGAGGGCGGGCGCGATTAGTTCAGGGGCACGGTAGTCTTGCTGACCTGCTTGCCCTTCATCAACTGCACTTCCGCTACCGGCGACTGATCGGCCCGGACGGCCTCGACCGCGACAACGATCAATCCGGGGTTCTCCTCAGCGGCGCGCTTGGCGCTGTCGGCAAGGGAAATCCTGGCCTCGGCAAGTGCAAGGCGCATGGCCGATGATTTCTCCCGCTCTCGCGGATCGGTCACTGCTGCAATGCCAAGGACATCGGCCGTTTCAGGGTCGACAAGCACATCGACATAGACCGGTTCCGAATTCGGACCGGCGGCGGTCCGGACGGTTATGTGGAGGCGGTCGCTATCATCGATCTCGTATCGCGCCGCGATCGGCAGGCCCTGCGCTGCGGCGGCACCAATCGCCTCATTGAGCTTCACCTTGGCGTCAACCAGCGCCTTTGCCAGCTCGGACGGGTGAAAGACGTCTTCCGCCGACGCGCTCGCCCCAGCGGCGCCGAGCAGAACTGCAACCGCCGCCGCCCAATGCCACCTTGCCATTACATTTCCTTGCACCGCCCAGGGAGAGGGCCATCCATCCAACCTCGGACTGGTCAAGTGGTTCCCCAAAGGCTGAGATCGACCGGCACGCGGTGGAACCGACTGTTTGCGCTCGCGTTTTAGATGCCGATGACGGGCTTGCGGCAGGCAGCTAACGACAATGGAGGGTACCCGCCGCCACGGGCTGGGTCGTCCGCCTTGCCGTCATCCCTGCGCGATCTTGCGCTTTTTCTCGACCTGGACGGCACACTACTCGACATCGCTCCTTCGCCAGCAGCCGTTGTGGTGCCGCCTCGGCTGCCGGAATTGCTTCATCGGCTTCGGGTCCGCCTGGGCGGGGCCTTGGCCATCGTCACCGGGAGGACGATCGCATCGGCGGATCGGCTGCTTGCCCCGACGACGCTGCCGGTTGCCGGTGTGCATGGCGCCGAGGTCCGCTTTCCAGACGGCCGCATGGCGATTGCATCGCGACCGCCCGAGTTCGACGCATTCGTGAACGAGATCCAACGTCTGCTCCAAGAGCATCCGCGGCTGTTCTTCGAGGACAAGAGGACGGCCCTGGCGATCCATTATCGCGCCGACCGGAGCGCCCTCCCGCGGATCGAGGCTCTGCTGCAGGATCTCGCCGCCACCGACTCGCACCGGTTTGCCTTGCAGGCTGGCAAAATGGCGCTGGAACTCCGCCTGGCGGCCACTGACAAGGGTCGGGCGCTGACCGAGCTCGGGGCGCACCCGGTTTTCCGTGACCGGCGGCCGCTGGTCATTGGCGACGACCTGGCCGATGAGACCATGTTTCTGGCGGCTGCCGTTCACCGCGGCGTAACGGTTCATGTCGGTGCGGTTGCGCAGCGCACGGTCGGAGAATTTCTCCTGCCCGATGCCGCGGCAGTGCGCTCCTATCTCGCCTCGCTGCTGGGCGCCGGTGCCTGAACAGTCTTCCCTCGACCTTGGGGTTATTGGCAACGCGGCAATCGCCGCTCTTCTCGATGGAGAGGGCGGCATCGTTTGGTTCTGCGTGCCACGGCTCGATGGTGACCCGGTTTTCTGTCGGCTTCTGTCCGGCGACAAGCCGTTCGGCGAGTGGCGCATCGTCGTCCCCCACCTCGTCCACGCCGAACAGTCGTACCGACGCAATACCGCCATTCTCGAAACCATCCTTACGGATGCCGATGGCTCCAGCGTCCGCATCGTCGATTTCGCTCCGCGCTTTCGCAGCCAGTCGCGTGTATTTCGGCCGGTCACTCTGATCCGGGTCGCCGAACCGCTGGTCGGCCGGCCGCGAATAACCGTTCGTGTTTCCCCTCGACACGGATATGGCGCCTACGCCGCGACGACCACCCGCGGCTCCAACCACCTCCGCTTCTCATTGGGAGAGCGAGCGCTACGTCTGACCACGAACATGCCGATCGCCTATCTCGAGAGCGGGACGCCCTTCGTCCTTGATCGCCCAGTCGCATTCTCGCTGGGACCGGACGAACCGCTGAGCGAGGCTCCGCTCGAAATGGCCCGACAGTTCCTGGACCAGACGGAAGCCTACTGGATCGACTGGACCCGGGCGCTTTCGGTGCCGCTCGAATGGCAGGAGGTGGTTATTCGCGCTGCCATAACTTTGAAGCTCTGCAGCTTTGAAGAAACCGGGGGCATCGTCGCCGCTCTTACGACCTCCGTTCCGGAATACGGAGGGGGCGGCCGCAACTGGGACTATCGCTACTGCTGGCTGCGCGATGCGTTCTTCACTGTTCGGGCGCTGAACCGACTTGGGGCGACGCGGACCATGGAGGGCTATCTCCGCTATGTAACGAACATCGTCGGCAATTCGGCTGACGGCTATCTCCAGCCGCTCTACGGACTGGGTCTGGAGAGCAGTCTTGCGGAAGCGACAGCACCGTCACTCGAGGGGTATCGCAGTCTGGGGCCGGTGCGCCGCGGCAACGCCGCATATTCGCAACGCCAGAACGACGGCTATGGGTCGCTTATTCTGGCGATTGCTCAGTCGTTCTACGACGCGCGCCTGCCGGCGATGGGCGACACCGCCCTTTATCGCCGGCTTGAGCCGCTAGGGCAGCAGGCTCTCCGACGGTGGTCCGAGCCCGACGCCGGGTTATGGGAATACCGATCCCGATCAGCCGTTCATACCCACTCCGCCATGATGTGTTGGGCCGCCGCCGATCGCCTTGCCCGCATCGCGGCTCGGCTGGGGCTGGCCGACCGCTTCGGATTCTGGAGAACTGCCGCCGACCAGATGCGTGAGGCGATTCTGGTCCAAGCATGGAACCCGACGCGCGGTCATTTCGTTTCCAGGTTTGGTGGCGAGGACATCGACGCCAGCCTGCTCTTGATGCCCGAGGTCGGATTCCTCGCCGCGTCGGATGCGAGGTTTGCGGCAACGCTGGCGGTTGTGGAGAAGACGCTGCGCGCCGGGCACCACCTTTATCGCTATCGCATCCCCGACGATTTCGGCGAGGCGGCGTCTGCCTTTAGCGCCTGCACGTTTTGGCTGATTGACGCGCTCGCCCGCGTCGGCCGTCTCGCCGAAGCCCGCGAGAGTTTCAGCGAAATGCTGATGCACCGAAACCGACTTGGCCTCCTGTCGGAGGGAATCCGTGTCGAAACAGGCGAACTCTGGGGAAACTTCCCGCAGACTTACTCGATGGTCGGCTTGATCAATGCAGCGATCCGCCTCTCACCCCCCTGGGAGGAGGCGTTTTGACGTCGCGCCTGGTCGTTGTCTCCAATCGCGTACCCGTGCCCCAGAGTGGAGCGGCATCGGGCGGACTCGCAGTCGCGCTTCGAGCCGCCTTGGCCGAACGGGGAGGCCTCTGGTTCGGCTGGTCCGGCAAGACCAGCGGCGATCTGGAGCTCGAGAGCCCGCGCACGCAGGTCTTTGGCGCGATCACTTATTCGCTGGTCGATCTGACGAAGAAGGATGTCGAGGAATACTACAACGGCTTCGCTAACAGCTCGCTGTGGCCCCTTCTGCACTACCGGCTCGACCTGACGGACTTCTCCCGAAAGGACATGGCCGGCTATTTCCGCGTCAACCGCTACTTCGCGCGGATGCTCGCCCAGCAGCTTCGGCCGGACGATATTGTCTGGGTTCACGACTACCACCTCATCCCTCTGGCTGCGGAATTGCGGCAGATGGGCATTGCCAATCCTCTCGGCTTCTTCCTGCACATTCCCTGGCCTCCACCCGATGTCTTTCTCGCCCTCCCGCCGCACGAGCATATCGTGCGGGCGCTCTGCACCTACGATCTCGTTGGCTTCCAGACGGCCTACGACGCGGACAACTTCGTCGCCTGCATGGAACGCGAGAATCTCGGAATACGGCAGGTCGCTCCCCACCTCTTCGAGGGTTGGAGCCGTCAGTTCCGTGTCGGAGTCTTTCCGATCGGGATAGAGACCGATGAGTTCGCAACCATGGCGGCGAGGGCAGTCCGCAATCCGATTGTACAGCGGCTGCGGGCCAGCATCGGCTCTCGCCGCCTGATAATCGGTGTCGACCGCCTCGACTATTCCAAAGGGATCACACAGCGGATCGAGGCCTTCAATCGTTACGTCACCAATAACCCACCGGCGCGCAACAGCGTCACCTATCTTCAAGTCTCGCCGCCGTCTCGAACCGAGGTGCGCGAATACGCCGAGATGCAAAGGCAGGTGGCCGAGCTGGCCGGCCGGATCAACGGAGCCCTTGGCGACGTCGACTGGACACCGATCCGCTACGTCAATCGCGCCATAAGCCGGCCGGCTTTAGCCGGGCTGTACCGGTTGGGCGACGTCGGCTTGGTCACGCCGCTCCGCGATGGGATGAACCTCGTCGCCAAGGAGTACGTAGCAGCCCAGGATCCGCAGTCGCCCGGCGTCCTTGTGATCTCCCGCTTCGCCGGCGCCGCGAGCGAACTTGGCAGCGGGGCCATCCTGGTGAATCCCTACGACATCGACGAAACCGCCGCAGCCATCCACCGCGCACTGACCATGCCGATCGATGAACGAATGACGCGGTGGCAGCGCATGTACGAAGCGATTCAAAGGAACGACGTGACCCGCTGGTGCGAGGCCTTCCTGGCCGAGTTGGAGCGAGCGGGAGGGCAGCACGAAAACGCCCACCGGGCTCTTGCCACGTCGCATTAGGAGGCAAGGATCGAATGCCTTACCTCATCGAGATACTTTTGCCGGCCACCGAGAACCACGGGCGCATTACTGGAGATGTTCGATACGCGGACGCTGTCGATACGCTTGTCCGCACGTTCGGTGGCCTGACCGCCTTCACGCGATCGCCGGCCGATGGCTGGTGGGACGGCCCCCGTGGCGAGACTCTCGACCGCATTGTGATCGTCGAAGTTATCGCGCCGTCACTCGATCGACAGTGGTGGCAGCAATTTCGCTCCCGCCTGGAGACGGCATTCCGTCAGCAGCGGATCGTGGTCCGGGCGCAGGAGATCGAACTCCTCTAGCTTGACGCAACTCACGACTCGTTGGTCGCAGATGTTCGCGTCAAGATCGAAAGGCCGTCCAGGCGCGTTTCGACCGTGCGCACGCTGAGGGCATTGCACTCCGCCAGGATCTCCGTCCCCACCTGACAGGCATCGAGGGGTAGTCGGTCGCCGTTCTTGCTGCTTCGCCCGGCAGAATCCTGCCGGAGGGACGCGCTTGCGATTCCCAGCCCCGTGACTGCCGCGAACAGTGTCGCAAGGACCGCGGTCGCGATTTTCGTCCTCATCGATCGGCCTCCTATCGAATCCAGAGACTGAGCAAAGAACGAAATGCGGACCCAAAAAGTTGCAGCACTCGTACCGCGGCCGGAGCAGGCAACCTCCTCCTCTCGTGGGCGTTCTATCGGCGCAATCGATTTTTCCCTGGAGGTAACCGATGGGCACCGGTCGCGGAATACTGCTTTGGCTACTCGGCATCCCACTCCCGATCATTCTGCTGCTTGCCCTGCTCTGGCGCTGATTGGAGGACTTGGGAATGGCCATATTGACTTCACCCCCTATCGCCGCCGCGGTTGTCGAGACCGAGGCGTTCTCAACCAACTCGAACGCATCCTCAGGTGTCAGCTGGGGTGCGGTGTTGGGAGGGGCGGCCACTGGCGCGGTGGTCTCCTTGTTGCTCCTAATGCTTGGAGCCGGCATCGGTCTCTCCGCAGTGTCGCCGTGGGCCGGCACGGGCGCCACGGCGAGTGCTGTCGGCGTCGGCGCGGCCATTTGGCTGGTCGTCATGCAGTGGCTGTCCGCCGGACTTGGCGGCTATCTGACCGGGCGGCTTCGCGTGAAGTGGTCTGGAATCCGGTCCCACGAGGCGTTTTTCCGCGACACCGCCAACGGCTTCCTTTCCTGGGCGATCGCCACGCTGGTCGGTGCCGGGCTGTTGACCTCGGCCGTGTCGGGGATTCTCGGAACCGGTGCGAATGCAGTGGCGGGCGTTGCTTCGAGCGCGGCCCAGGGAACGGCTCAGTCCGGCATCACTGATCCCACCGCCTATTTCGTGGACTCGCTGTTTCGCGCTCCGGCGCAATCGGTGAATGCCGCTGCCCCCGCTGCAATGCCAGCCACACCCGAGCTTCGGGGCGAGGTGGCCCGTATCCTTGCCACCGGACTGCGCGATGGGGACGTCTCGCCGGCCGACCGTGCATACCTCGCTCAGATGGCCGCCGCTCGTACGGGCATTGCTCAAGACGAAGCGGAGCGTCGCGTCGCGGGCATGATCGACCAAGCCAAAGCCGCGGCGGCAAAGGCTGCAACCGCGGCGGACGAAGCTCGGAAGGTCGGTGCTACCCTCTCCTATCTCTCGTTCTTCGCTTTGATGATCGGCGCATTCATCGCGGCGGCTGCTGCTGCCCTAGGCGGAATTCACCGCGATGAAAACGAGACGCCTGGCGCGCGGGCGTTGGCGCGCTGAGCGGCCAGCGTCCCCGCCTATTCGCAAGTGCTCGGAGCCATGGAGAACTGACATGATCAAGCTGATTCTTCTTACGAGTGGCGTGCTCTATGCCGCCAGCCCAGCGCTGGCTCAGGCGCAGCAGACGCCTTCGGTCAACCCCTATAGTGCGCAGACCCTGGATCGAGCTGACCCGTTGGGCAATCTTGGTCAGAAGGATGTGGACCCGAAGGATGCGGGCAAATTCGCCGCGTGGGCCAAGTCCCTTTCAGAGCAGCAGAAGCTCGACACCGGCTATCGGTGCAGTGTCGTCAATGCCAATGCCAGCATGTTCATGCCCGACGCGGTCAGCTTCTGTCAGGGGTGGATTACTGCCCAGGCGGGCGAAAATCAGCCGACGCGGTAGACTGGCAGGATCTTGGTGCGGCTACAGCGGCCGGCGACTTCGCCGGCCGCTGTCGTTTTCCGAGAGGAATACTAACGTCCGGTCGACTTCATCGCGGTTCCGCCGCTCCGGGACTTCGCCGATTGGGACGTTTGCCCTACTTGGGAGCCTGTCATCGCCGTTTCCTCGCTGCCCTTGACCCGCAAGTTGTTCTGCACGTGCTTCACGCCCGACACGGCCTCTGCCAGATCCTCGGCCCTCCGTTTCGCCGATCGATCGGGGACGAAGCCGGTCAACGTGACTTCTCCCGACGAGACGGCCACTTCGATCCCGGAAGCGTCGATGTCGGGAGCGTCGGTCAGACGATCCGCCAGGTCCTCCTCGATGCGTTCATCGGAACGAGTATAGCCCTTCGGTCCCCGGCCTTTGTGCGGGCCGGACGGCGTCTCCATACCCATTTGACCGGAACCGCCTTGCATGGCGCCGCTCCTTGCCGATCTGCCTTCTTCCGAGCCCTGCATGCCGCGCGAACCTGAACGCTCGCCGTAGCTGTCGCGCCGGCCGCTCCAGCCTGAGCGGTAGTCGCCCTCCTCGCTTGATCGGTAATCGCTAGCGGCCAGGTCGCCCTCTTGGCGCCAGCGATCTCCGCGCGACTCCCCGTTGTCATCATATTCGGAGGAGCCGCCGGTTCGATCCGATCGATAGTCGGAATCGCCGTTCGAATGGTCGCGGGAGAAATCTCCGTAGTCGCGGCCGGAACCGGCGCTGCCGGTTCGCTGCTCTCCGCCCCGCGACTGCCCCCAACGCGAGCGCTCATCGCGGCCCTGGTTCCACCGATCTCTGTCGCTCATCAACCGTTCCTTTCTTCACTGGTCCGGATCGGACTGCGGAAAACGGCACTGCGGCAAATCTGGTTCCCCAAGGAAGCGTCGGTCTTGGAAGAGCAGGGCGCCGGGGAACAAGTTGAGGTTTCGACGGTTCTAGTTTGGGGCAAGGCGCGTTCGCGCCGGGGCTTTCACCTTGCAAGGAAGAAACCATCATGGACAGGAGATCGAACATGCCTGATCGCGACGAACAGGGCCGCTTCGTCAGCGATGACGACCGCGACTACGCACGCTCGCGGAGTCGGGACGACGACCGCCGCGGCGGAGGTTGGGATGATCGGCGCGGCTCGGGTGGCCGCAGCGAAGGACGGAGCAGCTACGCTCGCCGGTCGGACTACGATGATCGCCGCTCCTCGGGCCGTCGCGACGACGACAACGATCGCGGGCAGAGTGGCTGGTTCGGGGACTTTGAGGGTCACTCGGAAGCGTCTCGTCGCGGTTGGGAGTCGCGCCAGTCCGGACCGCGCGGCGGTCGGGAAGATAACGACTATGGACGTGGCGGCGATTACCGGCGCAGCTCTTCCTCGCGCGACTACGACAACGATCGGGGCGATGACCGGCGCGGTCGTGGTGGCTGGTTTGGCGATTCCGAGGGCCATTCCGAAGCCGCTCGCCGCGGATGGGACGAGCGGGAGAATGGTCGCGGCGGCTCTTACGAGGATCGCGGGGGTTACGGACGCAGCAGCCGCTCCGAGGGCTATCGGTCCAGCGGCCGCAGCCGCGATGATGATCGCGGTGACGATCACGGCCAGGGCGGTTGGTTCGGCGATTCCGAGGGTCACTCGGAAGCAGCCCGCCGCGGTTGGCAGAACCGTCGCTAGTCCGCCGGCGGGTAGCCGGAGGGCGACGTCCTCCGGCTACCCGCGGCCTGTATCGAGACCCATCCACCGAAACTAAGGCGCCGCCGTGGATATTGTTTGGATTATCGTCATCGGCTTCCTGGCGGGCTTGGTCGCCAAAGTTATTACCCCTGGGCCGCCAGGGCCGGGAGGCTTCATATTCACCACACTCCTCGGCATCGTCGGGGCGATGATCGCGACCTATTTCGGTCAGATGGTCGGCTGGTACCGGGTCGGGGAGGGCGCAGGCTTCATCGGCGCTGTGGTCGGCGCCATCGTCGTCCTTCTGGTGAGATCGGCGATTGTCGATGGGAGGGGACGACGCAGCCAGTAAAAAGGCCGGGGCAAAGAGGATCTTGGAACGGCACTCTTATGGCGACGTTGCAGACCAGGGGTGAACCGGAATTCCCGACGATGCAAGAAACGCTGAAGCCTGGCTCAGAGAAGCTGACTGCCGAGAGCGCAGGGGCATCAACTCATCGACGTCCAGACGACATCCTGCATGATCAATCGCTTTCTTTGCGTCAGAAAAAGAAAGCATTGGCGGCACTGGAGCAGGACGCTCACCAGCTCCTCACCGCTAGCAACGAGGGGATGGCCCCCGACGATGACTCGGTGTTGGAGGCGGAACCGAAGCTTGATGATGTGATTGAGGCCGAGGAAGCGCTCGGCATGCGGCCAAGCCACAAGCCGTCACAATAGCTTAGAAAAAAAGGGGCGAGCCGGGTCGGCAAATGCGAAAGGGGCGGCCCGTTTGGGGGAAACGGCGCCGCCCCCGCAATGACCTCGACCGGGTCGACGAGGCCGACATCATAACTCTTGGGCGAACAACAGGTTCCATAGCCGCGCGGAAAAAGTGGCTATTGCCGGGGCGGGTTTGCTCCTTCATTGGCGTCGGTCTTGGGTGCCAGCGTCGCCGCCAGCTTGAAACTGTCGCAAAACGCCGTCGCGTCCGGCGAGAACGCTCCTGGATTCGACAAGATGACGCCGCAACGCCCGTGGACCTCTTTGAGATCGTTCGGGGTCAAGGTCGCCACAAAGGTTTGCAGCTCGATGGGGTCGTAGGCTTGGGCCCGCGGCGTGACGATAGCGCCAAAAGGACGGGCGGGCTCCACCAGGTAAGGTCCAGAGGGGATGCCCTGCGCCGCGAGCTGGGATGGCATCGCCGAGATCGCGAGCAGTGCGCAGGAAGCAGTTAGAAGGCGTCTCATCAATCGTTCTCCTGGGGTGAGGCGTTCCTTTACGATGGCCATGACGCCCCTGGGGGCGACAGCCGTGGATGCCGGCGGCGCGTCCGGAGTGCGGGGGCGCGCCGCCGGTGGTTGTAAGGCGCGTTAGCGGGCCGCTCCGCCGGCGCCCATTCCGGCTCCACCCTGAGTGTTCATCGCCGTGGTGAACGACTGGCAGAACGACGTGGCATCGCTCTGATAGCGGGCGGAATTGGACGGATTGCCGACGACGCTGCAGCGGCCGGTCAGTTCTGCGCGGTCGGCGGCCGAGAGGCCGGCCAGGAAGGTCGACATCTGCGAGTTGTTCGGACCCGCCTTGGTGATGTCGATCGAGCCGAACGGGCGCGAGGTGTCGACGTTCGAGGTGGTGTAGTTCATGCCAGTGGTCGTCTGGCCCGCTCCGGGTGCCTGGGCCTGTGCGAAGGCGCCGGACACGCCGAGCACAACGGCAAGAGCTGAAAGCGAAACGCTGTGACGCATCGAATTTCCTTTCTGAGGGGGGTTCGGTTCCGGGGAACGCGAGCGCGATCTAAGACCGCGCTCGCCCAACTCTTCCTGGTGATCCTCGTTCCCCCGGCCGCCAAGAAAATCGATCGCGTGGTCGAACCGGGAGCTGAAGGCGCGCGGAACCGTTTTCGACCGTCGGTCTTTTCCTGGTCTCCACCCCTCAGGGAGATCAGACGACAATGCAGAGACAGTCATTCCCACCGCTGACGGTGATAGCGGCGGCCGCTTTAGCCCTCGGCGCCGGCTCGGCTCAGACGCTTGCTCAGACTCCGCCAGTTCCCCCCGCCGCTCAGGCGCCGCTGCCGGACAAGGCGGCCGACTTCGTTCGCAAGGCCGCCAATGCCGGAGACCTTGAAGTGCAGTCGAGCGAGTTGGCCTCGACCAAAGCTCAGCGCGACGACGTCAAACAGTTCGCGCAGCGGATGGTTGCCGACCATAAGACCGCTGGTGACAAGCTGAAGGCATTGGCCAAGACTCTGAACCTCGAAGTACCGGCGGCGCTCGACGCCGAGCACCAGCAAATGCTTCAGAACGTCCAGGCGGCGAGCGGCGCCAATTTTGATCGGGCCTATGTCGAGATGCAGGTAAGCGCGCACCAGAGCGCTGTTGACCTGTTCGGCCGCTATTCGCAGGGCGGCGACAATCCGCAGCTGAAGCAGTTTGCCGCTGAGACGCTGCCGACGCTGCAGGATCACCTCAGAATGGTCACCCAGCTACGCTCCGTCGTCAGTACCGCGACGCGCGCCGACGCCGGCGTGGCAAACCCGCAGCTGGCTGCAGGGCAGATCTCGGTGCAGCAGCCTGGGCCGTCGATCCGCGTGGACCAGCCGCCGGCGCAGGTCACAGTGCAGCAAGTCCCCCCCAATGTGACCGTACGTCAGGCCCAGCCGGAAATTGTCGTGCGCCAGCCAGCTCCCACTATCACCATCGACATTCCGCAGCCGGAGATCACCGTCCGGATGCCCCAGCCGGAAGTCAATGTCGCGCAGGCGCAGCCCCAGGTGCAGATCGCCCAGCCCCAGCCGCAGATCCGCGTCGAAGGCGGTAATGGCCCAGCCGCTGCCAAGGTCGACGTCCAGCGGAATGGCGAGCCGACCGTTCGCTTTGAGCGCGCCGAGGCGCAGGTGAAGGTGAACCAACCCGATACGCAGCCGCAGGTGCACTTCGAGCAGCTTGCCGCGGCAGGGGAGGCCAAGGCGCCGGCAGAGGGCGCGGCGAACGCGGCGGCGACGCCGACCACACCGACACCGACACTCGACCGCAACGGAGCCGCACCGACGGCAACGGTCGTGCCGACCCGGTCCATGCCGGTTGGCGACTTGCGCGGCGTGGACGTCGTCGACCAGCGCGGGAACAAGCTTGGCGATGTCGCTCAACTGATCGTCGGCGGCGACGACACGATCTACGTGATTGTCGCCTATGGCGGGTTCCTCGGCATTGGCGAAAAGCGTGTCGCCCTGCCGCTTCAGTCGCTGGCCATGAATGCGAGCAACAAGCTGGTGGCTCCTTCGATGACCAACGAGCAGCTCTCGGCCATGAACGAATGGAAGCCCGCGGCCAACAGCTATCGCGATCTCACGAGCGGTCAGGTCGCGGTCCCAATGCCTTAGGCCCGGCCCGAGGGCGTTGCCTTCAGGAAGGCTATCGAAAGCGTATGCCGACTTGAGGCGGAGGGCGGTTCTGGCGCCCTCCGTCCTCGAGACATCCGGTGGCGTCGCAGTCGAGTTTCCAAATCAGACCGGACGGGGCGTAGGTGACCTCGACGCGCCCACCGAGCCCGGCCTCCGCCATCTCTCCGGTAACAATTGATCCAAATCCCCGCAGCCGCGACGAGGGCACTCGCGGTCCGCCGGTTTCCTGCCACGTGAAGCGCAGTCGCCGCGGCTGGGCGCTCGCACCAGCGATGCTCCAGCCAATGTCGATCCGGCCGGCCTGGTTCGAAAGGGAGCCGTATTTGCTGGCGTTCGTCCCGAGCTCGTGAAGCGCCATGCCGAGGGCCTGGGCCGCGGGAACGGGAAGGCACATCGCTGGGCCGGACATAAAGATACGAGTGCCGAACAACTCCGAGAAATGTGAAAGTTGGGCGCGTACGAGATCCTCCAAGTCGACACCCCGCCACTCATTGTTGACGAGCAGGTCGAGGCTCGCCGCCAGCGCGTCGACTCGATCCTGAAAACGGGCAACAAAGTCGGGCGGGGAGGAGAGGGCTGTCTGGCGCGCGATGGACAAGACAACAGACAAAAGATTCTTCGCGCGATGACTGACCTCGCCCAGGAGAATGCGAATGTGCTCTTCGCGCTGCCGGTCCTGAGTAACATCGACAACCGCGCCAATGAACCCCGAAATCCGGCGTTCGCTTTCGCGCAGGGCGTGGTAGCGCACGAGCCAGTGTCGCGACAATTCGGGCCGGCTTGCCGGCGACACGATCTCGCACTCGACAGTTTCCTCGCCCGAGAGAAGACGGTCGCGGATACCGCAGAGGACCTCTACGGTGGCCGGAGGAAGAACATTCTCGATCGGTTGGCCGATGTGAGCGTCGGCGCTGATGCCGTTGATCCGCGCCATCTGTTCATTCACGCGGACGAAGCGCAGGTCGGTGTCGAGCAGGAGAATGCCGATCGGCGCTGCCTTGTAGATCGCGCCGATCTCGTCGGCGCGTGCCGTCGCTGCCGCCTCGCTGGCGTGAAGGCTCGCAGTGCGGATTGCCACTCGCTCTTCCAGCTCGGCATTGGCAGCGCGAACGCTTGCGAGCGCATCGCGGTGCTCCTTCGAGATCGCGGCGACCACCAGAGCCGACAAGGCTGAGATCGCGAAGAAGAACTGTAAGGCCAGAAGGGCCTGCTTGCCGTCCGACGCAGGTGCCGCGACCACCACAAAGAATGAGCTGGTGACGACCAGAAGTGCGAGGGCCGCGGTCGCCCCTTGGACATTGAAGCGCAGGGCTATCCAGAGCAACAGCGGGAGTGTCGCGTAGGGTGTCGGCAGGTATCCGGAGAAGGCCAGAGCGGCGACGGTGACCAGTGCGGCCGCCAACCCGAGGCCCTCGACAAGCCGAGTTGGAGCTATTGCCTGGCGGTTCTTCCAGGCATGCACGGCGATAAGCGTCAGTGGCGTTGAGACCAGCAGCCCCGACGCGTCGCCGACCCAGATGAGAGGCCAAGCGTCCAGGAATGCGTTCTTGCCGATCGCCGCATCGGTCGCGGCGATTACCGTCGCGCCAATGAGGGGAGGGAGTCCGGCGCCGAAGAAGGCAAAGGACGCGACATCATGAAGGGTTTGTAGTCGCGAGCCGGCCGCCAAGCGGCGTACTAACGTGGCGGCAACCAACGCCTCCAGCGCGTTGCTGGCGAAATAAATAAGGGCCAGGGGAATACTGTTATGAAACCAGAGCGCATTGCAGGTGAGCTCCGCGACGCCGGCAGATGCAATCCACCACGGCCATGTTCGCGGCGCTGCAAGAAGGAGGGTCGCCAGAAAGATTCCGGCGGGAGGCCAGAATGTGATCTGCACCCCTGGAATCAGCGCCAGGCCTTGCCCGAGCCCGCCACAGAGCACATAGGCGCTGTAGAAAAGGAGCAGTTGCGGAGCGTTCGCGCCGGACCGCGCCGGCTTGCCGAACGACACCGCGCTGGCGAGAAGCGTGACTGCGGCTGCCCCAAGGACGAGTTGCAGTTCTAGAGCATCGGCATGTCCGGCTTGCGGTCCGACGGCGCCGATCGCCGCCGCAACGGCGGTGAGGATGAGAGCCGCCGCCGACCGCTCCCTGTGGTTGCGGAGTGATGCCCACCAGACCAGCGGACCGAGGAGGACGGGTCCGAAAAGCAGGACGATGCCCGGTTCGATCCTCACGTGGAGCATCGTCGCGACAACGACGGCGACGAGAATGTAGAGCGCCAGCGCCAAGTGATCGAGCCAGTAGATGGGCGGACGGAACGCGGACCGGCGAAAGGCCATCGTTGCCGGTGTGACGGTCAGCAATGCGAGAGCATGAGATCGCCAAAGGCCGACGATCGCGTCGCGCACTCCTGCGTCCTCAAATAGGAGGGTGTGCAGCGTGCCAGCGACGATTCCGGCAACGCCTGGCGTCAAGACTGAAACGCCAATGAAGATAGCGGCGTGCCGCGGGCGATCGAGCTTCACGGGCGTCCCGGCGAGACGCTCGCATGCGAAAGCGGCCGCGAGCGCAACCACCAGCGAGCCGAAGCTCCAGCCGATCGAAACAAAAGATGGCCCCTGCCAAAGAGCGACCGCCAAGAGTGCCAGAACCGCTCCGAGGATGATGCCGAGCCGGTCCATGCCATCGCTGCCGAGCACGGCTCCGCACAGGACTCCGGTTGCTGGCCATACCAACGGGATCTCGCCGATCCTGAGGTTCATGCCGAGGATCGCCGCCGCCGAAACCGCGGCAAAGACTAGAACAGAGCGAACAAGCAGCTCCCCAGGCGGGCGCCGCATCGTCTCATCGGGCATTCCCTAGCCAGCCCACTCCATATGCTGCAGGCCGATCCAATGGCCTGCCGCGGCGCCTACCTCTTTCGTCTACTGGCTCGCCTTACGCCGCCATCGAGGCATCTGCTCGAAAGAACAGAGCCTGACTGATGGCTGCTTTGACGGTTTTGGGGTTTACCGGCTTGGTCAGCAAAAAAGCCGGCTCCGGCCCTTCGCCGGTCAGTAGAAGTTGCGGATAGGCGGTGATGAAAATCACTGGGATGCTGAAACTCTCCAGAATGTCTTTCACCGCATCGATACCGGAGGACCCGTCCGCCAATTGGACGTCGGCCAAGACTAATCCCGGCGTTTGCCGTTCCGCCGCTGCCACCGCCTCGCTGCGGGTCCGCGCGACTGCGGCGACCGTGTGACCGAGATCGCGCACGATCTCCGCCAGGTCGAGGGCAATGAGTGGCTCGTCCTCGATAATCAAGACCCGCGCTCTCATCTGGCG
Source organism: Bauldia sp. (assembly GCA_046349035.1). Taxonomy (GTDB): domain Bacteria; phylum Pseudomonadota; class Alphaproteobacteria; order Rhizobiales; family Kaistiaceae; genus JAXMDC01. The sequence goes on along the minus strand of JAXMDC010000003.1, from coordinate 646,456 downwards.
GTCAATTTCCGACAGGGCCTCTGCAATCAATTGCGGTATCCGCTGGGTGTCGATTCCCATAATTGCGGCTGCTTCCTCTTCCGAGAAACCCTCCATCGCGGTGAGAAGAAGCGCCTGTCGGCTGTGGAGCGGAATTGTACCCAGGCGCTCTGCAGCGATCTGTTCCATCGGGTCGGTTAGGCGCGAGGGTGAGCGTGCCGGAACTTGGCTGGAAGACCAGAGGACGTGGAAGAGGCGATACAGTCCGACACGGGCTGGCAGGCTGCGGGGAAACGCGCGGGGATCGTCGACAATCGACTGCAGGCACGCGCGTACGTAAGAGTCCCCGCTCTGTTGCGTGCCCGTAAGCGCCCGCGCATAGCGGCGCAGAAACGGCAAATGATGGGCGATTTCGTCGGAAAGGCTGTGCGACATGGTCCACTCCCCGGTTCAGCCTAATGCATTCAACGCCGCCCGGGCACAGTAGGTTCCATATGCGTGGAACCTTTTTCGGTCGGCGGCGTTGTAGCTCGCGATGCGACAAGCGGCTTATTGATCAGGGAGATCGGGGGGTCACCGAAATGCATAAGCCCGCCAAGGCCTTAGTAGATCAACCAACGGATCGCGAAGAGATCAAGGACCGATCGAGGCGGGAACGCCGCGAGTGGATCGGTCGGGAGTTGCGACGGGTCTATCAGGAAGCCCTGAGCGAGCCGCTACCGAGCGACCTGGTGGATCTGCTGAAGCAGGTCAAAGAGGCCGAGGACCCCGCGAAGGGAGAGTGAAGAACCGCTCCGTTCACGACTTTGGATCCAGCGAGAGGCTTCCGATTTTGCAGAAGACGCCAACCGACGATCTCCTCGCCGCCTTGCCCATGCTGAGGGCGTTCGCTCGTGCTTTGTCGGGCAATCGCGACATGGCCGATGACCTCGTCCAGGAGACCGTCTGCAAGGCGTTGGCGAATTTCGACAAGTTCGAGCCCGGCACGAATCTTCATGCGTGGCTTGTGACGATCCTGCGCAACCAGTTCTACTCCGAGGGACGTCGCCGGCGCCGCGAGGCGGAGGACGCCGACGGAAAACTGGCCGGCCAGCTTGTGACGCTGCCCGATCAGCTCGGACGTCTTGAGCTCGACGACTTCAACCGCGCACTGCAACAGCTGCCGGACCAGCAGCGCGAAGCGCTGTTGTTGGTAGGGGCGAGCGGCTTCTCTTACGAAAAGGCAGCCGAGATCATCGGTGTGCGAGTTGGCACAGTCAAAAGCCGGGTCTCCAGAGCCCGGGCTCGCCTTGAGCAGATGCTGGCCGGTAACGAGGCTCCCACCGGCGACTCGAACGAAGCGGCAGAGAACGGAGATCCCGGAGTTCTGGTCGCGACGCCGGGAACCATGGGATGAAGCTTCCGTTGTCTCCGCGGCCTTGCTCAAGCTGCCACAGGAGCATCTGGACATGCTGAAAACACTTGCCGGAACCGCCATATTGATCCTCGCCGCGACGGGCGCATACGCGCAGTGCACGCCATCAGGTGCGCTGGGCGGAGCTGCCGCTGGAGCGGTGGGTGGGGCCGTTATCGGTGGACCGGTTGGCGCTGCGGTGGGCGCCGGCATCGGTGGCGCCGTCGGCGCGGCGGCCATGCCGCAGACGGCCTGCACCTATGTCATCCAACAGCCCGTGCCGCAGGCCACTTGGCAAGGCCAAGTGGTGGTGGGCCAGCCGCTCCCAGAGGCGGTCGCGCTTTACCCGATCCCGCAGTACGACACTTACGTCTTCGCCAACGTCAACGGCCGGCGAGTGCTTGTCGACCCGCGAACCCGCGTCGTCGTACAGGTCGTCGGCGGCTAGTCGGCTTGTCCACTAGGTTGGAGGTTCGCAGGAATTAGCAAGGCCGGCTTGCGGGTCTCCGAAAGGCCTCGTCATTCACAGGTATGACGAGGCCTTTTTACTGTCTGCAGGCCGTTACGATGCCTCCTCGCGCGGCCGAAGCCGGAGGCGAGGAGGCAATGCGATGGATGCCCTTAGTAGTAGCGATAGGGCGAGACGCAGATCTGACGCGGGCCGTACAGAGGCTGGAAGGTATTGTCCCACTGCCGGTACGAGCGATAGCGGCTGTAGCACCACCGCACGTGCAATGTTGCGGAGTTGCCGATCAGAGCGTTGCCGAAGATTGCTCCGGCAATGAACGCAGCGGGCGGGAACCAGAATCCGTTGTACAGGCGGTATCCGGGGCGGCGATCGCGGTATCCGCGATGGCCGTTATAGAAGGCGCTGTTGCCGCGACGCTCGAACTGCGGCGATCGGCGGTTATCGTTGTTTCCCATATTGTATTGGACCGGCTGGAGCAGGCTTTCGCTTCCGCTCAGTGCGCCGATCTCCTCCGCCTTCGCAGCTGTTACGAGTGCGGCGGTCAGCGACAGGGCGGCAAGCCCCGCAAGAACGTGTTTCCTGATCATAGGGTGGTTAGCTCCAAGTCTATTTTGGACACAGAGCCAGAAGTCCGAATGAAACGAAAAGTTCCGCGCCGCTCGTGTCCGGCGGGACGGCCAACTCCCCTTCTTGCGTTTGCAATCGATGGCCTCCCGCGGAGCCGTGATCGTGAACAGGCATCGCAGCTCGAAGGTGACTTGCACGCGAGCCCGCGAAGTCGAACCGCGCAATCTCCGCTGAACGGAAGCTAAGAGGATGGGGGACGGATTGCGCGGATCATTTCCGCTACGAGGCCCGACGTATCGACCGGCTTCGACAGCGCCGGCGCGCCCTCAAAAGGGTCGGGAAACCAGTCCCGTTCCTGGCCGGAGAGGGTGACGAACGGAATGCCGGCAGCGCGGAGCTGGCGTGCGACCGCGTCCGACCTCTCGTCGCCCAGGTTGATGTCCAGAACCGCGGCAGCGCATGCGTACCTGTCCAGCAAGTCGAGAGCTTCGCCGACCGACCGGGCCGGTCCGAGCGCAGAGAAGCCTGCGTCCTGGAGGATCGCTCTTATCTCCAGACCGATCAGGAACTCGTCCTCAACAATGAGAATACGCGGCTGCTCGCTGGTCATCGGTTCTATCGTTCCGCCGGTTCATCGGCACTCCTTGGATGGAGGCGCGCTTCTCATGCGGAATTCGTCGCTCCAACCTGTTTTCAAGCAATTGATAATGCAGGGAATCGTCGCTTGTTCCCAAAGCGGCACGGCACACGCAATCTTAGTCAACGGATCGTTTTCAAGTTTGCGGCGTTTTCAGTGGCATGCTGTGATGCAGTCCAGGGCTCCGCGTTTTGGGAAGCGGGTCATCGGCTGCATCGCCGTCTCCGGAAGATCTCGCCGACCCAACGACGTCTTCCGGGGGCACCTTTCTCTCCCCAGGGAGCTTCTCAGGCGGCCAACGGTGGTCGGTCGACCGGCGCGGGTGGTTGGCTCGACGGCGGATCGCAAGCGGCCAATCGCAAGGTGAACGTCGTGCCTTTGCCGGGGGCCGTATCAAGAATGATCGAACCGTTGGAACGGTGGACGAGGAGGCTCACCTGGGCAAGGCCGAGTCCGGTGCCCTTGCCTTCCCCTTTGGTCGTGAAGAACGGTTCCAGAGCCCTCGCCGCGACCTCTTCGCTCATCCCGGTGCCGGTGTCGTGCACCAACAGATCGATGCGACCGCCCGAAGCGCTACGGGTGTGGACCGTCAAGGTGCCGCCCTTTGGCATGGCGTCGCGGGCGTTGATCGCCAGGTTCAGGAGCGCCAATTCCAGTTGCGCGGCGTTGGTGGTTGCGTACCGGGCGCGGGGAGATATGCGTACGTCGAGCCGCACCGCCGGCCCGAGCGATCTCGTCAAAAGATCTTTCATGCCTTCGACGACCGCCGATATGTCGACACAGTCGAGTTCGAGCGGCTTCTCGCGAGCAAACGTCAGCAGCTCTCCAATCAGCTTGGCGCCACGGTCGGCGGCCGCCAAACCCTCCTGAACGATCTCAGGCTTTCGCTCGTCGCCCCCTGGCCGACTGAGCATACGCAGGCAAGCGACAATGACGCCCAGCAGATTGTTGAAGTCGTGCGCGATCGTGCCGGAAAGCCGGCCGATCGCCTCGAGCTTTTGGGACTGAACGGCTGCACGTTCGGCCATCCGGCGCGCCGTGAGATCGCGTACGCCGAACCAAGTGAATGCGCCGGCGAAGATCAGCGCCACGCCGACCGCAAGGACCGAAAGCGTGACCGACCCCGCGCTCAGCAAGGCAATGTTGGACTCGGGTATGGCAATGTGCGTCGACCAGCCTGACAGAGATGACGTTGCGTAGGCCGTGCGGTTCTGCAACCCTTCGAGTGTCACACCCGCATAAACGCCGGTCCCTCCCTGCCGCACGGCGTCACGAAGGTAATCCGATCCGGGGGTTCCACGCCGCTTCTCGGCGTCGATCGAGCGCGCCAGGAAGGTGCCATCGCGATCGACGACAGCGCCGACTTCCTGAGGGGCCAGGGTGTCCAACAACGTGCTCTGAAAGTCGACAATATCCCGTTCTACGGTCAGCACGTATTTGATGTGGTCGATGTCGAGCAGGGCATGAAGCGGCACGCAACCGCACTGTGCGGAAGTCTCCCCGTAACCGCCGACAGCCGTAACCTGTCCGCTGGCGGCAAATCCCAAGGCCGCAGCAATCGTCGCCTGACGATCGGCTCCCGACGCGTCGGTCTCCCAGACGACACTGGCCTTGCCCACATCGGTGAGAATGGCGTTCCGCCATTGCGGCCGGTCGGGAAAAAGGGCGGAAACGCGACGGCGTAGATCATCGAGGTCAGACCCAGCCGCCAAATGCGCGAGCGTGGTGAGGCTGCCGATGTCAGCCATAAGGCGGCCGTCGATGCGCGCCTGCAGGGATGTCGCTCGAATGAGGGCGTTGTCGACAGCATCGTCCCGCGCCTTGCGAAGGCTAACGCCGAGCTGCAAAAATCCGAGCAACAGCAGCGGAACAAATGCGGCAACGATAAGTGTGGCTGATGTGCGCCTCGCCAGCCTCATTTACGCCCGCTCGTTTCGTCGAACGCCAACCGCCCCGAGTCTACCGGACCTGTTGGCAAGAAGGGCCTCTCCGGAACAACACAAGTCCGCGATACGGAGACCGCAGGAGCGACTAAGTATGCTTGCCCAGCTCCGGAAGGATCCTGCAGCGACTATCGAAAATACAGGAAATATACAATGGCAAGCGCCGCGACGGCAGCCGTGAGACTGACCAGAAGAACCACGCGTACATTGTGCCCGGTCACGCCTCCGCGCGCGCGGTTTGTTGAGACAACGACCGGGGTAGATGTGCGTTCGAGTTCGGGCATGAGGACTTCTCGGCTTTGTTGATGGTGGATAGGTGAAAAGCCGCGGGACCGGAGGGCTTTGGGGCGGCGGATCCTGGGAGGACGAACCCGCCGCCCAATTTGAGACGTGGAGGCGCACATCTCGAGGTTTCAACGCGAGGGGGCGGCCCCAGTTCCCGGCCGAGCTAGTCCAACGCGACCGGCACGACGATGAACGGACCCGGATCCTTCGTGGCGTCGGCGCGTAACGGGAACTTTGCTTCCGACACCCACGCCGTGTTCTTGTCGAGAGTGACGGCCGTCACCTGGCCTAAGCCATCCTTCAGGACCTTCAGCGAAGCTTTGTTGCCTTCCAGAGTCGCCTGGGTCAGCCGCCCGGCCCTGTTCTCGGCGATCAGAAGCGTGTTGCCGGGTCCGGAACGCATGCCGTCGGGTCCGGCCAGCGGCATCGACGTCTCGATCGGCGTAATGTCGCCCGCCGAGCCGTCGCCGCGTACCTCGATCCGATGAAGAGAGTTCTTCGTGACGTTGTTGACGTAGAGCTTGCCGCCGGCGAAGGCGATGCCGTCGACGCCCACCAGGTCGGGGCTGCCCACCCACGCCTCCATGGCGGCGCTGCCAGGCCTTAGCCGCAGCACTCGGCCGCCGGGAGTGTCGGTAGCGTAGACGGTGCCGTCTGACGCGACCGCAAAGTCATTGCAGCGTCCACCGCCGGGAAACGGATAGCTTGCCTTCAGCGCACCGCTCGCCAAGTCGAAGACCTTCGCTTCGGTGGTGTTAGCCGATCCGACCGGAGAATTGCAGACGAGCAGCCGGCCATTTGCTTCGTCGGCGAAGACCCCGAGGAGCGACCCCAGGTTCCCTTGTTGCTGGGTGATCCAGACCTCAGCGGTCGGTGCCCCCGGCGTGGCCTTGTAGATATTCCCCTTCTCCAAACTGCCGACAATCAGAGCGCCATCGGCGGTCGAGGTGATGCTCTCGGGGAATACGCGAGTGTCGTGAATGGTAACCGGCTGCGGCGCCGCAAAAGCCAGCGGCGCAACAATAGCAAGGGCTCCCCCGCCTAAGGATGTGAGTGCCGAACTGTAACGCATGAGTTCTTCCTTCCTCAACACCAGCCCACCGGGCTCAGTCACATGGGGAGCGACGGCCGCCGGAAAAAGGGCGATGCGGAAAAAGTCGCCGGGAACTTCACGCGGTCCTGAACGTTCGACGCCGGGCAGGCCGAACTGGAGCTCAGCGACCGATGGACGAACTGAAGGAACTGCGGCGTCAAGAGAATGCGAGCGACGGCTTCCCACCCCAAGCTCAAGACCACCAGCCGGGCAAAGAGTGGATGATGCGGCCGCGGCCGAAGTTCGAGCCGCTCTATCCTGGCGTCGGAAAGCTGCGCGGTAAGGTCGTGCTGATAACCGGCGGCGACAGCGGGATCGGTCGCGCCACCGCGATCGCCATGGCCAGAGAGGGGGCAGATGTCGTTATCGCTTATCTCGATGAGCACGACGACGCAGCCGAAACGAAACGGCTCGTGGAGATGGAGGGCTCGCGTGCGTTCACGCTTGCCGGCGACATTGGGGACGAGACCTTCTGCGGGGAGCTGGTCGGGCAGACGCTGGCGGAGTTCGGACGGCTAGACGTCGTCGTGAACAACGCAGCCGAGCAGCACCTGGCTGAAGAGCCGCTCGACATCACGCGTCGCCAGCTCGAGCGGACCTTCCGTACCAACGTCTTCGGTGCGTTTTACTTGACCAAAGCCGCGCTGCCGTTCCTGAAGGAAGGCGCCGCAATCATCTTCACCACCTCGATTACCGCGTATGAAGGCAACGAGTCTCTGATCGACTACTCGGCAACGAAGGGCGCGCTGGTAGCCCTGACGCGGTCGCTCTCGCAGGCGCTCATTCCCAAAGGCATCCGCGTCAACGCGGTGGCTCCGGGCCCCGTTTGGACGCCGTTGATACCGGCCTCGTTCGACGCCGAACGGGTTTCGAAGCACGGCGAGAATGCGCCGATGGCGAGGGCCGGACAGCCAAATGAGATCGCCCCGTCCTTCGTGTTCCTGGCCAGCAGCGACAGTTCTTACATGTCGGGTCAGGTTCTGCATCCCAATGGCGGCACCATCGTTGAATCGTAGGCGAACCGGGCGAGCATATGGCGCGTACTCTTGGAGCTAGTTCAATGCGAGAAAGCCAACGGGGGTTGGCGGTTGTTACCGGTGCCTCCTCCGGGATAGGCCGCGAGCTTGCCCGTATCTGCGCCGACAGCGGGTACGATCTCATTATCGCTGCCGATGAGCCGGAGATTGGGCGCGTGGCCGATCAGCTGGAAGACACGGAGCGTCGCGTCCTCTGGCGTCAGGTCGATCTCGCGACCGCCGATGGCGTGGACGAACTGCTCGAAGTGGTGGCCGCGGCGGGCAAACCGGTCGACGTGCTTTGCGCAAACGCCGGTCACGGCCTCGGACAGGCTTTTCTCGATCAGGACTTTACGCAGATTCGCCACGTGATCGATACCAACATCACCGGCACGGTCTATCTGCTTCACAAGCTCGGACAGGAAATGCGGACGAGGCGGCAGGGGCGAATACTAATCACCGGCTCGATCGCTGGATTCATTCCCGGGTCGTTTCAAGCTGTCAACAACGGCACCAAGGCGTTCATCGACTCCTTTGCCGCGGCGATCCGCAACGAGTTGAAGGGCAGCGGGGTCACGGTCACCTGCTTGATGCCCGGCGCGACGGAAACCCGCTTCTTCGAGCGCGCGGGGATGCTCGACACCAAGGTCGGCCGGTCGAAGAAGGATGACCCGGCCACCGTTGCCCAGGCCGGCTTCGATGCGATGATGAAGGGCCAGGGTGACATCGTCGTCGGATGGAAGAACGTCCTGGAGTCGGCGCTCGCCAATGTCACGCCGGCAGCCATCCTCGCAGAACGCCACCGAGGGATGGCCAAGCCGGGCTCCGGTGATGGCGATCAGGGCTACAGCAAATGAAAGCCATTCGCTGGCACGGCAAAGGGGACATGCGCTGCGAAAGCGTGCCCGATCCGAAAATCGAGAGCCCCGGCGATGCAATCATCCAAGTGACGGCATGTGCCATCTGCGGTTCCGATCTCCACATCTACAACGGGATCATACCCTCGATGCAGGCCGGCGACGTCATGGGCCATGAAACGATGGGCGTGGTTGTCGACGTCGGTTCCGAGGTGAAGAAGCTTCGCGTCGGCGACCGGGTGGTTGTCCCGTTCACTATCTCCTGCGGCGAATGCTTCTTCTGCCGGCGAGGGTTCTTTTCCGGGTGTGAGCGGTCCAATCCGAATGCCAAACAGGCGGCGGAAATGTGGGGGCATTCGCCGGCGGGACTGTTCGGATATTCGCACCTGCTCGGCGGGTACGCCGGCGGGCAGGCGGAGTTCCTACGCGTTCCCTACGCCGATGTCGGGCCGATCAAGGTGCCGCAAAGTCTTGACGACGAGACCGTGCTTTTCCTCTCGGACATTTTTCCGACAGGCTTCATGGCTGCAGAGTTCTGCACCATACAGCCGGGAGACACGATCGCCGTCTGGGGCTGCGGTCCGGTCGGGCAGTTCGCCATCCGCAGCGCCTTCCTGCTGGGCGCGGAGCGGGTGATCGCGATCGACGCGGTTCCCGAGAGGTTGGCGCTTGCCAAAGACGCCGGTGCGCTGCCGCTCAATTTCAAGGAGCTGGACATCTATGAGCAAATCCAAGGGCTGACGCAGGGCCGTGGCGCGGACGCGTGCATTGATGCGGTCGGAACCGAACCCGATCCCACCGCAGGCGTCGACTCCCTGGTGGACCGCATCAAGGTCGCGACATTCCTGGGAACTGACCGGCCGCATGTTCTTCGCCAGGCGATCCAGTGCTGCCGGAACTTCGGAACGGTGTCCGTAGTAGGCGTCTATGGCGGTCTTCTCGACAAGGTGCCTATGGGTTCGGCGATCAATCGCGGATTGACCTTTCGAATGGCTCAGACCCCCGTTCAAGCGTATATGCCGCGACTGATGAAGCTGATTTTCGAAGGCAAGATCGATCCGTCTTTCGTGATCACTCACCGCGGCTCGCTTCAGGATGGGCCGGACCTCTACCGAACGTTCGCCAACCGCAGCGACGGCTGCGTCAAGGTCGTTCTGAAACCCTGACCCTGGAACGCCGACTTCAGGCGGAGTCGACGGAACTATTGTTGTTCTGCCGCGTTCCCCGGCCTGTTCCCAGTTTAGGAGGACGGCCAAATGGGGAAAATCAGGCTCCTGGTGCCGATGTGCGCGTCAATTGCGCTTGGCGTTGGGCTGGTTACGCCGCTTCACGCGCAACAGCCCGCGACCGGCCTTACCATCCACCGGGCGGAAGACGTCGATGCCGAGTTTCGGCGCCCCGTCGGCAGCACGCCCGTTCACCCACGGCACTCAGTCCAGCTCGATGCGCTGGTGGAGCGTGTCGACAACTCCCACCCCACTGAGATTCCCCTGCTTTGTACGGTCTTGCGGGCGTATCCGGTGACGTTCGCTGCCCTGGGCGACGCTCTGTGCTGGACTGAACTTATTGCCGGCCCGGAGCGAGGCCAGCCAAACTGACCGCGAAGTCCGGAGCCGGAGTGGCGGCCGCAGGCGCTGGGCCGATCAGCATCGCCGCCGGTGTCGGATCGGCGGCGCCGGCGCCAGCGACGTCCCCGGTGGCGAGGACGCCAACCGCCGTCTCCTCCCGACGCGTGCGCCTCGGGGGGGTGGAGCGTTTTTGCCTCCTCGCTCTTGCCATTATCGGTATCGTAGCGACGATCCAGGCCGCTCGCGATTTCCTGATGCCGGTTGCGATCGCGTTCTTCCTGGCGCTCGTGCTTCAGCCGATCGTCCGGACGCTGGCGGCGAGGGGTGTGCCATCCCTGGTAACCGCTCTCGGCTTGGTCTTCGCCACCGTCGTTGCCTTCGGCGCCGCAGTCTATTTCCTCGCCGGGCCCGCCAATGAACTGGTGAGCAATAGTCCGGCGATCGCGCGAAAGATCGGGGACCGGCTTGCTGATCTGCGGCGCGGCCTGGAGGCGCTGGTTAGGGTCGGCGATCAAGTCCGGTCGGCGGCAGAAGGACTCCCCGAAACAGGCGAGCCCAAGGTAGTCGTTCCTCAGCCAGGTCTCTTCTCGCAGGCCGCGACCTTCGCCCCCACCATACTGGAGCGTCTGCTACTGACGGTGATCCTGCTGCTCTTTCTTTTGGCGACCGGCGACCTTTTCTACGAGCGGACGATCAAGGTGATGCCGACGCTTCACGACAAGAAGATCGCACTCCGCATCATGCGGACAATTCAGCAGGAGGTGGCTAGCTATTTCCTGTCTGTCACAATGATCAATGCCGGACTCGGGATCCTTGTCGGCGTTGCTCTCTACGTGCTCGGACTGAGCTCGGCGGTGCTCTACGGCTTCGCTGTCGCCATCTTGAACTTCATTCCCTACGTCGGGCCGGCGGTGAGCCTGGGACTCATCGGCGCCGGTGCGCTCGTCCAATTCGACTCTCTTGGAGAGGCTATCCTCCCGCCCCTGGTGTTTCTGGTGATCGTAACGATCGAAGGACAAATGCTCACGCCGATCCTGGTTGGCCGCAGGCATCAGCTCAACGAGGTTGCGATTTTTCTGGCGGTCGCCTTCTGGAGCTGGATTTGGGGATTTGCAGGCGCCCTCGTGGCCGTGCCGTTTCTCGTTGTCCTCAAGATCTTCGCGGAGCAAGTAACCCCGCTCAACTCGCTGGGGGAGTTTCTCAGCGGACGTTCGCCGCCTGCGGAGCCGAGTGAGAAGACGGCCCCTGGCGGCGGCTAGTGGAACCGAAGGGGCGGCCATCCGTTGTTGGCAGCAGACCAACAATCGAGGGAACCCCCACATGAATTGGGACACGCTGAAGGGCAATTGGGGTCAATTTACCGGCAAGATCAAAGAGCAGTGGGGCAAGCTCACTGACGACGATCTGACCCAGGTCGAAGGGCGTCGAGACCAGCTCGAGGGTCGCCTGCAGGAGCGCTACGGCTACGCCAAGGACGTCGCCAAGCGCGAAGTCGACGACTGGATGGCTCGCCTCTAAGCATGCCTATTGAAGCGCCGCCGGATCCTGAAGGTCCGGCGGCGGACGTAATCCCGGTCGTTTGGTTGATCGGCAAAGTCCAGGCCGGGAAGACGTCGATTGTTCGCGCGCTGACAGGGTCGGCCGATGCGGAAATCGGCAGCGGCTTTCGTCCCTGTACCAAAACGGCCAGGATATTCGACTTCCCACTCGGCGCTCCGGTCATCCGTTTCCTCGACACCCGAGGGCTGGGTGAAATCGCCTACGACCCAGCCGAGGACATGCGGTACTGCGAGGGTCGGGCCCACCTAATCCTCGTCGTCGCTAAGGTCATGGACGCCGATCAGAGTCCGGTGACAGCCGCTGTAGTCGCGGTGCGAGAGCGCCACCCAAGTTGGCCGATCGTGGTTGCCCAAACCAGCCTCCACGAGGGCTATCGCTCGGGCGAACGGCATCGCGTCCCCTATCCCTCTTCGGGCAAACACGGCGACGTCTCCGGATTTCCCGGCAGCATCGCCGATGCCGCCCTTAGTCAGCAGCGCAGCCTGACGGCGATTCCCGGCGTTGCCATCAGCGCGTTCGTGCCGATCGACTTCACCCTCGAAAGTGACGCCCTGGACCCGAAGGACTACGGGAGAGAAGCGTTGGTCGGCGCACTCATCCAGGCGGCGCCCGATGCACTGCGCGTTGCATTGGCAGCGCTGCCCACCGACGATGCTGGTAGCGCCGCGCATATCTTGCGTTTTGCGATAGCTGCCGGCGCCAGCGATGCCATCCCGGCGGCGGGTGCCGTTGGGGTTCCGATGATCCAGGCAGCGATGTTGCTCTTGCTCGCGAGGCGACGTGGCCTGGAGTGGACTGCCCGCCTCGCTGGGGAATTCGCGGTCGCCGTCGGGGTTGGCACACTGCTTCGGCTGGGTGTGGCTTTTGGACTACGGCAGGTCGTCAAGTTCGTGCCGGGCGTTGGCCAAACAGTCGGGGCCGCGGCGGCGGCGACCGCGTCGTTCGGAACAACCTATGCGGTCGGCAAGGCGGCGGAGCTGTTCCTAGCTCGCCGCGAGCGCGGCTTGGCGGCCGGCGAGGTGGCGGCGGCTTACAGGCGGGCGCTCGCCGAGGCATTCCGACTCAGGACCGAGCAAGCCTCGGAGGGTTGACTGCAAGGCAACCAATCGGCCGGCAAGGCGTTGGACTGCACACGAGCCGGGCGCGCCGCGAGGCGACGGCTTTTCAATGACAAGGAGAGGCAATGACCAACGGTTCAACCATCCGCCGGGCCGATTACCCCAACACGCCTACCAAAGATCGGGAGAAGGGCCAGCTGGAATCGCTCGCCGAGAAGGCGGGCGATCAACTTGGGACGATTGCCGGGCAGGCCGAGCAGGTCGCCCACCGCGTCCTGGAACAGGGCAAGGAAGCCGGGCAGGGGGTGCAGGAGGTCGCCGGCAATATTCGCTCGGCGGTCGACCGCTCGATCAAGGATCAGCCGCTCGCCACGCTGGCGATCACGGCCATGGTCGGCTTCGTCCTCGGCGCTCTCTGGAAGTCTTGAGACCAGAGATCCAGGTATGTTCAAAGGATTGATCGAGGAGGTGAAGGGCGCGGCAGGCTCGCTTGCCGCGAAGTACCTCCTCCGTCTCGCCGTCGGCTTGTTCTTCGTCGCTGCTGTCGGATTTGGCGCGGCAGCGGCGACTCAGGCTCTGGCGCAGAAGGTTGGAGCGATCAGCGCGTCCGCGATCATGGCGGGGTCCTTTGCCGTCGTTGGGTTGCTGGCTCTGGCGGCGATCGCCCTTTGGGAGAAGCCCGCTCCGAGCAGCGAGCCGGCGGTGGCCGAGGCCACCAAGCAGGATGCCGCTGAGACCGTTCAGGTCGCCACGGACGTCTCCCTTGGATTGGTGGAGGGTCTTCTTTCGACGAAACTGGGTCCGCTGGCCGCCACCGCGTTGGCTCGCTTGGCAATGCGCAATCTGCCGCTTGTCGCCTTCCTCGCCCTGCTCGCTGCTCTTTTCTACTTCGCGCCGTCGCGGGGCCGCCCGGCGCCCGACTCCGGCGCGGACGGACAAGACGTGCCGTCGGCCGACAGCACCGAGCTTCGGCAAGCAGCCTAGCGTCCAGCGCCCGGAACGAAGGCAACAGGGACCCGTTGTCTTTGCACGGGCACGCCCGGATCGGCTTGCGAAGCATAACGGAAGGAAAATGCAGTCATGGATGATCGATTAACCGAAGACCGCGCGCGAAACACCGAGAGTCTGATTTACGGGACCAAGCCCACCAGCCCTGCGTCGACGGATCCGGCAACCTCGTACGAGCGAGATAGCGCCGCAGGCAGGCGGCCCGACGCGCCGCCTCCGCATAGAACCGGCGCGTCGGACGTCTTCGCCTATGTCGTCTTCGGCGTGATCCTTCTCGGACTTGTCTACTTGCTTCTCCAGGGCCTCTGGCCGGCGGACCGGCCGAGCTTGCCTGGCGCCGATACAACGGTCACCGGAACACCTCAGACGACGATCAGCCCGCCCTCGCGCCCGGCCGAAGTGCCGGCGGCCCCTGTGCCCGTGGCACCGACACCCAACCCCTAAGGCGCCCTTGGCGATGAAGAAGCGAGACGGCGGCACAAGCCGCCGTCTCCTTTTTTGCGTGCTGATCACAGCGCACGGAAAACTATCCCGGATAGTGCGGACCCGACCGAGAAGAAGGCAGTTAGCGCGCCAGCTAGGACGAGCCGCGTCTGTATCCCGTCCGTGGCGTACTGCCCGAGTTCGTCGAGGGGGCCGACGAAGAAAAGATAGAGACTTGTCGCGCCGCCGGTAACGAACCCGCTCACAGCATAGAGGATTATGTCGTCGAGCCCAGGGCCGGAGTTGCTCCGCTGTCCGGAGTGTCGCGCGTCCATGCAAGAGAAACGCGTCGGGAGATATGCCGTTCCCGTGTGAAACGTTGAGCGATGAGCGCGCGTCACCAAGCACGAAAGCGGGCGAAACGGACTGGGAGACCGTTTCGCCCGCGCTTGTACCCCGACCGGGGGGTTTGTCGAGGCGTCTAGTCAACGCCTGAAGCGCAAGGTGGTTCCGCGTAACGGCTCGAAGCCGTAAACCCGACAGCCCACGCCGGAACCGCCACAGCCCGCCCACGTTGTGTGGAGCATCAGCCACCGGCATGGAGTTCCAACGATGAAATCTATTTCGCTTTTGAGCGGCGCGACGATGGCATTACTAAGTGCCTTCAGTGTTGCCCAGGCGCAGGGCGTACCGCAGACGGTGGGCGTTACACGAGTCGATCCGGCGACGCTGGCCACCGGCTTTCGCGCGTCCAAGGTAATCGGTGCCAATGTCACCAATGCCGCCGGCGACAGCATCGGCAAAGTTGACGACGTTATCATCGGCAACGACGGCAAAACTGCCTACGCTGTCCTCTCGGTCGGCGGTTTCCTCGGGATGGGCTCGAAGCTGGTGCCGGTGCGTTACGAGGATCTTCGTATTGTCAGCGACCGGGTGACCTTACCTGGCGGCACGAAGGAGCAGCTGGGTAATCTCGCCGAGTTCAAATACGCGGGATAGGGCGCCACAGCCGTAATTCACTAGCACTGAAGGTCTGCATCGATACCGCGGGCCTTTAGCGTCTGGGGTACTCCTTAGGAACGCACGCACATGAATCTCGGCACGATTCTGATCATCATTTTGGTTCTTGTTCTCGTCGGGGCGCTGCCAAGCTGGCCATACTCGGCGAACTGGGGCTATTACCCCTCAGGGCTACTCGGCATTGTTCTCGTCATTGTTCTGGTCATGGTCCTGACCGGGCGGTGGACCTGATCCGACGCAGCAGCGCAAGCAGCCTCTGCTCGCGATGAAGAAAGGGCAGCGCCGAGGCGCTGCCCTTTCTGTTTCCTAGCGGCGACGGTCCCTGTCGCCGCCTTGGTCCGGCTCACTCCGGGCGCAGGCCGCGGCATTGGCTCTAGCGAACTCGGGGTCGGCGCAGGTCTGTCCCCGTCGATTGGAATTGGCGTTCGCGGCCGCCGCATTGTTTCCCTGGGCCGGTGGCCGAGCGCCGTTGTCGTTACGGTCGCCGGCCGGCGGGGCTGCCGGCTGGCGGGGCGCGGCAATGGCACCCGTCGCGTTGCGATCCACCGCGGGCGACTCACCAGCGTCACGGCCATTCCCCGCCCTCCCCGCAGGGGGCGTCACATTGCCCTGGACACCCGGTCCGGGAGTGCGCCGAGTCGCACCGTCATCCTGACGTCGATTATCGGGCAGGGCCCCGCCGGCATTCCCGTTCGGGTTGGCATTTCCCTGCAAAGCGGGCGACGGATTGCGGCTGTTGGTGTTGGCTCGCCCGTTGTCGCGGTCTCCCTCGTTCCCGCCGGCGGCGTTGCCGTTGGCACGGTTGTTCGCGGGAGAGGGCTGCCCGTTCGGGGGCTGCGCTGCATTCCGCTGGCCGTCATTGCGGTTGTCGCGGCCGGGCTGGTCGCGCTCGCTATTTGCAGCTGCGGGACCGCAAATCCGCGAGTTTTCCCGGGCGAATGCAGTATCCGCACAGCGTGGATTGCTCGGGTTGTCCGCTGCAGGACCGTTCCCCAGCTGTTGACCCGGCCGCGCGCCGTTCCGGTCAGGCTGGTTGTTTGCAGTGTTGCCGTCTGGTCTCCCGGCCGTATTGCCCGGCCGATCTGTATCCGCTCGGTCCGGCGGAACGCGTGGATTGTTTGCGGCATTGCCTGGCGCGTTTCCATCACCTGCCGGCCGATTTTCACCGCCCGGTCCGGCATTGCCGTCCCGGCGTACATTGACGCCGTTCGGACCGCGCCGCTCGCGATAGTCGTTCAGGGTTACCGTTTGCTGCGGGCGCTCGTTGCGCGGCACAGCGAGTTGCCCCGTCACAACCTTGATCGTGTTGCCATCGCCCGTCGATCGGGATTGGTTGACGTCGCCGACGCGTTCAGGGCGGCGCACTTCCACGCGGCGGTTCGTCTTGTTTTCGATGAAGTTGATGTTGAGCACGTTGTTGATGACGATGTTGTTCTGCACGCGCACTGAGCCAATGCGGTTGCTCTGGCGGTAGATCTCAGGTCGATCGCGCACAAAAATGATTTGTGGCCGAAGATCGCGATCAAGGAAGCGGGGGGCCGGCACGAAGTGCCAGGAAGCCTCCGGGATTGTCGCCGTGCTGATGGAGAAGCCGATGGCAAAGCCGTTGCCCTCCGGAGGAAGTGGCGCCCACCCAACAAAATCGTCGCTTTGGCGCCACGAAACCCACGCCGGCGCCCAAACCGTGCCGGGCACCCAAAACCAACCTATGCCGGCATCGTAGGCCCAGCGTCCGTAGTGATAAACGACCGCAGCGAACGGTTCGTCGGATTGGAAGTACCAGCCGTAGCCCTCGACAAACTCCCAATGGCCGTTGGTATACGGCGCCCAATCGGCGTCGATGACTTCCGGAACCCACACGTAGTTGTACCGGCTGTGTTGTACCCAGCTGCCATAGGGCTGAAGATCGTTGAAGAAAATTGAGATACTGGCGCTCGCACCTTGCGCGTATGCGTATTGAAGGGCAGCCAGCCCCGGTGTGAACGACGGGGCCAAGCCCAGCGCGAGCGCAATTGCGGCCGGTCGGATAATTTGAAGTCGCTGCATATCTGAACTCCAGGTGAGATTCCCTGGAGGTCAACGATCTTCGGAACGTCGCGTTCCGGGTGCCGAAGGGGGAAGTGAGGCGTCCCCGACGGTCAGTGGGCGATCTCTTGGAGCGCCCACCGACTGGCGCTAGGAAACGGCGTTCTACTCCGCCGCGGCGCGGTGCGCGCCCTCTGCCGCGGCTACATTGACGCTGCCTTCGGCGAGGTCGGTCAGCTTCTCGTCGGCCTCATGCTCCTCCTCCAGGGTCTTGGACAGGAGCTCGACGATTTCACGGTGGCCGAGTTCCTTGCCCCAGGCGACGAGTGTGCCGTAGCGAGCCATCTCGTAGTGCTCGACCGCCTGGGCCATCGCGATCAGGCCGGCATCGAGAACGCGCTTGTCGGCGATGTCCGCGGCGACGTCCTTGGCCTCCTTGAGAATGCCGTCTATGGCCGGACAGTCGATTGCCTTGGCCTTCTGACCGTGCAGTTCGAAGGCCCTCTCAAGGCGCGCCACGTGCTCGTGGGTCTGCTGGAGATGATCGGAAAATGCGGCCTTGAGTTCCTGGGATGTAGCCTTCTCCACCATGTCCGGCAGAGCTTTCTCGATCTGCTTTTCGGCATAGTACATGTCACGCATGAGGTGCGTGAAAAGGTCATGCATTGTCTCAATTTCTTTACCAAAGAGGGCCATCAGTTCCTCCTAAAATGCGCCAGCGACTCCGTGCACTTGCAGTGCATCGGAGTCGCCGCGGTCGTTGTGAAAGGTGATCGGTGGATTAGCGGGTGCCGCCGGAAGGCATGCGCCCCTTGTCTTCCTCGCGGATCGAGCCGCGACCGCCCGTACCCTTGTCGAGATCGCTGTCCGATTTGCCCTTGTCGCTGCCGGACTGCTTCAGGTCAGTGCCTGACTGCCGCATCTTGTCCGCGGTCCCGGACTGATGGTCCTTGCGGTTCTCGCCAGAGGCGCCGCCCGACTGGGTCTTCGACGGGTCCATCTGCGTTCCCTTGGACGGCGATTGGTCTTGGCGACCGAGATTGTTGTCGCGATTGTCCGCGTTGGTCATTTGCTATCTCTCCGAAACTGAACCCCCAGTGTCGGACAACGCGACGACGGCACTGCAGTTCCGCCGGACTTATCGATTGTTCGCCAACGAGAGAGAGGGCGGCGAGCCCGCGAGCACGCAGTCGCCATTGTATTTCGGCTGCGCCTGCGCTTGGCGACTCGTTGTCGGTCGATTGAGTAGAGGGAGATCCGAGCCCGGCCGTCCGGGCAGTCCAAAGGATCAGGCCGACCGAGCCGTCGTCAACGATCGCGCGGGGTTGGGTGCTGCTCGAAGATCCGAGCCTTCGAAAACCGCACTCCGGCCGCCGGCAACTCCACTCCGACTATTGGCAACTCGGTCCGGCGCGGAAAAGCGTCAGGAAGGCGAGGAACGCTCCCACCGCACATCCACCTTCGAAACAGCCGGGCGGTCAGTCAACGAGAAAGGCGCGTATCGAAACGCGACCGCTCCATCGCTGGGGCTGGCGCGGCTTCGATCGGGGCCACGCCGTCGATGAAGGCGATATTGGCGCCCGACACACGATTGAGCACCTGGGTCGCGTCGCGAGCCTCGTGCCGTCCACGCAGCTTTGCGAACGCCCGGAGCAGGAGATGCCGGGCCGCGCCGGTGTGGCGGCCCATCGCGGCATCGAGGACGCTGGCATACGCGGCCGGCGGTCGACGAGCCTCCATTGCTTCGACGAAACGCGTGCCAAGCTGGTGCCAACTCGCGGAGTCCCAGCGCTCGCCGTGATCGAGATGGGCAACGACCGGTGCCAACTGTCTCAGCCGGACACCATTGATCCACATCGCCAGCGGAAAGAAGTGGTCCCACCACGGCAAGCCGAAGACCAGGCCGCTCCCGCCGAAACTCCTCAGATCGTCGCTGTGGCCGGCAAAGAAGTCGAAGCCATGGATCGCGACGGTTCGGCGCGCGCGGTCCTCCGCCGGCCAATCGAGGCGACGGCTGAACAACACCTCTCCGGGTCGGATCGATGCCACCCGTTCGGCGAGGTCGGCGTCGAGGATGGTGACGTCGGCATTGGCTATCGCATAAGCGCTTCCGCCGGCAGCAGATGCAATCGCGCCGAGGAAGTCGTCGAGAAACACCATCGGTCGCCCGGCGGCGATATCACGGGCGTCGCGGTCGACCCGGATCTGGCGAAGGCTGTGAGACGTGGGCTCGCCGACAGCGTTGATCGAGAACGGGTCAAAGCCCGCCGACTGCCACGAGCCTATGCATTCGCCAAGATAGGCGGCGCCTATGTCGACTCCGGCGCCATCGAGGCGCACCAGTCGCGGCGGTACCGACGTAAACAGCGCAACTCGCCGCTTCTTCGTTTCTCCGCGGGAAACCTTGCTCATATCGGACATCGCGCCAAACCGCCGGCGCGTCAGCGTCCTCCGGGAGTAAAGTCGAATCCGCCGAACCCGCCGAAGCCCCCGCGGCGAAGCTTTTCGCCAATCATACAATCGGTCGTGCCCGCAGCCTTTATCGCCGCCGGCGGCAGCTGCGGTGGCACGAAGGCGATTTCCTGAATCAGCTTCCGGCGGATGGCCACCGGAAAGTCCTCCAGCTTGTCCACCGTGAATAGGAATGACGAAGGGCCGCCGATAACGCAGTCGCGGTAGTACTGGTCGAGGTTCGCGATATCCTGCGAAGTGTTGGCGCCGAAGCCCGAGCTGCGGATCATGATCGGCAACCCGTTGATGGAAATCCCCTTG
Source organism: Bauldia sp. (assembly GCA_046349035.1). Lineage (GTDB taxonomy): Bacteria > Pseudomonadota > Alphaproteobacteria > Rhizobiales > Kaistiaceae > JAXMDC01. The sequence continues at coordinate 626,783 of JAXMDC010000003.1, read as the reverse complement.
GCCAGAACCTGATCGCGTGCCACCGTCACCGGCGGGCCGTTGTTATTCGCGCCGTCGCCGGAAACGTCGATGGTCTTCTTGATCGCCTGAAACGAGCCTTGATCGAAAAGACGCATCGACATCAGGAGCGCGCCAGAAATGGACGTGCTGCGGGCACGGTGTAGCGGCGCCTTGGCGAGTGCTGCCGAATAAGCGAAGGCGCTCTCCTTGCCGTCGATTATCATCCAGGGTGTTACCTGAAATTGGATGTCGGCGTCTGACCACTCGACGAAAGTCACGGCGATGCGTCCGAGCAGGCCATCGGTGATGGCGTTGATGACCTGCGGGTCGCGAAAGGCCTCCACGTAGCCGTCTCGCTGCACGCGCTGCTCGTCATAATCCATCGACCCGGAGATATCGACCGCCAGCACCAGCTGCAGGTCGACCTGATTGCCTGCCGGCCCGGCTGCGGTTGCCGCGCCGCTTACTCCGGCGATCACGGCCAGCGGGGACAGCAGCAGTCGCCGGATTCGATCGAGACCCATTGTCAACCTCCACCTCACTGCCGCGGGGCCTGCGCGGCAACCCGTAGGAAATTGCCAGCCTTTCGCCATTGTGGCCGGCCGGCGCCTCTCGGTCTAGGGGAGGGGCGATCCTCAAAAAAACGCCCGGGAGGAGGCCTCCCGGGCAAGCACGATGCAACGATTTCCGCGTCTTACTGGAGACCGGCGCGCTGCTGTTGCGGGCGCAGCGTGAGCTTCTGGATGCGCCAGTTAAGAATTTCCGCCACGAAAAGCTCATTCTCAGACGGACATGCGATCTCGTGGATCCAGCCAAACTGCTTTAGTGCTTTGCCAGCTTCGCCAAGAACGCCCACGACCGTGCCATCCAGCGTCACTTTGTAAATGCGACCCGGAAAAGCATCGGCAGCGTAGAGGAACTGCTGACCGCTGGCATTGGGCGGCGTGATGCAGATCGCCCACGGAGCCCCCGGTGCCTGCGTCAAGCCTGTTCCGAAATTGACGCCCTGAGGAGTCATCGGCGCCTTGGCACCGAGCGGCGCATGCGATTTGTCGTAATCGTAATAAACATCCATCACGATCTGCCGCAGCACTTTTCCGGTACCATCAAATACCTGAACGCGACGATTGCCGCGGTCGGCGACATAGATGTTGCCGTCCTTATCCGAGGCTATCGAGTGCGGAGTGTTTAGCTGGCCTGGACCGGCGCCCGGTGTGCCGAACGAGCGCACCCAGAACCCGTCCTTGTCGAACACCGCAACCCGGGCGTTGATGTATCCGTCGCTGATATAGATGTTACCGGCCGGATCCCAGGTCACGTCGGTCGGCTGGCGGAACTGCTGATCGATCGGAGGCAGTGGCGGGTTGGGACGCTCCCATGGCACCGCATTGGCGTCGGACGCCTCCTTCTTGCGCCCGAACACCTTCATGACCTGCCCGTCGGGATTGAATTGGACGATCATGTCTGTGCCCTTGTCGGTGGCCCAGATGTTGTCGTCCTTGTCGATGCGGACAGTGTGAGCAAACGCCCACGCATAGAGGTTGTGACCGATCTCGCGGATGAACTGTCCATCGGCCGTGAATTCGAGCAGTTGCGACGCACGGGCGGCGTAAGCCGGGCCGTCTGTGTCGCCGCGCGAGTAAACGAAGATGTGTCCTTTGGAATTGACGGCAACGCCTGCGGCTTCGCCGAGATAAAGGTTCGGCGGCATCCGGAGAAAATTGGGCACTGAGTCGAAGGGAATCTCCGGCACCTTCTGCGTCGGGACCGGAAGGACGGTTGGGCTGGTCGTCGGGGCCTGCCCCGGCGCCTGCGCCAAAGCCGACGGCATCGCCGCCAGCATCGCCAGGGGTACGAGATAACGCTTCATTGGAACTGCCTCCCTGCTGGGCCTGGGGTCGCGCTCGGCCCTCCTCGCCAAGGCGCAGTCCCCGCCGGCCATTAGACACCTATGCCAGACAACATGCGACGGCAATTGCAGCGGCGAAGGAACGCGGCAAAGCGGCTAAACACGTTTGCGCGAGAGCCATTTGTTGGCTCCCCTCATCGCCGCGGGGCGCTCCTTGTGTCGCCGGCCTGAGGTCCTATAGTCGCGCGGCGGCCCGGCGATGGGTGGCTTATCGCGTTGGTGGCTGGTGGGCGCGTCTGGCTTGGGGCGAATTCGACCCCATGCTGGGTCGGGAGCGGCGCGTCCTCGCAGAGTGAGGGAGGGTGTGCAATGCTTCGCGCGGTTCTCAAATACTTGAAATATGCACCGCTGGCGCTTCCTGTGGCAGCCGTGTGCGCCGGTCAAACGCCGGCCTCGGCGCAGGACTGTGTCGCGGCCAAGGGCGAGGTTGCCGGGTGCCAGCCTCAGGCATTCAATCCGCCCCTCTCCCTCATGCCGACCAACCGCATCGGCGCCAAAGGCGAGATCAACCCGCAGGCCACCGACGCCGAGGAGGATCTCGGCATTGCCCTCTTGGAAAAGCAGCTCGGACTGATCCGCAATTTCGACCGCGTCCACTGGATTCAGGTCGTGCCGTCGCAGAAGGATGCGCAGGGCAATTGGGTGAATGGCGACCGCGAAGGTCGTGGTGACGGCCGCGCCCTGACCATTGCCGGTAGTTGCATGTTTGCCGGCCACAGCAATTCCGGCAACGGCGGCAAGGACGCCCGCCCGGTCGACATTTTCAAGATGGGCGCAGACCCGGTGCGCGACAAGCCGCAACGCGTTTCGTCGATTCCGTCCCGGCCGGGCGACGACGACTCAATCATGAGCGCGACGCTGGTGAAGACGGTCGAGGGCAAGGACACCATCGTCATGATCCGCGACATCAGCGTCGACGACGGGTTGATGGCGATCTACGAGGTCGACCCCGGCAGCTGTCAGGTCGTGGCGACAGCCGAGCCGTACATGTACGGCGGCGACATGCACGAGATGGGCATGTGGATCGACCCCCAGAATCCCATGCGCATCCTGATCGCCAGCACGGCATATGGCGGTACTTCGCTGCCCGACCCCGAACGTTCCGGCAAGCTCACGGCCGACATTCGGGTGATGGCAGCGACCGACGAGAGGACCGGCCACATCCTGAAGAAGCCGGTGCAGATCGCCGGCTTCACGCTGCAGGATGTTGGCGGCCCGGTGAAGGACGAGCGACCGGACGAGACTGGGTTGTTCGCAGACGGCCGTTTCCCGGACTACAGCCAATTGAAAGACGCACGTGGCACTGCCATCGCTACGATCAAGAGCCAGAACAACTACGCCCACAACGTGACCTGGTCTAATGACGGCGAACGGCTTTACGTCGCCGGCGGTTTGGCAGGTTTCTACATTCTCAGCTCTGAGGCGGTGGCCAAGAACAGCAACGCGGCGCTGACCGCGGGTGGAGTATGCAATCGCGATTCGACTAACGTCTACAAAGGCGGCGTCATCGGTAGCGATATCGATCCAGCCAAGTTGGCTCAGTTGCCGCGCGACTGCGTACACATGGTCATCAACGACGATCCCGGCGTGAAGAAGATCGTCGCTGCGGGCGATGTGGGCGGCTACCTCAAGCTGGCCGACCGCTCGCGCTGGGACCCCTATCCGCCGATCCAGGGCGCGACCGGTCTCCACAGCGCCATCGTCGTGCCGGGGCGTCCCGCGCCGGGCAAGGACAACCTGAAGAATCGGCCGAACTGGGCCGTGGTTTCGGAGGAGCGGGGGGGCTGTCCGACCTCGATGCTCTATTTCCTGAACATCGAACAGGAAACCAATCCGATGATGATCAGCGGATTCGGCGTGGAGCAGAACGACGTGTTGGAGTGCCTCAAAAACCCGACGCTCGAACCGGACGGCAAAACGCCCAAGAAGAACGTCGCTTGGCAGGCCCATAACCCAACCGTCTTCAAGAACCTCGTGTTCATCACTTGGTACGGTCAGGGGATGCGGGCGATCGATATCTCCAATATCCGCAATCCGCGCGAGGTCGGGCACGCCAACACGTTACCGCTCGGCCAGGCACGCTCCTACCCCGTCTACCGCGACGGCTTGTTCTATTGGATGGACAACGGCACAGGCATCCAAGTGATGCGTTACACCGGTCCGCGCGCCAATGAATTGCCAAGCGTTGGTACCGGCACCTGGCAGGGCAACGACGTCAACCATCCGTAGGGACGGCTTGGGAGGGGCGGCCGGCCTGGCCGGCCGCCTTCTTGGTTGCACCAAGCCCGAGGCGGGGAGACAAGCGTGTCCGGCGCAAGAGTGTTCGCCTTGGCATCGCTGCTGTGGGGCAGCGCGGCTTCGGCGTGGGCCGGCGGCGATGGCCCCGGCCCACGTCTCAGCGCGAGCATCGAGCGCGCCGCGTCGGGATGGGACCTCAAACTCACGATCGCTGAATTCCAGTTCGCCTCCGATCGCGCCGTCGCCGCGGCGCCACGCCCAGGCGAGGGCCACGTCGATCTGGCAGTCGACGGCAAGCGTTCGCGTTCGCTGTTCGAAACCAACGCTCATATCGATCCCCTTCCCGCCGGAACCCACGAGATCCGCGTGACGCTCGCCGGCAACGACGACAAGCCCTTGCTCGGAACGGCCGGCTCGCCAACTGCGGCCCGCTTCCTCGTCTGGGTGCCGCGGTCCCGTCCGACGTCGCCCCCGGGGGTTATTCGCTCCCTCGAACTGGCGATCGCGAAAGGCAAGGTGTCGGGAACGGCTGCCCCGGGAACCTTTCGCGTTACTCAAGGTGAAACGCTCCAGATCCGGTGGAACGTGGACGAACCGGTGGGCGTCCACTTGCACGGCTACGATGTCGAGGCGGCGTTGACCCCCGGGCTTCCGACGGTGATGCTGATACCGGCCGAACTCCCCGGACGCTTCAGCATCGAAACGCACGGCGAACGCGGCCGACCGGCCACCGTGCTCCACTACGTCGAGGTCTATCCGAGGTAGATGGCAGTGCGGTGGGCAGTCTGGAGCGGTGCCTTTATCGCAGCGATGCCCGCATTCGCCGGCCCGGCATGGGCGCATGGCTTCGGACAGCGGTTCGACCTGCCCTTGCCTCTGGCGTTCTGGGAGATCGGCGCCGGCCTCACTATCGTCTTGACGTTCGTCGTCATGGCACTGTTCGTGCGTGAGCGCGCCGACTACCGGTACCCGCGCTTCGACCTGATGCGGATCTCCCCGCTCCGGGCCTTGGCAAGCCCCCCATTGCTGAGTGCGGTCCGAGCGCTCGTCGCGCTTGCCTTTCTGTTTGCGATCTATTGCGGTGCCGTCGGCTCTCAGGACCCATACTCCAATGTGATCGTCACCCTGGTTTGGATCGTCTGGTGGGTCGGGCTGGCGTTTCTATCCGCGCTTGTTGGTGACGTCTGGCGCGTCATAAATCCGTTCGCAACTTTGTTTGGCTGGGCCGAGCGGCTTTTCGCGCGGCTGACCGGTCGATCCCTATCTTTGCAGCTCGCCTATCCGACGTGGCTCGGAACCTGGCCTGCGGTTCTGCTCTTTGCAGCTTTTGCCTGGGGCGAACTGGTGTGGCCAAGCCACGATATCCCAGCCGCGCTATCGCGCGCCGCGCTCGTCTATGCGGCGGCGACCTTTGTCGGCATGTTTGTCTTCGGTCGCACGACCTGGCGCGACCGTGGCGAGGCATTCACGCTGGCTTTTGGCGTTCTGTCGCGGTTTGCGCCGATCGGACCGGAGGAATACGGCCGCCAGGCCACGACGACCGCCGCGCGACCGCTCTACCTTCGGCCGCTCGGTGCCGGCCTCCAGAGCGAGGAACGGCTCCCCTGGTCCACCGTGGTCTTCATATTGCTGATGCTGTCGACGGTAACTTTCGATGGGTTCCTCGAAACCCCGTTGTTCCAGGCGATCTTCAACCGCGTCTACACGACCCCCGCCCTAGCCCGGCTGGTCGACGCCATTTCCGGGCGCGGCATTCCCGACGCCGTCCTGATCAAGTCCGTCGCGCTGATCGCCTTCCCGTTGGCTTTCGTCGCCGTCTATGCCGCGGTCAGCTGGCTGATGGCAAAAGTGACGAGGCCGCTGGTCCCTGTCGATCGGCGGCCCTTGGTCGCTGCGGGTCCGGTCGCGTCGGCGTTCGTTCTCACATTGGTACCGATTGCCGTCGCCTACCACCTCTCTCATTATTTCTCGCTGCTGATGACGGCGGGGCAGTTCATCATCCCACTCGTGTCCGATCCCATGGGGGCCGGTTGGAATCTGTTCGGCACCGCCGACTACCAGGTGAACATCGGCCTCGTGAACCCAAAGTTCTTCTGGTACGCCGCGGTTACTCTCATCGTGCTCGGCCACGTCATTGCCGTGTACTTGGCTCATGTCGCGGCGCTCCGCTTTTTCGGGACGCGGCGTGCCGCCTTCGTCAGCCAGGTACCGATGGTAGCCCTGATGGTCGGCTATACGATGGTCAGCCTGTGGATACTCGCCCAGCCTATCATGGCGTGAGGGCATGAGATCCTAGCGGGCAGGGGCTGGGGGCGTCGTGCTGGCCGGCGGAACATAGGCGCCGGGCGGATTGGACCAGTGTATGTGCGAAATTTTGAACTCGCCACCGATGCGATCGAGCAGCACGGTCTCTAACTGCGTCTGGTTGATGGGCGTGCCGTCCTTCGCAGTGCCAGTGACCTTGTAGCTGCTGATCACCCAGCGGGCATCGCCGCTGCCGCCGACTCGCCGCAACTGCAACTCCCATTCGGTTCCGTAGGCCATCGTCATGTCCGCCGGAAGGTGGGCGAAGGCGTAGGCCTGGAGCGTCGCGTCCATCGCCCCGAACTCGAACACCACGAGGTCGCGACTGAGAAGCTGAAGGGCGCCGCGCGTGTTGTTTGCGGCCAAGGCCTTGTGGAACGCGTCCACTATCTCGGAGGGGATCTGCTGCGCCGCCGCCAAGCGTGCGGGGAGTGCCGCTAGGGCGGCGAACACCAGCCGTCGCATCGTCCCCGCCACGGTCAGTCCGCCGCTCGTCGCGGGGCCGGTGCGGGCGTCCGTCGCTGGAAGACCTGCTCGACCAGGAAGAGATCGCCCACGCGCAAAGCGTCGATCGGCCCGTTGTCGTCGGTGAGCGTGACCTCGGCGGCGCTGTTGCCCGCTACCTGGTAGCTGTTGGCCAGAAGCTCTCCGCTGACGAATGTCAGCCGCCAGCTTTTCAGTTCATCTGCCCGGAAGTCGCTATTCGAGGTGGTGAAGGAGTGGATGTGGCCGTCTTTGTCGGGAGGGCCGAGCGAGACGATCGAAGCTGAATAGCGCTTGATCGGCGCGTCGACCGGCGCGAGTGCGTCGTGCCCCGCACGGACCGGCCCGGCGGCGCTGCCCAGTAGCGCCGCCAGAGTGACGAAGGTCCGCCGAAAACCGGTGCGCCGGTGCACGCTACTCCTCCTGAAACACAGTCTCGCGCGTTCTCGAGACCTGCGGCAGGATCGTGATGATCAGGACCGCCACCGCGGCAACGAGGAGCGCGGCGCTGATTGGACGCTGAAAGAACACCAACGGGTCGCCGCGCGACTTGATCATCGCCCGCCGCAAGTGATCCTCGAGCATCGGCCCGAGAATGAAGCCGAGCAGAAGGGGCGCCGGCTCGCAGCCGAGGCGGACCAGCAGATAGCCAAGGCCCCCGAAGAAGGCGACCGCATAAAGGTCGAAGGCAACATTATTGACCGAGTACACGCCGACGGCCGCGAAGGTCATGATCGCTGGAAACAGCACGTAATAGGGAATGCGCAGCAGGCGCACCCAAATGCCGATCAGCGGCAAGTTGAGCAGGACCAGCATCAGATTGCCGACCCACATGGAGCAAATCACGCTCCAGAACAGATCGGCATTGGCGTTGATCACGTTGGGGCCGGGGACGATGCCCTGAATGATCATCGCCCCGATCATCAGCGCCATCACCGGGTTAGCGGGTATGCCGAGGGTGAGCATCGGAATGAACGAGGTCTGCGCTCCTGCATTGTTGGCAGCCTCCGGAGCGGCGACTCCCTCAATGGCACCCTTGCCGAATGCCTCCGGGGTCCGAGAGACGCGCTTCTCGACCGTGTAGGCCGCGAAGGCGGCCAGAATCGCGCCGCCCCCTGGCAGGATGCCGAGGATCGCCCCAAGAGAAGAGCCGCGTATGATGGGCGCGAAGATGCGCTTGAAGTCTTCTCGGCTCGGCCACAGTCGCGTCAGCCGGGCAACTGTCGGCTCACGGTTGCTCTCGTTTTCCAGGTTGCGGAGAATCTCGGCCACGCCGAAGACGCCGATCGCCACCGCCACGAAGCTGAGCCGGCCTGACAGTTCTACGAAGCCCATCGTAAAGCGCGGCACGCCGGCGAAGGTGTCGGCGCCGACGAGCCCGAACAACAGGCCCGCGACGATCATGGCGATCGCCTTCAGAATGGATCCATGCGCCAGAGCGATGGCGGTGATCAGCCCGAGAAGCATCAGCGAGAAGTACTCGGCATCGCTGAATTGCAGTGCGATGTCGGCCAAAGGCGGAGCGAACAGCGCGACGATCAGCGTCGAAACCGTGCCGGCAAAGAACGACGCCAGGGCGGCCGTTGCCAGCGCTACTCCGGCTCGGCCTTGGCGGGCCATCTGGTAGCCGTCGATCGCCGTCACCGCGGACGAGGACTCGCCCGGCACGTTGATGAGGATCGAGGTAGTCGATCCTCCATACTGTGCGCCGTAATAGATGCCGGCGAGCATGATCAGTGAGGTTTCGGGGCGAAACGACATCGTGATCGGCAGCAGCATGGCGATGGTCGCCGTCGGGCCGATGCCCGGCAGAACGCCGATCAGCGTGCCAATCAAACAGCCGACGAAGCAGAAGAGGATGTTGGTCGGCGTGAGGGCGATCGACAGGCCGAGCCCCAGATTCGCGAGAAGGTCTGTCATCAGCTGAGGCCGAAGAACGTGGAGACGGGCCCCAACCAAGGCCCAAAAAGCCGCGCCGGCAATTTGAGCCCTGCCGAGAAGACCAAGTAGCAGAACAGCGTCAGAAGCACGGTCATGATGGCGGCAAGCTTGCCGCCTACCTGTCGGCTTCCGAATGCGGCGCAGAGCGCAGTGAGGGCGATGGCCGGGACGAGCCCCAGACCTTCAACGGTGATGCCGAACACCACCGGCGAAGCCAGGATGGCGACCAAGCCGCGAGTCGGCAGCGGATGCGGCTGTGCCGCGGTCCCCTGACTGCCGCGCACGGGTCCGAGCTCAACCCCGGCAAACACGATCCCGGCGCCAAGCAGCACCAACAGAGCGGCAAGCACCAAGGGAAAATAGCCCGGGCCCATGCGGACCGCAGTGCCGATCCGCAGCTCGAACCATGCGTCGAGCCCGAACGCCAACCCGATGGCGATGAACACCGCCCCGCAGAGTAGCTCGCTGCGTTTGATGGTCACGGAGCCCCGCCCAGCGCAAACTGCTCCGGGCGCAATACGCCCGGAGCGCTCTTCGGTTAATGTCAGTCGGCGTATTGCCCGGCCGCCTTGATGACCGGGGCCAAGCGGGCCACTTCGCTTTCGACTTTGGCCTTGAGCGCTGCCGGCGACACATCGCTTTCCGGAGACGGTGACGTCCCCAGCTGGCCGAAGCGCTGAATGACAGTGGCGTCCTTGAGTGCAACCTTCAGCGCCGCGTTCAGGCGGGCGACGACTGCCGCCGGGGTTCCCTTGGGCGCGTAGACGCCGTGCCAGACACCGACCTGGAAGTTCGGCAGCCCGGCCTCGGCGCCGGTTGGCACATTGGGGAGCACGTCCAAGCGCTTGGTCGTGGTCGTGGCATAAGCCTTGACCTTGTTGCCTTGGATCTGAGCGGTGGTGTTGGTTGTCTGGTCGCACATGATGTCGACTTGGCCGCCGAGAAGGTCGGTCATCGCCGGGCCGGTTCCGGTGAACGGCACTGTAGTGACCTGCTGACCGATTGCCGACTGGAAGAGCATTCCGCACAAATGCGAAGCTGAACCGATACCGGCATTCGCCATTGTGACCTTCTCTTTGTTGGCCTTCACGTAGTCGATCAGGCCCTTGAGATCGTTCGGCGCCAGGTTGGACCGACCGAGCAGCGTCATGGGTACGTCGGTAACGAGACCGATGTACTCGAACGACTCCATGGTCTTGTAAGGCAGTTTGCGGTAGAGCGTCTCGGCCGCAGCAATGCCGATGTGGTGCAGCAGCAGCGTGTAGCCGTCGGGAGTCGCTTTAGCGACTCGGTCGGCTCCGAGCGTTCCGCCGGCTCCGTTGACGTTCTCTACGATTACTTGCTGCCCGAGGTCTTTGCCCATTGCCTCGGCGACCAGCCGCCCAACGGTGTCTGTCGGTCCCCCTGCCGCGAAGGGGATGATGAGGGTGATTGGGCGGGTGGGATAGGTCTGTGCGGCAGCGGCTCCTGCCATCAAGATGGCACCGGCCGCGATGGCGAGCACTCGGCGAAACATGCTGTCCTCCCTTTGGGGGTTCGGTATCGTCCGCGTTCAGTGTCCGGCGGACGCAAATCCTTCAATTTGAACAGTCTAGGAGAAAACCGACCCCCCGCGCCAGCCTGCCGGCAAGAGGGGTCAGAGGGCGAAGAAAGCTATGAAGGCCGACGGCTGCACCAGTGCCGAAGCGTCGGTATTGGCAGAGCACCCGGCAACCACCGCGACATATTGCCTGCTGTTGACCGCGTAGCTGATGGGGGGGGCGCAGATGCCGGCCCCGAGACGGAAAGTCCAAAGCCGTTTCAGGTCGCCCTTGTCATAGGCGCTGAATGAACCGTCATGCTCGCCCGTAAAGAGCAAGCCGCTCTTGGTCCCGAGCAGCCCCGATTCATTGGGGGTTTCGGCGATCCAAGCTCGCGCGGTCGAGCCCTTGGTCAGATCGAACGCCCAGATGGTTGCCTTCACGCCCTGGTTCGGACCCTGGCCGACTTTGCCACCCGGGTTGGCTGTCTCCGTGCAACATGTGTTCTGGGCCACCCAGTTCTTCGCCGGGTCCATCGGCGTGGTGATGCGAGTGCCGAGCGAGCAGGTCTCGGCACCCGCGGCGAAGACTTTGGCGAGGTCGGGGTCGTAGGTCGGTGGATAGAAGCCGGGACCGCGCGTCCCCGGGCAGGTCCGCTGGCCGGGCTTGGCATTGCGGCTGCCGAGACCGGCATAGGCCTGCACCCCGCCCGCCGGATCGTAGTCCACCGGCTTGCCGGTCTTCGGGTCGATGCCCTTCGTCCAGTTCACTTCGGTGGTGTATTGGTCGGCACGGATGAACGCCCCGGTGCCGCGGTCGAGCTGGTAGAAGAAGCCGTTGCGGGCAAACTCCGCCACCTGTTTGCGGCCGTTCACCGTCACCAGCAGCTTGGTGTTCGGCGAATCGAAGTCCCATTGCTCGTTCGGCGTCTCCTGGAAGTACCAGGTCAGCTTGCCGGTATCGACGTCGTTGGCGATCACGCTGGCGGCGTAGAGGTTGTCGCCAGGGCGGAACTCCGGCTGCGATGTCGGGAAGGCGTCGCCGGTGCCGTTGACGACGATGTTGAGGTCGGGATCGAACGAGCCGATCGACCACACGCCGGCGCCGCCGATCTTCCAGGCATTGTGGTTGTCCTTCCACGTCTCCGAGCCCGGCTCACCCGGCTTCGGCACGGTGAAGAAGCGCCACGCCAGCTCGCCGGTCTTGGCGTCCCACGCTCCGACCCAGCTGATCGTCCCCGACTGGCCGCCGGTCGACTCGCCCTGCAGCACCAGTTCCTTGCCGCCCTTGGTCCGCAGCGTCACCGGCGCCGAGGTAAAGCCCTGCGTCTTGGCCGACGGAGTGCCCCATTGCGGGTCCGGCGGAGCCGCCGCCTGCTTGTCGAACAGCACTTCGCCGGTGTTGCGGTTGAGCGCCACGATGCGCGTGTCGTTGGTGCCGATATAGACCGTGTCGTTCAACTGAGCGACGCCGCGCTGCGTGCGCGACTTGGTGATCTTGGGGTCGAAGCGCCACAGCGGCACCGCGCCCTTGGTGGCATCGCCGACGTTGAACGCCATCACCCGGGCCCAGCTGTCGGTGACGTACATGATGCCGTCATTGACCAGTGGGGTGGCTTCCTCGCGTCCCGCCAGCGTGCCGCCGGTCGAGCGTCCGCCGATCGAAGCGATGAAAGCGAGCTTGAGGTTGGCGACGTTGCCGCGATTGATCTGGTCGAGACCGCTGTGGCGCCAGCCGGAATAGTTCTGCTGCGCCATCAGCCAGTTCTGCGGCTCCTTGTCGGCATTCAATAGCCGATCGAAGGTCGCCGGTGCCGCCAATGCCGGCAACGCCGTCGCCGTCGCGACAGCCGCCGTGGCAGCCACAAGACTGAGAACCGACCGAGACACGCTCCCCCCCTGCGGGAGTGAAACGCCCGCACCATCGCCGCGTCAACCACCGAGCGCAAGTCAAAGCCCGGTCTCGCGTCCACAAATACCGGCGACGCGCCAGTGATCGCCTGTCGCGGACGGGTTGAGAGAGCGTCGTCGAGCACGGGACGGTGGTTGGCGGTGGTTGCCGGACGGCATCAGAGCGGCTTAAACAAGCGCACGCCGGGATGACTGCCCGCCGGCGGGGCTACAGGTGGAGGCGGTTGATGGCTGTTCGCCACATGCTTGGGGTCTTAGGGGCCGTCTTCCTTTCCCTAACGCTGCCTGCGCTCGCTCAGGACCGAGATGCCTTTCTCGCGGGCAGAACCAAGGATTGTCCGGGCTGCGACCTCAGAGACGCGAGCCTGAAGCTGCGCGATCTGACCGGTGCCGATCTGCGCGGAGCAAACCTGACTAACGCCTCGTTTCATCGCGCCATCCTGCGGAACGCTAACCTGTCCGGTGCGATCCTGGTCGAGGCCAACCTCAATAAGGCTGACCTTCTCCAGGCAAACTTCACCAAGGCCAACCTCTCGCAGGCGATGCTGTTCGAAGCACAGGCCGGCGGCGCCGATTTTTCTGGCGCCGATATGTCTAACGTTGCCGCTGGGAGCCTCGCGTCGATGCGTGGCAAGTTCGTCGGCGTCAACTTCCTTGGTGCCGATCTCGAAGACGCCCGCTTCGTCGACGCCGACCTCAGTGGTGCCACTCTGGAGCAGGCTAGGCTTTTTGCCGCCACGCTGCTGCGCACCAACTTCAAGGGGGCCGAGGCGGATCAAGCTTATTTTGTCATGGCGCGCATGCGCGCCGCCAACCTGTCGGGAACCAAGATCCGCGGCGCCAATTTCCAGAACGCCGACCTTAGCGAGGTCGACATGACCGACGCCGACCTGCGGGTTTCTGATTTCCTGCAGGCCAACTTCAACAATGTGAAGCGGATCGGCACCAACTTCGCCGGTGCCCGAATGCCGGATTCCACCGTGGTCCCCCAGCCGGCTGCGCCGGGTCGATAGCACCGCCCGAGCACGACAACGCCGACCCCTGGGGAATCAGAAAGGGCGACGCAAGCGCCGCCCTTTGCGATCGCAGAGTGCGCGGCCTCTATTTGAAGCTGCTGCAGCCGGGGTCGGTTGCCGGGATTCCATAGTAGTAGGAGCAATCCGCCTTTGTGATATCCGGCTTGCCCTGAAGCTTGGCCTGTATGTAGGCGACCACAAGCGCGATCTTCTCCGTGTTCAGATCGGCGTTCGGCGGGCGAGAACCGGCAGGCGGTTCGGCGGCGAGCGGCAGACCGTAGCAGGCGCTCTTGGTCCACGCCAACGGATCGAAGTAAGGCATGCCGGTTCCCGGCCGGCCGCACTTGATCGTCTCGATCATCGTCGCCGCGTCGATCTTGGTGGTGCGCAGATTGGCGCCGGTCGGGGCCTCGTCCTGTGTCTTTTCGCCGTTGCCGAACGTCCCATGGCAAAGGCCGCAAGCCGCCGTCCGCCAAACCTGTAGCCCGGCTGCAACCGTCGCCTCGCTCGGCGGCTGCTGCGCTTGGCTCGATACCGGCTGAACCAGCACGACCGCGCCGAGCGCGGCGGCAACTCCCAGCACGGTAAGCGACAAACCCTTCCGACCCACCCCAACGCGGTTCAACATCTCGTACTCCCAAAAAAGCGCTTTGAAATCCAAGGCGATAACTTGGCAATTTAGCTTAGGGTTCCGCCCCCGCCAATTGCTTCGCCGTATCAAGGTAGGGGGACACCCGGCCGTTCTCCGGCCTCGCGAAGATTTGACTCCGGCTACCTGCGGACAGCCGCCAGCAGCTTCTCGCACCGAGCGTTGTCGGGCCGGTGGCTCCACCCCTTCAGCAAGTCGGTACCGCAGATCTGCGCCACCGTCTGCCGGTCGAGTGTCCCGCTGCCGAGTCCGACGCGCGTAGCGTATTCGTCCGCTCGATCCTCGTTGCCCTCGGAAATGATAAGGCCGCAGCTGTGGTAGTAGAGAAAGACCTTGATCTTGGTCGGGAGCTTCTGGAACGCGTCGTTGTCGATGATGATCGCCTCTGCCGGCACATTGGGCCATGGCGACGCGGTTGCCAGATCCTTGACTGGCGGGGCCGGCAGCACCAGCGGGTTGTCGCCGCAAGAGACGCGGTTGCCGTCGATCGCGATCTCCTGGTTGGCGGGGATTATGCGGTCGTCCGCCGCCCAGGCCGCGCCAGCGGCGAGAGCGAGGACGACCATGGCGGTCTTCCGACTAGTGATCACGCGCATCGCACTCCTCAGCGTCCAATTCCCGGCGCTCACTTTCCGGAAAAGCGCGGGTCGTACATTTCGAGCCGGGCTTGGCTTTCGAAAAAGTCGGTTCTCTGCCCAGTGACCGGGTCGACGGCGAGCTGGCCGGGCTTGCGGAAGAGGTGGGTGATGATGTTCACCACGCGAGTCGCGGACTGCTCGCGGCACTCCTGATTGACGAAATCGCCGTCGACGGCGTCCTGGCCCGGTGCCATGGGAATCGACATGCAGGTGGAGCGCTGCGGGTCGCCCGCGATCGCCTTCATCTGCTCAGCCGTCAGGAAAGCGGTCAGCCGCTTCGATGCTTCTTCCCGCGGATCGGTGACAATGCGGTAGCCGCGGATGGCGCCGGTCGAGTCGACCAGGAACGATGAAATGACCGCGTGGTCGTACATCGTATTCTGATCGTACACCTTGGCACGAGTCGGATCGCGGACTGCGCGATAAGTATAAGCGATCTCGTCGTCGAACATGAACCAGATTTCCCGCAGGCCGGTGTCCGGTTCGACAGCGCATTTCTTGAAGTCGGCGAAGCCCGCGAGACGGGCACCCGGAGGGCCGCCATTGGAGCCGCAGGAGGCCAGCGTGTAGTCGCTCGGCGAGAGCTGGGTGATCGGCGTGCCGAGCGGCGTGTCATATACGGTGGTAGCGAGGTTGTAAGTCCCCTTGCCCTGTGCCACCGCAATCGCGGTGATCTGGCCAAGAGCCAACCCAGCGACAACGGAAAAAAGTCCGACACGCATCGCTTGCCTGCCGATTTTGGCGCCGCCGGTCTTTATGACATGGAAGCCATTGGCCATGAAATGATCGCCTCGGCAGAAGTGAAAAAGGGGAGCCCGATAGGCTCCCCCTTCTTAACTGTCGCAGTCGGCCCTATAGCGTGAAGAACGCGATGAAGGCTGACGGCATCACCAGCGGTGCGTCGGCGTTAACCGAGCAGCCGGCGACAATGGCGACATACTGCTTGCCGTTGATCGCATAGGTCATCGGCGGCGCGCAAATGCCGGTGCCGAGGTTGTACGACCAAAGCTTCTTGAGATCAGTCTTGTCGAACGCTTCGAACTGACCGCCGTGCTCGCCGGTGAAGAGCAAGCCACCCTTGGTGCCGAGGAGGCCCGACTCGTTCAGCGTGTCAGCAGTCCACGCCCGCTCAGTCGTGCCCTTGGCAAGATCGAACGCCCAGATGGTCGCCTTGGCGCCCTGGTTCGGACCCTGACCGAGCTTGCTCGGCGGGTTCGCTTCGGTGCAGCAGGTCGACTGGCCGATCCAATCCTTGGCCGGGTCCATCGGCGTGGTGATGCGGCTGTTCATCTGGCAGCTCTCGGTGCCGGCCGCAAATGCCTTGGTCAGGTCAGGATCGAAGGTCGGCGGGTAGAAGATCGGCCCGTTGAGCGACGGGCAGGTCCGCTGGCCGGGCTTGGCATTGCGATTGCCGAGACCGGTATAGGCCTGCACCCCGCCCGCCGGATCGTAGTCCACCGGCTTGCCGGTCTTCGGGTCGATGCCCTTCGTCCAGTTCACTTCCGTCTGGTACTGGTCGGCGCGGATGAACGCTCCGGTGCCGCGGTCGAGCTGGTAGAAGAAGCCGTTGCGGGCAAACTCCGCCACCTGCTTGCGGCCGTTCACCGTCACCAGCAGCTTGGTGTTCGGCGAATCGAAGTCCCATTGCTCGTTCGGCGTCTCCTGGAAGTACCAAGTCAGCTTGCCGGTATCGACGTCGTTGGCGATCACGCTGGCGGCGTAGAGGTTGTCGCCAGGCCGGAACTCCGGCTGGTAGCTCGGGAAGGCGTCGCCGGTGCCGTTGACGACGATGTTGAGGTCGGGATCGAACGAGCCGATCGACCACACGCCGGCGCCGCCGATCTTCCAGGCATTGTGGTTGTCCTTCCACGTCTCCGAGCCCGGCTCACCCGGCTTCGGCACGGTGAAGAAGCGCCACGCCAGCTCGCCGGTCTTGGCGTCCCACGCCCCGACCCAGCTGATCGTCCCCGACTGGCCGCCGGTCGACTCGCCCTGCAGCACCAGTTCCTTGCCGCCCTTGGTCCGCAGCGTCACCGGCGCCGAGGTAAAGCCCTGCGTCTTGGCCGACGGAGTGCCCCATTGCGGGTCCGGCGGAGCCGCCGCCTGCTTGTCGAACAGCACTTCGCCGGTGTTGCGGTTGAGCGCCACGATGCGCGTGTCGTTGGTGCCGATATAGACCGTGTCGTTCAACTGAGCGACGCCGCGCTGCGTGCGCGACTTGGTGATCTTCGGGTCGAAGCGCCACAGCGGCACCGCGCCCTTGGTGGCATCGCCGACGTTGAACGCCATCACCCGGGCCCAGCTGTCGGTGACGTACATGATGCCGTCATTGACCAGCGGGGTGGCTTCCTCGCGTCCCGCCAGCGTGCCGCCGGTCGAGCGTCCGCCGATCGAAGCGATGAAAGCGAGCTTGAGGTTGGCGACGTTGCCGCGATTGATCTGGTCGAGACCGCTGTGGCGCCAGCCGGAATAGTTCTGCTGCGCCATCAGCCAGTTCTGCGGCTCCTTGTCGGCATTCAATAGCCGATCGAAGGTCGCCGGTGCCGCCAATGCCGGCAGCGCCGTCGCCGTCGCGACAGCCGCCGTGGCAGCCAGCAAGAGATAACGAGACTTCATGAGCCCTCCCAAAAGGAGCTGTTACGTAACCGGTCATAGGCATCAGACACGGCAGCCGGAGTCAAGGCATCGCCTGGATTCTCGCCTATCGGAACGGCTAAGTACCGCCGTTTTCGCTAACCATCGCGTTCAAATCCACGGCATTGCCCGGCGTCAACCGCTGCGGGCGATCTCCTCGCGCAATAGTTCGATGCGCAGCCACTCGTCTTCGGCGGCCGTGGCCTTCGCCCGCGCCTCAGCGAGTGCGGCCGTCGCCGAGGCAAACGCCCGGGGATCGCGCCGGTACAGCCCCGTATCGGCCAACAGCTCTTCCAGGCGGCGCATCTCAGCCGTCAGCCGCTCGATCTCTTTCGGCAAGGTCTCCATCGCGTGCTGATCGGCGAAGGTAAGCTTGCGCCGCATCCCGGCCCTTGCCACTGGCTTCGCCGCGGGCGGCTTTGCTCGCGCCGGTGCTGCCGGCATCGGCGCACCGATGCCGCGCCCACGCTGCGCGATCATGTCGGAGTACCCTCCGGCATACTCGATCCAGCGGCCATCGCCGTCGCAGACCAACACTGCTGTCGCGACGCGATCGACGAAATCGCGGTCGTGGCTGACGAGGAGAAGGGTCCCAGGGTAGCCGGCGAGGAATTCCTCAAGCAGGTCGAGCGTCTCAAGGTCGAGATCGTTCGTCGGTTCGTCGAGCACGAGAAGGTTCGACGGGCGGGCGAGGGCGCGCGCTAACATCAAACGGCCACGCTCGCCTCCGGATAGAGTGCCGATGGGAGTGCGCGCCTGTTCCGGGCGAAAGAGGAAGTCCCTCATGTAGCCGATGACGTGGCGCGATTGGCCATTGACGATCACGGAATCGCCGCGGCCGTCGGTCAGCATATCCGCTACGGTTCTATTCGGATCGAGGCTCCTGCGTCCCTGATCGAGCGACCCGACCTCGAGATTAGTCCCGAGGCGTACGCTGCCGCTGTCGGGTGTAAGCGCCCCCGTCAGCAGGTTGATCAGAGTCGTCTTGCCGGCGCCGTTGGGTCCGAGAAGGCCGAGACGGTCGCCCCGCTCGATCCTGATCGAGAAGTCGCGCACGATCGCGCGCTCGCCGAAGCTCTTGCCGATCCCTTTTGCCTCGATCACCAGCTTGCCCGATTGCTGTGCCTCCTGTGCAGCCAGTTGGGCCAGGCCGGTCGGGGCGTTGGATCGTCGCCGCTGCCGCTCAACCCGCAGGCCCGCCAGCGCCCGCAGCCGTCCTTGGTTGCGCTTGCGGCGAGCGGTGACCCCATAGCGCAGCCAATGCTCCTCGCGCACGATCGTCCGGTTGAGCTTGTGGTTCTCGAGTTCCTCTTCCTCGAGGATACGGTCGCGCCAGGATTCGAAACCGGCGAATCCCTGATCGAGGCGGCGTGTCGTGCCGCGGTCCAGCCAAACGGTCGCCGTCGACAGCGTTTCGAGGAAACGCCGGTCGTGGCTGACGAGTACAAATGCGGCGCGAACGGCCCTTAGCGTCGCCTCGAGGTATTCGATCGCCGCAATGTCGAGGTGATTGGTCGGCTCGTCGAGCAGGAGGATGTCGGGATCGGGGGCAAGCGCTCGGGCGAGTGCCGCGCGCCTGGCCTCGCCGCCGGACAATATCGCCGGGTCGAGGTCCGCACGAAGTCCCAGACTCTCCAACAGTTCTCTTGCGCGATGCGGATCGTCTCCCGGCGCTAAACCGGCGGCGACATAGTCGGAGACGCTCGAAAACCCGCTGAGATCAGGCTCCTGCGACAGGTAGCGCAGCGTCGCTGACGGCTGCAGGAAGCGTTGCCCGCTGTCGGCTTCGACCGAACCGGCAGCGATCTTGAGCAGCGTAGATTTGCCGGAACCATTGCGGCCGACAAGCGCGACACGCTCGCCGGGGCCCACTCCCAGATCGGCCGCAGTGAGGAGCGGCGTGCCGCCAAACGTAAGGGCAATGCCCTGGAGGAGCAGAACGGGCGGAGACATAGTCTCCGCCCGACTAGCACGTTGCCCCTCGCCGAGGCGAGCAGGCCGCGAGACGCTGTCGATGCCTTTTATGGCGTCGTCAGCAGTCCGCTGAAGATCCACCCCTCGTGATCATTCACCGTCACCTTGCACCATTGGCGACACTCGCTGACGGTGACCGTGGTTCCGGCTTTCACGACGGTGACCACCGCCGCCTTGTTCTCCGGTGCCGCGCGTACGTTAACGTCATCGGTCGTCACGCGGGTATTCGGGTTCGCCTTCGGCCCGGCAAAACGATCGGTCACGAAGGAGAGGAGCCCGGTGGCGCGAGGCGGTTCCGGCTGTGCGGCCGGCGTCGCAGGCGCACCGACCGGTGCCGGCCGCTGCGCCGGTGGCGTGTCGGCGGTGGCAATCTTCGCCGGAGCCGTTGGCTTGGCCCGCGCGACGTCTTCCGGCCGAAGCAGCCGCAGCGCCGGTTCGGCAGGAGCAAGGACGGTTGGGTTCTTCGCCGACGCGTTTGTCGGCTCGGGCACCGGCATTGCCACGGCCACCGGCAACTCCGCCTCCTGAATGTCCCGAACCCTGGTGGTTGGTATGACTCGGATCGGGGTTTCAGCGACTTGCGTCACATTGGCAGCGACCGCCACCGCGGCAGCAGACTGGGCTTGCGTGGTGCCCGGCGCCCGGCCGTCGACCGCCCCTGTGGCGGCCCGACTCGTCGGATCCCGTTCGGCGGGCCGCGCCGTAGTCGCGACGGCCGGCGTCTTCGCGGTCAGGAAACCAAATGCACCGCTCCGCGACCCGGCCTGGAATGCGACCACGCCCGCTGCGCTGAGAAGGGCAAGAATGATGGCCGCAGCGGCGACCGTTCGCGGCGGTAGTCCGCGGCGACGGATCGGCGCAGCGGCGGCCAGCGATCGCTCCTCAATCCACCAATCGGGAAGATCGGGCTCGGCTGCGCTCGGCACGAGCTGCGGCGACGGCACCACCGCAGGCGGTGGGCTGTTTCGCGCCTCGGGGGCTCGCGCCTGCGGCGCCCGCGGTTCAATTCTACGACCGTCTTCTCTGCGGCCGACCTCTCTACGACCTTCTTCTCCAGAAACCTCTTCGCCGCGTTGCAGCGTCGGCTCGACCCTTGCGGCGGCGCGCGGCTGAGGTCGCAACCGCGTCGGCGCCGTCGCCATTCGCGCTGCCCATCGGCGATTGGCCCATGCGGCGGCGTCGTCGGCTATTTCGCCGTCAGCATCGGTCCGGGCGGCATCGAGTCCCTCGCCGGGATGCGCTCGCACCCTCGGGTCAGCGGCCGCTGCGCGCTGCGGCCCTGGCGCCGCGTAGTCAGTCCGCCCACGGCTTGCGGGTGAAGGTGTCCGACGCGACTGGAGTGCCGCCTCCACCGACGGGGGTAAGCGTCGCTCAACCGGCTCGGGGTCCGGCCACTCGGAGAACTTATGTTGGACTGGAGCGCGGCCGCGCTCCGACTGCGCGGCCCCGCGCTGAAGCCCTTGCTGCCCCGACCCTTCCCCCTGCCGCTCCGCAGATCGAACATCTGGGCGCGCTGGCGGGCGCGAGCGGCCCAACACTGCAGCGAGGGCCTCCAGATCGGTCATCAGTTCGGCCTCGAGTTCCGAGGCCAGCGGATCCGGACTACGCGCCGGCGCGGCGTTAGAAGGCGTAAGATCCAGCGGATCGACGACGGCTCGTCTCAGGCGCGACACTGCCATTACGCAACCTCACAATACACCAAGATCATGTCGGTCCCCTTAAATCCCGGATGCTCTTGCACACAGTAGCCAGTCGACCCGTGCTTTCCCCTCCTGCATCGCGGTCCGGCTCTGCCGATGGAATGCGGCCGGACCGGCGAATCTCTCTGACTGCGAGGGTGGGGGCCAAATGCGGCAACTCCTAGTCCGGAATCCGCCATGGTAGCGATTTTTGCCACAACCGAAAGACGAGCGTCGTGAAGCGGGCCATCGAAGGTAGCTGTCGCGGTTGAATCCCCCAACCTAAGGTGGCGGAAATGTCAGCCGGTCGACGCAGATCGCTGGAGCCGCCTGCGCGCGGATTGGCTTCTCCTGGGTCGGTTCCGCCGAGGCGATTTCTTGGACAAGCTTGCGCCTGATGGCGGCGGGAAACTCACGCAAGCTCGTCACCGTGAACATGAACGCTGACGGGCCTCCTATCACGCATTCACGGTAATAGTCGTCGAGGGCCCCGAACCCATCGCCGAAGTTGTGGCCTGGGATCATGATCGGCAAACCATTAATCGTGATCTCGCGTCCGAGGACCAAGGCGCGTGCGGCCGCCAGTGGGACGCCCATGTTGTTGGGCCCGTCGCCGGACATGTCGATCGTTCGCCGCGCGGGCAAGTACTCCAATTCCTCCAAGAGTTCGGCGGCAAGCAGCAGCGCCGCCGAGATGGAGGTGCCCCGATAGACGCGGAGCGGTGAGCGGCTGAGCCTGACGGAGAATTCGATAGCCGCTTCGCGGCTGTCGATCAGCGTCCACGGGACCACCACAGTCTGGATGTCTGACCCCGCCCACTCGACATAGGTCAAAGCAATTCGCCCGGTCGGGCCGCCGATTATCGCGCGAATGACCTCCGCGCTGCGAAGGGCCGTAACGTATCCTTCGCGTTGCACGCGCTGCTCGTCGGGATCCATGGAGCCGGAGATGTCGACGGCGAGAACAAGCGCAAGGTCGACTTCGAGGCCGCGAGCGAGCGCAGACCCTCCCCAGGAGGCCGTGACCGCAAGCAGAATGGCCACTGTCCGGAGGGCAGACCGAACGGCAAATTGCAATACGCTCGTCATCGCCTCGCCTCGTCGCGGCCGCGAAGAATAACAGACATGGGCATCCCGGACCGGCTGAAGCGCGCAGCCTGTGGCGGCCGGGACGCCTGCCACAGCCATTTGTTATGACTACATAATTGTTAAAGTCAATCATCATACTTATCGCGAAGTTAACTCGCGATGGCGCGAAACCGTTGTGAATGCTTCATTCATACTTGTCCTATAGTTGAACAAAGCTCGACTTGGTGCGGCCGGCCGCCAGTTAGATCAGATCTTCTGGCTTCGGCGTTGGGAACTGCTGTCGCCAATGGCATGGATCGTCATACTCACTGCGGGCTTTGCCGCCCTGGCCGGGGCCGGTCTGGCCTATGTGCTCGGCGCGGCAGCGATCGGCTCCTTCTTGCTGAACGGGTTGGACCGCTACCTCGCCGGCCTGCCGCAGCATTTCTTTGCCCAGGTCGACAGCTTTACGTTTCTGGCAATGCCGCTGTTTATTCTCGCCGGTGAAGTCATGACACGCGGCGGAGTAACCCGCGCGCTCGTTGATCTCGCCCTGCTGATTGCCGGGCGGATGCCGGGCGGACTTGGCCACGTCAATGTCGCAGCCAGCGTTTTCCTGGCCGGCATTTCCGGGTCGGGCGTCGCCGATGCGGCCGCCTTGTCCAAGACCTTCGTTCCGGAGATGGAGCAGCGCGGCTACTCGCGCGTCTATGCTGGCGCGCTGACCGCCGCCGCATCGGTGATCGGGCCGATCATCCCCCCCAGCATTATCCTTGTCTTCTATGGCGCCATGATGGGCGTGTCCGTCCCGGCCCTCTTTGCTGCCGGGTTCATTCCCGGGCTGCTCCTCGCTGGCGCGCTGATGGCGACCAATGCCGTGTTTGCCTGGCGTCTGGGGCACCCCGCCAGCCCGACTCCGCCTTCGCGCTGGCCGGTTGTTGCCAAGGCGGCGCCGGCACTTGCCCTTCCTGTCGTGATCCTCGGCGGGATCGTCTTTGGCTGGGTGACGCCAACCGAGGCTGCCGCCCTGGCGGTCGCTGCAGCGCTCGCCGTGTCCATCCTCTACACCGTCCTCGAAGGTGCGCCGATGCGCGCCGCCCTCTCGATCGAGTTGGCGCGTTTTGTCCAGGCGCTCATCCACACCGCAGTCGTTTCGGGCGCAATCTTCGCCATAGTCTTCGCCGCCGGCGCCTTCGAATATTTTCTCGCCCTGATCGGTCTGCCAAAGCTGTTCGCGGAGGCCGTGGCCGGCCTAGGTCTCAGTCTTCCCGGCTACCTAGCGTTCCTAACCGCCGCTCTGCTGATCGCCGGCACGGTCATGGAAGCGCCAATGGCGCTCGTCCTGCTGGTCCCGGTTCTGGTGCCTCCGGCGATCGCGCTCGGCGCCAACCCGATCCACCTCGGCACGATCATTTGCTTCAACCTCAGTCTCGGTCTCATCTCCCCGCCGGTCGGCGGCAGTCTGATGGCGGTCTCTGCGGTTGCCCGGGTGCCCTTCGGCCGGCTGTCGCTGGCCATCCTGCCATTCTTCTTTGTTGAGGTCGCCGTCCTCGGCGCCCTCGTCTATTGGCCCGACATCGTCTTGGTCGGTCCGCGTTTGGCCAACCTTATCTCGTGAGGCTCCAGGAAGGAGCCTGGGAGGAAGTCATGCGTAGCCTGAAGTTTGTTGTCCCGGCTCTGGTCGCGCTGGTGCTGGCGGTGCCGGCAGAGGCAGCGGCACTTCGCGTCTCGATCGGCTGCCAAGCTGTAGACTCGTGCAGCGACTGGCAATGGGCGAGCGCCTTCAAGGCCAAGCTGAAGGAGCGCGGCCTCGATAGCGAAATCGTTGTCGGCGGAGCGCTGGGCAACGACCAGTCTGTGGCGGATCAGCTGAGCCAGGGGCTCCTCGAAGTCGGCGTGACCAACTTCGCTGTGATCCGTCAGGCCGAGCCGCTGATCCTCGGCTTCCTCGCGCCTTATATGTTTGACAGCCTGCAGCATATGTTCCGAGTGATCGACGGCACCGACATCTCGGCTCGCATCGACAAAGGCATCGGCTCGCAGCACTTGAAGCTCGGCGCTATCCTTGGCGTCGGCGGCGCCATCGGCATCTTCAACAACCGTCGTCCCGTTGAGAAACCGGCGGACCTCGCCGGCCTCCGCTTGAGGGCGATCGACAAGACGCAACTCGCGCTCTTCCAGATCTGGGGAGCGCAGGGCGTTGTCGTCGACATCGCCGAGGTGGCAACCAGCCTGCAGACCGGTGTCGTCGACGGCTACGCCAACCCCGCGGCCGTGGCGATCGCCTACCAACACACTGACCTCCTAAAGTTCTACACCGATGCCGGTGCGGGGCAGGGGATTCGCACTGCACTGATGTCCCGCGACTGGTACTCGGGGCTTGATGCCAAGACCCGCGCAGCCGTTGACGAGGCCGTCGCCTTCGCCACTGCCGCCAATCGTGATTGGACGCTGCGCGTCGCCGCCGAGGAGCTAAAGACGCTTTCCGCCAAGGGCGTGAAGGTCGGCAAGCTATCGCCGGAGGGACGCCAGCAGTTTGTCGACCTCTCCAAGAAGGCTTGGGCTTTGCTGATGCCGCCGGAGGCCGTTGCGGCATTCACCGCCGCCGCTGATAAGGCGCGCGAATGACCGACGACCGAGGCCGGGCCAACGAACCCGGCCGTCGTCTCTTCCTAGGCATCGAACGGATCGCGGCCGCGTTGGTCGCGGTCATGGTCTTGGCCGTGTTGTTCCAGGTTGTTGCCCGATACGCCTTCGCCAGTCCGCCTTCCTGGACGCAGGAACTGGCCCGCTACGCCATGATCTGGGGCGGTTCGCTCGGCGCGGTTGCCGCATTCCGGCGTGGCTTCGATCCGAGCCTGATCGAGCCGGGCATGGTGTTTCGCGGCCCCCTGCGCACGGCTGGGGAACTGCTGGCGCTGGTGCCGGCCGCCGTTTTCTCCGCAACACTGTTCTTGGCATCCTTGTTCGGACCGAACATGGATCCGGGCCGAAGCTTCATGGCGCGCAATCTCGGCCGACTCTCCGAAGCGCTCCAGATCAACATGGGCTTCGTCGCGGCGGCCCTGCCGGTCATGGCCTTTTTGGTGTTGGCTGCTACCGCGTTCCGCATCCTCTTGGTGATCCGCGTCATCAGCGCAACGTCGCGGGGCCCGCGGCCGCCGCAACACGCCCTCTTCTCGCAGGCCGCGGTGCCGCCCCACCCCTAAGCAACGCGCTCCCGCCGCTCGGCGCGGCCGTCGGCGATGCGCAGGCACTGCGCACGCTCGGCCAGCGGAGCAAAGGCGAAGGCGTCGGTGCCGGTCATCCACGCCTGGCAGTTCGATTCCTCGATGAACGCAAAGAGCGCGGCGCGGCGCTCTTCATCGAGGTGTGCCGCGATCTCGTCCAGCAGCACCAGTGGCGTCTCGCCAGTCAGACCGGCCACGAGATCGGCGTGAGCGAGCGTGATGCCGATCAGAAGGGCCTTCTGCTCCCCGGTGGAGCAAGACGCGGCAACCATGGCCTTGCCTGCGTGAGTCACTGAGAGGTCGGTGAGATGAGGCCCGACGAGCGTGCGTCCCGCCGCCCGGTCGTTCGACCGCCCCCTCGCAAGGTCCGCGCGGTAGCCGTCCTCAGCCTCGCTCGCCGCACCCGCGCCAATCGCCGCCTCGAGGCTTCCTTCGAGGCTGAGGATGGCCTGCGGGAACGAACGACCGCGCGGTCCTGCCGCCTCCACCGACGCAGTCAGTAGGGCGACGCACTCGCGGCGCGCCGCGGCAATGGCAACGCCAAGTTCGGCCATCTGCGCCTCGATGGCGTCGAGCCAGATGCGATCGCCGCCGCCCTGATCGAGCAGTCTATTGCGGCCCCGCATGGCGCGCTCGAAGGAGGCGACGCGGCCACCGTGGCCGCGGTCGATGGCAAGCGTCAGCCGGTCGAGAAAGCGCCGGCGGTCGGAGGCGGGCCCGGTGAACAGTCCATCGGCTGCGGGCGTCAGCCAGACCACACGAAGGCATTCCAGAAGCGACTCGCTCGATTTGGCGGGGGCGTGGTTGATCCGGATCGCTCGCGACCGTTCGCCATCCGTGTCTGCAGCCAGCCCGGTGCCAAGCGCGATCTCGCCATCCCTGGTTTGGATCGTAGCGGCAATCGCCCAAGCCGCGTCGGAACCTCGGCGCGCCACGCTGTCGAGCGAGGCCCTGCGGAAGCCGCGCCCCGGCGACAGGAATGAGACAGCTTCCAGCAAATTGGTCTTGCCCGCACCGTTGGCGCCGAGGATGACCACCGGACGGGCGTCGAGCGTGAGGCTCAGCGTTTCGTAATTGCGGAAGTTGTTGAGCTTAAGGCTCGACACCGACGTGCGGGCCGGCGGCTTGGCGCGCGACGAGCCACCCGCCGGCGGGGTCGACGGTGCGGCGTGGCTCAGTAGCATGGTGTCACCCCTCCTTCCACGCGAGCTTCGCAGGGCCGCTCGTCGGCAGCGCCACCCGGACGCCACCGGCGCGCGCCTTGCGCCCCTCCTGCCTCTTGCCCATATTGAAGGTCCGACCAACGATTCGAAAGGAGGTGATCCAGTGTCTCATTGTTCGACGCCGCTCACGCGCGGAGTACCGACCTGGATTCTCGCCTCCGCCGCTCTGGCTTAGCGAGGGCTCTGGCGGAGCCGCTTTGAGCGGACCGACAATGTTGAAGGGGCTGCTCGACGAGCAGCCCCTTTTTCACGACCACAGTTCTTAGTAGACGCCGTTCAAACGCGCATCGGCATCAGCACGTAGAGGGCGTCGCTCTCCCCTTCGTCCTGGATCAGCGTAGGCGAGCCCGGATCCGCGAGGCGGAACACCGTAGTTCCGCTGTGCAATTGGCCGTTGATGTCGAGCAGGTAGCGCGAATTGAACCCGATCTCGACTGGCGGCGCCGCAAAGTCGACTCCGAGCTCCTCGACCGCGCTTCCCGAATCCGGATTGGTGACCGACAGCGTCAACCGGCCGTCGGCAAGCGCCAACTTTACCGCGCGGCCGCGCTCGCTGGAAATGGTCGAAACGCGGTCGACCGCGCCGGCAAATTCTTGCCGATCGACCTTAAGGACCTTGTCGTTCCCCTGTGGAATAACCCGCTGGTAGTCGGGGAACGTGCCGTCGATCAGCTTCGACGTGAGAATGACCGCGCCGATTGTGACTCGAATGCGGGTGTCTGACAGTTCGATCGTCACGTCGTCGCCGCTGGCATCCAGTAACTTCTCGATCTCCCCGACGGTCTTTCGCGGCACGATCACCCCGGGCATCGCCTCGGCTCCCGCCGGCAGGTCGATCTGCGCTTGCGCGAGGCGGTGTCCGTCCGTGGCAACCGCCCTCAACACGCGCCGTCCGCCGTTCGCGCCCGAGAGTGTCGTCGTGTGCAAATAGATGCCGTTGAGGTAGTAGCGCGTCTCCTCGGTCGAGATCGCGAACTGAGTGCGATCGATCAGCCCTTTGAGCGAGCCGGCCGGCAGAGTGAAGCGGATCGGAAACGTGCCGGCCTGCAAGTCGGGGAAATCGGATGCCGGCAGGACCTGAAGCGTGAAGCGGCTGCGGCCCGACGCGACGGTCATCGAGTTGCCTTCCGGTGTCGTGGCAAGCGACACTTCTCCGCCCTCCGGCAGCTTGCGGACGATGTCGTAAAGGAGATGCGCCGGCACCGTCGTCGTGCCGCCCTGGTTGACGTCGGCGGCGACGCTTTCCGAAGCTTCCAGGTCCAGGTCGGTGGCTTTGAGGCTGAGAGCGCCGCCGTCTGCGTTCAGGAGAACATTGGCGAGGATAGGGATGGTGTTGCGGCGCTCAACGACGCGATGCGCGTGGTTGAGAGCCCGCAGGAGGTGGGATCTCTCAAGAGTGACGCGCATCGCTCTCACCTGCTGCCGGTGGCAAAGGGACCGACGTGTTGGGCTGGTCGGCAAGCGCCGACGGGGGCGAGAAAATTGGCGGGAAAGCGGCCCGAAGGCAAGGGCATAGGGCTACTTGCCCACTATCGGCGAGGCCAAGAGGGGGCGCGGTCGCCGCAATGTGGCGACCGCTGCTACCCCAACCGGCACGCGGGAGGTGCGTGCGGCTATTCGTCGATCATCCGCTTCAGCAGTTCGACCTCATCCGCGAGGACCCGATCGCCCGACATGAGCTCTTCGACCTTGCGGACGGCGTGCAGCACGGTGGTGTGGTCGCGACCACCGAACCGGCGGCCGATCTCCGGCAGGGAGCGCGGCGTCAGCATTTTCGCGAGGTACATGGCGATCTGCCGTGGCCGCACGATGGTCCTCGTCCGCCGCGAGGAAAGAAGATCGGCCTTCGACACGTTGTAGTGCCGAGCGACTACCTTCTGGATATCCTCGATGCGCACGCGCCGCGGCTCGTGCGTGGCGATGAGGTCGCGAAGGGCGATCTCCGCCGAACCGAGCGTGACCGGTTGGTTGGTGAATTGCCATTGCGCGACGAGGCGGTTGAGTGCGCCCTCGAGGTCGCGACCATTGGTCGCTACTGCCTGCGCCACATACTGCAGCACCGCCTCAGGGATATCGAGGCCCGGATTGTTCTGGCGGGCGGACTGGAAGCGGCTGAAGACAATCTGCCGCCGGAGCTCGAGATCGGGGGCGCCGATCTCGAAGGCGACACCGCCGCCAAGCCGCGAGCGAACGCGCTCGTCCAGCGTCTCAAGTTCGGCCGGGGGGCGATCCGCCGCCACGATGACCTGCCGCGCGCCGTCGATCAGCACGTTGAGCATGTGACAGAATTCCTGCTGCACCGACTTGCCCTGCAGGAACTGCATGTCGTCGATCAGGAGGAGGTCGATCTCTCTGAGGCTCTCTTTGAAGGTAATCGCCGACTGGTTCTTCAGCGACGCAACAAAGCGAAGCATGAAGAACTCGGCGGTGAGATAGAGCACCTTGCGCGAGGGATCGGCCTCGCGTGCCGCCGTTGCGGTCGCCTGCAAGAGGTGGGTCTTACCCCGGCCGACACCGGCGTGGATAAACAGCGGATTGTAGCGTGTCGGCAGGTTGGGGTCGGACTCCGCCACCGCGCGCGCCGCCTGGTAGGCGAAGCGGTTGGCGTTGCCCTGGCAGAAAGTCGCGAATGTGCAGCGCGGGTCCACCGGCGAGCCGCCATATTGGCCGCTTTCGACCGCTGGGCGCCGAGCCGGCGCGGCCGGCATTGGCGGCATCGGGGGCGCCGGGCGGGCCGGGGCGGCGACCGCTGTTGTCACCGCCTCCGGCTCCGCCTTCAGCGCCGGTTTGCCACGCACCGCCCCGCGCACCGAAAGTTCGATGCGCTTGACGCCCGGCTTCTCGGCCGCCCACAGAGCGAGCAGCCGATCACGGTAGTGCCCCTGGATCCAGGACTTCAAGAAACGAGTGGGAACGGAAAGGTGAACCGTCAGGGGATCTTCGCTTTCGAAGTCCACCCGGCCGAACCAGCTCGAGTAGACATCTTCACCGAGTTCCGCCCTTAGCCTCTGGCGGACACGATCCCAGCTGTCGCCGCCTGCCTGACGATTACCCTCCGCACCTGCCTCGTTCGGTCCGCCGACTAGTCCCTTGTCCCCGCCATTGCCCGTCGTGGCTCCACGGGCAACAACGATGACTGCACCACCGTTAGAGTGATCCTTCCGCACCGCCGCCTCTCAAGTCCTGCTGCTTCTTTTCCAAACCCGTAGGTCACGACGCCCACTCCGGCGGTTTTTTCCGTCGCTGCGATCGTCATGACTGCACCCACGGCAACCCCTCGGCCTTCCAGCCTTCGGTTTCGCCTCGGTGGCCCTCCTCGTTACGCGGTCCCTCAAAACCTCCTTCCACATTGAAGCACTGCGAGTACCCCTCTGCCGCGAGGGCTATCGCCGCCGACCGGCTCCGCGAACCGGACCGGCAGATGAACAGTAGCGGCGCACTTTTGGCGACACCGCGTTTGGCGAGTTCGTCGAGGAGTTGGGCGACAAAGCCGCCCGCAATCGCCATCGACGGATAACTCTGCCACTCGATGAACACCGGCGACTTGCCGGCCCCTTCCAGGAGCGGAACCCCGACATAGGCCCACTCGGCCTGCGTCCTGACGTCAATCAGTGTCGCTTGAAGCGACTCTCTCAGGATCCTCCAAGCCTCCGTCGCCGAAATATCCCCGGCATAGGACGCACGCGGATTGCCTGACACAAACGCCCCCCGCTGCTCGCCACGCTCAACGCGCGCGCCGCTGGACTACTGATCGCAATACGTCTGGATTCACCGTTCCCCGAAGGGGACACATTTACGCAACGCAATGGCGCCGCATAGGCGAGCCATCGGCAAGTAATCACCGCATTTGATCTAGACTTCTAACCTTGACCGCATTCAAGAACATTAGAAGCGTTCGATCCGCAACTCCTCACTTGTTGCTGAACACTTTGCCGAACTCTTAGTCGCCGCTCGGTGTGAATTCACCGTAGCCACGGGCGCTTTCCCTCGCAAGAGCAACCCTTAAGAAATCCTTAATGCCTCGGCTCGCAGCGGCCGCAAACGCTGTCGGGGAGACGAACGCCCCGGATCGTAAACCGTTGCGAGTCAAATGATTCGGGGGCGGTCGAAGCGCTCTGTGGCAAAAAAACACCACCCGGCCAAGATTGAGACTCCGCTTGCCCGCGTCACGCAAACGGCGGCTCCGAACTCGTCACACGACCGTCAACATCCGCCTAGAGCCTTGGAGATACGAAACAAAATCTGCGAAGGCGGAATGCATGAAAGCGGCCCCATCGACCTCGGGCTTCGACGACGCGCGCGCTGCTTTCTCCGAGGCGGGTGCGAACAAAAAAGCCCGGCATCTTGGCCGGGCTCTTGGATCGACTGGGTTGAACGCGCCTGGAGGTCAGGCGCCGGTAGCTTTGACCCGTGCAGCCAGGCGCGAAACCTTTCGCGAAGCCGTCTTGGACGGCACCGCGCCCTTACCCGCCGCGCGCATGATCTCCGGCTCGGCGGCGCGGAATGCTGCCGTCGCAGCGGCCTTATCCCCCGAAGCAATGGCCTCTTCGACCTTCTTGATGAACGTACGCATCCGACCGCGCCGGTTGCGATTGACGTCCGCCCGGCGGGCGATCTTGCGAGTGGCCTTGCGGGCCGATGACGTGTTGGCCATCCAGGGTCCTGACTGTGTTACAGAATATGAAAAAAACGCCGGCGCGGAGCGCCAGCGATATAGCCGCGCTTATAAGTGCCGCAGCACCGCCAGTCAAACCGGAAAAGTCCGCCCCTACGGCCGGCCGTACCGCCTGACCTAGCGGTTGCCGAACCGCGGCTGGCGTTTCTCCAGGAAGGCGGTCAGGCCTTCCTTGGCATCCGAACTGGCCATCGCCGATCGGAAAAGCCGCCGTTCTGCGGCCAACCCCTCGCCGAGTTCCAACTCCTGGGCCCTGATGATGGCTTCCTTGGCAAGGAGGAGTGCCGACAGCGAAAAGCCCGATACCGCTTCGGCGATGCCAAGGGCTAGCGTCAGAGATCCGCCGGGGGCCGCAAGCCGCGAAACGATGCCCGCGCGCTCGGCTTCTGCCGCAGCGAGAATGCGGCCGGTGAGGATCATGTCCATCGCCAGGGCCTTACCGACCGAGCGGATTAGCCTCTGCGTGCCGCCGTAGCCGGGAATGATGCCGAGCGTCACCTCGGGGAGGCCGAACCGCGCATCCTCGCCGGCTATCACCAAGTCGGCGGCGAGCGCTAATTCGAGTCCGCCCCCGAGTGCAAAACCTTCGATTGCCGCGATGATCGGCTTTCGGGCCCGCCCGATCCGATCCATCGCGGCGAAGCGGTCGACCGAGACATCCGGGGCCGCGAGTGCGGCCATTTCCTTGACGTCGGCACCCGCTGCGAAGGTCCCGCCAACCCCACTGACGACGACGACACTCACGCCACGGTCGCGATCGGCGGCTTCGACCGCCAGGGCCAGCTCCTCGACCATGGCCAGGGTAAGGGCGTTCTTGACGCGCGGCCGGTTGAGGCCGAGCGAAACTACCCGGCCGAGGCGCTCCGTGGTTATGGTTGCATCGACCATGTCGCTCTCCAGCGTTTGGCGCTAGCCGAGGCCAAGTGCCGGCACAAGTTCATCGCTGGCACGTGGGACAGAAAAAGGTCGACCGTCCGCCCTGAACGATCCGCCTTATCCGCGTCGGTCGATGCGGGCGCACGCAGGCCTCGCCTTCCCGATCATAGACCGCAAAGCGCATCTGAAAGGTGCCGAGGCTGCCG
This sequence comes from Bauldia sp., assembly GCA_046349035.1. Classification (GTDB taxonomy): domain Bacteria; phylum Pseudomonadota; class Alphaproteobacteria; order Rhizobiales; family Kaistiaceae; genus JAXMDC01. The sequence continues at coordinate 594,610 of JAXMDC010000003.1, read as the reverse complement.
TCAGTTAGAGCATGGTTGCGCAGCGTCGACCCGCCCGCGGCAATAGCCTCCTCCAGGACCGCGCGGCAAGCGGCGACCAGCGCAGCGGCTCGCGCCGACGGCTTGCCGTCCTTGCGCGCCATCGATGCAGCCGGGCGAAGCGGCGAAAGCTTGGCGCGCCAAAGGGCTTCACTGGCATAGATGTTGCCGAGACCGGCGATCACGTGTTGATCGAGCAGGGCAGCCTTGAGCGGAACTGCCCGGCCAGCAAAACGGCGTGCCAGAAACTCGGGCGTGAACTCCTCGCCGAGCGGTTCCACCCCCATTTCGGCGAAGTGTCGCGAGGAGGCAACATCGGCCGCCGGGACGAGGTCCATGAGTCCGAAGCGGCGTGGGTCGTTGTAGGTGATACGCTTTCCCGAAGACATTTCGAAAACGACGTGATCGTGCGCAGCGGCCTCCGACCGCGGTAAATGGAAGTCGCCCGGCATGTGGCTGTGCGCCCCTCTCAGCGGCGCGATACGGAAGGAGCCGGACATACCGAGGTGCATGACGAGGACCTCGTCGTCGTCGAGATTGGCGAGGATGAACTTGCCGCGTCGTGTGAGCGCGGTGACCCGCCGCCCCGTCAATCGGCGTGCGAAAGCCTTGGGGAAAGGGCGGCGCAAATCGCCGCGCTGAAGCGTCACAGCCGTGAACCGCGCCCCCGCCATGGCCGGCTCGAGGCCCAGACGAACCGTTTCAACTTCAGGGAGTTCGGGCATTTCGGCACATCCCGCGGCTGGTCGCCTGTGACCGGAGCGCGCATACCATGTTGGCGAAGAGGATTGGAATTTACCTATGATTTCAAGGACACTACCACCATGACTGTTACCGTCGCCGACCCCGCCCGCCACTACGCCGAAACGCGTCCTGGAATGGCGTCCACCGACCGCCAGGATTTCGTCGACAGTGTCTTCGACCGCGTCGCCAGCCGCTACGATCTCATGAACGACCTGATGTCGGGCGGGCTTCACAGGCTGTGGAAGGACGCGCTGGTGACGGCGTTGTCGCCGCCGCGACGCCTTCCTTTCCGCTCTCTCGACGTTGCAGGCGGCACGGGCGACATCGCGTTTCGCATCGCCGAACGCGCGGCTGATGCCGAGATCACGGTCGCCGATATCAACCCGGCGATGCTTGACGTCGGCCGCGGGCGCGCCGCCGACCGCGGCCTCGACGACCGCCTCCAGTTCCTTGAGGCTAATGCCGAAGCGCTCCCCTTTCCCGACGACGGCTTCGATGCCGTGACCATCGCCTTCGGCATTCGTAACGTACCGGCGATCGACCGCGCGCTCCGTGAGGCTTGGCGGGTTCTTAAGCCGGGCGGTCGTTTCCTCGTCCTCGAATTCTCCAGGGTCAACGTTGCCTGGCTCGATACGCTGAACGAGCAGTATACGCGGCACGTCGTCCCACTCCTTGGGGCGATCGTCGCCGGCGACGCCGAGCCGTACCGTTACCTCGTGGAGTCGATTGAGCGGTTCCCGCACCAGGCGCGCTTCGCCACCATGCTGCGCGAGGCCGGCTTTGCTCGCGTGTCCTGGCAGGACCTCTCGGGCGGAATCGTCGCCCTCCACTCCGCCTGGAAGATCTGACGGCCGATGACAATCGCCGCTCTGGCGCGACTTGCCTATGCCGGCATCGTGCTGGCACGCGAAGGGGCCGCGCCCGCGGGTCTCGCCGAGCAACTGCCGCCGATCCCGCGCTTCCTTGCGCGCGCCGCCCGATCGCTTGAACGGCGCGATCTCCCGAGCACGGAACGCGCCAGCCGCCTGACCACGGCTCTCAATCGCCTCGGTCCCTCCTATGTCAAGCTCGGCCAGTTCCTGGCAACCCGGCCGGATCTCGTCGGCCGGGAACTGGCGACGGCCCTTGGCGGGCTACGTGATGAGATGGCGCCGTTTCCGATGGAAGCGGCACGAGAGACGATTGCCCGGGAGTTAGGTGCGCCGGTCGAGTCGCTGTACTCAGCTTTCAGCGATCCGGTCGCAGCGGCTTCGATCGCCCAGGTTCATCGTGCCACCGTGCGCGAAGGCGAGGCGACGCGCACGGTTGCGGTCAAGGTGCTTCGCCCGGGCATCGCCCTCCGCTTCCGTCGCGACCTCGCGACGTTCTATGCCGGCGCGCGGCTCGCCGGACGATTCGACCCGTCTCTGCGCCGCCTCCGCCTGATCGAGGTAGTGGATACGCTCGCCCGCTCCGTGGCGATCGAGATGGACCTTCGCTTGGAGGCGGCCGCGCTTGCCGAGATGGCCGAGAAAGTGGAGGGCGGGGAGGGCTTCCGCGTTCCCGCCGTAGATTGGGCGCGCTCCTCCCGCGAAGTGCTGACCCTGGAATGGATCGACGGCACCAAGCTGTCTGATCTCTCCGCCTTGAAGGCAGCCGGCCACGACCTCCCCAAGATCGCCGCTCGCCTGATCCAGGCCTTCCTGCGCCAGGCTCTACGCGACGGATTCTTCCACGCCGACCTCCACCAGGGAAACCTCTTCGTCGAGGCGGATGGGGGCATCGTGGCGGTCGATTTCGGTATCATGGGCCGCATCGGACCGCGCGAGCGCCGCTTCCTCGCCGAGGTCCTCTACGGTTTCATCAAGCGCGACTACCGGCGGATCGCCGAAGTCCATTTCGAGGCCGGCTATGTACCGCCGCGCCATTCGGTCGAGGACTTCGCCCAGGCCCTCCGCGCTATCGGCGAACCGATACACGGTCAGTCGGCCGCGTCGATCTCGATGGCCAAGCTGCTGATGCTGCTGTTCGAGGTGACCGAGCTCTTCGACATGGCGACGCGGCCGGAACTGCTGCTGCTCCAGAAAACGATGGTGGTCGTCGAGGGCGTCGCCCGCTCGCTCGACCCCGACTTCGATATGTGGGCCGCCGCCGAGCCGGTGGTCGCGCAATGGATCGAACGCCATCTCGGGCCGGCGGGGCGCCTCGAGGAGGCAGCGCGCAATGCCGGCTCGCTCGCCGCCCTTGTCGGCACCCTTCCCGTCCTTGCCGAACGGGCCGAGCGCCTCGCCAAGTCGTTCGCCGACATGAGCGAGAGTGGCCTCCGACTGGATGAGCGGACGGTGAACGCGCTCGCCCGTGAAGAAGCGCGCGCCGGCCGAGCGACGCGCATCGCCTTGTGGGTCATAGCGGCCGTACTGCTCGTCGCATTGCTGCGTGGCCGCCTGTAGCCAAGCCTACTCCAGCCCTTCGAAGAGAGGGGTTGAGAGATAGCGCTCGGCGAACGATGGCAAGACCAGCACGATCGTCTTACCCGCCATGTCTGCTCGGAGGCCGACCTTGATGGCGGCGGCAATTGCTGCGCCCGATGAGATGCCGGCCGGAATGCCTTCAAGGCGTGCGCAGAGTCGCGCCGTCGCGAAGGCCTCGTCATTGGCTACGCGCACGACCTCGTCATAGATGGTTGTGTCAAGGATCGGCGGCACGAAGCCAGATCCAATGCCTTGGATGCGGTGACTCCCGGCCTCCCCGCCCGAGAGCACCGGACTGCCTTCCGGCTCGACCGCGATCACTCGTAGACCCGGCTTGCGGGGCTTCAACGCCTGGCCGACCCCAGTGATCGTCCCTCCGGTCCCGACGCCGGCGATGAAGACATCGAGCGCGCCGTCGGTGTCGTTCCAGATCTCTTCGGCGGTGGTAACCCGGTGAATCGCCGGGTTCGCGGCGTTCTGAAACTGCTGCGGCATCACCGCGCCGGGGATGCTCGCCAACAGCTCCTCGGCGCGCGCGATGGCGCCGCGCATCCCTTTGAGGCCATCGGTGAGTTCGAGTTCGGCGCCGAGCAGCTTGAGGAGCTTGCGCCGTTCAAGCGACATCGTGTCGGGCATGGTCAGGATGAGCCGATAGCCGCGCGCCGCAGCCACGAAGGCGAGGGCGATGCCGGTGTTGCCCGAGGTCGGCTCGACGATCGTGCCGCCCGGCTTGAGCCGCCCTTCGCGCTCGAGCGCGTCGAGCATGGCGACGCCGATGCGGTCCTTGACGCTGCCGGCCGGGTTGAAGAACTCGAGCTTGGCAATGAGGTTGGCTCGCACACCGGCGTGCCGCGCGATCCGGTCGAGCCGGACCAGCGGCGTGTCGCCGATCGTGTCGGTGATCGAAGCGTAGATCTTGCCGCGTCCGTGTTTCATCGCGTCCCCGCCCGGCGTTGCGGCGATTATGGCGTCTTTCCGCCAGAAGGCGAAAGGGCAACCCGACGCACCGGTCGGACACTACACGCCGGTCGAGCCAAAACCGCCGTCGCCGCGACGCGTCGGGTCGAGCGTAGCCCGCGCGACCACCTCGACCCGGGTGACCGGCGCCACGACCAGTTGGGCGATGCGCATGCCGCGGCGGATCGTGAAGGGCTCAGCCCCGAGATTGATCAGCAGCACCTGCACTTCGCCGCGATAGTCCGAGTCGATTGTGCCGGGGCTGTTGAGGACTGTAAGGCCGTGGTTGCGGGCGAGACCAGAGCGCGGGCGCACCTGGCCTTCATGACCGGGCGGGATCGCAATCAGCAGCCCGGTCGGGATTGCCGCGCGGCGGCTGGGGCCGATCTCGACCGGAGTGTCGGCAGGCAATGCGGCTAACAGGTCGAGCCCCGCCGCTTCGGCCGATGCATACGCGGGAAGCGGAAGTCCCTCCGCGTGCGGCAGGGTCACTACCTGGAGGAGGGGGAGTGTCATTTGCCGGTTCGGCTGCGGCCTCGCCGCGCCTTCGCGCTGCCGCGACCGCCTGGAAAGGCCGCCGCCATGGCTTCGGCGACGCGAGTGATGAGCCGCGCAGCGACTTCGGTCTTTTTCATTCTCGGCCAGGACTCAACGCCGTCCGCGGAGAGCAGATGGACAGTGTTGTCCTCGCCGCCGAACACGCCCGTCGCCGGCGACACATCGTTGGCGACGATCCAGTCGCACCCCTTGGCGGCGAGCTTGGCGGCAGCGTTGCTCATCAGGTCGTCGGTCTCCGCCGAGAAACCGATGACGAGGTGCGGCCGCAGCGTGTGATGGCGGCTGAGGCTGATCAGGATGTCGGGGTTCTCGGAGAGCGCCAGCGAAGGGGCCCTGCCGCCGTCCTTCTTCATTTTCCGTGCCGCCGTCGCCGCTGGCCGCCAGTCCGCGACCGCCGCCGCCAGAATGGCGACATCGGCCGGCAGCGCCGCCTCGACCGCGCTCATCATCTCGGCCGCGGTCTCGACATGGGTTGCGGTCACTCCCGGCGGGTCAGCGAGGGACACCGGCCCGGATATCAGCGTAACGCGCGCCCCCGCGGCGGCAGCCGCCGCTGCGATCGCATGGCCTTGGCGACCGGAAGAGCGGTTGGCGAGGTAACGCACGGGATCGAGCGGCTCGTGCGTCGGGCCGGAGGTGACCAGGACGTGGTGGCCGGCAAGAGGCTTCTCGACGCCGGCCCGCCCTGCCTGCAGCAGCGCCGTTGCGGCGTCGACGATCTCGCTCGGTTCGGCCATGCGGCCCATCCCGGCCTCGCCAGCCTCGGCCATCTCGCCGTCGTTCGGCCCGACGAAATAGAGCCCGTCGGAAACCAGGCGTTCGACATTGCGGCGCGTCGCCGGATGGTCCCACATGGCCGGGTTCATGGCCGGAGCGGCAAGAATGGGGCAGCGGGCGGCAAGGAGCACTGCTGTTGCAAGGTCGTCGGCAAGGCCGCCTGCCATCTTCGCGAGGAGGTCGGCGGTAGCCGGGGCGACGACAATCAGGTCCGCCTCTCGCGCCAGACGGATATGTCCAACGTCGTGCTCGCTCTCCGGATCGAGGAGATCGACGAGCGCCTTGCTGCCGGCGATGGCACCGGCCGACAGCGGCGTCACGAACGCTGTACCGGCCCTGGTCAGCACAACGCGCACCGTCGCTCCCGCCTCGCGGAGTCGCCGGATGACATTCAGAGCCTTATAGGCGGCGATGCCGCCGGCGATGATGAGGAGAACGTTCTTTCCAGTCAGCATGGCGGTTTCTTAGCAAATCTGACCACGCTGCGGCTTGAGGAAGCGCAAGATGGTCAACGCTCTGCGAGGACGGGCGGCCGCCCAAAGACTGCGCCTCCGCGGTTTCCTTAGGCTCGGAGCGTCGCTCCGGTGGCCTTGGCGACCTCGGCGACGATCTTTGCTCCGACCGCCTCGATCTCCGCTTCGGTGAGCGTCTTCTCGGTCGGCTGCAGCGTTACCTCGATGGCCAGGGACTTCTTGTCTGCGCCGAGCGCGCTGCCGGAGAACACGTCGAAGACCTTCACTTCGGCGATCAGCTTCTTGTCGGCACTTTGCGCGGCGCGGACGATCTTGGCGGCGCTCGTCGCGCGGTCGACCACAAAAGCAAAGTCGCGCTTAACCGGCTGGAATTCGGAGAGCTTCAGCGCCGCCTTGGCCCGCGTCGCCTTCTCTTTGGGTGCCGGCAACGCCTCAAGGACGATTTCGAAGGCAACGAGCGGACCGGTTGCGTCGAGTGTGGTCAACGCCGCCGGGTGAAGTTCGCCGAAGACGCCGAGCGCCGTCGGCCCGAGCTTGAGGCTGGCCGATCGTCCCGGATGCAGGAAGGGGGCGCCGCCGGCTTCGACCTGAACGCGATCGGCCGGAACGCCGAGCGCGGCAAGCAAGGTGAGGGCGTCGGCTTTGGCATCGAAGGCGGTGACGCCGGACGCGCCGGCCCAACTCCTGCCGGTTCCCGCCGCCGACGCGAGCCCCCGCCGGATACCGGCCGCCGCGGTGAATTGGTCGGCCGGCTGATCGCCGCGATAGATCTGCCCGACCTCGAAAAGGGCAAGGTCGCCGAAGCCCCGCGCCGCGTTGCGCTGCGCCGCGGCGATGAGGCCGGGGAGAAGGCTCGGCCGCATGTCGCTCATGTCGGCGGCGATCGGGTTGGCGAGCTTAAGCTCCGCTTTGCCGCCGCCGAAGGCGACCGCGTGTGCCTCGGGGATGAACGACCAAGTCACTGCCTCGACGAGACCTCGCGCTGCCAGCGCCCGCTTGGCGCGGCGCGTCCGCTGCTGCAAAAGCGTCAGCACTGGCTTGGCGATTCCAGCCGTCCGCGGCAGCGGCGCTTCCGGCACATTGTCGACGCCGGTGATGCGCACGACCTCCTCGACGAGATCGGCTTTGATCGAAACGTCGCCGCGCCAGGAGGGAACAATGGCGCGGAGCGTCCTCGCCTCGTCGTCACGGGTCACCTCGAAGCCGAGGCGAGTAAGGATCGCGGCGATCTCCTGCGGCGGCGGGTCGATGCCTGCGAGGCGCTTTACCTCCCCATAGGGCATCTCCACCACGCGCCTGGCGAGCGGGACTTGGCCGGCGAGTTCGATCTCGCTCGGCGTCCCGCCGCAAAGGTCCATGACGAGGCGCGTCGCCAGTTCGAGGCCGGGGAGCATGAAGGCCGGGTCGACGCCGCGTTCGAAGCGGTAGCGGGCATCGGACACGATTCCGAGCTTGCGACCGGTCTGGGCGATGTTAAGCGGTTCCCAGAGAGCCGATTCGATGAGGACGTCCGTCGTGGCGTCGGAGCAGCCGGTGGATTCCCCGCCCATGATCCCCGCGAGCGACTCCGCTCCCGCCTCGTCGGCAATCACGCACATCGTCTCGTCGAGCGTGTAGGTCTTGCCGTCGAGCGCCAGCAGCGTCTCGCCAGCTCTTGCCCGGCGGACAGTGAGGCTACCCTTGACTTTCGCCGCGTCGAACACGTGCAGCGGCCGAGCTCCGGCAAACGTGATCAGATTGGTGACGTCGACGAGGGCGTTGATCGGCCGAAGACCGATGGCGCGGAGGCGTCTCTGCAGCCATTCCGGCGACGGTCCGTTCTTAACGTCACGGATGAGGCGAAGCGCGAAGGCAGGGCAAAGCGATGGCGTTGCGCCGAAGTCGAGTTTCACCTTGACCGGGCACCTCCCGTTGCCGGGAATTGGCTGCACGGGATCGTTCCGGTAGGTGCCGAGCCCCGAAGCCGCGAGGTCGCGGGCGATGTAGTCGACGCCGAGGCAGTCCGCCCGGTTCGGGGTGATCGCGACATCGATCACCGGATCGTCGAGTCCGGCATAGGTCGCGTAAGCGGCCCCGATCGGAGCATTGGCCGGCAATTCGACGATCCCGCTGTGATCGTCCGACAGGCCGAGCTCGCGCGCCGATAGAAGCATCCCGTTCGACTCGACGCCGCGGATGACGCCTTTCTCCAGCCTTGCGCCGGTGCCCGGGATCAACGTGCCAGCCGGCGCGAAAACGCCGACGAGATCGGTACGGGCATTGGGCGCCCCGCACACCACTTGCAGCGGTGTGCCGGTGCCGGGGTCGACCATGCACACCCGCAGGCGATCGGCATTGGGATGCTGTACCGCAGAAACAATCCGCGCCACCCGGATGCCGGCGAAAGACTTCGCCTTGTCCTCGATTCCCTCGACCTCAAGGCCGAGTGTCGTCAGCCGCGCGGAGATCGTGCCGACATCGGCTGTCGTTTCGAGATGCTCTTTGAGCCAGGAGAGAGGGAGTTTCATGGCAGCCCCCTCACGCGCTTAGCCCGCCTGCCAGCGTCGGCAGGTCGAGCGGTCTGAAGCCGTAGTGGTTCAGCCAGCGCACATCCGCGTCGAAGAAGGCCCTGAGGTCGGGCATCCCGTATTTCAACATGGCGATGCGGTCGATCCCCATGCCCCAGGCAAAGCCCTGGTAGCGCTCCGGATCGAGTCCGCCGTAGCGGATGACATTGGGATGAACCATCCCGCAGCCGAGAATCTCGAGCCAGTCGTCGCCCTCGCCAAATCGGATCTCTCCGCCCTGGCGACGGCACTGGATGTCGACCTCCATCGACGGTTCGGTGAACGGGAAGAACGACGGCCGGAACCGCATCTTCACGCTATCGACCTCGAAGAACGTCTTGCAGAACTCCGCCAGCACCCATTTGAGCTGACCGATATGCGCGCTCTCGTCGATCACCAGGCCCTCGACCTGATGGAACATTGGCGTATGCGTCTGATCGCTGTCGCAACGATAAGTGCGCCCCGGAATGACGACGCGGATCGGCGGGCGCTTGGTCTCCATCGTGCGGATCTGCACCGGCGAGGTATGCGTGCGAAGCAGCAGGCGTTCGCCACCCTCCTTCGGATTGAAGAAGAAGGTGTCGTGCATTTCTCGCGCCGGGTGGCCGACCGGAAAGTTGAGGGCGGTGAAGTTATAGTAGTCGCTCTCGATGTCCGGCCCTTCGGCAACGGCAAAGCCCATGTCGGCGAAGATGGCGGTGATCTCGTCGATGACCTGGCTCACCGGGTGGATGCGTCCGCTGTCGATGCCGCTCGGCCGCACCGGGAGTGTCACGTCGACCGTTTCGGTGGCGAGACGGCGGCGCATCTCGGCGTCGCGGAGCTCGGTCCGTCGCGCCGCCAGCGCGTCGCCGATCCGGTCCTTGAGGCCGTTGATCGCCGCGCCGGCACTCTTGCGTTCCTCCGGCGACATGCCGCCGAGGCCCTTCAGCAGTTCCGAGATCGAGCCCTTCTTGCCGAGCGCAGCGACGCGAACCTCTTCGAGCGCCGCTTCGTCAGCGGCATCGGCGATGGCGGCGGCGAGGCCGCGTTCGAGAGTCTCAAGGTCGGTGTTCATTTGCCCTGGCCCGTTGTTGGGTGATCGCCTTCCGGGGGCTGCGTCAATGCCTTCACATGATGCGCAGGATCCCGGCCGCCCGCCGCAATGCGGCGAGCCTCGTCAGAAACGGCCATCGGTAAGGCGACGCCCGCGAACGCGGGAACCGTCTAGGCGGCGAGGGCGGCCTGCGCCTTTTCGACCAAAGCTTGGAACGCAGCCGGCTCGCGAATGGCGATGTCCGACAGCACCTTGCGGTCGACCTCGATCCCGGCCTTGCCGAGGCCGCTGATAAATCGGGCGTAAGTCAGGCCATGCATCCGTGCGCCGGCATTGATGCGCTGGATCCACAGGGCGCGGAACGTGCGCTTCTTGTTCTTGCGGTCGCGATAGGCGTACTGCGCCGCCTTCTCCACCGCCTGCTTGGCAATCCGGATGGTGTTTTTGCGCCGACCCCAATAACCGGAGGCCTTCTTCAGGATCTTCTTGTGCTTGGCGTGAGCGGGAACGCCGCGTTTTACACGTGACATCGATCAGTCTCCTTCGCGATTCTAAGTATCCGTCGCTGAACGCTAGCCGTTCGGCAGGAAATACTTCTTGATGTTGTCACCGTCGGTCTTGAACAGGACGGCGGTTCCGCGAAGGTTGCGGATCTGCTTCTTGGTGCGCTTGATCATGCCGTGGCGCTTGCCGCGCTGACCGTACAGCACCTTTCCGGTACCGGTAATTTTGAAGCGCTTCTTGGCGCCGCTCTTGGTCTTCATTTTGGGCATTTGGCTCTCCATCGGCGGGCCGGCGGTCGCCGGTCTACCTGAAAACAGCTCGGGATGAGCGAAAGGAGCCGCCACGGCATGCCCTGCCGGGCGGCTCAAGCCGCGGGTTTATATGTGACCGGTCCGCCCGAAGCAAGCGCTCCGCGCCGCGGCCGGCTCCACATCCTAGCGGGGTGCCAGCACCATGGTCATCTGGCGGCCTTCCAGGCGCGGTTCGGCCTCCACCTTGGCGATAGCGGCGGTTTCCACCTTTACCTTGTCGAGCACCTTGATCCCGAGTTCCTGGTGGGCCATTTCGCGACCGCGAAAGCGGAGGGTCACCTTGACCTTGTCCCCCTCCTCGAAGAACCGCATCATCGAGCGCATCTTCACTTCGTAGTCGTGCACGTCGATGTTGGGGCGGAGCTTGATCTCCTTGACCTCGACGGTCTTCTGCTTCTTGCGCGCCTCGGCCTGCTTCTTCTGTGCCTGATATTTGAAGCGGCCAAAATCCATGATCTTGGCGACCGGCGGGTCAGAATTGGGAGAGATTTCCACGAGGTCGAGTCCGGCTTCGGCGGCAATCGCCAGGGCTTGGTCGATCGGCGTCGGGCCCCGGTTTTCGCCCTCCCGGTCGATCAGTTGCACGCTCGGCACTCGAATTTCGGCGTTGATGCGGGGCCCCTCCTTGACGGTGGGGGCGGCACGATGGGGTCTGCGAATGGGTGGTTGCTCCTCTTCTGTTACGGGGCGGGCACGGACCAAAAATCAACGCGGGCGGCCCGAGCCACCCGCAGCCACGACTTCATGCGAATTGGCTATCGGAGTCAACTACGAACGGGGGTTCGTCGCGGCCTTTTGACCGATTGGCTTCTCCCCGAGTCGGGTTCTCGCATGCTGTCCCGGAAAGGGCTGCCGGGGTAGATGCCGACAATCCGCAATTCAGATGAGAAGAAGCGGAGTTCCTCAAGCGCTCTCGCGAGGTTGACGTCCTCTGGATGGCCCTCGACATCCGCGTAGAACTGAGAGGCAAGAAACTGCCCCTCAAGCTGATAAGACTCCAGCTTGGTCATGTTAACGCCGTTGGTGGCGAAGCCGCCAAGGGCCTTGTAGAGCGCCGCTGGGAGGTTGCGGACGCGGAACACGAAACTGGTGACGACCAAGCCTGAGCCTGCCTTGGCGTTCTTGGCCTGGCGAGACAAGATGATGAATCGCGTCGTGTTGTGCTGCGCGTCTTCGACGTTCTCGGCCAGGATGTCGAGACCGTATATGTCGGCTGCGAGGCGGGGAGCCAAAGCAGCGCGGTGCGGATCCCGCGCCTCGGCGATTTCGCGGGCGGCGCCGGCCGTGTCTCCGGTAATGACGCTTCTCCAGCCGTGCTCGCGGATGATCTTGCGGCATTGGCCGAGCGCGTGAACGTGACTGTGCACGCTCGTGATTTCGCTGACGCGGGAACCCTTGATCGCCATCAGCTGGAAGCGGATCGGCAGGAAATGCTCGCCGATGATGTGAAGGTCGGACGTCGGCAGTAGATGGTGGATATCGGCAACCCGCCCGGCGAGCGAATTCTCGATCGGGATCATCGCCAAATCCGCCTCGCCCTTCGTCACTGCCGCGAAGCAGTCTTCGAAAGTGGCGCAGGGTACCGGCCGGTAGGAGGGATAGACCTGCCGTGCGGCGATGTCGGAATTGGCCCCGGGCTCGCCCTGATAAACGATCCGCTTCATCTAGCTGTGTCTAAGGTGAGGGGGTGAACAAAAGAAAAAAGCCCGTCACCGCTTAAGCATAGAACGGGCGCGCTCAAGATCGGCTGGAGTATCGACACCGAGCGGCACCTCGTCAACGAGGCTGACGTCGATCCGCATGCCCGCCTCAAGTGCCCGGAGTTGTTCGAGTTTCTCGCGCAGCTCGAGGGGGGAAGGCGGCAGGGCAACGTACCGCTCGAGTGCCGCTCGGCGATAAGCATAAAGACCGATGTGGTGAAGGAGCGGGCCCTCTCCGAAGGGGATCGTCGCCCGGCTGAAATAGAGCGCCCGCAGGCGGCCGGGCGAGACCGTCGCGCCGGCAATCTTGACCACGTTGGGGTCGGTCCGCTCTGCCGCGCGCGCGATCGGGGCGGCGAGCGTGGCGATATCGACGGCGGGATCGGCGAGCGGTTCGAGGCAAACACGGATTGCCGTTGGCGAAATGGCTGGAATGTCCCCCTGAACGTTGACGATAATTTCGGCCGATCCTTCAGGATCGAGCCGGGCCGCCGCCTCGCGGATGCGCGACGACCCGTTGGCGTGGTCGGCCCGCGTCATCACGGCCTCGCCGCCGGCCCGCGCAACCGCGGCGGCGATAGCCTTGTCGTCGGTCGCCACCGCAACGCGGCCGATGTTGGCGGCGCTTGCCCGCCTCCACACATGGACGATCATCGGTTCGCCATGGATGTCGGCAAGCGGCTTCCCCGGCAGGCGCGTGGCCGCCATCCGCGCTGGGATAAGGACGAGGGCGCGGGTCACCGGGCTTCACCCGAGGGCCCGCTGCGGCGTGCCTTCGACCTCGCCGCTCCGATCTGCCGCAGTCGCAATGATTGGGTCATGTGGCTAGTATCGTCGTCTCGCTGATTTGCGCCGGTTAGAGCCGGCAGCCCTTGGACGGACGGATGACTTCTTACAACATCATTCGCTTCGGCAGCACGGTCACCGGCTCATTGATGTTCGTGCTGGCTGTGTCTTTCCTCGCCCAGGCGATCTACACGCCCTCTCACCCCGAGAAGCCTGGTTACGTCATCAAGCTCCCCGAACCGGCGCCCGCGGCCGAGGCGGCCGCCGCCGCTCCGGCCCCTGCTGCCGCCGACCCCATCGCCGTTCGCCTCGCCAAGGCCGACGCCGATGCCGGGGCAAAAACGGTCGTCGGTCAGTGTGTAGGGTGCCACACTCTCAAGTCCGGAGAGGGCAAGAAGATTGGCCCCAACCTCTACGGCGTCGTTGGCAGTGCCATCGCGAGCAAGGACGGGTTCGAGTATTCGGCGGCTCTTGGAGCCCGCAAGGCGGCCGGAGAGCGCTGGACGTTCGAGGCACTCGACCAGTTCCTGACCGCGCCGCAGAAAGCCGTCCCCAACACCAAGATGACCTACAACGGCTTTGCCGAGCCGCTCGGCCGCGCCAACATCGTTGCCTATCTTCGCGGCCTCTCCGACAATCCAATACCCCTGCCGGCGCCTTGAGAGATTTGCCGGGGGCTGAACCACCGGAAACTGGCGGCAGGGTCCTGAACGTGCCTATTATGGGGGAGGGCTGGACCAGGAGGTGAGTTCATGCGGCTGCGCCGGACAGTGCACGTAAGAATGCATAACAACCGGATCCTGGCTGCCTTTCTCGGAGTTGCCTTCGCCGCCGCTGCGCCGGCCGCGGTCGCCGCCGACGGCGAGTGGTTGCACGCCACGGCGCTGATCGGCACGCCGAAATACCCTGCCGAATTCAAGCACTTCGACTACGTCAATCCGGACGCCCCGAAGGGCGGCCTCGCCCGCTTCTCGGTGGTCGGCAGCTTCGATACGCTGAACCCGGTCCCGCCCAAGGGTGCCCTCGCCTCCGGCATCGGGGCGATCTACGACACGCTGATGACGAGTTCGCTCGACGAACTGTCGGCCGAGTATGGCCAGCTTGCCGACGGGCTAAAATATCCTCCCGACCTCTCGTCGGTGACCTACCGTCTCCGCGCCGAGGCGCGCTGGCACGACGGCAACCCGTTGACCGCCGACGACGTCGTCTGGTCGTTCAACACGTGGAAGGAGTTCAATCCCAACCAGGCTTTCTACTATCGCCACGTCATCAAGGCCGAGAAGACCGGCGATCGCGAAGTGACGTTCACGTTCGACGAGACTGGAAATCGGGAACTTCCGCACATCGTCGGCCAGTTGATGATCCTCCCGCGTCACTATTGGGAGGGGGTCGACGCCAACGGCGCCAAGCGCGACATCTCCAAGCAGACATTGGAGCCGCCGCTCGGCAGCGGCGCCTATCGCGTCAAGTCGGTGAAGCCCGGCAGCAGTGTCGCCTACGAACTGGTGCCCGATTATTGGGGGAAGGATGTCCCCTCGCACGTCGGCACCGAGAATATTGCCGAGCTCCGCTACGAGTATTTCCGCGATGAAACGGTGCAAATGGAGGCCTTCAAGGCCGACCAGTTCGACTACAAGATCGAACCGACAGCGGTAACTTGGGCAACCCGCTACGACTTCCCCGCCGTCAAGGATGGGCGGGTGAAGCTCGAAGTCTTTGAGAACGGCTACCGCCGCTCCGGCGTCATGGTCGGCTTCACCTTCAACCTCAACCGCGAGCGCTTCAAGGACATCCGCGTCCGCCAGGCCTTTAACTTGGTGATGCCCTTCGAGGACATGAACAAGACGCTGTTCTTCAACCAATACGCCCACATTTCGAGCTATTTCTACGACACGCCGCTAGGCGCCAGGGGCCTGCCCACCGGCCGCGAGCTCGAGATCCTGACTGAGGTCAAGGACAAGGTTCCGCCCGAGGTTTTCACCAAACCTTACGCTAATCCGATCAACGAGACGCCAACCCAGCAGCGCGACAATCTCCGAGAGGCGCTGCGCCTGCTTGGCGACGCCGGTTGGGAGTTGAAGGGCAACGACCTTGTCAACAAGCGGAGCGGCGAGAAGTTCGCCGTCGAGTACATCACCTCGACCCCGACCTTCGATCGCGTCGCCGGCGCTTACCAGGCGGCCCTGAAGAAGATCGGCATCGACATGAGCTTCCGCATCCTCGATACCGCGCAGTACACGCAGCGGGTCCGGACGCGCGACTTCGACATGATCTACACCGGCTGGCCGCAGTCGATGTCGCCCGGTAACGAGCAACTCGACTTCTGGGGCGCCGATGCCGCCAAACGGGAAGGCTCGCGCAACTACGCCGCCATCCAGAACCCGGCCATCGACACGATCATCCAGAAGATCATCTTCGCCAAGGATCGCGACGACCTCGTCGCCGCAACCAAGGCGCTCGATCGCGTTCTCCTGTGGAACCAATATGTCGTGCCGGGATGGACGCTGCTCGCCGCGCGGACCGCGCGCTGGGATCGCTATTCCCACGCCGAGCCGTTGCCCGAACACGGCATCGGGTTCCCGACCATCTGGTGGTACGACGAAGCCAAGGCCGCCAAAGTTGGAGTAGCGCGATGACGATCGACGTGCCCCGCGGACTGACCCGTCGCCACGCCCTCGCCGCCGGCGCGGCGGCACTGGCCTATGCCGGCGCCAAGCCGTTCGCCTGGGCTGCCGGCAAATCTGGTCTGCATGGCCTCTCGATCTTCGGCGAATTCAAATATCCGCCCGATTTCAAGCAGTTCGATTGGGTTAACGCCAAGGCGCCCAAGGGCGGACGCTTCGCCTTCCAGCCCAGCAACTGGAACTACAACCAGAACACCGAGACCTTCAACACGCTGAACTCTTACGTGCTCGGCGGCGACTCGCCGCCGCGCATGGGCCTGGTTTTCGACTCGCTCATGACCGGTTCGCCGGACGAGGCCGACACGATCTACGGGCTTGTCGCGGAAAGCGTGTCCGTGTCCGACGATCTCAATGTTTTCACCTTCTCACTGCGACGCCAGGCACGCTTCCACGACGGGTCGCCGCTGACAGCGGAAGATGTCGCTTTCTCCCTGAACCTCCTCAAGGAGAAGGGCCACCCCAACATCCAGCAGCCGCTCGGCCCGATGGCCAAGGCCCAGGCCACGGATGCCGCGACCCTGGTGGTGACGCTCGACGGCAAGCAGAACCGCGAGACGATTCTGACGATCGGCGGCCTACCCATCTTCTCCAAGGCCTTCTACTCAGGTCGCCCATTCGACTCGGCCGGGCTGGTTGTGCCTCTCGGCTCAGGCCCATACCGCGTCGGCGAGTTCAACGCCCCGACCTTCGTCGATTTCCGGCGCGTGCCCGACTATTGGGGTAAGGATCTTCCGGTCAATGTCGGGCTGAACAATTTCGATGTGATCCGCGTCGATTTCTACCGCGACCGCACACCCGCCTTCGAAGCTTTCAAGAAAGGCGACACGACCTACCGCGAGGAGTACACGGCGCGCGTCTGGGCCAACGACTACAATTTCCCGGCGGTGGCGGACAAGCGGGTGAAGCAGTCGCTCTTTCCCCAGGAGTTGGTTGCCGCGCACCAGGGGTTCTTCTTCAATACTCGCCGCCCCAAGCTCGGCGACCCGCGCACGCGCCAGGCGCTGGCTAGCGTCTTCGATTTCGAATGGACCAACCGCAATATCTTCTTCGGGCAGTACGAGCGGACGGTCTCCTACTTCGGTAACTCCGACTTCGCGGCCGTTGGCAAGCCGACGCCTGCCGAGTTGGCCCTCCTCACGCCGCTCCGGGCCGACCTTGCGCCCGGCGTGCTGACCGACGACGCCTACGTTCCGCCGAAAACTGACGGCAGCGGCGCGGATCGAAACGTTCTGCGCCTCGCCAGCCAACTCCTCACGGAAGCCGGCTGGAAGCTCGACGGTACGCGCATGGTCGACGCGCGCGGGGCTCCGCTCGAGGTGGAGATCCTGTCGAACACGGTGACGTTCGACCCGATCTTGACGCCTTACATCGAGAATCTGAAACGGATCGGCGTCACCGCCGCCATCCGCCTGGTCGAGAACAGCCAGTACCAGGCGCGACTGCGGGACTTCGACTTCGATGTCACCACCAGCGCTATGACCATCGGCGCAACGCCGCTCGACGGCCAGCCTCAGCTATTCGGTTCCAAGGCCGCGGACACGCCCGGCAGCCACAATACGGCGGGCGTCAAAGACAAAGCCGTCGATGCTCTGCTCGACAAGCTGCCGTCGGTATCGACCCGCGCCGAGTTGGTTGCCGTGCTGCGGTCGGTGGATCGCGTCCTCCGATCCAAGCACTACTGGATGCCCAATTGGAACTCCGCGAACCACCGCGTCGCTCACTGGGACCTCTTTGCCTGGTCGAAAAAGCCGGACTACGCCTTCTCCCCCGAAGTGATGTGGTGGTTCGACAGCGCCAAGGCGGCGGCGGCCGGCAAGCCGAGCGGCTGATCGGATGGGCGCCTACATTTTGCGGCGTGTTCTGCTGATGATCCCGACGCTGCTCGGGATCATGGCAATCAGCTTCGGGGTTATTCAGTTCGCGCCCGGGGGGCCGGTTGAGAAGGTCATCGCTCAACTGACCGGCACCGATGTCTCGGCGACCGAGCGCTTCGGCGGCGGCGCTGGCGGCGACCTGCTCGCCCAGAATAACAATGCCAATGCCACGGCCGGCGACGCGGTCACCTCGAAGTATCGCGGCGCCCAGGGCCTCGATCCCGCCTTCATCAAGAAGCTGGAGAAGCAGTTCGGCTTCGACAAGCCGCCGCTCGAGCGCTTCGGCTTGATGCTGTGGAACTATCTCCGCTTCGACTTCGGGCAAAGCTATTTTCGCGACATCAGCGTCCTCGCCCTGATCCGCGAGAAGATGCCGGTCTCGATCTCGATCGGCCTTTGGCTGGCGCTGGTCCATTATCTGATCGCCATTCCCCTCGGCATTCGCAAGGCGGTTAGGGACGGTTCGAAGTTCGATACCTGGACCAGCGTGGCCGTCGTAATCGGTTACGCGATTCCGAGCTTTCTGTTCGCCATCCTGCTGATCGTCCTGTTCGCCGGCGGCTCTTATTGGAACTGGTTCCCGCTTCGCGGCCTGACTTCGGACTATTTCAACCAACTCCCCTGGTACCAAAAGCCGTTCGATTATGCCTGGCACCTGGTGCTGCCGCTGACGGCTATGGTGTTGAGCGCTTTCGCAACGACGACGCTTCTCACCAAGAATTCTTTCCTCGACGAAATTCGCAAACAATATGTGACGACGGCGCGAGCCAAGGGCCTGACCGAGCGGCGCGTCCTCTACGGCCACATCTTCCGTAACGCCATGCTGATCGTGATCTCCGGCTTCCCGGGCGCCTTCATTGGCGTGCTGTTCGGCTCATCGCTGCTGATCGAGAATATCTTTTCCCTCGATGGGCTGGGGCTCCTCAGCTACCAGGCGCTGCTTGACCGCGATTATCCGGTCATCTTCGCCAATCTCTACATCTTTTCGCTGCTTGGCCTTGTGGTCAGCCTCGTATCCGACCTCACCTATATGTGGGTCGACCCCCGCATCGACTTCGCCACCAGAGAGGTGTGACGGTGGATGCGCTGGTAGAGGAAAGAACGAGCGAGGCCGGCGCAGCGGCGAAACCGGTCGAAAAGCGTCGCCGCCTCTGGCTGACCCCGATCAACCAGCGCCGCTGGCAAAACTTTAGGGCGAACCGCCGTGGCTACGTGGCGATGTGGATATTCCTGGTCCTGTTCGGCCTTTCGCTCGGATCGGAGTTCCTCTGCAACGACCGCCCGCTGGTGGTGTCGTACAAAGGTGAGACGCTTTTCCCTGTGTTTGTCGACTACCCCGAATCGAAATACGGCGGCTTCCTCGCCACCACGGACTATCGCGACCCCTATATCCAGGACGAGATCAACGCCAACGGCTGGATCATCTGGGCGCCAATCCGGTACTCCTACCGCACCGTCAATCACCAGATGGCGACGCCGGCGCCCGCCGCGCCTTGGTGGACGATGTCGCTTGAGAAACGCTGCCAGCGCTATCCGAAGAAAGAAGCCGACCCGAATTGTACGCTCGGCAATTGGAACTGGCTCGGTACCGATGACCAGGGCCGCGACGTCGTCGCCCGCATGATTTACGGCTTCCGCATCTCGGTAGCCTTCGGCCTTTTCCTGGCGGTGATCTCGTCGATTGTCGGCGTCATAGCCGGCGCTGTGCAAGGCTACTTCGGCGGGTGGACGGACCTGCTTTTTCAGCGCTTCATCGACATCTGGACCTCAATTCCCGAGCTTTATCTGATCCTCATCATTTCCTCGGTGATCGTGCCCGGCTTCTGGATCCTGCTCGGGATATTGCTGTTGTTCTCCTGGGTAAGGCTGGTCGGTGTGGTGCGGGCCGAATTCCTGCGCGGCCGCAATCTCGAATACGTCACCGCCGCCCGCGCTCTCGGCGTCGCCAACCGCACGATCATGTTCCGACACCTGCTGCCCAATGCCATGGTAGCGACGCTGACCTTCCTGCCGTTCATTCTCAACAGCTCGATCTCGACGCTCACGTCACTCGATTTCCTTGGCTTCGGCCTGCCCCCCGGCTCTCCATCGCTTGGCGAGATGCTCGCCCAAGGTAAGCGCAACATACAGGCGCCGTGGCTCGGCCTCACCGGCTTCTTCACCATTTCAATCATGCTGTCGCTGTTGATCTTCATCGGCGAGTCGGTGCGCGACGCGTTCGATCCGCGCAAGACCTTTGCCGGCTAGCCGATGAACGTCACCTCGGTCACTCGCGCCGGCGCCCCGGGCCCGCTTCTCAGCGTCCGCGATCTTTCGGTGCGCTTCGCTCAGGGCAAGGTCGTCACCGACGCGGTCCGTCACGTGTCCTTCGACCTGTACCCCGGCCAAACGATGGGTCTGGTCGGCGAGTCCGGGTCGGGAAAGTCGGTGACCGCGCTTTCGATCCTGCGCCTGCTGCCGACATCGGCAAGCCATCCTTCGGGCGAGATACTCTTTAACGGCGTCGACCTCCTCCGGCTTGCGCCCGCCGACCTTCGCAAGGTGCGCGGCAACGACATCACCATGGTGTTCCAGGAGCCGATGAGTTCGCTCAATCCGCTCCACACCATCGAACGCCAGGTCGGCGAGATATTGAAAACCCACCGCGGCATGACCGACGCCGCAGCCCGCACCCGCGTCCTCGAACTCCTCGATCAGGTCGGCATCGCCGATGCCAAGAACCGCCTTGGCGCCTACCCGCACCAGATCTCCGGCGGTCAACGCCAGCGCGTGATGATCGCCATGGCCCTCGCCAACGAGCCGGACCTGCTGATCGCCGACGAGCCGACCACGGCCGTCGACGTGACCGTGCAGGCGCAGATCCTCGACTTGCTGCTCCGGCTGCAGCGCGAGCATCAGATGGCGATGCTGTTCATAACCCACGACCTCGGCGTGATCCGCAAGATCGCCGAGAATGTCTGCGTGATGACCAAGGGCGAGATAGTCGAAAAGGGAGAGACGGCCCGCGTCTTTTCGACCCCACAGCACGCTTACACGCGCCACCTGCTTGCCGCCGAGCCGAAGGGCGAACCGCCGCCGGCTGACCCAGGCGCGCCGGTGGTCATGCAGGCCGACGCCCTTAAGGTGTGGTTCCCGATCCGGCGCGGGTTCTTCCGCCGCACCGTCGGCCACGTGAAGGCGGTCGACGGCATCAGCATCGCCATCCGTCAGGGGCAGACTCTCGGGGTTGTCGGCGAGTCAGGGTCTGGCAAAACGACGCTCGGCCTTGCCATGTTGCGCCTGTGCTCTTCCGAGGGGCGCATCGTCTTCCTCGGCCGCGAAATCCAGGGCCGGCCATGGCGGGAGACGCGGCCGCTCCGCCGTCACATGCAGGTCGTTTTCCAGGATCCATACGGGTCGCTCTCTCCCCGCATGTCGGTCGGCGACATCGTCACCGAGGGGCTTCGCGTCCACGAGCGCTCGCTGACCGGCGCCGAACGCGATAACCGCGCCGCCCGCGCCCTGGAGGAGGTCGGGCTCGATCCGGCGACCCGCCATCGCTACCCGCACGAGTTTTCCGGGGGGCAGCGCCAGCGCATCGCCGTCGCCCGGGCGATGGTGTTGCAGCCGCGGTTCGTGATGCTCGACGAGCCCACCTCGGCGCTCGATATGAGCGTGCAGGCGCAGGTGGTGGACCTCCTCGCCGACCTCCAGCGCCGCCACGGTCTCGCTTACATGTTCATTAGCCACGACCTGAAAGTCGTGCGCGCTCTCGCCAACGAACTGATCGTCCTGCGCCACGGCCGCGTCGTCGAGCAGGGGCCGGCTGACAGCGTGTTCCAAAACCCGCAGTCCGACTACACCAAGGCGCTGATGGCCGCGGCCTTTCGCATTGAATCCGGACCGGCCGGCGTCGTCAGCCAGTAGCCATCGGGCGCCGCACGCTGCTTACCGACGTACCGCGCGCGGCGATCCGTCGGACCGCTTCATCGAGGGACTCCTCCGCCACCGCCATGTGGTGGGCATTGGCGTGGAGCAGCCGGTCGGGAGCCGTGAGAATGCCGACATGCCCGGGCCAGAAGACCAGGTCGCCCCGCCGGAGGGCTCCGGACAGTCCACCGGCCAAGGGCGTCAGCGCCGCCTCCTGGAGGTCGGTGTCGCGCGGCACCGCCATGCCCGCCGCCGCCAGCGATAGTTGGACCAGCGCCGAACAGTCGAGGCCGGCCGCGCTCTTGCCGCCCCAAAGATAAGGCGTGCCGTCAAAGCGCTCGGCGACCGCTACGAAATCGCTCGCCGGTAGAGCCCCCAGCGGCACGACATGAGCCGAAGCGATCGCACCGCCACCGGTAACATGCCGGTAGGAGGTGCCTCGCGTGACGGTCTCCTCCCCGAGTGCGACCTGTGCGTTGAGGGGCAGCCAGGAGACTGGCGGCAGCTTCAAGTCCGGTCCCGGATAGACGAAGGTGCGAAGCGCGGTCACCCGGTGCGTCGGCGCGCCGCTCGGAGCGGTCAAGGCGGCTGCCTCGGCATAACCGACATAGCCGTCGTCCGCCAATTGCAGCCAGGCCCACCCTTCGGGCTCGTCGAAGATCAGCACGTCCTCGCCATGGATCGCCTCGGTCAGCAATGGAGCGTCCGCTCTCGGCAGTTTTCGTAAAGCCAAAAGCGGCGTCGACACGCGCGCCGGCCGCCCGGCAACAAAGCGCTCGGCGTTAACCCGACCGCGCAGCCGGACATCGGCCAGATCCGGGCGGACCGCGTGAAGCCGCGGGTCAAGTGGACCGGTCGCTGTCACAGCGGCAGTTCGCGGTGCCGCTCGACGATAAAGTCGCCGAGGCGTTCGACGGCGAGGGCGCCCTCGACCGTGCGTTGGATAATGACGTTGCGGCGATCGCTCTCGTCCCGTCGCCGGGTGAGCAGCCCAAACTTACCCATGGTGTCCAGAGCGCGCGTGATCGCTGGCTTCGTGACCCCGAGCTTGGCGGCAAGGCCCCGCACTGTATGCGGCGGCGGCTCCAGATAGACCGTCAGCAGCACCACGGTCTGACGCGATGAGAGGTCGGGCTTACCGTCGCGCACGAGGTCGAGCGATACGTCATGCCAAAGGCGGAGCGCCTGGCTCGGCCTGAGTTCGCTGGGCATTCGGCAACGCCTCGCCGTCGCATCGTTTCGGAGGCGTTATGATAAGGCGGCGGCCGACGCCGCGCTAGTCTCGACCGATGGATCGGAAACCGATCGGGTAAACGGCGTCGCGGCCGAGGAGCCAGACCTGGACGGTTTCCGGCTTGAACAACGGCTGGAATGCGGGATCGCGAACGCTGAGCCCTCCGGCAAAGGCGCCAAACGCCGGCGTGACAAGCCGTGTGCCGTCGCCGATGAAACAGCGACGCCGCGTCGATCCGAGGCGTCCGCTGACGCGGGCCGCCGGATGAAGGTGGCCGGCGACCTCGCCGGGCGCCGGTCCCGCCGACGGCTCATGGCGAAAGATGACCTCGCCAACGGCGAGGCAGTCGGCCGCGCTTCCGCCGAGTTCGACCGGGGCAGCGGGATCGTGGTTGCCGGCGATCCAGATCCAGTCGCGGCCGCGCTGCAGGTCCCGCAGTGTGTCGCGGTCCGTCGCTGAAAGGCGTGTCCCCCCCTCGTCGTCGTGGAAGGAATCGCCGAGGGCGACGACGACCCGCGGGTCTCTGCGACGAACGATGCGTCCAAGGGACGCCAGCGTCGCGGCGGTGTCGTAAGGTGGGAGAAACTGCCCGCGGCGGGCAAAGGATGAGCCCTTCTCGAGGTGGAGATCGGCGACGACGAGGATACGCTCCTCATCCCACCACAGCGCACCTTCAGCCTCCGCCGTGAAATGCACGGTGGCGACCGGCACTCGCACCGGCGCCCCTCGGCGCATCTCAGGAACTTCCGCCTCGCGAACTGCCGTCATGCCCCACCGCATCGCGGATGAGATCATCCGCCGCCTCCCGCAGCACGTCCTCGCGCGCCTCGCCCATCACCGGTTCCTTGCCGATCTCCATCATAATCGGCACCGAAAGCGGCGAGATGCGGTCGAGCCTCTTATGCACGATTCGTCCCTTGATGCGGGAGAGCATTTCGCCGAGGCGCCCGATGTCGAGCAGCCCTTGCGACGCGTCGGCCCAGGTGGCGCGCATCAGAATGTGGTCCGGCTCGTGTTTGCGCAACACATCGTAGATGAGGTCGCTGGAGACCGTGACCTGCCGCCCGGTTTTTTCCTCGCCGGGGTGGCGCTTCTCGATGAGGCCGGAGATCAGCGCCACGTTGCGGAACATCCGCTTGAGGAGGTAGCTCTCCGCCATCCAGGCGTCTAGATCGTCGCCGAGCATGTCCTCGTCGAACAGGGCGCCGACGCTGGGCTCGCCGCGTGCGAAAGCCGCCCCGATGTCGCCGAGGCCCCAGACGCCGATCGCGTAGTCGGTGGCGACAAAGCCGAGCGGCTTCAGCCGTGCCCGTTCCAGCCGTCGCGTCAGCAGCATGCCGAGCGTCTGATGGGCCAGGCGCCCCTCGAAGGGGTAGGCGACGAGGTAGTGACGAGCATTTCGCGGAAACGTCTCGACTAGCAACTGGTCTCGCCGCGGCAGTGTGGAGAACGCCGCCTGATAGCCGAGCCACTCGCCGACCTCACCCGGCAGATCCCGCCAGCGCTTGGGGGAGGCGAGAAGCGATCGAACACCCTCGGCGAGATAGGTGGTGAGGGGGAACTTGCCGCCGGCATAGACAGGGATCTTCGGCCGTTCGTCGGCGGTGCGTGTAGCGATCGCCTCGTTGTCCCGAATGCCCTGGAAGGCCAGCACCAAGCCGGCGAAGAGGAAGGTGTCGCCCGGAGCGAGCGTCTCCAGGAAATACTCCTCGATCTTCCCGAGCACCCGCCCGCCACGGAGCGCGACGCCGTTCTTGCTGAGGCGGGAAATGCGCACGTTGAGAAGCGGCGCTTCGATGATCGTACCGGCGTTCAGGCGGTAGCGCTGGGCGATGCGCGGGTGAGTGATCCGCCAGAGACCGTCGGCGCCGCGGCGGATCTTGGCGTAGCGGTCGTAGCTCTTCAGGGCGTAGCCGCCGGTCGCGACGAAATCGACGATGCGGTCGAAGGCCTCGCGCTCGAGTTGGGCGTAAGGCGCGGCCGAGCGGACTTCGGCATAGAGGTCCTCCGCGTCGAATGGCTCGGCAATCGCCATGCCGAGAACGTGCTGCGCCAAGACGTCGAGTCCGCCCGGCCGAGAGGGCGGGCTGTCCTGCGCACCGAGATAATTGGCATCGAGCGCCGCCTGACACTCCAGGACTTCGAAGCGGTTGGCCGGGACAAGGATGGCTTTCGACGGCTCGTCCATCCGGTGGTTCGCGCGGCCGATGCGCTGTGCCAGACGGCTCGCCCCCTTGGGCGCGCCGATATGGATGACGAGGTCGACGTCTCCCCAGTCGATGCCGAGGTCGAGCGTCGAGGTGCAGACGACGGCGCGCAGCTTCCCCGCCGCCATCGCCGCCTCGACCTTGCGCCGCTGGGTGGCGTCGAGCGAACCGTGGTGCAGCGCGATCGGCAATCCGGCATCGTTGACCCGCCACAGCTCCTGGAAGATCAGTTCGGCTTGGCTCCGCGTATTGACGAAGAGCAGCGCCATGCGATGCGCTTCGATCGCCTGATACAGCTTGCCGAGAGCGTAGCGCGCGGAATGGCCGGCCCACGGCACCGTCTCATCCGAGTTGAGGATCGCGATGTCCGGCTTGGCACCGCCGTTGACAGTGACGAGGTCGGAGAGCCGTCGGCGACCGCCGTCGTCCTGGCTGACCAGCCAGGCGCGGAGGTCGTCTGGCTCGGCGACCGTAGCCGAGAGGCCAACTGCCTTGATGCGCGGGCTGAGGTGACGGAGCCGCGCCAGGTCGAGGGCGAGGAGGTCGCCGCGCTTGGTTGGAGTCAGCGCGTGCAGTTCGTCGAAGATCACCGTATCGAGGTCGCGCATGAGCCGTTCGCCGCCGGGAGCCGCGAGCAGGAGGGCGACCTGCTCTGGCGTCGTCAGCAAGATGTCGGGGGGAGCCAGCGACTGTCGCCGCCGCTTGTGCGCAGAGGTGTCGCCGGTCCGCGTCTCGATCCGAACGGAAATGCCGATCTCGCCGACCGGCTTCTCGAGGTTTCGCGCGATATCGACGGCAAGTGCCTTCAACGGCGAGACGTAGAGCGTATGCAGACCGAAGCCGCCCGGCGGCGCCTTGCCACGCCGCTCGAAGATCGCCACCAGCGACGGCAGGAAGCCGGCGAGCGTCTTGCCGGCGCCGGTCGGGGCGATGAGGAGGGTCGAGCGGCCGGCCCGCGCCTTCTCGAGGAGCGCCAGTTGGTGCCGCCTTGGCTCCCAACCGCGCTTGGCGAACCAAGCACGAAAGAGCGGCGGCAAGAGCGCGGCGTCCGCCTCGAGTGTCGCCGATCCCTTCGTGCTCAAGGCGCCAGCCTGAAGCCTGCCGTCAGGCGGCTCCCGCCCGGCGCCTGCGATCGCCGAGCAGCAAAAGCGCCGTCGGAGCGAGCGGTCCGGTTACCGCCGCTGCCCAAAGCCACGCGGTCGACCGTCGGCCGCGAGCGCGCGCCATCCGAGCTGCCAGGTGCACGATCGGGGCATTCAACAGGACGAAAAGGGCCCACATCGTTCGCCTCCCTTGCGGTCGCTGTGCTCGCGATGTGATGACCCGATGGGCGCTTGGCTGTCAAACCGTCAGCCGCGCGTCTTGAAGCGCTCCGTGGCACTCACCAGTTCGTGGATAATGCCCGGCTCGGTCATCGCATGTCCGGAATCCGGTACGATTCGGAAATCCGCTTCGGGCCACACCTTGTGCAGGTCATAGGCGATGAAAACCGGCGTACAGAGATCGTAGCGACCGTGGATGATGACGCCGGGAATGTTTTTGAGCCGCCGGGCATCGTCGATCAACTGGCTGTCGGTCTTCAGGAACCCGCGATTGTAGAAATAGTGGCATTCGATCCGTGCGAAGGCGATGGCGTAGTGCGGGTCGCCGAAGGCCTCGACGCGGGCCGGGTCTGGAAGGAGGGATAGCGCCGACCCTTCCCACATGCTCCAGGCTCTTGCGGCTGCCATGCGCACCGTCGCATCCTCGCCCGTGAGGCGCCGGTAATAGGCGGCAATCATGTCGCCGCGTTCGGCTTCCGGGATTGGCGCGAGGTAGCTCTCCCAGGCCTCCGGCAAAAGCGCCGAGGCGCCCTCCTGGTAAAACCAGAGAAGTTCCTTGCGGCGGAGGGTGAAGATGCCGCGCAGGATCGCCTCGGTCACGCGCTCGGGGTGGGTTTCGGAATAGGCGAGCCCGAGGCACGACCCCCACGAGCCGCCGAACACCTGCCACCGGTCGATCCTAAGCATCTGGCGGATCGCTTCCATGTCGGCGACCAAATCCCAGGTGGTGTTATCGCGGAGCTCGGCATGCGGCGTCGAGCGCCCGCAGCCCCGTTGGTCGAAAAGGATGATCCGATAGGCGGCCGGATCGTGATAGCGCCGCATGGTGACATTGGCACCCGCACCCGGGCCGCCGTGGATCATGATCACCGGTTTGCCGTTGGGGTTGCCGCACTCTTCGATGTGCAGCTCGTGCAGGTCGCTGACCTTCAGCCGGTGTACGGCGTAGGGTTCGCTGATGGGAAAAAGGACGCGCCGCGGATCGGTCATGGCAATTTGGGGAGCCTCTGGCTTGCCGACGATTCCCCTCGGTATGACAGAAGCGCAGTCGGATTGCAGCTTGGCGGCCATCCCGATCCCGCACGGAATGGCTGTTCCCAGTCGTTTTCTAATCCCTGGGATGCGCCCGCCCTTGACGGCCCTTCACGGCTCCGTGATGCTGCGGGCCTCCACAACGGGGGATTCTGCGAATGCTGAAGGAATTCAGAGAATTTGCCATGAAGGGCAATATGGTCGACCTGGCCATCGGTGTGATCATCGGTGCGGCCTTCGGCGGCCTCGTCAAGTCGATCGTTGAAGACATCCTGATGCCGATCGTCGGCCGCTTCACCGGCAACGTCAACTTTACCAACATGTTCATCCAGCTGGGCGGCGCCCCCGCGGCCACGCTGGAGGCGGCTCGGGCGAACGGCCCGGTCATCGCCTACGGCAACTTCCTTACCCTGCTGATCAACTTCCTGATCGTTGCGTGGGTATTGTTCATGGTGGTCAAGGCGATGAACCAGATGAAGAAGCGCGCTGCCGCCGCACCCCCGCCGGCCCCGGCCGCCCCCCCGCCGCCCTCCAAGGAAGTCGAGCTGCTCGGGCAGATTCGCGACCTCCTGGCCCGCAGATAGCGCCGCCTTCGGCACTGGCCTAAGATCGGTCGCCCGGCTTTCGCCGGGCGACTTTTTGTGTCCGGGCGATCTGCTCCGAGGACTGAAGTGGCCGTCACCGTCAGCGAAGCTCTCGCCCGACCTGAAGCCCGGGAGGCGCCCGACAGCGGCATTGTCGAGGTCTTCAACTACGGCCGCGGTCGGCCGGGGATCATTCCGCTCTGGGCTGGCGAGGGCGACCTTCCCACCCCGACTTTCATCGTCGATGCGGCGAACCGCGCCCTTGCCGCCGGCGAGACGTTCTATACCGCCCAGCGGGGTCTTCCCGAGCTTCGCCAGGAACTGGCCCGCTGGCATGAAGCCGCCTATGGCCGCCCCTTCGATGCGGAACGCTTCTTCGTCACTGGTTCCGGCATGCAGGCAATTCAGATCGCCGTCCGCCTGGTCGCCGGGCCCGGCGACGAGGTGCTGGTGCCGGCACCCGCCTGGCCCAACATCGCCGCCGCGTTGGGGATATCCGGAGCCGGAACCGTGACGGTCCCAATGCACCTTGGCAACGCTGGCTGGCAGCTCGATCTCGACCGGCTGTTCGCCGCGGCGACGCCCCGCTGCCGCGCAATCTTCATCAACAGCCCGGCCAACCCGACCGGCTGGACCGCGTCAGCGGAGGAGATCGCCGCGATCCTGGCGTTCGCGCGTCGCCGCGGCCTCTGGCTGATCGTCGACGAGGTCTATCAGCGCTTCTACTACAGAGGGCCGCGCGCGCCCTCGTTCCACGACATCGCCGCGCCGGACGACCCGATCCTCTTCGTCAACACGTTCTCCAAGAACTGGGCCATGACGGGCTGGCGGATCGGTTGGCTGGCGGCGCCGGTCGCACTCGGGCGGATCGTTGAGAACCTGATTCAATACTCGACCTCGGGTGTCGCCGCCTTCATGCAGCGCGCTTCTATCGCGGCGCTGCGCGAAGGCGAAACCTTCATTCGCGAGCAGGTGAGCCGCGCGACGGCAGGTCGCGAAATTGTCGCCTCCGCTCTGGGGCGGATCGGCGGGCTTCGCGTCCAGCCACCCGATGGCGCTTTCTACTTGTTCTTCGGCGTAGACCGCGCGAGCGACACGCGAAGCCTGGCGCTCCGGCTGGTCGACGAGGCAAATGTCGGCCTCGCCCCCGGCACCGCCTTCGGCGAGGCCGGTAAGGGCTTTCTGCGCCTCTGTTTTCTCAGAAGCGCCCCCGTTCTTGAAGAGGCTATGCGCCGCCTTGCGCCGGCGCTGACTTCAGTTGGAACCGGCTAGCCGCCAGCCGGCGGAAAGACGGCGATTTCGGTATTGCCTGCCGCCGCCTGCCGCTGCGTGAGAGCGGCTCCCGCTTCGTCGGTCCGCCGCGGCAGATTGAGGTGGCGCCACACCTCGTCGAGTGCGGTCCGCAAGCGCCCAATCAACGCGTCGTCGTGGAAGGGCGTCGGCGTGATGCGCAGCCGCTCCGTCCCACGAGGAACCGTCGGGTAGTTGATCGGCTGGATGTAGATGCCATGCTCGTCGAGCAGCATCTGGCTCGCCTTCCGGCAAAGATCGGGATCCCCGACCAGTACCGGCACGATATGCGTGGCGGAATCCATGACCGGCAGCCCGGCGCTGATCAGGGCCGCCTTGGTGTGGTTGGCGGCGCGCTGATGCGCAAAACGCTCGTCCGCCGACTCCTTCAGATGACGGATCGACGCCGTCGCCGCTGCGGCTAGGCCGGGCGGCAGCGCGGTCGTGAAAATGAAACCCGGCGCGTAGGAACGGATCGCGTCGACGATCGGTCGGCTGCCGGCGACATAGCCGCCGAGCACACCGTACGCCTTGGCCAGCGTGCCTTCGATGATGTCGATACGGTGCATGACGCCATCGCGCTCGGCGATGCCGCCGCCGCGCGGACCGTACATTCCGACGGCATGCACTTCGTCGATATAGGTGAGCGCGCCGTACCGCTCGGCGAGGTCGGCGATCCGGGCGATGGGGGCCACGTCGCCGTCCATCGAGTAGACCGATTCGAAGACGATCAGCTTCGGCCGGGTCTCGCCTGCCTGCTTGAGGAGGTCTTCGAGGTGCTCGACATCGTTGTGGCGGAAGATTCTCTTCTGGGCCCCCGAGCGACGAACCCCCTCGATCATCGAGGCGTGGTTGAGTTCGTCGGAGAGGATGACGCAGTCCGGCAGCAACTTAGCCACCGTCGATATCGCCGCCTCGTTGGAAACGAAACCGGATGTGAAGACCAGAGCGGAATCTTTGCGGTGCAGGTCGGCGAGTTCGGCCTCAAGCTCGACCAGCGGGTGATTCGTGCCGGAAATGTTTCGGGTACCGCCGGCGCCGGCGCCCATCTTCTGGGCGGCCTCGATCATCGCGGCGACGACTTTAGGATGTTGCCCCATCCCCAGATAATCGTTGGAACACCAGACGACGATCTCGCGCTTACCCTTGTCGGAATGCCAGATCGCGTGCGGGAAGCGGCCGGCAATGCGCTCCAGATCGGCAAACACGCGGTAGCGTTTTTCGGCGTGGAGAGCGGCGATCGCGTCGGCAAAAATCGCTTGATAATTCATTGATTCAGCCTTGTCCCCGCCCTAGCCGGGCAAATTAATTGCTGGCGCTCTCAAAGTCCATGGCAACGGCCGTTTCCGGCAGCCGGCGCCTGCGACGCACCGCCGCGCAGCAGGTCACGGCATTGATATTGCCACCTTGATGTACGTCACCTGAACACGCCAAAGTTTCGGCACCTCGGCAATTCTTCGTTCATTCCACCGACGTTGCGACCTCGGCGATTCAGAGACCCTTCACGGTTGCGGGCTCAGCCTCTCGCCTGAGAGTTGCGTGCCATGAACATCGACTTCAGCCAATTGTCGTTCCTGATCATCGAGGATAGCGCCTTTATGCGCGGGATCCTCCGGACGATTCTGCGCGGGTTCGGTGCCCGTAGCCTCTATGAGGCTGAAGATGGCGTGTCCGGGCTTGTCGAACTGGAAAAGACGACTCCCGATATCGTTCTGGTTGACTGGCAAATGCCCGGAATGGACGGGTTGGAAATGGTGCGACGAATTCGCCGCCCGGACCATCCCCAAGCTTACGTGCCGATCATACTCATCACTGCCCATACCGAACGCCACCGGGTTCTGTCGGCCCGGGCTGCCGGGGTTCACGAAGTCCTGTGCAAGCCGGTTTCGGCAGCGGCCCTGCATAAGCGGGTCGCCTCAATCCTCTTTCAGCCGAGGGAGTTCGTCCGGGACGGCGACTATTTTGGCCCCCGCATACGCCAAGGCAGCGCCGATCCGCCGCCGGTGCCGGTCATCGGCTCTTAGTATCCGCAATGCAAAACGCCCCGGGCAATGCCGGGGCGCTTCTTACCATCCCAGGGTGCCGCTCCTAGCCGGCAGCGGCTTCCTCACGCGGCGCTTTTTCGGGCGCTGGCAACTCAGCGCCGGTCTTCTGATCGACGCCCTTCATGGCCAGGCGCACCTTGCCGCGCTCGTCGAAGCCGAGGAGCTTTACCCACACCTTGTCGCCTTCCTTGACCACGTCGGAAGGCTTCGCAACGCGAGCCTGCGCCATTTGCGAGACATGGACGAGGCCGTCGCGGGCGCCGAAGAAGTTCACGAAAGCGCCGAAGTCGACGACCTTCACCACGGTGCCCTGATAGATGACTCCGACTTCCGGCTCGGCCGCGATCGACTTGATCCAGTTGATGGCGGCCGTAATCGCCTTACCGTCGGCCGAAGCAACCTTCACGGTACCGTCGTCGGCAATGTCGATCTTGGCGCCGGTTTTCTCGACGATCTCGCGGATGACCTTGCCGCCCGAGCCGATGACCTCGCGGATCTTGTCGGTTGGGATGTGGATGACCTCGATTCGCGGCGCGTGCTCGCCGAGCGTCGGCCGCGCCGCCGTCAGCGCTTTGCCCATTTCGCCGAGGATGTGGATGCGGCCGCGCTTCGCTTGGGCGAGGGCGACCTTCATGATTTCCTCGGTGATGCCCTGGATCTTGATGTCCATTTGCAGCGAGGTGACGCCGGTTTCGGTGCCGGCGACCTTGAAGTCCATGTCGCCGAGGTGGTCCTCGTCGCCAAGAATGTCGGAAATGACCGCAAAGCGGTCACCCTCCTTGATGAGGCCCATGGCGATGCCGGCCACCGGGCGCTTGAGCGGTACGCCGGCGTCCATCATCGCCAGAGACGAGCCGCACACGGTCGCCATCGACGACGAGCCGTTCGATTCAGTGATCTCCGAGACCAAGCGGATCGTGTAGGGGAAATCATGGTGCTGGGGCAGCAGCGGGTGCACAGCCCGCCAGGCGAGCTTGCCGTGGCCGATCTCGCGGCGTCCCGGCGAACCGAGCCGGCCGGTCTCGCCGACCGAGTAGGGCGGGAAATTGTAGTGCAGCATGAAGGTCTGCTTGAACGTGCCCTCCAGCGCGTCGACGAATTGCTCGTCGTCACCGGTGCCGAGCGTCGCGACCACCAGAGCCTGCGTCTCGCCGCGCGTGAACAGCGCTGATCCGTGCGTGCGCGGCAGCACGCCGACCTCGGCGACGATCGGCCTGACGGTCTCGAGATCGCGACCGTCGATGCGGATGCCCTTGTCGAGGATGTTGCCGCGGACGATCTCCTTCTCGACATCCTTGAAAAGGCTACCGACGGCCTGCGGACTGAGGCCGCCCTCGGCGTCGTCAGGGAATGCCGCCAGAACCTTGGCCTTTACCGCGCCGATCGCGTCGTGGCGCTCCGCTTTGCCCTTGATCGCATAGGCGGCGCGCAGATCGGCAGCAGCCACGGCACTGACCTTGTCGTAATGTGCCGACTGCTCGTCCGCCGGCAATTCGCGCGGCTCGCGGGCCGCCTTCTCGGCGAGACGAATGATGGCGTCGATCACCGCCTGGAACGAGCGGTGGCCGAACATAACCGCGCCGAGCATGACGTCCTCGTCGAGCTCCTGCG
The DNA here is from genome assembly GCA_046349035.1 of Bauldia sp. GTDB lineage: Bacteria > Pseudomonadota > Alphaproteobacteria > Rhizobiales > Kaistiaceae > JAXMDC01. The sequence goes on along the minus strand of JAXMDC010000003.1, from coordinate 561,958 downwards.
CCTCGGACTCGACCATCAGCACCGCGTCGCTGGTGCCGGCGACAACGAGGTCGAGCTTCGACTCCGGCCTTTCGTCGATCTGCGGGTTAAGCACGTACTTGCCGGCGATGTAGCCGACACGAGCTGCCCCGACCGGGCCCATGAACGGCACACCGGAGAGGGTCAGCGCCGCCGACGAGGCGACCATGGCGACGATGTCGGGGTCGTTCTCGAGGTCGTGCGAAAGGACCGTGACGATAACCTGGGTCTCGCATCTAAACGCCGGCGGGAAGAGCGGTCGGATCGGACGGTCGATCAAGCGCGAAATCAACGTTTCGGCTTCGGTCGGCCTCCCCTCACGCTTGAAATAGCCTCCGGGAATCTTGCCGGCGGCGAATGCCTTCTCCTGATAGTTGACAGTCAGCGGAAAGAAGTCGGCGCCTGGCTTCGGCTCTTTGGCGGCGACCACGGTCGCCAGCACGGTGGTCTCGCCGAGCGAGGCGAGGACGGCACCGTCCGCTTGGCGAGCCATGCGGCCGGTTTCCAAGGCAAGCCGGCGGCCGCCCCAGTCGATTTCGACGCGATGGGTTTGAAACATGGCAATTCCTTTCGATGGTCAGGGCCGACCGCAGGAAAGCCATGGGCAAGACGGCGAGATGCTTTCGACGCCGAAAAGGCGGCGGGAAAGCGTCCAGCGATCCTGCCATGGCCCACCAGTTCGGCCACGGAAAAAGCGTCGGCGGCCCCTTGCCGCCAACGCAACGAGCCTCAGCGCCGCAGCCCGAGGCGATCGATCAGGGCGCGATAGCGCGCCTCATCGGTCTTCTGCAGATAATCGAGCAGGCTTCGCCGCTGGCTGACCAGCTTGAGCAGCCCACGCCGCGAATGGTTGTCCTTGACGTGGGTCTTGAAGTGCTCGGTCAGGTTGGCAATCCGCTCGGACAACACCGCCACCTGAACTTCCGGCGAGCCGGTATCGTTGGCGGAGGTTGCGAAGTCCTTGATCAGTTCCTGCTTACGCGACGCAGCAATCGACATCGACGGTCCTTCTCCGATTGTGCCGGCGTCCCGGCGTTGCGCTGACACCGGGTATGCATCCGCCTTTCGGCGAGCGTACCTGACGATGTCTGGTGGTTTGAGGTCGGCTTTCGGCCTATGCCGGGATGTCGTCCAGCATGGTCACTCTAGCCGGCCCTTCGCGTCCCATGGGGTTGCGAAGTGGGCGCACTATGGCGAAACCCGTATAGGATTTCCACAAGAATCGATGCGGGCCACAACTTCCGACAGTAGGAGAAGTTAACGGAAAACGCGCCTCGGCTGGAACTCCCCGGCGGCGATGTCGCCAAGGGCAACGAGCCGGCCTGCCGACATGGCATAGGCCGAGCCCGGCGGTGGGGGATCGCCTCGCCGCAAGAGGACCGATTGTCCACGCACCAGCCGAGCCGCCTCGCTGGCGTTGACGGCAACCGCGGTCAGCGCGGTCAGCGCCACTTCCGGCGCGGCCAGTGTCGCATCCAGGGCTTCCCGTCCGGCCGCCGCCCGTGCTCGGAGGGTGTCGAGGTCGACCGCGGCCAATTCGGTGAAGCCGCCAACGGCAAGGCGTCTGAGCTCGATAACGTGCCCGTAGGTTCCAAGAGCACGGCCGAGGTCGCGGGCGAGGGCGCGCACATAGGTTCCCTTGCCGCATTCCGCTTGGAAAACCGTGGTGTCGGCGTCTGGCATCGCCACCACTTCGAAGCTGGCGATCTCGGCGGCGCGAGGCTCGAGGTCGACCGCCTCGCCATCTCGGGCGAGGTCGTAGGCGCGCTGGCCGTCGATCAGGATCGCCGAGAAGCGCGGCGGCACTTGCGCGATCAGCCCCGTGAAGCGTGGCAGCATCGCCTCGATCGCCGCCCGCGAGGGTCGCAACGGCGAAGTCGCGGTGACCGCCCCTTCGCTATCGTCGGTCTCTGTTTCCGCGCCCCACCGCACCGCGAACCGGTACCGCTTGCGGCCATCCATGACGTAGGGGACTGTCTTGGTCGCCTCGCCGAGCGCGATCGGCAGGATGCCCGACGCCAACGGGTCGAGTGTACCGGCGTGGCCGGCCTTCTCGGCGTCGAACAGGCGCTTGACGATGGCGAGCGCCCGCGTCGAGGTGATGCCGGTTGGCTTGTCGAGCGCCAGCCAGCCGGAGACCGGCCGTCCCTTCTTCTTGCGGCTCACTGACCGTCTTCCGCGTCTTCGTCCCGCTTCAGATCGCGCCGCACGGCGGGTTGCCGGAGCAGGGCATCGATCCTCTCGCCCTCGGCGAAGGACTCATCGAGCCGGAAGCGGAGGTCGGGAGCGTAGCGCAGGTTAACCCGCTTGGCGATCACGCCTCTAAGGAAGCGACGATTGCGCTCGAATGCCTCCAGGATCGCATCGGCGTCCTTGCCGGCAAGCGGCGCCACATAAGCGGTAGCGAGCTTGAGGTCGGGCGACATCTTGACCTCGGCCACCGTCACCAGCACGCCGTCGAAGACGGGATCGTGAATCTCCCCGCGCATCAGCGTCTCGGCGAGCGCGTGACGGATCATCTCCCCCACGCGGAGGCCGCGGGGGGAGGGGGCCGGCGAGGAACGCATGAGCTACACCTGGCGTGTTTCGTCGGTCAGAGCGTACGCGCCACTTCCTCGACGCGGTAGCATTCGATGACATCGCCGGCGCGCATGTCCTCGTACTTCTCGAAGGCCATCCCGCACTCCTGCCCGGCAGGCACCTCGCGCACTTCGTCCTTGAAGCGCTTCAGCGTCGACAGCTTGCCTTCATGGATTACGACGTTGTCGCGGATGAGGCGGACATGCGCGCCGCGCTCCACCGTACCGTCGGTGACACGGCAGCCCGCCACCTTCCCGACCTTGGAGATGTTGAAGATCTCCAGTATTTGCGCGTTGCCAAGCATCGTCTCGCGACGCTCGGGACTGAGCAGTCCCGACATCGCCGCTTTCACGTCGTCGACGAGGTTGTAGATGATGTTGTAGTAGCGGATCTCGATGCCCTGCGTGGCCGCCTCGGCGCGCGCCTGTGCATTCGCGCGGACGTTGAAGCCGATCACCGCAGCGCTCGATGCCTCGGCAAGAGCGATGTCCGACTCGGTGATGCCGCCGACCCCGGCATGGATGATCCGCGTCGCCACTTCGTTGGTGGAAAGCGCGGTCAGGGCCCCCTCGATCGCTTCGACCGATCCTTGCACGTCGCCCTTAATGACGAGCGGGAATATCTTCTGCCCGCTCGCCTGGAGCTGGTTCATCATCTGCTCGAGCGAGCCGCGGGCGCCGGTCAGTCTCGCCTGCGCTTTGTCGCGCTTCAGTCGATCACGGTAGCCGGCGATTTCGCGGGCTCTTGCCTCGCTGTCCACGACCGCCACGCGGTCGCCCGCCTCAGGGGCGCCCTGAAAGCCGAGCAGGGCGACCGGCATCGCCGGCAGCGCCTCGCTGACATTGTCGCCGCGGTCGTCGATCAGCGCGCGCACCCGGCCCCATTCGGCGCCCGCCACGACAATGTCTCCGATCCGCAGCGTGCCCTTTTGCACCAGCACCGTCGCCACCACGCCGCGCCCGCGGTCGAGCTTGGCTTCGATGACGGTTCCTTCCGCCGGCCGGTTGGGATTCGCCTTGATCTCCAGAACCTCGGCCTGCAGCAGGATGGTATCGAGCAATTTGCTGAGATTGGTGCCTTTGACCGCCGACACTTCGACGTCGAGGACTTCGCCGCCCATCGTTTCGACGAACACTTCGTGCTGCAGCAGTTCGGTGCGCACCCGCATCGGGTCGCCGTCCGGCTTGTCGATCTTGTTGATCGCCACAATGATCGGCACCTGCGCCGCCTTGGCGTGGTGAATGGCTTCGATCGTCTGCGGCATCACGCCGTCGTCTGCTGCCACCACCAAGATGACGATGTCGGTGACCTTGGCGCCGCGCGCCCGCATCGCCGTGAACGCGGCGTGGCCCGGTGTGTCGATGAACGTAATCTTCCGGCCGGCGTGCTCTACCTGATATGCGCCTATGTGTTGGGTGATCCCGCCGGCTTCGCCGGCCGCGACGTTCGTCTTGCGAATAGCATCAAGAAGCGACGTCTTGCCGTGGTCGACGTGACCCATGATGGTGACGACGGGCGGTCGAGGCAGGAGGTCGCCGCTCTCCTCATTGCCGGCAAAGAGGCCGAGTTCGACGTCGGCGGCCGAGACGCGTCGCACCGTGTGGCCGAACTCCTCGGCGATCAACTGCGCGAGGTCGGCATCGATGACGTCGCTCGCCTTCATCAGCTGACCTTGCTTCATCAGCATCATCACCACGTCGGTCGATCGCTCCGCCATGCGGTTGGCGAGTTCTTGAATGGTGATGGTCTCGGGGATCGTGACTTCGCGAATGATCTTCTCCCGCGGCCCGCTGGCGGCGCTACGTGCTTTCTCGCGCTCGCGCCGACGGCGGACCGATGCCAGCGACCGCTCGCGTTCGCTGTCCTCAAGGGCGTTGACAAGCGTGAGCTTGCCGCGACGCCGGTCCTCGGCCCGCTTGACCGCCGGCTGACGCTGCTCCGGCGGCCGCGCGGTCTTGAGCCGCGCGTGCAGACCGCCCAACTGGTCGTTTTCGCCGATGGCGACCTTGCTGTCGGCGGGTGCGGCCGCTGGTTCCTCGCGGACTTCCGTCGCGCCGAAACGGCGGCGTGCTTCCGCCTCCGCCTTGGTGCGTGCCTCGAGCTCCGCGTGCCGTCGCGCGTCCTCTTCAGTCTGGCGGCGCTCCGCTTCCTCGCGCTCGCGACGTTCGCGCTCAGCATCGGCGGCGCGCCGGCGGGCGTTGTCCTCGGCAAGGGCCCGCTGTTCCGCCTCGTGTACCTTGGCGTCGGCAAGCGCGCGCGCTCTCGCGTCCTTCTCGTCCTCCGACAGCTGGCGCAACACCAAGCCGCCGCGTGGGTCGCCCTTGGCTTCGACCCGCGGCCGCGGCTGAGGGGCTGGAGCAGTGGGAGCCGGCGACGGCTGGGGCGCGGGCGCGACCTTGGCTTCGGGCTCGCCTTTCGTCTCGCCGGGCAGGCGCTTGCGCTTCTTCTCGACAACGACGGTATTCGTGCGCCCGTGCGAGAAACTCTGCCGCACCGTGTCGCGCTCGACACCCGGGCGCTTCAGCGTGAACGTCTTCTTCGCGGTGACTGAAATAGTCTTTTCGCCGGGGTTGGTCGTGTCGTTCATTCAGCCGTCTGTCCCAGGGATCGTCGTGGTTTCAAGTTGACCGGCCACAGGGCTGGCCGCAGGAGCGCCGCAATACCGGGAAAGGACCGCGATGCGCTTCAGCGCTTCTTCGCTAAGGCGACCTGCGAGGAGCGCAGCATGTATCACATTTGTGCCGCCCAATGCCAAATTCAATTGCTGTGAGCTGAACTCCTTAACGGCGATCGGCCGGTAATCGTCGAAACGCCGGGCCGCCTGTTCGAGTTTGCGTACGCCATCGGCGGCCGCGTCGCTGGCGTGGATCAAAGCCACCGCGGCCCGGCCGGCGATTGCCGCTTCAACCTTGGTAAATCCGGTTACAAGGAGGCCGGCCTTACGTGCGAGGCTGATCGTGGCAAGGGCGTCGGCGGCGAGCCGCTCGGCGACCTGATCGGCCAGTCCGGCAGCTGCTTTTACCTCGCTTTTCAGTGCCCTCGCGAAGAGGTTCTTCCGCACCGCCTCGGCGACGGCCTGGCGGTGGGCAACCACCCAGGCGCCGCGCCCTGGGAGGTTGCGCTTAATGTCTGGTACGACCCACCCTTGGGGGTCGGCGACGAAGCGAATGAGGTCGTCCGCCGGTGCGACGCGGCGCGTTACGATGCAGCGTCGCTCGGTGTCGTCGACCAAAGGCGCATCCCCCGCTCATCACATCGCGGGCGCCGGTTCGGCGGGGGCTTCCGCCGGCTGGGCGGCGGCGATATCGGCCTCGCTGACCCATCCGACCGCGACCCGCGCCGCCAGAATCATCGCTTGCGCGTCGGCTTCGCTCACGCCAAAGCCGTCGAGGGCGCCAGGGTGGCGCTTGACCTCGCCGTCGTTACGCTCGGTGTAGCCGATGAGGTCGTCCGGTACGGCGCCGGCAAAGTCCTCCAGCGTCTTGATGTCGTTCTTGCCGAGAGCAACCAGCATCGCCGTGGTGACGCCAGGAACCTTCTTCAGTTCGTCGGCAACGCCGAGCTTGACGCGCTCGGCGTCCTGTTCGGCTTCGAGCTTGGCGAGGTACTCCTTGGCACGGCTCTGCAATTCGGCCGCCGTGTCGTCGTCGAAGCCCTCGATGCTCGCGACTTCGCCCTGATCGACGAAGGCGATTTCCTCGACCGCCGAGAAGCCCTCGGACGCCAGCAGTTGGGCCACCATCTCGTCGACGTCGAGGGCGTTCATGAAGAGTTGCGTGCGCTCTTGGAATTCCTTCTGGCGGCGCTCCGACTCCTCTTGCTCAGTCAGGATGTCGATGTCCCAGCCGGTCAACTGCGAGGCAAGGCGCACGTTCTGTCCGCGACGGCCGATGGCGAGCGACAATTGATCGTCCGGCACCACCACCTCGATGCGCTCGGCATCCTCGTCGAGCACGACCTTGGTCACTTCCGCCGGTTGCAGGGCGTTGACGATGAACGTCGCGGCGTCTGGCGACCACGGGATGATGTCGATCTTCTCGCCCTGCAGTTCGTTGACCACCGCCTGGACGCGGCTGCCACGCATGCCGACGCAGGCGCCAACCGGATCGATCGAGGAATCGCGCGAGATGACGCCGATCTTCGCGCGGCTGCCCGGATCGCGGGCCACCGCCTTGACCGTAATGATCCCGTCGTAGATCTCCGGCACTTCCTGCCCGAACAGCTTGGCCATGAACTGCGGATGCGTGCGCGACAGGAAGATCTGCGGTCCCCGCTGCTCACGCCGCACGTCGTAGACATAGGCGCGTATCCGATCGCCGGGGCGGAACGTTTCGCGCGGGATTAGCTCGTCGCGCCGCACGATGGCTTCGCCACGGCCAAGGTCGACAATGACGTTGCCGTATTCGACCCGCTTCACCTGGCCGTTGACGATTTCGCCGATGCGGTCCTTGAACTCGTCGTACTGCCGATCGCGCTCGGCTTCCCGCACCTTCTGTACGATGACCTGCTTGGCCGACTGGGCGGCGATACGGCCGAAGTCCATCGGCGGCAGCGGCTCGGCAATGAAATCGCCCACTTGTGCCGCCGGGTTCTTCGCCCGCGCTTCGTCCACGCCGATATCGGTGGCCGTGTTTTCGATCTTGTCGACGACCTTCAGCAGGCGCTGCAGGCGGATCTCGCCGGTCTTGCTGTTGATCTCCGCGCGAACGTCCGTCTCCGAACCGTAGCGCGAACGCGCCGCCTTCTGGATGGCGTCCTCCATCGCCGCAATGACGATGCCGCGATCGATCGCTTTCTCGCGCGCGACCGCGTCGGCAATCTGCAGCAGTTCGAGCCGGTTGGCACTGACCGCCATCGTCGTCTACCTCCGTCGTGCTTTCTGCCGGGCCTCTCGGTGCCCGGCGCTCTCTTCGGCTTCAGCCAATTCCTTCACACGCTGCTTCTCGGCCCGCAGCGTGGCTCTGATCAGGTCGTCGGTAAGGACGAGCCGCGCCTCTTCGATCTCGCCGAGCGGCACCGCGGCCTCCGCCGCGCCGCCCTCTGCATCCTCCTCGCGGATAAGGGCGGTCTCGCCCCGTAAGCCGAGAAGTGTGCCTTTGAAGCGGCGCCGACCGTCCACCAGGCGGGCGAGTTCGATCTTGGCGCGATGCCCCGCCCAGCGCTCGAAATCGGAGCGCCGTACCAGCGGCCGGTCGATGCCAGGCGAGGATATCTCCAGGTGATAGGCCCCGCCGACCGGATCCTCGACGTCAAGGAGGGCGGAGATAACCCGGCTGATCGCTTCGCAATCCTCGACGCCGATCGTGCCGTCGCCGCGCTCCGCCATGATCTGCACGGTGCAGCCATTGCGGCCGGAGACGGCGACGCGGACCAGCCGGAAACCCAGTCCGAGCAAGGTCGGCTGCACGATGTGGGCAATCCGCGCCTCCAGGCCGGTCTCGATGATGATCCGGTCTTCGCGAAGATCGACCGTGTCCGGCGCAAGCTGGCTCGCCGACTGTGTCACGCTTCTTCTGCGTCCTCAGCTAACAAAAAAGAGCGGGTCCGCTGCCGGCCCACTCTCCAACGACGCTTCGTTTGAGATTGATGGATGTCGATATAGGCGCATCCGCCCCCGTTTGCAAGGCAAGTGCCATGCCGGTGGCAGCATGGTTAGTCGAGCGTAAACCGTCGGACTATGTCCGCCGAAAAACCAGATAGGTCGGCTTACGTCCCTCCCTAAGGGCCTTGGCCTCGTAGCGGGTGCCGGGCCAGTGCAGCCATGGCTGGCGCCAATCGTCGGCCCGCTGTGCCGTCCATTCGAAATCACTTCGCTCAGCGGTTCGCGCCAGGCACCATTCGATGTACTCCGGCAGATCGGAGGCTATCCGCAATTCCCCGCCTTGCCGCAGGGCTCGCGCTATGCGGTCGAGGTTCCGCTCCGATATGAACCGCCGTTTCCAGTGTCGCCGCTTGGGCCAAGGGTCGGGATAGAGGACATCCACCCGCGAAAGGCTGGCCGGCGGAACCCAGTCCAGGAGCGCACCGGCATCGTCATCATGCAAGCGGATGCGGTCGAGACCGCGCTCGTGAATCGCGCTGACGATCTTGCCGATGCCGTTGAGAAAAGGCTCGACCCCAATGAATCCGACCCGCGGTTCGCGAAGCGCTTCGGCGACCAGATGCTCGCCCCCGCCGAACCCGACCTCCAGGCGGACAGCGTCCACCGGAGAGGGGAACAGCGCCGCCAGATCCGCCGGCGGCGGCTCGTCGACGTCGAGCTTGAGTTCACTCAGTCCGCGATCGGTCAGCTCCGCCCGGCGCGGACTGAGCTTGTGTCCCTTGCGACGCCCGTAGAGAGATCGCGCCGGACGCCCAGCCTGCGCGCCATCGACTTCGCCTGCGCTCGTCAGTGCCCGTCTCCAGCCAAAGCGCGCACCAGATCGACGACCCGGCGGCGAACCCGCTGGTCCTCGATTCGAGAGAAGGCGCGATTAAGCTGAAGGCCCTCGGTGCTGGCGAGGAAGTCGACGATCGCCGAGGTTGCGTGGGTATCCTCCGGCACCGCCTTGCCGCCCTCGACAACCGGAGCGTCTTCGAAAAAGAAGGACACCGGGACGCCAAGGATGGCGGCAATGTGCTGTAGCCGGCTCGCCCCGACGCGATTGGTACCTTTTTCGTACTTCTGAATCTGCTGGAAGGTAATCCCCAGACTGTCCCCCAGCTTCTCCTGACTCATACCGATCATCATGCGGCGAAGCCGCACGCGGCTGCCGACGTGAATATCCACTGGATTAGGCTTCTTGCTTGCCATAAGGGCCGCTCTTTCCGCTCTTTCGTGGCCTCGAGCCTGAGAGCGTGACCCGAGCCGCCACTCCTCCCGGAAACGTGAGAGCAGGGAGGAAAAATATCGCGAATGTGTAATCGGATTGCCGGAATTCCTCAACTAGGGGAGATGGCAATATTTTGTGGCGGCCGATCTAGTCCCCAGTCCGGCGGCGGCCGACAAGCGCAAACGCCCAGCAAGTTATCAGTAGAACAAGGAAAACGGCGTCGCCGAAACGGGCGTAGAACGTCACATCGAGCCTGACCGGCAAAGGGCCGTCGAGTACGCCGGTTTCGCCCAGTCCAAGCTCTGCGGTGACCCGCCCATACGCGTCGACAATCGCCGAGATGCCGTTGTTGCCGTTGCGAACCAAGGGCAGGCCCTCCTCAACGGCGCGCACCACCGCTTGGCGCAAATGTTGTCGTGGCCCCGGCGTGTTGCCGTACCACGCGTCGTTGGTGACATTGAGCAGCCATCCCGGACGCTCGCCCGATGGAACGACCGCGCCGGGGAAAATGGCTTCGTAGCAGATAAGCGGTGCGAAGGACGGCGCGTCGCGCAGCGCAATCGCCTTGGCCTCCTTGCCGGCCGTGAACCCCCCCGGCAACTGTGTCAACTGTCGCAATCCCAGGGACTCGAGCCAAGCCTGAAACGGCAGGTATTCCCCGAAGGGCACCAAGTGGAGCTTGTCGTACGTCTGAGTGATCTCGCCGCGATCGTTGATCACATAGAGCGCATTGTAGACCGCCTTTGCGGTGCGGTCGGCGCGGGCCGCGCCGGTGATGAGGGTCGTACCGGCCGGCAACAGCGCGCCGATCGCCGAAAGCGCCGCCGGCCGCTCCGCCAATAGGAACGGAAAGGCCGATTCCGGCCAGATCAGATGGGTGGCGCTTGCGACGCCGCGTCGGTCCGGGCCGCGAACGCTAGCCGACAGGTCGAGGTAACGCTTAAGGATCTCGTCGTCGCGGCCGACCTGCATCTTGAGGCGCTGGTCGAGGGCCGGCTGGACGAGGCGCAGGCGGACATTGGCCACTACTTCGCGGCCGGCGTCATGGAGACGGAGGATGCCAAAGACGAAGTCGAGCGCCAGCAACAGCGCCGCGACGCCAATCACCGCCAAGCGGCCGCGACGCGATCCCTCGGGTCCGATAAACAGCACCGGCGTCGCAAAGAGAAAGAACGCGAACAACGTGGCGCCCCACAGCCCGACTAGCGACGCGATTTGCATCAGCGGAGGTGCCGGCATCAGCGCATAGCCGAGGGCGTTCCAGGGGAAGCCGGTGAGAATGTGCCCGCGGAGCCACTCAGCTCCCGCCATCGCCCCGGCAAAGGAAAGAACCCGCGGCCAGCCGTCGCTCCAGAACATCCGAGCCACCGCCGCACCGAATGCCCAGGTTAAGGCGAGAGCGGCCGGCAGACTGACGACCGCCGCGGGCATCAGCCAGGCGAATTTCTCTGCGTCGACGAGGAAAGCGGCGCCGAGCCACCACAGGCCTGCGAGGAAGTACCCGAAGCCGGCGCACCACCCGACCGACACCGCAGGCCAGGCGCGGGCGAGGAGCCCCGAGCCTTCCGGAGCGACCGCGCCGTCAAGCAGCCAGACGATAACGGGCATGGTGACGAAGAGGATCGGCACCAGATCGAACGGGGCCATTGCCAGCGCGGACGCCGCGCCGGCCGCCATGGCGATCGCGGCACGCCGCCAGCCCCAGGCAACAACTATCGCGTCGGCGACCGCTTGCATGGGGTCAGGTCAGGCCAGTCGAATCGGTCTCGGGAAGCCGGCACGGAGGCTGCGGGAGCCGCCGTCCGCGGTCAAGCCGCGGTGTCACGATTCATGCAGGGGGGTCGGCAGGGCCGGTGGTCGGACGGCTGCGGCGTTTGGGTTCGCTCGGCGCACGTCGCCGGATGCGCAGGCGCTTGATTCGCCGCGGGTCGGCCTCCAGAATCTCAAACTCCAACCCGGGTACCGAGACCAGTTCGCCGCGTACCGGTATGCGTCCGAGCAGGCTGAACACCAAGCCGCCCACAGTGTCGATCGACTCGTCGTGTTGGATGGCAGCGAATTCTTCGCCGAGCGCCTCCGCTGCATCCTCCAGCGTCGCACGCGCGTCGGCAAGAAAGGACCCCTCGCTCTCTTTGGCCACGGTCGGTGCTTCGTCGTCGTCGTGTTCGTCGTCGATTTCGCCAAACACCGTCTCGACGATGTCCTCGAGCGAGACGAGGCCATCGGTGCCGCCATATTCATCGATCACAAGGGCCATCTGGACGCGGGCGGCCTGCATGTTTCCGAGGAGGGAACGGGCTGGCATCGACGGCGGCACAAACAGGACGTTTCGCACCAGGCCGAGTTCGGCGAGCGGCTTGTTCAGGTCGACACGCTTGAGGTCGAGTCCCGCCGCCGGACGCTTGCGCTTCTTCTCGGCCTCCTCAGGTGCCAGCTCGGCCTGGCGGCTCATATGCGCTAGCAGGTCCTTGATGTGAACCATGCCGACGGGGTCATCGAGAGTCTCCCGGTAGACTGGCATGCGCGAATGCCCGCAGCTCTGGAAAGCCTTGATCAATTCACCCAGGCTGACGCCGATTTCGACCGCTTCGATGTCGGCGCGCGGCACCATCACGTCGGCGACGCGGAGTTCGCGCATCGACAGCAGGTTGCGAAGCATCGACTTCTCGTCGGGCGAGAAGCTCTGCAGAAGGTCGTCGTCCTCCAGCGCCTCGGCAAGGTCGTCGCGATGCAGCGTGCCGCCGCGAAGGCCGACCGCGGCCTTCAGCCGTTCCAGCCAGCCGTCCGCCTGGCGATCGCCTTCACCTGCTTGTGCCGGGGTGCTTTGAGAGGATTGCGCCGCATTGCGCGGCGGAACCGGGCCGCCGTCCGGCGGGGAGGTTGGGTCGCCCATGATGTGTTGATTGTGGCCGGGAATCGCGAGTCAACTCAAGTGCATGGCGGTTTCGCTGTTCGCCATGTCAGGCGGAAGCATGGTCGGCGTAGGGATCGGCTATACCCAACCGCCGCAAGGCAGCCACTTCTCGGGCCTCCATATCGGTAGCGCTCTCCTCTCTGTCGTGATCGTATCCGAGGAGGTGGAGGAGGCCATGGACAATAAGATGGGCGAGGTGATGCTCGAATTCGAGGGCGCCCTTGCCCGCCTCGCGACGAATCGTCTCCTCCGCAAGAACGATGTCGCCGAGCGGCAGCCCTGCCGGGGCCCCCGGTTTCGCGCCGCTCGGGAAGGCGAGCACATTGGTCGGTCGGTCGACCCCTCGCCACTCGCCATTGAGGCGGCGCATATGATCGTCGTCCGTGAAGAGCACCGAGACCTCGGCGTCGTTGACGACCCTTGACCCCTCGGCCAGAGCCGCCTTGACGGCACGAAGCGTCAGCCGGCGCAACGTTGCGCGAGGTGGCCAGTTGCCGCCGGAGACGGCAATGTCGATGCGAGGAGCAGGGGCAGGCAATTTCGTTATCAGGCCTTCTTCCCTGCGGCGTCGTACGCCTTGACGATCCGCGCGACCAGCGGATGGCGGACCACGTCGCTCTCGCCAAAACGCACTTGAGCGATACCCTCGACGCCGGAAAGCAATCCGAGTGCCTCGGTCAAGCCGGATTTCTGCCCGGCCGGCAGGTCGATCTGCGTCGGATCGCCGGTCACGATCATCTTAGAACTCTCGCCGAGTCGCGTCAGGAACATCTTCATCTGCATCGGCGTCGTGTTCTGCGCTTCGTCGAGGATGATTGCGGCGTTGGCCAGCGTCCTCCCGCGCATGAAGGCGAGTGGCGCGACTTCGATGATCCCCGACTGGATGCCCCGCTCGACCTTCTCCGGAGCCATCATGTCGTCCAGCGCGTCGTAGAGCGGTCGCAAATACGGATCGACCTTCTCGCGCATATCGCCCGGAAGGAAGCCGAGGCGTTCGCCCGCTTCGACCGCCGGGCGCGATAGGATGATGCGCGCGACCTCGCCTCGCTCTAGGAGCGCGGCGGCGAACGCGACGGCGAGATAGGTTTTGCCGGTGCCTGCGGGCCCTATCCCGAAGGTCAGTTCATGCTCGGCGATGGCCCGGATATAGGCATCCTGTACCGGCGTGCGAGCAACGACCGTACGCCGGCGCGTCGCAATCTCCGCCATGCGAATGCGGCCGCGGGGTTCGATCTCGGGCAGCCTGAGCTGAGCGTCGGACGATTCGGCGATGCGGATCGCCCCCTCGACGTCGCCGATCTCGACCTGGTGTCCCTCCTGCAGGCGGGCGTAAAGCATGTCGAGCGCCAGTCGCGCGGTCGCGCAGGCAGTGCCGTCTCCGCGGATGGTCACTTGGTTGCCGCGCGCCACCACATCGACGCCGAGGCGCTGCTCGATCAGCGCGAGGTTCTGGTCGAACTCGCCGAACAAGGCGCCGACCAGCCGGTTGTCGTCGAAGGCGACCACCACATGCGCCCGGCTACCCCGGAGCGCGGCGGTCACGCGGCCGTTCCCTGCAAGCGGTCCGCCCACGCCGCGGCGCCTACCCATTTCCCGGCGAGGCTGTTGGCGGTCGCCGCCTCGATGCGGACATCGACGAGCGATCCGATCGCCGCCTGGCTGCCATCGAAATGAACCGGTTGGAGCCAGGGCGACCGCCCGCCGACCTGGCCGGCGCGCCGCCCGATCTTCTCGACAAGAACGCGCACGGTCTGGCCGACGAGCGATCGGTTGAAGACCTCTTGCTGCCGGGCGAGCACCGTCTGCAGCCGCGCCAGCCGATCCGCCTTGTCCCCCTCGGCGACCTGATCCTGCCGGTCGGCCGCCGGAGTGCCGGCCCGCGGCGAGTATTTGAAGGCGAAGGCCGATGCGAATCCGACCTCCTCGACCAAGCTGAGCGTGCCGCGGAAATCCTCTTCGCTCTCGCCGGGAAAGCCGACGATAAAGTCGCTAGAGAGCGCCATGTGCGGCTGGGCATTTCGGATGCGTCGCACCAGCGCTAAGTAGTCGCTTCGCGTGTGCCGACGGTTCATCGCCGCCAGGATGCGGTCAGAACCCGACTGCACCGGCAGGTGCAAATACGGCATCAAGGCAGGCAGTTCCCCGTGCGCGGCGATTAGCGCCTCGTCCATATCGAGTGGATGGCTGGTCGTGTAGCGCAGCCGCACGATCCCCGGGATTTCCGCCAGGCGGGCGAGAAGCGCGGCAAGGCCAAAGGCTCGGCCGTCGCCCGACCCATGCCAGGCATTGACGTTCTGGCCTAGGAGGGTCAGTTCGCGGACGCCTGTCGCCGCCAGGCGTTCTGCCTCGGCCACGATGGCCGCCATCGGGCGCGACGTTTCTGCGCCGCGCGTGTAGGGCACGACGCAAAAGGTACAAAACTTGTCGCATCCCTCCTGAACGGTCAGGAACGCAGTGACACGATGGGTAGTCTGGGCCGGCACGCGATCGAGCGAGGCGAACTTGCCGCCGACGTCGAATTCGGTCTCGACCACCCGTTCTCCGCTGGCTGCGCGCCGAACGAGGTCGGGTAGGCGGTGGTACGATTGCGGACCGACCACCAAGTCGACCGCCGGCGAGCGGGCAACGATTTCGGCTCCCTCCGCCTGCGCCACACAGCCCGCGACGCCGATCAGTACGTCGCGGCCAGAACGCGCGGCGTCCTCCTTTATCTCGCGAAGCAGACCAACGGCCGAGAACATTCGTTCAGCGGCCTTTTCCCGGATATGACAGGTGTTGAGGAGAACGAGGTCGGCGTCATGCGGCCCTGCGGCAAGGCTGTAGCCGTCGCCCGCCATAATCGCCGCCATGCGCTCCGAATCGTATGCGTTCATCTGACAGCCGAAGCTACGGATGAAGACACGCTTGCCGCCAGCACCGTTCGGCGAAGCCGCACTCAACGCGTCGATCCCTTCCGCTCCTGCCGCAATGCATAAAGCTCCAGCCGGTGGTCGACCAGCCGGTAGCCAAGCCTCTCCGCGATCGCCTCCTGCAACCGCTCGATCTCCTCGTCGCGAAACTCGATGACCTCACCGCTCCGAACGTCGATCAAGTGGTCGTGATGTTCCTCCGGAGTCGTCTCGTAGCGCGCTCGGCCATCGCGAAAGTCGTGGCGGGCAATGATGCCGGCATCCTCGAACAGCTTCACCGTGCGATAGACGGTTGAGATTGAGATGCGTTGGTCGATCGCCGAGGCGCGGCGATAGAGTTCCTCGACATCGGGGTGGTCGGTTGCCGCGTCCAGCACGCGGGCGATGACGCGGCGCTGATCGGTCATGCGCAGACGCTTAGCCGCGCAGATTTCTTCAAGAGTCTCGCGGGTTTCCGCCACGTTACCTCGTCCAATCGGTCGGTTTGGCGTTAGCGAAGTTGCACCCGCATGACAAGCGCTGACGTTCGCCGGCCGTTCCCATCCGCGTAGTATGCCTTGCGTTCGCCGACTTGGGCAAAGCCGAGCGCGCGGTAGAGCTTGATCGCCGCCGCGTTGGTTTCGTCGACCTCCAGGAAGAGGGCCCCGGCGCCCTCTTGGTAAACGCGTCGCAGCGCCGTTTCGATCAACAGCCGTCCGTAGCCGCGCCGTCGCTGGCGGGGATCGACGGCGACGGTCAGAATCTCCGCCTCCCCGGCAACCGTCCGACACACGATGAACCCGACGACCTCCTGTCCGCCGAGTTGGCGACGGTGGCGAAGTACAAGCGCAGTCACGCGCTGGTCGCTGGCGAAGGCGGCGAACTCCTCGGCGCTCCAGCCGGTGGTGAAGCTGCGGGCATGGATGTCGGCGATGGCGGCGACGTCTTGCGACTGTGCCGGTTCGACAAACGTGCGCGGCGCGTTGGAAAACCAGCTCATGGTGCGCCCGCCGGCACTGCCGGGCGGATATCCGGCTCGGCAAGGTAGAGCGGCTTCGGTGGCGGCAGCGGGGCGACGGCTGCGCCGGCAAGATCGAGAAGGTCCTCAACGGATGGTTGGCTGCGCTCGTGGACGATGATCGGGTTGCCGAGCAACGGTGTCAGAGTCCGCGCACCGGCTCCGGCAATCGCCGCACCCACTGCTGCGCTGTCATGGGCAAATGCAGCAGCCGATGCCAAACGGGGCTCCTCCGGCTCTTGTCCCTGCCTCGGGAACATCTGGCCGTAGAGCAGGTCGCCCCGCGCCGGCAGAACGACCAGTAGTGGACCGCGACAGCCCGCGCGCCGAGCTTCGGCGGCATGCACGGCGAGAGTGGAAAAGCCGAGAGTCGAGGCCCCCGTCGCGAGCGCAAGGCCTCTTGCAGCGGCGATGCCGACACGGAGACCGGTGAACGATCCAGGACCGACCGTTACCGCTATCCGGTCGAAACCCGCAAACTCTGCGCCCGCTCCCTCGACCGCCTCGCGCAGCAAAGCAAAGAGCCGCTCGCCGTGGCCTCGGCCGATCGTCTCAGAACGCGCGATTCGGCGTTCGCCGCCGGCGATGCCGACGGCGCAGGCCTCGCCGCTGGTGTCGATGGCCAGGATGCGCACCGGCGCCGCGATTCTCTCTAGCTACTCGACCGGGCGTACCTCGCGCACTTCGGGGAGGAAGTGGCGGAAGAGATTCTGGATGCCGGAGCGCAACGTCGCCGTCGACGACGGGCAACCGGCGCAGGCACCGCGCATGTTGAGATAGACTACGCCATCGCGGAATCCGCGGAAGGTGATGTCTCCGCCATCCTGGGCTACCGCCGGCCGCACGCGCGTGTCGAGGAGGTTGCGGATCGTCGCCACGGTCGTGGAGTCCTTTTCGTCGAAGAACTCGTCATCGTCGTGGTCGTTGGACTCTCCGTTGGCGATCGTCGGCGCTCCCGACAGGAAATGCTCCATGATTGCGCCCAAAACGGCCGGCTTCAGGTGCTGCCACTCGCCTTTCGACTTCGTGACAGTGATGAAGTCGTTCCCGAGGAAAACGCCGCCGACACCGGCAACCGCGAACAGCCGCTGCGCTAACGGCGAAGCACCGGCCGTTTCGACGGTCGGGAAGTCGGCCGTGCCGCTCTCGAGGACGACGCGCCCCGGCAGGAACTTTAGCGTCGTGGGGTTGGGGGTGGTTTCCGTTTGAATGAACATGAACGCGTCGCGCTCCAGGCGGCTCCTCGTCGTCTATGTTAGAGCCGGATCGGCGCGCATCAAGGCCCTGGTGCTGCGTCCCGGAGTAGCGTTTTGGCCGGTCTTTCGCCGCGCCAACGCTCCCGTTACGTTCCGCGGCGCCGAACGAGCGCAGTTAATTCGGGAAAATGTGGGGGATTGAGATGGCCGCCCGGCATGAGATAGTAGCCGCGATCGCCCAGTTCGCTCTCTTCTCCGACCTATCCACACCGCAGTTGGAAGCAGTGGCCGGGCAGTTCAGCGAAGCCTGGTTCGGCGACGGCGACCGTATCTTGCGCCAGGGGCTGTCAGGTTCCGGTTTCTTCATAATCCTGGAGGGCTCCTGCTCCGTCCTTATCGATGGCGATGAACGGGCGGTTCTCGGGCCCGGCGAATTCTTTGGCGAGGTGTCGGTCCTTCTCGGCGAGCCACCGACCGCCGACGTCGCTGCCCGCGGGAAGGTTCGCTGCCTCGTGCTGGGCGCCCCCGCGGCTGAGCCGTTGTTCATGCTCTACCCGCGCTTCATGTTCCGCATGTTGCAGGCGCAGGCTCGGCGGTTGCGCAACGCCAACCGCTGGCGGAGCTGAGCACGCGCCATGTCTCCTGCCGGTCCTTCGCCCCCGGGCGACTACCCGATCGTTATCGTCGGCAGCGGTCCCGGCGCCCTGCAACTCGCTTACTCGCTCTCGCGTTACGGCATCCGCCACGCGGTGATCTCGGAGGATTCCGGTCCAGGCGGAATGTTCCGCAAGTGGCCGCTCTTTCAACGGCTTCTGTCATCCACCAAGCCCTACGCCCCCGGCGGTCGCGGTTCGCGCAATTTCGAGCGGCTCGACTGGAACAGCCTGCTCGCCGACGAGCCTGGCGCCCGGTCGCTGCAGGCCAACCACATGGATGGCAGTTCGAACTATCCCTCGCGCGCCGAGATGGAGGCCAATCTTGCCGAGTTCGCCGAGCGAACCGGACTCGTCATCCGCTACGGCTGCCGTTGGGAGGCGACCCGACTGGAGGAAAGCGCGGCCGGTCGGCGTTTCGTTCTCGTCACCAGCGACGGTGAGTACCGTTGCACCTACCCGGTCTTTGCCGTCGGCGTGGCCGAACCATGGGTGCCGCCCATTCCCGGGATCGAACTCGCCCATCACTACGCGCAGGTGCGGGCTCCCGAGACCTATGCCGGCAAGCGGGTTTTCATCATCGGCAAGCACAATTCAGGCTTCGAGATCGCCACTGGACTGCTCTCTTGGGCGGCGAGCCTCACGCTCTGCTCGCCCTCACCCGCCAAGCTGTCGGTCGCCGTCAAGTCGCTCGTCGGCGTCCGCGCCCGCTATGCCTTGCCTTTCGAGGATCATGCCCTTGGCGGGGGTGTGAACATCCTCGACGGCTCGATTGAGCGGATCGTCCGCGCCGATGGGGCGCTGCGCGTCGACATACGCACCACCGTGGGCGGCACGCGCATGAGCCTGGGCGCCGATGAAGTCATCAATGTCACCGGTTTCGTATCGCCTCTCCGCGACCTGCCGCGGCTCGGCGTCGCCACCTTCGGCCAAAGTGCGCTCCCGGCACAGACTGCGTGGTGGGAAAGCGCGACCGTGCCGGGGATCCACTTCGCCGGTACGATCACTCAGGGCGTTGCCGGACTCTCCAAGCATGGCATACCGCCGAACTCGGGCGCGGTTCAGGGCTATCGCTACAACGCCCGCCTGCTTGCCCGCCGCCTCGCCGAGACGCGGTTCGGCAAGGCTGGTGATCGACCCTCGCTGCGGGCTGGCGATGTCGGCGGGCTCCTCATTGGCGAGGTCGCCGACGGCCCCGCTCTCTGGCACCAGAAGGGTTTCCTCGCCCACGCGGTCAGCGTCTCCGCCGAGAACGGCATTCGCGACGAAGGCATCGTCCCGCTTACGGCATTTCTTGACGAGGGTAGGAACGATGGCGCTGCGGTCACCGTGGAGGCCGATGGCACCGGCGCGATCTATCCGGTCGCTTATGTGCGCCGCGGCGGAACGGTGAAGGAGACGGTGTTGCCGGGCGACGCGCTGCTCGACTTCAACACGGCAGAAAACAGGTCGGCGCTCGCCTCAGCCCTGGCGCCGCTGGGCGTGTCCTAACGTTTACTCGCCTTCGCCGAATTGGTTTGCGATGAGAATTGCCAACGCTTCGAGTGCCTTGGCCGCTTCCGGCCCCGAGGCGACGACCCGGACTGTCGTTCCCGGCGAAGCCGCCAGCATCATCAACCCCATGATCGATCCGCCGCCTACCGAGTGGCCGTCCTTCATCACCGTGATGCTGGCGTCGAACTGCTCCGCGCAGTGAACGAACTTGGCGGCAGCGCGGGCGTGCAGGCCGCGCCGATTGACAATGAGGATATCGCGGATCAGCGGCTGATCGGCGCTCATGTCCCGTTCAAGACCTGGCTGGCGACGTTTATGTACTTGCGGCCGGCCTCCTGAGCGTCGGCAATTGCCGAGGCAAGCGGCCTCTCGCCGCGCACGCTGGCCAGTTTTATCAGCATCGGCAGATTGACACCGGCCACCACTTCGACCGAGCCGGGTGCCATCACCGAGATCGAGAGGTTCGAGGGCGTTCCGCCGAACATGTCGGTGAGCACGATCACGCCGTCGCCGGTGTTGACCCGCGCCACCGCGTCGACAATGTCCTGGCGCCGCCGCTCCATGTCGTCGTCCGGTCCGATTGCGATGCTTTCCAGTTGCTCCTGCCGGCCGACGACGTGTTCCAGTGCGGCCCGAAACTCGTCCGCCAAGCGGCCGTGGGTAACCAGGACTAAACCGATCATGGAGGGTTCCGTTGCGGCGGCCGGACAGTGCAGCGCTGCCCGCGCCCCTCGAAAAAGGAGCGCCAATGTCGGCTCTCCGATTCCACATTTCAAGGGGCCGATAAGCCGCAGGAATCTGCGATTCTATGCGTCGTCAAGGGCTCGCATGGTGAGCGCCGCGATCACCCTCATCGCGCCGTCGCTGCTGCCGATCGGCAGCGTCAATAGAGGGAGCGAAACCCCCGCGCGCGTTGTCAGCCGCTCCTCGGCGTTAGGCAGGCGAGGGCATTCGCCGATTGGTCGAAACTCGACCACCAAGCGCACGGCCACCGGTGCGCGAAAGGGCAGTCGGACGATGCCTTGCCCGCGGATTTCGAGCAGCCCGGCAAGCGGCGGCGGAACATCGGCGAACAGGCGTCCGTCGCGCGCACTGACGACGACCTGATCGTCAGCCACGAGGCGGGCCGACCCGCCGCTGCCCATAAGCAGCGCCAGCACCAGCGACGACTTGCCGGAACCGCTCGGGCCACAAACCAGCACGCCGGCAGGGCCCACCAGCACCGCGCTGCCGTGCAGCGCCTGCGTCGTTTCGGCCGGGCTCACTGGATGGCGGGAAGGCGGACGGTGAAGCGCGCGCCAAGGACGGCCGGCTCGCCGCTCTTGCCGGGCCGTGTCCGGTTCTCCGCCCAGATACGGCCGCGGTGCGCTTCGACGATTTGTTTGGAGATGGAGAGGCCGAGGCCGGAGTTCTGGCCGAAACCATCGCTCTCCGGCCTGTCGGTGTAGAAGCGCTCGAAAACCCGCTCCAACTGGTCGGGGCGGATTCCCGGTCCGTCGTCCTCGACGAGAACTTCGACGCTTCCGTCGCCACGTCGCAAAACGACCCGGACCACACCGTCCTTCCGGCAAAATGAGCGCGCGTTGTCGATGAGGTTGTTGAAGACCTGTCCGAGCCGACCGTCATGGCCGAGTACCGCGTAGTCATTTGCGGAATGGGCAACGTCGAGAGCTATGCGCGGGCCTTCCGCGGCGGTTGAACCGCGGGCGAGTTGGACGAGCCCGCCGAGCAGTTTGGCGACATCGACCGGGGCGGCATCTTGCCGGGCCAGTTCGGCGTCGAGGCGGGAAGCGTTGGCGATGTCGCTGATCAGACGGTCGAGACGTCGGACGTCGTGTTGGATGATCGCCGTCAGCCGCTTCTTGGCGTCCTCGGTACGAGCCAAAGGCAGGGTTTCGACCGCGCTCCGCAGCGAAGTCAGCGGGTTCTTCAATTCATGCGATACGTCGGCTGCGAAGCTCTCGATCGCGTCCATGCGGCGATAGAGCGTCCGCGTCATCTCGGTGAGTGCCTGGCCGAGATGCCCGATCTCGTCACGACGCTCGGCGAAGTCCGGAATCTGCCGGCGGCCGGTGACCCCGAGCCGCACGCGGTCGGCGGCCTCGGCGAGCCGGCGGAGCGGCGTGGCAATGGTGCCGGCGAGGAGCACCGACAGCAGCAGTGTCACCCCCGCCGCGACCACGAACACTCGCAGCATAGCGAGGCGCTCGGCCGTTACGATGGCGTCGATGTCGCCGCCTTCCGTCGTCATCAGGAGCGCGCCGGCGACGGCGAGGTATTTTTGCACCGGCACCGCGACCGAAAGGATGAGCTCGCTCCGCTCGGTCATGCGGACGATACTGCTAGGCTGGCCGGCGATGGCCCCGACGATTTCCGGATAGCCCTTGCCGTTCTCCGCGCCGAGCTCGCGATAGAGCGGGAGATTGCCCTGAAACAGCCCCTTGAACCGCGTCCACAACTGGTCGGTCCAGCTCTTATTCTCACCGGCAGGTCGCGGTGGGTCGAGGTTGAGGGCAACGATCCCGCCGCGTTTGTAGAGGCTGGCGGAGTCGACCAACATGGTCCCATCGCGGTCATAGACGCGCGCGCGCGAGCGGGTCGGCGTTACCAGGGATGTCAGGATTGGTGCGACCCGCTCCGGATTGATCGGAAAGTCGAGTTCGTCGCTCTTGAGGTCGAAGGGCGAGACGCTTTGCCCGGTCTGCAGCTCAAGCAGTCTTTCGGGATCGATGGCCGGCATCTCGACAGGATCGCGGATTGCCGACGCCGCAATCGCCGAGGCGATGATCTGCCCCTGGGTAGTAAGTGCCGCAATGCGGGCATCGATCAGGCCGGCACGGAATTGGTTGAGGTAGAGGATGCCGGAAAGGAGAAGGGCGAGGGCCCCGAGGTTGAGAACGACAATGCGCCGGGTGAGGCTCGAGAAGGCGTGCAGGCTCACGAACCGCCAGACTGCCGCGGCCGCCTGGCGGACAGGGCCGCCGGCGACGGGCTTGGCGCCTTCGTCCAGCTCAGGGAGATCGACGTCAGTACCGGCAGTCATGTCGGTCGATCCGTCATTGTCGTACGCAACAACGGCCGGAGCCTACATCGCTTCGCCGCGAATTCCTATGCGTTTTCAGGTGGCTGCGGGCAGTCCGCTCCGCGCCTATCCCGCCAATTCCTTGAAGCGGTAGCCGACGCCATACAGCGTTTCGATCATATCGAAGGAGTCGTCGGCACCTTTGAATTTCTTGCGGAGCCGCTTGATGTGACTGTCGATCGTCCGGTCGTCGACGTAAACCTGATCGTCGTAGGCCGCATCCATCAAGGCGTTGCGGCTCTTAACCACGCCCGGCCGCTGCGCCAACGCGTAAAGGATCAGGAACTCGGTGACCGTGAGCGTCACCGACTGACCGTTCCATGTGCAGGTGTGGCGCTCCGGGTCCATCGCCAGCGCCCCCCGCTCCAGCAGGCGGGTCACCTCGGCTGGCTTGGGGGCGCTTGGATCGCGCGGCTGCGCCCGCCGCAAAACGGCCCGCACCCGCTCGACCAATAGCCGCTGCGAGAATGGCTTCTTGATGAAGTCGTCGGCACCCATCTTGAGGCCGAAAAGCTCGTCGATTTCGTCGTCGCGAGAGGTGAGGAAAATGACCGGCATGTCGCTTTTCTGGCGAAGGCGGCGCAGCAGTTCCATGCCGTCCATGCGCGGCATCTTGATGTCGAGGATGGCGAGGTCGGGATTGGCCCCGTTAAGCCCGTCCAGCGCAGAGGCGCCGTCAGTGTAGGTCTGTACCCGGTAGCCCTCCGACTCCAGGGCGATCGAGACCGAGGCCAGGATGTTGCGATCGTCGTCGACTAAGGCAATTGTCGGCATTCCACTCTTCTCCATCCGGCCGCGGCCAGCAGCTCGCCGCGCAATCATGGGAAAGCCCCGGCCGCGCGTATGGCGAACGGGCCGTCCAATTGCGCTTTAAATGTGGCGGAGGGACGATGCTGTTGGCAAGCTGATTGCCGGCATTGTCGGCAATACCGCAGAAAGGCTTGGAAATGACCGATACCCGCGCCGCGTTTTCCCCCGTCCGTGCCGCGCGTGAAGTGCTGGCCGCCGCCGACACCGGCGGGTTGGCAACCCTCGACGGCGAGGGTCGGCCTTACGCATCCTTTGTCGCAGTCGGGACGATGCCGGCCGGCGACCCCGTCCTCCTCATCTCCTCGCTGGCTCTCCACACGCAGAATCTCAAGCGTCGGCCCGACGCCTCGCTGATTCTGGTGGCGCCTGGCGGCGAGACCGGGAACCCGCTTGCCGGAGCTCGCCTGTCGGTCAGTGGCACGTTCCGTCCCACCGACGACGGAGACGCTCGCCGGCGTTATCTCGCGCGCCACCCCGAGGCCGAGGACTTCGCGGCTTTCGCCGACTTTTCTTTCTACCGGATGGAGGCGCGCCAATCGCATTTGGTCGCGGGCTTTGGCCGCATCGTCGACATCGCGCCCGCCGACCTTTTCCCGGACTTCGTCGGATGCGAAGCGATGATTGCCGCCGAGGCGGAGATCGTCGAGCACATGAATGCCGACCATCGCGCCACCATGAACCTCTACGCCGAGAAATTACTCGAAGCCGGTGCGGGCGACTGGGTCGCTCGCGCCGCCGATCCCGACGGGCTCGACCTGGCGCGAGGCCCCGATCGCGCCCGCCTGTGGTTCCCGGAACGCTGTTCAACACCTGACGCTGTCCGCCGAGCGCTCAAGTCTCTGGCTCAGGCGGCGCGGGCGGCCTGAAGGCAGCGATTCCCGCTGGCGCAACATGGCCTTAACCCTAGAGAGCGCTTGACCGCGGGGCGTCGTATCCCCATATCGAAAGCGAGGGTCGGAGCCGGACCCGCGAGCGCCGATTGGGCTCGCAGCCGGCGAGTTCCGCGCCCGGAGGCGCCGGGTGGCAATGCCGCCCGCGCCGTGTCCGCAAGGTCGCTTCGCAAGAGGACTTTGGCGATGAACCGAGTATCGGGGCTCTCGAGCCCGTTCCTGTTGGGCTTCGATGAGATCGAGCGGGCCCTTGAGCGTCTCGGCAAGGCTGGCGACGGCTACCCACCTTACAACATCGAACGCGTCGCCCTGCCTGACGGCAGCCACATCTTGCGCATCATCCTCGCCGTCGCCGGATTTCGGCGTGACGAACTTGACGTGACGGTTGAGGATAACCAACTGATCATTCGCGGCCGGCAGGTTGAGGAACAGGCGCGGACCTTCCTCTACCGCGGTATCGCCGCCCGGCAATTCCAAAAGGCATTCGTGCTTGCGGATGGCATCGAGGTTCTGGGAGCGGACCTGAGCGAAGGTCTCCTCTCGATCGACCTCGCGCGTCCGCCTGCCGGACGCCCCGGACGAAAAGTCGAGATCAGAGCGCCGAATGGCGCGGCCGACCCCAAGTAGGAGGGTATGCCATGGTGAATTCGCGGATGGTGATGGGAGATGCGGCCTTTGCCGACCTCGGCGGCGGGCGCATCGCTTACGTCAAATCGATGCGCTCGGAGCAGCTTCAATCGGTGTTCCCGCATGTGCCCCCGATTCAGCCGGGACTCGATCTTTGGGCCCTGCTCGGCGCCGACGGCAAGCCAATCATGGTCGCCGACACGCTCGACGCGGTCATTCACAATGCCTGGGAAAACAACCTCGAGACGCTGAGCGTTCACTGAGACCCGCGCCGGTATTCCCGGCGCGGCGCGACGCCTATCTAAGGGCGGATGCGAGAGTCACGAGTTTGGCCATCAGCCTTTCCGGGAACGATGCGCCAGCCGACTTTTGAAGGACCGGTTCCAGCCGTTTCTTCTCCACGCTCTCCAAGACCGCGAGCCGCCGGTCGATCGCTTCGACCCGATCGCCGAGGCGCCGAAGCTCCGCCGCGCTCGCCGCTTCCGCTTCGATAGCCGGCTCGCATACCCAATTGCCGTCGATTTTGCGGCACTGCGCAATCGCACCGGTCAACGTGTCCAGCCGCACAAAACCCTCAGCGTCGGGCGTCACATTGAAGCGCGGTCGCGCCGTGTCCTCGGCAGCCGACGGGAGGATCAGCGCGGCAGCGAGGACGAGTAGCAGGAACGCGTGGCGCATGGCTTTTCACCCCGGCACGGACATCGCCGGACTGTAGCCACCGCCACCGCCTGCGCCAATGTCGTGCGGTCCGAGCTTGCCGCCACGGCCAGCGCTCCTTACGGTCGCCGCGGGTGGGCGGACGATATGCGGATATTCAAGATTTGCCGGGCGGCGGAGTGGGCGGACGCTGAACGGACCGGCACTTTTCCCGGCTCGCCCGACGACCGGCGCGACGGCTTCATCCATTTTTCGACGGCCGGACAACTGCAAGAAACGGTGTCCAAACACTTCGCCGGCCAAAGCGATCTCGTCATCGTAGCCTTCGAAGACATCGCGCTCGGCAAAGCCCTTCGCTGGGAGCCGGCGCGCGGCGGGCGCCTATTTCCGCACCTCTATGCCCCGCTCGCCAGTACGGTGGCCATCTGGGTGAAGGCGCTGCCGCTCGCCGCCGATGGCACGTATCGCTTTCCGGATCTCGGGGCATGAGCGGAGTCTACGGCGCTGTCCGCCCACTGTTGACTGCTCTCGATCCCGAGACCGCGCACCGTTTGGCAATGCGGGCTCTGTCGCTTGGCCTTGTACCGCGTCCGGCGCGGAAAGCCGACGCCCGCCTCGCTCGTTCGCTGCTGGGCCTCTCCTTCGCCGGCCCGATCGGCCTTGCCGCTGGATTCGACAAAGACGGCGAGGCTTCGGGCCCGCTGCTCGGCCTCGGTTTCGCCTTCGTCGAAGTCGGCACCGTGACCCCCCTGCCGCAACCCGGCAATCCGCGACCGCGTCTGTTTCGCCTCGATCGCGACGGCGCGTTGATCAATCGCATGGGGTTCAACAACCACGGCTTTACCGCGCTCAAGCAACGACTGTCGCGCCGTGCCTTTGGCGGCATCCTCGGAGTCAATATCGGCGCCAACAAGGAAAGCCGCGACCGAATCGCTGACTATGTTGCCGGCGTTGAGACTTTCGCCGGGGTGGCGGAATACCTCGCCGTCAACGTTTCCTCGCCTAACACACCCGGGCTGCGCGCACTTCAAGGGCGGGACGAATTGCGCCAACTCTTGGCAGCCGTCACCGCCGCGCGCGACGGCTCGGCTGCGGCAGGCCGGCGGACACCGCTCCTCCTCAAGATCGCACCTGACCTCGACGAGGCGGCCCTCGCCGCAATCGCCGAGGAGGTCATCGCCGCCGGGATCGACGGCGTCATCGTCTCCAACACGACCCTCGACCGCGCTGGCCTCTCCGATTCACGATACGCCGCCGAGCCGGGCGGCCTGTCTGGGCGCCCGCTGTTCCGTAAATCGACGAGCGTGCTGGCGAAATTTCGCCTCCTAGTCGGCCCGGGTCTGCCGCTCATCGGGGTCGGCGGCGTCGATTCCGGTGAAACCGCCTGGCAGAAGATCCTCGCCGGTGCCGACCTGGTTCAGGTCTACACCGGCTTCATCTTCCAGGGCCCCTGGATTGCCGCGAGCATCGTTGCCGACTTGTGTGCCCGGCTCGATCGCGATGGCGCGCCGTCGCTTGCCGCCGTTGTCGGCCGTGACGTGAAACGGTGGGCGGCGGGGGAGGCGCGCTAGCTGCCAGCATCCGTGCTTGCTAGGCTGACAGCGTGGCGATTCCATTCCCAACAGGGGGCACCCGATGAAGAGCGTTGTATTCAGTGCAGCCGTGTCCGTCTTGGCGCTGACCGGATCGGCGCTTGCTTTCGATGTCTCGAGCAGCTCGATCGGGCCTGACCGGAAGATTCCGGTCAAATTCACCGCCAATGTCTTCGGCTGCACCGGTCAGGGCATCTCGCCGGCACTAACCTGGAAGAATCCGCCGGCCGGGACCAAAAGCTATGCCGTCACCATGTATGACCCGGACGCACCGACGGGCAGCGGCTTCTGGCACTGGCTGGTCTACAACATTCCGCCGACGGTGACGGCGCTGGTTGAGGGCGCCGGGAACGATGCCAAAACCCTTCCGCCCGGCGCCGGTGGAGCGCGCAACGACGCCGGTTCCACCGGCTATCTCGGGCCCTGCCCGCCGGCTGGCGACAAGCCGCACCGATACATCGTCACCGTCTACGCTTTGAAGACCGACAAGCTCGACGGTGTCGACGCCAATTCTTCCGGCGCGCTGATGGGCTTCATCATCAACTCCGCCAAGATCGGCAAGGCGACCGTCACTTACACCTACGGTCGGCCGAAATAGGCGGCCGAGCCTGCCGGCGCGACGCAGCTACTCGGCTGCGTCCGCCGCCGCGGTCCGTTCTTGGCGGAAGCTATACCAGCGCAGGATCAGCCAGATCGGTGCGACCACGATGAGACCGATCAGCAGGTATTGGACAAGCGTAACGACTATCCCTGCCGCGATACCGAAGGCGGAATTGGCCGCCCGGACCATCCCGTAGAACAGATCGACGGGATTGAAGCGGATCGAGCTGAGAAGACCACCGACGGCGACCGACAAGAGCGCGAGCTTGCTGAGCACGGTAGCGGGCGCGCCGCCAAGGAAGCTGCGTACGGCGGCCAGGCGGTCGGCCAGAAACGGAACCCGCAGAGAAGGATAATCGCCCTCGCGGGCTTCTTCGGCTTCGGAATACATCACTCAACCCCAACCGTCGGCCGCAATGCCGAACGTCTAGCGCGGATTGGGCGCTTTGGCATTAACGGTTTTTTCACCATGATTAACGCCGGCGCGGACAGCCCATTGGCCATAGGCGCACCGGGCTTCAACGGATGAGCTTCAACAGGCTCTCGAGCCGGTCTGCCTCTGCGGGAGGCTTGTCCCAACGCAAGCGAGCGATCCGCGGGAAGCGCATCGCGACCCCGGAGCGGTGTCGGCTCGATCGCGCCAGGCCCTCGAAAGCGATCTCGAGGACGAGGCCGCGCCCAGGTTCGTGCACGACCTCGCGCACCGGCCCAAAGCGGTTGACCGTATTGTTGCGCACGAAGCGGTCGATCTCGGCGAGTTCCTCGTCGGTGAAGCCGAAATAGGCCTTGCCGACCGGCACTAGTTCCTCTCCGGCCCCGCCTCTCTGCCAGACGCCGAAGGTGTAGTCGGAATAGAACGAGGAGCGCTTGCCGTGCCCCCGCTGCGCGTACATCAACACCGCGTCGACGGTGTTGGGGTCGCGCTTCCACTTGAACCACGGTCCCTTCGGTCGGCCCGGCACATAGAGCGAGTCCCATCGCTTCAGCATCAGCCCCTCGATCACCGGCGAGGGGGGCGCGGCACGGGCGGCGGCAAGGTCGGCGACGCTGGCGAAGGGGATGAGCGGTGAGAGGTCCAGTCGTCCGTGCCGTGAGCGGGCGACCAGCGCTTCGAGGTGCCGCCGCCGCTCGGCGAAGGGCGAAGGGCGGAGGTCCGCGCCTTCGTCGACTAGGCAGTCATAGGCGCGGATGAAAGCAGGATGAGTCGATAGCAAACGCGGGGAGACGGATTTGCGATTCAGCCGTTGCTGCAGATCGGCAAACGAGCCCACCGAGCCGTCTAACCGCGCCGGCCCGCCGATAAGGAGCTCGCCGTCGATGCTTCCGGAGAAATCGAGTGCGTCGATGAGATCGGGGAACGTGCGCGAGATGTCTTCGCCGGTTCGCGAATAGAGCCGCGCCACCCCGCCCTCGCGCACCGCCTGGACGCGAATGCCGTCCCACTTCCACTCCGCTGCATAGTCCGTCGGCTTGATGCCGACGAGATCGCTCTCTTCCAGCGCGTGCGCCAGCATCGCCGGCCGGAACGGCGACAGCGAAACGGTTGCCGGCTTTTCCGCCGCACCTTCCAGCCAAGCGAACACGCCGGCGAAGGGCGGTACCAAGCCGTGCCAGATCTCTTCGATCTCGTTGACCGGCCGCTGCCCAAGGTCGGCAAGAGCTTGCTTGGCGAGACGCGCCGAGACGCCGACACGCAGCCCGCCGAGCACGAGCTTAATCAACGCCCATCGTCCGGATGCATCGAGGCGGTCGAGCCAGTCCTCGATGAGGCGCGGGCTATCGGATCGCGACGATGCGAGCAGGCGCTCAACCACCTCGCCGAGAAAAGGGAAGGGGGGCTCCATGCCGGTCCCTATGCGCGCCGGCCATGACAAAGCGATCGTTTCGGCCAGGTCGCCGACATAGTCGTAGGAATAGGCGAAGAGTACGGGATCGAGGCGGTCGGCGATCAGCCCGCGCAGCAGCCCCGGCTTGACGCTCGGGATGTCGAGGTCGCCCGTCATCGCGGCGAGGGCATAGCCGCGGTCGGGATCCGGCGTCGTGCGGAAGTAGTCCGTCAACAAGCGCAGCTTGACGTTCCGCTGCGGCGTCAACACCAGACGGTCGAGAAGTGCGGCGAAGCGCTTCATTGGCCGCAACGTAGGGTGCGGCGAGCCCAGCCAAAAGCCCCCCGCGGAACTGCAGACAAGTCCCCGGCAATCTGCTGGACCGACGGGCGGCTTCGATTACCATGCGGCGCCGATGATCGAGACACGCGCCCTCAAGCGGGATTTCAAGACCAAGTCAGGCACCGTCGAGGCTGTCCGCGGAGTCGATATCAAAGTCGCCGCCGGCGAGATATTCGGCTTCCTCGGCCCGAACGGCGCCGGCAAGACGACGACTCTGCGCATGTTGGCCACGCTGTTGCAGCCGACCGACGGCGAGGCGACGGTCGCCGGTGCCGACCTTCGCCGCGAACCCGACAAAGTGCGCGAGCGCATCGGCTACGTCTCTCAGAGCGGCTCCTCCTATCCCGAGGAGAGCGGCCGCCGCGAACTGATCTTGCAGTCGCGCATCTATGGCGCGACCCTCGCCGAGGCTCGCCGCCGCGCTGCCGAACTACTGGCCGCCTTCGACCTCGAAGCCGCCGCCGATCGGAAGACCGACACCTACTCCGGCGGCATGAAACGGCGCCTCGATGTCGCTCTCGGCATGGCCCACCGGCCGCAGCTCCTTTTCCTCGACGAGCCGACCACCGGCCTCGATCCGCAGGCGCGCGCCCGCATGTGGGACGAGGTGCGTCGCCTCCGTGACGCCGGCACGACCATCTTCCTCACCACCCACTACCTGGAAGAGGCCGACGCCCTCTGCGACCGCCTCGCTATCATCGATCGCGGCACCATCGTCGCCGAAGGGACGTCCGACGAACTGAAGCGCGAGGTGGCCGGCGATGCGGTGACTCTCAGCCTGCCGGTCGGCGGCGAACGCGTTCTGACGCTCCTCCGCGCCGAGCCGTTTGTCCGCGAGGCGGCGGAAGTCGAGCCGGCATTGTTCCGTCTCTACGTCGACGCCGGAGACACCGCCGTCCCGCAACTCCTCCGCCTCCTCGACCGGGAGGGCCTGGCGCCGAAGACCATCGCCATGGCCAGGCCGAGCCTCGACGACGTATTTCTCAGGAAGACCGGTCGCTCGTTGCGCGAGGAGAGCGAAGGCCTGGGGCAGGGGGTCAGCGATCAATGACCAAAGCGCTTCGCGATACCTGGCTGATGTTCCAGCGCTCGTTCATGCTTTCGATCAGGAACCCGGTCTGGGTGATCATCGGTCTAATCCAGCCCGTGATGTATCTCGCCTTCTTCGCGCCGCTGCTCGACAGAATCGTTGCCGCTCCTGGCTTTCCGACCGGCGGAGCTCTGAACGTCTTCGTGCCCGGCCTATTGCTCCAACTCGGTCTGTTCGGCGCCTCCTTCGTCGGCTTCGGCCTAGTCGCCGAGGTTCGTGCCGGGGTCGTCGAGCGGATGCGCGTGTCGCCGTTGACCCGGTCGGCGATGCTGCTTGGCCGAGCCCTCCGCGATGTCGCCATGCTCGTTGCGCAGGCAGCGATCCTGGTCGTCCTGGCGCTGCCTTTTGGCCTCCGCATCGGCGTGGGCGGCGCGCTCCTGACACTTGTGCTCTTGGCCCTGATAGGCTTCGTGATGGCACCGATGTCCTATGCGGCCGCGCTGTGGCTAAAGAACGAGGACGCGCTTGCGCCGTTTCTCAACATGGTGGTCGTTCCCCTCTTTCTCCTCTCCGGCATCTTGCTGCCGATGTCGCTCGCCCCGGACTGGCTGCAATGGATTGCTTTCTTCAACCCGCTTTCGCACACGGTGAGCGCGCTCCGCTCGATCTTCCTTGGCGATTATGGGAGCGGCGAACTGATCTTTGGCACGCTGCTGACAGCGTTGATGGCAGTCGCCTCGCTCTGGGTGGCCGGGCGGGCCTTTGGCCGAAGCCAGTCGTAGCCGCCTTCTCGCCTATTCGACCGTCGCGTCTTCGTAGCCGACGAGGTGGAGCGGCTTGGCGGCGATGCCGGCGAGGCCGCACCAGTGGACGAGAGCTTCTTCCCGTCCGTGCGTGACCCATACTTCGCCGGCCCCGCTGTCGCGGATCGTGGTGCAGAGTTCGTCCCAGTCGGCATGGTCGGAAACAACCAACGGCAATTCCACCCCCTGCTGTTTGGCGCGCTGACGAATGCGCATCCAGCCCGATGCAAAGGCGAAAACCGGGTCGCGAAAGCGCCGCGACCAGCGTTCGCCGAACGCCGACGGCGGCGCGATGACGATCGCCCCGGCAAAATCGGTGGTGCCGCCTTCGACGGTGGCCGGCCGCAAGTCGCCGAGATCGATGCCGAAGTTCTGGTAGAGGCGGCATAGCGCATCGAGACTGCCATGGAGGTAGATTGGGCGGTCATAGCCGGCTCCGCGAAGGAGCTTGATGACACGCTGCGCTTTGCCGAGCGAATAGGCGCCGACAAGGTGCGTGCGGTCGGAAAACTGGGCGATGGACGACAGCAGCTTGCCCGCCTCCTCTTCGGCCGGCGGATGCCGGAAGATCGGCAAACCGAACGTCGCTTCGGTAATGAAAACGTCGCAGGCAACCGGCTCGAACGGGAGGCAAGTGGGATCCGCGGCGCGCTTGTAGTCGCCCGAAGCAACAACGCGCATCCCGCCCGCCGTCACGCTGATCTGAGCAGAACCGAGCACATGTCCGGCGGGGTGAAAGGTCACCTCCGTTCCGCCGAGCGAGATCGTCGCTCCCCAAGGCGCCGATTGCGTCGCTCCGGCATAGCCGTCACCCATCCTGGCACGCATGATCGCCAGCGTCTCGGTCGTGGCGAGCACCGCCCCGTGACCGGAGCGGGCATGATCGCTGTGGCCGTGCGTGATCAGTGCACGCCGCACCGGCCGCACGGGATCGATATGGAAGTCGCCGAGCGGCGAGTAGAGGCCGGCCTCGTCTGGCCGCAGGAGTTCCTCTGCGCGCACCTGACCTGCGTGGATTACGCCGCGACGCTGGTCAAGACCGCGTACAGCTCTGCCCGCCCCGCCGCAGCCCGCAGGCGCGCGGCGATGTCGGGTTCGCGAAAGAGCCGGGCGATCTGCGCCAGCGACTTGAGGTGCTCGCCACCGGCGTTCTGCGGGGTCAGCAGGAGAAACAGGAGGTCGACAGGCTGGCCGTCCGGCGCACCGAACTCGATGGGCCGGACCAGGCGAGCAAAGAGGCCGCAGATGCGCGACAGCTGCTGGAAACGCCCGTGCGGAATGGCGACGCCCTCGCCGACGCCGGTCGCCCCCTCCCGTTCCCGCCGCAGCAGCGCAGCGGCAATCTCAGCTTGAGCGATACCGGCAGCCGGGGCCGCCTTGCGGGCAAGTTCCAGCAGTGCCTGGCGCTTGGTCTGTGCGCGCAGCACCGGAACGATCTCCTCGAGGCGAATCAGTTCGTGGATATCCATGGCCGACAACCTTTGTTGCTCTCCGCCCCTCGACAAGCAAGCGCGGGGCCGCAACCCATGCACAAGCAACATGGCCGCTCTGTGGGCTGTGCAAGGTCTTTCCACGGAGGCCCTTGGGCACCGTTCAATAGATGGGGCTTTGCGGCGGCCATTTCCAGGCGAGCCGCGGGCCGGTCAGGCTCCCGCGGATTTTTCGCGGCGCCGTTGCACCGACGAGGCGATACGCATGGCTTCGCGGTACTTGGCAACCGTGCGCCGCGCGATGTCGATCCCGCTGCCTCTCAGCTTGGCGACGATTACATCGTCGGAGAGGATGTCGTTCGCCGACTCGCCATCGATAAGCGCTTTGATGCGGTGACGCACCGCCTCCGCCGAGTGCGCCTCTCCGCCGGCGGAAGAGGCGATCGCCGCGGTGAAGAAATACTTGAGTTCGAATGTGCCGCGCGGCGTCGCGACGTATTTGTTCGACGTGACGCGGCTGACCGTCGACTCGTGCATGCCGATTGCCTCGGCAATCGCCTTCAGATTGAGCGGCCGCAGATGCTCCACGCCCTGGGTCAGGAACGCGTCCTGCTGGCGGACAATCTCGCTTGTCACCTTGAGGATTGTCTTGGCGCGTTGGTCGAGGCTCTTCACGAGCCAGTTGGCCGTCTGCAGGCAATCGGCGAGATAGGCCTTGTCGCCGTCGCGTTTGGGACCGCGCGAGACTCGAGCGTAGTAGCTCTGGTTGATCAGGACCTTCGGCAGCGTGCCGCTGTTGAGTTCGACCAGCCAGCTTCCATCCGGTGCGGCCCGCACGATTACGTCGGGCACCACCGCCTGCAAGGGGCCGGTGCCGAAGCCGGCGCCTGGCCGCGGGTTGAGGCGCCGTATCTCTGCCAACATTTCCGAGAGGTCTTCATCGTCGACGGCGCAAAGCCGCTTGAGCGCGGCGTGGTCGCGTCGGGCGACCAGGTCGAGGTTCTCAACGAGGCGAGCCATCGCCGGATCGAAGCGGTCGCGCTCCTTCAATTGGATTGCGAGGCACTCGGCAAGCGTCCGAGCGCCGATCCCGGCCGGGTCGAACCCCTGGATCACCGCGAGTGTCTCTTCGACGAGGGACAGAGGCGCACTGAGGCGCGCAGCGATCTCGGCGACATCAGCGCGCATGTAGCCGGCCGCGTCAATCTCGTCGATCAGCGTAAGTCCGACCAGTCGGCCCCCCGGATCGCTGATGGCGAGCCCCAGCTGTTCCTGCAGGTGCTGCGCCAGCGTGCGTTCCTCGGCAACGAAGTCCTCCAGATCGTAGTCCTCGGAGCTCGCGGCCTGCCGAGACGGCGTCTCCGTCCACGGATCTCGGGCCGGGCCGGATGGCGTCGCCGGCGCTGCCGTCGGGTCGTCGGGAAAGACGTTGCTGAGGTCCGCTCCCGAGCGCGAGCCGAGTTCTTCTGGCACCCGGTCGCCCGTCTCCGGCCAGTTCTCTCCCGGCTCGGTCGGGGCAGCCACCGCCTCCGCCGCTGCAGGCTCCGGCGCGCCAGCCTCGTCATCGCTGCCGCGCTCAAGCAGCGGATTGCGCTCCAGCTCTTCCTCGACATAGGCGACGAGGTCGAGATTGGAGAGCTGCAGCAGCTTGATTGCCTGCATTAGCTGCGGCGTCATCGCCAGGGTCTGGCTCTGCCGGAGCAGCAATTTCTGCGAAAGCGCCATCAGAGTCTCGGCAAAAACCCAACGCCAGCAACGGCTTCTGGCCTCTGGTCCGAAATTTGCGTCAGCCAGCGTAGGAAAGCAATTAGCCGAGTCGGGAGCGTTGGGGAACTGCCCGCTTGCTAGAGGGTAAACTGGTCGCCGAGATAAATGCGCCGCACTTCCGGGCTATTGACGATATCGACCGGCCGCCCTTCGAACGCCACCTGGCCGGCATCGATCACATAGGCGCGGTCGATAAGGCCGAGCGTCTCGCGAGCGTTATGGTCGGTGATGAGCACGCCAATGTCGCGGCTGGTCAGATGCCGCACCAGTGCATGGATATCGCCGACGGCGATCGGGTCGATGCCGGCGAACGGCTCGTCAAGCAGCATGAACGCCGGCCGGCTCGCCACCGCACGGGCGATTTCGCAGCGCCGCCGCTCGCCGCCCGAAAGTTGGATGGAAGGTTCCCGGCGGAGGTGGGCGATATCGAACTCCTCGAGCAAGGCGTCGAGCTGCTCCAGCCGCCGCCGCTTCGAGGGCTCGACCAATTCGAGGATCGCCATGATGTTGCCTTCGACCGTCAGGCCACGGAAGATCGAGGCTTCCTGCGGGAGATACCCGACGCCAAGGCGGGCGCGGCGGTACATCGGCATGGCCGTCACGTCGTGGCCGTCGAGATCGATACGGCCAGCATCGGCGCGAATGAGCCCGGTGATCATGTAGAAAATCGTCGTCTTGCCGGCGCCGTTAGGGCCGAGAAGCCCCACCGCTTCGCCGCGCTCCACGGCAAGGCTCGCGCCGGCGACGACTCGCTTGCGGCGATAGGACTTGCAGAGCCCGTGCGCAGTAAGCCAGCCCTTGCCGCCCGCCCCCGGTATGAGACGCGATGGTGGAGGCAAGTCCTCCGTGTCGGCACCGTTCGCCTGGCGGGCGCGCGGACGGAAAAAGCTGAAATAGCTCACGGCGCGCCCCTCCCACCGCCGTTGCTCGCGATCACGGCATGTCTCGTGTTAGCGACCGGCCGGCGTTCCCGCTGCGCCGGGAGTGAAGACGCCGCGAATGCGGCCCCCGGCACCTTGTTCGATGCGCGCGACGCCGCTCTTGAGGTCGACGCTGAGCCGCTCCCCGGTCAGCACGTTCGTTCCCTGGGTCAAGATGACCCCCCCGGTCAAGACGGCGGTCTGCGTTTTGGAATCGAAGGTCGCCGCTTCGCTGGTCGCGGTCTGACCGTTGCTCGTTACCGTGACCTTCCCCGTTGCCTCGATACGGTTAAACGCATCGGCACCTGGCTTCGGCTCTCCGGGTGGAGAGAAGATCGTAATCACCGCAGCCTTGAGCAGGGTTTCGCCGCGATGCACCGCGACATTGCCCTTGAAGACCTGGACACGCTGGTCCTTGCCCTCGTTCACTTCGAGGGAGTCGGCTTCGACATCGATCGGCTGGCTGGAGCCCGGGCGGAAGTCACCGAAGATATTGCTGGTCGTTGTCGCCTGAGCGAGCGCTGCGGTTGGCGTCGCCATCAGCGCAGCGATAAGAAGAAAGCGCCTCATGGCCGCACCGCGGGTGCCGCCGAACGCGCCGCCGCGGCGCCGCCGACCGAAGCTCCAAGTCGCATTGTCACCCCGTCTGTCACCATAATCCGTTTGCCGCCATCTGTGATCTCGACTTTGTTCCCGCGGATCGTGCTGTCGGCCGAGCGCAGTTCGATCGGATGGTCCGAGGCAAAGGTTCCGCGTTTCAGATCGATATGGGCATCCTGCAAGCTCGCTTGATAGCCATTCGCGGTCTCTATGCTGATGCCTTCCTCGAGATGCAACGTCTCGTTCTGACTGTCGTAGATGCCTCGGCCGGCGCCGACGTTGGCCGTAGCATCCGTCTCGAGCCCCAGCCGCGCCGCGATTGCCTCCAGAGTTACCACCTTCGGGTTCTCCAGGCTCTGCATGGCGCGCCGCGCGGACAACTCATAGGAACGCCGCGTCCCTGAGAATCCGGAGACCTTGGGAGCGTCCATCACCAAGGCGTTCGACTCGATATCGACTTTGGCGAAGTTAAGCAGAGAGTTGAATTTCGGCAGCACATAGACGGTCGCGAGAAACGCCGTACCGCCGGCGACGACCGCAACCGGCAGCAGCACGCGCAACGCCCGCACCAGGCGGCTGTGACGCTTGGCGGCAGCAAAGACGGCCTCTCCGCGAACCGCCGTAACTTCCAGATGGGTATCGAGGCGCCCCGACCGCCGAACCCGGCCTGCCGCCTGGTTCATGTGCACCTTTCCCGCGCTGTCCAAGCCCGCACAATAGTCGGGGCGGCACTTTAAGCAAGGGTAAGCGGGCGCCCGTCGGCTCGGTTGTTAGCCATGCGAGAAGATATCTTCCTCGCTCCATCCCGCGAGGTCGAGGCGAGCCCGCGTCGGCAGGAAGCGGAAACAGGCATCGGCGATGTCGGTCCGCCCCTCCCGCTCCAGGCGTTGCTCGAGTTTCTCCTTCAGAGCGTGCAAGTGCACGACATCGCTGGCAGCGTAGCTGAGTTGCGCTTCGGAGAGGATCGGCGCGCCCCAATCGGAAGATTGCTGCTGCTTGGAGAGGTCGATATCGAGCAACTCCCTGGCCAAATCCTTGAGCCCGTGCCGATCGGTATAGGTCCGCGTCAGCCGCGAGGCGATCTTGGTGCAGAACAGCGGCCCGGCCATCACTCCGAACGCGGCGAACAACAGCGCGATGTCGAACCGGGCAAAGTGAAAGATCTTCAACACCTTAGCGTCGGCGAGTAGGCGCGTTAAATTGGGCGCCGGCCGCCGCCCGCGCTCAATCTGCACAATGTCGGCGCTGCCGTCCCCGGGAGACAGCTGAACCAGGCACAGCCGATCCCGGTGCGGATTGAGGCCCAGCGCTTCGGTATCGATGGCGGCGGAAGTCCGGTAGCGCGAAAG
Organism: Bauldia sp.; assembly: GCA_046349035.1. GTDB lineage: Bacteria > Pseudomonadota > Alphaproteobacteria > Rhizobiales > Kaistiaceae > JAXMDC01. The sequence continues at coordinate 524,060 of JAXMDC010000003.1, read as the reverse complement.
ATCGGGCAGGTCGTCGCGATGAAAGCGGATGGTCATCAAATCGGCCTCGGCGCTTCGCCAGCGCGCCGCACCTTAGCAATCCCGTCCCGGTGCGCAACCGTCGCCTTGTCCGCAGGCTCGAGCGTGGAAGCCACGCCACTCGCTTTTTGCCAAGTGGCCGGAAATCCCCTAAGCCGGCCCGCGGGGAATTGAGGAATGCGCCGCTTTCTGCCCATGCTCCTTGTCGGCGTGCTCGCCGCCTGCTCAAGCGACCCGGTCGGCGTGGCCGCCAAGATTGAGGCGCGCTACCTTGGCCGCGGAGTTCAGGACTTCGTGGCCGACTTCGGCCGTCCGCTGTTTCGTGCCGGCGACCGCCATCAGGTTTGGGAAATCGCGCGCTGGCCTGGCCACTGCCGGGTGGTCTTGCGCGTGGAGAACCAGGTTATTCGTGGTGCTGAAGTAGGGGTCGACGCCTGGCTGGCGTGCCAACGAGTGTTCGGTTGAGATGTCGCCTTTTCATGGGAGGCCGCTTGCGCGCATACTGAATCCGAGCCGGCGCGCTGGTTGTGGCGGGCATGTTAGTCGATACGAAACCATGCAAACTCATACATTTAGATTGCAAATCGCACAGAAATGCACAAATATGCAGTCTCTCCAGACGCCATTAAAAGGGGACGTCTCATGCGTTTCGAGCGCCGGTTAGCCGCCCAGAGCAGCCTCTTGGCCCCTCTTGTGGCCACTGGCCTGCTTTCATTGGCAGTGACAGTTGGCCCTGCCGGCGCGGCCGGAACCGGGCAGATATTCGTGAGCAATGAAGGCTCGAAAGAAGTCATTGTCCTCAACCCGAAGGACTACTCGCGCATTAAGACCATCCGCACCTCGCGGCGGCCGCGCGACATGCACTTCAATAACGAGCACACGCTTCTCTACGTGGCGTGCGGTGACGACGATGTCATTGACGTTATCGACGTCGCCAAGCTGACCATCATCGACCACATCCCGACCGGCCCGAGCCCCGAGATGTTTGAACTGTCGGCTGACAACAAGCTGATCTATGTCTCCAACGAGGAAAACTCGACCGTCCAGGTGATATCGATCACCGATAAGGTTATCCGCCATGAAATCGGCACCGGCGCCGAGCCGGAGGGCATCATGGTGAGCGAGGATGGCAAGACTATCTACGCCACCTCCGAGATTGCCGACATGGTCCATGTGATCGACCCTGAGGACGAGGTCACGATCGAGAACATCGTTGTCGGAACGCGGCCACGGCGCTTCATCATGACCAAGGAAGAGCTCTGGGTCACGGACGAGCTGTCGAGCGATGTCAGCGTCATAGACCGCAAGTCCAATACCGTTAAGACCGTGCTCCGCTTCACGCCGCCGGGCTTCCGTCCGGTCGACGTCACGCCGGTTGGCATTACCATGACCAAGGACGGCAAGACCGCCTTTGTCACCCTTGGTCATGCCAACCACGTGGCTTTTGTCGATATCGCCAGCAAGAAGATCCAGAATTACGTCCTGACCGGCAGCCGCCCATGGGGCGTCGACCTCTCGAGCGACGAGAAGACGCTTTACGTCGCTAACGGTCTTTCGGACGACATTTCGATTGTCGACATCGCCTCCGGAAAGAACCAGAAATCCATTCCGGTTGGCCGCACTCCGCACACTATCGTCGTCGACGACTGACGCCGCGACACGCCACGCCGCGCGCGGCGGAGTTCCCGCCGGGCGGCGCCGCGCGTATAAGCCCTCTGGGTCTCCACCCGCGAGGGGCAGCTCGGACGATGGCGGACGAAGGGGCAGCAGGTTCTGACGCCGCCAATCGGCGGAGCGGACAGCGGCGGCGCGCACTCAAAGGCGGGCGCATCATCTACGGCAATCTCTCGATGTCGATGGATTGTACGGTCCGAAACTTGTCGCCATCCGGGGCCCGCCTTGAATTCGAGGGCGGCGATGCCGTCCCCGATGAGTTCTACCTCTTCATCACCGGCGATCATGTGATTGCTCGGGTCGGCGTTGCCTGGCGCCGTGTTGCAGCGGTTGGCGTCCACTTCTTAGAGCCTCTCGTCCATCCTAAGGACCACCCCGACACCCGGATCGGGCACCTTCACCTCGGCTAGGTTGCCTGCGGGAAGGAGACTGCCGCCTTTGCCGACGTTACCGATTAGGCAGCCAAGACGGAGCCAGCCATGATCAGGTTCAACAGCCCCCCTCCATCATCGCCTGATGGTGTGGCTCTCCTTACGCGGCGAAACGCGCTCGCCGGAGTTACGGCGGCCGCCGCCGTCCTATTGTCCGAGCGCGCTGCATGCGCTGCGGTCCGCGGCCCGGTTCTCGCCCCGCCCGAGGAGGCAAAGCTGGTGCGTCTGTCGTCAGTGGTAACACCTCTTGACGGCGGCCTTTACGATGCGCTGCTTCCCGATTTCACGCGGGAGACCGGCTATCGCGTGGCTCTCACCACCTCAGAGGCAGTCTTCGCGCCGGCCCGCTCGGGTAAGGCGGACATCGTTCTCTCCCATTATGGCCACACCGACCTCAAGGCCTTCATGGAGGACGAACTCGGCGAGTGGCCGCAGGCGGCCTTCTTCAATCTCCTGGCCTTGATCGGACCGGCCTCCGATCCTGCCCGTGTCGCCGGCAGCTCGGACTTGGTAGAGGCCTTTCGCCGATTGGCGGCCGCGCGTGTGCCGTTTGTCGTCAACGACGCCGACGGGGTGAAGTATCTCAGCAACGTCCTTTGGGAAGCCGTCGGTCGTCCCGCCAAAGAAGGTTGGTACCTCGACGAGCAGGCGCGCGGTCCTGGAGCCATTGCGCTTGCGGCGGAGAAGGGCGGCTACACTATTTGGGGGCTGACGCCGTTTCTGCGCATGCAGCGGGCCGGCCGGCCCGGTTCTCTCGCGCCACTCGTCTTCGGCGATCCGCTAACGCAGCGCATCATGGTGACGATCGCCGTGCGCGGCGACAAACTTGCCGGGATCAACGTCGCCGGAGCCAAAGCATTTCAGGATTATCTCATCGCACCGCGCACCCAGGCCCTGATTCACAATTTCCGCCTGGCCGGCATCGACCGGCAGATCTGGTACCCGGCGGGACGTAACAACGCCGGCGATGTCCTCGGTGTGAACTGAGGGCGAACCAGCGCGTGCAAGGAAGCGTTAAGCCTACTCTCTCACGTGCAATTAAGACTAATCGGTCAACCTTGGACTGTTTCCGGAAAGGAGCCGGAAAGGGTCGCCCCCGCCCCAGGGCGCCCAACTGGTCGAAGGAGGACCGCTGCCATGTTCAAGTTGATCGCCCATGCCTTTGCAGCCATCGTGCTTGCCAAATCCGCTGGCGCCGCGCCCGACTACCAGACGGGCCGTGTGACGTTCTTCGACAACGCCTCCGGCCAGATGCTCGTCGACAATCAGCTTGTCACCCTGAACGGCGACCCCGACTCCTCTGGAGTGCGCCTTGGCGATGAAGTCGACCTGATCAGGTCGCAGAACGCTTTGGTCGCTGTTCTTCAGCCGCGCTACACCGGAGCCATCTCCCGGCCTGAGCCCGTCCTCGCCGAGCCGCTCGATCTCTCCGTGACCGGCACTGTGACCGGCATCATCGAGGAAACCGGCACGGTCGTCCTCAACCACTCGATCGTGCTCACACTGGACCCGTCGACCGCCGCCACGCTGCGCCTCGGCGAACTCGCGCAGACGCGCTACCACCGTGTCGCCGACCGAAAGTTCGCCGGCGTTATGGTCATCCTCGGGTAGCGGGCCGGCCGGGGCTGCGGGTGTCGGCACTGTGCCGACACCCCGGGGAAAAGCTAGCTACCGCGCTTGCTGGATCCGCGTGTCGAAGCAGGCCGGTTGGCGGTAGGTGCGGCTGATCCCGACGATGTTGGGATACTTGTCCTTCACCGCCTGAAACAAGGGCTCAGTCGCACGCCAGAGGCCGCGACGCCCGGCGTCATTGTGGGCCGGCCAGTAGATTGCCGGGTGATAGGCGTCGACATGCTCGACCGCTCGCGCCGCCGTGTCGTCGTTGAGAAATGCCGCCGACACCGCCACCAGCGCCAGGTCGACGTTCTTCTGCGTCGCCATCGCCGCCTTTTCCTCCGCGGTAACCACGCCGCCGCTGTCGCGGTACATGATGGTAAAGCCGTTATCGAGCTTGATGATGTAGGCGATGGTGCCCTCGGCGGTAACCCGGGCGTCCGACGTGCCGCGAGCGCTAATCGCGTCGAGTTCTGACTGCTCCGCCGGCGTGTAGGGCGGAGTGGTCGAGTTCAGGGCGGCATTGAACGGTGCGGTGATGGCCGCCGGCGGCTCGCCATGCCGACCGAGGACCGGAGTTATGGAGAAGGCGCCAAAGGTCATCGCCTCGCCCTTGGTGTCCTTGCCCGTAACCGTCTTCAGCAGCGAGTCCGGTACGTTCTGCGCCCGCAGCTTATCCGTCGAGACCGGAGCGCCGACAATTGGAGTGCCGGTGCGGATGGCGATCGACGCCGCATCCGACATGTGGTCGACGTGGCCGTGGCCGATCAGAATGGCGTTGGTCTTGCCGACATCGACGGCCTTGAAGCCGAGCGGCATGAAGGTGCTGCCGCGATCGAAATAGGCGTCGAGCAGCAGGATCTGGCCCTTATAGGCCAGTTCGAAGTTGGAATAGCCCGTCCAGCGTACGGCAAGCGTCGACGGGTCGGCAGGGAACTTCCCGCCGGTCGAGACGAGCTTGAGGTCGGCGCATCCCGGGTCGGCGATCGGCGCCCGTGGATCGACAAAGCCGGCCGTCTGCCCCAAAGCCACACCGGCTAGAAACAGCGGCGCGAGTGCCGCCCCGAATGCGATGCGGATGCGGTTCTTCATAGGGTCGTCCTCCCACTGTGCTGGTCGGGCTTTACGCCGCGACCTGTTGCCCACACGGCCTCCTGTCGGTCCTGACTCCCGCCAGCCTTTCCTCAATCCTCCCCGCCCGGCCCGCCGGCCGGCAGATCCAACGCCTGGTCGATCAGCCGGGCAACGTGAAGCGCCTGGCGTCCGAGCCCGTCGTGAATCTGGTGCCGGCAACTCGTGCCATCGGCAAGGATCGCCTCGTCCGCGTTAGCCGACCGCAGTGCCGGGAACAGAGCGAGTTCGGCCATCGCATTCGAGACGTCGATGGTTTCGGCTGCGTATCCGAATGCCCCGGCCATGCCGCAGCAGCTTGACTCGATTGTCTGGATTTCCAATCCGGGCATCGACTTCAGCACGCTCTCGACCGCGCCCATGGCTCCGAACGACTTCTGGTGACAGTGCCCGTGGACGTGAACCTTACGCCCGCCCCCGTCGGCGACCGGCAGTCGCGTGAGCCCGCGGCCGATGTCGCGGGCGAGAAGCTCCTCGAACAGCAGGCTCGCCTCTGCCAGCGGTTTGACCTGGTCGCGCGGCAAAAGTGCGGTGAACTCGTCGCGAAAAGTCAGCAGGCACGACGGTTCGAGCCCGACGATCCGTGCCCCCTTCGCCACAAATGGCCCTAGCGTGGAGAGCACGCGCATCGCTTCCGCCCGCGCCTGATCGACCAAGCCGGCCGAGAGAAAGGTCCGGCCGCAGCACAGCGGACGCCCGCCGGCCGGCGCCACGCGGTGGATGCGATAGCCTCCCGCCACCAAGACGCGCTGCGCCGCATCGAGATTCTCCGGCTCGAAATAGCGATCGAAGGTGTCGGCGAAGAGGATCACATCGCGGCCGTCGCCGACCACATCCTCAATCTTGGCAGCCGGCCCACTTTGACGCCATGGACGCTGCCATTCCGGCAACGATCGCCGAGCGCTGAACCCCAGGGCCCTCTCGCCGGCCCACGCCAAAATCGCGCTGCGATTGCGGAGGTTGAGCAACCAGCGAAGCCGCGCCGCTACCGGCGCGTAGCGCGGCAGATAGGCAACGAGCCGCTCGCGCAGGGGAAGCCCGTGCTCGGCATAGTAATGATGGAGCACTTCGATCTTCATGCGCGCCATGTCGACACCGGTCGGACATTCGCGCCGGCATCCTTTGCATGAGACGCAAAGGTCGAGCGTCTCCTTCATCTCCCGCGATGTCAGCGCCCCCCGGCCAAGCTGGCCGGAGATCGCCAGGCGCAGCGTATTGGCCCGGCCGCGGGTCGAGTGCTGTTCGGACTGCGTGGCGCGGAACGACGGGCACATCGTCCCCCCCGTCATCTTCCGGCACGTACCGTTGTTGTTGCACATCCCAACCGCGCCGCCGAAGCCGCCCCAGTCGCTCCAGTCGAGCACCGGCGCTTTGGGTTCGCCCGTGGCATAGCCCGGCGGAAAGCGCAGCAGCGAACGGTCGTCCATCCGGTAGGGCCGCACGATCTTACCGGGGTTCAAGCGGTTGTCGGGATCGAAGGCGTCCTTCACCTCCTCGAAGGCCCGGACGAGACGCGGCCCGAACATCTTTGCGTGAAGGTCCGAGCGGGAGATGCCGTCGCCATGCTCTCCGGAATGGGAACCCTTGAAGCGTTTGACGAGATCGCAGGCGGCCTCCGCGATCTCCCGCATCTGCCTGACGCCGTTGGCGTCCTTCATGTTGAGGATCGGCCGCACGTGCAGGCAGCCGACCGAGGCATGCGCGTACCAGGTGCCGCGCGTCCCATAGCGCTCGAAGAGGGCGCCGATCGCCTCGGTGTAGTCGGCCAGGTGTTCGAGCGGCACCGCACAATCTTCGATGAAGGAAACGGGCTTACCGTCGCCCTTCATCGACATCATGATATTCAGGCACGACTCTCGCACCTCCCAGATCTGGCGCTGACGGCCGGGCTCGACGACGCGAACGACCGCGTTAGGGAAGCCGTGATCGGCCATGCACTCGTCAAGCCGATCGAGATCCGACCCAAGCGCAGCCATGTCCTCGCCGGCGAACTCGACCACCAGCAGGCAATTTGGCCGGCCACGCGTCATGTCGGCGAGCGCCGCGCGAAAGATCGGAATCTCTGCCCCGAGTTCAAGCACGTTATTGTCGATCAGTTCGACCGCCACCGGCCCCAGCGCTACCAGGTGACGCGTCGTCTCCATGGCCGATCGGAAGCTCGGAAACTGACAGACGCCGATGACGCGATGCGCCGGCAGGCGGGCAAGCTTCAGCCCGACCTCGGTGGTCAGCGCCAGCGTTCCCTCCGAGCCCACCAAAAGATGCGACAAATTCGGTTTGGCGGCGAGCAACTCGTCGAGATTGTAGCCGCCGACGCGCCGCTGAACCTTCGGGTAGACCGCCTCGATCTCGGTTCTCTCCCGGGACGCCAGGGCGAGCATCCGCTCGCCGAGGCCGGTCGTCGCCGCGGAGCGCGTCGCAGCCGGCACGACGGCCTCGCCGAACGCGAACGACTCGCCATTGGCGAGGCGGCCGCTGAGCGCCAGGACGTTGTCCACCATCTTGCCGTAGCGGAGGGAGCGTGCGCCCGAGGAATTGTTGCCGGCCATGCCGCCGATGGTGCATCGGCTGGCGGTCGAGGGCTCAACCGGAAAGAACCATCCGTCACGGCGAAGCCGGCTGTTCAACTGTTCGAGCACGACCCCCGGCTCGACCCTGATTGTGCCGCCTAAGTCGTCGTAGCCGCGGATGGCGTTGAGGTGACGGCTGAAATCGACGATGAGGCCCGCCCCGATCGGTTGCCCGTTCTGCGACGTACCGGCTCCGCGGGCGATGACCGAAACGCCGGCCTCCGCAGCGATGGCGAGCACGGCCTCGACATCGTCCTCGCTCTTGGGGAAGACCACGCCGACGGGCATGATCTGGTAGATCGAAGCGTCAGCCGCGTAGCGGCCGCATGTAGCTCGGTCGAAGCGGACCTCGCCTCGCAGAGACACGCCGAGCTTCCGCTCAAGATCGGCACGAGCGGCGGCATCGACCGACCGCGACAAAGCTGAAGTCGTGCTGGCGGACTTCCTCGCCGCACCCGATGGGCCTCGGGGCGCGGCGAGCACGCTGGTCACGTGCTCGCCGCGGCAGGCGGTGTCGCGCGCCGGCGTAGCCATGAAATTCCCTGGAGGATCGGACTCCACAAGAGGAGGGCGAAGCCGATGATCATCAGCGTCGACACCAGTGTGTTGGAGAAGAAGACCCCGAGGTCTCCGCCCGAGCCGATCAAGGCGCGGCGGAACGCGTTCTCCGCGCGGTCGCCGAGAACGAGGGCAAGAACCAGCGGCGCCAGCGGGTAGTCGAGCTTCTTGAAGACGTAGCCGACGATGCCGAAAATTAGCATCACCGAAATGTCGAACTGGGCGTTCTTGACCGTGAAGGCGCCGATCGCGCACACGATGAGAATGATCGGCGCGACCAGGGAAAACGGCACGCGCATGATTGAGGCAAAGAGGGGAACGCTGGTCAGCACGATAATCAGGCCGGCCACGTTGCCGAGATACATCGATGCGATGAGCCCCCAAACGAAGTCCTTGTGCTCAACGAAGAGCAGGGGGCCCGGCTGAAGCCCCCAGACCAACAGCCCGCCGAGCAGGACGGCGGCGGTCGCCGAGCCGGGAATCCCGAGCGCAAGCATCGGCAAGAGCGCGCTCGTCCCGGCCGCGTGCGCCGCCGTCTCCGGGGCCAGTACGCCTTCCACCTCGCCCTTGCCGAAATTGTCGCGACGCTTGGAGAAGCGCTGAGCGATACCGTAGCCCATGAATGAGGCGGCGATCGCTCCGCCGGGCGTCACCCCCATCCAGATTCCGGTCACCATCGAGCGCAGCAGCGTCGCCCAGTAGCGCGGGATCTGTCGCCAGGTCTTCAGAACGACGGCGAGGTCCATGCCCGCCTTCTTGCCTTTGAAGTGCAGCGACTCCTCCACCGTCAGGAGAATCTCGCTGACGCCGAAGAGGCCGATCACCACGACCAGAAAATCGAACCCGCGGATCAGTTGGAACGAACCGAAGGTCAGCCGCAGATCGCCGGTTATCGAGTCGAGGCCGACCGCCGCCAAGAGGAAGCCCGCCGTCACCGACACCAGAATCTTGGCTTTGCTGCCTTTGCCGGTCCCGACGAAACTGCAGAAGGTCAGGAAGAAGACGGCAAAAAACTCCGCCGGCCCGAATTGCAACGCGAACCTGGCGACGAGCGGCGCTACCAGGGTAATCAGCAGGATGCCGCTGAGCGCGCCGATAAAGGAGCCGGTGAACGCGGCGGTTAGAGCTTCGCCCGCGCGTCCGTTCACCGCCATCGGGTAACCGTCGAACGTCGTCGCCACCGACCAGGCTTCGCCCGGAATGTTGAACAGGATCGAGGTTATCGCGCCGCCGAAGAGTGCGCCCCAATAGATCGACGAGAGAAGGATGATGGCCGAGGTCGGGTTCATCCCGAAGGTCAGCGGCAGCAGAATTGCGACGCCGTTCGGGCCGCCAAGCCCCGGCAGCACGCCGACCACAATGCCGAGCAGAACCCCGAGGAACATGAAGGCCACGTTCTGCCAAGTCAGGGCGACATGAAAGCCTTCGAGCAACTGGAGCAGGCTATCCATGGAAGTCCCTCAGTAGCCGAGCCAATCCTCGAGCGGTCCTTTGGGTAGCAGCACCGAAAACCGGATCTCGAAAATCCAGAAGAGGAGGAGCGAGACGCCGACCGACATCGCCAGCGCCCACCACCACTTCAGTGTCCCGTTGGCCAGAATGAAATAGGTCATGAAGAGAGCGGACGATACATAGATCCCGAGGTAACGGATCGCCGCCACATATGCGACCAGCGGCAGGAGGATCCGAGCCACCTGAAGAAGCTGCCGCAGCGTTGCGAACGGCCGGTCCGGCGTCCGCAGCGCATTGATGAACACGAAGGCCGATGCCGCTAGGCCGAGCCAGGCGACACGCGCCGGGAAAAAGCCGCTTTGCGGCCCGCCGCTCCAGCCGGCGCCCCGCCAGTAGGAGTCCCAGAGAGCAAGTCCCGCCAAGCCCGCGAGGAGCACCGCCACCACGCATTCGACGGCACGTCGAGATATTGTCGGTTCCGTGCCAACCTCGTTCGACGCCTGTGCGGGACCGCCTGTGGCGGCCGCGTCGCTAGGCGGCGCCACGCCGAAACTCCGCCGCAAGCTTAGGGCTTCTGGCGCCGGACCTGCGCGACGGCCCCCGCGTTGGAGATCTGCGTGAGCCGCGGCAATCCCGGGTGAGGGGCGACCTGTTCATCACCGCTTTCCCCCCAATCGGCACGCACTCACGATGTCACCGAGCACGGCCCTCGCACTATGAACCAAGCACTTAGGCGAGGCAACGACCGCAATCCGCCAGCCCGCGATTGATTTCCCGGCGACAGTCGATGCAAGACTAAAGAGTTCAGGGGCCCTTTGCGAGGATCGAGCGATGGAAAAGCACAGTGGCCGGCACTTTCTGCAAATCCCCGGTCCGAGCCCGATACCCGATCGCGTTCTGAAGGCGATCGCAATGCCGATCATCGACCATCGCGGTCCAGCCTTCGCCAGGATGGCGCTCAAGGTCCTCGAGGGGTGCCGCGAGGTATTCAAGACTTCGGGACCGGTAATAGTTTTCCCAGCGTCCGGGACCGGCACCTGGGAAGCCGCCATCGTCAACACGCTCTCGCCCGGCGACCGGGTGCTGATGGTTGAGACCGGCCACTTCGCTTCGCTCTGGCAGCGGCTCGCTGGACGCTGGGGGATCAAGGTCGAGACCCTGACGACTGACTGGCGGCGTGGCGTCGACCCCGCCGCCGTCGAGGCGAAGCTGGCCGCCGACACCGAGCGGACTATCAAGGCGGTGATGGTGGTCCACAACGAAACCTCGACCGGCGTTGCCAGCCGCATCGCCGAGGTTCGCAAAGCGCTCGACCGCGCCGACCATCCGGCGCTGCTCATGGTAGACGCGATCTCCTCGCTAGCCAGCATCGACTACCGGCACGACGAATGGCGTGTCGACGTGACCGTCGGCGGCTCGCAAAAAGGGCTGATGCTGCCGCCAGGGCTGGGGTTGATCGCTCCGTCCAAGAAGGCGCTCGCCGCGTCCAAGACCAATACGCTGCCACGCGCCTATTGGGATTGGGAGGATATGCTGAAGCTCAACGGTCAGGGCTTCTTCCCTTACACCCCGGCGACGAACCTGCTGTACGGGCTCGTGGAGTCGCTGGCGATGCTGCGCGAGGAAGGTCTCGACAATGTCTTTGCTCGCCACTTGCGGCTAGCGGCGGCCGCCCGCGCGGCGGTCCGCGCTTGGGGCCTCGAGATCCAGTGCCTTGAGCGCGCCGAGTATTCGCCGGTGCTCACCGCCGTCGTGGTTCCACAGGGCCACGATGCCGATCGTGTGCGGGCTGCTGCCTTGGAGAACTACAACATCTCGCTAGGGACCGGTCTCTCCAAGGTCGCCGGCCGGGTGTTCCGGATCGGCCACCTCGGCGAATGCAACGAACTGACTTTGCTAGGAGCTCTATCCGGCGTCGAGATGGCCCTCGAAGACGCTGAGGTGCCACACCAGAAGGGCGGTGTCGACGCGGCGATGGCGGTCCTTTCGGCCCGCCCCGAGGCCAAGGCGGCAGTCGCGTAGCGCCGCGGGGGTGGCGCCGACGATGCCCGGCGCCGCCCTTTTTGATCGGCTACTTGGCGATCATCCCCGCTGCGTTCATCAGGTCGATGTGCTTCTTCTCGTCGGTCGTCAGGAAGTCGACAAAGTCCTTGCCGCTGCGGAAGTCGGGGAGGAGCGCACTCCGCGCCACATAGTCCTTCCACTCCGGCGTGTCGGTCACCTTCTTCAGGAGGTCGACGTAGAACGCCTGCTGATCGGCAGTCACCTTGCCGGGCATGAACAGCCCTCGCAGCATCTGGTAGGTCGCATTCAGCCCCTCGGTCGGGCAAGTCGGGATATCTGACCATGACTGGGTAGCGGTCACTTTGTCGGTGTATCCCATACGCTTGCTCGAATAGACGCAGAGCGGCCGCGACAGGCCGGCTCGCCAGTTGGCGATTTCCTCCGACGGATTGTTCGTGTTGGCTTCGATGTGATTGCCGGCAAGCTGCGTCGATGCCTCGGCGCCGCCACCATAGGGGATATAGGCGGACTTGAATCCGCCCGCTTGGCCGCTGGCAAAGACCAGCAGTTCGTCCTCGCGCTTGGCGCCGGCGCCGCCGAACCGCATCGGCGTTGCCGCTGCTTTTGCCGCTGCCACGAAGTCCTTGGTTGTCTTCCAGGGTGAGTTGGCGTTGACCCAAAGGACGAACTCGTCCTGCGCCACCATTGCCACCGGCGTGAAGTCCTTCCAGTTCACCGGCAGCTTGGTCGAGAGCGGCGTCATATAGATGCCGCTTGAGGTCGTGAGCAGCTTGTGCGGGTCGCCTGCCGACGCCTGGATATCCAGCATGGCCTCGCCGCCCGATGCCGCCGGCTTGTTGGTGACGACGATCGGCGTCTTGACGAACTTGTACTTCTCGATGATCCCCTGCATCGTCCGCGCCATCTGGTCGGACGCGCCGCCGGGCACGAATGGGACGATGATCTCGACCGCTTTCGTCGGCTCCCAAGCTGCGGCAGCCTGCTCGATGCCGGCGAGAATGAAGACAGCAGTGCAGGCGAGCAGGAATCTCAACGGGCGCTTTTGCATGGTTCCCTCCCAGTCTGCACTGTTCGTGCATGGGATCGGCTTAACTGGAACTCCCTATGCGTTCAAGCCAAGGCAGGGTACAGCCAGGGGATGCTGCGATGCAACGAAGCCGATACGCCCGCCGGGTCGGCGATCTGAACGCGCGCGCGAAGGATGAACGAAGGTGAGTTGGATGATCCCGGGCGATCCCAGCATTCGCAACTTTTCGGAGCTCGTGCGCGCGCGAATGCGGCAGCCCGACAAGGTGTTCGTCCGCAACGCCGACGGGCGCACGATGACTTTCGCCGAGACATGGCATCTCGCCGGCAGGATCGCCGGCGTTCTCGCCGCGAACGGCGTTCAGCCCGGCGACCGGGTCGCGGTCCAGGTCGAGAAGAGCCCCGAAACCATCGCCCTCTTTCTCGGCTGTCTGCGCGCCGGCGCCGCTTACCTGCCGCTCAACACTGCCTATACCCTTGCCGAACTCGAATACTTCTTCGCCGACGCGGGTCCGCGCTGCGTCGTGGCCGCCCCCGAGCGCCTGAGCGCGGTCGCTGAAGTCGCCCGCCGGAAAGATGTCGCAACAACGCTGTCGCTCGGCGAACGTGGGGACGGTTCGTTGATGGATGCTGCCGAAGGCTATCCGCCCGACTTCCGGGGTCCGACGATGGCCTGGGACTCTCTTGCATCGATCCTCTACACGTCAGGAACCACGGGCCGCTCCAAAGGGGCGATGCTCACCCACGCCAACCTCGCTTCGAACGCCTTGGCGCTGGTGGATTACTGGCGCCTGTCGGCCTCGGATGTTCTCATCCACGCCCTTCCCGTATTTCACATCCACGGCCTGTTCGTGGCGATCAACACCCTGCTGCTTGCCGGCGGGACGATTCTCTTTCTGCCGAAGTTCCAACCCGACGAAGTGCTGCGCCTGATGCCGCAAGCGACGGTGATGATGGGGGTGCCTACTTTCTACACACGCCTGCTCGCCCACCCCGGCCTAACCCGGGAAGCGACGGCTTCGATGCGCCTTTTCGTTTCAGGTTCGGCGCCGCTGCTGGCGGAGTCGCACCGCGCATTCTTCGAACGCACCGGCCATGCCATCCTTGAGCGCTACGGGATGACCGAGACCAACATGAACACGTCGAACCCCTATGACGGCGACCGCCTGCCAGGCTCGGTCGGCTTGCCGCTGCCGGGTGTGGACGTTCGCATAACCGATCCGGAGGCCGGCTCGACGCTGCCTGTCGGCGCCACCGGCATGATCGAGGTCCGCGGCCCAAACGTCTTTAAGGGATATTGGCGCCTTCCCGAAAAGACCGCGAGCGAGTTCCGCAAGGACGGGTTCTTCATCACCGGCGACCTCGGTCGGATCGACGCCCGCGGTTATGTCTGGATCGTCGGCCGCAACAAGGACATGATCATCACTGGCGGATTGAACGTCTATCCCAAGGAGGTCGAGGACGAGATCGACGCCATCGCCGGCGTGACGGAGTCCGCGGTCATCGGCCTGCCGCATCCGGACTTCGGCGAGGGCGTGACTGCCGTGGTTGTCGCCGCCGACAAGACGCTGACCGAGCAGGCGGTGCTCGCGCGCCTCAAGGACCGCCTCGCCAAGTTCAAGCAGCCGAAGCGAGTGGTCTTTGTCGCCGACCTGCCGCGCAACACCATGGGCAAGGTGCAGAAGAACGCTCTGCGCGATACCTATGCCGGACTCTACGCCTAGTCCTGCGGGCTTTCGAGAGAAGGGCCGGGGGTGAGGGCCCCCGGCACCGAAGAACTACCTACTTCGCCGCGAGCGTCTTGAGGACGTCGCTGGCGTCGGCCGCCGCGACCAGCGCCTTTGCATCGACTTCAAGCAGGAACCCGCTGGCTATCGCCTTCTGCGCCGCCGCTTGGACCGCCGCGACATAACCGGCGTGGGTCCCGTAGCGCTCCTCGAGCGACGGGCGTGGGTCGCCTTTGGCCGTCCGCTCCGCCTTGGTGATGGCGAACGGGATCATGCCGCCGACGTAGTTGCAGATCTTGTCTTTGTAGAAGCCTGCGGCGGTGATGTTCCAGCCGACATAGGTGCCGAGCGGTGCGTCGCGGAGGACGACCGGCACGCCGCCGAGTTCGTTCCCGTCGGCATCGACGCGCGGCACCTTGGCTGGGATCACGCGCTTGACCTTCGGCGGGACGATGGTGGCGATGCCGCCGCCATCGACATAGTTGAACTCCGGCCCGAAGTCATAGTCGAGAACCGGATTGATGAGGCCGGTCGGCGCCTGCGCCGGAAGTCCCGGAATGGTTGGGAAGCCCATCGCCTCTTTGGTCGGCTCCACCAGGAAGCCGCCGGCGATGGTCGGGTAGACGCTGGCCGGCGGCAGCGTGCCCTTCATCACCCAGTTGCGGAAGTGAACTCGGATGGCGTTCTGCGTCTGGGTCGATGGAACGGGGTTGGCCGTCAGCATCGACGGGCCGTAGACCGTCCCTGGGCAGGTCGCGGCGGGCGTGGTCGAAGAGAACGCCCCGGTGCCGCCGCCATGGGTCGTGCTCGGGATGTAGTAGCGGCGGACGTTGTCCGGCAGTGGGATGTCGACATTGGCGGCGGTGCCGATCCACTCCGGCGTCAGCTTCAGGTCCCACACCTCGGCCGAGCCGAAATGCTCGATGATCTTCGGGCAGGTCTTCGTCGCCGTGCACCGGTCGAGAATCCCCGCTGCCGGCAGGCCGCGAACCGGGTCTGGCCAGGGCGCCCACCACTGCGGCCCTTCGCTTCCCGGCTCATAAAGCCGCAACACGCCGTCCGGCATCGCGAAGCGAAGATTGAGGGAGACGCGCCGCCCGGCGATGATCGGCCAGGCGCCGTCATAGACCTGCCGGTTGGCCTCGTCCTGGTTGAAGCCAAGGTGGAGAAAGCCGCGGAGGAAATTGCCGGATTGTGAGACCCCGCGGCCGATCGTGTACTGGACCTGATCGGCGAGCGGATTGGCGGTCCCCGCGTCGTCGACTTTGGCGTTGCGGAAGAACGCGGTCATGTCGCGGAAAGCCGCAAAGCCGATGCCGAGTACCGGCGGGTTCTCGGCGGTGAAGACGACCTCATAGAGGTTGGCTGCGTCAAAGCCGTTCTTGAGGCAGACCTGGGTCGGGTCGGGCGTTCCCGGGAACGGATTTTGGGCCGAGCACTTCGCCCAGGCCCAGTCGCCGGCGGGAACGGTCGTGACCGCGCCGATGGTGCCGTCGATGGTCTCGCTCGAGTGGTAGGTCAGCGTCGCCTTGCTCGTGTCGAGGCTGGCCGGCTTGTAGGGCACCGGCGCCGAATTGACCAACATCGCCGCCGAATCTTTGCCGCTGGCATTGACCACACGGCCGAAGATCTTGCCGCTGATCGCCGAGCCGTCCGGGTTCTTGGCGACCGGCACGATCACGTAGTCGTTGTTGGGGCCCGGCACAGTGTTGCCGGCATTGTCGCCCTGCCAACCCGACGACAATCCGATATCGCCGAATTCCCGCTCCTGCGGCACGATGGTGATGCGGCCGCCACGATTGGGCACGTCGTGCCACATCAGGTGGCTGCTCTTCACCATGTCGATCGGCTTCACCAGATAGAAGGTGGCGATGTACTCGACGAGGCCGCGAGCGTTGCGCGGGGCGAGCTTGATGTCCTGGATGATGGCATTGTGCGGGTCGTTCGGGTCGAGTTCGCCGAAAGCCCGCCCTGCCAGCGTTTCATACTGCCCGGCTGTGCCGAAACTCGCGCCGTCGAAGGCCGGCGAGACCTTGGATTCGATGGCGATCCTGGCGACGCGCGCATCTGCGGTCCCCGCCGCCAGCGCTAACGCCGTCCCCAGCAAAAGGGTGCTCCCGAAACGCTTCATGTGTGCTCCCTCCCTCCGCCCGCTCCCCCTGACGGCCCGGCAAAGCGCGTGCCGCGCGGCGGTGGCCGAGCTTAAACCGGAGGTCGCAAGGGGACAAATCCGTCGCGCAGCCGGAGTGGCGCGGGTCGGTGCAAGGGAGACTTACGGCGAAGCGAACGTCACGCGGGCAGCGTCGAGCTGGTATCCGACGGTGTAGCTTCCTTGCTCGCCGAGATCGGTCTCAACCGCTGTCGTGCTCAGGCGGCCAGTGACGACCACGGGGTCGGTGAAGAGCCGCATGCTCATCTCGATGCCGGCCCTGAAATGCGTTAGCACGAGCTGGTTGGATGGCGGCGGCGGCACGTGGACACAGGCCCCGACATAGGGCGCGATCAGGAAGTCCTTGAGCCTTATCCCGTCGAGCGCAAGCGGCACCACGTAGCCGATAAGACTGACCTCCAGGCCATCGAGGTCACCGCGAACCGGCGCCATGCCGAAACGATCGCGCGGCGCCATCTCCGCACCCTGCTCATGCGTGACGACGCCGGTCGGAGCCTGAGCGGCGCGAGCCGACACGGCCGGTGGAACGAGGTCCGCCCAAGTCACGGGCAGCGGGGCCGTCCAAGCAGTCGCCGCCGACAGGTAGAACACCACCGCCGGCGCGATGGCTGTTGAACGTCTCTTCATCGGCGGCCTTCCCTGGGGGATCGTCGGCTCAAGGAAGCATAGGCCATAACCGGCGTCCGCCCAAGGATGGGGTGGTTTCATCGGGGAAGAGGGGGCGGAGGTGTTGATCCTGTCGCGCCGGCGCACCTGGAACCTAGGGTGGCCGCGCCTGTCCGCACGCGTCGGACAAGGAAATGGTGCCAGAAGAGGCGCCGCAAAGCGCCGCTAACTATTTGATTATTTTAGACATAATTTGACGGCTCGTGGAGATATACCGTCATTTATACCGACTGGACGTCTTGGAACCTGCTCTCATCGGGCTTCGTCCTCCTCCTCGTCATCATCGTCGTTGGCTTCGCCCGCCGTGTACAGCACGCGCTGTTGAACCTCGTCAATGAGCATCTGTGCATAGTGCCCGTCGTCCAACTCGGGCAGCGGCGAATCGTGTCGAACGAGCCAGTCCAGCATACCTTCGCTTCCCAAAGCGCCTGCCGCCCGTTCAATCGGGGTCAGCTCGGATACGATTCGCTCAGCGGTTCCGCTGATGTGATCCAGATATAGGCCCCAGAAAACAGATTCCTCATTTTGCACCTGGTCAACAATTTCGGCCCACACGGTTGGCAGTCCTCTATCGTCGCCAGAGAGGCCACCCACCTCCTGCTTGAGATCGGCGATCACGCGCAGGCAGAGGTCGCCTGCGATCTTGTTGCCCAACCTCCTCGTCAGTTCGGCAAGGTCTTCGTCGATCGAAGACATGGCCTCTCCTCCTCATTTATGCCTTCCAGGGCGTGGATTGTGTTCGCCGAGCGGCAACTCTGCAAACGGATGGTGAAAAAGCTTCTCCCCGCCAGCCGCCCCGATTTTGGTCGTGCGGCAATGGTCTTAGGAATCAGCATTGCCCGCGCGGAAAAATGAACTAGCCTGCCGGCAGGATTGGCATAGGAGATCAGGCCATGGGTTGGGTCTCTATGAACGAGGATATCGATGAGCTTCGAGCTCAACAGGTTCACTTCCAGAACGGCATTGACGCGATAATTACCCAAGTTCGCCATGCTAAATTCGATGACCTGGCGAAAGCCGAGTCCGACCTAAGAACAAAAGCCGAGCGCGTTGAGTCGTTCTTAAAGGCCCTGCGGGAGAAGGTCGGCCGGGTTTTTGATGATGCCGTCAGCCGCCTTTCCGATCCGAACTTTCGAATCACAAAGCGACTTTCCAAGGTTGAGAAGGAACGTGACCAGCTCAAGGAGCTGCTGAAAGATCGAGACGATCAGCTCAAAGACGGGAGGAAACGGATGGAGGAGCTCCGAGAGGAGAACCGCAGGCTGACGGCAAAGGCATCCGCTTTGGGCGATGAACTCTCGCACCTCAAGGACAACGAGCTAGCGTGGCAGGGCGAAACGAAGGACATCAACCGTCGCATCAAGTGAAGAGCCTCGCCAAGGCTCTACGCCTAAGCTGAGCCGCCAAGATGTCACGCGCCTGACCTGATCTTGATGTTAAGCCGCCGTCGCCCTCTCGCGAACCGCCTTGAGTCGGACCTCCAGGTGGGCGACTTCCGCCGACGTGAAAATGGCGTCCGGCCCCTGCGGGGCGATGTCGGTGAAGGGCGCTTCGTAGAGCCTGCCGACGGGCACCACCCCATTCTCAGTCAAATGGTCCACAACAAGATTGATGAACTCGATCTGGCCCGCCGTGGGCGTCCGACCGGCCATGAAGCCGGCCAGCGCCTCCTTGGCTGCCGAGCGGTCCAATCCGACGAGCGAGCGAACAAAAAGGCCAAGCCCTTCTGCGTCTTGCTTCGCCCGATCGATGTCGTCTTTTCCGCCAATCCCCGCATCAACCAGCATTCGCTCCAATTCGGCGAGGTCGCTCGCGGTCAATGGCCGGTTCATGCGGAGCTTGTGAACCACGACGTGATCCTGGTGCGCGCGAAGGAAAACCCGCGCCTTGGCGCGAAACTTCTCGTAGTCCGTGCCTTCCGCGAGGCCGGGCAGCTCAACAGTCGCCGCCTCGCCCATTTCATCCGCGAAGTTAGTGTAAAGGATGCGCTGCTTCACCTTGTCGATGAGGTGAACCAGCTCGCGCAGACGGCGGCGGACATGCTCCAGCATCGGCACGGTGACATCGCGCCACCACTCGTCCGACTGGACTTCGTGGATCAACTCCATCTGTGCCCGAACCATGGGGATGGTCGATTTTTCCTCGAGGAGGCCGGCGATTTCGCGCACCCGCTCCCGGAGCTTGTCGAAGCTAGGCTGAGCCCGAAGCAATGCCAGTTGAAGGTTCAACATTAGGAGGTCGAACCGCTTGGCCTCCTCGCCCTCCGGGTCCAACTCAGCAGGGAGGCCCGCAACTTCGTCCGATAGCTCCGCCAGCGCGTCGGGCGATAGAACCTGCCACGCCTCGACCTTGGCGAATTTCTCGACCGACCGCCGGTGTGGCCGGACGACGAAATTGTCGAGGTTCATTGCCGCGGTTTCACGGTGAAGCATCGCAGCAAGCGCGCGGCGAACCTCCTCCGCGGTCTTAGGATCGCCGATCGAGGCCTGCGCCTCGGCAAAGCCGGTCGGAGCCGCCCCCTCCACCTGCCGGTCCAGTTCCCCAATCAACTCGAGCCGGCGCGTGAACAGGCGCTTGCCGAGCGACGCCACCAGCGAGCCCTCTGTCGCCTCAGGGTTCTCGCTAAAGAACTCGAGGTTCCCGCAATAATCGAAGACGTAGAAGAACTTCTTGTCCTCGCCCGGCCCGAAGAGGTTCGGGCAGAGCCGCGTTCCCCGCCCGATCATCTGCCAAAACTTGGTTTTCGACCGGACCTGCTTAAAGAACACCAGGTTGACCACCTCGGGGATGTCGATCCCCGTGTCGAGCATATCGACCGAGAGCGCGATGTGCGGCGGCTTCTCTTTTTGTGAGAGGTTGTCGATCAGGTTTTGCGCGTACTCGGTCTTGAACGTGATCACCCGCGCGAAGGCGCCCTTGAGGTGCGGGTAATTAGCGTTGAACCGCTCCTCGATGAAGTCGGCATGCGCCTGGTTCTTCGCGAAAAGAATAGTCTTCCCGAGCCGGTCCCCGCCGGCCACTTTGAGACCGTGCGTCATCAAGTGGGCCAGCACCCGATCGACGGTGTCCTGGTTGAACAGCCATCTGTTGATCGCCGCGGCCTCGACCTTGTCGGGGATGTTGCCCTCTTCGTCCCACTCGAGGGCGTCCCACTCGTCCTTTTCCTCCTCGGAAAGGTCGTCGTACTTGATGCCTGCGCGCTGGAATTTGAGCGGCACCGAGACCGCTTTGGGCGGGACCAGAAACTTGTCCCGGACCGCTTCCTCTAAGGAATAAGCGTCCGTCGGCACACCGTTTTCGAGGTCGAACAGGCTGTAGGTGTTCTTCTCGACCTCGTCCTTGGGCGTCGCGGTCAGGCCGACCAGGCACGAGTCGAAATAATCGAAGATTGCCCGGTACTTCTGGAAGACCGAGCGGTGGGCCTCGTCGATGATGACAAGGTCGAAGTGCCCCACGCCGAAGCGACGCTCGCCGTCGCTTGTCTCGTCGATTAGGCCCATCATGGTGGGGTAGGTCGAGACGTAGACTCGTCCCTGCGCCTCCTTTTCGGTGACGAGATTGACCGGCGAGGAGTCCGGGAGATGGGCCTTGAAGGCGTTGACCGCTTGATTCACCAACGCGACCCGGTCGGCCAGGAAGAGCACGCGCTTCGCCCAGTTGCAGCGCATCAGGAGTTCGCAAAGCGCGATGACAGTGCGCGTCTTTCCGGCCCCCGTTGCCATGACGACCAGCGCCTTCCGGTCGTGGTCGCGCTCGAAGGCCTCGGCGATCCGCCGGATGGCGCGGGTCTGGTAGTAGCGCTCGACGATGGTTCGGCTGATCTCGGCCGTCGCCAGTGGCTTCCGGCTCGTCCGCCGCTGGATCAGCAGCTCTAGCTCGCCCTTCTTGTAGAACCCCTGCACGGACCGCGGGGGATAGTTCGTGTCGTCCCAAAGCCAGTGCTCGTAACCGTTGGAGTAGAACACGATCGGCCGCTGGCCGAATTTCTGCTCCAAGGCGTCCGCGTAAAGCTTCGCCTGCTGTTGGCCGGCACGGGGGTCGCGTCGTGTCCGCTTAGCTTCGACGAGGCCGAGCGGCTTTCCGTCGTCACCCCAGAGCACATAGTCCACGAAGCCGCGCCCCTCCTTGTTAGGCATGCCGGCGATTTCAAACTCGCGGTCGCGCCTCTGGTCGAGTGGCCAGCCGGCCTCTTTGAGAAGGAGGTCGATGAAATAGTCGCGGGTCTCCGCCTCGGAGTAGTCGTGGGTATCCGGCTCCGCCGCGGCCGCCTTCTTCGCCGCCGCGACCTCGGAGCGGAGACGTTGCAGCTCCTCGTCGAGGCCAACCTTGTCGGCGAGCGCAGCCGCGAGCCGGGCGTCGCGATCCTGCAGCTCCACCTGGATCTTCTGCAGTTGCTCGGCGGTCTGCTTGGCAGCCGCACCCGATAGGGGCAATGCCCGTGGATCGAAGGCGAGGCCGGGGGCGGGCCGACCAGCGCGCGCGTAGGTGTGCGCCAGCCAATAAGCGACGTGGAAGAGTTCCCTGAGAGCGACGACCGAGTCTTCCCGAGGGATAGCGCCGTGGCCGTGCACGGCACGGTTCCCCAGGGTGACGATCACCCGCGCCTTGTTGAAGATGGCCGCG
Source organism: Bauldia sp. (assembly GCA_046349035.1). Lineage (GTDB taxonomy): Bacteria > Pseudomonadota > Alphaproteobacteria > Rhizobiales > Kaistiaceae > JAXMDC01. The sequence continues at coordinate 502,375 of JAXMDC010000003.1, read as the reverse complement.
CCCGCAGTCGCCTTGAAGCTCGGCTCGTGGATCAGCGCCGAGATGTTGTCCTGGTAGGGGCGCTTTAGGGCTTGGTCGTGCTTGAACGCCCAGCCGACCGCGAGTTCGACCGCCCTGCGCGCATAGAAACAGGCCGTGCGCGGGTCGGCGAGCGCTGTCACCTCCGCGCGCCGCGCCGCGTCGTAGACGCCGTCCCATTCGCGCTGAAGGAAGGCGAATTGGCTCATTTCATGCTCTTCTAAACACGATGTCGGGATCGAGAGCGTGGCTCAAGTAGGGTATGAACCCCGCAAGTAGAATCGACAGTGCGACCATGTCGCGCATATCCACCGCGCGCAGTGCGTTGGCGGGCGTGCCGGCGTGGCGGATGCCCGGATAGTCAGAGGCGAAGCCGTAAACGTCTTTCATCGCGGCCTTGAGTTTGTCGTGCGGCCAAGTCCCAACCTGATCGCAAATCGCCCCAAGCGTAGTGCCCGTAACTCCAGGATATGATCGGCCGATCGCTTCCAAGAGGTTCACTTGTTTTTGAATGCAGGTCTTGATGCGTCCATCCGAGGAGTCTTGCCGGAAGTCGCGCACGGACGCGTCAAAGTCCTTCATAAGGGCGTCGAGATGCCGGTCCTGACTCGCAATTGCCCGTAAATCGCGCATGAGGCTGGCGAACAAGCCAGGGAGAGTTGGGCAGAGGGTACACAGACGGCGTAGATCGTACCGGAGACTGAATTTCTCGATGAAGCCGGCAAGCAGATTGAAGTAGCAGTTTGCGAGCTCGTCGCCGCCGAGTTCCTCCATTGCGGAATGAGTCGCCTCGAAAAATGACACGAGAGCCCGCTCACCGGAAAGGTTGCTCACTGCTGCCGTCTCAAATCTCTGGCGGCTAAGTACAGGGTCGTCGATAACGTCGGCCAAGCGCTCTGGCGAAAGCGGCTCTCTCAAGGCTTTTGCCAGCTCCCGATAGAGATCGCAGAAAATGTCCTCGGGGACGACCTCGCCACGGTCTCCCATTCGGAGATCGATTAGCGGCTGCCACAGCTCACGCCATGTTTCTGACCAAACCCCTATGAATTCCCCCCGCACTGTTACAGGTCCCCGCGAAAAGCTCGGTCCTGCAAAGACGAAAAGAGGTCGTCCAGTCCCGACATCGCTTTCTTCTGAACGGCTTGGTGCTGGCCCAATATCGCAATACGGCGAACAAATTCCCGCTGAACCTGGATTGGCGGGAGCGGGACCTTGATCTTTTCAATTCGAAATAGCGCAAGCTTGCCGATCGTCACTTGCCCTACGTGCGATCCGATCTGGCTTTGCGCATGATCCGTTTGTAGGTATCGCGCCAAGTATTCGGCCTCATAGCGTCCGGGAAACAGCGGTACTAACTTGGCAGCATTTTCGGTTAGATTTGCTCCGGTCAATGAGGCAGTAACGGGCGCGACCAAACCGATGGAGCCCGCAATGGAGATGATCACGTCTCCTGTTTGGACGATATAGCGTGCGATTTCGGCTTGGATCTCTGGTTTCAAGTATACGAGCGATGCTTCGTCCACGCGACCCGCGGTGAGGTCGGCTACTCGGATATACCGAAAAGGGGTTGGACCGGAGGCGTACTCCTCGCCCTTGGGGAGGCGCTTCCCCCCTTTGACCTGGCAAATCTCAGCAATCGGGACCACCGGCCAGCCCTTGCGATTCGTGACCGGGTCGCCGAACATCTCGAGGAAAATGGATTGGGTGAGGGTGTCGAGCTGGGCGAGGGCGGCGCGGCGCTTTGCCCGCAGCGCGTCCGCCTTGTCCAGGATTTCCGCAATCCGTCGCTGCTCTGCAAGCGGAGGTAGAAATACTTGATGGGCCTTCACGTCCGCAGGCTTAATGAAGGGCTGTCCGGTGCCTGAACGATGCCAACGCTCCTCATCGTTGAGCTGGTACCAAAGGAACTTCGCGTCAGCGCGTTGCGGATCGGGAAAGATCACCTGCGTATTCGCGAGGCTGTGCCACTTGCCCTCCACGAAGAAGCATTTTCCGCACCTGGCTCCTATGGCCGACAGGACGACTGCGGATTCATTGAATTCATAGTCAGGTAGAAAGCCATTTACGCCCCCAGCCCCATAGGCTGGGAAACCCGACGAGACAAAATCATTGCCGGAAAGCCCCTTTCGTCCGCCCTGGACGATGGTGCAAAAATCTTGGAGCTTTGCTCTCGCGCCGCTCACCCCAACATCCCCTCAAGCTCTTGCATCCCCCGCTGGATTTCCTCCTCGAGCTTCGCGAGCTCGGCGAGGATCTCCTTTGGCGGGCGGTGTTCGGCCGTTTCGTGCACCACCTCTTTGTAACGGTTGAGGGAGAGGTCGTAGCCCTGAGCGGCGATGTCGGCCCTGGGCACGCAAAAGCTCTGTGCGGTCCGCGGTCGCTCGCGCTCGGCCCGGTCACGCTCTCCCCATCGCGCCAACGCGTCGGGGAGGTGATTCTTTGCCTGCTCATCGCCCGTGAGCGGCGTCCGCGGCACCGGCCCGAGCTTGTCATCGGGTAGAAGCGGCGTCCGCTTGTCGTCGAGGCTCCAGCCGTCGGCCTCGACATCGTAGAACCAGACAAAGTCGGTGCCGCCGGAGTTGGTCTTGGTGAAGACCAAGATCGCCGTCGAGACGCCCGCATAGGGGCGAAAGACGCCGGCCGGAAGTTTGACGATCGCATCGAGCTTCTGGTCCTCGACCAGCATGCGGCGGAGCGCCTTGTGTGCGGTGCTCGAGCCGAACAGCACGCCGTCCGGCACGATGACCGCCGCGCGCCCGCCGGGTCTGAGCAGGCGCAAGAAAAGGGCGAGGAACAGAAGTTCGGTCTTCTTGGTCTTGACGATCTGGAGAAGGTCCTTGGCGGTGTTCTCGTAGTCGAGGCTCCCGGCGAAGGGCGGATTGGCGAGGACCAGCGTGTATTTCTCCTCCTCGCCGGCATGGTCCTGCGCGAGCGAGTCGCGATAGCGGATGTCCGGGCTTTCGACGCCGTGAAGAAGCATGTTCATGCTGCCGATCCGGAGCATGGTGTTGTCGAAATCGAAGCCGTGGAACATGCCGCCGTTGAAGTGCGCTCTGAGCTTGTCGTCGCGCATGATTTCCGGGTGGCGCTCGCGGAGGTATTCGCCGGCCGCGACGAGGAAGCCCGCGGTGCCGCAGGCGGGGTCGCAGATCACGTCCTTGGGCTGCGGCGCGGTCAACTCGACCATCAGGCGGATGATGTGCCGTGGCGTCCGGAACTGTCCGTTCTGCCCGGCGGTCGCGATCTTGCCGAGCATGTACTCGTAGACATCGCCCTTGGTGTCCCGGTCCTCCATCGGCACGTGCTCGAGCATGTCCACGACCTTGGCGAGGAGGGCGGGCGTCGGGATCGTGAAGCGCGCCGATTCCATGTGCTTGGCGTAGGTCGATTGGTCGCCGCCGAGGGTTCGCAGGAACGGGAAAACGTGCTCCGAGATGACCGTGAACATCTCGGGCGCCGAGAAGTTCTTGAAGCGGGACCATCGGAAGTCGGCGAAGGGACGTCCCTTTCCGTCCTTTCCCTCGGGGAAGACCCGGCGCTCGACCGGCTGCTTGAGGCGAGCCGCCTTGTTCTCCTCCAGCGTCTGGAGATCATCCAGCCGGCGAATGAAGAGGAGGTAGGTGATCTGCTCGATCACCTCGAGCGGGTTGGAAATGCCGCCCGACCAGAAGGCGTTCCAAATCTGGTCAATCTGGCTTCTTATCGGCCCAGTAATCATTCAAGCTTCCCGGCTGGGATGTCAGCGAAGCGCCCTCATATCACAACCCACCGTCGCATCGAGCGCGGCAGCAGGAGGTCGGGCTACGCCGGTGTCCAAATGGAGTCATCGGGGTTGGAGGCGTCCCCATATGCGCGTCGTTGTCCGGCGGGCAAGCTCGCGACCCAAGCCGCCATATAGGCATCGAGCCGGTCGTGCCGGCTTCCGGGGACGGATGCCCTCAGGGCCGCCTCCAGCCCTGCAGACTCCCAGCCGGTCCGTGCGGCCAACGCTGAGAGTTGGTCCCGATAGCCTTCCTCGGTCGATTTGTGCGAGCAGGAGGGCAAGAGCCCGTGCACAATCGCGAACGGATAAACCTCGATCACCTCAGCGGCGAGCGCGCCGCGGAGGCAGGAAAACAGCTCGAACCCATAGAGCATCCACACCCGGTTAGCGTTTGGCAGCCTGCTCAGTGCTCCGCCGGCTTCCAGGTGCAGGCGGCATTCCTCCCGGATTTGCGGCCAATGGTCGAGTGCCGGGGTCTTGAATGAGGAGAGGCCTTCCTTTGCAAGCTCGGCCTCGCAGCGACGCCCGCCGGTTTGAGGCGGAGCTGCAGGGGCATCAATAGCGATAGCTTTGATAGTCCAGCCCATCGCCTCCTCGATCTGCGCCAGAACATCCCGGAGACGGTTGGCATGGTCGCGGAACGGCGCTGCCGCGAGCACCTCGCCATTGCCTGGTCCTCTGGGGATCGCCTTTGCGATCGTGTCGGGAAGTGCGAGGAGCCGAAGGGGATGGGCGCCATCAACGAAGCAGATCGGCAGGCTCTTTCCTTTGCCGCACGCCACGTCGATTCCAACGAAGACAGGCGTTGAACCTCCACCCATCCCCAGCCCTCCCGCCTGATTGCCCATCGACCACTGGCCGAAACCTTCTCGGATTGGCGCTTAAGCCGACTGACGCTTCATGATCGCGTTTAACATCTCGACCACGTCACCAAGCCCGTTTTGGTCCGATGTCCGACCGCCGATCCCACGCATGATGTCGGCCTGCCGGTGCTGCGGGATCGCCCCGTAGCTCGTGATCGTCGTCAGCATATGCGTGTGGCCGAGGTTTTGACTCCAAGCCTTGAGCTCTTCGATCGAGCGGCACTTCTGGTCGCCGAGGCGCGCCAGCGCGTGTCGAAAGCTGTGCGGGTTGAAGTAGGGGAGCCCGGCCGCGGCGAAGGCACGTTTGAAGATCAGGCGGATAGGGTCGGCGTTGGACCAGTGCTCTCGCGATAGTCCGGCCGCGCAGAACTGGGCGTCTGGTCCAAGAACGACGGCGGTGGCCGGGAAAAGCGGGTCCTCAGGGCCAAGGAGCAGCTCTTTCGTGGCGTAGTCGAGCCACTCCTTGACAACGGTGACGGCAGAGCCCCCGACCGGGAAGAACGCGGTGACCATCGCCTTGCTATTCTTCGTCTGAACCTCCCGAGGGTCCTGGATCACGCGCCCTTGGCTGAGGTCCACATGCTTGACCTTGAGCGAGGCTATTGCTCTGTCCCGCATCCCCGATAGCCAAGTGAAGGCCAGAACGGCCCGATCCCGTCTTTCTATCGCAGTGGTTGCCGGCATGGCTGCGATTGTCGCCTCGATTTGCTCAGGAGAGGGCACCGGCCGCACGCGTGGTGCCTTAGCGATCCGCTCGGCCTTCTCCGACAGTCGGAAATAGTCGGCGTCGGAATAGCGAATTCGGCGCCGGTAGCCCGGCTGCTCGGCAAGCCAAAGAAAGAACGCGCGGACAGCATTCATAGTCGCCAATTTGGTCGCCTCACTGAGAGGGGAGCCGTCGCGCTCGTTGACTGCTTCATCAAGCTTCCGGCGAAACGCCGTTGCCTGCTGAATGTCGAACTTCTTCAGGCTCCGAAATCCAGTGCACTCCTCAAAGCGATGGATGGCCTTGATGACGGCGTCGATGGTCTGCTCGCTCCGGCCGCGGCCATACTGGAGGTGCTCGACGTAGGCCCGCTTGATGCGCTCGTTTTCGGCGTTGTGTTTGGGCATGGCTAATCCTCGTCCACCAAGTGACAACTCAGACTGGGGCGGGCGGTATCATCTAGGCGCTCGTGAGGGGGCCGCAGCGAAACGCCGAATTGCCGTTCCACCTCGCGCAGGCGGCTGGCTGACACAAAGCGCCACATCAGTGTCGTGCAGGCCGGGCAGATCGCGGAAAGCGTGCCGCGGGAGGCGGTAGCGGGAACGTATTCGATCAATCCTTCGACAGGCCTCCGCGGCTGGCGGCATTTCAGGCAGTACATCTCGCCCGCCCCGCACCTGCGCTTGCCGGCGACGCGCCGCTTTTTGAGAAAGGCGATCAGGTCGCTTCCGACGATTAGAATGGGCCTCTGATCGGTGATCGCCGGCAGCCCCTGATCGGAGACCCAATGGCGGACGGTCTGGCGATGGACACCCAACGTCCGGGCCGCTTCCTCGTAGGTGAAGTTGCGCAGCGACTTTATCCGGCGCCAGTCTGGGCGGCGGTTACGCTTCATCGCCCGCAGCCAGGCTGTCGATCAGCTTCCGAATGTCGGGGGTCCGCCAAGCCGTGATACCCGGCCCGATCCGAACCGGTTTCGGAAATCGCCCCGTCTTGACGCCGGCCCACCATGTCGAGCGGCTAACTGGGATCGGTCCTTGCGGAGCGAGGATGTTCTTGAGCCGCAGAAAACCTTCGAGCTGCTGATCCGGGCGCTGGTCTGCCATTGACCGACTCCATCCTATTCAGGTTGGAGCGGTCCTATGCTGTGTCAGAGTGGGTGTGGCCGAATTCGGTTTCGAGCTAGCCGAATTGGGTTTGGGATTGCCTAGTCGGTTTTGGGCGGCAAGAGGTCGGCGCCCTCCCGGAGCCACTTGCGCACGGTATCGACATCGAGGGGGACGCCAGCTTGCTCAAGGTCGCCGGCGATCTCTGAAGTGATGTTGCTGCGGCTCGCGTGAGGGTCGTAGCTGTATCCGATCACGGCCATGCCGATGGCCAGCTTCAGCAGGCTCTCACGCTCGCGTGCACCGAGCGGCTTTTCCGAAGCCGGGGGATCGCCAGCCGTCGGGGCAGGTTTGCCAGCCCCCAGATCGGAAACCGTCGCGGCCAAAGCGGTACTGTTCTTTCTTTCCTGCTCCAGGTCGCTGAGCAGGCGCTTCCGCTCCGATTCCGCCGTGGCGCGAAGCGCGTCATATCGGGCCTTCCAATCGGGAACATCAAGACCGAGCCGGCCGAGCGCGGCAAGCAGTTCCGGGTCCATTTCGATCTGTAGCCGCCGCGCCCAGGCTAGAAACTGGAGGGGTTGGTTGCGGTGTTTGTCCGTCGAGCCGTCCCAGGTCGCCCGCTGCGCCAAGCGGAGCAGACCCATGTACTTGGCTGCGAACGGGGAATAGCTCTCCTTCTGGCCAAGGATGTGCTCGGACAGTTTCTCCGGCGCGCGGCCAAGGCACAAGGCAACGGCCTCTTCGAGGGTCCAAAATGCCGCCCTGGCCCAATGCTCGAAGTTCGCCCGTGCCGAGGGAAGATTGTACGACTCGTTGCGTTCCCGCTCCTCCGCCTCCGCCCGCCATTTGGCGAGTTCGGCAAGGTAGATCGGCCGGAAATGGCCCTCGAGCGCGACCTCGTCCATCGCGGAGAGTTCCACCAAATACTGGTTGCGCGCCTCCACATTCGTATCCGTTGATGGGCTCAACCGGGTCAAGGAGGGCAGCGTGGCCACGCCATATCGCTCCCTCACAAGCCAATCGATTTTCTGACGCCGGGTTTTGGGTTCGAACATGGGCGGGGGCTTAGTCCATAAGACCCCGCCAGTCACCTCCCGGTTGCGATGAGAACTGGTATCACGCCCGCCGTTTAGAGGGCGGAAGCACGACCACCTCACCGCCGTCGCGCCACTGGTCGAGATGATCAGCCCAGGCCTGCATCATCTCGCGGCGTTCGGCCCAGAACTCGGCGGCGTGGGTGTAGGCGCGGCGGACACTGTTAGCCTCCTGGTGTGCCAGTTGGCGCTCGATCGCGTCGGAGCTCCATTTCCCCATTTCGTTCAGCCTGACTGCCGCGGTCGATCGAAATCCATGCGTAGTCGCTTGGTCCTTGGCGTAACCGAGCCGCCGCAAAGCGCCGTTGAGGGTGTTCTCCGACATCGGCCGCGCATAGCTGCGCACCGAAGGAAACAAGTACCGGCCTTTACCCGTGAGTTCGCGAAGATCGGAGAGAATGGCGATCGCCTGCCGCGGTAGCGGCACGCGATGCGGTTGGCGCATCTTCATTTTCTCGGCCGGTATCCGCCACTCGGCGCCGTCGATATCGATTTCGGACCATTCTGCCTGCCGAAGCTCACCGGGCCGCACAAAAAGCATGGGCGCCAACCGGAGCGCGGCCTTGGTGATAGGGTGTCCGTCATAGCCTTCGATCACCCGAAGCAAGGTCCCGATCGCCTTTGGGTCTGTCACTGCCGCCCGATGGCGGACTTTTGGAGCTGTCAGCGCGCCGCGAAGGTCTGCCGATGGGTCGCGCTCGGCTCTCCCCGTGGCGACCGCATAACGAAAGACCTGCCCGCAGGTGCTCCGCATGCGCCGGGCGGTTTCATAGCGGCCTCGTATTTCCGCTTTCCGTAGCGCCGCAAGCAGTTGCGGGGGACCGACCTCCGAGACCGGAAGCGTCCCAATGACCTCGTTGGCGATGCCTATCAGCCAACGCTTTTTTGCCATGGTTATGCCCGCGCGACCCTCCCGCTCCACCTTGCCAAGCCATTCGTCGGCAATGGCCGCGAACGTATTTTGTGCAGCGGCCTTCGATCCGGCCTTCTCCAGTCGCCGCTGTGCCGAGGGGCTGCCGCCCGATGCGAGCAATCGCTTGGCTTGATCCCGCCGATCCCTCGCGTCGGCCAACGACACAGCGGGATAGACACCGAGCGCCAATGTCGCCCTCTTGCCGCTATACCGGTAGTCGAGGCGCCAGTAGCGCGAGCCATTCGGGTGCACGAGGGCATAGAGCCCCCCGGCGTCGGCGAGCTTGTAAGGCGCTTGGCGAGCCCGAGCCTTGCGGACGGCCGCGTCAGTCAGGGGCATGGCGGCTTCTCGACGGACGATTTCAAACGCCGAAAATATACCGTCAAATATACCGTCACGTCTATCGGATAGCGCCGCACCGGCTCGGACCACGTTGGCGGTTTAGCCGTTATCCTGCCTCAGGTTTTTCTAGGGATTTCGCACCTGTCCGGATCGCGTCGGACGAGGAAATGGTGCCCAGAAGAGGACTCGAACCTCCACGCCTTGCGGCACACGGACCTGAACCGTGCGCGTCTACCAATTCCGCCATCTGGGCTCGGCGGCGGGTGTAGGTGGGGGGCTGCGGCTTGTCAATCGAAGGCGAGCAGTCGGCGCTGCCGCGTCAAGCCGCCGCCGCCAATGACCTGTACACGCGGCCGCCGGCGGCTAAAACTTCGCGTGCCGTCACTGCGCCCGGCGAGCGGGCCGGCGGCCGGAGTATCGCAGGCCATGCAGCAACGCGACGAACGCGGTCTGGTTACCGTCATCGGCGGCTCTGGTTTCCTCGGCCGCCATGTCGTCCGGGCGCTCGCCCGCCGTGGCTATCGCCTGCGCGTGGCCATGCGCAATCCGGCCGCCGCGGCGTTTCTGCAGCCGATCGGCCGCGTCGGTCAGATCCTGCCGATGCAGGCCAATCTCCGCTTCCCGGATTCGATAGCGGCCGCCGTCGCCGGGGCCGACGCCGTCGTCAACCTGGTCGGCATCCTCCACGAGCGCGGTTCCCAGACCTTTGCCGCGGTTCACGTCGACGGCGCGCGCGCTGTCGCCGAGGCCGCGGCGGCGGCAAGGGTTCAGCGGCTGGTTCACGTCTCCGCGCTCAATGCCGACGCCGCTGCGCGCTCGCGCTATCGCCAGACCAAGGCAGCCGGCGAGGCTGCGGTCACCGCCGCTTTTGCCGGGGCGGCGATCATGCGCCCGGCACCGGTCTTCGGTGCCGAAGATAGCCTTTTCAACCGGATCGCTCGCCTCGCCCGCGTTCTGCCGGCGCTGCCCCTGATTGGCGGCGCGACCCGCTTCCAGCCGGTTTTCGCGGGCGATGTCGCCGAGGCCGTTGCCCGCGCCGTCGATGGCAGCGCGGCGCCTTTGGTCTACGAACTAGGCGGCCCGCAGGTGTTGACTCAGCGCGCGCTGTTCGAGCTCACCCTGCGCCAGATTCACCGCCACCGCCCCCTCGTCCCGGTACCCTTTGGCATTGCGCGGCTCGCCGGCACGGTGCTGCAACGCCTGCCCGGACATCTGCTCTCGGCTGACGAGGTCGATCAGCTTCGTCAGGACGTGGTCGTCTCGGAGACTGCGAGCGAAGAGAGCCGGACGCTGGAGGGGCTCGGCATTTCGCCCGCCGGTCTGACTGGGATTTTGCCGGGTTATCTCGTGCGCTATCGCCCGCGCGGCCAGTTCAGCCAGAGTCCGGCTGCCGACTAGCTGCTGAACACCGCGAGATTAAGGGCAATCCCGCCGACGATGACCCGCCACCAGGCGAAAAGCGTAAGGCCCTGTCTTGAGACGAAATCGAGAAACACCCGCACGACCACGATCGCCGTGATGAACGCGGTGACGAACCCGACCGCGGTGACCGCCAGCTGATCGAAGCTGAAGGTGTTGCGCGCCTGATAGGCGTCGACGGCGAAGGCGCCGAACATCGTCGGGATCGCCAGGAAGAATGAAAATTCGGCCGCCGCGCGTCGGTCGACACCGAGCATGAGGGCGCCGACGATGGTCGCGCCCGAGCGCGAGACTCCGGGGATGAGTGCCAAGCATTGGGCAAGGCCAATCCCCGCGCAGGTCAGGAAGGGGAGGGCGGTCGCGTCTGTATGGATCGGCCGCAGCGGCAGCCGGTCGACCAGAAACAGCACGATCCCGCCGACGATCAGACTGACCGCGATCAGTCGTGGCGACTCGAACAGCACCTCCTTGATGAAGCCGTGCAGCAACAGGCCGAGCACCGCCGCCGGTAGGAAGGCGATGAGCACGCCGATCGCGAACCGCCGCGCCGAAGGGTCTGACGGGAGCGCTAGCACCATGCGAAACAGGCGTACGCCGTAGAGCGCCAGTATCGCCAGAATGGCGCCGAGCTGAATGAGGACCTCGAAGGTTTTCCCCGGGTCGTCGAAGCCGATCAGGCGCGCGACGAGCAAGAGGTGGCCGGTCGACGAGACTGGCAGGAACTCGGTAAGCCCTTCGACAATGCCGAGGACGGCGGCCTTGAGGAGCGTTACCGGGTCCATCGGGGGCCTCGTGTGCGGACGGTGGAGTCGCCGCGAATCGGCTTGTTAGCGCCGGAGGCGGGTTCTATACCAGCCGCGCAGTTTGGGCGTGCCGAAAATCCGGGATGCGCGGCACCGGGTGCGCTTTGCAAGCGGCCGCGGCAAACACGAGGCGCTCGACCCGTCGCCGGCATGCCGTCGCTGCACCATCATCCCCTGTCCGCTGCCTCGCGCTTCGTCCGCCTGGTCTTCGGCGAATACGGCGAGACGCTGGATCTCGTCGAGGAATCCCCGTGGCAGCGCGACGAGGCCCTCTTGGCACTAGACCCCGCCGGAACGCTTCCTCTCCTGATTGAGGACGACGGCGCGGTGATCGCCGGCGCGGCAGTCATTGCCGAATACGTCATCGAAACGCGGCGCGCGCGTGCCGGCGAGGACACGCTTTTGCCCAGCGATCCCCACCAACGGGCCGAGACGCGGCGCTTGGTGAACTGGTTCGGCGCCAAGATGAACAGCGAGGTGACGTCGCTTCTCGTCACCGAAAAGGTTGCCAAGCGAATCCTGCCGGTTTCGGAGGGGGGTGGCTCCCCGGACTCGGCGGCGATCCGTGCTGCGCGTGCCAATATTCGCACCCACATCCGCTACATCGGCTATCTTGCCGACCGGCGGAACTGGCTCGCCGGCAAGGATTTGACCCTGGCCGATCTTGCCGCCGCTGCCGAGTTTTCTTGCGTCGACTACCTGGGCGAGGTGCCATGGGAGGAGGATCAGAGGGCGAGGACCTGGTACGCCAGGATCAAGTCACGCCCGTCGTTCCGGCCGCTCCTCGCCGACTTCGTGCGCGGCGCGCCGCCGACCAAGCATTACGCCGACCTCGACTTCTAGTCGCCGACCCCGCGCAGTTGAAGGCGGCGCTCGTCGCCGACGCTCGCCGCTCCGGCTTTGACGTCGTCGCCGTGGCGGCGCCGGACGCCATTCCGGAGGCGGCCGCCCGTCTCCGCCAGTTCGTCGCCGACGGTCATCACGGCACCATGCACTGGCTGGCCGACACTCTGGCGCGGCGCTCGTCGCCGTCGGCACTGTGGCCGCAGGTTCGTTCGGTGGTGATGCTCGCGACCAACTACGGCCCGGCCGTCGACCCGCGCGAGAGTCTCGACGCTGCCGATCGCGGCGTCGTTTCCGTCTACGCCCGTCACCGTGACTATCACGAGGTCACGCGCGGCAAGCTGAAGGGCGTGCGTGATCGCTTTGCCGCGCTCTCCGGCGCCACCGCCAAGGTCTTCGTCGACACCGCTCCGGTGATGGAGAAGCCGCTGGCGGCGGCCGCGGGCATCGGCTGGCAGGGCAAGCATACCAACCTCGTGTCGCGCGAATTCGGCTCCTGGCTGTTCCTCGCTGCGATCTTCACGGATGCAGTTTTGCCGCCCGACGCGCCTGCGACGGATCGCTGCGGCGCTTGCCGCGCCTGCCTCGATGCCTGCCCGACCGCTGCCTTCCCCTCGCCTTATCGCTTGGATGCGCGCCGCTGCATCTCCTACCTCACGATCGAGCATGAGGGGCCGATACCCCGGGAGTTTCGGCGAGCCATGGGCAACCGCATCTATGGCTGTGACGACTGCCTGGCCGTCTGCCCGTGGAACAAGTTCGCCGTCGCCGGGCGCGAGGCAAAGCTCGCGGCCCGCGCCGACATGGCCGCGCCGCCTCTCGCCGAGCTCTTGCGGCTGGACGATGCAGTCTTCCGCAAACGGTTCAGCGGTTCGCCGATCAAGCGCGTCGGGCGCAATCGCTTCATGCGCAACGTCCTGATCGCGGCCGGCAACTCGCGGCGGAGCCACCTCGTTGCAGACGTCGTGCCTCTCCTCGAGGACGGTGCGCCCGATGTGCGCGGCGCCGCGGTTTGGGCGCTCGGCGAACTCGACCGCGCGCGCGCCGCGTCCGAACGGGTCCGCCGCGCCGGCGCCGAGGGCCACCCGGACGTGCGCGCCGAATGGTCGGCGGTTGACGAGGCATGAAAGGGGCGAGCCAGAGTCCCGGCGGCGCGCAAGCGCACGTCCTCATCCTCGGCATGGGGTATAGCGGCCGGGCCATCGCTGCTGCACTGCGCGGCCATGGAGTGGAGGATGTCGTTGGGACAACGCGCGCGTGGGACCGAGAGGCGGAGGGGACGCTCCCCTTCGACGGCAAGACCGCGAGCCGCGAACTGCTGACCACCCTCGGCCGAGCGACCCACCTCATCGTCAGCATACCGCCCGACGAGTCCGGCGACCCGACGCTCCGCTCGCTTGGCGGTGCCATCGCGGCCGCCCCGCACTTGACCTGGATCGGCTACCTGTCGACCGTCGGCGTTTACGGCGACCACGGTGGGGACTGGATCGACGAGGGATCGGAGTGTCGGCCAGGCAGCGAACGATCGCGGGCGCGGCTCGCCTCCGAGCGGGAGTGGCAGGCGCTCGCGAAGCATGCCGGCCTCCCCATCGCGCTCTTTCGCCTTGCCGGCATTTACGGCCCCGGCCGCAGTCCGCTCGACAACGTGGCCGCCGGGACCGCCCATCGCGTCGTCAAAGCCGGCCAGGTGTTCAACCGCATCCATGTCGACGACCTCGCTGCCGTCGTGGTTGCGGCCCTGCTTGGCAGTCGGGCCGGCATCTTCAACGTCGCCGACGACGAGCCGGCACCGCCACAGGATGTCGTCGCCCATGCCGCCGAGCTCCTCGCGGTCGAAGCTCCCCCTGAAGTTCCATTCGCCGAGGCAGACCTCTCGCCGATGGCGCGCTCCTTCTACGGCGAGAACAAGCGTGTGCGGAACGATCGCATCAAGCGCGACCTCGGCGTGGTCCTCGCTTATCCCACCTATCGCGAGGGGCTTGCCGCCCTGTTGCGCGACCGCGGTCGCTAGCCCACGGCCTCGGCGACGATCCCGGCGACAGCGGCGAGAATGCGCTCGATGTCCTGCGGGCGCGAAAGGCGGTGGTCGCCGTCCTTGATCAAGGTGAAGACGACGTCGTCGCCGGGGATGCGGCTGGCGAGCTTGGCAGCGTGGCGCCACGGCACGTCGCGGTCGAGCTCGCCTTGCAGGATGTGAACTGGGCAGCCGGGTTCGACCAGGCGGTCGCCGAAGAGGTGCCGGGCGCCATCCTCGAGGAGTGCCCGCGTGATAACCAGCGTCTCGCCGGCCTGGTTGGCGATGCTGACCTCTCCTTCGCTGGCCAGTTCGCGCTTTTGGGCCTTGGTGATCCGCGCCTCCATGAGGTCCCGCGTCATGTCGATTGCAGGTGCGATCAGGACCAATCCGGCGATCGGCACCGCTGCTTGTCCCGGCGGGTCGGCGCGGAGCCGGTCGGCCAGCAGCAGGGACAGCCACCCGCCCATGGACGAGCCGACGACGATCGCCGGCAACTGTGTGTGCGCCCGGAACACGCCGACGGCTTCGTCGAGCCAGCGGCTGATCGTGCCGTCCTCGAATCGGCCGCCGGAGGCGCCGTGACCTGAATAGTCGAAGCGCGTCATGGCGAGGCCGCGCGTTGCAGCGAAGGCGTCCAGGGCGACGGCTTTGGTCCCGCTCATGCTTGAAGCAAAGCCGCCGAGCCAGAATAGTCCGGGGGCCTTGCCGCGGCGCGAAGCTACCGCCACGGACCGCACGTCGCTTCCCGCGCCAATCGCCAACTCTGAAAAAGTAATGCCCGTTGTGTCCGCCAACCCTGGTCCTACTTCCCGCGACCTGCCGAAACATTCGCCCCCGGCGTCACCTCAGGCCCCTGTTCCCTCGCTCCGCCCACTCACGTTATAGTGATAGTGACCAGCTTGGCTGGGCATTTTTTGCGTTAGGGAGGGAAGTAATGAACCGGCTGATTTCGGCGGCATTGGCCTTGGTGGCGGTACCGTTCTTCGCGCAGGGCGCTGACGCGCAGGCCGTAACCAAGGACCAACTGGTCGGGAACTGGCATCTGACTGCGGCCGTCGCGAGCGACGCTGTGGGGGTGACACTGGTCTCGCGCTATGGGGCTAAGCCCGACGGTTACCTCAATATCTCCGGCGACAACCGGGCCACGATCGTTCTGGTCAACGGCGCGACGCCGAAATACGGAGCGCTGACCAACGACGTCGCAGGGAACATCTTCAAGAGCGTCACCGCTTGGGCAGCCCAATACCAGGTCGATGGCGCCGCGACGCCCGACGGCAACAAGGTAACGTTCAAGATCGACGCGGGAATCGATCCAATTCTCACCGGTACGTCGGTCGCCTTCAACGCCAAGATGGATGGCGGCAAGCTCATCCTCAAATCGGTCGTTCCAGCCGGTGCCATCACCGGGCCGACGACACTGACCTTCGAGAAGGCGAAGTAGCCGCGCGATTGCAAAAAAGCTGCCGTCCGCCGATCGGCGGACGGCAGTCTCTTTTGGTGGCTACGCTTGTGCGTGCCCGCGTTCGCCGGTGAGACGGGCGACGCGCGATTGCCAAATGCAGATCGCCGGAGTGACCAGCAGTTCCATCGCCAGGCCGAAGAGCATCCCGGCGTTGGGCACACCGCCCGCAGCCATCGATGCGAGGCGAGCGACCCCGCCGATCGCCACGACGCTTCCAATCAGCGCGAAGCGCTGCCGGTAGCGCTCGATCCGCGGGACGGAAAGCCAGACGGCAAGGCCGAGTCCCAGCAGGAGGCCCGACAGGTAGCGGAAGTGGCTGTCGACCGATATGTCGCCAGTGCCGGCGACGAAGGACGGCCCCACAATCACGCCGGCCAATCCCGCGGTAACCGGCACCAGGCCTGCCAGCGTTGTCGCAACTTGGAGAGCTTGGCGTTCGCTGAGTGCCATGCGGCCTCGAGTGTCTTCCGACGGTCCATCTGGCCGCAAATACGGGCCGGCGCGGCATTTGGTTTCGACAGGACAATCGCCACGAGGGCATCGAGCTCCCTTCTTCCGACAGGGGCGGGCTGTTGATCGCCGGTGGAGCACAACGTGAATTGCGGGTGCAACTGACCTCGCCGCATTGAAGCCGGCCCTGCGCCAGGGCCTGATGCTCATGGCGAACGAAGGGGCGGCAGCCGCGCAAGTGGCTACGGTTCAGGGGCGATGAGCGAACTGGTGCGTCTAGCGGAAGGGGCGGTGACCTATGCCGGAGGTGTCGGCTTCTTCATGGCTGACGGCAACCGGCGGATCGAGTGCTTTGTGACGGCCGAAGCGTTGCTGGCTCGGGCTGCCGTTCGGAGCCTTAGCCCGCACGGCATAACCGCCTGCTTTCGCAAGTACCGCGCCGATGTCGAAGAGGCGGTTGCTGTCAAATATCGGCGCCGCGAATTCGACCGGCTCGGCCGAATCTTCATTGTCGATGTTCCCTCCATTCACGCTCCGCCGCCGGCACGCCGCATCGTTCCCGATCAGCTCTCGGCAGCCATCGCCCGCGCCATCGCGGCGGACCGGCCGGTAGAGCCGCCAGCGCCAGCGCCGGCCACGCCGGTCCCGGAGCCAACCTCCGCTTCCGTCTCGCAGCCGGCACCTCAGGCCGCGGCGTTGCCTGCGCCGCGCTTGCCCGTGATCGACAGCGGCGAACTGAGCCGGCCTGCGGCCTGATCGCCGGCGGACGTTATTCTTTGCGCCGAGCTTTCGCGGCACTTGCGGCCCGCCGCAGGTGACGGCAGAAGGGCGGTGCGCCGCCGGTCCATCGGCTTTCGCCGCCTCGCATGTGCTCCATGAACGCCAAGCTCCTCTTCCGCGCCGTCGGCCCGGCTCTTTGCGTGACCGCCCAGGTGACGCCTGCGCTCGCCGCGGAGGGCACCATGCCGTCGCTGGTGCGCGACATTGGGCTCGGGCTGCTGCTGTCCGGCGTTCTTGCCGTGATCTTTACCCGTGCCAAGCTGCCGGCGATCGCTGGGTTCATCATCGCCGGCGTTGCCGCCGGCCCGCTCGGCCTCGGCCTCGTCACCGATCCCGCCAATATCGATACCATTGCCCAGCTCGGCTTCGTGCTGCTCCTGTTCATGATCGGACTGGAGATTGACCTCGCCAAGATCGTCAGCGGCGGGGCGAGCATCGTTATGGGCGGCCTTCTGCAGTTCCCGTTGACCGCATTGTTCGGCTTCCTGGCCATCAAGCTGCTGGCCTTCGTTGGCATCGGCGGTGGGCTGCTCGCCGGCAATCTCCCGGCATTCTACGTCGGCGCCATCATCGCCGGTTCCTCGACCCTTATTGTCGTCAAGCTGTTCCAGGAGGCCTTCGAGCTCGACACCGCACCGGGCCGTTTGGCGCTCGGCATCCTGGTGTTTCAGGACCTCTGGGCGACCGTCTTCATCCTCCTACAGCCGCGCCTCGATGCCCCGGAGATTTTGCCGATCGTCGGCTCCTTCGCCGGTATCGCCATTCTCGCCGGCGTTGCGCTGGCGTTTTCCCAGGCGGTTTTGCCGACGGTGTTCCGCTGGGTTGCCAAGGTGCCCGAGGTGGTGCTGATGGCGGCGATCGGCTGGTGCTTCGCCGTCGTTTTCACGGGAGCCAGCCTCGATGCCGTCGCCGGCCTGGTGACATCGGCCCATCTCCACCTTGCGGTTAGCGCCGGCATGGGGGCGCTGATCGCCGGCGTGACCCTGGCGAGCCTCCCTTACGCCACCGAGATCGTCACCAAGGTCGGCGTGGTGAAGGATTTCTTCGTCACGCTTTTCTTCGTCGGTCTCGGCCTTAGCATTCCAGCGCCAAGCGGCCTTGGCTTTCTGGTCGCGCTGGTCATTGCGGTTGTTGCCATTGTTGCCCGCCAGCTGGTGTTCTTCCCGCTCCTCTATTGGACTGGCACCGACCAGCGGTCCGCCCAAGTCACTTCCGTCCGACTCGCCCAGATCTCCGAGTTCGGCCTCGTCATCGCCTTTCTCGGCGTCCAGTTCGGCCATCTCTCGCGCGACCTGGCCGCGACCATCGTCTTCGCCTTCGTCATCACCGCCCTGGCCACAGCGCCGCTTTACCACTCCGCCTACGCCATTCACCGCCGCCTGATGCCGCTCTTGCGTCGCCTCGGCTTTCGCGAGCCTCCGGCCATGGCGGAAGAGAACGATCGCGAGTGGCGTTTGGCGCTCCTTGGCTTCCACCGCACTGCCGCATCGCTGTTGCACAACATTGCCCGCGACGATCCCGACCTCGTCCACGACACGCTGGTGATCGACTTCAACGTGGCACTGCACGACCGCATCCGCGAGGTGGGCGCGCACGTCGAATACGGCGATCTCGCCAATGCCGACACACTGCGCCACGCCGGTATTGACCGCGCCCGGGTGGTCGTGGCGACGGTGCCGGACGATTTGCTGCGCGGCGTCGATAACCGCCGCCTGGTCGAGGCAGTACGGCGCATCAGCCCCAAGGCAGTGATTATCGCCAACGCCATCAATTTCAGCGACTGCGCGGCGATCTACGCCGCCGGTGCCGACTATGTGTATCTCGCTCGGCTTGAGGTAGCCCGCTCGCTGATCGACGCGATCGGAGAAGCTCTGGCCGGACGCATTCCTGCTTACCGCCAGGCGCGCGAGGAAGCAGAGGGCGATCCCTCCGTCCGCCACGAAGTGTTGCGCTGATCGGCTAGAGTCGGCGGTGTCTAGCCAGCGCCGAGCGCTCGATCGCGGCCGCGGTCAGTTGGTCGAGGCCGAGCCGGCGCCGCAGCAGGTGGAGGAAGCGTCCCTCCTCGCGCTCGACCTCGTCGTCCGCTGCCGCAACCTCTACGGCGAGTGCGTAGGTCGTGTCGCGCAGGCGCGCCGGAACGGCCTCAGCGATCACTTCCAGGATTGTGTCGAGGCTCGAAGGCCCCTGCAACAAGCGGCCGCACTCCTGCGCCACGGCGACCAGCCGCTCGGGATCGAAGTCGTCGAAAATCGGCGCCGTCTTGACGATATCGCCGATCTTGCGGAGTTCGCGCTCGGTCATCGTACGGTCCGCCGCCGATAGCGTAACCATCGCATAAATGAGGGCTTCGTGAAGGCTGACCGGCCGCCGCGGCTGCATGGGATTCCGTTCTATTCCGGAGAAGCTGCGGGAGGCATAGGGCGGGTCGCCGTCACTCGCAAGGGCCAGCCACCCGTTGCGTCCGCCGCGCCTAGACGGACCGCTGCTGTTCGCCGGTGCGGACGGTGATTGCCGCCGGTGCCCAGCGCTTGCCGCCGAACAGCCAGCCCACACCACGGCCGAGCCCCCGCAGGGCCACCACCGCGTTGAGCACCGCCCAGGCTGGAAGGAAGAGGATTGCGCCCCAGACCAGGACCTGCAGGACCGTCGGGTCGATCGACAGCACCTCGGCGATGGTCTTCACCGCGCCGGAGATGACCGCAGGGTGATGGATGGCGAGGTAGATCACGCCGCCGAAGGTCGCGTATTTGGCAATGCGCGGGGCGTTGCCGCGGGCGAAGGCGACAAGGCCTTCGCCGACGACACCCAGCCGCGCCGTTAGGGGCGGGCGCGATGCCGTCGCGGCAATGCGCGCCCGGGCGGCGACCGAGACCGATCGCGCGGCCAACCCGACCGCCGTCAGGTTGAGCGCCGCCGCTCCCCAGTCGCGCCACGTCGTCTCCTCGCCGAGGACCAGCTTCTTCTCCAGCCCCTGCAGCCCGCCGGTAGCCACCGATTTCGCCGCCGCCGCCACCGAGCTCCCCGGCAGGCGTTTGGCTTCGCCGGCATTATCGATCGCGAACTGGCCGAGAAAGTCGTTACCGGCGGAGAGTGTCAGCAGGATCGCCTGCCAGCCGCATTCCTCCGGAGTGAGCTGCTCGGGCTTCGGCCAGCGGAACTGCACCAGCGAGCCGAGGATCTGGTTGAAGTTGTTCCCGGCTTCGATGAAGCCGTCGCCTCCCTTGAGGCAGCGATCGACGATCGGCACGATCTGATTGTGGCCGTAGCGGCTGAGCACGTCGGCGAATTCGGGCGTCTGACCGTAGATGCCGAAAACGCGGATCGCCCGCTCACCATATTGCGCCAGCGCCGCGGCCGATTGAGGCCCCCGTTCGATCATCTCGGCATGCGCCACCTCCTGCTCGAACGAGCGGGCAGGCGAGCGCTCGACGAACACCGCGGCCGCTCCCAAGGCGACGAGGAGCAGACCGAGGGAAAGGGTCGTGTACGCGCGTTTCTTCATCGCGAAATGAGCCCTGCCGCGTTGGCCCGCCCGGCCGCCTAATGCGACGCCGCCACGGCCAAATCGTGGCGGCGAGCGGGCTGATCACCCCCTTCGGAAATCTACCCGATACCGAGGCGGATGGCCATTTTCTTGCGGGAATCTCCGCTGCCGGTAGCCGGTCTGCAATTGCCGTCGGTTCCGCGGACACGCCCTCGCGGGCGCGGTCAAGTTGACCGGTATCTCTATGCGGAGGCATCCTGTCGCAGCTGCCTTGCGGAGGAACTGCCGAGGCGAGCGCCAAGGCGGCCGCCGCCCGTTTGTCGGGCCGACTGCCCGGCGCGGTCCGCGGGCCTCGATTGGGCTGGCAACGACGACGACGGACGCAGCAGAAATATGGCCAGCGAAAGGGAGGGGATTGTCATGAGAACGCACGTTGGATTGCTAATGGCCGGGGTCGCCGCCGCAGCGGTGGGCCTGCCTACCGCCGCGCAGGCGCAGGCTCCCGGGCCGGGAGCATTTCCGCCTGTCACGGGCGAGCGGATGAAGAACGCCGACAAGGAGCCCCAGAACTGGCTGATGGCCTCCGGTAACTGGAGCAACTGGCACTACTCCTTCCAGAACCAGATCAATCGCGACAACGTCAAGAATCTGCACGTCGTCTATATGTCCTCGATCGGCGGCTGCGCCATGCCGCAGGGCGGCAACATCGGCACCGCTTGCAACGAGGCGGCGCAGCCGCTCGTCGACAACGGTATTATGTATCTCAACGACAACCAGGGCCGCGTCATGGCCTATGACGTCAGCAGCGGCGACCGGGCCTTCCCGCTCTGGCGCTTCGACCCAAAGGTGCCGGCGCAAAGCACCGACCGCGGCATCGCCCTCTACGGCAACTGGGTGATCCAAACCACCGGCGGGCCGGAGAGCGGCGGCAAGCCGAACGCCCGCATCATCGCCATCGACCGCAAGTCCGGGGAGGCGGTCTGGGAGATCGGCGCGCAGGAGCCGGTCGATCAGCCGAACACCGCCGACATGATAGCGAGCCGCAGCTTCCCAGGCCTCGAGAGCGTGTTCCAAACGGCGAGCGGCAAAAACATCATCGTTCCGAGCCCGACCGGCTCCGGCATCGGCTATGTCGCCGCCTACGACGCCGACAATGGCGGCAAGCTGCTGTGGCGGACCTACACTATCCCCCAGCCGGGCGAACCGAACTTCGGCACCTGGCCGAAGGAGACTTGGCGCAACGGCGCTGTGATGCCCTGGGGCATCGCCGCCTTCGATCCGGACAGCAACACCATCTACAAGGGCACCGGTGAGCCCTCGCCGGTCTACGACCCGGAATACCGTCCCGGCGACAACCTCTATGCCGTCAGCACGCTCGCCCTCGACGCCGATACCGGCAAGATGAAGTGGTACTTCCAGGAAGTACCGAACGACCAGTGGGACTACGACTCGACCGGCGGCCGCATTCTGTTCGACCTCAAGGCGGCCGACGGCAGCACACGCAAGGTGCTAGCGAACTGGGAGCGTAACGGCTTCACCTACATCCTTGACCGCACCAACGGTCTCTTCATCGACGCCATTGCCCAGGTCGACAACATCAACTGGACGAAGGGCATCGACCCCAAGACCGGCAAGCCGGTCGAATACCGACCCGACGCCGGCGTCCAGACCTATGGCGTCGCCGGGCCGCGCCGCGGCCGCGCCGAGGCCGATGCGCCGCAGGTCTGCGCGACCTGGGGTGGCGGCACCACCGGCATCTGGCCGGCCTCGTTCGATCCGCGGACGGGCATCACCTACAACACCCGAACGACTGGCTGCACCTTCCAGACCATCACCCAAACGACCGACGCGGCGTTCAATCCACTGGTCCGTGAGGGTCTCGGCTCGACGGTCCGGCAGGTCCAGGTCGACACCAAGTTCGCCCTGATCGCCATCGATACGGCCAAGGGCAAGGTGCTGAAGACCTTCATCCGCGACCAGGGCATCCCCGGCGACCGCCAGGCGGAAGTCGGCGCCCTGGCGACCGCGGGCGGGCTGGTGTTCACCGCCGGAGACGACGGCCGGGTTTCGGCCTTCAACTCCGACACGCTCGAGGAGATGTGGCACTTCAATGCCGGCACCGGCATGAAGGGGGGCATCATGAGCTTCGGCGTCGGTGGCAAGCAGTACATCGCCAAAATCGTTGGCGGCGACAATCCGGGCGCGGGCGGAATTTCGCGCTTCAAGCTGCCGACCGCTATGCTGGTGGTGTGGGGCCTGTAACCGGCGCGACCGCCAGACGATCCCCAGCGAAAGGGGGAGGCAGCCTCCCCCTTTCTTTGCCCCGGTGGAGCGGCAATGCGACTGAGCCTTTCGGCATTGCTTTGCCTGATCGCGGCGCTCGTGGCGCAGCACGCGGAAGCTCAGTCACGGGCACGAATATTCGACATCGAGCTGGGCAGCCCGGTCGCCGCTCTGCCGGCGAACGAGTGGGTAGACCCGTCCTGCGGCACCAATGGCGGTCCCCCGTCGCTCCGCCTCGATACCTTTGCCGACTTTGCACGCTGTCCTGCGGAGAAGGAAACCGCGTTGCACGAGGTCTGGTTCATCTACGACAATGAGTGGGAATACATCGCCCGAGCCTACCGCGACCCCGCCGAGATCGCCCGCTTCTCGGCCAACGTCTTCTATGGCCAGCCGATTGTCACTTCGCTGCTGATCGACGATGCCGGCCTCGTCCAGGGTTATCGGTTTGTCACCGACCCGCGGGCACCGACCGACCTTCGCCTAGTCGCCCACACGCTGACGACCATCGTCAAAGGGCAGTTCCGCGACGGGACGTGGCAGTGTACCGACGAGCCGCCGGCCGACCGCGAGCAACCGGTCGACGGTACCTTCGTCAAGCAGGACTGCGCCATGGTTTCCGCAGACCGCGTCACCCTGCTGCAGGGGCGCCTGCTGCGCAAAGCCGGGCAGGGCGATTTCCGGATCGCCGAAGGCTATTTCGAAAGCTCGACCCGCCTTGAGGTCTTCGCCCGCGTTGCGATTAGGGATGCACCGTGTTGTCGGGCATTCGTGCCCCGGTGAGGATGGCGGCGTCGAGGTCGGTCCCGAGCAGACTCGCGCCCACCAGCTGAGCGCCGCTGAGGTCGCAGCCGCTGAGATTGGCGCCGCCGAGATCGGCGCCGGTGAAGTTCGAGCCACGCAGGACCGCTCCCTTGAGATTGGCGCCGCGCAGGCGGGCATTGCCGAAATACACCGGGTCGGCTGTGACGCCGCTGAGGTCGGCGCGGACCAAGGTTGCCTCCCGAAGATCGGCTTCGGTCAGCCGGGCGCCGGCGAGCCGGGCATCGGTCAGAACGGCGCCGCCGAGATCGGCATGAGAGAGGTCGGCGCCCTGGAAAACGGCGCGGATTAGGCTGGCATTGCCCATGCGCGCGTCGGCGAGCTTGCTCCGGCTGAAGTCCGCGCCCGACGCGGCAGCGGCAAAGAACAGGGCCTCGGTCAGATCGGCGCCGGCGAAATTGGCGGCGGTTAGGAGGGCAAGGTTGAAATTGGCCCCCTTGGCATGGGCGCCGGACAGGATCGCGCCGTTCAGCTTGGCCTCATGGAACGTCGCGTCGGCGAGGTTGGCGTTAGCGAGGTTGGCGCCGGCGAGGTTCCTCCGCTTCAGCACGGCGCCGGCGAGGTTGCAGCCTGCACAGTCGAGCGTTTGACCGGCTAGGAATGCCGCTTCGCGCGGCCCCGGTGCCTGCGCAACGGCGCCTGCCAAAGTCAGCGCATACAAAGCGAGGGCACCGGCGAGGAGAGCGCGGAGTTTCATGGTCAGCCCCCCGCAGCCTTCGCGGTCTCCGCGCTAGGTGTCGCCTATCGAGCGCTCAAAATTGCCGGCAAAGCGGTGCATTCGCGTTGCCGTCGAAAAAGAGCGCACAGTTCTCGCGCGTGATGTTGGTCTTCCCGACGACGTTCTTCGTCAGAAAATCGACCAGGAGATTGAGCTGTTCGGCGGAAAGGCCCGCGCCCCGCGTGATAACCTCAGGCGGCTTTCCGAGCGGCAGCCCGTAGCATGCCGTTTCGGTATACGCCCCCGCCAGATTGAAAGGCATCGGCGTTCCCGGGCGGCCGCAGGCGACCGTCTCCTGGAGTTGGTCGCGGCTCAGCCGCGCGTCGCGCAGACTAGGCGCCTGCGGATAAGCGGGGTCACCGTCGCCCGCGCCGAGATTACCATGGCAATTGGAGCAAGCGGCTTTCGCCCAGACTGCGGCTCCGCTTTCTTGTGGGGCTTGGCCCTGGGCCCCCGCCTTGTCGGGCGCAAGGAGAAAGAGGCCTCCGGCCGAGACGGCCGCCGCTAGCGCGAGAGCGAGACCGCGAGGCAGCGCTGGTCGGGAGGCAACTCCGTCCGTCGGATTCGACATGATCGCCCTCTTACGCAAGAACCTATTTGGCCGCGTCTCGCTCCTCAGGCGCGCCTCCGAGCGCCTTATCGGTTACCGCCGGCGGGGTTGGTGGAGCCAGGCGGGATCGAACCGCCGACCTCTTGAATGCCATTCAAGCGCTCTCCCATCTGAGCTATGGCCCCATTCCTGCGACCGGCCATGGGCGGCCGGCGACGTCTAGGTTTTCCCCCATTTGCGCGGGCCGCGAGGCCTGTGCGCGTCAACTGCTATGCGCAGTCGCTGCTCGAATCAAGCCGTCCGCCCGCAGCCGGGAGCCGCCCGGCGGCCCACCGCTTACGCCTCCTCGTCGCCGTCTTCGACGCCGCCGATGATCCCCGAAACGTCGTCCTCTTCCTCGTCGACTTCTTCAAGGAACGGGTCCGGTGCGTCGTCGCCCGCGGCCTCTTCGTCCTCATCGTCGGCGACGCCCCCCGCCGCCTCTTCGTCCGCCTCCTCAAGCGTCACGAATTCGGCGCCCTCGGGGGCGGCATCCTCAAGCTCGGTGTCATCGTCGACCGGCGCCGCCGCCTGCGCTCGCGAGCGCGACTGCGCCTCGAAATGCGTGCCGCAGCGCGGGCAGACGATCGGGCTCCGATTGAGGTCGTAGTACTTGGCACCGCAATTGGGACAAATGCGTTTCGCCCCGAGTTCGGCCTTGGCCACGTCGTAAGCCTCATTTGACCAGAATTGGCGGCTTCCCATAGTGGGTGACGCCATCCGAGTCAAAAGGCAAATGCGGCGGCACCGCCGCCGTCCCGCCTTGAAGCGGTGCGCGACTCGTGCGCTTGCTTGGATCGCGGCCGCGCTCCATGTCATCCTCTCGCAACGGAAGGCTGCCGGGATGGTCCCGCAGCCGCGCCTTTGCAGAGGAGATCCCCATGGAGGCGGCAGAGATTGTCGATCGCCGACGGCTTCGCCGGAAGCTGTCGTTCTGGCGGGTCGGCGCTTTCCTGGCACTGGCGGCGGCTCTGTTAACGGCCGTCAGGCTTGGCGCCGGCGACGACGCCTTTGGGACCGGCACCGCCCCGCAGGTCGCGCGAATCACGATTGACGGCTTCATTTCCGCCCCGCGCGAGCAGATCGACCTCATCGCCAAGCTCGCCAAGAACGACCAGGTTAAGGCGGTCATTGTCGCGATCAACTCCTCCGGCGGATCGACGACCGGCGGCGAAACCCTCTACGAAGCACTGCGGAACCTGGCCGAGGCCAAGCCGACGGTGGTCACCATGGGCACGGTCGCCGCCTCTGCCGCCTATATGGCTGCACTGGCAGCCGACCATATCGTTGCCCGCCGAACCACCGTGACCGGTTCGATCGGCGTGGTCTTCGAGTCGCCGGAGGTGAGCGGACTTCTCGACAAGCTGGGGGTCAAGATGGACGAGATCAAGAGCGCGCCTCTGAAGGCCGAGCCGTCTCCCTTCCATCCGGCCAGCCCGGAAGCGCGTGCGGTGATCGCCGGCGTCGTCGCCGACACCTTCGGTTGGTTCGTCGACCTCGTCGCCGAGCGTCGCAAGCTCGATCGCCCGACCGCTCTCGGCCTTGCCGACGGCCGTGTCTTCACCGGCCAGCAGGCCCTGGCGGTTAAGCTGGTCGACGAGATCGGCGGCGAGGATGCGGCCCGCGCCTGGCTGACTCGCAGCAAGGGCATTTCGGGCGATCTTCCCGTTCGCGATTGGAAACCGTCGACGCGCGTGTCGCTGCCCTTCGGCGAGGCGGCGATCGCCTGGGTGGCGCGGCAGCTTGGCCTTCCGCCGGGGGGCGCGGAGGCGATCGGCCTTGACCGGATTCTCCCGAAAAATCTGTGGCTTGACGGTCTTCTGTCGCTTTGGCAGGGTCCGCTTGAACCGGCAGCAGGGGCGCCGAGATGATCAAGTCGGAACTGGTGCAGGTGATTGCGGAGAGGAATCCGCACCTCTACCAGCGCGACGTTGAGCAGATCATCAACGCCGTCTTCGACGCGATCACCGATGCGCTGGCACGCGGCGACCGCGTCGAGCTGCGGGGCTTTGGTGCCTTCTCGGTGAAGAACCGTCCGGCGCGTCTGGGACGCAACCCGCGCACCGGGGCGACGGTGGATGTGACCGAGAAGTTTGTGCCCTTCTTCAAGACCGGAAAAGAGATGCGCGAGCGCCTGAACGCCGGTGGCGACGGCGGTTAGACGCGTGCTGCGGGACGTGCACCCGTGAAGCGGTTTCTGAAGCTCGTAATTCTCGTTCCCGCTGCCGCGGTGCTGGTGGTCTTCGCGCTCGCCAACCGTCACTTCGTGGCTGTCTCGATGGACCCCTTCGATCCGACTTCGCCGGTTCTATCGTTCCGCCTGCCGCTGTTCGTGCTGCTCTTTCTCGTTCTCGCCATCGGGATTGTAATCGGCGGTACCGCCGCTTGGCTTCGCCAGGGCCGTTGGCGGCGGCTGGCCCGGCGTACCGCGGCCGAGGTCGGCCGGCTCCGCCGCGGCGGCAATACGCTGCCACCCCCGCCGCCGATCGGCCAGTCGCTGACGACGCGCTGAAGGGTTAAGGGCGCCGCGCCGGTAAATTGGACTTCGTCACCCTTTCCGTGCCAAACGGCTGCCGATGGCGCTGACCGTGAAAATCTGCGGGCTCAAGGACGAAGCCGCGCTGGACGCTGCCGTGGAGACAGGGGCCGATATGGTCGGCCTGGTCCTCTTTGCCCGCAGCCCCCGGAACGTGTCTTTGACACGCGCAGCCGAACTCGCTGGCCGCGCGCGTGGCCGGGCTGAGATCGTCGCACTGGTCGTCGATCCCGATCCCAATTGGCTGCACGACGCGGTCACGGCGCTTTCGCCCGATTGGGTTCAGTTCCACGGAACGGAGGCCCCGGCGGCGCTCGCTGCCTGGCGCCCGCGGCTGAAGTCGCGCCTGATGAAGGCGCTTCCGATCGCCCGGCCCGAAGACCTCGCCGCTGCCACGGCCTACGCTCCGGTCGTCGACCGGCTGCTCTTCGACGCACGCCCGCCGCAGGGCGCCGACCGCCCGGGCGGCCATGGGCAGCCGTTCGACTGGTCGCTCCTTCGTGGCGCCGACCCGGCGACGCACTACATGCTGTCGGGAGGTTTGACGCCGGCCAACGTGGCCGCGGCGGTCGCCGCAACCGGCGCTCCCGGCGTCGACGTCTCCTCTGGCGTCGAGTCCGCCCCTGGGGTCAAGGACCCCCGCTTGATCCGCGCCTTTGTGACCGCCGCGCGCGGGGCTGTCGTCCCGATGCGCACCACCACCCGGCTGGCCTCATGACCGAACTTCGTCCCAATTCTTTCCGCAGCGGCCCTAACGCCGACGGCTTCTTCGGCATCTATGGCGGGCGCTTCGTCGCCGAGACGCTGATGCCGCTGATCCTGGAACTGGAGCAGGCCTACGAGGCGGCCAAGGCAGACCCGGCCTTCCACGCCGAACTCGCCGATTTGAGCACTCACTACGCCGGCCGGCCGAGCCCGCTGTACTTCGCCGAGCGCCTGACGGCGCATCTCGGCGGCGCCAAGATTTACTTCAAGCGCGACGAGCTGAATCACACCGGCAGCCACAAGATCAACAACTGCCTCGGGCAAATCCTGCTCGCCAAGCGCATGGGGCGGCGGCGCATCATCGCCGAAACCGGCGCCGGCCAGCATGGCGTTGCTACCGCCACCGTGGCCGCGCGGTTCGGGTTCCCCTGCGCCGTCTACATGGGCGCCACCGACATCGAGCGCCAGAAGCCGAACGTCTTCCGCATGCGCCTCCTCGGCGCCGAGCTGAAGCCGGTCACCGCCGGCAACGGCACGCTCAAGGACGCGATGAACGAGGCGCTCCGCGACTGGGTGACCAATGTCTCCGACACCTATTATCTGATCGGAACAGCCGCCGGTCCTCATCCCTATCCCGCGATGGTCCGTGACTTCCAATCGGTGATCGGCCGCGAGGCGCGCGAACAAATTCTTGAGCGCGAGGGCCGGCTCCCCGATGCCATCGTTGCCTGCATCGGCGGCGGCTCCAACGCCATCGGCCTCTTCCATCCCTTCCTCGACGATCCCGAGGTGGCGATCTATGGGGTTGAGGCGGGTGGCCACGGCCTCGACGTCGAGAACGGCCATGCCGCTTCCATGAACGGCGGTCGGCCCGGCGTGCTGCACGGCAACCGCACCTACCTCCTGCAGGATGCCGATGGGCAGATCCTGGAGGGGCACTCGATTTCCGCTGGCCTCGACTATCCCGGCGTCGGCCCCGAGCATTCCTGGCTCCGCGACACCGGCCGCGTCAGTTACGTGCCGGCCACCGACAAGGAAGCGCTTGAGGCCTTCCAGTTGCTGACCCGCATCGAGGGCATCATCCCCGCGCTCGAGCCCTCCCACGCCGCCGTCCAGGTGATCAAGCTGGCGCCGAAAATGCGGAAGGATCAGATCATCATCATGAATCTCTGTGGCCGCGGCGACAAGGATATCTTCAACGTCGCCAAGCATCTCGGCATGGACATCTAGAGCGTTAGACGAGCGCGATGAGCACCACCCGCATCGACCGCCGCTTTGCCGATCTCGCCAAGGCCGGCCGACCCGCCCTGGTCACCTTTGTCACCGCCGGCGATCCCGACTACGACACGGCCCTGACGATCTTGAAGGGCCTGCCGGCGGCTGGCGCTGACATCATCGAACTCGGCATGCCCTTCTCCGATCCGATGGCCGACGGACCGCCGATCCAGGCGTCGGGACAGCGGGCGCTCCGCGCCGGCCAGACCATGAAGAAGACGCTGGCTACCGTCCGCGCTTTCCGAGCGGTCGACGCCGACACGCCGATCGTCTTGATGGGCTACTACAACCCCATCTACGTCTACGGCCCCGACCGCTTCATTGCCGACGCCCTCGCTGCCGGCGTCGATGGCCTCATCGTCGTCGATCTTCCGCCCGAGGCTGATAACGAGCTGTGCGTGCCGGCGCTGAAAGCCGGGTTGAGCTTCATCAGACTGGCGACACCGACCACCGACGACAAGCGCCTGCCGCGCGTGCTGATGAATACCTCCGGCTTCGTCTACTACGTGTCCATCGCCGGCATCACCGGGGCGGCTGCGCCTGAGGCCGGCAAAGTCAGCGCCGCCGTCAAGCGTATCAAGCGCCACACCAAGCTCCCGGTCGCCGTCGGATTTGGTGTGAGGACGGCCGCACAGGCCAAGGAAATCGGACGCGACGCGGACGGCGTGGTGGTAGGATCGGCCCTCGTCGATGCCATCAAGGCGTCGCTGACGCCCGAAGGCAAAGCCGGCGCCGGGACGGTCGGCGCGGTAACGCGCCTCGTCGGCGACATCGCCGCCGGCCTGCGTGCCGCCCGGGCACACTAACAAAGGATCGCGCCAGATGAACTGGATCAACAACTTGATGCGGCCGAAGATCCGCAGCCTGCTCAACAAGCGCGAGATCCCCGAGAATCTCTGGATCAAGTGCCCTGAGACCGGCGAGATGGTCTTCCATCGCGACCTCGAGGCCAACCACTTCGTGATTCCCGGCTCCGGCTTCCATATGCGCATGAGCGCGCATCGCCGCTTCACCTGGTTCTTCGACGACGCCAAGTGGCAGCCTATCGAATCGCCCGAAGTGCCCCTCGACCCCCTGAAGTTTCGCGACGAGCGCCGCTATACCGACCGTCTGAAGGACGCCCGCACCAAGACCAGCCTGGACGATTCCGTCCTCCTCGGCCACGGCACCGTCGAAGGCGTCAAAGTCGCCGCCGCCGTTCAGGACTTCGACTTCATGGCCGGCTCGCTCGGCATGGCTGCCGCCGAGGCGGTCATCGCCGGCATGACCCATGCCCGCGACACCGGGGTGCCCTTTGTGATCTTTGCCGCGTCCGGCGGCGCGCGCATGCAGGAGGGCATCCTCTCGCTGATGCAGATGCCGCGGACGACCGTGGCGGTTCAGTGGCTGCGCGAGGCCAAGCTCCCCTACATCGTCGTCCTCACCAACCCGACCACTGGCGGGGTCACCGCGTCCTACGCCATGCTCGGCGACGTTCACATCGCCGAGCCGGGGGCCCTCATCGGCTTTGCCGGCCCGCGCGTGATCGAGCAGACCATTCGCGAGAAGCTGCCCGAGGGCTTCCAGCGTGCCGAGTATCTGCTCGAACACGGCATGGTCGATATGGTCGTTCACCGTCACAAGCTCCGCGAGACCGTCGCCCGCCTCTGCCGTTTGCTCACCGGGGCTCCGGCCGCCGTCGCCGACACCGGTCCCTCACCGACGACTCCCGCGCCAGCACCCATTCCGGCGGCGGCCTGACCGCATCGGCCGTCACGGCAACGTTTTCCGACCGCACGGACTCTGAGCCGCCGTGACCGCTTCGCAAACCTCTGGCGAGATTCTCGCCCGCCTGCTCAAGCTTCACCCGCAGGAGATCGACCTCTCGCTCGAACGCATCGAGCGGCTGCTGGCGACCCTCGGCCGTCCAGAGCGGCGCTTGCCACCGGTCATTCACGTTGCCGGCACCAACGGCAAGGGATCGACCACCGCGTTCATGCGCGCCATGCTCGAAGCGGCGGGCAAACGCGTCCACGTTTACACTTCGCCCCACCTAGTCCGTTTCCACGAACGCATCCGCATCGGCCGCGCCGGCGGCGGGCGGTTGGTCGACGAGGCGGCGCTGGTCGAGGCGCTCTCGCGAGTCGAGCGCCTCAACGATGGCGCGACGATCACCCAGTTCGAGATCACCACCGCGGCGGCGTTCGTCTTGTTCGCCGAGCATCCCGCTGACTTCACCTTGCTCGAGGTCGGCCTTGGCGGCCGTGTCGATGCGACCAATGTCGTCGCCGAGCCGGTTGCAGCTGTGATCACGTCACTCTCGCTGGATCACGAGCGCTATCTCGGCGGCACGATCGAGGAAATCGCCACCGAGAAGGCTGGCATCATGAAGCGGGGGCGCCCGGTGGTGATAGCGCCTCAACCCGCAGCGGCGCTGGCGATGCTGGAACGTCAAGCCTCGCGCCACGGCGCCACGCCCTTCGTTGCCGGCGAGGACTGGACGGCGATTCGCGAGCACGGCCGGCTGATCTATCAGGACGAGGACGGCTTACTCGATTTGCCGCCGCCACGCCTCTCCGGCCGCCACCAGTTCGCCAATGCCGGGACCGCGGTGGCCACTCTGCGGCGCGCCGGGCTCAACTTGCCGACCGCAGCGATCGAGGCCGGCCTCCTGAACGTCGAATGGCCGGCCCGGCTGCAGCGCCTGACGGCGGGAGCGCTCGTTGCCCGCGCCGGTTCGGGCGCCGAGATCTGGCTCGACGGCGGTCACAACCCGGGCGCCGGCGTGGTCATTGCCGAAGCGATGGCCGATCTCGAAGACCGCGTGTCCCGCCCGCTGATCGTCGTCGCCGGCATGCTGAACACCAAGGATCCGGTCGGGTTCCTTGCGCCCTTTGCGGGGTTGGCGCGGCAGCTGATCGCGGTGCCGCTACCGCCCGACCATGCCGGCCGCGACCCGGCCGAATTGGCCGGTGTCGCAACTCGGGTCGGCTTGACCGCATCGACGGCGCCGAGCGTTCGCGCCGCGCTGGAGCGTATCGCCGATACGCCGCGGGACGTTCCCCCGCGCGTTCTCATCTGCGGTTCGCTTTACCTTGCCGGGACCGTGCTCGCGGAAAACGGCACCATCCCCACCTGAGGGGTCCCGGCTGGCGGATTTTGGAAGTCTGAAGCCGGCAAGGCGGCTAGCCGAGGCGTCGCTTGTTGCGTACTGCCTCGCGGCGGCGATTACATCGCGGCCTTGATCCAGTCGGCCAGCCGGTTCTTCGGCACTGCGCCAACCTGGCGGGCGATCGGTTCGCCGTTCTTGAACAGGATGAGGGTCGGGATCGAACGCACGCCATACTTGGTGGCGGTCTGCGGATTCTCGTCGGTGTTCAGCTTGGCAATGCGGACCTGTCCGTCCATCTCCGTCGAAATCTGCTCAAGAGCCGGGCCGATCATTCGGCACGGGCCGCACCATTCGGCCCAGAAATCGACGACGACCGGTCCCTGCGCAGCAAGCACATCGGCATCGAAGGAAGCATCAGTTACTTTGGCGGTCGCCATGGTAAACCTCGTTGCAATGGTCGCTGCCCGCGGTCGCCTGCGGGAAGCGGGGCGGAACGTAGGAATGGTCCCAGGCCCAGTCAAGGTCGGGCAGTCATGCGCTTTCCGGGCCCTGTGTTTCGCCCCTTAACCGCGCGGTAGGGATCGGCATTAGCAGCGGCCCACCTGTCCATAACAGCCCGGCCAATATGGATTTTTTCGGGTAGAGAACGGCAAGCGCGTCGGCGTAGGAACGCAGCTGCGCGAGGTAGGCGTCGGGAACGTCGGCGACCGCGGTCGGATAGGGCCGATTG
This sequence comes from Bauldia sp., assembly GCA_046349035.1. Taxonomy (GTDB): domain Bacteria; phylum Pseudomonadota; class Alphaproteobacteria; order Rhizobiales; family Kaistiaceae; genus JAXMDC01. Next base: position 469,563 of record JAXMDC010000003.1, on the reverse strand, counting down.
GTCTTGTAGTCGACGAGGATCACCGCGTCCGCGCCAACCGCGATTCGGTCGATTCGCCCAGCGACGCGCGGCGTGTCGCCGCGATCGGCGCCCTTCGCGACGAAGTCGACTTCGGCGCGGCTGCCGGCAGCGAAGACCGGAGCGAAGTCGGGATGTGCGAGCACCGCGAGCACCTCGCCGAGTGCCGCTTCGCGCTCTGCCTTCGGCCACGTCGTCGCAACCGTCTCAAGGAACCGCGAGCCGACCGCGCGTCGCTCGGCCGGCGCCACTTCCGGCAGCGCTTCCAGAAGGCGGTGAACGATCCGCCCGCGTTCGAGTGTGGCGCGCTCGTCCTTGGCCGCCTGCCGGTTGGCTCCGCGCCGCCGCGCCCAGTTCATCGCGCCGATCAGCGGCGCGGCGCGCGAAGGTGCGACGTCCTCGGCACCCTTCGCCGATGGCGCCGGGCGGTCGATCCAGGCGGGGAGGTCGGGTTCCGGCGGCGTCAGTTGCATCAGCAGCTGCTCGGCGGGTGGATCGGCCGGCTGCGCCGTTCGCCACTCCAGGACCGCCTCGTCGCCCTCGCCGAGAATCGTCCCGCTGCGCCCCAGCGCTTTCCACACCAGGGCGTGCCATCCGTTGGTCGGGTCGGTGTGCCGTTTGGCAATGCCGGCAACATAAAGGCGGTCGCGCGCCCGCGTCAGCCCGACATAGAGGAGACGGCGGTATTCCTCCATCGCGCGCTCGCGGACCGCTTTGAGGCGCCGCTCGACCGGCGGCGGCCGGTTGCTGCCGATGTTCCAAACCACCGGGCCGGTCGCTGCCGCCGCCTCGTCGTCGAGCGATAGCATCTTCGGGTCGTGCGCGTGCACCACCGGGCGGGAGCCGTCGTCGATGAGAAACACAATGTCCGCTTCAAGGCCCTTGGCGCCGTGAACGGTCATCACCCGGACTTCGTCGCGCTCCAGGTCGGCGTCGCGCTTGACCTCGGTGGCCGCCCCTTTCATCCAGGCTATGAAGCCTTGCAGCGACGGCGTTTCGACCTGCTCGTAGGCGAGCGCCTCGGCGAGGAATTCGTCGAGCACTTCTTCGGCCTCGCCGCCGAGCCGTCGCTGGAAATCGCGCCGGCCGCGTTCAGGGCCGAGGATCGCGGCATAGAAGGCGTGCGGCGAGGCGAAGTCGGCGCGCGCGCGCCACGCGGAGATGCGCTGCCATGCGGCGGCGATCGAGGGATCGGTCGCCTCGGCCATGACCCGCCTGAGCGGCCCCTTGCGTCCCACTGCCAGGGCAGCCAGGTGGTCTTCGTCGAGGCAGACCAGCGGCGATTTGAGCAGGGCCGCCAGCGCCAGGTCGTCGTCGGGCAGCAGCACCGCTTCGCCGAGCGCCAAGAGGTCCTGGACCGCTATGTGTTCGGTCAGCGTGAGGCGGTCGGCGCCGGCGACCGGAAGACCGGCGCGCTTGATCGCGCGGTTGGTCGCCTCGAATGCCGCGCCGCGCTTGCGCGTCAGGATCAGAATCCCGCCCGCCCGGATCGGCGCGCCGGTGTCGAGCTTGGCGCCGACCTCGAGCCAGGCTTTGATCGTGCCGGCGATCCTCTCGGCGAGCCGCACCTCGGGGCTGGTCAGCGTCAATTGATCGAGCGGCGCCTGCCAGTCCTCGGGCGCCGATGCGTCCTCGGCACGGAGCGGCGCCCAGACCGCAACCAAGCCGGGATCGTGGCGTCGGCTCGCTTGGTGAGGTTCCCAGTCCTCGCTGGCGACGACGCCGCTCTGCACCGCCGGGTCGCCGAACACCGCGTCGACTGCGGAGAGCACCGCATTGGTCGAACGGAATGAGAGCCCCAGTCGAAGGTCGCTCCACGCGAGGCCCGCTTGGACGGCGCGCGCGCGGAAATGCTGCCGATGCGTGGCGAACAAGGCCGGGTCTGCCCCCTGGAAGGAATAAATCGACTGCTTCTCGTCGCCGACGGCGAACAGCGTTCGGGTTTGCGGCCGGGCGCCGGCGCCGGAGAAGAACTCCTCGGCGAGCGCGCTGACCAGTTCCCACTGCCGCGGGCTGGTGTCCTGCGCCTCGTCGATCAGAATGTGGTCGAGACCCTGGTCGAGGCGAAAGCGGACCCAGTCTGCGGCATCGGCGCGGCTGAGCAGCCCCGCCGCCTTGACGACCAGATCGTCGAAGTCGAGGAGGCCGCGCCGCGCCTTCTCGCGGTCGTAGGCGCGCGCCACCGATGAAGCGAGGCGCAGCATCGCCGCCGACGCTTCGAAGCATTGGGCGACGCGGATCCGATCCTGCAGCGCGGCAAGGCGAACGAGTTCGGCATTGAGGAGGTCGTCCAGGCCGGCCCAAAGCGCTCGCACCCGAGCGCTGGCCAGCGAGCCAATCGCGCGAAATTCGCCGTCCTCGCGGGTGAAGTAGCCGAGATACGCCTCGGCGCGATCGGTGTCGTCAGTGGTTTTGCGGCAAGCGGCGATCCGCTCGGCCGCGCGCACGTCGTTGACCCCGCCCCGCGCCAGCGTCGCAGCGAGCCGCTCGATGTCGGACGGGCCGAGCGCGGCCTCGCTCCAGACGCGTCGGCGGAGCGCGAGGCTGGCTTCGCCGTCATGCCCAAGCTCGCGGCCGAGCCGGTCGATGGCGTTCTCCATGTCGCCGGAAGCGACCAGGAAGCGGTTCAGCCGGTCGCGCCGGGCGATGAATTCGGCAAGACCCTCGCCGAAGCGGAATTCGCCGGCGGCGGCGATCGCCGTTTTCAGCGCTTCGCCCATCCCGCCGGGATCGGCCGCCGCCGCGGCAAGCGTCTGTCGCCGCGCCTCGGCAAGAAGGTGCGCTGAGGCGCGATCGTCTATCACCTCGAAGTGTCCGGCAACCTCCGCCTCGAAGGGGAATTGGTGCAGCAGTCCCTCGGCAAAGGCGTGGATCGTTTGGATTTTGAGGCCGCCCGGCGTCTCCAGCGCCTCGGCGAAGAGGCGGCGGGCGGTCACCAGGCGCGGCGCCTCGGGCCGCGCGCCTTCGATATCCTCAATCGCCTCGGCGAGACTCTCCTCGTCGGCATGCGTCCATTCCGCCAGGCGATCGAAAACCCGCTTGGCCATTTGCGCGGCCGCGGCTTTGGTGAAGGTCAGGCAGAGGATGCGTCCCGGCGGCGTGCCGGCAAGGAGCAGTCGGATCACCCGCTGTGCCAACACGAAGGTCTTACCCGACCCGGCATTGGCCGCCACCCAGGCCGAGCCTTTCGGGTCGGAGGCCCTCCGCTGGCGCTCGCGGGTCGTCGCATCGACGCGGGGGCGACGGCGGCTCATTCGTCCTCGTCGATGGTCGCCAGCCGCCACTCGTCGAGGCGGGCGAGGTGATCGTACTCGCCAGGATAGCGCCGCTCGAACATCGGCCGCTCCTGCGAACGATAGGGCTGGTCGGCGTTATCGTAGGCGGCGACGAGTGCGCTGAAGAGGGACAGGGAGCGCGCGGCGACGTCGTCGGCGGTCAGCCCGCTGGCGACGGCGCTTCGCTCGACATCGCGAAAGCCGGCATTGTTGACGCCGAGCCAGCCGAGCGCGGCGACTTCGGTTCCTGCCGGCACCGGCGCGAACGCCCCCTGCCGCGCCATCGCCGCTTCGAGGCCGAGCTGCGGGGCAAAACCTGTCAGTACCTGCGCTGCGGACGGCGGTGTCCCCGTCTTGAAGTCGTAGATGTCGATCCGGCCGTCGGCGCGCCGGTCGATACGGTCGGCCCGTCCCGTCAAAGTGAAGGGGCCGGCCGGCGCATCGATCGTCAGCGAGCCGGCCGTCTCCGCGTATCGTTCGGCAAGGTCGCCGGCGCGGCTGCGCTCCCAGCGCACGAACCAGCGGATGATCGCCTCGATCCGTATCCACCACAGGAAATGCGTGTCGGGAAACGCTTCGAGCGGTCGGAACGCTTCGCGCGCCACGGCGAGGAGCCGTGCCTCGGCATCGCCCGAGGCGGGGTCGATGCCCTGCTCGACCAGGGCAGCGAGGATGCCATGCACCAGCGTGCCCCGCGTCGCCGCGTCCGGTGGCGCGCCGATCGCTTCGAGCGGCCGGATGCGCAGGATCTCGCGCGCATAGATCGCGTAGGGATCGCGAATCCAGGTCTCGATCTGCGTGACCGAGAGTTGGCGCGGGCGGAGGGCTACCGCCGGTCGCGGCTCCGGCCGTGCCACCGGGCGCACCGCCTTGGGGTCGATGCGATCCAGCTGTCGCGCCCAGCTGAGATAGCGCTGGCCGCGCCCGCCGAGCGAAGCCATTCGCGCTTCGCCGAGCGTCGCCGCCAGTCGCTGCAACCATCGCGAGGCAACGGTTGGCGACCCGCCCCGCTTCTCCGCCCGCGTCAAAATAGCGGTCGGAGCGAGGATGGCCGACGTGAAGTCGTGCGCGGCGAGACCGATGCGCCGCTCGGCAGGCTGAAGGCCGATCGCCTGCCGCATGCCGCGCGACAGCCAGGGGTCGGTCGGAGCGTCGGCCGGCCAGACGCCTTCGTCGAGGCCGCCGAGGATCACGAGGTCGACCGGCTGCAGTCGCGCCTCGAGCGTGCCGAAGATGTGGACACGCGAATACCGCGGCGGTCCGCGCCGCACGCTGACGCCGGCCATCAATGCCCCGAGGAAAGCCGGAAAGTCGCCGATGCGCATGGCCAGCGGCCCGGTCGGATCGTCGCCGATTGCCGCCAGCAACGCGGCCAAGGACTCCGCCGCCTCGCCACTCGCAAAGCCGGTATCGTGTCCACCGTCGTCAGTGGCGGCCTGGGTGGCCGCCTCGACCAGGGCCGCGGCGATTTCTCCGGCGGCGGTTGCGTTTGCCGTCACTCCTTCGAACGCGCCGAGGATGGTGGATACCCGTCCGGCCAGCGTCTCCGCCGCCTGCCAGTCCCATTCCGCCAGCCGTCTCCGTGCCCGCGGCACCGGCTGCCCGGCCGCGTCGAGCGACTGCCGCGCGGCGGCGACCGCCGCCGGCAGGTCGATGAGCCGCCCGCCCGCCTTGGCGCCGCGGAAGAGAGCGCCCTCCAGGGCGCGAGCTCCTTGTCGGCAGGCGCCGCGCGAAAGACCGAAAGCCGCCAACGGATGCTTGAGCAGCGCGAGCAGCTTGATCGGGTCGTCGGGTGCGGCGACCGTCTCCACCAGCAGCCGCGCAAACACCGCCGGCGGCGTGCCGGCCAGCGGTTCGCCTGCCGAATCGTCGATGTCGATGCCCCAGCGGCGCAGTTCGACCGAGACGCGGCGCGCCAAATTGCGGTCAGGCGTAATCAAGGCGGCGGTGGTAGCCGTGGTTTCCGCCGCCTCGCGCAGTGCGACGGCAACCGCCAGCGCCTCTTCCTGCTCGGTCCGCGCCTGGATGAGGCTGATGCCCTCGTCGGCGGCGGGATGGACCTCGTTCCCCTGCCACCCGTCGGTGGTGGTGGCCGGTCGCATCGCGTCGGAAAGGAGCCGTGCGCGGTGCGCAAGCCCCGGCTTTCGGCTCCCGAGGTCGACCACGTCCTCTCGGCCGATACCGATCGCCGTCAGGAGTTGCGATAGGCCGAACTGCGGATGGCTCGGTGCCGGTTCCTCGGCAATCGCGCGCCAACTGGCATCGTCGAGATCGCGGTCGAGCCCGGGGAGGAGGACCGCTCCGTTGGGCAGGTGGGCGATCGCCTTGAGGAGTTCGCCGGTGGCGGGGATGGAGCCGGTCGATCCGGCGGCGATGACCGGTGCCAGCGGCGGCCGCGCGGCCAGGCGGTCAGCTTCGGCGCGGATTAGGCGGTCGCGCCGGGCGACCGGGTCGGCAAAGCCGCGCTCGGCGAGGTAGTCCGGCCATGCCTTGCCGGCGATGGCGAGGAAGCTCAGCGTCGTCTGCCAGAACTGAGCGTAGTCCTCGGCGTCGACCGCCGTCAAAGCATCGAAGCCGACGCCGGCCGTCGTCATCTCGTCGATCAGACGAGCAAGGTCGTTGGCGAGCCGCACCGCGTCGGCTGGCGAGGCCGGGATCGGCCGCGGCACCGCGTCGCCGCCGGCGGCACTCACCCGCGCCCAGGCGACCGCCAGCCGGGTGAGAAAAAGCTGCCGTTCGATCCGCGGCACCGCGAGCGGCAGCGACAGGAGATCGGCCGGCGATTCCTCGGCGGCAGCGAGGATGTGTTCCTCCTCGTCGACGTCGCCGATCGGCTTGATGCGCGGCAGCACCGTCGCCCGCCCGCCGGCGCGCTCCAGGAAGATGTCGGCCAGCGCTCGCGCTGCGCGGCGCGTCGGCAGGAAGATCGTGACAGCGGCGAGCGCCAAGGGGTCGCTGCCGAGGCCGGCGACCGGGCCGAACTCTCCGCCAAGCAGCGCGTCGACCAGAGTTGCCAGGAACGGCGCCCCCGGCGTGACTGAGAAGACGCGCAGGGCGCGGGGGGGCATCAAGTGCCGCCGTCAGCCGGCGAACGCGGCGATGGCGCTCTCGGCCTCGCCGATCGCTTCCGGCGAACCGACATGCAGCCAGCGCCCGGTCATCTCGAGGCCATAGAGGCCGCCGGTGGCGATCGCCCGATCGAAGACGAGGTTAAGCGAGAACGGACGGATCTGGAGCCCCGCGAAGAGATCAGGCGGCAATATGCCGACCCCGGCATAAACAAATGGCGCCCGGTCGTTGCCGCGGCGGCGGAGACGCCCGTCGCGGTCGAGGTGGAAGTCCCCGGCGCCGCGATAGCCGACGGAGTTGGCCGTCGGGGCAAGCATGAGGAGCGCCGCCATTCGCGTTGGTTCCCACGCTTCCGCCAGCCGCACCAGGTTTGGCTGCTCGGCGTCGATCCACAGCGTGTCGGAATTGAGCACGAAGAAAGGATCGCCGCCGAGCAGCGGCAGCGCCTTCAGGACGCCGCCGCCGGTATCGAGCAGCTCGGCCCGCTCGTCGGAGATCGCCACCCGCGGTTTGGTTCGGCGGGCCAGATGCGCCTCCAGCGCATCGGCAAGGTGGTGAAGGTTGACCACTGCCGTGCCAACTCCCGCCTCAGCCAGCTTGTCGAGGCTGTGGTCGATCAGCGCCTTGCCAGCCACCCGTACCAGCGGCTTCGGCATGGTGAGCGTGATCGGCCGCATGCGCAGGCCGAGTCCGGCGGCAAGAACCATCGCGGTCCGTGGACCGGTCGAGGAGGGCATGGGCAACTATCCCGCCAGTGGCAGGTTTTCCTCATACCAGAGCGCTACCGGCGACAGAACCGGGTGGCGGAGCGCCCGGCGGAGATAGGCCATTACCCTGGGGATATGCGCGAGATAGCCGGGCTTACCATCGCGATTGGCGAGGCGGGCGAAGATGCCGAGGATCTTGGTTGCCCTCTGCGCCGCCGCAATTGCATAGGCCGCCCGGAAGTTGGTTTCGCTGAAGGCCGGGTTTTGCGCCCGGCGCGCCGCGATGTAGGCCGTGACAAGGTCGGTCTCGAGCGCTTCGCTGACCGTGACGCGGGCGTCCTGCGCCAGCGAAGCGACGTCGTAGGCGGTCGGGCCGATCACCGCATCCTGGAAGTCCAGCAGCCCGACACGACGCGGGCCTCGCCGCCCGGCCAGCCACAGCAGGTTCGGCGAGTGGTAGTCGCGAAGCACCCAGTTCCGCTCGCCGGCAAGGAGGGTGCGGAAGGGGCCGGACCAGGCAGCGTAAAAGGACTCCTCGGCGGCTACGGCAAGGCGCTGCCCAAGGACATGCGGCGCATACCAATCGAGCACCAACGAGACCTCGATGCCGAGCGCGTCGTCGTCGAAGTCCGGAAGCGTGTAGGAGGTGCCGTCGGCAAATGGCAAGCGGTTCGGCCGCGCCATTCGGTGCAGGTCCGCAAGGCACTCGATCGCCGCGACATAGCGGGTCGACTTGGGCACGCCGGACTCGACGATCCCCTCGCTTCCCAGATCCTCCAGCAGTAGCAGCCCTCCCGCCATGTCGGCGGCGAAGATCTCGGGCGCGGAAAAGCCATTGGCGCGGAGCGCCTCGGCGACCGCCACGAACGGCCTCACGTCTTCGGCGAGATGGGCAATGCGGCTGTAAGGGCGTCCTGCCCGCACCGGCGGACCGTCGGCCCGCGCCGGCGAGTTCATCACCACCGCTGTGATCGCGCCGCGCCGCACGCGCTCGTAGGTGCGCGCCGAAGCGTCGCCCTGCAGGTAGCGCCGCTCGGCTCCCTCCCACCCGGCACCGTCGAGCATGGCTCGGATCGCGAAGCTGCGCTCGATCCGCGCGGCCCAATCGGCTCCTCCCGAGAGCGTGACCGTGCGGCTCTCGTCGGCGCCATCGAGTTGCACGGTGAGCGTCGATGCCGGCAGCAGCGCTGACGCAATCTCCGGCCACTCGATCAGCACCACGCCGTCGGCAAGCGCGTCGGCGAGACCGAGTTCGGCGACTTGGCCGGCCGCCGACAATCGGTAGAGATCGTAATGCGCGACGGCAAAACGCGATGTCGGGTAGGTCTGCACCAGGGTGTAGGTCGGGCTAGGCACCTCGACCGCGGTGTCGTTGGCGAGGGCACGAATAACAGCGCGGGCAAAGGCAGTCTTGCCGGCCCCGAGTTCCCCGCGGAGCGCCACCGCATCGCCGCGGCGAAGACATGCCGCCACGTCCTCGGCCAGGCGCGCGGTTGCCGCCTCGCCGGCAAGCTCGTCGCGCCACGGCCAAGCAAAACTCATGCGGATCGACTCAAAACGCGCCTACTCCGCCGCCTCGGCCACCTGGGGCGGCTGCAGCGGCAATCGAACGGTCACGACTGTACCTTTGCCCTCGACCGAACTGAGGTCAACCGAGCCGCCATGCAATTCGACGAAGCTCTTCACGATCGAGAGGCCGAGCCCGGCGCCGCGCCGCGTCCCCGCGCCGCCGCTGCGGCTGACAAAGCGGTCGAACGCTGTCGGCACAAAGCCGGCCGGCATGCCGGCGCCGGTATCTTCCACGCGCAGTTCGAGTGCATCGCCGTCGCGCCGCGTGGTCACCGCAACTTCGCCGTGGTCGACGGAGAAGCGGACGGCGTTGGAGAGCAGATTGTAGAGCACCTGCCGCACCCGCCGCTCGTCGGCGACGATATGGTTGAGGGCGGGATCGAGCGAACGGCGTACGCGCAGGCTTTTTTCCGCTATCCGGTCGCGAAGCCCCTCGATCGCCGCATCGACGGTGCGGGCGATGTCGATCTCGCTGAGTTCGAGTTCGACGACACCGGCATCGACGGTAGCGAGATCGAGGATGTCGTTGATCAGCGCCAGCAGCGCCGCGCTCGACGACATGATGTAACCGGTATACTCGCGCTGCTTCTCATTCAGCTCCCCGACCTTCGGGTCGGCCAGCAACTCCGCGAAGCCGATGATGTTGGTAAGCGGCGAGCGGAGCTCGTAGGAAACGTGCTGGATAAAGGCGTTCTTCAGCCCGTTGGCCGCCTCCAGGGCTTCGTTGCGCTCGGTCAGCGCCTTCTCGACCAGCACCGTCGACGTAACGTCGACGAAGGTCAGCATCGTCTGCCCGTCGGGAAGGGGGAGCGTGGCGTAGTCGATGATCCGTCCGTCGCCGCGCTTGATGCGTCCGGCGAGCGTCGGCCGGCTTTCGTCGATGCCAGCGATCGATGCGACCAGACGCTCCCACTCGCCGCTGCCGCGGTAAAGCCGACGGCAGGCAGCGACCACCGCGGTGACGTGGGGCGGCGGTTCGAACAGCTGTGGGTCGAGGCTCCAGATCGACGCGAAGGCGGGGTTGGAAAGCCGTAGCCGGCCGTCGGCGCCGAACACCGCGACCGCCTCGCTGAGGTGATCCAGCGTCTCCCGCTGCACCCGGATGAGGGCGTTGTAGCGGCTCTCGAGGTCGAGCCGCTCGGTGACGTTCTCGTAGACCCAGGTCACGCCGCCCTGCGGGTCGGGATTGGCGAGTACCCGCAGCGTCTGCCCGTCCGGCAAGTGCCAAATGTGTTCGCGCGGCTCCATCGACCGGTATGCCGACAAGAGGTGAGCCTTCCACCCCCGGAAGTCGGCTTGCTCGGGAAGCTTGCGGCCGGCCCGCAGGAGGTCGAGGATTTCGCCCTCGGCCGGCTGCTGGTCGAGAAAGGCGGCGTCGAGGTCGAACATCGCCCGATAAGCGGCGTTGTAGGATCGGAGGCGGCCGTCGGCCGCGAAGGAGGCAACGCCGGCAGCCAGGTGGTCCAGCGTGCGCACGTGGAATTCGTTGGAGCGCCGAAGCGCCGCCTCGGCTTCCTCCAAGGCAGTCGCGTCGATGGCAAAGCCGGCGCCGGCCCCCCGCGTCTTGGTGTCGACCACGTCGTAGAAACGGCGACGCCCGGCGGCGATCGCCGAGACGCGGCGCTGGAAGTCGTGGCCGCTGTTGTGGGCAATCTGGATCGCTTCGCGGGTCGGACTGTCGAAGAGGTTGAGGCCGCGCTGCACTGCGTCCTCTGGGCCCGAGGCCTCCACCGAGCGGCTATAGGCCGCGCTCACCCAGTCGATCTCGCCGCCTTCGTCGCGGGTCCAGGCCGGCACTGGTGCGGCATCGAAGGCCGCCCGCAATGCGTTGAGTGCATGGACCACCGAGCCGTGCTTGGCCTCCAGCGCCGCCAGCATCAGCCGGTCTCCGGCAAGATCGCGGAAGCGCACCACCGCCCGGCCCCCGGCTGTTCGGCCGCGGGCCTCCAGGAGGTGGCCGCCCCGCGTCGTCAATTTGATGGCGAAGGCTTCGCCCCGCTCACGCAGCAGCGCTATCGCCGAGTCGAGTTGGCTTGCCGACGCCGGCGCCAGCCAATTGCCGAAGGCGACAAAGGCGTTGCGATCCTCGGGCACTCCGGCGATCCGCGGCAGCTGCCCGGCGACCACCGGCAGGCCGTGGCTGGTCTCGAAGGCGACCAGCCGTTCCTCGCCGACGCTGAGGAGGGCTTCGGCGCGATCGACCGCGGCGCGCAAATCCGCCGACGCATTGCGCAGCTGGGCGTTCTCGCCTTCCGCTCGGTCGCGCGCCCGAATGAGAACGATCGCGCAGATGACCGCGAAAGTAACGACTCCGAACAGCGCGGCGACGTTGACGACGTCGGTTGCCCGCAGTTGTCCGATGGCACTGGCGAGCCAATCGGGAAGAATGCCGGCCTCCGCCGGACTGGAGACGCCGGCGAGTAGGGCGAGCGCGAGGCCGAGAACCGGACGAATCCGGCTACAACCTGTCCCCCCAAGCCATCGCTGGCGCTGCATTTCGGCCCCCGCCGGTCCCGCTCGATCCTCGGACGCAACGCCAGTAAGCGAATCGCTTCACTCTAGCGTTCATGGAACGCCGATGAAGCGGAGGCAAGAGCGTCGCGCCGAGGATCATGGGGAAGGCCGGGAGCGGTATGCTTAGTAGCGGTAGTGGTCCGGCTTGAACGGCCCTTCGCGCGAGAGGCTGAGATAGGCCGCCTGGCGCTCGCTGAGCTTGGTGAGGCCGACGCCGATCTTGGCGAGATGGAGCGAAGCTACCTTCTCGTCGAGCTTCTTCGGCAAAGTGTAGACCTCGCGCTGATAGGCCTCGGGCCGTGTCCACAGTTCGATCTGCGCCAGCGTCTGGTTGGTGAACGAGGCGGACATAACGAAGCTCGGATGCCCCATGGCATTGCCGAGATTGACCAGCCGCCCTTCCGACAGAAGGATGATCCGCTTGCCGCCGGGGAACTCGATTTCGTCGACCTGTGGCTTGACGTTGTGCCAGCGGAAGTTCCTGAGGCCGGCGACCTGAATTTCGCTGTCGAAATGGCCGATGTTGCAGACGATGGCGCGGTCCTTCATCGCCCGCATGTGCTCGACGGTGATGACGTCGATATTGCCGGTGGCGGTGACGAAGATGTCGGCGCGCGGCGCCGCCGCCTCCATGGTCGTGACCTCATAGCCCTCCATCGCCGCCTGCAGGGCGCAGATCGGATCGATTTCCGACACCAGAACCCGGCAGCCGGCGTTTCTGAGACTCGCCGCCGAGCCCTTGCCGACGTCGCCGAAGCCGGCGACCATCGCCACCTTGCCCGCCATCATCACATCGGTGCCGCGACGGATGCCGTCGACCAGGCTCTCGCGGCAGCCATAGAGGTTGTCGAATTTCGATTTGGTGACGCTGTCGTTGACGTTGATCGCCGGGAAGAGGAGCCGCCCCTCCTTCTGCATCTGATAAAGGCGCTTGACGCCGGTGGTGGTTTCCTCGGTGACGCCGCGGATCGACTTGGCGAGCCGCGAATACCAGCGCGGGGCTGTCTTCAGCCGCTCGGCTATGGCGGCAAACAGCACCTCTTCCTCTTCGTTGGTCGGGTGCTTGATGACGGTCTGATTGTCCTCCGCCTGCATGCCGAGATGGACCAGCAGCGTCGCGTCGCCACCGTCGTCGAGGATGAGATTGGGCGCAGAGCCGTCGGCCCACTCGAAGATGCGGTGGGTGTAGTTCCAATAGTCGACCAGGCTCTCGCCTTTGTAGGCGAAGACCGGGATGCCGCGGGCGGCGATGGCCGCGGCCGCGTGGTCCTGCGTCGAATAGATGTTGCACGAGGCCCAGCGCACCTCGGCGCCGAGCGCGACCAGCGTCTCGATCAGCACCGCTGTCTGGATCGTCATGTGCAGCGACCCGGCGATCTTCGCGCCGCGCAGCGGCTGCTCTGGCCCGTACTCGGCGCGGGTTGCCATCAGGCCGGGCATCTCCGTCTCGGCGATGGCGATTTCCTTGCGCCCCCATTCCGCCAAGCCGATGTCCTTCACCACGTAGTCGGTGAAGCCTGAGGTTTTTCCTTGATTCTTGGACATTTTCCGGGTGCTCCGCGCAGCGTCCGAGGGAGATCGGCTGCGCTTTTAGCACCGACCGGTAAACCCTTCAATAAAGACATAAACAAGTCTTTATATGGACAGCGCAGGGCGGAGCTTAGTGCCGCCGCAGCAGACCGAGCACATCCTTGACGCCGTCCATCGTCTTCTCGGCAATGGCACCCGCCCTTTCCGCGCCCTCGCAAAGCACGCTGTCGACATAGCCGGGGTCGGCGGCGAGACGGCGCATCTCGCCGGCGATCGGCGCAAGGCGGGCGACGGCCAAGTCGGCCAGGGCCGGCTTGAACGTCGAAAACTGCGCCCCGCCGTGGTCCCGAAGCACCTGCTCCTTGGTGATGCCCGCAAGGGCGGCGTAGATGCCGACGAGATTGTCGGCTTCCGGTCGTGCTTTCAGTCCCTCGACAGCCGACGGCAGCGGCTCGGGATCGGTTTTGGCCTTGCGGAACTTGAGCGCGATCGTCTCGGCATCGTCGGTGAGGTTGATGCGCGAGAGGTCTGACGGGTCGGACTTCGACATCTTCTTGGCGCCGTCCCGAAGGCTCATCACCCGTGTCGCCGGTCCGGTGATCAGCGGCTCCGCCAGCGGAAAGAAAGCGTCGCCGTAGCCCTGCGCCGCAATCGACTCGGCGAAGTCGTTGTTGAACTTCTGCGCGATGTCGCGCGCCAGTTCGAGGTGCTGCTTCTGGTCCTCGCCGACCGGTACGTGGGTCGCCAGGTAGACGAGAATGTCGGCCGCCATCAGGTTGGGGTAAGCATAGAGGCCGACTGAAGCGTTCTCGCGATCCTTGCCGGCCTTCTCCTTGAACTGGGTCATGCGGTTCAGCCAGCCGAGGCGGGCGACGCAGTTGAAAATCCAGGCGAGTTCGGCGTGCGCGGCCACCTGGCTCTGGTTGAAGACGATGTGCTTCTTGGGGTCGATGCCGGCCGCTAGGAACGCAGCGGTCACTTCGCGGGTGTTGCGGGCAAGTCCGGCCGGGCCGCCCCATACGCCGATCGGCTGCGTCAGCGCGTGCAGATCGACGACGCAGTAGATGCACTCATGCGTCGTCTGCATCTCGACGAAGCGCACGATCGCACCGAGGTAATTGCCGAGGTGCAGGTTTCCGGTCGGCTGGACGCCGGAGAAGACGAGCGGCTTGAACTTGGACATCGAGCCTTCCCTCCGGGACGGCTGTTGCATGAGGCGGAAAAGCGCCGCGCCTTATGGCGGAGTGGCGCCCTGAGCGCAACTCATCGGCGCGACGGTCAGCCGCGCTGGCGCCGCCATCGCGCCCGCAGCGCCGTGACGTCGACGGCGCCGGTGACGACGGCGAGGATGGCAAAGAGGAAGAGGCCGAACAGGACCAGACCGGCCAGCGCGGCGAGACGGATCAGCAGCGCGCCGTCGGCGAGGAGCGGCGCGGCGGCGAGCGCTGCGGCGAAAACGCCTGCGCCCATCAATGCGGCGGCGAGGGCAAGCAGCGGCAGCCGCTTGGCGAGCGCGGCGTCCGCCCTGAGCTGGCCGCGCCCGACGAGCGTGCGCGCCAGCAGAAGCGTGTTGATCCAGGCTGCGATCGAGGTCGCTGCGGCAATACCGACGTGCCCGAAGAACGGGAAGAGCGCGAAGGCGGCGATCACATTAACGACGAGAGCGATGCCGCCATGGCGCATGGGCGTGCGCGTGTCCTCGCGCGCGAAGAAGCCGGGCTGCAGGACCTTGATCGCCACGAAGGCCGGCAGGCCGGCCGCGTAGGCCGCGAGCGCCGGGGCGGTGGCCGCGGTGTCGGCCGCCGTGAACGCACCGCGTTGGAACAGGACCGCGAGAATGGGCGCCGGAATGGCGAACAGCGCGACCGCCGCCGGCAGTGTCAGCGCCGCGGCGAGTTCGATCGCCCGGTTCTGGCTGTGCAGAGCGACGTCGTCGCGGCCGCCGCGCAGCGACCGTGAAAGGTCCGGCAGCAGCACCGTCGCCACCGCGATGCCGACGACGCCGAGCGGCAATTGATAGAGCCGGTCGGCATAGTAGAGCCACGACACCGCGCCCGGTTGCAGCGAGGCGATGATCGTGCCGACAACGATGTTGATTTGGGTAATTCCGCCGGCGAGGACGGCCGGGCCGGTGAGCGCCAGCAGCCGCTTCATGCCCTCGGTCAGCCGCGGCAGTCGGGGCCGGAGGACAAGACCGGCGCGCCGGCACGCGACTGCCAGAAACACCAGTTGAACGACGCCGCCGACGCTGATTGCCGCAGTGAGAAGGATCCCGGCGAAGGTCGTCCCCCGTTCGCCGGTCACGTAGACGAAAGCAAGGGCAGCGATGAGGACCGCATTGAGCAGGGCCGGCGCGAAAGCGGCGGCGCTGAAACGGTTCAGCCCGTTGAGGGCGCCGGACAGCAGCGAAGTCAGCGAAATGAGGGCAAGGTAGGGGAAGGCGATCCGTGAGAGGAGGACGGTGAATTCGAGCTTTCCCGGCTCGGCGGCAAAACCGGGCGCCAGGGCATAGGTCAGCCACACCATCCCGATCTCCGCGGCGACGGTGATGAGCAGCAATGCCGCCGACAGCACCGCCAGCGCCTCCTCGCCGAAACGCTGGGCCGCGTCCCTGCCGCCGCTCTCCGCCTCCTTGGCGAAGAGTGGCACGAAGGCCGAGGTGAAAGCGCCTTCGGCAAACAGGCGGCGAAAAAGATTGGGCAGGCGTTGCGCCACGAAGAACGCCTCGGCCACCTGTCCGGTGCCGAGCGCCGCGGCGATGAACATGTCGCGAATGAAGCCGAGCACGCGAGACGACGCGGTGGCGCCGCCGACCGTGGCGAAGTTCTTGATAAGCGACATCGCGGCTCGGGGCTCAGGCAGCCTGGCCGCGGCGCGGCGGGCGTGCCTCGGGGGCGACGGACGGCTCGTCGAAGACGGCGGCGAGGCGCCGCTTGATGGTGGCCTCGCGCGCCGCGTTGGCGACCTTATGGCCGAAGAGATCGGTCACATAGAAGACGTCCACCGCGCGCTCGCCGACAGTGACGATATGCGCCGAGCCGATGTTGAGATTGAGGTCGGAGAGGCTCCGCGTCAGTTCGTAGAGGAGGCCGGGACGGTCCAGCCCCGACGCCTCGATCGCGGTGAACTGGTTGGACCAGGAGTTGTCGATGCGGATCCGCGTCTCGACGTGGAACGGCTTCAGCTTAGCCTTCGGCTTGGCCCGCTTGGCGACGATGTCGGGGAGCCGCGTCTTGCCGGAAAGCACCTCCTCGATCAGCGCTCCGATTCGCTTCGCCCGCCGCTCCTCGTCCTCGTCGGCGGGGAACTCGCGCGTGATGCGGATGGTGTCGAGAGCGCGCCCATCGGTGGTGGTGAAGATCTGTGCGTCGACGATATTGGCCCCGGCCACGGTGCAGGCGCCGGCAATGATGGAAAGGAGGCGCGGGTGGTCGGGCGCAAAGATCGTCACCTCGGTGATTGCCTCAAAGCCGTGCACCTTGACCGCGGTGGCGAGCGAGCGGCCGGCGGCGTCGGCGGCATGGATCAGCGCGGCGTGATCGAGCTTGTCCTTGATGTCGACGCGGAGCCAGTAGGCGGGATAGTGGCGCCCGAGATAGGCCTGCTTATCCGCTTCCGGCCAGGTGCACGCGGCGATGAATTCGGCCTTGGCCTCCGCCACCCGCGCCTCGCGGCTGACCTGGCTGTGCCCGCCGGTCAGGATCGGCTCGGTCTCCCAGTAGAGCGTCCGCAGCAACTGGCCCTTCCAGCCGTTCCACACGCCCGGCCCGACGGCACGGATGTCGGCAACGGTGAGGACGAGGAGCAGCTTCAGCCGCTCCAGCGTCTGCACCGTGGCGGCGAAGTCGAGGATGGTCTTGCGGTCGTTGAGGTCCTTGCGCTGCGCCACCGTGCTCATCACCAGGTGGTTTTCGACCAGCCAGGCGACGGTCTCGGTGTCGCCGGCATCGAGGCCGAGGCGCGGGCAAAGACGTCGCGCCACTTTGGCGCCGGCGACCGAGTGGTCCTCCGGCCGCCCCTTAGCGATGTCGTGCAGGAAGGCGGCGAGATAGATCAACCGTCGGTCGGCGAGCGTCGGCAGGATTTGGCTCGTCAGCGGGTGGTCCTCTTTCAGCTCGCCTCGCTCCAGCTCGGAGACGATGCCGATCGTCCGCAGCAGATGCTCGTCGACCGTGTAGTGGTGATAAAGGCTGAATTGCATCATCGAAACGATGCGCCCGAACTCCGGCACGAAGCGCCCCAGCACGCCCGCCTCGTTCATTCGCCGCAGGACGGTCTCGGGGTTCCGCTTCGAGGTCAGGACGTCGAGGAAGCAGCGGTTGGCTTCGGCATTCCCGCGGAGTTCGGCATCGATCATTCCATGCGCCCGCATCACGCGGCGCATCGCGTCGGGATGAAGGCCGAGTTCCGCCCTGTCCGCCAGCTGGAAAATGCGGAGGAGGTTGACCGGGTCGCGGATGAAGGCATCGTCGGCGGTGACGGTGATGCGTCCGTTCTCGACGGCGAAATCCGCCGAGCCGGGGAGGGGCCGCCGCCGCCCCTTCCCAAGGCCGAGCAGGCGATTGAGCGCGGGCGCCGGCTTGGCGTGTTCCTCCTCGAGCGCGGCGCAGAAGATCCCGGTGAGATCGCCGACGTCCTTGGCGACCAGGAAGTAGTGCTTCATGAAGCGCTCGACGTCCTTCAGTCCGGGCCGCGCCGCGTAGCCGAGCCGCGCCGCCAGACCCTGCTGGAACTCGAACAGCAGCCGCTCCTCGGCCCGGCCGGTCAGGAAGTGGAGGTGGCAGCGCACCGCCCAGAGGAAATCCTCGCACTTGCGGAAGCGGTTGATCTCGGCCCGGGAGAACACGCCGGCCTTCACCAGGTCGTCGCCCTGCTCGACCCGATAGAAATACTTGGCGATCCAGAACAGCGTGTTGAGGTCGCGCAGCCCGCCCTTGCCCTCTTTGACGTTGGGCTCGACCAGGTAGCGCGACTGGCCCTGCCTGACGTGCCGCTCTTCCCGTTCTGCCAGCTTCGCGGCAATGAATTGCGGCGCCGTGCCCTTCACCACATCGCGTTCGAAGCGCTCAGTGAGGTCGGCGAAAAGACGGCTGTCGCCCACCACCAGTCGCGCCTCGAGGATGGAGGTGCGGATGGTCATGTCGAGCTTGGCCTGCTTGATGCACTCCTCGACGCTGCGGACGGCGTAGCCGACCTTGAAGCCGATCCCCCAGAGGATGTGCAGCACATACTGCACGGTGTCTTCGCCGCGCCGCGACTGCTTGGCCGGCATCAGAAAGAGGAGGTCGATGTCCGAACCGGGGGCGAGGGTGCCGCGGCCGTATCCGCCGACCGCTACGATCGCCATGGTCGCTTCGGCGTTTCCCGGTACTGCTCGGCCGGCGAAGGCCAGGAGGAGGCGGATCAGATCGTCCTGGAGATTCGACAGCCGCTCGGCGCAGGCGCGGCCGTGCCCGTCCTTCAGGAGCGCCGCCTCCGCCGCCGCGCGTCCCTCCGCGACCACCGACTTCAGTCGCGTGGCGATGGCGCCCTTGGCGGCATCGCTGGCCGGGCCGCCGTGGCGGGCGGCGAGCGCGTCAAGTTCGGCGCTGACGGCGTCGGCGTCGAAGGCGGCGGTTTTGCTCATGCGGACGAGGCGAAGTTCCCGAAGGGCGCGGCCAGCCTACAGAAATCGGCCGGGTGGCGCCAACGCGCCGTGGGCCTTTGCCTTAACGCTGTCGACGCAGGCGCGCCAGCAATGCCCAGCCTTTGGCGAACCGGGCTTTCAGCCGGCGGAAATCGCGGGCAAAGCCGGCCGGGCCGGGTGCGGTCGGCAGAACCTGCTCAAGGACGCGCGCCGCCTCGCTCTCCTTGAGGCGCACCCATTCCCAGGCAAGGCTCCGAGCGTAGGCATCGTGCTCCACCAGCGTGCCCTCGCGGGTCATGACGTCGTGCTTGACCGCCTCGGCGCCGGCCTCTTCCCAGCGCGCAAATCGCAGCCGGTCGGCCTCGCTTAACCCAGCGTCACGCCCTCTTATGTCCCGCCGTCCGACGTCCCTCATGGCCAAGACCGCACGCACAACTGTCTCATCCTAGCACAGCTCACAGCCCTCGCCGTTAGCCCTTCCGTAGCTTTTTCAGCGCGTAGAGCTTCTCCAGCGCCTCGCGCGGCGTCAGGGCATCGGGATCGATGCCGTCGAGGGCTTCGGCGAGGCGGTCGGGGGCGGGCTCCGTCTTCGCTTCGCGCAGGGCGGCAAAGAGCGGCAATTCGTCGACGACCGCGGCCGGCGAGCGGCGGTCGTGCGCCTCCAGTTGGCGGAGCACCTCGCCGGCACGGGCAATCGCCGAGCGCGGCAGGCCGGCGAGCTTGGCAACCTGGATGCCATAGGAGCGGTCGGCCGCTCCTGGCGCGATGGTGTGCAGGAAGACGACGTCGCCCTGCCACTCCTTGACCTGAACCGTCACGTTGGCGAGGCGCGGCAGCCGCGCCGCGAGCGCCGTCAATTCGTGATAGTGCGTCGCAAAGAGCGTGCGGCAGCGGTTGACCTGGTGCAGATGTTCGATCGCCGCCCAGGCGATTGAGAGGCCGTCGAAGGTCGACGTGCCGCGGCCGATCTCGTCGAGGATGACTAGCGATCGTTCCCCGGCGCGATTGAGGATCGCCGCCGTCTCGACCATCTCCACCATGAACGTCGAGCGACCGCGGGCAAGGTCGTCGGCGGCGCCGACGCGGCTGAAGAGGCGGTCGACGACTCCGACATGCGCCGACGTCGCCGGTACGAACGACCCGGTCTGCGCGAGAATGGCGATGAGGGCGTTCTGGCGCAGGAAAGTCGACTTGCCGGCCATGTTCGGCCCGGTCAGCAGCCAGATCCTCCCCGCGTCGGCACCCGCCGGCGGGCCGAGATCGCAATCGTTGGCGACAAAGCCCGGCGCTGCTCCGGCTGGTCGCGACTCGACGTCGGCGCGGCGGAGCGCTTGCTCCACCACCGGATGGCGTCCGCCGGTCACCGCGAAGGCGAGCGAACGGTCGACCGTCGGCCGGCAGTAGCCTTCGTCATCCGCCAGTGTCGCCAGCGCGCACGCCACGTCGAACGCGGCGAGCCCTTCCGCCACGGCGTGAAGATCCTCCGCCACCGCCAGCGTCTCCCGTTGCAGCGCGGCAAAGACCTCGAGTTCGATGGCCAGGGCGCGGTCGGCGGCACCGACGATCTTTGCCTCGAGTTCGGCGAGATCGGAGGTGGTGAAGCGCATCGCGCCGGCCATCGTCTGGCGGTGGAAGAAGCGCTCCTTGAGAGGCGCGGAGAGAAGTTTATCGCCGTGTGCCGCGGTGACTTCGATGAAATAGCCGAGGACGCCGTTGTGCCGGATCTTCAGCCCGCGGATGTCGGCCTCGTCGGCGTATTGCGCCTGCAGGCCGGCGATGATGCGGCGGCTTTCGTCGCGGAGCGCCCGCGCCTCGTCGAGGTCGGCGCGCCAACCGCTCTGTACGAAGCCGCCGTCGCGGCGTAGCAGCGGCAGGCTCTCGCCGAGCGCGGCGGCTAGCGTGGCTGCGAGCTTCCCCGGCGCGCGCCGGAGGGCGGCCAAGGCCGAGCCCGCGTCGGCCGGCGAGCTGGCACCGGCGAACGCACGCGCGATCTCCGCAGCGGTGTCGAGGCCGAAGCGGATCGCCGCCAGATCGCGCGGCCCGGCACGGTCGAGCGACAGGCGGGAGAGGGCACGGGGAATGTCCGGCGCCCGGCGGAGCGCCTCGCGAACCGTCCGGCGAAGCATGCTTTGATCGAGGAAGAAGGCGACCGTATCGAGCCGCCTGGCGATTGCCTCGGGGTCGGTCAAGGGGCTGCCAAGGCGCGCCGCCAGCAGCCGCGCACCGGGACCGCTCACCGTCCGGTCGATCGCCCCGAGGAGGCTCCCCTGGCGCTCGCCCGAAAGGGTACGGAAGAGTTCGAGGTTGGCTCGCGTCGCCGCGTCGATCGCGAGCACCGCGCCGCTCTCTTCGCGGCGCGGCGGCTTCAGCGCCGGGCGGGCGCCGAACTGGGTGCGTTCGACATAGGCGAGGGCGGCGGCGGCGGCGATCGTTTCGGCGCGGCCGTAGGCATCGAAGCCGTCGAGGCTGACGGCGCCGAAACCGGCCGCAAGGCGGCTCGCCGCAGACGTTGCCTCAAAGAGGCTCGCCGCGGCGCGCGTCAGGCGCTTGTCCCAGACTTGCCAAAGGTCGCCGAGTTCGGCGAAGCCGGCCAGGGCGTCGCTGACGACGATCTCGCGCGGATCGATCCGCGCCAGCGCCGCACCGAGGTCGGTGCCGATTGTCTGGCTGACGCGGAAGTCGCCCGTCGACATATCGAGCCAGGCTAGGCCGTAGACCGCGTCGGCTCCGCTGTCGGCGCGCAGGCGCGCCACCGCACAGAGGAAGTTGCTCTCCGCCGGACGCAGCAGCCGGTCCTCACTGATCGTCCCGGCGGTGATCAGCCGCTTGACCTCCCGCCGCACGATCGACTTGCCGCCGCGCTGCTTCGCTGCCGCCGGATCTTCGGTCTGCTCGCAGACTGCAACGCGGTGGCCGAGGGCGATCAGCTTGGCAAGGTAGTCGTCGGCGGCGTGGACCGGCACGCCGCACATCGGTACGTCGACGCCGTCGTGCTTGCCGCGCCGCGTCAGGGCTAGGCCGAGGGCGGCCGACGCGATCTCGGCGTCGCCAAAAAAGAGTTCGTAGAAATCGCCCAGGCGATAGAAGAGCAGGCAGTCGGGATAGCCCGATTTGACCTCGAAATACTGCTCCATCATCGGCGTGGCGCGTTTGCCGGCGTCGCTGGGGGGAGCCTCGTTGAGCATCGCGCTAGCCTTAGCGCCGCGCCCCAGGCGCCGCCAGCCTCGGGCCGGCCGCCACGTTCAGCTCGGGCGACGCACCCGCCGCAGGGTCAGATTGACGCGGGCTATCCCCGGGAACGCACCGTCCGGCAGCGACGATGTGCCGGGATAGATGCGATCGACGCCGTGATAGGCGAGCCGCGTCTCGCCAGCGAGGAGGAGGACGTCTCCGCTCTTGAGGCGGAACGAGCGGGTGGGATCGCCGCGCTCGCGGCCGCCGATCCTGAAGAGCGCCTCCGCGCCGAGCGAGACCGAGAGAACCGGGGCCGCGAAGTCATCCTCGTCGGCGTCGCGGTGCAGCCCCATGCGGGCTTTTTCGCTGTAGAGATTGATCAGGCAAGCTTCCGGCAAGTGCGGGTAATCCGCGAGTTTCCGCCAAATCGCCGTCAGAAAGTCGGGGATAGGCGGCCAGGCTTGGCCGGTCACCGGGTGCGTTGTCTGGTAGCGATATCCGCCACTTCGGTCAGAGACCCAACCGAGCGTGCCGAGATTGGTCATGCGTACCGAAAAAGGCTTTCCCGTCCGCGGCATTGTCGGCGTGAATGGCGGCGCGGCCTCGAGTGCCGAGCGAACCTCGCCGAGCAGTTGAAGTCGGTCGCCGGCGTCGAGAAAGCCGGGGAAGTAGCGCATTCCCGTTGTTGCTCCGAAAACCCAGTTTCCACTAATCGAAATCTTTGCCCGCCCGGTCGGCTTGCGGCCGAAAATCGGCCTTCTTATATAGCTCGCAGAGACCTGTACCGGCTGTGGAAACGGCAACTCGACAGACGGTACAAATCACGCCAGGGGACCATCGAATGCGTTGGGCGCCGAGGCTTGTGCGGGATCAACGCGCGGCTGGAGCGACGACGCTGCGGGGGCTTTTAGACCCGAGGGACGGTCCGCCGATAGGAGACAGGACAGATGGCTAAGGTAATTGGCATCGACCTCGGCACAACCAATTCTTGTGTCGCCGTCATGGACGGCAAGAACGCCAAGGTGATCGAGAACTCCGAGGGCATGCGGACGACGCCCTCGATCGTCGCTTTCGCCGACGAAGGCGAGCGGCTGGTCGGTCAGCCGGCCAAGCGCCAGGGCGTGACCAACCCGGAGCGCACCTTCTTCGCGGTGAAGCGCCTGATCGGTCGTCGCTACGACGACCCGATGGTGGAGAAGGACAAGAAGCTCGTCCCCTACAAGATCGTCCGCGCCGACAATGGCGACGCCTGGGTCGAGGCCGACGGCAAGAAATACTCGCCTTCGCAGATTTCCGCCTTCGTCCTGCAGAAGATGAAAGAGACCGCCGAGGCCAATCTCGGCGAGAAGGTGACCCAGGCCGTCATCACCGTCCCCGCTTATTTCAACGATGCCCAGCGTCAGGCGACCAAGGACGCCGGCAAGATCGCCGGCCTTGAGGTGCTGCGCATCATCAACGAGCCGACCGCGGCGGCGCTCGCCTACGGTCTCGACAAGCGCGAAGGCAAGACCATCGCCGTCTACGATCTCGGCGGCGGCACCTTCGACATATCCATTCTCGAACTCGGCGACGGCGTCTTCGAGGTGAAGTCGGTCAACGGCGACACCTTCCTCGGCGGCGAAGACTTCGACATGCGCCTCGTCAACTACCTGGCTGACGAGTTCAAGAAGGAGCAGGGGATCGATCTGCGCGGCGACAAGCTGGCACTGCAGCGCCTGAAAGAGGCGGCCGAGAAGGCCAAGATCGAGCTGTCGAGCTCGGCTCAGACCGAGATCAATCTGCCGTTCATCACCGCCGACGCCTCGGGTCCCAAGCATCTGACGATGAAGCTGACCCGCGCCAAGTTCGAAGCGCTGGTCGACGATCTCATTCAGCGCACCGTCGGGCCTTGCAAGGCGGTGCTTAAGGACGCGGGGCTCTCGGCGGGCGAGATCCACGAAGTGGTGCTGGTCGGCGGCATGACCCGCATGCCGAAGGTCCAGGAGGTGGTGCGGCAGTTCTTCGGCAAGGAGCCGCACAAGGGCGTGAACCCCGATGAGGTGGTGGCCGTCGGTGCCGCCATTCAGGCCGGCGTCTTGCAGGGCGACGTTAAGGACGTGCTGCTCCTCGACGTGACCCCGCTCTCGCTCGGCATCGAGACGCTGGGTGGCGTGTTCACCCGCCTCATCGACCGCAATACCACCATCCCGACCAAGAAGGGCCAGACCTTCTCCACCGCCGAGGACGGTCAGAACGCGGTGACCATTCGCGTCTTCCAGGGCGAGCGCGAGATGGCGGCGGATAACAAGCTGCTCGGTCAGTTCGATCTCGTCGGCATCCCGCCGGCGCCGCGCGGCGTGCCGCAGATCGAGGTCACCTTCGACATCGACGCCAACGGCATCGTCAACGTGTCGGCGCGCGACAAGGGCACCGGCAAGGAGCAGCAGATCCGCATCCAGGCCTCCGGCGGTCTCTCCGAAGCCGAAGTGCAGAAGATGGTGCGCGATGCCGAACAGCACGCGCAGGAAGACAAGAAGCGCCGCGCTCTGGTCGATGCCAAGAACCAGGCCGAGGGACTTATCCACACCACGGAGAAGACCCTCAGCGAGCATGCCGGCAAGATCGCCGCGGCCGACAAGTCCACCGCCGAAGCGGCGGTCGCCGAATTGAAGAGCGCCATCGCCAGCGAGGACGTGGCGGCCATTCAGGCCAAAACCAGCGCGCTGTCGCAGGTCGCCATGAAGCTCGGCGAGGCGATGTATCAGTCCGATGCCGGCGCGGCTGCCGGCGCTGCCGCCGACAACGAGGAAGGCGTGGTTGACGCCGACTTCGAAGAGGTGAAAGAGGACGAGCGAAAGAAGTCGGCTTGATGCCGGAATCGGCGTAGGTTGAGCGCAGGGGTCGGGGCGTAAGGGCGGTCCGATTTCCTTGGCACGGATAGGTGATGCCGCCTGAGGAACTTCCCACCGATCTGGCAAAGGCTTTGGCCGCCGACCCTTCGGCGGCCGCTGCCTTTTTTGGCATGCCCCCCTCCCATCGCCACGAACATCTGACCTACATCGCCGAGGCAAAGAAGGCAGACACGCGTGAACGCCGAATCGCGAGGACCCTCGAGCAACTCCGCGGGCGGGCGGGATCGAAGCGGGCCCATGGCCAAGCGTGACTTCTATGAAGTCCTGGGCGTGGCGCGCGGTTCCGACGAGAAGGAGCTGAAGTCGGCTTTTCGCAAGCTGGCGATGCAGTTTCATCCCGACCGCAATCCCGGCGACAAGTCGGCCGAGATCAAGTTCAAGGAGATCAACGAAGCCTACGAGGCGCTGCGCGACCCGCAGAAGCGCGCCGCCTACGACCGCTTCGGTCACGCCGCCTTCGACGGCGGCATGGGGCCCGGCAAGCCGGGATTCTCCGGCGATTTCGCCGCGTCGATGTCGGAGATCTTCGACGACATCTTCGGCGACTTCATGAGCGGCGCCCGCCGGGGCCAGAAGAGCGCCCGCGAGCGCGGCGCCGACCTCCGCTACAACATGGAACTGACGCTGGAGGAGTGCTTCTCCGGCAAGACCGCCGACATCCGCATCCCCACCAAGATCAGCTGCGAAGCCTGTTCCGGCACCGGCGCCAAGGCTGGATCGCACCCCAAGACCTGCGCCTCCTGCGACGGGCACGGGCGCGTGCGCGCCGCCCAGGGGTTCTTCTCGATCGAGCGGACCTGCCCGACCTGCAACGGCCGCGGCCAAGTCATCTCCGACCCCTGCTCGGTGTGCTCGGGCGTCGGCCGTTCGACCCAGGAACGCGTCCTGTCGGTGAATATTCCGGCCGGCGTCGAGGACGGCACGCGCATCCGTCTTGCCGGGGAGGGCGAGGCCGGGATGCGCGGCGGCCCCTCCGGCGACCTCTACATCTTCCTGTCGATCAAGCCGCACGCGATCTTCCAGCGCGACGGCGCCGACATCTTCTGCCGGGTGCCGATCTCGCTCTCGACCGCCGCCCTCGGCGGCGAGTTCCAGGTGCCGACGGTGGACGGCGACAAGGCCAAGGTGAAAGTGCCGGAGGGCACTCAGACCGGCCGCCAGTTCCGCCTGAAGAGCAAGGGCATGCCGGTGCTGCGCAGCCAGCAGTTCGGCGACATGTACATCCAGGTCCAGGTCGAGACGCCGCAGAAGCTGACACGGCGGCAGCGCGAGCTTCTGGAGGAGTTCGAGAAGGTGTCCTCGGCCGAGAACAGCCCAGAGGCGACCGGCTTTTTTGCCCGCGTCCGCGATTTTCTCGGCGGCCTCGGCGGCTGATGGGAGCGGCAGCCGACTGGTTCCGCTTCATTTCGACCTGGATCAGGAAGCCCGGCGTTATTGGCGCCGTCAGCCCGTCCGGCCCGGCCCTGACCCGCCTCATGGCATCCGGCGTGCCGGAGAGCGCGCTCCCGGTTCTTGAACTCGGGCCGGGCACCGGCGTCGTCACCCGCGCCCTCCTTGAGCGCGGCATCCCCGCTGAGCGCCTTATCCTGGTCGAGTACGATCGGGACTTCTGCCGCCTCCTCAGCGAACGCTTCCCTGGCGTCAAGGTCGTCAACGGCGACGCCTACGACTTGGCGCACACGCTTCCGCCCGGCGCCGCCGGCCCCTTTGCCGCCGTCGTCTCCAGCCTGCCGCTGATGGTCCGCCCCGCGCCGGAGCGGCGGCGCCTCGTCGAAGACGCGCTGAACCGCACCGTCGGCGGCAAAGGGCCCCTGATCCAATTCTCCTACGCCTTTACCGCGCCGGTGCCGGCCGTGCCGGGGTCGTTCTCCGTGCAGCCGAGCCGCTGGGTGCTCGCCAACGTCCCGCCGGCGCGGGTGTGGACCTACCGCCGCCCGTAGGCGTTGTCAGGGCTCGGCGGTAGCGTATAACCGCCGCGAGCAATGAGGAGCCTTCGGCATGCCTGTCAAAATCCTGGTGTTCGGGGGCTCGATCCGCACCGGCTCGCTGAGCGCCAAGCTGGCGTCGCTGGCCGCCAAGGAGGTCGCCCTCCTCGACACGGAAGTGACGCACATTTCCCTCGCCGACTATCCGCTGCCGCTCTACGACGGCGACCTGGAGGCGCAGAAGGGTGTACCGGAGAACGCCGCCAAGCTCGCCCGCCTGATGGCGGCGCATACCGGCGTCTTCGTCGCCACGCCCGAATACAATCACTCGCTGCCGCCGTTGCTGAAGAACACCATCGACTGGGTGAGCCGCCCCAAGAACGCCCCCGGCGTCTCCTTCCGCGGCCGCGTCTTCGCCATCGGCTCGACCTCCAACGGCATGATCGGCGGCGCCCGCGCCCTGATTGACCTCCGCAAGGTGCTTGCCACTGCGTTCAACGCCGTGGTCGTTGCCGAGCAGGTGTCGATCTCGCGGGCGCAGGACGCCTTCGACGAAGCCGGGCAGCTGAAGGACGCCGCGCCGGCGGAAACCCTTCGCACCGTCGCCGCCCGCCTCGTCGACCTGGCGCGGCGTCTGCATGGCTAGCCGCGGGCAGGATCGGCGGCCGGAGCCGCGCGAGCGCCTGATCGTCGCGCTCGACGTCCCCACCCCCGCCGAGGCGCGGACCCTGGCCGCCCGCCTCGGCCAGAGCGCCGTCTTCTACAAGATCGGGCTGCAACTCGCTTTGGCCGGCGGCCTCGATCTCATCGAGGGACTGGCGAGCCAAGGGAAGCGCATCTTCCTCGACATGAAGCTGCTCGACATCGGCAATACGGTGACCTCCGCCGTGGCCTCGGTCGCCCGCCGGCCGATCGACTTCCTCACCGTTCACGCCTACCCGCAGGCGATGCGCGCTGCCGTCGAAGGGCGGAGCGGGCGCCTGAAGCTCCTCGCCGTCACCGTCATGACCTCGCTCGACGACGCCGATCTCGCCGCCGCCGGCTATGGCCACCGCGTCGATGCCCTGGTCGCTCGGCGCGCCGCCGACGCTAAGGCGGCGGGGATGGACGGCATCGTTGCCGCGGCCAGCGATGCCGCCACGATCCGCCGCATCGTCGGGCCGGGGATGGCGATCGTAACGCCGGGAATTCGGCCGCCCGGTGCGGCGGTGGGCGACCAGAAGCGCGTAGCGACGCCCGGCGAGGCGATCGCCGCTGGCGCCGACTATCTCGTGGTCGGCCGGCCGATTACCGCCGCCGGCGATCCCGCGGCGGTTGCCGAAGCGATCGTCGCCGATATCGCCGCAGCGGCGGGCTGAATCGGCTGCAACCCTGCCCCGCAGGGCGGCCATTCGCCCTCGGCGGCAAGTTCGGCTATGCACCACTCGCGCAAACGCTCTGCCGGGGAATGAGTCGCGATGGCAAAGGGTTATTGGATCGTGCGGGTCGATGTCCGCGACGGCGAGACCTATCAGAAGTACCTCGCCGCCAATGCCCCGGCTCTCGCCAAATACGAAGGGCGCTTTCTCGTGCGCGGCGGAGCGTACGAGGCTAAGGTCGGCACCGCCCGCAAGCGCAATGTCGTCGTCGAGTTCCCGAGCTACGCCGCCGCGCTCGCCTGCTACCAGTCCCCCGAATACGGCGAGGCGATCCGCGTTCGCGGCACCTCGGCCGAACTCGAGCACCTCGTCGTCGAGGGCTATGACGGTCCGCAGCCAGGGGCGGCGGAGGGAGGTCGGCGATGAGCGACATGGGCATCGTCGTCACCGGCGTCGCCGGACGCATGGGCCGCGCCCTCGTGCGCCTGGTGCGCGAAACGCCGGGTCTGGCACTGATCGGCGCGCTGGAGCGGAGCGGCGCCGCCGAGCTCGGGCGTGACGCTGGCGAACTTGCCGGCCTTCCCGCCGTCGGCATTCGCGTCACCGACGATCCGCTGCCGATCTTCGCCAAGGCCGACGGCGTTCTCGACTTCACGGCACCTTCCTCGACGCTCTTCTTTGCCGAACTCGCCGCGCAGGCGCGCATCGTCCATGTCATCGGCACCACCGGCTTTGCCGCCGACGACGAGGCCAAACTCAGCGCCGCCGCCCGGCATGCCGTAATCGTCAAGTCCGGCAACATGAGCCTCGGCGTTAATCTCATTCTCGGCCTGGTCGCCAAGGCAGCCGCCGCTCTCGGCCCAGACTTCGACGCCGAGATCGTCGAGATGCATCATCGCCACAAGGTCGACGCGCCTTCCGGAACCGCCCTGATGCTTGGCGAAGCGGTGGCCGCCGCCCGCGGCGTCGAACTTTCCCGCCACTCCGTCCGCAGTCGCGACGGCCACATCGGCCCGCGCCGACAGGGCGACATCGGCTTTGCCGCCCTCCGCGGCGGCTCGGTGGTCGGCGAGCACAGCGTCATCCTTGCCGGCGAAGGGGAGGTGGTGGAAATCAGCCATCGCGCCTTCGATCGCGCCATCTTCGCCCGCGGCGCCGTCCGCGCCGTCCTTTGGGGGAGGGGCAAGAAGCCCGGCCTTTATTCGATGGCCGATGTCCTCGGATTGACGGCGCACTGATGGCCGGCGACCGCATCCTCGTCCTCGTTCGCCACGGGCAGAGCGAGTGGAACCTGAAGAACCTCTTCACCGGTTGGCACGACGTGCCGCTGACCGAGGCCGGCATCCGCGAGGCGGAGCGGGCGGGACGGCTCCTGAAGGCGAGCGGGCTGCGTTTCGGCGTTGCCTACACCTCGGTCTTGCAGCGCGCCATTCACACGCTCGACCTCATGCTGGCTGAGATGAATCTGCCCGGCCTGCCGATCCATCGCGACGCCGCCCTCAACGAGCGCGACTACGGCGACCTCGTCGGCCTCAACAAGGACGACGCTCGCGCCCGCTGGGGCGAAGAGCAGGTCCACCAGTGGCGTCGCTCCTACGACATTGCGCCTCCCGGCGGCGAGTCGCTCCGCGACACCGGTGCGCGGGTATGGCCATACTACATTGCCAAGATCCTGCCGGCGGTGCTGCGCGCCGAAGGCGTGATCGTCGCCGCGCACGGCAATTCGCTGCGCGCCCTGGTGATGGCGATTGAAGGGCTGACGCCGACGCAGATCCTCGAGCGCGAAATCGCTACCGGCGTGCCGCTGCTCTATCGCCTCAACCCCGACAGCACGATCGCCGACAAGCAGGTCCTCACCGGCGACCGCCCCTAGGCCGCACCGGCGTTCGTCAGCCGGTTCCGCCCTGTGCCGGAGGCTTCGCCTTCAGTCCGAGGCTTGCCATGACGTTGTCGAGGAGATCGACCTTCACCCCCTGCCGCCGCATGATCACCGTCTGCTGCAGGATCGACAGGGCGTTGTTCCACGCCCAGTAGATGACCAGCCCGGCCGGGAACGAGGCCAGCATGTAGGTGAAAATCACCGGCATCCAATTGAAGACGATGCGCTGCGCCGGGTCTGGTGGTGACGGGTTCAGCCGCATCTGCAGCCACATCGTCACGCCCATGACGATCGGCCAGGCCCCGAGCATCAGGAATCCCGGCGGCTGCCAGGGAATGAGGCCGAAGAGGTTGAAGACCGTGGTCGGGTCGGGCGCGGAGAGGTCCTTGATCCAGCCGAAGAACGGCGCTTGCCGCATCTCGATGTTGATGTAGAGCACGCTGTAGAGCGAGAAAAACACCGGTATCTGCACCAGCACCGGCCAGCACCCGGCCACCGGGTTGATCTTCTCGCGCTTGAACAGTTCCATCTGCGCCTGTTGCGCCTTGACCTTGTCGTCGGCGTAGCGCTCGCGCAGCGCCTGTATCTGCGGCTGCAGCTGCCGCATCTTGCTCATCGACTTGTATGACCGGTTGGCCAGCGGGAAGAACGCCGCCTTGACCAGCACCGTCACCGCCAGGATGGCGACGCCAAAGTTGCCAAAGAGGCGAAACAGCCAGTCGATCAGGTGGAACAACGGCTGGGTCAGGAAATAGAGGATGCCCCAGTTGATAAGGAGATCGAACTTCTCGATCTTGCCCTCGTCGCGATAGCTGTTGAGCAGCGGGACTTCCTTGGCGCCGGCGAACAGGCGGTTGGTGAAGGTCGCGCTGCTGCCGGCGGCTATCGTCGTGGCGTCGGTCCGCATGTCCGCCTGGTACATCTCGGCGGCTTCGGCGTGGATAAAGCGGCCGGTGAACGGCGCCGCCTGGTCGGGTACCAGCGTCACCGCCCAATATTTGTCGGTAAGGCCGATCCAGCCTTTGGTCGCCTTGGCGTAGGCGGTTTCCTTGGCCTTCTTGATATCGCTGTAGCTGGCCGTCTTCTGCCCTTGGTCGCCGAAGACGCCGATCGGACCGATATGCAGCACAATCGACGCTTCCGCCGTCGACGGCTCTCCAAAGCGGGCGATACGCCCGTACGAGGCCAGGCTCACCGGCGCCGAGCTTTTGTTCTCGACGCTGTCGACGAAGGTGAACATGTACTTTTGATCGATGCTGATCTTGCGGTGGAAGATCAGGCCGGCGCCGTTGTCGTAGCTGAGGTCGAGCGGGGCGGTCGGCGAGAGAACCGCATCGGCGGG
The DNA here is from genome assembly GCA_046349035.1 of Bauldia sp. GTDB lineage: Bacteria > Pseudomonadota > Alphaproteobacteria > Rhizobiales > Kaistiaceae > JAXMDC01. Next base: position 438,686 of record JAXMDC010000003.1, on the reverse strand, counting down.
CGCGCTCCACAGGGTGTCTGGGCCGGGCACGGCGATGCCGCCCGCCCCCGAGAAGCCGAACTCGCCGAAATAGGCTCCGGCTATGCCGGACGGAGACAGGAGCACGATCGGCGGGCTCGCCGGATCGGTTGTCACGCGATAGTCGACCAGATGGAGGTCGTCGATCCGCGCGCCTCTGAGGTTCACCGAGCCGCTGATCGCGGCGCTGGCGATGAGGATGCGCGGCGACGAAGCGAGGGCCTCGTCGCGGCTGGCGAAGGCGGTGGTTGTCGCCGGTGTTGCCGGTGTTGCCGCAGGCGCGGTCGGCGCTCCCTGCGGGACGGTGCTCGGCCCCGGCGCCGGGGCTTTCGCCGCTCCGCCTGCGGTCTGCTCTTGCGGTTGTTGCTTAGCGAGCTGCGGGCCGGCGACAAAGTACTGCCAGCCGAACAGCACGGCGATCGACAGCGCGATCGCCAGGATGAAATTCCTGTTGTCCGACATCAGTCAGTCCGGCGCCTTTCCGGGCGTTGGTTCCGCGTGCCGCCCTGCTCGGAACTCTGCGAGTGGCTCAGTCCAGCGGCCAAGTCGTGGCGCAGCCGATAGAACGGCTCGCTGAGACTTTCCGCCCGGGCGATGATGACGAAGTCGGCGGCCGGCGGCGATGTCTCTGCGAGCACCAAGCGAACCGCCTCCTTGAGGCGCCGCCGCATGCGGTTGCGCATGACGGCGTTGCCCATCTTTTTCGTCGCCGTGAATCCGAAACGGGGTTCCTTGGCGGGAACCGGCTCGCCGCTCGCCGAGCGGCTGGACGGGGCGACTTCGATCGCGAACGCACGATAATTGAGACGGCGTCCGCGGCGCGCGGCGAGAAACTCGGCGCGCTTCCTCAGCCGCAGCATGTGGGCTTCGGCAGCGCGGTTACAAGGGCTAGGCGCTGAGGCGCTTGCGGCCCCTGGCGCGGCGCGCGGCGAGCACCTTGCGGCCGCCGGCGGTTTCCATTCTCGTCCGGAAGCCGTGACGACGCTTACGAACGAGCTTGCTGGGTTGGTAGGTGCGCTTCATAACTCTATCCGCTTCGAGCCGCCGCTGTCGGTCGGGCCGAGCCCAGGCGCTACGTGGAAAACGGGCAAAACGCCGCCCGCCATAAGGGCGGCGGCGGTCGAACCGTTGGGCGGGCTTATGGAAGAAACGGACGCTGAAGTCAACGCGGGAGGCCGTACGCGCCTTCCGGTCCGGCCGCCGGGCCGTCCACGGCAATGCGGCGGTTTGACGAAGACACGGCGGCAGCGCATCATTTCCTGGTGAACGGCCCTAATTCAGCCCCGACAGAGCGCCTGGCCGGCGACCGGATCGACGCTCGGACGGGCAAGCCGGTGTCGAAACCGCGCATCCGCATCGGCCTTTCCTGGAAGCTCCTGTCGCTGGCGTTCTTGATCGTCATTGTCGGCGAGGTGCTGGTTTTCGTCCCTTCGATTGCCAACTTCCGTACCACCTGGCTGCGCGACCGCCTTGCGACGGCAACGGCGGCCGCGATCGTGCTTGCCGCGTCGGATTGGACCGATGTGCCCCGTGAACTGCAGGACGATCTCCTCGCCGCGGTCGGGGCGGACGCCATCGCCATCCGCACCGGCGAGGTCAGCCGGCTGCTGGCGACGGTCGAGGTGCCGCCGACCATCGAGCGTCTGGCCGAAGTCAATAACGAGCCGTTCTGGGTATCGACCGCCGAGGCGGTCAGGACTCTCTTCGAAGCGCGGCCGCATACGCTGCGCGTGGTCGGCGCCACCCCGCGCCAGGAGACGATCGACCTGGTGCTCAGCGACGCGCCCCTGCACGCCGAGATGCTCGCCTATTCCCGCACCGCGCTGATCGCCTCGCTGCTGACCTCGTTGCCGACGGGTGCCATCGTCTTCGTGGCGCTGAACCTCATCCTGGTCGGTCCGATCCGCCGCATGTCGCAGGCGATGGTGCGCTTTTCCGAAGCGCCGGAGGACCCCGCTCGGGTGGTCGGACCGCCCCGCCGCTCCGACGAGATCGGCGTCGCCGAGGAGCACCTCGCCGCCATGCAGCGCGACCTGCAGCAGACCCTGCAGCAGCGCAAGCGTCTCGCCGAACTCGGCCTGGCGGTGTCCAAGATCAACCACGACCTCCGCAACATTCTGGCCTCGGCGCACCTCTTGTCGGACCGCTTGGCGGCGATCCCCGACCCGTCGGTCCAGCGCTTCGCTCCCAAGCTGATCGCCGCCCTCGACCGCGCCATCGCCTATTGCAAGTCGACCCTCGCCTACGGCCGCGCCAGCGAGGCGCCGCCCGAGCGGCGTCTGATCATCCTCAACCGTTTGGTGAAGGACGTCGCCGAACTGCTCGGCCTCGACAATCAAACCTCGGTGCGCTGGGAGAACTCGGTACCGCCCGACCTGGAAATCGACGCCGATCCCGACCAGCTTTATCGCGTCCTCCTCAATCTCTGCCGGAACGCGCTGGAGGCGATGGAAGGCAGCGAGCCCATTCTGCTGCGCCGCCTGGCCATCGATGCCGAGCGAACCGGCGGCGTTGTCACCATCCGCGTCCGCGACACCGGTCCAGGCGTTCCGCCTAAGGCGCGCGCCCACCTTTTCCAGGCCTTTCAGGGCTCGGCCCGCCCTGGCGGGACCGGCCTCGGCCTGGCCATCGCCGCCGAACTCGTCCGCGCCCACGGAGGCACCATCGATCTCGTCGACACCAGCGGTCCGGGATCGACCTTCGCCATCGCCATCCCCGATCGGCCGATCGAGTTTTCCCGCCACGTGCGCGCCGCCGCCGGCTGACATTCGCCGCGCCGCGGCTCATTGGCTAAAATTGGTGTCGCCTTCCCGATTCGCTCCGGCGGACCATGCGCGAGATCGTCTTCGACACCGAGACTACCGGCCTCGACTCGGTTACCGACCGCATTGTCGAGATCGGCTGTGTCGAGCTCTTCAACCACATCCCGACCGGCCGGATTTTTCACGCCTACATCAATCCCGGCCGCGCCATTTCCGCGGAAGCCAGCCGCGTCCACGGCCTGACCGAGGCTTTTCTCGCCGACAAGCCGGCCTTCGAGGCAGTGGCCGGGGATTTTCTTGAGTTCCTCGGCGAGGCCCCGCTGATCGCCCACAATGCCGACTTCGATATCGCCTTCATCAACGCCAGCCTCGGGCGAGCCGAACGCGCGCTGATCGCCAGGGACCGGGTCATCGATTCCCTGCTGCTGGCCCGGCGCAAACACCCCGGCGGCCCCAACTCTCTCGACGGGCTATGCACCCGCTACGGCGTCGACCTCTCGCGCCGCACTTTGCACGGCGCTCTCCTCGACGCGAGCCTGCTCGCCGAGGTCTATGTCGAGCTGATCGGCGGCCGTCAGGCTAATCTCGGCCTCAGCGTCACCGCGACACAGCAATCGCATGGCCCGGCGGCGATGGCGGCTGAACAGGCGATCGACATCCCGACGTTTGCGCTGGCCGCAAGCCCTGACGAACAGGCCGCCCACCGCGCGCTGGTCGGGACTCTGGCAGGCGAGGCGCTCTGGCTGCGCTATTTCGCGGCGGCCGGATCGGCGGCCTAGCCGCCGCTGGCTCGGGCTTAGCTCGGCCGGATACCCTGTCCCGCCCCGCCGCCGGCGCCGAGCCGCTGGCGGTACAGGGCCGCAAAGTCGACCGGATCGACCATCAAGGGCGGAAAGCCGCCCTCGCGCGTCGCATCGGCGATGATGTGCCGGGCGAACGGAAAGAGCAGGCGAGGGCACTCGATCATCAACAGCGGATGGATCTGCTCCTGCGGCACATTCATGAAACGGAACACGCCGGCATAAGCGAGCTCGACCACGAAGATCGTCTTGTCGCCGTCGCTGGCGCGCCCTTCGATCTTTAGCTCGACCTCGATGTCGCTCTGCGACAACGGGTTAGCCTGGACGTTGATGCCGATATTGATCGTCGGCGGCCGCTCGCGCGGACGCAGGCTGTTGGGAGCGTCCGGGTTTTCGAAGGAGATGTCCTTCAGATATTGCGCGATGATGCTGAGGCTCGGTCCCGCCGGTTGGCCGGCCCCGCCATTGTCGCTTACGTCGGCCATCGTCCTGGTTTCTCGTGTAATCCCGGCGCCGGCCCTCCGGCCCTAGGGCGCGGGCTGGCTAACACGGCTGTTCAGGTCACACAAGGCACGGAAAACCCTGTCCGCGCCCGCCGCCATTTGCGAAGCTTGCCGACAGCCCTACTTGATGAAACAAGGGGCGTTGCGATGCCCTTGGCGAGACCCGGCGACACCAGACCCCGCGTAGCAGGCGCGACCGCATGAATACCGTGCCGTTCACTCTCATCCTTGGCGTCATTGCGGTGGTGATCATCTTACGGCTGGTCAGTGTCCTCGGCCGCCGGACCGGAACCGAGAAACCGCCCTTCGACCCCTATTCTCCGCGCGAATCCGAGCGTCCCAGCGCCTCTGAGAAAGTGATCGCGCTGCCGCGAACCAAGGCGCTGCCGCGCCCCGGCGCCGGCGACGAGGTGGCCGCCGCAATCAAGTCGGTCGCCGCCGAAGGAACGCCGCTCGCCACGCAGCTGCGGGGTATCGCCGAGGCCGACAAGTCCTTCGACCCCGCTCAGTTCCTAGCCGGCGCGCGCAAGGCCTACGAGATTGTCGTTACCGCCTTCGCCGAGGGCGACCGGCGCGCGCTGAAGCCACTTCTGTCGCGTGAGGTGAATGACGGCTTCTCCGCTGCCATCGCCGACCGCGAGGCCAAGGAACACAAGATCGAGTTCAAGTTCGTCGGCGTGCAGAAGGCCGACATCACCGAGGCGGCCCTCCGCGACCAGACGGCGCAGGTGACAGTTCGTTTCGTTTCGAGCCTGGTTTCGGCCACCCGCGACAAGGCCGGCGCCGTCGTCGACGGCGATCCGACGCAGGTCGCGGAAGTGACCGACATCTGGACGTTTGCGCGCGATGTGCGGGCAAACGACCCCAACTGGCGCCTGGTCGCCACCGAGTCCGTCGACTAGCCGCTCGACTGCCGGAGGGCCGGGTGAGGGGAGAGGAAGAGGCGATCGCGACGCTCCGGCGCGTCACTTTCGCCGCGCTCGCCGGCTGGCCCCAGGACGATCATCGCGCTGCCCTCCAGGCTTTCCGCCGGTCGGCGGCCGTGGTCGCCGCGGCGCCGCCCAAGACGCGCCGCCTGAACATTGCCGGGGCGGCGGTCGTCCGCGCCGCGCAAGCCGCGCTGGCCCTCCCTGGGCCGCTTGAGCGCTCGGCTGCGCAAGCGTTCTTCGAGGACAACTTCGCGCCCTACGACGTCCATCCGCCGAAGGGCCGCGGCTTCTTTACGGGCTATTACGAGCCGGTCGTCGCTGGGTCTCTGGCGCGTGCCCCCGGCTTCACCGTCCCCCTTTACCGTCGGCCGCCGGACCTCGCCGACGTGGATGACGCCAATCGCCCCGCGGGGTGGGACCCCGAGATCCGCTTCGCGCGCCGCACTGCTGCCGGCCTCAGTGAATTTCCCGACCGCCGCGCCATCGAAGCCGGCGCCCTGGCGGGGCAGGGGCTGGAGCTGGTCTGGTTGAACGACCCGGTCGATGTCTTCTTCATCCACATCCAGGGCTCGGCACGCGTGCGGCTGGCGGACGGCCGGACGATACGCCTCACCTTCGACGGCAAGTCCGGCCACCCCTACACCGCCATCGGCAAGGTGCTGATCGACCGCGGCGAGATCGCGCGCGCCGACGTCACCATGGCCTCGATCCGCGCCTGGCTCTCCGCCCATCCCAACGACGCCCCCGGCGTGATGGCGGAAAACCGCTCCTTCATCTTCTTCAAGGAGATCGCGGTCGCCGATCCCGCGCTCGGTCCGGTTGCCGCCGCCGGGGTGGCGCTGACGCCGGGGCGCAGCCTCGCCGTCGATCGCACCCTCCACACCTTCGGCAGTCCGGTCTGGGTCGAGACCGAGGCCCCGGACGGACCGTTCCGCCGCCTGATGTTCGCCGACGACACCGGTTCGGCGATTCTCGGCCCGGCCCGCGGCGACATCTTTTTCGGCACCGGCGATGCCGCGGCGGCGCTGGCCGGAGCGATGAAGTCGCCAGGCCGTTTCGTGCTACTCGTGCCGCGCCAGCTGAACCTCCCCGGCGAGGTCGTGCTGTGAGGTGGCGCCGCGACCTGACGCCGGAGGACCGCGCGCTCTGGGAGGCGGTCACCGCCACCATGACCCCGCTCCGCCCGCGTCCGCCGAGGGCCGCCGCCAAGGCAGAAGCCGCCCCGGCTGCGCTTCGTCCGCCGACCGCGCCAGCCGCTGCCAAACCGGCGCCGCGTCCCGCCGGCCTGCCGCATCTGGCGCCGATCGAGCGGCGTCTGGCGACGCGCGTCGGCCGTGGCCGGGTCAGCGTCGACGCCCGCCTCGACCTGCACGGCCTCACTCAGCACGAGGCGCATGAACGCCTGAAGGGCTTTCTCGCCAGGACCCAGGCGGCCGGCGGCCGCATGGCTCTCGTCATCACCGGCAAGGGCGGCGGTCAGCCTGCGTTTCCCGGCCAGGCCGAGCGCGGCGTGCTCCGGCGCCTGGTGCCGTTCTGGCTGGCTTCCCCCGAACTCCGTCCCCTCGTCATCGGCTTCGACGAGGCGCAGCCCGGCCACGGCGGCTCGGGCGCCCTTTACGTGCTGGTCCGCCGGCGCCGGTCGGCCGGCTAATGCGGCGCGTTAGAGGATGTAACGGCTGAGGTCGGCGTTCCGCGCGAGGTCGCCGATGTGCTCTTCGACGTAGCGCGCGTCGATGACGATCCGCTCGCCGCCCTTATCCGGCGCGGCAAAGCTCACCTCGTCGAGGATGCGCTCCATCACCGTCTGCAGCCTCCGCGCGCCGATATTTTCGACGCTCGAATTGATCGACACCGCGAACTCGGCGATGGCGTCGATCGCATCGTCGGTGATCTCGAGGTTCACCTTCTCCGTCGCCATTAGCGCCACATATTGCTTGATGAGGCTCGCCTCGGTCTCGGTCAGGATCCGGCGGAAATCCTCCTTGGAGAGCGGCCGCAGCTCGACACGGATCGGCAGCCGGCCCTGCAGCTCCGGCAACAGGTCGGACGGCTTGGCGACGTGGAAGGCGCCGGAGGCGATGAACAGGATGTGGTCGGTCTTCACCGGCCCGTACTTGGTCGGCACCGTCGTACCCTCGATCAGCGGTAAGAGGTCGCGCTGCACGCCCTCGCGGCTGACGTCGCCGCCCATCCGCCCTTCGCGGGCGCAAATCTTGTCGATCTCGTCGATGAAGACGATGCCGTCGTTCTCCACCGCCGCGATCGCGTCCTGCACGATCCGCTCGTCGTCGAGCAGCTTGTCCGATTCCTCGGCGAGCAGGATGGCGTGCGAATCCTTGACGCTGACCCGTCGCGTCTTCTGCCGCCCGCCGAGCGCCTTGCCGAGCATCTCGTTGAGGTTCATCACCCCGACGCTGGCGCCCGGCATCCCCGGCACCTCGAAGGACGGCATGCCGCCGCCGGTGTCCTTGACCTGGATGTCGATCTCCTTGTCGTCGAGTTCGCCGGCGCGCAGCCGCTTGCGGAAGGTCTCGCGCGTCGTCGGGCTCGCCGATTGGCCGACCAGGGCGTCGAGCACCCGTTCCTCGGCGGCGAGCCGGGCCCGCGCCTCGACGTCCTTGCGCTTCTTCTCGCGCACCATGCCGAGACCGATCTCCACCAGGTCGCGGACGATCTGGTCGACGTCGCGGCCGACATAGCCGACCTCGGTGAACTTGGTCGCCTCGACCTTGAGGAACGGCGCCGCCGCGAGCTTGGCGAGGCGCCGCGAAATCTCCGTTTTGCCGACGCCGGTCGGGCCGATCATCAGGATGTTCTTCGGCAGCACTTCTTCGCGCATTGGCCCTGCGAGCTGCTGTCGCCGCCAGCGGTTGCGGAGGGCGATGGCGACGGCGCGCTTAGCCTCCTTCTGGCCGATGATGAAGCGGTCGAGTTCGGAGACGATCTCGCGCGGGGAAAAGTTGGTCATCGAGTTTCAAGGGTCCTGAGAGAGGGGCCGCAGAGTGGGCCGCGTTCAGTCGGCCGGCAGGCTTTCCAGCGTCACCTGGGCGTTGGTGTAGACGCAAATATCGGCGGCGATGCGCATGGCGCGCCGGGCGATCTCCTCGGCGCCGAGGTCGGGCACCTCGATCAGCGCCCGCGCCGCTGCGAGGGCGTAGTTGCCGCCCGAGCCGATGGCCGTCACGCCCGACTCCGGTTCCAGCACGTCGCCGGTGCCGGTCAGCACCAGCGTCGTCGCCCGGTCGGCGACGATCATCATCGCCTCCAGGCGTCGAAGGTAGCGGTCCATCCGCCAGTCCTTGGCGAGTTCCACCGCCGCCCGCATCAGCTGGTCGGGGTATTGTTCGAGCTTCTTCTCCAGCCGCTCGAAGAGGGTGAAGGCATCGGCGGTGGCGCCGGCAAAGCCGCCGATCACCGTGCCGCGCCCGACCGCCCGGACCTTTTTCGCATTGTGCTTAATGACCGTTTGCCCGACGGTGACCTGCCCGTCGCCGGCGATAACCACCCGCCCGGCTCTGCGCACCGAGACGATGGTCGTCCCGTGCCAGGGTTGATGTTCCGCGATTTCCGCCACGCCAACGTCCTTTCCGCCCGCCGCCGCGTGGAGCCCGAAGCACTCGTCGCGGCACGAGGTTCCCTTATGTAGTGAGGGCACCGGGCAGTGCAAATCGGATACCGCCCGGCCCGCCCTCAGGCGGACTTAACCAATGCCATGGCCTTAATCGGCGGCCGCTGTTAGAAGCCGCCCCGCATCGGAACCTCGGAAGCACCATGCGCACCGCCACTGTCGAGCGCCGCACCAAGGAGACGGAGGTCGTTGTGACCGTCGATCTCGACGGCACCGGCCGCTTTGCCGTCGAGACCGGCATTGGCTTCCTCGACCACATGCTGGAGCAGCTCTCCCGCCACAGCCTGATAGACCTGACGGTCCGCGCCAAGGGCGACCTGCACATCGACCAGCACCACACCACCGAGGATGTCGGCATCGCCCTCGGCCAGGCGCTCCGCCAGGCGCTCGGCGAGATGAAGGGCATCGCCCGCTACGCCGACGTGCATCTGCCGATGGACGAGGCGCTGACCCGCGTCGCCATCGACGTTTCCGGCCGCCCCTATCTCGTTTGGAACGTGGCCTTCCCGAGCCTCAAGGTCGGCGACTTCGACACTGAGCTTTTCCGCGAATTCTTCCAGGCCTTCGCCCAGAATGCCGCCATCACGCTCCACGTCGAGAACCTCTACGGCGCCAATTCGCACCATATCGCCGAGACCTGTTTCAAGGCGCTGGCGCGGGCCCTGCGGGCGGCGGTTGCCGTGGATCCCCGCCAAGCCGGAAGCGTCCCCTCGACCAAGGGCCGCCTCGGGGGGTAAACCTACCCCCTATGGCGATTTACACCGTCCACGCCCCGCCGGGAGGCGCGCCTCCCGAGGCAACGCCGCTGCGGCTCCTCTTCGTCAAGGAGGGCTTCTGCTGGCCGGCGCTGTTCTTTGCGCCGCTGTGGCTGCTATTCCGCCGCCTGTGGCTGACCTTCCTCGCCTATTGCCTGATCCTGGCGCTGATCGGCGCCGTCGGTCGCGCTTACGGCGCCGAGGCGATTGGGCCGGTGGCGATGCTGTTCGGCCTGTGGTTTGCCCTGGAGGCCAACCAGCTTCGCCGCTGGACGATGGAGCGCTGGGGCTGGCGCCTGGTTGGCTTGGCAGTCGGGCGGGACCGCCTGGAGGCCGAAGCGCAGTACTTCGCCCAACTCGCCGCCGGAACGGCGGTCGCGCCTCCGCCCGCCGCCCCGCCGGCACCGGCGAGCCTCGCCCAGGCCCTCGGCGGGTAGAGGCTTGACCACCGCCATCATCGATTACGGCGCCGGCAATCTCCGGTCGGCCGCTAAGGCGCTGGCTTCGGTCTCGGAGGCCGCCGACAGCGTCGTGGTGACCGCCGATCCGGCGGCAGTGCGCGCCGCCGATCGCGTCGTCCTCCCCGGCGACGGCGCTTTCGCCGACTGTCGCCGCGGCCTCGCGGCGCAGCCGGGTATGGCCGAAGCGGTCGATGCCGTTATCGATTCCGGCCGGCCCTTCCTCGGCATCTGCGTCGGCATGCAGCTTCTGGCGACGCGTGGCCTGGAGCATGGCGTGACCCCCGGTCTCGATCGCCTTCCCGGCGAAGTGCGCGCCGTCGTGCCGGCCGACCCGGCGCTGAAGGTGCCGCACATGGGCTGGAACAATCTCGAGGGCCGCCGCCCGCATCCGCTGCTGGAGGGGATACCGCTCGGACCCGCCGGCTGGCACGCTTATTTCCTGCACGGCTACCATTTCGTTGCCGCCGACGCCGGCGATGTCGTCGCCGTCGCCGACTATGGCGGGCCGGTCACCGCCGTCGTCGCCCGCGGCAATGTCGCCGGCACGCAGTTCCATCCCGAGAAAAGCCAGCGCCTCGGCCTCGCCCTCCTGCGCAACTTCGTGCGCTGGCGCCCCTGACCCTATCCCGGCCGCCCACTCCGTGATCCTCTTCCCCGCCATCGACCTGAAGGACGGCGAGTGCGTTCGCCTCGAACGCGGCGAGATGGCGCGCGCCACCGTCTTCAACGCCGATCCCGCCGCGCAGGCCCGCCGCTTCGCCGGCCAGGGCTTCGACTGGCTGCACGTCGTCGACCTCAACGGCGCCTTTGCCGGCGGCTCGGTCAACGGCGCCGCCGTCGAGGCAATCCTCGCCGCGACCACCCTCAAGGTCCAACTCGGCGGCGGCATCCGCGACCTCGCCGCCGTCGCCGCCTGGCTGGAACGCGGCGTGGAGCGGGTGATCCTCGGCACCGCCGCGGTGCGCGATCCCGCCCTCGTCCGCGAGGCGGCGGCGGCATTCCCCGGCCGCGTCGCCGTCGGCATCGACGCCCGCGGCGGCCGCGTCGCGGTTTCCGGCTGGGCGGAAACCTCCGACCTTGCAGCCGAGGAACTGGCCCTCCGCTTCGCCGACGCCGGCGTCGCCGCGATCGTCTTCACCGATATCGACCGCGACGGCGTGCTCAAGGGCTTGAACCTTCCCGCCACGATCGCTCTTGCCCACGCTGTGCCAATCCCGGTGATCGCCTCCGGCGGCCTCGCCTCGATGGCCGACATCGACCGCTTGACCCAGCCCGACGCGGCGATCCTGGAAGGCGCGATCAGCGGCCGCGCGCTTTACGACGGGAGGATCGATCCGGCCGAGGCCCTGGCCAAGCTGCGCGCCGTTGCCGCCGCGGGACGCCGGTGAGGGTTTCAATCGACTGCCGCTTGTCGCTATAAGGCGCTGGCCGGCCAGCCTTTTCCGGCCTCCTCTCAGGACGCTTTCTTTCAGGACGCTTTGATGCTCAAGGTCCGCGTCATCCCCTGCCTCGACGTCAAGGACGGACGGGTGGTGAAGGGGGTGAACTTCGTCGATCTGCGCGATGCCGGCGACCCGGTCGAGGCGGCCCGCGCCTACGACGCCGCCGGCGCCGACGAGCTTTGCTTCCTCGACATCACCGCCAGCCACGAGGATCGTGCCATCCTCCTCGACGTCGTCGCCCGCACCGCCGAGGCCTGCTTCATGCCGGTGACCGTCGGCGGCGGCGTCCGCAGCGTCGAGGATGTCCGTGCCCTGATGCTGGCCGGCGCCGACAAGGTGTCGATCAATACCGCCGCCGTCCGCGACCGCGGCGTCGTCGGCCGCGCCGCCGACAAGTTCGGCGCCCAGGCGATCGTCGTCGCCATCGACGCCAAGCTGGTATCGGCGCCGGACGAGATGCCGCGCTGGGAGGTCTTCACCCATGGCGGCCGCAATCGCACCGGCCTCGACGCTGTCGCCTATGCCGAGGAAGTCGCCCGCATCGGCGCCGGCGAGATCCTCCTCACCTCGATGGATCGCGACGGCACGCGCGACGGCTTCGACCTTGCGCTGACCCGCGCCGTCGCCGATGCGGTGCCGGTGCCGGTGGTGGCCTCCGGCGGGGTCGGCACGCTCGACCACCTTGTCGCCGGCGTCAGCGAGGGCCATGCCTCGGCCGTGCTGGCCGCCTCGATCTTCCACTTCGGCCTCCACTCCATCGCCGAGGCCAAGCGCCACATGGCGGCGAGTGGTATTCCCGTCCGCCTCGATGCATGAGGGCCCGATGACCGCATTCACCCTCGCCGACCTTGCCGCCCGTATCGCCGAGCGTTCCGGCGCCGCCGTCGGCGATTCCTACACCGCCGCGTTGCTCGCCAAGGGCTTGCCGCACGTTGCTCGCAAGTTCGGCGAGGAGGCGGTCGAGGCGGTGGTGGCGGCGACCTCGGGCGACGCTGCCGCACTTCGCGCCGAGGCAGCCGACGTGCTCTACCATCTGCTGGTGCTGCTCCAGGCGGGCAAGGTGCCCCTCGCCGAGGTCATGGCCGAATTGCAGCGCCGCACCGCACAAAGCGGCCACGCCGAGAAGGCCGGCCGGTCGAAGGGCGCATGACCGCCGATTCCGCCGCGCCCGTCACTCGCTACGCGCCGCACCGCGAGTTCACGCGCGCCGAGTGGGCCCGCTTTCGCGCCGACACGCCGATGACGCTGAACCAGGCGGATCTGGAACGCCTGCGCAGCCTCGACGACCCGATCTCGCTCGATGAAGTCGTCGACATCTACCTGCCGCTGTCGCGCCTCCTCAGCCTCTATGTCCGCGCCATGCAGGGGCTGCACGCCGCGACTCGCACCTTCCTCGGCACCCAGGACGGCAAGACGCCCTTCATCGTCGGCATCGCCGGCTCGGTGGCGGTCGGCAAGTCGACCACCGCCCGCGTCCTTCGCGCCCTGCTCTCGCGCTGGCCGAACGTGCCGCGCGTCGATCTCGTCACCACCGACGGCTTCCTTTGGCCGAACGCCGTCTTGGAGGGCCGCGGCCTGCTCGCCCGCAAAGGCTTTCCCGAGAGCTACGACATCTCCGCGCTGCGGAATTTCCTGTCGGCGGTGAAGGCCGGCGAGGCGCCGGTCGAGGCGCCGGTCTACTCGCATCTGGTCTACGACATCGTGCCGGGCGCTAGCGTTGTCGTCGACCGTCCCGACATCCTGATCGTCGAGGGACTGAACGTCCTGGAACCCTCGCACCTGCCGCGCGACGGCCGCGCCGTGCCCTTCGTCTCCGACTTCTTCGACTTCTCGATCTATATCGACGCCGACGAGGCGGCGATCCGCGACTGGTACGTCGCCCGCTTCCTGACGCTCCGCCAGACCGCCTTCCGCGACCCGAAGTCCTATTTCCATCGTTATGCCAATCTTGGCGACGACGAAGCGCGCCGCGTCGCCGGGCAGCTGTGGCAGACGATCAACCTCGTCAATCTCCGAGAAAACATCCTGCCGACGCGGCCGCGCGCCAGCCTGATCCTGTGGAAAGGGGCGAGCCACCGTGTCGAGCGCGTGGCGCTTCGCCGCCTTTGAGCCCAAGCATGGCTCGCCCGGCTTGATTTTCTTCGCTGGAGACCAGATATCCGCCCGATTGATCGGGCACAGCGACGCGCAGTGGAGCTGATAGCGAGATGACGGCCGAGGAGAGCGGGTCCAAGAGCGGAAAACAGGCCGGGAAGAACCGGGCCGCCAAGGGCGAGCCAGCCGGCCAGGCTACGGCGGCGGCCGAGGCCGAGGGCGAAGCGTCGCCGGACGCAGAGGCGGCCGCAACTGCTGCGGGCGACGAGCCGGTGGCGATGGCCGACCCGGCCGTGGCGGACAATGCGGACGAGGCGGCAGCCGAAGACGCTCCAGCGGAAGTGGTGGCCGACGCCGGTGGCGAGGCCGCCAAGGCGGCGCGGGCGCTTGAGCCAGAACCGGAGGCGGAACCAGAGCCCGAGCCCAAATCCCAGGGAGGGCGCGAAGCGCCGCCCGGGCCCACACCGGAACTCGCCCACGCCGAGGCCCGCATCGCCGCCCTCGTCGCCGAGGCCGCCGACCTCAAGGACCGCCTGCTCCGCGCTGCGGCGGAAACGGAAAATCGTGCCCGCCGCGCCGAGCGCGAGGTCGCCGACGCCCGGCAATATGCGGTCACCAGTTTTGCCCGCGAGATCGTTCAGGTCGGCGACAATCTCCGCCGCGCCATCGAGGCGGTGCCGCCGGCCGATCAGGCGGAGCGCCCGCCGGTTCTGGCCACGCTCCTCGAAGGTATCGAGGCCACCGAGCGGGTCTTCCTCCACGTTCTCGGCAAGCACGGCGTCCGCCGGCTGGAGCCGCGCGGCGAGAAGTTCGACGCCAATTTCCATCAGGCGATGTTCGAGACCGACGCCGGCGACGCCGCCCCCGGCACCGTTACCAACGTGCTGCAGCCGGGCTACGCCATCGGCGAGCGCGTGTTGCGGCCGGCGCTGGTCGCGGTCGCCAAGTCGGCCAAGGCCAAGCCGACGCCGTCCTAAGGGCTCGCCGGCGGCAAGCGGGGGAGGGGGCGTTGGACGATTTCTTCCTCCCGGTCCTTGGCTATGCCGGCGTCGCCGTCTTCGCCGCGGCGGGAGCGCTGGCGGCCTCGCGCAAGCAGATGGACATTATCGGCTTCGCCTTCCTCGCCAGCATCACCGGTGTCGGCGGCGGCACCATCCGCGACCTCCTCCTCGGCAAGAATCCTGTGTTCTGGGTCGCCGATCCCTCGCAACTCGGCGTCTGCCTGGCCGTCGCGGTGATTGTCTACTTCACCGCCCACCTTGCCGAGTCGCGCTATCGCCTGCTGCTTTGGGCCGACGCGGTCGGGCTTGCGGCCTATGCCGTGCTCGGCGCCGCCGAGGCCCTCGACCGGAGCGCCGGGCCGCTCGCCGCCGTCGCCGTCGGCGTCCTCACCGCCACCTCGGGCGGGATTATTCGCGACGTCACCTCGGGCGAACCCTCGGTCTTGATGCGGAAGGAACTCTACGTCACCGCCGCGCTGGCCGGGGCGGTGGTCTATGTCGGCCTTGCCGCTCTCGGCCTGCCGCGCTGGCCGGCCGGCCTTGCGGCGAGCGCGGTCGCCTTTGGCGTGCGCGCCGGCGCGCTGGTCTTCGCCTGGACGCTTCCCGGCTACCGTCAGCGGCCCGGCCGTCCGCCGGGCACGGCCTAGCCCGTCGCCTCGCGGTCGAGCGCCAATTCGTCGAGCACCCGCGCCAGGAGCTGCGGGTCGACCGGCTTTTCCAGCACGCAGGCAAACCCCGCCGCCCGCGCTTCGGCGCGCGCCAGGTCGCTGGCGTCGGCGGTCACTGCGATCATCGGCGGCGGCGGTCCGCGCCAGGCATGGCGGCGCAGCGCCTCGGCGATGCCGATCCCGTCGAGCAGCGGCAGATGGAGGTCGAGCAGCAGCGCGTCCGGCCCGGCGCCGTCGTCGGCGGTTGCGAGCGTCACCGCCGCCCTACCGTCGCGCGCCTCGGTGACGTTGTGGCCACTCCGTTCCAGCACGGCGCGGAGCAGGAGGGCGTTGATCTCGTCGTCCTCGGCGAGGAGGACATTGAGCTTCCGCCGCCCCAGCGCCGCGCGCGGCGGCTCGGCCTGCGGCTCGTCGCTCGGATCGGCGCGGAACTGCCGCGATCCGGCGGCGAGGGCGGTGGCGATCTTGACCAGCGAAGCGCGGCGCACTGGCCGCACCAGATAGGCGAGGTAGCCGGCCTGGCGGAGGGGCTCGATGTCGCGCCGCCGTCCCGGCTCGATCAGCGCGACGGTCGGCATCGCCCCGCCCGCCGCTTCGGTGAGTTCGCCGAGGAGGCGGGACGGGTCTGCGGTTCCGCGGGGATCTACCAGCGCGAAGTCGTACGCGAGCCCCGCCGCCGCCGCTGCTGCGACGGCGCCCTTGGCTCGATAGAGGCTGTCGGTCGCTTTGGCCTCGACGCCGAGTTCGGCGAGTTGCCGCGCCAGGATCGCCGGCGCGGCGCCCTCCGGAGCGAGGATGAGCGCGCGCCGGCCGGCGAGCGGGCGGGACGCCTTCGCCGTCGCGGCCGTTGCCGCGCTTTCCAGCGCGAAGCGGAATTCGGTGCCGCCGCCCGGCCGGGCGCGCAGTTCGATGTCGCCGCCCATCCGCCGCACGATCTCGCGCGAGATCGGCAGGCCGAGGCCGCTGCCCCGGGCGCGGTCGGGCGAGGGGGCGTCGGCCGGCCCTAGACCGGCAAACAGGCGTTCGGCTTCGCCAGGGGCGATTCCCGGGCCGCTATCCACCACCGCGAACACCACCCGGCCCGGCGGCCCGTCTTCGTCGGGCGCGACCAGAATGCCGACGCCGCCGGTCTCGGTGAACTTCACCGCGTTGCCGGCAAGGTTGAGCAGAACCTGCCGCAGTCGCGCCGCGTCGAGCCGCAGCTCCGGCGGCAGTTCGGCGCTGACATAGCCGGCGATGTCGATGCCCTTGGCATGCGCCCGCGGCGCCAGCAGTTCGACGATCTCCTGCACCACCGCGGCGCAATCGGTCGGCTGCGCGGCGAGTTTGAAGCCGCCGGCCTCGATCTTGGCGAAGTCGAGTAGGTCGTCGACGAGGCCCATCAGCAGTTCGCCGGAGGTATGCAGGGCCCGCACGAAGGTGCGCTGCTCGTCGCTGAGCGGCGTGCCGAGGAGTACCCCGGCGAGGCCGAGAATCCCCGAGAGCGGCGTGCGGATTTCGTGGCTGACCGTTGCCAGCATGCGCGACTTGGCGGCGCTCAAGGCCTCCAGGCGTCGCAGCGCCGCGGCAAGGTCGCCGCCGCCCTCGTTCGGCAGGCGGTCGCTACGGAAAGGCGCGCCCTGGTTCATGCCGGCACAATGGCACCCGAGGCTTGCCGAAACCTTGCTTTTTATGAATTGGCGTTAACCGCTCGGCGCCGCCCGGGCCGCTGCCAGGGCATCCTCCAGCCGTTCGGCGAGCCGTGCCCGGTCTTCGCGGTGCAGGAACGAGCCGATCGTCAGCCGCTTGCCGTGCGAGGCGATCCGCATCGTCAGCACGCCCCAGTCGTCGCGGCGGACGATTTCCAGCCGCGTCCAGTAGGGATTGAAGGTGAAATCGCGCCGCCGCCCCCGGCGGTCGACTTGCGCCACCGTCAGCCGCTCGGGCGTGACGGCAACTTCCTCATAGGCCTCCGCCGCGCGGAAATTGATGCGGAAGGCGATGTAGATGACGAGAACGTCCAGCCCGAGAAAGCCGACCACCGGCCAGGCCCCGATCCACCAAAAGCAGAGGCCGACGGCGAACGAGATCGCGCCGATCAGGGCCATGACAGCCAGAAATCCGCGCGGCCCGAGGGACCGGTGCGGCGTCAGCCGCGCCGCGAACAAAGGCGCGACCGGCGCCGGGGCGGCAGTGGCTTCGCTCATCGACGCCGATTATAGAGCATCGCATGCCCCTCGCGAAATCCGGGCGCGCCGCCGCCGCTTCGCCCGCCGGCCGCCGGCGCGGCAAGCCGACCGCTTCCGAGGTGGCTGAGGCGTTTCGCCGCTTCGCCGCCGCCGATCCCGAGCCGCGGGGCGAACTCGACTACACCTCGCCCTTCACCCTCCTGGTTGCCGTCGTCCTCTCGGCGCAAGCCACCGACGCCGGCGTTAACAAGGCGACCCCGCGCCTCTTCGCCTTGGCCGACACGCCGCAGAAGATGCTGGCGCTCGGCGAAACGCGGGTCGCCGAGCTGATCAAGACCATCGGCCTCTACCGCACCAAGGCCCGCAACCTCGTTCGCCTGTCTGCCGATCTCGTCGAGAAGCATGGCGGCGCGGTGCCGTCCGAACGCGCCGCGCTGGAGGCGCTGCCCGGCGTCGGCCGCAAGACCGCCAACGTCGTCCTCAACATCGCCTTCGGCGAGCCGGTCATCGCCGTCGACACCCACATCTTCCGCGTCGCCAACCGCACCGGCATGGCAGCGGGGACAAAACCGGCCGACGTCGAATTGGCTCTCGCCCGCGCCGTCCCGGATCGCTACAAGCTGCACGCCCACCACTGGTTGATCCTCCACGGCCGCTATGTCTGCAAAGCGCGACGCCCCGAATGCTGGCGCTGCCTCATCGCCGACATCTGCCGCTATCCCGATAAGACGGTGAGAGACGATGCAGAAAGCCCGCTTTGACGCCGTCGCCATCGGCAATGCGATCGTCGACGTGATCGCCCGCGCCGACGACGACTTCCTCGCCGCCGAGAATCTCGCCAAGGGCTCGATGCACCTGATCGGCACCGCCCGCGCCGAGGCGCTCTATGCGGCGATGGGCCCGGCGATCGAAGCCTCCGGCGGTTCGGCCGGCAACACCGCCGCCGGCCTCGGCTCGTTCGGCGGCAAGGCGGCTTTCATCGGCAAGGTCGCCGACGATCATCTCGGCGAGGTCTACCGTCACGACATGCGGGCGATGGGCGTTCATTTCGAGACGCCGGCACTGGTCGGCGGCGAGCCGACCGCCCGTTCGCTGATCGTCATCACCCCCGACGGCGAGCGGACCATGAACACCTATCTCGGGGCCGGCGTGGCGCTGACCGACGACGACATCGACGAGGAGCTGATCCGCTCCTCCGAGTATACTTATCTCGAGGGCTATCTCTGGGACCCGCCGGCCGCCAAGGCCGCCTTCCGCAAGGCGGCGACGCTTGCCCACGCCGCCGGCCGCAAGGTCGCCTTCACCCTCTCCGATTCCTTCTGCGTCGACCGCTATCGCCAGGAGTTCCTCGAACTGATCCGCACCCGCGCCGTCGACCTCCTCTTCGCCAACGCCTCCGAGCTTCGCGCCCTCTACGAGACCGCGAGTCTCGATACCGCCGTCGCCGCCCTCCAGGCCGATTGCCGCCTTGCCGCGGTGACGGTCGGAGCCGACGGCGCTTACGTGGTCTCGCCGACCTCGATCGAGATCGTCGCCGCCCGCCCGGTGCCGGCGGTGGTCGATCTCACCGGCGCCGGCGACCTCTTCGCCTCCGGCTTCCTCTTCGGCCAGGCCCGCGGCATGAGCACCCGCCGCTCCGCCGAGCTCGGCACGCTCGCCGCCGCCGAAGTCATCGGTCATCTCGGCGCCCGTCCGGCGGTGTCGCTACAGGAGCTGGCCCGCCAGGCCGGCTACGCGATCTAAGCGGCTACTTGATCAGCCGCCCGACCACCTTGGCAGTGTAGTCGACCATCGGCACGATCCGCGCATAGTTGAGCCGGGTCGGCCCGAGCACGCCGAGCACGCCGACGATGCGCTGCTCGGAGTCGCGATAGGGCGAAACCACCAGCGAGGAGCCGGAGAGCGAGAACAGCTTGTTCTCCGAGCCGATGAAGATGCGCACGCCCTCGCCGTTCTCGGCGTCGCCGAGCAGCTTGATCAGCTCGCGCTGCGTCTCCATGTCGTCGAACAGGAGGCGGATGCGCTCCAGATCCTCGATCGCCTTGACGTCGTCGAGCAGGTTGGCGCGGCCGCGGATGATCAGCGTCTCCGAGCGCTCGCGGCCGGCATTCGATACCGTCGCCAGCCCCGCCTCGACCACCTTGCCGGTCAGCTGGTCCAGCTCCTGGCGTAGCTGCTCCAGCCGCCGCTGCAGTTCGCCGCGCGCCTCCCCCAGAGTCCGGCCGCGCAGATGTGTGTTCAGGTAGTTGCCGGCCTCGATCAGCGCCGACGGCGTCGTGCCGGGATCGAGGTCGATCACCCGGTTCTCGACCGAACCGTCCTCACCGACCATGATCACCAGCGCCCGCGACTGTTCCAGCCGCACGAACTCAAGATGCTTGAGGCGGATGTCGAGCTTGTTGGCGAGCACCACGCCGGCGCCGCGCGAGAGGCCGGAGAGCATTTGGCTCGCCTCGGCGAGCAGGCCGTCGACGGTGCGCTTGCTCTCGCCGGCTCTCACCCGCGCCTCGATCTCCTGCCGCTCGCTCGCCGAGAGGTCGCCCACCTCGAGCAGCGCGTCGACGAAGAAGCGGAGGCCGAATTCGGTCGGCAGCCGGCCGGCGGAAACGTGCGGCGCATAGATCAGGCCCGCCTGTTCCAGGTCGGACATGATGTTGCGCACCGAGGCCGGCGACAGGGCCATCGGCAGAATGCGGCTGACATTGCGCGAGCCGACCGGTTCGCCGGTTTCGAGATATGTCTCGACGATCCGGCGGAAGATCTCGCGCGAGCGGCGGTCGAGGCCGGCAAGGCCGCCCGCCGTCTCGCCGCCGCGTTCGCTGGATGCGTTGTTAGGCATAGCCCTCGGATTCTGCAGCGTTCGTCTGGGGAAGCATATAGTCGTCTCGCCCGGCGATGACATCCATGGGCTTTGCCGCCGGCCGCCGCCGCCGCTACAAGTCCGGCATTATTGTTAGGAAATATTCCCGATGCGTCCATCCAAACGCGCCCCCGGCGAAATGCGTCCGGTATCCCTGGAGCGCGCCGTCGCCCGCCATGCCGAAGGCTCCTGCCGCGTCCGCTTCGGCAACACCGAGGTACTTTGCACTGCGTCGCTGGAGGAGCGCGTGCCGCCTTGGCTGCGCGGCGGCGGCAAGGGCTGGGTGACCGCCGAATACGGCATGCTGCCGCGCGCCACCACCGAGCGCACCAGGCGCGAGGTCAGCCAGGGCCATCCCGGCGGCCGCACCCAGGAGATCCAGCGCCTGATCGGTCGCTCGCTCCGCGCCGTCACCGACCTCGTCGCCCTTGGCGAGCGCCAGATCATCCTCGACTGCGACGTGATCCAGGCCGACGGCGGCACCCGTACCGCCTCGATCACCGGCGCCTGGGTGGCGCTCCGCGACTGTCTGGAATGGATGAAGGCGCGCGACATGCTGCCGAGGCCGGTGCTCAAGGATCACCTGGCGGCGGTGTCGGTCGGCATCTACCGCGGCACGCCGGTCCTCGATCTCGACTACGCCGAGGACAGCGAGGCGCACACCGACGGTAATTTCGTCATGACCGGCTCCGGCGGCATCGTCGAGATCCAGGCGACCGCCGAGGGGCAGGTGTTCAGCGAAGCCGAACTCGCCGCCCTGATCGGCCTCGCCAAGCAGGGCGTCGCCCGCCTGGTCGATCTCCAGAAGCTGGCGATCCTCTAGCGATGCCGATCCCTCCGCGCCTGGAGCGCGGCACCCGCCTGGTGCTGGCGACGCACAATGCCGGCAAGATCCGCGAGCTGAACGACCTGCTTGCCCCGTTCGGCCTCGCCACCCAGTCGGCCAGGGATCTCGCCCTCGCCGAGCCCGACGAGACCGGCGACAGCTTCGAGGCCAACGCCGTGCTGAAGGCGCTCGCCGCGGCGCAGGCGTCCGGGTCGCTCGCCCTCGCCGACGATTCCGGCCTAGCCGTCGACGCCCTCGGCGGCGCCCCCGGCATCCACTCGGCGCGCTGGGCGGGGGAGGGGCGCGACTTTGCCGCTGCCATGCGCCGCGTCGAGGACGAACTCGCCCGCCGCAACGCGCGCGAAGCCACGGCACGTGGCGCCCGCTTCGTCGCCGTTCTCGCCCTCGCCACGCCTGACGGCGCCTCCGAGGTCTGGCGCGGCGAGGTGGCGGGGCACCTCGTCTGGCCGCCACGCGGCGATCAGGGCTTCGGCTACGACCCGGTCTTCCTGCCCGACGGCCACGACCGCACCTTTGGCGAGATGAACGCCGAGGAGAAACACGGCTGGCGGCCGGGTGCCGCCCGCGCCCTGTCGCACCGCGCCCGCGCCTTCGCCGCGATGGCTGCGGCCAAGCTGATGCCGCCTGCCGGTCCGTCCCCGGCCGTGCGACAATCGCCGCCATGATTCGCGCGGTCGACCGGGCGGGGGGAGAGGCCGAGGCCTTCGGCGTCTATATCCACTGGCCGTTCTGCGCCGCCAAGTGCCCCTACTGCGACTTCAACAGCCACGTCCGCCATCACGGCGTGGACCAGCCGCGCTTTGCCGCTGCGTTCGAGCGCGAGATCGCTACCACGGCCGCCCGCGCTGCCGGCCGCACCGTCACCAGCATCTTCATCGGCGGCGGCACGCCCTCGCTGATGGAGCCGGAGACGGTCGGGCGCATCCTCGGTGCCGTCGCCAAGGGCTGGCGCGTCTCCGCCGACGCCGAGGTGACGCTGGAGGCCAATCCGTCGAGCGTCGAGGCCGACCGCTTCCGCGGCTACCGCGCTGCCGGCGTTAACCGCCTGTCGCTCGGCGTTCAGGCGCTGAACGACACCGACCTCCGCCTGCTCGGCCGCCTGCACGATGTCGCCGGCGCCCTGGCGGCGATCGAGACCGCGCGGGCGATCTTCCCGCGCCTGTCATTCGACCTGATCTACGCCCGCCCCGGCCAGAATGCCGACGCTTGGGCCGCCGAACTCAGCCAGGCGCTCGCCCGCGCCGCCGACCACCTCTCGCTCTACCAGCTGACCATCGAGCCCGGCACGCCGTTCTCAGCGCTGCATCGCGCCGGCAAGCTGGCGACGCCCGACGAAGACCTTGCCGCCGACCTCTACGCCGTCACCCAGGAGGTCTGCGACCGCGCCGGCCTCCCGGCCTACGAGATCTCCAACCACGCCGCGCCCGGCGCCGAGTGCCGCCACAACCTCGTCTACTGGCGCTACCAGGAATATGCCGGCATCGGCCCCGGCGCGCATGGGCGCCTCGCTCTCGCCGACGGCCGCCACGCCACGGCGACCGGCCGCAACCCGGAGACCTGGCTCGCCCGCGTCGAATCCTGGGGCGACGGGCTGGAGAGCGACGACCTGCTGTCGACCGAGGAGCAGGCCGACGAGATGCTGCTGATGGGCCTTCGCCTCAGCGAGGGCATCGACCTCGCCCGCTATGCGGCGATTGCCGGGCGCGGCTTCGACGAGAAGCGCGTCGCCGACCTCGTCAGCGAGGGCATGGTCGAGCGGACCGGGCCCAATCGCTTGCGCGCCACCCGCGCCGGCTCGTTCGTACTCGACGCCGTGGTCGCCGACCTCGCCGCCTGAGCGCGGCGCCGGTGCCGCAAAAGGAAAGGCCGGCGACTTGTCGTCGCCGGCCCCTCGAGTTCAGTCGCTGTGCCGTCGGCTTACGGCTTGGCCGGCAGCTTGGCCCAGGGGCCGACTTCCGGCTGGCCCTGCGTATCCGCCAGCGGGCCGAGCTCGACCTTCACGCCGGTGGCGATGGCGCCGGTCTGCTGCTGGTTCTGGAAGCAGGTGAAGTCCGGCCGCTCGCGCCAGGCGAACGGGCCGCAGAGGCGGACGCCGGCATTGATCGCCGCGTCATGCACGATGTTGATGGCGCGCTCGTAGTCCGGCGAGCCCTGGGCGAAGCCGGAGAAGTTGCCGAGGTCGCCCGAGGCCGCGAAGATGGCGCTGACGCCGGGCACCTTGGCGATCTCGGCGGCGTTGGACAGGCCTTCGAGCGTCTCGATCATCAGGATCAGCACGAGGTTGTCGTTGATCGTCTGACGGTAGCCGCCCGGCACGTTGCCATACATGTCGGTGCCGAAGGCGTAACCGCCGCCCTGCGAGCGCCGGCCGAGCGGCGGGAAGAACGCCCAGTTGCGGGCCTCGATCGCCTCTTCGACGGTGTCGATGGTCGGCACGACGATCACCAGCGCGCCGCTATCGGCCGCGTGCTGGATCTCGCGCTCGTCGGTATAGGCGACGCGAACGCCCGGGACAGCCTTGGCGTAGGGGCAGGACTTCCACAGCGCCGCCATCTGGGCCCAGTCGGTGGCGCCGTGCTGCGCCTCGGTCCAGATGAAGTCGTAGCCGGCATTGGCCATCGCGCAGTAGGTGGTCGGGTCGGACACGTTGAACACCGTTCCGCCGGTGACCTTCTGGCCGGCCATCATCTTCAGCTTGACCGGGTTCCAGATCTTGGAGCCGGGCGGGGCCGTGAAGGCCGGGGCGTTGCCGTATTTCCAGGTCTTGGGATCGAACGGTCCCTGGTTCACCGCGCCCGGCAGCGCCGTCTTCAGAGCGCCGCTGTCCTTGCCGGCCGGCGCCGAGAGCGGTGAGGTGACGGCGGGCTGCGCGACCGCGTAGGCCGGCTGCTGCGCATATGCGGCCGGCGTACCCGCCAGACCGAGGGCGCCGACCAGCGCGGCCCCCGCAAGCAAAGTCTTCATTCTCAAACCCTCCCTTGGCGCGTCCTGCGCTAGGCTCAATCGTAGGAAAGCGCCGGGGCTCCCGTCAATGCGACGACGCGAGCGGGCCCTTCGCCGAGGCAGCGGGAAACCCGCTATTTCCGCGGTTGGCCGCGCCGCGCCCGCGCACGTCAAAGTGATCGGTGGGGCGCTCCGCCGCCTCGCGCAATTGTGGAACGGCCGCCCGCCGCCCGCGTGCTAGCGGTTCTTCGTCGTTGGCGCGCCTGCGGGGCACCCTCCCGGTTCCTCCTCCGCCCTGCGGCAGAGGCGCCGAGCGGTTGCCGAAGCGGTTGCCGGCGGTTGCGATCGGTTGCCGGAGGGTGTGCAACCGTTAAGTCATTGTGCCGACTTGAGTTTTAGGAGCGGTTGCGCGGTTGCGCGGGTTTTCGGGGGGTATGGAGGCCCCCCCTCCCGGTTGCCAGCGGTTGCGAGCGGTTGCTGGAGCGCGTGCAACCGTTAAGTCATTGATGTAGCGATAGTTTCTGGAGCGGTTGCGCGGTTGCGCGGGTTTCGGGGGGTATGTGTGCCCCCCTCCCGGTCGCCAGCCGGATCTCGCCGGGCAGGCTAGGGGCTCTCGCCGCTAACGCGCTTCGCCTTCTCGGCGGCGCCGCCGTGGGCGGCGACATACGCCTCGACAAAGGCGCGCCAGCGCCGCGCGGTGAGAAATCGGTACCAATACTTGCGCCGTCCGCCGAGCATGGCGAGCAGCACCCGCGCGCTTGAGCGGTGGACGGCACGCGACTCGTCGAGTGAAAACGGCGTCTGGCGGCGGTGGCAGCGATAGAGCTCGCCCAGGAACGCATCGCGATGGAGCCAGGGCTTGGCCGGGTCGGTGCAATGCACGATGCGCGGCCCGACCCAGCTCAGCACCGAATGGCTGGCGCCGAGCTGGAAGTTCCAGCGCTCGTCCAAGTGACGAATGCGGCCGGCGCAGGCGGCACTGATCGCCGTCTGATCGGGAAAGGCCGCTCCGGGATGGCTGCGCAGGAACCTAACGGCGGCCGTGCTCAGCTGCTCGCGCCGCCACACCGGGAGGTTCATCAGGAGGACGCCGGAATTGACATAGGTTGAGAGCGGGATGCCGGCCCGGCGCTCCACGATGACAGCGTGGTCGTAGACGCCGCCGATCGCGGCGTCCCGCAGATCGGTGTGCCAGAGGTCGCCGAGATCGCCCACCACCACGCAATCGGCGTCGAGATAGAGCGCGCGCTCGGCGGACGAAAACAGATCGGGGATCAGCAGCCGCGCATAGATCGCGGCGCTCCATTGGTTGTTGGTCGGCAGTTCGGCGAAGCGCGCGGTATCGACGCCTGTGACCGCGAGCGCGACGCCGAGCCGGTCGGCAAAGGCGGCGAGGATCGCCAGTGTCGCCGGCGCGATGCCGCAATTGAGGAGGTGCAGGTCGGCGCCTGGCGCATGGGCCGAGATCGAGTGGAGCAGCGCCGCGAAATGCGGCACGTAACGCTCGTCGGCGGCGGAGACGATCAGCACGGCACCGGCTCCTTTGGCGGCTAGCGGCTGGGTGAGGAAGGTCGACCGTTGCAGGAGCCGTCACCGGCGAGGGGAGGGGGGCCTCCATACCCCCCGAAAACCCGCGCAACCGCGCAACCGCTCCTGAAAAGCGTGGTGGCACAAAGACTTAACGGTTGCAGGCCCTCGCGCAACCGCTCGCAACCGCGCAACCGCTGGGGTCCCCCGCCGCCCGGGCGGCGCCGCTAGAACGCCGTCGGCGCCGGGTCGACCACCTGCGTTTTGCCGCGGTCGATGGTGTAGATGGCGAGCGCCCGCTGGTTGGTGCCGTCGGCATTGAAGCGGTAGACGCCGTCGACGCCGACGAAGCCCTGCGCGGTGCCGAGCGTGGCGCTGGAGAAGCGCTGCGTGCCGAAGCCGGCATTGAGCCCGGCGGCGAGGCTGATGGCGTCGTAGCCGATGCTCGCCTGCCGCACCGGCGATTTGCCGTATTCCGACTGGAACTTGGCGGCGAAGGCGGAAAAGCCGCTCCGGTCGGGCGCCGGGAAGAAGGCGCCGTTGAGGTTGGAGTTGTTGAGGAAGCGCGGGTCGTCCCACTGCGCGCTGCCGAGCAGCGCGACGGTCGGCTGGCGCACCCCTTGCGCGGCGAGGATGTCGGCGATGAACGGCGCCGCGTCGCCGGCGTCGGGAACGAAGATCGCGTTCACCCGCCCGGCCTTGGCGATGGCGGCGATCTCCGTCGCCTTCGACTGCATCGACCCGCGGTCGAGGTCGTAGCGCAGGATCGCCACCAGGTCGGCGCCGGCGGTACCCGCCGCCTTGTGCAGCGCCGCCTCGACCACCGTGCCGTAGCCGTTATTGGGGAGGAGGGCGGCAATCGCCCGGCGGCCGCGCGAGGCGGAATAGGCGATCACCCGCTCGACGTCCGGCTGCGGCAGGAAGGAGAGGAGATAGACGCCGCGCGATGAGGCGGTTGTGGAATCCGTGGAAAACGCCACCACCGGCACATTGGCGCCCCGCGCCACGCTCGCCGCCCCGTTCACCGCCGAGGCGATCAGCGGCCCGAGGATCAGTTCGGCCCCCTGGTCGATCGCTTCGCTGGCCGCGGCGCGGGCGCCGTCGGCGGTGCCGCGGTCGTCCTTGATCATCACCTGGATATCGGCGTTGCGCAGCTCCTTGATGGCGAGCGCGGCGGCGTTCTTGATGTCCTGCGCCACCGTGCCGGTGTTGCCGGTCGCCGTCAGCGGCAGCAGCATGGCGACCCGCACGGAGCCGTTGCCCAGCACCTCGCCGGTCACCGGCGCGTTGCCGACCGCCGGGCCGGTGGGTGCCGCCGCGGCAAACGGATCGGCCGGCGCCGAGGCGGGGGCGCCGCCGCCCAAGCCGCCGAGCCCGCCAACGCTGCAGGCCCCGAGCGCCAGCGCCAGGAGCGCCGCCCCCGCGCCGCCGAGGCGGATCGCTCGTGTCGAAGTGTCCCCGCGCACTCTGCCTCCTCGGCCGCTCGCCCGGCCCTTATCGTCGAATCATAAGGATGATCGACCTCGTGTCAAAACCCCGTGAACACGGTAAGAGCAAGGCGCCGCGGCACAGAACAACCATCCGCCGGATCGACCCGAAGAGATGTCCGACGAACGCCGGCCGACCTATCGCATCGAGCCGCACCCATACGCCGCGCCGACGCTGGCGGCCGGCCTCTATGTCGTCGCCACGCCCATCGGCAATCTCGGCGACGTCACTCTCCGCGCCTTGCAGACGCTCGCCGCCGCCGACCTCGTCGCCTGCGAGGACACCCGCGTCACCCGCCGCCTGACGGAGCGTTACGCCATCGAAACGCCGCTCCTCGCCTACCACGCCCACAACGAAGCCCGGCAGGCCGAGCGCATCCTCGGCCTCCTCGCCGAGGGCAAGGCGGTGGCGCTGGTCAGCGATGCCGGGACGCCCCTCGTCTCCGACCCCGGCGAGCGCCTGGTCGCCGCGGCGGTCGCCGCCGGCCATCCGGTCTTTGCCGTCCCCGGCGCCTCGGCGCTGACGGCGGCGCTGTCGATCTCCGGCCTTGCCACCGCTGCCGTGCATTTCGACGGCTTCCTGCCGCAAAAGGCCGAGGCCCGGCGCCGCCGCCTCCGCGACCTTGCCGCGCACGAGGCGACGCTGGTGTTCTACGAGGCGCCGCACCGCCTTGCCGAATCGCTCGCCGACATGGCCGCCGAACTCGGCGCCGACCGTCCGGCGGCGGTCGCCCGCGAACTGACCAAGCTGCACGAGACGGTGCTCCGCGACGGCCTCGCCGCGCTTGCCGCCCGCTTCGCCGCCGAGGGTGCGGTGAAGGGCGAGATCGTCGTCCTCGTCGGCCCGCCGCCGCCTGCCGGCGAGCCCGACGGCGCCGAGATCGACCGCCGCCTCGCCGAACTTCTCGCCGACCACTCAGTGTCGGCCGCCGCCGCCCTCGCCGCCGAAGAGATGGGCCTGCCGCGCCGCCGCCTTTACGCCCGCGCCCTGGCGCTGAAGGGCGGCAGAGATGGCGCCTGATCTCTCGCCGGGCGAGCGCCGCCGCGCCCGCGAGCGGAGCGGCCGTTCCGCCGAGGCCCTCGCCGGCCTCTTCCTTCGCCTCAAGGGCTATCGCCTGCTCGAACGCCGCTTCAAGACGCCGGTCGGCGAGGTCGACCTCATCGCCAGCCGCGGCGACACCGTCGCCTTCGTCGAGGTGAAGCGGCGCGCCGATGCCGACGCGGCGATTGCCGCGGTCACCCCGGCCGCCCGCGCCCGCATCGCCCGCGCCGCCGAGGCCTGGCTCGCCCGCCACCCCGAGGCCGCAGATCGCGGCCTCCGCTTCGATATCGTCGTGGTCGTCCCCTGGCGGCTGCCGCGGCACCTTCCCGCCGCCTTCGACGCCGACGGCCGATGACGCGATTTGCCTCTCCCGGCGGGGCTCGCTAAGCCTCGCCCGCCACCGCCGAAAGAGGACCGGAGATGCCGCTCACCGTCGCCGTGCAGATGGATCATATCCGCGGCATCAATGTCGCCGGCGACTCGACCTTCGCGCTGATGCTGGAGGGGCAGCGGCGCGGCCACCGCCTCTACCACTATACGCCGGACCGCCTGACGCTGCGGAGCGGCCGCGTCGAGGCGCGGGCCGAACCGGTGACCGTCCGCGACGAACCGGGCCGCCACTTCGCTCTGGCGCCGCCCGAACTCATCGACCTTGCCGCCGTCGATGTCGTCCTGCTCCGCCAGGACCCGCCCTTCGACATGGCCTATCTGACGACCACCTACATCCTGGAGCGCCTTCACCCCAAGACCCTCGTCGTCAACGATCCGGCCGAGGTGCGGAACGCCCCGGAGAAGCTCTTCGTCACCGAATTCCCCGACCTGATGCCGCCGACATTGATCACCCGCGACGCCGAGGAGATCAGGGCCTTCCGCCGCGAACACGGCGACATCATCCTGAAGCCGCTCTACGGCAATGGCGGCGCCGGCGTGTTCCGCCTCGGCGAGGGCGACGAGAATCTCGGCGCGCTCCTGGAAATCTTCGCCACCGCCTATCGCGACGCCATCGTCGTCCAGCGCTATCTCCCGGCGGTCCGCCAGGGCGACAAGCGCATCGTCCTCGTCGACGGCAAGATCGTCGGCGCCATCAACCGCGTCCCGGCGGCGGGCGAGTCGCGCTCCAACATGCATGTCGGCGGCCGCCCCGAGGCGACGACGATCACGCCGCGCGAGCGCGAGATCGGCGAGCGCATCGGCCCCGAGCTGCAGCGTCGCGGCTTCCTCTTCGTCGGCATCGACGTGATCGGCGACTACCTCACCGAGATCAACGTCACCTCGCCGACCGGCATCCGCGAAGTGAAGCGCTTCGGCGGCCCCGACATCGCCGCCCTTCTCTGGGACGCGATCGAAGCGAAACGCGCCTAGATCTCGATCCCGAGAAACCCGAGGGCGTCTTCGAGTTCGGTTTCCTCGTAGCCGAAATGCGAGCGCACCACCCGCTCCAGAGTCTGGAAGCGCTCCTTGGCCTCGGCGAACGCCGCGCCGTCCGCTTGGCGGATGAGCCGCTCCGCCGCCTCCTCCAGCGCCTCGATCAGCGCGTGCACCACGTGGTGCTCCTGCTGCAGGCGGTCGACGACACGCCGCAGGCCTTCGGTGCCGCGCGCCTGCAGCACCGGGAACAGCGCCCGGTCCTCAATCGTGTGGTGTGCCGTCAGCACGGCGCATTCCTCGCCGCAGAGATTGCCGAAGGCGCGGTAGTTGGCGGCCATCGGCAGGCTGGCGATCGCCGCGCCGAGCGTGGCCGCCTCGGCCTCGCCGCGCTCGACCGCCGCCATCGCCCGCTTGACCTCGCCGAGCTGCTGCAGGTGCAGGCGGTGAAACAGCGCCAGGCGCTTCCCCCGCGCCCGCTGCGTCGCCGTGAGGCCGCCGATCCGCGGCGCCTTCGGCCGCGTCGCGTCGTCGAGGAGGGTGATCTCAGCCATCGCCGCAAAAGGTCCGTCGCTGCCCGGCGCTCCCTAGCACGACGGCGGGGCCGGGGCGAGGGGATGTTCATGGATTGTTCTCGGCGACGAAAGGCGCTAACCTCCGCAACCGGGAGCCGAGAGATGGTCAGCCACGTCACTACCGTTGCGTTCAACGGCATCGACGCCGTGCCGGTCGACGTCCAGGTGCATATCGCGCCGGGCGCGCAGCGCTTCACCGTCGTCGGCCTCGGCGACAAGGCAGTGGCGGAGAGCCGCGAGCGGGTCAGCGCGGCGCTGCACGCGTCCGGCCTCGGCCTGCCGTCGAAGCGCATCACCGTCAACCTCGCCCCGGCCGACCTTCCCAAGGAGGGGAGCCACTACGACCTTGCCATCGCCCTCGGCCTGATGGCCTCGCTCGGCGCGCTCCCCGGTCACCGGCTGGAGGACTATGTCGTCGTCGGCGAACTCGCCCTCGACGGCACCATCGCCCCGGTGTCGGGCGTCCTGCCGGCGGCGGTCGGCGCCAACGCCCTCGGCCGCGGCCTGATCTGCCCCGCCGCCTGCGGCCCCGAGGCGGCCTGGGCGAGCGGCGAGATGGCGGTGCTGGCACCGCGCAGCCTGATTGCCATCGCCAACCACTTCAAGGGGACGCAGCTCCTGGCGCGGCCGCAGCCCGCCATCGCCGAGCCGTCGGCGGCGCTGCCCGACCTTGCCGACGTCAAAGGCCAGGAGAGCGCCAAGCGGGCGCTCGAAGTCGCCGCCGCCGGCGGCCACAACCTCCTGATGATCGGCCCGCCCGGCGCCGGCAAGTCGATGCTGGCGAGCCGCCTGCCGTCGATCCTGCCGCCGCTGATGCCGCGCGAACTCCTTGAGGTGTCGATGATCGCCTCGGTCGCCGGCGAGATTTCCGGCGGCGCGCTCACCGCCCGCCGGCCCTTCCGCGCCCCGCATCACTCCGCCTCGATGGCGGCGATGGTCGGCGGCGGCCTCCGCGTCCGGCCGGGCGAAGTCTCGCTCGCCCATTGCGGCGTCCTCTTCCTCGACGAACTCCCCGAATTCGCGCCGCAGGTTCTGGATTCGCTCCGCCAGCCGCTGGAGAGCCGCGAGGCGGTGATCGCGCGCGCCAATCACCGCGTCTCCTATCCCGCCCGCGTGCAATTGGTGGCGGCGATGAACCCCTGCCGCTGCGGCCTCGCCGGCGAGCCCGGCCATAGCTGCAAGCGCGGCCCGCGCTGCGCCGACGACTACCAGGCGCGCCTCTCCGGCCCCTTCCTCGACCGCATCGACATCCGCATCGACGTGCCGGCGGTCACCGCCGCCGACATGATCGCGCCGGGCAAGTCCGAGCCGAGCGCCGTCGTCGCCGCCCGCGTCGCCGCAGCGCGGCAGATGCAGGCCGAGCGCTTCGCCGAGGCCGGCGCGCCGCCCGCCACCGCCAATGCCGATTGTTCGCCGGCGCTGATCGAGACGCTGGCCGAGCCCGATCCGGCCGGCCGCGCCCTCCTCAGCCAGGCCGCCGAGGCGATGCGGCTCTCCGCCCGCGGCTATCACCGCGTCCTCAAGGTCGCCCGCACTCTCGCCGATCTCGACGGCTGCCTGACCGTCGCCCGCCTCCACGTCGCCGAGGCGCTCTCCTACCGCACGTCCGGCGAACGCCGGGCGCTGGCGGCTTGAGCCCACGCGGAAATCGGGTGGCGGCGAGGCGCCCGGCGGAGTACCCGTCGAGCATGACGATGCCCGCTTCCCACGCATCCCTCCCGGCTAACATCGGCACTGCTTCGATGGCCGCCCCGGCCGCCGCCGCCGCGCCCCCAGGCGACTATGCGCTCGTCCGCCGCGCCATCGAGTTCATCTCCACCGCCTGGCGCGAGCAGCCATCGCTGGAAGCGATCGCCGAGGAAGTCGGCTTGGCGCCGGGCGCGCTCGCCCGCCTCTTCGAGCGCTGGGCCGGGCTGACGCCGAAGGCCTTCCTCCAGGCGGTGACGCTGGATCATGCCCGCCGCCTCCTCGCCGGCTCCGCTTCGCTGCTCGACGCCAGTCTCGACCTCGGCCTCTCCGGCTCCGGCCGCCTGCACGATCTTTTCGTCGCGCACGAAGCGATGAGCCCGGGTGCCTTTAAGGCGCGCGGCGCGGGGCTGCTGATGCGTTGGGGCGTCCATGCGAGCCCCTTCGGCAGCGCGGTGATCGTCGCCACCGAGCGCGGCCTCGCCGGCCTCGCCTTCGCCGACGCGGGCGGCGAGCGCGCCGCCTTCGACGATCTCGCCCGCCGCTGGCCGGCCGCGACCCTCCGCGCCGACGATGCGGCGACCGCCCCGCTCGCCCGCCGTATCTTCGATCCGCCGCGCTGGCAGCGCGATGCCCCGCTCCGCATCGTCATGATCGGCAGCGATTTCGAGATCCGCGTTTGGCAGGCGCTGCTCGCCGTGCCCCCCGGCGGAGCGACCACCTATTCCGGCCTTGCCTCGGCCATCGGCGCCCCCAAGGCGGCGCGCGCCGTCGGTGCCGCGGTCGGCCGCAACCCGCTCTCTTTCGTCGTCCCCTGCCACCGCGTCCTCGGCAAGGGCGGCAGCCTGACCGGCTACCATTGGGGCCTGACCCGTAAGCGGGCCATCCTCGGGTGGGAAGCCGGGCTTTTGGCGCGCGGCTAGAGCACGATCCCGAAAAGTGGCTTCCACTTTTCGGAGAAGATCGTGCTCCGCCAAAAAAACTTGAGGCCCGACGCCGATCGACCAAACTGGCGCGCGGCTAGGCGCCCCGGCGGCAAACCGCTATGGGAGGCGGCCATGTCCGCCTCGCCCAAACCCCCCGCCGGCACCCCCAATGACGCCCCCCACGGCGCAACTGAGGACGCCGCTGCCCGCCATGCCGCGTTCCTCGAGAAGGGCCGCCGCTTCTTCGCCCGCCCGTGGGAGTTCGTGCGCGGCGTGCCGAGCCTCGACCGCCTGCCGCCGGTCGCCGGGCTCGAGGTCGCCTTCGCCGGCCGCTCCAATGTCGGCAAGTCCTCGCTGATCAATGCCCTGGTCGGCCGGCACGGCCTGGCCCGCACCTCCAACACCCCCGGCCGCACCCAGGAGCTCAACTACTTCGCCGCCGACGGCGACTTCTTCCTGGTCGACATGCCGGGCTACGGCTATGCCGCCGCCGCCAAGGCCAAGGCCGCCCGCTGGACCGAGCTGGTGTTCGCCTATCTCCGCGCCCGGCCGAACCTTCGCCGCGTCTATCTCCTGATCGACGCCCGGCACGGCGTGATGGCCAAGGACGGGACCGTGCTCGACCTCCTCGACAAGGCGGCGGTGTCCTACCAGGCGGTGCTGACCAAGGCCGACAAGCTGAAGGCCGGCGAACTCGTCGAGACCACCGCCGCCGTCGCCGCGGCGCTGAAGAAGCGCCCGGCCGCCCACCCGGTGATCATCGCCACCTCGTCCGAGACCGGCGCCGGCATTGCCGAACTGCGCGCCGAGATCGCCGCCATCGCCGCGCCCGGCGACCCGGATATCCCGGTTTTCACAGAAGCCCACTGATCTCGCGCCCTGCCCACTGCCCAGTTGCCCAAAACCTAGGGTTTTTGGGCAACTGGGCAGCTGGGCAGGGAGGGCGCGCCGGGCCAATGGTTACCGCGGGCCGGCCGCGACGGCCGGGCAGGCCGAGCCCCGCCGCGTCCCGCTGCGGCCTTTGTGAGCGACGGCCAAAGCCGCTATAGAAGCGGCCTTTTCACGGGGCGGGAATTCAGGGGGCCGAGGAGCAGGGCATGGAAGGCAAGGCAGGCGAGGGGCCGGGGAGCGCCGAGGAAGCGGCCGATATCGCGCGCCTCATCTCGACCGCGCTGCCCTATATGCTGCGCTACGACGAGAAGATCGTCGTGGTGAAGTACGGCGGCGCCGCCATGGGCGACGCCGACCTCAGCCGCGCCTTTGCCCGCGACATCACGCTGCTGCACACCTCCGGCGTCTTCCCGGTCGTCGTCCATGGCGGTGGCCCGCAGATCGGCCGCATGCTCGACCGTCTCGCCATCAAGAGCGAGTTCCGCGATGGCCTGCGCGTCACCGACGAAAAGACCATCGAGGTGGTCGAGATGGTGCTCGCCGGTGCCATCAACAAAGAGATCGTCATGACCATCAACGCCGAGGGCGGCAAGGCGGTCGGCCTTTGCGGCAAGGACGGCAACATGGTCTTCGCCGAACGGCTGACCCGCACCAAGGCCGATCCCGGATCGAGCATCGAGAAGGTGATCGATCTCGGCTTCGTCGGCGAGCCGAAGCGGGTCGACCGCGCGGTGATCGACATGGTGCTGAAGGCCGACCTCATCCCGGTCATCGCTCCGGTCGCTCCCGGCGGGGGCGGCGCCACCTACAACATCAACGCCGACACCTTCGCCGGTGCCATTGCCGGCGCCCTCGGCGCGACCCGCCTCCTTTTCCTCACCGACGTTCCCGGCGTCCTCGACCGGCAGAAGCGGCTGATCAAGGAACTGACCGTCGCCGAGGCCCGCGCCCTGATCGCCGACGGCACCATCTCCGGCGGCATGATCCCGAAAGTCGAGACATGCATCGAAGCGCTGGGGCGCGGCGTTGAGGGGGTGGTTATCCTCGACGGCAAGACACCCCATTGCGTCCTTCTGGAGCTTTTCACCGACCTCGGAGCGGGCACGCTCATCCGCCCATGACCCCCGCTGGGGCGGCGGAGACTGGCGCGGCAAACGGCCAGGAAAGGCCGACCCTCGGCCGCTTCGGCAACATTCGCGCCTGGGTCTTCGACCTCGACAACACGCTCTATCACGCCGCCAACGCCGTCCTGCCGCAGGTCGAAGTCCGCATGCGCGACTACATCGCCCGGCGGCTCGGCGTCACTCCGGAGCGGGCCGAGCTGCTGCGCGAGGATTTCTACGACCGCTACGGCGCCACCCTCGCCGGCCTCGTCGCCGAGCATCGGATCGAGCCGGACGAGTTCCTCGCCTATGTCCACGACATCGACCATTCCTCGCTGCAGCCCGACCCGGCGCTGGCGGCGGCGATCGCCGCCCTGCCGGGGAAGCGCTTCATCCTCACCAACGGGCCGATGAAGCACGCCGAGACGGTGGCCGCCGCGCTCGGCGTCGGCGAGTCGTTCCACGACATCTTCGACATCGCCTGGGCCGGTTACCTGCCGAAGCCGAGCCCGGAGACCTATCGCCGCCTCTTGAAGCGCACCCGCATTGCGGCGACCAAGACCGCGATCTTCGACGACCTCACCCGCAATCTCCTGGTGCCGCGCCAGCTCGGCATGGCAACCACGCTGGTCGTGCCGAGCCACACCGCGCCGGTCTTCGCCGCCGAAAGCGCCGAGTTCGACTTCGTCACCGACGATCTCCCGCAGTTCCTGCGCGGCGTCTCGGCCGCGCTCCGGGCGCCGCCGCCGCGTTGACAGACGCGCGCCGGCGGGAAACAACGGCCCGACCACGACCTTTGGGGAAAGAATGAGCGCCAATCCGGCTGAGCTTGCCGCCATCATCGACGCCGCTTACGAGCGGCGCGACAGCATCGGCCGCGACGCCGATCCGAAGATCCACGCCGCGGTGACGACGGCGCTGGAGCTTCTCGACAAGGGCGCGGTCCGCGTCGCCGAGAAGAAGAACGGCGCCTGGACGGTCAATCAGTGGCTGAAGAAGGCGGTGCTGCTCTATTTCCGCCTGACCCCCTCGACGGTCATTCCCGGCGGGCCGGGCAAGGCGGTATGGTGGGACAAGGTGCCCTCGAAGTTCGACGGCTGGACCGCCGCCGATTTCGAGAAGGGCGGCTTTCGCGCCGTCCCCGGCTGCGTCGTCCGCTACTCGGCTTACGTTGCGCCGGGCGCCGTGCTGCTGCCGTGCTTCTTGAACTTCGGCGCCTATGTCGATGCCGGGACGATGGTCGACACCTGGGCGACGGTCGGCTCCTGCGCGCAGATCGGCAAGAACTGTCACATCTCCGGCGGCGCCGGCATCGGCGGAGTGCTTGAGCCGCTGCAGGCCGGCCCGGTCATCATCGAGGACAATTGCTTCATCGGCGCAAGAGCCGAAGTCGCCGAGGGGGTGATCGTCGGCGAGGGCTCGGTGCTGTCGATGGGCGTCTATCTCGGCGCCTCGACCAAGATCATCGACCGCGAGACCGGCGAGGTGCACATGGGCCGCGTGCCGCCCTATTCGGTGGTGGTCTCCGGCACCCAGCCGGCCAAGCCCCTGAAGGACGGCTCCCCCGGCCCCGCGCTCTATTGCGCGGTGATCGTCAAGAAGGTCGACGAGAAGACCCGCTCGAAGACTTCGGTCAACGAGCTGCTAAGGGACTGATGGGGCCTACTCGCGTCTATGGTTTTACGGTCGATCAGAATGCGACTAAGTCACCAAACCATGGCCGGCAATCTTCTGCCAGGGGCGGCGTGGCATTTCCGAGCGCATCCAGAATGGTTCTGTTGTTTCCATCGATTGGGAGGGCACAATGGCTAGAGCTGCGCGACCGCGTCGTCGGCGGACTGACAAAGAGCTGCTAATCGACAAGCTCACGGAACTTTCGGAAGGCGGACAACAGCTAGTTTCGAACCAAGCCGTTCGCGATGAACTTCGCTGGGACGAGGATAAATACTATAGAATTAGGGAGCAGCTCATGAGAGAGCAGCTTCTAATCTTTGGCCGAGGGCGAGGAGGGATGGTGGGCTTGAGGAATCAACCAGACCTCCCCGCCTTGAAGGTCTTTGTCTCGTATAGCCGTGTTGATGAGCTTGGTAAGGACGGCCTCCTGAAACATCTGAGGCCGCTAACAAGAATGAAGTTGATTGAAACCTGGAACGACGCGCAGATATTAGCGGGGGAGGACTGGGGGAACCGAATTTCAGAAGAGCTTGAGCGTGCAGATATAATACTATTGCTGATTAGTATAGATTTTATCAATTCTGAATATTGTTACGGAATAGAGATGGAGAGGGCGATTGAACGCCATCAGACGGGGGGTGCCAGACTAATCCCCGTCATATACCGCCCCTGCATTTGGGGGCACGCTCCCTTTGCTTCAATCCAAGCTCTCCCGAAAGACGCGAAGCCAATTACTTCATGGATGAGCAGCGATGAGGGATTCGCAAGCGTGGCGCAAGGCGTCAAAGCGGTGGCTGAAGAGCTGTTGAGCGCGAGGTAGGAAATCTCCACGGGGTGGAGTGAAAGTCGTTGCGGTGCCGCCACCGACCGCAGGCTGCCCCTAATGCCGCCTCAGCCGCTCGGCGGCGGCGCCCAACCGAAGCGGCGGCGGATGCGCTCGCGCAATTGATCGCGCACCATGCGGTAGGCGTCGAGGATCTGCTCGCGGCTGCCCTGTGTCGCCGTCGCGTCGAAGGTCGGCCAATACTCGACCTCGACCGCCGAGGTGCGGGTGAATTCCAGCGCCCGGTGGTGCGCCTCCGGCGACAGCGAGACGATCACGTCGAAGAAGCTGTCCTCGAGGTCCTCGAAGGTGTGGGCGCGGTGCTTGGCGAGATCGACGCCGATCTCCTCCATCACCTCGGCCATGAACGGGTCGGCCTCGCCGCGCCTGACGCCGGCGGATTCGACATAGAGCCGCTGCGGGAACAGCAGCTTGGCGATGCCGGCCGCCATCGGCGAGCGAACGGTGTTGAAGCCGCAGGCGAACAGCACCGAGGAGGGGCGGTCGGTGCTGATGGTCAGTTCCGCCAGTGGAGGGCGCAGACCAGTGTGAACAGGCGCCGCGCTGTATCGAAATCGACGTCGATCTTGCCTTCGAGCCGCTCCTTGAGGAGCGTCGAGCCCTCGTTGTGCAGTGCCCGCCGGCCCTGGTCGATCGCCTCGATGCGGCTCGGCGCGGCGTTCTTGATCGCCGCGTAGTAGCTGTCGCAGACGATGAAGTAGTCCTTCACCACGCGGCTCAGCGGCGTCAGCGAGAGAATATGCGTGACCACCTCGCCGCCGGCATCGTCGCTGATCCGCAGCACCAGGCGGCGGTCGACCAGGCCGAGATGCAGGCGGTAGAGCGCTCCGGCGTGGCCGGCCGGCTGGAAGCGGTTGTCCTCGATCAGATCGTAGATCGCCACCGCCCGCTCGTGCTCGATATCGGGCGTGGTGCGCACGATCGACGCTTCGTCGAGCGTGACCGCCACCAGCTTGCCCGTTATCTCTGCCTTGCCTTGTTCCATGGCGCTTTGCCGCGGGGGTGGCTCCGGGGCGCGTTCCCCGGGCGGCGAGGGGTCTGCCGCGCCGGCAATCTAGCCCGGCGGGGGAATCCGAACAGTTACCGATTTGGCATGGGCGTCGAGCCCTTCGGCCCGGGCGAGGGTCGCCGCCGGCGGCCCCAGCGCCGCCAGCGCCTGGGCGTCGCATTTGAGGAGCGTCGTCCGCTTCATGAAATCGGTGACCGACAGGCCCGAGGCGAAGCGCGAGGAACGCGCCGTCGGCAGCACGTGGTTCGGCCCGCCGACATAGTCGCCGATCGCTTCCGGCGTATGCCGGCCGAGGAACACCGCCCCGGCGTTGCGGATCTCGGCGACCAGGGCCTCCGGGTCGTCGACGGCGAGTTCCAAATGCTCCGGCGCCAGGCGGTCGATCAGCGGCACCGCCTCGACCAGCTTCTTCACCACGATGATCGCACCGTGGTCGCGCCAGCTGGCGGCGGCGATGTCGCGCCGCGGCAGCGTCTCCAGCAGCGCCGCCACCGCCGCTTCGACGGCGCTGGCGAAGGCGTCGGAGTCGGTGATGAGGATCGACTGTGCCGCCGCGTCGTGCTCGGCCTGCGCCATCAGGTCGGCGGCGATCCAGTTGGGGTCGTTGGCCCGCCCGGCGACCACCACCACTTCGGAGGGGCCGGCGATCATGTCGATGCCGACCGTGCCGAAGACGCGGCGCTTGGCGGCGGCGACATAGGCGTTGCCGGGACCGACGATCTTGGTCACCGGCGCGATGCTGCGCGTGCCGTAGGCCAGCGCCGCGATCGCCTGCGCCCCGCCGACGCGGTAGATCTCGTCGACCCCGGCGATGACAGCCGCGGTGATCACCAGCGGGTTGAGCTTGCCGTCCGGCGCCGGGACGGTCATGGCGAGCCGCTCGACCCCGGCGACCCGCGCGGGAATGGCGTTCATCAGCACGCTGCTCGGATACGCCGCCGTGCCGCCGGGGACGTAGAGGCCGGCCGCGGCGACCGGCGTCCAGCGCCAGCCGAGTTCGACCCCGGCGGCGTCGCGCGACCAGTCGTCGGTCGGCAGCTGCCGTCGGTGGAACGCCTCGATCCGGTCGCGGGCGAAGGTGAGCGCCTGCCGCGCGTCGTCGTCGACCGAGCGCTCGGCGGCGTCGATGTCGCTCTGGCTGACGCGGATCGTCCCCGGTGTCAGCTGCAGCCGGTCGAAGCGCGCAGTCAGTTCGATCAACGCTTCGTCGCCGCGCTGTCGCACGTCGTCGACGATCGCCTTGGCGGCGGCGTCGATGTCCTCGGCGGTTTCCCGCTTGGCGGCGAGAAGAGCGCGAAAGCGCTCTTCGAAGTCGGCCGCCCGCCGATCGAGTCGCATGGCCATGGTCTGCGTTACCCCCGCCCCAATCTCAGCTCGTCGCCGGTTTGCCGTCGCCGCTGTCGGACAGATCGTGAACCGGGACAGACTTCGTCGTCCATTCGGCGCCGAGATCGGCCATCTGCGCCTCGACGCACTCGACCGTCAAACGGATCGCCGCGCCGCCGGCAAAATAGAGGCGGATAGTGCCGCCCGGCGCGTCGGTCGGCTCGAAGGCGAGCGCCAGGAGAGAAAGCGCCTGGTCGGTGGCGGCGAGGTCGATCTGCGTCGAGCGAACCGCCGTCACCCGGTCGAAATGCAGCACCGAGCGCCGCCGGCAATAGCGCTGCGGGCTGGGTCCGTCCGCTGCCGTTTCCCAGGCGAAGCGGTTCATCGCCACCAGGAAGCGCTGTTCCCCGGGGCGCCACACCAGGTCGCCGACCTTGAGGACGGCGTCCTGCGCCAAGGCGGAAATCACGGCGAGGTCCTCCTCGTCGAGGGCGACCAGGCGGAGGGCCGGTGCCGAACTCATCGCTTCCAGGTCTCGCTCAAGTGCTGCGGTGCGTTGAACAGGTAATGCGCGCCCCCCGCCCTGACAATCGCTAATCCTTTTCAGTCTTGCCGTAGGAAGGCTAAACTCGGCCGGCGCGGCGGGTGAGACTTTTTTTCGGGAGAGCGCCATGCCCATACGGGATCACACGATCGCCCTGGTCGCCGGCTTCGGCTTGATTGCCGTCGATCCCGTCATGGCCCAAACCCCCAAACCGAGCCTCCGCCAGCTTCTCGTTGAGGGTTACGAGATCAAGAACGTCCTCTTCGCGCCGATCGAGGCGCTTCCCGCCCTGAATGCCAGCGCTGCCAATCCCCAGGTGATCGTCACCCTGCAGCGCGGCCCCTCGACCGCCGCCTGCCAGTTCAGCGCCGTCAATTGGATCAACCAAGTGGCGACTTCGCTGGAAGGCACAACCCAGTGCGAGGTCTACCGCTAGCCGGGGACGGCCGGGATCGCTTCCCGCTCGGTGAGGATCCAGTCGAGGCGCTGGTCGTGCGCCTCCAGCGGCACCGCCGCGGCCTCCTGGCAGGCGAAGGCGAGACCGATGGCCGGCGGGCGCTCGCCGCGCTGCCGCCGCGCCGCAAGATAGGCGTCGTAATAGCCGCGCCCATAGCCGAGGCGGCCGCCGCGCCGGTCGAACGCCGCCAGCGGCACCAGCAGGATATCCGGCACGATCAGCGGCGCCGACTGCGGCGGCGCGTAGACGCCGAAGCCGCCGCGGACCAGTTGCTCCGGGTCGCCGTGCCGGCGAAAGACCAGCCGCCCGTCCTCGACCGCCGGGAGGGCGATCGCCTGCGGCGCCGGCAGGGCGGCGAGCAGGGGCCGGGGGTCGATCTCCGAGCGGATCGGCCAATAGGCGGCGACCACGCGCCCGGCGGTATCGACGGGCAAGGCGTGGGCGGCGAGCCGGCGCGCCGCCGCCTCGCGTTCCCCCTCGGTCAGCGCATCGCGGCGGGCGAGGGTCGACACCCGCAGCGCCGCCTTGGCCGCCTCAGTCCCGCCGCTCATGCCAAGCCGCTGAGGTCGCGGAGCGTATCGATGAAGGCAGTCGCCGCAGCCGGGTCGTAGGCGACCGCTTTCCCCTGTCCCCACACCGGCCCCGGCCACGCGGCATCGCTGGCAAAGCGCGCCACGATATGGACGTGCAACTGGCGGACGATGTTGCCGAGGGCGCCGACATTCAGCTTGTCGCAGGCGGTGACGGTGCGAAGCAGCCCCGATACCGCGACGATCTCTGCCATCAGCGCCGTCTGCTCTTCGCCATTGAGGTCGACGATCTCGCTCCGGCCGACGCGCCTCGGCACCAGCACCAGCCAGGGGAAACGGCTGTCGTTCATCAGGCGAAGATCGCAGAGCGGCAGCGTCCCGACGCTGAGCGTGTCGGCGGCAAGGCGGGGGTCGAGGGCGAAGACGACGCTCATCGGAGCGCTCCGGTGGAACGGGCAGGCACGCTAGACGGCCTCCCGCGCCTTGTCAGCCCTCGCGGTCTTGGCTGGCGCCTCTTGTGCCGGCATCGCCGCATCATGATATGGTGCCTTGGGAAATCGGTGGCGGACGAGCCTCTCGCCAACCGGGTCAGGTCCGGAAGGAAGCAGCCCTAACGAGCTTCGGCGCGGGTCGCTCGCCGGTTTCCCACCCAATGTAGTTGCGGGCGCATGCTGCACCGGCCCGGCCCTTGAGGTGGCCGCCGGTGCGGCCCCGCGGGAACCCCGGGCGGTTTT
The DNA here is from genome assembly GCA_046349035.1 of Bauldia sp. Lineage (GTDB taxonomy): Bacteria > Pseudomonadota > Alphaproteobacteria > Rhizobiales > Kaistiaceae > JAXMDC01. Next base: position 397,087 of record JAXMDC010000003.1, on the reverse strand, counting down.
TGTTCATGGCCGGCAACGACGCCACCCCATCCGACGCGGCGCCGGCTTCGGCCTATCGCGTCCTGGCGCGCAAGTACCGGCCGCGCACCTTCGCCGACCTCATCGGCCAGGAGCCGATGGTCAGGACGCTCCGCAACGCCTTCGAGACCGGCCGCATCGCCCAGGCCTATATGCTGACCGGCGTCCGCGGCGTCGGCAAGACCACCACCGCCCGCATCCTCGCCCGCGCCCTCAACTACCGCCTGCCCGGCAAGGTCGACCGCCCCTCGCTCGACATGAGCGAACTCGGCGAACACTGCGCGGCGATCATGGAAGGCCGGCACATCGACGTCATCGAGATGGACGCCGCCTCGCATACCGGCATCGGCGACATCCGCGAGATCGCCGACGCCAGCCGCTACCGCCCGGCCATCGCCCGCTACAAGGTCTACATCATCGACGAAGTGCACATGCTCTCCAACCAGGCCTTCAACGGCCTTTTGAAGACGCTGGAAGAGCCGCCGCCGCATGTGAAGTTCATCTTCGCCACCACCGAAATCCGCAAGGTCCCGGTCACCGTCCTCTCGCGCTGCCAGCGCTTCGACCTTCGTCGCATCGAGGCGGGGACGCTGAGCGGCCTTCTCGCCGACATCGCCGGCAAGGAGGGCATCTCGATCGACGCCGCCGCCCTGGCGCTGATCGCCCGCGCCGCCGAAGGCTCGGCGCGCGACGCCCTGTCGCTGCTGGATCAAGCGGCGGCGCACGGCCGCGGCACGGTCTCCGCCGCCGAGGTGCAGGCGATGCTCGGCCTCGCCGACCGCGCCGTCACCATCGACCTCTTCGAGGCGCTGATGCGCGGCGACGCGGCTGCCGCCCTTGCCAAGCTCGCCGACCTCTACCGCTCCGGTGCCGACCCCGGCGTGGTGCTGCAGGACCTTGCCGCCTTCACCCATGTCGTCACCCGCTTCAAGGTTACCCCCGCCGCCGCCGACGATCCGGTGCTGACCGAGGAGGAGCGGACGCGCGGCCGCGCCTTTGCCGAGAAGCTGTCGCACGCCGTCCTCGCCCGCGCCTGGCAGATGCTGCTGAAAGGCATCGAGGAGGTGCAAACGGCGGGGCGGCCTCTGCCCGCCGCCGATATGGTGCTGGTGCGAATCGCCTATGCCGCCGACCTGCCGACGCCGGACGAAGCGCTGCGCCGCCTCCGCGACAGCGGCAGCGGCACCGCCCGGACGCCCTCCGCCGAGCGCGCACCCGCCCCGCCGGCACCCACCCGGCCGACGCTCGCCGCTACCTCCGGCGGATCGAGCGCGCTCGCCCGCGCCGAGCCGCAGGCCGCCGCGGCCGTTCCGCAGACGACCCTCCGCACGTTTGCCGACCTTGTCGCCAAGGCCGCCGAGGAACGCGACATCCGCCTCAAGATCGCGCTCGAGACCGTTGTGCGGCCGATCCGCTTCGAGCCGGGCAAGATCGAGATCGCCCTGACCGAGAGCGCCCCGCCCGGCCTCGTCGCCGACCTCGGCAAGCGCCTGCAGGAATGGACCGGCAGCCGCTGGCTGGTGGCGATCGGCCAGGGCGCAGCCGCGCCGACCATCGCCGAGGCGCGCGAGTCGAGCCGTGTCCAGGCGATCAGCGACGCCCGCGCCGATCCGCTGGTCGCCGAGGTGATGAAACGCTTCCCCGGCGCCGAGATCGTCGACGTCCGCATTCGCGGCGAGGCTGCTCCCGCCTTTCAATCCGAGGCCGATCTGGTATCTCCCGCCGACCCTGAGAACGAAGAGGACGATTGAGCCGATGCCAGACATTTTCGGCATGATGAAACAGGCCAAGGAACTGCAGTCGCGCATGCAGTCGCTGCAGGAGGAAGTCTCCGCCCTCCGTCTCGAGGGCAGCGCCGGCGGCGGCCTCGTCTCCGCGACCGTCAGCGGCAAGGGCGATCTCGTCTCGCTCAAGATCGACCCGTCGCTGATGAAGCCGGGCGAAAACGAGATGCTGGAGGACCTGGTCGTCGCCGCCTGCGGCGATGCCAAGCGCAAGGCCGAGGCAGCGGCGTCCGAGAAGATGCAGGCGCTGACCGGTGGCCTCCAGCTCCCCCCGGGGCTGAAGCTGCCGTTTTAGGAACAGCCCGTTGGTCCGCAGCATTGCCGGTCCCGAGATCGAGCGGCTGATCCAGCTTCTCGCCAAGCTGCCCGGCCTCGGCCCGCGTTCGGCTCGCCGCGCCGCGCTGCAGCTGGTTAAGAAGAAGGAGCAGCTCCTGAAGCCGCTCGCCGACGCCATCCGCTTGGCTGCGGACCGCGTCATCGTCTGCTCGACCTGCGGCAACATCGATACCGTCGACCCCTGCACCATCTGCGCCGATGCCCGCCGCGATCCGGCAACCCTGGTCGTCGTCGAGGACGTTGCCGACCTTTGGGCGCTGGAGCGCGCCGGCGCCCTCAATGCCCGCTACCACGTCCTCGGCGGCACGCTCTCGCCGCTCGATGGCGTCGGTCCCGACGACCTCAACATCGCCAAGCTGGTCGAGCGTGTCGCCGCCGGCGGCATCGCCGAGGTTATCCTAGCGGTCAACGCCACCGTCGACGGTCAGGCGACCGCGCACTTCATCACCGATCGCCTGGCCGGCACCGGCGTCAAGGTCTCGCGCCTGGCGCATGGCGTGCCGGTCGGCGGCGAACTCGACTATCTCGACGACGGCACGCTTTCCGCCGCGATCCGCTCGCGGACGCCGTTCTGAGCGTGGGGGCGACGATGGACCGCTCAGTGCTCGCCGCGGTCAGCCGCTATTGGTTCGGCGATCTCGCCGGCTTCTGGGACTTCCCCGCCCGCCATGCCGGCAAGTGGTTCCAGCAAAGCTGCACCACCGACGCCGAGATCGCCGCCACCTTTGCCCGCTGGCTCCGCCCCGCCGCCGAAGCGGCGGTCGACCTCTCGGCCCTCGGGCGCACCGAGGCGATCGGCCTGGTCGTCCTTCTCGACCAGTTCCCGCGCAACGTCTTCCGCGGCTCGGCCGAATCCTTCGCCTACGATGTCAAGGCGCTCGCTTATGCCAAGCGGCTTCTGGCGACACGCAAGGCCGACTTCTACGCCATCGAGCGCGCCTTCCTGCTGCTGCCGCTCGAGCACAGCGAGGCGCTGGCCGACCAGGAGGCGATGATGCCGCACTTCGCCGAACTCGCGGCGACTGCGCCGCCGGCACTCGCCGCGACCTTTCGCTCCTTCGAGGAATTCGCCGAGAAGCATCGCGTGCTGATCCGGCGCTTCGGCCGCTTCCCGCACCGCAATACCGCCCTCGGCCGCGCCTCGACGCCTGAGGAAACGGAGTTCCTCGCCGCCAACGGCCGCGGCTTCTGAGGCTTCGCTTCTTAGGGGATCGGCGGGCGCGGCGGCGGGGTGACCACCGGCTCGCCGGCGCGCTCGCCGCCAGCCGGCACCGGCGGGACGCCGGTCAGCACCGCGATCAGCTTCTCCACCGTCTCCGCTCCGCGCGGCGCGCTGTCGAGCTTGGCGCCGCCCGACGGCGCCGGAGCGGCCGGCGCCCCTGCCGGGAATGCCGCCGAGAGGTCGGGGAGGGCGATCACCGTCTCCGGATGGGCGGCGCGCGGTCCCGGACTCGCCGGGCGCGGCGGCACGGCAATCGGCGGCAGGTCGGCGAAAAGTTCTTCGATCTGCTTCGCCGCCGCGGTCGATGACGCTCCCGCGGTCGGCGGCGGGACCGGTGGCGTGACGAGTGTTGCGGCGAGATCATGCCCGGACGCCGCCCCGTTCCCGACGGCACCGTTCGCAACAACGCCGGACACGGCGGCGGGCCGCATGCCCGGAGGAGTTTCTCCGGCCGCCGGTAGGTCGGCCTCCGGCGGATGCAGCGGCAGGCCGGGGGCCGCGGCCGCGGCGTGCGGCGCCGGCCCGAACATCGGCGTCGGCGCGATCGGCGGCGCGTCCTCGCTGATCTCGACCGCCGTGATCCGCTCGCCGCGGGTGACGATCTTGCCGGTCGAGATCAGGATCTGGTCGACGTCGCGCGAGGCCTGGCCGAAATGCTGTTGCAGTTCGCGCGCCCGCTTGTCGAGCCGCGCCACGTCCTTGATCAGGCTGATCACCTGGTTGCGGATGAGGTCGGCCTGTTCGCGCATGCGCGCGTCCTTGAGGATCGCCTGCATCACCTGGATCGACAGCATCAGCAGCGACGGCGAGACGATCACCACGCGGTTGCGGTAGGCCTCCTGGATGAGGTCCGGGAAATGCTCGTGGATGTCGGCGAAGATCGACTCCGAGGGCACGAACATGATCGCCGTGTCCTGCGTCTCGCCGGCGATGAAGTAGCGCTCGCGGATCGCCCGCACATGCGCGCTGACATCGCGGCGGAAGAGCGTCTGCGCGGTTGCCGTGGAGTGCCCGGCGAGCGTAGCCGCCCGCATCGCGTTCCAGGCTTCCAGCGGGAACTTGGCGTCGATGACGATGCGCGGCGCGCCGTTCGGCAGCTTGACCACGCAGTCCGGCCGCTTGCCGTTGGAGAGCGTCTCCTGGAAGCTGTAAGCGCCGACCGGCAGGCCGTCCTGGACGATCGCCTCCATCCGTGCCTGGCCGAAGGCGCCGCGCTGCTGCTTGTCGGCGAGAATGTGCTGCAGCCCGACTACCTCCTTGGAGAGGTCGGTGATCGTCCGCTGCGCGCTGTCGATAATGGCGAGCCGCTCCTGCAGCTTGCTGAGGCTCTCGAAGGTGGTGCGGGTCGTCTCGCCCATCGACGTGTTGATGCGCTGGCTGAGCCCGTCCATCCGCTCGCCGAGGCCGTGCGCGATCTCCGCCTGGCGCGAGCCGAAGGCTTCCGCCATTGCCTGCACGCCGCCCTTCATCTCGCTCTGGATGCGGGCGACCTCGCCGAGCCGCTGCTCGATCACCGAGGAGATGTCGCGGTACTTAGCCTCTTCGGTGGCGGTGCGCTTGGCCGCCATCCGCCACGCCAGGATGAGCAGTCCCACCGCCAGCGCGAGGACGGCAACAGTGCCGAAAAGGACGATTTCTAGCGTTGGCATGGCACAGCCGGCAGCATACTCGACGGGACAGGTTCTACTTTAGCAGGCTCCGGGCGGGGCGTCGGCGACACCGCCGCGCCATCCTTAACGGGCGGGCAAATGCCCCGGCCCGGTGGGCCCGTTGACCCCGGCGCATCCGTCTCATATCTGACGCCAAATGGCAAAACTCGACATTATCTCGATTCCCGACCGCATCCTGCGCTCCAAGAGCGCACCGGTGGAGCGGCTGGACGACGATTTTCAGCGCTTCCTGGATAGCCTCCTCGAGACCATGTACGCCGCGCCGGGCGTCGGGCTTGCCGCCGTGCAGGTCGGCGTGCCGCGCCGCGTCTTTGCCGCCGACGTCACCTTCAAGGAGAGCGAGGAGAAGGACAAGAAGCCGCTGTTCTTCATCAATCCCGAGATCCTCACCTCCTCCGACGAGCGCTCGACCTACGAGGAAGGCTGCCTGTCCATCCCCGACTACTACGCCGATGTCGAACGGCCGGCGAAGGTGCGCGTCCGCTACCTCGACCGCGAGGGCAAGACTGTCGAGACCGAAGCCGAGGGCCTGCTTGCCGTCGTCTTCCAGCACGAGTTCGATCACCTGAACGGCAAGCTCTTCATCGACCACTTGTCGAAGCTGAAGCGCGACATGGTGATCAAGAAATTCGCCAAGGCGGCGCGCGCCAACGACAAGCCGAAGGCGCTGTGACAGCAACCGCCGCCACGGCGGAGGGGTGACGCCATGCGCGTCGTGTTCATGGGCACCCCCGCCTTTGCCGTGCCGACGCTTCGCGCTCTGGCGGCGGCCGGCCACGATATCGCCGCGGTCTACACCCGCGCCCCGCGCCCGGCCGGCCGCGGCCTTGCCGAGCAGGCGTCGCCTGTTCATCGCCTCGCCGAGGAGCTGGGCATCGGCGTTCTGACGCCGCGAACGCTCAAGGACGCCGCCGAGCAGCAGCGCTTTGCCGCCCACGCCGCCGACGTCGCGGTCGTCGTCGCCTACGGTCTGATCCTGCCGCCGCCGGTCCTCGCCGCGCCCCGTCACGGCTGCCTCAACCTTCACGCCTCTCTGCTGCCGCGCTGGCGCGGCGCGGCGCCCATCGCCCGCGCCATCATGGCTGGCGACCGCGAGACCGGCGTCATGGTGATGCGGATGGAGGAGGGCCTCGACACCGGCCCGGTCGCCCTCGCCGAGCGCACCGCCATCGGTGCCGACGAGACCGCCGGCGAACTCGCCGAGCGCCTTGCGGCTAGCGGCGCCACGCTGATGACGGAGGCCCTAGCGGCGCTCCAGCGCGGCCACCTCCCGACGACATCGCAAAGCGCCGAGGGGGCCACCTACGCCGCCAAGATCGACAAGGGCGAGACGCGCATCGACTGGTCCGCCCCGGCCGAGCGCGTGCACAACCACGTCCGCGGCCTCTCGCCCGATCCCGGCGCCTGGTTCGAACTGCCGGGCGCCCCGGCGCCGCTCCGCGTTCGCGTCCTCCACGCCATCCGCGCCGAAGGCGCCGGCGCCGCTGGCACGACGCTCGACGATCGCCTGACAATCGCCTGCGGCAGCGGCGCCGTCCGCCTCACCGAACTGCAGAAGGCCGGCGGCAAGCCGATGCCGGCGGAAGCGTTCCTGCGCGGGACGAAGGTGCCGGCGGGCACCGTGCTCGCCTAACTCACGGCCTTGGCGTCACGAACGCCGCCGGGCGGCAGGCGGTGAGGATCATCTGCCAGCGCTCGTATTCCGCGACGGAGAAGTCGTTGCCGAGGACCGCAAGGACCAGGCCTTGCTCACTGGCGCGGTCGCTGACGCAGCTGCAATAGCTCTGGCACGGCGCCTCGCCGGCGCCGGTGCTGCTGCAGCTCCGCCGGCAATTCTCGCGGAACTCGGCGAGGCGGTCGGCGGGGGTCATCACCCGCGCCGCGAGACCGACCACGCCGAACAGCAGCGGCTGGTGGACGAGATAGATGACGAGGCTCCAGCGGCCGAGGAGCCTGAGGCCCTGCGGCAGCCAGCCCGGCGGCAGCGGCCGCGCCCAGGCGGTGGCCGGGCGCCAGGCAAGAGCAAAGCGCGCCGCGGCGACGCCGAGGAGCGTCACCCCGAACCAGGGAAACACCGGCACGAAATCGACGCTCGCCGGCGGCACGGTATAGAGGCCGAGCCACAATAGGAGCGGCGTATTGAAGGCGGGGATCGCCAGAAAGGCCGGCGCCGCGAGGCAAAGAGCGCCCGCCGCCGCCGCTAGCCAGGCCGGCAGCGCCAGGAAGGGGAGGGCGGCGACGCTGGCGAAGGCAATGGCATGGAGGATGCCGAAGAACACGAAGGCGTCGGGAAACACCAGCCACGTCGTCGCGCTGACGCCGGCCGCGCCGGCGACGATCAGCGCCAGGCGGCGAAAATAGCTCGGCCAGTCGATCCCGCCCTCGCTCGCCAGCACCAGGCTGATGCCGACAATGGCGAGGAACGTCCCGGCGATGAGATGGGCGAACCAGCGCCAGGCGGGATCGACGCCGACATCGACGGCGATCAGGTTGGCGTTCGAGAGGTCCCAGGCGAAATGGTAAACGACCATCGCCACGACAGCCGCGCCGCGGGCAAGGTCGAGCGCCGCGATGCGGGGGCGCGGTTGGGGCTCCGCGATGGTTTCCGCGACGCTCACCACTCGCCGGGGCCGGCGCAGCCGCCGCGCCGCGACCGGCAGGCGCCGCCCCTCTCGGCCCAGCGGCTCAAGGTGGACAGCGGCGGCCAAGCCGCGTATTGGGTGAGCCGTTCCTTCCAGCGCCCCGTGAGCTTTATGTCGGCCACCTTCGACACCGTCGCCCGCGTGATTTCCGAGACGAGCGAAATCCCGCTCGAGGACATCAAGGCGGAACACCACGCCATCGACGATCTCGGGATCGACAGTCTGGACTTCCTCGACATCGTCTTCGCGCTCGACAAGAAGTTCGGCATCAAGATTCCATTGGAGGCTTGGACGCAGGAGGTCAATGCCGGGCGGGCCAAGGCCGACGACTATTTCGTCCTCGGCAACCTGTGCTCGCGCATCGACGAACTGGTCGCCGCCAAGAAGGCGTGAGCCGGCGTGCGGCTCGAATATTTCCAGATGATCGACCGGATCGAGCGGATCGAGCGCGATCCGCCTGCGATCGTCGCCCTCGCCACCGTGCCGTCTGCGAGCACAGTCTTTGAGGGCCACTTCCCCGGCTATCCGGTGATGCCCGGCGCTCTCCTGATGGAGACCATGGCGCAGGCCTCCGGCTGGCTGATCCTCGCCCTGAACGGCATGAGCCGCATGCCCTTTTTCGCCGGCGTCAAGCGCGGCAAGTTCCGCTCCTTCGTCGCCCCCGAAACCAGGCTGACGGCGAGCGCCCGCCTCATCCACGAAGGCTCCGGCTTTTCCGTCACCGATGCCCAACTCAGCGTCGACGGCAAGGGTGTCGCCGACTGCGAGCTGACTTTCCGCGTCGTCGACTTCCCCGCCGAGGCGCTCCGCCGCGAGATGCACGCGACCGCCGTCCGCATCGGGCTGCCGGGCACCGTCGCTGTTTGAGGCCGCCGATGGCGAACGACGTCTGGATCACCGGCATCGGCCTGATCTCCAGCCTCGGCGAGGGCCTTGACGCGCATTGGCACGCGCTGACCGCGTCGCCGCCGACGCCGATTGTCGACCGCGCCCGCTTCGCCCCCTATGTCGTCCATCCGATGGCGGCGCTCGATCTCGACAAGCAGATCCCGAAGCGCGGCGACCAGCGCCAGATGGAGCCGTGGCAGCGCTTCGGCACTTATGCCGCCGGCCTCGCCCTCGCCGATGCCGGCCTCGCCGGCGACGCCGCCCGCCTCGACAAGATGGACATGATCCTCGCCTGCGGCGGCGGCGAGCGCGATGTCGCCGCCGACACCGCGATCCTCGAGGCGATGTCCGCCGCCGCCACCCCGGACGCCTTCCTCAACGAGCGTCTCAACAGCGACCTCCGCCCGACGCTGTTCCTGGCGCAACTGCCGAACCTCCTCGCCGGCAACATCTCGATCGTCCACAAGGTCACCGGCTCCTCGCGCACCTTCATGGGCGAGGAGACCGCCGGAATCTCCGCCCTCGACGTTGCCCGCCGCCGCGTCGCCGCCGGGCAGAGCGAGCTGATGCTGGTCGGCGGCGCCACCAACGCCGAGCGCGCCGACATCCTCCTGCAATTGTCCCTCGGCGGCCGTCTCGCTCGCGGCGGCCCGCAGTCGGTCTGGCAGCGCGCCGAAGGCGAGGGCGGCCTCTTCCCCGGCTCGTCCGGCGCCTTCCTTGTCCTGGAATCGCCCCGCCATGCCGCAGAGCGCGGCCGCGCGCCCTATGCGCGCCTCAGCGCCGTTGCCGGCGACCGCTCGCGCCGCCGTCCCGGCGATGCCGCCGCGGTCGCCGCGCGCCAACTCTCAGCCCTCAAGCCGCTCCTTGCCGGAGCGCCGCCGGTTCTCTCCGGCGCGACCGGCATGAAGGAGGCGACGCACGAGGAGCGGGAATGGCTGGCCGGCCTCGCGCGGGAAGGGACGCTCGGTGCGGTGCGCGGCGTCGCCACGGCCTTGGGCTCTCTGGTCGAAGCGACCGTCCCGGCGCTGACCGCGCTCGCCGCCCTCGCCATTGCCCGCCGCGGTTTCCCCAGCCCCTTTGACGACAGCGGCGTCGAGCGGCCTTTTGCCGGCGCTCCGGAACAGGTAATCGTCACCAGCTGGGGCTATTGGCGCGGCGAGGGCATGGCCCTCGTCGAGGCCGTTCGCTAGTGGGCGCGGGCAAACGTCGGGGGATAGGATGAACGCTCCTCTTAGGGATCGCCACGCTCGGCCGGTGGTTGCCGTCACCGGCGTCGGCGTCATCACCTCGCTCGGCCAGGGGCTTGCCGACAACTGGGCGGCGGTCACCGCCGGCAAGTCCGGCATCCACCGCATCGGCCGCTTCTCGACCGACAACCTCAAGACCACCATCGCCGGCTCGGTCGAATATCTCCACCCCGAGCCGGTCCTGCCGGTGGTGCTGACCGAGCGCCTGGCGCGCGAGGCGGCGGAAGAGGCGGTGGCCATGTCCGGCATCGGCGCCAAGGGACGCTTCCCCGGACCGCTGTTCATGGCCGTGCCGCCGGTCGAGGTCGAGTGGTCGACGCGCAAGAAGCTGTTTGCGACGCCCGCGGCGCCGGCCGGCGACACCTACGCCCGCATGATCGGCGCCGTCGGCGCGCTGAACGCCGCCGAGGACGACCTCACCGTCTATTGCGGCGTCGCCGACGCCATCGCCGAACGCTTCGGCACCGAGGGCCTGCCGATCTCGCTGACCACCGCCTGCGCCTCGGGCGGCACCGCCATCCAACTCGGCATCGAGGCGATCCGCCGCGGCGACTGCAGCGCCGCCCTGGTGGTCGGGGCCGACGGCTCGATCCAGGCGGAATCGCTGATCCGCTTCTCGCTCCTATCGGCGCTCTCGACAGCCAACGAGATCCCGGCCGAGGCGGTGAAGCCGTTCTCCAAGAATCGCGACGGCTTCGTCATGGCCGAGGGCGCCGGCGCGCTGGTGCTTGAGGACTACGGTGCCGCCAAGGCGCGCGGCGCGACGATCCTTGCCGTGCTTGCCGGCTCCGGCGAAAAGGCCGACGATTTCCATCGCACCCGCTCCAAGCCCGACGGCTCGGCAATTATCGGCGCGATCAGGAACGCCATCGCCGATGCCGGCCTCGCGCCAGACGATATCGGTTACGTCAACGCCCATGGCACCGGCACGCCGGAGAACGACAAGATGGAGGCGCTGTCGCTGGAGGCGGTGCTCGGCGAGCGGATGAAAAGCGTACCGATCTCGTCGAACAAGTCGATGGTCGGCCACACGCTCACGGCCGCCGGCGCCGTCGAAGCGGTCCTTACCGTCCAGACCATCCGCACCGGGATCATCCCGCCGACCATCAACTACCGCGTCCCCGACCCTGCCATCGAATTCGACGTCGTGCCGAACGTCGCGCGCCGCTCGCCGGTCACTGCCGCGCTCTCCAATTCCTTCGGCTTCGGCGGGCAGAATGTCTGCCTCGTCGTCACCGCCGAGCCGGTGTGAGCCGGCCGCTGCCGATGCGTGCGCTTGAGCTTCAGGCGAGCCGGGAGCTCCGGATCGTCGAGCGCCCGCGCCCCGCGCCGCCGGCCGCCGGCGAAGTGCAGGTGGCGATCGGCGCCGTCGCCCTCAACCACATCGACGTCTGGGGCTGGCGCGGCATGGCCTTCGCCAAGCGGACGCTGCCGATCGTCGTCGGCGCCGAAGCCGCCGGCACGGTCGCGGCGCTCGGGCCCGGCGTCAGCGGAATCCGCGAGGGCGACGTCGTTGCCGTCTATGGCGCCGAGACCTGCGGCCACTGCCCGGCCTGCCAGGAGGGCCGCGACAATCTCTGCGAAAACGTCAAAGGGGTGCGCGGCTTCCACCTCGACGGCCTTCTGCAGGAGCGGATCAATCTTCCCGCCCGCTTCGCCGTTCCCGCGCCAAGCGGCGTGAGCGTCAAGGACGCCGCCTGCGCCCCGGTCACGTACGGCACCGTCGAGCACATGCTGTTCGACAACGCCAAGCTGAAGGCCGGGCAGACCGTCCTGGTGCAGGCGGGCGGCAGCGGCATCGGCACCGCGGCGATCCAGCTCGCCAAGGCGGCCGGCGCCACCGTCATCGCCACCGCCGGCAGCGACGAGAAGACTGCCAAGGCCAAGGCTCTCGGCGCCGACCACGTCATCAACTACCGCAGCGAGCGCTTCGAGGGGGAAGTCCGCAAAATTACCAAGAAGCGCGGCGTCGATGTCGTCTTCGAGCATGTCGGCGTCGACACCTTCGCCGGTTCGATGTTCAGCCTCCGGCGCGGCGGCACGATGGTGATCTGCGGTTCGACCACCGGCATCTCGACCGAGATCAATCTCTTCCAGCTCTACCAGCAGCAACTGCGCATCATCGGCAGCTTCGGCTGCTCGATCCGCAACGTCGCCGAGGCGCTCCGCCACATGGCCGACGGCATCGCCCGGCCGGTGATCGACAGCGAGGTGCCGCTGGCCGACATCGACAAGGCGCTGACGCGCATGGAATCGCGCGACGTCTTCGGCAAGATCCTCGTCACCCTTTGACCGACGCAACGCCGCCCCCGCCCGCTGACGACCACGGCCGCCGCCGCCGGTCCCTCGGTTCCCGCCTGGTGCGGAGCCGCGCCGGCTTCTATATCGCCGCCCGCCTGACACGCGGTTCCGTCCGCCTGCTGCAGGTGCTGGGTCCCCGCGCCTCCGGCGCTTTCGCGTCGCGGGTCGCCCGCACCTTCGGTCCGTTGAGCGCCGAGCACCGCCTCGCCGAGGCCAATCTCGCGCAGTGTTTCCCCGAGATGAGCGTCGCCGAGCGCCGCCGCATCCTGGCCGGCGCCTGGGACAACCTTGCCCGCACCGTCACCGAATATGTCCACCTCGACAGCCTGCTCGCCGGTGAGATCGACCCCAAAACCGGAGTCGGCGGCAAGCTGATCGTTAGGGGCAACGAGCACTTCTTTGCCCTGCGCGACGACAACAAGCCGGGCATCGTCTTCTCCGCCCATCTCGCCAACTGGGAGGTGCTGGCGGCGACGGCGGCGCGCTACGGCCTTGCCCTGACCGCGCTCTTCCGCCCGCCGGCCAACATGGAGATCGCCGCCGATCTCCTCGCCCGCCGCCGCAGCCTGATGGGCGGCGCTCTCGTCGCCAACGCCAAGGGCGCGAGCTTCGAACTGGCGGCGGCGCTGGAGCGCGGCGGTCATCTCGGCATCCTTATGGACCAGCGCAAGAATCACGGGCCGTTGGTACCCTTCTTCGGCCGTCCGGCGCCGACCAACACCATCGTCGGCAAGCTCGCCCGCACCTTCGACTGCCCCGTCCATGGCGCGCGCGCCGTGCGCCTGCCGGGCGGCCGCTTCCTCATCGAGATCACCCCGCCGCTCGATCTGCCGCGCGACCCCGATGGCCGCGTCAACGTTCTCGGCGCGACCGCGGCAGTGACTAAGGTGATCGAAGGCTGGGTGCGCGAGCACCCGGACCAGTGGCTCTGGCTGCACGACCGCTGGCGGATCGTCGGCCCCGCCTGGCGCCCGGGGCGGTAGGCGATAGCCCCTACCGCGAGCGCCCGAAGAGGAACTGCCACTCCGGCAAGTAGTTGGTGTTGGCGACCGGCGAGGTGTGGAACTGGTTGAGGCCGGGGGTCGGCCGCGCGCCGGATTGAAGGTCGAGATTGACCGGCCGGAGGTTGGCCTCGGGGATGCCGAGGGCGCTGTAAGCCTGGACGATCTGCGCCGCAGTGTCCTCACGACGGTGGTAGGTGGCGAACCAGCGGTCGGGCGGCGTCGCCCCAGCCTCGGTCAGCCACTGCGCGCTCTTGCGGGTCGAGGCGTAGAAATCCCAAGGGCCGGAGAACAGCACCACCCGCGCCACCGCCTTTTGCTTGGCGATGAAGGCCGCCATCCCCGCACCCTGGCTGTGCCCGGCGAGGACGATGCGGCCCCAGTTCGGCTCGCCGCCGCTGAGATAGCCGCCCCAGCCTTCGCCGGGATGCTTCTGGTCGAGATACTGCAGCAGCTTGATGAGGCGCGGCACGATCGCCTGCGCCGGGGTGTTGTCGACAAGCGTGGTGACGTTGTCGCCGAACGCGCGCTTCTGTCGGAACTTGGCCGAGCAGTCGAGGTCGGGATTGCTGGCGCAGGCCGCCACCGTCGCCGGGGTGTCGTTGTGCTGCAGCCCGATAACGCGATAGCCGCCTGCCGCCGCGACGTTGAGCAGCGTCGCATGCGCTTCCGGCTTCGACGAAGGCCCCCCAAGGAAGACTAAAAGATCGGCCGTCGGGCCGGCGCCGCCGTTGAAGGTGATGTAGTTGGGTTCGTTGAACACCTGAACGCTGGGATCGGCGGCGCTCTGCTTGACCAGATAGATGGTCCGGTCGGCGGGTTCGACCGCCGCCATGGCTGCCGCCGCCGCCTTTGCGCTCGGCGAGGGTTGAGCCGGCGCCGGCGCCGCCGGTGTGCGCCGCTGCGCCGCCGCCGGTTCCGCCAGCATCGCCAGCCCCGCGAAAATAACCAACGCCGACGCGATCATGCGCCGCCGGTTGCCGAGTGCCCCTGCCATCGATTGTCCGCCCGCGTAGCCCCCAGCGATTTTTCTCCCGCTTGCCGAACGGCTTGTCAACGGTTGCCGATCCGCCGTTCGGCATCCCAGCGGCAAGTTGGGGATTTGCCTCGCCGCGCGGCAGTGGCAAAGTGCGCTGATGCTTCTCCGCGAACCGCTGATCGTCCGCGACGGGCGCCAAAGCGAGCGTGCCGAATCGATTCAGCGCGGCGTCGGGCGCCTGCTCCGCGCCGGCGGCTATTCGATGGTGACCGAGCTGCCGCTGGCGAGCGGCCGCCGCGCCGATATCGTCGCGCTTGGCGGCGGCGGCGAGATCTGGATCGTCGAGATCAAGTCCTCGGTCGAGGATTTCCGCGCCGATCATAAGTGGGAGGAGTACCGGCCGTTCTGCGACCGCTTCTCCTTCGCCACGCTCGCCGACGTGCCCGCTGAAATCTTCCCGGAGGACGCCGGCTTCATCCTCGCCGACGCCTATGGCGCCGAGGAAGTGCGGCCGCCGCCCGCCCATCCGCTGACCGGCGCCCGGCGCAAGGCGATGCTGCTACGCTACGCCCACGCCGCCGCCGCCCGGCTGCACGGGCTGATCGACCCGCTGGCGGTCGCCGGGCTCTAGCGCGGCGCGCGCTTGGCGAGAATGCGCTGCAGCGTACGGCGGTGCATGGTGAGCCGCCGCGCCGTCTCCGAGACATTGCGGTCGCAAAGCTCGTAGACCCGCTGGATATGCTCCCAGCGAACCCGGTCGGCCGACATCGGGTTTTCAGGCGGCGAGGCCTTGCCGTCCGGGCCGTGTTCCAGGGCGTGGAAGATCTGGTCGGCGTCGGCCGGCTTGGCGAGATAGTCGATCGCCCCGAGCTTCACCGCAGTCACCGCTGTCGCGATATTGCCGTAGCCGGTCAAGACAACGGCCCGGGCGTCCGGCCGCTTGGCGCGGATACGTTCCACCACGTCCAGGCCGTTGCCGTCTTCCAGGCGCATGTCGACCACCGCATAAGCCGGCGCCGCCGCTTCGACCTTGGCGATGCCTTCCGCCACCGATTCGGCGGTATCGACGGTGAATCCGCGCGTTTCCATCGCCCGCGCCAGGCGCTGCCCGAAGGCCTTGTCGTCCTCGACGATGAGGAGCGAACGGTCGGCGTTTGCACGCGTTTCCATGGCATTCCTCTCTTGCTTCTGCGGCTTATAGTAGCTCCGCCGGCCGCCGCCAACTGCGGGCGCTGCGCGGCAGCTCGCCATTTGCCGGTATGGTATCCGGCCGCTCCAGCGCCCGCCGCGGCCAGCGCACTCGCACCACCGCCCCCGATTGCGGCGGCTGGCGGTTGAAAAGCGTGAGGCGCGCGCCGCTGCGCTCCAGCAGCGTTTTGGCGATGAAGAAGCCGAGGCCGAGCCCGCCGCCCGCTGCGTCCGTCGCACCGGCATCCATCCGCTTGGCCCGTGTCGTTAGATAGGGCTCGCCGAGCTGGTCGAGGATGTCCGCGGCAAAACCCGGTCCGTCGTCGGCGATGGTGATGGTCGCGTCCTCGTTGGTCCAGGCCGCCGTGACCGTTACCGTGGTTGCCGCGAAGTCGACGGCGTTTTCCAGGAGGTTGCCGAGGCCATAGACGATCGCCGGGTCGTGCGTTCCGACCGGTTCGTTGCCGCCCTCGGCGCTGACCATCATCTGAATGGCGACGCCGAATTCCAGCTGCGGCTCAACCACCTCGGCGACCAGCTGCGAGATCGGCAGGCGGGCGAGGTGCCATTCGCCGACCGTCGATAGCGAGTTGAGCTTGGCCAGCACTTCGCGGCAGCGCTCCGCCTGGCTGACCAGGAGAGCGACGTCGTCGCCATGTGGCGTCCCCGGCGCCAATTCGCGCGCCAGTTCCTTGGCGACGACGGTGATGGTGGCGAGCGGCGTGCCGAGCGCATGCGCGGCGGCGGCGGCGAGGCCGTCGAGGGCGAAAAGATGCTGCTCGCGGGCATAGGCGAGTTCGGTCGCCGCCAGCGCGTCGGCGAGCTGGCGCGCCTCTTCGGTGACGCGGAACGCGTAGAGGCTCATGAAACCGAGGCAGATCGCCATCGCCAGCCACAGGCCAGCGACATAGATCGGTGGAAAGCCGATCGGCGCTTCGCTCGACCAGGGGAGGGGGAGATGGTAGGCGGCGAGGAGCGCCGTCATCGCCAGGGCGATCGCCCCGAGAATCTGCGTGTGGCGTGCCGTCAGCGTCGTCGCCGAGACCATCACCGGCACCAGCACCAGCACCGAAAACGGGTTCTCCAAGCCGCCGGTGAGAAAGAGGAGGACGCCGAGTTCGACGAGGTCGAAGGCGAGCACGGCGGCGGCGGCCCGGTCGCGCAGGCGAAGGTTCTGCGGGTAGCGGACGCGAAGGTAGAAGTTGAGAGCCGCCGAGATGCCGATCGGAACCAGGCACAGCAGCAGCGCCTCGGGGAAGCCGAAGAGCGAGCCGACCACCACCACCGCCGCGGTCTGCCCGGCCACGGCCAGCCAGCGGAGCTTGACCAGCGTATTGAGACGGACGCGCCGTTCCTCGCCGCGCTCGGTCGGTCCTTCGGTGGTTGCCAGCGCCATTCCCGGTTGCCTTGACCGGCGCCCGCCTTGCCGGCCGGCGCGCTGGCCGCCATATAGCACGCCGGGCCCGCGCCGCTCGTCTCCCGCCGACCGTGATGCAGCCAACCCCTCGAGGACCGATGCCGCCCCCGCTCCCCGCCGCGCCGGCCGCCGTCCCGGCCATCGAAGTCAGGGACCTCGTTAAGGTTTACCGCGGCACGACCGCGGTCGACGGCATCTCATTCAGCGTGCCGGCCAACCGCATTGTCGGCCTCCTCGGCGGCAACGGCGCCGGCAAGACCACCACCATCGGCATGATCATGGGGTTGATCCTGCCGACCGCAGGAACCGTCGTGGTGCTCGGCCACGACATGCGGCGCGAGCGCCACCGTGTCCTCCACCGCATGAATTTCGAGAGCCCGTACGTCGATATGCCGCACCGCCTGACGGTGCGGCAGAACCTTCGCGTCTTCGGCATGCTCTACGCCGTCCCCGACCTCGCCCGGCGCATCGAGCAACTCGCCGCCGAACTCGACCTCGTCGCGCTCCTCGACCGCGAGGCGGGCAAGCTCTCAGCCGGCCAGAAGACCCGCGTTGCCCTCGCCAAGGCCCTCCTCAACCGCCCCGAGGTGCTGCTCCTCGACGAGCCGACCGCCTCCCTCGACCCCGACACTGCCGACTGGATCAGGACTCGGCTGGAGGACTATCGCCGCACGCGCGGCGGCGCGATCCTGCTCGCCTCGCACAACATGCCGGAGGTCGAACGCCTCTGCGACGAGGTTATCGTGATGAAGGCGGGACGCATCGTCGACCGTGGGTCGCCAGCCGATCTCCTCGCCAAATACGGCCGCTCCAATCTCGAGGAGGTGTTCCTCGACGTCGCCCGCAATCGCGGCCACGCCGCGCTGGCGGCCCTATGAACGCCCCGCCGGCCATCGCCGACAGCAGCTACCGCGCGCTCTCGCTCGCCCGCATCGGCGCGATGGTGCTGCGTTACGTCTATCTGCTGCGCTCCTCGCTCTCGCGCTTCGCCGAGATCGTCTACTGGCCAATGGTGCAGGTGCTGCTGTGGGGCTTCCTGCAGCTTTACCTCAACCAGAACTCCGGCTTCTTCGCCCGCGCCGGCGGCATCTTCATCGGCGCCGTGCTGCTGTGGGACGTCCTTGTGCGCGGCCAGCTCGGCTTCTCCGTCTCGTTCCTGGAAGAGATGTGGTCGCGCAACATGGCCAACATCCTGATGAGCCCGCTCCGGCCGGCCGAGTTCCTCGCCTCGCTGATGGTAATGAGCCTTGTGCGCCTGGTCATCGGCATCGTCCCGGTGACCATCGTCGCGGCGGTCTATTTCGGCTTCAACCTCTGGGGCCTCGGCTTTGCAGTCGCCGCCTTCTTCGCCAACCTGCTGCTGACCTCCTGGGCGGTCGGCATCGTCGTCAGCGGCCTGATCCTGCGGAACGGCATGGGCGCGGAGAATCTCGCCTGGACTCTGATGTTCGTGATCCTGCCGATTTGCGCGGTCTATTACCCGGTAGCGACGCTGCCCGCCTTCCTGCAGCCGGTCGCCTGGACGCTCGCTCCAACCTATGTCTTCGAGGGGCTCCGCGCGCTCCTCCTCGATCAGACCTTCCGCGCCGATCTGATGCTGCAGGCCTTGGCGCTGAACGTCCTCTACATGGCCGCCGCCGGCCTCGCCTTCGTCCGCCTCCTCAACGACGCCCGCCGCCAGGGCTCGCTGCTCCAGACCGGGGAGTAGCGACGGCGCTGCGCCGCCGCAGGGCCGTTACGGCCAGAACGAAAACGGCGCCGTGTTCCCGCGGGCCGGCGTGCCGCTCGCGGTCGTTGCCGGCTTGGCGGGTGCCCAGCCGCCTGCCGCCGGCGCACGTGTCGTCGCGCTGCGAGTGGCGGTCCCCGAACGGGTCGTGCGTTTGGCTGGCGCGGCGGCCTTGTCCGGCGGGCCCGGCGGGTCGTCTGCGGTGGCCTCGGCAGCCGGCGTCGGCGGGTTCTCGTCCTCCGCCGCAATGGGGCCGGCCTTGGCCGCCTCTGGCGCCGGTTCCTCCGGAAGCCGAGCCGCGGCGAGGGGCGTATCTGTCTTGATGACGATGGCGGTGGCGATCACCGGCGGGGCGGGCGCGATGCTGGCGACGCTTGGCGGAGACGGTTCGCTCGCCGCAGCGACGGCAACGACGGCGGCGGCCGGAGCGGTGGTCGGTGCAGCGCCTCCCTTGAGGACGAGAGCGGCCGCGCCGGCCCCCAGGGCAAAGATCAGCGCGCCGGCGGCAACGCTCGCCAAGGGGCGTCGCCGGACCTCGGGCTCCTCCTCACGATCGTGCAGCAGCCAGTCCGGCGGAACGGCATTGGTAATCATCGGGCGGCGCGGCGGAACCGCCTGCGGCGACGCTTCGGCGGGCGCGGTATCCGTGCCCGCCCGAATCTCGGCAAGCCGGGCCTTGAAGCGCCGGTTCGCCTCCGTGAACACTTCCAGAGCCGCATCCGGTATCCCGCCGCGGGCTGCGACGCCGCCGGATGGTCCCTGCTCCGATTGCGGCGAGTCAAGGTCGGCATCCGACGGGGGGAGAGCGGCGGGAGCAGGGTTCAGGACCGGCGAGGGAATGGGCTTCAGAAGGGCCCGCTCGCCGCGGGGACACTTGCGACTGCTCGAGGCATCTCCGGACGCAGTCGTTTCGTGGCCATCAGGAGTGTTCGCCGGCTCGGCCGGCAGTTCGAATGGGGTGGCTGGGGGGAGCCGCAACGCGCCTTGTGGCATGAGCTCGTCCTTTTATCCGGGTGCCAGGCTCATTCAGCGATCGAGCCGGCACCGCAATCCGCGGAAAAACGAATCACGCAACGCCACTGAATCGATGCTACGCCACCAATTGCGGCAAGACTTGGCTGAACGGCGAGATGATTGCACCGGCGCCCGGTCCCCGTCATGCGGTGAGGGGCGGACGCCCAAACGCCCGGTGGAAATCCACCGTCAATCGCCGCCGCCGCCGCAGCCTCCCCCACCCCCATCGCCACCGCCGTCGCCTCCGCCGCCACCGTCGCCGCTACCGCCGCCGTCGCCGCCCGAGTCGCCGAAGCCGTCGGTGCCCCCGTCGTAACTCGGGCTGGAGAAGTCGCCGCCGCATTGCGCGCCCGCGGAACCGCTGCGTCGCAGCTGCTCGCAGTTGGGCTCGTAGACATAACCGTTCGCGATGTTGAGCTTCGTATCGAGGGCGAACAGCAGCGGCAGGCGTGTGGGGTTCTTCGGGTCGATATGGTCCATCTTGCAGCACCACCACCACACGCGGCGCAGGCCCGCATTGTCCGTCTTCTGCCCCTTCTTGAGAGCAACCGCCGGCGTGTGATGCAGCATCCCGCCAAAGGCCTTCCGGCAGAATTCCTGGTAGTGCTTCGTGTAGAGAATGAACTCGTGCCAGAGGTCGTCGGCGACTTGGGACGGCATGGCCACATATTTCCGCCCGCCATTGAGATAGGCGAGGAAGAAATGGCGAAGCCCCGTCGAGACGAGCGCCGATTGCTTTCTGGTGAAGCCGCGGTGGTGCTTCTCAAGCTTGTCGAGAAGACCGGGTGGCCAAGTGTAGCCGTTGATGAAGGCCGCGCGCCTGGCAACCCGCGCTTGAGTCCAGATGGCGACGGCTAACAAGGCCGTCACACCCATGCCGAAGAAGAGGCCGACGTTGAGGATTTCCGACATACCGGTTCTCCGCGGCGACCGCTCGCTGCGAGCCGAATCGCCGGCTCCAGGCTGCCATAGACCGCGCCGACGAACATGACTTGACCGGGTGCCGATAGCCCAGCGGACGGCTTAGAGGGCGCTCAGATTCGGTGTATCGAGGCGAGATGGATCAACAAGCTGTCATTGCCGCTCTGGGCACATTGCTCCAGCCGGACGAACGCATTCGAGCGCTCTTCCTCGCCGGCAGCTTTGGCCGCGGTACAGCGGACGCCTTTAGCGACGTCGACTTGCTGGCCGTTGCCGAAAAGCCGGATCAAGAGGCGATCGCCGCAGGCTGGCGCGATCAACTCGACGCGGTTGCGCCGGTTGTTCACTTGCAGCGACTTCAGCGCGGATCGATGGTGATTCACGCAGTCCTAGCTGACTGGACGCGCGTCGATCTTCATATCGTCGGCCGCGACGGAATGGCATCGATGGCCCAGGACAAGCTGAAGACGCTGTTTGATCGCGAGGGACTCTATGCCGGGCTGCCCCTCAGCCGTCCCGACCCAGGATCCGATCCGCGCGCCGTCGCCCAAACCATCAGTGAGTTCATCCGGGTCCTTGGATTGACGCACGTCAGCGACGGCCGCGGAGAGTATGAGCTCGGCGTCCTCGGCTACAGCCTTCTGCGTCGAATGCTTGCCGACATTTTGATCGCCGAGATGGGCAAGCGCGACACCGGCGGCCTCTTACACCTCAGCCGGGTGATCGACGCCGGACGCATGCAGATACTCACGGGTCTGCCCTCGCCAACCGCCGACCGGGACAGCATTCTTTCGGCCAACAAGACAATTGCGCGCATTTTCTTCCCGCGTGCAAAGGCGCTGGCAGCAAAACTTGGAATCCAGTGGCCGCAGTCTTTCGAAGGTGCCACGCGAACGGTTCTCCAAGAAACACTTCCCGAGAGATATCGGCCAGATTGGTGACCCCTTGCGCCGTGTCGCGCCGCGGCGCATCATGTTGCAGTGCACAATCGGGGTGAGCGAGGCCTGAGCGTCTTGTCCTTCTACCAATTCTACGAATGGCAGCATGCCGCGCTGACGCCGTGGCGCGCCGCCGCCGGCGCCGCCCGCGCCTTCCTGGAAAACCCGATGAATCCGGTCGGCCGGACGCCCTTCGGCAAGGGCCTTGCCGCCAGCCTCGACGTTTTCGAGCGCACCACTCGCCGCTATGGCAAGCCGGTGTTCGGCATTGCCGAGACGACCGTCGGCGGCCAGAAGGTCGCGGTCAACGAGGCGGTGGTGTGGGAGCGGCCCTTCTGCCGCCTCATCCATTTCGCCCGCGAACTGCCCAAGGCGCGCCGCGACCCGAAGCTGATCCTGGTCGCGCCGATGTCCGGCCACTACGCGACGCTGCTCCGCGGCACGGTCGCGACCTTCCTGCCGACGCATGAGGTCTACATTACCGACTGGGCCGATGCCCGCATGGTGCCGCCCTCGGCCGGCCGCTTCGACCTCGACGACTATATCGATTACCTCATCGCCATCCTCGAGACGCTCGGCTTCGACACCCATATCGTCGGCGTCTGCCAGCCCGCGGTGCCCGTGCTGGCGGCGACGGCGCTAATGGAGGCGGCCGGCCATCCCGCCGCGCCCCTCACCATGACGCTGATGGGCGGCCCGATCGACGCCCGCATCAACCCGACCGCCGTCACGCGGACGGCGAGCGAACGCGGCACCGACTGGTTCCGTCGCCACGCCATCATGCATGTGCCGTTCCCGCATCCCGGCTTCGGCCGCGAGGTCTATCCCGGCTTCCTGCAGCTCTCCGGCTTCATGGCGATGAACCTCGACCGGCATCTCGACGCTCATGCCGATTATTTCCGCCACCTCGTCCGGGGCGACGGCGACAATGCCGACAAGCATCGCGAGTTCTACGACGAGTATCTGGCGGTGATGGACCTCACCGCCGAGTTCTTCCTGCAGACCGTCGAGACGGTGTTCGTGCGCTACGACCTCCCCGAGGGGACGATGCGCCACCGCGGCGTTCCGGTGGAACCTGCCAGGATCAAGCGGGCGGCCCTCCTCACCGTCGAGGGCGAGCGCGACGACATCTCCGGCGTCGGCCAGACCGAGGCGGCGCACCGCCTCTGCACCGGCATCCCCGCCGAGCGCCGTGCCCACTATTTGCAGCCGGCCGTTGGCCACTACGGCGTCTTCAACGGCTCGCGCTTCCGCGCCGAAGTCGCCCCGCGCATGAGCGACTTCATCCGCAGCCACAGGCGCTGAGGCTGGTCGCCGACGCGGGCGCGCCTGCCGACGCCTCCGGGCCTTCCCCGCGGGACCGACACAAGAGCCAAAGCGGCAATTCGCGTGCTGGCGCGCTTTCCCGGACGGCGACGATTTTGCCGTGCTTTCCCGGTTCCGTCTTCGGGCAACCGACACAAGCGACACATCCGAAACACGAGCCGAGAGCGCCGCTCCAGGGTCAGCGCCCGGGCCTACTCCCCGTCGTTGCCGTTGTGCTTGACCGACATGTCGCCGGGCCGCGGCATTGACACGATGTTGTAGCCGGCGTCGACATAGTGGATCTCGCCTGTCACCGCCGCTGACATGTCGCTGAGCAGGTAGAGCGCCGAGCGGCCGACCTCCTCGATGCCGATGGCGCGGCGGAGCGGCGCGTTGTGGCTCTGGAAATTGTACATCGCCCGCGCGTCGGCGACGCCGGCACCGGCGAGGGTCCTGACCGGCCCGGCCGAGATCGCATTGACCCGAATGCCGCGCTCGCCGAAATCGGCGGCAAGGTAGCGGACCGAGGATTCCAGCGCCGCCTTGGCAACGCCCATGACGTTGTAGTTGGGCATCACCCGCACCGAACCGCCATAGGTGAGGGTCAGCATGGTCCCACCCTTCGGCATCAGCTCCGCCGCCGCCCGCGCCGCCTCGGTGAAGGAGAAGCACGAGATCAGCATGGTGTGCGCGAAGTTCTTGCGCGTCGTGTCGGCGTAGCGGCCCTTCAGTTCGTTCTTGTCGGAGAATGCGATGGCGTGGACGAGGAAGTCGAGCGTCCCCCATTCGCGCTTCAGAGTCGCGAACACCGACGCGAGTGACGCTTCGTCCTCGACATCGCAGGGCAGCATCAGCCTGGCGCCGACCGATTGCGCCAGCGGCTTGACCCGCCGCCCGAAGGCTTCGCCCTGATAGGTGAAGGCGAGCTCGGCGCCTGCCGTCGCCGCCGCCTGGGCGATCCCCCAAGCGATCGAATGGTCGTTTGCGACCCCCATGATGAGGCCGCGTTTACCCTTCATCAGCCCGTCCATCCCCGGTTCCCCCCCCCGCTGGCCCGGTCAGGACGCGCGCTGCAGCACCAGCGAGGCGTTAGTGCCGCCGAAGCCGAAGCTGTTGGAGAGAACGGTATTGACGGCGGCGTGGTCGATCCGCTCGCGCACGATCGGCATGTCGGCGAATTCCGGGTCGATCTCGTCGATATGCGCGCTCTTGGCGATGAAGCCGTTGTTCATCATCAGCAGGCAGTAGATCGCTTCCTGGACCCCGGTGGCGCCGAGCGAATGGCCGGTGAGCGCCTTGGTCGCCGAGATCGGCGGACACTTGTCGCCGAACACCGCGCGGATTGCCTCGATCTCCTTGAGGTCGCCGATCTGTGTCGAGGTGGCGTGCGGGTTGATGTAGTCGACCCGGCTCCCGACGCCCGCGAGCGCCATGCGCATGCAGCGCGCCGCGCCTTCACCCGACGGCGAGACCATATCGTAGCCGTCCGAGGTCGCGCCGTAGCCGACCACCTCGCCATAGATGCGCGCGCCGCGGGCCTTGGCGTGCTGATACTCCTCCAGTACCAGCACCCCGGCGCCACCGGCGATGACGAACCCGTCGCGGTTCTTGTCGTAGGGCCGCGAGGCGACGTCCGGCCGGTCGTTGTAATGCACCGACAGCGCCCCCATCGCGTCGAAAAGGACGCTCAGCGTCCAGTCGAGTTCCTCGCTGCCGCCGGCGAAGATCACATCCTGCTTGCCGAGCTGGATGATCTCATAAGCGTTGCCGATGCAGTGGTTGGAGGTCGCGCAGGCCGACGAGATCGAATAGTTGACGCCCTTGATCTTGAACCAGGTGGCGAGCGTCGCCGACGCGGTCGAGGACATCGCCTTCGGCACCGCGAACGGCCCGACCCGCTTCGGCCCCTTGGCCCGTGCCACGTCAGCGGCCTCGACGATTGCCCGCGTTGAGGGGCCGCCGGAGCCCATGATGATGCCGGTCCGCTCGTTGGAGACCTCGTCCGGAGCCAGGCCGCTGTCGCGGATCGCCTGCTCCATGGCGACGTGGTTCCAGGCGGTGCCGCCGCCATGGAAGCGCATCGCCCGGCGGTCGACGATCGCCTCGGCGTCGAGCGTCGGCGCCCCGTGCACATGGCAGCGGAAGCCGAGTTCGGCATAGCGGTCGGCACGCACGATGCCCGAGCGCGCTTCGCGGAGCGACGCCAGCACCTCTTGGGTCGAGTTGCCGATGGACGACACGATGCCCATTCCGGTCACGACGACCCGCTTCATCTGTTCAAGTCCTTCACCTCTAACGAGACGCCGGAAACCTGCGCGAGCCGGCCTCCGGCCCGCTCAAGCGGTCGCCGGTGCCGGCGCGTTGCTGAAGAGCGCCACCCGGAGGTCCTTGGCCTCGTAGACCGTCTCGCCGTCGGCCTTCAGCCAACCGTCGGCGATGCCGAGCACCAGCTTGGAGCGCAGCACACGCTTGATCTCGATGCCGTACTCAACCAGCTTTGCCGTCGGCAGGACCATGCCGGTGAACTTTACTTCCCCGACCGAAAGGGCCCGCCCGCGGCCAAGGCCGCCGAGCCAACCCAGGAAAAAGCCAAGCATCTGCCACAATGCGTCAAGACCAAGGCAGCCCGGCATCACCGGGTCGCCTTTGAAGTGGCAGCCGAAGAACCAAAGGTCCGGCTTGATCGGCAACTCGGCCCGCACGTGCCCTTTGCCGTAGGCGCCGCCGTCTTCGGCGATGGCGGTGATGCGATCGAACATTAGCATCGGCGGTAGTGGCAGCTGCGGATTGCCGTCGCCAAACAACTCCCCACGGCCGCACGCCAACAGGCGATCATAGTCGTAGGTCGAACTGCGCTCGCCCATGCTGGGGGAATGCCTCCACGCTCGTCCGTCGCGGATTCTTCGGGGAAGAAAGCCGCTCGGCGTCCGCCGCCGGAGGTTGAACCCTCGACTCGAGCCGCGGCTTTCCTAACACAGCCTTAACCCCGCTTAAAGATGAGGCGCTTGCGCTCGTCCGCCGCAAGCCGGTGCGGCGTTTGCGCCGGGAGAGCGGGCGCCGGGCCTTAGAAGGATTCTAATGGCGGATGAAGGCGTTGCGGACGGGAAGGCCGTCTGGCATAAATTTCCCGACCCCGCTCGCCGCGGGCCGTCCGCGGTCGGGGCCGCGCCGGGCCGGAGAATTGGAAGAAAGACAGGCGATGCATCACCCGGAACTCGACCGGCGATCCGAAGTTCTGCCCGAGGTGAAGCTGACCGAGGTGCGTGCCGCGCTTCGTCAGGCGGGCCTCCGTCCGACGCGCCAGCGTCTGGCGCTGGCGAGCCTGCTGTTCGGCAAGGGCAATCGCCATCTGTCGGCGGAAAATCTGCACGAGGAAGCGGTGCTGGCGCGGGTGCCGGTGTCGCTGGCGACGGTCTACAACACGCTGAACCAGTTCACCGAAGTCGGCCTGCTTCGCGAGGTCGCGGTCGACGGCTCCAAGACCTATTTCGACACCAACACCAGCAACCACCATCACTTCTTCATCGAAGGCGACAACATGGTGGTCGACATCCCGGAGTCGGGTCTGACGGTCGACGATCTGCCGGTCCCGCCGCCGGGCATGGAGATCGTCCGGGTTGATGTCGTGGTGCGACTCCGCCGCATCCCCGAGAAGGGCCACCGCGCCCGCTAGTCGATCTTCTCGTCGGGATAGACGCCCCAGAGGCGCTCGGCCTCGATCCAGGCATCGAAACGCGGGTCCTTGAGGCGGCACCAGCCGGCTTTGCAACTCTTCACCGGGGAGAGAACGCCGGGCTGCAGCAGCGCCGCGACCGGCGCGTCGGCGCTCGGGCTTGCCCGCGCCGGCAAAGGATCGCTCGCCTTCCACGGCGCCACCAGGGCCGTCCGCTTGCCGGTGAGGAGCCCCTCGAACACCCAGCCGACCGCGCCCTCCGAGTCGCGTATTCGGCGCCAGGTGTCGAATTCCTGCAGCACTTCGACCGGCAGGCCGGGCTTGGTGTAGATCCAGGCGATCGGGTAGTCGTCGCCGGGCCCCAGGCGAACGTTCACCCGCGACGCCTTGAGGCTGACGAAGCGGGGGAGGGGAAGGCCGCTCGGGCCGACTTCCGCCGCCGCGGCAACGCTTGGCAGGATGGCGAAGATTGCGAGGGCAACCAGCCCGGACAGGGCGCCAACGACACGGCTCACTTTTTGCCCCTCTCCCCTTCTGCTAAGGAGTGCTGATTGCGAAGGGGGCACTCTCCCAAAGCGTCGTTAACGGCCTCTGAAGGCGCCCGAAAGGCGCAAACGTCCGAAAGGCTCGAAGGCTTGTCGTCGAAGAAGCTGCTCGTCGTCGTCACCCGCCGCCTGCCTGACGTTGTCGAGACGCGCATGCGCGAACTCTTCGACGCCCGCCTCAATCTTGCCGACACACCGATGAGCGACGCCGCGCTGCTCGAGGCGGTGAAGAGCGCGGACGTGCTGGTGCCGACGGTCACCGACCGCATCGATGCCCGCCTCATCGCCGCCGCCGGACCGCAGCTTCGCCTCATCGCCAATTTCGGCAACGGCGTCGACAATATCGACATCGCTGCCGCCGCCGGCCGTTCGATCGCCGTCAGCAACACGCCGGGCGTCCTCACCGAGGACACCGCCGACATGACCATGGCGCTGATCCTGGCCGTGCCGCGCCGCCTGGTCGAAGGCGCCCACGTGCTCCTCGACAAGGGTGAGCAATGGGCCGGCTGGTCGCCGACCTGGATGCTCGGCAAGCGCCTCGGCGGCAAGCGCCTGGGCATTGTCGGCATGGGCCGCATCGGCCAGGCGGTGGCCTCGCGCGCCAGGGCCTTCGGGCTGTCGATCCACTACCACAACCGCCGCCGGCTGCCGGTCACTGTCGAGGAACCGCTCGAGGCGACCTACTGGGAGAGCCTCGACCAGATGCTCGCCCGCATGGACATCATCTCCATCAACTGCCCGCACACTCCGGCGACCTATCATCTCCTCTCGGCGCGGCGCCTGGCGCTGCTTCGCCCTGAGGCGACAGTAATCAACACCGCCCGCGGCGAGGTGATCGACGAGGCGGCGATGATCAAGCTGCTCGAAGCCAACGCCATCGCCGGCGCCGGCCTCGACGTCTTCGAGAACGAGCCGGCGATCAATCCGAAGCTCCTCAGACTCGCCGCCAAGGGCAAGGTGGTGCTGCTGCCGCACATGGGTTCGGCCACTCTGGAAGGCCGCGTCGAGATGGGCGAGAAGGTGATCGTCAACATCCGCGCCGTCGCCGACGGCCACCAGCCGCCGAACCGCGTCCTGCCGAGCATGGTGTGAACGGGACGGGACGGCCGCGCAACTTTCTCGCTCCTCCCGCACGCCGGTGGGGAGGGGGGCTCCGCCTCCGCATCGCCGCAGCGCTCCTTGGCCTGAGCCTCGCCGCGCCGGCGTTCGCCCAGACCCCGCCCGACCTCTTCATTCCGAGCTTCATCGACCCGCACGCGCACAGCGAGCGCCCGCCGGCCGGTGTCATCAAATCGGTGCGCTTTGCCGCCACCGACGACTTCCCGCCCTTCTCCTTCCCCGGCGCCGACGGTCGCCTGACCGGCTACAACGTCGATCTTGCGCGGGCCATCTGCCGCGAACTTGGCGTCCCCTGCACGCTGGAGGTCTGGCGCTTCGCCGACATCCCCCCGGCGCTCGCCGGCGGCGCCATCGATGCCGCGCTGGCCGGCATCGCCGTCAGCGCCGACGCCCGCCAGCGCCTCGCCTTCTCCGCCGCCTATCTCCGCAATGCCGGCCGCTTCGTCCAGCGCAACGCCGCGCCATTCGCGACGGTCACGCCCACCGCGCTCGCCGACAAACGGGTCGCGGTCGTCTCCGGCTCGGCGCACGAGGCGTTCCTTAAGGCCGCCTTCCCCAATGCGACCCTCCGCCTTTACCCGAATGCCGACGACGCTCGCGCCGCGCTGATGGCGGGCGAAGCCGACCTCCATTTCGGCGACGGCCTCGCGCTCTCCTTCTGGCTCGGCGGCACCGCCTCGACCGGCTGCTGCTCCTTTGCCGGCGGGCCCTTTCTGGAGTCGCGTTACTTCGGCGAGGGCCTGACCATTGCCACCGCCCGTGGCGCCGGCGATCTCCAAGAGGCGCTCAACGCCGCCCTGGAAGCCCTGCAGGCGAACGGCACGCTCGCCGAACTCTACTTGCGTTACTTCCCGATCGGCTTCTACTGAAAGCGCGTTGACGGCAAAGGAGGCGGTTTCTACTGTCCGCGCCTTTCCCGGGCCCCGTTTTACTTCGTTGAGCGACATGACCGCTGCGCCGCCACCCCTTGAGCTGACCGACGCCCTTGTCGAGGCGGCGCACGCCTCCAAGGCCTGGCCGTTCGAGGAGGCGCGGAAGCTCCTTGCCCGCATCGCCGGCCGCAACAACCCGACGGTTCTGTTCGAGACCGGCTACGGGCCCTCCGGCCTGCCGCATATCGGCACCTTCGGCGAGGTGGCGCGCACCACGATGGTGCGGACCGCCTTCCGCGTCCTGACGCGCGACCGCGTGCCGACGCGGCTCCTGTGCTTCTCCGACGACATGGACGGCCTTCGGAAGGTGCCGGACAACGTCCCCAATCAGGAGATGATGCGGGCCAATCTCGGTAAGCCGCTCACTGCCATCCCCGACCCGTTCTCGAACGAATATCCGAGCTTCGGCGCTGCCAACAACGCCCGCCTTCGCGCCTTCCTCGACCGCTTCGGCTTCGCCTACGAATTCGCCAGCGCGACGGATTATTACCGCGCCGGCAAGTTCGACGCGACGCTGCTGAAGCTCCTTGCCGCCTACGACGAGGTGATGGCGGTGATGCTCCCCTCGCTCGGCGAAGAACGTCAGGCGACCTATTCGCCGTTCCTGCCGGTCTCGCCGGTCAACGGCGTCGTCCTCCAAGTGCCGATCCTGGAGCGGAACGTCGCCGCCGGGACGATCGTCTTCCGCGATCCCGCCAACGGCAAGCTGACTGAACTTCCGGTCACCGGCGGCCATGTGAAGTGCCAGTGGAAGGCCGACTGGGCGCTCCGCTGGACGGCGCTCGGCGTCGACTATGAGATGGCCGGCAAGGACTTGATCGATTCGGTGAAACTGTCGGGCGAAATCTGTCGTGTCCTTGGCGGCACCCCTCCCGACGGCTTCAACTACGAACTCTTCCTCGACGAGAACGGCCAGAAGATTTCCAAGTCGAAGGGCAACGGCCTCACCATCGACGAGTGGCTGCGCTACGCTTCGCCGGAAAGCCTCTCGACCTTCATGTTCCAGAAGCCGAAGGCCGCCAAGCGCCTCTACTTCGACGTCATCCCGCGCGCCGTCGACGACTACTTCACGTTCCTCAACGCCTTTGCCCGGCAGGAGAACGGCGAGCGGCTCGGCAATCCCGTCTGGCACATCCATGCCGGCAAGCCGCCCGAGCATGCGCTGCCGCTCAGCTATTCGCTGCTGCTCAACGTCGCCAGCGCCTCCAATGCCCGCGACAAGGCGGTGCTGTGGGGCTTCATCCGCCGGCATTTGCCGGACGTGACGCCGCAGAAGTATCCGCAGCTCGACGAGCTCGCCGGCCTTGCCGTCAACTACTACGAGGACTTCATCGAGCCGACAAAGCGCTTCCGCGCGCCCGACGACGTCGAGCGCGAGGCGCTTCGCAAGCTCGACGCCGAGTTCGCCAGGATCGAGGGCGGCTCGGTGGTCAACGCCGACATCGTCCAGGCGGCGGTCTACGAGGTCGGGCGCGCCTTTCCGCGCTTTCAGGACACCGCCAAGACCGCTCCCGACGGGCGCCCCGGCGTCGCCCTCGCCTGGTTTGCCACGCTCTACCAGATCCTGCTCGGCCTGGAGAAAGGCCCGCGCTTCGGCTCCTTCGTCGAGATCTACGGCGTCACCGAGACCCGCGCCCTCATCGCCAAGGCCCTCGCCGGGGAGTTAGCGACGGCTGGGTAGCGCCCGATCTTCACCCGCGCAGCGGGGGAGGGACCGGGCGCCATTCGCGCCGCGCTCGCGCCTCTGCTATTCCTCCCGCTTCCCAACGCCCCAACGATGCGGAGCGACAGATGCCGAGCCCGCGGCCGGTCCCCAACAATCTCGAAGCCTATTGGATGCCCTTCACTGCCAACCGGCAGTTCAAGAAGGCGCCGCGCCTCCTCGTCGAGGCGAACGGCATGTTCTACAAAAGCCATGACGGCCGCGAGATCCTCGACGGCACCGCCGGCCTCTGGTGCTGCAATGCCGGCCACCGTCGCCCGAAGATCGTCCAGGCGATCGCCCGCCAGGCCGAGGAGATGGACTTCGCCCCGCCCTTCCAGATGGGGCACCCCAAGGCCTTCGAGCTGGCGGCGCGCCTCTCCACTTACATGCCGCCCGGCCTCGACCATGTGTTCTTCACCAACTCCGGCTCGGAGTCGGTCGATACCGCGCTGAAGATCGCGCTCGCCTATCAGCGCCTTCGCGGCGAGGGCGCGCGCACCCGCTTGATCGGCCGCGAGCGCGCTTATCACGGCGTCAATTTCGGCGGCCTCTCGGTTACCGGCATCGGCGCCAACCGCAAGATGTTCGGACCGATGCTGCCCGGCGTCGATCACATCCGCCACACCCACGACCTCGCGCGGAACGCCTTCAGCCGCGGCCAGCCGGTGCACGGCGTCGAATTCGCCGAGGATCTCGAACGCGTCGTCGCCCTGCACGATCCCTCGACCATCGCCGCGCTGATCGTCGAGCCGGTGGCTGGCTCGACCGGCGTGCTGGTACCGCCCAAGGGCTATCTCGAGCGCCTCCGCGCCATCTGCGACAAACACGGCATCCTGATGATCCTCGACGAGGTCATCACCGGCTACGGCCGGCTCGGCGCGCCCTTCGCGGTCGACTATTTCGGCATCGTCCCCGACCTCGTGACCACGGCGAAGGGCCTCACCAACGGCGTCATTCCGATGGGCGCGGTGTTCGTCAAGAAGGCCATCCACGACGCCTTCATGACCGGCCCCGACTACGCCATCGAGTTCGCGCACGGCTACACCTACTCGGCCAACCCCGTCGCCTGCGCCGCCGCCCTCGGCACCCTCGACACCTACGAGGAGGAGGGGCTCCTCACCCGCGGCGCCGAGCTCGCCCCCTATTGGGAGGAGCGCCTGCACGCCCTCCGCGGCCTCCCGCATGTCATCGACATCCGCAATCTCGGCATGGTCGGCGCGGTGGAGCTGGACCCGGTGCCGGGCGAGCCCTCGCGCCGCGCCTTCGGCGCCTACCTCAAGGCCTTCGAGAAGGGCCTGCTCGTCCGCACCACCGGCGACATCATCGCCCTCTCGCCGCCGCTGATCATCTCGAAGGGCCAGATCGACCGCCTGTTCGACACCCTCGCCGACGCCCTCCGCGCCGCGGCTTAAGCTGGCGAGGCGCCCTGACGATGGGGAGCGTGCCCCACCCACGCTCCTATCCCATCGCCGCTTGACAAGCAGCGGTTGCACTGATCGATCTGGTTAGTCGAGGTGGAAGCTTGGGCACGCTGCGATGACATCATGCCGCCGAAGCGCACGCATAAGCCTTGAGTCCCGATCGAGGCCTCTTCAGGGCAATGACTAGCCAAGTGAGAGCCCTCCTTGGCCTAGTTGGGCTACTCGCTTTGGCGAGTTTTGCCGCGGTTGTTTCTCGATCCCCGCGCGCAGAGCCTGCCGGGCAAGTCTCGGTTTCGTTGCTCTACTCGCAACCTCAGGCAGGGGTGCACGCGCGCCCCGTGTGGAGTTGGGACTCTCAAAGGGCGCTTGTGGGAGCAACATGGCCGGGACCAGCGCCAACGTCGCGGCCCGACTTTGGGGTGGAGATGCTCACAGTCACTGATGGAGGAGTTCACCGGCAGAGGGTTCTAGATGGACTGACCGAGGACGAGCCGACCTTCGCTTGGCGGGCCGACGATCAACTCGTCGCCATCCAGAGTGAGCGAGGTGACCGCACGATCACGATTAGGCTGATCTCCGTGCCCGACCTCCAGAAGGTGGCCGAACGTCGTTTCGACAATGGCGATTTCAGCATCCTACATAGGCCGCTGGCGATGGCGTTTAATCCGGATGGCTCTTCGCTCTGGGTCGCAGCGAGTTCCGACCGACTCAGGAATGCCGGGACGCCTAATAAGATTACCGTTGCCATCGAACTCAGCGTGCCCGCTCTGGAAATTGTCGATCGCAAGGAGATCGAAACACCTGCGCCCGGTGCCATCATAACTTTTGGAGCTTACGCCACCGAACTCGAACAGACCCCCGCGGGCGTCAGGCTCACGGGCCTCGTGCAAATCTATTCCAGCGGCGCAGGCGTCGACACTCCGACCGGCGCCCTGACAGACATCGTGAGAAGTTTTGTGTACTCAGTCAATTTAACATCCAGAAACGAGATATTTCCAGTGTTCGAGCTGCCTGTAGACAACGGCGCTCACACAAACAGGATCGCAGAGTCAATCTACCTATCCCCCGACGCGAAGCGGCTCGTGGTTCAGATGAATACGTCTCCCCCCCTTCGCACGAACGCACCGAGGCAACCCGTCGACTTGTCAAAAGATCGTTCGTTTGACGTTTTCGACCCGCGCACCAGACAGCGCATTTTGAGATTTAGCGGAGGGGCGGGCCCTTTCGACCCCGCCATCGACCGCGAAGTATCGCGGCATTCGGGCTTCGTCACTCCCGACGGCAAGTATTTTCTATATTTCGCGGCGCCACTTGACGGCGACAGCCAAAGCATCGTCTCAGTCGACCTAGCCGACGGGCGCGCTGTTCATAGACTGACGATCCCCCCGTCAACAGGGCTCCCGACAAGCCCGTCGCTCTCGCCAAATGGCAAGCGAATCCTGTCTTTGGCCCGGCACACGCCGCTGCGACACGATTCAATTCAGCTCTACTCACTAGTAGAGTAAGTGCTCCTCCCGCCGATTTGCTCTCCGCCGCCAACTCGGCGATGACTCCCGGATGATCGCAGCTACGCGCACCGCCGCCGGCCTTGCCGGCCTCCTCACCCTCGCGGCGCCAGCGCTCGCCGAATGGGCGCCCTTTGCCTCCCCGGGCGACGGCTTCACCGTCGATTTCCCCGCCGCTCCAGAGGTCACCGCCCGCAACGACGACATCACCCTCGTCAGCGACACGCTCTACACCGTGGCGACGCCGACCACGGTAGCGCAGGTGCAGGCGGTCCGCTTCTTCCAGGCCCCCGCCGGCGACCCCCCGGGGCTCGACCTCTTCCGCGGCGTGCTGCGCGCCGCCGCTTGCTCCGCCGACGGCCTCGCCACCGAGAGCATCGGGGCCGCCGTCGCCCATAGCCGGAGCGGCCTTTGCCAGGGCGGCGCCTACGGCTTTGCTCATCGCATGGTGTTTGCCGGCGACCGCGCCTGGCTCATCGTCTATGCCGGTCCGCCGGGCACCGAGGCGAGCCCCGAGGCCAAGCGCTTCCTGGCTTCCTTCCGCCTGACCGCGCGCTAGGCGCGCGAACGCCTATTCGCAGGCGCCGCGCCGTCTGCTATGGGAGCCCGCCGCGGCGAAGTTCCGACCGCTTTGCGGCGAGTCGCCAGATCGTCCAGGCGATCGTTGGAAGAGGTTGCGCATGAGCGATACCGAAGCGAGCGGTCCCGCCGCGCCCCACCCTTTGGCGCAGGCCGATGCCATGGCCGCCCTCTTTGCACTGCTCGTCGCGCTCGCCGCGCCGCTGGTCGCCGGCAAGACGCCGACGCGCCTCCTCGACCTGACCGGCGTCGGCGGCGGCGTGATCCTCGCGGTCGGCGTCTATGCCACCCTCGCCGCCATCGCCAAGCCGGCCACACTGCTCGCCGACCTCGCCGTCGCCTCTGGCGCGATCCTCGCCGGCGGCTTGGCCCTGAGCCTCCTTCCCGCCGTTTCCGGCAAGGCCGACGTTGCCTATTGGGCGCTGGTGGTGGGGAGCGGCATCCTCGCCTTCCACCTGCTGCGGCGGATGCTCAACCGCGCCCGGCACGGCGGCTTCGCCCGGGCGGCGATGCTGCCGCTGGCGGCCGTGTTCGCCGTACTGCTCGGGCTCGGCCTCTGGGAAGCGATCGACCGCGGCGCCGCCATCGCCACCGTGCCGGCGCCGAGCGCCCTTGCCGCCAAGGTCGGCATCGATCTTCCCGGCCTCTGGGCCCGCCTTAAGAGCACCGTCGCGCCTGCCTCCGAGCCCGCCAAGCAGGGTTAGCCTCCCGGGCCGAGCAGGAGACTAGGCGCTTCGCCGCCTATCAGCCTTCCTTCCCCGCTTCGGGCTTTTGCATGAAGGCAAGGACGAGGGCGATCGGCCCGAGGGTCAGCGCCGCGTCGGCGAGGTTGAACACGAACAGCGTCCAACCGCCGGCATGGAGCAGCAGGTAGTCGACCACGACGCCGCGCAGCACCCGGTCGATGAGGTTGCCGATGGCGCCGCCGAGGATCAGCGCATAGCCGATGGCGGCGAGCCGTCCGCCCTCGCGGCTGCGCGCCCAGATGATCGCGACGGCGAGCGAGATCGCCGAGGTCGCGGCGATGAGGCCGAGCGTGCCGAAGCCGGCGAACAGGCTGAAGGCGATGCCGCTGTTGACGGTGAGGTAGAGCGCCAGGAACGGCAGGATGTCGATCGCCTGGCCGAAGGGGAGGGTGGTGTCGGCGAGCCATTTGGCGCCCTGGTCGAGCGCGACGACGCCGAGGGCGATGCCGAGCCCGAGCGGCGACAGTGGCCCGTCCGGGCGGCCGCGGGCGAGCGCGATCATGCCTTGCCGACCGGCGGCAGGCTCCCCCGCCGCATCTCGTAGAGCATGATCCCGGTCGCCACCGCGAGGTTGAGCGAATCCGCCGCCCCCGCCATCGGGATTTTGACGAGATCGTCGCAGGCGGCGGCAAGCCGCTCCGACAGTCCCGCCTGTTCGCCGCCCATCGCCAGCAGCGCCGGTTCGCCGTAGCGTGCCTTCCGGCAGTCGAGCGTCGCCGATAGATGCGTGCCGACGACCCGGCCTTTCCAGCTCCGGCGGAGCGTCAGGAAGGCATCGAGGCTCATCCGCACCAGCTTGACATGAAACAGCGACCCCATCGTCGCTCGCACCGCTTCCAGCGAAAACGGGTCGACGGTCTCGCCGATGAGGACGACGCCGCTCGCCCCGATCGCATCGACGGTCCGCACGATGGTTCCGAGATTCCCGGGGTCGCGGATCGTTTCCAGCGCCACCCAGAGCGCGCCCGGCGTCGCCTCGACTGCGGCTGCCGGCGCGAGGCGCGCCTCGAAGACGCCAATCACCGTCTGCGGATTGTCGCGCCGCGAGATCTTGGCGAGGATCTCCTGGCTCACCGCCAGCACCTCCGCGCCGCGCGCCCGCGCCTTCGCCGCCGCCTGCTCGACCGCATCGCGGCTCTCCCCGCCGCTGCCGAAGACGAAGGTACGGATCGGCCAGCCGGCGGCGAGCGCGTCGGTTGCGAGCTTCAGCCCCTCGCCGATGAAAAGGCCGCTCTCCCGGCGGTTCTTGGCGAGCGTCAGGGCGCGGATTGCCTTCACCGTCGGGTTGGCGAGGCTGGTGATCGTCTTGAAGGCGCCGGCCATGCGCGGGCCGTCCGTCGGCTCAGCCATGGCTCGCCCAGCGGCTGAACAGCGACGTCGAGAGGCGCCGGTCGCCGCCCTCCTCGCGGATGAGAAGCTCGCCCGACTGGATCGACCCGCCGCGCCCCGCCAGCACCTCGCGCGTCAGTTCGTCGATCGCCACGAACGAGGCGCGGATCGAATAGGCCGTGAGGATCAGGAACAGCGGCTCGTCGCTAAGAAGGCCGGCGCAGAGCCGCATCATTTCCGGCAAGTGGAGGAAGAGGTCGAACACCTCGCCGTTCGGCCCCCGCCCGAATTTCGGCGGATCGAGGACGATGCCGTCGTAGCGGCTGCCGCGCCGCGCTTCGCGGGCAACGAATTTCATCGCGTCGTCGCAGATCCAGCGGATCGGCAGCGCCTCGCGCCCGCCAAGCGCCTGGTTCTCGCGCGCCCAGCCGATCGCCTTCTTCGAGCCGTCGAGATGGACCACCTCCGCTCCGGCCTCCGCCGCCACCAGCGAGGCGACACCGGTATAGGCAAAGAGGTTGAGCACCTTCGCCGGCCGGCCGGCCGCCCTGATCCGCTCGGCGATCCACGACCAGTGCGTCTCCTGCTCGGGGAAGACGCCGACATGGCGGAACGAAGTGAAGCGGCCGAGAAACGGGATGCCGGTGAATTCCATCGGCCACGTTTCCGGCAGCGGCTTCTTCATCCGCCAGCGCCCGGCGTCGGAGTCGCCCTGGCCGCCTTCCTCGTCCTTCCCAGCGGTGAACACCGCGTCGGCGCTGTCCCAGGCGGCTGGCGGCAGCCGCCGCTTGCCGAGCGCCTGCGGTTCCGGTCGCACGATGCGGAAGCGGCCGTAGCGCTCGAGCTTGGCGCCCTCGCCGAAATCCTCCAGCGCATAGTCGCGCCAGCCGCCGGTCTCCAGCATCGTCGGCACGCGCGGGCCTTCGGCACCCTTGCGGGCGCTCGCCGAGGCGGGGCGGGCGGTTGCGGCCATGCGTTCCTGCCGATTCGCTTGGACCAAGCGGGTGTCTGCCGGCTTCTCTAGCCACGCCCGACGGCAAAGCCAAATCCCCAGCGATTTGCCGGGCTTGCTGGCCCTCGTTGGGAAGCCTAAGAAGCGCGGCTTGGCCCAGCCGGCGACCGACCGAGGAGCGGAGCGAACCTGATGGACATGACCGGCCAATATCGCATCGCCGCCCCGCGTTCGGCGGTGTGGGCGGCGCTGAACGATCCGGCCGTCCTCAAGGCCGCCATTCCCGGCTGCGAGGATCTGCAGCGCCTTTCGCCCAACGAATTGACCGGCAGCATCCGCGTCAAGGTCGGCCCAGTCAACGCGCTTTTCACCGGCTGGGTGCTGCTCTCCAATGTCGAGCCGGAGAGTTCCTACCGCATCGGCGGCGAGGGCAGTGGCGCCGCCAGTCTCGCCAAGGGCCACGCCGATGTCCGTCTGGCCGACGACGAGGGCGGCACCATCCTGTCCTACACGGTCACCGCCGAGGTCGCCGGCCGGATCGCCCAGATCGGTTCGCGCCTCATCGATGCCGCCGCCAAGAAGCTCGCCGACGATTTCTTCGCCTCGTTTTCCCGCGCCGTCGGCGGCCACGATGTCATCCGCGCGCCGGCCGGCGTCCCCTCGCAGCACGCCGAGCCGGGCCTGCCGGTGGTCGAGGATATCGCCGAGGAGACCGCCGCCTTCGCCAAGGATGCGGAGGAGCGGATCGAAGTCGCCGCCGGCCAGAGCTTCCTCGGCGGGCCGTTCGTCTGGAGCACGGTTCTCCTGATCGTCATCACGCTGCTGATCGTCTTCTGGCGGCCGTGACCGGCGATGAGCGAACTCACGCTGACCGTCAACGGCTTGCGGCGAAATCTCGATGTTGCCGATGAGACGCTGCTAGTCGAGCTGCTGCGCGAGCATCTCCACCTGACCGGCACCCATATCGGCTGCGACACCTCGCAATGCGGCGCCTGTGTCGTGCACGTAAACGGCCGCGCCGTGAAGTCCTGCACCATGCTCGCCCTCCAAGCCGCCGACGCCGAAGTGCTGACCATCGAGGGGCTTGCAGCCGGCGGCACGCTTCATCCCGTGCAGCGCGCCTTCCACGAGCATCACGCACTGCAGTGCGGCTTCTGCACGCCGGGCATGATCATGACCGCCGTCGACCTCATCGCCCACCCCGACGGCCCGCTCGACGAGGCGGCGGTGCGCCATGCCCTCGACGGCAATCTCTGCCGCTGCACCGGCTATCAGAACATCGTCAAGGCGATCCTCGCCGCGGCCGCCGCCATGGCCGCGCCCGGCTAGCGGCATGCGCCCGACCCGCTACCACCGGCCGAAGAGCCTCGGCGAAGCGAATGAACTCTTCGCCGGCGCCGCCGATCCCCGCTACCTCGCGGGCGGCCAGTCGCTCCTGCCGGCGATGAAGCAGCGCCTTGCCGCGCCGAGCGACCTGATCGACCTAGCCGCCATCCCCGATCTTCGCGGAATTGCCGAGGTTGCCGCCGGCATCCGTATCGGTGGCGGCGTGACCCACGCCGCGGTCGCCGCCGACCGCCTCATTCGCGCCCGCCTCCCGTCCCTGGCGTCTCTTGCCGCCACCATCGGCGACCGCGCCGTCCGCAACCGCGGCACGCTCGGCGGATCGCTCGCCCATAACGACCCGACTGCCGATTACCCCGCCGCCATGCTGGCCTTGGCGGCGATCGTCCACACCGACCGCCGCAACATCCCCGCCGACGACTTCTTCACCGGACTGTTCGCGGCCGCCCTCGATCCCGGCGAGATCGTCGTCGCCGTCACGCTCCGCGTGCCTCGCGCCGCGGCCTACCGCAAGGTTCGCAACCCCGCCTCCGGCTACGCCATGGCCGGAGTTTTCCTCGCCCGCCATAACGACGGCGCCGTGCGCCTCGCGGTGACCGGCGCCGGCAGCGGCGGCGTGTTCCGGTTGGGTGCAGCCGAGCAGGCGCTGACGCGAGGCTTTGCCGTTGACCGCCTCGCCGACATCGCCATGAATGCCGGCGACGCCATTGCCGATTTGCACGGCTCGGCGGAATATCGCGCTGGATTGGTGATGACTCTGGCGCGGCGGACGCTCGCCGATTGCCAGGCGGGCGGCTAAGGCGGCGCGCGATAGAGTCGCTGAAGGAGGTCGATGCGATGCGACGGGTGAACGTCTGGGCGAGGGGAGTGGCTTGGCTGGTCGCTGCGGCGCTCGCGATGGTGGCAACCGCGGCAGCGGCGGATTGGCGCACCGACCTCAAGGTGCTGCGCGTCGGCTTCCTTGCCGGCGAGAACGCCGCCTATCTTCGTGCCGAGGTCGAGCCGTTTCGCAAATATCTCCAGGCCAAGCTCGGCCTGCCCATCGAGATGGTGCCGGCGGTCTCTTACGCCGCGCTGATCGACCAGCAGGTCCGCGGCGACGTCCATTACGCCGTCGAGAGCGCGACCGCCTTCGTCACCGCCGAGGCGCTCTGCAAATGCGTGGAACCGCTAGTGGCGCCGATCTCCGGCGACGGCGCCCCGGGCGTCCTGTCGGTGATGGTGGTGCCGGCTGCCGGCATTGCCACGTTGCCGGAGGCCCGCGGTGCACGCGTGGCGGTGGCGCGTGGCGCCTCGATCGCCGGGCGGCTGGTGCCGCTGAAGGCGCTCGCCGCCGCCGGCTTCGATCCGCAGAAGGATTTCCGCCTCGTCGAGGTCGACAGCGAAGACGCAGCGATCCGCGCTCTGCGCGAGGGCACCGCCGACGCCGCGATTGGCTGGACCACTTTCGCCGGCGATGCCGGCCGCGGTTTCTCGAGGGGGTCCCTCACGCGCATGGTGGCGGGCAATGTCATGCAGATGAGCGACATTCGCATCGTTTGGCAGTCGCAGCTGATCCCCAACGGACCGCACGCCGTCGCCCGCGATTTGCCCGAGGAGGCCAAGGACGAGATCCGCGAGGTGCTGCTGGCTTTGCCCGGCGCCGACCCCGCCGCTTACGATGCGATCGAGCGCGGCAATAGCGGCGGCTTCGCGCCCATTGCCGCGGCGGCCTATGCGCCGCTGCGCGCCATCGTCACGCCCTGAGCGCGACCGCTACCAGGGGAAGGGTTCGTTGCGGAAGGCCGAGGTGCCGGCGATGAGGTACGTGCCATTGCCGGTATTGGCGAGGTTGAAGCCGAGCATGCTGGCGTAGGTCGGCCACTCGTAAAAGGCACGCGCCACCACGATGTCGCCGCCGTGCCCGCCGTCGAAGGTGAAGCCTTCCGGATTGAGATTGCCGTTGGCGTCCTTCGGTACGGTGAGGTCGATCGAGCCGAAGCCGCTGACCGTCCGCACGTCGATATGGATCTTCGTACAGTCGAAGATGGCACCCGCGAAGTTGCAGATCTGGGTCTTGAACGCGTTCTTGTCGAGATGCGCGCCCTGCGCTTCGCCGGTGCGCAATAGCCGCGCCGTGACGCCGACTGCCGTCTCCATCGTCTGGTTGGCGAAGTAGATAAGGCCGGTCTCGACAGTGGCAGCGAGCAGCGCCACGAACGGCAGCACGAGAATGCCGAACTCGATGGCGGTAGCGCCCTCGCGGTCGCCCGCCAGCCGCTTCGATTGCCGGAAGAGTCGGTTGAACGTCTTCATGCTACGGTATCCGTGTAATGGCTGAGGTGTTTCGCGGCAGCAGGTAGCTCTCGCGCGAGAGCGGCACTGCCGTCGGGAACCAGAAACCGATGAGCGGCTGGTAGGTGTAAACCACCTTGGCGTCGACGTAGAACGCGTTCGGCGCAACGAGGTTGGCCGGCAGCGTGTAGGACGAGTTCTTGGCCGGTGGCGTCTTGTGAAGGCCGTCGGCCCAAGCGACGGTCGCCTTGCTGGCGGCGTCGGTCTGGATTGCGGTGACGACGATGGTGAGATTGGAGGTCGACTTCGGCACCATGATCGAAGAGGCCGCCGAGAAGATGCTCGCCATATCGGCGTTGGTGATGCTTTTCGCCTGCGAGACCAGGTCGTTGATCGCGCTCGCGGTGTGGGTGACCTTGGTATAGACGACCACAGCGTCGCCGATTTCGGTGATGCCGAAGTAGAGCGCCATCAGGATCGGCGCCACGAGGGCGAACTCCACCGCCGCCATCGCGTTGCGGTCCCGCCGCATCTGCCGCAGCTTGGCCAGCATGCTGCGCCGGCGCGACCGGTTAACGCCGATCTCGCGATCCGGAGCGTTCTGCACCTCGCTGAGCACGCTTCGCCCTCCCTGGATTCGTTCCCAACACCACTAAAACCTTAGCGGCCAGCTCTTAATCGAAGGTGACGAGGATCTCTAAGATTCTCACTGTCAACTTTCATATCTATTCACCATCGTCATGGTATTTCCAACAACTCTAACAAATTAATCTTGATGCCGGTAGGAAAGGCCGGGCACAAGACTTCTACGGTATTTTTGCGCAAGTCAGGTGTAGAGGGCATTCCAATGGCGGCGAAACTCTTCAACTTGGCGCGGAGCCTCCATCGCTTTGCCGGCGATCGACGCGGCAACGTGGCAACCATCTTCGGCATCGCGGCGATCCCGGTCATGCTGGCGGCCGGCAGCGGCATCGACTTCGGCCGCGCCTACTGGGTGCGAACCAACATGCAGGACGCGCTCGACGCGTCGGCGCTGGCGATTTCCAAGATCGCCGCGACCTCGACCTCGGCGCAGTTGAACGCGGCCGCGGTCAAGTACTTCAACGTCAACTTCAACGAGCCTGATGCCAAGAACGTCACGGTATCGGCGACCTACAGCACCCTTCCGACCACGGTGAAGGTGACCGGCACCGCCGATATCGACACGTATTTCCTCGGCCTTGCCGGCCTCCCCAAGCTCTCGCTCAAAACCACCTCGACCGCGACCTGGGGCCAGAGCCGCCTCCGCGTCGCCCTGGTGCTCGACAACACCGGGTCGATGTCCTCGTCGGGCAAGATCACGGCGCTGAAGACCGCCACCAAGAACCTGCTCAACCAGTTGAAGGCGGTCGCCATCAACCCTGAGGACGTCTACGTCTCGATCGTGCCCTTCGTGAAGGACGTCAACGTCGGCGCCTCCAACTACAATAAGAGCTGGATCCGCTGGGACCTTTGGGACAACGAGAACGGCCACTGCAGCAAGTCGAGCTATACGACCAAGACGAGCTGCCAGTCGCACGGCAAGACCTGGACGACTGCCAACCACAACACGTGGAACGGCTGCGTCACCGACCGCGACCAGAACTACGACATCACCAACGACGCCCCGGTCGCGGCGACGCCGGCGACGCTCTACGTTGCCGAGCAATACGGCTCTTGCCCGGCGGCTTCGGTCATGGGCCTGAACCACGACTGGACGGCGATGGCCAACATGGTCGACACCATGTCGCCGAACGGCAACACCAACCAGGCGATCGGCCTCCAACTCGGCTGGCAGACCCTGACCTCGGCGCCCTACACCATTCCGGCGATGGACACGAGCTTCAAGTACGAGACCGTGATCATCCTGCTGACCGACGGTCTCAACACCGAAAACCGCTGGACGACCAGCCAGTCGACCATCGACGCGCGCCAGGCGCAAACCTGCGCCGCGATCAAGGCCGCCAAGATCACCATCTACACTGTGCAGGTGAACACCGGCGGTGACCCGAAGTCGAACATGCTGGAAGACTGCGCCACCACGAAGTCGAACTTCTTCCTGCTGACCGACTCCTCGCAGGTGATCACCACCTTCGAGGCGATCGGTACCGCTCTCTCGCAGCTCCGCCTCGCCCAGTAGGGGCAAAAGACGGCCCGGATCCCCCGGGGCCGACCCTGGAAACGCCAAAGCCGCCGGCCATGCCGGCGGCTTTTTTGCTTCAGGCCCGGGCGATCGAGCGCGCCGGCCGGTTCAGTCGCGGCTAGTTGCCGGCCCCCGCCGCTTCGCTGCGGCCCAGGACCTGGCTCTTGGAGGTGTCGAAGACCGCCTTATCGTCGCCGAGGGTAAGCATCGGCGCACAGACCGGCGTGCAGCTCAGCGTCTGCCGATCGGCCTTGCGATAGACCGTCACCACCTCGTCCTCGCCGGGAACCACCGTCAGCAATTCGTTGCCGATCTGGGCGCCGGTGGCGTCGAGAACGATGAGATTGGTCGTGCCGAAGCTCTTGGCGGTCACGATCAGCGTCTTGGCGTCGCGCACCGTGGCGTCGGCGATCAACGGGTTGCCGATGATGACCGTATCTGCCGGCCGCGCCATCGGCATGACCATCGCCCGGTCGATGACGATGCGGATCGGCTCTCGACCCCGCACTTGCGCGGCGGCTTCCGGCGCCGCCATCGCCAAGGCGATCGGCAGCAAGGCAAGGGGACGAAGCACGAAGGCCATGGGGAGTACTCCACCGGTTTTCCGCATGACGGCAAGCCTGCCTGAGGATGGTGAATGAACGTTTAAGCGCGCCATGGCTCGTGCCGGTGTCGCGCCTCGGGCGAAGTTTTTCGCAGGGGAGAAAGCCCGTTTCTGAAGTTGCGTGAACAAGCGATTTAGGGGATCGGCGAATACCGCTGGTGTTACTTCAGGGCGGCCCGGATATTCACCCTGATCGTCCTAGAGGCGGCTGAAAAGCTCTGTTCGGTCGCTAACCAGGTCATAGTTAACGAATTCAACTTCATCGCCCGGATAAGTAGCCTTCGGCTTAACCAACCCTCAGCAAATGCCGGCTAGGGTCGCCATCGGTTACGGCTGAATAAGAGACTAAGAGCGGACCCGCCGAGCCAGAAACGAAACAATGACCTCAGGAGTTGGAAACATGAAGAAGCTCGTAACCCGGTTCCTGCACGACGAGTCGGGCGTCACGGCTATCGAATACGGCCTGATCGCCTCGTTGATCG
This sequence comes from Bauldia sp., assembly GCA_046349035.1. Taxonomy (GTDB): domain Bacteria; phylum Pseudomonadota; class Alphaproteobacteria; order Rhizobiales; family Kaistiaceae; genus JAXMDC01. The sequence continues at coordinate 353,119 of JAXMDC010000003.1, read as the reverse complement.
GTGTCGCCATCATCGTCGGTGCCGGCGCCCTGGGCAGCAAGCTCAACACCGTGTTCAACGGTCTGTCGACGACCATCAAGGCCCCGTAAGCGATTGCCGCTGCCCCGCGCGTAGCTGGGGCAGCCACAATTGCACGAAGGCCCACGAACTGAAAACCAGAGAGAGAGGAAAGTACTATGAAGAATCTTGTTGCGCGTTTTGTGAAGGACGAGTCTGGCGTTACTGCGATCGAGTACGGTCTCATCGCCTCGCTCGTTGGTGTCGCCATCATCGTCGGTGCCGGCGCTCTGGGCAGCAAGCTCAACACCGTGTTCAACGGTCTGTCGACGACGATCAAGGCCCCGTAAGGGCCCAGTGCGGCTCCGGCTTCGGCCGGGGCCGCTCGTTCCCTGCTTTGGCGATAGCCGACCGATGAAAAGACTGCTCGCCGCTGTCCTCAAGGACGGCTCTGCCGTGACCTCGATCGAATACAGCCTGATCGCCTGCGGCGTCGCCCTTGCCATCGTCATCGGCACGGGATCTTTGGGCAGCAAGCTCGGCAATACCTTCAGCGACATGTCGACCAACTTTAAGGGCAAATAAACCGGCCCCCTCTAGTCTCTCCGCGTGACAACGGGGCGACTGCCGGGCCGTAAGATGCGCCCGCTTGGGTGCGCCCGGAGACGAGGCGCATGGTCTTGACCGCCTTCCATTACGTAGTGTTCGCGCTGTTCCCGGCGGCTATGGCCTTTGCCGGCGCGTCGGACCTCTTCACTATGACCATTCCCAACCGCGTCTCGCTGGGGCTGCTCGTGCTGTTCGTCGTGCTCGCGCCCTTCGTCGGGCTGTCGCTGCCGACCTTCGGCTGGCATATCGGCGCCGCTGCGACGGTGTTCGCCGCTGCCTTTGCCTGCTTTGCCTTCGGCTGGGTCGGGGGAGGGGACGCCAAGCTCGCCACCGTCGCCGCCTTGTGGCTCGGCATTGAGCATCTGGCCGAATTTGTTGGCTTGTTCTCGATCTTCGGCGGCGCCCTAACGCTCTTGCTGCTGGCGATCCGCAGCGTCCCCCTGCCGGTGGCGGTGACTCGCCTGCCATGGGTCGCCCGTCTGCACGACCAGAAGACCGGCGTGCCGTATGGCATCGCTCTCGCCGCCGCCGCCCTGGCGATCTATCCCGGTACTGTCTGGGCCGAACTTCTCTAGTCGCCACTAGTGGTTAGGCGGGCGAATTAGCGCCACCTGTGAGGCTGCAACTATTAGCTTTCTGTTAATTAGGATTTCTCACGCAGGGTTAACCATAAGTACACGATTGACGCGCGAAACTGCAGGCTAGGTCAACCTGTCAGGAACAGGCACTCAAGAGGACACCTGACATGAAAGTCGCGCGTGTAGCTGTTCTCGGCGTCGCTCTGGGAGCTGGCGTCGTTGCCGCCGTTCTGGCGTTGAATCTCACCACGCCGCCGCCGACGGCCGAGCCCGCCCGCGCCGTCGAGGCGCCAACGATGGCCACGGTCGACGTGCTGGTCGCCGCCAAGGATCTCGGCCTCGGCCGGCCGACCGAAGCCGCCTCCTTCGCATGGAAGGCCTGGCCGAAGGATGGGGTCTCGTCGGTCTACATCACCAAGGCCGACCGCCCTAACGCCGCCACCGAGCTTGTCGGCACTATCGCTCGCAGCACCTTCTTTGTCGGCGAGCCGATTACCGAAACCAAGCTCGTCCATGCCGACCGCGGCTTCCTGTCGGCGATCCTGCCGGCCGGCAAGCGTGCGGTCGCCATCAAGATCAGCGCTAACACCAGCGCCGGCGGCTTCATCCTCCCCAACGATCATGTCGACGTCATCATGACCCGCAAGATCTCCGACAAGAACGGGGGCGGCGACCGCTTCCAGACCGAGACGATCCTCTCCGACGTGCGGGTCCTCGCCATCGACCAGCAGATCGAAGACAAGAACGGGGACAAGGTCGTCGTCGGTCAGACCGCGACTGTGGAGCTCACGCCCGAGCAGGCGGAGATCATCACCGTCGGGCAGCAGATCAACGAGCAGCTGACACTCGCCCTGCGCAGTCTCGCCGACGCCGAGGCCGGTAAGCGGAGCCCGGACGCCATGCACCTCATCGGCGGGCCGCAGAAAGGCGGCGGCGTGACCGTCGTCAAGAACGGCGTCAGCCGTCAGGTCGGCGCCAATTGACCAATTCATCCCGCCTCACATCGAGGCCAAGGAGCAGTGAGATGGCCGTATTCTTCGCGCGCACGCTGGGACTGGCGACTTTCGCCGCCGCGCTGTTGGTTGGGGGACCGCAGGCGCTGGCACAGTCTTCGGCGTCCTGTGCCAACAATGTCCAGGTCGCCGCGGGACGTTCGGCCCTCAGGTGCAGCATCGGGCTCAACCGCTCGGTCGTCCTCGACCTGCCGCGCGATGCCCGCGACGTCCTGGTCTCCAACCCGGAAATCGCCGATGCGGTCGTGCGAACCTCCCGCCGCATCTATTTGACGGGATTGAAGATCGGCGAAGCCAACGTCTTTGTCTTCGACGCTGCCGGCGGCACTATACTCGCACTGGATCTCGAGGTCGCCGGCCAGCCCTCGGGCAATCTGCAGGCGTTGCTGGCCCGCTTGATTCCCGGCTCGCGTATTGAGGTTAGCCCGGTTCAGAAGGGCGTGGTCCTCTCCGGAACCGTCAAGAGCGCGGCCGACGCGCGCAGCGCCGTCAAGATTGCCGAGACCTTCGTGAACGGCGGCACCAATGCCGGTGCCGTCAGCTCCGCCGCCATCCAGGGTCTCACTCAGGGCGGCACCGTGAGTTCCACGACCCAGACAACCGCTACCGGAGCGGCAGCCACATCCGGGCAGAGCGGTGGCGCGGTCGCATCCGCGAGCGCCAACCAGGTCGTGAACATGCTCGCCATCGAGGGCGAGGAACAGGTTCACCTCAAGGTCACCGTCGCCGAAATTCAGCGCAACACTGCCAAACAGTTCGGCCTCAACTTGAACGGCCGCACGTCGATCGGCGGCCTGGTCACGTCGATCGTCACCGACAACCCCTTTGCCGTCGCCGGTAAGGCGATTTCGCCCGGCGCCATTTCCGGCACCGGCGGCGCGGCCAACGCAGGAACGCTCGGCGGCAACGGACTGACTTCGCGACTCCAGGCGCTGGAGCAGACCGGCATGGTACGCACGCTCGCCGAGCCGACGCTGACGGCGATCTCGGGCGAATCCGCCAACTTCCTCGCTGGCGGCGAGTTCCCGGTCCCGACCGGTATCGACAAGGAAGGCAATGTCGCCATTCAGTTCAAGCCCTATGGCGTCGGATTGTCGTTCTCGCCCGTCGTACTCTCGGCCGGCCGGATCAGCCTCCATGTCAAGACCGAAGTCTCCGAGCTCTCGCAGGACGGCGCCTTCCAGCTCGGCGGCGGCGGCGGCCTGACCATTCCCGGTCTCAAGGTGCGGCGCACCGAGACCACCATGGAACTGCCGTCGGGCGGCTCGCTGGTCATGGGCGGCCTCCTCCAGGACGGCATTCGCCAGGCGATCACCGGTCTCCCCGGGCTGAAGGATCTGCCGGTGCTGGGCACGCTGTTCCGCAGTCGCGACTTCCAGCGCAACGAAACCGAGCTGGTGGTGATCGTCACTCCTTATCTCGTCAGCCCGGTCGCGACCGCGGCGCTGTCGCGGCCGGACGACGGTTTCTCCACCGCCGGCGATGCCGCGGGAATCTTCCTTGGCCGCATCAACCGCATGTACGGCGTCAAGGGACAGGCCCCGCCCAAGGGCGGCTACCAGGGGACTTTCGGCTTCACCTACGAGTGACCGACCGAACGGAGCGTTTGCGATGAATACGATCAATCGGTTCGGCGGCCCGATCAAGGCTGTCCTCGCCCTGCCGGCTACGGCGCTGACTTTGCTGCTCGGCGGCTGCTACATGCACGATCCGGAAATCGTCGGCTCGATCCCCGACGACGTGCGGATCACCCACCCGATCTCGCTGACGGAGCAGTTGGTTACCTTCGATCTCCCGGTCGGCCCGAGCACGGTGCGGCTGAGCCAGGGCGAGGCCGGTAACGTCGCCGCGTTCGGGCAGCGCTTTGTCGAGAGCGGCAGCGGCGTCATCGCTGTCGCCGTGCCGAGCGGTTCCGGCAATCAGGCAGCGGCCTCGCGCCTCAGCCGCGATGTCGGCAACGCGCTGGTCGGCGCCGGGGTTCCCGCCCGCGCCATCAGCTATCGCAGCTATCCCGCGCCCCGCGGCGAGCCAAACGCCCCGATCCGCATCGTCTATGCCCGCAACGGCGCCACGACTGCCGGCTGCGGCCTTTGGCGCGATCAGATCGGCCAGTCTGCCGAGAACAAATCCTATGCCGCGTTCGGCTGTGCCACCCAGGCGAACATGGCGGCGATGGTCACCAATCCGCTCGATCTCGCCTATCCGCGCGGCTCGACACCGGCGAGCCCGGATCGGCGGACGAATGTCGTCAAGAAGTACGAGAACGGCGAGGCCTACCAGTCCGATCTGTCGCGCGCGACGGGCGGGCAGGTTGCAACCGGGGTGGGGCAGTAATGGCCAACGCAGCAGTCAAGGAAGTCGCCGCGCCAGGCACCGAGGAAGCCCGCCCCGCCGATGCCGCCGATGTTCGGCCGGTCCCGCGCATTTCGGTGCAGGCGTTCTGCGAGTCGCCTGAGGTGGCAGCCGCCGTCGAGGCGGCGGCCACCGATCGGCGCATGCAGAAGGCGCACGTCAAGGCGCATATGGGCGGCATTCCAGCTGCCGCCGAGTTCTACAGCAGCGCCCCGACCCCGAACCTCGTTATCGTCGAGAGCCACCACTCCGGCGAGCGGCTGATCGCCGATCTCGGCCGCCTGGCGGCGGTCTGCGACCCGACCACCAAGGTCGTCGTCGTCGGCCATACCAACGATATCGACCTCTACCGCGATCTGACCAAGCGCGGCGTCAGCGAATACCTGGTGGTTCCGGTCAACGTTCTCTCGATCATCCGCTCGATTTCCGAGCTCTATGCCGATCCCGGCGCCGAACCGCTCGGCCGCACCGTCGCCTTCGTCGGCGCCAAGGGCGGCGTCGGCTCCTCGATGGTCGCCCACAACGTTGCCTGGTCGATCGCCCGCAAGTTCTCCAACGATGTCGTCCTCGCCGACCTCGACCTTGCCTTCGGCACCGCCGGCCTCGACTTCAACCAGGATCCCTCGCAGGGCATAGCCGAGGCGGTGCATTCGCCCGAACGCCTCGACGACACCTTTCTCGATCGCCTGCTTTCCAAGTGCACCGATCATCTCAGTTTGCTCGCCGCGCCGGCAACGCTCGATCGCATGTGCGACTTCGACGAGACGACTTTCGAGCCGATTATCGATGTCGCGCAGGGCGGGGTGCCGGTGGTCGTCCTCGACGTGCCGCATGTGTGGACCGCCTGGGCCAAGAAAACACTGCTTGCCGCCGACGAGGTGGTGATCACCCTCGAACCCGATCTCGCCAATCTTCGCAACGCCAAGAACCTCATCGATCTCTTGAAGGCGAGCCGTGCCAACGATGCGCCGCCGCGCCTGATCCTCAACAAGGTCGGCGTGGCCAAACGGCCCGAGATCAAGACCCCGGATATCGTCGCCGCCCTCGGCGCCGAGCCCGTCATTTCCATTCCCTTCGATGCCCAGCTGTTCGGCAATGCCGCCAACAACGGGCAGATGATCGGCGAGGCCGACGCCAAGAATGCCATCGCGGAGTCGTTTGACCGCGTGGCCGAACTGGTGACCGGCCGCACCGAGATCAAGAAGGTCAAGCGCAGCGGGCTCGGCGCGATGCTGGGCAAGCTGCGCGGTAAGAAGAAAGCCGACTGACGAGGTCGATGAATGTTCGGAAAGCGGGGTCCCTCGACAGGCGATAGCGCCAAGCCGGTGCCGGCACCGGTCGTTGCGGCAACGGCCAAGGCGGCCGAACGCGGCAGCGCACCGGTAGCAACGCCTCCGGTGCCGGAGCAGAAGCAGCGCGCATCCGAGAGCGCCGGCTCCGGCCAGCAGCGCTCGGAGGAGTTCTACGCCGTCAAGGCGACGGTGTTTGCAGCCCTTATCGACACCATCGACCTCTCGCAGCTGGCCAAGCTCGACATCGAGTCGGCGCGCGAGGAAATTCGCGACATCGTCAACGATATCATCGCCCTAAAGGCGATTGTTATGTCGATCTCCGAGCAGGAGGACCTGCTCGAAGACATCTGCAACGATGTGCTCGGTCTCGGCCCGCTGGAGCCGCTGCTCGCCCGCGACGACATCGCCGACATCATGGTCAACGGCGCGGCGCGTTGCTACATCGAAGTCGGCGGCAAGGTGCAGAAGACCAACGTCCGCTTCCGCGACAACTCGCAGCTGATGAACATCTGCCAGCGGATTGTCAGTCAGGTCGGCCGCCGCGTCGACGAATCCTCGCCGATATGCGACGCCCGTCTCCCCGACGGCTCGCGCGTCAACGTTATCGCCCCACCGCTGTCGATCGACGGTCCCGCCCTCACCATCCGCAAGTTCAAGAAGGACAAGCTGACCCTCGATCAGCTGGTGAAGTTCGGAACCATTACCCGCGAAGGGGCGACAATCCTCGAGATTATCGCCCGCTCGCGCTGCAACATCCTCGTCTCCGGCGGTACCGGCTCCGGCAAAACCACGCTGCTCAACTGTCTGACCCGCTACATCGAGGACGACGAGCGCATCATCACCTGCGAGGACGCGGCGGAACTGCAGCTGCAGCAGCCGCACGTCGTGCGCTTGGAAACGCGCCCGCCCAACCTTGAGGGCGAGGGGCAGATCACCATGCGCGATCTCGTCCGCAACTGTCTGCGTATGCGTCCTGAACGGATCATCGTCGGCGAGGTTCGCGGTCCTGAGGCCTTCGACCTTCTGCAGGCGATGAACACCGGTCACGATGGCTCGATGGGCACTCTGCACGCCAACACGCCGCGCGAGGCAATGTCGCGTATCGAGTCGATGATCACCATGGGCGGCTTCACTCTGCCTTCGCGCACCCTGAAGGAGATGATCACCACCTCGATCGACGTCATCGTCCAGGCCTCGCGCCTGCGCGACGGCTCGCGCAAGATCACCCACATCACCGAGGTGATGGGGATGGAAGGCGACGTCATCATCACTCAGGACATCTTCCATTTCGAGTTTCTTGGCGAAGACGCCAACGGCAAGATCCTCGGCCGCCATCGCTCGACTGGCATCGGCCGCCCGAAGTTCTGGGAGCGCGCCCGCTACTTCAATCAGGAGCAGCGCCTCGCCGCTGCGCTCGACGCCGCCAACGCCGACGAAGCCATTTCGGCGTCGGCCTGATCGGTTGAACGGCAGTGGCCCTTTCCAGCACCGCGCTTGCACTGATCGGCCTGACGACGCTGAGCGCCGGCGGTGTCGCCTATGCGCTGCTGGCCGGCCGGATCTCGCGCGACGCGCAGACTGAGAAGCGTATTGACGCAGTCCAGAAGCGAAACCCGGTCGCCGCCGCCGCCACCCGCGCCAAGGCGGCCGAGACCAACCGCCGCCGCAAGTCGATCCAGGACTCCCTCAAGGAGATGGAAGAGCGGCAGAAGGCCAAGGCCAGGCAGCGTCCGTCGCTGGCGATCCGCTTCCAGCAGGCCGGTCTCAACTGGAGCAAGCGCTTCTTCTACATTCTTTCGACCCTGATCGCCCTCGCCATCGGCCTCGGCACGCGTTTCGCCGGGCTGCCGATCTATGCCAACGTTGTCCTCGCCGGCGTCGGCTTCGTCGGCATTCCGCGCTGGCTGGTCAACTTCAGGCGTAAGCGTCGGCTCAAGAAGTTTCTCAACGAATTTCCCAACGCCATCGATGTCATCGTGCGCGGCATCAAGGCCGGTCTGCCGCTAAACGATTGTATCCGCATCATCGCCAACGAAGCGGCCGAGCCGGTGCGCAGCGAGTTCAAGGCGATCTCCGAGTCGCAATCCGTCGGCCTCACCATTGGCGATGCCGTCGCCAAGCTGCCAGAACGCGTCCCGGTGCCGGAGACCAACTTCTTCGCCATCGTTATCGCCATCCAATCGAAGGCCGGCGGCAACCTATCTGAGGCCCTCGGCAACCTTTCGCGGGTAGTGCGCGAGCGCAAGAAGATGAAGGGCAAGATCGTCGCCCTCAGCCAGGAGGCAAAGGCCTCCGGTGGCATCATTGGCGCCCTGCCGCTGATCGTCATGTTCCTCGTCTATCTGACGAGCCCTAACTACATCATGCTCCTCTTCATCGATCCCGTCGGTCACATCATCCTCGGCGCTTCGGCGATCTGGATGTTCTTCGGCGTGATGGTCATGAAGAAGATGATCAACTTCGACTTCTGACGGAGGGGCGGGTGTTCCGAACTCTCATCAGCACCGCGACCAATCCGCAGGTTATCATCGCGGTCCTGGTGGCCTTGTCGGTGATTGCCACCATCGTCACCCTCGCCGGACCGCTTTTCGAGCGCGACCGCCTGGGGTCGCGCATCAAGGCCGTGGCGCTGGAACGCGAGAAGATCCGCCAGCGAGAGCGCGCTCGCATGACCACCGCCGAGCAGGCCAAGCCCGTGCTCCGGCGCGAGGCGCGCTCCTACATGCGGGCCCTGGTCGACAAGTTCGACCTCCGCCGCATGCTGGCCGACGACAGCACGGTCGACAAGCTGCGCATGGCCGGCTACCGCGGCCAGGCGGAGTTGGTCTTCTTCCTGTTCGCCCGCGCCGTTCTGCCGATCGTCTTCTTCGCTTTGGCGCTGCTTTACCTGTTCGGGATCTCCAAGATCGACCAGCCGACGCCGCTGAAATTCGGCATCGCTCTGATTGCCGCCTATGTCGGCTTCTACGCGCCGGTGATGTACGTCAGCAATCTCACCCAGAAGCGCCAGAAGTCGATCAAGCGCGCCTGGCCGGATGCCCTGGATCTGATGCTGATTTGCGTCGAATCCGGCATGTCGGTGGAGTCGGCCTTTCGCAAGGTGTCGGAGGAGATCGGCGTCCAGTCGGTCGAACTCGCCGAAGAGCTGATGCTAACGACCGCAGAGCTGTCGTTCCTTCCCGAGCGGCGCCAAGCCTATGAGAATCTCGGCACGCGGACCGGCCTGGAAGGCGTGCGCGCTGTGATGACGAGCTTGATCCAGGCCGAGCGCTACGGCACGCCGGTCGGCACTGCGCTTCGCGTCATGGCACAGGAAAACCGCGATCAGCGCATGACCGAAGCCGAGAAGAAGGCGGCCGCTCTGCCGCCTAAGCTCACCGTGCCGATGATCGTGTTCTTTCTGCCGGTGCTGTTTGGCGTCATCATCGGCCCGGCGGTGATCCAGGTGATGCACGTCAGCAATAAGACCACCACCGCCCCGAGCCGGTCGCCATAAGGCGAGACGTGCGCAGGTGGTACGCCGGCAGCGCTGGAAAGCCTCGCGGCCTACTTGAAGCGGTAAGTGATGCGGCCCTTGGTCAGGTCGTAAGGCGTCATCTCGACCAGGACCTTGTCGCCGGCGAGGACGCGAATGCGGTTCTTGCGCATTCTTCCGGCGGTGTGAGCGATGATCTCGTGATCGTTTTCCAGCTTAACGCGAAAGGTCGCGTTGGGCAGAAGCTCGGTTACGATACCCGGGAACTCGATGATTTCTTCCTTTGCCATTGACCGCCTTGGAAAAATCCCGCCGTTGCAAGCCGGCGGACCGTATATGATGCCGCATCTTTTGTGAACGGGCGGGGAGCGGGTTTTGCAGGGCCGGACCGGTGCAAGCGATCCTTCGCCGACAGGCGCGCCGTCGGCTGCCGGCATACTCAAGTCTCTGATCGCCTGCCGCTCGGTCACTCCGGCGGATGCCGGGGCCCTGGATGTTGTCGACTCGCTGCTACGTCAGGCGGGCTTTTCGACCGAGCGCCTGGTGTTTTCAGAGCCAGGTCTCCCTGACATCGCCAATCTCTTCGCCACCATAGGCAGTGGCGGGCCGCATTTGCTCTTTGCCGGCCACACCGACGTCGTTCCGGCGGGGGAGGAGGCAAACTGGCGCCACCCGCCTTTCGCCGGTGAAGTCGCCGACGGTTGGCTCTATGGCCGCGGCGCCGTCGATATGAAGGGGGCGGTCGCCGCTTTTCTTGCCGCTGCCCTGGATTGGCTCGGCCGCCGCCGCGGCACCGGCCGCCTCAGCTTCTTGTTGACCGGGGACGAGGAGGGGCCGGCCGTCAACGGCACCGCCAAGGTGCTCGCCTGGGCACGCAGTCGCGGGATCGGCTTCGATGCGGCTTTGGTCGGCGAGCCGACCAGCGTTCGCGCCCTTGGCGATGCGATCAAGGTCGGCCGCCGCGGCAGCCTCTCCGGCACCATTCGCGTCGCCGGCCGTCAGGGTCACGTCGCCTATCCCGACCGCGCCGACAACCCGATCCCGCGCCTCATCGCCCTCCTCGCCGGCCTGACATCGGAGCGACTCGACACCGGTAGCGAGCGCTTCCAGCCTTCCAATCTGGAGATCGTCTCGGTCGACACCGGCAACCCGGCGTTCAACGTGATCCCGGCGGCGGTGAGCGCCCGCTTCAATGTCCGCTTTAACGATCGCTGGTCCTATCCGACGCTCGAGGCCTGGCTCCGCGCCAAGCTCGACGCCGCCGCCAAGGGCAGGGACTACACGCTGACCCTCGAGCCGAAGACCAGCGACGTCTTCCTCACCGACGCCGGCTGCCTTCTCGATCCCCTGGTGGCCGCCATCCGCGCGGTGACCGGGCGGGCGCCGGAGCTGTCCACCGGCGGCGGAACCTCCGACGCGCGTTTCATCAAGGACTACTGCCCGGTCGTCGAGTTCGGCCTCGTCGGCGAGACCATGCATCAGATCGACGAGCGCGTCGCGCTTGCCGATCTTGAAGCGCTTATGGGCATTTATCGCGACTTCCTCGACCGCTTCTTTTCCGCCTGAGCGGCGGTCTCAATAGTCGACGCGCAGGAGATAGAGCCCGGCCGGCGGCGCGAGCGGCCCGCAGGCGGCGCGGTCCTTCGCCGCCAGCGCCTCGGCGATACGCGATGCCGGCCACTTGCCGGTTCCGACCTTGACCAAGCTGCCGACCATCGAGCGCACCTGGCTGTGCAGGAAGGAGCGCGCCGAGGCCTCGACCGTGACGAGATCGCCGGAGCGCTCGATGTCGAGCCGGTCGAGGGTGCGGAGCGGCGACTTCGCCTGGCACTCGGCGGCGCGGAACGTCGTGAAGTCGTGCCGGCCAATCAGATGCTGGGCACCGGCGCGCATCGCTTCGATGTCGATGGCGTGACGGACCGGCCAGACGCGGTTGGCATCGAGCGCTGGCGGCGCGGCGCGGTTGAGGATGCGGTACCGATAGTGGCGTGCCGTCGCAGAGAAGCGGGCGTCGAAGTCCTCGCCGACCGTTTCCGCCCAGATGACAGCGATTGGGTGCGGCCGCAGCAGCGCGTTCAGTGCCCGCGCCACCGTCGCCGCCGGAAGGTCGCGCTGGAGCTCGGCATGCGCCACCTGGCCGAGGGCGTGCACCCCGGCGTCGGTCCGCCCGGCACCGGAAACGCTCACCGCCTCGCCGCTGAAGGCGAGGAATGCCTCCTCGATTGCCTGCTGCACGGAGAGCCCGTTCGCCTGGCGTTGCCAGCCGACGAACGGCGTTCCGTCATATTCGATGGTGAGCTTGTAGCGCGGCATGCCCGGGGACCGTGGGTCGCCGGCTTCTCGGCCGCCGGCGGCCCCGCGTCAAGAATTGCGGCGGCGGGAAGTTAACGCTGCCGCGTGGCAATCTGCTGAAATCGTGGCGGCGGCGCCCGCCGGGCGCTAGATAGGGCAGCCTCGGCCGCGTTCTCCTGAGCCTTTCGCCGTGCCCGGGTCTCCGCTGGAATGCATCGGTTCTGTTGATGGCAACACGCTTCCTCGTCACCGGCGCCGCCGGCTTCATCGGCTCGGCGGTGGCGCGTCTGCTGATCGCCGAGGTGAGGGGCGAAGTGCTCGTCGTCGACAAGCTGACCTATGCCGGCAATCTCGACTCATTGGCCCCGATCTCCGGCGACCGCCGCTTCCGCTTCCTCCGCGCCGACATTTGCGACCGCCCGGCGATGGCCGAGGCTTTCCGCCAGTTCCGCCCGCAGGTGGTCCTCCATCTCGCGGCCGAAAGCCATGTCGACCGATCGATCGACGGGCCCGATGCCTTCGTCGCCACCAATGTCGTCGGAACTTCGGTCCTCCTCGGCAGCGCCCTCGACTACTGGCGCTCGCTGCCGCCGGACGAGGCCAAAGCGTTCCGCTTCCTCCACGTCTCGACCGACGAGGTGTTCGGCTCGCTGAAGCCCGGCGATCCGCCCTTCGCCGAGGACCATCCCTACCGCCCCAATTCGCCCTATGCCGCCAGCAAGGCCGGCAGCGACCACCTCGCCCGCGCCTGGTTCAAGACCTACGGACTGCCGGTCGTCGTCTCCAACTGCTCCAACAACTACGGCCCCTATCAGTTTCCCGAGAAGCTGATTCCGCTGACCATCCTCAACGCCATCGAGGGCGTGTCCCTGCCGGTCTACGGTACCGGCGCCAATATCCGCGACTGGCTCTATGTCGAGGACCACGCCGCGGCGCTGCTCCTGGTCGCCCGCGAGGGACGCCTCGGCGCGACTTACAACATCGGGGGCAAAGCCGAGCGCACCAACCTTTCGGTGGTCGAAGCAATTTGCGACGTCCTCGACCGCCTGCTGCCGGACGCCCGCAACGGTGCGCGCCGCCGCCTCATCCAGTTTGTCGCCGACCGTCCCGGCCACGATCTCCGCTACGCCATGGACACCGCCAGGATCGAGCGCGAACTCGGTTGGCGTGCCAAGGAGAGCTTCGACAGCGGTCTCGCCAAGACGGTGCGCTGGTATCTCGACAACCGTCCGTGGTGGGAGCGCGTGCGGTCCGGCGTCTATCGCGGCGAGCGGCTCGGCACGTTGGAAGGGGCGCGCGCGTGAAGGGGATCATTCTCGCCGGCGGCACCGGCTCGCGGCTCTACCCGGTGACCTACGCGGTCTCCAAGCAACTGCTGCCGATCTACGACAAGCCGATGATCTATTATCCCTTGTCGACGCTGATGCTGGCCGGCATTCGCGACATCCTGCTGATCACCACGCCGCACGATCTCCCGAGCTTCGAGCGCCTGCTCGGCGACGGCGGCCGCCTTGGCATTCGCATCCGCTACACCGTGCAGACCGAGCCGCGCGGCCTCGCCGACGCCTTCATCCTTGGCCGCGACTTCATTGCCGGCGACAAGGTCGCCCTCGTCCTCGGCGACAACCTCTTCTACGGCAGCGGCTTCACCGAGATGCTGAAGAAAAGCGTCGAGCTGAAGCGCGGCGCCATCGTCTTCGCCTATCAGGTGGCCGACCCGGAGCGCTATGGCGTGGTCGAGTTCGACGCCCGCGGCAAGGCGATCTCGATCGAAGAGAAGCCGGCGAAGCCAAGGTCGAGCTTTGCCGTCACCGGTCTCTATTTCTTCGACGAGCGCGTTGGCGACATCGCCGCCCGTTGCAAGCCGTCCGCCCGCGGCGAACTCGAGATCACCGATGTCGTGCGCACTTATCTCGATGCCGGCGAACTCGATGTCGAGATCATGGGCCGCGGCTTCGCCTGGCTCGACACGGGCACGCACGCCGCCATGATCGAGGCCGGGCAATTCATCCAGGTGCTCGAGCAGCGCCAGGGGCTTCGCGTCGCTTGCCCGGAGGAGATCGCCTACCGCAACGGCTTCATCGGCCTCCGGCAGCTCCGCGGTGAGGCCGAGGCACAGGCCAAGTCGAGCTACGGCGACTACCTCTTGCAGCTCGTCCGCCAGTTCGAGCGCGAGCCGGTGCCTGGCGCGCCACCTTAAGGAGTCCAAAAACTCGTCCGCCGCGCCCATCGCTCCTGCGAAAACAGGAAGCGGCGGAACGCGGCGGACCAGTCCTTGCAGCGCCGGCGGCCCGGCGCAGGACCCATCGACAAGGGCCAAGCGAAACCTGCGCTCTCGATCGCCCACTGCTGTCGCAGCCGGCGCGCTTCCTCCGGGCGCATTCGCTCGACCCCGACGGGGGAGGGCGTTCAACGGATAGGCTGCGCCGCGGTTGCGTCGAAATCTATCGAGCGCATCGGAATTGCTTATGACCGCTCAGGCTGGTGCGGGGCTGCGCGCCGCCACCGTCGCCCGGTTCAGGAAGTGCGGCATTGGCCGAACCGGCGGGTGTTTCACCTCGGCCGCCACCTCCCGCAATGCGCCGATCAGGCTGACATGCGGCTCCGCATGCACATACTGCGAGGGCATCACGGCGACGATGGCACGGGGCGGCTGTAGCGTCGCGTAGAGATCGATCCCGCCGATCGGCCCGCTTGCCGTCTGGACGGTGAAGGCCGGCACCAGGCAAACGCCGAGCCCCGCTTGCACCATGCTGAGCGCCATTTCGTATGTCCGGCACTGCGCCACCAGGCGGTGACGCGGCAGGATCTGCCGGTACCATTCCTCCACGCGACGCGTGTGCTGCGTACCGAAGGAAAACTGGATGCACCGGTTGACCACGGCGCGCTCGGCTTCCGGCAAATCGGCGTCGGGGTCGTTGACGCGCGTCAGGTCGATGCCCTTCGGCACCGCGAAGTAGTAGGGGTCCTCGGCAATCGGCACCTGCTTGAAAGGCACGCTGGCTTGCGCCACGGAGTTGGAGGCAACGAGGCCCATAGTGACTCGCCGGCCGAAAAGCATCTCCAGGGTGTCCGGCGGCGCCACTTCGTGGACGTCGAGATCGATCTCCGGGAACTTGCTGTCGAGACGGCGCAGGGCAGGGGGGAGCAGCAGGCGGATAACCGAGCTGATGCCTGCCAGGCGGATCGTCGAGCGCACACCCTCGCCGTAGCCCTTAACCCCGGACTCCGCCTCGTCGATATCGGCGAGGATCGACTCGGTCTTGCGCAGAAGGAAACGCCCGGCGTCGGTCAGCGTCATCTGGTTGCCGGTGCGGTCGTAAAGTTTGGCGCCGACGCTCTCTTCGAGCTTCGAGAGCTGCTGCGACAATGAGGGCTGCGTGAGTCCGAGCTGCTTTGCCGCTTGCGTCAGCGTCGGTGCGTGGGCGACCGCCCAGAAAATGCGAAGCTGATGAAGGGTCACGGGCGGCCCCGCTGGCGGCTCCGCCGGTCGCCATCGTACCGGCCGGCGGACCCTACGCGGCCGGGCGCCGCCCTGGCAAGGCGCCCCGCCAGCTACTTTGCCGAAGCGTCGAACACCCGGCTGGCGAGAATATCCTCGGGTCCGAGGGTCGACAGTTCGTCCGAAGTGATTGGCGTCGCCTGCTCGAACAGGCGGTTGGCATGCCGAAGGCGCGCCCGGTCGAGGGCGTTGCGGATCGAGCGGGCGTTTGAGAAGTGCGGCTGCTGGCGCCGCTTGGTGATGTAAGCACCGAAAGCTTCGCGCCCTTCCGGCGAGAACTTGTAGTTCATCTTCTCCAGCATGATCTCGGCGATCGCCAGCAGTTCGGCATCGGAATAGTCGGGGAAATCGATGTGGTGGGCGATGCGCGAGCGAAAGCCCGGGTTGGAGGAGAAGAACTTCTCCATCCGGTCGGCATAACCGGCGACGATGACGACCAGGTCGTCGCGCTGGTTCTCCATGATCTGCAGCAGGATCTCGATCGCCTCCTGCCCGTAGTCGCGTTCGTTCTCCGGCCGATAGAGGTAGTAGGCCTCGTCGATGAAAAGGACGCCGCCCATCGCCTTCTTCAGCACCTCTTTGGTCTTGGGCGCGGTGTGGCCGATATACTGGCCGACCAGGTCGTCGCGCGTGACGGTGACGAGGTGGTTGTGACGGATGTAGCCGAGCTTGTGCAGCAGCTCCGCCATCCGCAGCGCGACCGTGGTCTTGCCGGTGCCGGGATTGCCGGTGAAGCTCATGTGCAGCGTCGGCGTCTCGTGCGCCAGCCCGAGCTTCCGCCGCGCGCGCTCGACGAGGAGGAGTGCGGCCGTTTCGCGAATCCGCTTCTTGACCGGCGCAAGGCCGATCAGCTCGCGGTCGAGGTTCTTGAGCAGATCGGCGGTGCCGGATTCGATGAACTCCTTGCGGAGGTCAATCGCCGGCTCGCCCGCTGGCGAGGCTGCGGTGCCGGTATCGCTGAGGGTGCTTTGGTCCACGTGCGTGTTCCCTGGAAGGCGATCGCGAGGCGGCACCCGGCCGCCGCCCCGCGATCGATTGCCTGATCGCCTAGCTGTAGCGCTCGCCCTCCGGCTTCAGCGTCGCGTAGGAGCGGATCGTGTAGCCGACGGCGCGCCCGTTGCGCTCCTGGCGCTCGACCATGAAGCCCGGCTCGTTCTTCGGCCGGTTGACCAGGAACGACATCCGCGGCGTCTCCCAGCCCTGCGTCGAATCGAAGGCGGTGACGCGGATGTAGTGGTGGGGGAAGGTCTTCCGGCAGTTGTTGATCTCCATCAGGATCCCGGCCGGGTCCTTCAGGTCGAACATCGGGTTGCCATACATTTCCCAGTAGGTGTTACGCGGGTGCGGATCGTCGGTGTACTCGACGCTGACCGCCCAGCTCTTGCCGAGCGCGTACTTGATCTGCGCGGTGATCTGCTTGTCGGTGAGGTCGGGCAGAAACGAGAATTGTCCCTGCGTCAGCCTGTTTCCTTGGTTGGTCATCATGGGAGCGATCTCCAAATAGCGGTTCGGACTTACGAGCTCGGCGTCATCGTCGGCACGAAGTCGGCGGTGTCGGTGGAGTCGTAGTTGAAGGAGATGTCCTTCCACACATCGAGCGCGACCTTGAGCGGCCGGCACCACTTGGCGGCATCGTCGAGGATCTGCGGTCCTTCCTTGAGGTAGTCGCGGCCCTCGTTGCGCGCCATGATCATCGCTTCCAGCGCGACCCGGTTGGCGGTTGCGCCCGCCTGGATGCCGTCGGGGTGGCCGATCGTGCCGCCGCCGAACTGCAACACCACGTCCTCGCCGAGGTAGTGGATCAGCTGGTGCATCTGGCCGGCGTGGATGCCGCCCGAGGCGACCGGCATGACGCGCCGGGTCGAGGCCCAGTCCTGGTCGAAGAAGATGCCGTGCGACAGGCTCTGCGGCACCTTCATCTCGCGCAGAGTGTCGTAGAAGCCGGCGATCATCAGCGGGTCGCCTTCGAGCTTGCCGACGACAGTACCGGCGTGGATGTGGTCGACACCGGCAAGCCGCATCCACTTGCAGATGACGCGGAAGTTCATGCCGTGGTTCTTCTGCCGCGAATAGGTCGAGTTGCCGGCGCGGTGGAGGTGCAGGATCATATCGTTCTTGCGCGCCCACTTGGCCATCGACTGGATCGCCGTGTAGCCGATCACGAGGTCGATCATGACGATGCACGATCCGAGTTCCTTGGCGAACTCGGCGCGCTCGTACATCTCCTCCATCGTCCCTGCGGTGACGTTGAGATAGTGGCCCTTCACTTCGCCGGTCGCCGCCGAGGCGCGATTGACGGCTTCCATGCAATAGAGGAAGCGGTCGCGCCAGTGCATGAACGGCTGCGAGTTGATGTTCTCGTCGTCCTTGACGAAATCGAGGCCGCCCTTGAGCGCCTCATAGACCACGCGGCCGTAGTTGCGGCCGGAGAGGCCGAGCTTCGGCTTGGTGGTGGCGCCGAGCAGCGGTCGGCCGAACTTGTCGAGGCGTTCGCGCTCGACGACGATGCCGGTGGCCGGGCCCTGGAAGGTCTTGGTGTAGGCGACCGGGATGCGCATGTCTTCCAGGCGCAGTGCCTTAACCGCCTTGAAGCCGAACACGTTGCCGATGATCGACGCCGTCAGGTTGGCGATCGAGCCCGGCTCGAACAGGTCGAGATCGTAGGCGATGTAGGCGAAGTACTGCTGTTCGGTCTTCGTGCCGGGGCCGGTGTTCGGCACCGGGTCGACGCGGTAAGCCTTGGCGCGATAGTTCTCGCAGGCCGTCAGGCGGTCGGTCCACACGACCGTCCAGGTCGCCGTCGAGCTTTCGCCGGCGACTGCCGCCGCCGCTTCCACGGGGTCGACGCCGGGTTGCGGCGTGATGCGGAACAGGGCGAGAAGATCGGTGTCCTTCACCACATAGTTCGGCTCCCAGTAGCCCATGCGGGCGTAGGGAATAACCCCGGACTTGTAGCGCTCTTTGCCCTCCTTCATCGTACCGACGGCGGCGGGCTTCTTGCCCTCTGGCGTATCCATGTCTCTCTCTCCTTATCGAATGGGGGGTCAGGCGGCCTTGGCCTTGGCGATCTGCGGATCGAGCGAGCCGGCCTTGTAGCGCTTGGCCATCTCCGCCATCGGCACGACCTTGATCTTGGAAGCCTTGCCCGCGGTCGAGAACTGCTCGAGCCGGAGCTTGCAAATCGCCCGCATCGCATCCATCGCCGGCTTCAGGAACTTGCGCGGGTCGAACTCCGCCTTGCTCTCGGCGGCGATCTTGCGGAACTGGCCGGTCATCGCGAGGCGGCAATCGGTGTCGATATTGACCTTGCGCACGCCGTGCTTGATGCCGCGCTGGATCTCCTCGACCGGCACGCCGTAGGTCTGCGGCATCTGCCCGCCGAACTTGTTGAAGACGTCCTGCAGGTCCTGCGGCACCGATGAGGAGCCGTGCATGACGAGGTGGGTGTTCGGGAGCTTGCGGTGGATCTCCTCGATCACATGCATCGCCAGCACTTCTTTGTCCGGCTTGCGGCTGAACTTGTAGGCGCCATGCGAGGTGCCCATGGCGATGGCGAGAGCGTCGACCTTGGTCTTGCTGACGAAATCGACCGCCTGGTCGGGATTGGTCAGCAGCTGGTCGTGGCTGAGCTTGCCCTCGGCGCCGTGGCCATCCTCGGCTTCGCCGTGTCCGGTTTCGAGCGAGCCGAGCACGCCGAGTTCGCCCTCGACCGAGGCGCCGACCCAGTGCGCCATCTCGGTGACCTTGGCGGTGATGGCGACGTTGTAGTCGTAGTTCGCCGGCGTCTTGGCGTCTTCCTTGAGCGACCCGTCCATCATCACCGACGAGAAGCCGTGCTGGATGGCGGTGGCGCAGGTGGCTTCGTTGTTGCCGTGATCCTGATGCATGCACAGCGGGATCGCCGGGTACATCTCGGCCAGCGCCTTGATCATGTGCGAGAGCATGATGTCGTTGGCGTAGGAGCGGGCGCCTCGGCTCGCCTGGATGATCACCGGCGCGTCCACCGCGGCCGCCGCCTCCATGATGGCTAGGCCCTGTTCCATGTTGTTGATGTTGAAGGCGGGAACGCCGTAGCCGTGTTCGGCGGCGTGGTCGAGCAGCTGACGAAGCGTGATCAGGGCCATGCTGGTTACTCCCTCGAACGTCTAGAGATAGGCCGCCGCGCGCCGGGCGCGGGCGAGTTTGGTGGCGGTTTCCGTGACCGCTTCGACGGTGATGCCGAAGTGGCGGTAGACATCCTCGGCGGGCGCCGATGCACCGAAGCTGTTCATGCCGATGAAGGCGTCCTCTTCGCGCAAGTACCGACCCCACCCGTCGCGCACGCCCGCCTCGACGGCAACCCGCGGCGCGCTGCCGAGCACTTCGTGGCGGTAATCGGCGCTCTGGGCGTCGAAGAGGCGGAAGACCGGGATCGAGACCACCGCGGCGCGGATCCCCTCCGCGCCAAGCTTCTCCGCCGCCGCGACCGCAAGCGATACTTCCGAGCCGGTGGCGATGAGCGTCACGTCGCGCTGCTTGCCCTCGGGCTGGCGCAGCAGATAGCCGCCGCGGGCGCAGGCATTGTCGTTCCGCCCTTCCAGCCGCACCGCCGGCACCGCCTGGCGCGTCAGCGCCAGAAGCGTTGGGCCGTCGGCGTTCTCGATGGCGATCTGCCAGCACTCGGCGGCCTCGATCGCATCGGCGGGACGCATGACGAGGAGATTGGGGATCGCCCGCAGCGAAGCCACCTGCTCGACCGGCTGGTGCGTCGGTCCGTCCTGGCCGACGCCGATCGAATCGTGCGTCATCACGTGAATGACACGAAGCCCCATCAATGCGCCCATGCGGATCGCTGGCCGTGAATAGTCGGCAAAAACCAGAAAGGTTCCGGCATAGGGAATGACGCCGCCGTGCAGGGCGAGGCCGTTCATCGCCGCCGCCATGCCGTGCTCGCGCACGCCATAGTGTATGTAGCGGCCGCCGTAGTCGCCGGGCGACACCGCCTTCATCTCGCCGGCCTTGGTGCCGACCGAGCCGGTGAGGTCGGCCGAGCCGCCGACCAGCGCCGGCACCACCGGCAGGAGCGACTCCAACGCCTTTTGTGAGGCAACGCGGGTTGCGATCTTCGGCTTCTCGGCGAGGTGCTTGGCGATAAGCGCCCGCACCGCCTCGCCGGCCGCCGCCGGAATGGTCCCGCCGACCGCCGCGTTGAAGGCGTCGCGCGTCGCCGCCGGGGCGGCCGCAAGCCGTGCCTCCCAATCCTTGCGCGGCGCCCCACCGCGCCGGCCGACGGCGCGCCAGGGGTTGAGCACATCGTCGGGGATGACGAACGGTCCGTGTGTCCAGCCGTAATTCTTGCGCGCCGCGGCGAGGTCTTCGTGGCTCAGCCCCTCGCCATGTGCCTTGGCAGTGCCGCCGCCCTGCGGCGCGCCGTAACCGATGACGGTCCGGCAGGCGATCATCGAGGGCCGGTCGGTCTCGCGCTCGGCAGCAATGGCGGCCGCAACTGCTTCGGCGTCGTGTCCGTCGACGCTCCTCACCGACCATCCGGCCGCCTTGAAGCGGGCGATCTGGTCCATCGAGGTGGCGAGCGAGGTCGGCCCGTCGATCGAGATGTGATTGTCGTCGAACAGCACAATCAGCTTGGCGAGCTTCAGGTGCCCGGCCATGTCGATCGCCTCGTGGCTGATGCCCTCCATCAGGCAGCCGTCGCCGGCGATGACGTAAGTGTAGTGGTCGACCAGGTCTTTGCCGAAGCGGGCGGCGAGGGAACGCTCGGCGAGCGCCATGCCGACGGCGTTGGCGAGGCCCTGACCGAGCGGGCCGGTGGTGGTCTCGATGCCGGCGGCGTGTCCGTATTCGGGGTGGCCGGCCGTGCGCGAGCCGAGCTTCCGGAACCCCTTTAGCTCGTCCATCGTCATGTCGGGATAGCCGGTGAGATGGAGCAGCGAATAGAGCAGCATCGACCCGTGGCCGGCCGACAGGACGAAGCGGTCGCGATCCGGCCAGTTCGGAGCGGTTGGGTCGAACTTGAGGAAGCGAGAGAAAAGAACGGTCGCGACGTCCGCCATGCCCATCGGCATGCCGAGGTGACCGGACTTGGCGCTCTCCACCGCGTCGATGGTGAGCACGCGGATGGCGTTCGCCATCGATTTCAGATTGAGACCGGCGCTGGCGGCGGTGCTGTGGTCCTGGGCCATCCTGTTTTCCATTCCTCAGCGAATGCGGCGCTTCTGGTCGATCAATTTCAGGATCAGCGGCGTCAAGATCAACTGCATGGCGAGATCGAGACTGCCGCCGGGAATGCAGATCGAGTTGGCGCGCGACATGAAGCTGTCGGGGATCATCGACAGCAAATAGGGGAAGTCGATGCCGCGCGGATTGGCGAAGCGAATGACCACGATCGATTCGTTGGGCGTCGGAATCCACCGCGCCACGAACGGGTTCGAGGTGTCGACCGTCGGCACCCGCTGGAAGTTGACATGCGTCTCGGAGAACTGCGGGACGATGTACTGCACATAGTCCGGCATGCGGCGCAGGATCGTCGCCGTCACTGCCTCGGTGGTGTAGCCGCGCGATTCCTTGTCGCGATGGATCTTCTGGATCCACTCGAGATTGATGACCGGAACGACGCCGATCTTGAGGTCGGGGTACTGCGCGACATTGGCCGTCGGCGTCACCACCGCGCCGTGCAGCCCTTCGTAGAACAGAAGGTCGGAGTCCTTCGGGAATTCCTCCCAGGCGGTGAAAGTGCCGGGCGGCTTGCCGTAGAGTGAGGACTCCGCCGCGTCGTGCACATAGTGGCGCGTCCGCCCGGTGCCGCTCTCGCTGTATTGCTTGAAGACGGCGGCAAGGTCTTCGAGGAGATTTGCCTCCGGCCCGAAATGGCTGAAGCGCATGTTGCCGCGCTTGGCTTCCTCGTCCATCGCCTGCCGCATCTCGGCGCGGTCGTAGCGATGGAACGCGTCGCCCTCGATATAGGCGGCGTTGATCTTCTCGCGACGGAAGATCTGATCGAACGTCCGTTTGACCGACGTCGTCCCGGCGCCCGAAGAGCCGGTGATCGAGATGATCGGATGGCGCTGCGACACGTCTTTTTCCCCCTAGGCGCGCAGAAGGCCGCGACGGCCGAACAGCGGCATGCGATCGGCGATTGAGCCGGGGTCGCGGAAATAGCGCTGGATCCGCTCGACATGATCGCTGGAGCCGAACACCAGCGGCGTCCGCTGATGCAGGCTCTCCGGCACGATATCGAGGATACGGCGGTCGCCGGTAGTGGCTCCTCCGCCCGCCTGCTCGGCGATGAAGGCGATCGGATTGGCCTCGTAGATCAGGCGGAGGCGCCCGAGCCGGTATCCCTTGCGGATGTCGCCGGGATAAAGGAACACGCCGCCGCGGCCGAGGATGCGATAAGCCTCGGCGACCAGCGAGGCGATCCAACGCGTGTTGAAGTCGGCGGCGATGGGGCCATCCGCTCCGGCGATGCAGTCGTCGACAAAGGCGCGCACCGCATCGTCCCAGAAGCGGTAGTTCGATGCGTTGATCGCGTATTCGTTCTTCTCGCGAGGGATTTGCACCTTGTCGGCGATCTCGAGGTAACGCCGCGTCGCGTGATCGTAGATGAAGATGCTTGTGCCGTGGCCGAGCGTCAGGGCCAGGGCGGTCCGCGGCCCGTAGATGACGAACCCCGCGGCTACCTGCGCCCGCCCGGCTTGGAAGAACGCCCGCGCCGGGTCGCTGCCCGACGCCACCGGCATCAACGAGAAGATCGTGCCGATCGGCACGTTGGTGTCGATGTTGGAGGAGCCGTCGAGCGGGTCGATGGCAAGCGCAACGCGCCCGGCGGCATCGATCGCGAAGGGTTCGTCCTGCTCCTCCGACGCGTAGGCAGCTACCCCCGCTCGCTTGGCAGCATCGAGGTAGAGGCGGTCGGCGATGACATCGAGCTCCTGCTGCACGTCGCCGCCGGCATTGGTGCCGCTGGCCGCCTTGACGCGCCAGCTTGAGCCTTTGGCGATTTCCGCCTGCAAGGCGGCACTGGCCTCGGCGATCGCCGAAACGGCACGCGCCACGGCCTTCGACACGTCGTCTCCAGCCGCTGAAGCGGCGAGGAATTCATCCAGCGAGCGCTGCATCGCGTCCTCCCAGACCTGCTGCGGCGGGTTCCCTAAGCTCGAAACAAGGCGGGCCGCAGTACCTTGGCGCCTTTTGACGCTTAAGGAAATTGAATTATCTTTGCACCGACATCAATTTTGTTTAGTCTACCGGTGTGCAGAACGCTACGATCAAGCAGCTCCGATCGGTTGTCGAGATCGTCCGAACCGGGCGAATCGTCAGCGCCGCCCGCGAATTGCGGCTGACGACGCCGGCCATCACCAGTCAGATCAAGCTGCTGGAGGAGGAGCTTGGCGTCGGGCTCTTCGACCGCACGCGCGACGGTATGCGACCCACGGCCGCAGGAATGGCGGTGTACTCCACAGCCATGCGGGTATTGGCCCAGCTCGATGAATGCGCCGACGCGATCCGCGACTTGAAGGGCCTCAAAGGCGGAACCGTTGCCGTCGGCGTCGTTTCCACAGGCAAGTACTTCGCCCCCTACATCATCACCGCGTTCCTGCGGACCCACCCTGGCATCGACATCCGCATGACCATCGGCAACCGGGGCGAGATCATCGAGCGCCTTCGCGACTACGCGGTCGAGTTCGCAATTATGGGCCAGCCGCCGGCCGACTTCGCCGTCCAGTCGACGCGCATTGGCGAGCACCCGCTGATCATCATTGCGCCCCCTGATCACCACTTGGCGCGCCGGCGCCGCGTCGCCAAGGCCGATCTGATCGGCGAGCGCTTTCTTTTGCGCGAGAAGGGGTCGGGCACGCGCGCCAATTTCGAGGCCGCCTTCGCCGATGCCGACGTGCCCGTGCAGACCATCGAATTCGGCTCGAACGAGACGATCAAGCAGGGCGTGATGGCCGGCCTCGGCATCGCCCCGATCTCAGGTCACACCGTCGCGGCCGAGTTGACCGACGGCCGCCTGGTCGCGCTCGACGTCGAGGGTTTCCCCGTCCGCCGGCAGTGGTATGTCGTCCACCGTTCCGACCGGACGCTCTCGCCCTCTGCCGCCTCGTTCCTCGATTTTCTCGTTAGCCGCGGCGCCGACTTCCTCCCGCCGCCGCACCTCTTCGACCGCGGACTCGGCCGCAACGGCCTCTGACCGCGCTGCCTATTCGACGAACACCGTGACGCGTGCCGAGCGGCCAGCCCGGTCGACCACCGACAGCGTGACGAAGCCGGGTCCATCCGGTGCATAGGTTTCGCTCCGACCGAAGTCCGAGCGCCCGATCGGCACGCCGTTGGCGAAGTAGGTGAATGGCGGTGCGCCGTTCCGCACTTTGATCGTCAGCGGGCTGGCATTGGCGGTACCCATGCCGAGATCGAGGCGGACCCCATTCGGCGGGAAGGCGATCTCCGGCACCGGGTCGCGCGCCACCAGCATCTCGTTGGGATGGCGGAAACGGCGGAGCGGCGCCGGCAGGTCGTTCGTCGAGTTGACCTTGATCGCGCCCGGCGGTGCCGCCTTCAGCGGCACCGTCCGCCGGCCGATGCGGTCGAACGTCTCGAACAGGATCGGCGCGGCATTGACATAGCCGGCAAGGCCCGGGACCGGCGCGCCGTCCGGCCGGCCGACCCAGACGCCGACGACATGGCGGCCGTCGAAGCCGATCGCCCAGGCGTCGCGATAGCCGTAGGACGTGCCGGTCTTATAGGCGATCCGCCCGGGGATGCCGTTCGACGGCGGTGCGACGCCGGAAAGGATGCTGCCGACATACCAGGCGGCGACACCGTCCAGCACCGGCGCCGGCGCTTCCGGCGCCGGAGGTAGCGTCTTTACGCCGTCGTCGAGCCGTACCGCCGTGCCGCCGCGAGCGATCGCCGCGTAAGCGCCGACCAGATCGCGAAGGGTGATGCCGACGCCGCCGAGACCGATGGCAAGGCCGGGCGCGGTCATCGCCGGCAGCGTCGGCGTGGCGCCGCTCCGCTTCAGCCGCGCCACCAGCGTCGCCGGCCCGATCGCGTCGAGGACGACGACGGCCGGAATGTTGAGCGACTGCTGCAGCGCTTCGCGCACCGTGACCGTGCCGCGCGAAAAGCCGTCGAAGTTGACCGGCACATAGGTGGAGAACGCGGTCGGGCGGTCCTCGATCAGGCTGTCGGGATGGGCGAGGCCCTGTTCGAAGGCGAGCCCGTAGATCAGCGGCTTGAGCGTCGAACCCGGCGAACGGATCGCCTTGGTCATGTCGACATAGCCGCTGCGGTCGTCGGCGAGAAAGCCGGGCGAGCCGACCGAAGCCAGGATCGCGCCGCTCTGGTGGTCGGCGACGAGGATGGCGACCGAGAGTTTCGGCCCCGCTGCCACCGCGCGGCTGGCCGCGAGGCGTTCGAGCGGCGCCTGGAGATCGCGGTCGAGTGCCAGCCGGATCACCGGCTGGCGCGGCCGCGCCTGAATCGCCGCTTCCGCCAGATGCGCCGCCAGGATCGGAAAGTCTTTGCGCGCCACCGGCACGCCGTCGCTCTTGGCGGCGAGCGCCTCCTCGGCGTCGATGACACCTGCGGTGACCATGCGGTCGAGGACGCGGTCGCGGGCGGCGCGCGCCGTCGACTTCGGCCGGTCGGGACGGCGCGGCCCCGGCGCCTGCGGCAGCGCCACCAAGAGCGCCGCCTCGGCCGATGTCAGGCGGTTCGGCTCCTTGCCGAAATAGGCGAGAGTGGCGGCACGGATGCCTTCGACGTTGCCGCCATAGGGTGCCAGCGTGAGATAAAGCGTCAGGATCTCGTCCTTGCTGAGCGAGCGCTCCAGCACCGCCGCATGCACCATCTGGCGGAGCTTGTTGCCGACGGTGCGCGTCTCGACCCCTTCGAGCAGCCGCGCCACCTGCATCGTCAGCGTCGAGCCGCCCGAGATCGGCCGCCCGCTGCGGACGAGTTGGACGACGGCGCGGCCCATCGCGCCCCAGTCGACGCCGCCATGCGAGAAGAAGCGGCGATCCTCGAACGCCGTCAGCATGGCAACGAACTTCGGATCGACGTCGGCGGTGGTGACCGGCAGGCGCCAGAGACCGTTATCGACGGTGAACGGCCGCAGCAGCTTGCCGTTGCGGTCGAGCACGACCGGCGAGAGCGCCAGTTCCGCGGCACGCTTGACCGGCGGCAGACCGGCTTCGATCTGCGCGACGAATGCCGCCAGCATGCCGCCGCCGACGAAAACGGCGACGGCGAGCGCGAGAGCGGCAAGCGCCAGTCGGCGCGGCCGCTGCCGCGCCGACACTGGTGAGAGCGAGCGTCATCGGCGCCGCCTCAGCGTCGTGCCGACGACCTCGACCCTGCCCGAGGCCGAACGCGCCCGCCGATCCGGCCGGTACATGTCCTCGACGGTCGCCGCCGGCGCGACGAACTTGCCGGGCGATACCGCCCGCACCGAGTAAGCGACCTTGAACTGGACTGGATCGCCGCTGGAGCGTGTGACCGCGGCTACGAAGCGGTCGGTCCGCGCCTCGGTGTGCGCCACCTCGGTGTCGGCGTCGAGCCAGTCGTACGTCGCCGTATCGCCGCTCGCCGAAAGGTTCGGGTTTTCGATCTCGAAGCCCGCCGGCAGCGGATCGACGATCATCAGTCGCCCGCCGACGCCGCGGTCGGCGGTGACCGTAACCGTCACCACGAAGCGCTCGTTCTGGCCGACGGTCGCGACATTGGCCGGCTTGCCGTCGGTGCGGAAATAGGCCCGCTCGATCTTGAAGCCGTTACCGCTTGCCGGCGGTGCCACTGTCGGCACGCCGCTCGCGGTGATGAGCGCATCGACAACCTGGCTGCCGGCATTGGCGATCACCACCGGTGTCGCGCGAACCGCCGCGCCGTCGAACCGACGGAAAAGCGATCCCTCGAACGGCAGGCCGTCGAGTGTCAGCGAGGGCCGCTGCAGATCCTTGATCATCGCGGCCGCCGCCAGCAGCATCCACGACTCTTCTTGCGTCGACAGGTAGCGCCGCCCATTGCGGAGCGTCGCGACATCTCCGGCGAGTGTGCGCACGTCGACGCTGCTCTGCGCGGTCTCGGCGGCCAGCGTCAGGATCGCTGCGCTGTCGCGGAGCGTGCTGCCGTAGTCCTCGCGGTAGCCGGCATCGGCGCGCGATGCGCGAACCTCGGTCACCGCAGCGCGGAAGGCGGTCTCGGCCCGCACCTTGTCGCCGTAGAGGGCGAGTGCCGCCCCGATCTGCGCCTTGGCGAGCGGGGTCGCGAAGGCGTTGAGCTTGCTCTCCGCGTAGTAGCGCAGGTCGCCGATCTGCGCCCGTCCGGCGCGCGCCAGCACATACAACGCATAGGCGATGTCGGTGCCGCCGTTGGTGAAGTCCTTGGCGATGGCCACCTTGTTGGCGAGGTTGTCGATGGCCAGCGTCTTGCCGACCGCCGGCAACTCGTACCCCGCCTGGTCGGCGCGCAGCAGGAAGTCGGTGACATAGGCATCGAGCCAGAGGTCCTCGTCGCCGTCGCGCGGCCCCCAGAGGCCGAACGCACCCGACGAGGTCTGCTTGGCAAGAACGCCGGAGATGCCCGTCTGCACGCGTTTCCGCAGTTCGGAATCGGCGGCGATGCCGACCGCGCGCGCAACGTCGTTGAGATAGAGGAGCGGCAGGGCGCGGCTGGTGATCTGCTCGGCGCAGCCATAGGGATAGCGGTCGAGTTCGGCCAGCAGCGCCGGCAGGTCGAACCGCCCGGCCGGGCCGACCGCCACCGACACGTTGGTCGTGCCGGGGATCATGTCGGTCAGCGCGTCGGCATTGACTGTCAGCCGCTGGCCGGCGTTGAGCGCGACGATATTGGTTCGCGACAGCGGCTCCTCCGGTGGCCGCACGCCAAGGACGAGGTCCTTGGTGAGTTGCTGGCCCTCCGGCGTCGTCAGCGTCACCCGGATCGGATGGTCGCCGACAGCCGCGCCGCTGATCGGCACGTTCACCGTCTGTCGTCCGGCCGCTTCCAGGCGGATGCTGCGATTGGCGTCGGCGGTGGCGATGCCGAGACCGTCGGCGGCGACGCTGACCGCATAGGTTCCGGCGCTGCCGGCGACGTTGTTGATGTCGAGCATCAGCCGCGAGGTGTCGCCGGTGTGGAGGAACCGCGGCAGGCCTGCCGCCACCACCACCGGGTCGCGCACGAACACGTCCTTGACCGCGTGGCCGACGCCGTCCCGCGACCAGGCCATCGCCATCACCCGCACCGTGCCGTTGAAGTCGGGCATGTCGAAGGAGACAGTCGCCCGGCCGTCCGGACCGACCCGCACGATGCCGCTCTGATAGGCGACGAGCTTCTCGGTCGGCGGCGGCGCCCCGAGCGCCGCCGGCGATTCATCGCCGCCCGAGCGCACCGCGCCCGGCACGCCCTGCATGCCGTCGATCAGCTGGCCGTAGAGGTCACGGATCTCGATGCCGAGGCGGCGCTGGCCGAAATACCACTCGTCCGGCGCCGGCGGCTTGTAGTTGGTGAGGTTGAGGATGCCGACATCGACCGCCGCCACGGTGACGTAGGCCTCGGTGCCCGGCGCGAGGTTGCCGATCGACACCGGTACGGCGAGCGGACCGCGCGGACGCGACTCCGTCGGCAGGGCAAGCGCTACCGCGAGGTTGCGGTCGCCGGGCGCGACCTTGCCCCAGGTGAGGCCGAGCGCCCGCGCCGGCATCTGCTTCTGCTCGATGTTCATCGGCCGGTACAGCGCGGCCGTGACGTAGGCGCCGGGCCCCCACTCGTCGGTGACGGGGAGATCGACGCTAGTGCCGTTGGCCGGCACGTCGACCGCCTTCATGGCGATGACGCGGTCGTCGATGACCATCACCAGGGCGGTGCCGGCAAAGCGCGGGTCGAGGCGGAGCCGCGCCGTCTCGCCGACCCGGTAGGCCGGCTTGTCGAGCGCGACCGCCAGCACGTCCGGGGTGTCGGTGCCGGCGCCGGCGACATACCAGCCGGCGTTGAACTCGTAGGTAGAGGAGGCCGGGTTGGCGCCGGCCACGGTGACCTCGAGGCGGAAGCGGCCGTAGTCGACCGGCGCGCTGATGCTAGCCGGATCGCCGGTGCCGATGTCGATCGTCCCGCCGGCGACGCGCCGGGTCGAGGTGATCGGCTCGTAGCTCCAGGTGCCGTTGTTGCGGTACCATTGATACGTCGTCACCAGCCGATTGACGGTCCAGGTCGCGCCGCGCGCCGCGACGCGCTTACCGTCCGGGCCGATCTCGATCAGGTTAAAGGTCGCCGGCCCGCCCTCGGGGGCCGCGTTGTCGTCGAAGCCGGGCTTGATGCCGATGCGTGGCCCGCTCGGCTGCACCGGCAGCGCCAATCGCCGCTCGACCGCCCGCCCGTCGAGGTCGGCGAGGCGAAGGATCGCCTCGGCCTCGAGAAGCCGGGTCGTCGGCTTGATCTGCGGGAGCGCCACGTCGAGAGTGGCATTGCCCTCGGCGTCGGTCTCGGCGCTCTCTTCGATCGGCTCCTTGATCCGCTCGAAATCGTCGTCGGCGCGCCCGAAGCGATAGCCGGGATAGGCCTTCAGCTGCGTGGCGGGACGCACCACGATGTCGCCCTCGACCGTTAAGCCCGGTGCCTTGGCGCCGTAGAGATAGCGCGCTGCAATATCGATGGCGGTAGGCTTCTGCGCCGAGAACTGCTCCGCCTTGGTCGAAATCTCGAACGCCAAGCGCTCGGGGACAAAGTCTTCGACCAATGCAGTTGTGGTGGCGACTGGCGAACCCTTCGGGTCGGAATAGAGGCGGATGGTCCACGAGCCGCGCATCGCGTCGCCCGGCAGAGCTAACTCGTACTTGTAGCCGCCGAGGCCGCCGTCGTTCAGGGTGCGGCGGGTGAACTCGACCCCGTCCGGCCGCTCTGCCATCAGCGTCAGCGGCAGGTCGCCGACTGCCACCGCCTTGGCGTTGCGAACCAGAGCGGTCACGTGGACGGCTTCGCCCGGACGATAGACCCCGCGCTCGGTCTTCATGAAGACATCGAGCGCTTCCGGCGCCGGCCGGCCGTCGACGCCACGATCGGTCAGGTCGAAGGCGGTCTTGGCGACGTCGAGGAAGGCGTAGTCGCCGGCCGCGGTCTCAACGACGATAAGCTGGGGCGCCATGCCGCGCGTGCCGCGAGCAAGCCCCGGCGCGAACACAGCGTGGCCGTCCGCGTCGGTGCGCGTCTGCCCGAGGACCTCATTGTTGACCGCGACCAGGCGCACAGTGGCGTTGGCGACCGGCTGCGCGCTCGCCAGAGACCGCACCAGCGTGTGGACGCCGTCATGACCGGAGAGGGCGGTCAGGCCAAGGTCTGAAACGACGAACCACTGCGTCGCCTCGGGCTCCCAGAAGCGTGCCTTGGTCACGGGCAGGCGGGTGGTGATGACGTAGGCGCCGGGTTTCATCTGCGGCAATGCCTTGCCGATCGGGATACCGGTGGTGACTGTCTCGTTGAGCTTCGGCTCGATGAGAATCTGGCCTTCCCAGACCTTCTCACCGTCGGACTCGGCGATCTGCTCGGCGGCATCGCCGTCGAGTTCGCTGAGGAAGACGCCGTCGCGGACGGCGGTGGCCAAGTTACGGTCGCCAATCCGGTAGATGACTGCGTCGGCCTTATCGGTGTTGATCGAAGCGATCGGGATCGAGGCGGCAGCCCCGGCGGGCAGCACGTAAGCCTTGCCGGCGAAGCCGACCCATGGCGCGCGGTCGCGCACGAAGACGTTGAGGTCGGCGGTCTTGGCGATCGTGTCGCCTTCGGTGTTGGGAAGGCCGGCCCGCACGCGAATGTGGTAGCGGCCGCCATGCTTGACGCCGTCGATGCAGATCTGCGTCTCCTCCGCCTCGACCGAGAGGCCCGGTCCGCCCTCGACGGTGACGAAGTCGGCGAGGCCCGGCCGGCCCTTCGGCAGCGGGTCGGAGAAGACGACGCAGATGCGCGGTGCATCGACATCGGCATCGACCTCGGTCTTGGCGATGCGGAAGCCATGCTCGGCGGCGACCACCTCATAGGCCGCGCGCACGCCGGCATCTTCCTTCAGCCCGAGGCTGGCCTTGTACGCGCGGATCGACGCCTTCCAGGCTTCCCGGCGAGCCAAGCTGTTGCCGATCAGCGCCAAGCCTTGGGCCCGTTCGGGAACGCCGTCGGCGCGGAGGAATGCGGCCACTGCCGCGGCGGTCGCCTGGTTGACGGCAGTCGTCTTCTCGACCGGCTGGGTCGGCTTGCGATCGAGGCTGGCGACCGCGAACAGCAGCCACGTCTGCGGGTCGTCGGCCGAGACTGCCAGCGCCTGGCCATAGGCCTTGGCGGCGGCGTCGATATTGCCGGCGCTGCGCGCGCGAGCCGCGTTTTGCAGCAGCGTGTGGTAGCCGGCATTCCCGGGCGGGAAGAGGGTCTTCAGTCCTCCGGCGAGGCGGCGCGCCTCATCGACATAGGAGCTCGGCAGGAAGGCGATATCGGCGAGGCGAGTCTTTTCCAGCGTCGGCTGCGGCACCGGCAGTTCGACCACGCGGCCGGCAGTCGTGTTTTGTGCTGTCGCCAGCGGTCCGAAATCGGACTTGAGAAAGCACCAGTTGGCCTTCTCGTTGAAGGTGAAGGCCGCGCACTTATTGTCCGCGGTGCACGCCTGCTGGCAGGCGTTCATCGTAACGCCCTTCAGCGTATTGTAGTCGAAGCCGGTGTAGTCGGCGTTCTTGGTGGTGATGATCCGCTTGTCGGCGGCGAGAAGGTCTGGAGTTAGAAGAAAGGTAAGCGCAAACGCAGCCGCGCTGATGCGCGCAGCCCAACGTACCATGCCCAGCATGGGGGATGCTCCAGTCTCGCTGCCCGCCCTCGGAGTGAGCGGATGTTACGAGCGGCGCGCCGCCTCGTAAAGGTGGAGCAACGAAAAGTTCGGGACTATTGCGTGAATCGGTGGCGGATCACGCGACGAGCGGGTCGCTCGGGCGCTCTGCGCCCGTGGCCGGCCGGTCTGCCCTGCGGTTCAAGTCTCGCCGCCAAATGATTGCCGCAAGCAGCGAAGCAATGCCGACCAGCGTTCCGCCGATAGAACTGGCGAGGTCGTGCCCGCCTTCCACCGGCGTCGTCAGGATCGCCGCAATGTTGAGGATAAGGATCGGCCAGAACACCTTCGGCACGCCGCGGAAGGAGAGGCTGATCAGGATCGACAGCACCGCGTGGTAGGAGGGAAAGGCAATGAGGCCGCGCAGGTCGTAGAAGTCGAAATGCGTGATCAGCCCGGCGCGCAGGTCGAAGTAGGCCTGCTTGTAGTCGAGGTCGACGATCGGCCGATGCGCAAGCAGGCTTTCGTCCGGCCGGAAATAGGCCAGCGCACCGGAGGCCGGCAGCAGCGTCGAGATGACGATGGCGAGCAGCACGCCGAGCATCGCCGCCATCGACAATTCCTTGGCCCGCTCTCCGCGCCCCATCATCGACAGGACGATGATGGCGATCGCGAGCTGCGGCAGAACCGAGATGTAGATGAGCGCGGCAACGAACCCGACCAGCGGCCGTCCGGTGAAGAAGGCGTAGTAGCTGCCCCAGTCGAAGCCGATCATCCGGTCGAATGCGGTGAGCCAGTCGTCCATGCCGGGGAAATTGAGGGTGATAAGGACGTTGCTGAGGAGGGCCGCGACCGGCGAAAACAGGAGCAGCCAGGCAGTCTCGCGCATCATCAGGTAGAAGCGCGGCTCGGGGCGGGTGGTGCGATAGATTTCGGCGCCGGCGACGAGCGCGACGGAGATACCCAGCGGCAACAGCGCGCTCATCCAGTTGAACGTGTAGCCCCGCAGCGCCATCGTCGCGGCGGCAAGCGTACCCGACCCCAAGGTCAGCATCAGCTTGGCGCGGTCTTCCGGGCTGAGGGAGAAAGCCTGCATCGTCGGGAACACGGGGCCTTAGTGTGAGCCCCCCATGCTGGCCGAAAAACCCCTAAGAAGTCATTGCCCAACGGTGGGTTAGGCCGGCCACGCTGCCCCTGCGGCCCGCCAGGCGAAGGCGATGGTTAACCGCGTCAGACCGCCGCGGGCGCCGTTGGAATGTTTTTCTCCACGCCGGGTTCTTATTGGAAGGCTGCCCGTAGCCTTTGCCGGCAAAAACCCTATGGTGCGGCCTGTTTCTTGCTCCGCTGTCCCGGGTGTTGCGGACAACCGGGGAATTTTGCCATGACGACGAATCGCAAGCTTGGCGTGTTTCCGGCCTTCCACAAGGTGGAGGGCCGTCCCGTGCTGGTCGTCGGCCAGGGCGAGGCGGCTGCCAACAAGTTGCGCATCCTGGCCGAAACCAAGGCGGAGATCGTTCTGTTTGCTCCGGCGCTCGATGCCGCCACCGGCAGCTTGCTGCGCGAGATCGGCGGCCGGTGGGTGGCGCGTTTGCCGCTCGCCGAGGATTTCGGCGGCGCCGCGCTTGTCTTCATCGCCTCGGGCGACCGAGCGAACGACGCGGCGCTGGCTCTCCTTGCCCGGCAGGCCGGCTTGCCGGTCAATGTCGTCGACCAGCCCGACCTCTGCGATTTCTACACGCCCTCCATCGTCAACCGCGCCCCGCTCGCCATTGCCGTCGGCACCGAGGGAGCCGCGCCGGTACTGGCGCGCCATGTCCGCGCCCGCATCGAGGCGCTGCTTGCCCCTGCCTTCGGCGATCTTGCCGGCCTCGCCGACCGCCTCCGCGCCAGGGTCAAGCAGGCTTTCTCCGCGGTCGAGGCGCGGCGCGGCTTTTGGGAGCGCTTCTTCACCGGCCCGATTGCCGAGAAGGTCTTTGCCGGACGGATCGACGAGGCCGAGGCCGAGGCGCGCGCGGCGCTCGTCGCCGGCGGTGCTGGCGTCGGCCATGTTTCGCTGGTCGGAGCCGGACCGGGCGCCGAAGACCTGCTGACGCTCCGCGCCCAGCGCGCCCTGCAGGCCGCCGATGTCATCCTTTACGACCGGCTGGTCCCCGAGGCGGTGGTGGCGATGGGCCGGCGCGACGCCGCCCGCATTGATGTCGGCAAGGCGAGGGGAGGGCGGGCGATCGCCCAGGAGGAGATCAACGCCGCGCTCGTCCGCCATGCCCAGGAAGGCAAGCGCGTCGTCCGCCTGAAGTCCGGCGACCCGCTGATTTTTGGCCGCGCTGGCGAGGAGATGGCGGCGCTACGCGCGGCTGGCGTCCCGTTCGACGTGGTGCCTGGTATCACCGCCGCCTTCGCCGCCGCCGCTGAAGCGGAGATCCCGCTGACCCTCCGCGGCGTCGCCTCCTCGCTGGTCTTTGCCACGGGCCAGGATGCCGACGGCGCGACGCTGCCCGCCTGGGCGGGCCTGGCCCTGGCTGGCGCCACCGTCGTCGTCTATATGGGCCACGCGGTGGCCGCCGGCGTCACCGCGCGGCTGCTTGAGGCCGGGCTCCCCAGTACGACGCCTGTTGCCCTTATCGAGAACGCTTCGCGCGCCGATCGGCGGCTGGAAGTGACCGAGCTTGGCCGCCTCCCGGCGACCGCCGCCGCCCTGGCTGCCAGCGGCCCGGTGCTGATGATCGTCGGTGAGGCGGTAGCTGCAACCGGGGTTGCCGGCGCCATCGCCGACCTCGCCGAACGCGCCGCCTGACGGGAGCGTGAAATGTTCAAGGCCGCCTCCGCCGGACCGCAGAAGGCCGTCACCGCCAATCGCCTCGGCGACGGGCGGGTGGTGTTTCTGGCGGCCGACGGCGGCTGGGTGATGACCCTCGCGGAAGCTCGCCTGGTCGGCGACGACGAGTTGGCCGATGCCATGCGCTATGCACAAGCGCAGCATGACGCCCGCATCGTCGTCGAGCCCTATGCCATCGACGTCGAGTTGGTGGACGGCCGGCCGGTGGCGTCGCGCCTGCGCGAGCACATTCGCGCCGTTGGGCCGTCGGTCGACTTCGGGGAGGCCGAGAACCGCCGTCTCGGTGTCATCCCTTAGGAACCCCGCGGTAACGCCGCGGGATTAGAACGGCGGGGCGGCCCGCGTGGAATTCGGGTGGCAGGGTATCTGGTGGCAGGACGATGTACCGGTACGATGAGTTCGACACGGAGTTCGTGAACGCGCGGGTCGCACAGTTCCGCGACCAGGTGGCGCGGCGGCTTTCCGGCGAAATCACCGAGGACCAGTTCAAGCCGCTGCGGCTGATGAACGGTGTCTACCTGCAGCTTCACGCCTACATGCTGCGCATTGCCATCCCCTATGGCACGCTCAATCCGCGCCAGCTGCGGATGCTCGCCCACATCGCTCGCAAATACGACCGCGGCTACGGCCACTTCACCACCCGGCAGAACCTGCAGTTCAACTGGCCGGCGCTCAAGGACATCCCGGACGTACTCGCCGATCTCGCCTCGGTCGAGATGCACGCCATCCAGACCTCCGGCAATTGCATCCGCAACGTCACCGCCGATCACTTCGCCGGTGCCGCCGCCGATGAGATCGTCGATCCCCGGCCTTATGCCGAGATCATCCGGCAGTGGTCCTCGCTGCATCCCGAATTCGTCTTCCTGCCGCGCAAGTTCAAGGTCGCGGTGAGCGGCGCCAAGGCGGACCGCGCTGCGGTGCAGATGCACGACATCGGCCTTTATGCAGTGCGCGATACCGGTGGCCGGCTCGGCTTCACCGTCTTCGTCGGCGGCGGCCTCGGCCGGACGCCGATGATCGCCCACCGCATCCGCGACTTCCTGCCGGAGGAGGACCTGCTCGCCTATCTCGAGGCGATCCTCCGCGTCTACAATCTCTTCGGCCGGCGCGACAACAAGTACAAGGCGCGCATCAAGATCCTCGTCCACGAGGCCGGCATCGACGAGATCCGCCGCGATGTCGAAGCCGAGTGGGAGCGCATCAAGGACAGCGCGCTGAAACTGCCCGAAGCGGAAATCCGCCGCATCGCCGCCTACTTCGCCATGCCCGACCTTGCACCGCGTCCGGCGGTGAACGCGATTCTTGCCGCCGCGCGCAAGAGCGACACCGATCTTGACGCCTGGGTCGCCCGCAACACCGTTCCCCATCGCGTACCGGGATACGCGGTGGTGACCGTTTCGCTGAAGCCGATCGGCGGCACGCCCGGCGACGCCACCGCCGAGCAGATGGAAGCGGTCGCCGACCTTGCCGAACGCTACAGCCACGGCGAAGCCCGCGTCAGCCACGAGCAGAACCTCGTCCTGCCGCATGTCGCCCTCGACGACCTGCCGGCGGTTTTTGCGGCGCTCAAGGCCCGCGGCCTCGCCACGCCCAATGCCGGTCTCGTCACCGACATTATTGCCTGTCCCGGCCTCGACTACTGCGCCCTCGCCAACGCCCGGTCGATCCCGATTGCCCAGCGAATCTCCGAGCGCTTCGCCGACCGCACGCGGCAGGCGGCGATCGGCGACCTCAAGATCAAGATCTCCGGCTGCATCAACGCGTGCGGCCACCACCATGTCGGCCACATCGGCATCCTTGGGGTTGAGAAGAAGGGCGAGGAACTCTATCAGCTCACTCTTGGCGGATCGGGGGATGAGACGGCCTCGATCGGCGCCATCACCGGTCCGGGATTTTCCGCCGATGCGGTCGTCGATGCTGTCGAGACCGTGGTCGACACCTATCTGCAGAAGCGTGCAAGTGCTGACGAGACCTTCCTTGCCGCCTACCGGCGGCTCGGTCCCGAGCCCTTCAAGGAGGCGCTTTATGGGACCGCTTGACGCCGCGCCGCTCGCCGCTGAGCCTGTGGCGCCCCCGGCTGCGCCTCGTGCATCGATCATGCCCACCGCCGCCGGCGCTGCCGAACTTAATGCCGCCCATGGCGGCCTCGACGCGCGCGCCCTGATCGAACTCGCCGTCGGCAAGCTGTTTCCCGGCCGCATTGCCATGGTGTCGAGCTTCGGCGCCGAATCGGCGGTGCTGCTGCACCTTCTGGCGTCGGTCGATCGCGGCGTCCCGGTGATCTTCATCGACACCGGCCGGCTCTTCGCCGAGACGCTCGCCTATCGCGCCGAGCTGACCGACCATCTCGGCCTGACCGATGTGCGCGTCGTCGGCCCCGACGCCGCGCGCCTTGCCGAGGCCGATCCCGCCAAGGCGCTGTGGATGGTCGACCCCGATCGCTGCTGCGCGGTTCGCAAGACCGAGCCGCTGAACGCCGCACTCGAAGGCTTTGCCGCCTGGTTCACCGGCAGGAAGCGCTTCCAGACCGACCTTCGCTCCGGCCTCAGGACCTTCGAAGCCGACCGCGGCCGCATCAAGGTCAACCCGCTAGCGTCGTGGAGCGGCGAGGATATCGCTGCTTATCGCGAGCGCTTCCAGCTCCCCGCCCATCCGCTGCTTGCCAAGGGCTACCCCTCGATCGGCTGCGTGCCCTGCACCGACCGCGTCCTCCCCGGCGAAGATCAGCGCGCCGGGCGCTGGCGCGGGCTCGGCAAGACCGAGTGCGGCATCCACATCCCGCTCGAGGCCGACGGCAGCGGCATCTGAGCCGGGCGGCCAGCCTCCTCCCAACCTCGGAACGCGCTACGCATGACCGTATGGAAAGACGGCCGCCTGTTCGAAGATCGCTGGCGCATCCTTGAGGATGCCGCCCCGCTTGGCGACTCCGAGGCGCTGGTCAGCCTGAAGCGCTGGCGCACTGAGCGCGCGACGCTCCTCGCGCGGAACGCGCCGCTCGGCATCGTCATCTCCCCCGGCGAAGAGTGGGACGACCTCGCCGCCGACCTCGCGCGCTTCCCGGTGATCGCCGTCACCGTCCCCAAATACGGCGACGGCCGCGCCTTCTCGATCGCCCGGCTGCTCCGCGAACGCGACGGCTACAAAGGCGAGATCCGCGCCATCGGCGATTTTATCCTCGACCAGATGCCGCTGATGCGGCGGGTCGGCATCGACGCTTTCGACATCAAGCATGAGGCGACACGGCAGGGTCTGGAACGCGGTCTGTGGCCGGAAGTGCCGCAATACCTCCAGCCGGTCGAAGCCGACACCGCCCGCGAGAAGCCGGCAGGGAAGCGCCCCTGGGCGCGGCGTCGGTCAGACGGCGTCAAGCGCTGAGCGGCAATGGTGCCGGGCGACCGCACGATCGCCTTTCGCGGCCAACTCTGGATGTGGTCGGGCAAAGGGGCCTGGTTCTTCGTCTCCTTGCCTCAAGAGGACGCCGAGCGCATCCGCTTCTTCACCGGTGGCAGGCGCCGCGGCTTCGGTTCGCTCCGCGTCAAGGCGCGGATCGGGGACACCACATGGCGCACGTCGATCTTCCCCGACACGAAGTCCGGCTCCTACCTCCTGCCCGTGAAAGCCGACGTTCGCGAGGCCGAACGACTGGCCGACGGAAGTGCGGTCGCCGTGACGCTGAACCTCGACGTCTAGTAGCCGGGGCTTCGCCTAGCGGGGATAACGCTCCTTGATTAGCGCATAGAGCGCGCGGATCGCCTGCGCTTCGCCGCCCTCCGGCTTCCCCGGCTTGGCCGAGGGCGTCCAGCCGAAAATGTCGCCATGCAGCCAGCGCGTCGTCTCGCTGACGAAGCGCGAGAGAAACAGCGCCGCGGTGATCGAACCGGCAAAGCCCGACGATCCGGCGTTATTGATGTCGGCGACCTTGGATTCGATCAGGCTGAAATAGGGGGTCCACAGCGGGAGGCGCCACAGCGGATCGGCTGTCGCTTCGGAATGACGTGCGACATTCGCCGCGAGGGCATCGTCGCGCGTGTAGAACGGAGAGACGTCCGGCCCGGTTGCCGTCCGCGCAGCGCCGGTGAGCGTTGCCAGGTCGATCAGGAGGTCGGGCTGCTCCTCGCAAGCAAGTGCCAGAGCGTCGGCAAGGATCAGCCGCCCCTCGGCGTCGGTGTTGCCGATCTCGACCGTCAGGCCCTTCCGGCTGGAGAAGACGTCGCCGGGCCGGAAGGCACGCCCCGAGATCGAATTCTCGACCGCCGGGATGAGGACGCGGAGGCGGACCGGCAGCCCGGCGTCCATGATCATCGTCGCCAGGCCGAGGACATTGGCCGCCCCGCCCATGTCCTTCTTCATCAGCAGCATGTTCGACGACGGCTTGATGTCGAGGCCGCCGGTG
Organism: Bauldia sp.; assembly: GCA_046349035.1. Classification (GTDB taxonomy): domain Bacteria; phylum Pseudomonadota; class Alphaproteobacteria; order Rhizobiales; family Kaistiaceae; genus JAXMDC01. Next base: position 313,979 of record JAXMDC010000003.1, on the reverse strand, counting down.
TCGAAGCAGACGCCCTTGCCGACCAGCGTCAGCTTGGGGTGGCCGGCATCGCCCCAGGCGAAGTCGATGAGGCGCGGCGCGCGGTCGTTGGCGGCGGCGGCGCCAACCGCGTGGATCAGCGGATAGTTGTTCGCCTTCAGGTCCTCGCCGACCAGCTGGAAGGCGGCGGCACCGTAGCGGCTGGCAACGCTCTGTGCCGCCATCGCCAGGTCGGCTGGCCCCATGTCGTTGGCCGGCGTGTTGATGAGGTCGCGGGCGAGGATCGCGCCGGCAACGATGCGGCGGACCTCGGCGGCGTCGGCTCCGTCCGGCATCACTAGCGAGACCTCGCTGCGCTCGGCGTCGCGATAGCGATTGAAGCGATAGGCGCCGAGAGCAAAGCCGATGGCGGCAAGGTCCGGCCGCGCCGGGCGCGCAGTTAGCCGGTAGGTGCCTTTCGGCACCGCCGTCGCCAGTCGCCCATAGATGAGGCCGTTGCCTTCGCCGTTGCCGAGACCGAACAGGACCAGCGCGATCCGGCCTTCGCGGTCGGGCAGCAGCGCCACCGTGCCTGACTTGGCTTGAAAATCGACGGCGCGGGCGAAGGCCGCCTGCTCGCGCGGCAGCCCGGCGAGAAACGCCTCGAGTTCGCTGCTCGGCAGAGCGGCCACCGGCACCGCCGGACGGTTTGGATCGGCGTTGAGAAGGCTATCGGTCACGGCGGACTCCCCGGCGGCGCGTGGTCGAAGGGCTCTGAAGCGGCGCGGCAATGAAAGGGGTTTTTTACCCTGTGTAAAGGGCGGCAGAGTGGCGGCGCCCGGCGCGTCGCGGCGCAACCGCGTGTCTTTCATTCTGCAAAGTCACGCTCGGTTAGTCATCGTCGAAGACCGAATGTTCACCGCAACTTGAACTTGGGTCGACTGGTTATCGCCCCGTTCAGCCAATCCGGCGCATCTGAACGATCGAATATCGTCACTCCTATTCTTCAGAGACACATGAGTCTGCTCTCCCATCATCGCGCCGGCCCGCTGCCGGAGGCCACCACCGCGGCAGGACTTCATCTGCCGTGGTCGCGCATGGCCAAGCTCGGCGGTGCCGCCGTGGTCCTCGCTGTCGGCGCCTATGCCGTGCTGGCCGATCAGCTGGCGATTGCCACCGACAACGCGGTGATCTCGGCCTATTCGGTGGCGCTCCGCTCGCCGATCGACGGCGAGGTGGCCGGCAAGCCGCTCCGCGTCGGCGATCGCATCGAGCGCGGCGCCGTGCTCGCCGATATCGAGAACATCCGCGTCGACGATCAGCGCCTGGTCGATCTCCGCGAACATCTGGCGCAGGCTCAGGCCGTGCTCGCCGCGACGCGCAGCCAGCAGACTGCACTTGCTGACATGCGGGCCGAACTCGATCGCCGCGTCGAATCGTTCCTCGCGGCGACCCGCGAGCGCTACGACGCCACCGCTGCCGAGGCCGAGCGCACGCTTGCCGTCCTCGAGGAACGCCAGATCCAGGCGGAGCGCGTTCTGGCGCGCCGCCTCGTCCTCTCCAGCCGCGGCGCCACGACCGCCGTGGAGGTCGAACGCGCCGAGTCCGACGTTGCTGCCGCTACCCTCGAAGTCTCGGCGCAGCGCGCCAAGCTTGGAACCCTGCGCGTGCAGCAGACCGCGATTGCCGAGGGCATCGTTACCGAACTCGGTTCCAACGATGTCGTCTACTCCCGCCAACGGGCCGACGAGTTGGCGATACGCCTGCACGATCTCGACACCCGCGCCGCCGAAGTCGGTGCCGAGATCGCCGAATTCTCCGCTCGGCTGGCAAATGAGGAGGGCCGCATCGGCAGGATGCGTACCGCCGCCATCGCCGCGCCCACATCGGGCATGGTTTGGAAGCTGAACGCGACGCCCGGTGAGCGCATCCGCGCCGGCGAAACTTACGCCCAGGTCGTCGACTGCGACCGCTCCTTCCTCATTGCCACCGTGCCGCAGAAGCGCGTCCCCGACATCGGCGTCGGCAGCGTTGCCGAATTCCGCCTCGCCGGCGATCAGCAGCGCCGCACCGGCCAAGTCGTCTCGGTGACCGGCGACGCCACCGGTGGCGACACCAACCTTGCCGCCATTCCCTTCGCTCAGCAGGGTGCCGTCGCGACGCTCCGCATTGCCATTCCCCCGCAGAACGGCGAGTGCCTGGTCGGGCGCACCGCCCGCGTCGTCATCCCGGCGCAGGGCTCGGGACTCTTCGCCAGACTCTTCGACCGCTTCCTCTGAGGCGGGACGGCGATGCCCGAATTGGCCGACCTCGGCCCGCTGCTCCTGACGCTCGGCGCGCTGGTCCTCCTCTACCAGTTTCACGACCGCTACCCGGCGTCGGTGCGGGCGCTCTGCGCCGCGGTGTGTGCCTTCCTCTCGGCGCGCTACATCCTCTGGCGCGGATTCTACTCCATCCCGTCGCATCAGAACGCAGTGCAGACCGCCTGGGCATGGCTGTTCTTCGCCTTCGAGGCCGGCTCGATCCTCAGCGCCATGAGCGTCCTCTTCTTCATGTCGCGCGAGGGGAGGAGCCTTCCCGCCGGGCCCGCCGGGCCGGAACTGCGCGCCGCTCCCGTCGACGTCTTCATCGCCACCTACAACGAGCCCTACGCGGTGCTTGAGCGCACGATCGTTGGTGCGCTCGCCATCGACCATCCAGACGTTCGCGTCTTCGTGCTCGACGACGGCGCCCGCGACTGGGTGAGCGACCTTGCTGCCGAACTCGGTGCGCATTACGTGCGGCGCGTGCGCGGTGCCAATGCCAAGGCCGGCAACGTCAACAACGGCCTCGCCGTCGCGCTGGGAAGCGGCCGCCGGCCGCAGTTCATCCTGCTCCTCGACGCTGACTTCGTGCCCTATCGCAACATCTTGAAGCGCACTCTCGGACGCTTCGCCGAGCCCGATGTCGGTATCGTCCAGACGCCGCAGCATTTCTTCAACCCCGACCCGATCCAGAGCAACCTGCTCTGCGCCCGCGACTGGCCGGACGAGCAGCGCTTCTTCTTCGGCACCTTGCTTGAAGCCAAGGACCAGTGGGGTACTGCCTTTTGTTGCGGGACTTCGGCGGTGCTGCGGGTTGAGGCCTTGCTTGCCGCCGGCGGCATGGCCACCGAGACCGTGACCGAGGACATGCTGACCAGTTTCAAGCTCGCCGAGCACGGCTACCGCACGGTCTACGTCAACGAGATGCTGAGCATGGGCCTCGCCCCCGAGGACGTCAGCGCCTACGTCTCGCAGCGGGCCCGCTGGTGCCTCGGCGCCATGCAGCAGATCTTCACGCGCTGGTCGTTTGTCGGCCGCGCGCCGATCGGCCTCGTCAACCGCATCTCCGCGCTCGACGGTGTGCTCTATTGGATCAGCAACGCGCCGTTCAAGATCATGATGATGGCCGGGCCGCTGATCTATTGGTGGACCGAAACTGCGGTGCTGTCCGGCACGCTCGCCGACCTGCTCGTCTATCTCGCGCCGAGCATGGTCGCGTCGATCCTCTTCATGCGCTTCTATGCCGAGAAGCGGATCTTGCCGGTGATGACCGACGTGACTCAGCTTCTTTCCAGTTTTGCCGTGACCGCCACTGTCGCCCAGGCGCTGGTGAAGCCGTTCGGCCACCCCTTCAAGGTGACGCCGAAGGGACTCGCCGCCGACCGCATCACCGTCCACTGGAGCCTGCTGCTGCCGTTTGCAGCGCTTGCCCTGGCGACCGTCGTCGGCATTGTCCTCGGCTCGTCCGAGTATTCGTCGGTCTTCGGCACCGACGGCTACGAGGTGAACGTCTTCTGGAGCATCTTCAACGTCGCGGTGCTGGTCGTCGCCTGCACGGTCTGCATCGAGCAGCCGAAGCGGCGCGGCGAGGAGCGCTTCGCCAGCCACGAGCCGGCCGTCCTCAGCTTGGCCAGCGGCGTCCAGATTCCCTGCACCGTGCGCGATATCTCGCTGACCGGCGCCAACCTCGCCCTTGGCATCGGGCGCCTGCGTGCCGGCGACCGCGGCGATATCGTCTTCGGCGGCGGCGTTGCCGTGCCCTTCGAGCCGCATCGCGAGCTGCCGGGTGGCCTTGCCATCCGCTTCGTCGAGAGCGCCGAGACCCGTCGCAAGCTGATCGCCAAGCTCTACACCGGCGGCTATTCCAACGAGGTCGCCGAAATCAGGCTGGGCCGCGTCTTTTCCGCCGTCGGCAAACGCCTCGCCGCCTGAGCGTCGCGAGGGCTCGGCGCTTAACCAAGCATTAGCGTTAACGGAATACTTCTCGTCGGCGTGGTGTGCGCTGACGGGAAGGGCTGGCCTATGGGCGGACGGATGGCGGTGTCGTTCTTAGGCGTAGCGCGACCGCCGGCGTCGCGAGTCCTCCTTCTTGCGCTCCAGGTGGGTTTGGTGGCGGTTCCGCTGTCCGGCTGCCTTTGGCGCCAAGCTGGCTCCCTCGACGCAACCGCCACCGGCTCGGTGAAGGCGGCCGGGCAGGCGAGCACCTTGGCGCAGCGCTATCAGTCCGATCCCGGCAACAAGGATCTCGCTCTGGCCTATGCCGCAGAGCTTCGCCGCGACGGCAACGACGAACAGGCGACCGCGGTTCTCGGCACCGCCGCCGAACGCTTCCCAAGCGATCGCGCCGTGCTCGGTGCCTACGGCAAAGCGCTTGCCGCGACCGGCTCCCTCGACGAAGCGCTGACCGTCATTCGGCGCGCTCAGGCGGGCGGCTCGCCCGACTGGCGGCTCCTATCCGCCGAGGGTGCCATCCTCGACCAGCAGGGCAAGAACACGGCCGCCCGCAAGCTCTACGAGCAGGCGTTGCAGCTCTCGCCCAACGAGCCGTCGGTCCTCTCCAATCTCGGCATGTCCTATGTCATGACCGGCTCCCTCGCCGAGGCCGAGAAGACGCTGCGGCGCGCCGTCGCCGCGCCCGGTGCAGACAGCCGCGCCCGCCAGAACCTCGCGCTCGTCGTCGGCCTCCAGGGACGCTTTGACGAGGCCGAGCGGATCGCCGGTGCCGAACTCTCGCCCGAGCAGGCAGCCGCCAACGTCGCTTACCTCAAGTCGATGCTGAGCCAGCCGAACAGCTGGGACAATCTCCGCTCGCCCAGCGCCAAGCCGGCGCCGCCGCGCAGCCGCACCGCCACTGGCGCTCCGGCCGCCAACTCCGTAGGAAAGGGGGCCTAGAAACCGGAGTTCCGGATGCCGGGTCCGCACAAGCTCGTCCTCGCCTCCGGCTCGCCGCGTCGCCTCCAACTGCTGAATCAGGTCGGCATCGAGCCCGATGCGCTGGTTCCGACCCAAATCGACGAAACGCCGCGCTCGACCGAACTGCCGCGCAATCTGTCCGTCCGCCTCGCCCGCGCCAAGGCTGAGGCCGCGCTCGCCTCCTGGCAGCGTACGCCGGATGCCGGCGCCGGCTATATCCTTGCCGCCGACACCGTGGTCGCCGTCGGCCGGCGCATCCTTCCCAAGGCCGAACTCCTCAGTGATGCTGAGAAGTGTCTGTCGCTCCTCTCCGGCCGCGCCCACCGCGTCTACACCGGCGTCTGCCTGATTACGCCCGCGGGCGCCTACCGCCAGCGCCTGGTCGAGACGCGCGTCCGCTTCAAGCGCCTCTCGCGCGACGACCGTCAGAACTACCTGGCGTCAGGCGAATGGCGGGGAAAGGCCGGCGGCTACGGCATCCAGGGGATTGCCGGCGCCTTCGTCGTGCGCCTCGTCGGCTCCTACACTGCCGTTGTCGGCCTGCCGCTTTACGAGACGGTCGCCCTCCTTGCCGGCGAGGGCTATCCCGTCCATTTCAACTGGATCCGCCACGGCTGAGCCTGCGGCCGGGAGAAGTCGGAAACGTGGCCGAAGAAACCGAAGCCCCGCGCGCCCAGCGCCCCTGTCCGATCTGCGGCAAGCCGGCCATCTCCGAGCACAAGCCCTTCTGCTCGCGCCGCTGCGCCGACATTGACCTCAACCGCTGGCTCTCCGGCAGCTATCGCATTCCCGCCGCCGCCGACCCGGACGAGGAGGACGAGCGGGCGAGCCGGACGAGCAGGGACGAAGGCGAGGGGGAATCCTAAGGCGCCGAAGGGCACCGCGGCGCCCGGTCGGCGCGCCCGGGCGGGCGAAAATGCTGCGCCCGAACGCCGGTGGACAGCCCAAGCGACCGCCACTATAACCCCCGAGCCTTGCGCCCCGACGGCGCGGCCCGTGCCCTGAAAAGCGCGGAGGGAGGCCCCTCGCGGCCCGCCCGGCGCCCAGGTAGCTCAGTTGGTAGAGCAGCGGACTGAAAATCCGCGTGTCGCTGGTTCGATTCCGGCCCTGGGCACCATCACCGCGCTCTCCCACTGCACGCCGTCGCGACCCCACCTTTGGCATTCCCGGCAAACGTAATAAACAGGTGCATTCGCGTCGGGTTCAAATGGCCCCCGTGGGCGTTTTCGCACCCGGCGCAGTCGGTCCGGGCACCGGGGAGGGGGCGCTGGGATGTCGGGTGAGGTAATGACGGGCCGATCGCCGCCGGGCGATGCCCCGCGGGCTGCCGACACGCTGGCGGCCGCCGCTGCCGCTAAGGCGCGCCGTCGGCGCAGCCGCGAGCAGTGGTCGGTGATCGCGCTCCGCGCCGCGCTGGTCGTTGCCCTCGTCGCCGGCATGTTTCTCCTCAACGCGTTATTCGGCAACCTCACCATGCCGAAGCCGGACGCGGTGCTGGCGGAAAGCTGGAAGATGTGGACCGACGGCTCGATGCTGAAGGGTCTCCGAGAGACCCTCGGCGTGCTGTCGCTCGGCTACCTCGTCGCCGCCGTCAGCGGCGTCCTGATCGGCATGCTGCTTGGCGGCTTCCGCCTCGCCGGGCGCGTCTTCGATCCGCTGGTCAATGCCATCAACGCAACCCCTGGCGCGGCTTTCATTCCGCTGATCATCGTCTGGTTCGGCCTCTACACCGAGGCCAAGGTGGCGGTGGTCTGGAACTCAGCTGTGTTCCCGATCCTCATCAGTACCGCCGCCGGCATCGACCACGCCGACCGCGACCTCATCGAGATGGGCCGCTCTTTCGGTGCCTCGCGGCTCTCGCTCTTCTGGCAGGTGATGCTGCCGAACGCGCTGCCCTCGATCCTCTCCGGCCTCCGCATCGGCGCCGCGGTGGCGGTGGTCGGCACCGTCGTTGCCGAACTCTACATGGCCCAGTCGGGCCTCGGCGGCATGCTGGAATCGGCCGGCAATCGCTTCCAGATGGAGCGCTATTTCGCCGTCGTCCTCGTCCTGATGGCGCTCGGCACGATCATCACAAGCGCCCTCCGCTACGCCGAAAACCGCATCGCCCGCTGGCGCGTGTCGCTCCGCGATGCTCGATAGTCTCGGCCAGTCCAGCGGGGCGCAGCGGCCGGCCGGCGCTGCCGCTCCGATGATCAGCCTCCGCAACGTCGGCCGCGCCTTCAAGGATGGGCAAGTTCGCGCCCTCGAGGGCATCAGCTTCGACGTCGCCGACGGCGAGTTCGTCAGCCTGGTCGGCCCGAGCGGCTGCGGCAAGACCACCCTGCTGCGCCTCATCGACGGTCTCATCGCCCCCGACGAGGGTGAGGTGTTGGTCGCCGGCAAGACGCCACAGCCGGGCCCCGACCTCGCCATGGTCTTCCAGTCGGCGCGGTTGCTGCCCTGGCGGACGGTGGTCGGCAATGTCGAGTTCGCGCTGGCGCTCCGCGGTCTCGATCGGCGCGAGCGCCGCGAGCGTGCCCTGGCGCTTCTCGGCTCGGTCGGCCTCCGCGACTTTGCCAACGCCTTCCCGCACGAACTCTCCGGCGGCATGCAGCAGCGCGTCGGCCTCGCCCGTGCCCTTGCCGTCGAGCCCAAAGTGCTGCTGATGGACGAGCCTTTCGCCGCCGTCGACGCGATGACTCGGGAGGCGCTCCGGCGCGAACTGCTGCAGCTCTGGACGCGGCGCAAGATGGCGGTGGTGTTTGTCACCCACGACATCGACGAGGCGATCTTCCTCTCGCAGCGCATCGTACTGCTGCGGCCGCGCCCCGGCCGCATCGACGAAATCGTCGAGGTGCGGCTGCCCGAGCCGCGCTGGCAGCACGATCCGCGCGGCCTGCCGTCCTTCACCGCCCTCCGCGAGCACCTCTGGAGCCGCATCCGCGCCATGGCCCGCGACGGCGACAAGCTGGAGGAACTCGGCAGCGTCCTCCCCGATCCGGCCTCGGGTTAACCGCGCGACCGGCGCGATCGCACCTGCTGTTGCTGCCCGCAGCCACCTGTAATACCAGTGGTTTTCGGAACACTGACACATGGAGGAGTTGTCATGTCCAAGCTCTCTACGGCGCGTCGGCACTGGCTTGCCGGAGCGGCCGCCCTGTTGGCGACCGCCTTCGCCGGAACCGCCGCTTGGGCCCAAGCCGCGCAGCCCTTGCTCGACTTGCGCCTTGCCGTTTCCGACGAAAACCTCAACCCCGTTACCGACTCGGTCCTGAAGCTCGCCGACACGCTCGGCTTCTACAAGAAGCACGGGCTCAACCTGACGCTGGTCACCTTGCAGGGTACGCCGCAGGCCGTCGCGGCGCTGAACGCCGGCCAGGTCGATATCGCCGACATCTCGATCGATGCCGCGCTGCGCCTGCGGGCCGCCAACGGTATCGCCATCCGCGGCATCGTCTCGACGACGCTGGGGCCGCCCTACCTCATCGCCGCTAAAGGCGACATCAAGGACGTGAAGGGTCTCGCCGGGCGCTCCTTCGCGATCGCCGACAATGGCAGCCTCGACCACAACCTGACGCGCATGGTGCTCGCCAGTAAGGGCGTCAATGCCGACAGTCCGAACTTCGTCACCATCGGCGTGCCGGCGGTACGCGTGCAGGCCCTGGTCAACGGCCGCGTCGACGCCACCACCGTTTCGTACGGCAACTACCTTCCGGTCGCCAGCACGCCGGGGCTCACGGTGATCGTCCCGCCCGACGAGTTCTTCGCCGGCGCACCGATCCAGTCCAAGTTCATTGGCGCGCTCGAATCGACCATTGCCAAGAAGCGCGATGCGATCCAACGCTATGTCGAGGCGATGATCGACATCTCCCGCAGCTTCGACGCCGAACCCGACATCTGGGTAGCGGCGATGAACAAGGGCCGGCCCGATCTCAGTGTCGACGTCCTCAAGGCAACGACCAAATTCCTCGCCGGTCGCTGGTGCGTGAACGGCTGCCTTGACGCCAAATACGTCCAGAAGACGCTGGACTTCGTCTACTCCGGCAAGGACTTCGAGGGAGTGCCGAAGATCCCGGCGACCGCTCTCCTCGACACCTCCTTTGTCCCGGCCGCTATCAAGGCCCTTGGCGCCTACAAAGGCGGCGGCATCGACGCCATCAACTGATCGGCGATCGATGCTGCCGATCGGCAACAAGACCGCCATCACTGGCATCGGCTGGACCGCGTTTACGCGGTCCGCCGATTGCTCGGTGCTGACTCTCGCCACCGAGGCGAGCCTCAACGCCATCAACGACGCCGGCCTCACGGTCGGCGATATCGATGGTGTGATCACGTTCTTTCACAACCAGGACACCATCCCGCCGCGCCAGGTGGTCCAGGCGCTCGGTTTGCCCGATTGCAATTACATGATGATGAGCGCGCTCGGCGGCGGCTGGGCGTGCGCTGCGGTCGCCTCGGCGGCGATGGCGATCCACGCCGGCCTCTGCCGCAACGTCCTCGTCTTTCGCGCCCTGACCGGCCGCAGCAACACCGGCAAGCCGGCCCGCATCGCGCCCAACGAGGACCAATGGCTGCGGCCGTTCGGCGTCCAGCACGCCGCGGCGCGGTTCGGCCCGCACGTCACCGCCCACATGGAGCGCTACGGCACGACCTCGCTCGACTTCGGGCACATCGCCGTCACCACCCGCAATCACGCCCGGCTCAATCGCAAGGCGATGATGACCGACGCGATGACCATCGAGGACCATCAGGCCTCGCCCTGGGTGATCGAGCCGTTCCGCCTGCTCGACTGCTGTATTCGCAGCGATGGCGCGGTCGCCGTGGTGGTGTCGGCCGCCGATCGTGCCCGGGACATGCGCCACAAGCCGGTCTACATCCGCTCGCTGATGGGCGGAACGCTCACTTATGTGAACGGCACGCTCAACGCCGACGGGCTCTGGCAGATGTACGCGCATCGCGCCGCCGGCAAGCTCTACGCCGCCGGCGACCTGACCGCGGCCGATGTCGACCTCGCCGAACTCTACGATCCCTTCACCGGCATCGCCCTGATGCACATGGAGGGCTTCGGCCTCGCCGCCCCTGGCGAGGGCGCCGCGCGGGTGCGGGCCGGCGACACCGGCCTCGACGGCGCTATACCGCTGAATACGCACGGCGGGCTGCTGTCGGAGGCCTACATGCACGGCCTCGGCCACGTCGTCGAAGCGGTCCAGCAACTCCGTCCGGGCGGCGTGGTCGACGATTTCTGCAACGGCGCGCACGACCATGACCGCCACCACTGCCGGCAGGTGCGGGACCCCAAGATCGCCCTCGTCTGCGGCGAGTGCGGCGACAGTTCGCTGATCCTGGCATCCGACCGATGACCACCGCTCCGCCGCTTCCCACGCCCGATGCCGACAGCCAGCCGTTCTGGGACGCCTGCCGCGCCGGCCGGCTCGAGGTCCAGCGCTGCCCGAAATGCGCGCACTTCCGCTGGCCGCCGATGGCGTTTTGTCCGCACTGCCACCACCGTGGCGGCGATTGGACGGCGCTGCCCGGCACCGGTGAGGTGAAGGCCTTCGTCGTCGTCCGCCGCGCCTTCGATCCCGGGTTCGAGGACAAGGTTCCCTACGTGGTCGCCCACGTCGCGCTGGACGGTGCCGACGGAGTGTCGATCGTTGCTAATGTCATTGCCGACCCTGTCGAGGCGGTTGCCATCGGCAAGCGCGTGGCGGTCGAGTTCTACGACTCCGGACCGATGCGCATGCCGCGATTCCGCCTCGCATAGCTCGAACGCTGCAAGGAGAGCTACGCCCGCATGACCGGACCATTGAGCGGTGTCCGCGTGCTCGATCTGACGCACGTTCTCAACGGGCCGTTCGCGACGATGCTGCTCGCCCACATGGGCGCTGAAGTGCTGAAAGTCGAGTACGGCGACGGCGACCGCTACCGCCATTCCTGGATGCCCGCCGACGCCACCCGCGACGGCTACGAGTTCCTCGCCGCCAACGCCAACAAGAAGTGCATCACCCTCAACCTGAAGCACCCCGACGGGCGGGCCATCTTCGAGCGGCTGCTCGAGAAGTCGGACGTGCTGATCGAGAACTTCTCGATCGGCGTCATGGACCGCCTCGGCTACTCCTACGATGCCGTCAAGAAGATCGCTCCGAAGATCATCTACGCGGTCTCGCGCGGCTTCGGCGAAAGCGGGCCGTATGCGCACATGCGCGCCTTTGCGCCGACGGTGCTGGCCTCCGCGGGATGGGTCAACGCCGCGTGGGAATTCTCCGGCAAACCCGGCGAGAAGGTCCTCGGCATCGGCGACGAGGCTTCCGGCGTATCGCTTGCCCTCGGCATCTGCGCCGCGCTCTTTGCCCGCGAGCGGACCGGCGCGGGGACCCGGATCGAGATATCGATGCAAGAGGCGATGCTCGGCTTCATGGTGAGCACGCTGCATACGCTCTTTGAGGGCAACCCGGTCGGCAGCCGCTTCTTTGAATGTGCCGATGGCGGCTTCGTCAGCTTCCACCTGCCCGACATGACCGACGATCTTTGGGCCAAGCTGGCGACCTCGCTCGGCCATGCCGATGCCGTCACCGACCCAAAATTCGTCGACCGCAAGGCGCGGCGGCGGAATTTCGCGGCGGTTCGCCAGAAGGTCGCCGAGATGGTTCGCGGCCGCACCCGCGCCGAGCTTCAGGATATCTTCAAGCAGTACGGTTTGGGCAGCTTCCCGGTGCTGTCGATCGCCGAAGTGGTTGAGAATGAGCACATCAAGGCGCGCGGAGCGTTCGTCGAGGTCGAGCATCCCGACGCCGGGACGGTCAGACTGCTGCGGCCCTGGATCCGCTTCAGCCAGTACCCGACCGGTATCGATCACGCCGGACCGGCCATCGGCGAGCACAACGCCGAGGTCTACGGCGAGCTTCTCGGCTTCGACGATGCCAAACTGGCCGAGTTGAGGGCGTCGGGGGCCATCTGAGTAGGGAGTCGGTGCGATGCAGCGGTCGGCAGCAATCTCGATGCGGGCGACATTCGTAGCAGGCTTGGTGCTTCTCGCCGCGATCCTGGCAGTGCCGGCCGACGCGCAGCCCGCGGCCTGTGCGGGCGTCGTTGCCAAGGTCGGCGCGCCCGCCGAGTCGCGCTGCGTGAAGCCGCAGGATCGCTTCCGCGACTGCGCCGCGATCTGCCCCGAGATGGTGGTCGTCCCAGCCGGAACCTTCACGATGGGCTCGCCGGCAAACGAAAAGGACCACGACGACGACGAGGGGCCGACCCACGAGGTGGTGTTCGCCGTACCCTTCGCCGTCGGCCGGATTGAAGTGACGCGTGGCGAGTTTTCCGCGTTTGTTGCCGACAGCGGCCACAAGGTCGCCGCGTCGTGCTTCGTCCTCGGCGACGGCTGGGCTTCGCACGAGAAGCCGGGAAAGTCCTTCCGCGACCCTGAGTTCGAGCAGGACGACGGCCACCCCGCGACCTGCGTCTCGTTCAGCGATGCCAAGGCCTATGTCGCCTGGCTCGCCGCCAAGACCGGCGCGCCCTATCGCCTGCTCAGCGAAGCGGAATGGGAGTATGCCGACCGCGCCGGCGCCGCGACGCCATTCCCGTTTGGCGATCCCGGCCGGCAGTGCGCCTTCGCCAACGCCTACGATCTGACGCTGAAGCTCGTCCTCGACGTTGCCGATGTCGCCGCCTGCACCGATAACTTCGCACACACCGCCCCGGGCGCCTCGTTCGCGGCGAACGCCTTCGGCCTCTACGACATGCCCGGCAACGTCTGGGAGTGGACCGAGGACTGCTACCACTCCAACTACAACGGCGCCCCGCGCGACGGCACGGCATGGACCGCCGGCGAATGCCGGAGCCGGGTGCTTCGGGGCGGCTCTTGGGGAGCTTTCGCCCTATTCCTGCGCTCCGCGGCACGCTTCCCGGTGAACCCGGCGTTGGCGAACAATACTTACGGCTTCAGGGTCGCGCGCTCGCTCGGTCCTTAGTCGAGCCTCACTCGGCGGCCCGCAGCGGCGCCTTGGCAGTCGCGTCGGGGTCGCTCCCCTTGCCGGGCCGCCCGGCGAGGAACGTCTGCACGAGCCAGACGATTCCGCCGAGCGCCACCAGCGCCGTGGCCCAGCCCAGGAGATTGGCGCCGGTCGTCGCGTCGATCGATGCGAAGCGAAATTGCATGAGCTTGTCGGCGCGCTCGGCGGTCCAGTGCCAAGCCGAATGGGCGGCGAGGGCGGACAGGATGACGACGCCGATCCGCTCCGCGAGGCCCAGGCGGAAAAGAAGCGCCAGCCCAGGCACCAGCACCAGCAGCGCTACGATTTGGCCGAGTTCGACGCCGACATTGAAAGCCAGCAGCGAGGAAATGAGGTGCGAGCCGGCGAATTGCATGCGGTCCCTGAGGATGTCGGCAAAGCCGAACCCATGCACCAGTCCGAAGAAGAAGGTGACGATCCAGCGCGTGTCGACCTTGGCCCCGGCGATGTTGGCGAGCGCCATGTACAGGATCGAGAGGGCAATAAGTGTTTCGATCAGCGGGGCAAACCACAACGCGTCGGGGGCCAGGCCGAGGGCCGAAGCGATCAGCGTCACCGAGTGAGCGAGCGTGAACGCCGTCACCACCGTCAGCAGTGGCTTTAGCCGCCGCAGCGGTAGCACCAGGCAGAACAGAAACAGGAGGTGGTCGTACCCGCTGAGGATATGCAGGAAGCCCTCGCGCACGAACAGGGTGAAGGCCTGCACCCAGCTCGGATCGAGTTGCACCGGGCCGGCGTCGGGATGGAGGTTGAAGGCGCGCTCAGACCCGCCCGGCGGCAGGAAGCGGAGAATGACATTGACCGTGAGGGCGAGCTGGTTCAGCGCCGGATCGAGGGCAAAGTCGGAGCGCTCCGACCGGATCGGATAGAGCAACTCGGCCTCGAGCATGCCCTGTTCCCAGTTGATGTCCGTGTCGTTGCCGAGCGGGGGAGCGTCAAAATGCGCGAGCGCCGTGGCGTAGTCGCCGAAGCTGCGGTCGGCGGGAAGCGCCGCCCGTACCCGGGCGATCCGCGGTCGCTCCAGCCTTGTGCCGTTTTCATAGATCGCGATCAGGTCGCCGAGCCAGATCTGGGTGGCGTGGCGAAGCGCCGGCTCGATCTCCGGCAGGTCGAGGAACCCCCCGGCACGGTTCGGGATCGTGACGTCGCGCATCGCCTTTAGCGGCGCCCGCACCAGGAGACGGAGCGTGCTGCCCTCGGGCTTCAGAAACGCCAGAACCGTGGTCTGATCCGGCACCTCATGCGCCGCCGCCGACCTCGCAACCAGGAGGTTGCCCGCTACCGCCAAAGTGATCGCCAGCAGCCATTTTGCCGCTTGTGCCAACCTCGACAAGCCGCGCAGGGGGGCAGTATGATTTTCTTGCGCTAGTTTAGTGCTCAAGGAGCCGTACCTGGGAGGGTAGTGGGATGGCGCGAATACTCAAAGACAGGAAATTTTACACCGGCGCGGGCATCCTTGCACTGCTGGTGGCGCTCGGCAGCGGTCAGGTTTGGCTGCAAAGCGCCGTCGCCCAGGGCAAGCAGGCCCCGCGCTTCGAGGTTGACCCATTGTGGCCGAAGCCCAATCCGAACAACGGCCTGCTGGGCCAGACGATCGGCGTTTGGGTCGATGAACGCGACCACGTGTGGATTGTCCACCGCGGCAACGACGCCGGCAACCTCGACAACACCGAGTTGATGACTCCGCCGAACGCTACTGCCACTCAACTGCGCGGCTGCTGCACGGCGGCCCCGCCGGTCATCGAATACGATGCCGACGGCAACTACGTGCAGGGTTGGGGCGGTCCTGCCAAGAATGGCGAATACCAGTGGCCGACCTCGAACCACAGCGTCATCGTCGACAACAAGGGTTTTGTCTGGATCGGCGGCAACGGCGGCGGCGACTCGCAGATTTTGAAGTTTACCCGCGACGGCAAGTTTGTCGCCCAGTACGGCAAGGCTGACGCCCGCAAGGACCCGGCCTCGCCCGAGAAGATGCCGACATACAAGGCCAACAGCACCGATCCGGAGAGCTTCGGGCGCGTCGCGAAGATCTGGATCGACGCCCGCGCCAACGAGGCCTACGTCGCCGACGGCTACCTCAACCACCGCGTTGCCGTGCTCGATATGGATACGGGCAAGATGAAGCGGATGTGGGGCGCCTACGGGAAGCCGCCGACCGACGCGGACCTCGGCCCCTACGACCCGGCTCAGCCTATCGCGCAGCAGTTCCGCAACCCGGTGCACTGCGCCAACATGGCAAATGACGGCCTGGTTTATGTCTGCGATCGCGTCAACGACCGCATCCAGATATTCAAGGGCGACGGCTCCTTCGTGAAAGAAGTGATCGTCGAGAAGCAGACCCGGGCCGACGGCTCGACCTGGGACATCGCCTTCTCCAGCGACACCGGTCAGCGGTTCCTTTACTTGGCCGACGGCAACAACGCCAAAATCCACGTGTTCGACCGCGCGTCGATGGAGGAGCTCTACAATTTCGGCGGCGGCGGACGTCAGCCCGGCCTCTGGCTCGGCGTGCATTCGATCGCCACCGACTCCAAGGGCAACATCTACACGACGGAAACCTACACCGGTAAGCGCGTGCAGAAGTTCGTGAACAAGGGCGTCGGCCCGGTTCCCGCTAGCGGCAAACCTGCTTGGCCTGCCGGTTAGTCTCCGCTCCACGCTAGAATCGAAAAGGCCCGGGCATTGCCCGGGCCTTTTCTTTGTCTGTTATCGGCTGGCATGGCGGCTAGATCCGGGCCGCGGTCCGCCGGCTCAGCGCTTGGCGAGCGTGGCCGCGACATCCTTGATGAACGGACGGTAGACATAGCCGCGCTTGCCGCCGTAGTTCACCTCGCACCACACGCTGTCGCAGCTGATGAGGTCGACCGCGGCGCCGGCCGGCACCACTGCGACTTTGTCGCCGCCCTTGGAGCCGCGCATATTGGCGTCGACGCTGACCGTCGACCGCGAGGCGCTGGCGCTTGTCGTCGGCTTCGCCACGACCACGCTCCGCGGCGCGGCAGGCGTCGTAGGCGTTGCCGCCGCCGTCGCGTCAGCGGCTGCCGGCGCGGTCGGCGCACTCTGAGGGGCAGCGGTCCGTTGTGCAGGTGGAGTGGCGGCGGCCACCTCGGCGACAGCCGCAGCGGGCGCGCTGCGCACCGCCGCAGGGGCGGCGAGCGCCAGGGCATTCGGGGCCGGCGAACCCAATGCCGGCGGATCGACCTTGGCCTGGCTCACGGGCGGCCCGAGTATCGGGTCCTTCTGAGCCGGGGCTCCGGTGTTGTCGATAGCTACCGTCCGCACGGTGCGGACGCCCGTCGGGCCGGTGACCGACTGCGGCACGGCACTGACATTGGCGGCGGCAACCGCCGTCTGCGGCTCGCTGGTCCGTCGTGGCTGGGTCGCCGCGGCGGAGGGGGCCGGGGTCGGCACGGTGGCAACCGCCACCTTCGGCTTCGGCGGGTTGGCGAGTTCGACGACGAAAACCACGCCGGCAGCGAATGTCGCGCCGAGCACGGCCAAGATGGCAATGACGCTGGGGCGCCATGTGGCATGCCCGTGAGGCCGGCCTTCGGCATCCGACAGGGCCCGTGTCATCCAAGGCGTCGCCGAGAGGCGCACGCGCTTCACTGGCGCCTGCGGCGAGCGCACCGGGCGCGCCAAGCGGTCAGACAATGGAAGCGCCCGCGCGCCAACCACGTCGTTGGCCGGCTCGGGCTCCGGCGGAGGGGAGCGCAGCTCGTCGAAGACTGAGCGGATATCCTCGGTCAAATACGAGTCTAGCTCTTTGAGGGCCGTCTTCTCAGGAATCGGTCAACTCCTACGCAACACGACAGATCCCGCCGCGACCTGACCCAAATCAAAACGATGCCGCCCGCCTCTGGGCGATTCACTGGCCTCCTGATCTTGCAGACTTGCGCGCCAAATGAGGCACGAGCTTGCCGGGAATGCGGCGACTTTCCGCCGGATCGCCGAGCCCGGACAATGGTTTGAGCACATTCCGGGAGGCCTGCGCAAGCGGGCGTCCTGTACAGGATGAACACCGGCTGCCCCGCCGTCTAGGGGGCTTTCGCCGTCGGCTGGGCGGCTTTGGCGCCGATCGCGCCAACGACTTCGTTAGGATTAACGCCCGGTGGCACCGGCTTGGCTCGCGCAGGCACCAGCGCGACGAGGTGGTAACCCCCGAGTTTAAGATCGCGCAGCAGGTCCGGCAGCATCGCTGCGGTCGCCCGCTTGGTATCGTGCAGCATGATGATGCCGCCTTCGCGCTGGTGCAGCCGCTGCATCACCCGCGCCCGCACCTCGTCCGGGCCGATCCGCTTCCAGTCGTCGCCCACCACGTCCGCGCCGAACGCGGCTATGTGGAGGTCGGCGAGGTGGGCCAGCATTTCCGGCGTGTGGATGAACCCAGGAAAGCGGAAGAACGGCGCTGGGGGATGCCCGAGCTTTTCCGTGATCACGCGGATGCCGCCGTCGATGGCGGCGATGCCTTCCTCAGGCGGCCGCGACTTGATGTCGAGGAGGTGGGCGTAAGTGTGCGTGCCGATGGTGTGTCCGGCCGCCTCGACCTCGCGCAGAAGAGCCGAGTGATCGGCGGCCATCTTCCCGATGATGAAGAAGGTGGCGCGCGCACATTCTGCCTGCAGGGCGTGCAGAACCGCCGGCGTCGTTCCGGGTCGCGGTCCGTCGTCGAAGGTCAGCACCACCTCGCCTTTGGCGAGGGGCAGGCGGCCGCGGAACTCGACCCGTCCGACCGCCACGGCGTCGGCAATGTCGACCTCGAGCACGCGCGAGACGCCAAGCGCGTCGGGATTGGTGCAGGGAGCGGCTGCCGCTGGCGAAGAGCTAAGTTGGGCCGCCCCGCCGAGGCCGACGAGACAGAAAGCAAAGAACGCGCGACGCATTGAAGTCCCCGGTACGGCACTCCCCCAGAGCCCAGAGCGCCACGACAGTGGTTAATTTCGCGTTAGCCAACATGGCAAGGGCGTACGCCTTCGCCGAGGCGAGGGCAGTGCAAAACCCCGGCGATGATGTGGAAAAGCCGGGGCAGGCCGCTCAGCGCCAGACACCGTCGATGGTGGGTGCCACGGCATCGTGCGGACCGACGCTGCGAAGTTGCAGGCCGTCGACGATGAGCTTGAGCAGGGCATAGTGGTCGTATCGGGTGTCGGAGCGCGAACCCGGCCGGATGCTGTCGCCGAGGAGGATCGTGGCGATGTGGTCGTTTGCCGCGCTGGCCTCGTCGAAGGTCACGACCAAGAGAATGTCCTTCATGAAGTCGGTCCGCTGCAGCAGCGGCCCGAAACGGCCGGCGAGCCAACGGTCGGCATACTGGACGCCGGTGTCGTGCCCGTCGTTCCTGAGGTCCGGCACGTAGAGCGAGAAGGCCGGCAGGGCGTTGGCTCTGATGTCGGCATCGAGCGTGTCGGCGCTCACAATCCGGGCGCAGCGCTTTGGATCGTGTTGCACGCTTGCGAAGGACAGGAACGGCACGTGCTTGCGCACGTAGCGCCCCGATCGTGCGCCGAGGAAACACTTGCCCGGGAACCCCTCCGCGTAGACCTTCCAGTCCAGTCCCCTGGCCTCCAGGCGGTCGGCGAGATGAGGGGCGTTGAGCGTGACGTTGTCGTCGCCCGTCACGCCAAGCCGATCGCCGGCGATCATCGCGATGTAGTTCGGCTGCGAGGGGTGACCGACGTCGTGAAAATTGGCGAGCAGGCCGCCACGCCGCGCCAGTCTGCCGAGGAAGTCCTGGCGGATCGCCAGCTCGTAGTCGGTGTTTTCGAGAACGACCACGAAGACCTTCTTGAATGCGCCGATCGGCGGGCCGGCTGCAGCGCCGCTGACCAATGCTGTCAGCGCGAGGAGGATGGCGATCAGTCGTTGCGCAAGAACGGTTTGCCGCATGCCTCGCATCTCCGGCTAGCGCGGCGGAGCGTTCCGCTCGTCCTCTTGGAGTTCGCTTTCGAGGTCGTAGGGCAGAACCATCACCCGCACCCGCTTCGGCAACGGGCCTACCGGCGTCCGTCCGCCTTCGGTCGATGCTCCGGCTTCGACAACCGCGAGTGCATTCGCTGTCGCGTCGGCCACGTAAAGCGTGCCCGTCGGAGAGAAGGCAAGAGCCTCGGGAAGGGCAGGGGCGGCGCCTTTCAAACGAACCTCGCCGGCCGGCTTCAGCTCGGGCAGCGTAAAGGCGTAGAGGCTGCCGCTGGCGGCACTGCCAGCCCATAGCGTCTTGCCATCCGGGGCGATGGCGATGCCGCCGGCGGCTCCACCGGCGCCGCGCGCCGCGCTGCCGGCGGCAAACTCAATCCGCTTGAGCTCGGTGCCGCTGTCGAAGTCGACAACGGCGAAGCCGTTGAAGTCGGCGAGCTGCACGAAGATGCGACCCGGGCTGCGGTCCGGCCGGCTCTCGATGGCGGCTTGGCGCACCGGCCTGTCGAAAGCGACGCGGCGCACTTCCTTGCGCGCCTTGGCATCGACGATGCTGAGGAAGCGACCGCTCGAAGAGCCCGCGACGACGAAGGCGCCATCGGCGCTGGCGGTCATGCTGTCGATGGCGGCACCGAGCGGGATCGTCGCCATCCGCCCGACCAGCCCGGCGCCGACCACATCGATGCCGCCGGGTTCGGAGACGATGCCGACGAACACCTCTTCGCCGCCGCGCGCGACAGCGAGGTCCGCCGGCGTGCCGCTGAGCCTCACCCGCAGGAACGGGTCGCCGCTCGGCTGGTCGAGAATGTAGAGGATGTTCTGCCCCTGGCTGGCGACATAGACGCGCGCCGCGTCGGCGGAAAAAGCTAGGCCGTAGGGCTTCGGTACGCCGCCGATGACGCCGATCTCCGCGCGGGTGACGCCGTTGATGACGTGGATCGTGTCGGCGCCGTTGTCCGTGACGTAGACGAGGGTGGTCTCGGCCGCGTCAGCGGGCGGCGCCGCGAATAGAGCGGCGGCGAGCGCGAGGAGAGGGCCGCCCCTGCGCATCACCGCGACTCTGCCGGGCTAGCGCTTCTTGGCCGCCTTGGCGGCGGCCGCGCCCTCGACGACGCCGAGGACGTCGGATTCCTTCATAATCAGCAAGTCCTTGCCATCGAGCTTGACCTCTGTGCCCGACCACTTGCCGAAGAGGATCCGGTCGCCCGCCTTGACGTCGAGCGGGATCAGCTTGCCGGAATTGTCGCGTCCGCCCGGACCGGCCGCCAGAACCTCGCCCTCTTGCGGCTTCTCCTTGGCGGTGTCGGGGACAATGATGCCGCCGGCGGTTCTCTCTTCGGACTCGATGCGGCGGACCACCAGACGGTCTTGCAGCGGACGGAATCTCAAGCGGCTCTCCTTGGCTCGGGTTGGGCGGCGACGGTCTTACCATCGCCGCGGGGCGCCGCCTATGGGCGGGGCCGGGCATCAGCCGCGGCGCAGCGTCCTCAGCACTTCGGCGATGACCGTCTTATGCAGCGCCGCCGATTTGTCGATGTTGGTGTGAATGATGTCCGGCGTTCCGCTGAGATTGCGATTGCGGATCACCCCTCTGAAGCCGGGCCCGCCCTGCAGCGGCACGCCCGTTCCACCCGGGCTGAGATAGAAGTTGATCGCTTCGCTGACATTCGCCGGCACCCGTACCGCCGCGGTGGCGTCGAACACGACGAGGAGTCGCACCGGAACATGCGCGGCATTGAGCTGCTCGGCGAGCCAGACGGCGGCGTCGCCGCCGAACGAATGGCCGATGATGGCGATCGGCTGATTAATCTTGCCGCCATGATAGTCGGCAACGATCTGGTCGACGTTGAGGTGCGCCAGCAAGTGGTTGCGCACGGTATTGGGCACGCCGCGGGCGGTCAGTTCCTCGCCGAGCGTGTCCATGCCGACCGAAAACACGTTCGCAAGGCCAGTCAGCAGGTAGACATGGCCGTAACGCGGCCCGGCCGCGGCGGCGGGTTCGGCGGACAGAGCGGCAGAGATGACGACGGTTAGCGCCGCCAGGACGCCGCGAAGGTCTCGCATTGACAGTATTCCCCAGCGCCTCCCCGGGCCGGGAAACTACCCGAGATCGCTGCATTCTTGGAGTCCCGCGCCGAGGGGGCGCCGCCTATCGAGGCGGCGCGCCTATGGCGCCGGTGCAAGGACTTCGTTGACCGCGGCGTAAGCGAACCCGGGGGCTGGGCCGCCGGCGATGGCGAAAATACGGTCGCCGACCGCCACCACGCCGAGGCCGTGGCGCGGCGTCGGCATCGCCGCCAGCCTGTCCCAGCAGTTGCAGCCGGGTTCGTAGGCCTCGGCCTCGCCGAACGTGCGCGCGGGGCGCTCTTCGGTCTCGCCGCCGAGCACGACAATCCGCCCATTCAACACGGCGGCGCCGATACCGCTCCGTCCGGTCGGCAAAGCTGCGAGCGCCCGCCAACTGTCGCTCGCAGCGTCGTAGACGCTGGCCTCGGTCAGCCGCATGCTCGATGCGTCGCGACCGCCGATGGCATAGAGCCTGTCGGCGAGTGTGGCCGCCGCCAGATGATTGCGAGGTCGCGGCAAGGCCGCGAGGCGTTGCCAGCGGTCGGTCGCGGGATCGTAGACATCGTGCAGGCCGACGCTGACCCCGCCTTGGACGGCGCCGCCGACAGCGTGAATCCGGCCTCCGACCACCGCTACCGCCAGGGCACCGCGGGCTGTCGGCAGCGGTGCTCCGCGTCGCCACATGCCGGTTCGAAGGTCGAGGATGCGCACCTCCGCCGTGGGCTCGAAGGTGTTCCGGTGGAAGCCGCCAATGACATAGAGGCGTCCGCCGACGATCGCCGCGCCGGCGTGATTGACGCCCTCCGGCAGTTCGGCAAACGCCGACCAGCGGTCGGCGGCAACGTCGTAGCGGTAGATGGTTGTCGGCGCCGACGGGCTGCTGCGGCCGGCGGCAAAGCCACCGAAGACGTAGATGTTTGCCCCGTCGGTGGCCGCCGACACCTCGGTGCGCGCCTCGGGGAAGGGCGATGCCGTCCGCCAGGTCCATCCCGTCTGCGCAAGCGCCGGCCCACCGTTCAGCGTGCCGCTGAAAGCGACGACCAGCATGAGGAAGCCAATCCCCCGGCCGCAATGACGTCTCACGTGACGCTCCTCTCGCTGCAAGCCCCTTAGCCCGCCAACTTGACGCCGGACATTACCAATTTGTAATGGGAGGCACCGCCGATCAAGGTCGGTTGGGAGGCCGTCGCGAGACGGACCGAACCCTCGGAGCTTCAGAGGGGCGACAGGAGCGAGCGGGCAACCGCTCGCTCTTTTCATGCGCGGCCGCCCGCGGGGCTGGAAAACGCCGAGACAGCGGCCGCGCCGTCATGGTTTGCTGGCCGCCTTCGCCAAGCAAAGGAGAACCTCAGTTGGCTGCGACTCCTCCGCCCCTCGTCCTCGACCTTCCCGCACCGGATTTCCGCCTCCCCGCCACTGACGGCAAGACCTACGCGCTGCGCGACATCGCCGGCAAGAAGGGCACGGTGATCGTCTTCATTTGCAACCACTGCCCTTATGTGAAGGCGGTGATCTCCCGCCTGGTCGCCGACGCCCGTGCTTTGATGACGGAGGGGATCGGCTTCGCCGCCATCTCCGCCAACGATGCCTCGGAATACCCCGAAGATTCCTTCGACAACATGAAGGCTTTCGCACGCGCCAACCAGTTCCCCTTCCCGTATCTCTATGACGAGAGCCAGGCGGTGGCCCGTGCCTACGATGCCGTCTGCACTCCCGACTATTTCGGCTACGATGCTTCGCTGCACTTGAAGTATCGCGGCCGCCTCGATGAAGGCCGCACCAATCCGCCTCCACCCGGCGCCCGCCGTGAGTTGCTCGAGGCGATGCGTGCAATTGCCGTCGGTAAGACGCCGTCCGAGCCGCAACTGTCGTCGATCGGTTGCTCGATCAAGTGGAAGCACGACTGACCATGCCAGAGCGTCGGCTCTTGTAGCCGCCCTCCGGTGGGACCATGTCATGGCCGCGGCTTGAGCAAAGGAGCCTTGGTGATGACACCGGACGAACGCCAGCAACTGGAGACGTTCCTCGCCGATCTTTCGGCCGTTCGCGTCAACGACAAGGACGCCGAAGCAGACGGCATGATCGCGCGGGTGGTGCGCGGCAATCCCGATGCCGCCTACGTGCTGGTCCAGCACGCCATCCTGGCCAACCGGGCGATTGCCGCCGCCAACGCGCGGATCGGCGAGCTGGAGCGGCAATCCGCACCACGCAAGACGAGCTTTCTTGGCGGCGCGTCGCCCCTCGGCGGCACCCGCGGACCCTGGGGTAACGCTCCCGGGCGTGCTGCACCGACCGATGAGGCACGGCAGAGCCTCGACCCGGCAAGCGGCCGTGGCGGAGGCGGCGGCTTCCTGCGCTCGGTGGCGGCGACCGCCGCCGGCGTGGTCGGCGGCCAATTCCTCTTTGCCGGGCTGTCCAACCTCCTTGGCGGCGGCCGCGGCCCTTGGGACGGCTCAGCCGAAGCCGCGCCGTCGGTCGTGGAGAACGTGACGATAAACGATTACTTCATCAACCCCGACGGCTCGCCCGTTCCTACCCAAGACGACACCGCCGCGCCGGGTGACCCGGCGCCGGACTTCGGCGGTGGCGATTTCGGCGGCGGCGACTTTGGCGGTGGCGGCGACGCTGGCGGGGGCGGCGACTAGCCGCCGACTGGAGAGGGGCCGACGATCTCGGCGAACCGGCGGCGGAACGCTGCCGGCGGCTAGTTGTTTGCCGTTACCTCAAGACCGAGCTTGGCGAGAAAAGCATCCGGGTCTTTGCGCGCCGTCGACAGGATCTCGGTCAGCGCCAGCGGACTGCTCAGCTTGAGGGAAATCGTCAGCGACTTCGGTGTCTTGAGAAACGTCGTGACGGCACCGGAGACCTTGTTCTGCAGCGGCTCGTTGGTGACGCCGGCAATGGCCAGGAAGAAGGGCAGGGCCTGCGTCCATACCTCCACCAGTTCCGCCCGTTTCTGTCCTTGCGCTTTGGCCTGCGCATCGAGGAGGCGGTCGACAACGCCGCTATTGTCGAAGCGGATACTGAGCTGATTCAGCGACGCGGTGCCGATGATGTCTCCGACTTTGTCGGTCTTGGCCAGCGCATCGGCGGTGACGCCGCTGGTCCGTGCGTTGATGGCGAGTTTTCCGACCTGATCGGCGACGATGTCCATCGAGCGCAGCGATAGGCCGTCCCCGCCAGCAGCCGTGCTGCTGGCGCTGATATTGATCGTGAAGTCGGCGGTGTAGCCGAGCGACTTGACGAGATCCTTGAGCACGGAACTGTTGTCGAAGGCGGCAATTGGCACCTTGATGCCGTCGACCGTCACCTTGGTATCCCCCGACGGCGCCGTGACCGTCATGGTCGACCCGGCGATGGTAATCGGCCGCGCCAGCTCGGTGCGGGTCAGCGTCATTCCGGTCATGGCCAAGCGGGCGAAGGGCAGGGCGCCGGATTGAGCGGCGGCCTGCGCGTTCGATGGCAGGATAATTCCGGTCGCGCTGCCGCTCTGCCAGGCAAGGCTGGTGTTCTGGCTGCTGAGCTTGCCGGCCTCGACGTTCACCCGATCCGCGGTAAAGCCGCCATTCGGAGCTGCCGCCGGATTGACGATGGTGACCTTGCCGATGGTCCCGGAGGTAATCTCGGTCGAACTGAGATTGATTCCGGTGATGGTGATGTCGTTGCCGGCGACCGCCGCGGCGGCATAGGTCACCTGCGCCTGCGGATTGGCGGCAACGATCGCGGCGACGAAGGCGTCGGCGACCTGCTTGGGTGGGGGCGGCGCGGCCGCTGCCGTGGCGATCGCAACCAGGCTGGCGAGGGCCGTGCCGGCGAGGGGCGTGCGGGCGTGGATGAACCCCATGGTCTGTCTGCTCCCTTGATCGATCCTGCGCCCCCGGTCGCTGCCGTCGGAGCCCTGACTCGCGAAAACTGCAACCCGGAATGTGGCTTAGATGAGGGGAGCCCGTTTCGTCCAGTCCACTTTAGCGGTACGACTTGCGCCGCTTAGGCTCGTCCCGGGATTGCCCCGCTCGGATGCTGGTTTTCATCACCCTGCGCGGGCACGCCCGCACCGTCGAATCGCTGGTGCGCGGCGCGACGGGCAATCCGATCCCGGTCTGCCGGACGGTAAGCTATGAGCGCATATTTCGCGCCCGCCGCGCCCGCCGCGCCGTTCACGTGTTCACCGACCTCGAACGGCTCTCGGAGTGGGAACTGGTCCTTGCGGCCGACCTCTTTCGCTCGCTCCGTGCGGTCGGGATAGTCTCCCTCAACGACCCGGCGCGGGCGATGGGCCGCGTGGAACTCCTCGCCCAGCTCAAGGCGGCAGGAATCAACCCGTTCGGCTGCTACCGAGCCGACGCCCGGCCGCGACCGGAGCGCTTCCCGGTGTTTGTGCGCCGCGAAGGCGACCACGGCGGCGCCCAGTCGGGACTCCTAGCCGACCAGGATGCCCTCGACGATCACCTCGCCGGCCTGCGCGCTGCGGGAGTGCCCTTGCGCGGCTTGCTGGTAACCGAGTTCGCCGCGGAACCGATTGCTCCGGGCGTCTGGCGCAAGCTCGGCACCTTCCGCATCGGTGCCAAGTTTTCGCTGCACCATGCCATCGTCGGCGATAGCTGGCTGGTCAAGAAGCACCGCGATGCCATCGTTACCGACGCGCTTCACCAGCAGGAATACGACGCCGTGGCCGGCAACCGCCCGCCGGCTGCCGTGCGCGAGGCCTTCGATATCGCCGGCATCGAATGGGGCCGGGCCGACCACGCGACCTATGCCGGGCGCGATGTGATTTACGAGATCAACACCAATCCCGATGTCCGCTTCGAGCCCCAGGCATCGCCGATTCGCACCGCCGCCAAGCAACTTTCCAGCCGCCGCTTTGCCGGCCTTCTCGGGGAGATCGACAGCGGTGACGGCGCCTGGCAGGCGTTCGAGCCCAAAGGCCACTTGCGCCGCCAAGGCGCCTCCCGCATCGCATTCTGGCGCCCGCCGAAGCGCCCATGACTGCCCCGCCGATCCTTGCCGCCGTCGGCATCGGCAAGCGCTATAGCGTTCCCGATGGCGAGGTGGCGGCGCTTGAAGGGGTGTCGTTCGCCATCGGCCGTGGCGAGTTCGTATCCATCATCGGCCCGAGCGGCTGCGGGAAAACCACACTCGTCAACATCGTCGGCGGGCTCGCCGACGGCCACGACGGCGAGGTCGTGCTGGCACCGGAGATTGCCGGTCTGTCCCGGCCGATAGGCGTTGTATTCCAGGAAGATTCGCTGTTTCCCTGGCGCACCGCGCTCGGCAACGTCGCCTTTCCCCTGGAAGTGTCCGGCGTCGCGCGCGCCGAGCGGGAGGAGAGAGCCGCCCGCATGCTGAACCTGGTCGGCCTCTCCGGCTTCGAGCGGCATTATCCGCATCAGCTTTCCGGCGGAATGCGGCAGCGGGCGGCGATTGCCCGGGCCCTCGTCTTCGAGCCGCCGATTCTGCTGATGGACGAGCCCTTTGCGGCGCTCGATGCGCAGACGCGCCTGTTGATCGGCGACCAGATCATCGGCACCGTTCAGTCTTTGGCGCAGACGACACTGCTGGTGACTCACAGCCTCGCCGAGGCCGTGCAACTCTCCGACCGCGTCATCGTCCTCTCGCGCCGGCCGGGTCGGGTCAGGCGCTGCATCGACATCGATCTGCCGCGTCCACGCACGTCCGACATCCTCGCCCATCCGCGCTTCGGCGAACTCGTCGCAACGCTGTGGCACGAGCTGCGGCAGGAGGCGAGTTTGTCCTGATGCCGGCTTGTGCAGATTGGGGCCGCAGTTAGACTGCCGCTGGCGGGGGGGGCGAAATGCTCAAGCTAGAACTGCGCATGACGTTGGTGCTGCTCGCTCTGGCAATGCCAGGCGTCGGTCGGGCCGACGACACGTTGCGCTTTGCCTCGACCGAGGCGGGATGGGACAATTCCGTCGCGCCTTACGGTGTCAGCGTTGGAACGTTCAAGGCGGCCGGCATCGATCTCAAGGTCTCGTTCACCGACGGCTCGACCGCGACGCTTCAGGCGATCATCTCCGGCAGTGTCGATATCGGCATTGTCGCGGTACCTGCGCTGATCGGTGCGGCGGTTCAGGGGGCACCGGTGACGATGGTCTCGTCCAGCTTTCGCGGCACCTCCGACCTCCTGTGGTATGCCCGAGCGGACGGCCGCATCCGGAGCCTCAAGGATGTGCGACCCGATACCGTGCTCGCCTATTCGACCCCAGGCTCAAGCAATTACATCGTACTCGCCGCACTGCTCGATCAGGCCGGCGTGACCGGCCGCCTGGTTGCCACCGGTGGCGCCGCCGCCACCATGACCCAGGTCATGACCGGCCAGGCCGATGTCGGCCCTGATGGCAATGGGGGGCTCGGCGTTCCGGAATTCGTGCAGGGGAGGGTGCGTCCGGTCGCCTTCGGTCGCGATCTGGCCGGGATGGCCGAGGTTAGCGCGCGCGGGCTTGTGGTCAACGCCGATACGCTCGCCAAGCGGCGCGATGTGGTGCTCCGCTTTCTTGTTGCCTACCAGGCAACGATCGACCGGATGTATCGCGACCCCGGCGCCAGGCAGTGGTTTGCCGACGCCAATCACGCCTCTTTGGCGGACGCCAACCGCGTGATCGATGAGATGTATCCGCCCGGTGCCATGCGCCTCGGCGAGGTCGGCGGCATCGATTTGAGCGTCGCCCAGGGCCTGCAATTCAAGCGGATCGAACGGACACCGAGCGCCGCGGAACTCGGTCGGATGTTTCAGATCGTCTGGCGGCCGCCGGAGCCGTGAAGGCCGCCGGCCGTTCGCCAGTGCGCCGCGACCGCGCCTGGGCCCCGTTAGCGCTCGCTTTATCGACTGTCGCCGGCCTTGCCTTGCTTGCCGAACTGGCGGCTCGACTGGGACTGGTCAGCGCCTTCCTGTTGCCGCCCCCAAGCTCGGTGCTCGCATCGTTCGCGGCGCTGGTCGAGAGCGAGGCTCTGTTGTCGCGGGCGATCGCCACTGCGGCCGCCGTTGTCGCAGCGATATCCTTGGCGGCGGTCATCGGCGGGGCCGTCGGATACGCGCTGGCCCGCCATGCGGTTGCCCGCGCTGCCTATCGCGGCTGGATCGTCGGATTGAACGCCACGCCGTCGTTTCTGTTCTATCCGCTCTTCCTCGCCATCTTCGGCCGGTCCAGCGCGACCGTTGTCGCCCTCGGCGTCCTGTCATCCTTTCCGCCGGTCGCGCTGCTGACTTGCGAAGGCCTGCTGGCGATACCGGTTGCGCTTCGCAACGCCGGGCGCAACGCCGGGGCGCGCCGATGGCAACTCGTCTGGTTGGTCGAACTGCCTGCCGCAACGCCGACGATTCTGACTGGCCTGCGGCTCGGCCTGATCGACGCCCTGGTGACGGTCGTGGGCGTCGAATTCCTCGCCGCCGCCGGCGGGCTTGGCGGGCTCATCGCCGACCTCGGCGATCGGTTCAACATCCGCGGCACCTACGGCGCGATCCTTGCCCTCATCCTGCTGAGTGCCCTGCTGCAGGGCCTGGTCGGGCGGCTCGCTCGCCGCCATGGTCTCCGATGAGTGCCACGCCGGGAAACGCGCGCCGCTGGCAGGTCCTGACGGTGATTGCCCTTGCGGCTGCCTGGGAGTTCGCCGGTCGTTCGGGACTGGTCTACGCCGGCGTCGTCCCGCCGCTCGCCGCAATCGCCGCAGCGCTCGTAGCGCTGGTATCGGACCCACGCTTCTGGACCAACCTCGCGCTGACCGGATTCGAGATTGCCGCGGCGCTTCTCGTCGGCGGCAGTCTCGGTGTGGCCATCGGCGCGGCGCTCGGCCGCGTTCGCCTCCTTGGTGCCGCCTACGGGCCTATCCTGTCTACGCTGGCAGCGACGCCTAAAGTAGCCGTACTTCCGCTGCTGTATCTGGCCTTCGGCGTCGGTCCGGCGTCGAAGGTGGCGGTCGGCTCGCTCGCCGCATTGCTGCCCATGGCGCTTGCCACGGCGGCCGGCGTCGGTGGTGTGGCGCCTGCTCTCGACCGCCTCGGTCGCAATCTCTCGCTCTCGCCCTGGCAGATGCTCCGCCTGATTTATCTGCCGGCGGCGCTGCCGACGCTGTTTGGCGGGCTCCGCATCGCGCTCGGCGCCGCGATCGCCATCTGCCTCATTGCCGAGATACGCTTCTCCAGTGGCGGCCTTGGCGCGATGCTCATCGACAGCTTCAACCGTTCGCGCTTTTCAAACGTCTACGCGCTGATCGTCGTGATCTTCGCCCTGGCCATCGCCGGCAACGCGGGTCTGGCAGCTGTCGGCCGCCGACGCTGATTGGGACAAAAAAAAAGCGGGGGCGCAAAGCGCCCCCGCTCCAATCCTAAAGCTCGACGAGCTTAGAGGCCGAACACCATCAGCATGTGGGTCGCGGTGAAGTTCCGGAGTTCCGGGTTCACGGCGAACTCGGCAGCGGCCGGCAGAGCGCCGACCATCACCGCCACGTACTGCTTGCCGCCGACCGAGTAGGTCATCGGCGGGGCTTTGATGTACGAGCCGACGTTGAAGTTGAACACTTCGTCGAACGTGTCGGCATTGAGGGCATGCAGCGTGCCATCCGGCTCGCCGGTCATGATCCAGCCGCCGGCCGTGGCAACCACGCCCGAACGGTTGAAGTACTTGAGCGGGAACTTCTTGATGACCTTACCAGTCTTGAGGTCGATCGAGTTGATCGCGCCGTACTGCTGGATCTTCCACTCAGGACGGGCCGGGGCCGGCGGGGAAACGCCCGCGAAGCCGTTGCCGTACTTGTCCGCCGGAGCCGGGTCGCCCGCGCCGACGAAGCGGTCACGCGGCTTCCAGGTTCCGCCGAACTCGGCCGGGCCGGTCTCGGCCTTGTTGGTACGCGCCGCGCAGCCATCGCCGCCCGCCACGTAGATCACGCCCTTCTGCGGGTTGACCGCAGCCGGTTCCCAGTTCTGGCCACCCGAGACGACCGGGCACTGCACGCCGACGGTGCCGTCGCGCAGAGCCTGCGAGCCCTTGATGTAGTCCTGGACCTGCTTGGTCGGATCGTAGGCGGTCGGCTTGCCGGTCTTCGGGTCGATGCCCTGCGTCCAGCTCAGCTGATCGACATACTTCTCGCCGTACAGGAACTGGCCGTTCGAACGGTCGAAGCCGTAGAACACGCCGTTACGGCCGGGGTGGACAACCAGGTTGCGGTCCTGGCCGTTGATGTTGACGGTGGCGAGCGGGTGCACGCCGATCTCGTCGTAGTCGTACGGATCATTCGGCGTGTACTGGAAGTACCAGTTGATCTTGCCAGTGTCCGGGTTCATCGCCAGGACCGAGTCCGTGTAGAGGTTGTCACCCGGACGATAGGCCGAGTCCCAGTCCGGGCCCGGGTTGCCGGTGCCCCAATAGACCAGGTTCAGGCGCGGATCGTACGAGCCGGTCTGCCAGATCGAGCCACCGCCCGTAAGGTTGGAGCGGCCGCCCCAGGTCTTGGCATTCGGATCGTCCTCGCCGGCCACGGTCCAGGTCTTCCAGACTTCCTTGCCGGTGTTGAGATCGGTGCCGTTGAGGTGCCCGCGGATGCCGTACTCGGCGCCGGCGACGCCGACGATGCCGATGTTACGGACGACCTGCGGAGCGACCGTCAGCGTCTCGCCGCGGCCGGGATCGCCCGGCTTGGCCTGCCACACGATCTCGCCGCTGGCCTTGGAGGTCGCGATCAGTCGGCCGTCGATAGTGACCGAAATGACCTTGTCCTGGTAAAGCGCGACGCCGCGGTTATCGATGCCGCAGCACGCCACGTCACCGCCCCAGGGCTTGTCGACCTGCGGGTCCATATACCAGTCGATCTGGGCGCGCGTGCCGGACTTGACGTTCAGCTTGTACACGCTGCCCCAGCCGTTCGAGACGTACATAAAGCCGTCTTCGACGATCGGGGTGCCTTCCAGCGACGCGTTGGCGTAGCGCGAGCCGCCGCCTTCCACGCCGTTGATCGCCAGCATGAAGACCGGCTTCAGGCCCTTGATGTTGGCCAGGGTGATCTGATTCAGCGTCGACCAGCGGTGCGACGAGTAGTTGCCGTTCACATGCAGCCAGTCTTCAGCCTTGGGGTTTTCCAGGGCTGCCTGGGTGGTGACGGTCACGCCGGCAGGGGCCTGGGCGAGGGCCTGCGAGGCCAGCGCCGTGGTGCCGAGCAATGCCAGAAGGGCGACTTGGCCGTTCCGCCAAGTACCGAAAGCATGCCTCATCTCGTTTTCTCCGATTGTTGCCAATGGGCTGCTAGAGAGTGTGTACCGCCGAACCCCAAGACCGCAGCTTGCGCCGAAGTCACTCCCAGGAGTCCGGACGATCCTCCATAACTGCGCTTCTGTGCCGCACCCGTCAACTCCCTTCGCTGGGCAAGGCTGCGGCAAAGAGCCGTTTGACAGTGATCGGGGCAATTTTCGGCCATTTCCCGCCCGCATTCGCGAAATCGGTGGTTGAACCTGTGCCCGGAGACGGGCGTCCGCCGATCCGGCGACCGCCCGGCCTCCGGAGGCCCCTTGCCGGGAATCGTTGCGATGAAGACGCGCCTTCGCTTGCGGTCTCTCTAAGGCACTCCCTGGATGGGTAGGCGAAGGTTAAGGTGACACGCGCGGCAATTGTGCCGCGGGGGAGGTCGCCATGCATCCGTCCCGTCTCGCTCTGATCGGTGCCGTCACGGCGCTTGCCTTGGCTGGCAGAGCCGAAGCGCGCATCACTCGCATTGAAATCGCCAAGACCGAAGCCGCATTCGGCGGCGCGACTTTCGCACCGACCGGCCCCTACGAGCGATTGGTGGGCAAGGCGTATGGCGAAGTCGATCCGCGTCTGCCGCAGAACGCCGTCATCCAGGACATCGCCCTGGCACCGCGCAACGCCCGCGGCATGGTCGAGTACGTCACCGATATCGACATCTTGCGCCCGGCCGACCGCGCCAAGTCGAATGGCATCCTCTTCTTCAATATCGTCAACCGCGGCAACAAGGGTGGGCTGACTCTCTACAATTTCGGCGCCACCGGTGCGGCCAACGACGTCGCCAGCGCTGGCGATGGCTTCATGCAGCGGAAAGGCTACACCATCGTCTGGTTCGGTTGGCAGCCGGACGTTCTGCCCGGCAACGGCCGGATGGGCATGACCGTCCCCGTCGCGCGTAACCCCGATGGCTCGGCGATCACCGGCAATGTACGGAGCGAACTCCTCAGTCAGACGCCGACGACGACCCTCAACCTCTCCAGCGGCTGGTTTACCGGCCTCGCCACCGCCGCCTATCCGAGCGTCACCACCGACAACAAGGCGCCGCTCGCCGACGGCTTCCTTCCCGTCCTGACGGTGCGCCACAAGGAGAACGATCCGCGCATTGTCGTCCCGAACAGCGAATGGTCCTTCGCCAGCTGTCCGGCCGGCGCCGCGCCCACTCCGAGCGCGAACCAGATCTGCATGCCGGCCGGCTTCAAGGTCGGGCAGCTCTACGAGCTCACCTATCGCGCCAAGGATCCGCTAGTGCTCGGCCTCGGTTTCGCCGCCGGACGCGACCTCGGCGCGTTCCTCAAGTCCGCCGAGCGCGACGATGCCGGGAACGCCAATCCTGTCCTCGTCAAGAGCGCGCAGGCGATCGTCATGGGGTCATCGCAGAGCGGCCGGTATATCCGTTCTCTGATCAATCTCGGCTTCAACCAGGATGAGACCGGAAAGCTGGTCTTCGAGGGAGCCTTTCCGCATATCGGTGGCGGCCTGATGCCGCTGAACGTGCGCTGGGGCCAGCCCGGTCGCGCCATCACCGAGCAGGTCGATCACCTCTTCCCCGGCGCCGAGTTCCCCTTCACTTACGGCAGTCAGACCGATCCACTGACCGGCCGCACCGCCGGCATTCTCGACCGCTGCACCGCGACCAACACCTGTCCAAAGATCGTCCATGCGGCGACAGCGCTCGAGGTCTGGGAGTTGCGCCAGTCGCTCGGCTTCACCGACCCGCTCGGCATCCGCGACATCGCCGATCCGCCGAATGTGCGCAGTTATATCATGGCCTCGACGCAGCATGGCGCCGCCGGCCTTCCTTTGCCGACGCAGGCGCCGTTCGGCACCTGCCAGCAGCAGTCGAATCCCAACCCGCACACCTGGACCGTCCGCGCCCTGCTGGAGCACCTTCGCGCCTGGGTGCAGGACAATGCCTCGCCGCCGCCGAGCAATCGTCCGACTATCGCCGCCGGCGACCTCGTCGCCGCCGACCAGGTGCGCTTCCCGGTCATCCCCGCCAATAAATACGGCGGCGTCGCCCGTCCGGCGGTGAAGTTCCTCGGCCTCTACGACCCGCTGCACCCGCAGGATTTCGGCAAGGACTTCGATCCGCTGACGACCTCCGGGATTCTTCCCGGCGAGCCGCCCAAGGTCGGGACCGGGCGCTACGGCAACCTCGTGCCGCAGGTCGATGCTGACGGTAACGATATCGGCGGCATCCGCGACGTCTTCATCCAGGTTCCGATCGGCACCTACACCGGCTGGAATCTCTTCAACGCCAATTCCTATGAAGACGGGTTCTGCACCCTGCAGGGTAGCTTTGTTCCGTTCGCCGCCACCAAGGCGGAGCGGCTGGCGGTCGGCGACCTGCGCCTGTCGCTGGAGGAGCGCTATCCGACCAAGGATGCCTATGTGACGGCGTTCCGCGCCGCGGCCGACAATCTGGTCAAGCAGGGCTTTCTGCTGCCCGAGGACGCGGCCTTGCTGGTCAAGCAGGCCGAGGATCAGGGCGTCCGCTCCGCGCCGTAGGTTCGCCAACAGAGCCCGCGCCCTTCGGGCGCGGGCTTTTCACCCGTCGACCGTGCGCGTCGCGATGCGATCCGACACCTCCCAGAGGCGTCGAGCCGATGCTGCATCGTCGGCCGCTGGGTCCGGCGGGACCGGCCGCGACGCCTCGAAATAGGCGCCGCTCGCGCCGCCGGGCGAGGCGGACGTGGCAAGATGGATCATCGTCGCCGCCCCCTCGACTGCCGAGATACCGCGTAGGCGCTTGGCCACCCGCCAGGCGAGTCCCGGTAGGCCGGGAATGTCGTCGCCGAACCGGCTGGCGACGAAGCCCGGATGCAGGCTGTAGACGCTGACCCCGGTTTCGGCGAGGCGCCGCGCCAACTCCTTGGCGTGAAGGATGTTGCAAAGTTTCGAGCGTTGATACGCCCGCCAGCCGCCGTAGCGGCGCTCGGACTGGAGATCGTCGAAGTCGATGCGGGCCCCGCGATGCGCCTCGGAGGCAACGTTGACGATGCGGGCTGGCGCAGACGCGACCAGGCGGTCGCGAAGCCGCTCGGCGAGGACGAAATACGCCATGTGGTTCAGGGCAAACGTGCGCTCGAGGCCCTGCGGGCTGACCTGACGCGTGAGGAAGAAGGAGCCGGCATTGTTGACGAGGACGTCGATGCGCGGGAGATCCGCAAGCAGCTTCGCGGCGAGGCGCTCAACCTCCCGTATGTCGGCGAGGTCGGCACAGTAGAAGGCGACCTTCGCTTCCGGCGCGGCCGCGTTCAGGCTGGCGACCGCCGCCGCCCCGCGGACATGGTCGTGACCGACAATGGCAAGCCGCCACCCCAACCTTGCCAGCGCCCGCGCGCACTCAAGGCCGATCCCCGACGTGCCGCCGGTGATGACCGCCGTCCGCTCCTGGGGGGTTGCGATTTCGCCTGGAAACGGGGCGGGCATGGCTAATGAACCCTTTCCGATCTCGTTAAGCTTGGCAGGCGGGAGACGGGCAAAGCCTTAAGGCGATCCCCCTATAGGACGGCTCAGCGCGCGGGCGGGAAACGCCGGCACGCCGACCCAAGCATTTTCAATAAAGAGGCCTCGCTTATGATGAAGTTCGTTTCCACCGCTGCCGCTGCCACGCTCCTGGCGAGTGCCGCCCTAGCCGA
This sequence comes from Bauldia sp., assembly GCA_046349035.1. GTDB lineage: Bacteria > Pseudomonadota > Alphaproteobacteria > Rhizobiales > Kaistiaceae > JAXMDC01. Next base: position 278,940 of record JAXMDC010000003.1, on the reverse strand, counting down.
CATCGCCGTCAGCGAGAGCACGACCGGGGTGATCGTCGCCTTTGATAGCGCGAACCGCACCCTGGTGCTGAACGATGGCTCGCAGTTCGAACTGCTGCCGACGGTCGACACCGCCGAGATCGTTGTCGGCAAGCAGGCCCGCGTCGGCTTCAACCGCATTGACGGGCGTCCGGTCGCCGCTGCCGTGTTCACCGCCTATTACCCCTTGGTTCTGCCGGTCGCCCCGACCGTCGATCCCGAGCATACGAGTTCTGACGTCCGCGAAGAGTAGACTTCGCGACTTATCGGATCGTCTTTGCCAAACCGGCCGGACCCGCTCCGGCCGGTTTGGTTTTGCCGGCTGCTGGCGCGATCCGTTGCTGGCAGGCGTTGCGGTTGATTGCCGGACGGGTTCGAGCCAAGAATAAGGGGAGGGCGCCGCGGCGCGTTCGGCGCTCGACCGGATGGGCCATGGAAAAGGTGAAGCTCGCGGTCTGCTCGATGGTGGTTGCGGCGTGCGTCGGCAACGCCTGGGCCGCCGCGCCGGAGATTCCGGTGCCGCGGCCGAAGCCGGTGATGGTCAAAACGGCGGCGGTGGCGCCGTCGACTGTTGCCGCCAAGCCGGCCCCAGCCTCGGTTAAACCGGCTCCAGCCGCAGTCAAGATCGACGGGCGCTTTGCGATCTGGCTCGATGCCATGCGCAGCGACGCCACGTCGGCGAACATCGCCGAGGCCATTACCGCCCTTGGCGACTGGCCCGGCCTCTCCGCCCTTTATGCGCGCTACGAGCAGGCCTTGCGGCGCGAGGCACCCAAGCCCGATGTCGTGGTTGCCGCCTTCGCCTCCCGCGCGCCGGTATCGATCGACGGCAACCTCCTACTCGCCAAGGCGCTGCGGGCTGTCGGCCGGTCCGCCGATGCGGCAGCGATGATCCGCACTCTTTGGCGTCAGAAGGATCTGAGCGAGCCGGTCGAGAAGACCGTGCTCGCCGATTTCGGCGACGCTCTGCGGCCGGAAGATCATTGGGCGCGGGTCGATCGCCTGCTCTATGCCGGCCAGACCGCCGCGGCGCTGCGCACGGCCAAGCGGCTGGACAAGCCGCTTCTGGCGGCCGCCGAGGCCCGCGCTGCCGTGATCCGTGGCGCCCGCACCGCGGCCAAACTGCTGGATAGCGTGCCCGAGCCGGCGCGCGCCGACCCTGGCTACCGTCTGGCGCGCGCGCAGTTCATGCGCCGCAACGGCCGCATCGCCGATGCCGCCACCGAGCTTATCGCCTCCCCTGCTGACATCGGTCCGCAGGGCGATGCCGATGTTTGGTCGGAGGAGCGTCGCGATCTTGCCCGACGGCTTCTGGAGAGTGGCGACCCCGCCACCGCTTACAAGGTTCTGGCCGCCGCAAAGGCGCGCTCGCAAACGCCTCGCGTCGAAGCCGAGTTCGAGGCCGGCTGGTATGCGCTCCGCTTTCTGCAATCGCCGGCCGTCGCCCGCGGGCACTTCCAGGCCATCCTCGACAACTCCAACACGCCCGTCAGCCAGGCGCGCGGCCACTATTGGCTGGGTCGAGTTGCCGAAGTCGAAGGCGACGACCTCGAGGCCAAGGCATCATTCAGCCGCGCCGCGATGTTCCCGACAACGTTCTACGGCCAGGTCGCTACGCTCCGCCTGCGCCAGACCGATCTCAAGCTGGTGCAGCCGCCGCAGCCCGACGCGGCGACCGCCACCGCCTTCACGGAGCGCGACATGGTGCGCTCGATCGTCCAGCTGCAGCAGGCGGGGAGGGGGGAGGAGGCGCAGCCGCTTTACCGCCATCTCGCTCAAACGCTGACCGATCCCGGTGAGATCGCCCTGCTCGCCCGGTTGGCCGAGGAGGCCGGCGACTTCACCATGGTCGTCAACATCGGCAAACAGGCGCAGCAGCGGGGCATCGGCGTCGGTACTCTGGCCTTCCCGGTTGCCGCCCTGCCGCCTTACGCCGGCCCCGCCAAGGTCGAGACCGCAGTCCTCTACGCCATTGCCCGGCAGGAAAGCACGTTCAACCAGCGTGTCGTCAGCAGCGCCGGCGCGGTCGGCATTCTTCAGGTGATGCCGCAATATGCCCGCGAGATGGCCGAGCGCGCCGGTATTCCTTATGTGAAGGATCGCGTGCGCACCGACCGCGACTACAACATCCAGATCGGCGCCGCCGAGCTTGCCGGGCTCGTCGCCGACTACAACGGCTCCTATCTCCTCGCCTTCGCCGGCTACAACGCCGGACGGGGCCGCGTCGCGCAGTGGATCAAGGCCTATGGCGATCCGCGCAGCCCCGACGTCGATCCGTTGGACTGGATCGAGCGCATCCCCTTCAGCGAGACCCGCAACTACGTGCAGCGCGCCTTGGAGAACCTCCAAGTCTATCGCGTCCAATTGGACGCCCCGACCCTGCGCCTTGCCGCCGACCTCGTCGGCAACCGCAAGGAAGCGGTCGCCGAGCGCTGAACGTCGCTGCACCCAGCCACAATCCGCCGCCATATCGCCGAAATAGCGCCAGCGTCTGCCGTGCCAGGGCCTCTCTTTCGCCGGGCAGGCAAGCGAGAAGGGCGCGCCCGGCTGCCGAGGAGCCTTTCCCAATTCGTTCGAATTTTAGGGAAAATGGGGACGGGGCGGAAAGCGTTCGCTGGGTATGAAGGGGGAACCGACTTGTGGGCGGAGTTGAGTAAAGTGCCCAAGCGTGACCAGTTGCTGGCGCAATGCGCGCGGCTTCTCCGCGGCCAAGCGCTGACCCTTGCCGCGGCCGACCTTGAGGCGGCGCTGCCCGCCGGCGAGCGCCCGCCCGGATGGACGGCCGTCGGCGAGCTTTACGGCCTCCTGTCCGACGATCCTGAACTACGGATCGCCGAGGACTTGCAGAGCGGGGCGGTAACCGTGCTGCGGGCAGTCCGCGCGGCCGCCGACCGTCCCCTAGATAGAATCGAGTCGACACTACCGCTGCGCCGCCGCGCCTGACCCGAAGGGGCTCTGAGGCCCTCCGCTGCGCGTCCCTTCGAACGTTGCTGACCTTTCCGCCGATTTGTGCTTGTCTCCTCTCCGTGCGCCATGCGCAAGGAAGACGGGCGCAGGGAAGACGGGCAAGGATCAAGCAGATGACGGGTTTGTCGATTTGGTTGCGGCTGGCGATCGTCACCGCCCTGGCCGGTACCGCCACGGTTGCCTCGGCGCAGCCGTTTCTCGGCGGGGGGCCGGTTGGCCGCGGACCGGTCACAGTTGGTACCGCGCCGGTGGCGGTCGAGAAGATCGGCGATCAGCTGAAGACGGTCGGCACAGTCACTGCTTCTCGCGCGGTCGTCCTCTTCGCCCAGGTGGGCGGGGCGGCCAACGGTCTCGTCACCGAGGTCAATTTCAAGGCCGGCGATCGGGTCAAGGAAGGGGCGGTCCTCGTCCGCTTCGACGATTCCGATCAGAAGATTGCCGTTACCAAGGCCGAGATCGCCCTCGCCGACGCTCAACACGCCTACGATCGCGCGGCATCCCTGGCGCAGACGCAGAACCTGACCAATACTGCCCTCAGTACCGCGGCCTCCAACCTTGAGAAGGCGCGCAACGATCTTCGCACCGCACAGGTCGCCCTCGACCGGCGGGCGGTTACGGCCCCATTCGCCGGTGTGGTCGGGCTTAGCGCCCGCGTGCCGGGCGAGGTCGTCACCGGCCAGACGGCGATCACCACTCTCGACGACGTCTCGAGCTTCAATGTCGCCTTCGACGCCCCGCAGCGCTTCGTCGAGTCGGTGAAGGTCGGTTCGACGGTCGTGGCTTCGGCCGAGGGGCTGCCGGGTGTGCGGATGAAAGGCCAGGTGACCTCCATCGACAGCCGCCTCGACCAGGTCACTCGCACCTTCAAAGTCGAAGCGGTGCTGAACGAGAACGTCGCCGCTCTGAAGCCGGGCATGGCGGTCATCGTAACCCTCGACTTCGCCGAGACCGAGCAGCGGACCGTGCCGTCGATGGCGATCCAGTGGGATCGCCGCGGCTCTTACGTGTGGCGTGTGGAGAACAACGTCCTGCGTCGGGCAGCAGTCAACATCGTCGGCCGCCGCAGCGGTTCGGTCATCGTTGAGGGCGATTTGCGGGCCGACGACGAGGTCGTGGTCGAGGGTTTGCAGCGCGCACGCGAAGGCGCGACGATCACCCGGGCAACGCGCTGAATCTCAGCGTGGTCCCGACGGACAGTTGACCAGGTAGGACTCATCGCGCCCTTCGACGAAGTAAATGCGGTCGTCCTCGAAGCGGAGTCCGACAGTCGGCATCGCCTGGCCGTTCATCGTGCCGGAGAGTCTACCGTCGGCGATCTCGAAGGTACCGTCCGCCATAGTGATCATCGGCGGGATGCGCTTGGTGTCGAAGTCGACCTGGACCATGCTGCCGTCGCCGCGGAACACCATCACCGCTCCGTGACAGTCGGGGTTGTCGCTCCAATAGCCGACGATCTTGAGCCGCAATTCGGCGTCGGTGGCGGCGAGGGCCAAGCCCGTTGCAGCGCCAAGGACGACCGCCGTTGCCATCACTGTGCGCAACATCCACTCACCTCGTTCGACCGGCTCCGCCCCATTGGCAGGCGGAGGAACATGGACCACAGCTTGAGCGGGACGACAAGCCGGGATCGCCGGCAGCCCGGCTCTGCTAGAATTGGTTGAGGGGAATGCCTTGAGCACCGTTAACCGACCCACCGCCGAGGGCGTCGAGAGCATCCGCGAACTCAATCCCGAGCAGGTACTGCGCTACGGTTACTGCTTGCATGTCGCCGACGACCCCTTCGTCAAGGGCACTTTGCGCGCGGACGCGGCCGCGGAAAAGGCGAAGCGCTTCATGGCGCTTCGCGCCGTGCTTCACACTCCGGAGGAAATCTATCTCGAGGCCGCGCACACCACCGCGATCTCCTATGCCGGCGCGATCGGCAATTTGAAGCGAGCCCTGTTCCGCGAACTCGACGCCACCACCGAGGAGCGGGTGCAGGTCGAGAAGAAGATGCGCGGCAATCGCGGCTGGTCGATCGTGTCCTCCGGCCTTGCCCGTTACCTCATGCAGATCGGCATGGCCGGCATCATTTTCGGCATCGGCTTTTCCCTGGCCCACACCATTGCCCCGTTCATTCCCGATAAGTTCGCCGAGGGCAGTGGCAGCCAGGCGCCGTCGTTCCTGTCCGGCCTCGTCCTGGTGGTCCTGGCGCGCTGGGGCTCGGCGGTGTGGGACGACCGCCGCCGCAACCGGATTGCCGAACATTTCGCGGCGCGCTGGGAGAGCGCCTGGGACCTTTATGGCGAAATGCGCGTGCGCACCTATCGCCACCACTATTCGGACCTGCTGGAAGCTTGGAAACAGTTCACCGGCAGCGACTACGCCACGCACTCGGTGCTGGACGACGTCCTGCAGGACGATCTCGACCTGCGGCGCGCCCACAACCGCAAGGCCAAAGAGCTGTCGCGCTCGTCGTTCCTGCCACTACGCCAAGTGATCGAGTTCTGGCGCCGCTGGAGGGCTGAAAAGCGCGAGGCCGAGCCTGAGCCTTAGGCCAGGCTCCGCCAAAAAGGACTACCCGCGGAACGCCGCGCCGAATTCCTTCAGTCGAGCCCGCTGCCGCTCCAGCGTTTGGCGCTGCTGCGGCGGTTCTTCCGCCGGCTTGGACTCGACCGGCGGCGCCTCCTCGCTGCGTCGGCGGCTCGACATGTGCGCGCCGCGCCACTTCTCGATCGCCACCTCGACGAAGTCGGTCGACTTGACCGCGGCCGCGTCGGCGACTTCCTGGAAGACCGCCTCGCTACGCGGCACGGCGTCTTCCGGCAGGCGGTGGAAGCGGAGGCGAATGGGCAGGGCTACGCCCTCGCCGAAGGCCAGCACCTCGGCCATGCCGAGCGAGGGGATGAAGCCAAGGAGGTTGGCGCCGGCGTCGGACACCGCCGACTTCAGCAGCGCCTGGTCGCGTTCGTTGGCCATTCGCATCGCGAAGAACGTGCTGCACTGCGAAATGATGGTGGCGTCGAGCTCAGCCGGGCGCTGCGTGACGAGGCCGAGGAACACGCCGTATTTGCGGCCTTCCTTGGCGATCCGCGAGAGCGCCTTGCGCGTCGGGCCGAAGCCGATCGTGCGGTCGGCCGAGGCGTAGCGGTGCGCTTCCTCACAGACGAACAGCATCGGCAGCGCGCCGTCGCTCCACAGGCCGAGGTCGAAGGCGGTGCGGCAGAGCACCGACACCACCGAGTCGACCACTTCGACCGGGAAGCCGGCGAGCTGCATGACCGTCACTGTCGGGCCGCCCGGCTGCAGGCAGAAGATCTCGCGCAGCACGTCCGCCATCGTGTCGCCGCCGACATTGGCATTGTCGAACATGAAGCGGTAGTGCGGGTCGTTGCGCACCGCTTCGATCCGCGACATCAGTCTGAGATAGCGGCCGCGCAGCGTGCGGTTTTCCAGGCGCCCCATGCGCTCGTCGATCAGCTGCACCAAGTCTTCGATGCGGTACGGCACCGGCGCGTCGACGGTAAAGCCGGTAAGGCGACTGTCGAGGCGCTTGAGGCCGGGGCGGTCGGAGACCGCGCGGTTGGAGCAGTACATGCCCTTGGCGAGCGGGATCACCTCGGCGAGGATCTCCATCTCCTCGTCGATGCCGGGGCGGGCCCCGAACAGCACGTCGACGGTTTCCTCGAAGTTGAACAGCCAGAACGGCAGCCGGAGATTTGCCGGGTTGAACACCTGCGCCCGCGGCCCGAAGCAGTGGCCGTATTCGTTGTGGCCGTCGAGCACGAACACGCGCAGGTCCGGCCGTGCCTTCATGATCTCGCGCAGCAGCAGCGCCACGCCGCTCGACTTGCCGACGCCCGTCGTTCCCAGCACCGCGAAGTGCTTGCGCAGCAAATCGTCGACCCTGACGAAGGCGCCGATCGTCTCATCCTGATAGAGCGCGCCGACATTGATGCAGTCTGCGCCTTCCGAGCCGTAGACCAGGCGCAGGTCGCGTCCGCCCATCAGCCGCGCCCGGTCGCCGATCGCCGGATAGTTGGATACGCCGCGCTGGAAACGCGCGTCGCTGCCGCTGGCATTGCGAATTTCGCCGAGGAGGTCGATGTTGGCGACGGCGTGGTAACCGAGATCGCGGACCGTTTGCGGCATTTCCACCGTGACGTCGGTGACAAGGCCGATCAACAGCGAATCCCCGCGGCTGATGCCGAGAAACTTGCCGACCGTCGGCGGGTTGGCCTTGAGCTCTTGCAGAGTCTCCCGCGACAGCCCCACCGCGGCCTGCGATCCGTGTACCGAGAGGACCGAGGCGATCGCGTCCGATGCGGCCGTCCCGGCCGGCATGCTCTGATCGGCGGACATTTCCGTACTCCCAGAAGCGAAATTCCGGTCTGCAAAGGTGGAGTCTTGGCAGATGGATTCAACTAGGGCCGCCAAATCTACAAACGATTAAGCTGACCGAGTTCGTGAATATTCGCCGGGAATTGGTAACGGAACCACTTCCCAACTACGGAGAATCGGATTGTTAACAGTAACCGTCTATTGTCGTTGCCGACGTCGCTTCGCGGCCGGGCAGCCGGCGAAGCGGCGGCAGAGGCGTGGGCACGCCTCTGCCAGATGAAGCTAGCGCTGACGGGGCGGCGGGCAGCCGCGCCGACGAATTGACGGAGAGAGCAATGCCGCCGCGCGGGTTCATGCGCGGCGCGCTTGGCGTCGCTTCCGCGGTATTCGAAGCGGAACGGCCGGCCTAGTGGTGATCGTCGGCCTGGTCGCGGGTAATCCAGTCCTTCATCAAGGCTATCTCGGTCTCCTGCGCGGCGATGATTCGCTGGGCGAGTTCCTTGAGTTCCGGCTCCTTGCCGTATTGCAACTCGGCCTTGGCCATCTCGATGGCTCCCTGATGGTGCGCGATCATCATCACCGCGAAGTCGCGGTCGGCCTTGCCGGACATGGTGATGTTCATGTCCTTCATCATCGTCTCGTTCGCCCGCATCAGCGCCATGCTCGCCGGCGTCATCACCCCGGGATTGTGGTCCATGCCGGGCATGGTCATCGGCGGGGCGGCGTTCTGGGCACTGGCGAGGACCGGGAGGGTTGCGAGGGCGAAGAGACTCAGAATTGTCGCGGGACGCATGGGAAACTCCTTTTCCGGGTGTAACGCGTTGGTCGAGGCTAGAACCTTATCGCCCGCAGGCGAAGCGAATTGGCAATCACGCTGACCGAGGAGAGGGACATCGCCGCCGCCGCGATCACCGGCGATAGCAGGATCCCGAAGAACGGATAGAGCAGTCCGGCGGCGATCGGCACGCCGGCGGCATTGTAGATGAAGGCGAAGAAGAGGTTCTGCCGGATCGTCCGCATTGTGGCCGCCGAGAGACGGCGAGCGTGGACGATGCCCATGAGGTCGCCCTTGAGCAGCGTTACCCCTGCGCTTTCGATGGCGACGTCGGTGCCGCTGCCCATGGCGATGCCGACATCGGCGGCGGCGAGGGCAGGAGCATCGTTGACGCCGTCGCCGGCCATCGCCACCACTCGGCCCTGCTCGCGAAGCTTGGCGACCACCCGCGCCTTTCCGTCGGGCAGGATGTCGGCCTCGAAATCGGCGATCCCCAGTCGTTCGGCGATCGCTCGCGCTGTCGTCCGATTGTCGCCGGTGAGCATCACGATGTCGATGCCGGCCGCCCGGAGACCGGCAAGCGCATCCGGCGTCGTCTCCTTGATCGGATCGGCCACGGCGAGGATGCCGATCAGGTCGCGCTCGGCGGCAACGAACATCGCTGTCGCACCGCCTGCCCGCAGGATGTCGGCGGCGCTGGCGAGGGTGGCGGTGTCGATGCCGCGCTCGGCCATGAACGCGGCCGTACCGACGGCGATGAGCCTGCCGCCGACCGTGGCGCTGACGCCCTTGCCGGGCGTTGCCGAGAAGCCCGTCGGTGTCGCGAGGTTGGCGCCGACCGCTCGCGCCTTGGCAATGATGGCCGCCGCCAACGGATGCTCGCTACCTCGCTCGGCGCTTGCCGCCAGGCGTATCAGCTCCGCCTCGCTGACGCCGCGGGTGACAACGGCGGTTACCGCTGGACGCCCTTGGGTCAGCGTGCCGGTCTTGTCGATGACCAGCGTGTCGACCCGCTCCAGCCGTTCCAGTGCCTCGGCATTGCGGACGAGGATTCCGGACTGAGCGCCACGGCCGATGCCGACCGTCACAGCGATCGGCGTGGCGAGGCCGAGGGCGCACGGGCAGGCGATAATCAGCACGGCGACCGCGGCAATCAGCCCGTAGCTGAAGCGCGGATCCGGCCCGAAGGTTGCCCAGGCGGCGAAGGCGAGCACGGCGACCAGGATGACTGCCGGCACGAACCAGCCCGAAACCCGGTCGGCCAGGCGTTGGATCGGCGCGCGGCTGCGCTGTGCGTCCGCTACCAACTGAACGATCCGCGCAAGCGTCGTCTCGCTGCCGACCCGTTCGGCCCGCATCACGAAACCGCTGCTCCGCGACAGGGTTCCGCCGATCGCCTTGGCGCCCACCGTCTTGCTGACCGGCATCGATTCGCCGGTGACCATCGATTCGTCGACGCTCGCCTGGCCCTCGACCACCTCGCCGTCGACGGGGACTTTTTCGCCCGGGCGAACGCGCAGGAGGTCGCCTACCTCCACCGCATCGAGCGCCACCTCTTCGTCGCCGCCTTCGCCGACGCGCAGCGCCGTCTTTGGCGAAAGGTCAAGGAGAGCGCGAATCGCCCCCGAGGTTCGCTCGCGTGCGCCGAGTTCCAGCACCTGACCGACCAGCACCAGGGTGGTGATCGCCGCCGCCGCTTCGAAATAGACGGCGACATGGCCGCCGGCGCGGAACCCTTCCGGGAAGATGTCCGGCGTCAGCGTGGCGACGAGGCTGTAGAGGAACGCGACGCCGACCCCCATCGCGATCAGCGTGAACATGTTGAGGTTGCGCGTTACCAGCGACTGCCAGCCGCGCTGAAAGAGCGGCAGCCCGGCCCAGAAGACGACCGGCGTTGCCAATATCAGCTCCGCCCAGTTCATCGCCGCGCCGCCGAAGAGGTGGGCGAACCCGAGGAGGTCGCCGGCCATACCGAGAACCACGATCGGCACGGTCAGGACCGCCGCCATGATCAGCCGACGCTTCATGTCGGCGAGTTCGGGATTGGGACCGCTGTCAGCGCTTACGACGACTGGTTCGAGCGCCATTCCGCAGATCGGGCAGCTTCCCGGTCCGACCTGCCGGACTTCCGGGTGCATCGGGCAAGTGTGGATGGCGGTGGCGAGCGATGCCGCCGGCGCGGCCGGCGCAGCCGACGGCCGTTTGCCGGCCGGCCTTTCGGGGGGGCTGGCCTCGGCCTTCAGGTACTTGCCGGGGTCGGCCAGAAACGAAGTCCGGCACCCGTCGCAGCAGAAGTAATAGGTCTTGCCGTTGTGCTCGGCATGTCCCGCGGTCTTGGGATCGACCCACATGCTGCAGACGGGGTCGCGCTCCAGGCCGGGAGCCGGACCGGCCGGCATCGGCAGGGCATGACGCATTGCCGGCGGTTTCGGCGCCTTGCCGGAATGGGGATTCGTGGTCCCGGCGGGCTTTTCGGACGCAGTGTGCGAGTGGTCCATGGCGGAACGCCTTGCTGTCCTTGTCATATATACCCCTCAGGGGTATGGTATCAAGCATGCACGACAAGACACGCCAACTCGTCGCAACCCGTTTGAACCGCATCGAGGGCCAAGTGCGCGGCATCCTCCGGATGGCTGACGAGAACCGTTACTGCATCGATATCCTCACTCAGATTCACGCCGTTCGCGCGGCGCTGCAGAAGGTCGAGGAGGAGATTCTGCGCGACCATATTTCCCACTGCGTGGCCGGCGCCCTGTCGTCCGGCGACGCGCTGGAGCAGCGGCACAAGATCGACGAACTCGTCGACACCATCGGCCGGATGTCGAAGTAGGGCGGTAGTGGAGGGGCCGCTGCGGCGCTAGAATGCCGCACCTTTCGGGGGCGTCGGTAGCGTGGAACGGCTTAACGCGGCATTTGCTGAGGAAGAGCGTCGGGGCCTGTGGCTGGCCTTTCGGCTGCGCTTGGTCGCGCTCGCCCTCATCGCCACCTACCTCGCCGTGGTCAGCCCCTGGCCCCAGGTCCTCTATTACCACGCGCTGATGCTGAGCTTCGTCGTCACTGGCGCGTTGTCGCTTTTGCCGGCGCGCGGTCTGCCCGGCGCCCCGGCGGCGGAGTGGACGCGCTGGGTGGTGCCGGTCGCCGACCTGGCGATCGTCACTTTCGCGCTCGCCTTTCCCAACCCCTTCGGCGGCGACGAGTGGATCACGCTGCCGATGCGCCTTCGCCTCGACAACATGCTCTACCCGCTGTTGGTCGTCGCCCTCTCCACGCTCTCCTACTCGCCGCGGCAGGTGCTGTGGACCGGCTTCGTCGCCGTTGTGTTCTGGGCGGGTGCGACGCTCTGGGTCGCCAATAGTCCCGGCACCAAGTTCGTGCCGATCGGCGGCCTCACCTCCGAGGTTATCGTCGACCCGATGGCGGTCCTGGCGCAGCTGGCGTTGAAGCAGGGATTCCTGCTCCTCGTCGTCTGCTGCCTCCTGACCGGCGCGGTTGCCCGCTCGCGGGCGATCGCCCTTCGCCAGGTGAAGGCCGAGCGCGAACGCACTCAGCTGGCGCGCTACTTCTCGCCTAACCTGGTCGAGCAACTCGCCGATGCCGACCGCGACCTCGGCGAGGTGCGCCAGCAGACGGTGGCGGTGATGTTCGCCGACATCGTCGGCTCCACCACCCTGGCCGAAGGCGAGCCGCCGACCGCGGTGATCGGCATGCTCCGCCAGTTTCACGAGCGTATGCAGGCAGCGGTGTTCGCCCATGGCGGTACGCTCGACAAGTATCTCGGCGACGGCCTGATGGCCACCTTCGGCACGCCCGATCCCGGTCCGCGCGATGCCGCCAACGCCCTGGCCTGCGCCCGAGCCATGATGGCGAGCCTTGAGCTGTGGAACGCCGAGCGCGCTGCCGCCGGCCAGTCCGGCATCAGCCTCAGCATTGGCATCCATTGGGGGCCGGTGGTGCTCGGCGATGTCGGCGGCGACAGCCGCCTCGAATTCGCCACGGTTGGCGACGCGGTCAATGTCGCCAGCCGCTTGGAGACCATCACCCGCGATTTCGGCGCCGACATCATCGTCAGTGCCGACCTTGCTGAGGCTGTACGGGCGGTGGTGCCGGCGATCGAGGCCGCGGCGCTGCTGGAGGGGTTCGAGTCGTCCGACCCGCAGCGCTTGCGGGGCCGCAATGCCCCGCTCGAAATCTTGGCTCGCCGGCGGTCCGCCGGCACCGTTCGCCCGCTGCCGATCGACCCGCGCCCGCGCCTCGTCGACATTGCCGTCGCGCGAAGCGATGGCGCCGCCCCGACCCGATGGTCGCAAGCCGGCCGTGCCGGAGCCGAGTAGGGGGCCTGACGATTACGAAGGCGGGATAAAGAGAGAGAGCGTGGTAGCTACTCGTTACAAAAACCACCACGCTCTCTGCGGGATCGACGGTACTCGCGCCGCCCCCGTATTGCTGTCTGTCTTAGCTGGCGGCGGCTTCGGCCTGCTGCGGCGCCTCGTCGTCATTTGCCGCCGCGAAGAAGGTAACCACCACCCGCTCCAGGTCCTCTAGCAGCGCCGCCTTGAGGCGAAGGATCTCCTCGCTCTCCGGCCCTGCACCCGGTCCGACCGTGGAAAACACGCTCTTGATGCCCGTGGCGGAGGGGTCGCCCGCGCGGCCGCCGCGTATGCGTTTCAACGTAACTCGCGCCATGACTCACCTGACTCCAACGGGTTCGATAAGGCACAACTCGGTACTGCCGCCGTCACGCGACCCCTTAACGAGCTCAGAGCCTACGGTTTGATTCGGCGACAGAATGTCGGCAAACCGGCAGAAATCGGGATTCTTTATGAGAAGCGCGCCGCTTTATTGTGCCATTCTTGCCACTATTCGTTCGCCTCGCAGACGCATTGAACGACGTTCAAGACTGTGATATGAACGAAGTTCATGACGGAATGGGGCCCGGTGCCGAGGCGCCGGTAAGAACGAAGGAAAGGTACCCGCCATGCCACGCTTTGCTGTCCTGGCCTGCACGCTCGGACTTGCCTTCGCTGCCGGTGCTCCGGCGGCCGCCACCGAGACCTCGGCCGCGCTTGCCCGATCGCATTTGGAGGCCGGCACCCTCGCCGCCGCCGAGCGCGAACTTGGCGCTGTCATCGCCCGCGACGCAGCCGACCAGGAAGCGCGTTTCGGGCTCGGCGCGGTGCGGTTCCTTACCGCTGTGGAGCATCTTTCCCAGGGCTTCTACCGCTACGGACTAAAACCGGCATCCAGCGGCGGTCTGCCGATCCTTCGCCTGCCGGTGCCGGAGAACCCGCGGCCGCAGCCGATCACCTACGCCGCGTTCCGCGGCATACTGCAGCGCCTTTCCGACGACCTTGCCGCTGCCGAGACCGCTCTGGCGGCCATGGCGTCAGCCGAAATGAAGGTGCCCCTCGATCTTGCCGCGATCCGCTACGACGCCGACGGCGACGGCCGGGCAGGGGACGAGGAGCGCCTCCTGACCGTTCTCAGCCGCATGGCCGGCGGGCGGCCGGCGCCGGCCTTGGTCGCCTTCGACCGCGGTGACGCCTATTGGCTGCAGGGCTATTGCCACGCCCTGATGTCTGTCGCCGACTTCTTGCTCGCGCACGATTTCGAGGCGACCTTCGACAACACCTTCCATCTCTTCTTTCCCGCCGCCGACTTGCCCCTCGCCAAGGCGCTTGCCGCGCCCCGCGCCACCTACGACGACTTCGCCGACATCGTCGCCTTCATCCACCTCGTCAATTGGCCGGTGGTCGACGCCGCCAAGATGAAGGGCGTGCGCCTGCATCTGAAGGCGATGGTCGATCTCAGCCGCAAGAGCTGGGCGGCGATCGAGGCCGAGGGCGACGACGAACGCGAATGGGTCCCCAATCCGCGGCAGAAGGACAGCGTTACCGGGATGTCGGTGACCGCCGATCAGATCGCGGCGTGGAAGACCATGCTCGGCGAGGTCGATGCCGTCCTCGATGGCCGCCTGCTGTTGCCGCACTGGCGCCTTGCCCGCGGCTTCAACCTTCGCCGCGTCTTCGACGAGCCGCGCCGCTTCGATTTGGTGATGTGGGTCTCCGGGACCGGCGCCTTGCCCTATCTCGAAGACGGGCCGCTGACCACCGCCGCGCGCTGGACCAACATTACCCGTCCCTTCGGCAACGGCTTCGCTACTTACTTCATCTGGTTCAACTAGCTCCAGTCGCAGAACGCGCTCCCTCCTCGCTCCCGCGATCTCCGGGCCTCCGGCGCCGGCAAAGCCGTGTATGCTGGGGGCGAGGGGGAAACCATCATGCTTGCTGCTTGGAACAGCGTGCTCGCCGGCCTGCCGGTGCTGCTCGCTCAACTCGCCACCACCACCGGCCTTTTTGTCGTCGGCCTCGGCATTTACATCGCCGTCACCCCCTATAAGGAGATCGAACTGATCCGCGCCGGCAATGTCGCCGCGGCAGTCAGCCTGTGCGGCGAGATGCTGGCCCTGGCGATCCCGCTCGCCGCGATGATGGCGCACAGCGTCAGCCTTGCCGACATTATCCTTTGGGGCGTGGTGGCGCTCCTCCTTCAACTCGCTGTCTTTGGCGTCGTGGCCGTCCTCCTCCGCGGCATCGCCAACGCGATCCATCGCGGCGAGGTCGGCGCCGCGCTGGTCTTGGCGACCGGCCAGATTGTTGCCGGCATCTTCAACGCCGCGGCGATGTCGGGTTGAGCGCCCGTGCCGCTGTCGCGCCTCCTCGGTCTCATCGGCGGGCTTGCCGCGGCCTGGGTCGCTGGCGCGCTGCTTGTCGCTTGGCTGGGGTTCGGCGGCGGCGAGCGGCGGCCATTGCCTCCCTCTGCGGCTGTCGGCGAGAGCCCGCTTTCGCGACCGGCGGCGTCCGAGCGCTCGCGGCGGCCGCTACCCGCGGCAAGCGTCAACGACCCGCTGCTGCTGGTCGATACCGAGGATCTGGCTCCCGGCATGGTGTCGACCGGTACCGCCTTCGCGGTCGGCGCCGGGCTCTGGCTGACCGCGCGACACGTCGCCAATCCCGACTGCCGGCAGCTATCGGTGCGCATCGACGGCGGCAAATCCTATCCGGCGCTGATCCGCTACCTGCATCCGGAGGCCGACCTGGCCGTGCTGGAAAGCCGTTTCGCCGTAGAGCCGCTTGCCATTGCGGTCGCCGATCCCGATGAGGATGACCTCGGCTATTCCTTCGGCTACCCAATCGGCGTCCTCGGCGCCACCTCCGACCGCCTGCTCGGCCGCTCGCGGATGCGATTGACCGGACGGCTGCAGGGCACTGCATCGGCGCTCGTCTGGGCCGAGGAAGCGCGCTTCCCGGAGACGCTGGAAACCGTGCGCGGCATGAGCGGCGGTCCGATGTTCGATGCCGATGGCCGCGTCGTCGGCATCTTCGCCGCGACCTCCAGCCGCCGCGGCCGCAACTACACCGTCGCCCCGGAAACCATCCGCACCGCCGGCCGCCAAGTGTCCGCACCGTTGGCGCCGGGGCCGCGCGCGACCCCGGCCTTCGAGCGGACGCCGGCGCTGCCGGCTGTCGCTGGCGCCCTCGCCAAGAGCGGCCGCATCGCCCGCGTGTTCTGCGATCCCTGACCTCCTCGCTTGATCTTTGCCGCTCGACCGTGAACTGTCGGCGCAGGCAATCTCGGGGGGAGGCGCCGATGTCGTACGCAGGGCGGGCTGCTAGGCTGCTCGCCTTCCTTGTTCCGCTGCTTATCGCCGGTCGGGCCGACGCCTGGGACAGCATCAAGCACAATCCCACCCACCCGACGCACAGCTACCTAACCGAATATGCCATCGACCAATTGGCCGCCGCGCGGCCGGAGCTTCGCCAATACCGCGCCGCTATCCTCGCCGGCGCCAACCAGGAACTGCACGAACTCTCGGTGACGGGCACCGCCTATGGCGTCGATCTCGACGCCAAGCGGCGCGAACACCGCGGCACCAATGCCGGCACCGATGACATCGCCGGCTGGTGGCGCGAGGCAGTCGACGCCTATCGCTCCGGCAACAAAGAGCGTGCCTATTTCGTCATCGGCATCCTTCTTCATTTCGTGGAGGACATGGGCGTGCCGGCCCACGCCAACGGCGTCTACCACCAGGGTAACGCTACCGAGTTCGACAATTTCGAGTTTCTCGGCCTCTCCAACTGGAAGCCGTCCTTCGCCGCCATCAATCGCGCCGACCCCGGCTACGCCGAACCGTGGCGCTATTACGACTTCAGCCGCGACTGGGCGGCGGCCGACGCACCGAGCTATCGCGATCGCGACTCGTTTTCCAAGACCTGGGTTCTCGCCAGCGCCGGCGAGAGAGCGCTATTGCAGAACCGCCAGGGCCGGACCGCAACCGTTGCCCTTTGGACCCTGCGCTCCGCCCACCGCGCCCTGACCGGGCGCTGACCCCTAATCGATGCGGCAGCCGACGGCCGGACAAGGCCCCGCCGGCACGATGTGGACGATCTTGTAACCCCGCTCCCGAAGATCGCGGAGGAGCTGCGGCAGCATATCGGCCGTGCGGCGGTGAATGTCGTGCAGCAGGACGATGCCGCCGCGCTTGCGGGCAAGGCCGGCAAGCACATAGGCCCGCACCTGGTCGGCTGAGATCGGGTTCCAGTCGTAGCCCATGACATCGGTGCTGAAAGTCCCGATCCCGGCAGCGGCAAGGCGGCTTTCCAGCGGTTGGGTGAGGGCAAAGCCGGGGAAGCGGAAGAACGGCGCCGGCTGCTGGCCGAGTGCTGCGGCGAGTGCGGCAAAGCCGCCATTGACCTCGCGGATGCCGGCCTCGACCGAGATGCGGCCGATCGGCATGACGTGATTGAGCGTGTGATTGGCGATCGTGTGTCCGTCGGCGGCCGTGGCTCTGACCAGCCCCGGTGCGCTGGCCGCCATCCGCCCGACATCGAAGAAGGTGGCGCGCACGCACTCGTTCCGGAGGGCGCTGAGCACGCGCTCGGTGACGCCGGGCATCGGCCCGTCGTCGAAAGTCAGCACCACCTCCATGTCGCCAAGCGGCAGTGTTCGCGGAAAGCTGAACGTGCCGACCTCGAGCCCGTGCTGGGTGTCGAGCGTGAGGACGCGGGCGACGCCAAGCACGCCGGGGTCGCCGCAGCCAGCCGCGGTCGCGGCGGTCATGGTTAAGGCCATCGCCGCAACGGCGGCCGCGACGCGCAAAAAAGCGGCAGCGAGCATGATCGGAGGGAACCCGGCCCCGGTGGCAGACGCGCGACCGTATGGCTCGGCCGACGGGCGGCCTCTTTGCCGCGCTTTGTCGGCGGGTGCAAGCCGGCTATTCTGCTGCAGGCAAATGCAGGTCCGGCGAAAGGGGCGCGGACTTGCCGGCAGGGTGAGGTATGGATCGTCGGATTGTGATCGTCGCAGGGGCGGCCGCCATTGTCGCTTTGGTGGCGCTCGGCGTCTTCTTGGTCATGCCGCTCGGCAGTCGGCAGGAGACCGCGGTCGCGGTCGCTCCGCAACTCGCCACGCTCGCCGCCGGCGCCAACCCCGTCGCGGCGGCGCCGCCGACGGCCGCGCCGACGCCGGCACTCGCCCTTCCCGACACCGGTCTGCGGGCGGTCCTCTCCGAGGAGCCGCTGCGGCAGGGCGCGCCCGAGCAGAAGGTGCGGGCGACGGTAGCCTGGACCCTGGTCGATGGCGGCCTTGAGGGCGTGGTGGTCGAGGCGAGGGCGCGCGTGCCCGAGCGCCAGCTCGACATCACCATGCGGCTGAAGCGCAATACCGACGCCCTGCTGCCGGCAACCCATATTGCCGAGATCGTTGTCGTCGGCCCGCCCGGGCAGCCGCCGCCGGTCAAGACTTTGATGCGGCTCGCCCTCAAGCGCGGCGAGGATATCGACCCGCCGCAGGAACTGATCGGCGCGAGGCAGAAGATCGTCGACGGCCTGTTCTGGGTGGCTCTGTCCAAGGACCCGAAATTCGCACCGAAGAACCTGGAAACGCTGAGTCTCCCGTGGTTCGATCTGCTCCTTGAATACTCCACCGGGCGTCGGGCGGTACTGAGCTTCGAAAAGGGACAGCCCGGCACGCGCGTCCTCGACCAGGCGCTTGCCGCCTGGAGCTCAGTGGCGACGCGCTAGCGCCGGCAGTGATCGCGCGATGGCCCTAGGCGACATTCCTTCGCGAGCCCTCATCGCGGCTAGTGGCATTCTCGGCGCCGCGGGCGTCGCCGCCGCTGCCGGCGCCGAACATGTCGGAAACGAGCGCCTGCTCGGCTCGATGGCGCTGGTGGCGCTGTCGCACGCCCCGGCGCTGCTGGCGCTGGGGCTTTTCGGGCGCAAAGGGCCGGTGCGCTGGGCCGGTGTTGTCCTTGCCGCCGGCGCTATTGGCTTCTGCGCCGATCTCGCCACCCGCCATTTCACGGCGCATGCACTGTTGCCGATGCTGGCGCCGGCATCGGGAATGGTGATGATAGTGGGTTGGGCCGGCATGGCCCTTGCGGCGGCGCTCTTTCCGCCCCGCGACATCGTCTGATCCTTGACAGGAATCGGGCGGGCGATCTGAGCAAAGGATGCAGGCGGCCGACGACAATGCGCAGGTGAAAAACAATGCGCAGGTGAATGTCGCGGTGGTCACCGTCGAACCCCCGTTTCCGGTCCGCTCCGGCGGCGACATCCGCAACGCGCGGCATATTCTTGCCGCCAGTCGGTTGGGCGCGGTCTCGGCGATCAGCCTGCATGGCGGTCCGCGCGAAGGTCCGCACGGCCTCTGCTCGTCATCTCTGGGAACGCGCGCCCTTCGCGATCTTTGGCGACCGCTGCAGGGCAGCCGACCGCTGGTGGCTACCTTGACCGAGGATGAGCGCGCGGCCTTTGCTGCCATGCTCACCCGCCAGCGGCCGCAGGTGGTGGTCCTGGAAGGCATTGCCCTTGCCGGGCTGGGCGACCTTGCCCGAGGGAGCGGCGCCGCCGTGGTGCTCGATATGCACAACATCGAGTCCGATCTCGACGCGCAGGTTCAGCGAGCGCGCCGTCCGCTGCGGACTGCACTCTTCGGTCGGCGCCCCCTGGCCCGGCGTCGGCTGGCGATCGAGACTGTCGAGCGCGAATTGAGCGAAGCGGTGGATGCGGTTTGGGTGTGCTCGCGTCTCGATGCCGATCGGCTTCTCGGCATCGCCCGGCCGCGGCGGATCGACGTCGTGCCGAATGTACCGCCCGAATTTGCTCCAACCGTTCCGCTCTCCCGGCCAGCGGCGGCCGACGGCCCGCGGCTCGTTTATGCCGGGCATCTCGGCTACGCGCCGAATGTGCGGGCGGCGCAACTCCTGGCCCAGCGCATTTTACCGCGAATCCGGGAACGATTGCCGGCGGCGAGCCTGGTACTTGCCGGACGCGAACCTCGTCGGCGGATCCACCGTCTCGCGGCCTTGCCGGGAGTCTGCGTGCGCGCCAACCCGGAGCTGATCGCGCCGTACCTCGCCGCCGCGGATTTCTCGGTTATTCCACTCCGCGAGGGCGGCGGCACGCGTATCAAGATTCCCGAAGCAATGGCCGCCGGCCTGGTAGTAGTCGCCTCGAGCATTGCTGCCGAGGGCCTCGATCTCGAGCCGGGTAGGCACGCCGTGATCGCCGACAGCGCCGACGAGATGGCCGATGCCGTCGTTCGGCTCACCGCCGATCCGCAGGCTTATTTGGCAATGGCCGAGGCCGGCCGCAGCTGGGCGCAAACGGCCTTCGATCCCAAGCTGGCGGAGGAGCGGATCGCTCTGCTGCTCCGCGAGGTCGCCGGGGCCCGCGTGGCTGCTTGACCGGTCCGCTTCACCACGGGACGTGGACGATTTCGACCCGGGGCAGGCCGACCGGGCG
Source organism: Bauldia sp. (assembly GCA_046349035.1). Lineage (GTDB taxonomy): Bacteria > Pseudomonadota > Alphaproteobacteria > Rhizobiales > Kaistiaceae > JAXMDC01. Next base: position 259,056 of record JAXMDC010000003.1, on the reverse strand, counting down.
GATGCCGAGATCGGCGGCCATCTGGCCGAAGCCTTCGGTCTCGATCAGTTCGCGGTAAGGCTGCTCGGGGAAGCGCAGGCCGGCGCGGTGGAGCGCCGCGTCGACGAGCAGCATCGTCCCTCCGACCCCGTCCAGTTCGACCCGGTCGCTGTGCCTGAGTCCGTCGAGATACAGTCGACCGCGAAACCGGGCCGGCGGCTGAAATAGACCGTCCCGTAGGTGGCGGTGGTAGACGTGCCTTGGGTAGTTCCAACTGCTGCGAAAGGTGTTGAGATCGTAGGTTGGTCCGCCCGGACGGGTGACGCAATTCGGCACCACGATACGCGCGTTCGCGGCCCGCAGCCGGCTGACGATGTCGGGTGGAAAACGCCAGACGTCGATGTCGATCCACAAAGCCCAATCGTCGCTGGCGTCGAGCCCGACATCGATGAGATGGTTGCGCACCTTGGCCAGACCGGCGCGGCGCGAACGCTGATAGCGCCGCATACTGCGGTGATGCTGCGGAAACCTCGTGCCGACCGGCATTCGCGTGACGATAACCTCCCGATAGATTCCCTTCAGCCGCTCCGCAGCCGACGCCAGGCGCGCCGCGCTGTCGTCCTCGCTGTCGCCTTCGCAAAAGACCAGCTTGACGTCGCTCTTGCGATGGTCGAGGGCGCCGACCGCGGCCAGGAACGGCTCGATATGCATGGCGGCGTTCCGCACCGGCACGAGGATGGCGAGCCGCTCGCCGCGCGGCGGCGCCAGGCCGAGGGCAGTGGCGTCGACGGTTGCGCGAGCGGCGGCCGGGTCCAGCCTCGGCCCACGCGTGGCGAGGTTGCGGGCGCGATGCCAGAGGGCGGTCGCCCGATCGCGGATCGGGCGCCGCTTCCGGTCACTCCACCAAGTCCCGGCCCAATAGTGGCGGGTGAGGGTGGTGTCCGCAGCCTCGCCGTAGGGCGGGGCCGATTTCCCGTGAGCGTCCTTGGGCGTAAAAAGCTGGCAGGAGCGCACGTTGATGCCGGCCTTGTCGCCATAGGCGAGATAGGCGCCGGTGAGGAGGCAGGGCCCCGTCGCGTCGAGCACGTCGGCGGCAAAGCGCGTACCGCGCATGCGCTCCAGCAGGTGCCGCCAGAATGGGTGGCCGGCCGGGCTGGCCATCACCCCGTTGAACAGAACGAAGGGGTGCGAACGATAGGGCGCGTGCAGCGCCCAGTGCGTTGGCGGTTCGTGGCAGAGGAGCAGGCGCGGCTCCGCCGCGAGCGGATCGAGCGGCGCCACGCACTCGGCGTCGAGGTCGGCATAGACGCCGCCGAAATGATCGAGGAGCAGGTAGCGGCCAGCATCGGCCCGCATGATGTTGGCGGGGTACGAGCAGTAGATTTCCAGGAAATCTGGGTAACGCTCGGCAACGAATTCGAGCAGCATCCGGTCCGTCCAAAGGATGCGGCGCCAAGTCGGGTTTATTGCCTCCCATGAGGCGGCCCAGTCGGCAAACTTCGCCGGAATGCGCTCGTCGTGCCAGGTCTGATGGATGAGGGGAGGGATCACGGGTCGCGCCCCGCCTTACAAGAAGGGCGCCTCCGACTGGAGACGCCCTCTGGCAAATGCCGGGTCTTGAGGTTGCGGCTCGGCTGCCGACGGGTCAGGTGTTGAACGGCCCGACCATCAGGATGCCGATGATCTTCCAGAGGTTCATGCTCTGGATCGGCGAGGATTGGTTGGCGTCGAGATTGTAGGTGATCTTGGAGGTCAGCACCTTCTCGTCGTCGCCGATGCAGCCCTTGGAGTCGCACTTGTCGACATACTCGACCCGGCCGGTGTAGCCGGGGACCGAGGTGTCGGTGGCGAAGTAATCGTTCGCGTTGACCGGGCCGGTAAAGAAGTCCTGCTGCGAGGCCGGCTTCTCGTTGAGGCGGATGTTGAAGTCGTACCAGCCCTTGCCGTTGCTCTTGCGGTCGGCATCGGTGAACCAGTCGATCGAGCCGCTATAGCGGTCGACGTTCTGCTTGCCTTCGGCGGTGTAGGTCGCGGTGACGTCGACGTACCACTTCTTCTCCTCGTCCACCCAGTCGATCGAACCGCTGATCTGCGTGTCCGGATAAGCGGTCGAAGGCCCTGCGGCGAGCAGCGCGGAAGTGAACTTCATCGGGTCGGCGTTCTTGACCGTGTGCGGCACCGGCTTGCCGGCGACATAGCGCACATAAGTCTTCTGCACGCCCTGGCCGGCCGCCTTGACCTTGGCGGCGAGGCCGGCCTGCTCCGGAATGCGGCCCTGGATCTCGCCTTTGAAGTTGGAGGTGAAGCCCTGGACGCGGCCGACCGTGCTCATGGCGAAGCGCAGGTTGCCGGCGTCGCGCGGCGGAGTATCGAGTCGATACTTTCCGTCGCCGTCGACCGACATGCCGCCGACCAGATTGCCGATACCGACGCTCTGGCTGCCCTGCAGCGCGGCGATTGCGAGCTGTGTGGTTACCGCTCCGCCCTGCAGCGTCACGCCGAGCGTGCGGGTGGGAATCCACGGCAGCACGTTGATGTTGCCCTGGAAACGGAACTGGTCGAGCACGGTCACGTTCAACGCATAGGTATCGCTGGCGCCGACGGCTGGCGCCCCGTCCGGAGCGCGGCCGGAGGTGTCGAAGCGCGTCTTGGTGTTGAAGGTGGCGTCGACAGTGCCTTTGATGAAGCCCTTGGCGTTGACCGGGTCGGTCATCGGACCGGCAAGGCCGGCGCTGGATCCGAGGATTGTCGCGGCCCCCAGGATCGTCGCGGCCCCGACTGACGCTAACCAAGCTCGCATGGATTTCCTCCTATTTTGCCGATCGGTATTCGTAGGCGCCCCGCCTCGCTTCAGATAGGGCCGCACCGCGCCAAATGCGATGCGGCCGCGTCATTCCAACTCAGCCGGCAGGCTGGCGGGCGGTCTCAGTTGTGGTGGCCTTCGACGTCGGTGACGTTGATCGAGGGGCCGGTCGGCCGCTGCATCAGGCGGTTGGAAAGGTCGGTGAGCTGCGTAACGTCTATGAAGATCGCGCCGCCGAAGAGGAACACCGCGCCCCATTCCAGCGGCGTCAGGAACCCGAACAGCCAGCCGAGCCAGCCGCCGAAATCCAGAAACGACGGCGCGCCAACCCGCTGGATGGCGAAATAGTCGACGATCCTGAGGACGATCCCCACGACCAGGCAAATACCCGGCAGGTATGAGTAATTCATGTCCCGCGTCGCCGCCCGGTCGGCCGCCCCCGGGCGATCCTGGAGCGCGCCGATCTGATAGCGGAGGTAGATCAGCGCCAGAGCCGAAATGATAAACGCGCCGAGGACCTCGACGGTCGGCGGGTATTTCGGCTGTACCCACCAAGTGGCCAGGAAGAAGACCAGGATAACCACCGATAGGGCAATCGAGGCTGTCACCCCCCACGCGGCCCCGCTGCGGGCCCGCATCCACGACATTCGCCCTTCGCTCATCTGCCCGGTCTCCTCTGCGGCGCCGCGCCGGCCACGCCGCCGCCGATTGATTCGCCATGCCCCGGCGGCAGGCTACGCCAGAAGCCGCACCGCGCAAGGCCGTTGCCGTACCGGCTGAGCCTGAAATCCCGCGCCGGCGGGAGCCTGTCAATGGCCGGGCCGGGCGGCCAGGACTCAACATGCCGGCACTCGCGTCAAGGTAGTGAGAGGCGCGACACTGGACGGACGCCAGTGGTTACCGTAGAGGGGACGGGCTCTCCAGGGCCCCGATTCCGGCCCCCGTATCATCGGAACGATCCAGCATATGCGTGCCAGAGCAAAGCCGTTCGCAATCGAGATTAAGCAAAGTCGCAAGAACCGGAGCCAAAGCGGTCCCGGCGGAATAGCCGAAGCGCCAAAGCGGTCCTGGGCCGCGGGGCTGCTCGACGAGATCGAACGGGAGACGGCCAAGGTCGAACAGTCGGCACCCGCCGATCTCCCGCCTCCCGCCGCCGCGCTGGCCCCTCGACCCGTCGCGGCGCCGGCGCCTCGCATTCTGCAGGACCTGACCACGGCGCCGGCGGCGCCGGCCGCCGAAGCGGCTGCCGAAACGCCCTATGCGCGCGTCCGACAAATCGACAAGGAGCGCCGCCGTGTCGTCGCTGACGCCAAGCGCGACGCCATGCGGGCGGCCCGCCGAGCGATCGAAGCGCTGAACGAACTCGGCTTCGCCTATAGCCTGGTAGAAGAGTCGCGATCGCGTGGCGGCGATTGAGGGCCTCGGCTGGCGCCGCTTTTGGCCGCCGGGTACCATCGACCTCAGTGACGCTGATCGGAGGTCGCAATGACGCGCCTGCTTACCGTCCTTCGGCTGTTCGTTCTCGCCCTTGGCGTCCATGCTTCGAATGGCGCCGGCGCGGCCAATCTCGCCAACGATCAGCGACTGAATCTGCTTTTCGATGCGCTGAAGAACGCCCAGTCGGAGCGCGACGGCACGGCGATCGAGAATCAGATCGTCCGCATCTGGCTGGATTCCGGCGATGCCAAGACCAACCTGCAGATGGAATGGGCGATTGAGGCGATGGACAACCGCTCCTACGACCTCGCGCTTGACTATCTGAACGCCGTGGTCGCTGCGAAGCCTGACTATATGGAGGCCTGGAACAAGCGGGCCACGCTCTTCTACATGATGGGCCGCTACCAGGAATCGCTCCGCGACATTGCCGAGACACTGGCGCGGGAGCCGCGCCATTTCGGCGCGCTTGCCGGCCGCGGCATGGTGCAACTGCAACTCGGCAACGAGGAAGCCGCCCTGGAAGCCTTCCGCCAGGCGCTGGCCGTCGACCCCCAATTGACCAACATCGAACTTGCGGTGCGGTCGCTGGAAATCCGTCTAAAGCAGCGCAGAATCTAGGAAATTCGCCTTAGCCGACGCGCGAATGAACTTCGCTGCGGTGCAGCTTGCGCTGCGTTTGGCACGGCCTAACATTCCAGCGCCGTCGCGGGGAACCGCGAATCGGGAGCAGAGGGAACGCACATGGCAATGGCTGCGGCCGCACCGGCAACGATGGAAATAACGAAGCGCGACGATCGACTGGTCATTTTTGCTTCGTCCCTTGGCACTGTCTTCGAGTGGTACGACTTCTACATTTACGGCACGCTCGCCGGCATTCTCGCCACGCAGTTCTTCTCGGCGGCCCCCTCGACCGCGGCGTTCATCTTCACGCTGCTCGCCTTCGCCGCCGGCTTTGCCGTCCGGCCGTTTGGCGCGCTCTTCTTCGGCCGGCTCGGCGACATCGTCGGCCGTAAATACACCTTCCTCATCACCATGACGCTGATGGGCACCGGCACGTTTCTCATCGGCCTCCTGCCCAACTACGCCAGCTGGGGGATCGCCGCGCCGATCACCCTGATCGCCTTGCGGCTGTTCCAGGGCCTGGCCCTTGGCGGCGAGTACGGCGGGGCCGCCACCTACGTCGCTGAGCATGCGCCCAAGGGCAGGCGCGGGTACTACACCTCGTGGATCCAGACTACCGCCACGCTCGGCCTGTTCATGGCGATCCTGATCATTCTCGGTATCCGCACGTGGATGGGCGAAAAGGACTTCGGCGATTGGGGCTGGCGCATCCCCTTCTTGTTGTCAGCGGTCCTGCTGGCCGTGTCGATCTGGATTCGCTTGAAGCTGGCCGAGTCGCCGCTCTTCCAGAAGATGAAGGACGAGGGGGCGCACTCCAAGACGCCGCTCAAGGAAGCCTTCGGCAACTGGACCAATGCCCGGATCGCCGTTTTGGCGCTGCTCGGCGCCACCGCCGGCGAGGCAGTGGTCTGGTACGGCGGGCAGTTCTACGCGCTGTTCTTCCTGACCAACACGCTGAAGGTTCCGGCGGTCAACGCTAACATCATGATCGCCATCGCCCTGGCGCTCGGTACGCCGGGCTTTATCCTGTTCGGTTGGCTGTCGGACAAAATCGGTCGCAAGCCGATCATGCTCGCCGGCTTCGGTCTCGCCGCGCTCACCTATTTCTGGATCTTCCCCGGCATCACTCACTTCGCCAACCCGGCGCTTGAGAAAGCGCTGGTTTCGGCCCCGGTGACCGTCGTCGCCGATCCCGCCGACTGTTCCTTCCAGCTTCGCCTGACCAACACCGAGCGCTACGTGAATTCCTGCGATATCGCCAAGCAGGTTCTCGCCAATCTCTCGGTGAACTACACCGGCGTCGATGCCCCCAAGGGCACGGTGGCGCAGGTCAAGGTCGGGTCGGAAACAGTGCCGGCCTTCGACGGCGTCGGTATGCCGATCCCCGAGTTCAACCCGAAAAACGCCGCCTTCACCACCGCCGTCACCAACGCCGTTAAGGCCGCCGGCTACCCGACTTCGGCCGATCCTAACCAGATCAACTACCCGATGACGGTGCTTCTGCTCTGGATCCTGGTGATCTTCGTCACCCTGGTCTATGGGCCGATTGCCGCCTGGCTGGTCGAACTCTTTCCGACGCGTATCCGCTACACCGGTATGTCGTTGCCCTATCACATCGGCAACGGCTGGTTCGGCGGCTTCCTGCCGGCCATCGTCTTCGCCATCGTCGCTGCGACCGGCAACATCTACGCCGGCCTTTGGTATCCGATTGTCGTGGCGGCAATGAGCTTCGTGGTGGCGCTCGTCCTGCTTCCCGAGACCAAGGATCGCGACATCGAGGCCCACGACCTCGGCGTTCGTTAGGCTGCAAACGAGCGAAGGGCGCCGACTTGGCGCCCTTCGCTGGACCTCGCTCTGTGGAATTGGCGGCGAAGGCGGGCGTCGGTTCAGCTGCCATTCATCCGGCGGGTATTAGACACAGACCCGGCACATAAGAGACACAGTCTTAAACAAGTCTCCGCATGATGCTGCCGGGCGCCGCGCGTTGCGCCGGGCATCGGTGTTTGTCCGCTTCGCGTTCGCGTGAGAAGGTGTGGGGAGTGCGTATGCGTGCGTTTGCGTTAGGCGTCGTTGTTGCGTCGGTAGTATCGATCCTCCCCACCCTTCCCGCCTTTGCATTTTGCACTAATCCGGACGCCCTCGGCGTTTCCCGTGTCCTGCCGCTGGATACCGCCCAGGGGCTGGAAATCGGCCGCAACGGCTTCCATCATCCGGCGCCGCTCGGTCCAAAGGAAGTCGTCCTGACCTTCGACGACGGGCCGGAGCCGGGCACTACCGACGCCGTGCTGCGCGCCCTCGACAAGCAGTGCACGCGCGCCACCTTCTTCATCGTCGGCCGCATGGCGCAGACCACGCCGAGCCTGGTCCTGGCCGCCGAGGCCGCCGGCCATACTATCGCCACCCATACGCACGGCCACCCGTTGGCGATGCACCACCTTGCCTTGGAAGATGCCGTCCGCGAGATCGACACCGGCATTCGCGACGTGACCGCGGTGCTCGGCCACGCCCCGGTGCCGTTCTTCCGCTTTCCCGGCCTGCGGGCGACGACGGCGACCCGCGCCTATCTGGCCGAACGCGGCATTGCCGCCGTCAGCATCGACGCGGAGGGCGGCGATTGGTTGCCCTTCTCCTCGCCCGACAGCATACGCCTCCGCGCGCTGGCGCAGCTCCGCCATACCAATGGCGGTATTCTACTCCTGCACGACACCAAGGCGGCGACGGCAGCAATGCTGCCGCAGCTCCTCGCCGATCTGAAGGCCGAGGGGTTCAAGATCGTTCACATCGTCCCGAGCGAGGAGAGTCTTGTCGCCGCCGCCAACGCGGCGCCTGCGCCGGCGAAGCGCGTCCAGACCGCCGCCCTTGCCCCGACCCTCGCCGGCTCGTCGGCCAGGCCGCCGGCAGCAACCGCGCCGGTGCGCGCTGCCACGCCCACACCCTGGCTGTTCCCCTGGCAACGACCGCCCTTCCAGACTTTCCGCTGAGCGGGGCCCTCTAGCACCCCTTGGCCGGTCCTTCGTCGGGCGGTTATCCTGAGCCATCCACCCGCTGGCCCAAGGGGGAAGCCATTCGCAAACGCCTGCGCCGCATCGCCCTTGCCGTCATTGCCCTCGTCACGACAGGACTGGTCGCTTTCGTCGTCTACTACCGCCTCAACGATGAGAGCGCGGTCATTGACGCCGATCGTACGGACCACGGGCCGCCGCCCGCCAGCCTCGGCCTCTCCATCCAGCCGGTGGCGCTGACCGCCGCCGATGGCGTCAAGCTCGCCGCCTGGCGGATCGACCCCAAAAGCGACGGCGATCGCGCCTTCTGGGTTCTCCACCTCCACGGCAATTCCAGCAACCTGTCGACGCCTGGCTATGCCGAATCCTATTCCTATCTCCAGGCGATCGGCGCCGGCATCCTGGCCGTCGAGTATCGCGGCTTCGGCAAGAGCGAGGGCACGGTCAGCGAGGCCGGCCTCTATGCCGATGCTGCCGCCGGCTATCGCTACCTCCGGGAGGTCGTGAACGTCCCGCCCGAACGCATTGTCGCTTATGGCTTTTCGCTCGGCAGCGGCGTAGCCGCGCAGCTCGCCACTACGGTGCCCGTCGCCGGCCTGGTGCTGGAAGGCGCCTACACGTCGATCCGTGATCGTGCGCAGGCGAGCCACCCGCTGGTGCCGATCCCGCTCCTGATCGGCGATCGCTTCAACACGCTATCCCGGATCGCTGCGGTCAACGCGCCCAAGCTCTTCATCCACGGCACCGGCGACACCACGATCCCGATCACCGACGCTCGCGCCCTCTTCGCTGCCGCCCGGGAGCCCAAGACTTTCCTTGAGGTTCCGGGCGAGCACGCGACCGCGTTCAGAACCGACCGCGCCCGCTTCTATGGCGGCGTCGCGGCCTTCCTGGCGAGCCTCCGGCATAACTGAAAGACGCTGCTACTTCACCGTAATCACCCGCCACATGCCGTTGGCATAGTGACCGGGAATGTTGCAGACGAGCATGTAGACGCCCGCCTTCAGCGTCAGCGTGCTCGAGCCGGATTTGCCGGGCTCGAGTTCGGAGACCTCGCCGGCCGTGCCGGCCGCCTCTTCGTCGATGGCGTTCTTGGCGGCATCGAAGGTCGGGGCGGTTTTTGCGCCCTTCAGCGGCACCACCACCAGTTCGTGCATCGTCGCCTTGGAGGTGTTGTTGACCTTCAGCGTCAGTTCGCCGGCCTTGAAGCTGTCGCCGGAAAGGCGAAGGCCCATCGTTGCGTGGCCCTTGCGCGCCATCCCCATGCCGCGGTCGGTCGCCATCTTGGCGCCGGCGCCGCCGTCGTAGAGCCAGACCGTCAGGGTCGGCGTCGTCGCCGGCTTGGCCGGCGCGGGGGTGGTGGCGGCGAAGCCGGCCGGCGCGGCGAAGGCAAGGGCCGCCGCGACTGCAAGCGTGGAGCGCATGGTCATCGGGTATCTCCTCAAGGCGGCAGGCTGCCGCCCGCTTGGGAGGAGTACGCCGAACCGTGGCCCTTTGACGTCAAAACATCGCGAGCGGCCCGCCGGCTCTCCCCGGCTCCAACGCTATTTGCTCGTTACTCTGCGTCGCTCAGACGTTTGTAGCCGAAGCGCTCGACCCACTTGTCGAGATGGCCGGTCTCGCGACTGCCGAACAGGAACCTGTAATTCCGCCACGACGACTGGACGCCGATCGAGAGGCCGGCGCGCACCTTGGCATAGCTCGGTGTCGCCACGCGCCGCTCTTGCGAGCGTTCGGAGAAGGCCCGCACTTCCTCGTTCCAGTCGGCGCCGAGGAAGGCGAGAACCCGCCGGACCGCCGCTTCAAAATCAGTCACGAGGTCGTCGTAGCGGAGGTAACAGATGCGCTCGCTCTCCCCGGGAAAGGCCTTGAACCAGACCGACATCACCTCGTCGTAGAGCGCGCAGGCCTTGTCGAACTGGCGGAAATTTTCCATCGCCGGGTTGGGCTTGAAAGATTGGCGATAGCAGGAGAGGACGACGTCGTAGGGATGACGGATGGAGAAGATGTATTTCTTCTGCGGGAAGAACTTCTCCAGCGACTCCGCATAGGCCGAGCGGATCGGCAGCTTGTCGACGAAGATGCGGGCCCCGGCTTTGCGCTTGCGCCGCTCGATCTCGACATAATAGCGCTCGCGCATCGCTTCCGCCGCCGCTCGCCGCTCCTCCGGACTGGCGAACTTGGCTTGCTCGAACGCCTGGCTCGCCTCGGCGACCGACTGATAAGACGGAATTTCCTCGAACGTCTCGATTTCCGGGTGCGCCGCCAGGACGTTCTCCAAAAGCGTGGTGCCGGAGCGCGGGAAGCCGAGCATCATGAAATGGTCGCTGCGGCGGTCGGGGCCGACTTCGCCAACATCGATCCGCGCCAAGCGCCGCACGCTCCGCATGAAGTCGGCAGGGTCCATCTTCTCGCCGTCGATCTGCTCGTGCTGGCGCCGGTAGGCCGCGGCGGCGCTCCGGTAGTCGCCGAGCTTTTCATGGGCCTTGGCGAGGCCGCCGCAGATGGCGATCCGCAACTGCGAAGTCGGGACGGTCTTCAACTCGATGGTCGAAAGCTGGCTGATCGCTTCGTCGGGCTTGCCTCGCTCCACCAATTGCACGCCGCGATAGATGCGCCGCACCAGCGGGAAGACGTTGCCACGGCGAAACGTCTCCAGGATGCCGTCGAGGAGGTCGGGCTGATTAGACGATTCCAGCAGGGTCAACAGCAGCATCGCCGTCGCCGGCACGATCGGATGCAGGGCGGTCGCCCGCGCCGCCCACAGCACCGCCTCGCGCCAGCCGGCCGCAGCCTCGAAATTGGCGGCCGCCGACAGGAGATGCGAGACTTCGCCGGTGGCGAGGAAGTCGCGCGCTTCGAACTCGCCGATGCTGCGGCTGTCGAGGGCAAGGTCGGCGCGCATCCGCTCGACGGGGTCGGGCCGTTCTGCGGTGGCCAAGGCGTCGAGCGCCTGCCGGGCCAGCGCGTATTCGCGAGATTGGGTGAAGAAATAGAAGGCGCGCCGGCCGATGGCACCGTAGCGCGACAGCGACACCGCCGTCGTCCATTGCCCGCGCTCCACCGCTCCAAGGTCGAGCAGCGCCGCCATCGCCCCGGTCCGCAGGTACAGATCCTCGTCGTCGAGCAGGCGGCGATAATATTCGGGGAGATCCTTTGGCTGCTTGCCGAGATAGCCGACGATGTCGAGAACGCGGGTGGAAAGGTCGGACCGGGTTTCCCGGTTAGGCGTATCCAGCATCGCCGCTCCTGCCTCGCGGGCCTGATTCGCCCCGTTTGGCAGGCTAGAGTCTCGGCCGCGGCGTCGGCAAGGGGCGGACGGCGCGGCGCCAAAAGAAAAGGGCCGCCCGGCGGGACGGCCCTCTTGGCGTTTCGGGTGAACCAACCGTGCCGCGCTAGAATCCCATCGTCAGTCCGACCTGGACCGTATGGATGCCGAAACTCAATCGGTCCGATCCCTGCCATCGCGCGACATCGGTGGTCAGGCTGTTGATCGGGAAGTTGGTGCTCACCGACGTGGCGAGGTTCATGCCCGCCTTGAAGCGATAGCCGACATCGAGGGCCATGTTGGGCATCAGGGCGAAGCGCATGCCGGCGCCGGCCTGGAACGCCAGCCCCCAGGCGTCGACATTGTGGTCGAGATAGTCGGCCGGCAGGTTGGTGTTGTTGTTGTTGGTCTGGTAGCTGATGAAGGCCGATTTGAACGAACCCTTCGAGTGCACCACCCCGGCGCCGCCGCCGATATAGGGGTTCCACGACGAGCCCGGCGCGAAGTCGTACCAGAGATTGGCCATCAGGAAGATGTTGTCGATGCGCCCGCCGCCCTCGGTGGTGCCGGCCCAGTTGTTGAGCCGCGCGCCGTTGTAGTTGAAGTTGTTACAGCTGTTGTTACCCCCGAGGTTATCGCAGGTGTAGACTGAGGAGGTGTTGGTCTTCATCCGAATGAACGAGGCTTCGAGTTCGCCGCGCACATTGTTCGAGAGATTCGTGCCGACTGACACGCCGAGCAGCCAGCCGTCGCCGACCTTGCCGTTGGTCGCCCATTCCGAGAGGAAGTTGTTGGCGTTGGCGTTACGGATCTCGTGCCGGTAGGCATTGCCGCGCAGATTGCCGAACTGGCTCCAGCCATAGCCGCCAAAAATCGAGACGTAGTTCTGCGACACCGGCGCGGCGACCGGCGGCGGCACGTAGGGCAGCGGGGGCGCGCGGCCGAAATCGGCGGCTTCCGCCGTGGCTGCGGCAGCGAGGAGTGCCGTCGTCGATAACAGGGTAAGCGTGAGCGTCTTCATGGAGGCCTCCAGCCGCGCAAATCCTTTGCGGGTGCGAAGAACCGACAAGTCTTCGCGCAAACGACAGGCTCTATGTATCGCTCTTCATAGTTACAAAATCGTTTAGCCGATGAAGTTGAGGCCAAAAAAGGCGAAGAATTTCAATTGTTATGAATGAGTAAATACTAACCAGACGTAAATATCGCCCGCCCGTAAGAGCGAGCTGGGACCGGGCGGACTGAGCCCGCCCGGTCCACGATTTGCGGCGGCTAGAGCACCTTCTCCACGGCGAGGAAGCCCTGGCGCTCGGCATTGGCGGCGCCAATCGCCGCCTCGCCGCCGACGACAACGACGTGGCCGTGCTTGGCGACCTCGACCAAGGCGTCGGCCAGTTCGGCGAAGTCCCTGGCGCTGGCGCTGAGGATCGAATCGCGGATCCGCTGGCGCGCTTCCTCGCTGTCGCCCCTGAGGTGCCGCTGCATAGAGACGAGGCCCTTGGCGTCCGGCAGCATGTACTGGTCGACCTCGCCGATCGCACCGATGACGCTGCGCGTCATTTCCGCCTCGGCAACCTCGTGGCGCAGGAACTCCGCCGCCTGGTCGTAGACGTCGAGCGTGCCGAGGAGGTTGGGGTCGCGGTAGGAGAGGAGGGTGAGGCCGCCGGTGAAGCGGTCGTAGGCGCTCCGCGCGCCATAGGCGCCGCCCTGGACGCGCACCTTGTCCCACAGCCAGCCCGTGTTGAGGTGCTTGAGACCGACCGCGGCGGCCGCGCCGCTGAGTTTGCGGCCGAGCGCGAACAGGTCGGCGCCCTTGCCGACATAGTTGACCGGCGCCGGGATGGTTAGGCCCTCCGAGCGCGGCCGCTCCAGCGTCGTCCAAGTGGCCGACGGGCTCGTCGCCGGCAGCGCGTCGATCAGCGCGGTCAGCTGCGGACGGAACGCCCGCCAGGTGCCGCCGTCGGTGGTCACGTTGGCCACCAGCGCCGAGCGGTTGACGAGGGCGTTCCGAGTCTTCTCCAGCGCCGCCCGCACGGCCGGCCAGTCGCTCTTCACCTGTTCGCTGAGGCGGCGGAGGAAGAAGAGGTAGCTGATGCCGCCCATCTGTTCGGCCGCCCAGTCGGCCTCGTGCAGCGAGGAGCGAAGGCGGAGATCGACGATCCGCATGCCCATCGGCGCGATGCGGCCCTCGAAGCCCGCGCGATCCTCCAGGATCAGCTGTTCGATGCGCTCGCGGTTGTCGAGCCGGGGTTCGAGCAGCACCTGGCGAAGGAGGCCGATCAGGTCGCCGGCGCGGTCCGGTGTCGCCTTCGAGCGCACCAGCATCTGCGCCACGCTGCCCTTGGCATCGACTTTGGCGCTGGTCCAGCGGGTCGGCGATATGCCGCCGGTCTTGGCGCCGATCTTCTGCGACAGCGCGACGAAGTCGTCGCGCCCGGCGCCGGTCTCGACCAGCGCCCGGCAGAGCAGCGTCACATAGGGCAGCAAATCTCCCGGCACGCGGTGAAGGTCGAAGCCGAGATCGAGATAGATGACGCCGTTAGTGGCCAACTCGTGATAGGCGATCGTCGAGCCGTTATGGCTGTCGAGGGCGATCGGCAGGTGCTTGTTCTGGCGCGGCAGGTCGCCGAGCCGCAGCGTCGGAATCTTGGCGAGGTCGGCCGGATTGTCCGGCGCCGCTTGGCGGCGGTGCAGTTCCTCGGCAGTCGCGGCGGCCGCCTTGAGGTCGGCGTCGCTCATGCCCTTGCGGGTCGCGGCAAGCCGCGCCTTTTCCTCTTCCGCCTCGCGCTCCTCCTGGCCGCTGTCCGGCGTCAGGACGACCGTGGTGCGATGAGTGTTGTCGAGGAAGTGCTTCTTGATCGCCGCTTCGAGCGGCCGCTTGCCGCCGGCCAGCGACGCCTTCACCGCCGCGAGCGGCGCCGAGAAGGCGAGGGGAGCCAGGGGGTCGCCCTCGTGCAGCCAGCTCCGGAGCGAGCGCAGCATCAAGGCAATCCCGCGGGGGAACGAGCCGGTGTTGTTCTCGCGCAGGCGGAACTCGATGGTGTTCACCGCCGACTCGACGGTGAGCGCGTCGATGCCGTCCTTGGCGAGGCGGGCGAAGGTGTCGAGAATCAACTTCTCGACCTTGTCGACATCGGCTTCCTTCACGCCCTTGAGGCCGACCGAGAACATCGGCTGACGGAGCTCGTCCTCAAGGCCGCCGCCGACCGGCGCTTCGCCGAGGCCGGAATCGATGAGCGCCTTTCTCAGCGGCGAAGCCGGCGTCCCGTAGAGAGCGTATTCGAGGACGTGCAGCGCCAGTGTCGCTTCGGCGTCGGCCGGCTCGTCGAGCATCCAGTTGACCGTCACCATCGCCGACCCGGCGCCCGGCTTCTGCTCGCCGGCGGCGTATGTCTTGGCGATCCGCTTGGGTGAGCTGAAGCGCTTCTGCTTGGCGACGCTGGAACGCGGATCGACCGGCGGGAAGGCGGAGAGGTACTCGTCGAGAATCGCCAGGCGCTTCTCCGGGTCGTCGTCGCCGTAGAAGAAGGCCCGCGCGTTGGAGGGGTGGTAGAACTTCTCGTGGAAGCCCTTCAGCTGCGTGAAGGTCAGATCGGTGATGTGCTTAGGGTCGCCGCCGGAATCGACGCCATAGGTGATGTCGGGATAGAGCGAGCGCTGCGAAACCTCGTTCAGCACCGCGTCGGGCGAGGAATAAGCGCCCTTCATTTCGTTGAACACGACCCCCTTGAAGGTGAGGGCCTTGCTCTCGCCGTCGACTTCGTAATGCCAGCCTTCCTGGCGGAAGATGTCCTCGGTGAGCCGCGGGTGGAACACGGCGTCGAGATAGACGTCGACCAGGTTGTAGAAGTCCTGAACGTTCTGGCTCGCCACCGGATAGGTGGTCTTGTCCGGGTAGGTCATGGCGTTGAGGAAGGTGTGCAGCGACCCCTTCATCAGCTCCACGAACGGCTCCTTCACCGGGTATTTCCGCGACCCGCACAGCACCGAGTGCTCCAGGATATGCGCCACCCCGGTCGAGTCGCTCGGCGGCGTGCGGAAGGTGATGCCGAACACCTTGTTCTCGTCGTCGTTGATTAGCGACAGCACCTCGGCCCCGGTCTTCTCGTGGCGGTAGAGCCGCGCCACCGAGTTCACCTCATCGAGCTTCTGTTCGCGCAGGAGGCGGAATGGCTGAGCGGTCATCGGGTGCTCCTTAACTGGGAGTGAGAGAGGCGGGCGGGCAAGCCTCAGGCGGCCGCCAGGACTAGCCGGCCGCCGCCGAGCGGGCAATCGCCGACAAGATGGGGTGCCGCCGCCGCGAAGGGAAGGGGCGGCGGGCCGCGCTCAGCTGCCGAGCGCTTCTGCGGTGCCGCCGGCGAAATTGCGGAAAACGAACGCTTTGCGGTTGTCGGCCGCTTCCCGCTCGGCGAGCGCGAAGATCTCGCGGTGGCGCGGCGAGCGCTCGCAGGCGGGATCGGTATTGCCGGCCGCGCCGGTCAGCGCGAAGGCCTGGCAGCGGCAGCCGCCCCAGTCGATCTCCCGGAATTCGCAGCTCTTGCACGGCTCGGGCATCCAAGATGTGCCGCGATAGGCGCGGAAGGCCGGTGAATTGTTCCAGATCCATTCGATCGGGTGGTCGCGGAGCGACTCGAAGGAAAGGGTAGTGATCGTCTCGGCGGCATGGCAGGGGAGCACCCGGCCGGCGGGCGAGATATTGAAGAACTGCCGCCCCCAGCCGCCCATGCATTTCTTCGGGCGCTTGGCGTAGTAGTCGGGGATCACGTAGTCGATGGCGAGGACGCCTCTCAGGCGCTCGCGCGCCGCTTCGACGATGCGCGTCGTCTCCTCCAGTTGCTCGACCGTCGGCATCAGCGCCGCGCGGTTCTTGAGCGCCCAGCCGTAATACTGGACGTTGGCCACCTCCAGACGGTCGGCGCCGAGTTCGACCGACATGTCGATCATCGCCGGCAACTGGGCGAGGTTCTGGCGGTGCATCACGGCGTTGACCGTCAGCGGCAGGCCGGCCCCCCGCACCAGCCTGGCAGCGGCGAGCTTCTTGGCGTGCGAGCCGGCGAGGCCGGCGACGCGATTGGCGATAGCGTCCTCGGCGCCCTGGAAGCTGATCTGCACGTGGCTGAGGCCGGCCTTCTCCAGCGCCGCGAGCTTCTTCTCGTCGAGCAGCACCGCCGAGGTGATGAGGTTGGTGTAGAGGCCGAGGGCGGTCGCGTGCTCGGTCAGTTCGACCAGATCCTTACGCACCGTCGGCTCGCCGCCGGAGAAGTGGAACTGCAGGACGCCGAGTGCCGCCAACTGGTCCATCGCCCCCTTCCACTCGTCGGTGGTGAGTTCCTGGCTGGCCCGTTCCAGGTCGAGCGGGTTGGAGCAATAGGGGCACTGCAGCGGACAGCGATGCGTGAGCTCGGCGAGGACAGCGAGCGGCAGGGCTGGCGCCTCGCTCCGCGCCGCCGCCTCGCCCTCCAGGATCGCCACGCTGTCGTCGGCATCGATCTTAATCGCCTCGTTCATGGACGTGGCCCTCCGCCGTCGATGAGATAGCCCTTGTCGGCAAGCTCCTGGAGCATGGCGATGACGTCGGCGGCGATCTGGCTCCGCTCGGCTGCGTACTTCTCGGCGAGGCGGTCGATCAGCGAACCGAGCGTTGCCGCGCCGTCGCACATCTCCAGCACCTCGACCGCCGTCTCGTCGGGGACGAGCACGCGCTCCGGCACCAGAATAACGGTGACGCCGCGCGCCTTGTCGAAATGCAGGCGGGCGTGACGCGGCAGCCGCGGCCGGCTCGCTTCGCCGAGGACGATGCGCGCCCGCGCCGCAACCTCGTTCACGGCTGGTCCTCGGGCATGAAGGCGCCCGGCGGCACATGGCCCTCGACATAGGCGTGGTAGAGGGCGTCGAGTTGCACCCAGAGCACGTCGGTCTTGAAGATGAGCGCGTTGGCGACCGCCTCGCGCTCGGCGGGCGTGTTGGCGTGGCGGCGGACATAGTCGAGGGCGAAGGTGGCGTCGCGCGGCGCCTGCGTCAGCCGCTTGCGGAAATAGGTCATGATGTCGTCGCGAATGAAGTCGTAGTGCTCCAGCATCCCGGCGATGCGCTCCTCGTGCAGGTTCGGCGCGAAGAGTTCGGTCAGCGAGGAGGCGATCGCTTCGAGCGGCGTGCGTTCGCGCACGAAATTGACGTAGGCGTCGACGGCGAACCGCGTGGCGGCAAGGATGCCCTTGGTCGACATCACATAGTCGCGGTCGAGGCCGAGCCCGTCGGTCAGCTTCAGCCAGCGGTCGATGCCGCCCTCGCTGCCCTCGCCGCCGTCATGATCGTCGATGCGATGCCGCCACTCCAAGCGGATGGCGCGGTCACGAAAGCGCGACAGCACGATCGCGTCTTTGATCGGGATCGAAGACTGGTAGTAGTAGCGGTTGAGGGCCCAGGCCTGGACCTGACCCTTCTTCAGTTTGCCGCCATGCAGCAGCTTATGGAAGGGGTGGTTGCTGTGGTAGCGCTCGGCACCGATGGCGCGCAGCCGCGCTTCCAGCTCGTCGGCGCTGGTCAGTTCACCGGCGAAGCCGGCGGCTTGGCGGTGGATGGTCATAGCCTGATCTCCGTCCCGTCCTTGAGGATCTCCCAGCCCGCTTGCGAGAGCGCGCGATACTCGTCCGATCCGCGCCAATGTGCCGGGTTGGTGTTGTTGACATGCAGGAAGACCTTCCGGCCGACGCCGAGGCCGGTAAAGGCGCCGATCGAGCCGTCGGTACCCTCCATGCTCATGTGGCCCATGCGGGCGCCGGTCTTCTGGCCGAGGCCGGCGCGGATCATCTCGTCGTCGCGCCACAGCGTGCCGTCGAAGAACACCAGCGGCGCGCCGCTGACCCGCTCGGCGAGTTCCCCGGTCAGCGCCGCGCAGGCGGCGAGGAAGAAGAAATGCGCGCCATTCCGCCGGTTGCGGATATGGAGGCCGAGCGTTCCGCCGGCCGCCTTGCCGAAGTCCGCTGCCGTACCCTTCTCCAGATAGAGCGGTACCTTGCCGGGCACCGCGAAGGCCACGACCTCGATCGCCGACGGGGACCCGTCGGCGTTGACCAGAGTGAAGGCCCGCTCCGGCTCGATGCGCTCGCGCTTGACCAGGCGCGGGTCGAGCACGTTGAAAATGCTGTTGTCCGCGAGAACGCCGAGCGTCTTGTCGTGCCCGTAGATCGTGAAGGCCGCCCCCTCGCGGAGCGTCAGCAGCCCGGCCACTGCATCGACGTCGCCGTTGGTCAGCACCACGCCGGCAATCGGGCTGTGCCGCGTTCCGTGTCGCGGGTGAAGCGGCGGGTTATCGTTGATCTGCTGGCGTAGGTCGGGCGAGGCGTTGACCAGGAACCAAGTCTCGCCGTCGGCGCTCACCGCTATCGAAGCCTGCGACGAGCGCGGCGTCGCTTCGTCGCCGCCGCGCGCCCGCCGACAGATGTCGCAGTTACAATTCCACTGCGGAAGACCTCCGCCCGCCGCAGTTCCCAGAACGAGGATGCGGATCATTGCCCCGCTCCACCGGGCCGCCGCGGGCGGGGCTCACCGAGTTACTTGCGCTGAGCGCAAGCGTACATGTTGATTTCCATGCCGACTGGCACTTCGGCGACCTTCGGGGCGCGCCAAGCGCAGGCGTACATGTTGATCTCCATGCCGACGCTGACCTCGGCAACCTTCGGAGCTTTCCAAGCCATTGGTTTCCTCCAGTGAAGAGCGAGGCGGTTCTCGCCTCAGCCGGAGAAAGCTATGACGCGCTCGCCTCACGCGAAATCTATGGCTCGCATCGGAAAGGCTAATGCACGGCGCAAAGCCATCCGTGTGGCGGCTGTGACACTTGTGACGGCTTCTATGGGAGACGGACAGAGGGAGGACGAGAGCGCCGACACTGCCACGAGCCGATCGTCGTGGCGGGTTCTGTGCCATCCCGCCTCAAGCCGCCTCATCGGGCTGCCACAGCTCGATCGGGTTCCCCTCCGGATCGTGGATGCGGGCAAAGCGCCCGACCCCCGGCATGTTCCACTCCGGCTTGGCGATCACCGCAATTCCCGCCGCGCTGAGTGTCACGCAGAGAGTGTCGAGATCGTCGACGCGGAGATTGAGCATCCACGCCCGATCGGCGGCGAAGTAGTCGCTATCCGCCGCGAACGGCGCGAAGACGCTGGGGCCGGCCGCGGTCTCCCACATCCCATAAGGCACCGAGCCGACGCCGAGATGCTTGGCGTACCAAGCGCGCATCGCTTCCGGATCCCGAGCGCGAAAGAAGAACCCGCCGATCCCGACGACCCCCATGCTCGGCCTTCCTCTTCTCGTTGGACCGCCACTCCATCCGTCAGGCAGGCGAGTGGAGGCCTCCGCCTCCCATAGAAACTGTCACAACCGCCACACACGCCACACGGCAAGAGCGGTCGATCCGCCGGTCCTACCCGTCGCCGTCGGCCCGTGGCGCCAGCGAGCGGCGGATGATGTCGTCGATGGTCTGCCCGCCGGGCTGCGCCGCTGTTGAGGTCGGTGCCGGCACGGCAGCCGCCGCCGGCTTGGGCGCCGGAGTCGCCCGGGGCGGCGTTGCCGGACGCGCCGGCGTGGCGGCGCCAGGGCTCCGCAGGGCCAGCAGGATCGACTCGCTCGGCCGCCCGTCGGGTTCGAGGCCGCGCTTCTGCTGAAAGTCCTGCACCGCCTTACGCGTCTTGTCGCCCGGCACACCGTCGGCATTGCCGATGTCGTAGCCGAGGCCGATCAGCAGCGTCTGCAGCTCCATGATCTCCTTCGGCGACAGCGCGCGATCGGCGATCGGCCACCTGGTGACGAGCGGCCCGCCGCCTTTCACCCGGTCGGCGAGATGGGCAATGGCGAGTGCATAGGCCTCCGCCGGATTGTAGGCGAAGATCGCGTCGAAGTTCCGCGTCACCAGAAAGGCCGGCCCGTTCACGCCGGCGGGAATGAGCAGCCCGGCCGAGCCGCTGGCGGGGAGGGCGCCGCCATTGGCGAGCCTGACCCCGAGGCCCGTCCATTCCTCGTAAGGCCGTTTCGCCCGACGCCCGGCATAGGAAGCATCGAAGCGCGGCGGCAGCTTCACCTCAAAGCCCCAGGGGAGGCCGGCCACCCACCCTGAGTGCTTCAGTTCGTTGGCCGCCGAGCCGAGTGCATCGGCGGCCGAGCCGATCAGGTCGACCTTGCCGTCGCCGTCGTGGTCGACCGCGTCTTCCCAGTAGTTGGACGGCATGAACTGCGTCTGCCCGAAAGCGCCTGCCCACGAGCCGACGAGATCGGTCGCTTTGATGTCACCGCGCGCCACAATCTTCAGTGCCTTGACGAACTCGGAGCGGAAATAGCTTTGCCGCCGGCCCTCGCACGAAAGGGTCGCCAGCGACTGCAGCAGCGGGCGGTTCCCCATCGCCTTGCCGAAATTCGACTCCGCCCCCCAGATCGCCACCACCACCGCCGGCTCGACGCCGAAGCGCCGCTCGGCGGCGTCAAGCTCCGCCGCCATCGCCTTGAGGCGCGCCCGTCCCTCGGCAACACGGTCGTCATTGACGATCAGCGCCATGTAGTCCCAGATCGCCGTCTTGAATTCCGGCTGCGTCTCCGCGGAGCGCAGCACCGACGGGTCCGCCTTGGCGCCGGCCATCGCCGTGTCGAAGACGGTGCCGGCAATCCCGGCCGCGGTCGCCGACGCCCTGAGGCTTTTCAGGCACGCCACGAACGGGTCCGGGGCGGGCGCGGCCGGTGCGGCCTCCGCTGCGGGTGGCCCGGCGAAAGCGAGGAGGGCGGCCAAGCGAATAGTCGCCATGGAGAGCGAAGATGTCTGCATTGCCCGGCAGAATCCCTGCTCGCGCCGGCAAATGCCAGCTTTTTCGTTTGCCGACCGCTTAACCGCGGCCGAGCAGCCGCCCGAGGATCGCCGCAAGCGTCGCGATCTCGGCCTCGCTGAGGCGGTCGGCGAAGTGCTGTTCGATGGCGCGGCGATAGACTGGCCACATCGCCCGCCGCATTTCGCGGCCCTTCGGCGTCAACGCTAGGAACGCGCCGCGTGCGTCCTCGTCGACCGCCTGCCGCTCGACCAACCCTGCCTCGGCCATGCGGTCGATCAGCCGCGTCAGGTTGTGCTTGGCGAGCAGCATCGCGCCGGAGAGGTCGCGATGGCGGAGCCGCCCGCTGTCGGCTTCGGCGAGCTCGTGCAGCACGTCGTACCAGACCAGCGGCGGCAGGCCGTCGGCTTTGAGGTCGGCCTCGACCGCATCGAGCAGCAGCCGCTGCGCCCTGAGGAGGCGCGCCCAGGCAGCGATCGTGGTCGGCGGCAGTGTCTTGGCCATCGCTCCGGTCTACACGATTGTTGCAATCGCAACAAGCGTCGGCTATATCGTTGCATGTGCAACTAACGCGCCGCTGGCGCCGATCTGGAGAAGACGCTGATGAAGCACGAACTCTGCAAGCTCGCCGATATCCCGCCCGAGGGGCAAAGCCTCCTTGTCTCGTTCTTCGGCCGCGAGGTCCATGTCTACCGCGCCGGCGGCCGCGTACGCGCCGTCGCCAATACCTGCCTCCACTTCGGCGGCCCGCTCGAATGCAAGGGCGGCGAGTTCGTCTGCGGCTGGCACGGCGCTCGTTTCGATGCCGCCACCGGCGAGCGCCGCGGCGGTCCGGCTCCCGCCGGCTCCCGCCTCCTGGCGCTTTCGACGGTCGAGGAGGGCGGAGCGCTGTTCTATATCTGGGAAGAGAAGGCCAAGGCCGCCTGACACGGCGCTTGCGCCGGCGGGCGATTGGCGCGACCCTTTCGGGCTGGGCGGACGACGCAACTTTCTCAGAGGTAGGTCCATGAGCAGACTACGCTTACTGCCCATCCGCGCCGCGCTGGCTTTCGCCGCCGGTCTGGCGCTCACCGACGCCGCGCTGGCACAGGCTCCGGCACCGGCCGCGCCGGCCGCCCAGCCGGCTCCCGCCACCCGCGTTCGCGGCACCATCGTCTCCTTCGCCGGCAGCGATCTTGTCATCAAGGCCAATGACGGCACGGTCTATCCGGTGAAGATCCCCGACAACTTCCGCGTCACCGGCATCGCCAAGGCGTCGATGGACGACGTCACCAAGGGCAAATATGTCGGCATCACCTCGGTGAAGATGCCGGACGGCCGCCAGAAGGCGATCGAGGTCCACATCTTCGACCAGACCGCCAACCGCAACGAGGCGCAGCTCCCCTGGGACCTGGTGCCGAACTCGACCATGAACAACGCGACGCTGGCCGAGATCGGATCGAAGACGCAGGACGGTCCGCTGATGACGCTCAGGATCAAGGACTCGACCGTCGACATCGTCGTGCCGCCGAACATCCCGGTCGGTGCCTTCGTGCCCGGCGACAAGTCCCTGCTCGTTCCCGGCGCCGCCGTCTTCATGGGCATCACCAAGCAGGCCGACGGCACTTACACCGCCGCCGCCACCAATGTCGGCGTCGCCGGCATGGTCCCGCCGATGTAGCGGGGCGCACTTTCCGGGACCCGAGGCGCGGCAGCGCCTCGGGTCGCCCGAATCGCTTGCCGCGCCTCGCCGTCCTGCGCTTCGGCCGCCGCCCGGCAAACCGCCGCCCGCCGCGCCTCCGCGCCGCCTTAACCCTCCGTTAACCATAAAGCGTCGAGATCGGGCGACCGGACCCGCGGCCGCGCCCCTTTGGCACCGCTTGGGGCCGGCGATCGGACGGTTCGCTTTGAACGTCGCGCTGCGCCATCATCGCCCTAGCCTGCGCCTCGGCGCCCGCTCTTACCTTGCCCAGGTGCTGGCGCCGGAAGAGCCGCTTGAGGAGTGGCTGGCCGAACTGCAGTCGCTCTCCGCCCGCTCGCCCGGCTTCTTCACCAGTCGGCCGGTGGTTCTCGATCTTTCCGGCTCGGCGTTCGACCGCCCGACGCTGAACGCGCTGCTCAAGGGCCTGGCCGAGCGCAACATCCGCGTGATGGCGCTCGAGGGCGGCTCCGAAGGCGGGGAGGGCGAGGCCGGCGACGCTGATCTGCCGCCACTGATTCGCAAGGGCCGCCAGACCGCGGAGGGCGGCTCGGCTGCCGCGCGCGCCGACGGCGGCCCGGTCAACCTGATGATTTCCGAGCCGGTGCGCTCCGGCCAATCCATCTATTGCCCGCGCGGCGATGTCACCGTCCTGGCGGCGATCGCCTCCGGCGCCGAGGTCGTCGCCGGCGGCTCGATCCATGTTTACGGCGCGTTGCGCGGCCGCGCGCTCGCCGGCGCCAATGGCGAGGCCGGCGCCCGCATCTTCTGTCAAAGCTTCGACGCCGAACTGATTGCCGTGAATGGGGTCTACCTCACCGCCGAGGATGCCGATCCGGCGTTCCGCGGTCAGGCGATCCAGGCATGGCACGAGAACGGCGTTTTGCGCATGGCCGGGCTGAAGCGCCCGGTGTGAAACGAACCAGGGCTGGGGAAGGCAGGGAACATGGCCAAGGTAGTGGTGGTGACGTCGGGCAAAGGCGGGGTCGGTAAGACCACCTCGACGGCCGCTTTGGGGGCGGCGCTCGCCAGACGCGGCGAGCGAGTGGTGGTGATCGACTTCGACGTCGGCCTGCGAAATCTCGATCTCGTTCTCGGCGCCGAGCGCCAGGTCGTCTATGACCTGATCAACGTCGTCCAGGGCGACGCCAAGCTGCCGCAGGCCCTCATCCGCGACAAGCGGGTGGAGACGCTGTGGCTGCTGCCGGCGTCGCAAACCCGCGACAAGGACGCGCTTACCAACGAGGGCGTGGCGCGCGTGATCGCCGACCTCCGCCAGGTGGTCGACTGGGTGATTTGCGACAGCCCGGCCGGCATCGAGAAGGGCGCGACGCTGGCGATGCGCTACGCCGACATGGCGGTGGTGGTCGCCAATCCCGAAGTGTCGTCGGTCCGCGACAGCGACCGCATCATCGGCCTCCTCGACGCCAAGACACTGAAGGCCGAGCGCGGCCAGAAGATGGACAAGCACCTGCTCGTCACCCGGTTCGATCCGGCGCGGGCCGAGCGTGGCGAGATGCTGAAGATCGACGACATCCTGGAGATCCTGTCGATCCCGCTGCTCGGCGTCATCCCCGAGAGCGAGGAGGTGCTGCGCGCATCCAACATCGGCACGCCGGTCACTATCGGCAGCCCGCAGAGCGCCGCCGGCCGGGCCTATGACGATGCCGCGCGCCGTCTGCTCGGCGAGAGCCTGGCAATGACCATCCAGAGCGACCGACGAAGCTTCTTCGGCCGCTTCTTTCAACGGAAGGCCGCATGAACATCCTCGGCATACTCGGGCGGCGCGGATCGGCGCGGGCGGCGCGTGACCGCCTGCAGGTCCTGCTCGCCCACGAGCGCTCCATCTCCAACGGCACCGATCTCGTCGGCGTGCTGCGCGAGGAGATCATTGCCGTCATCACCCGTCACGTGAAGGTCGACAGCGACAAGGTGATGATCAAGATGGAGCGCGGCAACCCGATCTCGACGCTTGAAGTGGAGATCGAAATCCCGACCGAGATGCGCATGGGCGCCGCCGCCCGTGCGCTGACGCATTGACCAGAGTTCAACTGAATAGAGTTCTATTGCCGGCCATTATTTCCCGTTTGTGACTTTGCGAGCCCTTAGCGGCTCGGTCGATCGCCCGCCTTTCATCCAGCGGCCTCACTGTATCGGCTGCCCCTAGCGGCCGAGGCCGGTGAAGACGTCGAAGAGTTCGCGCACTCGGCTTGCCGCGACAGCGCCTTCGAGGTCGCGCGGCGGGATGTACTCGTCCTGGAACCACGGGAACTCGCGCGGATCGAAGAGGTGCTTCAGCCAGTCGATGGCGACGGCAACGCGGCGCACCCGTTTGGATTCGGGGTGGTAGACGAGGTGGATGTCGTAGGAGATGTGGTAGTCGACATCGAGCGGCTCGACCCGCGCGCCGATCGCCCAGAGATAGGTGGGCAAGCCGCCGAAGCCGGCCCCCTTTGCCACCGCCCAATAGTGAGCGGTGCTGGTATTGGTGGAGACGGAGACGAACCCTTCCCGAGGCTGGCCGGGGAATAGGCGTTCGTACTCGTCGTATTTGATCTGGTCGGAGATCTGTTCGACCAGGCGATGCTTGCGCAGATCGGCGAGCGACTTCGGGCGTCCGTAGGTTTCGAGGTAGCTCCGCGCCGCGAAGAAGGCGACATGCATGCGCCCGAGCTTGACCGACTTGACCGAAGGGTCGGTTGGCCGGGCGATCTGAATGGCGATGTCGGACTCCATCTTGGTGAGATCCGGCGTGCGCATGGTGCAGATGATTTCGGCGACGAGCTTGGGATGGGCGCGCTGGAACTCGACCAGCCGGGGCATGATCCAGAAGGTGCCGATACCCTCGGTAACCGAAATCTGCACGCTGCCGGAGATCTGCGTGAAGCCGCGTTGCGCCATGCGCGCCACGTCGATCGCGGCGTTCTCCATCGGGCGGACGGCTTCCCACAGCTCCTGTCCCTCTGGCGTCAGTTCGACGCCGTCATAGCCGCGCAGCGCCAGCACCGCGCCGACCTCCTTCTCCAGGACGTCGAGGTAGCGGCGCACGGTGTTGATGGCGATACCCAGGGACTGGGCGGCGGCGCGCAGGCTTCCCGTCCGCTTCAGTGCAAGGAAGACGCGAATGCCTTCCCAGTTGAGCTGCTGAACCCGGTCAGCCCTCGGGTGTTCAAAATATGGAACACCCTTGATCAGCTTTGGTGCCATACGCTCCCCCTCCGGCATTGTTAACATTCATACGCATTCGATAGCCAGAGGGATCGCTGACGCGGTCCGGATGCGGTTTTTCAAGAAAATCATGGGGTTTCCACCATGAATATGCATCGGCCACTCGCAAATGCCCCGGCTGTGAAACTGTCGGGGGGTGTTCATCCTCTTGATCAACTGGGCGCTCATTTTCTCTGCGACCGGCTGACGGTCTTTACGCCGACCGCCGAGCAGATTTGCCAACTCATGGACCGCGCCCGCGCCGACTTGCCGGTGCCGCTGGCCAGCAACGAAACGATGCAGCGCGTTGCGGCGAACAATCCCGATTGCCTGTGGGCAGTGGCCCGGCGTGGCGCCTCCGAGGCCGGCAAGCCGACTCCGCGCGGGCTGATTTCCTTCCTGATGCTCAATGAGGAAGGGGTCGACGCACTCATCACCGGGCGGTTGGACGCCCGCAATCCGCCGCAGGAATATCTGGTCGGGCAGCACCAGCGTCCGGCCGGCATCTACGGTTGGCTCATGCATGCCCGCGGCACGCTTGCTCCCGGCCTCACTCTGGTGATGGAGAAGCTGCAGGCGCCGCTCTATCGCGGCGTCGATATCTTCTGCCGCGCCGCCAGCAAGGAAGGAGCGGCGTTCTTCGACTCTCTCGGCTTCTCCCGTGGCCTGTGGTGGGACGGCGAATTCCGCGAGGGCTTCCGCCACTACCGTCGCGCCTTCGAGGGCGCCGGCCACAGCGAACTGGCCGCTCGCTTCCGCCCGCCTTTCGACGACCATCGTCCCGGCCGCGGCATCGAGACCGGACCGGTGGTGCGCTCGAAGGTGGTGCATACCCTCGAGGAGATGATGAAGGTCTTCTCGATCCGCTCCGCCGTCTACATGGAAGAGCAGAACTGCCCCTACGAGGAGGAGTTCGACGGCAACGATTTCTCCGGCACGCACCTGCTTGGTTCCATCGACGGCGAGCCGGCCGGGTGCCTGCGCATCCGCTATTTCGGCGACTTCGCCAAGATCGAACGGGTGGCGGTGCTCGGGCGCTTCCGCCATCGCGGCCTCGGCCGCAAGCTGGTCGTGGCGGCGGTCGAACTCTGTCGCGCCAAGGGCTACCGCCGCATCTACGCCCACGCCCGCCGTTCGCTGCTGTCCTTCTGGCAGCGGCTCGAATTCGCGCCGTTGCCCGATGCGGCGCCCTTCGCCTTCTCCGACTTCGAGTACGTCGAGATCATCCGCGAACTGCCGCTTTCCAATTCCGCGCTGGCTCTCGATGCCGGACCTTACGTGCTGGTCCGACCGGAGGGTCAGTGGGATCTCCCCGGCGTCTTGGAGCGCTCCGCGGTCCGCGGCGCCAATGCCAGCGAGGCGACGTCATGACGGTGATCGATCTGCGCTTCTATAGCGATCCGACCTTCGTCCCATTGGTGATCCTGGTGGATCCGCAGCGCGAATACTTGGCGGAGGGCCGTGCCCTCCGCCTCGCCGAAGCCGAGCGCGTGGCGGCCAACTGCCGCGAGCTTCTCCGCTTTGCCCGCGAGCACGGCTTTCCCGTGGCCGTCACCCGCTGGCGGCAACGCGGCAAGTTCCTCGCCGATACCTCGGGCTTCGGCGGCTGGATCGAGGGCCTGGAGCCGCACGGCTCGGACATGGTCTTCGAGAAGGCGATGCCGTCTTGCTACTCCAACCAGTCTTTCGCCGAAATGATGGCGGCGGGCGGCGGCGATCATGCCGTCATCGCCGGCTTCACCGGATCGCTCGCCTGCCTTTCGACCATGGTGGATGGCTATCACCGCGGCCACAAACTGACCTTCCTCAGCGACGCTTCGGCCAGCCATCCGCTGGACGGCTGCGGCGCCGGTGAGAGCGATGCTGTGGTCGCTTCGGTGGTCTCGCTTTATGCGCGTGTCTCAACTCTGTCGGGGTGGATGAATGAGCAAGTCAGGGCTCTTGAGCGTCCGAGGGCGGTCCGTGCTTAGCTCTCGCGACGAAGACCTGGCGGCGTTGGTGCGCCTCCTTACCTACGCCAAGACCGAAGCCGAGCGGCTCGATCTGGACGAGGCCGTCGAACTGCTGCTCGAGACGATCGACGGCGTCGCCGAGGCGGCCCGCGCCGCTCCCGATCTTTACGTGCTCGAATGACTGCCGCTTTCGTCGGGGAAAGCGGCATCGAGGATGCGCGCGAACCCCGCCGGGTCTTCGTAGCCCGGGAAATGGCCGACTCCGGCGAGGTCGAAGCGCTGTCGCGTCGCCGCCAGGACATCGCCGACGAGGTCGGGAGTGGTGATGTCGTGTTCGGTGAGGAGAACGCCGCAGTTCTTGAACAGACCGAGCTGGCCGCTGAAATCGAAATTGCCGAGATGCGGAAAAACCCCCACGAACGTCGACAGGTTCACCCGCAGCCCGATATCGGGCGCCGGTCGTGGGTTGGCGAAGTAATAGGGGAGGACCAGTTCGATCGCCTCGCGCTCCGCTCGTTGCTCGAGCAATTGCGGATAGCGTGTCATGACGTCGGGCGGAAACCGCGCGAACAGGTTGAGCGTAACCTGGTCGAACGGCCCCTTGCGGGTCGGCACCGGCGTCACCAGCAGTCCCTCGTCGAAGACGGCGCGCTTCATGCCGAGCGCGGCCGCGCCGAGGGCGACCAAGCCGCCCCAGGAGTGAGCGAGGATGCCGAGCCTCGGCAGGGCAAGGCTGTCCACCAGGGCGGCGAAGTGGCGGTAGGTAGCTTCCGCCGTCACCCCGCCGGCAGGCCCGGGGGTGCGTCCGCATCCCGGCTGATCGTAGTGGATGAGCGTTCGCCGGCGGCTCAACCGTTCCATCGGGCGAAGGAGATAGCCGTGGTCGAAGCCGGGGCCGCCGTGCGCGATCAGCAGCGGCGGCCCCTGTCCGACCGTCAGCACATACGTCGGAACGCCGGCGATCGAGACGGTCTCTTCGCGGCCGATCACGGCACGACTGCCGCCGGCGGCAGCCAGGAAGTTCGGGCGGGGGGAACAGGAGGCGCGCTATGACCGTTCAGCACAGGCCTAACACCTTTCTCGACACGTCGACCGATACGGCCTCCGCGCAGTGGGACGACCTTCTCAACCTTCAGGTCGACCTCTTCCTGCCGCAGGAACTCGATTACCTCCGCCACGATCCCGTCTGGCACTCGGCCAGCGACGTGCTCGATGTCGGCTGTGGTAACGGCTACTACCTCTCGCGCCTGCAATCGTTCTTCCCGGCCAAGTCCTATGTCGGAATGGACGTTTCTCCCGAACTGATCAGAGTGGCGGAGGGCGCTCACGCTAGGCAGGGGATAAGGTTTTATCGAAAGGATTTCTTCAACGACGCCGATGAAAACACCTATGACGTTATTCTTCTGAGATTTGTCCTTCAACATCTCAGCGATTTCCCCGCAATTCTCGCCGGCGCCGAACGTCGCCTGCGTTTCGGCGGCAGTCTGTTTGTCATCGAACCCAGTCTGGCGGAGAGCGAGACCTGGCCGCCGACGCCGTTGTTCCTCGGTGTGTTCGAGGCGTTCGAGCGACGCCAGGCCGAACTCGGCCGCCTGCGCATGGACGTCGGGCGGATCGGCGGCCTGGTCGACGGCCGGCCCGGTTGGTCGGTGACCCGCGAGAGCGTCGTCTCGGTGCCGGGGATCGGCCCTTTTGCCGGCAGCAAGACGATGGCTGCCTTCGGGCGCTGGGTCGACCTGTGCGAACGCGCGGCCGGCTTCGACTATCCTTTTGCCGCGGTGCGCGCCGAGATCGCCGAATGGGGACGCAACCCCTCGGCATTCAGCCGCATCGTGCTGCGGGTGGTCCGCCTGACCTATGCCGGCGGGCGGAGCTGAGCCGAAAGCGAAGGCTCAAAAACGCCAAGGGCGACGGCATCGCTGCCGCCGCCCTCTTTGAAGAACCTTGCCGAAGAGAGGCTATTGCGTGGAAGCGCCCTGGTGGCCTTGCCCCTGGCCGACGCCATGCGCCATCATCGCTTCCAGAAGGCCGCGAATCTGACGCTTGAGATTGTTGTCGGGCACGCGGCCGAGAAGGACCAGGATCTCGTAGTCGAGGCGGGACGGGTTATGGGTTTGCGCCCGCGATCCGCCGGTTTCCTCCAATCCGGCGAAAAAGTCCTGCACGCTGCAATCGAGAATACCGGCCAGTTCGAAAAGCTTGCTGGCACTGATGCGATTGGTACCCTTCTCGTATTTCTGAATTTGCTGGAACGTCAGCCCCAACATCTTGCCGATCGCCTGCTGCGATAGCTTCGCCTTGACCCGGAGCAGACGCAGCCGCGCACCCACATGCACATCGATGGGGTTCATTTGAGCCATTACGAAAATCCTCTCAGTCATCACCGACCCAAGGCGGCCGGTGACCAGCAGTACTTGTTACGTTTGGCGGGCCGGCCTCGGGAGGTCCAGACCGACGGCAACCGTGATTTGCTCAAGGTTACGTCAAATACTATCCAGCACACTCCCCCAGGTTGTGCAAGGCGACGAATCGGGCATTTGGCTATTATTGCTTAATTCCCGGCCGCTCTGCTGCTAACGCGCACGCAAGCATTTGGTCGCAAATGTCTGTCGCGGCTGGCGTTCATCACGACTGCGCTATACGATTTTGTGTGGGGTTTGGCTCCGCTGCGGCGGGCAAGGTGGGCAGAATGATCACTCGGCGTGGATGGATGCGCGGCGCCGCCGCGGCCTCGGCTCTGACGGTGGGCGGCAGTGGCGGCTGGGTGCTGCAGCGGGCGATCGCCGCCGGCGCTGACGGCTTTCTCGACATCCGCGCCGCGCCCTCGCTGGTTTCCCTGCTCGGGCCCGACCAAGCGCCGACCCCCGTTTGGGCCTTCAACGATAGCGTCCCTGGTCCGGAGCTGCGGGTGAAGCAGGGCAGCCGCGTCAAGGTGCGCCTCCGGAACGATCTCGTCGAGCCGACGTCGATCCACTGGCACGGCATCCGCATCGCCAATGGCATGGACGGCGTGCCCGGTTTGACGCAACCGCTGGTCCAGCCCGGCGAAAGCTTCGAGTACGACTTCGTCGTCCCCGATGCCGGCACCTTCTGGTACCACACCCACGTTCACACCGAGGAGCAGGTCGATCGCGGCCTTTACGGCCCGCTGATCGTCGAGGAGAAGACGCCGCTCAATGTCGACCGCGACGTCTGGCTGATCATCGACGATTGGCGCCTCCTCGCCAATAACTGCATCGACGAGGCGACCTTCGGCGATCGCCGCGAGTGGGCCCGTCTCGGCCGCGTCGGCAACACCTTCACCGTCAACGGCACTTTCAACCCGACCTTCGACGCCATCCGCGGCGAGCGTGTGCGCATCCGCTGCGTCAACGCCTGCAACGCGCGGCTCCTCGACTTCGACGTCTTCAGCCTGCCGATGCAGATGATCGCGGTCGACGGCCAGACCTTCAAGGAGCCGGTGCCCTACATCAACCGCAACATCAGCATCGCTCCCGGCCAGCGCACCGACTTCGTCGTCGACATCCCCGAGGACGGTCCCGACCGCGTGGTGGTGCGCCTCTTCGACAGCGGCCGCGCGCTGCCGATGGCGACGCTGCGCATGCTCGACGGCGGGCGCAAGCCCCGCCCCGATAAGCTGGCGCTGGTGCCGCCCGACCTGCCGGCGCCCGATCTCGCCCGCGCCCGCAAGGTGAACCTTCTCATCGAGGGCGGCTCGCAAAGCGCCCGCTTCCGTCAGGGCCGCAACATGCGCGCCAATCGCGAGAGCGGCCAGTTCTGGCAGTTCAACGGCGTCTCCGGCGGCTCCTATTTCGGTTTCGGGACCGGTACGCCGCTGCTCGACGCCGTCAAAGGCGAGACGATGGTGGTCGACGTCGTCAACCGCACCTATTTCCCGCACGCCCTGCATCTGCACGGCCACCACTTCCAGGTCATTGAGCGCGACGGCCGGGCCGTCACCGGTCAGCCTTGGCGCGACGTCGAGCTGATGGAAGCAGATCGCCAGATCAAGATCGCCCTGGTCGCCGACAATGTCGGCAAGTGGCTCTATCACTGCCACATGGTCGAGCACGCCTCCGGCGGCATGGGCGGCTGGTACAACGTGCGGGCCTGAGCGGCGGCGCGACCGGCGCCCCAGCTTAGCCCTCGCGCTTCAGCCAGCGGAAATAGGCGATCGTCTCTTTCAGCCCGTCGGTGAGCCCGACCTTCGGCTCCCAGCCGAGGGCGCTCCGCGCCTTGGCGATGTCGGGCTGGCGCTGCACCGGATCGTCGGTCGGCAGCGGGCGGTGTTCGAGCTTGGACTTGGAGCCGGTGAGCTCGATGACGGTGAGGGCTAGATCCTTGATTGTCATCTCCGCCGGATTGCCGAGGTTGAGCGGGCCGATGAGGGCGGCATCGCTCGCCATCATCGCCAGGATCGCGTCCAGAAGGTCGCTGACGTAGCAGAACGACCGGGTCTGTCGCCCGTTGCCGAAAATGGTGATCGGCTCGCCGGCGAGCGCCTGGACGATGAAGTTCGACACCACCCGACCGTCATTGGGATGCATGCGCGGGCCGTAGGTGTTGAAGATGCGGCCGACCTTGATCCGCGTGCCGTGCTGGCGGTGATAGTCGAAGAACAGCGTCTCGGCCGCCCGCTTGCCCTCGTCGTAGCAGGAGCGCGGCCCGATCGGGTTGACGTTGCCCCAATAGGATTCCGTCTGCGGGTGTACCGACGGATCGCCATAGACCTCGCTCGTCGAGGCCTGGAAGATCTTGGCCTGCAGCCGCTTGGCGAGGCCGAGCATGTTGATCGCCCCGTGCACGCAGGTCTTCAGCGTCTGCACCGGGTCGCGCTGATAGTGGATCGGCGAGGCGGGGCAGGCGAGATTGTAGATCTCGTCGACCTCGACATAGAGCGGATGCGTGATGTCGTGGCGCATCGCCTCGAAGCGCGGATTGGCGAGGAGGTGCTCGATGTTGCGCCGCCGACCGGTGTAGTGGTTGTCGACGCACAGCACCTCGGCGTTGGCGGCCAGCAGCCGCTCGCAGAGATGCGAGCCGATGAAGCCGGCGCCGCCGGTGACGAGAATGCGCGGTTGCAGCAATGCCATGGATCGACTGTGAGCGAGGGGAAACCGGTGGCCGATGAAGAGGGGCGCCGCCGGCAAGGTGGCAAATTCCCGGCCGTTCGGCCAGCCCGCCCGGCGGAGGAAGCGTCGGCGTCGTTAACCGGCCGCCCCGCGGTCAAGGAACGGGAGGTCCTCTATCGTGGCTGGCTGACGCTGAGCCGGGTCAGCGTCGTCACCGCCGCCGGGGCGCCGGCCGTCCGCGAGGTGGAGAGCCACGGCGACGGTGCGGCGGTGCTGGCCTACGATCCCCTCCGCCGGGTTGCCATGTTGGTCCGCCAACTCCGCGTCTCCGCTTTCCTCGCCTCGGGCGAGGAGACGACGCTGGAGGCGATCGCCGGCATCCTGGAGGACGGCGACCCCGCCTCGACCGCCCGGCGCGAGGCGCTGGAGGAGGCCGGCCTCCGCCTCGACCGCCTGGAAGAAGTGGCGACAAGCTGGTCGATGCCCGGCGTCTCGACCGAACGGCTGACGCTCTTCCTCGCCGAATATGGCGAGGCCGACCGCATCCATGCCGGCGGCGGCCTGGAGCATGAAAGCGAGGAGATCGAGGCGGTCGAGATGCCGCTCGCCGATCTGAAGGGCGCCCTCGCCGACGGCACGCTCCGCGACCTGAAGACCATCGTCCTCGTCCAGGCGCTGCTGCTCCGCCGGCCGGAGCTGTTCGGCTAGGCGTTGAAAATGGGTGCGTCGCGCGGCGGCTAGGGCCGCGCGAACATCTGCAGGAACCGCCGCGCCACTTCGGCGTCGCCGCCGAGCTTGACCGGCACGCCCACGAGCTTCCGGTCGCCGAAGACCACGGCACGCAGCACTGCCGCTTCGCACTCGACGACGGCATCCGCCTGGCGCGGTGTCCCACGCGTAATTGCCAGCCGCCCCGCACGGAGTTCCGCCGTGAAGCGGTCGTCGTCGAGACGCAGCTCGACGGTCGCGTCCGCATCCGGAGCGCGCTCGGTGCGGAAGGTCGTCTCGAGCGCCGCCATCAACGCATCGACCGTCAGCTCGCCTTGCGGCCTGTCGCCCGATTTGGCGCCCCAACCGCCGATCTGGAGGAGGATCGGATGGAGTTCCCGCCCCCAGGGCGAAAGCTCGTAGAGCGCGCCGCCGCTGACCCGCCGCGCCACGACCCCGCTCGCTTCCAGTTCGTCGAGCCGTTGCGAGAGGACGTTCGGGCTGGCGCCAAGGGCGGCGCGAAGGTCGCTAAAGCGCTTCGGCCCGTACAGGAGTTCGCGGACGATCAGCAGCGCCCAGCGCTCGCCGACCGCGTCGAGCGCGCGGGCGATACCGCAAGGGTCTCCGTAGCTGCGCATCCCGGTCATGCGGTTCCCCGCTTGCTTGCTATTAAGGACAGAATAGTCCTAATATAGGATCATTCAATATGAGGGTCGACCATGAAGAAATTCCTAGCGATCTATATCGGCACCCCGGCCGGCTTCGAACGGGCGCGCTGGAACGAACTGGATGCAGCCGGCCAGGCCGCGCGGCGGCGCTCCGGGATGGAGGCGTGGCGGGATTGGGCGGTCGCCAATTCCTCCGTCATCCGCGACCACGGAACCCCACTCGGGAAGACCAAGAGCGCCTCGCCGGACGGCATCGCCGACATCAAGAATACGATGGTCGGCTATGTGATCCTGGAGGCCGACTCGCACGAAGCGGCGGCCCGTCTCTTCGACAACCACCCGCATTTCACGATCTTCCCCGGCGACTCGGTGGAGATCATGGAGTGCCTGCCGATGCCGAGCCTCTAGCCCCGGCGTCCGCTACACTTCCAGGCGGTCGATGAACCACTTGGTGAGTTCGACCCACACCTGGTCCTTCTCCGAGAAGTCCTCAACCCCGTGCTCGATATTGGGGTTGTCGTTGACTTCGACGACGAAGAAGCCGTCGGCGGTTTCCTTGATATCGACGCCGTAGAGGCCGGTGCCGATCAGCGAGGCGGCTCGAAGGCCGATGTCGATCACCTGCGGCGGCGCTTCGCCGAGCGTCATCGACTTGAACGTCCCCTCGGTCGCCGAGCCGTCCGAGTTGTGCTTGACGATCTGCCAGTGCTTCTTGGCCATCAGATACTGGACGACGAACAGCGGCTTGCCGCCGAGCACGCCGACCCGCCAGTCGAAATGCGTCGGCATGAAGGACTGCGCGAGGACGAGGTCGGTGTCTTTCAGCCAGGCGGCGGCGAGGTCGTGCAGCTCGGCTGCTGTGTCGACCTTCTTGACGCCGCGGCTGAACGAGGAGTCCGGCACCTTCAGCACCAGCGGGAAGCCGAGTTCGTCGGCGGCGCGTTCGAGGTCGGACGTGCCGGCGATGATGACTGTCGGCGGCACGGCGATGCCGTTCCCGGTCATCAGTTCGTTGAGATAGACCTTGTTGGTGCAGCGGATCATCGAGATCGGGTCGTCGATGACCGGCATCCCTTCCTGGGTCGCCCTGCGGGCGAAACGGTAGGTGTGGTTGTCGATCGCGGTCGTCTCGCGGATGAACAGCGCGTCGAATTCGGCGAGGCGGCCAAGATCCTTCTTGGTGATCGGCTCGATTTCGACCCCGAGCTTTTCGGCGACCCGCGCCCAGTGGCGGAGCGTCGACAGCGAGGAGGGCGGCAGCGCCTCCTTGGGGTCGTACAGCGTGGCGAAGGAGTAGCGGGGGCTGGTCCGCGCCTTCTTGGAGCGCCATTCGCGCCGCGTGTGATCGTGCAGCGCGATGTGGAACATCCGCAGCTCTTCCGGCGACAGCTTGCCGACCGGCACCGGCGCCAGGCGCTTGATCTGCGGCCGCGGCCCGTGGCCGTTGCCGGCGTTCTCGACCGTCACCTCGATGATCGGGCAGCGGTACCAGTCGAACAGCAGGCGGCCGAAGCGGTCGAGGCGGCGGTCGGTGACGACGCCGAACGAGACCAGGACGCGCGTCGGCAGCTCCTTGTCGTCGCTGGCGGCGAGCGCCTTGTTGAGCGCGTCCTCGAGGTCGGGGATCGCCTGGCTATAGAGCGAGCGCGAGGAGAGATCGTTCATCGTCTCCACGCTCGGCATCACCCGGTGGCCGCGCGCCTCGGCGAGCAGCGAGCAGTAGTAGCCGCGGCTCTGGTAGGCGAAGGAGCGGGAAAGGTTGATGATCTTCGGGCGGGCGCCCTGGAAGAGCTGCGGCCGGGCGAGATAATCCTTCGACGTGATGACCTTGTGCGGGGTCGCGGCGTTGTCGAAGTCGCGCAGCGAATCGACCAGGATGATCCAGCTCGACATCGCTTAGCGTTGTCCGCCGTGATTAGGGGGAGGGGCGCTCGACCGGCGCCACGACCTTCGGCGCCGTTTACCGCGCATCGTTACCCGAGTGAATCGTTGCTCCGGCGGTCTGCGGCCGGTGGCGCAGTTCGGCCAAGCAGCGTTTGCCCCAGTCCTGGGCGCGTTCCATCGAAGAACAGCCTTCCGTCTGGCAAATATCCAGTTCGGCCTCGGCGGGACTCGTTACACCGGAATAAGAGGCGGGGCAAACCTCATGCACCCGCCGTCCCATCTTTTTCTTGGGACAACGCGGCCGGCCCTTCGCAACGCCTGGCAAGCTCTGCATTAACCAGTTAATCGGGGCCGCCTCTAGAACTTCAGCACCATCCGCACCGCCGCGCAGCCGTCGGCATAGTAGTCGTCGACGACGGTGAAGACGCGGTAGCCGCGGCGCGTGTAACGGTCGCGAAGACGCTGGTTGTCGGCCCGCACTTCCAGGCGAACGCCGACGAGGCCGGTCGCCCGCGCATGGTCCTCCAGCGCCCCGACCAGCGCCGAGCCGGCGCCACGCCCCTCGAAGGCGGGGAGCACCGCCAGCGATACGAAGCGGAGATAGGGCGAGCCTTTCTTGAGGAAGCCGAGCGAGTAGCCGAACACCGGCCCCTCCGGCGCCACCGCCACCGGCACCACGTTCCGCCCGCCGGCAATGTGGCCGACGAAGCTGCGCTTCGTCAGCAGCATGTTGCCATAGTGCTCGACGCTGAACGCCGCCCGCTCGATCTCGGCCAGCGTAGCCGCGTCCTCGAGGCGAGCCCGGCGGATGGCGAAGGGAAGGGCGGTGCGCGGCAGCGCCGCGATCTGGTTCATCGGTGGAGTGTGCGCCGATTCGCGGGCGAGGAGTTCGTGCGACACGTGCCTATGCACACCTTCGGAGGCTGGGGATCGGCGTCGGGCGTCCGGCGATTGACATTGCTGCCTCTATGTCGCCCCGCGCCCGTCGGCTTTCAATATCCCTTCCTCACGGTTTCAGCACGGCGCGGAGCGACCCCTCCGGCCATTTGATGTCGTCGATTCGCCAGCCGGCCTTGGTCTTGAGGAGCACGTAGTCGACGCTGACCGGCTTGCCGAAGTTCTTGAACATGGCGACCGCCGTCGCCCGCGACTTGTCGCCATCGGTCAGCGTCACCACCACCTGGACGCCGGTGATCTCGTAATCCTGTGCGTCGACAAAGGGGTCCCCGTCGAGATTGGGCACCTCCTTGCGGGCTGCCGCCGCCTTGCGGTCGGCGAGGATCATCGCCGCCACCGCGGGAGTGAAGAGGGCGTTGATCTGCGCCTGGCTGTCGAGGCGGACGCCTTTGGCCTTGGCCCGCGGCCCGACATATTTGGCGTAGATGCCGTCGAGCAGCGTCTTCGGCGAATCGGCAGCGACGGCCTCGCCGATGCCGCAAGCGAGAACGGCGAAGGCGGCCAGGAGAGCGAGGATCGGTTTCGGCATAAGGCGCGCTCCGGTCGAAAAAGGAGAAGCGGGTCGGCATCGTCGCCTATTGCAACGAGCCGCCGTCGTGACGCAAGGCGCCGCGATCACATACGCGCGACCGCCTCGTCGCTTCGCCTACCCTCCGCCGCATTGTCGCCTAGGATGCCAAGCCGTGGCGCTGAGTCGTCCGGGAAGAGGAGTGGATATGCCAGGCCAGCCCACCACGCTGCACGCCGCTCGCCGCCTGCCGCTGCTCGTCGCCCTTGCCCTTGGCATGGCGCCCGCGCTTGCTCAGGCGCCGCCGACGACCGCCACGCCCGCTGCTCGCCCCAACGCCTTCGCGGCAATGACCCAGGCGCCGCTGACCGCCGACCGCATCAACGCGCTGATCAAGAGCTTCCCGGACGTGAAGAAGAGCGCCGACGCCATCAAGGCCAAGTACAAGATCGCCGACCGCGCCGGCACCGGCACCACCGACTCCTTCGCCGTATTGATGGGGGTCGCCGCCGTCACCGGCGAATTGAACGGCGTTGTCGCCAAATACGGCTTCAAGGACTTCCCCGACTGGCTGGCGGTGATGCTCTCGACCACCACCGCCATCGCCTATGTCGGCAGCGATGCCGCCGGCGACGGCATGGCCAAGGCGATCGCCGCCATTCAGGCCAACACCTCCCTCTCCGCCGACCAGAAGCAGAAGGCGATTGCCGCCATCCAGGCGCAGGGTGCGCTGATCCCCAAGCCGCCGCAGCAGAATATCGACGCCGTCAAGCCTTACGTCGCCGAGTTGAAGCTCCTCTTCAAGTAGCCGCAGCCGCATTCGCCGCCGAAGTCTGCCGCGACGGCCAAGTCCAGTCCGGCCGCTCGCCGGCGACCACCGTCTCGCCGAGTTCCTTGGCGAGGTCGATGCGTTTGGCGGTCGGTCCCTCGGTCAGCGCCTCGACCAGGGCCGCGGCATGCGACACGACGACGATCTGCGACAGCGTCGCGGCGTGAGCGATCAGCCGCGCCAGCGGCGGCAGGAGGTCGGCGTGGAGGCTGGTCTCCGGCTCGTTCAAGACCATCAGGCTCGGCGGTCGCGGCGAGAGCAGCGCTGCCGCGAGGAGGAGGTAGCGGAGCGTCCCGTCGGAGAGTTCGGCCGCCTTCAACGGCCGCAGCAGCCCCTCCTGGCGCATCGCCACCTCGAAGTAGCCGTCGGCCTCGATCACCTCGAGTGCCGCTCCGGCGAAGGCGTCGGCGATCGCCCGGTCGAAGGCTTCGCCGTCGCCGATCTCGCGGATGGTCTGCACCGCGGCGGCCAGATCGGCGCCGTCATTGGCGAGGACCGGCGTATAGGTGCCGATCTGCGGCCGACGCGCCGGCGCCTCGCGGTCGGTGCGGAGGCTGTCGTAGAAGCGCCAGTCGCGCATCCGGTCGCGGAGCGCCAGGAGTTCCGGCGCCTCGCGCGGATCGGCGGCGTGGGTCATCATGCTGTCGAGCAGCCCCAGCGTCGTCGTCGCCTGCCGCCAGGCGCCGCTCTCCTCGCGGATCCGCACGCTGCCGCCCCGCCGTTCGGCAAAGACGCTGACCCGGCCGAGGCGCGGCCCGACCCAGACGCTTTCCGCCTTGATCGCCGGGTCGCGGCCGAACATCGTGTCGGCGGGGACGGGAAGGCCGAGGTCGATGGCATAGCCGTAATCGTCGCCGCCGAAGCCGAGGCGAAGGCTGATCGGCCCCTTGCGGGTTGTCCCCTCGACCGCCTGTTCGCCGCGCTTGACGGCCCGGCCGAAGGATTCCGGTCCTGCCCAAAGGGTCGAGCCGAGGCCGCCCTCGGCCGCCAGCGACTGGACGATCCGCCCCTGCGCGACATCGGCGAGAAGGCGGAGCGCGCGGTAGAGGCTCGACTTGCCGCTGCCGTTGGGGCCGGTAACCACGCTGAGCGGCGCCAGCGCGATCGCCACGTCACGGAGCGAGCGGTAGCCGGCGATGGCGATGGCGCTGATCATGGGCCCCCCCGATTCGTGTGGTCTTGAGTTTCTTACGATTCGCCCAAGCCTTCGAAGTCCCGAAACATTTGAGGTTTTTTTGCGACAGGCTGTGGGCGGTGCCCTCGGCGGGGGCCGATCTGGGGCTGCGCTGGCTCGATCGCGCAGTCGGTGGTAGCGATGGGCCGACACACTTGGCGGAGGGCGCCGAGCGTGCAGCCGGCCGACGGCAATCTCGACAAGACCATCGCCACGATTCGAAAACAACAAGAGCCTCTCAGCGAGCCAGAAGGAAAAGCTGATCGCCGCCATCCGCACGCAAGGCGGCGTGATCCCGAAGCCGCCACAGCAGAACATCGACCTGGTGACGCCCTGTGTCGCGGAACTCCGGGTGCTGCTGAAGTAGCGGGTAGGGAGGGCCGGCTTGCCGGGCGCGTGAGATGTCATGCATGATGCACGCCTGCCGTGCGGCCCCTAGCAGCTTGGGGAGTGATGCGGATGCGGATCGACCGGTTGAACAGGGTTGCCGCCCTGGCTGTCGCCTTCATGGCGGCGGGGGTTGCTCGTGGCCCAGCCGCATTGGCGCAGATGCCGCCGGCCGCGGGCGCCTCTGGCCCCACCTCGCTCGCCGCCATGGCCCAGACTCCACTCACCCATGATCGGATTCTGGCGTTGATGGCCAGCTTTGCCGATGTGAAGAAGGCGGCCGATGTGGTGAAGGCGAAATACAAGATTGGCATCTATGGCGGCGGCTCGGCCGTCGAGACCTTCGCCCTCCTTGCCGCGGTCGCCGGCTCGGCCGCCGAGTTGAACGCTGCCGTCGGCAAATACGGATTCAAGGATTTCGCCGACTGGCTGGCGGTGCTCACATCGACCGCCATCGCGGTCGCCAATGCCGGCGTGCAGCCGGCCGATGGCAATCTCGACGAGGCCATCGCCACCATCGAAAACAGCAAGGGCCTCTCGGCGAGCCAGAAGGAAAGCCTAATCGCCCCCCTCCGCGACCTGCGCGAAGTCCTCCCGAAGCCCCCGCGGCAGAACATCGACCTGGTGACGCCCTATGTCGCGGAACTCCGGGTGCTGCTGAAGTAGCCAGCCCTTTTCATGTGCGCCGAGTATCCCGTTGACGCCGGCCGGGCCCAACGACCCCCGGCCGTCATGCCTGCGAAGGCAGGCATCTTACGGCGCCGAATTGATGGCGGTCTTCAGCGTTCGCTAGGCCTTTGGCCGGGTTCGGCCTTGGGCGAAATTGGCACAATCCCACGAATAGTTGTCCGCGACGGCCTATCGCGCGCCCGGCGCCGCTTGCTATTCTGCGTCAATTCGCGTGACTTCTCAGTCGCCTGGGCGTCAGGGAGGGGGCGTCGGGCGAGGGGGCTTTTTCGGGATGGGGCTGTCTGGGAAGGAAGGGACCCGCGGCATGCGGCTTGTCCGTTGGCGCGGTGCGGCGGCCCGGTTGCGCTCTGGCGCCCTCTTGCTGCGCGCCCGCGCCGTCCTCGCATCGATCCTGATCTTCATCGGGCTGCTGCCGACCGTCGCGCACGCCGCCGACTATAAGCCGCAGCCGCTCGCCACCCGCACCGCCGGCGAGATGCTGACCGCGATCTTCCCCGGCGCCGAGCGTGTCGGGCCGGTCGAGGGCAACCCGCCCTCGGCGCCCGTCTTCAAGGGCGACAAGCAGCTCGGCTGGGTGTTCTCGACCTACGATATCGTCCGCGCCCCCGGCTATTCCGGCGTGCCGTTCGACGTCGTTGCCGGCGTCACCACCGACGGCGAGATCACCGGCGCCAAGGTCATCTACAATCTCGAGCCGCACATCGTCGGCGACGCGCGGCGCGCCAAGACCCTCGACGAGTTCTTGTCCCTCCAGGCCAAGACCAATGTGCGGAGCGACGCCCGCCAGGGGCCGCCGCCCAACATGGTCGGCGGCGCCAGCGTCTCGGCCCGCTCGATGCGCGACGCCATCCAGGATTCCGCGCGCATTATCCTGCGCCAGCATTCGCCGCGCGCTCCCGTCACCGAGCCGACCCTCGACGTCGAAGGCTTCCGCCCGGCGACCTACGCCGACCTCTTGGCCAGCGGCGCGGTGGTCCGCCGCGTCGTCACCAATGCCGAAGTCAAGGCGATGTACGATGCCGCTGGCTGGAAGCTCGAACTCGACGCCGCCGGCCCGCCCGACCGCGTCTACGCCGATTTCTTCGCCGCCCTGGTCACCCCGGCCTCGATCGGCATCAACCTGATCGGCTCGCGGCCCTACACCGACTTTATCGCCAAGCAGCCACCCGGCACCAATGTCGTCGTCATCGCTTCGGCCGGGCCTTACGACATCATGGGGAGTTCCTATCTCCATCGCGACGAGGGCTACCGCTTCGACCGCATTCGCGTCGTCCAGGGCGACAAGACCTTCACCCTCGTCCGCGACCAGTATCAGCGCGTCCCGTACTTCGCCAACGGCCCGGTGACCAACTACGTCTCGCTGTTTCGCCTCGCCGCCGATTCCGGCTTCGATCCCTTGAAGCCTTGGCGCGTCGATCTCCTGATCAACGGCACCAACAAGGCCGACAAGAAGGTCTCGGTACCGGTCGACCTCGCCTACAAGCTCCCCGCCGCTTACGTGCTGATGCCCGATCCGGTGCCGGTGCCGGCCTATGTCGAAGCCTGGAGCGAGGCCAAGCTCAACGTCGCCATCCTTTGCGCGGCGCTTGCTGTGCTGACGCTAATCCTCCTCTTCCAGAACGAACTGACCAAGCGCCGCGGGCTCTTCCGCATCGTGCGCACCAGCTTTCTAGTCTTCACCCTCGGCTGGCTCGGCTGGACGGTCGGCGCACAGCTCTCGACGCTCCACCTCGTCAACTACATGGGCGCGCCCTTCAAGGGCTTCGACATCGGCTTCTATTTGACCGAGCCGCTGATCGTCATCATCTCGCTTTACACCATCGTCTCGCTGATCGCCCTCGGTCGCGGCGTCTTCTGCGGCTGGCTCTGCCCGTTCGGCGCGCTGCAGGAACTGCTGGCGCATGTCTCGCGCTTCCTCCGCCTGCCGCAGTGGAACCCGCCGGACTGGCTGAACCGGAAGCTCTGGCTGCTGAAGTACCTGGCGGCTGCTCTGGTCATCGTCCTCGGCTTCCTCTCGCCCGACAGCGCCTCCAAGGCGCAGGAGGTCGAGCCGTTCAAGACCGCCATTACCTCGATGTTCACCCGGCCCTGGCCGTATGAGATTTACGCGGCGTTTATCATCGCCCTCGGTTTGTTCACCGAGCGCGCCTATTGCCGCTACCTCTGCCCGCTTGGCGGTACGCTGGCCCTTCTCGACCGGCTGCACCTGGTCGATGCCTTGAAACGCCGCGCCGAATGCGGCTCGCCCTGCCAACTGTGCGCCCATTCCTGCCCGGTCAAGGCCATCGTGCCGTCCGGCGAAATCAAGATGGCCGAGTGTTTTCAGTGCCTTGACTGTCAGGTCGAGTACCATGACGATCATCGCTGCCCGCCGCTGGTGCGGGCGAGGAAGCATGGCATTCGGGCCGCCGGCACGATATTTACGACGCCGAAGAACCGCCCGGCTGGGGTGCCCGTCGCCGCCAGCATCGCGGCCGGGGCGGCCGAAGGGAGCGCAACCGCATGAGCTCACGCCTGATCACCGGTGCCGCTACCGACACGGCCAGCAAACCCGCGCCCTCGCGCCGCCAGGCGCTGAAGGTGGTCGCCGCCGCCGCCGGCCTGCCGCTCCTCACCATCGGCGCGGTGCGGGCGCTGGCGCCGAAGGGCGAACTGGTCACCTGGCAGGGCGAGGCGCTCGGCGCCTGGTCGACGCTCTCGCTCTGGCATAGCGACAAGGCCTTCGCCCGCCGCACCATCGCTGCCATGACCGCCGAGGTCCGCCGCCTGGAGGGCATCCTCAGCCTCTACGAGCCGGAGAGCGAGATCTCGCGGCTGAACCGTGACGGCCGCCTCGCCAATCCCTCGCGCGAACTGGTCACGCTGATCGGCGAAGCGCAGAAGATGTCGGAGGCCTCGGCCGGCGCCTTCGACGTCACCGTCCAGCCGCTCTGGACGCTCTATGCCGACCACTTCGCTCAGAACCCGGAGACCGAGGAGGGCCCGGCGGCCGCCGCGCTCGCCGCCGCCGACCGCCTGGTCGACTACCGCAAGGTCGACGTCTCGCGCTCGTCGATTGCCTTCGCCGAGAAGGGCATGGGCATCACCCTCAACTCGCTCGGCCAGGGCGCGATCACCGACCGCGTCGCCGAGCTTCTCCGGAACGAGGGCTTCGAGCACGCCTTCATCGATCTCGGCGAAATCCGCGCCATCGGCGGCAACCCCGACGGCAATCCCTGGCGCCTCGGCATCGAGGATCCGCGCGAGCCGACCCGCATCGCCCGTACCGTGCCGCTCGCCGACCAGGCGGTGGCGATCTCCGGCGGCTACGGCACCCGCTTCGACCGCGACGGCCGCTTCCACCACATCTTCGACCCGAAGACCGGCCTC
Source organism: Bauldia sp. (assembly GCA_046349035.1). Lineage (GTDB taxonomy): Bacteria > Pseudomonadota > Alphaproteobacteria > Rhizobiales > Kaistiaceae > JAXMDC01. The sequence continues at coordinate 215,057 of JAXMDC010000003.1, read as the reverse complement.
TCGGCGGAGGGATTCCTCGACGTTGCCGTGACCGGCCCCCGCGCCGCCGCCGCCAACGCTCTTTCGACCGCGCTCTATGTCGCCGGCGAGGGGAGGGCGAAGGCGATCCTCGCCGCCTATCCCGGCTACAGCGCCGAGGCGACGCGCGCCGACGGAACCCTGGTCGCGCTGTAAGAGAGATCGGGCCGGCTCAGCCGGCCTCCCGCACCGCCTTCAGGAACGCGGCGCCGTAGCGGCCGAGCTTGGCTTCGCCGACGCCATGCACCAGGCGGAGGTCGTCGAGATTGCGCGGCGCGAGCCGCGCCATGTCGATCAGCGTCCGGTCGGCGAACACCATATAGGCGGCAAGGCCCTCCTTCCGGGAAATTTCCAGGCGGAGCGCCCGAAGGCGCTCGAAGATCTCCGCCGCCTTGCCATCGAGCAGCGTCGCCGCCGCACCGCGCAACCGCTCGCCGCGCTTGGGCTTCGCCGCCGGCGCTTTCTCGGCGACGACGCGGAGCGTGATCGGCTGCCGGCCGAAGAGGATGTCCTCGCCCGCCGGCGTCAGCCGAAACCCGCCATGCTCGGCACTGGCCTCGGCGAGCGCCCCAGCCGCGTAGAGCTGCCGGACGATCGCTTGCCAGGCGCGCTTCCCTCGCTCCTTGCCGACACCGAAGGTCTTCAGCCGGTCGTGGCCGAGGCGCCGCATCGTCTCGGTGCTCTCGCCGGTGAGGATGTCGGCGATGTGCCCGGCGCCGAAGCGCTCCCCGCTCCGCGCCACCGCCGACAGCACCTTCTGCGCGTCGGTGGTGGCCTCGTAAGTGGCGGCACCGTCGCGGCAGAGGTCGCAGGCGCCGCAGCGTGGCATCGTCTCGCCGAAATAAGCGAGCAGCGCCTGGCGGCGGCAGAGCGCGGCCTCGCAGAGGTCGGTCATCGCCGCAAGGCGCTTCAGCTCGATCCGCCGCTGCTCGGCACCGATCTCCTTCTCGGCGATCTGCCGGCGTCGCAGCACGATGTCGTCGAGGCCGTAGAGTGTCAGCGTCTCCGCCGCGAGGCCGTCGCGCCCGGCCCGGCCGATCTCCTGGTAATAGGCCTCGATGCCGCCGGGCATATCGGCATGGACGACGAAGCGGACGTCCGGCTTGTTGATGCCCATGCCGAAGGCTACCGTCGCCACCATGACGATGCCGTCTTCTCTGAGGAACCGGTCCTGCCGCTCGGCGCGCAGCGCCTGGTCGAGGCCGGCGTGATAGGCGACGGCGGTGTGGCCCTGCCCGGCGAAGAACGCCGCGAGCTTCTCCGTCCGCTCGCGCGCCGCGGCATAGACGATGCCGCTCTGCCCCTTCCGCTCGGCGAGGAACTCCGCCATCTGCCGCCGCGGATTGTCCTTGGCGGCGAAGCGGAGGTCGATGTTCGGCCGGTCGAAGGAGTGGACGAAGGTGAGGGGCGGCGCCTCGAACAGCTGCGCGGCGATGTCCGCCCGGGTCGCCGCATCGGCGGTGGCGGTCAGTGCCAGCGCCGGCACGCCGCCGAGTTCGGCGCGCACGCGCTTCAGCGTCCGGTATTCCGGCCGGAAGTCGTGCCCCCATTGCGACACGCAGTGCGCTTCGTCGATGACCATGCGCCGCGCCCCGGCGCGGGCGAGGCGGGCGGCAAAGCCCTCGACCGCCAGCCGCTCCGGCGAAACGAACAGGAGGCGAAGCGTCCCGGCGTCGATGGCGTCCCAGATTCGCTCGCTGTCGCGGGGGTCGCTGTGCGAATTGAGCGTCGCCGCGGCGACCCCGAGGCTCTCCATCTGCCCGACCTGGTCGCGCATCAGCGCGATCAGCGGCGAGACGACGACGGTGAGACCGCCCTCGACGATCGCCGGCAGTTGGTAGCAGAGCGACTTGCCGCTGCCGGTCGGCATCACCGCGAGCACGTCGCGGCCGGCCAGCACTGCGGCGACGATCTCCGCCTGTCCCGGGCGGAAGCCGTCATAGCCGAACACGGCTTTGAGCGTTGCAGTGGCGCGGCCGGGATCGGCGGTCATCGCGCGTGCCATCCTCGTTTGGCGAAGCCTCTGCCGATCGGAAGCGAGTCGCCGCCGATCGACCCCGCCGATGTAGCACGGCGAACGGCGGACGCGCCCCCGCTTCCCGAGCGAAACGGCTCCTCGCCGAAATGTCGGAAAGCCGCCCCTTCGCGGCCGGCCCTTGGCAAGTGCGGCCGACGTTACCCGACCTAACCTAACGTAACCCGCCGTAACCACCCCGTGTTCGCACGCCCCCTTTGCCGGACGGCCCCCGGCGGATATTGTCAAAAGCGCTCCTCGCTGCGGCGGCCTGGTGGGCCTTTTCGGCTCCCGGGCGTTTCGGGCGCCACGGCGGGAGCGGGGAGGTGAGTTCTCGGAGGACAACCGCGATGAGTAAGGAGAAAGCGGGGTCGCACGACCTCGCGCCGGTGGCCGGCAACGGCCTCTTAAACCGGCGACTGTTTTTGGAAGGCGCCTTTGTCGGCGCCGCCGCTGCTGCGGCGACCGCCGCCGCGACGACGCCGGTCAGCGCCGCGCCGCTGCCGATCGACCCGTGGCTGAAGGCGCCCGGTCTGCCGTTCCAGGCCTACGGCCTGCCCTCGCCCTTCGAGAAGGACGTGGTGCGCAACTGGGCCAACCCCGCCAACCCCGCCACCTTCGGCATCGGCACGGCGAGGACGCCCAACCAGTTCCTGCAGGGCATCATCACCCCGAGCGGCCTCCACTACGACCGCAGCCATTCCGGCACGCCCAACATCGATCCCGACAAGCACCGCGTGGTGATCCACGGCCTGGTCAAGCAGCCGCTCGAGTTCACCATGGAGGCGCTGTCGCGGTATCCGATGGTCTCGCGCGTCCACTTTGTGGAATGCGGCGGCAATAGCGGCGCCCTCGCCGGCGCGGCGGCCGCCCCGGGTAATATCCAGACCATCCACGGCCTGATGTCGTGCTCGGAATGGACCGGCGTGCCGCTGTCGACCCTCCTCGACGAAGCCGGCGTTTTGCCCGAGGCGAAGTGGATTCTCGCCGAAGGCGCCGACTCGGCGACCCTCAGCCGCTCGATCCCGCTGTCGAAGGCGATGGATGACTGCCTCGTTTGCCTCTACCAGAACGGCGAGCGGGTGCGGCCGTCCAACGGCTATCCGGTGCGCCTCTTGGCTCCCGGCTGGTCGGGCAACCTCAACATCAAGTGGCTCCGCCGCATCAAGCTGACGGCCGAGCCGACGATGACCAAGGACGAGACGTCGAAGTACACGATCCTTCTCCCCGACGGGAAATCCTGGCGCTTCGTCTTCCCGCTCGAGGTCAAGTCGGTGATCACCCAGCCGAGCCCCGGCCTCAACCTGAAGGGCCCCGGCTTCTACGAGATCTCCGGCCTCGCCTGGTCCGGCAACGGCAAGATCACCAAGGTCGAGGTCAGCGCCGACGCCGGCAAGAGCTGGGCCCCGGCCGCCTTGCAGGAGCCGATCCACACCAAGGCTTTCACCCGCTTCCGCGCGCCGTGGAACTGGGACGGCGGCGAGGCGACGCTGCAGAGCCGAGCCACCGACGACACCGGCATGGTGCAGCCGTCGCGCGCCCAGCTCGTCGCCGAGCGCGGCACCCGTGGCCAGTATCACTGGAACGGCATCACCTCGTGGAAGATCGACACCAAGGGGGAGGCGACCAATGTTTTCGTCTAAGCGCCTTGCCTTCGCCGGCCTTGCCGGCCTCCTGCTCGCCGGCGCTGCGGTGGCGGTCGCCGCCGATGCACCGAAGTTCGGCAAGCCGATCGCCGTGCCCGATCTCGCCCCGTGGGACATCTCGATCGGTCCCGACGGTATCGGCCTGCCGGCCGGCAGCGGCACCGTCGCCCAGGGCGAGAAGGTGTACCTCGAGAAGTGCCAGGCCTGCCATGGTGAGAAGGGGGCGGGGACGCCCAACGATCGCCTGGTCGGCGGCGCGCTGATGCCACCGACGGCGGCGGCGGTGAAGACCGTCGGCAGTTTCTGGCCCTATCCGACCACCTTCTTCGATTACGTCCGCCGCGCCATGCCGTGGAACGAGCCGAAGTCGCTGACCGACGCCGAGGTCTATGCGGTCGCCGCCTACGTCTTCAATCTGAACGGTCTCATCCCCGCCGATGCGGTGATGAACGCGCAGACGCTGCCAAAGGTGGACATGCCGAACAAGAACGGCTTCATCAACTTCCCGCGCAGCAAGTTCTGAGCGGAAGCGCTTGAACGATCCGGGGCCGGCGCCGCGAGACGCCGGCCCTTTTTTTGTGGCTCAGCCGCCGAGCGCCGGTCGCCCCGCCGCAGAGCGCCACAACCACGCGCCCGACGCTCCGCCGACGATGACGGCGGACATCGTCAGGCCGAGATACTCCAGGAAGCCCGTGGCCGCCCCGAGGTCGGTGCCGACCAGATAGCCGAGCGCGAAATAAGCGGCCGTCCACACCGCGCGCCCCAGCGCCGAGTAGGCCGCGAACACCGCAAACGGGTAGCGTTGCAGGCCGGCAAGCAGGCTCGCCGCTGTGCTGAAATGCGAAGCCAGGGTCCGCGTCAGGAAGACGGTGATCGCCCCCCATCGCGCGAAGGACCGCTCGACCACCTTGCGTGTCGCCGGGACGTAGCCGACCCAGCGGCCGTAGCGGTCGACTGTCGCCGGCGGGATGGCGACGCCGAGACCGTAGGCGAGAACGTCGCCGGCCAGCGAGGCGACCACCGCCAGGCCGAACGCGGCCGCAGGCAGCAAACCGCCGTGGTTGGCCGCCGCTCCGGCGATGCTGGTGGCAAGGCCGGTCGGCACCGGCAGGCCGAGAGAGCCGAGGAAGAGGGTCAGCGCGAGCGCCGGGTAGCCGTAGACCAGCACCGCTTCGAGGAACGCCGCCTCCAGGCGCTCCAATTGCGATTCGGACTTCGGCGTACTGGCCTCGGACAGGCGGCGGTCGGCCAGCTTGACGATGCTCGCCTGCACCTGCCGGACGATTTCGAAGGTATCGACGGCCTTCAGTGCCGCGACCTCCCGCAGCGTCAGCGCCCCGGATGACTCGGCGCCGACCTCAAGGTCGCGGCGCAGGGCCACTGCGTCGACCGCGTAGGTCGCCGCGAGGTAGTCGAGCGTCATCCAGCCGCGGAGCGCGCTCGTTTCGAGGACGCCGGTCGTCTGTGCCGTTTGCAGCAGCACGAGGGCCCGATAGGCCCGCACGCCGTAGAACTGCGTGAAGGTGAGAGCCGCCAGCACCAAGCCCGCAGCCGCAACACGCTTGGCGATGAGGCTGCGGGAGGCGCGAGGCCGCTGCCGGGCAGGGGCCTCGCGCATCCGGTCAGACGACCGCTAATTGGCCCATCATGCCCTGATCCTCGTGTTCCAGGATGTGGCAGTGGAACATGTAGGGCATGGCCGCCGGTGCCGGCTTCTCGAACCGCAGCAGGATCTCCGCCTTGTTCTGCACCAGGACGACGTCCTTCAAGCCGGCCTGTTCCGCCGGCGGCTTTCGCCCGTCGATGCTGATGACGCGGAAGCTGGCGCCGTGGACATGGAACGGGTGGTTCATCTGCGGCGCCGAGATTTCCCAAACCTCTGAGGTTCCGAGCTTGGCGGTCGCGTCGATCCGCTTCATGTCGAAGGATCGGCCGTTGATGGTCCGCATTCCGCCCATCCCGTCGCCCCCCATCCCGGCCATCCCGCCGCCTCCCATCCCGCCCATCATGCCACCCATGGCCATCGGGTCGAGGACGAAGCTGCGCCGCGCGGCGACCGCGCCCGTGTCGGCTTGCGGGAGGGCCCCGAGCTTCTGCGGCAGCCGCGTGACCTTGGCGGCGATCCGGTCATTCGGCACGAAGCGGACCATGGTGCCGGCGACCGCCGGGCCCATCATCATCATGCCCATGCCGCTCGAACCGTGCTGCGTGTCCGCGTCGGTGACAAGGTCGACGGCGGCGCCGCCGGCAAAGTCGACCAGCACCTCGTAGCGCTCGCCGGGCGCGACGACCAGACGCCGCACCTCGACCGGCTCTCCGAGATAGCCGCCGTCATTGGCAACGACGTGGAACGGCCGCCGGTCGGCGAAGCGGAGGTCGAAGTTCCGCGCGTTGGCGGCATTGAGGACGCGGAGCCGCACCATGCCCGCCGGCACCGCGGCGACGGGAGCGATCGCGCCGTTGACGAGGAGCGTGTCGCCCTGGAAGCCGTCCATCAGCTCCATCATGCTCGGCCGGTAGACGGGCGTCCCGCTCCGGTCGAATCGCTTATCTTGGAGGACGATCGGCAGGTCGTCGACCCCGTAGTCCGCCGGCAGACCGCGGTCGCGGTCGCCTTGGTCGCTGACGATCATCATCCCGGCGAGACCGGAGTAGACCTGGCGCGCGGTCCGGCCATGCGGGTGGGGATGGAACCAAGTCGTTGCCGGTCCCTGGGCGATCTTCAGTTCCGGCGACCAGGTAGCGCCGGCGGCGATCGTGTTATGCGGGCCGCCGTCGACCGCCGAAGGCACCAGCAGGCCGTGCCAGTGGAGCGTCGTATCCTCGCTGAGGCGGTTCTCGACCTGGAACGGAACGGTGTCGCCGCTCTGCACCCGCACCACCGGTCCGAGATAGCTCGCCGAGATCCCGGCGCTGGCCGCTTGCCCACGGCCGAAATCGTGCCGCGACGCTGCCATTGCCAGGACCACCGGGCGGTCGGAACGCGCCTCGATCAGCTTGGGGATCGGCAGCGCCGGCCCGTCTCCCGACGCGGCGAAAGCCGGAAGCCGCCGCACCCCCAGCAGCAATCCGGCCGTGGCCACGCCCGAAGCCAGGATCGCCTCCCGGCGTGTGAGCGATATCGAAGTGCGCATGATCGCCTCCAGATATATTAGATCATGCTAATGTAATAGCGCCCGGCGGCGTCGCAAGGCGGTGCGACAACCTTTCCTGCGCCATGACGCCGGGCCGGCGGGAACGCCCAGTCCAACGGCTTTACCCGCCGGTGGCGGCCGATTACAGCGTTCTCCCAGGAAGCTGCTACTTGGTCGGCCGCAGTGGAGGCTGGTCTTGTCCCAACGTGAAATCCGCGCCACGGCGCCGGCCGGCGAGGGAGAAGGCAACGCATCCGGTCGGCGCGCACCGGCTGAGGGGCACCCGCAGACCGGCCGCTTGCGCCGGAGGGCGAGGCAGAACGCCTGGCTCGTTTCGACGATCGCCTGGGTATCGGCGATCTGGGTCGGGTCCGATCTCGGCTACTATCTGGTTTTGCCGCGCCTCGGCGTGGACCCGAACTACAATGCCTCGCCAATCGTCATCACCGCCTACTATTGCTTCTGGATCGGCGTAACGATCATCGCCCTTTGGCCGACTTATCGGCTTTGGGCGAGGGTCTCCCGCTGGCCGACCTTTCAGAGTCGGATGGAGAGCCTGCTGGTCTGGACGCTGGCCTTCATCGCCTCGGTCGCTTTCGTCGCCTACGGCGTACCAGCGTTACCTGAGTTGGCGTGGGACGGTTCCTGGGCCCCGGAGTTTGTGAGGGCGGGGCCTCTCTATTTCCTTCCTAAGTCTGCCGACATTCTGCTGCAGCAATTGCTGGTGCTAGCGTTTGTCGTTGCCCTCGCGGCGCAGCAACTGAGCACGCTCCGGATGTCGCTGCTTTCCGCCGCGCTTTTCGGCGGCGCACACGTCCTGCTGTTTTTTGGCGACGTGCCGCTGCGCTACGTCGTCCGCTTCATGATCTCTGCCGCGGCCTTCGGACTTGTCTTCCCCTACCTGATCCTGCGCGTCCGCCATGGTCTGGCGTACTCCTACATGGTGCACTGGGCATATTACGCTTTCTCGGTGGTGCTACCGCACATCGTCCTGGCTGTCGCGCCGTCTTAGGGCAGCGAGCAGTGCCAATGGAGAGGCGCCAGTGGCCGGATGTGGCGCAGCGCACGCGGGCAGACTGTGGCACCGCCGTTACGGGCTTCACAGAATTGACCTGTGTGTGCAGTCCTCGCCACTAAATGGATCATTCCCGCGCGCTATTGCAACAAACCTTTGCCACGCTCCGAACGGACCTTGTCTGTGCGATGGCGAACTGCCTCGGCTTAGAGCGTGAAGGAGCTGGGATAGATGGCGGATAGAAAAGCGAAGTATTGTATTCTGTTGAGCGTCGCTAGTGGCGTAAGCCTGCTTGCAGTCGCCGCAAACGCCCAGACGGTGCGAAGACCGGCCGCGCCGTCCTATGCGCCGCCAGCCTATGATTGGAGCGGGCGGTATGTCGGCGGCTTCGTCGGCGCCGCTCACGGCATGTGGACCGTCGACTTCTTCCGCAACAACAACCACGGCCACGCCGAGGAAGGCGCCGACGGCTTAGCCTTCGGCGCCTTCGTCGGTTACAATCTTCAGTTCGCCAACGGCTGGGTGGCCGGCGTTGAGGCCGATATCGGCCACACCTCGGCCAAGCAAAGTAACAACATCTTCGACAACGATACCTCGCTGGCCGAATATGGCATGATCGGTTCGGCGCGGGCTCGACTTGGCTACGCCTATGATCGGTTGTTGTTGTACGGCACGCTTGGCATCGGCTTCGCCAATGTCAGTAACAACATCCAGAAGGGCAACAACGCCGGCGAGGAAGTTGTCTGGGAAAACCAGTGGCGGAGTGGATTGGCTGTCGGCGCCGGTGCCGAATATGCCTTCACCAGCCGCATCGCCGGGCGGGTTGAATACCTCTTCAACGATCTCGGCGACGTCACCTTGTACAATCGCGACGGAAATCGCGCCGAATTTCAGAACGAACTTCACCTGTTCCGCTTAGCTGCCGCCTATAGATTCTGACAGGAGCCGGGCGCGGGGAGCCGTTCCCGCGCTCGGCCGGCGCTCCGTGGCGACCCGGCGGCCGAGCGCGCCCTCCATTCGTGCTTTGCTCTGGGCCGGCCCAGTCCACCGCGTGTGCTCTACGCAAGACAGAGGCGCCGCCGCCGGCGCGAACGCAGCGCTTGCGCCCCCCTCAGCCGCCTGCGACCGGCTTCCTTCTCGGACCGATCGCCCAGCCGTGCCTCGGGCGCACGGCCCCGGCGGGCGACAGCATTCAACTCCGCGCGCGCGTCTCGGCGGGGCGGACCATCGACGACCAGAAATCGCGTGCAAGGCCGAAGAGGCCGTCATTGCTTGAGCCGGCGCTGCTCGCCTCGAATGGGTCGGAGTAGAAGTCGGCACCGGTCGCTTCGACGGCTTCGGCGATGCGCGAGACCATCACCGGCGCGCCGGCCGCATGGACGATGTCGCGCTCGCCGAGGTCGGGCACGTGATCGGCGGGGCTGCCCGGCTGGACCCGTCCCGCCCACTCCGGCTCGACGACGTCCGCCGTAACCGTGACGTCGGTGCCGGGATAACGCAGCAGCTGGATGAGGCTGTTCACCATGTAGAGCTGCGGCGTGCTCCGGGCTCCGCAGACGATGGCCACTCTGCGTTCGGGGTTTTCCTTGAGGGCCGCCTTGGCGATCGCCAGGATCGGCGCGTAGCCCGTGCCGCCGGCGATGAGGACCAAGCGCTGCTCCGATTTCGGGCGGAGATACGCGTTGCCGTAGGGCCCGGTAACGCGAACCCGATGCCCGACGCGAATGGTGCGCCCAAGGGCTGTCGACACCCGTCCGTTCCGGACGCGCCGAATGTGCAGGTTGAGGTCGTGGCGCTGCGGACTGCCGTCGGCGGGGTGGGTCGGGCTGAACGAGCGCTCGGGGAAGCCCTTGAACCTGAACCTGCAGTATTGGCCGGGGAGGATCTCCATGGTTTGCGACAGGCGAAGGCCGACCTCCATCACGTCCGGACCGCGTTCGACCAGCGCCGCGACCGTCGCCGCAATCGTTTGGACCGGCGGCACCGCCTCGTATTCGAGGACCAGGTCGCCGAGCGCTCTTGCCTGACAGGCGTGGATGAACCCCGGCTTGCCGGCGTCTCCGCCAAGCGCGACGCCCTTCACCACCTTGGCCGTGCAGGTTCCGCAGCGTCCGGCTCGGCAGTCGTGCGGGAAGGGCACTCCGTGGCTCAATGCGGCGTCGAGGATCGGCTCCCCGGTCCGCGCCGTGAACCGCTGCTGGTTGGCGAGGATCGTATGAACTCTGGCCATCACAGGATCTCCAACACGATGGGACGAACGTGACGCGTGTGGCGCGTCGCCGAGTGGTCGAACACCGCCAGCCACATCATCGCGCCCGATGTGATGGCGATGTCCTCGGCGGAACGGGTGTCGAGGCGCCGAGAGATCTCGAGCGTCCAGTGACCCGCCGCCCAGCGGGCAACGCCCTGCAGGTCGGCGCGGTCGCCGCTCGGCACGCACAGCATCGACACGCCGGGAAGGATTGTGCCGGCCGGAATGCGCTGATCGGCCTCGACCGAATAGGGAACCGTATCGGCGGCCGTCATCCACCATCGCGCCCGTTCGTCTTCGCCCGCATCGGGTGAATCGTGGATCGGCCCCATCGCCGCGGTGACCGCCGCTAGATCGCGCGGCAGGCGGGCGGGATGAGGCGCCGGACCTTCGGCGTCCTCCAGCCCGTCGATGAAACAGTCGTCACCGGCATCGAACGCGAAGCCGCCGAGATACGCGTCGCGTCCCGCCCTCTCATCGGCTGTCGGCTCTTGCGGCGGGTTGAAGTGGGCGTCGTCGACGTGGCCGATCAGGCCGCCGTGATCGGCCCGCCAAACCCAGACGTCGGCCACGACTCCCGGCGGGGTGTAGTGAAGGCCGCGCCCGCTCGAGCTGGCCGGATAGTGAGCGATCGGTTGCGGTGAGAGATGGATTCCGGCCCCCACCAAGGGAAAGGTCGGCCGCGACAGGAGCACCGAGAACTGGTCCTCGGCGAACTCGTCTTCCCTGGCGTTGACCGGGCTGGTCCGCGCGACATGCCAGCCGTCGCCCCGCTTCACCAGCGGCGCATGCTTCAACGAGCGGGTCGGGTCATCCCAGGTGAAGGCGAAAAAGATGCGCTCGCCGTCGTGCACCGCGCGCACTTCCACCCTCGAGGAATGCCGCCCGCCGAGATTGGCGCCGAGATCGGTATGCACCGAGACCGCCGGTGCGGTTGCCCAGATCGGATCGGAGAGATCGCCATCGATCGTCGGGACCTTGCTGCCGCCGAGCGCTCCGATCGCCGGCACCCGCAAAGTCGTGCCGGTCCCGCGATCGAGAAGCGCGCCGGCAAGGGCGGCGCCCACCCCGCAAAGCGTCGCCAAGGCGAGCGGCCGGCGCTTGCCGCGAGGCTCGGGCGTTTTGGCAAGACCGGCGGTCGAGACTGGGCGCCCCTGCTTCAGGTCGTCCACCAGCCGCACGTGGTCGGCGAGCAGCGCCAGAACGTCCGGGTCCGGAGGTGGCATCACCAGCCGGGTCGGACGAACGATGCGCAGCAGCTGCGCGCTACCGCCCGACACGTAATGCGCCAGGACGTGCGCGACCGGGAAGGCGACGCAGACGAAGGCGACGATGCGGTGGTAGTGAAGGGCGACGCTGCCCTCGCCGACATAGAGCAGGACGCCGGTGGCGACTTCGACCGCGAAGGCGGCAAGTCCGATCCACAAGACCATCAGGCCGATCGCTGACCAACGCTGCGACCCGCCGCGAAGCAGTCCGCCGAGCCGATGCGGGTCGAGGCGAATGCGGCGCTTGAGCCGGGCAGCAACGACGTAGGTGGCGTAGGCAGCAAGGGCCGAAGCGAAGCAGAGCCCGCCGATGATGTGCCAGTACCAGAGGTTATCGCTGGGCAGGACGCCGTCGAACGCGCTGAGCCAGGCGAAATCGGCCTCGTCGGCCAATATCCGCAGGCCGGTTGCCGCCACCACGGTAAAGGGGACGGCGATCGCCCAGTGCAGAGCGATCGTCCCAAAATCGGTCTTTGGGCCGGTCACTGCCCAAGATCCAAAGCACGCCACTCGGGCCCCGCTGCCGCGAGGCCTCGCATAGTCCCGCCCATCCGATTTTCCCATCGGCTTCGAGGACGCCGACGAAGCGGCGCCATCTGCCAAGAACCTCGGAAACCCTGGTCAGCAAATCCGACCAAGATCGGGCGACAATTTTGAAAAGCGCGTGCGCGAAAGGGGCAATTTTGCGCAAGGCGCTTGCGTCAGGGCGTCGATAATGCGCGCACCCTGGCCGATGTGGGGCGCCCGACCGCTGGCCGCTCACACACGCCGCCGCTCGCGCCGCCTTCTCTTTCCCCCGCCGACTGTCCCGGCATCGAGGTCGGCGACGAGGCTCCTCAACCAGGCGAGTTCGGCCGCGAGCATCTGCGCGCGGTATTCGCGGTCGAGGACGTGGATGCGCGCCACGCCCCCGCCGGAGATCAGCGCATCGACCGAGGCGTCCGCCGCGATCAGCGCTTCGAGCTGCCGGCAGCGTTCGGCGAGAAGGCGCGCCGCCTCCGGAGCCGGCAAGACGCCGATCAGCGACAGGCCGGCGCCGAAGGCGGTGTATTCCTTGGTCGGCCGCGACAGCAGCTCGGCGAGCCAATCGCTGAGTTCGTGCTTCCCCGCTTCGGTCAAGCGGTAGACGGTGCGCTCCGGGCGGTTACCGGCGCGCTCGCGCTCCTCCGGCTGGATCAGCTGGCTGCGACAAAGCCCCTCGACCGCGCCGTAGAGCGCGCCGTAATTGAGGCGGATGCTGTCGTCGCGGTGGCGGCTTCGTAGCGTCATCGCCACTTCGTAAGGATGCATCGGCTTCTCGCCGAGGCAGGCGAGGACCGCTAGCGCCAGCGGGTTGGCGGGCCGCCGTTTGCTCGCTGTCGTCATGCCGCGGCTCCCGCGGTCTCGGGCGTGGCCGGCACCCGCGGCAGGAAGAAGGTGAGGGCGAAGATCGCCAGCACCCAGGCGATCTGCCAGCCGACCGCCTCGACAAAGGCGCGGGCGAAATCCCATTCGCCGGCCTCGCGTGCGCGCTGAACCAGCGCGCGCTGGATCCCCGCCCGGTCCCCGACGATGCCTTGCGCGGCGAGGTTTGCTGCGGCGTTCTCCGGCCGGCAGTCGTCAGTGCCGCCTTTCGCCGACTTCTGGCCGGCGATATCGGCAAAGCAGATCTGGAACTGCGTGAAGATGCGGTTGGCGGCAAACTCGTTGACCCCGGCAGCCGTGAGGTCGGCGCGGAGCGCCGCCTCGACGCTGAACGTCGCCTCGTCGGCGCGCTCGGCGATGGCGCCGAAGAAGATGACGCCGATCACCGCCACCCCGATCGCCGAGCCGACCTGGCCGACCGCGCTGATCACGCCGGAGGCGGAGCCGGCATCCTGCACCGGCACCCCGGCGAGGATGAAGGCAACCACCGGCGCGACGATCATGCCCATGCCGGCGCCGGCGATGAAAAGCCCGGGCGCCAGCTGCCAGCTCTGCAGCGCGCCGCCGAAGAACCCGGCCGCCGCGGCGACCAGGCCGCACCCGGCGGCCATCGTCAGCGCCCCGACGCTGAGGAGGTTGCGGCCGAAGCGCGGCACCAGCACCGGCCCGGAGAGGCCGGCGGTGAGGCCGATGCCGATCGAGAACGGGATGCCGGTGAGGCCGGCGGCGAGGACGCTGAAATTGAGGCCGATCTGCAGGTGGATGGTGAAGGTGAGGAAGAACGCGGCGATCACCGCATAGAGCGAAGCGTTGATGGCGATGCCGACGACGAAAGCGGGGAGGGCGAAGAGCCCCGGCACCAGGAGAGGCGAGCCGTCGCGCCGCTCTTTGGCGACCTGGCTCCAGGCGAAGGCGGCGAAGACCGGAAGCGAGGCTGCCATGGCGAGGAACGTCCAGGCCGGCCAGTCGAGTTCGCGCCCCTGGATCAGCGGGTACATCAGGAGCAGCATGGCGAGGAGGATGAGGCCGACGCCGACCGCATCGATCTTCAGCGGGCTCGGCGAGCGGGCGTCCGGCTGGAAGAGTGCGGCGGCGATCGCCGCGGCAATGCCGACCGGGACGTTGACCAGGAAGATCATGCGCCAGCCGAGGCCGCCGATATCGGCGGCAATCAGCAGCGCCCCGACCACCGGCCCCATCACCGAGGCCAGACCCGCTGCGGCGCCGTAGAAGCCGGTGACGTTCTTCCGCTCCTCGCGGGCGTAGATCACCTGGATGGTCGAGAGGATCTGCGGCACCATCACCGCAGCCATCGTCCCCTGCAGAAAGCGCGCGGCGATGAGAACCTCGATGGTCGGTGCCAGACCCGACAACGCCGAGGCGATGGTGAAGCCGACCATCCCGGCGACGAACAGGGTGCGGTAGCCGAAGATGTCGCCGAGCCGGCCGCCGGTGATCAGGAACAGCGCGAAGGCGAGCGAGTAGCCGGCGATCACCCACTGGATCGCCGCATAGCTGGCGCCGAGGCCGTCCTGGATCGCCGGGATCGCCACATTGACGATCGAGGTGTCGAGCACGTCCATGAAGAAGGCGAGGAGGATGATCGCGGTGACGAGCCGCCGCCGCTGCGGCGCGAGTTCGATGGCGGCCTTGCTCGCCGCCGGCGCTCCTGGTGCTTGCTGGTCCATGCGTGCCGCCATCCGATCCTATTGACCGCCCGCTCTTAGCCGGGACAAAATATTCTGTAAAGAATATTCAGAAGAGTGAGGGCGGGGCCGCGGCGAAGATCGGGTGAGCCGGTGCCCTGGCCGCCATTGCCGCGAACCGTTACAAGGCCGGGCCGTCCGCCGCCGGGCGGTCCCCACCGAAAAGCCAGCGCCGGCAATGAGGTAGAAGCGTTCCCATGTCCTCAGCCCCAGCCATCCGCGTGCGCGGCCTGACCAAATCCTACGGCACGCTGCGCGCCATCGACGGCATCGACCTCGACGTCGCCCGCGGCGAGATCTTCGCCCTCCTCGGTCCGAACGGCGCCGGCAAGACCTCGACGGTCGAGATCCTCGAGGGCTTCCGCGGCCGCGACGGCGGCGAGGTCGAGGTGCTCGGCGAGGATCCGCGCCGCGCCTCGGCCGCCTGGCGCGCCCGCATCGGCATCGTCCTCCAGGGCAACGGCGAGTTCGAGGAACTGACCGTCGCCGAAGTGGTCGGCCACTTCGCGCACTACTACGCCAAGGCCGACGACCCCGAAGCGGTGATCGCCCGCGTCGGCCTTGCCGGCAAACGCGACGCCCGCGCCAAGACGCTTTCCGGCGGCCAGCGCCGCCGCCTGGAAGTCGCGCTCGGCATCGTCGGCCGGCCCGAGCTGCTGTTCCTCGACGAGCCGACGCAGGGCTTCGATCCCGAGGCGCGACGCGAATTCTGGACGCTGGTGCGCGACCTCGCCGCCACCGGCACCACCGTCCTCCTGACGACCCACTATCTCGACGAAGCCGAAGCGCTCGCCGCCCGCGTCGCCGTCATCGCCCGGGGGAGGGTGCTGGAAGTCTCGCCGCCGGCCCGCCTCGCCGGCCGCGACCGCCGCCCGGCGATCGTGCGCTGGCACGGCCCGTCGGGCCCGGAGCGCGCCGAGACCGACCAGCCGACGCGCCTCGTCGGCGAACTCGCCCAGCGCTTCGGCGGCGAAGTCCCCGGCCTCTCGGTCGGCCGCCCGACCCTGGAGGATGTCTACCTCGAGATGATCGACGGCGAGCGGGGAGGGGCGAGATGAGCGCGCCGGCAACCCCGCTCCGTCAGCCGAGCGCGCTCGCCCTCGGGCTCCTTCGCGGCCGCCTGGAGCTGAAGCTGTTCTTTCGCAGCCGTGAGCAGGTGATCTTCGTCTTCGCCTTCCCGATCCTGCTCCTTCTCATCTTCGGCGCCATCTTCAAGGGCGAGGTCGCTCCCGGCATTGCCTTCACCCGCTACTTCGTCGCCGGCATGGTCGCCGCCGGCATCCTCTCGGTCGGCTTCCAGTCGCTGGCGATCCAGATCCCGATCGAGCGCGATCGCGGTGTGCTGAAGCGCCTCTCCGGCACGCCGATGCCGCGCTCGGCCTATTTCATCGGCAAGGTGATCATGGTGCTGGTCGCCGGTCTCCTCGAGACCGCGCTGCTGATCGCCGCCGCGCGCCTCCTCTACGCTGTGCCGCTGCCGCAGTCGCTGGAAGCCTGGCTGACGCTCGGCTGGGTGTCGCTGCTCGGCATCACCGCCTGCACGCTCTGCGGCATCGCCTTCTCCTCGGTGCCTCGCGAGGGGAAGCGCGCGCCGGCGGTGGTGACGCCGATCGCCATCGTCCTGCAGTTCGTCTCCGGCGTCTACTTCCCGTTCTCGCAACTTCCCGGCTGGATGCAGCAGATCGCCTCGCTCTTCCCGCTGAAATGGATGACCCAGGGGATGCGGGCCGCCTTCCTGCCGCCGGCGCTCGCCGCCAACGAAGTCGGCGGCAGCTTCGAACTGCCGATGGTGGCTCTCGCGCTGATCGGCTGGGCGGTGCTCGCCTTCGTTCTCTGCCTCGTCACCTTCCGCTGGTCGGCGGAGCGCTGACCGGCCCGGCGTTGCCAGAAGCAGTCGCCGCAGGCACTGTCCGCCGCATGTCCGCGCAAGAGCCCGCAGCCCCCGCGCCCGCCCGCGCCGCTGGCCGTGGGGCGCTCTCGCTGCTTGTCTTCACCGCGGCGATCTTCCTCTCCGCCTGCCTCCTTTTCGTCGTCGAGCCGATGTTCGCCAAGATGGTGCTGCCGCGCCTTGGCGGCTCGCCCGGTGTCTGGTCGGTGGCGATGGTGTTCTTCCAGGCCGGCCTGTTGCTCGGCTACCTCTACGCCCACGTGCTGGCGACGCGCCTGCCGCCGTGGCTCGGCCTTCTCGTCCATATCGGCGTGCTGCTCGCCGCTGCCTGGACGCTGCCGCTTGCCGTCGCCGACGGCTGGGGCCGCCCGCCGCCCGATGCCGAGGAAGTGTGGCTGCTCGGCCTCTTCGCTGCCTCGATCGGTCTCCCATTCTTCGCTCTTTCGGCCAATGCGCCGCTGCTTCAGGCCTGGTTCGCCGGCACCGGCCACCGAAGCGCTCACGACCCGTATTTCCTCTATGCCGCGAGCAACATCGGCAGCTTTCTGGCGCTCCTGTCCTATCCCTTCATCATCGAGCCGCGCTGGCCGCTCGCCGCGCAGCGCGGGGCCTGGACTTACGGCTTCTACGCCCTGATCGCCCTCGTCGCCGCCAGCGGTGCCCTCCGCCTGCGCGCCCGACCCTCGCCAGCTTCCGCTCCGGCAGCCGCACCTGCCGCTCCCGCGCCGACGAGGGGCGATGCCCTCCATTGGGTGGCGCTTGCCGCGATCCCCTCCGGCCTCCTTGTCGCCCTGACCGCGCACCTCTCGACCGACGTTGCCGCCGCGCCGTTCCTCTGGGTGGTGCCGCTGGCGCTCTACCTCCTCACCTTCGCGCTCGCCTTCCAGCGCCGGCCGCTCCTGCCGCACGGTTTGGTGCTGCGCCTGGAGCCGGCGGCGCTCGCCTTCCTCACGCTTGTCGTGGCCATGCCGCTGATCGCGCCTATCCTCGTCTCGATGGCGGTCAATCTCGTCGGCTTCTTCCTGGTCGCGATGGCCTGCCACGGCGAACTCGCTCGCCGCCGGCCGCCGGCGAGCCATCTCACCCAGTTCTACGTCTGGCTGTCGGTCGGCGGCACCGTCGGCGGCCTCTTCGCCGGGCTAGTCGCGCCGAACGTCTTTTCCAGCGTCCTCGAATATCCGCTGCTCATCGTTGCCGCCGCGCTGCTCCGGCCGGGGCTGCGGCTGCCGGCAGAAAAGCCCTACCGCTGGGCCCTCGCCGCCGCGGCAGTCCTGGCGCTTGCCTCGCTTCTCCCAGCCGTCGTCTGGACCACGCGCCTCGATGCCGAGGACCTCAAGTTCCTGCTCGGCGTCCTGCTGGTCGGCGCGCTGTTTCTCGCCCGCTGGTCGTTCGCCTTCGCCGGCGTCGTCGTTCTCGTCTTCGCTCTCGCCCGCACCTATGGCGCCGATCCGCATGTCGTCACGGCGGCGCGGAGCTTCTTCGGCGTCCTGCGCGTCACCGAGACCGTCGACGGCCGCTTCCGCGTCCTCTACCACGGCACCACGCCGCACGGCGCCGTCGAGATCCGCGACGGGCGCGGCCGTCCGCTCACCGGCCGCCCGACGCCGATCAGCTACTATTACGACGAGGCGCCGCTGGCGCAGGCGGTGCGCGCCGTGCGCGAGGAGAACGGCGGCCCGATCCGCATCGGCGTCGTCGGCCTCGGCACCGGCACGCTCGCCTGCTGGGCGCGGCCGGAGGATTCGCTGGAGTTCTTCGAGATCGACCGCAAGGTCGTCGACATTGCCACCAATCCCGCTGCCTTTCCCTTTGTTCGCGGCTGCGCGCCGCAGGCCAAGATCAATCTCGGCGACGCCCGCCTGACCCTTGCCGACGCCGCCGACGGCGCCTTCGACATTCTCATCGTCGACGCCTTCTCCTCCGACGCCATTCCCGTTCACCTGATGACCACGGAGGCGATGGCCCTCTACAACCGAAAGGTCGGCGAAGGCGGCCTCATCGTCTTTCACGTGTCGAACCGCTATCTCGAACTGCAGTCGGTGGTCGCCGGCATCGGCCGCGCCAACGGTCTCATGGCTCGCATCCTGGAGGCCGGCACCGCCGAGGGGATCGAGGTCTACCGCTACCCCTCCGAGGTCATTGCTCTCGCCAGGCGGAGCGCCGACTTCGGCACCTTGACCCCGGCCCGCGGCTGGCGCGTTAAGAATCCGCGGAGCGATGAAGCGCCCTGGAGCGACGACTACGCCAATGTCTTCGGCGCGATGCTGCGCCGGGCCGGCGGGTCGCGTTAACCCCGCTCGGCAGATATGCCGTCCGCCGCCGTGACCGGGCCGGTCGCCTTCCTTAGGATATGCGCGGCGATGCGGATCGAGACGGCGGAGAGGCGGTAAGGGTACAAGATTTTGTTGATGACCGCCCTACGCGACATCACCGTGATCATTCCGGCCCGCAACGCCGTGGCCAGCATCGGCGCGACCCTCGCCAGCCTCGCCGCGGCGCGCGACCTGATCGCCACCGTGCTGCTCGTCGACGACGCCTCCGACGACGGCACCGCCGCCGCCGCCCGCACGGCGGCCGATGCCTCGGCGCTGCCGCTGACGGTGATCGACGGCGGCGGGCGGGGACCCGGCGCCGCGCGCAACCGCGCTCTTGAGCGGGCGACAAGCGACTTCGTCTTCTTCATCGACGCCGACGACCAGGTTCTGCCGGGCGGGCTGGCGCGGATGCGTTCGGCGCTCGCCGCTGATCCCCGTCTCGTTCTCGCCATCGGCTCGTTCCTGCGCCGCATCCCCGGTCAGCCCGACCGCGTGCGTCGCGCCCAGAGCTACCGCCGCGGCGCCGTCGGCAATGCCCGCGCCTATCTCTCCGGCCGCCTTCGTCCGGTGCAGATCGGCGCCGCCCTGGCGCGGCGAAGCGCCGTCGGTGCGATCCGCTTCCCCGAGGCCGCCCGCTACGACGAGGACACCTGCTTCTGGGCGCAGCTGGTGGCCAAGGGCGACGCCGAGGGGATCGCCGACCTGGTCGCCGTCTATAACGCCTCGCCGGAACGCATGGAGGCGCGCTTCATCGCCGACCCCCGCCGCGCCTTCCTCGACATCAGCCGCGCCTATCGGCGCCTCTCGGGTGGGCACCTCGACCCCGCCGCGATCGCCATCCGCCGCTCGATCCTGGCGCTCTCCGTCGCCCGCATCGCCGTGCGCCACGGCGACTATCGGACGGCGCAACGCTTCCTGCGCCGCGTCGGCTGGGAGGGCCTGCCGCTCCAGGTGAAGTATCGGCGCCTCCGCTACGACCTCAGGACCCGCGCCGCGCTTGCCCTTGCCGCCCTCGGCCTCGGCAGGCGTTCGGCCGGTGCGACGTAGCCCGCCAGTCGGGGAAAAGGCGGCGGCCTCGGTCGACGCCGCCAATGGCCGGCGATCAGACGAGCCTGTCGATCGCCCCGCTCGAATAGGGCGCGTAGGCAGCCGGCTTGGCCGGGTCGGTGGGCTTGTTCGCCTTCGTCGGATCGTTCTTCTGGCTGGGATCGCCGCCGGCCGCTTTGGCCGCCGCGAACGGGTCGAGCGTCGGCGAGGCGGTCTTTTCCCGCAGGAAGGCCGGTTTGATGCAGCCGGCGCTGCCGATTGCCCCGCACAAGAGCCTGCCCCCAGAACCGCCTGTGCCTCTTTGTGACGGCAACGCCTTAAGAAGTCGTCACGGCACCGGCTGGCTCGAGGGTGAATTGCCCGAGGTTCTTTTCGCGGCCGGCGCGACCGGCTAGGGTCGCGCGCCTTTTTGGACTGGGGGACCCTCACCGTGCCGACTGCCGACGACGCCGCTCCCGAGAGCCTGCTCCGCCCGATCGCCGAGGTCGCCGCCAAGCTCGGCATTCCCGCCGATGCGCTGGAGCTGTACGGCCCGCGCAAGGCCAAGCTCAGCACTGCCTTCCTCCGCTCGCTGGAGGGCAGGAAGCCCGGCAAGCTGATCCTCGTCACCGCCATCAACCCGACCAAGGCCGGCGAGGGCAAGACCACCACCTCGATCGGCCTCGGCGACGCCCTCTCGCGCATCGGCAAGAAGGCGATGATCGCGCTCCGCGAGCCGAGCCTCGGCCCCTGCTTCGGCCAGAAGGGCGGCGCCACCGGCGGCGGCAAGGCGCAGATCGGCCCGGCCAACGACATCAACCTCCACTTCACCGGCGACTTCCACGCCATCACCTCGGCGCACAACCTCCTCGCCGCGCTCCTCGACAATCACGTCTATTGGGGCAACAGCCTCGGCATCGACGCCCGCCGCATCTACTGGCCGCGTGTCGTCGACATGAACGACCGGGCGCTGCGCGAGATCGTCGTCGGCCTCGGCGGCAGCGGTAACGGCTATCCCCGCGAGGGCCGCTACGACATCACCGCCGCCTCGGAGATCATGGCGATCCTCTGCCTCGCCAAGGACTTCGCCGACCTCGAGGCCCGCATCTCGCGCATCATCGTCGCCGAGGCCGGCAAGGGCGTGCCGGTCACCGCCGCCGAGTTGACCGGCGCCGGCGCCATGACCGCGCTCCTGCGCGATGCGATCAAGCCGAACCTGGTGCAGACGCTGGAGCACAATCCGGTGCTGGTGCATGGCGGCCCCTTCGCCAACATCGCCCATGGCTGCAATTCGGTGATCGCCACCAAGGCGGCTCTCGCCATGGCCGACTACGTCGTCACCGAAGCCGGCTTCGGCGCCGACCTCGGCGCCGAGAAGTTCCTCGACATCAAGTGCCGCCAATCGGGTGTGCGCGCCGACCTCGCCGTGGTGGTCGCCACCGTGCGCGCCCTGAAGCTCCAGGGCGGCGGCGACGAAAAGGCGCTCGGCGCCGAGAATCTCGTCGCCCTAGAGGCCGGCCTTGCCAACCTCACCCGCCACGCCGAGAACCTCAGGAAGTTCGGCCTGCCGGTGCTGGTGGCGATCAACCGCTTTGCCTCCGACACCGCCGCGGAACTGGCGCTGGTGCAGAGCCGCTGCGCCGCCCTCGGCGTCAAGGCGATCCTCTGCGAGCACTACATGCGCGGCGGCGCCGGCGCCGAGGACCTCGCCCGCGCGGCGGTCGCCGAACTTGCCGACGCCCGTGCCGACTTCCGCTTCCTCTATCCCGACGAGATGCCGCTCGCCGACAAGATCGCTACCATCGCCAAGGAGATCTACCGCGCCGGCGGCGTCGATCTCGCCCCGGCCGCCGAGCGGCGCCTGCACGCCCTCCAGGAAGCCGGCTATGGCCGCCTGCCGATCTGCATGGCCAAGACGCAATATTCCTTCAGCGCCGACCCCGAAGCCTTCGGCGCGCCGACCGGCCACACCCTGCCGATCCGAGAGGTCCGCCTCTCCGCCGGCGCCGGCTTCGTCGTCGCCCTTGCCGGCGAGGTGATGACCATGCCCGGCCTGCCGCGCCACCCGGCCTCCGAGAAGATCGGCGTCGCCGCCGACGGCTCGATCTTCGGCTTGGCTTAGTCGATACTCGTCACCAACTGGGATTGTGTCACGCAACGGGGGAAGAGAGCTACAAGGAGAGATCGATGCCGACCCGCAATGCCACCGCCGAATGGCAGGGAAACCTCAAGCAGGGGCGCGGCCACATGCGCTTCGGCGGCGGCGCTTATGACGGCGCATACAGTTTCCAGTCGCGCTTTGCCGCCGGACCGGGCACCAATCCCGAGGAGCTAATCGCCGCCGCCCATGCCGGCTGCTTTTCCATGGCGCTCGCCGCCGACCTCGAGGCGGCCGGCCACAAGCCGGTCAGCGTCAACACCACGGCCAAGGTGCGGATCGAGCAGATCGCCGGCAAGTGGACGATCTGCGCCGTCGATCTCGAAGCGGTCGCCGAGGTGCCCGGCCTCGACCAGGCCGGCCTCGACCAGATCGCCGAGGGTACCAAGACCGGCTGCCCGGTCTCCCGCGCCCTTGCCGGCGTCAGGATCGAGGCCAAGGCGCGGCTGAAATAGCCTGAAGAAAGCCGGCCCGGTGCTGCCGGAACCGGTCATGCAGCCTGAAGTCGTTTTCGCCGCGGGCGTGCATCGCCCCGGCGATCGGCGACCTGAACGCCCGGAACGACGAGATCGTCGGCACCGATTTCCGCAACGGTGCCCCGGCCAAGCTCCTGGCTATGCGCGCGTGCTCTCCGCCTTGAGCCAGGGCCGCGCAACGCACACAATGGCCTTCGCCCACTACGCCCGCGTGCCGGGTCCGGACGACGACGCCCGTTCTCCGGCGCGATGGCGATGCGGGCCTGAGGTGCCGCAGAGGAGACGCATTGATGGCAAGGGATGGGGGAACGTTGATCCTGGCACTGGTTGCGATCGCCTTCCGTGCCACCGCCGCCCTGGCCGCCGACGGCAAGACCGACGTCCTCGATCCGAAGGCCCTGCCGCTCGGCGACGGCCGCGTCAGCGCCAAGCCGGAGATCGGCGCGGTGTGGTCCTGCCAGCAGCAGTTCCCGCGCAACGCCCCCGGCGCGCAGGTCGATGGCCCGTGGATTCATGGCAAGACCTGGGACTTGACGCAGAAGCTCGGCGTCCAGGGCAAGGTCACTTGGCCGAACGCGCAGTTCTCGATCCGCGTCCTCGACAACGGCCGCATCGTCACCCGCAGCCTCGCCGGCAACGGCCTCCCGGTCGGCACCCCGACCGGCACCTTCCCGATCTCCCGCGACGACCCCGCCTTCCAGATCGACCGCAACCCCAACTCGATCCGACCTCAGCAGGTGACGCTGACGCTGCCGCGCATGCCGCAAATCACCGGCCGCCCGAGCTGCGTGCCGATGGGCATGATCGGCGTCGCCCTGAACGGCGTCGCCATCTTCAATGCCCTGGATGCCGGTGGCCGTGACGCGGTCGCCCACGAGGTCCAGGACCTCTGCTCCGGCCACCCCGAAGCGCAGGGCGCCTACCACTATCACGGCCCGAGCCCGTGCCTGCCGGGCCAGACCGGCAATGCCGTGCTGATCGGCTACGCCCTCGACGGCTTCGGCATCTTCTCGATCTACGACGCCAAGGGGCGCGAACTCACCAATGCCGATCTCGACACCTGCCACGGCCGCACCGCCGAGGTGGAGTGGGACGGCAAGCCGACCGAGATCTATCACTACGTGCTGACGCGGGAATATCCGTACACGCTCGGCTGTTTCCGCGGCACGCCGGCCGCCTTCCAGCGGCAGGGTCCGCCTGGCGGCGGCCCGGGCGGACCGGGCGGACCGGGCGGACCGGCTGGACCGGGCGGACCGGCTGGACCGGGTGGTTTCCCGCCGCGACCGTGAAGGCGGCGTCTTAAGCGGCGACCGCGCCGCCGGCCGGCTTCTCGGCCTCGGCGCCGACCATCTTGCGCAGCTTCATGAAGCGGATCAGGCGGCGCGCCTGCGCCACTTCGATTTCGTTGAAGGCGCTGGAAAGGTCGCCGGGCGGGATCGGCATCAGGCCCTTCTTGTCGCGCACGTCGAGGACGCGTGCCGTGATTGCCCAGGAGACGTCGAGCGAGCGCAGCACCAGCATCACCTGCTGGGCCGGCCCCTTGGCGAGAATGCCGAAGATCAGATTGTGTTCGAGCTTGGTCAGTTGCGCGACCAGCGCGGCGATGTCGAGGAAACGATCGGCATCGAGCAGTTCGCCGATCGCATCGCTCGCCGTCCGCTCGTCGTCGGCGATCGCCGCCACCATCGCGTTGACGCGGCGGATTTCCGCGCGCCGGTTGGCAAGGCTGGTGGTCAGTGCCCGCCGCATCGTCTCCTGCACGCTCTCGGGGATGTCCGGCGTGACCGCGCAACCCTGGCGCTCGAGTTCGGCAACGATGCTGTTGGAGGCACGCGTCACCAGCGTGCGCATCGCTTGCGGGCTGAGGTCGTTGCGGTCGGCGATCAGCGTCTGCAGTTCGTTGTCGCTCTCGGCGCGAACGATCAGCTTGTTCATGCCGCTTTCGGAAAACGCCGCGCCGGGATTGGCCGACACCTTGTGCACGACCTTGCGGTCGCCGCGGTCGACCAGAACGTCGGTGACCTTGGCGGCGACGATTTCGCGGCCGGCGATGGCGGCCAAATGATCCTGCGAGGCGCTGTTGGCGATGGCGACGAGATCGTCGTCGGTCAGCACCGGAGACGCTTCCAGCATCGGTGCCGCCACCTCGATGCTGTCGTCGTTGGCGAGCCGCACGGCGATGTCGCGCGGCGTCGACGCCGCCGGCGCCATGTGGTTGGAGATTTTCACCCGATAGACCTTCGACACCGAGTCGATGATCTTGGCGAAGATGTCGGAGAAGAGTTCGGACTCCGCGGCCCCGACATCCGTCGCGTTGGCGGCGTAGACGTCGGCGAGCCGGGACAGGAGTTCGGTGCGCTTGGCATCGGAGCGTTCCGCCGCCAACGCCTTCAGTTCTTCAAACAAGGCGTCCCCCAACAGTGACCGCAAGCACGCCGCGGTTGAGGCTAGGGTGACCCAACTCTCTTGATTTTTCGTGAGCGCGGCCGGTGCAATTTGCCGCGCCGCCCGCAAGGCGCGGCCTCCCGCCGCGCAGCGATATGGCGCTTTTGCTGCGTTTCGGCGCCCTCCGTCGCACCGCCAGGTTCCGCCGCGGTGGTGCAGTGACGGTGCGCTGCAATCTCCGGTTAACGCAAAAATAAGCATTAACATTGTACGATTTTGTCACCCTGAAGTCGCAAACGCGACTGAGGACGGCTGCGTTCTGCCGTTTGCCGCCGCGGAAAGCGTCTCCTTGTAGAGCGCCTGCCGGTTGCGGCGGATTGCCCGGTGTCCGGTTCGGCCCAACCCCTGACGGGCCGAACCGGGACCGGCATCGGCAATGCCTTGTGGTGTGCCCTTCTCCACCGACCCGCTTTCGGGAGCGCGATCGGCGACCTGCTCATTCTGCGCAAAGGGATTGGATCATGATTAGTTGGAAAAAGCTCACCGACGCCCCGATCGGGGTGAAGCTCGGCCTGACCTCGTGCGGCAGTATCCTTCTCGTCATCGGCATGATCGTCAGCCAGGTGATCGGCAATAACGCGGTCAGCACCGCCAATGCCGTCGCCGCGGTCCGCGCCGAGGTGGCGCAGAAGGCGACCGATGCCAAGGCCGCGGTACGCGGCATCCTCATTGGCCGTCGCGATTTCTCCGCCGCCGCCACCGCCGACGAGGAGAAAGCCGCCGTCGACATGATCGAGACCCGCGGTGCCAATCTCGACGAGGTCGTCGCCCGCGTCCTGCAGATCGCCAACGTTCCCGCCAACCGCGACCGCGCCACCAAGATCAAGGATCTCTCGGCGCAGTGGATGGCCGACTTTCACAGTATCGTTCCGGTCAAGGCCGACGTCATCGCCTTGCAGGCGCGGGGTGAGGCCTCACTCTCTCCCGCCGAGTCGACGCGCCTGGCGACGCTCAACCGCCAGCTGACGCAGACCGTGCGCGACAAGATGGCGCCTGCCGCCGCCGAGATGGAAAAGCTCTCCGAGGACATGGCGACTGCCGCCACCAAGGGCGCCGCCGATGCTAAGGCGTTGGCCGAAGCGGAGATGGACTCCAGCGAATTCAAGGCGCTGCTGATCGGCGCGGTGATCGTCGCGATGATGATCGGCGCTGCCGCCTTTGGCCTGTTCGGCATCGCCCGGCCGATCGGCCGCCTCTCCGGCGTGATGGGTGAACTCGCCGCCGGCCGGCTCGAAACCGACGTGCCCTTCGCCGGTCGCGGCGACGAGATCGGCGCGATGGCCAAGACCGTTCAGGTGTTCAAGGATGCCGGCCTGGAGAAGCTGCGTCTGGAAGGCATGACCGCCGAACAGCGCAAGGCCGCCGAGGACGAGCGGCGCCGCAACGAGGAGACGCAGCGCCGCGCCGCCGCCGAGCAGGCCGCGGTGGTCGAGGCGCTCGCCGCCGGCCTCCGCGCCCTCTCCGCCGGCGACCTCACCCATCGCCTCAGCGACGGCTTCCCCGCCGCCTATGTCCAGGTCCGCGACGACTTCAACGCCGCCGTCGAGAAGCTGCACGAGACCGTCGCCGAGATCGCCACCGTCGCCCGCGAAGTCGCCGGCGCCACCGGCGAGATTTCCGGCGGCACCGCCGATCTCTCGCAGCGCACCGAGGAGCAGTCGGCGAGCCTGGAGGAGACCTCCTCCTCGATGGAGCAGATTTCGCAGAATGTCCGGCAGAACGCCGAGAGCGCCGAGGAGGCCAACCGCCTCGCCACCGGCGCCCGCGAGGTTGCCGGCCGCGGCGGCGAGGTCGTCTCGCAGGCGGTCGAGGCGATGGCGCGCATCGCCGCCTCGTCCGGCAAGATCGCCGACATCATCAGCGTCATCGACGAGATCGCCCGCCAGACCAACCTCCTGGCCCTCAACGCCGCCGTCGAGGCGGCCCGTGCCGGCGATGCCGGCCGGGGCTTTGCGGTGGTCGCCTCGGAGGTCAGGAGCCTGGCCCAGCGCTCCTCGCAGGCCGCCAAGGACATCAAGGATCTGATCACCAGTTCGACCGATCAGGTGAAGGACGGTGTCGACCTGGTGAACCGGGCCGGCGGGGCTCTCTCGGAGATCCTCGACTCGATCGGCAAGGTGGCGGAGATCGTCTCGCAGATCGCCAGCGCCAGCCGCGAGCAGTCGCGTGGTGTCGAGCAGATCAACACCGCGCTGACCCAGATGGACGAAGTCACCCAGCAGAACGCCGCGCTGGTCGAGCAGAACGCCGCCGCCGCCAAGGCGCTGGAAGGCCAGGCCGCGCGCATGGACGAGCAAGTCGGTTCGTTCGTCCTGGCCGGCACCGATGCGGCCCGCAAGCCGGCGGAGGCCAAGTCGCCGCGCGCCGCGGCCAACTCCGACGGCGGTCCGGTGCAGCGCATGCGCACGGTTTTGACCAACGCCATGTCGCGGAGCGGCACCGCAGCCTGAGGTGGCGTGACCGAAAATTAACTATCGCGGCGTAAGTTTGGAAACAGTGATTTGCCGCGCCAGGCGTCCTCGCGATGTCTGGCGCGGTGCGTGAAGAGGGGATGCGCATGGACTACGGAGTACAGTCGGTATCGAGCCAAGCGGGAGCCCCGCCGGCGATGGGGTCCATGGACGGTCGGGCTGCCAGCGGCGCCGCGACCGAGTTCATCAGCTTCGCCGTCGGCGCCAACCAGTACGGCGTCGACATCATGGCCGTGCGCGAGATCAAGGGCTGGGTGGAGATCACCCACTTGCCGCGCCAGCCCGACTATGTGCGCGGTGTCCTCAACCTCCGCGGCGTGATGGTGCCGATCATCGACCTCCGCTGCCGCTTCGGGCAGGGGCTGACCGAGGCCACCGCCGCCCATGTCGTGATCATCGTCCAGGTCGGCGAACGGGTCGTCGGTCTCCTCGCCGATCGCGTCTCCGACATCGTTTCCTTCGAGGCCTCGAAGATCCAGCCGGTGCCGCGCGTGGTGCTGGCCTCCAAGATCAACTTCCTCTCCGGCCTCGTCACCATCGACGGCAACATGCTGGCGCTGATCGATCTGAACCAGCTGCTGGCGACCGAAGACGGCGAGCAGCCGGCGAGCATTCTCAACGAGCCGCAAGAAGCGGCGTTCTAACTGGTCGTGGGCCGGGCGGAGTCCTCCGCCCCAAACAATCTCAGGGGGATTGGAAGAAAATGAACTTCCTCGGTGGGCTGAATTCCGGGCAGGACCTGAAGGGCCAGGTCGCCGCCATCAACCGCTCGCAGGCGGTCATCGAGTTCACGCTCGACGGCACGATCATCACCGCCAACGAGAACTTCCTCAAAGCGATGGGCTACACGCTGGAGGAGGTGCGCGGGCAGCACCACTCGATGTTCGTCGACCCCACTTACCGGGCGAGCCCCGACTACAAGCGCTTCTGGGAGAAGCTCGGCCGCGGCGAGTTCGACGCCAACCAGTACAAGCGCATCGGCAAGGGCGGCAAGGAGATCTGGATCCAGGCCAGCTACAACCCGATCTTCGACGCCAAGGGCCGGCCGGTGAAGGTGGTGAAGTTCGCCACCGACATCACCGAGCAGAAGGTCCAGAACGCCAACTACGCCGGCCAGATCGCCGCCATCCATAAGTCGCAGGCGGTCATCGAGTTCACCCTCGACGGCAAGATCCTCACCGCCAACGACAACTTCCTCGGCGCCCTCGGCTACACCCTCGACGAGATCCGCGGCCAGCACCACTCGATGTTCGTCGAGCCGGCCTACCGCCAGTCCTCGGACTACCAGATGTTCTGGGAGAAGCTGCGCCGCGGCGAATACGATGCCGGCCAGTACAAGCGCTTCGGCAAGGGCGGCAAGATCATCTACATCCAGGCCAGCTACAACCCGATCCTCGACCAGAACGGCAAGCCGTTCAAGGTCGTCAAGTTCGCCACCGACGTCACCGCCGCCGTCACCGCCGCGCAGGAGACCAAGGCCGCCGTCGAGGCGGCCCAGGCCAACGATTTCCGCCAGCGCATCCCGCTCGACGGCAAGTCCGGCGACACCCGCGCTCAGTGCGAGGGCGTCAACAGCCTGCTCGACACCGTGGTCGGCATCATCTCGGAGATGAAGGGCACCGCCGAAAGCGTCTCCAACGCCTCGGCCGAGATTTCCGCCGCCACCACCGATCTCTCGCAGCGCACCGAGGAGCAGGCGGCAAGCCTGGAGGAGACCTCTTCCTCGATGGAAGAGATCGCCACCACGGTCAAGAAGAACGCCGAGAACGCCCAGCAGGCCAACGACTCCGCCGGCCGCGCCCGCGAGGTCGCCGACCGCGGCGGCCAGGTGGTCGCCAAGGCGGTCGATGCCATGGCGCAGATCGCCGAGTCCTCGGGCAAGATCTCCGACATCATCGGCGTCATCGACGAGATCGCCCGCCAGACCAACCTGTTGGCCTTGAACGCCGCCGTCGAAGCCGCCCGCGCCGGCGATGCCGGCCGCGGTTTCGCGGTGGTCGCCTCGGAAGTGCGCAGCCTAGCGCAGCGCTCCTCGCAGGCCGCCAAGGACATCAAAAACCTCATCACTTCCAGCAACAGCCAGGTCAAGGAAGGCGTCGACCTCGTCAACCGTGCCGGCACCGCGCTGACCGAGATCGTCGACTCGATCAAGAAGGTGGCGACGATCGTCTCCGACATCGCCACCGCCAGCGCCGAGCAGGCGACCGGCATCGAGCAGATCAACCGCTCGCTGACGCAGATGGACGAGGTCACCCAGCAGAACTCGGCCCTGGTCGAGGAAAACGCTGCGACCACCCGCACCCTGGAAGAGCAGGCGCGGGCGATGAACGACCGCGTCGCGCAGTTCCTCATCGACGACAGCGCTCCGGCGGCGCGCCACAGCAGCGCGCCGGTGTCGATCGCCGCCAAGCGCCAGGCGGTCGAGACCGCCAAGGCCAAGCCGGCTGCGGCCGCCAAGCCGGCCGCCGCGCCGGTCAAGCGGGCCGCCGCGCCGGTCGGCCGCGGCCGGGGCGGCGCTGCCGCTGCCGCGGTGCTGGAGGATCCGGACTGGAAGGAATTCTAAGCGCCGGCCTCAGCCATCCGATCTTGAAGGACGCGGCCCGCCGGCCGCGTCTTTCGTTTCTGAGCGCCACGCGGTGCCCCAGCCAATCGACTCCGCACCGCTCCAAATGGTATTGATTGGACAAAGGCTCGACCGGCGCCGCACGCGGCGCCGGCACCGCGACGGGGCGGTTACCGCGAGGGGGCGGGGGAGAGGGCGGGCGTGACATGGCCGAGATAGCTGCTCTGGCCGAAAGGTCGTTGGCGGAGCCGGGCGAGGCGAGGCTCGCTGCCGCCTTCGCTATCGTCGATGCCGGCGAGGATTCCGAGGTCACCATCGTCAAGTTGCGCGACTTCGTCGGCTGCGATCACCTCGTCTATCATTCCTCCAAGCTCGGCAGCAGCCCGTCGGCCGATCCCTATATCCGCCTGACCTACCCGGCGACGTGGATCAAGCGCTACCTGCAGATGGGCTATGTCGACGTCGACCCGGTGCTGCGCGAGGGCTTCCGCCGCACGCTGCCCTTCGACTGGAGCGAACTCTCGATATCGAGCGAGCGGGAAGGGGCGTTCCTGATGGACGCTCTGGCGCATGGCGTCGGCCCCTTCGGCCTGTCGATCCCGGTGCGCAACAAGCAGGGCCACCGCGCGCTCTTTTCCGTCTCCTCGGCCGGGACGCCGGAGAGCTGGACGGCGTTCAAGACAGCCAACCTTTCGCTGCTGGTCGCCATCGCCAACCGCCTGCACCGCCGCCTGGTCAGCGAACTCTTCGGCGAGGACCACCCGCAGCTGAGCGCCCGCGAGATCGAGTGCCTGCAATGGACGGCGGTCGGCAAGGACGCCGGCGAGATCGCCGACATCCTGGAGATCTCCTCGCACACCGTGCGCGACTACCTGAAGTCGGCCCGCTTCAAGCTCGATTGCGTCACCTCCGCCCAGGCGGTGACCAAGGCGGTCAAGCTCGGCCTCTTCGTCCTCTAGCGCCGGTTCCTCACCCGCGAAGCGGGGGAGGGGGACCATGCGAAGCATGGGGGAGGGGGCGAGGGACGGAGCGCGGCCTCGCCCGCTGGCAATCCACTCCGGACAGAGCGACTGGCGGCGCCTGGCGAACCTCGCCGGCGCTGCACTCGCCCCCTCCACCCCCTTCGGGGGTTCCCCTCCCACGTAAAACGGGGGAGGAACCGGAGGCGCTGGTCCTGGTCGGCGCTACGGCCCCGGGGCGACTCGCCCCGCCCCCGCGCGCCCTCGCAGCGCCGCCTTCCGGTCGCGGCCGCCGCCCTCACACCCGTCCAAACCCGCCGTGCGCCTCGCTTTCCCCGCCACCTTCCGCCTTCGATTCAAATTGGCGGTGTTTAGGTTGAGGCGGCATTTGCCTTGCTAGTTTTGCCTCGCCTCGCTGAGAGTTGCCGCCATCTTGGCGAGGGCGCGCGTCGCTCTCTTCTTTCCGTGATTGTTATTGGGGAGCGGCGAACATGATCGTTGTTGTGCAGGCTCATAACGCTGCCGAGCACGCTGATCTGTTGACCAGCATGTACCGTCTGCGCGCCCACATTTTCGGCGAGCGGCTGAAGTGGGCGGTCGAGGTCAAGGACGGGCTCGAGCGCGACAAATACGACGACCTCGACCCGGTCTATATCGTCCACACCGACGCCGAGCGCCGCGAGGCGCTGGGGAGCCTGCGTCTCCTGCCGACCACCGGCCCGACGCTGGTCTCCGACGTCTTCGCCGACACCGTGCCCGACGCCGCGCGGCTGACCGCGCCGTCGATCTGGGAATGCACCCGCTTCTGCATCGACGACCGCCGCCTCGGCGGCGATGGCGCCGAGGAAGTGCTGCGCGCCTCCGGGGCGCTGCTCGCCGGCCTCGGCGAAGTGGCGCTCGCCTCCGGCATCGAATCGATCGTCGGCAATTTCGACGCGGCGATGCTGCGCATCTACCGCCGCATCGGCGTCGACGTCGAAGTCCTCGGCCAGGCCAAGCGTTTCGGCCGCACCGTCTTCTTCGGCCTCTTCCCGGTGAGCGAACCGATCCTGCTGCGCGTCAAGGCGCGGCTCGGCGATTGCAGCGGCCTCGGCCGCCAGGCGCCGGTGCTGCTGCCGCCGAGCCTCGCGGCATAGCTCCGAGAGTACTCACCACCCGCTTCCCCGGGAGAACGCGGCAAATCGTACGCCGGGGCCTTATTGGCCCCGGCGTACGATCGTTCGCGAGGAAAACTCGACGGTCAGATAGTCGCTGGCCACCGCCACGTCCCGGCTGAGGATCGTGCCGTCCTTGGCTTCGCTGATTCTGACCGGCTCGAAGAACGTGCCGCGCCCGCCGGTCGGCACCCGGCGAAAGCCCGGCAGTCCGTCGAGATATTCGGCAATCAGGTCGTCCGCCCCCGCGAGCGCTGCCAAGCGCGACCCGTCGGGCGTTGACTTGAGTTCCGCCTTGAGACGGTCGACGCTACGCGCGCCGTTGTCCGACCACCTCTTAAGGACTGCATCGATTGCCGCTTGTTCGCTTTGTTGAATCCTCCGGTATTCCGGCACGAAGGCCCCCCGTTGATCCCGCCACGAATCAGATTCTACCCGCAGTTGACTCCTTGGGCGACGTTTCCAACCGTGCAATGCACGTTTTTCACATGCTGGGCCGGTGCTAGATCGCCGAGCTGGGACCGCTGCCGGTTTTCTGGCAGCTGACCGTGCGGCCCTGCCAGCTGACGGTCATCGTCGCGCGGTAGGCGTCCCCGGCGGCGAGCGCGACATCGACCTGGTTGAGGACGCCGGGTTCGCCCGGCGCCAGGCGGAAATCGCCGCTCTGCGAAATATCCGAGGAGCCGCTCCGCCCCTCCTTGTGGAGGGTGAAGGCGTAGCGGCCGCTCGCCGCCGCCAGGGCGATCGCCGTGCCGGCGAGGCGGACGCGGCTTGCCGTGCCGCTGGCGCGGATCTCGCAGGCAACGCCGTCCGGGCCCGGCGCGAGATCGTCGGCGGCGGCGCCGCCGGCTGTGAGCGCCGCGACGCCGGCAAGGGCATAGAGGGAAAGTCGGTTCATCGAATTGTCTCCGTTATTCTAGCGCTATGGGCAGGGTGGGGTGGCGCCGCCGGGCGCCACCCTTCGCTTGGCCGTCGGGCGATCCTGCGGCGGCTTACCAGCCGCCCTGGACGATCACCGAGACGTTGCCGTTGCCGTATTGCATCGTCTGCGCCTGGTGGCCGTTGCCGAGCTGGATGATCGCCGAGGCGTTGTTGCGCCCGTATTGCTGCGCGCTTGCCGCGTTGTTGTTGCCGAACTGGGCGATGCCGGAGATGTTGTTGGAGCCGGCGGAGTAGGTGAGGGCGTAGTTGCCGTTCCCCATCTGGCCGGTGACGGCGTAGTTGCCGCGTCCGTACTGGCTGGAGATCGCGGTGTTGCCGCGGCCGTTCTGGTAGACTTGGCTGAAGTTGCCGCGTCCCCATTGACCGACGCCGGCGGCGTTGCCGTTGCCGTATTGCTGGACGACGACCCGGTTTTCCCAGGCGAAAGCGGTGGAGAGCGAACCGGCCAATGCCAGCGCGGCCGCGCTGGCGGTTAGAAGAATGCGGCGCATGGGCAGTTCCTTATTGTTTTTCTTGCGCCCCGCCTCGGGAGCGAGCTTCAGCCGCCGCGTCTGAACCGGCGATGAACGGCGGCGCTGCCCGGCCGCCGCCGGCTGCCGCTAGTGGTGGCCGTCGCTGAGCTTGTCGGCCCAGGCGAGCAGCAGCGTCGAGGCGACGAAGACGAGATGGATGCCGACCAGCCAGCCGAGCTTGGTGGTGTCCGTATGGACGTCGGATTCGAGGTTCATGAACGCCTTCAGCACCTGGATCGCCGAGATCGCCACGATTGAGGCGAGGAGCTTCTGCTTCAGCCCGGTGAAGTCGATCTTGGCCATCCATTCCGGCCAGTCGGGGTGGTCGGTCGCCTCGATCCGCGAGACGAAATTCTCGTAGCCGGAGAAGATGATGATGACGATCAAGTTGCCGGTGAGGGTGAAATCGACCAGCCCGAGCACGCCGAGCACGATGTCGGATTCGCTGGCCCCCCACGCGTGGCTGACGAACTCGACGAGGATGAGCACGAACTTCACCAGGAGGGCGATCAGGCTGACGATGAGGCCGATATAGAACGGCGCCATCAGCCAGCGGCTGTTGAACACCGCGCCCTCGAGCCCCCTCTCGATCTTGTTGTTCGCCATGTCGCTCTCCCCGAAAAGTCCGCCGCGCCGGCGTCCGTCACTCCCCCGGGATAGCGATTTCGCGCCGCCCTGCCAATTCCTGGAAGAGAGGGGTCGCGCCCCGATTTTCCTCTCCCCTTGCGGGAGAGGACGCGAGGCTTAGCGCGAAGCGCTTAGCCGCAGGGCGGTGAGGGGTCGCGCCCCCATCTCCTCTCCCCTTGCGGGAGAGGACGCGAGGCTTAGCGCGAAGCGCTTAGCCGCAGCGCGGTGAGGGGTCGCGCCCCCATCTCCTCTCCCCTTGCGGGAGAGGACGCGAGGCTTAGCGCGAAGCGCCTAGCCGCAGCGCGGTGAGGGGTCGCGCGACGATGGGGAACGGCGAGGGTCGCGCCACGGTCGGGCGCTGACGCATGGTCGCGCGACCCCTCACCCTTTTCCTCTAGGCTCCCCCGACCAAGTCGGGGCTCGCCAAGAGGAAAAGCTCTCTCCCGCGAGGGGAGAGGAGGCACCGCCCGAGGCGGAGGGCCGCAGCCCGACGCCGAATGGCGGCAAGCAGCCCCCGAGGCGGAGGGCCGCAGCCCGACGCCGAATGGCGGCAAGCAGCCCCCGAGGCGGGGGGCCGGAGCCGGCAAGCATCAGCGCCGCGCGTAGGTGATGCAGCGGGCGACGGCGAAGGCGCCGTAAAGGTCGGGACGCGGGACGATGATGCGGCAGCGCGCCAGGAACTCCGCCTCCTCGTCGGGGCTGAGGGTGTTGGCCGGGGTGTTGGCGATGCCCGGCGCATTGAGGCCGGCGAACGGGTTGGCGGGGCTGACGACGAGCGGCCCACGCTCGGCTTCGCCGTTCCGCTCGACCGCGCCCTGCGTCGGGTGGCGAAGCGCGAAGTCGGTCTGCGCGGCAATGTCCTCCTCGGCCCGCCCCGGGCCAAGCGAGATCAGCAGGACAGCCACGGCAACGAGGGTCCGCACGCGACGTCTCCAACCGCCCCCTGTCGCTTCAGATGGGGAACCGCGGCCGCAGCGGGAAGGCGGCCGCACCCGAGCCGAAGCGACGGCAGCCATGCACCGCATGGAAAACGTCGGATGGGGGCCTCCCCCCACCTAAAGTACCTAAAGTACCTAGAGTTCGGCCGTTGGCGGAAATCCGCCATTCCCGTCGGCACCGCCACCCCAACTTTAGGTACTTTTAGGCACTTTAGGTGGACGCGCCCCCGATCTCGACAGATCGCCGGGCCGAACGCCAGCGGCCCCGGCCTCCCGGTTTGCCCGCCGCCGGCGGCGCTGGCAGAGTGCCCGGCGCTGAGTGGAGGGAAGGGGACATGCCGATGAGCCGGAGCAACCCGTGGTGTTTGCGGCGGCGCCTGTCGCTCGCCCTCTTCATTGCCGCGGCACTGGCCGGAAGCGGCCCGGCCGTCGCCCAGCGGGCGCCCGCTCCGCCGGGGCGGCCGGCCACTCCCGCCCCCGCCGTCGCCGCCGCGCCGCAGGCGAGCCGCCTCCCGGTGTCGTCGGCCGCCGCGCTCGCCGACCCGACCGTCATGCGCTGCCGCAGCCTTGCCGCCCGCCGCATGGATCCTGCCAAGGACGCGCTGTTCACCGTTGTCGAGAACGCGGTGGCGCTCCTCAATCTTGAGGTCGTGCACGATGCGGTCGCCGTCTGCCGCGCCGCGCTCGCCGCCTTTCCCGCCGAGCCGCGGGTCATTGTCGCGCACGCCAATGCCGCCGAGGCGCTGTCGCTGATTGTCTTCGGCATGCGCTTCCCCGATGGCGAGGAGCAGCAACTGGCGCTGGCCCTCGGCGCCGCCGGCAAGCCTGACGGCCTCACCGGCTTCCTCGGCCGCTCGCTCGGCTTCTTCCTTGGCTCGGCCTACGAATACGGCGTCGGCACCGCCCCCGATGCCGCTGCGGCGCTGAAGTGGTACGCCGCCGCCGCCGCCGCTGGCGACCCGATCGCCAAGCGCGAACTCGCGCGCCTCAGCGCCCCGCGCTGAGGCCCCGTCCTCTCCCCTTGCGGGAGAGGACGCGAGGCTTAGCGCGAAGCGCTTAGCCGCAGCCGGGTGAGGGGTCGCGCAACATCGGGAACTGCGGCCGCGGATCGACCCCTCACCCTTTTCCTCTAGTCTCGCGTTGCTCGCCAAGAGGAAAAGCCCTCTCCCGCGAGGGGAGAGGCGGCCCCCCCGGCCCCGCCTCAGTGCCCGCCGCCGCGCCCGGCGAAGGCTCGGCTTCCGAGCAGCACCGCGATGTCGTTGGTCCAGACATAGCCGGGGAAGCCGTCCGGCACTTGCGCGGCGGTGGCGGGTTCGTCGATCCCGTCGGAGTCGGTGGCCGAGCCGTAGGGACCGCGGATGACGACGATGCTGCCGGCGCCCGCCATGCGCTGGACGAACCGGTCGGGCCAGCCCCAGAGCAGCCAGGTGTAGTTGATCGGCACCGGCACCAGGGTATTGGCGCAGGCCGCCGGTACGTGGCCGGACCAGCCGAGCAGGAGGTAGGGGACGAGGCAGTCCCTGACACTGCCGAGCGTGAAGCCCTTAAGGCCGGCGACGCCCTTGATCGCCTCGCGGGTCGGCCGCTCGCCGCCATAGACCGCCCAGACCGCTTCCCGCCATGCCGGATTGGCATTGACCAGCGCGGCGAAGCGCTGCCCTTCGGCGGCATCGTTGGATTTGAAGTTGACCAGGAAGTGCCGGCCGGGGAAGGCGGCCATCGTCTCGGCGAAGGACGGCATCAGCCCGACGCCCGTGCCGCGCAGCGGGAAGGTCTTGCCGCCGTCGGCGCTGTAGCCGTAGCCGACGTCGAGCGTCTTCAGATAGGTCATTGCCTGCGCCCGCGTCTCGCCGTGCCCCTCGGTGCGGCAGTCGAGCGTCCAGTCGTGGAACACCGCGAACTCGCCGTCGGTGGTCGGGTGGACGTCGAGCTCGACGGCATCGGCGCCGAGGTCGAAGGCGGCCCGCATCGAGGCAAGAGTGTTCTCGATCTCCGGCACGATCGGCGGCAGGATGCGCGTCGCCGTGCAGGTCTCGTTGGTGAGGCCGGTCCGGTCGAACGCCTGGTGGACGCCGCGATGCGCCATGATCTTCGGCGTGCCGGAGAGGCGCGGCGCCAGCCACGGCGCGTTGAGGAGATAGATTGCCGCCGCCGCCGCCAGCAGCCCGATGCCGCCGACCCGCAACACCGCTCCCAGCCGCATGGCGCTTCCCCCCGCCTCCGCCGCCGTTTCGCCACGCCATTGCGCCGGAATTCGGGCGGTGTCTGCCGGGGCGACGCCGTGCTCCTTTACCTTCGCCGCCGACCGCTCGCCGCCGGCTCGCCGCCCTCCGCCTGGTCCCAGTCGCGGGCCATGTAGCGGCCACCCTCGCCGCCGAGCATCCGCAGCGCCCGTTCGATGTTGCGCCTCCGCGCCGCCTCGCTCTTGAGGTTGCCGATGTAGCGAACGATCTCCTTCTGCCGGCTCTGCGTCAGCGCGCTCCAGCCGCCCCGCGCACCGGCATCGGCGGCGAGAGCTGCGGCGAAGTCGGCCGGCATGGCGGGGAGGGGGGCGTAGTCGGCGTCGAAGACGAGGGAGATCCGCACCTCGTCGCCGACCGCGACGCCAGCCGCCTTCCGCGCCTCGCCGCGCAGATAGAGCGTGAAGTCGCCGTCGCCGTTCGGCATCAGGTTGATCGGCCAGCCCTCGCGCGGCCTGCCGTTCAGCCAGGCGCGCACCGGCATCGCCTTCCGCCATCCCGCCTTCAGCCGCTCGGCAAGCTCGGCGGGAACGGTGACGTAGGGGTTGATGCCGCGGATCGCCACCCGGGGCCGGAAGGTCTGCCTGCGCATACGATCCTCTCCGCGCCAAGGAGGGCCAGAGCCCGAGCCGGCTGGCAAGTCTTGCGGCGCGCGCCGCCCGCCGCGAGGCGGCGCGCCGCTCTTAACCGCCGCTTAATGCCAAAAGCGGACAGTGGGCGTCACGATCAATCGCTGCTGTCAGGGGCGGCCGATGACGAACTCGACTATGTTCCGCCGGGCGGTGTCCTGCGCGGAAAGGGCGGTGGCCCGGCTGATTGCCGACGAGGTGCCGCCGCTGCCGCACAATTACGAGGTTTGGTACACCTATTTCGACGGGACCAAACCGGCGCTCAACGCGGCGATCGATCAGGTCTTGCACCGTGGCGGGCGGTTCGACTGCGAGGGCCTCGAGGAACTCTACCTCGCCCATATCGGCGGCAGCGACGCGACCGAGCGGGTCGAAGAGATCAGCGGCCGCGTCGCCGCCGAGATCGCCGCGCTGGCCGGCGCCGTGCAGGGCTCATCCGGCGTTGCCGCCGAATACACCAAGCGCCTGGTCGCCGCCTCGCAGCGCCTTTCGGCCCGGCCCGAGCCGCAGGAGATCGTCAAGCTGGTCAGCGAGCTGATCGACGCCACCTCGGTCAGCCAGTCCAAGAACCGCGCGCTCGAGGAGCAGCTCGCCAAGTCGGAGAGCGAACTGGAGGCGCTGCGCCAGAACCTGGTGGAGATCAGCCGCGAGGCGATCACCGATCCGCTGACCTGTCTCGGCAACCGCCGTCACTTCGATTGCTCGCTGCGCGAGTCGATCGAGTCGGCGCGTCAGAGCGGCGGCGAGTTGTCCCTGCTTATTGTCGACATCGACCGCTTCAAGGCCTTCAACGATTCGCACGGGCACGTCGCCGGCGATCAGGCGCTGAAGCTGGTGGCGAAGATCCTGCGTACGGTGGTCAGGGACGCCGACATCGCCTGCCGTTACGGCGGCGAGGAATTCGCCATCATTCTACCGGCGACCGGTCTCGGCGAAGCCTGCCGGATCGGCGAGCGGTTGCGCGTCGCGCTGCAGGGGCGGGAGTTCGTCAAGCGCCCGACCGGCGAGAAGCTCGGCCGCCTGTCGGTATCGATCGGCGCGGCGCAATTGATGGCCGACGAAGCCGAGCAGGCGCTGATCGAGCGGGCCGACAACTGTCTCTACATGGCCAAGGCGGCCGGTCGGAATCGGCTGGTCAGTCAAGCCGATGCCGGCACTGCGCTGCGCTCGGCGATCGCCACGGTCGTTGCCGCCGCTCCGCCGGATCTGGGCGAGGAATCCGTCGCCTAGTCGAGGGCCTTTCCCGACCGCTGAGTGCCGTCTGCCGGCCGCGCCGGTGGCTCCCCGTTGCGGTACCGAGGCGGGGGAACCCGCGCGGGGCGCGCACGTTCCTCCTTGGGGCGGGGGAGGAGACCCAATCATGACGACATCGACCTTACGCGTCGCCACCGCGCGCGCTCTTTCGTTCGCCGCGATCCTCGCCGCAACGCCGCTTCTCGCTCAGAACCTGCCCGGCCCGACCGTGCCGCCGACTCAGGCTCCGCAAGGCGGCGCCGCCGCCGTCGCCCCGGATGTCGACCAGCCGCTCAGCCTCGACCCGGCCCGCCCGTTCGGCACCCTCGACGTGATGGCCGCCGGCAAGACTCAGGCGACGATCTCGGCCTGGGCGGGCAAGCTCAACGACTCGCAGAAGGCCGACCTGAAGACCCGCTGCGACAAGATCCTCGGCGCCAGCACCGGCACTTACGCCGGCGACGCCATCGACTTCTGCAACACCTACAAGACCGCGAGCGCCGGGCCCTCGCCGGTGCTGCGCCAGAACTGATGCGGCAGGCACCGGCGGCCGGCGCTGGCCGGCTTCCGGTGCCGCTTCGCGCCGCGCCGGCGGAACCGCGGCGGCCACTTCGGTGTTCATTGGGCGGAGGCTGGGCGGGAGAGAGGTCTATCATGCAATACCAGACACGCAGCCAACTGGCCGAGGTGGCGGAGATCGACAGCCGCCCGTTTCCCGCGCTTCTCACCCGAGCCGGTCGGCTGAACCGCTGGGCGGTGCTCCTCAATCGCGAACCCTCGCGACTGCTGGCCACGCTCTACGGCACCGAGTTCTCCTTCGGCCGCACCCGCGCCAAGCGCCGCGTCGACAATTCGCCGATCTCGGTGGCGTTCGCCGATCCGGCGCTCCGCGCCTGCGGCCTGCGCGACGACACCTACGGCGAAGCCCGGCGCTTCTTCGACCTGACCGACCGCGACCTCCACGACATCCTCTGTTACTGCCACCTCGGCGAGGCGGTCAGCGGGGCGATGGCCGCCCGTCACGTCCGCGCCGCGTCGGAGAAGCGAGGGCCGGGCACCGGCGTCATGGGCTATCTGCGGAACCTCCTGGCCTGACCCGCGAGGAGGCGAGGGCCCAATCGCCCCACGGCCTCGTCCCCGGCCGTCCCCTCGGGTCTTACGCCTCCTCGCCGGCCGCTCCTTCTGCGAGGATCTGGTAGAGCGATCGGCGCGCCTCAGCGAGGATCTTCCGCGCCTTGGCGACGTCCGCCGCCTCGCCGCTCTGCGCCACCTGCATCGCCGCGACGGCGAGCTGGCGGCTGAGACCCATCAGGTCGATGAAATCGCCGCCGGCGGCTTGGCTGAGCGCCTCCCACGGCGCGGCGACCTCCTCGGCGTGCGCGGCAACATAGGCGATGCCCTCCTTGGTCAGCGCGAAGACCCGGCCGCCGGGCGTCTCCTGCGCGCCGATCAGCCGTTCGTCCTCCAATTGCTGCAGCGTCGGATAGACCGAGCCCGGGCTGGCGTTCCACAGGCCGCCGCTCCGCTCCTTGAGCACCTGGATGATCTGGTAGCCGTTGCGCGGCTCCTCCTTGAGGAGGGCGAGGATCGCCGCGCGGATGTCGCCGCGCCGGGCTCGCGGGCCGCGGCCGAACGGTCCGAAGCCGAATCCGCCCGGTCCGCCGAAGCCGCGTTGGAACGGCCCGCCGCGCGGTCCGCCGCCGTGCCGGGCGGCCATCCGCAGCCGGTGAATGTGATGGCCGAGCGGGCCGCAATCGCGGTCCTGCGCCTGCCAGTCGCGGTCGTGGCGATGGTCGTGGGTCATGAGGCTGCCTCCTATCGAGATGCATCAAAGATATATCGCGATAGTCCGTCGTCAAGGGGGCAGCGGGTGGGACGGATGAGATTGCCCAGGCGAGCCCTGACGATTAGAATC
This sequence comes from Bauldia sp., assembly GCA_046349035.1. Lineage (GTDB taxonomy): Bacteria > Pseudomonadota > Alphaproteobacteria > Rhizobiales > Kaistiaceae > JAXMDC01. The sequence continues at coordinate 174,110 of JAXMDC010000003.1, read as the reverse complement.
CAATCGTAGCGATTGACACTGATTAGGAGCGACCGGCATGGCGGATAAGAGGGTGCTGACCGCGCATATACCGCTCGCCCTCGCCGAGAAGGTCGATGCGATGGCGGCGCGACTGGAACGCTCGCGCGGCTGGGTGATGAAACAGGCGCTCGCCGCCTGGGTGGACCAGGAGGAGGAGCGTCACCGGCTGACGCTCGAAGCGCTGGAGGATGTGACTGCCGGCCGCCTCGTCGACCACCGAGCGGTGCGTGCCTGGGCGGATAGCTTGGAGACCGACGAGCCCCTGCCGCCGCCCTCGGCGTGAAGCTCGCCTGGACCGGTGCGGCGTCCGCCGATCTCGTGCGGCTGCACGAGCACCTGCGGACCGTCGCCCCCAAGGCAGCGGCGCGGACCGTCCGGCTGCTGGCGCGCGCGCCCGAGCGCCTGCTCGATTATCCGCGGATCGGCGAGACGCTGGACGCTTATCGGCCTCGCGAGGTCCGGCGCATCTTCGTCGGCGACTACGAGCTGCGATACGAGATCGCCGGCGCGACGCTCTTCGTCCTCCGCCTCTGGCAATGCCGCGAGCACCGCACCGACGCAAGCGACTGAGCGGACAACGCTGCCCGGCGCGGCGGTGCGGCCTTCAGGCTGAGCCGGCAGGCTGAGTCGGGCGCCAAGCCACCTAAAGTACCTAAAGTACCTAAGGCGGGCGCCGGCCCCGGGCCAAAACCGAGCCTTTCCTGCCACTTTGGGTACTTTAGGTACTTTAGGTGGTTTAGCTGCCGGGGGAGCCTCTGAGGCGCGTGCTTCGCCCTTCCGGCCCGGCCGCCGGCACCAGGCGCCCGCCGGCTGGCAGCCTTAGACCGGCTCAATACAACTATTCGAGACGATGAGCGCCGTCAGGCAAGCGCGTCCTTTGCGGCCAAGCCACCTAAAGTACCTAAAGTACCTAAAGTTGGACGCCCGGCGGCGAACCGAAGCCGAGGCTTTCCGCCACTTTAGGTACTTTAGGTACTTTAGGTGCCGAGGAGCCTCTGAAAGCGCGCGCTTCGCATTACTGCGGGAGGGTCCGCGCCCGGACTGCCGGCAACAGGGTGGCCGGCGGCTCGGCGACCTCCAGCTTGGCGGCGAGCGCCAGCGGCGAGGGCTGGCGCGTCAGCGCGATCAGCGCGAGCGCCGCTCGCTCGGCTTGTCCGCGCCACGAGTCGCGGCTGTCGCGCATCGCCGCCAGCATCTCCCGCAGCACCCGGACTTCCGCGTCGAGGAGCTTCAAGAGAACCCGCGGCTCGTCCTGCAGCGGCATGTCCGGCGTCGCCCGCTTGGTGCTTCCCCCGCTCGTCGGCGAGGCAGAGCGCGGGCCGGGACGCGCCGGCGCCGCGGCGGGCGGCGACGGCGGGCGGACCGTCGTCAGGCTGCGCGACGAACGAGCGGCGGAAGAGGTTGGCTTGCTCTGCGTGCCCAATCGATCGATCCCTGACAGCCGCCCTCAAAGGCCCGCGCCCGGGGGCAAATGCTTCGCCGTGCTTGGCGAATGGAGCGCGCTAAGGATGGGTTAAACAGGGTTAACGGAGCGTTAAGGCCGGCGCGGGGGAACGGCGGCCGGCCCGACAGCTGCGGCTCGCCCCGGCGGGATCGCCCGCCGGTGGCCCGGTTCGCTTCGACGTCAGGGCTCGGCGCCTACTCGACGATGAACTTGCCCTTGTATTCGACCGGCGGCTTGACCGTCGAATTGGTGACGGTGAAGGGGTAGGTGCCCTTCCGCATCGGGTAGAAGCTGAAGCGGATGTCGAGCGGCAGGCCCTCGCATTCCATCAGCCGCATCTGCAGGCCCTGCAGGTGGAAGTTGATCTCGCCGACCTCCTGGAAGCCGCTCTTGCGCTCGCTGACGCTGGCCAGGCGCATATGCGAATTCTCCCAGAGATTGGGCACCACGAACTGCACCGACGCCTCGTTCTTGGGGCCGGCGTCCGGGCATTCCATATTGAAGCGGTAGTAGCCGCCCCAGGCGAGCTTGAACTCGGTCTGCGAGAGGGTGAGCGTGCCGTTCGCCGCCATTGTCAGGTTGAGGAAGATGTCCTCCGGCGCGCCCGAGCCGACTTTGCCCGATACCTGTTCGGCCGAAGCCGAGCCCAAAAGAGCGAGCAACGACAGCGTGCCCGCGACAAGTCCTGCCACCTTTTTCATGGTCGAACGCCCTCCATGCCAACCCAGTCGGTTAAGACGGGAAAACATGGCCCGCCGCCGCGCCGCCTGTAACTCAATGGACACAATTGGCTTTGCTAATGGCGCAGCGCGGCCGCTGGCGGCGGGGCGTGTCCGCAGGCGGGCGTGGGCGGAACATGCTTTCCCGAGCCCGCTGCCGCCGGCCGCGGCGGCCCATTGATTATCGGCGGCCGGCGATGGACTATGCCGCGGTCGGGGCACCTATTGCCAAAGAGGTAGTAGCGATGACCGTCCGCCGGATGCTGGGGGGCTGGCATCTCGCCTTAGCCCTTCTCCTCGCCGCAATTCTTCCCGCTGCCGCGCAGATCGAGCCGCTCCGCGCCGCCGCCTTGGCCAAGGCGCCCTGGGCCAAATATGCCGGCCTCTGGGAAGGGGAGGCGAGCGGCGCCGGCCGCGCCTACACTCTTCGCCTCGCCGTCCGCACCGGCCAGACCATTCTCGACGGCAACAGCGGCCTCAGCGGCCTGCGCTGCGGTTTCCTGGCGCCCGCCGGACTGCAGGGCTTCGCCTGCTTCTCCTTCGGCGATCCCGATGCCGGTGCCGGCCTCAAGGCGCGCATGATCGGCGAATCCGGGGACCGGCTGGCCGGCTTGTTCGCTCCCAGCACCGGCATGGCCGATCTCGCGCTCTCGCCTAGCGGCGACGGTCTCACCTTGACCGGCAAGTTCGGCGACTCGGACATTCGCCTGACCCGCGTCGTTCCGCAGATCGAACGGGTCGAGATAACCGAGATCGACCAATCGCGGCTGACCCTCGACCTGTTGCGGCGGCAGTGGGCCACGTACCGCGAACAGCGGGGCAACTGGTCCTATTGGGCCTCGGGGTCGGGCCCGCTGGTGCTTCGCCTGCGCGGCGCCAATTTCCCGCTGACCGCGCCGGTCGGCAGCGGCGCGCTCACCTCTCCCGGCCTGATCGTTCCCGACGATCCGCACCTGGAGCTGGTCGAGGCCATCACCCTTCCTGACGGCGCGTTGAAGATCAGCTTCATGCTGCACGAGGGTGTGGTACCTGGCACCAAGCGCGTGACGGTTTCCGGCGTTCCCTTCGAGTTCGAACTGCGCATCCTCGGCATGGAGGGGAGCCCGCCGCCGCCCGAGCCGGTGATTCTCGACGCCGTCGCTCTCGACGACCAGGACCGGCTCGCTTATCCCGCCGGCAACGCCACCTCCACCCGCCGCCTGTTCGTCGCCGGCATCGGCCTGCCCAAGTCGCGCGCCGGGCTGGCCCTGACCAAGGTCGGCGGCGACGCCGGCTTCGCCTACCAGATCGACGCGACGCCGGCCGACGCCGCGGCCGGCACCACCGCCGGGCGCGATTTCGCCCGCGGTTGGGAACTCACCGGTCTCAGCCCCTCCGACAGCGTTTCCGGGCTGACGGTCAACGTGCGCTTCGCCGCCGGCGCCCGCCCGGGGCCGACCGGCATCGCCATCAACGGAGCTTCCGGCGCCTGGCTCCTTGCCTTCGCCGACAACAGCGGGCGGCTGGACGTCGTCCGTCACGTCCGCGACGGCGAGGACGAACCGGCGGAGGCGGTGCTCGCCGGCGAGGCGATCTATGTCGACGCCTGGGTCAACGCACCGCTGCTGGAGAAGACGCTCGAACTGGAGTTGGCGACGATCGACAAGCTCGACCGGCCGGTGTCCGGTACGCTGCGCGTCGCCGCCCTGCGGGTCGGCCAGAAGGGGCGGCAGGTTCAATATCGGGCCGGGCCGCTGGCCCTCGATCTCGGGCCGGACGGCCTGCGCTCTCCGCCCGGCTCGCTCGTCGTCAGGGGCGGCGCCGGCGGGAAGCTCTTCGCGCGCGCCGCCGATCCCGACCTCGTCCGTTTCGAGCCGGCCGTCGTCGCCACCCGCACCGAGCTGCGGCCCCGCGATCTCGGGGCGACCTGGGACGAGGCGGTCGAAGTGGCCGGCCGCTGCGTCGATCTCGACCTCGCCGCCGCCAAGCAGCAATTGTCGCGGCAGGTCGCCGACGTCACCCGCTTCATTGTCGCCTTCGCCCCGCGGATGAACGGCAACGAACATCTGCGGGTCGATCTCGGCACGCACGCCGCCGCGCTTCTGCTGCGTCAGGCGTTCAAGGAGAGGCTGGCGACGCTCCGCGACAACTACCGCCAGATCGCCGACAACCCGACCGCGCTCCGCGGCTTTCGTCTCTATATGGCCAAGGAAGCCAATAACGATCGCCAGCCGCTGAACCGCGTCACCGTCCACGACACCGACGGCCGCGAAATTCCTTACGGCAACGTCTTCGACATCGGGCGGGCTGCCCGCCTGGCGCCCGACCGGCGGGCGGCCTGGCAGGACGCCGCGACCCGCGAGGCGCTCGAAGGGCTGATCGATTCGATGGCCAAGTCGCTCGACCTCGCCCAGGGATCGGCCTGCGACGTCGAGAAACAGGTCCTGCTGACCTCGCTCGCTTTCGACGACATCGTCGCCGGGGTTGCGCCGACGCTGATGAAGGAGCGGGTCGAAGCCGACGGCTCGCGCCGCTGGGAGCCCGACCTGGTGGCGCGGGCCTACCTCAAGGCGGTGGCGGGAGTGGGCGAGTCGATTCGCACGCTCGGCGATTTCCAGCGCACCGCTCGCGGCCTCACCGGCGTCGTCCTCCTGCCGGCCTTCTTCGCCGCCGGTCCGCTGCTGGCGTCCGAGGGCGTCGTCGGCTTCATGATCGGCCTTGGCCTCACCTCGCTGGATGCCGGGCTGAACGCCGCCGATCTGCGCGACCACTTCGCCGACCGGACCGAACTTGCCTTCGCCGAAGGCGCGGCGCCGCTGATCGGGCTCGACCGCCTCGATGTAATCGGCGGAACCGCCGCCGGGCCGATCGGCATTGCGATGAGCGCGCTCGGCACGGTGTTGCCGGGCGTCAACGCGCTCTCCAGTACCGCTTCGCGCCTTGCCAGGACCGCGGCGGTCCGCACGCTGAATGCCGCCGCCGAGCGCGGCGCGGCGCTCGCCCGCACGCGCCCGCTGACCCGCGAAGCGGTGGCGGCCATGAGCGAGGCGCAGCGCTCCGAGACCGCGGCCTATTACGCCGTGCTGAAGGCACGCGAAGCCGCCGAGGGCGCCGGCGCGATCGATGCCGGGCAACGCGCTTTCATGAACGGCGTCGAGACGCTCGCCCTCACCGAACCGATCTTCCCCGCCCTGCGGCGGAGTGCGCCCGCCGCGGCCGCCGCCCCCAATGCCGGGGCCTTTGCCGGCGCACGCCTCGCCCATGAGGGCGGCGAAATCGCCCTCGGCGGACGGCTCAATCGCGGCGGCGTCAACGAAGTCTACGCGGTGGCCGGCCGGGACGACCTGATCGTCCGCGTCCGCCCGGCCGACACGCCGGAAGATCTGATGGAGCGGTTCGGCCGCGCCGCGATGACCGGCGACCATCCCGCCGTCAGGGCCGGCGCCTATGGACGCGTCGATCCCGAGGTGATCGCCATTGCCCCGCTCAAAGGCGGCGGCACCGGCAAGTCGGGCGTCCTCGCCGGCCGCCGCTACGAGATCGTCGAGCGGGTGCCTGGCGGAAGCTACAAGGAGGTCTTCGGCGCCCGTCCGATGTCGCCGGGCCAGGCCGATGCCGTCAACCGCGGCCTGCGCGAGCTCAACCGCGCCGGCTTCGCCTTCACCGATTGTCACACCGGTAACTTCGCGCTGGTGCCGGCCGGTGGCGCCGATCGGTGGAAAATGGTGGTGCTCGATCCCGGCGGCATCGTCCCGGCCCAAGGCTCGGACCTTGCCGCGCGGGCGGCCAATGCCAGAACGATCCAACAGGCGATTGCCTCGCCGAACGAAATGCTGGCCCGCTCGTATAACGCCGCCGTCTACGACGGGCGGATCGGCGCCGCGGCCGCCGAGGCGACGCTGGCCGCGGTCGGCCGCGCCGACCGCACGCGGATCGACCGGATCGTTCCCCCGCTGGTCGACCACAACCTGCTGTTCGGTCGGACCGGCCGGGTTCCCGACGAACTGCGGGGAACGTTCATGCGTCCGCTGCCGATGGCCGAACAGGCCGCCGCGCGCCGCCTTTTCAATGCCGAGGACCCCGCCGCCGAGCTTGCTCGCCTGCGCGCCGAAGCACGCACCCAGCCGCGGCGGCGGCTCGCGCGAGTGCCGCGCCGCCCCTGCGCTGCCGTGCGACGCCAGCCGCCCGCCCCGCCCGCCGCCCGCTGGCGGCGGGCCGCCTAGCGCCGCTCGCCGGTGGCGGCCGCCGAGCGGAGGACAAGCCGCCTCGGAACTGACCTGGCGCACGCCAATTCGGCACGTGCGCGGAGCCGCTCGAATGTTGATCTCCCGACAGGCATTGCCTTGGCTGTTGTGTTTGCTTCTGGCGCTGGGAGCATCGAGCGGGGCGAGGGCCGGCGCGAACGGGGAATGGGAGCGATACCGCAGCGGGCTGGCCGACGGTCGGCTTCAACCCGATTGCGCTCCGCTGGCAATCGAGCCGCCAGCCGGCGGCCAACGCCGCGGGGCGGTCTTTCTCGTTCACGGCTTTACTGCCTGTCCGCAACAATTCTTCGAATGGGGCGGATTGCTCGCCGAGCGCGGCTGGACCGTCTACCTCTTCTTGCTGCCGGGCGAGGGGCGGCGTCGCCACCCGGATGGGTCCGACGATCTCGCCGCAATCCCTGGCGACGGCGATTTTGGGCCCTATTCCGAACTGGCCCAGAGCATCAACCGAGTCGCTCGGAACGAGCGGCTGAACGCCGCCGACCCTTCGCAAATGAAGCTCGTCGTTGGCGGCCTGTCGATTGGCGCGGTCGTGGCCCTGGAGGCTGCCATGCTGGCGCCGGACGACGCTCGCTACGACCGCGCCATTCTGTTCTCGCCAACCTTCTCGTTCGAGAGCTTCCGGGTGAGGGTGCTCTCGCCCATCGCCACGATCCTCGACCCGAAGAAGCTTCCTGTGATCGGCCAGACCGGACTGGCGCGAGCCGCTCCGTCATTCGGCGATATCCTGACCGGGTGGGGCGAGGGTTGCGAGCGGGAGACCGTGCTCGGCCGAGCCGGGGTGTGCCGCTTCACCTACGGCATGGTGGGCACGGCCCAGCGATACGGCACTGCCGCGCTGCAGCTTGCGGCGAGCCATCGTCTCAACGGGACGGCTGTTCAGATTGTCGGCGTGGCCGGCGACCCGGTGGCATCGAACAGCGCCACCTATGAGGTCGTGCGCTCGTTGGGCCAAGCCTCCGCTTGTCTTTATAGGAGCCCGGCCAACCATTCGCTCCTGTCGAGGTATGACTCGCCTTGGGAGAACAAGTTTTGGCTGTCGTCACTGCTGGCCGACGCCACGGCCTTCGTTGACGCTGGAGCGCCGATTCCGCGCGCTCAGGGCACCAACCGGCTGATCGATCTTCGCTATCCCGAGTGTCGGTCCACTCAAACCCCATGATGCCGGCAGGGCAATGACGAGCCCGCTATGGACAGCGCTCCTCCCCGGCCGGAGGCATTTGCGACACGTTTGTGCAGGCCGCCGCCGAGCGGCGCTGCCGCCGGTTTTGTGAAGGACGAACGGGCAAGCCCCTTCGGGAGCCAATCCAACCCATCGGCAATGACACCCCAAGACAATGCCGGCGGGCGGAGCCGACGCGAGCGAATTCGGCCCGCGGTTTCACAGCAACCGCCGCTAACGGCGAGGGGCCAAATCGAATTCGCTAGAGATATCAGCCGCTAGAGCTGGCGCACCCGAGATGATTCGAACATCCGACCTTTGCCTTCGGAGGGCAACGCTCTATCCAGCTGAGCTACGGGTGCCTGCCGCTGTCGGCTAGGTCATAGCGCAAGCCGCCGGAGCCGACAACGCCGGCGGGCGGTTGGCCGGCCGCTGCCGCCATCCTGCCGCCGCGGCGCTCCGTTGCTTCACGCCCTAGGGCCGCTTAGCCTTCGCCGAGGACGACCACGCGAAGGAGCGGACCGCCATGAGCGCTGCGAATGCAGGACTGGGACAAATGCGGCTGACGATGACGCTGGCCGCTTTCCTGGCCGCGACCGCTGCCGCCGCCCAGGCGCCGCAGGCGGCAGCGCCGGAGCACCCGGCGGTGAAGACCTTTGCTACGCTTCCCTCGGCGGCCGGGACGGAGAACCTCTGCCAGGCGGCCGACGGCGCCTTCTACATCACCCTCATCGACGACCATAAGCTGCTCAAGGTGACGGCCGACGGCGCGGTGTCGGAGTTTGCCGCCCCGGCAGCGGCGCACCTCCTCGGCGTTGCCTGCGGCGAGCGGGAGATCGCCACCGTCGCCTTCGCCAAGCCGTTCCGCAAACCCAATCCGGCCGGGCAGGGGACGCTCTTCGATTTCGGCGACACCGACACGCACATCGTCGTCTACGACAGCGCCGGCAAGGTGACCGCCGACATCCCCGCCAAGAAGGGCGTCGGCTTCAACGGCCTCGCCTATGCCGGCCGCGGCCTCTACTACGCCACCGACTCCGCGTCCGGCGGCCTCTACCGCATCGACGTCGCCGCCAAATCGGTCGACCTCTGGTACGACGACGCCGCCTCGGCCCCAGGCAAGGACAGCCCGATCGGCGTCAACGGCATCAAGGTCAAGAACGGCTGGGTCTATTATTCCTCCTTCCCGCGTAACGGCGTCTTCAAGCTCCAGCTTGGCGCCGACGGCAAACCGCAGGGCGGCCCGGTCAAGGTCGAGGAGGGTATCCGCGTCGACGATTTCGACGTCGCCAGCGACGGTTCGCTCTATTTCACCACCGGCCCTGTCCTCTACCGCGTCTCGGCCGCCGGCGAAGTGAGCAAGCTCGCCGAGCCGGTGCAGGGCGGCCCCTCCGCGCAGGTCGGCGCCGACGGCAATTGGGTTTATTGGCCGACCCGCGGCGGCACCGCACCGCAACGCCTCGTCCGCGTCGCGATCCCCTGAACGGGGCGAGACGCGGCTGCGCGCGCGAACTCCCCCGCGGCGTGCAGACTTCCGCCGGGGCATCGGCTATGACGGCGCCCGTGCCGCTCCCGCCGATTCCGCCCGATCCCGCCCTCCAGGCCGACACCGCCCTTGCCGAGGCGCTGGTGCCGGCGATGCTGGCTGCCGGCGAGGCGATCCTCGCCGCCCGCGCCGCCGGCAACGCCGTCGAGCTGAAGGCCGACGCTTCGCCCGTCACCGCCGCCGACCGCGCCTCCGAGGCGATCCTGCTCGCCGCCCTCCGCCGCCTCGCCCCCGACATTCCGGTGATCGCCGAGGAGGAGGCCGCCGCCGGCCGGATCCCCCGCGTCGGCCATGCCTTTTTCCTGGTCGATCCGCTCGACGGCACCAAGGACTACATCCGCGGCGGCCCGGACTTCACCGTCAATATCGGCCTCGTCCGCGACGGCCGCGCCGTCATGGGCCTGGTGCTGGCGCCGGCCGATAGCCGCCTTTGGCTCGGCACGGTCGGGGGCGGGGCGCTTGCCGTCGAGACCGCCAGCGGCCGCCGCCGCCCGATCCGCGTCCGCAAGCCGCCGGAGCGCCTCGGCATCGTCGCCAGCCGCTCGCATCGCACCCCCGAGACCGACGCCTTCATTGCCCGCTTCGAGGGCGCCGAGGTCGTCGCCGCCGGTTCCTCGCAGAAGCTCTGCGCCCTCGCCGACGGCCGGGCCGACCTCTACCCCCGCCTCGGCGACACCTGGCAGTGGGACACCGCCGCCGGCGACGCGGTGCTCGCGGCGGCCGGCGGCCGCGTCCTCGCCCTCGATGGCGCCCCGCTTGCCTACGGCCCCCGCAACGGCGTCGGCGAAGGCAAAGCCTGGCTGAACCCCTGGTTCGTCGCGACCGCCGGGATCGATCCCTTCGCCAAATAGGGCGGCCGGCCGCCCGTGGCGGCTCGACTTCCGCGTGCGGAGGCAGCTAATCTACCCCCCGTCGATTGGGGGCCACTCGATGGGCAATCTTCTTCGCTGGGCGGCCGGGGCAGGTGCGTTCCTCGCGATTGGCGCCGCAGCCTTTCCGGCCGATGCCGCGCAGTTCTCGCGGTTCGGCTCTGGCGCTGAAGTCATGATCGTTCTCGCCGGGCCGATCGAGATCGGGGACGCCGAGCGGCTGGCATCCGTCCTTGCCACGCTGGCGCCGAACGAGCGGGTCGGCGTCCTCGCCCTGGACAGCCCCGGTGGGGTGGTGAGAGAGACCGCCGCCCTGGTCAACTTGCTGCCGTCGCCGTGGATTGCGCTAGTGCCCAGCGGCGCGACTTGCGCTTCGGCATGCACGCTGATTTTCGGAGCGGCGAGCGCGCGCGCCGCAGCGGCCGATGCCAAGATCGGCGTCCACAGCAGTTCCGCAGCCCGCGGAGCCCAGACTCTTTCGGCCCGCGTTATCGCCGATGGCGAGATCGTCAAGCTCGCCGTCCTCATGGGGCTGCCCGGCCCGATCATCGACAAGATGCAGCGCACCCCGCCGGACCAGATCGACTGGCTGACGCCCGCCGACCTCCGCCTCTGGAACGTAACGGTCCTGCCGGCGCGCTAGGGCGCCGAAGCCGCACGCCCGCTCACGCGCCGAGGCTGGGAAGCAACGCCTCCAGTGCATCGAGCTGCTCCGGCCACGCACCCGTGCTGCCCGAGGCGATCGCTTCGTCGAGCGCCGCCTTGGAGGGGTAGAGGTCGCGCACGACGAGCAGCGTCTTGCCGGCCTTCTCCGCGAAGGTGACGGTGGTGACCTGCCCGGTTTCGCCGCCTTCTTCGTTAGTCCAGACGAGCCGCGAATGCGGCACGACTTCGAGGTAGCGGCCGAAGAAGTCCACCGGCTCGGGCGCCGCCGGATGGCTGAAGGTCAAGCGGTACCGTCCGCCGACCCGAACGTCCAACTCGCAGGCGAGGAGCGTCAGCCCGAGCGACTTCGGCACCCACCAGCGCTTGAACAGCTCCGGCTTGGTCCAGGCCTCGAAGACGAGGCGCGGCGGGCCGTTGATGGTGCGCGTCGCCACCAGTTCGCGATCGGAGGTCCGTTCCACGCTGGTCCGGCTTTTCGCTGGCGCGGGCCGGCTATCGCTTCTTGCGTCCATCGGCTTTCTCCTTGCGTTGCAATTCCTCGACCACCGCGTCCAGTTCCTCGAAGCGCGCGTCCCACATCTGGCGGTAGCGCTCGATCCACGCCGCCTCCGCGGCAAGCGCGCTCCGGCCGAGCCGGCAGGTCCGCACCCGCCCGATCTTCTGCGTCGTGACCAGCCCCGCCTGCTCCAGCACGGCGACGTGCTTTTTCATGCCGGTGAGGGTCATGCGGAACGTCGCGGCAAGGTCGCCGATCGAAGCGTCGGCCCGGCCGAGCCGCTCCAACACGCCGCGCCGCGTCGCGTCGGACAGCGCGGCAAAAGACGTGTCGAGGCGGGGGTTGGTATACTGAACCATGTGGTTCAGTATAGATGGCCTAGACCGACGATGGCAAGGGGGCAGGCTCCTCACCCGCGAAGCGGGGGAGGAACCGGGCGACCCGCGGCGTTCGCCGACCCAAGGCCGCTCAGGGCGTCGGCTTGTCCGGTCTGGCGGCGATCTCGTCCGGCGCGACGCCGCCGCCGGTGACGAGCAGCGTCATCGCCTCTTCCAGGCTCCAGCCGGTCGCGACCAGGGCGCGCTCGGGCACGATCCGGATCGCGCCGGCGGTCGGGTTGGGAGCGCTCGGCACGAAGACGACGGCGAGCCGTTCGCCGCTGCGCGCGTCGGTCAGCGTGCGGGTGACGAGGCCGATCGACTTGTCCTCGACGAGAACGACGCGCGTCTCGCCCTCGGCCGACACGCCGGTCAGCACGAACAGGCCCTTCACCGCGCGATAGAGCGCATGGACCAGCGGCAGCTTGGCGAGCAGTGACTCGAACCGGCGCACCAGTTGCTGCCAGACGACGCGGGTGGTGAGAAAGCCGAGCCCGCAGAGGGCGGCAAGGACGACGACCGCGGTCAGCGCCGAGAGGAGATACTCGTTCGCCAGGATCGCCGCCGCGGCGGGCGAGCCGGGGGCGAGGAACGCGGCGAGCGCGCTCGCCGCCGGCCTGCCGATCGCCAGCAGTTGCCGGAAAACGAACCCCAGCGCGAGCCACAACAGGATCGCCGGCGCGACGATGATGGCGCCGACGACAGTGAAACGCGCGAGCCGCGCAAAAGGCGATGTCGGCGTCATGGTCCTCCCCTTGTCGGACCCTGGCCAGACGCCATCTAGCGCGTCAAGCGGGGGGCGGGCGGCGGGCCGGGAGGTGACGCGAGGCCTGGCGCCCCCGTCCTCTCCCCTTGCGGGAGAGGACGCGAGGCTTAGCGCGAAGCGCTTAGCCGCAGCCAGGTGAGGGGTCCGCCAGTGTGAAGATCGTCCGCGTCGCGCCACCCCTCACCCTTCTCCTCTAGCCTCCCCCGATCAAGTCGGGGGTCGCCAAGAGGAAAAGCCCTCTCCCGCAGGGGGAGAGGAAGCCGGAGCCCCCCGCGAACTTTCCTTCCGCCACGCGCCGCCCCTACGCAAAAACCGCCCACGCGCGGCGGTGAATCGGCGCCCTTCGCGCCTTGAGCGCGGCGGCGCCGCAGCATAGCTTGCCCCGCCGATCCGGCCGCGCCCGGAGCGCCCGCCGCTATTCGGCGCCACCACCGCCCGTCCCCTGGAGTCCGCGCTTTTGACCGCCCCGCTCTCACACCTGCGCCGTCTCGAGGCGGAAGCGATTTTCATCATGCGCGAGGTGGCGGCGACCTTTGCCAACCCGGTCATGCTCTATTCGATCGGCAAGGACTCCTCGGTCATGCTGCACCTGGCGGTGAAGGCGTTCTATCCGGCGCCGCCGCCGTTCCCCTTCATGCACATCGACACCACGTGGAAGTTCCGCGACATGATCGCCTTCCGCGACGAGACCGCGCGGCGCCTCGGCCTCAAGCTCATCGTCTACACCAACCAGGAGGGACTGAATCGCGGCATCAATCCCTTCGACCACGGCTCCAATGTCTACACCCAGGTGATGAAGACCGAGGCGCTGAAACAGGCCCTCGACCGCTACGGCTTCGACGCCGCCTTCGGCGGCGCCCGGCGCGACGAGGAGAAGAGCCGCGCCAAGGAGCGGGTCTTTTCATTCCGCACGTCAGGCCATGTCTGGGACCCCAAGAACCAGCGCCCCGAGCTTTGGTCGCTCTACAACACGCGGGTGAAGGCCGGGGAATCGATCCGCGTTTTCCCGCTCTCCAACTGGACCGAACTCGACGTGTGGGAATACATCCGCGCCGAGAAAATCCCGATCGTGCCGCTCTATTACGCCGCCGACCGCCCGGTGGTGCGGCGAGGCGGCCAGCTGATCATGGCCGACGACGAGCGGATGCGCCTCCTCCCTGGCGAGACGCTGGAGACGCGCCGCGTCCGCTTCCGGACGCTCGGCTGCTACCCGCTCACCGCCGCCGTCGAGTCGAACGCCACGACGCTGGAAGAGATCGTCGACGAGATGTTCCGCGCCAAGACCTCCGAGCGCCAGGGCCGCCTGATCGATCACGACGAGGCCGGCTCGATGGAGAAGAAGAAGCGCGAGGGCTACTTCTGATGGCCGCGAGAAACCCATCTCCGCTCACCCCGGCGAAGGCCGGAGCCCAGACTCGTAGCGCAGCCTCGGCCGGCGAGGAGCGTTTCAACTGGATACCGGCTTTCGCCGGTACGAGCGGGCAGGGGAGTGTCTGACATGGCCCGCGACAATGGCCCTGCCGCCACCCCGACTGCCGCCACCATCACCGCCTCCGCCCTCGACCTCAACGGCGGCGGCAAGAGCCTCCTCCGCTTCCTGACCTGCGGCAGCGTCGACGACGGTAAGTCGACGCTGATCGGCCGCCTGCTCTACGACACCAAGCGCCTGTTCGACGACCAGCTGGCGAGCCTGGAGCGCGACTCCAAGAAGTACGGCACCGTTGGCGAGGACATCGACTTCGCCCTCCTGGTCGATGGCCTGGAAGCCGAGCGCGAGCAGGGCATCACCATCGACGTCGCCTATCGCTATTTCGCCACCGAGAGCCGCCGCTTCATCGTCGCCGACACGCCCGGCCATGAGCAGTACACCCGCAACATGGCGACCGGTGCCTCGACCGCCGACCTGGCGATCCTCTTGACCGATGCGCGGAAAGGCATCCTCACCCAGACCCGCCGCCACGCCTATATCGCTTCGCTCCTCGGCATCCGCCACGTCGTCCTTGCCGTCAACAAGATCGACCTCGTCGGCTTCGACGCGGCGGTCTTTGCCAAGATCCTCGCCGACTTCGAGGCGTTCACCGCCGACCTCGGCTTTCAGAGCCGCGTCGCGATCCCGCTTTCCGCCCGCTTCGGCGACAACGTCATCGCCGCCAGCGATCGGACGCCCTGGTTCAAGGGCCCAACCCTCCTCAAGCACCTCGAGACCGTCGAGGTCGGCGGCGAGGCGGCCTTCCCCTTTCGCTTTCCCGTGCAATGGGTTAACCGGCCCGACCTCTCCTTCCGCGGCTATGCCGGCACCGTCGCCAGCGGTGCCGCCAAGGCCGGCGAGAGCCTGGTCGTCGCCCGCACCGGCGAGGCGGCGCGCCTCACCCGCATCGTCACCGCCGACGGCGACCTAGCCGAGGCGGCGGCCGGCGCCGCGCTGACGCTGACCCTCGACCGCGAGATCGACGTCTCGCGCGGCGACATTCTGGTCCCGCCGGAGGAGCGGCCTGAGGTCTCCGACCAGCTTGCCGCGCACGTCATCTGGATGGCGCAGGAGCCGATGCTGCCCGGCCGGCCCTATCTCCTCAAGGCCGCGACCCGCACCGTCGGCGCCGCCGTCAGCGATCTGAAGCACCGCGTCGACATCGAGGACTTCAAGCCGCTGGCGGCCAAGACCCTGGCGCTCAACGACATCGGCCTCGTCAACCTCTCGCTCGCCGAGCCGATCGCCTTCGACCCCTACGAGCAGAACCGCACCACCGGCTCCTTCATCCTCATCGACCGCTATTCCAATGCCACCGTCGCCGCCGGGATGATCCGCTTCGGCCTTCGCCGCGCCACCAACATCCATTGGCAGGCGCTCTCGGTGAACAAGGCGGCGCGCGCCGAGGCCAAGGGCCAGCGGCCGTGCCTCCTCTGGTTCACCGGCCTTTCCGGCGCCGGCAAGTCGACCATCGCTAACCTCGTGGAGAAGAAGCTCCACGTCATGGGCCAGCACACTTATCTCCTCGACGGCGACAATGTCCGCCACGGCCTCAACCGCGACCTCGGCTTCACCGACGCCGACCGCGTCGAGAACATCCGCCGCGTCGCCGAGGCGGCCAAGCTCTTCGTCGATGCCGGCCTGATCGTGCTTGCGTCCTTCATCTCGCCCTTCCGCGCCGAGCGGGCGATGGCCCGCGATCTCCTGGAGGCCGGCGAGTTCGTCGAGATCCATGTCGCGGCGCCGCTGGCGGTCGCCGAGGCGCGCGACCCCAAGGGCCTCTACAAGCGCGCCCGCGAAGGCCAGATCAAGAACTTCACCGGCATCGACTCGCCCTACGAGCCGCCGGTCGATCCCGAGCTGACGCTGGACACCACCGGCGCCGATCCCGAGGCCCTCGCCGAGCGGGTGGTCCGCTTCCTCGTCGAGCGGGGCTACGTGCGGGCAGGGCGGTAGGGGGCGGGTTGCACGCTGGCCGTGCAAATGGTAGACGATTATTCATGCTTTGTTCTGATCGGAACGCTTGGCTAAATGAACAAAGACGAGGAATTGATTTCGGAGTTGGTTGCCACCAGAGCCTTCCAGAGGCTCAAGCGAATCCGTTTCCTCGGAGCGATCGATTATCTGGTACGCGCGCCAAATGGCGTGCGGGGGAACATACGGCACACCCGCTACGAGCACAGTCTCGGGGTTGCTCGGCTCGCGCAGATTTATAGCGACACTAGGATATTAAGTAACAAGGATAGACGCCTTATCCACGTCGCTGCGCTTCTACATGATATAGGGCACGCCCCTCTGTCTCACTCCCTGGAGCCGACGTTTGCGAATATTTATGGCCTGGACCACCATGCGGTTACGGCTAAGATTATTAGGGCCCAGTGGCCGCTGGGCGATCAGGTCGTAAGAGTATTGCGCAAGTATAAAGTCGACATAGAGGGGGTAATATCAATTATAGTTGGGGAAAATGACGATTTCGACGGGTTTTTTGCTGGACCTATAAATTTCGATACAATAGAAGGCGTGCTGCGGTCATGGACTTACGCGGGTCAGGCGAGCAGTCCTTCGCCGAAAGCAGTGGTCATGGCGGCAGCAACACGGGAGAGCGATGGCGACCGTAAGACGGTGGACGCTTTCTGGGGTTGCAAGAACGAAGTCTACGTCAACATTATCAATTCCCGCGTAGGAGCGATGGCCGACGCCGCAGCTCAGTTTTTCATGAGGGAGAATATAGATAAGTTTAAGGCGGACGACTATTTATCCACAGAGGCCAGCGTATTCAAGAAGATGCCTGGATTGCGACAATTGCTAGCCAGTAAGAATTTTCCGAGGGAGGCTGAAGCAATATTGCCTGGAACCTTTACATATAAGGTTCGTAAGTTCTTTGTCGATAAGTCCAGAGATTTTTTCAAGAGGCGGGATAAGGAGCGTTATAGACAGAGCTCCGGCAAAGCCGTGCTTGCCGGAGCTGGGGAGCGTGGAAAGCTTGAGCTGCAATGAGCGACAGTATTGAGCGCGCCAGAACATTTTCAGAAATGCGTCTGTCAGATTTGCGCGGCTCGATCTCGTCTGTGGTGCCCGCGGAGTGCATGGTTCTAACTTGTGGCTCCTTCGCTCGCCGAGAGGCGTCACCGTCATCCGATCTGGACTATTCGATTATCGCGGCTGAGGAACACGCGGGACCCTGGGTCGAGACGGTCAAGGCCAAGTTCGCTGAAGTGGTTGCCGTCGCGCCCGCCTCGGGCGGGGCGTTCGCGGGAGTTGAGGCTCCCGCGAGGATGGTCACGAATGTGGGTGGTGAGAATGATACAAATCGCAACATTACCCATCGAATGCTTTTCTTGCTTGAGGGGGAGTGGATCTTCAATAAGGCCGGGCTGCGTGGTCTGCGTCGCCAGATATTGGAGCGCTATATCGCAGAAACCATGACGGACCATCAGCTGGCTTTGTTTTTGTTAAACGACATAATCAGATACTACAGGACGATGGCGGTCGATTACGAGTTTAAGACATCTGAGGCCGAGAGTCCGAAGCCTTGGGGAATCAGAAACATCAAACTTGTATTTTCCAGAAAGCTACTTTATACAAGCGGATTGTTTAGTGTCGCTCTTACGGCGGACAGGGACTGGTGCGCGAAGATAGCTATATTGGAGGGATTGTTCGATCTTCCTGTTATTGACAGGATGGTTGAAATCTGCGGCCGTTCGCGAATGAGGGCTGTTTTGCAGAGTTATGCCGTGTTCCTGGACAAGATGGAGGACTCTGGCGTCAGGGCGAGGCTTAAGGGCTTAAAACCTGACGATAGGGACGATAGGAAGGATCCGGTGTTTCGAGCCCTGAAGAACGAAGGTCACAAGTTTACGCGAGAGTTGCTGAAGCTTTTCGAGACAACATTTGACTCGACCCATCCTATTCGCCGAGCCGTGATTTTCTGAACCCTGCGGGAGCGACGTCGAGCGGGGTTATGTGCGGGCAGGGCGGTAGGGGGGCGTCTGCTCACCTGCGCCTCCTCTCCCCTTGCGGGCCTGTTGCGAAAACGCTGAGACGGCGGGCTCCTAAGGCTAAAGTGCCTAAAGTTCCTAAAGTCGGCGGGCGGCCCGGCGCCGTCGAGCATTCACGCCGCCCTCCTCACCCCCGCGCGATGCGCTCGGCCTCGGCGAGCCAGGCGGATTCGTTCTTGCGGACATAGCCGGGCGAGCGGCGGAGGGCGCGGACGATCTCCGCGGCCATCGGCTTGGCCTCGCTCCGCCCGAGCCGGGCGAGCAGCATCGCATGGCGGGTGCGCGCCTCGGCGCCGGGGAAATAGCGGCCGACGGCCTCGTATTCCTCCAGCGCCTCTTCGCTCCGCCCGCCCGCTTCGAGCGCCCGCGCATAGAGGAGGTGCCCCTCGGCGCTTTCGTGCTTCGGCCATTTCTGGCGCAGTTGCTCCAGCGTGGCGATGGCCTCGGCATGGCGGCCGAGACCGAGTTCGGCGCGGGCAAGCCCGACGAAATAGGACGGCTCGTCGCCGAGCGGCAGCGCCACCACCGATTTGTAGAGGCCGCGCGCCTCCTCGAAGCGCTCCAGCGTCAGGCACTCTTCGGCGAGGGCCACGCGATTGGCGATGGTGTCGACGGTTTCGAGATTGTCCTTGAATTGCCGATAGGCGCGTTCCGGGTTGAGCGCGCTGCCGATGCGCGCCCGCGTCCGCCGGCCGCGATAGGACCCGAGCCACTCCGGCATCAGTTCGGCGACGATGTAGGCGACCGCCCCGATGCCGGGGAGCAGCATGATCACATAGGCCCACGGCGTCAGCCGCCCGGTCTTGGCGGCATGCACCACCAGCGCGATATCGAGGGCGAGGAGGAGGAGATAGAGCGGCATCGGCTGTCCCGCCCCGCTTATCGTCCGCCGGTTGTTGCCGGGCAATGAAAATCGCTGTGTGGACGCGGCGAGCCCGCCCTGCCGGACCTACGGCCCGACGACTTCCAGGCTGATCGAGCGGATGTCGGCGGCGGTGCGGTCGCCCGGCGTGCCGGGCTCGATCAGAATGGCGTGCGTCGTCCCAGTGCCGCTGAGCGGCACCGGCCAGGTCAGTTCGACCGTCGCGTAGCCGGTGTTGAGCTGAGCGGTCTTCCACTGGCTGACCGTTCCCGTCGCCTGGTAGGCAAAGCGGATCGACGAAGCGCCGCCCTCGGTCGCCGACCGCACCTGGACGATCACTCGCACAGTCTTGCCGGCGAGGCGGGTGACGAGGCCGGGGAGGATCGCCGCCCGCACGCTGTTCGCGCCTTGGCTGGACGAGATGCGGACGAACCCGCCCTGCGCGTCGCTCGCCGAGCGGATCGGATTGTCGGCCGATGAGACGAAGACGGTCGGATTGGTGCCGTCGAAGAGAGCGATGGTCGAGGCCGCGCGGGCGGCGCTCTGCACCGGCACCCGCTCGTTGGTGCCGGCTGCCTTGGGTCCGTTGGCGGCGGGGGCGGCCTGCGGCGGCGGAGCGATCGCCCGCGTCGTCGCCGTAGCCGCTGCCGCGACCGCGGTTGCCGGCGGCTGCGGTTCGGTCGCCGCGTCCGAGACGCGCGGCGTCAGGATCGGGAAGAACACATAGGCGATGAAGCCGAACACCAGCGCCGCCGTGGCAAACACGCCGAGCGCCAAGTAGCGGCGCGTCGGGCTCGGCGGGACGAGGTCGCGGTCGCTATAGTCGCGCGAGCCGCCCCGCACCGGATTGAGCCGCGCCACCGAACGGCTGAGCAGCGAGCGCACCTCGCGGGCGTCGAGGCGTTTGCCGATCGTGCCCGGCCTTGGCGGCTCCTCCTCCTCGACCTCGACCTCCTCCCAGCGCTCGGCCGGCTGCGCCGCATGCGCGGCGTAGCGCCGATCCTGGTCGTAGCCGTGTTCCCGCGCGTACTCGGCCTCGCGATGCCGGGCGATCGCCATCGCCACTTCCTGCTCGATCCGCTGCACCGCGGTATCGAAGGCCCGCACCCGATCCTCGATCTGCGCGGTCGAGAGGGCCGGCTGGAATCCCCACAACCGCTTGATCATGGCGAGCCGTGCCTGCACGTAAACGCTGTCCCGCGCGGCGGGGTCCCAAATATCCCGCTGCTTCAGCGAATTGAGCAGAACGTTGTAGAAATCGGCCATGCGAAGCGGCTTCACAGTGACTGGCGAAACGAGACCAACGAAGTCATACCAGACGATACGCGCCCATATGATCGGATGCCCGGCGAATCGGGCGAGATTCTGGCTGGAATCCTAGCGCGTAACGGGAATCAGGTTAACAAGGGAAACGCTGCCACGATTTTGCCGCACTCAGAGTTGCCGTCCGAGAGAAACGCCACCCGCGGCTTCCGACCCGGATTGAGCCGGCGATGACGGCTGTTCTCGTCGCCATCTCGGCGCTGGTCGCCTTCGTGCTGTGGGCTGCCGGGCTCGCCCATTGGGCGGGAGCTTTGCTGGCTTTTTTCGCCGCCGCGCTGGCGCTGGCGGTGCAACGGGCGGGCCCTCGGCCCGCGGCGAGCGTCGCCGCCGTGCGCGAGCCGGCCGCCCCCCCGCCCGACGGCAGCCTTACCCGCGTCGCCGACGCCTTGCCCGATCCCGCCTTCCTCATCGGCCCCCGCGGCGTTGTGACTCATGCCAATCCCCCCGCGATCGCCGCTTTCGCGCTGCGGCCGGGCGACCTTGTCACCGCCCGCCTCCGCGCTCCCGAAATGGTCGCCGCGCTCTCGCGCGTCGCCGCCGGCGGCGATCCCGAGCGGGTCGCGGTCTTCGAGCGCGTGCCGACCGAGCGGTGGTTCTCCGCCTGGATCGCCCGCCTTGGGCCGGCCGGCAGCGGGCCGCTGCTGCTGATCGTTCACGACGAGACCCACCGCCACCTCTCCGACCGCATGCGCGTCGACTTCGTCGCCAATGCCAGCCACGAGCTGAGGACGCCGCTCGCCTCGCTTTCGGGGTTCATCGAAACGTTACAAGGCCGGGCTAAGGACGATCCGCAAGCGCGTCAGCGGTTTCTGGCGATCATGCACGACCAGGCGACACGGATGAGCCGCCTGATCGACGATCTCCTGTCGCTGTCGCGGATCGAGATGAAGGAGCATGTGCGCCCGCGCGACCCGGTCGATCTGGTGGCCGTCGCCCGGGCCGCCGTCGACGCCATGGAGCCGCTTGCTGCCGAAATGGGGGTCAAGATCGAGACCAGTCTCCCCGAACGCCCGGTGGTCGTGCCGGCTGACCGCGACGAGATCGTCGAGGTGCTGAATAATCTTGTGGAAAACGCCTGCAAATACGGCCGGAGCGGCGGCCGCGCTATCGTCTCCGTTGCCACCGATGGCGGGAACGCCGTTCTCTCGGTGCGCGATTTCGGCCCCGGCATCCCGCGCGAGCACCTTCCCCGCCTGACCGAGCGCTTCTACCGCGTCGGCGAGTCCGCCGAGCGCGGCACCGGCCTCGGCCTCGCCATCGTCAAGCACATCGCCACCCGCCACCGCGCCCGCCTGGAGATTGACAGCCGCGAAGGAGAAGGGGCGACTTTCCGCCTGCGCTTCGGCGAGATCGTCGCCGCGCCGGTTGCGGCGGCCGCGTCGTGAGGACCATCCATGTTTGAGGGGGCGCTGGTGAGTCACGGTTCAACGGCGACGGGGATAACCCCCGATCAGCCGCGCAAGATCTCGATCGAGAACCTCGACTTCTTCTACGGCGACTTTCGCGCCCTGAAGTCGATCACCCTGCCGCTCCTGGAGCGCAAGGTCACCGCCTTCATCGGCCCGTCCGGCTGCGGCAAGTCCACGCTGCTCCGCGTCCTCAACCGCATCTACGAGCTTTACCCGCGCCAGCGGGCGACCGGCCGCGTGCTGCTCGACGGCGAGGACATCCTCGATCCCCGGCAGGACCTGAACCTGCTGCGCGCCCGGGTCGGCATGGTGTTCCAGAAGCCGACGCCCTTCCCGATGACCATCTACGAGAACATCGCCTTCGGCCTGCGTCTCTACGAGCGCCTGTCGCCCGCCGAGGTGTCCGATCGCGTCGAGGCCGCGCTTCGCCGCGCCGCCCTCTGGGAGGAGGTCAAGGACAAGCTCCAGGCGAGCGGCCTCAGCCTCTCCGGCGGCCAGCAGCAGCGCCTCTGCATCGCCCGCACCATCGCCATCAAGCCGGAGGTGGTGCTGCTCGACGAGCCGGCCTCGGCGCTCGACCCGATCTCGACCGCCAAGATCGAGGAGATGATCGACGAATTGAAGGCCGACTACACCATCGTCATCGTCACCCACAACATGCAGCAGGCGGCGCGCGTCTCCGACTACACCGCCTTCATGTATCTCGGCGAACTGATTGAATTCGGCGAGACCTCGCGGCTATTCACCATGCCCCGCGAAACCCGCACGCAGGACTACATTACCGGACGCTTCGGCTAGAAAATCGCGCCACCCGACCGGCGCCGCCGGTCTTGAGGAGAACACGCCTTGGCGGATCATCACATCGTCACCGCCTTCGACGACGAACTGAAGGACCTCTCGCGCAGCGTCGGCGAGATCGGCGGCATGGCCGAGCAATTGGTCGACCGCGCCGTGGCGGCGCTCGCTCGCGTTGATGTCGAGGCGGCGCAGGCGGTCATTGCCGACGACCGCAAGATCGATCGCCGCCAGCGCGAGGTCGAGGAGAAGGCGATCCTGATGATCGCTCGCCGCCAGCCGCTCGCCCGCGACCTTCGGGAGATCATGGCGGCGCTGCGCATCGTCAACGACCTGGAACGCATCGGCGACCTCGCCAAGAACATCGGCAAGCGCGTCTTCGCCCTGCAGGGGCAATTGCAGCCGCAGAAGCTGATGCACGGCGTCCAGCACATCGCCGAACTGAGCCTGGAGCAGTTGAAGAACGTGCTCGACGCCTACGCTGCCCGCAACGTCGAGGAGGCCGATGCGGTCTGGCGGCGCGACAACGAGGTCGACGCCCTGCACACTTCGCTCTTCCGCGAACTCCTCACCTACATGATGGAGGATCCGCGCAACATCACGCTTTGCACCCACCTCTTGTTCTGCGCCAAGAACATCGAGCGCATCGGCGATCACGCCACCAACATCGCCGAGACCGTGCACTATCTCGTCACCGGCCAGACGCTGCCCGAAGACCGTCCGAAGGAGGATTTGGGTCCGCGGCCCTTCGAGGTCGCCGAGCGGCTCGACCGCGGCAAGAGCGGCTGACGGCGCAAGCGGCAATGTC
Source organism: Bauldia sp. (assembly GCA_046349035.1). Lineage (GTDB taxonomy): Bacteria > Pseudomonadota > Alphaproteobacteria > Rhizobiales > Kaistiaceae > JAXMDC01. The sequence goes on along the minus strand of JAXMDC010000003.1, from coordinate 151,137 downwards.
GGCGCCCCGCATCCTAATCGTCGAGGACGAGGAAGCGCTCCGCCTGCTGCTGCGCTACAACCTCGAGGGCGAAGGCTACGAGGTCGAGGAACTGCCGCGCGCCGACGAAGCGGAGCTTCGCCTGCGCGAGCGCCAGCCGGATCTCGTCATCCTCGACTGGATGCTGCCCGGCCTTTCCGGGATCGAGCTCTGCCGGCGCCTGCGCGCCAACGAAACCACCCGCACGCTGCCGATCATCCTCCTCACCGCCCGCGGCGAGGAGGACGAGCGGGTGCGCGGCCTTGCCACCGGCGCCGACGACTATGTCGTCAAGCCCTTCTCGGTGCCGGAACTCCTGGCGCGGGTGAAGAGCGTCCTTCGTCGTGCCCGGCCGGAGCGGGTGGCGAGCCTGCTTGAGGCCGGCGATATCGCCGTCGACCGCGCCGCCCATCGCGTGCGGCGCGGCGGCCGCGAAGTGGCGCTGGCGCCGACCGAATTCCGCATCCTCGAATTCCTGATGGAGCGCCCGGGCCGGGTGATCAGTCGCAGCCAACTCCTCGACTCGGTTTGGGGCGAGGATGCCGAGGTCGACGACCGCACCGTCGACGTCCACATCGGCCGCCTCCGCCGCACCCTTAATCGCGGCCGCCTCAAGGACCCGATCCGCACCGTCCGCGGCTCCGGCTACGCCTTCGACGAGACCTTCGGCCGCGACGTCTGAGACGGTCTCCCCGTGTGCATTTGGCCGCGTTTCACGCGTTTCTGTTTGACGCGACGGAACATTTGCGCATGATTGCAATCGGGGGACGTCAGGAGGGTCAGGACATGGCGACGGCAAACGCGGCCGCGACGAATAGGCGGCCGATGCAGGCGGCCAAAATGCAAGCGCTGGCCGGCCTTTTCTTCGGCCTCGGCGGCGGCGAGGCGGCGTTTGCCCAGGGCGGACTCGAGGTTCTCAACCGCACCACCCGCACCTTCACCGAACTCTATTTCTCGCCGGCCGGCCGCGACATTTGGGGCAAGAACCAACTTGCCGCCAGCGCGGAACTGAAACCGCAGGGCAAAGCCCCCTTTACGGTGGACTTCAAAAGCGGCCGCTACGACGTGCGCATTGTCGATGCCGCCGACGAGACCTGCCTCGTCAAATCGATGGTGGTGCGCGCCACCGACCTCATCCCGATTGTCGAGAACGACCTGGTCAATTGCCGGCCGATTGCCGCCAGCCCGAGCGGCGCCGGACGGGCGCGCGAGCAACCGCGCGGCTAGTCGCGGCCCCGCCGCGGCAAGAGGGCAGGTCGCGGCGGGTTGCAATTTGTCGCGGCGTCCGCGACATGGCTTGGCATGGCCCGCACCAAGCTCTTCTCGCCGCTTCGCGTCGGCAATCTCGAACTCGCCAACCGCATCGTGATCGCGCCGATGTGCCAATACTCGGCGGCCGACGGCTGCATGAGCGATTGGCATACCATCCATCTCGGCTCGCTCGCCCTCAGCGGCGCGGCGGCACTGACCGTCGAGGCGACCGCGGTCGTCCCCGAGGGGCGGATCAGCTACGCCGATGTCGGGCTCTACTCCGACGCCAGCGAAGCGGCGATGGGCGGGGTGCTCGCCTCGATCCGCCGCTGGTCCGACCTGCCGGTCGCGGTGCAGCTCGCCCACGCCGGGCGCAAGGCCTCGGTCGACGTGCCCTGGCGCGGCGGCGCGCAGCTTGCCCCCGGCAACGCCAATAGCTGGCAGACTCTCGCGCCTTCGCCGCTGCCCTTCGCCGCCGGGCAGGTGCCGCCGGCGGCGTTGGACTCCGCCGGCATGAAACGCGTGCGCGACGGCTTCGCCGACGCCGCCCGTCGCGCCGCGCGGCTCGGCCTCGACGCCGTGCAGGTCCACGCCGCGCACGGCTACTTGCTGCACGAGTTTCTGTCGCCGCTCGCCAATGTCCGCACCGACGCCTATGGCGGCTCGCTCGACAACCGCATGCGCTTCCCGCTCGAAGTGTTCGACGCCGTGCGCGCCGCCTTCCCTAGCGAACGGCCGGTGACGGTCCGCGTCTCCGGCACCGACTGGGCGGTGGGCGGCTGGACAATCGAGGAGACGGTGGCCTTCGCCGAGGCGCTGGTCGCCCGCGGCTGCGCCGCCATTCACGTCTCGAGCGGCGGCCTGACGCCGGCGCAGCAGGTGCCGGCGGCGCCGAGCTACCAGGTGCCGCTCGCGCGTGCCGTGAAGACGCGGGTAGGGGTGCCGGTCGTCGCGGTCGGACTGATCACCGGCTTCGAGCAGGCCGAGGCGATCCTTGCCAATGGCGACGCCGACCTCATCGCGCTCGCCCGCACCGTCCTCTACGATCCCCGCTGGCCGTGGCACGCCGCCGCCCATTTCGGCGAGACGATCCGCGCCGCGAACCAGTATCTCCGCGCCCAGCCGCAGAATCTACGCGAGCTGTTCCTGAAGCCGACGGCCTAGGAGGGGTCATGCTGATCCGCCCCGCCGGCCCCACCGACCGCGCCGCCCTCTGGCACCTGATCCAGCCGGTGATCCGCGCCGGCGAGACCTACCCGCTGCCCCGCGACATGAGCGAAGCCGCCGCGCTCGCTTACTGGCTCCAGGCCGATCACGAAGTCTTTCTCGCCGAGGAACCGGATCGCCCGGTCGGCACTTATTATCTCCGGGCAAATCAGAAAGGCGGCGGCGCGCATGTCGCCAATTGCGGCTACGTCACCGCCGGCGACCGCGAGGGGAGGGGCGTCGCCCGCGCCATGGCCGCGCATTCTTTCGCCCGCGCCGACGCCCGCGGCTTTCTCGCCATGCAGTTCAACTTCGTCGTTGCCAGCAACGAGCGCGCCGTCCGCTTGTGGCAGAAGCTCGGCATGGAGGTGGTCGGCTGCCTTCCCGGCGCTTTCGCCCATCCCCGCCACGGCCTCGTCGATGCCTTTGTCATGTTCCGCCGCCTGGCCGACCTCGTCGGCGCGGGCGAGCGCGATCCGATTGCTGCCACGCTTGCCCTCTAAGGCCGGGGCAGGAAGGCGAGCGCTCAGCTTGTTCGCCGCGTGTTGACGGTCGATAAGAGTCTCATGTCGAAACCCTCTTCGGCCGCGGCCGGCTGGATCTGCCTCCTGCTCTGCGCGCTGACGGTGATCCTGCTGGCGCCGGGGCGGATGGGCGCCGACGAACTCGACATGCTGCAACAGGCGACGCAGGGCGCCTATCACGACTGGCACTCGCCGCTGATTGCCTGGCTCTGGCGGGTCGGCCTCCGCTTCCGCGACGGCAGCCTCGGCATCGATATCGCCGGCATCGGCCTCTACTTCGCCGGCATCTACCTGCTCGCCGACATGGCGATCCTCAGGGGCCATCCGGTGGTCGGCTGGGCGACGCTGGTCGTTTCGGTCTTCCCGCTGACCTGGATCGCTCTCGCCACCGCCGGCAACAAGGACGTGTTCTTGACCGGCCTGATGCTGGTCGCGACCGGCCTCCTCACCCGCTACGGCGGCGGCCCGCTCCGCCGCACCGCGATCGCTTTCGCCGTCCTGCTGGCGCTCGGCCTTGCCTTCACCGTGCGCCACAACGCGATGTTCGCCGCCTTTCCGGTGCTGATCGCCCTGGGGACGCTGGTCTTGATGCGCTTCCCGCCGTTTATCCGCGCCGCGCTCGCCGGCTCGATCGGCGTCGCCGCCACCGTCGGCCTCTACTTCGCCGCCGACTTGACCGAGCGCGCCACTCTCGGCGTCCGCACCTCCAACGTCATTGCCAGCCTCTACATCTTCGACCTCGCCGGCATCAGCAAGAATGCCGGCGTCGACGCCGCCGGCGGGCTCCTTGGCGCCGATTTCCAGGCCAAGCTCGGCGCCTGCTACGACCCGGCGCTGTTCGACCATTACGCCACTTGGGGCGAATGCGGCGACCTCTGGGTCGATCTCTTCGGTCCCGGCTATGAAGGCCTGATGGAGAAGCCGGCCGACCGCGAGGTGAAGCGGCGGCTGCTGTTCCAGTGGCTCTCGGCGATTCGCGACCATCCCGACGCCTATCTCGCCCATCGCCTCGCCCATTTTCGTCTGGCGAGCGGCATGACCGGCAATCCCGCCTGGCAGATGTCTCCGGTCGATCTTGAAGAGTTCAGCCGCGATGGCGTCGAGACGCTGTCCCCGGTGCTTCGCGGCCTAGACGCGGCGGCGACCTGGCTCGCCCGCGCCCCCTACCTCGCGCCCTATGTCTGGCTCGCCGTCGGAGCGGTCGGCCTCCTCGCCCTGATGTTCGTCGGCCCCTCGCTCGCCGGGCTCATCGCCGCGATGTTCTTCGCCTCCGGCCTCGTCTATGGCGCCGCCTATTTCGGCATCGGCGTCTCCTACGCCTTGCGTTATTTCCACTGGACGATTGTCGCCGAGCTGCTCGGCCTCCTCTGGCTCGCAGCCGCCATCGTCCATCCCCGCCCCGGCGATCGTTAGGCTCGCCGGTCGGCCCCGCGGCCGGCTACAATACGGGTTGCGGCCGAACGGAGGCGTGGGGATCCTCGACAATGTGGAAGCTTTATCTGGTGATGTACCTGTATTCGAACGGCGCGCAGCCGGCTCCGACGGAGCCCGTTTTGGTCGGCACCTTTGCCAGCGAGGACTACTGCAAGACCGCTGCCGCCGCCTCGGCCAAGCTGCCGGTGACCGGGACGGCCTCCGGCGTCTCCTCCGGGGTATCGCTGGTCTGCGTCGGCGGCCGCTGGATGAAGTAAGCCGCGGGCGGGGAGGAGCGGCGACGGGAACGCGCCGCATGGCTGCCCGCTGACCCCTCCCATGGCGGGGCCGGAGGCCAGGGTCTAGAACCTCAGCGATGAATCGGGCGCTCGTCACTCAGCCGCTACCGGCCGCCGGCTGGGCGGCGGAGTTCCGCGCCACGCTCGGCCTCGCCGCGCCGCTGATCCTCACCAACCTCGCGCAGATGGCCTTCGGCGCCACCGACGTGGTGATGATGGGCTGGCTGGGGCCGGACGCGCTCGCCGCCGGCGCGCTCGCCGTCAACGTCAACTTCGTGCTGGTCATCTTCGGCATGGGCATCGCCGGGGCCGTCGCGCCGATGATCGCCCGCGAGCGCGGCCGCAATCGCTTTGCCGTGCGCGAGGTGCGCCGCACCGTCCGCCAGGGTCTCTGGAGCGTGCTGCTGATCGCGCTGCCGGTGATGGTGGTGCTGTGGCACGGCGAGGCGGTGCTGCTCGCCCTCCATCAGGATGCCGCCCTCGCCAAGGCCGCCGGCGCCTATCTCGAGACCTTCGCCTGGTCGGTGCCGGCGTTCCTCGGCTACCTCGTGCTCCGCTCCTTCGTCGCGGCGCTGGAGCGGCCCGCAGTGGCGCTGGTCGTCACCGGCCTCGGCATCCTCCTCAACGCGCTCGCCGTCTATGTCCTGATGTTCGGCCGCCTCGGCTTTCCGGCGATGGGCCTTGCCGGCGCCGGCATCGGTACGACGATCGCCTCGACTTGCCTCTTGCTCGGCTTGGCGCTCGCCATCCGCCTCGACCGGCGCCTCCGCCGCTACCGCATCTTCGGCCACTTCTGGCACGCCGACTGGCGGCGCTTTGCCGAGCTCTGGCGGCTCGGCGCGCCGATCGGCCTCACCATGTGGTTCGAGGTGTCGGTGTTCAACGCTGCCGTCTTCCTCATCGGCACCATCGGCGCGGCGGCGCTCGCCGCCCACCAGATCGTCATCACCATGGCCTCGCTCACCTTCATGGTGCCGTTCGGCTTCAGCCAGGCGGCGAGCGTGCGCGTCGGCCTTGCCTACGGCGCCGGCGACAACACTGCCATCGCCCGCGCCGGCTGGACCGCCTTCGCCTCCGCCGAGGCCTTCATGGCGGCGATGGCCCTGCTGATGCTGCTCGCGCCGCGTCTCCTCATCGGCGTCTTCCTCGCCCCCGACGCGCCGGAGAATGCCGAGGCGGTGGCGCTCGCTGGCGGCTATCTCGTCTTCGCCGCGCTGTTCCAGCTCGCCGACGGCGCGCAATCGGTCGGCGCCGGGATGCTGCGGGGCCTCCATGATACGCGCGTGCCGATGCTCTTCGCCCTCGTCGGCTATTGGGGCCTCGGCCTGCCGCTCGGCACGCTGCTGGCCTTCAGGGCCGGCTGGGCCGGCGCCGGCATCTGGGCCGGCCTCGCCGCCGGCCTCGCGATTGTCGCGGTGCTGATGGTGACGCGCTGGACGATGCGCGAGCGGCTGGGGTTGGCGGGGGCAGGCGGGCAGTTTGGGTTGCCGCCGCCCGTCTGATAGAGTTACGGCCATGAATGCCCGACTGAAGAGCGTGATCGCTCGGGTTGAAAGCTGGCCCGCCGAGCGTCAAGAGGACGCCGCGAGCATCCTCCTCGCCATGGAAGAGCAGGACGCTAACCCTCTGCGCCTGAGCGAGGCGCAACTGACGGAAGTTCGCCGTCGCCGCGCGGTCGAGTCCCCGCAGACCATGACCTTGGATGAGCTGGACAAGCGCCTCCGCCGCCTCGGCGTATGAAGGTCATCGTCCGTGACGAGGCCGCCCAAGACCTCGAAGCGATCTTCACTTGGATCGCGAAGGATAGCCCGGCTTCGGCGGTCAAGGTTCTGCGGACCATCCGCCGCAGGATTGATCTGCTCCTGACTCCGGGCATGGCGCGACTCGGGCGCCTTGGCGCCGATGCCGGAACGCTCGAACTCGTCGAACCTCCCTATGTCATCGTCTATGAGGTCCATGACGACCGGGGCGAGATCGTGATTCTTTCCGTTGTCCATGGAGCGCGGGATCGCTGACCCCTGGGCAAGCGGCGACGCCGGACTTGCCGCCGTCGCGGTGCTGGTGGTGACGCAGTGGTCATTGCGCGAGCGGTTGAGATTGGCGGGGAGGTAAAGCGATGGGTGGCCGGCGAGCCACTTCACTTTCTGCAATGGATTGACGAATGAAACCGCGCGTTGCCGGAGAGGAAGTTGATTGCGAAAGATGGCTCGGTCATCGGCATAGATGTCGGATATTCGCCCACGCGGCGGTCAAGCGCGGCGTGTAGGCTCGATTGGTCCGGCGAGGAAATCTCGTGGGAAATCGAGCGCTTTCGCGCGGTTGAGCCGGAGCGGGGCGACATAATTCACAAGGTTGCTGGCGGTCGGCCGTTGGCCGCGGCAGCCTTCGACGGCCCCGTCCGGCGCGGGTTCGATAGCATCGGTCGCTATCGAACGGCGGAGCGAATGCTGACGCGCCGGCTTGGTCGGCTAATCGGCAAGCCGGGGCAATCGAGTGCGCCCGTTGGCAGACAACTTAACCACCACGCGAACGAGTGCGCCCGTCATGTTGTTGCCCGGCCTGATGTCCAAATTGCACATCACGCAGTGCGGATTGATGGGAAGGCGCTTGTTGAAGCGTTTCCAAGTTCGTTTCTTGGGATGATGATCAAGAGCCCCGAGCGCGTGACTGCCAAGAGAGCGGATCGATCCGACACTTTTTTCCGACATCTCGTGGCGTCGGGCGGCCTTCTCGCTCTAATCGAATATTGCCTTCCCGGCCGACGCTTGGCATGCGATCTGCGTGATGTAGTCAACCACGATGACCGAGCCGCGCTCGTCTGCGCACTCACCGCGCTCGTTGTCGCCGCAGGCGACTTTACGGCGGTGGGCGACAGCGACGGCTGGATCATCCTGCCGCCCAGACGGTTCATCCAATCCGAACAATGGTCGCTGCTTGAACAGAATGCTCAAGAGGAAGACGTCGGAGCGCTGCACATCGCTGGCAGCTAGAGACGGCACCTGCAACCGCACACAGATTCCACCGCCCACCAAGCCATCGTCAACGTGCTATAGGGACGCGCTGAACGATGTGCGAGCGGCTGCGAACGGCGGGGAGGCGAGGCTCAGTGCTCGACACCCCCTAATCCAGCGTCCGCCGGTAGCGCAGCAGCGACACGGTCATCACCACCGCGAGGAACGCGGCGAGCGGCCAGATCTGGTCGCTGAGGTCGGCGTAGTCGGTGCCCTTCAGCATCACCCCGCGGACGATGCGGAGGTAGTGCGTCAGCGGGATCGCCTGGCCGATCGCCTGCGCCCAGTCCGGCATGCCGCGGAACGGGAACATGAAGCCGGAGAGGAGGATCGACGGCAGGAAGACGAAGAACGTCATCTGCATCGCCTGCATCTGCGAGCGCGCCACCGTCGAGATGGTGTAGCCGAGCGTCACATTGGCGGCGATGAAGAGGAGGGTCAGCACCAAGAGCGTGCCGATCGAGCCGACTAGCGGCACATGGAAGAGCACCTCGCCCGCCGTCAAGATCACCCCGACCTGCAGGAAGCCGAAGCCGACATAGGGGACGATCTTGCCGATCATGATCTCCGCCGGCCGCGCCGGCATGGCGAGGAGGTTCTCCATCGTCCCGCGCTCGACCTCGCGGGTGAGCGCCATCGCCGTCATCATGATCGTCGTCATGGTGAGGATGACGCCGAGGAGGCCGGGCACGATGTTGTAGCGGGTGATGCCTTCGGGATTGTAGAGGCGGTGGACGACGAGTTCGGCCGGGAGGCCGCCCGGCTGGGCGCGGGCGAGCGGCCCGGTCGCCTCCGCGGCGATGGCGCGGCGGACGATCTCGGGGAGGGCGGAAACGCCGCCCGCCGCCGCCGAGGGATCGGTGGCGTCGGCCTCGACGATCAGTTGCGGCCGCTCGCCGCGCACGATCCGCCGCTCGAAGCCGAGCGGCACGGTGACCGCGTAGGCGATGTCGCCCCGCGCCAGCGCCGCGTGCGCCTCGTCCTCGCTCGCGGTATCGCTGAGCACATCGAAATAGCCGGAGTTCTGCATGCCGGTGACGATGCCGCGGACGATCGGTCCCTGCTCGCCGGCGACGATCATCGTCGGCAGCTGCTTGGGGTCGGTGTTGATGGCAAAGCCGAACAGGATCAGCTGCACGATCGGCACGCCGATGATCATCGCGAAGGTCAGGCGGTCGCGCCGCATCTGGATGAATTCCTTCGCCATGACGGCGCCGATGCGCGAGAGCGACAGGCCGCGGAGCTTCATGCCGCGGCCCTCCCGTTGCCCCTTCCGTTGCCATCGTCCGCGTAGTTGTCGGCCGAGACGGACATCATGCGGATGAACACGTCTTCCAGGCTCGTCGCGTCCGGCCGCGCCACCGCACCGCTGCCGGCGACGACGCTATCCACCGCCGCCTTGAGGCGGTCGGCGTCCGGGCCGACGACATGAAGGTCGTTGCCGAACGGCGCCACCTGGTCGACGCCCGGCGTTGCCCGGAGCCGCCGCGCCAGATCCGCCGTCGGCCCGCCCGTGACGACGAAGGTCGAGAGGCCCGCGCCCGCGATGACGTCGCCGACCGTGCCGCGCGCCATCACCTTGCCGTAGGCGATGTAGACGATGCGGTGGCAGCGTTCGGCCTCGTCCATGTAGTGGGTGGAGACGAGGACGGTGAGGCCGTCGGCGGCGAGGGCGTGGATCTCGTCCCAGAACTCGCGCCGCGCCTTCGGGTCGACGCCGGCGGTCGGCTCGTCGAGGAGGAGGAGCTTGGGCTGGTGCATCACCGAGGCGGCGAGCGCCAGGCGCTGTTTCCAGCCGCCCGACAGCGAGCCGGCGAGCTGGCGCTGGCGGTTGGTCAAGCCGAGGCGCTCCAGCGTCTCGTCGACATAGCGGCGGCGCGGGCTGAGCGCGTAGAGGCGGGCGACGAAGTCGAGATTCTCGCGGATCGTCAGGTCCTCGTAGAACGAGAAGCGCTGCGTCATGTAGCCGATCTGGAGTTTGATCTCCGCCGACTCCCGGACGATGTCGTAGCCGAGACAGGTGCCGCTGCCCGCGTCGGGCTTGAGCAGGCCGCACAGCATGCGGATGGTCGTCGTCTTGCCCGAGCCGTTCGGCCCGAGAAAGCCGACGATCTCGCCGCGCTTCACGTCGAGGCTGACATTGTCGACCACCGTCTTGTCGCCGAAGCGCTTGGTGAGGCCGGTGGCGGCAATCGCGTTGCCGCTCTCCGCCTCCGGCGCGGTCATGGCGCCCTCGCATCGGCGAGCGCCGGCGGCGCGCCGAGGCTGACCTCGACCGGAAGGCCGATCGGCAGCGCCGTGGCGGCCCCCTCCGGCCGCGCCTCGACGCGGAACACCAGCTTCTCGCGGTTGTCCTTGGAGTAGATCACCGGCGGCGTGTATTCGGCCTCGCCGGCAAGGAAGCTGACCGTGCCGGAGAGGCCGGCCGGGCAGCGGTCGCAGGCGAGCGTCACCGGCGTTCCGAGCCGCGCCTCGGCGAGCTTGGCCTCGGGCACGTAGAAGCGGATCGTCCGCCCGCCGGCCGGCAGCAGCGAGACCACGGCAAGGCCGGGCGTGACGCTCTCGCCGCGGTCGAAATAGGTGTCGGTGATAAGGCCGTCGGCGGGCGCGCGGACGGTGCGCTTGGCGAGCTGCGCCTCGGCGAGGGCGAGCGCCGCCTGCGTTGCCGCGAGGTTCCGCTCGGCGGCGGCGATCTGGTCGGGGCGCGAGGGGAGGCGGCTCACCGCCAGCGACTTCTCCATTTCGACGAGCCGCGCCGCGGCGACGTCGCGCTGCTGGCGGGCGGTGTCGGCGACCGCCTGCGAGACGATGGCGGTCTTGGCCAGCGAGGAGAGGCGATTGTACTCGTCCTCGGTCGCCGCGCGGTTGGCTTTGGCCTGGTCGAGCTGCGCCTCGGCGACGGCGATCTCCTCCGGCCGCTTGCCGGAGCGGAGGTCGGCGAGCTGCGAGGTCGCCTGGTCGACGCGCGCCCGCGCCTGGGCGATCTGCGCCCGCTGCTCGTCCTCGGCGAGGCGGAAGAGGATGTCGCCGGCTTTGACGCTTTGCCCGCGGCTGACCGCGCGCTCGACGATCCGGCCGCCGTCCTCGGCAGCGATCCTGAGATATGTGCCCTCGACGTAGCCCTGCAGCGCCGCCGGCGTTTTGGCGGAGGGCGAACAGGCGGCGAGGAGAGCGGCGGCGAGAGCGGCCGGCAGCGCGGCCAGGCTGTGACGCGTCATGGCTGAACTCCTGGTTCGAGGATCGCCCGCACTTGCAGCGCCAGCACGCGCTTCAACTCGCTCGCCTCCGTTGCCCCGAGCCGCGCTACGCCGAGGCGGCGGAGCACCAGCGACTGCGCGACGCGGAAAACGAGGCCCTGGCCGAGGATCGAGAAGGCGCGGATTTTCACTTCCAGGCTCTCAGGGTCCTTGCCGAGAGCCATGCCGACGAGCCGGCAGATGAGGCCATGCGCCGGCCCCATGAAGCCGTAGATGACGTCGAAAGCGCTGGTCGGATCGAGTTGCTCGCGCACCAGGAACCGGGCCCAGGCGGCGCCTTCCTCGACGGTAACAATGACGTCGACGAAGGTGCCGATGACCTGCGTCAGGAGAGCGATGGCGGCGGCCGGATCGAGGCCCTGCGCGCGCGCGGCGAAGGCGGCGAGCCCGGTCCCAACCTCGTGCCCGGCCGCGGTCGGCAGGCCGAGCCCGCTCGCCACGCGAGCGATGATGCCGGCCACCACATACTCGGCGACGGCGCGGTAAAGCTCTTCCTTGCCGCCGAAATGGTAGACGATGGCGGCAAGATTGGCGCCGGCGGAGGTGGCGATCTCGCGCGTGCTGGCGCCTTCGAAGCCCTTGTGGCCGAACACGTCGAGCGCGGCGGCGATGAGGCGGGCGCGCGTTTCGGCGCCGCGATCGGAAGTTTCGGCGCGCCGCCGCCGCGGCGACGCCTTCCCGGCGTTCGTTGGGCGGGGCGGCCCCGCGCTCTTCTTGATACGTGCGGCGGAAGGTGCGGCCATCGTGGAAAGTCCCAAGCTGCAGCCACATAAATCGCACGATTGATTGAATATGTCAATCAATCGAATGAATATCCGGCCTATGGCGGACTGCCGACAGGTCGAGCACGGGGTGTCAGCGCGTGCCCGCTCTATCGGGAGCGCTGAGGGACGGCTACCGCTTGCGGACGATATAGGTGACGTGGGTCGTGCGCTGCGTCGGCACCGCGCCGACCGGCTCCAGCACGATGCGGGCGGCGTCGACGCCCTCGAACAGGCGAGTTCCCCGGCCGAACAGCACCGGCGAGAGCGCCACCGCGAACTCGTCGATTAGGCCGGCGTTCAGATATTCGACGATCGTCTCGGCGCCGCCGGCAATGCGAACGTCGCGCTGGCCGGCCGCCGCGCGGGCTCGCTCGAGCGCGGCGGCGATGCCGTCGTTGACGAAGTGGAAGGTGGTGCCGCCCGGCCGCTCCCAGGGTTGGCGCCGGGCATGGGTGAGGACGAACACGTCCGTGTGAAACGGCGCATCCTCCGGCCACGAGATCTCGCCGAGGTCGAACATGCGCTTGCCCATGACGCTGGCGCCGGTGCGCTCGAACGTCCCCCGCGCGACGTCGTTGTCGGGGCCTTCCTCGCCGCCCTCGCCGAACTTCAGGCTCTCGCGGAAGAACCGCGTCGGGAAGGCCCAGGCATGGACCTCCATCCATTGCGCCATCGAGCGTTTCAGCGTCGGGTCCTTGTCACGCTGCTCTGGCGTGGCGGCGAGCCAGTCCATCGACTCCGGCACGAGGAACCCGTCCAGCGACATCGACACGCTGAAGAACACTTTCCCGGCCATCGATCCTCGCCTTTCTTACGAACGTGCGCGAATAAGACCGCCGGAGTGCTAGGGCTCTGCCGCCAAGCCCCCTTTCGCGACCGCTGGGGCGAGGGGCCGCAACGCTTGGCTAGGGGAACAGCGCCTTCATGTCGAAGGTCCAGGCGAAGCTCTGCCAGTAGAGTGCGTCCTTGGCGTCGAACCCCTTATAAGGCTGGCACTCTTTGATGGCCCGGGCGATCTGGTTCGCTGCCTCGCCATAGGTCGCGCCGTCGGCGCGGCTGTCGGTGGGCGAGCGGATCGTCTCCGGCTCGCCGGCGAGCGCCCCTTCGGCGTTGAGGTTGATCCGCATGGTGACCACCTGCTGCCGGCCCGCTCCCGCCGGGGCGGTGAGGCACTTCTTCACCTGCGCCGCGAAGCTGGCGAGCTGCTCCGCCGGAATGCCGGCGCTGGCGAATTCCGGCCCGGTCGGCTTGCCGACGACGAACATGAAGCAGCCGACGCTCGGGTCGGGCACCAGTCCGACGCCGGCCTGTGGCACGCGCCCGACATAGACGTAAGTGCCGTCGTCGAGGCGCGAGGTGAAGGTGCGGCCGATGCTGGCGGTGGTCGTCTGCGGCGCCGGCACGTCATCGGTGCGCGGCAAGAGGCTGTTGACCTGCGTGCCGATGCCCTGCGGAAAGGCGTTGAGGATCTCGTAGCCCTGGCTGCTGCCGAGGATGCGATAGAGCTGCGCGGTCTGCCTGACGCCGAAGCTCTGCCAGATGTGCGTGTCGAGGAAAGTCAGCACCCGTGGCGGCGGATTGGCGGCGGGGAGCACGGTCGGCTCGCCGCCGATCACCGATACGGTGGTGGTGCGTGCTGTCGTGTTGAAGTCGGTGCGCAGTTTGCAGGTCCCGGCGCGGGTGTAGCCACTCTCGCCGACAAGCCACAGACCGTCGGCGCCGGGCAGCTTCTGCAGCACCACCACGTCGATCGGCTGTGAGGCCTTCTTGCCGAGGCGGATACCGAAGCGGCCGGGGGCGTAGCCATCCTTGGCGAAGCGGATGTTGACCCCGCCCGGCTCGTAGCCGACGCGGTAGCGGCCGGTTTTGTCGGTGACGGCGGTGTAGTCGCTCTTCTCGACGCTGACCGCGACGCCCTCGATCGGGTTGCCGAAATTGTCCCTGACGATGCCGGTCATGGTGTTGCTCGGGCTGCACCCGGCCAGCGCCATCAGCGCCAGCGCCAGTCCGACCAAAAGACCCGAGCCCGGCAGTCCTCCCCGCCGCGCCCGTCCACCCGTTCTATCCGGCATCCTGCCCCTGTCCCCGGACCTCGATCCGCCGCCAGCCTCCCATAGCCGGACCGAGCCGGCATTCCCCCGGCGATCGGCCGACCCGCTGGCGCGGAGACGGCGCGTCCGAACCCACGGGCATACATAGCCTTTTGCCCCTGTTGTTGGAAAGCCGCGCGCTGCGATTCCGGCAATTTTGCCGTCGCCCTTGGCGAATTATTCACCGCCCGCGGCTATCCCTCGCGCCAAGCGGTCGGGAAAAACCGATGATCCAGCGCGTTGCCATCGCCGCCGGCTTTTCCACCCTGCTGGTCGTCCTGGCGGGGCGGACGGCGCTGCCGGTGCTGATCGGCGAGCGGCCGGCCGAGCCCGCCGCCGCGCCCGCCGAGCGGGCCGCCGTCGCCGCTCCCGCTCGCGGCGTCGTCCTCCGCAAGGCCGCCAACGGCCACTTTGCCGCCACCGCTTCCGCCGACGGCAGAAGCGTCGACTTTCTCGTCGACACCGGCGCCACCACCGTCGTCCTCACCGCCGAGACCGCTCTCCGCCTCGGCTTCAAGCCGAAACCCGCCGACTTCACCGCCCGCATGGAAACCGCCAACGGCTCGGTCGGCGCCGTGCCGGTGACGCTGAAGGAAGTGCGTGTCGGCCAGATCTCGCTCGCCAACGTCTCGGCCGCCATCGCCCCGCAAGGCGCGCTGAACGTCAACCTCCTCGGCATGAGTTTCCTCTCGCGCCTCAGGAAATTCGAGTTCGCCGGCGACCAGCTGATCCTGACGCCTTAATCGCGGAACCCGCCGCCGGCGGGCGTTCGGCCGCGTGCGGGAAGGCTCCCGGTCTCCGTCAAGCTCTGCTAAGAGGCCACGGCATTGCCGTGGAGCCGCCCGATGTTTCCCCGTCCGGTCGAGACGCTGAAGCCCAACACCTTCGAGTTCGAAACGCTGCCGCTGGTGAAGTCCACCGGCTTTCGCGAATACGATGCCCGCTGGTGGTTCGGCCAGCCGCAATCGCCAAAGCCGCCCGAGCTGAACCTGATGGGCGTTCAGGCCCTCGGTATGGGCATCGGCACCATGATCGGCCGCCTCGGCGCGCGGCCCGACATCGTCACCGGTCACGACTTCCGCGCCTACTCCTCCTCGATCAAGACCGCGCTGATGTCGGGCTTGATGGCCGCCGGCTGCCGCGTCCACGATGTCGGCCTCGCACTCTCGCCGATGGCCTATTTCGCTCAGTTCGCTCTCGATGTGCCCTCGGTCGCCATGGTCACCGCCTCGCACAACGAGAACGGCTGGACCGGCGTGAAGATGGGCGCCGACCGGCCGCTGACCTTCGGCCCCGATGAGATGAGCAAGCTGAAGGAGATCGTCCTTGCCGCCGACTTCGACCTGCGCGGCGGCGGCTCCTATCACTATGTCAGCGCCTTCTCCGATCTCTACATCGCCGATCTCGCCGACCGCCCGCGCCTGACGCGGCCGCTGAAGGTCGTCGCCGCCTGCGGCAACGGCACCGCCGGCGCCTTCGCGCAGCGCGTGCTGGAGGCGATCGGCTGCGAAGTGGTGCCGCTCGACTGCGAGCTCGACTACACTTTTCCGCGCTACAACCCCAACCCCGAAGACCTGAAGATGCTGCACACCCTCGCCGACGCGGTGAAGGAGCATCGCGCCGATGTCGGCTTCGGCTTCGACGGCGACGGCGACCGCTGCGGCGTCGTCGATAACGAGGGCAAGGAGATCTTCGCCGACAAAATCGGCGTCATCATCGCCCGCGACCTCTCCGCCCGCCATCGCAACGCGCAGTTCGTGGTGGACGTGAAGTCGACCGGCCTCTTCATGACCGATCCCGTGTTGAAGGCGCAGGGCGCCCGCACCGATTACTGGAAGACCGGCCATTCCTACATCAAGCGCCGCGTCAATCAGCTGGGCGCGCTCGCCGGCTTCGAGAAGTCCGGCCACTTCTTCTTCAATAAGCCGGTCGGCCGCGGCTACGACGACGGCATGCTGACGGCGATCACCGTCGCCGAGGTGCTCGACCGCAATCCCGGCAAGTCGCTCGCCGACCTCTATCGCGACCTGCCGCACACCTGGGGTTCGCCGACCATGGCGGCGCATTGCGACGACGAGGTCAAATACGATGTCGTCGAGAAGGTGAAGGCGATCTTCGAGCGGATGCAGGCGAACCGCGAGCCGCTTGGCGGCGCGCCGATCGTCGACCTCGTCACCGTCAACGGCGTGCGCGCCGTCGCCGCCGACGGCACCTGGGGGCTCGTGCGCGCCTCCTCCAACAAACCCGAACTGGTGGTGGTGGTTGAGAGCCCGGTGTCGAAGGACCGCCTGCACCAGATGTTCGCCGGCGTCGACGCCGTGCTGAAGACCTTCAAGGAAGTCGGCAAGTACAATCAGACGCTCTGACTATCGCCCCCTCGTCCAGCGCCGTCCTTCGAGGTTGAGACGGAAGCGGAGCGGGTGCCGAACATAGGCGGCGAGGCCGGCGAGGGCGGGGGCCTTGTGGGTGATCACCGCGGTTGCCATGCCGGCCAGCAGCGCGTTGTGCGGCGCCTTGTCGGCGAAGGCTTCGCGGAAACGGCTCGAACCGAGGAACGGCGCCAGCGCCTCGGTCACCCCGCCGGCAAGATAGACGCCGCCCTTGGCCATGAAAAGGACCGCAAGGTTGCCGGCAAAGCGCCCGAGATAGGTGGCGAAGACGTCGACCGCCTCGCGCGCCGCCGCGTCCTTGCCCGCCAGTCCTGCAGCGACGATCGCCTCCGGCGTGTCGAACGCGACGGCAGCGCCCATCGCCTGGCAGACGGCGCGGTAGAGCCGCACCAGCCCCGGCCCCGAGATCAGCATCTCGGCGCTGATCCGTTCGTTCTTCGGCGCCAGCACTCGCCACAGCGCCCGGTCGCGATCGTCGCGCGGGCCGAGATCCATGTGCCCGCCCTCGCCGGCGACCGGTACCAGGAAATCCCCGGCCGGGATCAGCGCGGCGGCGCCGAGCCCGGTGCCCGGCCCGACCACCACCTTGACGCCGGGGCCGCCGGGAAGCCGTCCGCCGATCGCCATGAGATCGCCGCCCTGCAGCTCCGGCAGGGCCATCGCCAAGGCCTCGAAGTCGTTGATCAGCAGCACCTCGGCAAGATCGAAGCGTTCGAGCAGCGACCGCGGATCGATCGTCCATTCGGCATTGGTCAGCCGGACCGTCTCGTCCTTGACCGGGCCGGCAAGGGCGAGCATCGCCGAACGCGGCGGTGTCCGTCCGGCGAGCATGCTGGCGATCGCATCGGCGACGCTGGCATGGTCGCGCGTGCGCACCGGCGCCAGCGCGGTGGTCCGCTCCTCCGTAACGAGGGCGAAGCGCGCATGCGTGCCGCCGATGTCGGCGACGAGGACAGGGAGGGGAAGCGTCATGATTGGTCCGCGATGGATGCGCGCGGCAACCCTAAGCGGTTGCCTCGCGCGGCGGAAGACGACGCGATGTCAAGAGCGAATGTTCTGCCTGAGAAAACTCCTTGCCGACGGCGCCGATTCTGCCTAGCAAAGAGCGGGGTGTGGGCCGGCTGAGGGGGCCGGTGCGGGCGTAAAAACGGGGCGAGACCATGAGACGACTGTTGCCGCCAGTCGCTGCATGTCTGTTGCTGCTTGCGGGGCTATTGGTCGGCGCGCAGGCGTTGGTTTCGCCCGAGATGGTGCAGCGGCGGCTGGTCGACGAATTCACCGCCTGGACCGGCTGGGCGGTGGATGTGCGCGGCGAGACGCGGATCTCGTTCTTTCCCGTTCCCTCCTTCAGCATCACTGACATCAGGATCGGCCGTGGCGGCACCGAAGCGCTTGCCGAGATCGCCGAGTTCCGCGGCAAGTTCAAGGTGCTGCCGCTGCTCACCGGACAGATCTCTGCCCGCGAGATCGTCGCCGACGGACCGCGTGTTCACTTCGCCATCGACCGCGACGGCCGCAACAATTGGCAGCTCGGCGAGGGCCTGGCCCGTCTCGCTGCCAGTCCCAAGGGCGGGCCGGAAGTCGAACGGGCGATCAATGCCGTCCGCCCCGGCGGCTTGACTGTCGTCGGCGGCGAGGTGCGCTTCAGCGATGCCCGCAGCGGCGCCGACGCGGTGGCAACCGATGTCGAACTCGAGGTCTATTGGCGCTCGCTCCGCGATCCTACCGGCATCACCGGCGCCTTCACCCTCGGCGAGGAGCGTCTCGAGGCGATCGCCGCGATCGATGCTCCTTACGCTTACCTGTCCGGCGGCATGTCTCCGTTCCGCTTTGCCGTCGGCGGCCCGCTCCTGCACCTGGTCTTCAACGGCCGCGCCTCCAATCTCGCCGGGCTGCAGTTGGATGGCGACCTCACCGCCAACACGCCCTCGCTGCGGCGGGCGATCGCTTGGGCCGGCTATCCCATCGGCGGCGGCGCCACGCTCGGTCCTGCCTCGATCAAGTCGCAGGCGCGCTGGCTCGGCTCGACCCTGGCCTTCAACGCCGCCAGCGTCGAGATCGACGGCGCCGCGGCGACCGGTTCGCTCAACCTCGTCGTCGGCGCCGACCGCCCGGCGCTCGACGGCCGTCTGACCTTCGACTCGGTAGACCTCACCGCCTATGCCGAGGAGGCGACCGCCCGCTTCAAAGACCGCGATTGGCAATCGGCGCCGGCCCAGATGAGCCTCCTGTCCGCGGTCGACCTCGACCTGCGCCTGAGCGCCCGCAGCCTGGCTCTCGGCAGCACGCAGCTTGGCGCGGCCGGGGTGACCGCCAATCTCGCCCGCGGCCGGCTGACGCTCGCCGTCAACGATCTTGGCCTCTATGGCGGGCGGCTTCGCGGCAAGGTCGAGCTTCATTGCGGCAACAGCGGATTTGCCGCCGACAGCGAACTTGCCTTCGACCACATCCCGGTCTTGCCAGTCCTTGCCGGACTCGGCGGCCTGGAGAGCCTCGGCGGATTTGCCAGCGGCAGCCTGGTGACGACGACTCGGGCCAAGGACTGGGGCGGCGTGGTGCGCGGCACCACCGGCTCCGGCACGCTCAGCCTCTCCAGTGCGACGCTCGCCGGTTTCGATCCGCAGCGCATGCCGACCGCCCTCCTGCAGGTCGCAACCGGTCAGCGCAGCGACGCCGTCGCCCAGTTCTCCTCGGTGACCGCCGACCTCACCCTCGCCGAGGGCAACCTGCAGGCGACCGCTCTGACCGCGACCGGCCGTGGCTATGTCATCAATATGGAAGGGCGGGCTTCGCTGCTGTCGCCGGCAATTGCCGCCAAGGGCACGTTGGCGGTGGCCCGCGCCGGCGAGGGGCAGGCGCCGCTCGATCTGCCGTTCCTCATCGGCGGCAGCTGGCAGCAGCCGACCTTCGCCCCGGATCTGGAGCGGCTGCGCCGCCGCACCACCGGCGAAGCGGTGCCGATCGCCGGCCTCCGGCCGGTGTTACAGTAGCCCTTCGCCGCGCGCGGCGCGGCGGCGGCCGAACGCCGAACCGGCGATCACCGCCAGTGTCACCGCGACGATCATGATCGTGCAGGCGGCGTTGATCTCCGGCGTCACGCCGAGCCGCGCCTGGCTGTAGATGCGCATCGGCAGCGTGGTCGAGCCGGGTCCGCTGGTGAAGCTGGCGATGACCAGATCGTCGAGCGACAGCGCGAAGGCGAGCAGGAACGCCGAGAGGATCGCCGGCAGGATCAGCGGCAGCGTCACCGTCAGGAAGGCCCGCGCCGGCGTCGCCCCGAGGTCCTGCGCCGCGTCTTCCAGGCTTCGGTCGAAGCCGGCGAGGCGCGACTGGATCACCACCGTGGCAAAGCAGGTGGCGAAGGTGACATGAGCGATCGCCACGGTGACGAAGCCGCGGTCGACGCCGGCGGCAACGAAGAACAGCAGCAGCGACAGGCCGAGGATCACGTCGGGCATCACCAGCGGCGCGTAGATCATGCCGGTGAAGAGCAGGCGGCCGCGGAACCGCCCGAAGCGGACGAGGGCGATGGCGGCGAGTGTGCCGAGGACGGTGGCGACGGTCGCCGACAGGAAGGCGATGCGGAGCGACATCGCCGCCGCGTCGAGCAGCGCTTCGTCGGCGAGCAGCGCTCCGTACCACTGCGTGGAGAAGCCGGCCCACACCGTCACCAGCTTGGAGGCATTGAACGAATAGACGACGAGGAGGACGATCGGCGCGTAGAGAAAGGCTAGGCCGAGCGTCACCGCCGCGACGTTGAAAAGCGTCATCCGCCGCATCACCCGCCGCGCTCCGCCGCCCGCTGCTCGCGGTTGCGATAGACGAGGATCGGCACGATCAGCGTGACGAGGAGGGCAATCGCGACCGCCGAGGCGACCGGCCAGTCGCGGTTGGTGAAGAACTCGCTCCACAGCGTCTTGCCGATCATCAGCGTATCGGAGCCGCCGAGGAGGTCGGGAATCACGAACTCGCCGACCGCCGGGATGAACACCAGCAGCCCCGCCGCGACCACGGCCGGCAGCGACAGCGGGAAGGTGATCGTCCAGAACGCCTTGGCCGGCCGGCAGCCGAGATCGGCGGCGGCTTCGAGCAGGCTCGCGTCCTGCTTTTCCAGGCTCGCATAGATCGGCAGCACGGCGAACGGCAGATAGGCGTAGACGATGCCGATATAGACGGCGATGTCGGTGTCGAGAATGGTCAGCGGCGAGCCGATCAGCCCCAGCCACAGCAGGAACTGGTTCAGCAGCCCCTCCGGCTTGAGGATGCCGATCCAGGCGTAGACGCGGATCAGGAACGAGGTCCAGAACGGCAGGATCACCGCCATGACGAGAAGCGGCCGCCAGGCGCTGGGCGCCCGAGCGACGCCATAGGCGATCGGGTAGCCGACGAATAGGCAGAGCGCCGTCGCCGCGGCGGCGATGGCGAGGCCCGAGACATAGGCGCGGAAGTAGAGATCGTCGGTCAGGAGGAAGAGGTAGTTGTCGAAGCTGAGCTGCTTGAGCTTGGCGAGGATGCCGGCAAAGCCATCCGACCAGTCGAAGGCCGGCTCGTAAGGCGGGATCGCCGACGCCGTGGTCGACAGCGAGATCTTGGCAACGATCAGGAACGGCGCCAGGAAGAACAGCGCCAGCCACAGGAAGGGGAGGGCGATGACGAGCCGCCGGCCCCGGCTCCAGCCGGACCGCGCCTTCCGCTCGGCCGCTTCGCTCATTCAGCGAACACCAGGCCCGCGTCGCGCGCCCAGCTGAGATAGACGCGGTCGCCCCAGCCGATCGGCTGCTCGACCCGCCGCGCCCGGTTGCTCATTGCCGCCCGCATCGTGCCGCCGCCGTCGAGGCGCACCCGAAAGATCGACACGTCGCCGAGATAGCCGATGTCGTAGACCTCGCCGCTGACGCAGTTGACGCTGGCGTCGGCCGGCGGCCAGAGCGCGATCGCTACCTTCTCCGGCCGCACCGCGAACCACGCCGCCGCCCCCGGCTGCACGCCGACCCGGCTGTCGGTGGCGATGGCGAGAGCGCCGCCGAAGGCGGTGAGGCGGAGGCCGTCGGCCGCTGCCGCGCTGACCCGCGCCTCGATGAGATTGATGTCGCCGATGAAGCTTGCCACCGCCCGGCAATTCGGCTGCTCGTAGATCTCCGCCGGCGGCGCCACCTGGAGGATGCGGCCCTGGTCCATCACCGCAATCCGGTCGGCGACGGTCATCGCCTCTTCCTGGTCGTGGGTGACGATGACGAATGTGAGGTGCAGCCGCTGCTGCAGGTCGACGAGTTCGAACTGCGTCTCCTCGCGGAGCTTCTTGTCGAGCGCCGCCAGCGGTTCGTCGAGCAACAGCACGCGCGGCTTCTTGGCGAGCGAGCGGGCGAGGGCGACCCGCTGCCTCTGGCCGCCGGAGAGCTGGTCGGGCTTCCTTCCGGCGAGCCCTTCGAGCTGGACGAGGGCCAGCATCTCCTCGACCCGACGGCCGATCTCGGCCTTGCCGAGCCGCTCCTGCTTCAGGCCGAAGGCGATGTTGTCGGCAACGCTCATATGCGGAAAGAGCGCGTAAGACTGGAACATCATGTTGACCGGCCGCCTGTAGGGCGGGATGCCGGCGAGGCCCTCGCCGTCGAGCAGCACCTCGCCGGTGGTCGGCTCCTCGAAGCCCGCCACCATCCGCATCAGCGTGGTCTTGCCGCAGCCGGACGGTCCGAGCAGCGCGAAGAACTCGCCGGCGTAAATGTCGAGCGAGACGTCGCTGATCGCGGTGAAGCCGCCGAACCGCTTGCTGACATTGCGGAAGGCGACGACCGGCTGGGCCGCCGCATCGGCCCAGGGAGCAAAGACCCGGCGTGGAGCCGCCGGCGCCTTGGTCAGCATCGCGGTGCCGCGCCGCCCGCTACTTGCCGGCCTTCACCGCCGTCCAGATGCGGGTCGCCTCGCGCTGCGTGCGCGCATCGTAAGCGTGCGTCAGGAACAGCTTCTTCATCATCGCTTCGTCGGGATAGATCGACGGATCGCCGAACACCGTCGGGTCGATCAGCTTCTGCGATTCCTTGTTGCCGTTGGCGTATTTGAGGAAGTTGGAGTTGCGCGCGGCGATCTCCGGCCGCGACATGTAGTCGATGAAGGCGAGCGCCTCGTTGGTGTGCGGCGCGTCGCGCGGGATGGCGAAGCTGTCGAACCACAGCAGCGCCCCTTCCTTCGGGATCGAGTAGCCGACCTTGACGCCCTTCTTGGCTTCGACCGCGCGGGTGCGCGCCTGCAGGATGTCGCCGGAGTAGCCGACCGTCAGACAGATGTCGCCGTTGGCGAGGGCGTCGATATATTCCGACGAATTGAACTTCCGCACGAAGGGCCGGATCTTCTTCAGGAGGTCGCCGGCCTTGGCGATGTCGGTGACGTTGTGCGAATCCGGGTTGAGGCCGAGATAGAGCAGCGCCGGCGGGATCAGGTCGTCGGAGGAGTCGAGCAGGTTGACGCCGCAATCGGCGAGCTTGGAAATCACCTCGACCTTGAAGATCATGTCCCAGGAATCGAGCGGCGCGCTCGGCAACCGCTTTGCCACCTGGTCGACATTATAGCCGATGCCGGTCGTCCCCCACATGTAGTTGACCGCGTACTGGTTGCCGGGGTCGTAGTCGGCGAGGCCCTTGGTGACGAAGTCCCAGAGGTTCTTGAGGTTGGGAAGCTTGGCCTTGTCGAGCTTCTTCAGCGCCCCGGCCTTGATCTCGCGGGCAAGGTTTGAGGCCGAGGGCACCACCACGTCGTAGCCGGTGCGGCCGGCGAGGAGCTTTGTCTCCAGCGTGTCGTTGGAATCGTAAGTGTCGTAGACGACGCGGATGCCGGTCTCCTTGGTGAAGTCCTTCAGCACCTGCGGGTCGATATAGTCCGACCAGTTGTAGATATGGACGACCTTCTGCTGGGCGAGGGCAGGGGCAGCCACCGCCGCCGCCAGTCCCGCCAGCACCGCCGCGACGATCCGCTTGCTCCAGATCCCCTTGGTCCAGATCCCCATGCTCATGTCGAGAGCCCCCACCTTCGGCCGGCCGACGACGCGAGGTTTCGCGGTCCGGACCACTGCGGCGGAAGTTAGAGCGCTTTTCCCCCCGCCTCAATCGGCAGGTCGCGGAAGGCGCCGCTCGGTTCCTCCCCCGCAAGGGCGGGGGAGGATTAGTTGCGCCCTGCATAGGGTAGGGTCCCCCTATGCCCGCCCCGCCCGACATCGTCCTCCGCCCGGCGACGCCAGCCGACGTGCCGCTTCTCGACCGCTGGGATCGCGACGCCGATGTCATCGCCGCCTCGTCCGACGACCCCGACGCGACGAAGGCGTTCGGCGACACCTACTGGCCCGACGAACTGGCGCTCGTCGCGCCCGACAACCAGTACGTCATCGCCGAACTCGCCGGCCGGCCGATCGGCGCCATGCAGATCATCGACCCGCACACCGAGTCCACGCACTATTGGGGCGAGATCGAGCCGAACCTTCGCGCCGTCGATATCTGGATCGGCGCCGCCGCCGATCGCGGCAAGGGCCACGGCGAGCAGATGATGCGCCTCGCCCTGCAGCTCTGCTTCGCCGACCCGGCCGTCACCGCCGTCGTCATCGACCCGCTCGCCAGCAACGCCCGCGCCCTGAAGTTCTACCGCCGCCTCGGCTTCCAACCGGAGGGCCGGCGGATGTTCGGCGACGACGACTGCCTGGTCCACCGCCTGACCCGCACCGCCTGGCGGCAGCGCTTCCCGCAGGACTGAGCCAGGGCGGCCGGTCCCCATGCGCCGCGCGCAGGGCGACCCCGCCGCCCGCTGCCTCACGTGGCGGTTGCGGCTATGCTAGAAGCCGCGCCCCCGACCAGGCATGGGCAACGCCGCCATGGAACCGATCACCGGCAAGACGCTGCTCGATCTCGGCTACGCGCCGGGCGCGTGGTTCAAGAGCGCCATCGCCGCCGCCAACCGCGCCCGGACCGAGGGCGCTTCGGATGAGGCCGTCGCCGCGCTCATCGCCGCCGCCGCGCCGCGTCCGCCGGAGCGCCGGCCGCTCCGCGCGCATGGCGAGCTCGCCGCCAATCTCAACCTCCGCGCCGAGGGGGCGGACGAGGAGACGAACCTTGCCGCGGTCTCCGCGACCATGGCCGAACTGATGCGCGTCCCGACCGTCCGCGCCGGCGCGGTGATGCCCGACGCCTGCCCGGCCGGCCCGCTCGGCACCATTCCCGTCGGCGGCGTCATCGCTGCCGAGAACGCCATCCACCCCGGCATGCACTCGGCCGACATCTGCTGCTCGATGGCGGTGACGATCTTCGGCGACGTCGATGCGACGGCGCTGCTCGACGCCGGCATGACCCGCTCGCATTTCGGCGGTGGCGGTCGCGCGCCCGGCGCCCGGGTCGAGCCGCCGGCGGCGCTGCTCGAGCGCTTCGCCGCCAACCGCTTCCTCAAGAGCGCCGTCGGCGCCGCCAGCGAGCACTTCGCCACCCAGGGCGACGGCAACCACTTCTTCTATGTCGGCCGCATCGCCTCGACCGGCGAGGTCGCGCTGGTGACCCACCATGGGTCGAGGAAGCCCGGCGCGATGCTCTACAAGGCCGGCATGGCCGTCGCCGAAGCGACGCGAAAGGAGCTGTCGCCGGAGACCCATCCCGCCAACGCCTGGATCGTCGCCGAGTCGGAGGAGGGCGAAGCCTACTGGCAGGCGCTCCAGGTCGTCCGCGACTGGACCAAGGCCAACCACTTCGCCATCCACGACCTCGTCGCCGAGGCGATCGGCACGCGGCCGCAGGACCGTTTCTGGAACGAGCACAACTTCGTCTTCCGCCGCTCCGACGGGCTCTTTTACCATGCCAAGGGCGCGACCCCGGCTTACGACGGCTTTGCCGCCGACGAGAGCGGCCTGACGCTGATCCCGCTCAATCTTGCCGAGCCGATCCTGATCGCCCGCGGCAAGGACGCGGCGAACGGCCTCGGCTTCGCCCCGCACGGCGCCGGCCGCAACATGAGCCGCACCGCCTTCCTGAAGCGCCACGCCGGACGCAGCGAAGCCGAGATGATCGCCGCCGACGCGCCGGGCATCGACGTCCGCTACTTCAGCGGCGTCCCCGACGTGACCGAGCTGCCGAGCGCCTACAAGAACGCCGCCACGGTCCGCGCCCAGATCGACGCCTATGGCCTCGCCGAGGTGGTCGACACCGTCGAGCCGGTCGGCTCGATCATGGCCGGCGACTGGCAGCGCGTCGCCCCCTGGGTGAAGAAGCGCGCGCCGCGGCCGGAGGGCGAGGAGGGGGGCTAGGGCGGCGTGCCCACTAGTCGCGGCAGTTGCGGCCGAGGAACTCGCGGCAGAGCGCCCGCCTGATGTTGGCCGCCACCTGTGCTTCGGCGAGGCGCTTGTCGCCTGTGCCGATGTGTTCGAGCGCGATCTCCGACGCGTCGTCATAGGTCTTGATGCCGTCCGGCACCGGCTCGTCGACATGGGTGCGGACGGTGCCGCGGAAGAGCAGGGGATGGCCGATGCGCGCGAGATCGGTGACGTGCATCCAGCCGTCCTCGAGCTTGTTGGCGACGGAGTAGGTGACAGAGAGCGGCGATCCGCCACCCTCGTTGGTCTTGCAGCCGACCCGCCGCCAGCAGGATTCCCAGCGATAGGTGACGCCGGGTTCGGCGGCGCGCAGGTCCAGACGTTTGTCGAAGCCGTCCGTGGTGCCGATTTCCGCTTCGAATCGCCCGTTCAATGTCAGCGGCGAGACGATCCGCTGGCTAAGGAAGTCGCTGGTCTTGGTCAGGCGGAGGAAGAAGACCGGGTAGCTCGCGCTGCCCTGGCCGACGATCCGGCCGGTCTCGATCGGGTCGCCCTCGGTGCCCGGCTCGAACCCGAGTTCGGCGGCAAAGTCGCCGACGAACCGTTCCTCTTCGGCGGCCGCCCCCGGCGTCGGCCCCGTGAGCCGAGCGTCGGAGTGCCAAGTCAGGCGATAGCGGGCGCAGGCCCGAAGGTCGGCGATATAGTCGTCGGCATAGCGGCGCGGGTCGCCGGCATTGGCGAGCGCGGTGGTCCATACCGTCAGCTTCTGCGCCACCGGCAGCAGGCGGCGGTCGAGCCCCGGCATGGCCTGCTGAATCCATTCGATCTGGGCGGCAAGCGAGAGTGCGCCTTCCCGTGCGGTCAGCACATCGTGCAGTAGCTTGGCGCCCTTATACATTTCGATAAGCGGCGCCGGGTCGCCGCTCGACGCGCAGTACGATGCCATGAAGTCGAGGCAGGCCAGAATGATTGCGTCGAGCCGGCCGGCCGTGTCCATGATCGCGTCGGAAACGGTTAGGGTCTCAAGGATCTTGGTGACGTCGGCCGCAGACAGCGGCTCGCCGGCAGTCCTGACGACCTTGAGCGCCTCGCCGGCCAGAGCTATGCGAACCAAAGGCATGAGTTGGCTGGCGGTCGCCACGTTGCGGCAGGCGGCGGCCGGCTCGACATTGGCGCTGTTCATCGCCGTCACCGCGTCGAACATCGTCTGGGCAATGCCGAGCAGGCCGTTGGCCTGGACGAAGTCGCGCTGCGCCTGCGCGACATCGCCGCCCGCCTGGCGGGCGCGTTCGCCTGCGGCGACCATGCCGTGCAGCAGCCGGTCGAGCGTCGCCGAGGGGAGCTTGTCCATAAGCTGACGCAATGCCGCTTCCGGCAATTCGGGCGCCGCCGCGGCGCCGCTGAAATGCATCAGCGCGATCGCCGTTTCGTTGCCCTCGCGCCGCACCGGCGTCAGGAACGCCTCTTCGCCCTGTCCGTGGAAGGAGAGGGCGAGCGGTCGCCCTGCCCCGAGCGGCGCGCGGGTGCGGATCGTCAGCACCGCCGGCCGGTCGAGCTCGATCCCGTCGGGCTGCAGCATCACCCCGGTCAGCCGGCCGTAGCTGCGTTGCGTCGCGGCCGGCGTGCGGAGTGGGGTCATCGTAATCGTCGTCGGGCGGCGGAGCGCGCCGCGCGGGATGTCGAGCGTGTAGACCGTGCCGTCCTTGGCGGTGAGGCTGAGCCGGCCGCCGGTCGGGCCGATCTCCTCGCTCGCCTCGCCGTCGTCGGCGGTCTCGACCGCCACCGCGAAGGGGTCGGCGGGCCGCTTCATATAGGTCGGGTCGAAAGCGGCGAAGGCCGCGCCGATGCCGAGCATCGAGAGGGCTGCGACCAGGGCGGCAAGCAAGCGTCTCATGCCGTCTCTCTGAGCACGCCCGACGCCGCCCGGCAAGGTGGCCCGCCGTCGCGCGGGGTGAGCGGACTCCTGCCGAGACGCCCCCGGCCGGGCTTCTCACTTCCCCGCTTCCGCCTCGCGCCACTTGCACCAGGCCTTCACCAGCTTGGTCAACTCCGCCTTGGCGGCCTCCGCTTCGGCGAGGCTGGCGAACTTCATCACCCGGCTGGTGTCGCCACTGCCTTCGAGGCGCGGGAACGTGCCGGGGATTTTCGCCCCGACGTGAAACATCAGCGAGGCGTGCTGCTTGGCCTTGGGGTAGAAGCTGGCGAGGTTGCCGAGATAGGTGAAGGTCGGCGCCTGCCACTTGAGGCATTCGTCCATCCGCGCATCGGCGGAAAGGACGACATCGCGGACCCGCAGCACGACCTCCTTCATCGGGTTGTCGTAGCCCGCCAACCAGGCGTCGACATCCTTGCTGCGGCCCATGGCGGTCCTCCGTTTTCCCCCCGCTCACCCCGGCGAAAGCCGGGGCGCAGCGCAAGGCGCACTTGCCGTACCGGTCTTCACCTGGACCCCGGCCTTCGCCGGTGTGAGCGGTTAAGGTCGCGCTAACCCGCCAGCACCCGGTTAGTGGGGAAGGTGATCTTCACCAGCGTCCCCTGGTCGACGGCGCTGTCGATCGAAAACGTCGCGCGGTTGGCCTCCACCAGGGCCTTGGTCAGCGGCAGGCCGAGGCCGGTGCCGTCGTAGCGCGTCCGCCCCGAGGTCGAGATCTGGCGGAACGGCTTCATCGCCGTCTCGATGTCCTTCTCGCTCATGCCGACGCCGGTGTCGCGGATGCGAATGACGATCTCGCCGGTCTCCTGGAGGCTGGTCGAGACGATCACCTGGCCGCCCGCCTTGGTGAACTTCACCGCGTTGGAGAGGAGGTTCAAGACGATCTGGCGGAGCGAGCGGGTGTCGGCGACGACATTGGGGAGGGCGGCGGCAAGGCTGGTGCGGATGATGATGCGCTCGCGATTGGCCTGCGGCTGCATCAGCGCCACGCACTCCTGGATGACGTCGTTGACGGCGACGGCGACGAAGGTCAGTTCGACCTTCCCCGCCTCGATCTTGGAAAGATCGAGGAGGTCGTTGATGAGGCTCATCAGATGCGCGCCGGAGAGGTGGATGTCGCGCAGGTACCCGCGATAGCGCTCGTTGCCGATTGCGCCGAACCGCTCCTCCATCATCACTTCCGAAAAGCCGATGATGGCGTTGAGCGGCGTGCGGATTTCGTGGCTGATCTTGGCCAGGAACTCCGACTTCTGGGCGTTGGCGCTCTCCGCCGCACGCCGGGCCGCGACCAGCTCCTGCTCGACCTTCTTCCAGTGCGTGATGTCGCGCAGGACCGCGCAGAACTTGCCGGTATCGCCGAGCCGGCCGACCGTCATGAACAGCGGGATTAGGCCGCCCGCCGGCATCCTGCCGATCACCTCGCGGCCGTCGTTGAGGACGCTGGCGACGCCGTTTTGCGCCAGGCCGTCGAGATAATCGAGCGCGGCGCGGTGGCTCTCCTCGGCAAGGAGCGTGGTGAAGGGCTGCCCGGCGACGGCGGCAGAATCGACGGCGAACAGCGCCTCGGCGCTGCGGTTGAGGCCTGTGATCCGGGCGCCGGCGTCGATGACGATGACGCCGTCGGTGGCGGTGTCGAGGATCGCCTCCAGCTCCGCGACCCGCGCCGCTCCGCCGGTGCGGGCGACCGGCGTCGGCGGCGCCTCCCTCTTCTGCAGCGAGAAGAGGATCGCCGGCCGGCCGCCCCAGTTCACCGCCTGGAGGCGGATGTCGGCGGGGAGGGGCGAGCCGTCGGCCCGCTTGAGGCTCGGCTGCGACGGCCCTTCGCTGTCGCCGGTGCGCGGCGTCAGCAGGCCGGGGAGGCCGCCGGCGGCGACGAGCGCGGCAAGGTCGGCATAGCCGAGTAGCCCCAGCGCCTCGCGATTGGCGTAGCAGAGCGCCCCCTCCTGCACGACCAGCACCGGCAGCGGCAGGTGGTCGAGAAAGCGCGGATCGGCCGGCGCGGCCGTCGGGGCAGCGGGTTCCTCGCGCTCCTCCTTGGCTTCCGGCGGAGCGATCGGTTGCCACGCCTCGGTCCGGGGCTCGCCGAGATCGAATGAGTCGTCAACTCCGGCGGCAGCGGCCTCGCGCGCCCGCTCCGCTTCGTTCCGCGCGCCGAGCGCCTCGGCGATCCGGCGGAACGCGTCCTCCTCGAAGCCCGACAGCGGCTCCGGCCGGCGGACCCGCTCGCCATTGCCCTTGCCGGGGAGGCGCACGACATTGGAGCCGCTTCGCTCGGCGACCGGCAGCAGCACAACCTCGCCGCCCGCGCTCGGCTCAGGGCCGGCATCCATGTCCTCGCCGGCCAGCGGCTCGGCGGGCGCTGGCGGAGCGGGCGTCGCCGCCCCGCCGCGTGGCTGGGTGTCGCTGGTGCGACAGACGCCGAACCCGCGGAACCCTTCGAAGGTCCGGTCGCGGCTGAAGGCCGGCAGCGCCGCCAGGTCGACCGCGACGGCGAGATCGGCTCCGTCGACCGGCCAGTAGACCGTGACCCCGCTCCAGGTGTCGCGGCGGTTGAGCGCCTGGGCGATGGCGCCGGCGCTGTCGAGACCGCGGGCCGCGGCGACCTCGCGCCACAGGCGGCCGACGACGTCGGCGGCTTCCGGTCCGACCACGCCGGCAAAGGCCGGCGAGAGCGCGGTGAAGCGCCCGTCGCCGTCCATGGTGAAGGTGAAGCGCGTCGCCGTCTTCTGCGGCACGAAGGCGAAAGCGCGCGGCGGCTCGGCCGGGGCTGCCGGCAGCGGCGCCTCGGCGACCGGCGGGGGCGATGGCACAACCGGTGCGGCGGGCGGCGGCGCGGCCTCGAGGCTCGGCCGTGGCGGCTCGCCCTCCGGCGCGGGCGGCGGCGGTGCCTCGACCGGCGGCCGTGGCGGCTCGGCGTCCCGCACCGCGGGCAACGTCTCGGCGACCGGCGGCTTCGACTGGGCTGCTGGCGGAGCTGCCGGCGCGGCTGCCGGCGGAAGGGCCGGCGGGGCAGGGGTGGCCGCTGCCGCACCGATGGCGGGCAGAGCGGCGATCAGCGTGAAGCGGCCCGCCGGCGTCTCCAGCCGTTCGCGATGGATCGAGAGGCCGGGCGCCGCGCCGTTGAGCAGCGCCTCCCCGCCGATGGCGAGCTTGTCGGCAAGCGCGACGAGTCGGCCCGCCTCGTCGGCGATGCCGACGCTGCTCCGCTCGCAACCGGCCAGGGCCCCGACCAGCGCCGCGGCACGCGCCGCGATGCTATCCCCAGCCGGCTCCGCGGCGTCGACTGCCAGCATCGCTGGCCCGACGCCGGGAAGGTCGATCCGCCGGCAGCGGAAGGTGAAGGTGGTGGCGCGCCCGCGGCTGGCGATGCGAAGAATGGCGACGATGTCGCGGTCGCTCTTCAGCCGCTCCTGCAGCCGCCGCACCTGTAGGGTCGCCGGGTTGTCGGGGGCGAGGTCGGCGGCCACCAGCGCCCGGAGCGATTCGCCGAGAGCGCGCGCCGCCGCGGCATTCGCCCAGAGGATCCGGTCGCGCGCCGCGTCGAACAGCAGAGCCGGCCGGGAATCCATCGCGAGGCCGGCAACCGCCGGGACGGCGGTGCGGGCAATCAGCAGGGAAAGGCCGGCTTCGTTCATGTGTTGGCTGACGGTCGGTCCGCCGCCCCCGGCGGCAAGGGATCGTCGGGGCGAGTGTGATGATTAAGAGTCGGTAAATACCGTCCTTCCCGCCGACTTTCCACCGAGCCGTCGTCGCGCCCCCAAGCGCCTGTCTCGACAGTTCTTTTGCGGCATCGCAACAAAAAATGTTGCAATGCACAATGAGAGGGTTTATATGTGTTTTCGTTGAATTCCAGACGGGCCGGCAGGGGCCGCCCGCCGCTCCCCGAACGAGGATATGGCCATGACCCAGACAGCCACGCGCAACGGCAAGACCAAGGCCGACGAAGCCAAGACCGCCGGCGCCTTCGACCCGGCCTTCGATGCCTTCAAGGCATTTCCAGGTTTCGATGTCCCGGCCTTCCGCGACTTTGCCGAGAAGGGCGGCGAGCAGGCTCGCGAGGCCTTCGCTCGTATCCGCGATGTCGCCGAGGATGCAATGCGCGGCTACGAGGCGAGCTATAAGAGCGTCCGCGAGCAGGGCCTTGCCGCCGGCCTGAAGGCGCTGGAAGCCACCAAGGCCAATGCCGACGCCTCCTTCGCTCTCGTCCGCGACCTCTTCGGCGCGAAGTCCTTTGCCGAGGCGGTCGAGCTCCAGACCGAATTCGCCCGCAAGCAGTTTGAAGTCATGAGCGGCCAGGTCCGCGAGCTTCAGGCGATCGGCGAGAAGGCCGCCGCCGAGGCGACCAAGCCGGTCCGCGTTGCCGCCGAAAAGGCGATGAAGGATTTCAAGGTCGCCTGACGCGGCGCCTCTCGCGCGCGTTTCCCGGCGGCGTCCCGGCCACGACGCTGGTCGGCGATTGCCGCCCGCCCTGGCGCGTCCTCCCCGCGCCGGGGCATTTTCTTACCCGCTTCTTGAATTCTTGATTCCGCCCAGTCTCGCCACTAGGGTCGCGCGCGTGCAGCTGTAGCTCAGTTGGTAGAGCATCGGATTGTGGATCCGAGTGTCGCTGGTTCGAGCCCAGCCAGCTGTACCAGTTTTGTTTCCGGACGCGGGCGGCGGCACCATGCGTGGACGGCAGTTGAGTAAGGCGCTTCGGCGCCTCCTTCCCATTTTTTCGGCATTCGTTTGTTCGCTTCTCGGCTTCGCGGTCGAGGCCGCGGCGCGCGATCGCACCGCCGAGTGCGGCCCTTGGAAATTCGCCGTCGACGGCCCGTTGCCGGAGGAGCCGGCTCCGGCGGCGTTCCTCCCTTGCCGAGGCGAGAACGCGCTGGTCGTGACTTGCCTTGCTGGCGATTTCATCGCCAGCCTTCGCTACTTCGACGGCGTGACCGAGGCCGGCTATCGCCCGCTCCGCTTCGATGTCGACGGCCAGGTCTACGAGATGTGGATGACGCTGGAGGCGATCGACAACGCGCTGACCGGCCACACTGAGTTTCTCCACCCGCTGCTGCAGGGCATCCGCAAGGGGCAGAAGCTGACCGTCGTCGACGTCAAGCGCCGCTCGACCGACGTCCTGCCGCTCCGCGGTTCGGGCGCCGCCTTCACCCAGCTCCTTGCCCGCTGCGGCCGCTAACCGCCCCGCGAATTAAGTTTTTGTCATGTGGGCCTTCCCGCCTTGAGGCGGTGGGAGCGCCGACTATTGTCGCGCCGGACAACCGGCAGGACGATTCATGACCAGCGCCAAACAGCCAGGCCCGCAACCCGACAGCTCCAGCGAAGCAGGACCCTCCGACAACGCGCCGGCGACCGGCGCCATCGGCGTGACGCGGCGGAGCGCCATCGCCTTCGGCGCCGCGGCGGTGGTCGCCGCCGGCGAGGCGCTGGCGCAGGGGCGTCCGCCGGGGGGCGGGCAGGGCGGTCCGCCGCGCGGTCCGCAGGCGGCGCCGCCGCCCGCCGCCGCACCGGCGCAGCCGCGCGGCGCACATGGCAACGCCGGGGACTTCCTGACCGACGTCCCCGACCATCCCCTCGACGTCGTCGCCGGCCGGCCGACGGACCGGTCGATCTGCCTCAGCCTCCTCGCCTATGCCGGCCGGCGCGTGCGCGTGGCCTGCCGCGCCGCCTCGGGCGCCGCCCGCGACGTCGGCGAGATCGACCTTGCCGCCGGCGCGCCGCGCGAGGTCGTCATCGCCGACCTCGCCCCCGGCCTCGGCCACAGCTACGAGGTCCGCGCCGCCGACGGCGGCGAAGTGCTGTTCGCCGGCGAGTTTCAGACCGCCCGTCCTGCGGGGGCGCCTTTCACCTTCACCATCACCGCCGACTCCCATCTCGATCGCGGCACTCGCCTCGACATTTACGAGCGCACCCTGCGCAACGTCGTCGCCGACAAGCCGGATCTCCATTTCGACCTCGGCGATACCTTCATGACCGAGAGCTACGACGACTACCGCGAGGCCGGCCGCCAATACCTCGCGCAGCGTCACTGGTTCGGCCTTGTCAGCCGGCGCGCCCCGGTGTTCCTGCTGCTCGGCAATCACGACGGCGAGTTCGGATCGGTGCGCCAGCGCGACCGCCAGGAGATGCCGCTATTCGCGGCGAAGCTCCGCACCAGCCACTTCCCCAATCCGCTGCCCGACCGCTTCTACAGCGGCAACGCGACGCCGGTCCCCGGCCTCGGCCTGCCGCAGAACTACTACGCCTTTCGGTGGGGCGACGCCGAGTTCATCGTCCTCGACAGCTATTGGCCGACCGTCGAGCGCGGCGGGCGCGGCTCGCTGTGGGACACCACCATCGGCGCCGAGCAGTATCGCTGGCTGACGCGTACCCTGGAGACGAGCACCGCCTCGCTCCGCTTCGTCTTCACCCACCACCTCACCGGCGGCGGCGGCCGCGACCACCGCGGCGGCGTCGAGGTCGCGCCCTTTTACGAGTGGGGCGGCAGGGAGGAGGACGGCGCCGAGACCTTCGCCGCCAACCGTCCCGGCTGGGCGATGCCGATCCATCAGCTGCTGGTCAAGCACCGCGTCAACGCGGTCTTCCGCGGCCACGACCACTTCTACGGCCGCCAGGAACTGGACGGCATCGCCTATCAGGTCGTGCCGCAGCCGAGCCGCGCCGAGGGCGGACGGCTGACCCAGCCCGGCGAATACGGCTACCGCCGCGGCGAATTCCTGCCGAGCCCCGGCCACCTCCGCGTCAGCGTCGAGGCCGGCAAGGCCCGCGTCGACTATGTCCGCGCCTTCCTCCCGGAAGAGGCGGCGCGCGGCCGGACGAACGGCCGGATCGACGCCAGCTACGAACTCGCCGCCAGGGCCTGATCCATGCGCCGCTCGACGTTTCTCGCCCTCGCCCTTCTGGCGCTGACCCCGACAACGCTCCTCGCGCAGCGCCAACCGCCGCCGCCGCGCGGTCCGCAGGCCGGGCCGGTCAAGCCGGAGGCCTCCGATACGATCAAGGGGGCGGCCTTCGCCGACAACTGGTTCATCCTCTACATCAACGGCAAGCTCGTCGCCGTCGACCCCATCGACTTCCTGCCGCACAACGTCGTCACGCTCGACCTCTTGCCGGAATACCCGATGACCATCGCGGTCATGGCCAAGGACAATGCCGATCCGAAGACCGGCCTCGAATACGGCGACCAGATCGGCGATGCCGGCTTCATCCTCAAATTCGCCGACGGCACCGTGACCAGCGCCCGCTGGAAGGCGAAGGCCTTCTTCAAGGGCCCGCTCGGCGGCAACAAGACTGCGCCGAAGGTCGCCTATGAGGACATCCCGGCCAACTGGTTCGCGGTCGACTTCGACGACAGCACTTGGCCGAACGCCAAGGTCTTCAGCGAACGCGAGGTCCGCCCGCCGGCCGACTTTTACCGCACCGACTTTGCCGGCGCGCAGTTCATCTGGAGCGACGATCTGGAACTCGACAACACGGTGATCTTCCGCACCCGCGTCGAGCGCCCTGGCTGGCGGCCGCGCTGGACGACGACGCCCGAACTGGACATTCGCGGCGCGCCCTTCCGCTAAAGGAACTGCCGATGGCCGACCATCCTTCAGGCGACAACAGCAAGACACCCTCGCGGCGGACACTGCTTCGCGCCGGCCTCGGCGGCCTCGCCGCGGGTCTCGGCGGCGCCCTGCCGGCGCTGGCGCAGCAGCGCGGGCCGCGCGGCGGCGCCGGCCCGGCTCCCAACGCGGCGGCCGCGCCGCCGCAGCCGCTGGTCAGCCAGGTGCTCGGCCGGCCGACCGGCCGCTCGATCGCCCTCAACCTCCTCGCCCGCGAGGACCGCGAGGCGTTTGTCGAATTCGGCACCGCCGCCGGCCGCAGCGAAGGCAGGAGCGCGACCGTTCGCCTTGCCGCCGGTAAGGCCGGCGAGATCGAGCTGGCCGGGCTCCAGCCGGACAACGGCTATGTCTATCGCCTCCGCACGCGAGCGGCGGGCGCGAGCACCTTCGACGAAGGCGAGGAGCACCGCTTCCAGACCGCCCGCGCCGCCGGAAGTTCTTTCACCTTCACGCTCCAGGGCGACTCGCATCCCGAGCGGCTGAACCGCATGTACGATCCGGTGCTTTACGCGCAGGCGATGCGCAACGTTGCCGCCGACCGCCCCGACTTCCACCTCACCATCGGCGACGATTTCAGCCTCGACCCGCTGATCGACCGCAAGCAGCTGAGCCAGGCCAATGTCGACGCGATCTACGCCGCGCAGCGCGGCTTCCTCGCCGAGGTCGGCAGGGCGTCGGCGATCTTCCTCGCCAACGGCAATCACGAGCAGGTCGAGCCCTTCTTCGCCGACGGGTCGCCGAACCCGGCGCGGCCGTTGGCGGCGAGCGCCCGCCTTCGCCACTTCGCCCTGCCGGCGCCGGACGGCTTCTACTCCGGCGGCGCCGTCGCCGAGCCGGGCATCGGCCTGCCGCGCGTCAACTATGCCTGGACCTGGGGCGACGCTCTCTTCGTCGTCTTCGATCCCTATTGGCATTCGCCGGTGCCGGTCGACCAGGACACCGGCGATGGGCCGAAGGGCGGACCGCGCCGCCGCGACTGGTGGGGCATGAGCATCGGCGACGCGCAATATCGCTGGCTGAAAGCGACGCTCGAAGGCTCGAACGCCCGCTACAAGTTCGTTCTCTCCCACCACATTCTCGGCACCGGCCGCGGCGGCATCGAGATGGCCGATTCCTACGAATGGGGCGGACGCGGCCAGAACGGGCGCTGGGAGTTCGACCGCTATCGGCCGAACTGGGAGATGCCGATCCACCAGCTGTTCGTGAAGACCGGCGTCAGCGTCTATTTCTTCGGCCACGACCATCTCTTCGCGCGGCAGGAGAAGGACGGCGTGATCTATCAGGAGACGCCGATGCCGGCCGATCCGACCTTCCAGGCGTTCAACCGCGACGCCTATCGCTCCGGCGACATCCTGCCCAACTCCGGCCACCTGCGGGTCAGCGTGACGCCGGCGAGTGCCCGCGTCGAATATGTGCAGGCCGCCCGTCCCGCCGACGAAGGGCCCGGCCGCAAGAACGGCGCTGTCGCCTTCGCCTACACGGTCGCCCCCCGCCGCGTCTGAGCGCGGGCCTTAACGGAAGCTGATGCCGCCGGTCGTGGCGAGCTTGACCTTCTGCATGCCGGGCGCATTGACGAGGTTGAACGCGGTGAACTGCTCCTCGTAGGCGGTGAGCGATGCCATGCCATCGACCGGCACGACGACATTGTAGCCGTTGAGCGCAGCCTCGCCGCCGGTGAACAGCACGGCGCCATTGGCCCGCACGCCGGTGACGATCACCGTTTCGATGCCGTGGTCCTTGAGCAGCCGGGCGAGATTGGTGCCGATGAATTTGTCCGGCCCCCCGGCAACGATCGGGTCGCCGGGGAGGGCGGCGAGACGTTGATCGATGTCATTGGCGGTGGCATTCGGCTGGTGCGAATAAACGATCAGCGCGCCGGAAGCGCGTGCTGTGCGCAGCAGCTTCTCGACATTGGGGACAACCGACAGGCAGCGCGGCACGCGTTCGCTGCAGGCCTGCCGCGTGAAGTCGAGCACGAGCAGCGCCGTCGTCCGCGCCGTCAATTCGACCGGACCGATCGTCGGTGCCGGTGGCGCCTGGATCCTTGTCCATTCCTCGATGATGGTCTGTCCGGCCAGCGGTGCCGCGGATAGACCGAACACCGCGAATATCGCCAGCCTCCGCGCCCAGGCCCAATGACGGCTGCCCACCAAACGTCCCACCGCGATTCCTCCTTGGTAGCCGCTCGACCGCGCGCGTCAGGGAAGGCGCGGCGGGCCGCCTTGTCCGCCGCCGGGGCCGCCGGGTCCAGGGCCGCGCTGACCTTGTCCGCCTGGCCCCGGACCGCCCGGTCCCGGTCCGCCCGCGCCTTGTCCGCCACCCGGCCCGCCGGCGCCGCGGCAGTAGGTGGCCTTGTTCTGCAGCGTCCCGTTGGTGAGGAACTGGAAGTCCCAGCAGCCGTCCGAGGCCTGCTTGGTGCGGATAATCTCGACCGCGCCGTTGGCGAGCCGCGTCTCCATCTCGTTGAAGCCGTCGGCGGCAAGGACGTTGCGGGTGATCAGGCCGCGCACCGGCTGGCCCGGCGGGCGAAGCGGCGGCGTCTGCGGCTGGTTGGCGGCGATCACCACCCCGCGCAGGCACCCCAGCTGATAGGGATAGGCCTTGGTCGCGTAGTAGCCGTAGACGCCGTTGACCGATTTGCCGTTGCACTCGTCGAGTCCGGTCGACGAGCCGGCGGCATCCTGGAAGGTGTGAACGGGGAATCCGTCGAGGCCGTAGCCGACGATCTGTCCCGGCGCCGCCGTGCCGTCGAGGCAGAGCGGAATGGCGTGATAGTGGTAGTCGTCGGCCCGGCCGGCATGGCCGTTGCAGCGGTCGAGTTCGCCCTCGACGACGGTGTCGCCCTTGGTGCCGTTCGGCCCGGGCTTGGTCGGGTCGAAGATCGGCACGCCGTTCATCGCCACCGCCATCGGCCCCTGCAGCACCGTTGGCGCGCCCGGCGCGAGGCGGGGCGCCAGCGGGATGCGCCAGGCGTTCTTGCCAGCGTACACCTGCGGCAGCGGCACTTGCCGGTTGGAGCCGGTGATACCGACCATCGTTTCGTGCTTGGCCATGCCGTTCGACGCGATCGTCATGAAGCTGTCGTCGCAGTCGACGCTGATCTCGCCGATGTAGGGCAGGAACGGCGCGTCCATGCCGTGGCAGGCGGCTTTCAGCACGCCGGCCGATTGCGCGGTCGGGTTGGCGAGGATGAGGGCGACGCCGCTAAGAAGCAGGGCGGTCAATCCGGCAAGGGCAACGGGTTTCAACGGTCTCTCCGTCAACGGCTGTAGCCAAAATTCAGCGTCGACTGCGCCAGGACATGGCCGTCGATGCGCTTCAGGAAATCGCTTCGCGTCATCCGCGGCAGCGCCGCCCCTCCCGGCACCTCATCGAGCGCGAAGAGGGTGATCGCATAGGCCTTCAGCCCCGGCCCCTTGGAGCACGGCGGGGCGTAGGCGAGTTGGCGGTTGACGCTGTTGCCGGCGGCCTTGCCGATCGCCTGGTTGGCCTCCGGAAGCGCCCGCGTCTCGGCCGGAATATCGTAGCCGATCCAGTACCAGTGGATCTCGTCCGGCGCGTGCGAGTCCATGAGGACGGCGAAGGACCTGGTGCCGCGCGGCGCGCCGTTCCAGGCGAGCGGCGGCGAGACGCCCGGACCGTCGCAGGTGTAGGTCTTGGGGAGCAGCCCGCCGGTGGCGACCGCGGGACTGGTCAGCATCAGCGCATCCTCGCTTCGTGCTGCCTGTCCGCAGGCGGCGAGTAAGATCGCCGCCGTCAATCTGATATAGGCCCGGCCCACCGTTGCGACTCCCGCCCGCGATTTCCTTTCCGCTTACCCCCACCGGCGCGCCGCTGCATGTTACAAGTTGGTCATGCGCAGTTCGTCGCAGCCCTCTGCCGGCCACCGATCGGCGTCGCGTTAGTCAGATTAGAATCAGTCAAAACTGGCGGCGCTTAGACATCATCTAAATAGAAAACATAGTGTTTGACAGAAATTGTCCAGCGCAACTATTGGAGAGATCGTTCGATTTTCTGCAATCGATAGGAAGGAACCGATGATCTTCTCCGTCCGAACGATCGCCGCGCTCGCCCTTGCCGCTCTTGCCCCTGTCGGCATCGCCGCCTTGCCGGCATCCGCGCAGACCCCCGCCGCCTCCGCCGGCATCGTCGTCTACAACGCCCAGCACGCGACGCTGACCGAAGCCTGGGCCAAGGCCTTCACCGCCGAGACCGGCATCAAGGTGACGCTCCGCCAGGGCAGTGACACGCTCTTCGCCAATCAACTGGTCCAGGAGGGCGCCGCCACCCCGGCCGACGTCTTCATCACCGAAAATTCCCCGGCGATGGCGATCGTCGCCAAGGCCGGCCTGTTCGCGCCGCTCTCCAAGCCGACGCTCGCCTTGGTGCCAGAAGTCTATCGTCCGGCCGACGGCACTTGGATCGGCATTGCCGCCCGCACCACGGTCTTTGCTTACAACAAGACCAAGCTGAGCGCCGACAAGCTGCCGAAGTCGATGCTCGACCTCGCCGACCCCGCCTGGAAGGGCCGCTGGGGCGGCGCCCCCGCTGGCGCCGACTTTCAGGCAATCGTCGGCGCGCTCCTGCAGTTGAAGGGCGAGAGCGCCACTTCGGCCTGGCTGAAGGCGATGAAGACCAACGCGACTGCCTATCGCGGCAACGGCGCCGCCTTGCGCGGCGTCAATCTCGGCGAGGTCGATGGCGCTATTATCTACCACTACTATTACTTCGGCGATCAGGATAAGACCGGCGAGAACAGCAAGAATGTCGGCCTGCACTATTTCCGCAATGCCGACCCCGGCGCGTTCGTGAGCATCTCGGGGGCAGGGGTGATGGCGGCAAGCAAGAATAAGAAGGAGGCCGAGGCCTTCGTCGCCTGGATCGCCGGCAAGGGCGGGCAGGCGATCCTGCGCGACGGCGACTCCTTCGAATACGCCATCGGCATCGGCGCCGACGCCAACCCCAAGCTCGAGCCGCTCGCCAAGCTCGGCGCGCCGCGCGTCGAGCCGGCGACCCTCGACAGCGCCAAGGTCACCGCGCTGATGACCGCGGCCGGCCTGCTGTGAGCGCCGGCCTGCGATGAGGATAGCCCGATGAGAGGAAGGGCGGCATCCGCGCCGCCGGGGCGCCGGCGACGATGAACGCACCGTTTCCGTCTGCAACAACGGCCGGTCTCCAAGTCCGGCCGTCGCCGCTTGCGCCGCCGGCCTTTCCGGCGCGCCGCCGCCTCCGATATCCGCTGCTGACCGCAGCGGCGGCGCTGGTCGCCGTGCTGGCTCTGGTGCCGGTGGTCTTCATCCTCGTCGCCGCCGCCGAGACCGGCTGGGCGACCGCTTCGGCGATGATGTTCCGCGCCCGCGTCGGCGAACTCCTGGTCAACACCTTCGCCCTTGAGGCCGCCGCGATCCCGCTGGCGCTGACCATTGCCGTCGCGCTTGCCTGGCTGACCGAGCGCACCGACCTGCCGGCGGCGCGGCTCTGGCGCGCTCTCGCGGTCGCCCCGCTCGCCGTGCCGGCGTTCGTCCAGAGCTACGCCTGGACCGATGTCGTCCCGACCTTTCACGGCTACGCCGCCGCCGTCGTCGTCTCGGTCCTCGCCTATTTCCCCTTCGCCTATCTTCCGCTCGCCGCTCAGCTTCGCCGCCTCGACCCCGGCCTTGAGGATGTCGCCGCCAGCGTCGGCCTCTCGCCTCTGCGCTGCTTTGTCAGTGCCGTGCTGCCGCAGCTGCGCGTCGCCTTGGCCGGCGGCGCCCTCTTGATCGGCCTCCATCTCCTCGCCGAATACGGGCTCTACGCGCTGCTTCGCTTCGACACCTTCACCACCGCCATCATCGACCAGTTCCAGGCCGCCTATAACGGCCCG
Organism: Bauldia sp.; assembly: GCA_046349035.1. Classification (GTDB taxonomy): domain Bacteria; phylum Pseudomonadota; class Alphaproteobacteria; order Rhizobiales; family Kaistiaceae; genus JAXMDC01. The sequence continues at coordinate 110,243 of JAXMDC010000003.1, read as the reverse complement.
GCGGCGAACATGCTGGCACTGGTGCTGCTCGCCTCGGCGGTGCTGCTGCTGGCGTTGGAGCGGGGCGCCCGCGGCGGCGGCCGCTACGCCCGCGTCGGCGCCGGCGCGCCGCGCCCGCGCGCCTGCCGCCGCCTCGCCGGCTGGCGGATCGCCGCTCTCGTACTGCCCGCCGCGGTGGCGCTCCTCTCGCTCGGCGTGCCGCTGGCAACCCTCGCCCGTTGGCTGACCGTCGGCGGCGGCGCCGTCTGGCGCTCGGCGCGCATCCCCGAGGCGCTTGGCGAGACGCTGATGCTGGCGCTTGCCGGCGGCGTCCTAACCACGCTCGCCGTCCTCCCCATCGCCTGGCTGTCGCTGCGCGCCCCCTCGCGCCTGCAGCGGGCGATCGAGGCGGCCCACACCTATGTCGGTTCGCTCCCCGGCGTGATCGTCGCCCTGGCGCTGGTGGCGCTCACAGTGCGGGTCGCCCTGCCGCTCTACCAGACCGTCGCGACCCTCCTCCTCGCCTATGTCCTCCTCTTCCTGCCGCGCGCCTTGATCGCCGTCCGCGCCGCGCTCGCGCAAGTGCCGGTCGACCTCGAATGGGCCGCCGCCGCCCTCGGACGCTCGCCCGGCGCGACCGCGATTTTCGTCACCGCCCGCTTGGCCGCCTTCGGCATCGTCGGCGGCATTGCCCTGGTGGCGCTGGCCGTCACCACCGAGCTGACCGCGACGCTGCTGCTGGCGCCGAACGGCACGCACACCCTCGCCACGGAATTCTGGGCCGCCACCGCCGAACTCGACTATGCCGCCGCGGCGCCGTATGCCCTGCTGATGGTGCTGGCATCCCTGCCGATGACGATTCTTCTCCACGCCCAGGCGAGGCGGGCCGCCGCTGCATGAGCCTGCTTGCCCTCCGCGGCGTCGGCAAGCGCTTCGGACCGATCCTAGCCCTGGAGAACGTCGACCTCGACGTCGCCGCCGGCACCCGCACGGCGATCGTCGGCCCCTCCGGCTCGGGCAAGACGACGCTGCTCCGCATCGTCGCCGGCTTCGAGACCGCCGACACCGGCACGCTCACCCTCGGCGGCGAGACCCTTGCCGATGCCCAGACCTTCCTGCCGGCGCATAAGCGCGGTATCGGCTTCGTGCCGCAGGACGGCGCGCTGTTCCCGCATCTCTCCGTCGGCGCCAACATCGTCTTCGGCTTGCCGCGCGGTGCTGCCGGCAACGCCGCCCGCCTCGCTGAACTCTTGGACCTCGTCGAGTTACCGAGCGGCCTTACGGATCGACGCCCGCACGAACTCTCCGGCGGCCAGCAGCAGCGCGTGGCACTGGCCCGGGCGCTGGCCCGGCGGCCGCAGCTGATCCTGCTCGACGAGCCGTTCTCGGCGCTCGATACCGCCCTGCGCGACAGCGTCCGAGAGGCGACCGCCGCCGTGCTCTCGGCTGCCGGCGTCACCACCATACTCGTCACCCACGACCGCGCCGAGGCGCTCTCCTTCGCCGATCAGGTGGCGGTGCTGCGCGCCGGGCGGCTCGTCGATGTCGGCCCGCCGCAACGCCTCTACCGCTCCCCGCGCGACGCCGAGACCGCGGCCTTTCTCGGCCCGGCGATCGTCATCCCCGCCGAAGTCCGCGATGGCCAGGCCGACTGCGCGCTCGGCCGCATCCCCGTGGCATCGGCCGCCACCGAGGGCCCGGCCCGACTCTTGCTCCGCCCCGAGCAGCTCCGCCTCCAGCCCTGGCGGCCAGACCGCCTCGCCGCCGAGGTGAGCGCCATCTCCTTCGCCGGCTCGACCAGCCTCGTCACCCTCGTCCTCCCGGCCTGGCGGGACCGCCCGCCGCAGCCGATCCGCGTCAGCGTCCCCGGTGCCATCTGGGCCGCCGGCGACAAGGTGACGGTCGAGGTCCAGGGCGCCGCGCACGTGCTGGCGGACGAGGCATCGCCGGCGGCCTGACGTTTTCTTGGTGCGCGTCGGCTGCGTGTCCGCTAGCTTAGGTTGTGGGGAGGGGGCGCCGCGAAGGAGGCGTTCCATGGCGCTCGCACCGGGAAAGAAAGCCGAAATCGTTTGGGGGGAGTTCTCGCCCCATCTGCAAATGCCGCCGAAGGCCGGCCTGGTGGCCACGCCATCGCCCGACGGCAAGGTTTTGTCGCTCACCTTCTCCGGCCTGGAGCTGCGCTGCGGCGACCCAGGCACGCCGAAATCGGCGAGCCTGGCGCTCGCCGGCGTGCAGGCGCTGACGCTGCCGAAGGCGCTGCCTTGGAGCGGCACGCTGGCGGTGGTGCGTGGCGCCTTCAACGGCAATAACGGCGCTCGCGGGACGCTGCTGGCGGGCATCGGTGGCGGTGTGTTCAGCCGTGTCTTCTCGGCGCCGATCTCCGGCGACGACCTCTCCGAGGATTTCTCGATTCCGGTGTTCAGTCCGGAAGGCGCGGTCACGGTCGGCGGCGACGCGGCGGTCGAGACCACCCCGCTCACCCTCTCGCTCGTGCTGGTGGCGGCCGCGCCCGGCGAGCGCGCTTCGGTCATTCTCTCGGTCGACTCGATCGACCTCAGCCTCTGGACCGGCTGAGCGATCCTCTAGCCCCCCACCGCCTTGCGGACCGCCGGCGCGACCTTGGTGCCGAAGAGTTCAATCGAGCGCATCAGCTGCTGGTGCGGCAGTGTGCCGACGCTGAACTGGATGAGGAAGCGGTCGTGGTTGAAGATCTCCCGCTGGAAGAGGATCTTCTCGACCACCTCCGCCGGGCTGCCGACGAAGGTGGCGCCGCGCAGCGTCCGCGATGCCTCGAACTGGGCGCGGTTGGTCGGCGGCCAGCCGCGCTCGCGGCCGATCCGCGACATCACTTCGGCGAAGGGCGGGAAGGCGATATCGGCGGCCGTCTGTGAATCGTCGGCGACGAAGCCGTGCGAGTTGATGCCGACCTTGAGCTTGTCCGGCCCGTGGCCGGTGCGCCGTCCGGCATCGCGATAGAGCTCGACCAACGGGGCGAAGCGCTCCGGCTCGCCGCCGATGATGGCAAGCGCCAGCGGCAGGCCGAGCACCCCCGCCCGCACCACCGATTGCGGCGTGCCGCCGACGGCGATCCACACCGGCAGCGGGTCCTGGAGCGGCCGGGGGTAGACGCCGCGCCCGGCGATCGGCGCGCGGTGCTGTCCCGACCAGGTGATCGTCTCGCTTTGCCGGAGCTTCAAGAGGAGGTCGAGCTTCTCGGCGAACAGCGCGTCGTAGTCGTTGAGGTCGTAGCCGAACAGCGGGAACGATTCGATGAACGATCCGCGCCCGGCCATGATCTCGGCCCGCCCGCCGGAGATGAGGTCGAGCGTCGCAAACTCCTGGAAGACCCGCACCGGATCGTCGGAGGAGATGACGCTGACCGCGCTGGTGAGGCGGATCGTCTTCGTCCGCGCCGCGCCCGCCGCCAACAGCACCGCCGGCGCCGAGGAGAGGAAATCCGGCCGGTGATGCTCGCCAAGGCCGAACACCGAAAGCCCGAGCTGGTCGGCGAGGGCGATCTCCTCCAGCAGATTGGCGATCCGCTCGGCCGGGGGCGTCCTGATGCCGCTCGTCGGGTCGGCGGTCGATTCGACGAAAGTGTAGATGCCGAGTTCCAAGGGGAATGTCCTCGCGCCAGCAATGGCCTGGGTCAGCGGAGGTTAAACGCGATCGGCACCTGAAAGGGTAGGGGGCCGCCCCCCATCTCCGGCGGGATCGGCGGGAAGGGCGCCGCCCGCGCCACCACGTCGAGGGCGAGGCGATCGAGCGCGGGGTCGCCGGACCCCTTGGCGATGCGGGCGTCGCTAACCGCACCGCCGGCAAGGATGGTGAAGCTGACCACGGTCGCGCCGGCGCCGGCATTGCGACCGGCCGCGGCCGCCGCCTGGCTGCGGATGCGGGCCTGTACCGCGCCGCGGTAGTTGGTGAGCGCGGCATTGCCGGCGAGGCTGGTGGGGGCGGCGGTGCCGGCGGTCGGCGAAGGCGCGGCGCGGTTCGGCGCGCTTGGCCGAACCACCGGGTCGGTCCGGCTGGCTTCGGCGCGCGCTGCCGGCGCCGGGGGCGTCGGCGGGTCGGCGGCGGCGACGACCGTGGTCGCGCTCCGCGCGGGTGCTGAGGCAGGAGCTCGCGCGGCGGCGACCGTGCCGGTGCTGGACGGCGCTAGCGCCGGGGACGTCGGCGCGGCGCCGAGCGTGCCGGTGCGGAGCGGATCGAGCGATGCGGCCGCTGCCGCCACCGCGGCCTCAACGGCGCGGGGGAGAGGAGCGGTCGGGGCCGGCGCGGCGGGGCTCACGGCGGACGGCGCGATGGCATCCGCCACCGCTTTCGGCGCCATGGGTGCCGACTCGGCGACCGGAGCGGCGTTTCCGGCGACCGACACCGTCGGCAGCACCGTCACGTCGCTCGCCGCTGCCGGCGGCAATTCCGCGACCACCGCAACGGCTTCCTCCGCGAGAAGCGACGCGGCGCGGTCGCTCGGCACGGATTGCGGCACCGCTTCGGCCGGCATCGGCGCAGTGGCCGTGACGGCAAGCGGACGCATGGCCGGCGCCTCCGCAGCTGTCGCGGTGGTCTTGGCCGGGGGGCGAGCCTCCTTTGTCGCAACGGCGGCGATCGTCTCGACTGCTGTGGCTGTGGCAGCGTTCGCGACCGCCGCTTCAGCCGCTGTTGCTTCGACCGGCACCGCCGCGACCGCTATTGCATCGCCCGCGACCGCCTCTATCGCGGCGACCGGCGCCGGACGAACCTCGCCGCCGCCGGTCCGCACCACCTCGAGCGGCCGCTCTTCCGCCCCGCCCTGGATCAGCGCCGGCTCCTGCCGCACGGCGAGGACGAACGCCACCACCGCCACATGGAGGGCGGCCGAGGCGGCGAGCGCGCCGCCCCAGAGCCAACGCGTTCGTCCCGGCGCGCCAGCCGGCGGCACGGGAGGCACTCGTGCCGCCACCGGAGCCCCAAGATCGAGCGCGAGATCGGTCATCGCTCCCTCGGCGCCCGCCCTAGAACGCCGCCTTGGCGCCGACGGCGACGACGCGCCCCGGTCCGGGGAAACCGAAAATGTCCTCATGCTTGCTGTCGAAGAGGTTTTCGATCCGCGCCGTCAGGCTGAGATTGGCGTTGACCTGGTAGGCCGCCCGCGCCGAGACGAGGGCGTAGCCCGGCATGTCGATCGTCTCGACGAACGGGAAATTCGGCAGCGAGCGGATGTCGCGGAAATCGCCGGTAAAGGTGACGGCAACGCCGCCCGACCACGGGCTGCCGGCCGGCTTATAGGCAAGATCGATCGAGCCGGTGTGCCGCGGCCGCCGCACTTCGTCGGCGCCGGTGGGATCGCGCGAGACGACATAGGAATAGGCGCCGCTGAGCGTGAAGGCGCTGTCGATCCGCCACGCCGCGGTCAGTTCGATGCCCTTGCGGGTCGAGATGCCGTCGAGATTGATCAGCGTGTAGCAGAAGCTCATCCCGCACGGGATGTTGAAGGGCGTCGCCGCGATCTCGTCCTCGAGCCGTGTCGAAAACACGGTGGCCCCCAACGTCAGAGCACCGCCAGCAAGCCGCGTCTCGACCCCGGCGTCCCAGCCGAGCGAGTGCTCCAGCCGCAGGCCGGGATTGCCGACGAAGCTGCCGAAGATGCCGAACTGTTCGTAGAAGGTCGGCACGGTGGTGCCGGTGCCGACGGAGGCGTGGAGGTCGCTGTCGCCGAACTTCTGCGAGGCGGCGACGCGCCAGGTCGGCGTCGTCGGGAAGGCGCTGTAGCGGTCGCTCCGGGCATTGAGGGCGAGTGTCGTCCCGCTCGGTGTGTAGCTCGCGCGGACCTCCCCGGCGATTCCCGTCTGCCAGCGTTCGATGCCGTCCGCGGCAAAGGGGAGGGCGAACGGGCTCTCATAAGCGAACACCTCGCGGAGGTAGTCGACTTGGCCCGACACCGTGCCGGCGAGTGCGCCGAGCGACCATTTGTAGGTGGCGCGGTCCTCGACGCGGGTCCGCTCGCCATTCGAGCGGTAGCTTTGCACGCCGCTCTCGCGGAAGGTCTGCTCCTCCTCGAAGCGCGAGACCGCCGCGCGGTTGACGAGGTCGCCGCCGAGGAACAGCACCGTGCCGGTGGCGCCATAGGCGAGGCGCTTCCAGTCGGTGAGGTTGTCGCCGTCGATCGCCCGCCCATAGGTCGGCGAGGGCTGAACGCAGACGAAATTGATGTCGAACAGCAGGCAGTTGAAGTCGGTCGGGTCGGACTGGACGAGGTTGCGGCTCGCCCGCACGAACCCTTCGACATTCACGGTGTCGCTGAGGTCCGCGCCGAGGCGGAGATTCGCCTGCCAGTTGGTGTCGCCGTCGCGCTCGGTGCCGAACGCCGAGGCGTTGTGGCCGTGGTCGGTGAAGCCGCCGGCGGTGAAGGCGCCGTAGAGCCGGCCGTTGCTGCCGGCGATGGTGGCGCTGCCCTGCGCCAGCCGCGGTACGCCGGCCTCGACCCGCGCCCGCACCAGCGGTTTGGCAAGCCCGCGCCCGGAGATGGTGGTGATGGCGATGACGCCGCTATGCGCGCCGGCGCCGTAGAGGCCGGACTGCGGGCCCTTGATCACCTCGATCTTCTCGACGTCGTCGATCAGGATGCCGGAGATATCGACGTCGCCGTCGGCGACCATGTTGACCGATTCGCCGTCGACGGTGACCAGCGTGTGGTTGGCTTCGGCACCGCGGAGGCGCAGCTGTGTGAAGCCGCCGCGCGTGCCGCCCGAGCTGACGGCGAGCGCCGGGATGTCGCGGAGCGCGCCTTCGAGATCCTTGTACTGCCGCTCTTCGATTTGGAGCCGTGTCACCAGCGCGACCGTCGCACCGGGGTTGTCGCCCTTGGTCAGGTCGAGCGCGTAACCGACCACCTCGACCTCGTCGAGCAGGATCGGCCGCTCGCCCGCCGCCAGCGCCGGCGAGGCGAGGAGCGCGAGAGCGAGCGCGAACGCCACCGGTTCCTCCCCCGCGCAGCGGGGGAGGGGGACCCCGAAGGGGTGGAGGGGGCGGGTGCGTGACGGATTGGCAGTTTTATCGTGCGCGGCCCCCATCGTTGGGCGCGGCGGCCGCCCCCACCACCGCTCCGCGGTCCCCCTCCCCCGTGAACGGGGGAGGAGCAAGTGCGCTAAGGCGACGCGGAGAATCGACGCGCCGGTGACGGCGCGGTGCAGTCTGTGAAAAGCTGTGGATAACATCGGCAAACCCCATTGCTGGGGGTTTTCCGCCGTATGGAGCGCAGACTGAGAGAGGGGGACGGTGACCCGTGCCCGGCGATCAGCCAGCGAGCCACCGGGGCACCCCGCCCGAAGGACATCATCGACCGGTCAGGGCAGGTCTCCTGGCTCGCGGGTCGGTGCCCGGTCCGTCAGCCTTCCCAACGCCGGTTTGGGCGCCAGTGGCTGTCAGTGACGGCGGGCTCGCCGCTTACAGTTGCGGGGGCAGCTCCGGCTTCTCCTCGCGGACTACCGGATTCCCTCTTAGCTCCCCTTGCCGGACGGCTCGGGGAGAACCTTGACCGCCGGCGAGACTATCGGAGCGCCACGCGCGGTCAAGATCGGGTGGCGCTAATACGCCTCGCGCCGGAAGACTTCGCCGATGTCGCCGCGCCACGGACCGGCGAAGGCGGCAAGGAGCCGCTCGGCCGGCGTGAGGCCGCTCTCGGCGATGGCGAGGAGGGGGGCGAGATGGCTGCGCTCGTCGTTGTCTGCGGCATCGTGCCGGGCGCGGCGGCGGAGTCCCTCGCCGGCGATGGCCAGCATCTGGCGAGCGATGTCGAGGACGCTGCCGCGGCGGAAGGGCGCCTTCAACGCTGCGCGCGGCACCGCGTTGCGGAGCGCCTGGCGCTCCTCGGCGCTCCAGCCGGCGATCAGCGCGCTCGCCGCGTCGAGCGCGACGGAGTCGTAGAGGAGCCCGGCCCACAGCGCCGCCAGCGCCGGGATGTGCGCCGCCGGTCCGCCGTCGGCGCCGCGCATTTCGAGATAGCGCTTGAGGCGCACCTCGGGGAACAGCGTCGTCAGGTGGTTGGTCCAGTCGCCGAGTGTCGCCCGCTCGCCGGGGAAGCCGGGAAGGCGGCCGGCCATCAGGTCGCGAAACGAAGCGCCGGCGACGTCGAGGTTCTTGCCGCCGCGCGCCAGGAAATACATCGGCACATCGAGCGCCCAGTCGACATAGGCCTCGAAGCCGAAGCCCGGCTGGAAGGCGAAGGGCAGCATGCCGGTACGCTGCCGGTCGGTATCGAGCCAGATCTCCGATCGGTACGAAAGGAAGCCGTTCGGCCGCCCCTCGGTGAAGGGCGAATTGGCGAAAAGCGCGGTGACGACCGGCTGCAGCGCCAGGCCGACGCGCATCTTCTTGACCATGTCCGCTTCGTCGCCGAAGTCGAGGTTCACCTGGATCGTGTTGGTGCGGAACATCATGTCGAGGCCCTTGCCGCCGACCTTCGGCATGTAGGCCGCCATGATGGCGTAGCGCGACTTCGGCATCACCGGCGTCTCGGCGCGCGTCAGCTTCGGCGAGAGGCCGATGCCGAGGAAGCCGATGCCGAGCGAGGCGCCGGCCTCCTTGGCGAGGCGGAGATGCTCGGCGGTCTCGGCGGCGGTCGCGTGCGCGTCGGCGAGCGGGCCGCCGGAAAGCTCGAACTGCCCGCCGGGCTCGAGCGAGATCGCCGCGCCGCTTTTGGCGTCGGTGAGGCCGATCAGGTTGTCGCCGTCGCGCACGGGTTGCCAGCCGAGGCGGGCCTGCATCGCCTCGAGGAGGCGGCGGATGCCGCTTTCGCCGGCATAGGGCACCGGACCGAAATCGGCGAGGCGGAAGGGCAGCTTCTCGTGCTCGGTGCCGATCCGCCATTCGCTGGCCGGCTTACAGCCATCGGCGATCGCCGCGACCAACTGGTCGCGCGACTCGACGGGTGTCGCGTCGGCGGGAATGGGTGACGACATCGGTGCCCCTGCCCAAAAAGGCGGCGACCTTACAAGTGGGACGGGCAGGGGGCAAACGGGAGGGGGGCCGCATTCGATCTGCCCCGCCAATTGGCGCGCCGGCGATAGGTCTTCGGCTTGAAAGCCGGACAATCTAGCTATATTCTGGCCAAAATGCCTTTCGCCATTATGCTAGCGCCCGAGGCGGTCGACGATCTGAAAAGGCTGAGAGCGACCGATCGCGTTAAGGTCCGCGAGGCATTGGAGACGCATCTGCGGCACGAGCCTGAGAAAGCCAGCCGCAGCCGCATCAAGCGGCTACGCGGGCTGCTTCGCCCGCAATACCGCCTGCGCGTGGACGACGTTCGCGTCTTTTATGACATATCCGGCACGACCGTCGAAGTCCTGGCGATCGTTGCCAAAAACGAGGCCGAGCCATGGCTAAGACAGTTCGCAAGTCTGGAATAAGGGAAGTTCCCCTCTCCGAGGTGAAGGACGACTTGTCGCGGTTTCTTCGCGAGGCCGAGACCGGAGAAATCGTCATCACGCGGCACGGCAAGCCTGCGGGCCTTTTGATCGGCTTCCAATCGGAAGAAGACTGGTTCGACTACCGCCTCGAGCACGATCCGCGATTCCTGAAGCGCATCGAGCAGGCCCGCGCGAGCCTCCGCGCCGGGCGCGGCGTCAGGCTGGAAGACGTCGACACGGACTAGCAGACGGGCGCTGCCGAAGCGGCGTGCCGGGCAAACGGTAGGGGGTGGCCTAAAAGCTCGTACCGACAATACGAGACGAAGGTGCAAACAAATTTGTATCTTGGACCAGCGCGCTCGAGTGAAACGGCACCCTGGGCCGGAGCTGCTTTTTCAGTCTCCCGACCACCGCCAAATATACTGGCGTCCCCTCACTCACCGTTGGTCCAGACCCGGCGAACAAGCGAATGTGAGCTACCAAAAAGTCGTTCCTGGTCGAAAGGCCGAGTCTGTGGAGGACACCTTCCTCCCGAGCCGGAATTTCAATCTCACTGCCCACTAGCTCTGGCCCTCGTTCCAATCCGCGGCCATGGATTAGGTCCAACAGGAATGGATCGAACCCGTCGATGCCGAGTTCCGCGGTAGCGTAGGCGTGCCCAATCTTGGCCAGGAACCTGCAAAATTGCTGCGGTTTGATTGATGTCTCGACCTCGGCGTCGATCGCCCCGCGCCGCCTCTTATATTCGTCGAAAACGTCGCTCTCCCTCATCCATTGCCGGTAGCTGAACCGAAACATCCCGTCCGGCACCCGACCGCTGAGAAGGTCAGGCTCCTCAAATTTGGGCAGGACCACCAATGAAGGGTGAAGGCCTGCGGGAACAAGCTCTCGTTCCTCGTGACCGTCCGCGAAAGTTAGGATGATCGGGAACTCCGTCGGCACGCCAGCCGCATTCCTGGTTCTTAGGCCGGCACTCACACGCAACTGCCAGAACACAGATCGGCAGGCGAAGCCGTCAAGGTAACTGGTCACTTTCCCGCAGTCTTCGCAGCTCGCCTTAGGCAGAACCTGGGTACCGTTCAATGCAAAGGGGATGATGTGCTCGTCACCGGCGCCAGCTCCGGTCAGGCAGTATATGCAGCGGTGCAGGGCGGGGTACGACACCGGCGGGTCGAAAACGGCCATCTATTGCAAATCGTGCATGTGCGACCCGTGTTCAACGCCCGCCCTCCTACCCCCGCCAATCCCCCAACGCCGCCTGGACCAGCGCCAGCGCCGCCACTGCCGCCGTGTCGGCGCGGAGAATCCGCGGCCCGAGCGAGAGCGTGGTGACGAACGGCTTGGAGCGGAGGAACCGCCGCTCGCTGTCGGAGAAGCCGCCCTCCGGCCCGACCAGGACGGCGAGCGGCCCGGTCTTCAGCCCTTGCAGCACCGCCAGCGGGTTGGCGACCGGCGACCCCTCGTCGCAGAAGAGGATGGTCCGCCCGCCTTCCTTCGCTTGCCAGCCGTCGATGACATCGCCGATATCGGCCGGCGGCGCGATCGGCGGCACGGTGAGGATGCCGGTCTGCTCGGCGGCCTCGATGGCGTTGGCGGCGAGGCGGTCGAGGTTGAGGTGATGCACCTGGGTGTGCTGCGTCGTCACCGGCATCAGCCGGCCGACCCCCATCTCCACCGCCTTCTCGACGAGGTAGTCGAGCCGCGCATGCTTCAGCGGCGCGAACATGTAGACAAGGTCGTAGGGCGGCGGCTGCGGCCGCGTCTGCTCGACCACCGCCAGCGTCACCGCGGCGCGGCGGTTCCGCTCGCCGACCTCCGCCTGCCATTCGCCATCTTCGCCGTTGAAGAGGAGGATCGGCGCGCCGGCCTCCATCCGCAGCACGTTGGCGATGTAGTTGGTCTGCCCGCGGTCGAGCTCGATATTCATGCCGGCGGCAAGGCGGGAGCGGACGAAGAGGCGCTGCATCGGAGGCGAGGGGGATTGGGGCCGGACTTGACGTTGAGCGGTGCGCGAGGCCACCTCCGCGGCGGAGCAAGGCCTTGAACGAATCTGCCAGCAATATCGCCGAGTATACCGTTTCCGAGATTGCCAGTGCGGTCAAACGCACCGTCGAGGACACGTTCGGCTATGTGCGCGTCCGCGGCGAGATTTCCGGCTTTAAGGGGCCGCACTCCTCCGGCCACGCCTATTTCGCGCTGAAGGACGAGAAGGCGCGCCTGGAAGCGGTGATCTGGCGGCAGAGCTTCAACAACCTCCGCTTCAAGCCGCAGGAGGGGTTGGAGGTGGTCGCCACCGGCCGCCTCACCACCTTCCCCGGCACCTCCAAGTATCAAATCGTCATCGACACGCTGGAGCCGGCCGGCATCGGCGCGCTGATGGCGCTCCTGGAAGAGCGGCGGAAGAAGCTCGCCGCCGAGGGCCTCTTCGACGCGGCGCGGAAGAAGAAGCTGCCCTATGCGCCGCGCGTCATCGGCGTTGTCACCTCGCCGACCGGCGCGGTCATCCGCGACATCCTGCATCGCCTTCGCGACCGCTTCCCGGTGCATGTCCTCCTCTGGCCGGTGCGGGTGCAGGGCGAGACGGCGGCGGCCGAGGTGGCGGTGGCGATCGCCGGCTTCAACGCGCTGACCGGCAGCAAGGCGCTGCCCCGGCCGGAGGTGCTGATCGTCGCCCGCGGCGGCGGGAGCCTGGAAGACCTCTGGGCCTTCAACGAGGAGGTGGTGGTGCGCGCCGCTGCCGCCTCCCGCATCCCGCTCATCTCCGCCATCGGCCACGAGACCGACTGGACGCTGCTCGACCATGTCGCCGACCTCCGCGCCCCGACTCCGACGGCGGCGGCTGAACTCGCGGTGCCGGTCCGCTCCGAACTCCTCGCCAATCTCGACGGCGCGGCGCGGCGGCTCTCCGGCGGCATCGCCCGCACCCTCGATGCCGGGCGCCGCGACCTTCGCTCGGCGGCGCGGCTCCTGCCCTCGCCCGACGACCTCCTCGGCATTCCGCGCCGGCGGCTCGACGAGGCGGCCGCCCGCCTCGGCCGCTCGCTCCAGGCCAACACGCTGGCCCATCGCGCCATGCTGCAGCGGGCGGTGGCCGGCCTCTCCGTTGCTAGTCTCCGCCGCGGCGTCGAGCGCCTGCGCGAGCGCGCCGCTGCTGCTTCGGGCCGCCTCGACACCGCGCTCGCCGCTCACGCCGAGCGGAAACGCGCCGCGCTGACGCTGCAGACGCGGCGGCTGCGGCTGGAACCCATCGCCGAGCGCGCCCGCCAGGCGCGCCTCCGCGTCGGCGAGACCGGCGACCGCATGCGCCGCGCCATCGACCTCTCGCTCGACAAGGCCTGGGACCGCCTGGAGTCGCTGGAGAAGCTCCTCGCCGCCTATTCCTTCTCCAAGGAAAACGTCCTTGCGCGTGGCTATGCCCTGGTCAGCGGCCCCGACGGCACGCCGCTCCGCTCCGCCGCCGAGGCCCGCTCCGGCATGGCCCTCGACATCGAATTCGCCGACGGCCGCGTCGCCGCCATCGCCCAGTCGTCGGCGGCGACGCCGAAGCCGCGTCCGCGCCGCCGTCGCGTGCCGGGCGAGGGCGGCGGCCAGGGGCAGCTCTTCTGATGGACCAGCCGGCTCGTCTCGCTCTCGGCAGCGCCATCGTCGGCCTGGTGGTGCTGGCGCTGAAGCTCTTCGCCTACCGCGTCACCGGCTCGGTGGCGCTCTATTCCGATGCCATCGAGAGCATCATCAACGTCGCCGCCCCGCTGGTGGCCTATGTCGCGATCAAGGTCTCGGCCCGCCCGGCCGACGCAGACCACCCCTTCGGCCACCAGAAGGCGGAGTATTTCTCGGCGGTCATAGAGGGCGTGCTGATCGTCGTCGCCGCGCTCTTGATCTTCCGCCAGGCCTGGCTCGGCTTCACCGGCGCGACCGCGCCCGAACCCGACCGCGTCGGCCTCGGCGCCAACTTCCTCGCCACGCTCATCAATGCCGGCTGGGCCTTCGTCCTCATCGAGAGCGGCCGCCGCCACACCTCGCCGGCGCTGATCGCCGACGGCCGCCACCTCTTCGTCGATGTCGTCACCTCGATCGGCGTCCTCGCCGGCGTCGCCCTGGTCTTCTTCACCGGCTTTGCCGTCCTCGATCCGCTGCTCGCCGTGCTCGTCGGCCTTTATGTCCTCTGGTCGGGCTGGCACGTCATGCGTGCCTCGGTCGGCGGCCTCATGGACGAAGCGGTCGCGCCGGAGATGCTGGAGCGCATTCGCGCCACCATCGCCGCCACCGCCAAGGGCGCGCTCGAGGCGCACGACCTCCGCACCCGCCACGCCGGCCGCGTCAGCTTCCTCGATTTCCACCTCGTCGTGCCGGGGACGATGAGCGTCGCCGAGGCGCACACGATCTGCGACGAGATCGAAGCGGCGCTGAAAGCCGACCATCCCGGCCTCAACGTCTCGATCCACGTCGAGCCGGAGGAGAAGGCCAAGGCCACTGGCATTCCTGTGGTTTGATGGCGCCCGGTTCCTCACCCGCGGAGCGGGGAGGGGGACCGCGAAGCGGCGGAGGGGGCGGGTGCCGCGCCGCCGTTCCGCTCTGCCACCGACGGGGCGCGCTCGACCCCGCTGAAGACGGTTCCCAGCGACCGCCCCCACCACCGCCATCGGCGGTCCCGTCCCCGCAAGGGCGGGGGAGGAACCATCCGCCCCCCCAAAACAAAAGTCCCCGGACGGGGCGTCCGGGGACTTGTTTCGCTCCGGCGCGCGAAGGCCGGGGCGAGGGGTAGGCGGGGGGGGGGACGCCTACGCGACGTTGCTGATGTCCATCGCCGTGGCGGCGGTGAAACGCCGGTGTGGCCAGGCGGCGAGTTCGACCACGGTCGTGTCGCCGACCCGGCACGGCACCATCTCGGCCCGCTCGGCGAAGCGACGCTCAGTGGCGAGGGCGACAAGCTGCGGCGAGGGATCGGCGAGCGGCGGGCCGGAGAGCGCCGACGTCACGTCGGTCCGCATCAGGCCGATGTCGCGGAGCATCCGGTCGTCCATGTCGAGCAGGCTCATTACTTCGCGGCGCCGGCGGAAGGCGGCGAAGAACGCGCCAACGCGGTCGATGAGCGTCCGCCACGGCGAGGTGTGTTTCGTGCCGGGAACGGACGAAACGGGCTTGGCCGGTAACGGAAATGCGCTTCTCCCCGCGATGACGGACATGGGAATCTCCTCTTTCTGCTGGCGCCGGGGCCGGGAGGTGCCGCGGCGGACCGCGACGTGTTGCCTCATCTCGATTGATCAATCCAACGAATAATTGTAATCCTCACCATCGGAAACGTTGATGGCTTGGCCGCGCCCAAAGGTTGAATCGCCGACCGGGCGGTTCAGCGGCAGATTGCTGCCGTTTCCCGGCGTCTGCCACCCGTTTTGCGCCGCGCTCGATGAAGCCTGGATGAACGAAATGCGGCGGCATGGCTGACATGCGCGAGGCCGACAGGCACGAGGGGAGAGAAGACCAGTGACCGGCGTGCTCGACCTCGATCAGCTTCGCACTTTTGCGGCGATTGCCGAGACCGGCAGCTTCACCAAGGCCGCCGAGCGGGTGAACAAGACGCAGTCGGCGGTATCGATGCAGATGCGGCGCCTGGAAGAGCGCGTCGGCAAGACGATTTTCGAGCGCGACGGCCGCCAGTCGCGGCTGACCGGCGACGGCGAGCGGCTCCTCGCCTACGCGCGGCGGATGCTCCGCCTCAGCGATGAGACGCTGGCGAGCTTCTCCGACTCGGAACTCTCCGGCTGCGTCCGCCTCGGCACGCCCGACGACTACGCCGACCGCTTCCTGCCCGAGATTCTCGCCCGCTTCGCCCGCTCCAATCCGCGCGTCGAGGTGACGGTGGATTGCCAGCCCTCGCCGATCCTCAAGGAGGCCATCCGCGAGGGCAGTCTCGACCTCGCCATCGTCACCTTCAGGAGCGACGAATCGCGACGCGGCCGCATCCGCCAGGAGCCGCTCTATTGGGTCGCCTCGGCGCATCATGCCATCGAGCACGACGATCCCTTGCCGCTCGCCCTCGGCAAGCCGACCTGCGAATGGCGGCAGATTGCCATGAATGCGCTCGCCGGTGCCGGCAAGCGCTCGCGCGTCCTCTATTCCAGCGTCAGCGCCACCGCGACCGCCGCGGCGGTGCTGGCCGGCCTGGCCGTGTCGATCTGCCCGGAATCGGCGCTCCGCGCCGGGATGCGCGTCCTCGGCGATGCCGACGGCTTTCCGCGCCTGCCGCCTTGCGACCTCGGCATGATCCAGTCGGCGGTACGGCTGCCGACCGCGCCGGTCGAGGCGCTCGCCGAGCACATCGTCTCCTCGCTCGATAACCTGACGGTGCGGGCGGCGGCGGAATAGATTTGCGCGCCGGCGCAGCGTCGCGGAAACCCGCGTCCTTGCCGCCTGAAGCCGGCGTCACGATATTGCCCCCGAACGATCGGGGGACAACGCGTAAGGAGGTTGGAAATGCTTGCTTTGGGCGACATCGCGCCGGACTTCGAGGCGGAGACGACGCAGGGCCGCATCAAGTTCCACGAGTGGCTCGGCAACTCCTGGGGCATTCTGTTCTCGCACCCCAAGGACTTCACGCCGGTCTGCACCACCGAACTCGGTTACATGGCCAAGCTGAAGCCCGATTTCGACAAGCGCAACGTTAAGATCATCGGCCTCTCCGTCGATCCCGTCGACCGCCACGCCGGCTGGGTCAAGGACATCGCCGAAGTGACGGGATCGACGCCCAATTTCCCGATGATCGCCGACACCGACCTCAAGGTCTCCAAGCTCTACGGCATGCTGCCCGCCGCCGCCGGCAACTCGTCGGAAGGGCGCACCGCCGCCGACAATCAGACCGTCCGCAACGTTTACGTCATCGGCCCGGACAAGAAGGTTAAGCTGCTCATCGCCTATCCGATGACCACTGGCCGCAATTTCGACGAGGTCTTGCGAGTGGTCGATTCGCTGCAGTTGACGGCCAAGCACCGGGTGTCTACCCCTGTAAACTGGCGTCACGGCGAGGACGTCATCATCGCCGGCTCGGTGAGCGACGACGAGGCCAAGAAGATCTATCCAGCCGGGTGGCGGGCACCCAAGCCCTACATCCGCATAGTTCCGGAGCCGAAGGGCTAACCCCCGGCGGACTCCCGGATCGGGGACGGCGCCTCCTCCTCCAGTGCGCCGTCCCCGTTTTCTTTTGCTCGCGACCTAGCGACTGTCAGGCTGCCACCACCACCAGGGCGGCGCAGGCGGCGTTGCCGGCGCTGCGGTAGCTGTGCGGGCGGTCGGGGTCGAAGTAGGCCGTGTCGCCGGCCTCTAGCACGGTCTCCCGCCCGTCGATTGCCAGAGCGAGCCGCCCGCTAAGGGTGTAGATGAACTCCGCGCCCTGATGGCGATGCGGCTGCGAGGCTTTGGCGCCCGCCGGAAATTCGGCGAGGTAGGCATCCATCTTCCGGTCGGTGACCGGGAAGTCGAGGCTCTCGAAGACGTACGCCGGCGCCGCGTCGCCGGGCTGGTCCGGCAGGCGGATGCGCTCCCCCTTGCGAATGACCGCAAGAAGGCTCCGCTCTTCTTCAAGGAAGAAATGGTCGAGGCCGACGCCGAACACCATGGCGATTCGCAAGAGCGTCGGCAGCGTCGGGAAAAGCTGGCCGCGCTCGATTTTCGACAGCATGGCCGGCGACAGGCCGGTGTGCTCGCCGAGCTGGACCAGCCCCAGCTCCTTGGCCGTCCGCAGGGCCTTCACCTTCGCGCCGATGCGATAGCGTTCCAGCCCGCTCTGGAGCGTCTCGGACAACATCGGCACCTTTCCTTTTCTCGCACGTTGAAGAGTGAAGGGGCATTTCTATCGAGGCGACAATCGACATTCCTTTAGCGAAAATGTCGTGACAGTAAAACAAAAAATCCTAGTATGAAATCAAGCGAGCGCTGAGCGCGGCAGTCGAGCCGGTCCCGGCATGAGAAGAAGGCGAAGGAAATCAAAATGTTAGGAAGGACGATGCAACGCCGGCTCGCGACGATAGTTGTGCAACCCGATGCGATCTCAATCGGCAAACGGGGGCAGCGCCGGCAGAGCCCGCTTCGTGCCCGCTAAACGGATGGACCCAGACACATGAAAGCGATCAACATCATCACCCTCGCCCTGCTGATCATCGGCGGCCTCAATTGGGGTCTCGTCGGCCTGCTCGACTTCGACCTCGTAGCCGCGCTCTTCGGTGCCGGATCGGCGCTCGCGCGCATTGTCTACACGCTGGTCGGCCTGTCGGCGCTTTGGCAGCTCGTCCCGCTCTCTGGCAGCTTGGCCTCCGACGAGCCGACGGCGATCCGCCGGAACTAGGCTTCGCGTGCGGGTGGGTGGCGCTTTGGCGCCGCCCGCCCAACGCGCCTTCTGCGGGCGCACCCGAGGTGATCGGCGATACCGTCATCGTCCACGACCTTATGCAGTCGGGTTACCGCTACGCCCTGACCGAGCCGGAGGGGCGTAACTTCGACCCGGCATTCCGGCCGCAGCTGACGCCTGCCGAGATGCTGGCTCTCGGCGTTTTCTGCGGCAAGTACATGACCGATACGCGCGACGAATTTCCCGCCGCCTGGTTCGCCGATGCCAGGCTTGCGCGGGGGCGCCGCGACTGCGCGCTCAACTACTTCGGCGTCGATGCCAGCCAGACGCTGTCGGAATGGCGCCGCAAGGGCTGGCTTCACGCTGACGATCCGCGCGGCTGGTTCCAATGGTACTGCCGCTACTACCGCGGCCGCCGCATGCCGGAAGAGGATGCGCGGCAGATCAAGCGCTGGCGGATGATGCGCCGTCATGTCAGGCAGATCGAGCTGAACTGCGCTCGCGGCGACTTCACCTGCCGCCGCCGCCAGCGCCAAGCGTTGCTACACTGGGCCTACGACAGCCGCCTGCTCTGAGCGACCGCTCAGAGAATCCGCCCAGTCGTCCCGTCCAGAGCCAGGCACGTCAGCCGCCCGGTGAAGACCGCGCCGGTGTCGATGGCGATCCGGTTGGGCCGCGGCTCGGCCCGCTCGACCGGCGTATGGCCGTGCACCACCACGACGCCGTGGTCGCCGGCATCGTCAAGGAACTCGCGGCGGATCCAGATGAGGTCGTGCGGGTGCTGCGCGTCGAGTGGGACTCTCGGCCGGATGCCGGCATGGACGAACAGGAAGTCGCCGAAGCGGTGGGTGAGGGGAAGCCCTTCGAGGAAGACGCGATCGCGCTCCGGCAGCACCGCCCGAAGCGCATGGGCGAGGTGCGCATAGCCGGGCCGCTCCGCATCGCGGACGAAGGCAACACCGTAGGAGGCAAGCGTCTCCCTGCCGCCATTGGCGAGGAAGCGCGGCGCGGCCTCGTCGGGGTCGGCGAGGAAGTCGAGCATCATCTGCTCGTGATTGCCGCGGAGGCAGAGGACGCGCGGGTCGCTCGCCGAGAGCGCGGCAAGCCGTGCCACCACCGCCGCCGAGTGCGGCCCCCGGTCGACATAGTCGCCGATATGGATCAGCCGGTGGTCGGCCGGCGGGTTGGCCGCGAGGTCCTCGGCGATGCGCTCGTGCATCGCCGCCAGGAGTGCGTCGCAGCCGTGCACGTCCCCGATCGCGTAAAGGCGCATCCCCGGCGGTGTCCGTGCCTCGCCGAGCATCATCGCCGACCTACCTCAGTCCGCCAGCGCCGCGCGGCCGATCTTGCGGACGCTCTCGAGGCCGGCGAGGGCCATCGTCACGTCGAGTTCCTTGCCGAGGATCTCGATCGCCTTGGCAACGCCTGCCGCCGCCGGCGCCGAGCCCGTAGGCATAGGCGCGGCCGATCAGGCAGGCGCGGGCACCGGAGGCGAGGGCGCGGACGATATCCGAGCCGGGGTGGATGCCGCCGTCGAACAGCAGCTCGACCTCGCTGCCGAGCGCGTCGGCGATTTTCGGCAGCACCGAGATCGAGGATGGCGCACCGTCGAGCTGGCGGCCGCCGTGGTTGGAGACGACAATCGCCGCCGCGCCGCTCTTGGCGGCGAGCTTGGCGTCCTCGACATCGAGGACGCCTTGATGATCAGCGCCCGCCGCAGACGCTCTTCACCCACTCGACGTCCTTCCAGGAAAGCGCCTGGTCGAACTGCGTCGCCGTCCAGTGCGCCAGCGAGCGCACCCCCTCCATGCCCTTCACATGGCCGGCGAGATTGCCGAAGGTCTTGCGCTTCGACCCCAGCATCGACAGCGACCAGAACGGCTTGCCGATCATCTCCAGCAGCGTGTGCGGCCGGATGACCGGCGGCACCGAGAGGCCGTTCTTGACGTCGACATGGCGCTGCCCGAGCACCTGGAGGTCGACGGTGAGGACGAGGGCGCTGCACTTGGCGGCCTTGGCCCGCTCGATCAGCGAGCGCACGAAGCCGCGGTCCTTCATCACATAGAGCTGGAACCAGAACGGCTGGCCGACCGCCTCGGCGACGTCCTCGATCGAGCAGATCGACATGGTCGAGAGCGTGTACGGGAGGCCGGCCTTCACCGCCGCGCGGCAGGCGAGAATCTCGCCGTCGCGGTGCATCATGCCGGAGAGCGCCACCGGACCCAGCCCCAGCGGCAGCGGCACGGGCTTGCCGACGATGGTGGTGGCAAGGTCGCGCTTCGACATGTCGACGAGAACGCGCTGGCGGAGCTTGACCTTCATCAGGTCGTCGCGGTTCGCTCTCAGCGTCTCCTCGTTGTAGGAGCCGGCGTCGGCATAGTCGAAGAACGCCCGCGGCACTTTGCGGCGGGCGAGGGCGCGAAGGTCGGCGATTGAGGTGATCGGCGGCATCGTTAACCGCTCCCAGGGCCTGGCGGCCGCTTTTTCCCGTTGTTTCCGGGGCTTGCGGTCGATAGCAGGGGGAGAGCGCGGCGATCAAGCATCGGCCGGGCCGTGGCCGCAAGAGGGAGAGGGGAGGGGCATGAGCGAGACGAGACGCGCCCGCGCCTTTGCCCCCCATCCGCTCCGCGAGCGGGTGCTGAACGAGATCCACGCCCGGCCGTTCCAGGTGATGCGGCCGCCCCGCGTTATCCTGCACTACGCCTTCATGACCGACGGCGCCGCTGGCGACGCAGCGCTGGAGGCGCTGACCGAGCGCTGCCTGCGGCTCGGTGTCCGCCCGCCGGCTCATGGCGACCGCCATCACATCGTCGAGATCGGCGATGCGCGCCTCCGCTTCGAGGTCCACACCGAGTTCACCACTTACAGCGTCGACGCGCCGCGGCCGGCCGACGGCACGCTCCCCGACGCCTGCTGCGATTTCTTCTACCGCGACTTCGAGGCGCCGGGGCCGATGATCGTCGCCACCCGCCTCGACCTCGTCACCGACAGTCGCCCGATCGAGGAAGTGGTCGCCGGCTTCGACAGCGGCTCGGTGTCGGTCTCCGCCTTCCGCGACGAACGCGCCATCGGCGTCACCGACTTCAGGAGCGACGCCGACGGCCTGACGCGCTTCACCATCATCGACCGCGGCCTCTTGCCCTACGAGATCGGCCCGATGGTGCAGCGGATCGTCGAGGTCGAGACCTACCGCACGCTGGCCCTCCTCGGTCTTCCCGAGGCGCAGCGCCTCCAGCCGGTGATCGCCGAGGTCGAGCGCGGCCTCCTCGGCGCGACCGGCCACATCGGCGAGAGCGTCGACATCACCGCCAACCGCGCGCTTCTCGACGAACTGACCGAACTCGCCGGGCGCCTCGAAACCGAGGCCGCCGCCACCGCCTATCGCTTCGGCGCGACCCGCGCCTATGCCGAGATTGTCCGCCTCCGCCTGACCTCGCTCCGCGAGGGGCCGGTGCCCGAGCATTCCCGCTGGAGTTCGTTCCTAAACCGCCGCATGGCGCCGGCCCTTTCCACCTGCGCCACCGCCGAGCGTCGCATGGCCGACCTGTCGGATCGCCTGTCGCGCGCCGCCAACCTCCTCCGCACCCGCATTGAGGTCGAGCTCGAACAGCAGAACCGCGAACTCCTGGCGTCGATGAACAGCCGCGCCCGCATGCAGCTCCGCCTGCAGCAGACCGTCGAAGGTCTTTCGGTCGCCGCCGTCAGCTACTATGTGGTTGGTTTGATTGGCTATGTTGCCAAGAGCGCGGGCGAGGTGATGCGCCTCCCCGATCCGGCTATGATTACCGGCCTTGCGGTGCTGCCGGTGGCGCTGGTGATTTGGCTGCTGGTCCGCCGCATCCGCGCCGCTCATGGCGGCGACGACGAGCCGGGCGGCAAGGACCGTTGAGCAAGGACCGTTGAGCAAAGACCGCTGACAAAGACCGCTGAGCACCAAGACCGAAGAGCACGACGAGAGCCGACACCGATGACCGCCATCGCCTTTCCCCCGCCCGATGCGGCGATCCTCGCCCGCCGCGCCGAGATCGTCGCCGGCCTTGTCGGCATTCTCGGCTGGGACGGCGTGATCGATTCGGCGAACGAGCGGCGGGCTTACGAGACCGACGCGCTGACCGCCTACCGCCAGCTGCCGCTCGCGGTCGTTCTGCCACGCTCGACCGAGGAGGTCTCCAAGGTCATGGCCTTCCTCGATCGCGAGGGCGTCAAGGTCATCGCCCGCGGCGCCGGCACCTCGCTGGTCGGCGGCGCGCTGCCGACCGAGGACGCGGTGGTGCTCGGCCTCTCGCGCCTCAACACCATCGCCGAGATCGACACCGCCAACCGCACCGCCCGCGTCGGCGCCGGCGTCACCAACCTCGCCATCACCGGCGCGGTCTCCCATCGCGGCTTCTTCTACGCCCCCGATCCGTCGAGCCAGCTTGCCTGCACCATCGGCGGCAACATCGCCATGAACTCCGGCGGCGCGCATTGCCTGAAGCACGGCGTCACCACCAACAACGTCCTCGGCGTGACGATGGTGCTGGTCGACGGCACGGTGGTCGAGATTGGCGGCGCCGCGCTCGACAGTGCCGGCTACGACCTGCTCGGCCTCGTCGTCGGCTCGGAGGGCCAGCTTGGCGTCGTCACCGAGGCGACGGTGCGCATCCTCCGCTCCGCCGAGGGCGCGCGGCCGATGCTGATGGGCTTCCAGTCGGCGGCCGATGCCGGCGCCTGCGTCGCCGCGATCATCGCCGCCGGCATCCTGCCGGTCGCCATCGAGTACATGGACGGCCCGGCGATCAAGGCCTGCGAGGACTTCGCCCATGCCGGCTATCCGCTCGATGTCGAGGCGCTGCTGATCGTCGAGGTCGAGGGCTCGCCCGCCGAGGTCGCCGACCTCCTTGCCCGCATCCAGGCGATCGCTGGGGCGTACCGGCCGAGCGTCGTCCGCATCTCCCAGTCCGAAGCGGAGAGCGCGGCGATATGGAAAGGCCGCAAGGCCGCCTTCGGCGCCATGGGCCAGATCGCCGACTATCTCTGCATGGACGG
This sequence comes from Bauldia sp., assembly GCA_046349035.1. Lineage (GTDB taxonomy): Bacteria > Pseudomonadota > Alphaproteobacteria > Rhizobiales > Kaistiaceae > JAXMDC01. The sequence continues at coordinate 87,506 of JAXMDC010000003.1, read as the reverse complement.
CGTCATCCCGACCGGCCGCCTGCCGGAGGTGCTGGTGCGGGTCGGCGAGATCTGCGCCTCTTACGGCCTCCCCGTCGCCAACGTCTTCCACGCCGGCGACGGCAACCTCCACCCGCTGATCCTCTTCGACGCCAACAAGCCGGGCGAGCAGGAGAAGGCCGAGCGGGCCGGCGCCGACATCTTGAAGCTCTGCGTCGAGATGGGCGGCTGCCTCACCGGCGAGCACGGTGTCGGCATCGAGAAGCGCGACCTGATGCGCGTCCAGTTCACCCCCGCCGACCTCGACCTGCAGATGCGGGTGAAGAGCGCCTTCGATCCCGCTTGGCGCCTCAACCCGGCCAAGGTCTTCCCGCTCGACGGACGGCCGGCGGTGGGGGCAGGCGGCTTCTAGGCAAATGGATCGCATCGACACCGCATCCCAGCGGCCCCCCGCCGCTCCGCGTTCCGCGGCCGCCCCGGCTCCGGCAACCGAGGGTGAACTCGCCGCCCTCATCGCCGAAGCCGCCACACGGCGCGCCCCGCTCGCGATTGCCGGCGGCGGCACCCGCGCCGGCTTCGGCCGGCCGGTCGATGCCGCGCCGCTCTCAACCCGCGGCCTCAGCGGGATCACGCTTTACGAGCCGGCGGAGCTGGTCATTTCCGCCCGCGCCGGAACGCCGCTCAGCGTCGTCGAACGGGAGCTCGGCTCGCGCGGCCAGATGCTGCCCTTCGAGCCGTTCGATCACCGGCCGCTTTACGGCAGTGCCGGCGAGCCGACCGTCGGCGGCCTTGTCGCCGTCAACGCCTCCGGCTCCCGCCGCATCCAGGCCGGCGCCGTCCGCGACAGCCTGATCGGCGTTCGCGCCGTCACCGGCACCGCTGAGATCGTCAAATCCGGCGGGCGGGTGATGAAGAACGTCACCGGCTACGACCTGGTAAAGCTGCTCGCCGGCTCGCACGGCACCCTCGCGGTGATCAGCGAGGCGACCTTCAAGGTCCTCCCGGCGGCCGAGACCGAGGCAACGCTGGTCGTCTCCGGCCTTGACGACGCCGCGGCGGTGGCCGCGCTCTCCGCCGGTCTCGGCTCGCCCTTTTCCGTCACCGGCGGCGCCCACGTCCCCGGCCGCGACGGCGCTCCGGCGACCACGGCGATCCGCCTGGAAGGGTTTGCCGCCTCGGTCGCCGACCGCGCCGCACGCCTTGCCATCGGCCTGAAGCGCTTTGCGTCCTCCGAGATCCTCGACGCCGGCTCCTCGCGGAGCCTCTGGCGCGGCATCGCCGCGCTGGCGCCGCTCGCCGCCGGCGAAAGCACGCCCTTGTGGCGCCTGTCGCTGAAGCCGAGCGCCGCGCCGGCGGTCGTCGCCGCCATCCGCGCCGCCTGCGCCTGCCGCGTCCTCTACGATTGGGGCGGTGGCCTCGTCTGGGTCGCCGGCGGGGAGGGGGCCGATGCCGGCGCCGCCGTCGTCCGCGGCGCCATCGCCGGGCTCCCAGGCGCGCATGCGACGCTGATGCGGGCGCCGCAAGCAACCCGCCGCGCCGTGCCGGTGTTCCAGCCCGAGGCGGCGCCGCTGGCGATGCTGTCGGCCCGGCTGAAGCGCGAGTTCGACCCGGCGGGCATCCTCAATCCCGGCCGCATGGTCGCCGGAGTCTAGCCGTGCAGACCTCGTTCTCGATCCACGCCCTGGCCGATCCCGACCTCAAGGAGGCCGAGCGGATCATCCATTCCTGCGTCCATTGCGGCTTCTGCACCGCCACTTGCCCGACTTACGTCCTCCTCGGCGACGAACTCGATTCCCCGCGCGGCCGCATCTATCTGATGAAGGAGATGCTGGAGAAGGAGAAGCCGGCGACCAAAGAGGTGGTGACCCACATCGACCGCTGCCTGTCGTGCCTCGCCTGCATGACGACGTGCCCCTCCGGCGTCCACTACATGCACCTCGTCGATCACGCCCGCGCCCATGTCGAGGCGACCTACACCCGCTCGCCCTGGCAGCGGTTCCTGCGCACGCTCCTCGCCCGCGTCCTCCCATATCGCGAGCGCTTCGCCGTGGCGTTGGAGCTCGGCCGTCTCGGCAAGCCGTTCGCGCCGCTCATGGGCGGGCCCTTTGCTCCCTTCCGCGCCATGCTCGGCCTCCTGCCGCCGCGCCGCAGCGCCGCCGGCGAGGCCAATCTTCGCCGCCTCGACCCGGTCCGCCCCGGTAAGGTCCGCCGTGTCGGCATGCTGGAGGGCTGCGCCCAGCCGGTGCTGCGGCCGGAGATCAACGCGGCTGCCAAGCGGCTCCTGGCGCGGAACGGCATCGAGGTCGTGCCGGTCGGCGAGGACGACGGCTGCTGCGGCGCGCTGGTCCATCACATGGGCCGCCACGCCGAGGCGCTGGACTACGCCAAGAAGGCCGTCGACCGCTGGACCCGCCTCATCGAGAAGGACGGCATCGAGGCGATCGTCATCACCACCTCCGGCTGCGGCACGACGCTGAAGGATTACGGCTTCATGCTCCGCGCCGACCCCGACTATGCCGCCAAGGCCGCCCGCGTCTCGGCGATGGCGAAGGACGTCAGCGAGTTCTTGGAAGGGCTCGACCTCGGCCGTCCCGTCGCCGGCAGCGGCCTTGCCGTCGCCTATCATGCCGCCTGTTCGCTGCAGCACGGCCAGCAGGTCAAGCAGGCACCGAAGGCGCTCCTCGCCCGCGCCGGCTTTGCCGTCCGCGAGATCCCCGAGGGGCATCTCTGCTGCGGCTCCGCCGGCACCTACAACATCCTTCAGTCGGAACTCGCCGAGCGCCTCCGCGACCGCAAGCTCGCCAACATCGCCAGCGTTCAGCCGCAACTGGTCGCCACCGGCAATATCGGCTGCATCGCCCAGCTCACTGCCGGCGCCGGCGTGCCGGTGGTCCACACCGTCGAACTGCTCGACTGGGCCTATGGCGGCCCGAAGCCGGCTGAGATGGCGTAGCCAACCCAAGGCTGCAGGCGCGAGCGACGCTTTCGCCCCACGGGGGTTAACGAGTCTCCCTCCCCCCGCGCAGCGGTGGGGAGGGATCAAGGGTGGGGGGCGCCTCAACCGCCGCGACGCTTTGGGGGGGCATGCCGAGGCCGCCTTCCCCCGCAGTTTGCGTGAGGCGCTGTTCCGACGGTGTGTTGGACGGCCACGCCCCACCCTTAGTCCCTCCCCACCGCTGCGCGGGGGGAGGGAGGAACACACCGGCGACTTGCGCGCCTGCGCCCCCGCGCTTACGTTCCCTGCCTCTCAACGGGGTGCCCTTGCCGGGCTGAGAGGCGGCTTGCCGCCAACCCGTCGAACCTGATCCGGCTCGTACCGGCGGAGGGATTGAGACGGGGTGGCCCCAGCCGGGCTGCTTGTCGCGTCCGTCCGGCCGGCAAGCGAAGAGGCCCCGTCGATGTCCAAGGACCAGCCCCCCGCCAAACCCGCCCCCTTGCTGGAGCAACTGCTGGCGAGCCTTCCGGCGAGCGCCGGCGCGCCGCCCGCCTACAGCGTGCCGCTCACCGCCAACGGCGCCGCCGAGGCGCTGGCGGCGCTCCGCACCCGGCGGCCGCTCGTCCACAACATCACCAACTACGTGGCGATGACGATTGCCGCCAACGTCCTCCTCGCCCTCGGCGCCTCGCCGGCGATGGTCCACGCCGCCGAGGAGGTCGAGGACTTCCTCGCCATCTCCGATGCTCTCGCCATCAACATCGGCACGCTGTCGCCGCCCTGGGTCGAGGCGATGCGCCTTGCCGCCAAGAAGGCGGTGGCGCTCGGCAAGCCCTGGGTGCTCGACCCGGTCGGCTGCGGCGCGACGCCCTATCGCACGCGCGTCGCCGCCGAACTGGTGGCGCTGAAGCCGTCGATCGTCCGCGGCAACGCCAGCGAGATCATGGCGCTTGCCGGCGCCGCAGGCGCCAAGCCGAAGGGCGTCGACTCCGCCGCTCCGGCCGAGGCGGCCATATCTGCCGCCTGGAGCCTTGCCGGCCGCACCGGCGCGGTCGTCGCCGTCACCGGCGCCACCGACTATGCCACCGACGGCAAGACCGTCGTCGCCCTCGACGGCGGCCACGCGCTGATGCCGCTCTCGACCGCCTTCGGCTGCGCGCTGACTGCCACCACTGCTGCCTTCGCCGCCGTCGTCTCGCCGATGTCGGCGGCGGTGGCGGCGCTCGCCGCCTTCAAGGCTGCCGGCAAGGAAGCCGGCATGCGCGTCGCCGAGCGTGGCCCCGGCCACCTCCCGGCCGAACTGATCGATGCGCTCTATCGCCTCAACGCCAAGGGCCTCGCGCAGGGGGCAACCGTCCGCTCGGCCAGCGCCCAATCGGCCGGTGCCTAGTAGCGAGCGCCAAGTGAAGCCGCGCTTCGACCTCTCGCTTTACCTCCTGACCGACCGCCGCCTCTCCGGCCCGCGCGGCATTGCCGCGACCGTGGCGGCCGCCGTCGCCGGCGGCGCGACGCTGGTGCAGCTCCGCGACCGCGAGGCCACCACCCGCGACCTCGTCGCCGCGGCGCGCGAATTGAAGGCGCTGCTCGCCCCGCTCGGCATACCGCTGATCGTCAACGACCGCGTCGATGTCGCGCTCGCTGCCGATGCCGACGGCGTCCATGTCGGCCAGTCCGACATGGCGGTCGCCGATGCGCGGCGGCTGATCGGCGAGGGCCGCATCCTCGGCCTCTCGATCACGGCGCCCGCCGATCTCGACGGCGCCGATCTCAGCGGCGTCGATTATCTCGGTGTCGGCCCGATCTACGCGACCGCGACCAAGGGCGACGCCGCCCTACCGATGGGCCTTGCCGGCCTCCGCGCTGTCGCCGCTCGCACGCGCCTGCCGATCGTCGCCATCGGCGGCCTCGACGCCGGCAATGCGGCTGACGTCGTCCGCGCCGGAGCGGCCGGCGTTGCCGTGGTCTCGGCGATTGCCGCGGCACCCGATCCCCGCGCCGCCGCCGCGGCCATCCGCGCGGCGGTGGAGGCGGCGCGGCGCTAGTGCCCCTGCTTGGCCGGCGCGGCCGGGGGCGCGCGGCCTCGTAGCGGCCGCTCCTCGACCTGCATCAACGCCACGACCGACGCGGCGAGCGTGACCGCCGACGCCGCGAAGATCAGGCGGAAGGCGCCGTGGAAGTCGGCGCCAGCGGCGGCGCCCGGCGCCAGCAGGGCGCTCAGCGCCTTGCCGCCCCGGCCGCTTTCGGCGAGGAAGATCGCCCCGAACACCGCGACGACGATGGCGCCGCCGAGCGAGCGCGCGAGGTTGAGCATGCCGGTCGCGGTGCCGATCTGGTGCGGCTCGACGGCGTTCTGCACCGTCACCGTAGTCAGCGGAAACACCGTGCCGATGCCGATGCCCGCCAGCGCCAGCAGCGTCTCGGCGACCGCGAAGGGCGTCCCGGCCGGAAGGAGCGCCAGCACCGCCATAGCCACTGCGCCACCGCCGAGGCCGATCAGGCCGGACCGCTTGTAATGCTTGACCCGCATCATCAGCCGGCCGGAGACATTGGCGCCGATCACCGAGCCGCCGGTAATCACCATCAGGGCGATGCCCGACATGTCGGCGCTGAGATGCTCGACCGCCTCGTAATAGATCGGCAGGTAGATCGAGAGCCCGACCAGGGAGCCGAAGCCGAAGAAGATGCAGAGCGTCCCGTAGCGGACCACGCGGTCGTGCAGCACGGCGAGCGGCACGAACGGCTCCGGCGCGGTCAACAGCCGCCACACCAGCAGCGCCCACAGCGCCGCCGAAGCGCCGAGGAGGCCGAGAATTTCCGGCGAGGTCCAGGCAAAGGTCGAGCCGCCCCAGGTGAGGGCGAGGTTGAGCGCGATCGCCGCGCCGGCGAGAAGCGCCGCGCCGAGGATGTCGAGCCGGTGCGGCCGCTCGTGGCGCGGCAGCTTGGCGAGGGAGCGGACGGTCACCGCCGTCGCCACCGCCGCGAGCGGCAGGTTGATCCAGAAGATCAGCGTCCAATGCAGCCGCTCGGCGAGGAAGCCGCCGATCACCGGCCCGCCGAGCGAGGAGGCCATGAACACCGCCGCGAAATAGGCCTGGAAGCGCCCGCGTTCGCGCGGCGGCACCACGTCGGCGATGATCGTCTGTCCGAGCGACATCAGTCCGCCGCCGCCGAGCCCTTGTAGCCCGCGCGCCAGGATCAGCAGCATCATCGAATCGGCGAGCGCCGCGGCGATGCTGCCGGCGACGAAGAGGCCGATGGCGATCATCAGCAGCGGCTGGCGGCCGTGGATGTCGCTGAGCTTGCCGTAGAGCGGCGTTGCCGCGGTGGAGGCCAGCAGATAGGCGGTGACCACCCAGCCGAGGTTCTGGAAGTCGTGGAGGTCGCGGCCGATGGTCGGCAACGCGGTGGCGACGATCGTCTGGTCGAGCGCGCCGAGCAGGATCGAGAGGATCACGCCAAAGACGATGCGCTTGACCTCCGCCTCCGCCAGCGGCGGGTGCGGCGGCCCGGCGTGGATCGGGCGGTTGGCGGGCGGGTCGGGCTGGTCCATGGCGCGGCTGGCTATAGCACCTCAACGCCGACCGTGCAGGCCGCGTTGCAGCAGGGCCGGCATGTCGTTGCGGGGGCGGGCCGCCCGTTCCTCACCCGCGAAGCAGGGGAGGGGGACCATGCGACGCATGGTGGAGGGGGCGGGGTTCTCCGCTACCTCTAAGGCGAGCGCTCTAGGCTTAAAACGCCGAGCGTGCGGCCCCCGGCGGTGGCCGCTAAAGCACAATCACCTTCGCGCCGACCTTCACCCGGTCGTAGAGGTCGATGACGTCCTCGTTCATCATCCGGAAGCAGCCGGACGACATGTTGAGGCCGATCGACCAGGGCTGGTTGGTGCCGTGGATGCGGTAGAGCGTGTCCTTGCCGCCCTGGTAGAGGTAAAGCGCCCGCGCGCCGAGCGGGTTGTCCTCGCCGCCCGGCATCGACGCCGGCAGGAAATTGCCGAGCGCCGCCTCGCGCGCGATCATCGTCGCCGGCGGCGTCCAGGTCGGCCATACCCGCTTGTCGCCGACCGCCACCGTGCCGTGCCAGCCGAAACCCTCGCGGCCGACGCCGATGCCGTAGCGGCGCGCCTTGGCGAAGCCGGTGATGAGGTAGAGGAAATATTCCGACGGTTCGATGACGATGTCGCCGACCGCGTCGACGCTGGCGTAATCGACATCGCGGCGGAAGAACCTCTCCGGCAGCGGGCGGTTATAGTCGACGCCGTCCTCGCCGATATTCGGCGCGTTGCCGGAGGGTGGGGCCCCCGGCGCTCCCTGCGGCGAGACGGCAGCGGCCGGCGCGTCGCGGTCGGGCATCCAGCGCTGCTCGACCTCGTCCCAGAAGGCGATTGCCCCGGCGCGGCGGCTGGCCAGGGTCAGCGCCCCGGCAGCGGCGGTCGCGGCGGCGCGGGTGAAGAAGCGGCGGCGATCGATCATGGCGAAGTCCTAAGGAAAACCTGACCGCGACAGGAGCCGGACGAAGCCACCCGCCCGGCCGAAGGCGCCGCAAGCAATGCTCCGGCGCCCGACGCTTTGCAAGAACGGGAGGGCAGTGCCGTCCCGTCCTGTGGATGCTTACATGACGATGACGCGCGTCCCGACCGCGACCTGGTTGTAGAGGTCGATCACGTCCTCGTTACGAAGGCGGATGCAGCCCGACGACACGGCCTGGCCGATGGTCCAGGGCTCGCTGGTGCCATGGATGCGGTAGAGCGTGCTGCCGAGATAGAGGGCGCGGGCGCCGAGCGGGTTCTCCGGCGAACCGCCTTTGACGAAGCTCGGGATGATGCGGTGGTTCTGCACCCGCTCGCGGACGATCATGTCCGGCGGCGGCGTCCAGTCCGGCCACTCGGCCTTGCGCGTGACGGTATGGACGCCCGCCCAGGTGAAGCCCGGCCGGCCGACGCCGATGCCGTAGCGCTTGGCCTGCCCGCCTTCCAGGACGAGGTAGAGGTAGCGGTTCGGCGTGTCGATGACGATGGTGCCCGGCCGCTCGCGGGTCTGGTAGCTGACGACCGTGGTGAAATAGCGCGGGTCGCCGCCGCCGAAGCCGAGGAAGCCGTCGTTGTTGTTCTGAGCCGCGGCGCTGCGCGAGTTGGGGATCGCCGCCGGCGGCGTCGTGTTCTGGATGCCGAACGGCCACCAGTTCTGGTTGGGGTTGGTGGCCGCCCGCGGCGTCTGCGCCGCGCCCGCAGAGGCCCCGGCCAGCGACAGGAGGGCGGCGAACATGGCCACTACGGCCGCTCTGACAGCAAGTCTCATCATCGTTGCACTCAATATCCCCAGCCCAAGCGAATCGTTGCCGGAGGCGCGCGGCACAGTCGAGGCGGCGATAATGCTAGGGTCGCCGACACGAAAACTGGCCCGCGAACGCTCCTTGAGGCTGTATCAGAGACTTTCCACGCTCCCTCGTCAATAATCGCCTGTTGCCAAGTCTCATTATGTTCGGGAGTGTTGCCGCGATGGCCGAGGCGAGCGGAGAGAAGAACGGCGCCAAGGCTGCCGGGAACGGTCTCGTCACCGACCCCGCCGGCCGCCAAAGCTGCTTCTGGCATGCCGGGCTTGCCGACTACGCGGCTTACCACGACGCGGAATGGGGCCGCCCGGTCGTCGACGACAAGCGCCTGTTCGAGAAGATCACGCTCGAAGGCTTCCAGTCCGGCCTTTCCTGGCTGACCATCCTCAGGAAACGCGAGAATTTCCGCCGCGCCTTTGCCGGCTTCGACTTCGAGCGCGTCGCGCGTTTCGGCGAGCGCGACGTCGAGCGCCTTCTCGCCGATCCCGGCATTGTCCGCCATCGCGGCAAGATCGTCTCGGCGATCGGCAATGCCGGCCGCGCCCGCGCCCTTGCCGAAGAGGCGGGATCGCTCGCCGCCTATTTCTGGCGCTTCGAGCCGGGACCGGACGAACGCCCGAAGCGCTTCGACCGGGCGACGCTGATGGCGAACACCACCGCGCCGGCGGCGATCCGCCTGTCGAAGGACCTGAAGAGGCGCGGCTGGACCTTTGTCGGCCCGACCACCGTCTACGCCTTCATGCAGGCGATGGGGCTCGTCAACGACCACATCGAAGGCTGCTGGTGCCGCGCCGAGGTCGAGCGGGAGCGCACGGCGTTCAAGCGGCCGAAATAGCCCCTCCGCTCACCCCGGCGTCCGCCCGAGGCGGAGGGCCGCAGCCCGAGCCGAATGGCGGTTAGGGTAAGTCGGGGTCCAGTTGAAGGGCGGTACGGCAAAAGAGTCTTGCGCTGGGCCCCGGCTCTCGCCGGGGTGTGCGGATGAGGAATGACGCCCGCCCTTACCGCCCGTCGATGCGCTTAATGAGGCGGTCGGTGAGCGGCTGCGCGGCGGAAAACACCATGTCCAGCCCGGCGATGGCGACGGTCTTCGCCCCCGCTTCGGCGCGGAGGTAGTCGGCGCAGGCGCGCGCGGCGCCGCTGGGGACATGCAGCGTCAGCGGGCTTGCCGCGCCGAACGGCGCCTCGGCCTTGAAGCGCTCGGCCGCGACCCGCGCCGCCTCGGCGGGCTTGGCCGGATCGGCGGTGACGGCGACGCGGCTCTGGCCGGCGGCCTCCGCGGCGATGCGGTCGAGTACCACCGCGAGCGCCGAGCGCGCCTCGCGGCTCCACGGCGCCGTCAGCGACGCCACTAGATGCGCCTCGCTCTTCAGGATCAGCCCGTCGGCAAGCCGCTTCAGGCCGTTGGCGCGGAGCGTCGCGCCGGTGGTGGTGATGTCGACGATGAGGTCGGCGGCGCCGGAGGCCGGCGCGCCCTCGGTGGCGCCGAGGCTCTCGACGATCCGGTAGTCGGCAATGCCGTGGCGGCCGAAGAACTCGCGCGTCAGGTGCAGGTACTTGGTGGCGACCCGCATCCGCCGCCCATGCCGCGGCCGGAACTCGGCGGCGACGTCGTCGAGATCGGCCATGGTCGTCACGTCGATCCACGCCTCCGGCACCGCCACCACCACGTCGGCGAAGCCGAAGCCGAGCGGCACCGCGAGGTCGACCCGCTGCGCCCAGTCGGAGATCGTGTCCTCGACGAGGTCGCGGCCGGTGACGCCGAGATGGACGCGCCCGGCGGCGAGTTCGCCGGTGATCTCGCTGGCCGAGAGGAACGCGACCTCGGCCTCGGCGACGCCGGCAATCGAGCCGCGATAGGCGCGCTCGCCGGCGCCCTGGCCGATGGCGAGGCCGGCCCGCGCCAGGAAGGCCATGGCGTTTTCCTGGAGCCGCCCCTTGGAGGGGACGGCGAGGATCAGTTTGCCGTTCATGCCCGCCCCCGTTTGGCGAGGCGATCGAGCCATAGCGCGAAGCCGACCGCCGGGATGTCGGCGCCCGAGCCGTCGCGCTCGACGATGCGCGAGATCAGGCGGTCGTAGCGGCCGCCGCCGACGATGGCCCCGGCCGGGTGGCGCGTTGCATCGTCCACCTCGAACACGAAGCCGGTGTAGTAGTCGAGCCGCCGCCCGAAATCGGCGGCAAAGGTGACCCGCCCCTCATAGGCGCGGCCCCCAAGGCTGCCCTTGAGGCCGGCCTTGGCGATGAGCGCGTTGCGCACGTCGAAGCGGCGGAGCGCCGCCGCGATGTCGAGATTCTCCTGCGTCGCCAGCATGGTCAGCGCCACCGCCGCCTCGTCGGGCGAGCCGCTGATGGCAAGGAAGCGCTTCAGCACGGCGAGGGCGCGCGGGCTGACGCCGCTTTCGGCGGCGAGTGCCGCCTGCGCCGCGAAGCGCTCGGCGATCTCCGCCGCGCTCCGCCCGCCGACGGCGGTGATGCCGGCGATGGCGAGGAGGTCGTCGACCAGCTGCCGCGCCTTGGCGCCGTCGACCCCGTCGAGTGCGCCGCGAAACCCGGCATAGCCCGGCGCGCCGGCGCTCTCGCCCTTGGCGAGGCGGTCGATGGCGGCGTCGAGCCGGGCCCGGTCGCCGAAGGCGCGGGCAAGCCGCCGCCGCCAGATGGCGGGAATGGCGAGCGCGTCGAGGACGGCGAGGAACAGCGCCGAGTCGCCGAGCTTGACCTTCGGCGCGCGCACCCCCGCCGCCTCGGCGGCAGCGATGGCAAGCGACAGCACGTCGGCATCGGCGGCCTCGGTGTCGCCGCGGCCGATCGACTCGACGCCCGCCTGCGCGAACTCGCCGGTTTCGCCGGCCCGCTGGCGGAACACCGGCCCGAGATAGGCGTAGTTGGCGACCCGCCGGGCGTTGCCGCTGGTCAGGTGATGCAGCGCCACCGGGATCGTGTAGTCGGGACGCAGGCACAGCTCGACGCCATCGGCCGACGGCGTCAGGAACAGCCGCCGCCGCAGGTCCTCGCCGGCTAGGTCGAGGAAGATGTCGGCGTCCTGCAGGATCGGCGGCTCGACAAACGCGTAGCCGGCGCCGGCAAGCACAGCGCGGATGGCGTCATAAGCAGCGGTCATGCGGCGCCTCCATAGCAGGCGGCCCCGGTTCGGCGCTGAAGCGGGCGAGGGCCACCGGTTCCTCCCCCGTTCTCACGGGGGAGGGGGACCGCGAAGCGGTGGAGGGGGCGAGGGAAGGGGCGGCGAAGCTTCTCACTCAGTGCGCGGCATTGCCCACGCTCCGAGCGCGGTGCAGCACCCGCCCCCTCCACCCCTTCGGGGTCCCCCTCCCCCGCAAGGGCGGGGGAGGAACCGAGCACGCATCGCGCGGCGCTCATGCTCCACCCCGCAGGATCAGCTCGCGCACCTTTTCGACGAGTGCGCCCTCCGGCACTTCGAACTGCCCGGGCCGGCCCTCGCGATAGGCGTCGTGGCTGGCGAGCGAGGCGGCGAGAGCCTTGCCGGCGGCAAGGTCCTTGATCTGCACGACGCCGCGCGCGACTTCGTCGCCGCCCTGAATGACCACGCAGGGCGAGTTCCGCTTGTCGGCGTATTTGAGCTGCGCCTTCATGCCGGCATCGCCGAGATAGAGTTCGGCGCCGACGATGGCGCCGGAGGCGTCGCGAAGGTCGGCGCGGCGAAGCTCGGCGACGAAGCGCTGGGCGCGGGCGAGCGCCTCGGGCGCACGGTCCATGACCAGCACGACCACCGGCCCGCGCGTCTCGCCGGTGCCGGATTTGCCGAGCGCTTTCAGTGCCGCCTGAAGGCGCGAGACGCCGATCGAGAAGCCGGTCGCCGGCACGTCCTGCCCGCCGAAGCGGCCGACGAGGCCGTCATAGCGCCCGCCGCCGCCGACCGAGCCGAACACCACCGGCTGCCCCTGCTCGTTGGGCACGGGAAACAGCAGCTCCGCCTCGAACACCGCGCCGGTGTAGTACTCAAGGCCACGGACGACGTATGGGTCGGTCCGAATTCGGTCGGTGCCATACCCTGCCGCACGAACAACGGCCTCTATTGATTTGAGATCATCAAACGCGTCGTCGACAGTCTTGTTCGACGGGAACCCTTTCCTCCAGAACAGGACATCCCCGCCGGTCACATTGAAGACACCAGTTTCAGCGCGGAGCGAGTAGCCGCGTTTTGCGTCATCGTCAGCCGGGCGAGACGACTCGGCCGGTGTAAGAGCGCCCAGCACGACTTCCATTTGGTTCGAATCTAGCTCCGCTCCCTTTGTGAAGTCCCCGCTTTCGTCTTTCCTGCCCTTACCGAGTAGCTGACGCACTCCGTCCAACCCCAGCCGGTCATACTTGTCGATCGCGCGCAACACGCCGAGACGCCTGCGAATGTCGGTGAGTTGGATCGCTTCGAGGACACCTTCGAAGATCTTGCGATTGCTGACCTTGATGACGTACTGCCCGCGTTCGATGCCGAGCGCCTCCAGCGCGTCGGCGGCCATCATGCACATCTCGGCGTCGGCGGCGGGCGAGGAGGCGCCGACCGTATCGGCGTCGAACTGCATGAACTGGCGGAAGCGCCCCGGTCCCGGCTTCTCGTTGCGGAACACCCAGCCGGCGCGGTAGCTCCGATAGGGCTTCGGCAGCCGCTCGTAATTCTCGGCGACGTGACGGGCGAGCGGCGCCGTCAGGTCGTAGCGGAGCGACAGCCAATCCTCATCGTCGTCGCGAAACGAGAACACCCCTTCGTTCGGGCGGTCCTGGTCGGGCAGGAACTTGCCGAGGGCGTCGCTATATTCGATGAGCGGCGTCTCCACCGGCTCGAAACCGTAGCGCTCGTAGACGCTGCGGATCGTCGCCAGCATCGCCTCGGTGGCGCGGATATCGGCCGGCCCGCGATCGGCCAGGCCCCGCGGCAGCCGCGCCTTCAGCCCGTCGCCCTTGCCCGCCATGCCCGTCAGTCCGCCCGATAGACCGGCCGCCCGTGGGGCTGTTGCCCGATAGGAAAACGCTCCGGAGGGGGTCCGCCGGAGCGCAACGAGGCCGGTATTGCTAAAGCCGCCCGCTACCTAGCCGATTTCCGCCGAAACCCGCAAGAAGGCGCGCCGCCCCACCCGTGGGTACGCTTAATTGTCGGTCTTCGGCCGCAGCAGCTCCAGGAGCGCGCTGCGGTCGGCCGCCGGCTGGACCGGGGGAGGGGCCGGGGCAATCGAGGCGGTGGTCGTCACCGGCCGCGGCGGCCCCGCCGGAGCGGGCGCGGCGATGGGCTCCGCCGCCGGCACGAAGTCGCCGCCCGGCCCACGGAAGACCACCAGCTTGCCGTCGGGGAAGGTCACCGTGCGGACGAAACCGGTGGTGCCGCCGGCCCGATCGGGAAAGTACTCGACGGTGAACGTGCCGCCAACGACGAACGCCTTGGAATCCTCAAAGCCGAGGCGGCGAAGCCCGGCCGGGGCCATCGATTCGGTCGCCCATTTCTTGATCGAACCGTCGGCTGCCTTGACGTCGAAATGGAACCAGGCGTGCGGGTTCGACCAGTCGACCTTGGTGAGTACGCCCTTCAGCGTGCCGGTCTTGCCAAGGTCGTAGGTTCCGCCGATGGCGTGATGGGCGCTGGCGCTGCCGGCCCCGAACGCCAGGGCCGTCCCGGCGGCGATCGCCGCCGCTCTGCCGAGCTGCCCCATCCGCGTAGCCTGTCTCTTCATCCGCCTGTCTCCTCATCCATGCTTCCGACCGGAAGCGTCTGACGGGCGCCCCGTCGCCGGCTGGATGGCCAAGCGACTCCAGTTTCGATGATCGGCCCAACTATGGCATTGCGCAAGTTAACTCGCGGTCATTTTCCGGAGCGCGAATTCTCCCGACTTTGAAGCGATTTCGCCGCCGGTTTGAATCGTCTTGGCGCCAACGATTGCCAGCGGCGGCGGCTTCGCTCATCCTCGGCCCATCCGCCCGCGGGCGGCAAGAAAATCAGGGGGGCGTTGGCGAGGGAGCCGGCGAGGACAAAGCGATGTTCAAATCATTCTTCCCGCGGCCGCTGCTGCTGGCCGCCGCGGCCCTGGCCTGGACGGTGATCGCGGTGCTGATCTGGGTGAACTTTGCCGCAGACCTCGGGCCGCAGCTCGGCCTCGGCGGCCTGATCGGCTTTCCCTTCCCGCCCGAACTCCCCGACACCGCCACCGCCGCGGAGAAAGCGGCCCGCGCCGCCGCCCTGGTCATCCCCGCCGACATCTACAGCTACCAGTACATGTTCCTGATGGGCGGCCTCTTCGCCCTCGGCTGGCGGCTGTTCAATCCGCACCCGTGGTTCCGCTGGTCGGTGGTCGGCTCCGGCATCATCCTCTTCATCATCTGGTTCCAGGTCCGCATCGACGTCCTCATCAACAACTGGTTCGGCACCTTCTACGACCTGATCCAGAAGGCGCTCGGCGCGCCGAACAGCGTGACCCCGGAGCAGCTTTATGCCCAGCTCCTCACCTTCATCTCGATCGCCATGGTCGCGATCACCGTCGCCGTGGTGAACCGCTATCTCGTCAGCCACTACATCTTCCGCTGGCGAACGGCGATGAACGATTACTACCTCTCCAACTGGTCGCGTCTGCGCAACATCGAGGGGGCCTCGCAGCGCATCCAGGAAGACACCATGCGCTTTGCCCAGACCAGCGAGGACCTCGGCGTCCACTTCGTCGATTCGATCCTAACGCTGGTCGCCTTCCTGCCGATCCTCTGGGGCTTCTCCGCGCAGGTGAAGGTTCTGCCCATCGTCGGCGAGGTCGCCCAGGCCCTCGTCTGGGTCGCCGTCGTCTGGTCGATCGTCGGCACCGGCATCGTCGCCATCGCCGGCATCCGCCTGCCCGGACTGCAATTCCGCAATCAGCGGGTCGAGGCAGCCTTCCGCAAGGAGCTGGTGCTGGGCGAAGACTATGCCGAGCGCGCCCAGCCGCCGACCGTCGCCGACCTTTTCCGCAACGTCCGCCGCAACTACTTCCGCCTTTACTTCAACTACCTCTATTTCAACGTCGCCCGTTACGCCTACCTGCAGGCCGGTGCGATCGTTCCCTATGTGGCCCTCGCGCCGACCCTCGCCGCCGGCACCATCACTCTCGGCATCATGAACCAGATCCTCCGCGCCCTCGGCCGCGTCACCGCGTCCTTCCAGTTCCTGGTGAGTTCCTGGAGCACGATCGTCGAGCTGATGTCGATCTACAAGCGCCTCGCCGCCTTCGAGGCAACGCTGACCGACCGCCCGCTCGGCACCATCGAGATCGAGGTGGTGCGCGTCGGCTGAGAGCCGGGCGCAGCCCGCGAGGCTTAGCCCCTCCGATCCTCTCCCCTTGCGGGAGAGGACGCGAGGCTGAGCGCGAAGCGCTTAGTCGCAGCCAGGTGAGGGGGTCTCTCCACCGCGGAGAATTGCCGGTTAAGGCGCCACCCCTCACCCTTTTCCTCTAGCCTCGCTCTGCTCGCCAAGAGGAAAAGCCCTCCCCCGCAAGGGGAGAGGAGGCGCGCCGCTCACCGCGAGGAAAAGCCCTCTCCCGCAAGGGGAGAGGCGAGGCATCCGGGATACTCACGCCGCCCGGATTGCGCGCCGTTCGCGCTTCCAGCATCTTCGCGCCCGACGGTTCGCCGGCGCCGCCGGCCCGTCATCGGGGCGTTGGCGGTAGCCATCGAAAGGTCAATCCATGTTTCAATCGTTCTTCCCGCGGCCGAAGGTGTTCTTCCTGAGCGCGCTCGCCTGGACGGCGGTCGCCATGCTGGCCTGGTATTTCATCTTCAAGCCGCTCGGCCCGCATCTCAGTCTCGGCGGACTGGTCGGGCTCGGCTATCCCGACCCGCTCCCCGAGGGCGCCGACGACGCCGCTAAAGCGGCCTTCGATGAAGCGAGCGACCCGGCGCTCCGCTTCTGGGTCGACCAGTACATGTTGGTGGTGGCGGCGATCTTTGCCGTCGCCTGGCGCTTCGTCCAGCCGCATCGCTGGTTCTGGTGGTCCGTCGTCGGCACGCAGGTGATCTTCCTCGTCGCCTGGGTGCAGACCCAGCTAAGCGTGATGATCAACAGCTGGTACGGCTCGTTTTACGACCTGGTGCAGAAGGCGCTGGGGACGCCGAACTCGGTGACGCATGGCGAGTATTGGGGCCAGCTGCTGCAGTTCATTCTCATCGCCATGCCGAGCATCACCATGTCGGTGGTGAACCTGTTCTTCCTCCAGCACTACTCGTTCCGCTGGCGCACCGCGATGAACGACTTCTACGTCGCCAACTGGCCGCGGCTGCACGCCATCGAGGGGGCCTCGCAGCGCGTGCAGGACGACACCCAGCGCTTCTCGCAATCGATGGAGGATCTCGGCACCAACCTCATCAGCTCGGTGATGACTCTGGTCGCCTTCCTGCCGGTGCTGTGGGGGCTGTCGAAATACGTCAAGAGCGTGCCGATCTTCGGGGAGGTTCCCCAGCCTTTGGTCTTCGCCGCGCTGATCTGGTCGATCCTCGGCACCGGCCTCGTCGCCGCCGCCGGCATCAAGCTGCCCGGCCTCAACTTCCGCAACCAGCGGGTCGAGGCGGCCTACCGCAAGGAACTGGTGCTCGGCGAGGACCATGCCGACCGGGCGCAGCCGGTCACGCTCGCCGAACTCTTCCGCAACGTGCGGCGCAACTACTTCGTCCTCTACGGCCACTACCTCTATTTCAACGTCGCCCGCTACAGCTACCTGCAGATGGGCGTGCTGGTGCCCTATGTGGTCTTCGAGCCGACGGTGGTGGCCGGGGCGGTGACGCTCGGCATCTTCCAGCGCATCCCCGACGCCTTCTCGCAGGTCGCCTCTTCGTTCCAGTTCCTGGTCAATTCCTGGTCGCAGATCGTCGTGCTGCTCTCGATCCAGAAGCGCCTGCGCGCCTTCGAGGCGACGCTGGCCGAGAAGCCGCTGGATTCGATCGAGATCGAGGTGGTGCGGGTCGGGTAGGACGCCCGGGCGGGAGGCCCTCCGGCCGACCGCGAATGGCGAGGAGACACTGCCCGAGCGGGAGGCCCTAGGGCCGCCCGCGAATGGCGAAGGGCCCGCCGCCCCCGGTTCCTCCCCCGCCTTGCGGGGGAGGGGGACCATGCGGAGCATGGTGGAGGGGGCGGGGGTAGGGGCGCAACGCCGATGGACACGACCGGCGAGGTCTCGCGGCGGTGCTGAGCCGCCTGCGGTCGGCGCTGCACTCGCCCCCTCCACCGCCTTCGGCGGTCCCCCTCCCCATGAGAATGGGGGAGGACCCGGGCCGCCGCTCCAAAGAAAAGGGCCGCCCGTTGCCGGGCGGCCCTTGGTGTTTCTCGGCTGGAGCGAGCGGCCTAGTAGTCCATCCCTCCCATGCCGCCCATGCCGCCGCCGCCACCGCCCATCGGCGCGGCTTCCTTCTTCGGCTTCTCGGCGACCATCGCCTCGGTGGTGACGAGGAGGCCGGCGACCGACGCGGCGTCGACGAGGGCGGTGCGAACCACCTTGGTCGGGTCGATGATGCCGGCGGCGACCATGTCGCCATAGGTCTCGGTCTGCGCGTCGAAGCCGAAGGCGTCGGCCTTGTTCTCCATCACCTTGCCGACGACGATCGAGCCCTCGACACCGGCGTTCTCGGCGATCTGGCGGATCGGCGATTCCAGGGCGCGGAGGATGATGTTGATGCCGGCCTGGACGTCGGGGTTCTCGCTCTTCAGCTTCTCCACCGCCCGGCGCGAGCGCAACAGCGCCACGCCGCCGCCCGGCACGATGCCTTCCTCGACCGCGGCGCGGGTAGCGTTCAGCGCGTCGTCGACGCGGTCCTTGCGCTCCTTCACCTCGATCTCGGTCGAGCCGCCGACGCGGATGACGGCGACGCCGCCGGCGAGCTTGGCGAGGCGCTCCTGCAGCTTCTCGCGGTCGTAGTCGGAGGTCGTCTCCTCGATCTGCGCCTTGATCTGCGCAACGCGGCCCTCGATCTCCTTCTTCTTGCCGGCGCCGTCGACGATCGTCGTGTTCTCTTTCTCGATCCGCACCCGCTTGGAGCGGCCGAGCATGCCGAGGGTGACGTTCTCGAGCTTGATGCCGAGGTCTTCCGAGATCACCTGGCCGGCGGTGAGGACGGCGATGTCCTCAAGCATGGCCTTGCGGCGGTCGCCGAAGCCGGGGGCCTTCACCGCCGCGACCTTGAGGCCGCCGCGCAGCTTGTTGACCACCAGCGTCGCCAGCGCCTCGCCCTCGACGTCCTCGGAGATGATGAGGAGCGGACGGCCGCTCTGCACCACCGCCTCAAGGACGGGGAGCATCGCCTGGAGGTTGGAGAGCTTCTTCTCGTGCAGGAGGATGTACGGATCCTCCAACTCGCAAACCATCTTCTCGGCGTTGGTGATGAAGTAGGGCGAGAGGTAGCCGCGGTCGAACTGCATGCCCTCGACGGTCTCGAGCTCGAACTCGAGCGCCTTCGACTCCTCGACCGTGATCACGCCCTCGTTGCCGACCTTCTGCATCGCCTCGGCGATCTTCTCGCCGACGATGCGGTCGCCGTTGGCGCTGATTGTGCCGACCTGCGCGACTTCCTCGCTGGTCTTGATCTTCTTGGAGCGCTTCTCCAGGTCCTTGATCGCCTCGGCGACGGCCATGTCGATGCCGCGCTTCAGGTCCATCGGGTTCATGCCGGCGGCTACCGACTTGGCGCCCTCGCGCACGATCGCCTGGGCGAGCACGGTGGCGGTGGTGGTGCCGTCGCCGGCGACGTCGTTGGTCTTCTGCGCGACTTCGCGGACCATCTGCGCGCCCATGTTCTCGAACTTGTCCTCAAGCTCGATTTCCTTGGCGACGGTCACGCCGTCCTTGGTGATGCGCGGGGCGCCGAACGACTTCTCGATGACGACGTTGCGGCCCTTGGGGCCAAGGGTGACGCGGACCGCGTTCGCCAGAATGTCGACGCCGCGGAGCATCTTCTCGCGGGCATCGCCCGAGAAACGGACTTCTTTAGCTGCCATGGGATTCAGTGCCTCTCAACAATGGGGGAATGGGGTAGGGGAGCGGAGACGGGCTAGGCGGCCTTCTTGCCGGAGGCGGCGTGGCCCTCGATCACGCCCATCACGTCGGATTCCTTCATGATCAGGTATTCCTGACCGTCGAGCTTGACCTCGGTGCCCGACCACTTGCCGAACAGGATGCGGTCGCCCGCCTTCAGCTCCATCGGCACCAGCTTGCCGTTTTCGTCGCGCGCCCCGGGGCCGACGGAGATGACCTCGCCCTCTTGCGGCTTCTCCTTGGCGGTGTCGGGAATGATGATCCCGCCGGCGGTCCGCTCTTCGGACTCGACACGGCGAACGACGACGCGATCGTGCAGCGGACGGAATTTGGTTGGCATACCTTCCTCGTTGCAATGCGGCGGCTCCCCCGCTTGGGCGGGCCGCTTTCTGGGTCAAAGGGATGGCTGCTAGCACTCGACAAGCACGAGTGCCAACATTGCACGGAGCATGTAGGGAGGGCGGCAAGGCGTGTCAAGGGTTGGGGAGAGGAACCCCTCCGCGATGCTCACCCACATCCGCTCGCGCCGGCCCCTGCCTGTTGGGGAGAGCGGCCCCTCTCAACCGCTCACCCCGGCCCCCGAGCCGGGGTCCAGCGCAAGACTCTTCAGCCGCCCGGCACCGTTGCGGCCTTCAACTGGGCACCGGCTTTCGCCGGTGTGAGCGGGCGGATTGGGACGTCGAAACTCGCCCCACCAACCACAACAGCCGCCCCTATTCGATGGTCACGTTGACGATCAGCGAGAAGGGATAGCCTTGCCGAATGCCGGACAGGGTGAAGCGGTCCTCGCCGCGGTATCCCTTCTCCGGGGCGTAGCGAAACACGGTGTCGACATAGGTGACCGTGCCGTGCTTGGGCTGTTCGCTGATGCGCCCGGAGAACGTCGCCGAGCCGCCGCAGGCCGCCTCGCCGTAGGTGACGATCATGTAGACCGTTGCCGAGACGTCGGTGACATAGCCGCTGGCGCCGATCCCGCGGCAAGCCAGGCCCTCGCTCGGATGGCCGAGGGCCAGGAGGCCGCACGCCAGCGCTAGACCCATCGTTACCCTGCGCATCGCCAACCCTCCACCTCGATGCGGCCGACGGCCAAGGCCAAAATGACTGGCAGAACCCGTTTCACTCGTCAATAAGTTGTATCGCCCGGCAACCGCAGCGACGCGCCAGCGGCGGAACCGCCGGCAGGTGCAGCGCGGCGTGGGTTCCTCCCCCGCGATGCGGGGGAGGGGGACCGCGAAGCGGTGGAGGGCGGGTGCAGGGCGTCGATCGCCGCCCAAATCGAGTAAACCCGATTTGCGGGCGGCGGTGGTTTCTCCCCTGGGGAGGAACCGGGCGCCCACGCCGCGAATCCGCTAAGACGGCCGGGGGCGGCACAACACGAGGGGCACGGCGCGCAATGGACATCGACCCCTCGGAGCTGGTCGCCGACGCCATCCTGTACGTCGTGTTCCTGTTCTCCACCACCGTGCACGAGGCGGCGCATGCCCTGGCGGCGCTGATCGGCGGCGACCGCACCGCCTATCACGGCGGCCAAGTGAGCCTCAGCCCGCTGCCGCATATCCGCCGCGAGCCGCTCGGCATGGTGCTCTTGCCGCTGGTCGGCCTCCTCCTCACCGGCTTCCCGATCGGCTACGCCAGCGCCCCCTATAACCGCGACTGGGCGGCGACCTATCCCCGCCGCGCCGCGCTGATGGCGCTCGCCGGGCCGGCCGCCAACCTCCTCCTAGTGATCGTCGCCGGCGGACTGATCCGCCTCGGCATCGGCCTTGAGGTGCTGGAGCCGCCGGCCTTCCTCTCCTTCACCAGCATCGTCGATGCGGGGCCGGAAAGCTTCTGGCCGGGCGTCGCCGCCGTCCTCTCGGTGGTGTTCTCGATCAACCTGGTGATGGCGGTCTTCAACCTGTTGCCGCTCCCTCCGCTCGACGGCTCGGCGGCGGTGAACCTCTTCCTCGGCGAGCGCGCCCGCCTCGGCTATCAGCGCCTCATCGACACCGGCATCGTCCAGATCGTCGGCCTGCTCCTCGCCTGGCGCTTCTTCGGCACCCTCTTCGCCCCAGTCTTCCGCTTCGCGCTACGGGTGCTCTATCCGGAGGTGGGGTAGGGCGGGGCGATTATCAGGCAGCGCCCGGTTCTCAAGACAGCTCCTCGGCCAGCGCGACGATGATGCCCGCCGGGCCGCGGATGTAGCAGAGCCGGTAGAGGTTCTGGTATTGCGTGACCTCGCCGATGAGTTGGCCGCCGTGCGGCCGCAAGCGCGCCAACGTTTCCTCGACGCTGTCGACGGCGAACATCACGCTGCGCAGGCCGAGCGCGTTCGGCGGCGCGACCGCCGGTTCGATCGCGACCAGCTTGGGATTGCGGAAGCGCGTCAGCTCAAGCCGGCCGTGACCGTCGCCGGTCCGCATCATGACGATGTCGACGCGTATCCCGTCGATGCCGTTCACGCGGTCGACCCACTCGCCTTCGATCGGCATCCTGCCTTCCTCCGTCATGCCCAGTGCGGCGAAGAAGGCAATAGCCGCGTCGAGGTCGTCGACGACGACGCTGATGTGATCGAGCCGCTTGATTGTCATCCGTCTCCTCTAGAACGTGCAACGGCCGAGGCAAGCGGAAAGTACCCGCGCTTGCATCGCCTCACGCCGCCCGCGCAACCGCTCGCAACCGCGCAACCGATCGGGGGATTGGGGCGGTGCCACGGTTGAATCTTCGGTCATGAAGCCGGCCAGCCAAAGACCGCCGGACCGATGAAGGGAAAGTTGAGGCCGCTCAGCCTGCCGATTGGCCCAGCGTCAGGCGATCGCCGCCTCGGTTGGCCGTTGAGTCGACTGAAAGCGGGTTGCCGCGTCCGCCACTATCACTGTCTATGCCAGGACGGGGCTTGCGGCAATCCGGGGTCCTTGCGCCATAGAGCGGCCCCTTCGATTCACTCAAGGAGCCGCGAGCCAATGTCAGCCGCTGCCAGCGTGTTCTCACAATCGTTCTTCCACGGGACGCGGGCCGACCTGAAACCCGGAGACCTGATTGTCGTCGGCAACCGGTCCAACTTCAGAGCGGAGCCGCTATCCTGGGTCTATTTTGCGAGTACGCTGGATGCAGCGATCTGGGGCGCCGAGCTGGCCGCCGGCGGTGGGCAGCAACGGATTTACGTCGTGGAGCCCACGGGGCCGATCATGGACGATCCCAACCTGACGGATAAGAAATTTCCCGGCAATCCGACGCTGTCCTATCGCTCCCGCGATCCGCTTCGCGTCATCGCTGAAGTCACGAAGTGGCAAGGGCACGCGCCTGAACGGCTACAGCAGATGAAAGACGGCCTCGCCCGTTCCAAGTCGCACGGTTCCGACATCATCGACTGACCCGTCGTTTCTACTTTCGGTAAGCGGCGGCCGGCGCGCACGCGACGCTGATGGTGCCGCCTACCCCGTGCGCCCTTCGGCCCAGGCCTGGCGCTTCCGGTAGATCGTCGAGGGGCTGGTAGGGGGATGTTGACCGCCGGGCCCCGCCATAGTGGAGTGGTGGAGCGCTGCTGCGTACATGGGGCGCCGCAATTCGCCGCTTGCTGAATGCCTTCTTCGTCTTCCTCTCCCTACTCATCGTCTTGATGGTGGGTGGGGCAGCCGTTGTCGGCTTGAGTTTCCACGGTCCGATTTTCGAGACGAGCGGCCCGGACTATGAACGCTACGCGCGGATTTTGGAGCTATCGAACCGCGACGCCGGGGAGGAGCCGGCGCGGGAACCAATCGTGCTTGATCTTGCTGATCTGAACGGCGGCAACTGGAGCATGCCTGTCTCTACGGTGGCGAAGTCAACCCGGTCCAGGATATGCGGGCGAGAGGAGCTCGAATCGCCGAAGGATGGCGGAGCAGAAACGACTTCCCGTCGCCGATATTGGCGGAACTCGGGGAATACGAAGAGATGATTGCCTTCATCGACTCCGCCAACCTTGCCCATTTCATCCGGTTCGGCGCAGGGAATGGAGTCAGCTTCAAGAAGTGTATTTCCAAGCCTGAGACCACGATGCGTTTCTAGCGCTTCTGCCCCCCCTCTACCCCGTGCGCCCTTCGGCCCAGGCCTGGCGCTTTCGGTAGATCGTCGAGGGGCTGATTTCGAGCGCGGCGGCGGCGCGTTGCGTGTTGCCGCCGAAGGCGGCGAGGGCGGTTTCGATGATCGCCTGCTCCTGCTTCCAGAACGGCACGATCGCGCCTCCCCCGATGGCTGCGCCCCCGGCCGCGCTGCCCATCGCGCCGCCCCCCATTGCCCCGCCGATGCCGCTCCCAATGCCACCCAGGCCGCCGCTGCGGCCTCCGCCCGGTCCGGCGAAGCCCGGCGCCGGCCCTGCCAGCGGCAGCGCCCCGCCGTCGCCGGCGAGGATGTCCGGCGGCAGCATCGCCTTGGTCACCCGCTCGCCGTCATAGAGGACAACGATGCGGCGGATGGCGTTCTCCAACTGGCGGACATTGCCCGGCCAGGCATAGGCGGTGAGCGCCTGCTCGGCCTCCGCCTCGAAGCGGGCGAGGGCGCGGCCCTCTTCGCGGGCGAAGCGGGCGAGGAAGGCGCGGGCGAGCGGCAGGATGTCCTCGACCCGGTCGCGAAGCGCAGGCAGGCGGACCGGGAGGACGTTGAGGCGGTAATAAAGGTCTTCGCGCAGGCGCCCGGCGCGGACTTCGCTCGCCGGGTCGCGATTGGTCGCTGACACCAGCCGCACCTCGACCCGCCGCGTCTCGCTGCCGCCGACCGGCCGCACCATGCCGGTCTGCACGAAGCGCAGCAGCTTCGATTGCAGGCCGAGGTCCATCTCGCCGATCTCGTCGAGGAACAGCGTGCCGCCGTCGGCCAGCTCCGCCGCTCCGGCGCGGTTCTCGGTCGCGCCGGTGAAGGCGCCGCGCACATGCCCGAACAGTTCGCTCTCGATCAGGTCGCGCGGGATCGCGCTGCAATTGATGGCGATCAGCGGCCGGCCGGCGCCGCCGCCGCGCGCGTGGATCGCCTCGGCGCAGAGTTCCTTGCCGGTGCCGCTCTCGCCGGTGATGAAGACCGGCGCCCGCGAAGAGGCGAGCCGCTCGATCTGCGCGTAGACCGCGCGCATGAGAGGCGCGGTGCCGACGAAGCCCTCGAAGTCGGTGTCCGGCCGGTAGGTCGGCGTCGCCCCGCTGGCGACGTGGCGGCGCGGCGCCCAGGCGGCGACGGCGGCCTCGACCCGCTCCAGCAGCGCCTGCGCGCCGAACGGCTTGGCGACGAAGTCGGCGGCCCCGGCCCGCATCGCCGCGACCGCGGTGTTGACCGAGCCCTTGGCGCTGACCGCGATCACCGGCCCGCCCTCGTCGGAAAGGTCGCCGAGCCGGCTCGCCCCGCCGACCGTCTCGATGTCGGCGATGACGATGCTGCGGCCGCCGGCCCGCGCCGCCATCAGTTCGATGCCGGCCTTGTCGAAGGCGACGGGGCTGAACGCGCGGCTCTTGCCGCGGAGGTAGTCGGCGATCAGCCGGCGCTGCGCCGGGTCCTGGTCGACAATGAGAACGGAAACGGGTTCCTGACCGGCGGCAACAGCCATCGTGGCTCCGCTTGGGGGCTCGCTACGCGCCGCGGCATCCTGCCGGGCGTCGGCCGGAATCTTGACCGAACAGGGTAAACAAACACTTCCCGCGGGGCCCCCTGGATCCTCCCCCGCCCCCGTGAACGGGGGCGGACCCCCGCCACCCTCCCACGCCCCCCCGTTCAGCGCCGGTTCAGGTCGCTGCCATGACATTGCCGGGAATGGCCGTCACGGGAGGCGGTATGGCGAACTTGGCGCGCGCCCTCGGCGCTTTATTCTTCACCCTTGCGGCGCTCTTCGGAGCGGCCGGCGCCGCGCATGCCGAAAAGCGTGTCGCCCTCGTCGTCGGCAACAGCGCCTATAAGAACGTCGCCGCGCTCGCCAATCCGGTCGCCGACGCCCGTCTGATCGGCAAGGCGTTGGAAGCCGACGGCTTCACCGTAACGCTTGCCGAGAGCCTCGGCCGCGAGGCCTTCGCCGCCGCCCTCCGCACCTTCCGCGCCGAGGCCGACACCGCCGACTGGGCGCTCGTCTACTATGCCGGCCACGGCATGGAGGTCGGCGGCGTCAACTACCTGGTGCCGGTCGATGCCCGCCTGTCGAGCGATCGCGACGTGCCCGACGAGGCGGTGGCGCTCGACCGCGTGCTTGCCGCCGTCGAAGGCGCGCGCACGCTTCGCATGGTCGTCCTCGACGCCTGCCGCACCAACCCCTTCCTCGCCGCGCGGCCGAACGGCGCCCGCTCTGCGAGCCGCGGCCTGGCAGCGATCGAGCCCGCCGAGGCGACGCTGGTTGCCTATTCCGCCAAGGCCGGGACGATTGCCATCGACGGCGCCGGCGCCAACAGCCCCTTCGCCGAGGCGCTGGCCCGCCGTCTCGCCGAGCCGGGCCTCGAGATCGGCAAGCTCTTCCGCTTCGTGCGCGACGACGTGATGGAGGCGACGCGCCGCCAGCAGGAGCCCTTCACCTACGGTTCGCTGCCCGCCCGCGACTTCTTCTTCAAGCCGCCCGGCGCCGAGGCCGGCCCGCCGCCGCCCGAGGTCGCCGCGGTGCTCCGCGACCCCCGCCTCGCCGAGGCCCGCCAGCTCTGGGATACGCTCCGCTCCTCGACCAGCATCGAGGCGCTGGAGTCCTTCGCCGCCCGCTTCCCCGGTACCGATTACGCCGCGCTCGCCGGCATCCGCCTCGGCGAACTCCGCCGCGCGCCGGGCGGGGAGGGCGGTTGCGGCGAGCGCCGCCTCGCCGCCGCCGGCAACGACCCCGCCGTCGCCGCGCCGTGCCGCAAGCCCGGCGAGGTGTTCCGCGACTGCGCCGCGCTCTGCCCGGAGATGGTGGCGATCCCCGCCGGCAGCTTCGCCATGGGTTCCGCCGCCGGCGAAGCCGGCCGCGGCGAGGACGAGGCCCCGGTCCGCCGGGTGACGCTGCCCGCCTTCGCCGTCGGCAAGCTCGAGGTGACGCGCGGCGAGTTCGAGGCCTTCGTCGGCGAGACCGGCTACCGCGCCGGCAACGCCTGCCGCGTCCACCTTGCCGGGGCGATTGCCGGCGGCATCCTCGAGCGCAACCCGTTCGAGAACGCCCCGCGCAATTTCCGCGACCCCGGCTTCGCGCAGGACGACAGCCACCCCGTCGTCTGCGTCAACTTCGACGACGCCAGCGCCTATGTCGCCTGGCTCGCGCAGAAGACCGGCCAGCCCTATCGCCTGCTCAGCGAAGCCGAGTTCGAATACGCCACCCGCGCCGGCACCGCGACGCCCTACTGGTTCGGCGAGGCGGCCGGCGATGCCTGCGCCTTCGCCAACGGCCCCGACCGCAGCGCCGAGGAGCAGTTCCCCGCCTGGTGGTCGGCGACCGCCGACTGCCGCGACGGCGCGGTCTACACCGCCCCGGCGGGGAGTCTGCGCGCCAACCCGTTCGGCCTCCACGACATGATCGGCAACGCCGCCGAATGGGTCGCCGACTGCTACCGCGACACCTATGCCGGCGCCCCGGCCGACGGCCAGCCGGTCACCCGCGGCGACTGCCGCTACCGCGTGCTGCGCGGCGGCTCCTGGTACCTCGGCGGCCAGACCCTCAGCGCCGCCAGCCGCATCCTCCGCTCGGCGAGCCGCGACTACCTCGCCGCCGGCACCCGCGACTCCGCCGTCGGCTTCCGCGTCGCCAGGGCGCTGGCGCCTTAGCCGCCACAACCGCTCTCCGCGGCCAAAGCCGGGGTCCAGGCTGAAGGCCGATACCGCCAAGGAGTCTTGCGCTGGGCACCGGCTTTTCGCCGGTGTGAGCGGTGAAGGCGTGACGCTTCGGGCGCAAAACGGGGGCGGATCATGCTCCCCCCCCCGCGCCTTAACCTTCTTGGCGTTCAGCGCCGGTTCAGCCCCTCCGGCGCATCTGTCGCCAGTTGACCGCGAGGGGCCGCCGGGAAAGACTGCGCGCCTTCGGGGACTGAAGGGTGGTTGCGATGTTGCGTCGTTTCGGGAACGCGGCTGCGGCCTTGCTCGGGCTTGTCATTGTTGCATTTGCCGCGGCCGTGGCGCTGGCGCCGGCGGCCTACGCCGAGAAGCGGATCGCTCTCGTCATCGGCAACAGCGCCTATAAGACCGTCGGCCTGCTCGCCAATCCCAAGAACGACGCCGATCTGATCGCCCGTTCGCTCACCGCCACCGGCTTTGAGGTGACCAAGGTCATCGACGCCGATCAGCGGACGATGAAGCAGGCGATCGCCGATTTCGGCAGGAAGCTCCGCGACGGCGTCGACACCAGCCTCTTCTATTATGCCGGCCACGGCATCCAGGCGGCCGGCAAGAACTACCTGATCCCGGTCGACGCGGCGCTGAACGACGAGTTCGACCTCGATGTCCAGGCCCTCGACGTCAACGCCTTTCTCGGCGTGATGCAGGGCTCCTCGGCCAAGATCAACATCGTCATCCTCGACGCCTGCCGCAACAACCCCTACGCCCGCTCCTTCCGCTCGGCGACGCGCGGCCTTGCCATGGTCGACGCACCGCGCGGCACCTACATCGCCTATTCGACGGCGCCCGGCGATGTCGCGCAGGACGGCACCGGCGACAACAGCCCCTACGCCTCGGCACTGGCCCAGGCGATGGTCAAGCCCGGCCTCCGCATCGAGGACACCTTCAAGGAGACGCGCCGCGCCGTCCTTGAGCAGACCTCTAACAAGCAGGTGCCGTGGGAGCTCGGCTCGATCAACGGCGACTTCTACTTCCAGGGCGGACCGGGGGTGCAGGTCGCCGCCGTCGCCGCGCCGGGCGCCATCGCCGTCACCGGCGGCATTCCTTCGCCCGGCCTCGGGCCGGGCGGCGTCTCGGTCGAGCAGATCGCCGTCGACTACCAGGCCGCCGAGCGGGTCGGCACCACCGCCGCCTGGGACATCTTCCTCAACCGCTACCAGGACGCCAACAGCTTCTACGTCCAGCTCGCCCGCGAGGCGCGCCAGAAGGTGGCGCTGCTGACGCCGCCGACGCAGCCGCTGCCGAACGGCACGCGGCCGGTCGCCCCGCCGGTCGCCGGCTGCCCCGGCGGCGTGGTGGCGGCGGTCGGCGCGGCGGCGGCGGTCCCCGGCGGCGACCGCTGCCTCCGCCCGAAGGAGATCTTCACCGACTGCGCGCCGACCTGCCCGGAGATGGTGGTGCTGCCGGTCGGCACCTTCACCATGGGCTCGCCGGCGAACGAAGCCGCCCGCGCCGAGGACGAGGGCCCGGCCCACCCTGTGGCGGTGGCGACCCCGATCGCCGTCGGCCGCTACGAGGTGACGCGCGCCCAATACGCCGCCTTCGTCGCCGAAACCAATTACCGCGTCGCCCCGACCTGCCGCGTGCTCGGCGCCGCCGGCAACGCCTTCGCCGAGGCGATCAACAAGTCCTTCCGCGATCCCGGCTACCGCCAGGAGGACAACCACCCGGCCGTCTGCATCTCTTACGAGGACGCGCGCGCCTACGCCGCCTGGCTGACCCGCAAGACCGGCAAGACCTATCGCCTGCTCAGCGAATCGGAGTGGGAATACGCCGCCCGCGCCGGCACCACGACGCCCTATTGGTTCGGCCAGGACGTCTCGCGCATCTGCGGCTTTGCCAACGGCGCCGACCAGACCGGCAAGGCGCAGTTCGCCGCCTGGGTCGCGGTCGGCTGCCGCGACGGCTACACCTTCACCGCGCCGGTCGGCTCGTACTCGCCGAACGAGTTCGGCCTCTACGACATGTCCGGCAACGTCGCCGAGTGGACCGAGGACTGCTACCGCAACTCCTATCTCGGCGCCGCCCGCGAGGCCGTAGCCTGGCAGGGCACCGGCACATGCCAGACCCGCGTCCTGCGCGGCGGCTCCTGGTACAGCCTGCAGAAGGCCCTCCGCTCGGCCGACCGCGACGGCACGGCGCCGACCGTCCGCTACGCCAATGTCGGCTTCCGCGTCGCCCGGGTGCTCGCGCAGTAGGCCGCCCGAGGGCGATTGGCAGCGGCGAGGGGTGCGGTTGATCCTCACCCGCGCAGCGGGGGAGGGGGACCGCCGCAGGCGGTGGAGGGGGCGGGTGCGGGCAACCGTTCTCAGTGAAAGGCGCGCCCGAATGCTCCGCCGGCAGATGTCGCTTCCTGAAGTGGTGCTCTCTGAGCAGCTACGGGGCGGGCGGCTCGAAGGGCTTCGCTTCCGCCGCCGGCATCCGCTCGGTCCCTACATCCTCGATGCCCTGGAAAGCGTGCTTGCGACCGTTCGATCGATGGCAGGTTAATACGGTATGGCGGCTTGGCTGCCGCCCCCTCCACCGCTATGCAGTCCCCCTCCACCGCAGGAGCGGGGGAGGACCATGTCAGCCCCCCCCGTTACCGCATCAAGCTGGCGCGGATCTTGGCCATCGCCACGTCGGTCTTGGGAGCGGCGGCGGCGGCCGGCGTCGCGGCGGCGCGGGCCGAGCCGGTGGGGAGCGGCATTGCCTTGTCGGCGGCGCTGGAGGCGGTGTCGAGCTTGACCGGCCGCGGCGGCGCGAACAGGTAGCCCTGGCCGAGGCGGATGTCGTAGTCGAGGAGGTCGACCACCTCGCTCTCGCTCTCGATGCGGTCGGCGACGAGGTCGATGTTGAAGCGCGCCAGCATGTCGGAGAGATCGGGATAGGCGATGTCCGGGCTGCCGCGCGCCGAGCGGCGGAGCAGCGTCGACGCCGCCACCTTGACGAAGCGGAAGCCGCGGCCGGCGAGGCGCTGGAAGTCGACCTTGAGGTCGCTGACATGGTCCATCGAGAAGCGGAAGCCGATCTCGGCGAGGGCGGCGAGGCTCTCCTGTTCGAGCGGCCCCATGCTGTCGACCGTCGACTGCGTGAACTCGAACACCAGCGACCCGGCGAGCGCCTTGTTGGCGGTCATGAAGGAGACGAACTCGGCGGTGAAGTCGGCATCGCGGAGGCTCTCGCCGGCGATGTTGATGAAGATGCCGGCCTCGCGCTGGCGGGCGGCGAGCCGCCGCTCGATCTGCACCGCGCGGAACAGGACGAGATTGTCGATCCGCGGCATCAGCTGCAGGCTCTCCGCCGCCGGAATGAAATCGGACGGCGCGATCAGTCCGCCATCGCTGTTGCGGAGCCGCGCCAGCGCCTCGTAGTAGCGCGGCCGCCGCTGCGGCAGCGTCACCACCGGCTGGAGGTGGATTTCGACGCGGCTGCCGTCGACCGCCGCCTGTACCTCCTGGAGGAATTCCGGCTTGAGCGTCTTGGCCGGCGGCGCCGCCGCCGTTGACGGCTCGGCGGCGCGGGCCGCGGCCCGCTCCTGCACCCGCTCGGCGAGCGGCGTTGCCGGCGGCAGCTTGACCGGCGGCGGCGCCACCCCGGTCACCTTCTGCTCGACTGCCGCCACCGACTCGGCGAGGTCGCGAACCAGCGCGCTCAACAGTTCGACCTCAGCGAGGATCGGCTCGCTGTCGCCGCTGCCCGCCTCCTTGAGGTCCTCCTCGACCGTGGCGACGCGGGCGGCCAGCGCCTGCAGGTTGGCCGCCGCGCGGCCCTCGATCATGCCGAGATCGGCAAGTCGGCGGTCGAGCAGCGCCTCGTCGCGGACGCGGCGGAGGTTCACCTGGACGATCGAGAGGGCGCTGAGCACGCCGACCCCGATGGCGATTGTCGCGCTCATGTCGAGCGCCAGCAGCCGTCCGGCGGCGAAGGCGACGGCGGCCGCGATGACGACAAGGAAAAGGCCGGTCAGGGCCGAGAAAACGATCCGCCTCATGGGGGAGGGGTCAACGCTCCGATTCGACGAGCGACTATGCCGGAAAGGGCCGGCCTTGCGAAGGCGGATTGCAGGGCCGCGGCGCAACCGCTGGGCGTGTTCGGCTCCGCGCGGCGGGCTTGACCGCCGGCCGGCAAAGCCCGTAGCCACGGCCGCCGATGGCCAATCTCAGCCAACCCCCGCTTGTTGCCGGCCTCTCCGCGCTCGCCGGCGGCTACCGCGTCCTCTTCTGCGACGTCTGGGGCGTCATCCACAACGGCGTGACGAGCTTTGCCGACGCGACCGCCGCCACCGGGCGCTTCCGCCGCGCCGGCGGCGTCGTCCTGATGCTGACCAACGCCCCGCGCCCGGCCGGCCCGATCGTCGCCCAGCTCGACGCGCTTGCCGTGCCACGCGAGGCCTACGACGCGGTCGTCACCTCCGGCGACGTCACCCGGCGCCTGCTCGCCGAGTGGCGGGGACGACGGGTCTATCACCTCGGCCCCGACCGCGATCTCCCGCTCTATGACGGCATCGGCGTCGTCCCTGCCGGGCCGGTGGACTGCGAGGTGGTCTGCTGCACCGGCCCGATCGACGACGAGCGCGAGACCGTCGCCGATTACGAGGACCGCCTCAAGGCGCTGGCGGCGCGGCGCCTGCCGATGATCTGCGCCAACCCCGACCTGGTGGTGGAGCGGGGCAGCAAGCTGATCCCCTGCGCCGGCGCGCTCGCCGAGCGCTACGCGGAGATGGGGGGCAAGGTGGCGATCGCCGGCAAGCCCCATCCGCCGATCTATGCCGCCGCCCTCGCCGAGGCCTCGCGGATCGCCGGCCGGCCGGTGTCTGCGGCCGAGGTGCTGGCCATCGGCGACGGCCTCCGCACCGACATCGGCGGCGCCGTCGCCGCCGGCATCGACGCGCTGTTCGTCGCCTCCGGCATCCACGGCGGCGAACTCGCCGGCCTCGCCGCGATCCATGCCCGCCTCGCCGCGGAGGGGCTGACGGCAAGAGCCGTCATCCCCCGCCTGGCGTGGTAGGCCGGCGGCAAACTTGACCCGGCGCCGCCGCCGCGCCACCGTCCGCGCGCTTTCGCCAAGACGCCCATGCCCCGCCCGCCGCTGATCCTCTCGCCCATCGACCCGCCCGACCCGCGCCTTCGCCGCGCGGTGGTGGCGATCGGCAATTTCGACGGCGTCCATCGCGGCCATCAGCATGTCTTGCGCCGGGCGCGCGCACTCGCCGTCCGGCTCGATGCGCCGAGCGCCGCGCTGACCTTCGAGCCCCATCCCCGCACCTTCTTCCGCCCCGCCGAGCCGGTGTTCCGCATCACCCCGCAGGCAGCCAAGGCGCGCCTCCTCGCCGCGCTCGGCCTCTCCGGCATGATCGTGCTGCCCTTCGACCGCCGCTGGGCGAGCCTCCTCGCCGCCGACTTCGTCCGCCATCTCGGCGACGGGATCGGCGTCGGCGGCCTCCTCGTCGGCGCCGACTTCCGCTTCGGCGCCGGCCGCCAGGGCAGCGTCGAGGACCTCCGCGCCGCCGGCGAACGCTACGGCTTTGCCGTCGAGATCGTCGACAAGATCGGCGACGCCGAGCGGGCGTTCTCTTCCGGCCGCGTCCGCGAGGCGCTGGCCGCGGGCGACATCGCCGCCGCCAATGCCGTCCTCGGCTACCGCTGGTTCGTCGCCGGCACGGTGATCCACGGCGATGCCCGCGGCCGTGAACTCGGCTTCCCGACCGCCAACATCGACCCCGGCCCGGACTTTCGCCTGCGCGACGGCATCTATGCCGTCGAGGTTCGCCGCGCCGACGGCGAGACCTTCGCCGGCGTCGCCAATTACGGCCGGCGGCCGACCTTCGGCGGCGGCGCGCCGCTCCTCGAAGCGCACCTCTTCCGCTTCGGCGGCGACCTCTATGGCGAGACGCTGACCGTCAGCTTCATCGGCTGGATCAGGGCCGAGGAGCGCTTCCCCTCGGCGGCGGCGCTTGTCGCCCGCATGAACGAGGACGCCGACCGGGCCCGCGACCTGATCGCCGCGGCGCGCGGTGGATTGACCGAACTCGACCGCGATCTTGCCGCAATTGGCTGAATCCGCGCCTCTGGCAGTCAGGCGAAAGAACAGCGGGATCAAATGGTTAAGGGAGCGCGCCGGCCGCTCGCCTCGACCCCTTTGCCGCAAAAAGGCCGGTTGCCGCCCCCGGTCCTATCCTCTACAAGCGAATCGAGGGGGCCGGAGACTGCCAGCCTGTCCGCGGGCAGGCGGGCGGTGGGAACTTCGGAGCCATGGACGTTAGAGCCATGAACAAGCGCGTTCCCGAGATCCGGTTGAAAGCAGCCTTCGTCGCCGTCGCGGCGCCGCTGCTCACCGCCGGCTGCCTCGGCGCGACTTACGGCACCGGCGTTCCGATCAGCCAGCAGACCGTCCAGGACATTTCCGAGATGATCGCCATCGGCGGCCCCGACAAGGGCAACGAGGAGATCGTCTACCGCCCGCGTGGCGGCAAGGTCGTCGTGCCGCCGACCGACGCGCTGCCGCAGCCGCGCTCGACGCGCGTTGCCGCCACCGCCGGCGGCGAGTGGCCGAACGATCCCGACGTTGCCGCCAAGCGCGCCCAGGCCGGGCTGACGCCCGCCAAGGCGCCGATCCTGACCAACGCCGAACTCGCGGCCGCGGGACCGCCGGCTCCGCCGCGCAGCACCTTGCCGCCCGGCATCGCGCCGCCCGGCGTCGACCCGGCCGGCTATCAGGCCGGCATCGCCGCCATGGCCGCCGCCAAGGCGCAGTCCGGCGGCACGGTCGAGGCCGATGGCACGCCGACCCGCAAATTCCTGACCGAGCCGCCGACCGAGTATCGCTTGCCGGCCAAGCCGAAGCCCGCCGTGGTGGCCCAGGCCCCGGCCGCGCCGGAGAAGGCGCCCGAGCAGGCGCCGCCGCAAGGCATCCTCGCCAACCTCTGGCCCTGGGGAAAGCCGGCGCAGTAGCGCCGTTCCGCTCACCCCGGCGCAAGACTCTAGACCCGCATTGGCCGTCACCTGGACACCGGCGTTTCCCCGGTGTGTGCGGTCGAGGCTCACCGCCTTTCCGCGAAGAATCCCTTGAGCAGCTCCGCCGCCTCGCTCTCGCCGATGCCGCCATAGACCTCCGGCGCGTGGTGGCAGGTCGGCGCGGCAAAGAAGCGGACGCCGTGCTCGACCGCGCCGCCCTTCTCGTCGGCGGCGCCGAAATAGAGCCGGCGGATGCGGGCGAACGAGATCGCCGCCGCGCACATCGTGCAGGGTTCGAGCGTCACATAGAGGTCGCAGGCACCGAGCCGCTCGCTGCCGAGCGCCGCCGCCGCCGCGCGAAGCGCCAGCATCTCGGCATGCGCGGTCGGGTCTCTGAGCTCCAGCGTCCGGTTGCCGGCCGCCGCCACCACCTTGCCGCCGGCGACCACCGCCGCGCCGACCGGCACCTCGCCGCGCGCCGCGGCGAGCCGCGCCTCGGCGAAGGCCGCCGCCATGAAGCCCCGCCGCGCCTCGCCCTCGGTCTCGTCAGCGCTCATCCGTTCTGCCCGCAAAA
The DNA here is from genome assembly GCA_046349035.1 of Bauldia sp. Taxonomy (GTDB): domain Bacteria; phylum Pseudomonadota; class Alphaproteobacteria; order Rhizobiales; family Kaistiaceae; genus JAXMDC01. The sequence goes on along the minus strand of JAXMDC010000003.1, from coordinate 52,982 downwards.
CGGCCGAGCGCCCTTGCGCCGGCCGGTGCCCTTGCTATGTCACGGCGATGACTGAACGAGAGCGCCGCGTCGCGCAAGCTTCGCCCGAGCCGGACGACGGCCAGCGGATCGCCAAGGTGATGGCGCGGGCCGGCGTCGCCTCGCGCCGTGAATGCGAGCGCATCATCGCCGACGGCCGCGTCGCGGTGAACGGCCGCATCCTGACCTCGCCGGCGCTCGACGTCACCGACGCCGACAAGATCACCGTCGACGGCAAGCCGCTCGCCGCGCCCGAGCGGACCCGCCTTTGGCTCTATCACAAGCCGCGCGGCCGCGTGACGACGGCGCGCGACCCAGAGGGCCGCCCGACCGTCTTCGATGCGCTTCCTCCCGACATGCCGCGCGTCGTCGCCGTCGGCCGCCTCGACATGAATGCCGAGGGGCTGCTCCTCCTGACCAATGACGGCGGCCTGGCGCGGACGCTGGAACTCCCGGCGACCGGGTGGCTCCGCCGCTATCGCGTGCGCGCCCATGGCGAGACCACCAACGAGGCGCTCGCCCGCCTTGCCGACGGCACCGCCATCGACGGCGTGCTCTACGGCCCGATCGAAGCGGCGATCGAGCGGGTGCAGGGCTCCAACCTCTGGCTCTCGGTAGCCCTTCGCGAGGGCAAGAACCGCGAGGTGAAGCGCGTCCTCGCCAGCCTCGAACTCGCCGTGAACCGCCTGATCCGCGTCTCCTACGGACCGTTTCAGCTGGGCGACCTCCGCGAGGGAGAAGTGCGCGAGGTGCCGGGGAAGGTGCTCCGCGACCAGCTGGGACAGCGTCTCATCGCCGACGCCCATGCCGATCTCGCCCCGCCGCCGCGGCGCGGGCAGGCCCGCGGCCGGCCGCCGGGAAAGGCGCCGCCCCGTGCGGATCGTCGCCGGTGAATTCCGCGGCCGGGCGCTTGCCGCGCCCGCCGGCCGCGACATCCGCCCGAGTTCCGATCGCCTGCGCGAGAGCCTCTTCGACATCCTCGCCCATCGCTACGCCGACCGCCTCTCCGGCACCCGCGTCCTCGACCTCTTCGCCGGCACCGGCGCCCTCGGCATCGAGGCGCTGTCGCGCGGCGCCGCGTTCTGCCTCTTCATCGAGGAGGGCGTCGAGGGGAGGGCGCTGATCCGCGGGAACGTCGAGGCGCTGGGACTGACCGGCCGCACCAAGCTCTTCCGCCGCGACGCCACTCGCCTCGGCGCGGCCGGCACCATAGCGCCTTTCCACCTCGTCTTCGCCGATCCGCCCTATGGCCAGGGCCTCGGCGAAAAGGCTCTCGCCTCGGCGCTCGCCGGCGGCTGGCTGACCGGTTCCACGCTCGCCGTGCTGGAGGAGCGGGCCGGCGCGGTTACCGCGGTTGCCGGCTTCGACATCCTCGACCGCCGCTCGCTTGGTGACTCAGAGTTAATCTTCTTGCAGCCTAGCGGCGCGTCGCCTGCTGCCTAAATGATGGACCATGGGCGCTTTTGCTGCCTAGAATGAGCCGCGAAATTGCCTATGAAAGGCGCCCCCGCCGGGCGAGGGCGGCGCCTTCCTGGAGGATTTGGATGCGTTTGCGCCGCCACACCGCCCATGCCGCCCTTGCCGCCGCGCTCCTGGTCGGCGCGTTCGCGCCCGCGGCGAGCCTTCACGGCGCCGATGCCGTGCCGATCTTCGCCCCCAATGTGTCGAGTTTCACGTTGGCCAACGGCATGGAGGTGGTGGTCGTCCCCGATCACCGCGGCCCGGTGATCAACCACATGGTCTGGTATCGCGTCGGCTCGTCCGACGAGGTGCGCGGCAAGTCCGGCATCGCCCATTTCCTCGAGCATCTGATGTTCAAGGGCACCAAGGCCCATCCCGGCGGCGAGTTCTCGACCAAGGTCGCCGCCGTCGGCGGCGTCGAGAACGCCTCGACCTCCTACGACTACACCAACTATTTCCAGACCGTCTCCAAGGAATACCTGCCGCTGATGATGGAGCTGGAAGCCGACCGCATGCAGAACCTCGTCCTCACCGACGCGGTCGTGCTGCCGGAGCGCGACGTGGTGATGGAGGAGCGGCGCTCGCGCACCGACAACTCCCCGGGCGCGCGCCTCAGCGAAGCGGTGACCGCGGCTCTCTACCAGAACGGCCCCTATGGCACGCCGGTCATCGGCTGGCTGCACGAGATGGCGCAGATGACCCGCGAGGACGCGGTCGCCTGGTACAACCAGTATTACACGCCCAATAACGCCATCCTGGTCATCGCCGGCGACATCACGCCCGACGAGGTCCGCCGCCTCGCCGAGGCGACCTACGGCAAGGTGCCGCGCCGCGCCGAGCCGCCGCCGCGCAAGCACGCCCGCGAGCCGGAGCCGCAGGCTTCGCGCACGCTGACCCTTTCCGACGCGCGGGTGACGCAGCCCTCGATGCAGCGGAGCTACCTCGCGCCGTCTTATGTCACCGGTCCGGAGAAGGACGCCCTGGCGCTCGACCTCCTCGCCGACATTCTCGGCTCGGGCTCGCAGTCGCGCTTCTACAAGACGCTGGTCCTCGACAAGAAGATCGCCGCCTCGGCCGGCGCCTTTTACAGCGGCAATTCGCTTGACGAGGCGCGCTTCGGCATCTCGGCGACGCCGCGCGGCGACACCACGCTCGGCGATCTCACCGCCGCGCTCGACGAAATGATCGCCGCGGTGATCGACAAGGGCGTCACCGAGGACGAACTCGCCCTCGCCAAGCGGCGGGTGCTGGCCGCCTCGATCTACCAGCAGGACAGCCAGGGCGGCATCGCCCGCGCCTTCGCTTCCAGTCTGGCGATCGGTCTTACCCTCAAGGACGTGCAGGAGTGGCCGCAGCGCATCCAGACGGTGACCGCCGCCGACATCCAGGCCGCGGCAAAGAAATACCTTATCGTCCGCCGGTCGGTGACCGGCTACCTGGTCGGCGATCCGCCGCCCGCGCGCATCTGACCGGCGCGATTGGAGACCCCGCTATGAACGCTCCCGTCTTCCGTCCGCTGCGCACGCTCGCCGCCGTGCTTTCGCTCGCCGTCGGTCTTGCTGCCGCCGCCCCGGCCGCCTTCGCCATCGACATCCAGCGCGTCGTCAGCCCCGGCGGCATCGAGGCCTGGCTGGTCACCGAGAACACCCTACCGATCCTGTCGATCGCTTTCGCCTTCACTGGCGGCTCGACGCAGGATCCGCCTGGCAAGGCCGGCACCGCCAGCCTGATGACCTCGATGCTCGACGAGGGCGCCGGCGACCTCGACGGCCCGGCCTTCCAGGCGATCCTCGACCGCGACTCGATCCGCATCGGCTTCGGCAGCGACCGCGACAGCGTCAGCGGCAGCCTGAGGACACTCACCGCCAATTCCGAAGAGGCGTTCCGCCTGATGCGCCTGGCGCTGACCGCGCCGCGCTTCGACAGCGAGCCGCTGGAGCGCATCCGCACCCAGGTCGTCGCCAACATGAAGCGCGCCGAGAAGAGCCCCGACGCCCAGGCCGGCGTCGCCTTTTCCAAGGCGCTTTACGGCGACCATCCCTACGCCCAGCCGGCGGCGGGGACGCCAGAGAGCGTCGCCGCCATCGGCGCCGACGACCTCCGCGCCTTCATGAAGAACACCATGACCCGCGGCAACATCAAGATTTCCGTGGTCGGCGCCATCGACGCCAAGCAGCTGGCGCCGGTGCTCGACCAGCTGTTCGGCGCGCTGCCGGCGGAGCCGAAGCTGCAACCGGTGCCGCAAGCGACCCTCGGCAAGGGCAAGCGCATCGACGTTGCCGCGCCAGTGCCGCAGGCGAGCATCCGCTTCGCCAATGCCGGCATTCCGCGCAAGGACCCCGACTATTACGCCGCCACCGTCGCCAACTACATCTTCGGCGGCGGTTCCTTCGCCTCGCGGCTCTATCGCGAGGTGCGCGAGAAGCGCGGCTACGCCTATTCGGTCTCGACCGGTCTCGGCAACACCGCGTACTCCGCCTCGATGAGCGGCGGCACCGCGACCCGCGCCGACCGCGCCGAGGAGACGCTGGCGCTTATTCGCGACGAGATGAAGCGCTTCATCACCGAAGGCGCCACAGAGGCCGAACTTGCCGACGCCAAGGCGTTCCTGATCGGCAACTACGCCATCCGCTTCACCGACTCCAACACCATCGCCCGCCAGCTCCTCGCCATCCAGCAGGAGGATCTCGGCATCGACTACATCAACAAGCGGAACGGCTATTTCGCCGCCGTGACGCTTGCCGACGTCAACCGCGCCGCCAAGCGCATCTACGATCCCGACAACATGGTGGTCAGCGTCGTCGGCGCCCAGCCGGCGGCGACGCCGGCCGCGGCTCCGGCACCGGGGGAACCGGCGGCGGCGCGATAACGCGACAACACGAGGGGGACAATGCTGATCTATAAGTTGCGGGCCGGCGAGGCCAAGCTGTTCTATGTCGGTCGCCGGACCAATCTCCACGACCTGAAGCTCCCCGGCGCGCCGACGCCGATCCCGCCGGCCACGGTCTCGGTCGAGGTGGCGGGGAAGGGGGCGGTGACCATCGTCGACGCCAAGGCGCCGATCGACCGCCTGGAGGCCGGCGAGCACCGCTACGTCTACCTCGCCTCGCAAGGCGACGCCGCCAGCCAATACAGCGTCAACTGCCTGGAGGGCGAGGTGACGGTGACGGTCGACCTCATCGCGCCAAGGGTGCTGTAGGGGCGGGTTCCTCACCCGCGAAGCGGGGGAGGGGGACCGCCGCAGGCGGTGGAGGGGGCGAGTGCCGCGCCGCGTGTTGGCGACTGATAGTGCGGGGAACCGCGTTGGAACAGTGCCGCCCTGTCCCCCGCCCCCACCACCGCTCCGCGGTCCCCCGCCCCCGTAAACGGGGGCGGATCCGCCGCCCGCCGCCCTAACGCTTGAACGGCTCCATCCCGCGCCGCGCTAGCTCGTCGGCGCGGTGGTTGCCCTCGGTCTCGTGGTGGCCGCGCACCCAGTGCCACTTCACCTCGTGGCGGTCGCGGGCGGCGGCGAGGCGCTGCCAGAGGTCGGCGTTTTTGACCGGCTTATGGTCGGCGGTCCGCCAGCCGTTCTTCACCCACGCCTTCATCCAGGTGGTGATGCCGCCCTTGAGGTACTGCGAGTCGGTGTAGAGATCGACCGGCGAGGGCCGCTTCAGCGCCTCCAGCGCCATGATCGCCGCCGTCAGCTCCATGCGGTTGTTGGTGGTGTGGGTTTCGCCGCCGCAGATCTCCTTCACCGTGCCGTTGAAGGAGAGGAGAGCGCCCCAGCCGCCCGGCCCGGGATTCCCCGAGCAGGCGCCGTCGGTATAGATCGTAACCCGTTCGCTCATCCCGCCGCGCCCGAAAGGCCATAGGCCGAGGCGTCGGCGACCGAGCGGTGAAAGCGGAGCTTCTTGTAATATTCCAGCGGGTCCTTCGGCGTGACCAGCGCGCCCTTCGGCACGTTCAGCCAGTCGACCAGCCGCGTCAGCAGGAAGCGAAGCGCCGCGCCGCGCGCCAGCAGCGGCAGCGCCGCGATCTCGGTGCCCTGCAGCGCCCGCACGCGGCCGTAGGCGGAGAGGAGCGCCCGTCCCTTGGTGACGTTGAACGCGCCGTCCGCCTCGAAGCACCAGGCGTTGAGGCAGATCGCCAGGTCATAGGCGAGCATGTCGTTGCAGGCGAAGTAGAAGTCGATCAGCCCCGACACGCGCCCGCCGAGGAAGAACACATTGTCGGGGAAGAGGTCGGCATGGATCACGCCCGGCGGCAGGTCGCGCGGCCAGTTCGCCGCCAGGAACGCGAGTTCCGCCGCGATCTCCTTGCCGAGGCCGGCGGCGACGCTGTCGGCACGCGGCGCGCTCGCCGCGGCGAGCCCCTGCCAGCCGCCGAGCGAGAGGGCGTTGGCGCGCTTGCCGGCAAAGCCCTCGCCGGCGAGGTGGAGGCGCGCCAGCGCCTCGCCGACCGCCCCGCAGTGGGCGGCTTGCGGCCGCCGCACCGACATGCCGTCGAGGAAGGTGACCAGCGCCGCCGGCCGCCCGGCGAGCCGCTTCAGCGCCGCGCCGGCGCGGTCGTGCACCGGCAGCGGGCAGACGATGCCGCGGCTGGAGAGATGCTCCATCAGGCCGATGAAGAACGGCAGGTCGGCCGGCTCGACGCGCTTCTCGTAGAGCGTCAGGATGAACGGCCCCTTGTCGGTGACCAGCAGGTAGTTGGAGTTGGAGACGCCCTCGGCGATGCCCTTCAGCGAGTGAATGGCGCCAATGTCGTAGCTGGCGACGAAGGCCTCCAGCTCCTCGTCGGCCACCTCGGTATAGACCGCCATCAGCAGGCACCGCCGGGGCGACCGTCGGGTGCGGCCTTGATCCCCCGCGCAGCGGGGGATGGGGACCGCAGGGCGCCGCCGCCCATCACGCGACGCTCCTCAATTCGCGCGGCAGGCTGAAGGCGAGCGTCTCGGCGGTGCCGGAGACTTGCGTGACGGCGATGGCGTAGCGCTCGGCGAATGCCTCCAGCACCTCCTCGACCAGCACCTCCGGCGCCGAGGCGCCGGCGGTGACGCCGAGGCGGGCGATGCCGGCGAGCGCCGGCCAGTCGAGGTCGCCGGCGCGTTCAATCAGGTAGGCGCGGGCGCAGCCGCTCCGCTCGGCGACTTCCCTGAGGCGCTGCGAGTTGGACGAGTTCGGCGCGCCGACGACGATCATCGCGTCGACGGTGGCGGCGACCCGCTTCACCGCCTCCTGGCGGTTGGTGGTGGCGTAGCAGATGTCGTCCTTGTGCGGCCCGGCGATACCGGGGAAACGGCGCTTCAGCACCGCGACGATCGCCGCCGTGTCGTCGACCGAGAGCGTCGTCTGGGTGATCCAGGCGAGCGCCTCCGGCGCGCGCGGCATGAGCGCTTCGGCGTCCGCGAGCGTCTCGACGAGATGGACCGCGCCCGGCGGCAATTGGCCCATCGTTCCCTCGACCTCGGGGTGGCCGGCGTGGCCGACGAGGACGATCTCGCGCCCCTGGCGGTGGAGCGCCTCCGCCTCGCGATGCACCTTGGAGACCAGCGGGCAGGTGGCGTCGAGCAGGAAGAGGCCGCGCGCCTTCGCCTCCGCCACCACCGCCTTGGCGACGCCATGCGCGGAGAAGATCACCGGCTGCTTGGTGTCGGGGATCTCGGCGATCTCCTCGACGAACACCGCTCCCTTGGCCTTCAGCCCGTCGACGACGAAGCGGTTATGCACGATCTCGTGCCGCACATAGACCGGCGCGCCGTAGCGCTGCAGCGCCAGGTCGACGATATCCACCGCCCGGTCGACGCCGGCGCAAAAGCCGCGCGGCGCGCAAAGCAGGATCGCCAGCGGCGGCTTGGCGGGGGAGGGGGCGGCGGCGGTCATTAGGTGCGTGCGTGAAGCGAGTCTCGGCCCGGCGCCGGGCGCCGCATAGGCGCGCGGGGCGGGGCGCCTGTCAAGGCGAGGGGCCGGCCGGCCCCTTTTACGCATCCACCTCGTCTGCCGGCGCGGCCTGGAAGAGGAGGTGCGCGGCCTCGGCGGGGGTCATCGGCTGGCCGTAGATGAAGCCCTGCGCGTATTCGGCGCCGAGTTCGTGCAGTTCCTCGGTATCGGCCTCGGTCTCGGCGCCTTCGGCGACGACTTCCATGCCGAGATTGTGGGCAAGGGTGATGATCGATTTCAGGATCACCCGCCGGTTGGCGCTGCCGATCGGGTCGCGCACGAAGCTCTTGTCGATCTTCAGCGTGTCGAAGGGGAAGCGCTGGAGATAGGAGAGCGAAGAATAGCCGGTGCCGAAATCGTCGAGCGAGAGGCCGGCGCCGAGTTCGCGGATCTTGACCAGCATCTGCGCGGCATATTCCGGGTTCTCCATCACCAGGCTCTCGGTGATCTCGAGCTTCAGCGTGCCGCGGGCGACGCTGGAGCGCACCAGCACCGACTTCACGTCGTTGATGAGGTCGTGGCGGATCAGCTGGCGCGAGGAGACGTTGACGCTGGCAAAGAGCGGCGTCGCGCTGCCGAGCTGGTCCTGCCAGTCGGCGAGCTGCTTGGCGGTGCGGTCGAGGACGAACAGCCCGAGCGGGATGATGAGCCCGGTCCGCTCGGCGATCGGGATGAAGTCGGCCGGCGCGATGCGGCCGTGCTTGGGGTGGTCCCAGCGCACCAGCGCCTCGAAGCCGGCGATGGTGCGGTCTTCCAGCCGCACGATCGGCTGGTAGAGCACCTTGATCTCCTCGCGGCCGAGAGCGCGGCGCAGGTCCGCCTCCAGCGTCATCAGGTCGGCGCCGTGCTTCCGGAGCGAGGGCCGGAACGCCTCGATCCGGTCGCCGCCCATGCGCTTGGCATGGAAGAGGCCGATCTCGGCGTCCTTGATCACCTCGATCGCCTCGACCTGCTTGTCGTCCTGCATGGCGATGCCGATCGAGGCGGTGAGGAAGATCTCGCGCTCGCCGAAGGTGATCGGCGCGCGAAGGGTGCGGCGGACCGATTCGGCGAAGGCGGCGATCTTGTCCGGCTCGTGCTCGGAGATGAGCAGGAAGGCGAACTGGTCGCCGGCGAGGCGGGCGAGCGTATCGGTCGGCGTCAGCAGGCGGGCGAGGCGCCGCGAGATGGTCAGCAGCACCGAGTCGCCGACCGACATGCCGAAGGAATCGTTGACCTGCTTGAAGCGGTCGATGTCGAGCACGAACACCGACGGCCGCGCCGAGTTCTCCGCTTCCGAGCGCGCCATCGCCGCCCCCAGGCGGTCGACGAACAGTTCGCGGTTGGGGAGGCCGGTGAGGTTGTCGTGCACCGCGTCGTGCAGCAGCCGCTCCTCGGCGACCCGCTCGTCGGTGACGTCGAGCATCGTGCCGACACAGCGCAGCACCTCGCCGTCGCCGCCCATCACCGGCCGTGCCCGGAGCAGGAACCAGCGGTACTGGCCGTCCTCGCCGCGCAGGCGAAAATCGTGCGCGATGCGGCCGCGGCCGAGTTCGACCACGGTGTCGAGCGTCGTCTTGAAGCGGTCGCGGTCGTTGGGGTGGAGCACGTCCAGCCAGTCGCGTGCCGCGCCGTCGAGCGTGCCGCGCTTCAGGCCGAGCAGCGTCTCCGCCTCCGGCCCGGCATAGATGTGGTCGCGTTCGACGTCCCAGTCCCAGACGATGTCGCCGGCGCCGGTCAGCGCCAGCGCCCGCCGCTCGGTCTCGCCGAGCGCGCTCGGCAGTACCGAGCCGCCGGCGAAGGCGTGCTGCATCACCGTAAAGCCGATCAGGAGGACGATCAGGACGAGGCCGCCGGCGAGCGCCGGCTGCGCCACTTCGCTAGTGAGCCGCCCGGTGATCGTCAGCGTGCCGGCGAGCATCCAGATCGTCAGCAGCACCCAGGTCGGCACCAGCATGATGGCGCGGTCGAAATGGTGGGTGGAGAGGTAGGCGATGAGGGCAAGGCCGACCAGGACCGTGATGCCGAAGGAGATGCGGGCGATGCCGGCGGCGAGCGAGGGTTCGAAGGTCGCGACCAGGAGCACGATCAGCAGCGCCGCCAGCCAGCCGATGGTGGCGTGGCTGTAGCGCACGTGCCAGCGGGCGAGGTGAAGGTAGGTATAGGTGAAGATCAGCAGCGTGCCGGCGCACATCACTTCCGCCGCGGCCCGCCAGGACTGGTCCTGCGTCGGCGACAGCGAGAAGATGCGGTTCCAGAAGCCGAAATCGACGCAGAGATAAAGCAGCACCGACCAGGCGAGGCTCGCCGTCGCCGGGAACAGCGGCGTGCCCTTGACCACGAAGACGATGGTGAGCAGCAGCGCCAGCAGGCCGGAGATGCCGAGCACGATGCCGCGAAACAGCGTGTAGCTGTTGACGTTGTCCTTGTAGGCGTCGGGGTCCCAGAGGGTCAGCTGCGGCAGCGAGGCGGTGCGCAACTCGGCGACGAAGGTCACCACCGCCCCGGGGTCGAGAGTAATCAGGAAGATGTCGGCTTCCTGGCTCGACTGCCGCTCCGGCGGCAGGCCCTGGCTCGGCGTCACCGAGGCGATCCGCGAATTGCCGAGGTCGGGTGTGGCAAGGCCGGAGCCGACCAGGCGGAAATGCGGCGCGACCAGCAGGCGGTCGATCTGCACCGCTCCGTCATTGCTGAGCGCGAACACCGCCCAGTGCGAGGCGACGCCGGCCTCCGCCGCGCGCACTTCGATGCGCCGCACGATGCCGTCGGCGCCCGGTGCGGTTGAAACCTGGATGCGCTCGTCGACCTGGTGGAAGTAGTCGACGACCTTGGTCATGTCCAAGGTGCGGCCATCGAGAGGCACACGCAGGGCGGTCAGCGCCAAACCGCTGCCCGAATGCACCAATACAGCAATGAAGGCGAGTAACGCGGCCGCGGCCACGCGAAGAGCTGGCAATGAATCCCTCCGATCCGCGGGCCGGCGGCAGATCGTTCTATTCCCCCCCGTGGTACGCCGACAAGTGTGCATCCGCCCGAATGCACCGACCTCTTCAACCCTAGGTTCTAGGATCGTCGCGCACGATCCCATAAAGCAAGTGGTCCTGCCAGCGCCCGTCGATACAGAGGTAGCGGCGAGCGTATCCCTCGCGGGTAAATCCGACCTTTTCGAGGAGGCGGATCGAGGCCGCATTGCCCGGCAGGCACGCCGCTTCGACGCGGTTGAGGTTGATCTGGTCGAAGGCGAAGGCGAGGGCGGTCCGCACCGCCGCGGTCATCAAGCCGCGGCCGGCGAAGGCCTGCCCCATCCAATAGCCGAGCGAGCAGCACTGCGAGACGCCGCGCTGCACCTGGCTGAGGGTCAGGCCGCCGAGCAGCGTCTCGCCGTCGGCGGAGAAGACGAAGAAGGGATAGCCGATGCCGTTCTTCACCTCGCGCTGGTATCGCTTGATGCGGCGGCGGAAGGCGATGCGAGTGAGGTCGTCGGCCGGCCAGATCGGCTCCCACGGCACCAGGAACTCCCGGCTCGCCGCGCGCAGTTCCGCCCATTGCGCGTGATCGGCGAGGGTCGGCGGCCGCAGCACCACGTTTTCGCCGCGCAGCCGTCCGGGCGGGTTGGTGGGCGGAACGGCGCGCAGGAATGCCACGGCTTTCCGTCCCTTCAGTGTGGCGCGCCGAGGCGCTTGGCGATGCGGTCCCTTGTCAGCAGCTTGTCGACCGGGCCGATGGCGGCGATGGTCGGCGACGCCTGCGTCAAGATCTCCTGGGCCACTCGCCGCACCGCGGCGACATCGACGCTGTCGATGCGCTCGACGATTTCGTGGAGTTCGAGCGGCCGGCCGTAGAGCTGCAGCTGGCGGGCGAGCTGCCCGGCCCGCGCCGACGGGCTTTCCAGCGCCATTAGCAGGCCGGCCCGCATCTGCGCCCGCGCTCGCGCCAGCTCCTTCTCGCTGATGTCGCCGGCGGCGCGTTCCAGTTCGCCGAGGATCACCGGCATCAGGTCGGCGACCTTGCCCTCGCCGGTGGCGGCGCTGATCGCCATCAGCCCGCTGTCGGCGAACGACCAGTGAAAGGCGTAGATCGAGTAGCAGAGCCCGCGCTTCTCCCGCACCTCCTGGAAGAGCCGCGAGGACATGCCGCCGCCGAGCACCGCCGCCAGCATCTGCGTGGCGTAGAAGTCGTCGGCATGGTAGGGGCGCCCCTCGAAGCCGAGGACAATCTGCGCCTCCTGCAGGTCGCGCGTCTCGCGCACTTCGCCGCCCCGATAGGCGGCCGGAACGACGCGCGGCGCGCGCTGCGTGGCAATGCCGGAGAAGCCCTTCTCGACCAGAGCGACCAGCGCGTCGTGATCGACCGCGCCCGCCGCCGACACCACCATCTCCGGCCCGGTGTAGTGGCGTTCCAGATAGGCCATGATTCCTTCCGGGCGGAAGGCGCGCACCGTGTGCTCGGTGCCGAGGATCGGCCGGCCGATCGGTTGGCCGGGGAAGGCGGCTTCGTTGAAGAGGTCGTACACCTTGTCGTCCGGCGTATCCTCGGCGGCGCCGATCTCCTGGACGATGACCTCCTTCTCCTTGGCGAGTTCCTGCCGGTCGAACAGCGAGTTCCTGAGAATGTCGGAGAGGATATCGACGGCGAGCGGCACGTCGGCCTTCAGCACGCGGGCGTAGTAGGACGTCGTCTCGACGCTGGTCGCGGCGTTGAGTTCGCCGCCGACCGCCTCGATCTCCTCGGCGATATCGATGGCGGTGCGGTTGCGCGTGCCCTTGAACGCCATGTGTTCAAGGAGATGGGCGATGCCGTGTTCGTGCTCCTCCTCCGAGCGCGATCCGGCCTTGATCCAGACACCGAGCGCGGCGCTCTCAAGGTCGGCCATGTCGTGGCTGACGACGGTCAGGCCGGAGGGGAGGCGGGTGGTGCGAACGCTCATTTACCTGGCCTCTCCGGCCGCGGCGCGGCTCTTGGCTTCGATGAAGGCGGCGACAGCGCCGGCGTCGTTGGCGAGACGGGTGACGCGCTCCGGCCGCTCCATGAGGTCGGCGAGCGCCGGCGGCAGCGCGGCCCGCCGCCCGGTCGCCTCGGCGACGGCGTCGGGGAACTTCGCCGGATGGGCGGTGGCGAGCGCCACCATCGGCACTCCGGCGCGCTTCTGTCGCCCGGCGACAGTGACTGCGACGGCGCTGTGCGGGTCGGCAAGGTAGCCGCAGGCGGCGTCGAGGCGCTTCATCGTCGCCAGCGTCTCCGCCTCGCTGGCCCGGCCGGCGGCAAAGTCGGCGCGAATGCGGGCGAGCGCCGGCTCCGGGATCGGAAAGCCGCGCGACTGGGCAAGGTTGTTCATCATCCGCTGCACCGCGCCGGCGTCGCGGCCGGTCGCCTCGAACAGCAGCCGCTCGAAGTTGGAGGAGACCTGGATGTCCATCGACGGCGAGCGCGTCGCGGTGACGCCGCGCACCTCGTAACGGCCGCTTGCCAGCGCCCGTTCCAGGATGTCGTTCTCGTTGGTGGCGATGGTCAGGCGGCCGATCGGGAGGCCCATCTGCTTGGCGACATAGCCGGCGAAGACGTCGCCGAAATTGCCGGTCGGCACGGTGAAGTCGACGGTGCGGTCCGGGGCGCCGAGCGCCGCCGCGGCGGTGAAGTAATAGACAGTCTGCGCCATGATGCGCGCCCAGTTGATCGAGTTGACCCCGGTCAGGGCGACCCGCTCGGCAAAGTCGCGCCGCCCGAACAGGGCTTTGACGATCGCCTGGCAGTCGTCGAACGAGCCGTCGATGGCAACCGCATGGACATTGGCCGCTGCCGCGGTGGTCATCTGCCGCCGCTGCACGTCCGAGACGCGGCCATGCGGGAAAAGGATCACCACGTCGGTGCGCTGGCGGCCGGCGAAGGCGTCGATGGCGGCGCCGCCGGTGTCGCCGGAGGTGGCGCCGATCACCGTTGCCCGCCGCCCGCTTGCCGCCAGGGCGCGGTCGATCAGCCGCGCCAGCACCTGCATGGCGAAGTCCTTGAAGGCGAGGGTCGGCCCATGAAAGAGCTCCAGCAGCCAGGCGCCCGGCCCGATATCCACAAGCGGCGCCACCGAGGGGTGGCGGAAGGCCGCATAAGCGTCGCGGCAGATCGCCTGGAGTTCGGCCGCCGGCACGGCGTCGCCGACGAAGTGCTGCATCAGCTCCGCCGCGACCGCCGCATAAGGGCGGCCGGCGAATCCGGCGATGGTCGCGCGGTCCAACTTTGGCCATGCCACGGGAACAAACAGTCCCCCATCGGGGGCGAGCCCGGCAATCAGCGCCTCGCCGAAGCCGACCGCAGATCCGCCGCCGCGCGTGCTGACATAGGCCGGCGCGGCCGGAAGCGGCGCGGGGCGCGGGTTTTGAGCGGGGCGGGGGCTGGCCAAGAGCTTTAACCTTAGGCGCCGAAGCGGCGCAGAGTGGCGTGGAACGTAACGGTGGGCGAGGGCGCCGACAAGGCTAGGAAATCCGCCTTTTCGGTGGTTCTAGGCGTCCGCCGCGACCGCTGATATAGAGCGATGCAATGACGGCTCGGGTCGAGCAATCCAGCGGAGCCTTGTCTCCCGGCGCAGCCGCGCAGTGGCGCTCCGCGCGGGCGCTTGCTTGCCTGTGGACACCGCTCTTGCTCGGCGCCTGCGCCGGTTCGAGCGGCGGCCTGACCGGCCAGCTCTTCGGCAATGCCGCCCCCGCTCAGCCGGGCTTCGCCCAGGGCACGACTGCCGCCGCGCAGCCGCAAGCGGTCGCCGCAGTGACGCCGGACTACTTTCTTGTCCACGGGAAATGTCCGGACGTGGAGGTCGACCCCGACGAGCAGGCGCTCACCGTCTACCAGAACGGCGCCGCCGAGAATCCGAACAATGTCCGCTACCAGGCGACCATCGACGACACCGCGCGCGAGTGCAACACCCTGCAGGCGGGCCTGCTGACGCTGCGCGTCGGCATTGCCGGTCGCGTCGTCAGCGGCCCGCGTCCGGTCTCCGGCACGGTCAATGTGCCGATTCGCCTGGCGGTAATCGACGACACCGATACGGTGATCAAGACTACCTGGACGACCCTCGCGGTCGGTCTGACCGCCCCGGATTATTCGGCCGACTACTCCAAGGTCGCCGAGATCAGCGTGCCCGCGCCCGAACAATCGGTGACGCTCCGCATCCAGGCCGCGCTCGACCCCAACCAGCCCAAGCCCGCGCCGACGCAGCGTGCTCCCGCTCCGCCACGCGTGGCGAGCCCGGCGCCGCCCCGGCGGACCAACAACCCGCCGGTCGCCAATTCGCGTGCGCCGGCGGTGTTTAACTGGCCGGGGTAATTGACTTTGTCCCTGCGGCGACCCTAGTTGAGGTGTGAAATCCGGGGCGGAGTCGCGCTCCGGTCGGGCTGACGGCGACTTGCCGGCGGCTCGCGACGACCGCCGGGAGAGTCCGGCAGCGGGGGTCCTCCGCTGTCGGCGCCGAAGGAGCAACCGCCCCGGAAACTCTCAGGCTCAGGGACCGGACGGTCGGCGACACTCTGGAAAGCGGCTGCGGCAAGTCAAAGTCCGCGGCTCACCGAAGGAGTAACCGCGGCGAGGCGAAATGCTCTCTTCGCGGGAAATCTCTCAGGTTCTCCGACAGAGGGGGCATGCCGCGGGCGGCTCGCGTCTGCGGCTGTGCCATTGTCGGGAGAGCCATGCATGGCCTCAACTGAACACCCGGCCGACGCTGCGCCGCTGCGCGAAACGCCGCTTGCCGCGCTGCATCGCGCGCTCGGCGCGCGCATGGTGCCCTTCGCCGGCTACGCGATGCCCGTCCAGTACAGCGGCGGCATCATCGCCGAACACCTGGCGACGCGGAGCGGCGCGGGGCTCTTCGACGTCTCGCATATGGGCCAGGCGCGCCTTCGCGCTCAGAGCCACGCCGCCGTCGCCGCCGCGCTCGAGGCGATGACCCCCGGCGACTTTGCCGGCCTCACGCCCGGCCGCATCCGCTATTCGCTGCTGCTCAATCCGAACGGCGGCATCGTCGACGACTTGATGGCGACGCGGCCGGCGGGCGAGGAGGGCGTTCTCGACCTTATCGTCAACGCCGCCCGGAAGGACGTCGACTACGCCTTCATCCGCGAGCGCCTGCCGCGCGGCGCGACGCTGGAAGTCTTCGACGACCGCGCCCTGATTGCCGTACAGGGGCCGAAAGCCGCCGAGGTGTTTTCCCGGCACGTGCCCGGCGCCGCGGCGATGGGCTTCATGACCGCCGCCGTCGGCCGCTTCGACGGCATCGACATCCGCTTCTCCCGCTCCGGCTACACCGGCGAGGACGGCTACGAGATTTCCGTTGCCGCCGACCGCGCCGCCGATCTCTGGTCGGCGCTGGCGAAGGAACCGGAAGTCACTCCGGTCGGCCTCGGCGCCCGCGATTCGCTGCGCCTGGAAGCCGGCCTGTGCCTCTATGGCCACGACATCGACGAGACCACCTCGCCGATCGAAGGCAATCTCCTTTTCGCCGTCGCCGAGCGCCGCCGCGCCGCCTGCGACTTCCCCGGCGGCGCGCGCATCGGGCGCGAACTCTCCGCCGGGCCGGCCCGCCTTCGCGTCGGCATTCGCGTCGACGGCAAGGCGCCGGTCCGCGAGGGCGCGACGATCGAGGACGGCGCCGGCAAGGCGGTCGGCGTCGTCACCTCGGGCGGCTACGGCGCCAGCCTCGGCGGACCGATTGCCATGGGCTATGTGCCGCCGGCCCTCGCCGCGCCCGGTACGCCGCTGGCAATCTCGGTGCGCGGCAAGGCGGTCGCCGCCGCCGTGGCGCCGCTCCCCTTCGTGCCGCATCGCTATTTCAGGAAACCCAAGCCAACTGCCGGAGCCTCGTAGATGCCGACTCGCTACACCAAGGACCACGAATGGATCCGCGCCGAAGGCGGCACCGCCACCATCGGCATCACCAATTACGCCCAGACCCAGCTTGGCGACGTCGTCTTCGTCGAACTCCCCGAGGTCGGCAAGAAGCTGAAGAAGGGCGGCGAGGCGGCGGTGGTGGAGTCGGTCAAGGCCGCCGGCGAGGTCTACGCCCCGGTGTCGGGCGAGGTCACCGCCGTCAACGACAGCCTCTCCGGCGACCCCGCCGGGGTCAACCGGGCGCCGGAGGGCGACGGCTGGCTGATGAAGCTGAAGCTCAGCGATCCCAAGGAACTCGACGCACTGATGGACGAGACCGCCTACAAAGCGTTCGTCGCCACCCTCTGAGGTAACTGTATGGCTACGACCCACACCCACACCGCGACGGTCTCCTGGCGGCTCCCGGAAGGCGCCGACTTTGGCCGAGGCCGCTACTCGCGCGGCCATGTCTGGCGCTTCGACGGCGGCATCGAAGTCAAGGCCTCCGGCTCGCCGACGATCATTCCCGCCCCCTATGCGCCGCACGACGCGGTCGATCCCGAGGAGGCCTTCGTCGCCTCGCTCTCGGCCTGCCACATGTTGACCTTCCTCGATCTCGCCCGCCGGGCCGGCTACGTCGTCGAATCCTACGACGACAACGCCGAGGGTCTGGTCGAGCGCAACGACGCCAACCGCCTCTGGATCTCGGTGGTGACGCTCCGCCCGCGCATCGTCTTCGTCGGCGAGAAGCAGCCTCTGCCGGAGGATCTCGACCGCTTGCACGAGGAGGCGCACGACCACTGCTTCGTCGCCAACTCCGCCAAGTCGATCGTCCGCGTCGAACCCGACCACGCTTAGGAAAGCCGCACTATGCGCTATCTGCCGCTGACCTCAGACGACCGCGCCGCGATGCTCCGGCGCATCGGCGTCGGCTCGATCGACGCGCTGTTCGCCGACCTTCCCGAGAAGCAGCGGCTGAAGAAGCTGGTCGACCTGCCGCGCGCCAAGAGCGAAGCCGAGGTCGAGCGGATCATGGGGGCGATGGCGGCGCGCAATGTCGCGGCCGGATCGGTGCCGTTTTTCATTGGCGCCGGCGCCTACAAGCACCACATTCCGGCGACCGTCGATCACCTGATCCAGCGCTCGGAGTTCCTCACCTCCTATACGCCCTACCAGCCGGAGATCAGCCAGGGGACGCTGACCTGGCTGTTCGAGTTCCAGACCCAGGTTGCGCAGCTGACGGCGATGGAAGTCGCCAATGCCGGCATGTATGACGGCTCGACCGGCGCCGCCGAGGCGGTGCTGATGGCGCGGCGTGTCACCCGTCGCGGCAAGGCGGTCGTCTCCGGCGGGCTCCACCCGCACTACCGCGCGGTGGTCGAGACCATCGCCGGCGTCTCCGGCGGCGCGGTCGCGGCACTGCCGCCCGACCCGCGCGGCGTCGAGGATCTCCTGGCCGCCATCGACGACGACACCGCCTGCGTCGTCGTGCAGAGCCCGTCGGTCTACGGGCACATCGTCGACCTGAAGCCGATCGCCGAACGGGCCCACGCCAAGGGCGCCCTGCTGGTCGCGGTCTTCACCGAGGCGATGGCCTTGGGTCTGATCGAGCCGCCCGGCGCCGCCGATGCCGACATTGTCGTCGGCGAGGGCCAGTCGCTCGGCAACCCGCTGGGATTCGGCGGTCCCTATGTCGGCCTCTTCGCCACCAAGCAGAAGTACCTCCGCCAGCTTCCCGGCCGCCTCTGCGGCGAGACCGTCGATGCCGACGGCCGCCGCGCCTTCGTGCTGACGCTCTCGACCCGCGAGCAGCACATCCGCCGCGACAAGGCGACCTCCAACATCTGCACCAGCTCCGGCCTCTGCGCGCTCGCCTTCTCCATCCACCTGACCCTTCTCGGCGAGACCGGGCTGAAGCGGCTGGCGCTGACCAATCACCGGAACGCTGTCCTTCTCGCCGACGCGCTCGCGGCGGTGCCGGGGGTCGAGGTGCTGAACAAGGCATTCTTCAACGAGTTCACCATCCGCGTCTCCGGCAAAGCCGACGCCGTCGTCGAGACGCTCGCCGAGCGCGGCATCCTTGCCGGCGTGCCGGTCTCGCGCCTCGAACCCGGCCGCCCCGACCTCGCCGACCTCATCCTCGTCGCCTCGACCGAGGTGAACAGCGACGACGACCGCGTCGTCTACGCCGAGGCCCTCCGCGAGGTGGTCGCCCCGCGCGGCAAGGCCGCCGCCAAGCCGACGCCGCCCCAAAAGGCAAAGGCGAAGGGCGGGGCAAAGGCGAAAGCCACAGCCGCTTCCAAACGCCCGGCGCCCCGCGCCAAGCCGGCCAAGCGAGGCCGCTGATGCAAGCGGCGACCAGCAATCGCGCCGACCCGAGGACGCTCGGTTCCTCACCCGCGAAGCGGGGGAGGACCCAGGATCGCACCTGCCAGGAACACGCCATGCTGAACAAGGAAGGCCGTCCGACCGCTCCTGAGGCGATTACCGCGGCGCCTGCCGCGACCTTCACCGGCAATCGCGCCCTCGCCATAGAGGAGGCGCTGATCTTCGAGATCGGCCGCCCCGATGTGATGGGCGTCGATATCGACCAGCCGCCCGCCTTCAAGCCCCGCCTCGGCGGCCAGGCGCGGAAGGCCCCGCTGAACCTCCCCGGCCTCAGCGAGCCGGAAACGATGCGCCACTATGTGCGCCTGTCGCGGCAGAACTACGCCATCGACATGGGCCTCTATCCGCTCGGCTCCTGCACGATGAAGCACAACCCGCGCCTCAACGAGAAGATGGCGCGGCTCCCCGGCTTCGCCGACGTCCACCCGCTGCAGCCGCTCTCGACCGTCCCCGGCGCTGTCGACCTCATCGCCGAGGTCGGCCGCTGGCTGATCGAACTGACCGGCATGGCGGCGGTGGCGATGAGCCCGAAGGCCGGCGCGCATGGCGAAGCCTGCGGGATGATGGCGATCAAGGCGGCGCTCGCCGCCCGCGGCGAGGCGGAGAAGCGCAAGAAGGTGCTGGTGCCGCTCTCCGCGCACGGCACCAACCCGGCGACCGCCGCGCTCCTTGGCCTGGAAGTCGTCGACGTCCCCGGCCGCCCCGACGGCACCGTCGATCCCGAAGTCGTCGCGAGCCTCCTCAACGACGAGGTCGCCGCGCTGATGCTGACCAACCCCAACACCTGCGGCCTCTTCGAGCGCGACATCGTCGCCATCGCCAAGGCCGTGCATAAGGCCGGCGCCTATCTCTACGCCGACGGCGCGAACTTCAACGCCATTGTCGGCAAGGTGCGGCCGGGCGACCTCGGCGTCGATGCCATGCACATCAACCTCCACAAGACCTTCTCGACGCCGCATGGCGGCGGCGGGCCGGGCGCCGGGCCGGTGGTGCTCTCGCCGGCGCTCGCCCCCTTTGCGCCGCTCCCGTTCGTCCGCATCCGCCGCGGCCGGGCGGAGCTGGTCGAATCGGCGCCGGCCAAGGCCAGCCGCCCCGCCAAGGGCAAATACCCGAACCCCAAGGACCCGGCCTGGGTGGCGTTCCTGGAGAGCGCCGCCAAGGCGGTGACGATCAGCTACGGCGACCTGGAAGCGGTCGTCCCCGGCGCCGACCTCTCGACCGCCGAGATCGAGGACATCTACGCCGCGATCGACGAGGCCGGCGCCAATATCGCCGCCGACGACCACTCGACGCCCGGCCATCCCTTCGGCCGTCTCACCGCCTTCCACGGCCAGATGGGCATGTTCACTCGCGCCATGGCCTACATGCTCTCGCACGGCGCCGATGGCCTCAGGCAGGCCTCCGAGGATGCGGTGCTGAACGCCAACTATGTCCGCGCCTGCCTGAAGGATATCTTCTCGCAGCCCTTCGGCGACCGCGTCTGCATGCACGAGGTGCTGTTCGACGACCGTTTCCTCGACGGCACCGGCGTCACCACGCTCGACTTCGCCAAGGCGATGATCGACGAGGGCTACCACCCGATGACCATGTATTTCCCGCTGGTCGTCCACGGCGCGATGCTGATCGAGCCGACAGAGTCGGAATCGCTCGCCTCGCTCGACCTTTTCATCGCGGCGCTGCGCGACCTTGCGATGCGCGCCAAGGCCGGCGGCAAGGAGGCGCTGTTCAAGGCCGCGCCCCAATTTGCCCCACGGCGCCGCCTCGACGAGACGCGCGCCGCCAGAGCCCCGCGCCTCAAATGGGAGCCGCCGGCACCTTACGTCGAGGCGGCGGAGTAGGGGGGCGGGAGTTCGCCGCGCCGGACTTCGGCGTTCAAAGCGGCAGCCATCGGAACTCGACGTCCGAGGCCTCTATCAGCCACGAGCCGACTTCGGTGGGCCCCCACCACTCGATCTCATGGATGACGTGACCCGCATCGGATAGCCGCAACTCGTCGTAGCGCCAGTCGCGATGACCGTCTGCGCAATCGCCCGCCGCCAGCCGGTAACTGAATACCTGCGGATAGATCAGTTCGATATGCCCGTCGCGATACGCTCCCAGCAGTCGGACGTGCAGCGAGATTTGGCCGGGCCCGGCTCGCGATGTCGAAAGCTCGGTGAGAGCGGCCGACGTCAACCGAGCGTCGTGCGGGCATCGATGATCGGATGCGGCGAAGTACCAATTGGAAGTCGCCAGCGCATAGGCGGAAGCCGGAAAGGAATCCCGGTGGTACTCGAGGTGGAGCCGGTAACGTTCGAACGCTCCGACGACGTCTTCATCGCGCCCGTCGGACGACAGCAGGTATGTCACCCGGAGCCCCGCTACTCCACCGTGATCGTGCGGCTGGCGAGCACGGTGTTGGTCGCCGCCGACCAGTAGCGGAGCACGTAGCTGCCCGGCCGGGCCGGCGCTCTCACCGCCACCGGCTGCCCGGCCGTGCCGACCAGCGAGAAGTGCAAGGCGTCGCGCGGGTCGCCGTCGGCGGTGCCGACACGCAATTCGTCGAAGCGCTCGCCCGGCCCCTTCCAGGCGACGTTGAACGGCCGCCCCGCCTTGATCGCCCCGGCGACCTCCAGCGTCGTCGGCGTCGCCTTCACCGTCAGCGGCCGCGTCGCCAGCACCGCGTGCGTGTGGCTCGACCAGTAGCGGAGCACGTAGCTGCCGGCCGCGTTCGGCACCGCGATGCTGGCGGCGCCGCCGTCGAGCGGGAGATCGGCGGAGGTGAGGCGTTCGCCCGGCGCCATGTCGGTCCGAGCGATGTGAATCTCGTCGCCGCGCGCCGCCGGGCCCTTCCAGGCGATGGCGAGCTTGCCGCCGCCTGTCGCTTCGGCGGGCGCGTCGAGCGTGGCGGCGACCGTGCCGCCGATCGTCAGCGGCGCCCGCGCCAGCACCTTGCCGAACTTGGTCGACCAGTAGCGGACTTCGAAGCTGCCGCCGGCGGCAGGCGCCGCGAGCGTCACCGGCCGGTCGGGATTGTCGACCCGGTAGCCCTGCAGGCTCTCGCCGTCCTTCATGCCGGCAGCGGCGAGTTGCACCTCGTCGGTCGGTGCGCCGGGCCCTTTCCAACGGACCTTGAAGTCGGTGCCGCCGACGACGCCGCTGGGCAGGCTGAGCGCGACCTGCACCGGCACCACTTCCACCGGCACTGCGATCGCGCCGTTGCCGCGCGCCGGGTGGTAGCGGACGTCGTAAAGCCCCGGCTCGGCCGGTGCGTCGAGGCGGGCGCGGCCGTTGTCCTCGCGCATGCGCGAGGACGCCAGCACCGGCGTGGTCGTCCCGCGCCGCACGACCTCGATGAGGTCGCCCTTGCCGATCTTCCCCTCCCATCGCGCTTCGAACAGCGTGCCCTGGCCGATCTTCGGCGGCGCCGAGAGGCGCTCCGCCGCCTTGACCACGGTGATCGTCTGGCGGGCGATGACGCGGCCGCGCGAAGGCAGCCAGTAGCGGATTTCGTAGGTGCCGATCTCCGCCGGGGCGGTGAGGTGGCCGGTCTGGCGGTCGCGCTTGGCGACGACGCTGGTGATGTAATCGCCGCCGCGGCTCGACGGCCAGGCGATCTGCACCTGGTCGCCCTTTTCGAACGGGCCGCTGAAGGCGATCTCGAAAGTGGTCTTCTGTGTGACCGTCTCCGGTCCCTTAACCGAGGCGACCGGGAGAGGCGCGACGGTCTCGACGATCACCGCCTTGTTCAGCGCCGCGGCCAACTGATCGGCGTTGCTGGCGTCGATATAAAGGCCGTTGTTGAGGCTGGCGAAGCAGGCGACGGTGGCGCGCTGCGCGTCGGTGAGGCCGAGGCCGATGACATGGATGGTGAGGTCGGCGGCCGAATCGTGGAGGTCGCTGGCGATGTCGCAGATGCGGCTGGCGCAATCGTCGATGCCGCTGGTGACGACGACGATGGTCGCCTTGGCGTTCTGGTAGTCGAGCGTCTCGGCGGCGAGCTTGACGGCCGAGGCGAGCGGCGCCTTGCCGGTCGGCTTCAAGGCGGCGGCGGCGGTCTTGATCGGCGTCGAGTTGCCCGGCGCCGGGGCGACCAGAACCTCGACGTCGCTGCAGCTGGTCTTCTGGCGGTGGCCGTAGGCGACCATGCCGAGCGAGAGATTGGCCGGCGGATTGGCGAGGGCGGTGGATATCGTCGCCCGGGCGATATCGAGCTTCACCCGCGTGCCGAGCTTGTTGCCCATGCCCGCCGACGTATCCAGCACCACCATCGCGCCGATATTGGCCTGGGCGAAGGCCGGTGCGTTGGCAAGGCCGGCAAGCATGGCGGCGAGGGCAAGCGCGGCGAGCCGCAAGCGGGCGAAGGGCAGCGAAAGAAACGTCACCGGACCGGACCCCGAGGAAAAAGCTAGGCGAGGATGCACGATTCTTACCACCGTTGCGTCTGCCACGCTGGCAAAAAAAGTGCGGCGCCAGGATCGGCCGGATCGCAGGACCGGGCCTCAGCGCTTCCTCGCCGGAGCCATGATCCCTAAGATGTAGGGGTTATGACGGAACAACAACCGCGCGAGGCACCGGCTACGCCCGGCCGATCGTTCGGCGCTATCCCGACGTGGGTCTACGTCCTGGTCATCGGTATTGCGGTTTACGCGGTTCGCGACGTCTGGGAGGCCGATTGGCGCGCCTGCAACGGGGACGACTGGAATCGCAGGATTGCCGGCTGCACGCGCCTCCTCGAGCAGAACGCTCAATCCACCAAGGACCGCGCCTACATCTTCTTCAATCGCGGTTTCGCGTACGCCAAGCAGCATGATTTTGACCAGGGCATCGCCGATTTTGCCAAAGCGATTGAACTAGTCCCGGGCTATGTCGAGGCTTACGACTACCGCGGTCTATCATACGCCAGTAGGGGCGACCTCGATCTTGCCATCGCCGACCACACCAGGGCGATTGAACTCAAGCCGACGAACGTCTTCTCCTACACGAATCTTGGTCTCACTCACCACATGAAGGGGGACTTGGACCGCGCCGTCGCCGACTACACGAAAGCGATCGAATTGGATCCCAAGAGCGCGACCGCCTACCTTGGCCGAGGGAATGCACACCTCTCTCAAGGCGATGCTGGGCGGGCATCGGCCGACTACAGCAAAGTCCTTGAACTTGCTCCAAATGACCCCCGCAGTCTAACCGCCCGCGTCAACCTGAATCTGCTCGCGGCCGCGCCCCAAGCCCCCGCTAACTCCCCCTTAACCACATCCCCTAACCCCGCCTTCACCGCGTTGATTCACCGTGTCGTGCGGCGGCGCCTCGCGCGCCGAGCGTTGCGTTGCGTGGAGTGTCGATGGGCAAGGTGGCAGGGCGCCTCAAGCGCGCCGAACCGGAAGCTGCGGCGGAACTGGCGCTCGACCGCATCGTCGAGGGCGACTCGATCGCCGAACTGGCGAAGCTGCCGGCCGGCTCCGTCGACCTCGTCTTCGCCGACCCGCCTTATAATCTCCAACTCCAGAACGCCTTGAGCCGTCCCGACCAGTCGACCGTCGACGCCGTCGACGACGACTGGGACAAGTTCGCGAGCTTCGCCGACTACGACGCCTTCACCCGGGCTTGGCTGCTCGGCTGCCGCCGCGTCTTGAAGCCGGAGGGGACGCTCTGGGTGATCGGCTCCTATCACAACATCTTCCGCGTCGGCACGATCCTCCAGGACCTCGGCTTCTGGATCCTCAACGACATCGTCTGGCGCAAGACCAACCCGATGCCGAATTTCCGCGGCAAGCGCTTCGCCAACGCCCATGAGACGCTGATCTGGGCGTCGCGCTCGGAGGATGCCAAGGGCTACACCTTCAATTACGAAGCCCTGAAGGCGCTGAACGACGATCTGCAGATGCGCTCCGACTGGCTGCTGCCGATCTGCACCGGCAACGAACGTCTGAAGGGCACCGACGGCAAGAAGGTCCACCCGACGCAAAAGCCGGAGGCGCTGCTGCATCGCGTGCTGATGACGGCGACCAAGCCGGGCGATGTCGTGCTCGACCCGTTCTTCGGTACCGGCACCACCGGCGCCGCTGCCCGCCGCCTTGGCCGCCACTTCATCGGCATCGAGCGCGAGAAAGCCTATGCCAGGGCCGCCGCCGAGCGGATCGCCGCGGTGGAACCGGCCGACCTCGCGTCGCTGGCCATCGCGCGGGGCAAGCGCGCCGAGCCGCGCATTCCCTTCGGCAGCCTGATCGAGGCCGGGCTGATCGCTCCCGGCGCCGTCCTCACCGACGCCAAGGCGCGGGTGTCGGCGCGCGTCCGCTCTGACGGCAGTCTCGAAGCCGGCGGCCACCAGGGCTCGATCCACCGCGTCGGCGCGGCGGTACAGGGGCTTCCCGCCTGCAACGGCTGGACCTATTGGCACATCGCCGACCAGGGGACGCTCCGCCCGATCGACGATCTCCGGCAGGTGGTGCGGGCGGAACTCGCGGCGGCCGGGGGGTAGGGCGGCAGGGCCGACGGCAGCTACCAGATTGTCGTGACGCCTGAGTACTTTCGAATCCGCACGTCCCGGGTCAGAAGCGGCACGTTCAGCTTTCGAGCGGTTGCGACGATGATGCGGTCGGCCGGATCGGCATGAAATTCGCCCGGAAGTTCGACCGCGCCTACGGCGATCTCGACGTCGATTGGCACGACGGTTAGGCCGGAGACTCGCGAAAGGGCGGCAAGCCAGGGGAGCACGCCACCGTCAAAGCCGATCCGGCCGCGCCTCGCGAGCATAGCGATTTCCCACGCCGACATCGCGGAGACATGGAGCGCGTCCTGCGATGCGTCGATGGCCGCGGTGGCCGTTACGCTCAGCTCTTCATCCGCGCCATTAGCCCAGAAGACGAGAGCGTGCGTGTCCAGCAATAACATCGAAGGCCGACCTACCGCTTGAGCGCCTCCCAATCCTCCGCTCCGACAGGCTCCGTCGGGTCGAGGTAAAAGAGGAGCTTTCCGCGGAGGTATTCGCGAGGGTCAGGTCGATCCGCCTTGGCCAAAGGCCGGACCTCGACAACAGGCTTTCCCCGGTCCGTGACGACAAGGCTCTGGCCGGACTGCTCGACCTCGCGGAGGAGTTCCAGGGCGCGCGCCTTGAACGCCGATTTGGAGACTTGCTTGTTCATGAAGTGACTATAGGAACATGACCAGGTAACCGCAACTGAAAAAGGCCCCTCGCCGCCTCAGACCGCGATGGCGGCCTTGGACACCGGCATGAAGTCGCGGACCAGCTTCCGGTCGAGCTTCGGCCCCATCGCCAAGAGGATGCCGTAGGCGTCCTCGCTCTTCATCGGCGGCTTGTAGGAGCGTCGCTCCATCATCGCCCCGAACACGTCGGAGATGGTGAGGATGCGGACGAGATCGGTGATCTCGTTGGCGGCCAGGCCATAGGGGTAGCCCGAGCCGTCGAGATATTCGTGGTGGTGGACGGCGGTGTTGATGATGTCCTTCGGCATGTCGGGCATCTGCTCGAGCGCAGCGAGGCCAAAGATCGGGTGCTGCTTCATCACGTCGACCTCGGCCTTGTCGAGCGGGCCCGGCTTTTCCAGGATTGCCAGCGGAATGCGCGCCTTGCCGATGTCGTGGACGAGGCCGGCGACCGAGAGGCGCTTCTGGTCGGCCTCGGAGAGGCCGAGCCGCTGCCCGAAGGCGACGGCAAAACCGGTGACCAGCAGCGAGTGCTGGTAGGTCTGGCTGTGGTGCTTGCGCACCGTGTCGATCCACGAGGCGATGCCGGTGGAGCCGAGTTCGGTCACCACCGTCTGGCCGGCGGCGTTCAGCTTCACCTGATCGATCGGCTCGCCCGAGAACGCGGCCGAGAAGATGTCGCGGAGGGCGCCGACCGCCGGCGCGGCGGCCGTGCCGCGGCCGATCGGGTCGTCGGCGAGTTCGCCGCCGACCGTCACCGTCTTTCCCTCGTCGGCGAGCTTGGCAAGCAGCGCCAGCCGCTCGACCGGCCGGTCGATGAGGTCGCTGGCGCCGATCGCGTAGGCGCGGACGGCATCGGCATGTTCGCCGCGCTCGACCGCGAAGATCGCCTTGCCGCCGTCCGGCCGGCGGTTCAGCCATTGGCGGAGATCGACGTGGTGGGCGGGATCGCGGAGATCGATGTCGACCACCGCCAGGCGGCTCGGCTTCGCCCGCCCGATATCGCGCGGGCTCACCACCCGCACGGCGAATTGGTTCGCCAAGAGGCGCGAGAGGTTCGCGGAATTCCGATCGGCGTCGGTAACGACGCAGACCTCTCGGGTGGAGATCGCCGGGGCTGCTCGCATGCCCAGAATCTGGGCAAAGAGTATTTCCGGTTGCTTAATGCCGCGACGGCACGGTTAATGCGACCCGCTTGGCCGGCTGGGCAGAGCCGCGGCGATGGCTTTCCGCATCAGGCTTGGCAGCGCCTCGCCCCCGAGTTCGGCCGGCGGCGACCACCAATGATCCGGCGGCGGCTCGGCCGCCGCCCCGGCCGCCCCGGCATAGACCGCCAGCTCCAGGCGAAAATGCGTGAAGACTTGGACGACCGGCCCGAGCGCCTTGCGCCAGCCGCCGGCGAGGCCGGGCGCTGCGTCGAGCGCCGTCGCCGAGTCGAAGTCGGCGCGCCACTCGGTCCCCGGCACCTCGCTCATTCCCGCCAGCAGCCCCTTGGCCGGTCGGCGGCGAAGGAGCACCGCGCCGTCGCCGGCCCGCGTCACGACAAAGGCGGCACCGCGGCGCGTCGGCCGCTCGGCCTTGGCGGCACGCAGCGGATAGTCCTCCGGATTGCCGGCGGCGCGGGCAAGGCACGCCTCCGCCCACGGGCAGAGCGAACAGGCCGGCCGCTTCGGCGTGCAGATCGTCGCGCCGAGGTCCATCACCGCCTGCGCGTAGTCGCCGGGGCGCTCCGCCGGTGTCAGGCTCGCCTGCAGCACGCGAAGGCGCGGCTTGGCGGCGGGGAGGGGCTCGGCCAGGGCGAAGACGCGCGCCAGCACCCGCTCGACATTGCCGTCGACCACCGCCGCCGGCTCGTCGAAGGCGATCGCCGCGATCGCCGCCGCCGTGTAGGCGCCGACGCCGGGAAGGGCCGCCAGCGCCGCGGCGCTGTCGGGGAAGCGCCCGCCATGCTCGCGCGCCACCGCCTCGGCTGCCGCCTTGAGGTTCCGCGCCCGGCTGTAATAGCCGAGCCCGGCCCAGGCCTTCATCACGTCGTGCTCGGGCGCCGCGGCGAGCGCCTCGACGTTCGGCCAGCGGGCGAGAAACGCCTCGTAGTAGCCCTTCACCGCCGCGACCGTCGTTTGCTGCAGCATCACTTCGGAGAGCCACACCCGATAGGGGTCGGGCCGGACGCCCACGGCGCGCTCGGCCGGAGGCACGCGCCAGGGAAGGGCGCGGGCATGACGGTCGTACCAGGCAAGGAGGTCGGCGGGATCGGGTTCGCGGTCTAGGCGCCGCGCCGCCGCGGTCACCCCGCCTCGCGGAAGCGCTCGGCGGTGGCAAGGTCCACCGACACCAGTTGGCTGACGCCGCGCTCGGCCATGGTGACGCCGAACAGGCGGTCCATCCGCGCCATGGTGATCGGGTTGTGCGTCACCACCATGAAGCGGGTGTCGGTCCGCCGCGTCATCTCTTCAAGGAGCGTGCAGAAGCGGTCGACATTGGCGTCGTCGAGCGGTGCGTCGACCTCGTCGAGCACGCAGATCGGCGCGGGATTGGTGAGGAAGACCGCGAAGATCAGGGAGAGCGCGGTCAGCGCCTGCTCGCCGCCGGAGAGCAGCGTCAGCGTCTCCGGGCGCTTCCCCGGCGGCCGGGCGATGATCTCGATGCCGGCGCCGAGCGGATCGGTGCCCTCGGCCCAGATCAACTCGGCCGCGCCGCCGCCGAAGAGGTGGGTGAAGAGGCTCTGGAAGTGGCCGTTGACGGTGTTGAAGGCGGCGAGCAGCCGCTCGCGGCCCTCGCGGTTCAGGGCGGCGATGGCACCGCGGAGCTTCTCGATGGCGCCGACGAGGTCGTCGCGCTCGCCGGTCAGCGTATCCCGCCGCGCGCCCGCTTCCGCCGCTTCCTCTTCGGCGCGGAGGTTGACGGCGCCGAGCCGCTCGCGGTCGGCCTTCAGCCGCTCCAGCCGCTGATCGATCTCGGCGATGTCGGGGAGGGGATCGCCCGGCGCCAGGCCGGCGAGTGTCGCCGCTTCCTCGGGGCGGCAATTCAGCGTCTCGATCAGGCGTTGGCGAATTTCCGTCAGCCGTTCGCCGGCAGCGGCAAGGCGCTCCTCGGCCCGGCCCTTGGCCTCGCGCGCTTCGGCGAGCGCCGAGAAGGCTTCGCGCGCCGCGCGGTCGGCGGCGGCGAGCGTGTCCTCGCCGGCAGTGAGCGCCTGGTTGGCCTGGCTCCGCGCCGCTTCCGCCTTGGTCACCTCGCCGATCAGGCGCACTCGCCGCGCGGCGATCTCGCCGGGGCGCTCGACCAGGCTCCCCTGTTCGGCGCTGGCGGCCGCTTGCCGCTCGCCGAGCGCGGCGACCTGCGCATGCGCATTGGCGATGCGGGTTTCCCAGCCGCGCTTTTCCTCGGCGATGGTGGCAAGCCGCCGCCGGCGGATGTCGCTCTCGCGCACCTCCGCATCGTGTGCGGCGCGCGCTTCGGCGGCGGCCGCTCGGTCGGCGGCAAGCCGCGTGCGGACGGCGTTGGCGGCGGCATCGAGCGCGGCGCTGTCACCGATCTCGGCGAGCGAGGCTTGCGCGGCGGCGAGCGCCCCATCGGCATCGGCGAGGCCGGCACTGACCCGGCTCACCGCCTCGGTGAGGGCGGCGGCGCGCGAGGCATGGCGGGCGGCTTCCCGCTCGGCGGCATCGTGCGCCGAACGCGCTTCGCCGAGCCGCGTCTGCGCCGCCACCCAGGCGGCGCGGGCCGCGCGGTCGGCAGCGACGGCGGCGGCGACCGCGTTGCTGGCGGCGGCGAGAGCCTCCTGCCGTGCCTTGAGTTCGCTCTGCAGCGTTTCCGCCTCGGCGGTGAGGTCGGCCAGGCGGTTGCGGGCGGCAAGCCGCGCCGCCGCCGGGCTCGGTGCGCCGGCATGGGCGACGAGGCCGTCCCAGCGCCAGAGGTCGCCCTCGCGGCTGACCAGCGCCTGGCCGGGCTTCAGCGATTGCGACAAGGCCGGCCCGGCCTCGCGGCTGACGATGCCGGTCTGCGCCAGGCGGCGGGCGAGTTCGCGCGGCGCGATGACCTCGGCCGACAACGGCGTCGCGCCGGCGGGAAGCTGCGGGTCGTCGGCGGGCGTGTCGATCGCCTGCCAATGACGGGGCGCGGCGGGGTCCGGGGCGACGTCGAGTTCCTCGCCGAAGGCGGCGGCGAGCGCGGCTTCGCTGCCGGGCTCGGCAGCGACGGCGGCGATCAGCGGCGGCACCTTGCCCGGCACTTCGCGCGGCATCATGCCGGCCAGCGTCTTCGCCTCGGTCTCGACGCGGTGCAGCGCCCGGTCGGCGGTTTCCGCGGCACGCCGAGCGGCCGTGTCCTCCTCGCGGCGGTGCGCAAGGTCGCGCTCGGCCGTGGCGGCGGCGGCCATCGCCTCGCGCAGCGCTGTGTCGGCGGCCTCGATGGCGGCGCGAGTCGTATCCGGCGGCACCGCCGGCGCGCGGGCGGCGAGGGCGGCGAGTTCGGCTTCGACGCCGGCCTGTTCGGCGGCGAGGCGCCGCCGCCGTCCGTCCGCCTCGTTCCGCGCCGAGGTGAGGGCGTTCCGCCGGGCGTTATGTTCGGCAAGGGCGCTCGTCGCGCGGGCGCCTTCCGCTTCGGTCTCGGCGAGCGCCGCCGCGGCCCGGTCGCGCGCTTCGGCGGTCGCCGCGCGGCGCTCTTCCGCCTCGGCTTCGGCGCGGGCAATCGTCTCGGCCTCGGCATCGAGGCGGCCGACGACGGCGCCGTTCTCGCGGGCCATCGCCTCTTCGCGCTGGCTGTCGGCCTTCAATTGCGCGATGGCGCGTTCCAGTTCGGCCAGGCGCTCCCGCGTCCGCCGCTCCTCGCCGTCGAGCGCTTGGCCCTCGAGCACCAGGCGCTGCAGCACCGCCGCTGCGGCCGCGTCGGATTCGCGGAGCGCCGGCAGGGCAGCCGCCGCGACCGCCTGGTCGCGCGCCGCGCCGGCCTGGGCGTCGGCACGTTCGCCGGCAAGGCGCGTCGCTTCGGCGAGCGTCGTTTCGCCCTCGCGCACGGCGGTGGCCGCCGCAACGAAGCGGAGGTGCAGCACCGCCGCCTCGGCCTTGCGAATCTCGGCGGAGAGATTGCGATAGCGGATCGCCTGCCGCGCCTGGCGACGGAGTGCCTCGACCTGCGCCTCGATCTCGGCGATGAGGTCGGAGATGCGGGCGAGGTTCTCCTCGGCGGCGTTGAGGCGAAGCTCCGCCTCGTGGCGGCGGCCGTGCAGGCCGGCGACGCCGGCGGCTTCTTCCAGCAACGCGCGGCGCGCTTGTGGCTTGGCGGCGATCAGTTCGCCGATCCGGCCCTGGCCGACGATGGCCGGCGAATGCGCCCCGGTCGAGGCGTCGGCGAAGAGGAGCTGTACGTCGCGCGCCCGGGCCTCGCGGCCGTTGACGCGGTAAATCGAGCCGGCTTCGCGCTCGATGCGCCGCACCACCTCCAGCACCTCGTCGTCGCCGAGGGCGGCCGGCGCGGTGCGGTCGCTATTGTCGATGACCAGCACCACCTCGGCGTGATTGCGCGGCGGGCGCCGGCCGCTGCCGGCAAAGATCACGTCGTCCATCTCGGCGCCGCGCATCGCCTTGTAGGAGCTTTCGCCCATCACGAAGCGCAGCGCGTCGGAGAGGTTGGACTTGCCGCAGCCGTTCGGCCCGACAATGCCGGTGAGGCCCGGTTCGATCAGCACCTCCGCCGGCTCGGCGAAGGACTTGAATCCGGAGAGCTTAAGGCGGGTGAACTTCAACGGCCCGGACCCTCGCCGGTAAAGCCGGCCGCGCCGTCGGGCGCGGCCGCGAGCGGCCCGGACGGGCTATTGCAGGAGAGGCAGGACGAGCTTGTCGAGTTCCTCAACGCTGAAATCTCCCGAGACCTTCTTGCCGTTGATGAAGAAGGTGGGCGTCGAATTCACCGTGAACTTGGTCGAAGCGCGTTCGCGGCTCGAGTTCACTCCAGCCAGAACCGTCTGATTCTGCAAGCAGGCATTGAAGGCTTCCTGTGTGTAACCGGTCTGCTTGACGAGATTGAAGAGCGCCGCGGAACGATCCTGCGCCCCGGCCCATTCCTCCTGGTGGTCGAACATCAGGTCGACCAG
Organism: Bauldia sp.; assembly: GCA_046349035.1. Classification (GTDB taxonomy): domain Bacteria; phylum Pseudomonadota; class Alphaproteobacteria; order Rhizobiales; family Kaistiaceae; genus JAXMDC01. The sequence continues at coordinate 21,134 of JAXMDC010000003.1, read as the reverse complement.
CGGGAAGTATTTCTCCGGCGGCGCGCAGCGCGCCAACATGGCGGCGGCGGTGGCAACGCCATCCAGCGGGAACTCGCGGAAGATGAAGCGCACTTTGCCGGTGTCGATGTATTTTGCCTTCAGCACCGGGTAGGTGGTGGCGTGGAAGTTCTGGCAGTGCGGGCAGGTCATCGAGGCATATTCGATGATCGTCACCGGCGCCTTGTCCGAGCCGAGGACGCGCTCGCCGAGCGGGCCCGGCACCATCATCTCCGAACCGGCGGCCATCGAAAATTTCGGCTCGGGCGGCGCGAAGAAGGGCAGCGTCACGGTCTGCGCATTGCTGAGATAATAGGCGCCACCGGCGAGGACCACAGCGGCGGCCCCACCGCCGATCAGGAGATGCCTGCGATCGAATTTCACGACGAACCTCGCTTATCGATTGGGGAGCTGGGGCCGCACCGCCCGCGGGCTCCTGTGCCAAGCCAAAGGGGCGTCTGCCCCGCTGCTGCCATACTGCCGAAATCCCCGAGCGAAGGGTAGTCCTTTCTCCGCCGCAGGCCGTCGCAAGCAGGCGCGGCCTCTCGGCACGCTGCGCTCGCTTCACTCGCCCGCTTCGCCTTGGGAAAGAACGCCCTCGCCGAGCGCCCGGAGTGCCGCTTTCAGGCCGTTATCCTCGATTCCGGCAAGGGCCGCATCGAGCGCCAAGCTGTCCTCGGCGGCGAGCGGCCGCCGCTCCGCCCGGCGGGGCTCCGGCGGCCGTCCGATCGGCCGCTGCACCAGGCGGATCTGGCGGATCGCGGCGCGCCCGAGAAAGGCGTTGACGCGCGCGGTCAGCTGGTCGAGTTCGTGCTGGAGGTAGAGCGCCATTCCGCCTTCGACGCGAACCGTCAGCACGCCGCCCTCCGGCCCGCCACGCTCGTAGCGGATGTACTCCGGCAGAGTGCAGCGGGCGTAGCGTGGCCCGACGATCTCGCCCCATGCCGAGAGGAGGTCGGCGGCGGCAAAGCCGCGCTTGGCGATGGTCGGCTTCAAGACAGGAGCCAGCGAGCCGGCGAGCGCCTGCAGCCCCCGCCACGCCTGCCGCGGTGCGATCTCCTTGGCGTCCTCGTTCGCCATGCGCCCATTCTGGCGCTTGGCGCCGGCCGGGGGAAGGTCCGCGTTGGCCGAGCGAAAGCCCTCTCTGAATCCGGTGGAAAAACAACGCCTTGCCGCGCTGCCGGCGGTTTGACAGGCCCCCGCCGCGGCCGCACTGTGGCGCCGACACGAACAAGGACGCGGCAATGAGCGATCGGCAAGGCGAGGGCGATGGCAACCTCGAAAAGCGCCTCCGGCACCTTGAAGCCGAGCTTGGCCGCGCCGAGCAGGCAGCACGCCCCCGGCCGGAGCGGGCAGCGGCGGACGGCCGCGGCATGGGCCAGGCTTTGCGGCTTGCCAGCGAATTCATCGCCGGGATATTGGTCGGCGCGGGTTTGGGCTGGCTTGTCGACTGGATTTTCAACACCTCGCCCTGGGGTTTGATCGTCCTCCTGATGGCCGGCTTTGCCGCCGGGGTGCTCAACGTCATCCGCGTGGCGGGGGCGCCGACCGGCTCCGGCCCGCCGACCTCCTGAGGGGGCGGCAAAAGGCGTTCGGGAGGGGGTTCGGGGGCTTGCATTGCCGCGCTCCCTTGGTAAGGGAGTGCTTGGCCAGCGATTGAGCCAGGCGGAACCGGCGGGCGCGATGCGCCGCGGCCGGTTTTGGTTTTGGCGGCGGGGCTCGAATGGAGCCCGGACGAGAAGTGGACGACCGGCTGAAGCTAGCCGGGTTCTTGGGGTGAATTGTGGCGAACGATCCGATCCATCAATTCCAGATCCAGCCGATCGTGCCGATCCACGTCGGCAATCTCGACCTCAGCTTCACCAATTCGGCGCTGTTCATGACGGTGGTGGTGGGGCTGAGCGCCAGCTTCCTGCTGTGGGCGACGCGCTTCGGCCGTGTCATCCCCGGCCGCGCGCAGTCGATCGCCGAGATGTCCTACGAGTTCGTGGCCAGTACGCTGCGAGAAAACGCCGGCACCGAGGGGATGAAGTTCTTCCCGCTGGTGTTCACGCTGTTCATGTTCATCCTGATGGCCAATCTGATTGGCCTCTTTCCCTATTTCTTCACCGTCACCGCGCACATCATCATCACCGCGATGCTGGCGATGACCGTGATGGCGGTGGTGGTCGGCTACGGCTTCGCCAAGAACGGCCTCGGCTTCCTCAAGCTGTTCGTGCCGCACGGCGTCCCCGGATTCCTGCTGCCGCTGGTGGTGTTCATCGAGGTGCTGTCGTTCCTGTCGCGGCCGCTCAGCCTCTCGATCCGTCTTTTCGCCAACATGCTCGCCGGCCACATCACGCTGAAAGTGTTCGCCGGCTTTGTCGTGGCCTTGGGCTCGCTGACCGGCGGCCTTGCCGTCGTCGGCATTGTCGGCGCGGCGCTGCCGCTCGCCATGGCGGTCGCACTGACGGCGCTCGAATTCCTGGTGGCTTTCCTCCAGGCCTACGTCTTCACCATCCTCACCTGCCTCTACCTCAACGACGCAATCCACCCTGGCCACTGATCTCTGAGGCCAGTCTTTTCTCTAGCCTTCGAAGGAACGGGAGTTACTGATGGAAGCTGCTGCAGCAAAACTGATCGGCGCGGGCATTGCCTGCATCGGCATGGGCGGGGCGGGCGTTGGCGTCGGCCTCATCTTCGGGAACTTCCTGTCCGCCGCGATCCGCAACCCGGCCGCCGCCGACGGCGCGTTTCCCCGCCTGATCTTCGGCTTCGCCGTGACCGAGGCGCTCGGCATCTTCTCGCTGCTGATCGCGCTCCTCCTCCTCTTCGTGTTCTAGAGGATAGGGGACGGGCGGACAGATGGACCGCGCCTACGCCGCCGAACCGACGCACGCCACCACCTCGGCCGAGCATGGCGGGGAGGCGAAGGGGGCATTTCCGCCCTTCGACCCCTCGCACTACGCCTCGCAGCTCGTGTGGCTGGCGATTACCTTCATCGCCTTCTATTGGCTGTTGAAGCGCCTGGCGATCCCGCGCATTGCCGGCATCCTCGACAACCGCAAGGCCAAGATCGAGGGCGATCTAGCCGAGGCGCGGCGGGCGAAGGCGGAATCGGAGGCGGCGGGCGCCGCCTACGAGAAGCAGGTCGCCGACGCCAAGGCGCGGGCGCACGCCATCGCCAGCAAGGCCGGCGAGGCATCCAGCGCCGCCACCGAGGCCAAGCGCAGCGCGACCGAATCCGCCCTCGCCAAGAAGCTCGCCGACGCCGAGAAGCGGATCGGCGACATCAAGACCAAGGCGCTTTCCGAAGTCGGCGTCATCGCCGGCGAGGCGACCTCGGCGGTCATCGTTCAGCTCCTCGGCAAGGCCGCGAGCACCGACGAGGTGATCGCCGCCGTCCGCCAGGTCCACAAGTAGAGGGCGGGCGATGAGCTTTCTCGGCGATGAGACATTCTGGGCGTTCGTTGCCCTCGTCATCTTCCTCGGCATCCTCGTCCGCATGAAGGTGCCGGCGATGATCGCCGGGGCGCTCGACCAGCGCGCCGCCAAGATCACCGCCGATCTCGCCGAGGCCAAGAACCTCCGCGACGAGGCGACGGCGCTGCTCGCCAGCTACAAGCAGAAGGCCGCCGACGCCGAGAAGGAGGCCGCCGACATCGTCGCGCAGGCCAAGCGCGAGGCCGACGCCCTCGCCGCCGAGGCGGAGACCCGCATCAACGAATACGTCGCCCGCCGCACCAAGCTTGCCGAGCAGAAGATCGCCCAGGCCGAGTCGCAGGCGGTGCAGGAAGTGAAGGCCCGCTCGGTCGATGTGGCGATTGCCGCCGCCGAGAAGATCCTCGCCGACAAGGTGCGGGCCGGCGAAGCCGCCCGCCTCATCGAGCGCGCCATCGGCGACGTAAGGGCCAAGCTGAACTAAGGCTGGCCTTGCTCCTTCGGGAGGAAGCGACTCCCTCCCTAGTGCCGGGATGATGGTAAAGGCTTGGCCTCTGGTTCCTCACCCACGAAGTGGGGGAGGGGGACCGCGTAGCGGTGGAGGGGGCCGAGGCGCAACGACACGGACGGGGCTCTCTGAATAAGCGTTAGCTCGTGAGGCGCACCTTCCGTCGGCGCGGCACTCGCCCCCTCCGCCCCTTTCGAGTGTCCCCCTCCCCAGTAGGGATGGGGGAGGAACCAGGGCGTCCGCATCTCCTATCGAATGACCAACCCCGTTCGTCACGCAACAGTCGCGTCGAGCGGAACGTGATGGGGCCTGTCGCGCCGCTAGTCCAATCCCGGCAGCACCAGCGCCGCCGCGTCGGCGAGCGGCGCGAGGCCGAGCGCTTCGCGCACCGGCGCGAAGGAGCGACGGTGATGCGCCGTCGCGCCGTGGCACTTGAGAGCCTCCAGGTGCTCGGGCGTCGAATAGCCCATGTGGTTGCCGAAGCCGTAGGCGGGCAGCGTATTGCCGATGGCCGTCATCAGGCGGTCGCGCGTCACCTTGGCGACGATCGAGGCGGCGGCGATCGAGCAACTGCGCGCATCGCCCGAGACGATCGCCTCGGCCGGGCAGGGCAGGCCGGGCGGCAGCATGTTGCCGTCGACCAGCACGTAGTCGGCCTTGCAGGCGAGGGCCGCAACCGCGCGGCTCATCGCCCAGAGAGAGGCGCGGAGGATGTTCATGCGGTCGATCCGCGCCGGCCCGGCAACGGCGACCGAGATCGTCGCCACCTTGGCGATCGCCTCGTAGAGGCGCTCCCGCTCGGCGGCGGTGAGTTTCTTGGAGTCGTTGACGCCGTCCGGCACGCGGCCGCGCTCGAAGCAGACGGCGGCGGTCACCACCGGCCCGGCGAGCGGCCCCCGCCCGACCTCGTCGACGCCGACCACCAGCCGCGCCCCGCGCCGCTTGGCGCGACGCTCGAAGAAATCGTCGGGTTCCTCGGGAAGCTCGAAGAGGAGCGAGTCGGCGGCGCCGCGGGCCATGCCCCTTCTTGCCGCGCCGCGCGGCGCCGCTCAAGGGGCGGCGAGGCCGCGTCAGCCGACGCTGAGGTCGTAGGCAGCCTTCAGCCAGGCAACCACCTGGTCATCGACCTCGGCTGCTGACGTAAGCAGCATTTCGTTGTGATAGCGGTTGGCCGAGACCTGCTCGACTTTGCGGAAGCGCTTGTCGCCGATCGGTGCCGCCGAGCGGATGTTGAGGAGCAGCGCGCTTTTGCGCGGGTGAACGCCGGCAAAGCCGGTCTTGGCAACGAGATGGATCGAGGTCTTCTTCTCCTCGGCCCGCACTGGACCGAACCGCTTAGCCGCCTTCAGAACGGCGTCGTAAATGGCGCGGACGCCCGGCTCGGACTTGGCAAAGAGATCGTCCATCGCCCGCTCTTCTCCCATACCTCGTCCGATCAGAACAAATTGAGCTGCCGGCCCTTGCCGCCCGGCGGCATGAAGAGGTCGGTGCGGAGCGGCGCCCATTCGCGATTGAGACCGAGCCGCTTGGCGGCAATCTCGAAACGCCGGCCGATCTGCCAGGCATAAGGGCCGTCGCCCTTCATGCGCTTGCCCCATTCGGCGTCGTAGTCCTTGCCGCCGCGCATGGTGCGGAGCACCGAGATCACGTGGTTGGCGCGGTCGGGATATTCGCGCTCGAGGAATTCCTTGAAGATGCCTGCGACTTCGAGCGGCAGGCGGAGCAGCACATAGCCGGCGTCGCGGGCGCCGGCGGCATGCGCGGCTTCGAGGATGCGTTCCAGTTCGCTGTCGTTCAGCGCCGGAATGACCGGCGCGGTCATCACCGCCGTCGGCACGCCGGCGTCGCTGAGGACGCGGATCGCCGCGAGGCGCTTCTCCGGCGTCGCCGCGCGCGGCTCCATTGCCCGCGCCAGCTTCCGGTCGAGCGTCGTCACCGACAGCGCCACCTTGGCAAGGCCGGCGCGGCCCATTTCGCCGAGGATGTCGGCATCGCGCGCGACCAGCGCCGACTTGGTGACGATGCCGACCGGGTGGCGCGCCGCGGAGAGCACTTCCAGGATCTCGCGCATGATCCGGTAGCGCTTCTCGATCGGCTGATAGGGATCGGTGTTGGTGCCGATGGCGATGGTGCGCGGTTCGTAGCCGGGACGCGCCAGCTCCTTCTCGAGGAGCTTGGCCGCATCCGGCTTGGCGAAGAGCTTGGACTCGAAGTCGAGCCCCGGCGAGAGGCCCATATAGGCGTGCGTCGGCCGCGCGAAGCAGTAGGCGCAGCCGTGCTCGCAGCCGCGATAGGGATTGATCGAGCGGTCGAAGGAAATGTCGGGCGAATCGTTGGTGGTGATGATCCGCCGGGGCGTCTCAAGTTGCACCTCGGTCTTGAACGGCGGCAGTTCGTCGAGGCTCTGCCAGCCGTCGTCGAAGGCGACGCGGGCAATCGGCTCGTAGCGGCCGGAGCGGTTGCTCTCGGCGCCGCGGCCGTGGTGGCGCTCCGCCGCGATCGGCACGTCGAGGGCGACGTTGCCGGCCCCGTGCGGCCGCGCCGTCTCGTTCCCCGCTAATCGTTTTGCCATCGCGCCCATGAAGATATTCCTAGGGCAGGCAAGGGAACAAAGCAAGAACATAAAGCGCCGGCCGTGGACGGTCTGTCCGTCTAGGTGGAGTTCTGACCCCTCAGGGAGCGAGCCGCTCCAGGATGGCCGCCGCCCGCGTCCGCGCCTCATCGATCTGTCGCCGCCAATTGGCCTCGGTGCCGGTGACGCGGGTTTCGGTGGCGCCGCTCGCCCGCCTCTGGCGGAAGGCGGCGAGGATCAGCGGGTCGCCGGCGTCCCTAGCGCTGACCGGAACGAAGGTCAGCGCTGTCCGCGCCTCGGCGAGAGCCTGCAGCGCCTGCCGGTCGCCCTTGGCGGTGGCCGCGGCCTCGGCGGCGCGAAGCTTGGCCCACAGCGTGCGAAGGTTCTGGTAGCGGTCGGCGACCAGGCGGTCGAAAAGCTCGCCGACCAGTGCCTCGCGCTGGCTCGCCAAGGCCCAGTCGAAGGCGAAGCTGCCGCCGGTGGCGAACGGATTGTGCTGCGCTGCGCTGGCGGGATAGGCCCCGGGACGCACCGGCAGACGCGGCGGGGATTCCGCGAGCAGCAGCTTCTGCCCCTCGGCCGAGAGGAGGAAGCCGATAAATTGCCCGGCCGCCTGCGCGTGCTCGGCGCCGCGGCTGACGCCGGCGAAGCCGGCGAAATACGCGTTAACCTCGGGGTAGCGGAAGGCCACCGCCTTGCCGGCAGCCATCGCCGGCAGCGCCTGGCTGTCGAGCGTCGGCCCGAGGCCGGCGCCGCCGGCGGCGATGCGGCTCGTCGGCTCGGCGCCGCTACCGACCGCCGGCGTATTGGCGGCCATCTCCAGGATCAGCGCCCAGCCGGCTTCCCAGCCGTCCTTCTGCAGGATGACGTCGTAGAACCCGGCGCCGAAGGCCGCCCGCGAGGGCTGGGGAATGACCAGGTGGCCGGCATAGCCGGGATCTGCGAGATCCCGCCACGACTTCGGCACCGGCAGATTCCGCTGCGTGAGATAGGCCGGATTGTACTCGATGCCGAAGGCGCCGAGCTCGAAGGCGTGGATGCCGGCGGCGATGTCGGAGAGCGGTTGCGCTCCGACCATGCCGGGAAGGCCGTTCCGATCGACCGGCACCGAGCGAAAGCGGAGTTCGTCGGCAAGGATCGTGAAGTTGAGGCGGTGCGGCGCCCAATAGACGTCGATCGCGCCGTCGTCGGCCGCCCGCATGATCGTCAGCGCCTCGGCCGGGTCGCTCGCCGCGACCATCAGGACTTCAATGCCGGGGAAGCGTTTCTCGAAGGCCTGCTTGTAGCGCTCGGTCATGTCGTCGGGGTAGCCGGAGAGCACCACCACTTGAGCGGCGAGGGCCTGCGTCGCCAATCCGAGAAGAAGGGCCAGCGCGGCAAGGAACGCATGCGCCGGTGAGGCGAAGCGGCGGCCGGCATCAGTCGATCGGGAACGCATGGACCTCAGCTCTCCAATGGCTTTCGCATGACCCGACGGCCTATCGCGCCTTCTCGCGCTTCAGGTGCTCGTCGAGGCGCGGCATGATTTCGGTGAAATTGCTCGGCCGTTGCCGCGAGTCGAACTGCGGCGCCAGGATCATGTCCCAGGCGTCGCGGCAGGCGCTCGGCGAACCCGGAAGGGCGAAAATGAAGGTGGCGTTGGCAACCCCCGCCACCGCCCGCGATTGGATCGTCACTGTGCCGATCTTGTCGAAGGAGATGCGGTGGAAGAGGGCGGAGAAGCCGTCCATCCGCTTCTCGAACAGCGGCTCGACCGCCTCCGGCGTCACGTCGCGGCCGGTGAGGCCGGTGCCGCCGGTGGAGACGACGGCGTCGATGGCGGGATCGGCGATCCATCCTCTGACCGTGCCGCGGATGGCGGCGATGTCGTCCCTGACCAGCGCCCGCGCGGCAACGACGTGACCGGCGGCGGCGATCCGTTCGGCGAGCGTGTTGCCGGAGACATCGGTCTCGGTCGTGCGCGTGTCGGACACCGTCAGCACGGCAAAGCGGACCGGGATGAAGGGGCGTTCGGTGGCGGCCATGGCGCGATCTTAAAGCGTCCCGGACTGGAATCCGTATCGATCTTTAAGTCGTTGCCAATGCACGATTTTCCGGAGACGCGCTAGCCGTATTGTTGTCGCCCCAGGTCGCCCTAGGATTTAACCGTCTCGGTGGCGACCACCCACCAGTCCGGCCGGCTCGCCCGCATCCGCACCTCGGCCCGCTGCGCCGCCGCCAGCGAGGCGAAGATGCCGAAGCAGGTCGCGCCGGAGCCGGTCATGCGTGCCAGCAAGCAGTCGGTGTCGGCCTTCAGAACCTTGAGCGCGCGGGCGATGACCGGGGCTTCGGCAATCGCCGGCTCCTCCAGCCGGTTACCGCTCTGGCGGAGCCAGATGACCAGTTCGAACACCGATTTGAAGGCGGCGGGGAGGGCGGGCAGCGGCGGGTCGAACGGCGGCGCGAGGCGCTTGAAGATCGTCGCCGTGGCGACCGGCACGCCGGGATTGACGAGGAGCAGCGCCAGCCTCGGCATGCCCGCTATCGGCGCCAGCTTCTCGCCGCGTCCGGTCGCCCGTGTCGGCCGCGCCTCCAAGCACATCGGCACGTCCGAGCCGAGGGTGAGGGCGATGCGATGGAGGTCGGCCGTCTCGGCATCGAGACCCCAAAGCCGGTCGAGGAGGCGCAGCGTCGCCGCTGCGTCGCTCGATCCCCCGCCGAGCCCCGAGGCGACCGGCAGGCGCTTGTCGAGCGTGAGGGCGACGCCGAGCTTGCGCTTGGGATAGGCCGCTGCCAGCGCCCGCGCCGCACGCTCGGCGAGGTTTTCGCCGGCCGCTGTCGCGTAGACGATGTCCTCGGCGAAGGGCCCGATCACGTCGGTGGCGATGGCGCCGCTGCGGTCGACTTCGCCGCGCACGATGTCGCCCATCGCCGCGAACACCGCCAGCGTATCGAGGGCGTGATAGCCGTCGTCGCCGCGGCCGGTCACGTTGAGCGCGAGGTTGACCTTGGCCGGCGCCGGTTCGACGCCGTTCGGCGCGGCAATCGCCGGCGCCGCGGCGGTCGGTTTGCGCTCATTGCTCATCGGCAAGAGGCATCGGCTGCCGGCCCGCGGCAGCCTGGCGCGGCCGCGGAGACGGCTCCTTCGCGCTCAGCCCTTCTTGTCCGCCTGCAGGCCGTTCTTCAGCTTGTCGAGGATACGGGCGAGTTCGTCCGGTTCGGGCTTGAAGTCGCGCGCATGCGCCCATTGGAAGGTCGCCTCGAGGCGGCGGCCGATCTGCCAGAGGGCGTCGCCATAGTGATCGTTGATGGTCGGGTCCTCCGGCTGCAGCAGGATGGCGCGCTGCAGGTAGGTCGCCGCCTGAACGTATTGGCCGAGCTTGTAGTAGGCCCAGCCGAGGCTATCGACGATGTAGCCGTCGTCCGGGCGCTGATCGACGGCCTTCCGGATCATGCCGAGCGCTTCGTCGATATTGGTGTTCCGCTCCACCCAGGTGTAGCCGAGATAGTTCAGCACCTGCGCCTGGTCGGGCCACAGCTCCAGCGCTTTCTTGAAATCGAGTTCGGCCGCCGACCAGCGGCTGGTGCGCTCGTAGGAAATGCCGCGCGAGAAGAGGAGCCGCCAATCCGACCGGGCGAGCGTCCGCGCCCCCTTCACCGCGATGTCGTAGGCGTCGGCGGCTTCGGCATAGCGCTGGCGGCCGCGATAGATGTCGCCGAGCGCGGTCGCCGCCTGGGTGTCGCTGGCGTCCTTTGCCAGCAGCGCCTTGAGCTTGGCTGCCGCTTCGTCGGTCCGGTCGAGCGCGTCGAGGCTGAGCGCGCCGGCGATGGTCGCCTGGTGCGCCAGCGGCGAGTTTGCCGGCACGGCGGCGTAGGCGGCAACCGCGGCGTCGTGGTTGCGCGCTGCCTGCCAGACGTCGCCGAGCGCCAGCGGCGCGATGTCGGAGGCGGGATTGAGGTAGAGGGCGAGGTTGAGGTAGCTCGCCGCGGTGTCCTCGGTGCCGGCCGAATTGACGGCGACGCCGAGCTGGTAGAGCAGCTCGGCCGCCCCCTCGATCGCGTTGTGCACGATCGCGTCCGGCCGACGCCCGGCGGTGATGTCGTCGAGCACGACCCGGAACAGCGGATGGTCGCCGTTGCGGGCGATATAGTCGAGCAGCGCCTTCTGCGCGGCGGCCGAGTTGCCGGCCCGCGCCGTCATGCGGGCGAACGCCTCGGCCATGCGCACGCCGCTTCCCATCGGGTCGTAGACCTGCCGCATCAGGCGGAGCGCCTCGTCTGGCTTGCCGGCGAGATCGGCGAGGATCGCCTGATGGTAGCCCTTGAAGATCGGGTACCAGTCCGGACCGGTGAGCGCGCCGATGGCGGCGTTGGCGGCGTCGCGATTGCCGAGAGCGTCCTGCGCCCAGGCCGAGAGGATGCCGCTGACCAGCTTGGCGATCGGACCGACGCCGGGCGTATCGAAATGGGTCTTGGCCTCTTCGAACCTGCCGGCGCGCATGGCTTCGATGCCGAGCACCGTGCGGGCCAGCGAGTCGCCCGGGCGGGTGGCGATGATCAGGCGAGCGAGGTCGAAGGTGCCGGCGATATTGCCGGCAGCGAGGCGCTGGGTGAAGGCCTGCTGGACGAGTTCCGGATTACCGGGGTCGAGTTCGAGGGCGCGGCTGAGGAACCCGGAGGCGCTGCTCGCGTCGCGCTGTCTGATAGCACTGACGGCGGCAAGGTAGTTGCCGGAGAGCGTGGCCGGGCGCTCGTCGGTCGCTGCCTCTCCGGTGGAGGCCAGTGCCGGCAGCAGGGCGATGGCGGCAAGTCGGCTGATGCCGCGGCGGGTGAGCGTCATTTTCGGCGATCCTTCGCGAAGCGGTGCAAGGCGTAGCCGATAGAATGGCGATTTTGGCTCGCCTTCGCAATCGAAAGCGGGCGCGGCGTTAACCGCTGCCGAATCCGCCTTTGTCCGCGCTAGTGCGTGCGGGCGATGGTGAACTCGACAACTTCCAGGAGCGCGCTCTTGAGGTCGCCCTCGGCGAACGGGGCCAGGCCGTCGAGCGCCACCGCGCCGAAGTGGCGGGCGCGGCGGATGGTGTCGTCGAGCGCCCCGCTCTCGCGCATCAGTTCGACCGCGCGTTCGAGGTCCCCCGCCTCGATCTTCTGCTCCTCCATCACCCGCCGCCAGAAGGCGCGGTGGGTGTTGCCGCCACGGCGATAGGCGAGCAGCACCGGTAGCGTGATCTTGCCTTCGGCGAAGTCGTTGCCGATCGCCTTGCCGAGTTCGCCGGCATTGCCGCCATAGTCGAGCGCGTCGTCCACCAGCTGGAAGGCGAGGCCGAGATTGGCGCCGTAGGAGCGCGCGGCGGCGCGCTCTTCCTTGCCGCTGCCGGCGATCACCGGGCCGATCTCGGCGGCGGCCGAGAAGAGCGAGGCGGTCTTGGCCCGCACCACCGCGAGATAATCGTCCTCGGTGGTGGCGAGGTTCTTGGCGGCGGCGAGCTGCATCACCTCGCCCTCGGCGATCACCGACGCGGCATGCGAGAGGACGTCGAGCGCATCGAGCGAGCCGACCTCGACCATCATGCGGAAGGCCTGGCCGAGCAGGAAGTCGCCGACCAGCACGCTCGCCGGGTTGCCCCAGAGCTTCCACGCCGCCGGCTTGCCGCGGCGGATCTCGCTGCCGTCGACCACGTCGTCATGGAGGAGCGTCGCCGTGTGCATGAATTCGACCGCGGCGGCGAGCTTGACGTGGCCTTCGCCGCGATAGCCGCACATCTCGGCGGCGGCGAGGGTCAGCATCGGCCGAAGGCGCTTGCCTCCGGACGAGATGAGGTGCCCGGCGACTTCCGGGATCAGCGTCACGTCGGAGCCGGTGCGCGACAGGATGCAGGTATTCACCGCTTCCATGCGCGGCTGCACCAGCCGCACCAGCCGGGAGATGTCGGCACTGCTCGGCCGCTTGCCCTCTTCGAGCGGGATGACAACGCCCACGTGCCCCTCCGCGGCCGCCCGGCCGGTTTGCCTGCAAGAGGGCGCAACTTAGGTGGCCGCGGGTGCTCGCCACAAGCCGCCCCGCCGCGGCGGAGCGGCGCAGCGGGGGTGGGGCACTTCGGCACGGGTCGCCGGCGCGAGACGGTGCCAACTCTAGGAGGCGCTCCGCCGGCCGTGGTATTTTTCGGCCGGGACGCGGGGCGAACCGCCGCCGCGTCGCTTGCGAGGGGGACGATGCGCGTCGAACCTTGGATTGCCCTATCCCTCGCGCTGATCGCCGCGACCCCCGCCGGGGCGGCCGCCAGCCGAGCCGACGTGGACTTTTGTCAGGGCGACGTCCCCGATCGCGCAATCGCCGGCTGCACGGCCGTGCTCGCCGACCGCACCGAAAGCGCCAGAAACCGCGCGGTCGCCTATTACAATCGCGGTCTTGCCTATCGCGCCAAGGGCGACAACGACCGCGCCATTGCCGACCACAGCGAAGCGATCCGCCTCGATCCGAAATATACCCGCGCCTACATCGCCCGGGGCGGTGCCTATCAGGCCAAGGGCGACTACGACCGGTCCGTCGCCGATTACAGCGAGGCGATCCGGCTCGATCCGAAGAATGGCAGCGCCTACAATGGCCGCGGCGTCGCCTATCAGGGCAAGGGCGACAACGACCGTGCCATCGCCGACTACAGCGAAGCGATCCGCCTCGATCCGAAAGATCCGCAAGCCGTCTACAATCGCGGCAACGTCCAAAAGGCCAAGGGCGACAACGACCGAGCCATCGCCGACTACAACGAGGCGATCCGGCTCGATCCGAAGGATCGCGATCACTTCTACGCCAGGGGTCTGGCCTATCGCGCCAAGGGTGAGACCGACCGCGCGATTGCCGACTTCAGCGAAGCGATCCGGCTCGATCCGAAGTCCGCCACCTCGCATAACGGCCGCGGCAATGCCTATCTCGCCAAGGGCGACAGCGACCGGGCCATCGCCGACTTCGACGAGGCGATCCGGCTCAGCCCAAAAAGCGGCAGCTACTATTTCGGCAGAGGGCGGGCCCACTTCGCCGCCAACGCCCTCGCCGCCGCGTTGGCCGACCTCGGGCAGGCGAGCGAACTCTCGCCGCAAAGCGCCTATACCGCGCTGTGGCTGGACATCGCCGCGCAGCGGAGCGGCGTCGCCGGCCGCCTGCCGGAAGCGATCGCCAAGATCGACATGACGCAGTGGCCGGGAGCGGTGATCCGCCTTTATCTCGGCCAGACCACGCCGGAGGCGGTGCTCGCCGCGGCCCGCGACCCGAACCCCGAAACGCAGAAGGGCCGCATCTGCGAGGCCAATTTCTACAGCGGCGCACTGGCCTTGCGGCAAGGCAAGCGCGATGAGGCGGTGCGCCTCTATCGCCTCGCCGCCGCCGATTGCCCGCGCAGCTTCTTCGAGTGGGCCGGCGCGGTCAGCGAACTGAAGGCGCTTGGCCTTAGCCCCTAAGGCCGTCCCGATTTGCCAGGCGCGCGCCTTCGGTCCTAGAACCTCGGCCGCACCGGAGCGGGCCGACGACCGTACCGCCGCCGCGCCTCGGAACCTTTATGGAAGAACTCCTCCGCACTAACGACCCCGTGCTCATCTCCTTCGTCGAGGCGTTGCTGAAGGAAGCCGGGATCGCGCATTTCGTCGCCGATCAGAACATGAGCGTGATCGAGGGCTCGCTCGGCGTGCTGCCGCGGCGCGTCATGGTCGACGCGGAGGCCGAGGACCGCGCCCGCCGCATTCTCGCCGACGCCGGTATTGCCAAGGAGCTGCTGACGCCGAGGCCCGCGGCATGAGTGCGCCGCCCGCCCGAGCCGGAGGCGATCACGCCGAGGGCGAACGGCGGCAGCCAGAAGCCCGAGCCGGAGGCGATCACGCCGAGGGCGAACGGCGGCAGCCAGAAGCCCGAGCCGGAGGCGATCACGCCGAGGGCGAACGGCGGCAGCCAGAAGCCCGAGCCGGGGACGCCGAAGCCGAGGCCGGTCGGCGCCAGGCGGAAGCCCGCAGCGTCGCCGCGGCGCTTTCCGAGGACGCCTTTCTCGGCGGCCGCGTCGCCGCCCTGCAGCCGAAGCGCGGCCATCACCGCGCCGGCCTCGAAGCGGTGCTCCTCGGCGCCGCCCTCGATGCCGGCACGAGCGGCCTTGTCGTCGACCTCGGCGCCGGCGCCGGGGTTGCCGGCTTCGTCGCCGCCGCACGCCTTCCGGCCGCCCGCGTCCTCCTCGTCGAGCGCGAGGCGGAACTCGCCGCCGCCGCCCGCGCAGCGCTGGAGCTTCCCGCCAACGCCGCCTTCGCCGACCGCGTCGCGGTGGCCGAGACCGACTTTGCCGCCGACGGCGAGGGCGACCGCCCACCTGCCGCCGGGCCCCGCCTGCGCGCCAACATGGCGCGAGCCCTGGTCATGAACCCGCCCTTTCACGACGCCGCCGCCGTCACCGCGCCGACGGGCGACGCCCGCCGCGGCGCCCACCTCCTCGCCGAGGAGGGGCTCGAGCTCTGGTTCCGCACCGCCGCGCGCCTCCTCGCCGCCGAGGGCGAGGTCGTCGCCATCGCCCGCGCCGATGCGCTCGCCGATTTGCTGGAGGCCGCCGCGCCGCGCTTCGGCGACCTCGACCTCTTGCCGGTCCACCCGCGACCCGGCGAGCCGGCGCATCGCATTCTGTTGCGCGGCAAGAAGGGGCGGCGTGGCGCGACCCGCATTCTCTCCGGCCTTGTCCTCCACGCCGCAACCGGCAACGCTCCGGCTGCCGCCGTGGAGCCGCTCTTCCGCGCCGGCGTTGGTCTCGCCGAAGTTCACGCGCCCTGGCGCGAGCGGGGAGGGGAAAAGGAGCCGCGCCGATGAATCCGCTTGAAGCCCTCGCTGCCCGCCTCGCCGGAGCCGGCCCGGTCGTCCCGGTGTTGCGCCTTGCCGGCGTAATCGCGCCGGGGGGCCGCCTCGGCACCGGCCCCTCGCTCAACATCGAGCGCCTTGCCGATCCGCTCCGCCGCGCCTTCGCGGTGAAGGGCGCACCGGCCGTGGCGCTGATCGTCAACTCGCCCGGCGGCTCGGCGGTGCAGTCGCACATGATCGCCCGCCGCATCCGCGCCCTCGCCGACGAGAAGGAAAAGCGCGTTCTCGTCTTCGTCGAGGACGTCGCCGCCTCCGGCGGCTACATGATCGCCGTCGCCGGCGACGAGATCTTCGTCGATCCGTCCTCGATCCTCGGCTCGATCGGCGTCGTCGCCGCGTCCTTCGGCTTCCAGGCGCTGATCGAGAAGATCGGCGTCGAGCGGCGCCTCCACACCGCTGGCACCAAGAAGGCGATGCTCGACCCCTTCCTCCCCGAGCGGCCTGAGGAAGTGGCGCACCTCGAAGCGCTGCAAAAGGAGATTCACGCCAAGTTCATCGCCCTCGTCCGCGAGCGGCGTGGCAAGGCGCTCCGCGAGGACGAGCCCGACCTTTTCTCCGGTTCGTTCTGGACCGGCGAGAAGGCGATCGCCCTCGGGCTTGCCGACGCCGTCGGCGACATAAGGAGCGTGCTCCGTTCGCGCTACGGCGAGAAGGTGCGGCTGAAACCGATGCTCGCCGAGCGCCGTACTCTGCTCCGCCGCCTCGGCATCGACGCCTTGGCCGGAATGCCGGCAGATGCGATGATGGCGGTCCTGGAGGAGCGGGGGCTCTGGGGACGCTACGGGCTCTAGGCGCCGCGCCGGTTCTGCCGGCGGCGCGGGGGGCCGCGAAGCCCGGTTACGCGAGGTCCGGTTGCGCGAGACCCGGTTGGAAGGGACCCACTGAGAGCGCTTTTGCCATGGGCCAGCTAGTCACCATCGTCCTCCTCGCGATCCTCGGCTGGTTCGCCTGGAAGTTCGTCCGCAAGGAAGGCACACGCATCGCCGATCTGCTCCGCCGTCGCCCCGACCCACTCAACCGCAGCGACTCGGCCCGCCCCAACAGCGACGAGCGCCCGGTGACGCTGGAGAAGGACCCGCGGACGGGCGTCTACCGCCCGAAGGAGTAGGGGGGCCTAGGCACGCTCACGCGGCGCGATCTCGGCCAGTTCGCCCGCGAGCTTCGGCGCCAGCGTCTCGATATCGTAGCGCGCCTGCAGGCCCAGCCAGAACTCCGCGGTAGTCCCGAAATAGCGTCCGAGGCGAAGCGCCGTGTCGGAGGTGACGGGGCCTTCCTCGCGCGCCAGCCTTTCGATGCGCGTCCGCGGCACCTTCAGAGCCGCCGCAAGGCGATAAGGCGTCAAGTTCAATTCGGCGAGAAACTCCTCCCGGAGGATTTCGCCGGGATGGACCGGCCCGAGCGGGTTGGGTGAGGACGGCATGGGTAAAGCCTTTCAATGGTAGTCGACGATCTCGACATCTTCGGCATCGCGACCAGACCAGACGAAGACGATCCGGAACTGGTCGTTGAGCCTGATTGAGTGCTGGCCCTTGCGACTTCCCTTCAGCCTCTCAAGTCGATTTCCGGGCGCCGCCCGAAGATCGTCGAGGCTGCGTGCTTCGGCAACCATGACCAGCTTGCGCCGGGCCGTCCTGAGGAGGTCGGCTGGAAACCCCTTCCCAGGATGTCTGCCGGCGAGGATGGCTTCAGCGCGCCGGTCTTTGAAGGTTAGGATCGCCATGCAACGCCTCGCACCTAACGTATCGCAGGATGATACGTTAGGTCAATTGCCTCGCCACATCGCCTTGACCCCCCGCGCGCGGCGCCGATAGGGTGCCGCGCCTTTTGCCCGGCCGCACTTGCCGGCCCCCGAGACGCCCCGCCGATGCCCGCCACGCCCGCCGCCGACTCCGCCGCCAATCTCAGCCCGCAGCGCTCCTTCCAGGGCCTGATCCTCGCCCTGCAGCGCTATTGGGCGGCGCGCGGCTGCGTCATCCTCCAGCCCTACGACATGGAGGTCGGGGCGGGGACCTTCCATCCGGCGACGACGCTCCGCGCCCTCGGGCCGCGGCCGTGGAACGCCGCTTACGTACAGCCCTCGCGCCGGCCCAAGGACGGCCGCTACGGCGAGAACCCCAACCGCCTGCAGCACTATTACCAGTTCCAGGTGATCCTGAAGCCGTCGCCGCCCGACCTGCAGGAGCTCTATCTCGGCTCGCTGAAGGAGATCGGCATCGACATGGCGGTCCACGATATCCGCTTCGTCGAGGACGACTGGGAGAGCCCGACGCTCGGCGCCTGGGGCCTCGGCTGGGAGTGCTGGTGCGACGGCATGGAGGTCTCGCAGTTCACCTATTTCCAGCAGGTGGCGGGCTTCGAATGCGCGCCGGTCGCCGGCGAACTGACTTACGGCCTGGAACGCCTTGCCATGTACATCCAGGGCGTCGACTCGATCTTCGACATCAACTTCAACGGCCGCGACGGGGCCGAGCGCGTCACCTATGGCGACGTCTTCCTGCAGGCCGAGCAGGAATACTCACGCTACAATTTCGAATATTCCGACACCGAGATCCTCTTCGCCCGCTTCCGCGATGCCGAGAAGGAGTGCCGCGCGCTCTTAGCCGCCGGCGCCCGCAAGGCCGAGGACGGGTCGCCGCGCCATCTGATGGCGCTCCCCGCCTACGACCAGGCGATCAAGGCGAGCCACGCCTTCAACCTTCTCGACGCCCGCGGCGTGATCTCGGTGACCGAGCGCCAGAGCTACATCCTGCGCGTCCGCGAACTCGCCAAGGCCTGCGGCGCCGCCTGGCTCGCGACCGCCGGCGGCGGGGCAGGCTAGGCCACCTCGATCAGGCGCTCGCCGGCCATCACGGCCGCAACGATTTCGGCGAGCCGCGGTTCCAGCGCCTGCCAAAGGGCTTGGTTGGTCACGTTGCCAAGGCGAATCCAGACGACGGCAGGTCCGTTCCGGTCCCTCTGAGAGAGCGCAGCGAAGTCCTGATCTTTAGTCAGGAGGACATAGTCGTTGCTTGACGCGAAGTCCCAAATCTCCGTGTCGGTGGCGGCAACTAACCCGATTTCGCTGACATGCCGCGCAACGCACCCCGCCTGCACAAGACGTGTGGCGAGGCCCGGCGGGAGCTGAGCGTCAATGACGAACTTGACTGAGGCAGAATGCAAGGCTGGCCGCATGCCCTCCATCACTCCGTGTCGCGAACACTTTGACTCGCGTCACCGAAGCGTCAGCCACTCGCGCACTCCGAAGAAAGCGGCGGTCGCAGTCTCGCCCGCTTTCACCACCGAGAGACGGGCGGGTCCGTTTTTTGGGACGTAAGAGCAGTTTTTGCTTGCGGCGACACACCCGGACTACGCGACTCGCACCACCCTATGGTCGGCCGCTTTCGCGGCATAACGCAACGCCGCCGCGACATCCTCCGCCGTCAGATAGGGAAAATCCCTGACGATCTCGGGCACGCCGACACCTGCCGCGACCATCTCGACGATGTCCGAAACGCGCATGCGGGTACCCTTGATCGTCGGGCGGCCGCCGCAAATGGCGGGATCGTGGGCGATGCGCTCGCTAAGATCGGCGGCGGCTGGCTTGGCTGCGGTCATTGCAAAAGGATAGTCCGGCTGCGCTGGTGGGGCAACGCGGGCGCTGGGCAGGCGGGTGACTTCCTTAACGCCGTCGACTAACAAGACGCGCTAGCCACACCGGCCGTTTCCCGATCTCCCGATGCCTGACCTCCTCCTCGAACTGTTCAGCGAAGAAATCCCCGCCCGCATGCAGCGGAAGGCGGCGGAGGATTTGCAGCGCCTGGTGACCGGCGCGCTGGTCGAGGCCGGGCTCGTCTACGAGGGCGCCAAGGCCTTCGCGACGCCGCGTCGCCTGGCGCTGACCGTTTCGGGCATCCCCGCCCGCTCGCCGGATACGACCGAGGAGAAGAAGGGGCCGCGCGTCGGCGCGCCGGAGGCGGCGATTGCCGGCTTCCTCAAGGCCGCGGGCCTCGCCTCGATCGACAAGGCGACCGTCCAGTCCGATCCGAAGAAGGGCGACTTCTACGTCGCCGTCGCCAAGAAGGCCGGCCGCCCGGCGGAAGCGATCCTCGCCGAGGCGCTGCCGAAGATCGTCCGGAGCTTCCCCTGGCCGAAGTCGATGCGCTGGGGCATCGCCTCCGCGCCGACCGGGACGCCCTTCTACAAGGACGGCGCGCGCGGCGCCGAGGCGCTCGCCTGGGTGCGGCCGCTCCGCTCGATCCTCGCCACCTTCGGCACCGATACCGAGGAGCCGTCGGTGGTGCCCTTCGCCGTCGACGGCATTGCCGCGTCCGACCGCACCTCCGGCCACCGCTTCCTGGCGCCGGCCGAGTTCGCCGTCCGCCGCTTTGCCGACTATGCCGACAAGCTGCAGAAGGCCAGGGTCGTGCTCGACGCCGAGCGGCGGAAGGACATGATCCTGCACGACGCCCGCGACCGGGCGATGGCGCTCGGCCTCGAACTCGTCGAGGACGAGGCGCTCGCCGACGAAGTGGCGGGCCTCGTCGAGTGGCCGGTGGTCCTCGCCGGCTCCTTCGACCCGGCTTTCCTGGAAATCCCCGGCGAGGTGATCCGCGCCACCATCCGCGCCAACCAGAAGTGCTTCGTCCTCCGCGATCCGAAGACCGGCAAGCTCGCCAACCGCTTCCTGCTGGTGGCCAACATTGAGGCGAGCGACGGCGGCAAGGCGATCGTCGCCGGCAACGAGCGGGTGATCCGCGCCCGCCTCGCCGATGCCCGCCACTTCTGGGAGACCGACCGGAAGGCGCTCCCCGATTATCGCGACCGCAGCGACGTGAAGCCGCTCGACCAGCGCCTGGAGAAGCTCCGCGCGCAGAATATCGTCTTCCACGAAAAGCTCGGCACGCAGGCCGAACGCATCGCCCGCATCGTCCGCCTGGCGCACGATCTGGCGCCGCTGGTCGGCGCCGACAGCGCGAAGGCGAGCCGCGCCGCCGCCCTCGCCAAAGCCGATCTCGTCACCGAAATGGTCGGCGAGTTTCCCGAGCTGCAGGGCCTGATGGGCCGCTACTACGCGACCGGGCAGGGCGAGGACGCCGCCGTCGCCGCCGCAGTCGAGGAGCACTACAAGCCGCTCGGCCCCGCCGACCGCGTGCCGGCGAACCCGGTGTCGGTCGCCGTCGCCCTCGCCGACAAGCTCGACACCCTCGTTGGCTTCTGGGCGATCGACGAAAAGCCGACCGGCTCCAAGGACCCCTTCGCGCTCCGCCGCGCCGCCCTCGGCGTCATCCGCCTGGTGCTGGACAACAAGCTCCGCATCGCCTGGCGCTACTTCCTGCTCGGCGCGCGCGACGAGGTGCCGCCGCGCATCCGCGCCGCCATCGTCGGCATCGACGATGTCGCCCGCCGCAACGCCGCCACCCGCGCCCCGGCCGGCAATGGCGCCATCGATCCAGAGATCGCCGCCTGGGAGGCAAAGCTCAACCGTCACGGCGATGTCGGCCAGTCGTCGGAGCTCGACATCGAGGCCGGCATCCGCCTCGCCGAGCCGGAGACCATGCGCTTCGAGGACGCCCTCGTCGGCGATCTCCTCGCCTTCTTCGCCGATCGCCTGAAGGTGCAGCTGCGCGAGCAGGGCGCCCGCCACGACCTCGTCGATGCGGTGTTGGGCGGGGGCATCTCCCGCTCTCCCTCCCCCCGCGAGAGCGGTGGGGAGGGCAGGGTGGGGGGCGAGGCGCCGACTCATCCTGAAGGGGGGCCCCCCCCCCCCCCCCCCCCCCCCC
>JAXMDC010000002.1:0-1132721 GCA_046349035.1 Bauldia sp. | reverse complement strand
CGCGTCAAATCGATCGTCGGCCGTTTCCTTGAGCATGCTCGCATCTTCTGCTTCGGCAACGGCTTCGGCCTGCCCAAGCCGGAGGCACTCGTCTTCATCGGGTCGGCGGATATGATGCCGCGCAACCTCGACCGGCGCGTCGAGGCTCTGACGCCGATCCTCAATCCGACCGTGCACGAGCAGGTATTGAACCAGATCATGGTCATGAATCTCGCCGATAACGAACAAAGCTGGCGCGTGCTCCCGGACGGCCGCTCGGAACGCATCGTTCCGGCGCGGGGCGAGAAGCGCTACAACGCGCATCAGTATTTCATGACCAACCCCAGCCTTTCCGGACGCGGCAAATCGGTCAAGACCGACTATCCCCGATCCGGCGGGCGGCGCACCCGCGACGCCTGACCGCCCTTCCTTTTCCTGCGGCAACAGGGGATAGAAGGGGGATGAACTACCCACGGGCTTCGGCCGGAAGCCGCGGACTCCAAGCGCCCGGTCGCCTCGACGGCGGCGGCCCGATCGCTGTCATCGACATCGGTTCGAATTCGGTTCGGCTGGTGGTCTACGAGCGGCTGACGCGCGCGCCGACGTCCCTTTTTAACGAGAAGGCCCTTTGCGGCCTCGGGCGTGGAATTGCAACCACGGGCGAACTCGACCCTGCCGCAGTGGATGAGGCGCTATCTGCGATCCGGCGGTTTCGGCGCCTGCTCGATCAGCTCAAGGTGTCGGACGTTGCCGTATTGGCCACCGCCGCACCCCGGGAGGCCAAGAACGGTCCGGCGTTCCTGCGCTCGGTCGCCGACATCGTCGGGGTGGCGCCGACCCTCCTCAGCGGCCCGCAGGAGGCGCGACTGTCGGCCTTCGGTGTGGTGTCGGGATTCCGCGAGGCGGATGGGGTTGCCGGGGATCTTGGGGGCGGCAGCCTGGAACTCATCGACATAAAAGGAACGACCCTGGGCCCGGGCGAGTCCTATCCGCTGGGCGGGATACGGCTCGAGGAAAGTGCCGGCAAAGCCGTACGCCAAGCCGAGAAGATCGTCGCCGGCTTGCTGCAAAACTCAGCGGTGCTGAAGGCTGCCAAGGGGCGCACGTTCTACGCGGTTGGCGGTACGTGGCGCTCGCTCGCGCGGCTTCATATGGCGCAGCGGGGCTATCCGCTGCGGATCATGCACCACCATTCCATGTCCGGAGAGGAGGCGCTGGAGTTCTGCAAGGCCGTTGCAAAGCAGGATGTCGACACCCTGCCTGCCATCGATGCCGTTGCCAAGGCGCGGCGTGCACTATTGCCCTACGGGGCGGCGGTCCTCGAGCACGTTGTGCGCGTTATGCAGCCCGCACTTGTCACACACTCGGTGCAGGGCGTCCGAGAGGGCTACCTTTTCGATCGGTTGGACGCGGATGAGCGGAGCCGAGATCCACTCGTCGCCGCCTGCGAAGAGCTAGCCTATCTGCGCTCGCGGTCGCCCGCCGCAATGGCCGAGCTCGGTCCTTGGGCCGGCGAGGCGTTCGCGGCGCTCGGGCTGAAGGAAACGGCGGAGGAGGTGCGGCTGCGGACAGCCGCCTGCCTTCTCTCCGACATCAGCTGGCGCGCCCATCCCGACTATCGCGGTGAACAAAGCCTCGATCTCATCGCGTATGGGGCGTTTGTGGGGATCGATCATCCCGGGCGCGCTTACCTTGCTCTTGCCAACTACTATCGGCACGTGGGGTTGGGGTCGGACGTCCACGCTCCATGGCTGCGGGAGATTGCGACACCGCGCTACCTGGAACGCGCAAAAGTGCTGGGGGCGATTCTCCGCGTCGCCTACCTGCTTTCTGCGGCGGAAGCCAAGATCCTTCCGCGCGTGACGCTGGAAAGCCGCGGCAAGGTGCTTACCCTGGCGCTCCCGAAGGACTTGGCCGAACTGGGAAGCGAGCGTGTGCTCCACCGGCTGCAGCAGCTTGGCAAACTGGTGGGGATGGAGGGGGCGCTGCGCGTCGCCTAGCTTCGATCGACCACTATGACTTGGCCGCCCTTGACGGCGAGGGCCAACTGTCCGCGCTTCAGCCGCAATGCTTTCTCGCCAAAGAGTTCGAGCCGCCAGCCTTGTAGTGCCGGAACGTCGGCGTAGTCATCGCCGGCTAGAGCTTCAAGATCGTCGACCGATGCGATCACCTTAGCGGCCACACCGTGCGCCTCGCTGACCATTTTGAGGAGTACCTTGAGCAGGTCCACCGCCGCTCCGTTACCCTCGCCGGCCGGGCGCGGCTTGGGAATGCGCGGAAGCTTCTCTTTGGGGATCGAAAGCGCGCGCTTGACCGCGTTGACTATCTCTTCGCCGGCCCGTGAGCGTTCGAACCCACGCGGGATGGTACGCAACTCGGCCAAAGCCTCCGCGGTCGCCGGCTGCTGGGTTGCGATCTCGAAAATGCCGTCGTCCTTAAGGACGCGGCCGCGAGGCACGTCGCGCGCTTGGGCCTCGCGCTCCCGCCATGCGGCCACCTCCTTGAGGACGGCAAGCTCAACGGGCTTTTTCACTCGCATTTTCAGTCGCCGCCATACCTCGTCCGGTTCGGTGCGATAGGTGTCGACGGACGACAGGACGTCCATCTCCTTCATCACCCACTCGGCACGATTCTGCATGCGCAGGCGATCGCGCAGCGCGGCATAGACGTCGCGTAGATGGGTGACATCGGCGGCGGCGTAGGCGAGTTGGCGGTCGGACAGTGGGCGCCGCGACCAATCGGTGAAACGCGAGGACTTGTCGATGCGAGCGCCGGTCAGCCGCTGGACAAGCTGGTCATAGCTGACCGACTCGCCAAAGCCGCACACCATGGCCGCTACTTGGGTATCGAAAATGGGATGCGGGATGAGGCCCGAAAGGTGGTAGATGATTTCGATGTCCTGACGGGCGGCGTGAAACACTTTGAGGACGCGTTCGTCGGCCATGAGGCCGAAAAAGGGCTGCAGGTCGAGGTCGGGGGCGAGGGCGTCGACGATAATCGCCTCGTCGGGGCTGGCGAGTTGCACCACGCAGAGGATGGGCCAATAGGTGGTCTCGCGCATGAATTCGGTGTCGATGGTAACGACGTCGAATTTGGCGAGGCGGGAGACGGCTGCCGCGAGTTCGCGGGTGGTGGTTATGACGTGCATTTCCGGCTCCCTATAGCCGGTCGCGCGGGGCTTGTCCTGCCAAACGCCCTTCCGATGGTTCCCGCAAATGGGGGGGCGCGGTGTGCCCGGTCTTCGGCCAAAGCGGCCGAAACGCTGCCTTGACAAAGGTGCGGGTGCGTGACCACTTCCGCCCGCATTTTCGCGAGCAATAGCCCGCGATTGGTAAGAATTGGGGAAGCGCATGCACCGTTACCGGAGCCACACCTGCGGACAGTTGAGGGCCGCCAATGTCGGCTCGGTTGTCCGCCTTTCCGGCTGGGTGCACCGTGTGCGCGATCACGGCGGGTTGCTGTTCATCGACCTTCGGGACCACTACGGGCTCACCCAAGTGGTTGTCGACCCGGATTCGGCGGGTTTCTCGACCGCCAACGCCGTACGTTCGGAGTGGGTCATCCGCGTGGAGGGCTCGGTGAAGGCCCGCACCGCCGAGACGATCAACCCCAACCTGCCGACAGGCGAGGTCGAGGTCTTCGCCCGCGAGATGGAGGTGCTGTCAGCCGCCAAGGAACTGCCGTTGCCGGTGTTCGGCGACCAGGAATACCCGGAAGAGACCCGGCTGCGATATCGCTATCTCGACCTCAGGCGCGAAAAACTGCACCGCAACATCGTGATGCGGCAGGCGATCGTGGGATCGCTCCGCCGACGTATGGTGGCCGCGGGGTTTGCCGAATTCCAGACGCCGATCCTGACGGCGTCCTCGCCGGAAGGGGCGCGGGATTTCCTCGTGCCATCGCGGCTCCATCCGGGCAAATTCTACGCGCTGCCGCAGGCGCCGCAGCAGTTCAAGCAGTTGATCATGATTGCCGGATTTGACCGCTATTTTCAGATCGCACCGTGCTTTCGCGACGAGGACGCCCGTGCCGACCGCTCGCCCGGGGAGTTCTACCAACTCGACATCGAGATGAGCTTCGTCGAGCAGGAGGACGTCTTTCAGGCCGTCGAACCGGTGTTGCGTGGCGTGTTCGAGGAATTCGCCGGCGGCAGACCGGTCACCCAGTCGTTTCCGCGGATCACGTATCGCGATGCGATCCGGCAGTACGGCGTCGACAAGCCCGACCTGCGTAACCCGATCAAGATGAGTGCGGTCACCGACGCGTTCCGCGGGTCCGGGTTTCGGGTTTTTGCCAGCCAGATCGAGGCCGATCCCAAGGTCGAGGTCTGGGCGATCCCGGCGCCGACCGGGGGCAACCGCGCGTTTTGCGACCGCATGAACTCCTGGGCGCAGTCGGAGGGCCAGCCGGGGCTCGGCTACATCATGTGGCGCGACGACGGGGAGGGGGCGGGGCCGCTCGCCAAGAACATCGGGCCGGAGCGAACCGAGGCGATCCGGCGTGCGCTCGGCCTCAAAGACGGCGATGCGGCTTTTTTCGTTTGCGGAACGCCGGCGAAGTTCGCGGCGTTCGCCGGCCAGGCGCGGCAGAAGGTCGGGCGCGACCTCAATCTCATACAGGGGGACCAGTTCGCTTTTTGCTGGGTGGTCGACTTCCCGATGTTCGAATGGAACGAAGAGGAGAAGAAGATCGACTTCTCACACAATCCATTCTCGATGCCGCAGGGTGGCCTGGAGGCGCTGGAGACGAAGAACCCCCTCGATATCCTTGCCTACCAGTACGACATCGTCTGCAACGGGATCGAACTGTCGTCGGGGGCCATCCGCAACCACAAGCCGGAGATCATGCGCAAGGCCTTCGCACTCGCCGGATACGGGGCGGACGTGCTCGAGGCGAAATTCGGCGGCATGCTCTCGGCGCTGCAATATGGCGCCCCGCCGCACGGTGGGATCGCGCCAGGTGTCGATCGCATCGTCATGCTGCTGTGCGGCGAGGAGAACCTGCGGGAAGTCACGCTGTTCCCAATGAACCAGCGGGCCGAGGACCTGATGATGGGCGCGCCATCGACGGCAACGCCCAAGCAGCTGCGCGAACTGAGTATTCGCCTGGCGCTCCCGGACTAGCGAGTCGACTAACGGACCGTCGTCACCTCGATCGCAAGAAAATCAGGTACGCGCTGCGGCTGCTGATCGAGCATCTGGAGGATGGTCGCGAGCGGCACCGGCTCGGTCGGCTTGGCGGTTATGACCAGCGTGCCCGGCCCGAGCACGAAGTTCCGCAGGGCGGGTGCAATCTTGGCCTGGAACGCGCCGTTCTTCAGGAACAACAGGAAGAATGGCAGCGCATTGGCGAACTGCTGGCGGAAGCTGGCATTGTTGTTGGCGCGAAGGTTGAGCTTCTGCGCGAAAGCCGCGAGCGAGCGGTCGATCAGAGTCGAATCCTCGATGGTGATCTTGAGGCCGCGGAAGAGGAGATGGTCGAACGAATCTTTCAGGATAGACGGGCGCTCGATGGCGAGGCGCGGCAGACCACCCAACTCGATATCGGCCGAAAAGCGCGCGATGTCGCGCGCGGCGACGTGGACATCGGTCAGCGAGAAGGTCTCGTCGGCCTCGCGCCACTCCATGTTGTAGCCGAGGTCGATCGAGATGGTGCTGTAGCCCATCTGCTGCAAAACGCTTTTCAGATCTTCGCCTAGCTCCATTTTGTCGAGAGGAAGGACGAGACCGCGAAGGTCGTAGGCGATCGCCGTCGGGATCGGCCCGATCCAACCGCCTAGATCCAGTTTGATGCGATCGAGGCTGGCCTGTCCCTGGGGGAGGCTGATTCCAAGCCCGAGCAACTCTACGAATCCGAGATGCGGAACGAGCTGGAGGAGGGCGTCCGACTGCTTGGTTCGCGTGTCGGTCTGCAGGGCCGCAAGGATCTTATCCGCGCTTGGGAAGGTCATCTGCCCGAAGGCGAAGCGTTCGAGGCTGACGCCGCCGTCCGGAGAGGTGACACGGACGTCGCTGACGCGGAACTCGCCAAGGCCCGCAAACGAAAACTCCTGCAGCGATACTTCGCCGACCCGAACGCGGGTGTTGCCGTTACCGGCGACATCGAGGTCGCCAAGGCCGACGCGACCGACGGCAACGGACGACAGGAAATTGGCGAGGTGCTGTCGCAGGAGTTGTTCGGCTTCGGCCTGAGGCATATCGGGCCGTGCGAAAACCTGGTCGAAGAACTGGGTGAAGCTCCGGGGCGGTTGCCGCACGCGGATGTTCTCATAAGTGAGATCACCCATGGCGAATTGCAGCCCCGGTCCGTCGAGAACGACGTCGCGATAGGCGGCCGAGGCAAGGGCCGTGCGCCACTGCCCGTCGCCGACTCCTCCAGCGTACTCGTCGGGATCAAGAACGTGAACCGATGCGCCCATGTCCACCCCGCGGGCCTCGATCTTGCCGGCGGTGAACTGCGCGATGCCGTCGGGGGAGGGGGTGTTAAGCGTGACAGGGCCGGCGGTGAAGAGATCGACTTTGCCGTCGGCAAGCCGCGTCAGGTTCACGTTTTGATAGGCGAATTCGCTGTGCACGCCGCTGATGTCCTGCAGCATGCG
Organism: Bauldia sp.; assembly: GCA_046349035.1. Classification (GTDB taxonomy): domain Bacteria; phylum Pseudomonadota; class Alphaproteobacteria; order Rhizobiales; family Kaistiaceae; genus JAXMDC01. The sequence goes on along the minus strand of JAXMDC010000002.1, from coordinate 1,126,144 downwards.
GATTTCGTCGACGCGCCCCCGATCGAGTTTGGCTTTGGCCATGACGCCGTAGATCTTCACCAGCGAGGTGAAGAAGCGCTCGTTGTCGAGGGCGACACCGGCGAAATTGGGAATGACGACGCCGTCGAGGCGGACGTTTCGGAAGTTCACCTGGGCAGTAACGCCGACGTTGACGCTCATGGACTCGGCGACGATCGTGGCGGCGCCGAAGCTACCGGCGGGCGAGGCCGAGTAACCACGGATCGTCACCGGCCCAAAGGCAAACGAAAAATCTCCGTGTTCGGCTGCGACCGCCAGCCCCTTCAGAACCGCCTCCTGGCTCGTCGCATCGTAGGTGAGCGTGCCAAGCGTCGCCCGCCAGCCGGGTGCGGCGTCCATCGCCGCGACCCAGGCTTTGACCGCGTCCTCGACGGGGGCGGCGACCGCGCCGGTTTGAGAGGCAAGGAAGGCGCCGGCTGCCAGCGCCAGGATCGTGCGGTAGCGACGCACAGGAAACATTCAATCAACTCCTGAGGAGCCCCCTCCGGTCGACGTGTCAGCGGTTGGCGCGAACGTCCAACTTTAGGGCGTCGACGATCTCGGCCGGGTCGAGACCGAAAAAGTCGAAGAACGCCATCGGACTGGCGGGCGCCGCGACGAAGCTGATCGATTTCGGCGATTTCAGAAAGGCAGTGGCCTCGGCGGCGACCTTGGCCTGGAAGGCTTCGCTGCCGACCGCTCCGAGAGTGAGCATCAGTGGGATGGCGCCGGCAGTCTGATCGACCAGCTCAGCCCGGCTGACACCGGCTGACTTCGACTGCATGTCGAGAACGCGGTCGACGATGCCGGTGTTCTCGAAGCGAACGGTGAACTCGCCGATCTTGGCGGTATCGAAAAGATCGTCCGGGTCCGACATCTTGGCGAGGGGAACGCCGGCCAGCTTCGCCGAAAGGACAACCTTGCCCACCTGCTCGGCGCTGAAAGTCAGTGAGCGAACGTTCACCGCATCGTTGCCCTCGTCATAGAGGCCGTCGAAGCCAAACCCGACGGTGAACCCCTCGTAGCCTAGGCTCTTGGCCATCGCCTGAACCTCGGGCTCGTCTTCGAGAAAGCTCAGCGGCACACGGATGCCGTCGAAGGAGGCCTGGACATCGTGCGGGATACCGTTGGTGACGGCGCCCAGCGCGACCGACATGCTGGCGATCTTCATGACGTCCGGCAGGTTCGGTGCCTCGAAGGAAATGCCGGCAACCGTCATTTTCGCGAAGGGAATGCCGCCCGCCTTGTTCTTTATTTCAGCGGCGGAAGGGATGACCGCTCCGATGACGGCGCCGCTCTGCCACTCGAAGTTCACGCCGTCCGACTTGACCAGGCCTTTGTCGAAAGTGACTCGGTCGGCGGTAAAACCGCCGCTAGCGCGGGGGTTGGGATTGACAACCAGAACAGTGGCGATCGTGGTGGTGCTGCCGTCTTCGCCGACCAGCTTGAACCCACTCAGCGTGACGTCGGCCCCGGCTGCGGCCACGCGCTCAAACGATGCTTGGCCCTTCAGGAAGGTCGCGACCAAAGCGTCGGCTACTGCCTGAGGCGCCATCGCCGCGTGCGCTGTCATCGGCCAAGCGACAGCCAGTCCCAGGGAGAGCGCGAATGAAGATTTGGTCAGGGACCGCATGGGGATCGTTCCTCCGTGGGGTGGCAGAAAGGGGTTTTTAGCCGGGAGCGCGGGCCAATCTCAGCCGCCAACATCTTGGACGGAACTCCGCGCAAGGGCAAGCTTTCCTGGGCTAACCCGCCATTGCTCCGACATCCAAAGTCGGAATTGCCGCAGCTCTGGCTATCTCGGCCATCGCGCTTGCCGGCATGGCACTGCCGAAGATCGGCCCGGTCGCGGTTGTGATACCGATTAGGCGGAGATCCTCGAGCGCCTCAGGGTCGGTGATCGCTCTGGCGAGTACGCCTATGCCGGCATCCCCGGCGGATGCCGCCAGGGCGCTTATGCCGGCGCGCCGCGCGTCCCTCTCGCTGCCACGAGAGTCGGCGAGCGGGTCGTTCAGCCAGACGAAATCCGGCTTGGTTCGGAGTAGTGTCGGCAGACTTTCGTCGGGACCGGTCAGCGCGACGTGCATGCCGGTTCGCTCCAAGGCGCGGACAAGTCCGGATAACGCGTGCAGGCGCCGCGGGTTGCGCCCGGCATCGAGAGTGGCAACGATCTGGCTCGGGGCTATGGTTGTCTCTTCCAGGATTGCGGTTAGCCGCTCGCGCTCGACAGGGCGGTCGATCACGGAGCGCGAAACCGGGAAAGAGAGCTTAAGCGACGGCCATTCGGACAAGAGCGGGGCGGCATCAGAGAGCACTTGAGCGATACGCTCGGCTCCCAAGCCGGCGCTGGCCTCAGCGTCTGCGGTCGCGAGATCGATGCCGACCAGTCGCCCAGTGTCGATTTCGATCACGGCGCGGTAGCTGGGTGGTCCGCCATCGATCGCGGCCGGGGCAGCCGGACGACGGTTCCAGGCGAAGGCCGCAATTGCAACCGCGAGGGTTACTAGGCCGGCGAGCGCAATTGCGGCGCCGTCCACCCAACCGGCGATGCGCTCGAAGCCGGCGGGAGCAAAGCCACGAGGTGTCTCGATGCGCGCGGCCAGAGGATAGGCGCTGCCACGTCCGGTCGTCAGATCAGTGTCCGGACCGAGTTCGAAGTCGGCGCGCCCGGAGCGGCGCCAAACGCCGCCTTCCGAGGGGCCGATCGTCAGGGCGATCTTCCCGCCTGCCAGCGCCGGGAACTCCGGCACCGGCGGGGTATCCGGCGCCATCTCGGCGATGAGACGGGGTCCGCTGGCGGGCGTCCAAGCGACGATGAGGCCGATGCGGTTAGGGCGCGGTTCGGCTACCAGGAGAACGACCGGGGCCCGCGGCGAGAGCGGCGGCAACAGCAGGTCCGGCGCATCCTGGCCTTTGGTGGAGCACATCAGGCGGCCGGTGATGTCGACAAGGCCGAGGTTGACTACGGCCGGCAACGCCGCCAGCGTTTTCCGCAACTCGGCAAGGGTTGCCTCAGCGCACGAGAGCGGAGCCGACCGCGCGATCGCGCTTAACGACCGGGTGACCGCGTCGATCTGAGATTCGGCGGCTTTGAGGGCGACGGAAGCAACCGCCGCGAATTCCTGCTTGGCGAGCAGGCGCCCTTCCTCGCGCACGGCGTTGGACAGGCGCCCGCCGAGGAAGAGGCTGAGACCGACCACCGCGGCGGCGAGAAGGATCGGCAGGCCGGCGCGCTTCACGGCAAAGCGAACTGTGCCCTTTAGTCTCGCCCATAGCCGCAAGCCAGTACCCTCCGTCAGGCGGCGAGCGGGCGGCTCGCCGCCGGCGCGGCCGGCGACGCTGCAGTCCGGATCGGGCACATCACTTCGATCAATTCAACGAAGCGCTTGGCGGGGAGCGGCGGCGCGAAGAGGTAACCCTGCGCAGCGTTGACGCCGTGGGTTCGGAGGTAAAAGACCTGCTCAGTGGTCTCGACCCCCTCGGCAATGACCTCGAGGCCGAGATCGCGGCCGAGGCCGATCAATGCATCGAGGATGGGCGCCGGCTCGCCGGTCCCGCCGATCGTGTCGATGAACATCTTGTCGATCTTGATCGCATCGACGGCAAGTTGCTGGAGATAGGCCAATCCACCGTGGCCGGTGCCGGCATCGTCGAGCGCCACCCTGGCGCCGAGATCCTGAAGGCCTTTAATCACGTTGTGGGCAGTATGAATGTCCTCCAGCGGCTGTCGTTCAGTGATTTCGAAGACAAGCTGAGAGAAGGCGACGCGCGAGCCGCTGAAGATGTCGGAGACGTCATCGACGACCGATGTGGTCTGGAAATGGGCGCCGAAAAGGTTGATGCCAATCTTGAGTTGCGGCCGCGCGCCGTAGGTTTTCGCCAGGTCGTCGCGAATCCGTTCCATCAGTGCGCGGGTCATGGCAACGGCAATACCGTTCGCCTCGGCAAGACCGATGAAGGCGGAGGGGGAGACGACGCGGCCGTTCGGCTTCACCCAGCGGATCAGAGCCTCGGCGCCGATCAACTGGCCGTTGGTGATGTCGATAACAGGTTGATAGTAGGCGGAGAACTCGCCGGCGGCGACCGCTGCCTTGAGCTCGCTGGTTGGATCGCGCGAGCGACGGACGGCCAGGATGACAAGGCCCGTCACTAGGGCAGCAACCGCCAGGCCGCCGATGGTGACGTAGGTGGCGACACGGGCATCGCCGGCGAAGGCCGCCAGGGGCAGATGCAGGCTGACATCGATCGGGTAATGGGTCGAGCGGGCCTTGGCCATCACCGAATCGGCACCGAAGCGCGAATTGGCGGAGATGCTTTCGAGCCGGGGCACGGTACCGATGAGCGTGCCGTCGCGGAGCGTCATGACGGCCAGGGCGCCGGCGAGGTTGTCGGGCAATTGATCGGGAGACACCAGTTCGATCGGGATGAGGGCGGTGAGGGCCCCTTCGCCGCCGACAGACCAGGTGACCATCAACTGCTTTTTCCGCTCGCCGGAGGCGGCGACGCGGAGTTCGACGTTGGGGTTATCGGTCGGGTTGGCCTCGGATAATGGCTTCAGGCCGCCGGCTCGGCCGAAATGATCGCAGAGACGGGTGCCGATCGGATCGGTGATCGCGATTTCCTTGACCGCGTATTGGGCGGCGGCGGCGGACTGCATGCGCAGGAGCGCCGGTTCGCTGCAGTCATGGACATCGGCGTGGGCGAGGTCGGTGAGGGTGTCGAGGCTGAGGTCGATGACGCGCTCGGCGCGGGTCACCATCTGGCGCGCGAGATCGTTGGCGGTGGCGCGGGCGGTCTCGTCGTTGCGGCTCGACAGGAACAGCTTGGCAGCAAGGATCGGCGCGAAGCCGGCGGCGATGCCGGCCGCGGCCAAGGCAATCCGCAGTTTTTCCCGCCGGACCAAGCCGAAACCTCCGCAACCTCTGGGAGGCTAGAGGAACAGGGTAAAGCGGGGATTAAGGCTTAGGCGGCCGGGAGGCACTGGAAAACGGAAAGCCCGGGCCGTGACCCGGGCTTCGTGTCACCAGTGGAGCGAGTTTAGCTACAGCCGCTCGTCGAGCCGCAGGTGTCGCACTTCAGGCAGGTGCCGTTGCGGACCATCGTGAAGTTGCCGCACTCGGAGCAAGCTTCGCCGACATAACCCTTCATCCGCGCCGCGGCGATCTTGGCGGCGACGCCGCCAGAAGCATCACTCGACCCGGCGCTGCCGTGACTGTGTTCAGCGGTGGCTGCGGTGGCGCTGGCGCGAAGCGTGGTTGCGGTCTTGGCGTGGGCGGCCGGTGCGGCGCGGCGGCGAAGGGCTGTATCCTCCTCCGCTTCGGTCTCGACGAGGCCGAGGGCCTGCGGCTCGCGACGGGTGGCCGGAGCCGGGGCCGTTTGCGCCGCCAATGCGGTCGCGCCGCGTGTGCCGAGGGCGGTCGCCGCGCCACCGCGCGGCGTGCCGTCGAGGTCGCGGTCGACGACGCGGAAGCGGCTGGCGTCACGGCGGATGAGGCCATGCGAGACGATCGCCTCTGGCGGCGCCTTGCCTTGGTTCTCCCCGCTGCCAATGGCGGTCGCGCCGATGTCCTCGGGACTGACGTGGGCAAGGTCGTGACGGGCGAGATAGGAGATCGCCAGTTCGCGGAAGACGTAGTCGAGGATCGAGGTCGCGTTCTTGATTGCCTCGTTGCCCTGGACAAAGCCGGCCGGCTCGAAGCGGGTGAAGGTGAAGGCCTCGACATATTCGTCGAGCGGCACGCCGTATTGCAGGCCGAGCGAGATGGCGATGGCGAAGTTGTTCATCAGCGAGCGGAAGGCCGCGCCTTCCTTGTGCATGTCGATGAAGATCTCGCCCAGGCGACCGTCCTTGTACTCGCCGGTCCGCAGATACACCTTGTGGCCGCCGACGATGGCCTTCTGGGTATAGCCGGTCCGGCGATCGGGCAGCCGCTCGCGCTCGCGCACCGCCTTCTCGACAATGCGCTCGACAATCCGCTCAGCAATCGTCTCGGCGCGGACCGCCGCCGGCCGCGTCGCCGCAAGGGCCGCCGCGACCTCCTCGGCGTCATCCTCCTCGTCGGCGATCAGAATCGACTGCAGCGGCTGCGAGAGCTTGGAACCGTCGCGGTAGAGGGCGTTGGCCTTGAGGGCGAGGCGCCAGGACAGCATGTAGGCGTCCTTGCACTCCTCGACCGTCGCCTCGTTCGGCATATTGATGGTCTTGGAGATGGCGCCGGAGATGAACGGCTGCGCCGCCGCCATCATGCGGATATGGCTCTCGACCGAGAGGTAGCGCTTGCCGATCCGCCCGCAGGGATTGGCGCAGTCGAAGACCGCCAGGTGCTCGGGCTTGAGGCCGGGCGCTCCTTCGACGGTCATGGCACCGCAGCAATAGAGGTTGGCCGCCTCGATCGACTGCTTGGTGAAGCCGAGGGCGGCAAGAAGGTCGAGGGCCGGATCGTTGAGCTGCGCATCGCTCAGCTTCAGCGCGGTCCGGCAGAAATCCTCGCCGAGGCTCCATTTGTTGAACGCGAACTTGATGTCGAAGGCGGAGGCGAGGCTCGCTTCGACCGCGGCGATCTTCTCATCGGTGAAGCCGCGCTCCTTCAGAGTTTCGTGGTTGACGCCCGGGGCGCCTTTCAGTGACGCGCGGCCGACCGCATAGGCGACGATTTCCTCAATCTTGTCCTCGGCATAGCCAAGGCTGGCGAGGGCCTCGGGAACGGCGCGGTTGATGATCTTGAAGTAGCCGCCGCCGGCGAGCTTCTTGAACTTCACCAGCGCGAAGTCGGGCTCGATGCCGGTGGTATCGCAGTCCATGACGAGGCCGATCGTGCCGGTCGGGGCGATCACCGTTGCCTGAGCGTTGCGGAAGCCGCTGGCTTCGCCCAGTTCGAGCGCCTTCTCCCACGCCGCAACGGCGTGCGCGACGAGGCGGCGGTCGGGAACCGAAGCATGATCGAGCGGCACCGGGAGGGTCGAGAGACCCTCGTATCCCGAAGTTTCGGCTCGAGCGGCCCGGGCATGGTTGCGGATCACCCGCAGCATCGATGTCTTGTTCGGCTCGTAGCCCGGGAAGGGGCCGAGTTCGCCTGCCATTTCCGCTGATGTCGCGTAGGAAATGCCGGTCATCAGTGCGGTGATGGCGCCGGCGATGGCGCGGCCCGCAGCACTGTCATAGGGGACGCCATCGCTCATCAACAGGCCGCCGATATTGGCATAGCCGAGACCGAGAGTGCGGTAGCGGTAGCTCAACTCGGCGATCTTGCGCGAAGGGAACTGCGCCATCGTCACCGAGATTTCGAGCACGACCGTCCAGAGTCGGCAGGCGTGTTCGAAGGAAGCGATGTCGAAGCTGCGGTCGGCTTTGCGGAAGGCGAGCAGGTTAAGCGAGGCGAGATTGCAGGCCGTGTCGTCGAGGAACATGTATTCCGAGCACGGATTGGATGCGCGGATCGGTCCCGACACCGGGCAAGTGTGCCAGTCGTTGATAGTCGTGTGATACTGGAGACCGGGATCCGCAGAACCCCAGGCGGCCACACCGATCTGCTCCCAGAGATCTCGCGCCTTCAGCGTCTTGACCACCTTGCCGGTGATGCGGGCGGTGAGGTTCCAATCCTTGTCTTCTTCGACCGCCTTCAGGAAGTCGTCGCCAACACGGACCGAATTGTTGGAATTCTGACCGGAGACGGTCAGATAAGCCTCCGAATCCCAATCGGTGTCGAAGGTCGGGAAATCGATGTCCTTGAAGCCCTGGCGAGCGAACTGGACGACCCGGCGGATGTAGTTCTCCGGTACCTGCGCCTTCTTGGCGGCGCGGATTTCGCGCTTCAGAGCCGGGTTCTGATTAGGGTCGAAACAGGCATCGCCGTCGCCTTCGCAGTTCACGCAGGCGCGCATGATGGCCTTGAGATGCGGCTGGATGGTGCGGGAGCCGGTGACGAGTGCGGCGACCTTTTGCTCCTCCTTCACCTTCCAGTTGATGTAGGATTCGATGTCGGGATGGTCGACGTCGACGACCACCATCTTTGCGGCGCGGCGGGTGGTGCCGCCGGACTTGATCGCGCCGGCGGCGCGGTCGCCGATCTTGAGGAAGCTCATCAGGCCCGACGAGCGGCCGCCGCCCGAGAGGCGCTCGCCTTCGCCACGCAGGCGCGAGAAGTTCGAGCCGGTGCCGGAGCCATATTTGAAAAGGCGTGCTTCGCGCACCCAAAGGTCCATGATGCCGCCCTCATTGACGAGGTCGTCGGCGATGCCCTGGATGAAGCAGGCGTGCGGCTGCGGGTGCTCGTAGGCCGAACGGGAGGGGCGAATCGCGCCAGTCGCCATGTCGGCGTAGAAATGGCCTTGGCTCGGACCGTCGATGCCGTAGGCCCAATGCAGTCCAGTGTTGAACCACTGTGGCGAGTTGGGCGCCGCCATCTGCATGGCGAGCATGAAGCGGAGTTCGTCGAAGAACGCTTCTGCGTCCTGTTCGGTGTCGAAATAGCGGCCCTTCCAGCCCCAGTATGTCCAGGTGCCGGCGAGTCGGTCGAAGACCTGACGCGAATCGGTCTCGCCGACAGTTCGTTCCGCTTCCGGTAAGGCCGCAAGCGCTGCGTCGTCGGCAACCGAGCGCCATAGGAACGACGGCACGCCATTTTCCTCGACTCGCTTCAGCTTCGCGGGGACGCCGGCCTTGCGGAAGTACTTCTGGGCGAGGATGTCGGCCGCCACCTGGCTCCACGCCTCTGGCACCGCGACATTGTCGAGGCGGAAGACGACCGAGCCGTCGGGATTTCGAATCTCGCTCTTGGCCTGGCGAAACGCGATCGCCGTGTACGGGGATTTCCCCTGCTCGGTGTAGTGCCGTGAAACCCGCATCCGTTACCCCCTCGATGGTCCGTTCGGTGATTAGCCTCGCGTTCCCCCGCGCAAAGCCTCTACACCATATATCGCGTTTATATTGTCATTCAACCACTAAATATTGTGCTAACGCTCCGACCTCTTCGACCGGCGGACACGCACAATCCCCTCCCGCCAAGCTTGCGCAGCTTGCGGAAAAGACATCTCCACAGAACTCGTGTGAAGGAGACGCGGGCGCCTGATTTCAGGAGCCGCAGGACGCCACAGAGGGTCGAACGCTAGTCCGAGTCTTCGGCGAGCGTCAACGAAATGTCACATCCGTTCCGGGGTGTGTGAAAAGCGGGAAGAGGGGGTTTCGGACGGCGCCGCGGCGCTTGGCCGTGACGATTGCGCCACGCGTATCGGGATCGCGCTGCTACTTCCCGGCGGGCCGCAACCTGGCCTTAAGCGATCGGCACTAAATAGGGTCGCAGTCAGGGGAATCACATGCCAGCTCACGCAGCCTTTGGGCTTGCGCTGGACAAGCTCGACGTTGCCGTCGTCGACGATTCGCGCCCGATGCAGGCGCTGATCTGCTCGATGTTGACCGCGTATCGCGTTCGTCGGATCCGCACTTTCACCGATGCCGATCATGCACTCCAGGCGTTGACTGTGGATTCGCCGCATCTTGTCATTGCCGAGGCGCAGATGAGTCCGACCAACGGGCTGGCGTTGCTGCGCCGGGCGCGCGCGCCCGATCGAGCGCCACTGTGCCTCACCCCGTTTGTCCTCATCTCAGCGCCGACGACGCGGCGAGTCGTGGAGTACAGCCAGCGCGCAGGAGCGCATGCCTTCCTCATCAAGCCGCTCTCTCCGTCAGTCTTGCGGCTGGCGATCCAGAGAATCGTCGCTGATTCGCGGCAGATGGGACTGACCGATCAAGGCTATGCCCCCGTCGGCGTCGACGGACAGCCAGAGAGCATGAGCTCGCTGCAGGAGGGCGACGAGAATCTGCCGTTGGCAGTCGAGGACATCGAAACAGCGGACCTCGGCCCATTGCCAGCAGGTCGGGGATACGGAGCACTCCTGGGGAAGCGACGCTAACCCACGGGCCCGGTCTTGAGTCGCGCCGAGAATCTAAGACGCACATAGTCGGCGACCCAGGTTCCGTTGCGAAGGCGGAGCGGCGCGAGCGCGGCCTCAATATCGGCGAGGACGGATTCGCGGTCCGAGCCCGGGGCAAACTGGTCGATGAACGGAGCCCGAAACAGGCTCAACCATCCCCTTATTCCCGATTCGGGAAGCGGGGTAGGGCGGGCGAACAGAAGAATGCGATCAACGGCAAAGCCTCCGGCCGTCAGCAGGTCGGAGTATTCTTCCGCGGTCGGAAAATACCAGGGGTCGGCGGGGGCGGGATTGCGCCCTCGAGCGCGAGCGACCGCGATCATCGCCGCCCGGATCGCCGCGACATTGCCGAAGCCGCCGAACTCCGCGACGAAACGTCCCCCGGGCCTTAACGCCCGAGCGACCCCTGAGATGACTGATGGCGCGTTCTTCATCCAATGGAGCGCAGCGTTGGAGAAGACGGCATCGAACTCGCGATCGAAGCGAAGAGCCTCACCGCGACCCGGATCGGCCTGCAGCCCTTTTGCGCGACAGGCGCCAACCATCTCGCTGCTGGCGTCAACCCCTCGGACATCTGCGCCGGTGGCGGCGATCGCTTGCATCAACGTGCCGTCACCGCAGCCTAGATCCAGAATCCGTTCGCCCGGTTGAGGGGCAAGCCAGGTAACCACATCGTTGCCTAACGCAGAGACGAAGCCAGCCGCTTCGGCATAAGCGGTTGGCGACCAGCGCTGCTCGGTCACTGTGACGGCCCCGCCTTGTTATTCAGGGAGTCCAGGCCTCGTAGTCGCCCGAGACTTTGCGCGCGCGCGGCGCCGCCAGCGAACCCGGCGGCCGATAGGCTTGTCCGGTCCCGGTCGGGTTGGGCCGGTGCGGTTGCTGCCAGGCGTGCGGCCTCGCGGTCGCGATCGATGGCGGCTCGTCGACCACGTGTCGCAGCCACGCGTTCCACGCCGGCGGGACCGCGGTTGCCTCGCTTTGACCGGCAAAAATCACCCAGCGGCGGCTACCACGGCGTTCGCGATAGTAGCGGTTGCCTGCTTCGTCGGCTCCGACCGCGATCCCTCTGCGCAGGGTGAACAACCGTGTACCGATGGTCTGGCCGCTCCACCAGCTGAAGATCAGGGTCAGCAGTCGTTTCATTGCATTTCACACGCTGCGGAAAGTCAGGGTCGCCGCGGAACCTATCAGAAGAAGCCTCGGCGTTGCCACCAGCCACCACGCTTGGGTGCGTTCGGATCTTCCGGCGGCTCGCGGCGTTCTGGCGCCGAGGCCGCCTCAGATGGACGCTCGTCGCGCGGTGCGCTTTCGGGCTCCCGACCAAACGAGGCTCGAGATTCCCCGCCCGACTGGTCGACTGGCCGCTGAGCCGGACTCCGGCTTTCGTCGCCCGCGACTGACCGCTCGACTCTGCCGGCCGACTCGCCGTCGAAGCTCACAGCGTCATCGCTGAGCTGCGACTGCGACCCGTTTTCGCGTCGGTCGCCGCGTCGTCCGCCGCGGCGTCCACGCCGCCGCCGCCGCCCGCGGTCGGCCTCACCCTCGGCCATACGGCCGCCCGTGCGTTCTTCGGGGGCGGGGCCCCGTTCGTCGTCGGCGGCGGTCTCGATCGAACGCGATGTCGGCTCGGCCCCTTCGACTGAACCGCCATCGCGGCGGCCGCCGCGGCGCCGACGCCGGCGCCTGCGCCGCTCGTCAGCCCCTTGTTCCCGAGGACCGTGCTCGGCCGCTTTCGCCGGTTCGTCATCGGCCTCTGCCTCGGCGGCTTCCGCTCCTTCCTCACCTGCGTCTATGGCCGCTTCCGCCTCCGGTTCGAGGCGCGCGGGCGTGACGCTTGTCGGCTGGATTGTCGTTGGTTCGATCGTGCGGCCGGTTACCGCTTCGCCCCGCTCCAGCGTGAAGTGCGAACCGCTTGAAACAGAGTCGTCGGCGACAACCGTGATGGATATTCCGAAGCGGGACTCCAACTCGGCAAGATGACCGCGTTTCTGGTTGAGGATGTAAAGCGCGACCGGGGTTTTGGTGCGGATCGTGAGGTTGTGCGTTGCACCGCGCAGGAGGTTCTCCTCCAGCGAACGCAGAACATGCAGCGAGACCGAGGAGGGGGCCCTGATGTGCCCAGTGCCTTGGCAATGCGGGCAGACGTCAGTGGTGGACTCGACGACGCCGGTGCGAATGCGCTGCCGGGACATCTCGAGCAGTCCGAAATGGGAGATACGTCCCACCTGGATGCGGGCCCGGTCATTCTTGAGGCAATCCTTCAGCCGCTTTTCGACGGAGCGATTGTTTCGCTTCTCCTCCATGTCGATGAAGTCGATGACGATGAGGCCGGCGAGGTCGCGCAGCCTGAGTTGTCGCGCCACCTCCTCGGCCGCTTCGAGATTGGTCTGAAGAGCGGTGTCTTCGATGTTGTGCTCGCGTGTGGAGCGCCCGGAGTTGACGTCGATCGAGACCAGGGCCTCGGTCTGGTTGATGACGATGTAACCACCCGAGCGCAGCGTCACCTGCGGCGAGAACATCGCATCCAACTGCGCTTCAATGCTGTTGCGGGCAAAGAGCGGTTGCGCTTCGCGATAGGGCTGGACGTTCTTGGCATGGCTGGGCATCAGCATGCGCATGAAGTCCTTGGCTTCGCGATAGCCGTCATCGCCGGCGACGAGAACCTCGTCGATGTCCTTGTTGTAGAGGTCGCGGATCGACCGCTTGATGAGGCTGCCTTCCTCGTAGACGAGGGTCGGCGCGGTCGAGCGGAGAGTCAGTTCGCGGACGTTTTCCCAGAGCCGCAGCAGGTACTCGAAGTCGCGTTTGACCTCCGCGCGCGTGCGGCTGGCGCCGGCAGTCCGAAGTATGACGCCCATGCCTTCGGGCACCTCAAGGTCCGCGGCGACCTGTTTGAGGCGCTTACGATCGGTGATGGACGTTATCTTGCGGGATATGCCGCCGCCACGGGCGGTATTCGGCATGAGCACCGAGTAACGCCCCGCGAGCGACAGATAAGTAGTCAACGCGGCACCTTTGTTGCCCCGCTCCTCCTTCACGACCTGCACGAGCAGAACCTGCCGGCGCTTGATCACCTCCTGGATCTTGTACTGGCGTGCGCGCCCGCGACGACGTTCCGGCACTTCCTCCATGGCGTCTTCGGCGCCTACCGATTCGACGGCATCTTCTTCGGGATTGTCCCCTTCGGACACGTCTTCAACGGTCGAGGGCGCGCCCTCCAGGAAGGGGCGTTCGTCACCGGATTCTTCCGCCAGAGCCTCCGCTGGGGCGCTTACGCTAGGGTCGCGCGGTGTAGCCGCCGGCATGGCCGGGCCGCCATTGTCGTCCGCGGCACCTTCTCCCTCTTCGTCGACTTCGGTCCCTTCGTCGAGTTGGGCCTCCGGCACGGCCGCCTCTTCCGCCTCGTGCCAAGGCGACTCCGACGCCGGTTCGACGGATTCGATGAAGGCAGCGGACGACTCTTCTTGGCCGTTGTTGGCCTCGGGCTCTGGTCCTTCCCCCCCGACGTCGGCTTCTTCTGAGGCGCCTGCCGCTGCGCGGGCGCTAGCGCCGCGGCGACGCCCCCGACGGTCGCGTTCCTCGCGTGCGTTCTGGCGCTCTTCCGCCTCGTCGGCTTCGCGCCGTTCGGCCTCGATTAGCGCCTGCCGGTCGGCAACCGGTATCTGATAGTAGTCGGGATGAATTTCGGAGAAAGCCAGGAAACCGTGGCGGTTGCCGCCGTAGTCGACGAAGGCCGCCTGCAGCGACGGCTCAACCCGCGTGACCTTGGCTAGATAGATATTCCCGCGAAGCTGTCGGCGGCTGGCTGACTCGAAATCGAACTCTTCAACCCGGTTCCCCCGGACGACCACGACCCGGGTTTCCTCCGGGTGCGAGGCGTCGATAAGCATTTTGTTGGCCATGTAACGGAATCTCCTCGGCCATGGCGAGGATGTAAGCAGGGATTGCTCCGCCGCTTATCCAGTGGCACCAGTCGGCCGGCTGATTGTTTGTGAAGTTGGCGAATACGAGGGGCGAATGTCCCGCCCGGCGGCCGAGCCCTTCGGCTTGCCTCCGCTGGTCGGATCGCCTGGACCTGAGTGACTCCCGTCGGCCCATTGCCTCGCAACATGTCTTTCCCGATGCCGTTTCGGCATTAGGTGGTCGGGTGCGACGACCGTCTGGTCGCTTGCCCGTGGCGGAACGCGCTGACTCTCCCGTGCTCCGGTTACTGTCCGGCAGGGAACCCGGGCCTTAGCTTGATCCGCAACGCGAATCTTGGGGATCGGTGACCCGAGGGTGCTCCACGCAACTCGCGCGAAGGCGATCCTTAGACGACCTTCCCAACCGAAACCGGAAGCCGGCCGCGGGAGTGCTTGACTCCGCGACTTGGTATTTATGAGCGCGGCCGCGGCTTGGCAAGCCAACAGTTTAGGCGAGGCGACAATACTCCCTTAACCATAACTTGGCCAAGATTCGGTGTTGGCCACGGGCGGCAATGAGAATCTTGGCGGCGAGCGAGGTCAAGCAAGGCATGGGCTGCCGGCGGGCGGGGCACTGGTTCGGTGTGCTGCTTGGCCTATTGGTGGCTTGCTTAGCACTTGGCTATGCGGCGGCGGAGCCCGCTGCGCGGGTGATTCGAGATGCCCGAATCGTCGGCGACTCCGGCCGGACGAGGCTTGTTGTCGATCTATCCGACCCGGTCGAGGTGAACGTATTCACGTTGGCCGATCCATACCGTGTCGTTGTCGATTTGCCGGACGTTCAGTTCTCGCTACCGACTGGGACCGGGGCCAAGGGCCGCGGGTTGATCGCGGCGTTCCGTTTCGGCTCGATCGCCAAGGGGAAGTCGCGGCTCGTTGCCGACCTCACCGGCCCTGTGCGGGTCGAGAGGTTTTTCGTGGCGGCGGCAACCGCAAACGACCCGGCGCGGCTGGTCGTCGACCTGGTGCCAACCGGTCGACCGGAATTCCTGGCAGCGATTCGCGATACTCGGGCGCCGGAAGCACCGGCCCCCGGCGTCGCAGCGCCTTCGCCGCGGACAGGGCGGCCGACGGTCGTCCTTGACGCCGGCCACGGCGGCATCGACGGGGGTGCGCGCGGCACCAAACAGGCGGTCGAGAAGGACATTGTTTTGGCGTTCACAAGGGTGCTGGCCGACCGGCTGGCCCGGACCGGGCGCTACGACGTCTACGAGACACGCGCCGACGACACTTTCCTCTCGCTGCAGGCGCGCGTCGACTTCGCCCGTTCACATCGCGCCGATTTGCTGCTGTCGGTCCACGCCAACACAGCCACCGGCAACGGAGCCAATCTGGTGCGCGGTGCTGCCATCTACACTCTGTCCGAGCAGCCATCCGACAAGGCCGCGGCAGCCATGGCGGAGGCGGAGAACCGGTCGGATGTCCTCGCCGGCGTCGACTTGGCCGCCGAAGACGGCAACGAGGTCAGGGACATTCTTCTTGATCTGACGCGCCGCGAGACCAAGAATTTCGCGATCCAGTTCGCACAGTTCTTCGTCAAGGCGTTCGGCGAGAGGGCGCGTCTCTCCAAGGTCCCGCACCAGCAGGCAAACTTCCGGGTTCTCAGTGCCGCGGAGATCCCCTCGGCCCTCATCGAACTCGGCTATATCTCGAATCCGGAGGACGAAAAGGCCCTGCTTTCGGCGGAATGGCGCGAACGGACGGCCGACGCGGTGGTGATCGCCATCGACGCATTTTTCGCCCCGCGCTTGGCGAAAGCGGCAGCGCCGCGGTGAGTGGAGATGGGCCGCGCCGGGTTGCCAGAAATTCCGGCAGTTATCCAATTTCGCAACATGCCCTAGTTTCTCCACAAACGCCTTTCGTTGTAGGTTGGGGGTGTTTCCCGGTCGAAGCGGGCCGCGTAGGCTCGCGGCGACCGGTCGCTGAAAGGTTAGGTTTGTTGATCAGGGTCTTTCGGCAACTTCGACAGGCTGCCACTTCTGCTCCCTCGGCCCGATTTCTGGCGGGGCAGGATTCGGCAGTCGCCGCTGCTCGCCCGCGAACCGCCTGAGGGCCCGCGGCGATGTTCCTACGCTTCATCGGCTACCTTTTTGGGATAGGCACCGTGTTTCTCCTTGCTCTTGCGGCTGGGGCCGCCTGGTATGTGTCTGGGCTCGTCAAAGACGTTCCCGACTACGACGCTTTGCTGCGCTACGAGCCGCCTGAGATGACTCGGGTGCACGCGGCCGACGGCGAATTGATCGCCGAGTTCGCGCGCGAGAGGCGCCTTTACCTGCCGATCGAGTCCATCCCGGAGCGCGTGAAGCAGGCATTTGTCGCTGCAGAGGACAAGAACTTTTACAGCCACTCGGGGTTGGACTATGTCGGCATCGGCCGCGCGGTGCTCACCGACGTCGCCTATCTCGGCAGTGGTAGGCGACTGGTTGGCGCTTCGACCATCACTCAACAAGTCGCGCGAGGGTTCTTCCTAACACCGGACCAGAATTTCAGCCGCAAGATCAAGGAAATGATTCTCGCGGTGAGAATCGAACACGTCCTTAACAAGCAGAAGATCCTTGAGCTTTACCTCAATGACATCTTTCTCGGCCTTGGCTCCTACGGTATCGCTTCGGCTGCTCTCACCTATTTCGACAAGTCGGTGCACGAGCTGACGCTGGCGGAAGTCGCTTACCTCGCGGCCCTGCCGAAGGGGCCGAACAATTACAACCCGTTCAAGGGGCAATCCTACGTCGATCGCGCCATCGACCGGCGTAACTATGTGATCGATCGCATGGTCGAGGATGGCTACGCTACAGCCGAAGAGGGTGAAGCTGCGAAAGCCGCTCCCCTCGGGGCGAAGACGCGCAAGGAACGTGCGCCAGTATTTACGGCCAAGGCGTTCGATCCGCCCTACCTCAACTATTTCAAGACGGCCTATCCGGAGCAGCTGCGAGATACCGACGGGATTGCCGTCGATACGGCCAATTACTTCACCGAGGAGGTGCGCCGGCAGCTGTACGACATGTACGGCGAGCAGAAGCTCTATACTGGCGGTCTCTCGGTGCGGACTTCACTGCAGCCGCAGATGCAGATTCTTGCCCGGCGCGTGTTGATGAACGGGCTGTTGGCCTATGACATGCAGAAGGGCTACCACGGTCCGGTCAAGCACCTCGATTTGCCCCCCGGTACGGAATGGGGCAAGGCGGTTGGTGAAGTTCCGAAGCTAACGGACCTGCGCGAGTGGCGGCTCGCCATCGTGACCGGGGTTACCAAGGATGCCGCGCAGATCGGGCTGCAGCCGGCCCGCGACGCTGGCGGGCGACTCACCGCAACACGCGAGACAGGAACTATCGCCTTCGGCGAAATGAAGTGGGCCCGATGGAACACCGGCCCGAAGGCCGGGCGCGGCGTCAGCCAGCCGTCGGATGTCGTGTCCGTCGGCGACGTTATCTACGTGGAGGCGTTGCCGGGCACCACGGGACAGTTCCGGCTGCGGCAGGTACCGGAGATCAACGGGGCGATTCTCGCCATGAGCCCCAAGACCGGGCGTGTGCTGGCGATGGTCGGCGGGTTCTCGTTCGATGAAAGTCAATTCAACCGCGCAACCCAGGCGATGCGGCAGCCGGGCTCGTCGTTCAAGCCGTTCGTCTATTCGGCGGCATTGGACAATGGCTACACGCCGTCCTCAGTGGTTATGGACGCGCCGATCGAGATCGACCAGGGGCCAGGACTTCCACCCTGGGTGCCGGAGAACTACGCCAACGACTTCCTCGGGCCCTCGACGTTGCGCACTGGCATTGAGTTGTCGCGGAACGTCATGACAGTGCGCTTGGCCAAGGACATGGGCATGCCGCTGGTGGTCGAGTACGCGAGGCGATTTGGCGTTTACGACCACCTCGACCCGCTTCTCTCCATGGCCCTCGGGGCGGGCGAGACGACGGTCATGAAGATGGTCACCGGTTACGCCACGATCGCCAATGGCGGGCGCAAGATCACACCCACGCTGATCGACCGCGTGCAAGACCGCTACGGCAAGACGATCTTCCAGGCGGATGCGCGGCAGTGTCAGCAGTGCACGGCGACCGACTGGGCGAACCAGGCTGAGCCGACCATCATCGACGAGCGCGATCAGGTGCTGGACCCGATGACCGCCTATCAGATCACGTCGATGATGCAGGGCGTTATCCAGCGAGGCACGGCGACCGTGTTGAAAGCGGTCGGGAAGCCGATTGCCGGCAAGACCGGCACCACCAACGACTACCATGACGCATGGTTCGTGGGCTTCACCCCGGACCTCGTCGTCGGTGTCTATCTCGGCTACGACAAGCCCCGTTCCCTCGGCACAGGCAATACGGGTGGCATCATCGCCGCGCCGATCTTCGGTGAGTTCATGAAGGTCGCGCTGGCTGACAAGGCGCCGATCCCGTTCAAGGTGCCGCCCGGCATGACCATGCTGCCGATCGACCGGAGAACGGGCCTGCGTGCCAATACCAGCGAAGGCGCGGACGTTATCCTGGAGTCCTACAAGCCGGGAACCGGCCCGCCGGATTCCTACTCGATCATCGGCGCTGTCGACGGGCGCGGGCGGCCGCTGACCGTGGCGCCGGACGCCGATCGGGCCGTTGCCGGAGGCCTCGGCGGCCTTTATTGACCCGCTTTGGCGGTTTCTTTGAAGCGGCCCCTGGCGATGGCAGGGGCCGCTCCCATTTCTTGCTCTCGCACCGTTTGGAGTGGCGGGGATATGCGCGCTGAGACGCAGACAATCGTTTCCGAAATCGAGCAGGGGATCGCCCTGCTGAGGAGGCATCTTTGACCTCGATGCGGCCAAGATCAAACTCGCCGAGCTGAACCGCGCCGCCGAGGATCCCAAGCTCTGGAACGATGCTCGCCGTGCCCAGGAGGTGATGCGCCAGCGAACGCGGCTGGAGGGGCAAGTCGGCGGCGTCGAGAGGCTGACTCAAGGGCTCGCTGACAATGTCGAACTGATTGCGCTCGGTGAGGCAGAACGCGACCATCAGGTTATCGCCGAGGCAGAAGCGGCGTTGGCAGCATTGGTCGAGGAAGTGCGCCAGCGTCAGATCGAATCGATGCTGTCTGGCGAGGCGGACAGCAATGATACCTACCTTGAAGTCCATGCCGGCGCGGGCGGAACCGAGAGCCAGGACTGGGCGCAGATGCTGCAAAGGATGTACAGCCGCTGGGCGGAAAAGAACCGGTACAAGGTGGAGCTGCTCGAGCAACACGACGGCGAAGAGGCCGGGATCAAATCGGCGACATTGTTGATCAAGGGCGAGAACGCCTATGGCTGGCTGAAGACGGAGTCGGGCGTCCACCGTCTCGTGCGCATCTCACCGTTCGATTCCAATCAGCGGCGGCACACTTCGTTCGCTAGCGTGTGGGTGTATCCGGTGGTCGACGATGCGATCGAAATCGAGATCAACGACGCCGATGTTCGCACCGACACCTTCCGCTCGTCGGGCGCTGGCGGTCAGCACGTTAATACGACCGACTCTGCTGTCCGCCTGACGCACATGCCGACTGGCATTGTCGTGCAGTGCCAAAGCGATCGTTCCCAGCACAAGAACCGGGCGGAGGCCTGGAAGATGCTTCGCGCTCGCCTCTACGAACTTGAGTTGGAGAAGCGCGAGGCAGAGGCCAGCGCGGGCGCGGCGGCGAAGACCGATATCGGCTGGGGTCACCAGATTCGGTCCTATGTCCTGCAGCCTTATCAGCTCGTGAAGGACCTACGGACGGGCGTGGAAAGCACGAGCCCTCAGGACGTCTTGAACGGCGATCTGCAGAGTTTCATGGAGGCGGCACTATCGCAACGGATCGGCGGGGGCGGGGGGCAAAAGGTCGAGGACCTCGCCTGATTTAGAGAACTGAGCGAAGGGTGCCGCCGGCCCGCAGGAATGGCCCCGGATTGATGGCGCGCTCCTTGACGCGGACTTCGTAATGGAGGTGCGGGCCAGTGCTGCGGCCGGTGCTGCCGACCTTGCCGACGACCATGCCGGCCGACACCTTGGTTCCGGTCTTGACCAAGATCTGGCTGAGATGCCCGTACCGGGTAACGATATTATTGCCGTGGTCGATCTCGACCATGTTGCCGTAGCCGCCATTAGGGCCGGCGGCCGTCACGACGCCGGGCGCCGTGGCGGTGACCGGCGCGCCGAATTCGGCGAGGAAATCAATGCCCTCGTGCATGGCCGCGTAACCGAGGAACGGATCTGAGCGTTCGCCGAAGCCGCTAGAGGTCGCCTCGGTGGTCACCGGACGGGAGAGCGGCAATGTTCGGGCTGCCTCGCGCGCAGCTTGGAAAGTCGAAATGCCGTCGGCGATGGCGGTGATGCCGTCGCGGAAAGCGACAGCATTGGCATCCGGTGCGGCCGGCACATAAGGCCCGCCCTCACGCAGGGCACGCTTCGGGGTGCGCATTGGCACCTTCTGGCCTAGGCCCTCGATGACCGATGTGATCTGCAAAGTGCGGTTCGCAAGGTTGCCCGACACGGCGCGCACAAACGCGATCTGCTGACGCTCTATGTCGTCCAGCGAGGTCGTGGCCACAGTCAACTGGTCCTCCACGCTCGGAGGAGCTGCCGCCGGCGTGGGCTCGGAGTTCCCCCGCAGCACCAGAGTCGTCAGCGGGGGGTCGGTGGAGAGTGCGGCAGTCGGTTGTATCCCGCCGGTAATCAGAGTTGCGTCGACGGTCGCGGGCACAGCGATTGCTGCCGGGGACGGCGGGACGGGTGCCGTGAAATCGATCCCGGCCCGCTTGGCCATGGCCTTCAAGTCAACGATGAGGTCCTGTCGGGCGTCGAGGGTCGCTTGGCGGCCGAGCAGCCGCTGGACCGCGTTCTCAATTGCACTGTTGTCGATGACGGGACGACTGGTGAGGCGGTCGATCTCCTCGCGAATTTCCGCAAGGCGGTCGTCGTAGGCAAACCGTGCGATCCCGTCGTCGACGAGCGGCTGCTGAACGGGCAGGCTGTCGCGAAAGACCAGGTAGGCGGTGGCGGAGATGAAGACGGCCGTGACGAGTACACCGCCGAACCCGCCGACAATTGCCAGCCAGGGCCGCGAGCGCGAGGCTCCAGATTTGACGCCTCGGGCGTGGACCACACGCGCGGGTGGCGGCCTACGATGCGATCGCGGGGCGGTTCGATGTCGAGCCATGGACATGCGCGGGCACCGATACTCGGGGGCACCTCGGCCAATCGGCCGACACGCATGTATTTGAACGGCGTAAGGTTAATATTTTCTTCGGAGGCGGCTTCTTATAGTCGGGCGCACGCGTCGAGGACTTCCTCGGCGTGGCCAGCCACTTTGACTTGCGGCCAGATCTGGGCGATGCGCCCCTGCCGGTCCACAAGGAATGTTGTCCGGAGAACGCCCGTATGGCGGCGCCCGAACGTCAATTTCTCGCCGTAGGACCCGTAAGCCGAGGCAACCCTGTTCCCCTCGTCGGCAGCTAGGCGGATCGAGAGGTCATATTTGCGACAGAACTTGTCGTGGCTTTCCGCGCTGTCCGGAGAGATGCCAATGATTTCAACGCCTAACTTGTCGAAAAGCGGCTTGGAGCGAGAGAAGTCGTTCGCCTCAATGGTACAGCCCGGTGTGTCGTCGGCGGGGTAGAAGTAGACGATGACAGGCCGGCCCCGCAGCGCCGATAGAGTTACCGAGCCGCCGCCATTGGTCGGTAGCGTGAAATCGGGAGCTAAATCTCCGGTAGCGAGGCTCATCCGAACAGGTTCTCCCCGGGGGTGTTTTTCGGAAGCAAAATGCTTGCGGCGGCGCGGGTTTGCGCGCACTCTTACCATGATGTTCGCCGGGTCCGCCAACCGTCAGACGGCCATGCCAGACATGCCGGTTTGCATGGACCATGGCGCTGGGGGAATCTTGCGCAAGACGAGTGCCGGCAATGCCCCAGCAAACCGCCGACTTGAAGCTGCTCCCTCGGCGGGGGGTATGATTTGACACCGGGCCAGGACAATCCACTGCAGCGCGGGCTGGAGACTCCTAGCCGGGCCGGCCTCCTTGGCGGGCTCATTCATCCGCGCGTTCTGCGAACGCTCGCCCGGCTCGGACTTGTTGTCGGCCTCGTTGTTTTGGTCGCGGTCGGTGCCGCCGTTGCCCTCATCATGCGCGGGCCGACGGAACTCGCGGTTCTGCGCGATCGCGTTGAGCAGACGCTGCAGGACAGTCTCGGCTCACGCTACACGGTTGACGTAGGAAAGACCGCTCTCGATATCGATCCGGTCCTGGGATTGGTGGTCCTGGTCGACGATGTTGCGATCAGCACGCGCGACGGCGAGGTAGTGGCGTCGATCCCCTCCACCCGACTAGCCGTGGATCCGCTCGCTCTGCTGATGCTGCACGTGACGTTGCGGTCGGTCGAACTCAACCAGCCCGTTCTCGCTTTCGCCAGGGACGCCGGCGGCGGAGTTATGCTCGGGCGCTCCGCCACGGGCGTCGGCGAGGGGGACAAGGCAGACGAACCCGGGGCCGACTCCCCGAGGAACGCCGGGGCGCCTGAGCCAGCCGGCGGGTTCCCTGACATCTTCAATGCGTTGCAGATTCTCGACCGGGGCCTAGAACCGACGGTGGCGAAGGCGTTGCAGGCAGGCTTCGAACGCTTTTCCATGGTGCAGGCGACTGTCGAAATCGCCGACAACCTGACGGCTGGCGGAACGCGCGTCTTCTCGCGCGCCGACCTTCAGGCGGTACTCGACCGCGGCACGAATGGCGCTTCGGTGACCCTTACTGCGCCCGGTTATGCAGGGCGGTGGACCGCAAAGACGGAGCTTCGCGCCGAGCCAGGTACCGGCGAGCGGCTGCTCGCCGCCGAGTTCTCGCAGCTCTCGCTTGCGGACATCTTCCCTCGGGTAGGGCTCGACGACAGCCCGATCGCCTCCGACATTCCGTTCTTCGGTCGCGCCTCGGTTCGCTTCTCCCCGACTGGCGAGATTGCCGACGCGTCGATGCAACTCGATCTCGGCGCGGGGAACGTCGTCTTCCGCGGGGAGCAGGAGTCGATCCTGCTCGATGAGGCCTCGCTTAAGCTGCGTTGGGATGTAGCGAACAAAGCCATTCTCATCGATCCCTCGCGCTACGCCGCCGGTAAGAGTCGCGGTACCCTGACCGGTGTGGTTCGGCCTTTGGGCGGACCAGCGGATCGCCGCTTCGCTTTCGAGATCAAAGCGGACGATGCCATTCTGGCCCCTCGCGACGTTGCCGCGCCACCGCTGTCGGCGCAATTGCTGACAGTGAACGGCGTCGCGGACTTGCCCCGCAAGCGGATCAACTTCGACAAGGCGGAACTGGTCGCGGGCAACAATACGCTCACCGCGACCGGGTGGATGGGCTTCGAAGGCAAAACGCCGTCGGTCAACCTCGCGGCGCAGTTCTCGCCGATGCCCGCGGCTGTCGTGAAGCAGATTTGGCCGCCGTTTATAGCCGGGCCGGCGCGCAAATGGGTGGTCGAGCATGTCTCGGGCGGCCGCATTGCGGCAGGCGATTTCAAGGCCGCAATACCCGGCGGACTCCTTTGGAACAGCGAGCGGCCAGTGATTCCGGAGGACAATCTCAAGCTGAAGCTTCGCTTGGAGGACGTCACGTTCACGACAATCGGCGACGTACCACCGATAACCCGTGCGTCGGGCAACGCAGCGATCGCCGGTTCGACCTTCGGGCTCGACATCGATCACGGCGAAATCCGGATGCCGTCGGGCAAAACGGTGACGATCAATGCCGGGGCATTTGCTGTCGCAAATACAGCTCCGCTGAATCCCGGCGCCAACCTCGAACTCGCTCTTGCTGGCGATGCCGGGGCGATGGCTGAGCTTTCCAACGTCAAGCCGTTCAGCGCTCTCGACAAGCAGAGCATCGATCCAAAGGCGATCGCCGGAAGCGCAACCGCGGGCATATCGGCGAAGTGGCAGATGCGGCCGCAGGTGACCGAGGCGGACATCGAGTGGAGGGTCAACGCTGCGATCGACAACTTTGCGAGTGCCGCTCCCATATCCGGTCACGCCATTCGCGAGGGAAAGATGAACCTTTCGGCCTCGCCAGCCGAGGTGAGCATCAACGGACGCGCGAAGATCGATGGCGTCACGGCCAATCTCGCCATGACCGTACCGCTTGGCGAAAACGCCAAAGCCGCCAGCGACGGCCGTCGCCAAATTCGCATGGTTCTCGACGACGACGCGCGTAAGAAACTCGGGATCGGTCTCGACGATGTCATTGCCGGAACCGTGGAAGCGACGGTCAACGAACTGCCGAACAAGGGCCAGCATTTCGACCTCGACCTCAAGCGGGCGAGGCTGACGCTGCGGGCGGTGGGGTGGTCCAAGGGGATAGGAGTGCCAGGTCGGCTGGTTTTCGACCTGGTGCCGAGCACCGACGGATTTCGCGTGGAAAACCTCGCCTTGTCGGGTACCGGGTTCGGCATGACGGGGAGAGCGGTCCTCGACAAGAAATATGCTTTGGTCAGCGCCGACATCGACCAGCTTAATTTGCACAAGGGCGACCAGCTTGGATTCACGATCCGAAAAGGGGCCAAGTCCGGCTACGCCATCGTTGCCAAGGGGAAGTCGTTCGACGTTCGCGGTGTGCTGGATCTGCTGCGCGAGACGCCGGAGCCCGGACCCGGCGCGCCGGATGTCACCGTCGAAGCGAGCGTGGACCGCTTGGTCGGCCACAACGGAGCGTCGATCGATCGCGGTAGC
The DNA here is from genome assembly GCA_046349035.1 of Bauldia sp. Classification (GTDB taxonomy): domain Bacteria; phylum Pseudomonadota; class Alphaproteobacteria; order Rhizobiales; family Kaistiaceae; genus JAXMDC01. Next base: position 1,101,531 of record JAXMDC010000002.1, on the reverse strand, counting down.
CTGACGCTCAGCGCGACGGCCGGGCAGGTCAAGCGAGTTCAACTCACCGGCGTGCTCGGGGCCTCCAAGCTCGCTCTCACCTTCTCCGACAGTACACAGAACACCAGCCTCAACCTCGAAACCGGGGATGCGGGTGCGTTCTTCCGATTCGTCGACTTCTATTCGCGTATCCAGGGTGGGAGCCTTCGGCTTGCCGGTACACGGAGCGGCGTCGACCGACCGATGGTGGGAAGCTTCGACGTCGTGAATTTCTCAGTGGTCGGCGAACCCGCCATGGCCAGGGTGGCGGCGGTCGATACCTCGCGACCGGACTACTACAACGGCAACTTCGACCCGAACCGCGTCCAGTTCGACCGCATGGTGATCAATTTTACTAAGCGCGACTCGATGTTGGTGATCGAAGACGCCTTACTCCGCGGCAATGCGGTCGGCGCGGTCTTCGATGGCCGGATTGACTTGGCAAGCCACTCGCTAGCGCTAGCGGGCACCTATCTGCCGGCCTACGCATTCAACAACCTCTTCAGCAAGCTGCCGATCATCGGCTTAGCCCTCGCCGGCGGTCCGCAGGAAGGGCTCCTTGGGGTCACCTTCAAGGTCGAGGGGCAGATGGACCAGCCGCAGCTTACTATCAATGCGCTGTCGGCGATCGCCCCGGGCGTGTTCCGTAAGATCTTCGAATTCCGCGGTCCGGGTGGCGTTGGGCCGCAGACCTTCGGCAATCCTGGCTTTGGCACCGGGCAGGGCGGTTTCGGCAACGCGCAGCCGGGGTTCCCGCCCTAGTCGGCCGGTCGCAAAGGCCGCTTATTCGGCGCGGATGAGAACGTGCTGCTTCTTCCCGAGCGACAATTTGACGACACCGTTGCGAGCGTCAGATCGCGCCACTGTCATCTGCGCGTCGGTCACCGGTGCGTCATTGACGCGGAGAGCGCCATTGGCGACGGCACGGCGGGCCTCTCCGTTCGATGCCGCGAGGCCAGCGCGTACGAATAAGGTGAGAACGCCGATCCCGGCGGCAAGTTCGCCGGCGGCGATTGTCAGCGTCGGCAGGTTCTCGCCGAGCGTTCCTTCCTCGAAGGTTTTGCGGGCGGTTTCCGCTGCGCCCTCGGCTGCCTCGCGGCCGTGCAAAAGGGTCGTGGCTTCGGTAGCAAGGCACTTCTTGGCCTCGTTGATCTCGCTTCCGGCAAGCGCACCTAGCCGCGCAATCTCGTCGAGGGGCAGTTCGGTGTAGAGCTTCAGGAAACGGACGACGTCCGCGTCCTCGGTGTTCCGCCAGAATTGCCAATACTGGTAGGGCGACATCATGTCGGCGTTCAGCCAGACCGCTCCCTCGGCGGTCTTGCCCATCTTGGCTCCAGACGCCGTCGTGATCAGTTCGCAGGTCAACGCATAGAGTTGGGACGTGCCCATGCGGCGGCCGAGATCGACTCCGCTGACAATGTTGCCCCACTGATCGGAGCCGCCCATCTGCAGCGTGCACCTGTAGCGGCGATGCAGTTCGACGAAGTCGTAGGCTTGGCAGATCATGTAGTTGAATTCGAGGAACGAGAGTTCCTGCTCGCGTTCCAGGCGCAATTTCACCGAGTCCATCGTGAGCATACGGTTGATCGAGAAATGGCGGCCGACGTCGCGCAGAAAATCGATGTAGTTGAGGGTCGACAGCCAATCGGCGTTATCGACCATCAGTGCGTCGCTCTTGCCGATTCCAAACGTCAGAAAGCGAGAAAAGACGCGCTTGATGCTTTCCTTGTTGGCCTCGATGCGGTCGAGGGTAAGGATCGGCCGCGAGGCGTCCTTGCCGGAAGGGTCGCCGACGCGCGTTGTTCCCCCGCCTACAAGCGCGATCGGTTTGTTGCCCAGCTTCTGCAACCAGCGCAGCATCATCAGCGACAGGAGATTGCCGATGTGCAGCGAGGGAGCCGTGCAGTCGTAGCCGACATAGGCGATCAGAGATCGACCGCGCGCGGCATCGTCGATGCCGGTCGGGTCGGAGCACTGATGAAGGTAGCCGCGGTCGCGGTAGACCTGCATCAGCTCGGACTTGAACGCGCTCATCTCTGATGTTCCCTGCCTGCGGAGCGTGTGGGATAGTTGGCGCTCTTTAGCAAACGAGCGAGGGGAAGTCAGGTGGCAGGGGTTTTGGGGAATGCAGCCACAGTTGTCCCGCCGGCCGGGTGCGCTCAGGGAGTTGCGCGCTCGCCGCAGGCCTCCAGATCATGACAACCGAAGCCGCAGGGCTGCTGAGGGTCGTCGGGCTTATGAGCGGTACGTCGCTCGACGGCGTCGACGCAGCGGTCTTGGAGACGGATGGGGAGACGATTGCCGGATTCGGTCCGCGCAGCTATCGCCCCTATACCGAAGCCGAGCGCGAGGTTCTTCGCCAGGCGATCGGCGCTGCGCGGGGGATGGTCGATCGGGCGGATCGACCGGGGCCGCTTGCGCGGGCGGAGGCCGTCGTCACGCGGGCTCATATCGAGGCTGTACGGCAGCTGCTGAGGGAGAACGGACTGGTCGCTTCAGCCGCGGGGGACGCAGACAGGTCCGTTCGTGCCATCCAGCTTCTCGGCTTGCATGGGCAGACGGTGCTGCACGCGCCAGAGCGCCGCCTGACAGTGCAGATCGGCGACGGACAGGCGCTAGCCGATGAAACGGGACTTCCGGTCGTCTTCGATTTCCGAGCCGCGGATGTGGCAGCGGGTGGGCAGGGAGCGCCGCTAGTCCCGGTCTACCACCGCGCCTTGGCGAGCCGCAGCGGACTCCCCCGGCCATTGGCGGTGGTCAATATCGGCGGCGTTGCCAACGTCACTTGGATCGGGGCGGACGACGACCTCGCTGCAAGCGATGTCGGTCCGGGCAATGCCCTGCTGGATGATTTCGTTCGCAGCCGACGGGGTCAGCCCTTCGACAAGGACGGCGGGCTAGCCTGCGCCGGCAAGGTCGACCATGAAGCGCTGGCCTCTCTTCTGGCTCACCCCTGGTTTGGGAGATCTTGGCCGAAGTCGCTCGACCGCAATGCTTTCGATCCAGCCGCCGTCGCCCGCCTCGGCGACAAGGACGGTGCGGCTACGCTGGTGGCCTTTACCGCCGCCGGGATCGCCCGCGGCGTCGCGCACTTCGGCGGGGCCGAGCAAGTCGTAGTCGTCGGGGGCGGTGCCCGGAACCCGGCAACTATGGCGTCTCTGAGGAATATCCTGCCGGCGCCAGTGGTGCGCGGTGACGAGATCGGTTGGGCAGGCGACTTCGTCGAGGCGGAGGCGTTTGCTTTTCTCGCCGCCCGCAGCGTTCGCGGGCTGCCGCTTACCTTTCCCGGGACAACGGGTGTTCGGCGGCCGCTGACAGGCGGCCTGCTGGCTCGCCCGCGTCAGGCCGTTGCTTCAGCCGCCGCCAGGCGTCGGTCGACATAACCGGTGCAGACGTCCATCAGCTCCTGGGTGCGGTTGTCGAAGAAGTGGTTGGCACCGGGGATGATTTGCTGGTCGATCTTGATGCCCTTCTGCGTCTTCAGCTTGTCGACCAAGACCTGAACGTCCTTCGGCGGTACGACTTTGTCCTGGTCGCCATGGACAATCAGGCCGGAAGACGGGCAGGGCGCCAGAAAGGTGAAATCGTGCAAATTGGCAGGCGGGGCGATGGAGATGAAGCCTTCGACCTCCGGGCGGCGCATAAGGAGTTGCATGCCGATCCAGGCGCCGAAGGAGAATCCCGCCACCCAACAGCTGCGGGCGTCAGGATGCATCGACTGCACCCAATCGAGGGCGGAAGCAGCGTCGGAGAGTTCGCCGGCACCGTGGTCGAACGTGCCCTGGCTGCGACCAACTCCGCGGAAGTTGAATCGCAGGACCGCGAAGTTCCGCTCAGCGAACAGGTAGAAAAGCTGGTAGACGATCTGGTTGTTCATCGTCCCGCCGAACTGCGGGTGAGGATGGAGAACAATCGCAATCGGAGCGTTTCGCCGCTTTGCCGGCTGGAAACGACCTTCTAATCTACCGGCGGGGCCGGCAAAGATGACTTCTGGCATCGAAATCTCGAATTGGACTACGCAAACCTTGCGGCCGAGGCCCTTCATCTAAGGCCCGCTCGACCAGGGGCAAGCGTGACCCTGGACATTTGAGGCAGAGGCGGTCCACAACCTTTTTGCGGTCATCCCGGCCGACTGAACGCGCAGCCTTCATATCACGGCGAGAGGGGCCGGATTCAAGCATCTTCTCTCGGTCAGCGCGGGCGCGACCGGGAACGGGTTGGGACGTGGCAGACAAGCGCATCTTTCTTGACTGGAACGCCGGGGCTCCGCTCCGCCCGCAGGCGCGGGCCGCAATGCTGGAGGCGCTGGACCTGGCCGGGAACCCGTCATCGGTTCACCGCGAAGGCCGAGAGGCACGGCGTCTTGTCGACGAGGCGCGGGCCAAGATCGCCGCGTTGTTTGCCGTTGAACCCGCCGGCGTAGTCTTCACGTCCGGTGCGACCGAGGCGGCGAACCTAGCGCTCTATTCCGAGGCCGCACACCCCAGTGGGCACGCCGATGCCGGACGTTTGATCGTTTGTGCGACCGAGCATGTGTCGGTTCTCCAAGGCCACAAATTTCCGCCGGAGCGGGTGGGCACTGCAGCGGTGGATGCCGATGGCGTTGTCAAGGTTGCTGAGCTCGCTGCGCGCGTTGCTGCCGCGACCGCGGAGGGCGGCCAGGCTTCGGTGATCGTTGCGGTGCAGGCCGCGAACAATGAGACCGGCGTTATCCAGCCAATTGCCGACATCGCTGCGGCAATTGAACCTTCCGGGGCAGTTCTGGTTGTCGACGCGGCCCAGGCGGCCGGAAAAACTCCCCTCGACGCTGTTCCCAAGCACGCCGGCATGACCATCCTGTCTGCGCACAAGCTCGGCGGACCGAAGGGGGTAGGAGCGTTGATTGTCCGGAACGGTGCGGTCCAGGTAGCGCCCCTGATCCGTGGCGGCGGACAGGAGTTTCGTCGCCGTGCCGGCACTGAAAACCTCCTCGGCATCGTCGGTTTTGCGGCAGCCGCTGAGGTTGCCGTCGCCGAGGCTGCCGCGTTTGCGGCGGGCGCGACTCGTCTTCGGGACAACCTGGAGGCGGCCCTTTTAGCCGCGACACCGGAAGCAGTGATCTACGGACGGGCCGTTCCGCGCCTCGCCAATACGACGTTGATAGGGGTGCCAGGGCTCTCTGGCGAAACGCTGGTAATGGCGTTCGACCTGGCGGGCGCGGCGGTTTCCTCGGGCGCCGCGTGTTCCTCAGGTAAGGTTGGGCCGAGCCATGTGCTGGCGGCCATGGGCGCTGAGAAGACGGCGACCCGGTCCGCAGTCCGGATCAGCTTCGGTTGGGAGACCTCCGCGGAAGACCTACATAGGTTTTCTCAGCTTTGGCGGCAGGTCGTTAGCCAAATCAGGAAGAATGGCGCCGTCCAAGCGGCTTGACCGCTGAGTTAAGGTGTTCCAACAGTGCTTGACCCGCGGTCCTTGAAACCGCTGCGGCCGGAGTTAGGGCAATGCCCGCAGTTCGCGAGACCGTCGATCAGGTCCGCCGGATCGACGTCGACCAATACAAATATGGGTTCGTCTCGGACATCGCCTCCGACAAGGCTCCGAAGGGGCTTAACGAAGACATTGTTCGTCTGATTTCGGGGAAGAAAGACGAACCGGGTTGGATGCTCGATTGGCGCCTCGCCGCGTTTCGGCGATGGCAGTCGATGCCGGAGCCGACTTGGGGCCGCGTCAGCTATCCCAAGATCGACTTCCAGGACCTTCACTACTACGCGGCACCGAGATCGACACCGGGACCGAAGAGCCTGGCCGAGGTCGATCCCGAACTCCTTGCCATGTACGATCGGCTCGGGGTGCCGCTGCGCGAGCGCGAGGCGCTGCTCGGCGTGGAAGGCGCGCCGAGGGTCGCCGTCGATGCCGTCTTCGATTCGGTTTCGGTGGTTACAACCTACAAGGAAGAACTGCGCAAGGCGGGCATCATTTTCTGCCCGATCTCCGAGGCCATTCGCGAGCACCCCGATCTGGTGAAGCAGTATCTCGGATCGGTGGTTCCCGTTTCCGACAATTTCTACGCCACGCTGAACAGCGCCGTGTTCTCGGACGGGTCGTTTGTTTACATCCCGCCAGGGGTGAGATGTCCAATGGACCTCTCCACCTATTTCCGCATCAACGAGAAGAAGACCGGTCAGTTCGAGCGGACGCTCATCATCGCCGACAGGGGCTCTTATGTGAGCTACCTTGAGGGCTGCACCGCACCGATGCGCGACGAGCATCAGTTGCATGCCGCAGTGGTCGAACTCGTCGCGCTCGACGATGCCGAGATCAAGTACTCGACCGTCCAGAACTGGTATCCTGGCGATAAGGCGGGCAAGGGCGGCATTTACAATTTCGTGACGAAGCGCGGCGACTGCCGCGGTGCACGCTCGAAGATCTCCTGGACGCAGGTCGAGACCGGATCGGCGATCACCTGGAAATATCCGAGCTGTGTCCTGCGGGGCGAGGGGTCGAGCGGCGAGTTCTATTCGATCGCGGTATCAAATGGCCACCAGCAGGTCGATTCCGGCACCAAGATGCTGCACCTCGCGCCGAACACGCGGAGCCGCATCATCTCCAAGGGCATTTCCGCCGGGCAATCCTCCAACACCTATCGCGGCCGGGTGTGGGCGCATCGCAAGGCGAGCGGTGCCCGCAACTACACTAACTGCGACTCGCTGCTGATTGGCGACCGCTGCAGCGCCCACACCATTCCCTATATCGAATCGCGTAACCGCAACGCCACGTTCGAGCACGAAGCGACGACGTCAAAGATCGCCGACGACCAGATATTCTATTGCCGCAGCCGGGGCCTGTCGGACGAAGAGGCGGTTGCGCTCATCGTCAACGGCTTCGTCAAGGACGTGATCCAACACCTGCCGATGGAGTTCATGGTCGAAGCGCAGAAGCTAATCGGCGTCAGCCTTGAGGGGAGCGTAGGCTAATGAGCGAGCCGACCAAGCGACCGGTCATCAACCTTGCCGACGTGCCGCTGCGCGACAGTAGCAATGGCGAGACTTTCGCGGCGCGCGTCGGCAGCTTCGGCCGTATCATCGGCTCGACCGGCATCGGCTGCATGCTCCATGTGGTCGAACCGGGGAAGCGGGCGTTCCCGTTCCACAACCACCACGGCATCCACGAACTGTTCCTGATCCTGGAAGGCGAAGGGCAATACCGCTTCGGCGCCGATACCTTTCCGGTGAAGGCCGGCGACGTGCTGGCTGCGCCGACAGGTGGGCCGGAGACTGCTCACCAGATCATCAACAACGGTAACAAGACGCTGAAGTATCTCGGCATTTCGACCGCGGCGACGACCGAAGTGGTGGAGTATCCCGACTCCGGTAAGTTCGCGGTTACCTCACGCTTCGACTGGGGCAATCCCGATGGCGGCGGCATACGCTATGTCGGTCGCCAGCCGAACAGCCTCGACTACTGGGACGGCGAAGGCTAGGCGATGGCTCTTCTCGAAATCCGCGATCTGCACGTTCGCATTGAAGGCGAGGGGAGAGAGATTCTCCGCGGCCTCAGTTTGGAAATCGGTGCCGGCGAGGTCCATGCGATCATGGGGCCGAACGGGTCGGGCAAGTCGACGCTGTCGTATGTGCTGGCCGGGCGCGAAGGATATGAGGTGACCAGCGGCGAGGTCCACTTCCGCGGCGAGAACCTGTTGGCCATGGAACCGGAGGAACGAGCTGCCAAGGGCGTGTTTCTGGCGTTCCAGTATCCGATGGAAATCCCCGGCGTTGCCGGCATGACGTTTCTGAGGACGGCCCTCAACGCGCAGCGTAAGGCGCGTGGTGAGCCGCCACTCAGCATGGCCGATCAGACCCGGCGGGTGGACGCCGCGGCCAAGGTTCTGGAGGTCGGGCGCGACATGCTGAGCCGTCCGCTCAATGTCGGGTTCTCGGGCGGCGAGAAGAAACGGAACGAGATCGTGCAGATGGCACTGCTCGAGCCGGCGTTAGCGATTCTCGACGAGACCGACTCCGGGCTCGACATCGATGCTCTCCGGATTGTCGCCAACGGCGTCAATGCGCTGCGCAACGCGGAGCGGTCGATGCTGGTGATTACCCACTACCAGCGGCTTCTGAATTATATCGTTCCGGACCGCGTGCATGTCATGTCGGCCGGGCGGATCGTTCGATCGGGCGGCAAGGAGCTAGCGCTCGAACTGGAAGCGCGCGGCTATGCCGACTACGCCGCGGAGCCGGCCTAGGTCCGGCGGCCATGGCGTCCGAACCCGTCACGCTGCGAACCGAGGCCGAAGCCCACCTGCTGGCGAGTTACGATCTCGTGCGGGACAAGCTGCCGGGCAGCGCCAAGGTGCGCCACCATCGCGCGACCGCGATCGAATCCTTTCGCAATACGGGATTGCCGCATCGGCGGGTCGAGGCTTGGCACTACACCGACTTGCGGGCGCTGCTTCGATCCGTGCCGCCGATTGGCAGGGACAGCAACGAGGAAGCGGTCCGGCGGATGCTCGCCGAAGATTCGCTTGGCAAGTTGGACCACGCCCGCATTGTTATCGCCGATGGCGGCTACCGGCCCGACCTTTCTGATGCCCAGGGATTACCCGGGATCGAAGTTGTGTCGCTCGCCGATGCACTTCAGCAGGGCGATCCGCGCATCGGGTCGCTCTTCAACGACGACATCGAGGCAACGGTTGCGCTGAACAGCGCGTTGATGGCTGGCGGCGTTGTCGTGCGCGTAGCTCCCGGTGCAAGCGTGGCGCGTCCAATTCGGATTGCTCATCTACAGACCGGGTCCGAGCCTGCTGCCGTCTATGTCCGCAATGTTGTCGATGTCGGCGCTGCCGCTCGCGTAAGCCTGTGGGAGAGCCACAGCGGCGTCCCAGGTGTCGGTCATCACGCTAATATCGTCTCCGAATGGCTTGTAGGCGGTCGAGCGACGGTGAAAGCGGCGAGGTTGCAAGCGTCGGATGCGCGGGCGGTCCACATCGTCAGTCTGTTCGTCGCGGTGGCTGACGATGCCATCTTCGAGCAGGCGTCGCTGGCGACCGGGAGCGCAATCGCTCGCGCGCAGACCTTTGTCAAATTGGCGGGCGAAGGCGCGCGCGCCAGCCTCTCTGGCGCCACCCTCCTCGACGGTGAACGGCGGAGCGACACCGCGATTGTCATCGAGCACCTGAAGCCGGCGACTACCAGCCGCGTACTTTTCCGTTCGGCGGTCGATGGCCGGGGCGAGGGCGCGTTTCAGGGCAAAGTCATCGTTGCCGAAGGGGCACAAAAGGCGGACGGCAAACTCGGCAGCAAGGCGCTCCTGCTTTCCGACGACGCCTCCTTTTCGGCCAAGCCGGAACTGGAAATCTACGCCGACGATGTGCAATGCGGCCACGGATCGACCACAGGCAAGATCGATACGGATCACCTCTTTTATCTGCTTTCGCGGGGCATTCCGCGGGCCGAGGCGGAGCAGTTACTGATCGCTGGGTTCCTCGCAGAAGCCGTCGAGGCAATCGACGATCGCGGACTGATCGCAGCGTTGCAGCCTAGCGTCGAAAGCTGGCTGGCGGGGCGAGGGCAGGGGAAAGGCTGATGGAAGCGGTCCGTAGCCTCACCGCCCAACCTTATGACATCGCCGCGATCCGGCGGGACTTCCCGATCCTGGCGCGGGAGGTCTACGGCCAGCCCTTGACCTATCTCGACAACGGCGCGTCGGCGCAGAAGCCGCGGGTGGTGCTGGATGCGATGGAGCACGCTTACCGGGAAAGCTACGCGAACGTCCATCGCGGACTGCACTTTCTGTCCACCGCCGCAACCGAGTCCTTCGAGGATGCGCGCGAGGTCGTCAGGCGCTTTCTCAACGCCGGGAGCATCGAGGAGATCGTCTTCACGCGTAACTCGACAGAGGCGATCAACCTTGTCGCCGATTCCTACGGGCGCACGGCCATTGGCGAGGGTGACGAGATTGTCCTGTCGATCATGGAGCACCACTCGAACATCGTACCCTGGCACTTTCATCGCGAGCGGAAAGGCGCGGTGCTGAAGTTCGCGCCGGTTGCCGACGATGGCACGTTCCTGATCGACGAGTTCGAGCGCCTGCTTTCGCCGCGCACGAAGATGGTGGCGATCACGCAGATGTCGAACGTCCTCGGCACCGTGGTGCCGATTAAGGAAGTGTGCCGGCTCGCCCATGCACGCGGAATTCCAGTGCTGGTCGACGGCAGCCAGGGCGCCGTGCACCTTCCCGTCGATATGCGAGATCTCGGCTGCGACTTTTATGTTTTCACCGGTCACAAGACCTACGGACCGACCGGGATCGGCGTCCTCTACGGTAGGAAAGAGCTGCTCGACCGCATGCCGCCCTACCAGGGCGGCGGCGAAATGATCCGCGATGTGGCGGTGGATCGGATCACCTATGCGGCAAGCCCGCATCGCTTCGAGGCCGGGACGCCAGCGTTCGTCGAGGCAATTGGTTTGGCAGCGGCGCTTACCTATATGCAGGGCATTGGGCGCGAACGAATTGCCAAACACGAAGCGGAGATCGGCGCTTACGCACAGCAACGTCTGGCCGAGGTCGATGGTCTTACGATCTATGGCTCGGCCCGCGGCAAGGGGGCGATTGTGGCCTTCAATGTCGCCGGCGCGCATGCGCACGACATTGCAACGGTCATTGACCGGGCGGGGGTAGCGGTCAGGGCCGGTACACATTGCGCTCAGCCACTGCTTGCCCGATTTGGCGTGACGGCAACTTGTCGTGCATCCTTCGGGATGTACAACACGATCGAGGAAGTCGACCGGCTGGTTGCTGCGCTCGCCAAGGCGGCCGAGCTTTTCGGGTGATCGAGGGTTAGTCGATGGACGAGAGACCGACAGACGCCGTCGAGCCGCCGGCCGCCGCAGGCAGTGACACTGCTGTGGTCACCGCCGCACTCGGCGACGACGAGATCGAACGGCTGACGGATGACATCGTGGCGGCGCTGAAGACTGTTTACGATCCGGAAATACCCGCCGATATCTATGAACTCGGCCTTATCTACCGTGTCGACATCGATGAGAATCGCGTGGTCACGATTGATATGACCCTGACTTCGGCCGGGTGTCCGGTGGCGGAGGAAATGCCTGGTTGGGTCAGCAATGCGGTCGGCGCTGTTGAGGGCGTGCGAGAGGTCAAGGTAAACTTAGTCTTCATGCCGCCTTGGGATCCGAGTCGCATGTCGGATGAGGCGCGCGTGGCACTCGATTGGTTCGGATGAGGATGCAATGGGCAGCCTTCCCAACTTCGCGGTTCTGACCCTGACCGATGCAGCGGCGGCGCGCATTCGCGAAATCGTCGCCAACGCCACCCAGCCTGTCGCCGGCGTACGCGTTGGTGTCAAGAACGGCGGCTGCGCCGGGATGACCTACACGCTGGAACTCGCGGTACAAGCCGTCCCCGGAGAGGATGCGGTGGCCGATAAAGGCGTCACCGTATTCGTCGACCGAAAGGCCGTGCTTTTCCTTCTGGGTAGCGTCATGGATTTTGAAGAGTCGGCGCTTCGCTCCGGCTTCGTGTTTAGGAATCCCAACGAGGTTTCAGCCTGCGGCTGCGGCGAGTCGGTGCAACTGAAGCCGGCAGAGACCCGCGCTGGTTAGCCTGCGCCCATGATCGATGGGCTGGTGGAACAGCTCGTGGAACTGTGTGAACCGGTCGGCGGCGTCAGCCACCGCAAGATGTTCGGTGGTGTCGGATTTTTCCGCGAAGGCATCATGTTTGCGCTCATCGCCGACGGGCGGTTCTACTTGCGCGCTGATGCGGAAAACGAACCAAGCTTCGTGGCCGAGGGCTGCCCGACGTGGAGCTATGCCGCGCGTGATCGCGTCATGACCATGCCTTATCGCCTCCTGCCGGAGCGCTTGTTCGACGAACCGGAGGAATTCGTCGACTGGGCGCTAAAGGCCTTTGCGGCTGCCGTTCGTGCAAAGTCGGCCGCAACGCGTCCGCGCAAGACCAAGCGCAAAGTCGGGTAGGCTAAGCGACCTGCTCGACCTCGCCGCCCGGTGTATCGGCGGCGACAACGCGATTCCTTCCCGCCCGTTTGGCAGCGTAGAGACGAGCATCGGCCTCACCGACCAGGCCCTGTATTCCAACCCCACCGTCATAGGCTGCGGCGCCTACGGACACGGTGACGCGGCCGAGGTTCTCGTTTGTTGACCGCTTGATCAACTCGCGGGAGGCTACGGCTTGGCGGATACGGTCGCCGACCGTAGCTGCCATCGCCAGCTGAGTGCGCGGCATGATCACGGCAAATTCCTCGCCGCCGTAGCGGCAGGCGATGTCGCTGGACTTAATGCTTTGCTTGATCCCCATGCCGACCAGGCGCAACACCTGATCGCCGGTCTGGTGCCCGTAGGTGTCGTTGACGCGCTTGAACAGGTCCACATCGATCATCAGAAGCGCGAGCGGGGTTCTGTCGCGCTCGGCGTCGGCCGCAGCGCGCTCAATCGATTGGTCGAAGTGCTTGCGGTTGCCCAGCGTGGTCAGCGGATCGGTCAGGGCCTCGTTGCGGATGAGTTCGAGACTGCCCTTAAGGTGATTCATCTCACGCTGCGCTGAAGCGAGATCCTCCTCGAGCTTGCGGTTTTCATTTTCGGCTTTGGCCGTCGCCGCCGCAAGACGACCAATGATGCTTTTTACCGCGGAGGCAGTTTCGGCAGCCTCCAGTTCGGCGGCGCCGGCGCGCAAGCTCGATCCGTACTCTCCACCGGCGGCGAGGGCAGCGGCGATCAGTTGCGACAGTTCGCCGATCTCCGAGGTGACGCGGCTGCCGACCTCCTCGACCCTCTCTTCAAGCCGGCCCGGCGCAAGGAACGTGTCATAAAGGGACTGGATGTCGGCGGCCGACAAGGATCCAGTATTAGCGAGGATCGCGTCGATCGCTCGGTTCAGCTTAAAGTTAAACCCGCTCGCGTAGGTGTAAAGCAGCTCGTAGTTTCGCGGAAAGGCTGAAATCCGGTCTTTCCGGAGCCGGCCGAGCGCCGTTTCGCCGAAGCCTATTGTCCGAAGGACATCCTCGTAATCGGTCACGCCGGCCTCCGCCGCAGGTCGTGTACCGATCTAAGCCGGATTGGGTTGCGTTGCCGTTAAGATATTGGCAGCGCGCCTAACGTGGCACTTTCAGCTCGGAAGCCTCACTGGCCGCAGCAAGAACTGCGGCACATGCTCGCCGAGACCGGGATTGTTCCGTTCGGCCTCCTGGCGACCCTGCCGCCCAGAGCGGCGGGCATCGCTTCCTTCCCGCGACGGCGCATTCGCGGCCCGGTCCGCAGGGCGGTCGGCTCGCTTGCCCTGGTCGGTGCGTCTGTCGCGTGCGCGCCCAGCGGCCGGCGTTTCCCCGGCCGGGGCCACCGGCGCGGGTTCGAGGCGCTCAACCCGATTTTCCCCACCGCGACCGCGACGCGGCCGGCGGTCACGCCCGCGGTCTCGAATGGAGGCCGACTCGCCACTGGATGCCTCGGCGCTTGCTGCAGGGGCGTCCGGAGGGGCCTCAGCCCAGGCCGGAGTGTCGCCAGTGAGTTTGGCGATGGCCTCAACGTACTTTCGGTCGGCTGGCGTCGCTAGCGTGATCGCCGTGCCGGTGCGTCCGGCGCGTCCGGTCCGACCGATGCGATGGACGTAGTCTTCGGCGTGGATAGGCACGTCGAAATTGACGACGTGACTGACCTCGGGGATATCCAATCCGCGCGCTGCAACATCGCTGGCGACGAGAATCTTGATCTTGTCGCCGCGGAAGCCATCGAGCATTGCCATGCGCGCCCGCTGATCCATATCGCCGTGGAGGCCTCCGGCAAGGAAGCCGTGCCGTTCGAGCGAGCGGGCGAGGACGGCCACGTCGCGCTTGCGGTTGCAGAAGATGATCGCGTTGCGAAGATCGGAGGCCTGCCGCAGGCAGGCTCGCAGAAGCGCGCGTTTCTCCGCCGGGTCACGACTGGCGTTAAGGAACTTCTGGGTGACAGTGGCGACGGTGGAGGCCGGGCGCGAGACTTCAACCCGCACGGCACTCGACAGGAAATTGTCGGCGAGGCGCTGAATCTCAGGCGGCATGGTCGCCGAGAAGAAGAGCGTCTGCCGCGTGAACGGCAGTAGCTTGATGATCCGCTCGATGTCGGGGATGAACCCCATGTCGAGCATGCGGTCGGCTTCGTCGATCACCAAGATCTCAACGCCGCTGAGAAGGAGCTTCCCGCGCTCGAAGAGATCGAGCAGGCGGCCCGGCGTGGCGATCAGAACATCGACACCGCGATCGAGCTTCTTCTCTTGATCGCCGAACGACACGCCGCCAATGATAAGGGCAACGGTCAGCCGAAGATTTTGGCCGTAGCGATTGAAGCTCTCCTCCACCTGGGCGGCGAGTTCTCGGGTCGGTTCGAGGATGAGCGTTCGCGGCATGCGTGCCCGAGCGCGGCCCTGCTCGAGCATGGTGAGCATCGGTAAAACAAATGACGCGGTCTTTCCGGTGCCGGTCTGGGCAATGCCCACGACATCACGCCGTGCCAGAACGTGAGGAATGCCTTGCGCTTGGATCGGGGTTGGCGTGACGTAACCGCTGGCCGCAACGGCGGCGAGTACTTTCGGGCTGAGCCCGAGGGAGGAGAAATCCATCAGTGCGGGGACCAACTGGCGGCTGCGTATCGGCCGCCGCTTTCGAGAAAAAGGCGCAACACCTTTAGGCCAAATATGCGCATTTCACCAGTCATCTACAAGACGACTGCGAAAAACATCGTGGCGTTGATCAATATGCGGTTAGCCGCAGCCCTGTCGGCCAATGGTTATCCTAGTTGGTAAACGGGCCGAACCGGTATTGATCCGGGGGACCGAGAGCGAGTTCGTAGTTGTGTGGGGAACCCGGATCGCCCCCGATCGTGTCGATGAAGACGAGCAATCCGTCGCGCTCCGCTTTGGTTCTTATGGCGCCGATGTCGGCATCGAGCGCTGCCAATTCTTCGACCTCGACGCTCGATTCCACTTTGACATTGCCACCGACTTCCAGAGCGACCCACTGCACGAAAAGCCGCGCCTTGACCGGAGGAGGGCCGGAGCGAGCAACGAGCAGGCGGTAGGTGCCACGAAAGTCTCCGACGCCCCATGCGCCTACGACTCTCAGTTCGTCAACGTTCGCGGGGAATCCTGCAACTGCATCGGCGACCTCGTCCGCCCGTGCGGTTCCGACCGCAAATGTGGACAACGCGATCATGACAACCGCCATGGGCGGTAACAGGCGGGACATCACTCCAACTCCGCGTCGCTAGAGGTCCAGATCGGTGGCGAAAGCCGCCCGCTCCTGAATAAAACGGAAGCGCTCCTCGGGGCGGTTGCCCATCAGGCTCTCCACGACCTGTCCGGTGGCGCTGCCCTCGCCCTCGGCGATCTCTACCCGCAGAAGCGTGCGGCGCGCCGGGTCCATGGTCGTCTCCTTCAGTTGGGCCGGCATCATCTCGCCGAGCCCTTTGAAGCGCGAGACCTCGACCTTGCCGCGCCCGGCGAAGGTGGTGCGCATGAGTTCGTCACGATGGGCGTCGTCGCGAGCGTAGGCGTTCTTGCCCCCCTGACTCAACCGATAGAGCGGCGGCACGGCGAGATAGAGATGGCCGCCGCGGATCAGGTCGGGCATCTCGCGGAAGAAAAACGTGATCAGCAGCGAGGCGATGTGCGCACCGTCCACGTCGGCATCGGTCATGATGATCACGCGATCGTAGCGCAGGTCGTCGGAGCGGTAGGCAGCGCCGGTGTGAACACCGAGCGCTTGGATCAGGTCGGCCAATTGTTGATTCTGAGCGAGCTTGTCGCGGCCGGCATTGGCGACGTTCAGGATCTTCCCGCGGAGCGGCAGGATCGCCTGGCTGATGCGATCGCGCGCCTGCTTGGCTGAGCCGCCGGCGGAGTCGCCTTCAACAATGAAAATCTCCGTGCCGCCTTTGGCTGTCGCGCTGCAATCGGCAAGCTTCCCGGGGAGGCGAAGCTTGCGCACGGCGGTCTTTCGCCCGACCTCCTTCTCCTGCCGGCGGCGGAGCCGCTCCTCGCCGCGCTCGATGACCCAGTCCAGCAGTTTGGCTGCCTCGCCGGGGGAGGCGGTCAGCCAGTGGTCAAAGGGATCGCGAATGGCCGCTTCGACAATGCGGGTCGCATCGGTGGAGGCGAGGCGGTCTTTGGTTTGGCCAACGAATTCCGGCTCGCGGATGAAGACCGACAGGAGGGCGGCTGCCGAGGTCATCACGTCATCGCCTGTGATGATCTGCGCCCGCTTGTTGCCGGTCCGCTCGCCGTGCGCCTTCAGGCCGCGCAGGAGCGCGGCGCGCAAGCCGGCTTCGTGCGTCCCGCCTTCCGGCGTTGGAATGGTGTTGCAGTAGGAGCGGTGATAGCCGTCACCGCCGAACCAACCGACCGCCCACTCGACAGCCCCATGCCCGTTCCGGGGGCCGGCGCGCCCGGCAAAGACCTCAGTAACCGGAGTCTCGGAGCCGAGTTCGGCGGCCAGGAAATCGCGCAGACCACCCGGGAAATGAAACACGGCTTTCGCCGGGATGTCGCTCTTGCCGGCGAGAAGGGATTCGGCTGCCGACCAGCGGATTTCGACGCCACCAAAAAGATACGCCTTGGACCGCGCGGCGGGGAAGAGGCGCTCCGGCCGCCAGCGGGCGGCGCTGCCGAAGATAGTCGGATCGGGTCGAAAGCGGATGCGCGTGCCCCGGCGGTTCTGAACCTCTCCCAATTCCTTGAGGGGGCCTTGCGGCACGCCGCGCGAAAAGACTTGGCGGTAAAGGCGTCGCCCCCGTGCCACTTCGGCTTCCAGCGTCTCGGACAGCGCGTTAACCACCGAGAGGCCGACGCCGTGAAGGCCGCCCGATGTCTCGTAGACCTTGGAATTGAATTTCCCGCCCGAGTGGAGGACGGTCATGATCACTTCAAGGGTGGAGCGGCCGGGAAACTTGGGGTGCGGCTCAACCGGGATTCCGCGGCCGTTGTCGGTGACCGTCAGGTAGCCTTCGGCGTCGAGTTCGACCTCGATGAAATTGGCATGCCCAGCGACCGCTTCGTCCATCGAGTTGTCGATGATCTCGGCGAAGAGGTGATGCATCGCCTTCTCGTCAGTGCCGCCGATGTACATTCCGGGCCGCCGGCGAACCGGCTCGAGCCCTTCCAGTACCTCGATATCAGCTGCCGAGTAGCTTGGATCGCTGGCAAAGGCGGATGGCGCCCGTCCGCCCTTTGTTTTCGACTGAGCCGTCTTGTCGGCACCGCCCTTGCCGCGCGAACCGCCGCGGCCGGGGCGATCCATTTCGGAAAAAAGGTCGTCAGAGTCGGTCATGCCATCGCTTCTTGAGGGAGAGGGCCGGCGACGCCGAATCGCCCCAGCCAGTTTGACAGACGACCGGTAAGGGGCGAAGCCGAGACTGTGCGCCAATTGCCGGTGGGCTCAGGGCAAGGTCGTCGTTACCAATTGTCCGCGCGCGACTACGAAGGTGATGACAATTTTGGCATTTTTCGAGGGGCCGGCGACAATTTCGTGGGCGACGCCGCTTTCCACGAGATACGACTCGCCGGCCTTCACCACGCGCTCCGCCTGTCCGTCGATCTTCAAGACAATCTCGCCTTCGGTGACGTAGGTCATTTCGACGCCCGGATGCGTATGGCGGCCCGTGGTTCGATCCGGCAAGAGCTCGGAAAGCACGGTGATGACATCGGTGGCCACCCCGGGCACGCGGTAGGCTTGGAGCGGTACGCGGGTTATGTCCTGTGCCGCCGCGGTCAGTGGCAGGAGCGAAAGAGCGAAGGCTGCAGTAAGCGCGCGTGCGACGGACATGGTGCGACCTCCCGCCGTCCTCTAGCACGGGAGACGACCTTGGCAATCGGTTTGCTGAGACGGGAACCAGTCGGCTAACGACGAAGTGGCGAGGAAGTTCTTCTCACAACATTTCTGACGCGACTCTCGACATATACTTTTCCTTACTGGCGGCGGATCGGAATCGTCTTCCCATCGTAAGATGGTCCTTGTTTTATCCACACCTCTCGTCTTGATCGATAGCGGGCGAGCGTTCCGGCCGGCTGTTCAGGGGCGACCGGCCTGGACCGAAATCACCAGAACACGGAGATTTTCAACATTTCCGGCGGCGACCCGGCCTGCCGGGACAACAGAACATTCAGTCCTGGTTCAGCGGCGGAGAGTTAAACCCAGCTTAACTCGGCGTTGTGGTGAAATTAACGCCAAGTCTTAACGGCGGATTCAGCGCCGACCGCGAGACTTCTGGATGTCGGGGAACCGTTGGAAGGACGGTTCGGACGCATCAACAGGGAACGGGGATTAGACATGGCACGCTTTGAAATGACCGGCGCCGAAATGGCGCCGATGGCCCAAGTCGCGCCGAGCGGCGAGACCTTCTATCAATTGGGTATCACCTACGCGACCGGTCGCGACGTGGCACAGGATCTGGTTGCGGCACATAAGTGGTTCAATCTAGCAGCGCTACGCGGCAACCAAGAAGCGGCGCAGCGCCGGCAGGAGATTGCCAGCGAGTTGTCGGCTGCCGAGATTTCGGCGGCACAGCGCGCAGCGCGCGAGTGGCTCCGCGCCCACTAGGCGGAAAATCGGAGCCACACCATACCTTCCGGGGGCCGAACCTTCCGGGGGCCGCGCGGCGTTGACGCGCTTGAGCAATGCGTGAAAATCGGCAGACTGTTGCGAACGGAACACGCGTGGTCTGGCAAATCCGTGTAGTCTTGGTATCAAAGCATTAGGAATCAGGGCGTCGACTAGCCACAGATTTGGGAAGGAACAGGCGCTGAACGTTTCTTCGCGCAGGGGGCGCGGAGTCGGGAGCCGAAAGCGGATTGGGACGTTGGAATTGCCGTCGTAAGAGCCTTTTTGAGGAGCTTTTGATGGACAGAGCGGGGTCTCCGCGTTCAACGAGCAAGTGGGGTGCCGCGTCATTGGCGTTTGCACTTGGCCTTGGCGCGGTCAGCGCATGGGCCGACGACCCAACTTCCGAGGGCGGCGCAGCGGGCGCGGCCAAAGCGGCGGGTTCCACTGTCGAGATAATTCGCCGAAATGACGGTCACCTCGGTGCCGGAGTTCAGATTGAACCCGGACTGATACTGACTGCGGCGCATGTTGTGGCGACGGAGCGAAATGTTCTAGTGCGCGACGATCAAGGCCGCGAACTGATCGGCCAGGTCGAGGAAGCGATTGCCGGGGTTGATCTTGCTTTTGTGACCGTCCGCACGCCTTCCAACATGAAGGTGTCTCCGCTTTCTTGCCGCGAACCCCCGGTTGGAATGCCGATCGAAATTGTCGGACACCCATTTGGCCGCGAATTCGTGGTGATGACGGGCGCAGTTGCCGAAGGCGTGCAGCGCGTCGGAGAGTGGCCGAGCTTGGTCATCCTTACGAAGAACGCTTTCCCGGGGATGAGCGGAGGCCCAGTGCTCGGAGCCGACGGCAGGGTCGTGGCGATGGTGGTCGCAGCCACCGACTCGGCTCGCGTGGCGCGGAAGGCGGGGGCGGTTCCCGGAAGCGTCATTTGCCGGAACTTGCCGGGCGTTCAAGCGTCCTCGTAGGCCGCCCCGCCGTTTCGTCCGGGTTGCGTCCAACTTAGCCGTTTGCCGGATTGCCGGGCAATTGCGCCGCCAAGGCGAGCGCCATCTCCTCGAACACCGAATCCCAGTCGCCGGCTTGTTTTTGCCGGAACAAGCGTGCGCTGGGATACCAAGGCGAATCGCTGCGGTTGCGAAGCCATCGCCACTCCGATGCCGTGTGGAGGGCGAGCCAAACTGGGCGGCCGAGGGCGCCGGCCAAATGCGGGATTGCCGTGCAGGATGAGACGACCAGATCCAGATTGGCCATGACGGCCGAAGCGTCGAGAAATGCGTCGGGCCCGCCGGGCTCATAGTCCTCGCCCAGCGTCTCGACGTTCATTCCAGCCGGTAGGGTCGTCAATTGATCAAGACCGTGGATCTTCTGGATGCTGATCAGCCGCACTCCTTCGAGCTTGGATAGGGGATGGAAGTGCCGCAGCGGCGATGAACGCCGCTTGTCATCCAGAAAAGCCGGGTTGCCCTGCCAGTTGACCCCGACCTTGAATCCCCTGTCGCCGAGCCGTTCCTTCCAGCGAGCGACGCGATCGGAAAACGGCACGATGTAGGGGAAGTCCTTCGGGATCGTCTCGAGATCGGTGTTGAACAGCCGCGGCAGGCTCATTAGCGGGATACGGAAGTCGAAATCCTCTGTCTTGTCGGCGCGGCTGCGGAAAATCACATCGGGAAAGGAGTTGGCGAGGAGTCGGTGGAGTTCAGGCACGGTCAGGAAGGTCACTTCGCCGGCGATCCGCGCAAGCGGGCGCAGGAAGCGGGCGAATTGCAAGGTGTCGCCAAACCCCTGTTCCATGAAGATCAGGATTTTCTTGCCCGCGACGGCATCCGCGGTCTTGGGGATCAGGTCGGCGTTGAAGGCGTTCAGATAGAAGCGACCGGTGAGACGCCGATGTTCGTAGTGCGGCCAAGCTTCCGACAATTCGCCACGCGCGAGCAGCTGTGCCGCAAGGCCAAAGTGGGCCTCGGCAAAGTCCGGATCGAGACGGAGGGCGTCGCGATAGGCCTGTTCCGACTCGTCGTAACGGCCGAGGATCGCCAGAACCCCGCCGCGGTCGTATTGCGACATTGCCGAAGTAGAGAGTGCCCGCGTCGGATCGGCGGCTATGGCCGCATCGAATTCCGTTAAGGCTTCGGCCGGCCTTTCCATCTGCGCCAATACGAAGCCGCGGCCGTAGTGAGCGTCGGGGGATTGCGGCCGCAGAGCTACTGCTCGGTCATAGTCCGCCAAGGCTTCGGGGAGGCGCTTCATCTGTTTGAACAGCGCCCCGCGATTGATCAGACCCTCGACGTGGTCGGGATGCAGGGAGAGAAGGCGGTTCAGCGCTTCCAGCGCGTCGTCGAGACGGTTCAATTCGCGGAGCGTGAATGCGCGGTTGAAATCCGCTTCGGCAAAATTCGGTTGCAGCTCGATGGCTCGATCAAAGCATGCCAGCGCGTCATCAAACCGTTTAAGGCGCCTGAGGACCTCGCCGCGGTTCAGCAGCGCCTCGGTGCTGTCTGGCTGCTGAACGAGTACGGCGTCGAACGCGGCAAGCGCCTCGTCCAGCCGCTTCAATCCTTGCAGCACAACGCCACGATTGAAGGCGGCGGCGATGAAAGCCGGATTGTGCCGCAAGGCAGAGTCGAGCGCGGCGAGCGCTTCCGGCCGGCGACCGATGCTCTGCAGCACCAGTCCTCGGTTGTAATGCGCTTCGGCCAGAGCCGGGTGCCGGGCAAGGAGGCGGTCGCATGCAGCGAGCGCCTCGGCCGGACGTCCGCGCTGGAGCAGCAACACAGCACGGTTGAGGGCGGCGACGGGAAAATCCGGCCGCAGTTTTAGTGCCGCATCGTACGCGGCCAACGCTTCGTCGGGCCGCCGCGTCTGCTGCAATGCAAGGGCAAGTCCGTAGCGAATATCCGGGTTGTTGGGTGCTGCGGTTGCCGCTTCCTGTAGGACGTTTACAGCGTCCGCTATTCGCCCCAACCCCATGAGGGCATGGCCCGCCAGGATCTGTCCGACCGGGTGGTTCTTGGCCGCTTCGCCGCCGCCGTCCAGCGCCTTTAGCGTACCCTCCGGATCACCGCTGCGCAAAAGCGCATCGGCACGACGAAGCTGTTCCTCGGCCCGGCGAATCTCGTTCACGCTGAACTGGGGCGGTGATTGGTCGGGCATTCAGCGGTGGCGGAGTCGGGCCGCTAGACCTCGTTGTTGCGTCGAGTCGGGCGGGAAGAGCTGCCGGCGCCGATCAGGGCGCCACCGACCGCGGCGTTGAGCGCCACGACCAGACCCACAGCGGCGAAGTGAAGGAGCAGATCAAGGACCGTCGATTCGTGGACATGCACCATAATAAGCAAAGCGGCGCCAGCCCCGGCAGCGGCCAGCCCTCCCAGTACCGCTACCAGCATGGGGCGCAGCGGTCGCGCCCGCCGGAGCATCAGTATCAGTGCCAGCGACACTGGAAGCGACCACTTGGCGATGAATACCAGGCACTGCTGAGCCTCCTTCAAGGTCGCGCCGAACATGCCCGGATCGTTGCTGCCAAGGTTGGCGAGGCAGCCAAGCCCGGTTGCGGCGACCCACACTGCGAGCGCCGGCAGGGGGAGCAGCGCCCACGCGGCACTGCGGTCGGGAAGGCTGACCTCAAAAGCGGCGAACGCGGCAAGCACGGCCGTCACCACGGAGGCGGCAATGCCGATCACGACGAATGCGTCAGGTGTTTCGGCGACACCGAGGCGCAGGCGCCCGCCGGTCGCATAGAGGTAGACGGCAAGCGCCGCGACACCGACCGACCAAACGGCTGCTCTCAATAGCGGCTTCCAAAGGGGCCGCACTGGGCGCAAGTCGGCTGACAAGTCGCCGATCAGTGCGGAAAGATTGTCTGCAGTTGCCATTGTCATTGCCCAGCCAGTCGAGAGCGTAGCGTCCGGATAGCCCGGTGCAAGTTCACCTTGAGCGCCGTTTTGGTCTTTCCCGTTGTCGCCGATGCTTCGTTCAACGAGTATTCCTGCAGTGCGAGCGCGGTTACCGCCTCGCGCTGTCCGGCGGGCAGCGTTGCGATCGCGGCGCGGAGACGATCGGCTTCGCTAGCGGCCTCCGCGGTATCGGTTTCGTGCCCCGGGTCGGCATAGGCTTCATATGCCAGCGGCGCGTTAATCTCGCGCGATTGCTGACGGCCGGTACGCCGTAGGAGATCGATGGTGCGGCGTTGGGCAATGGCGGTCAGCCACGCGACATAAGATCGTGCCGGGTCGAAGGTGTGCCGCACCCGATGGACGGTGATCAGCACATCCTGGACGACATCCTCGATGCGATCGCCCACAGCTCCGCCGCGGCGAGCGACGCGGCGCACGATCGGCGCGCTGTCGCGCAGCAATCGCTCGTAGGCCTGCCTGTCTCCCGCCTGAGCTGACGCCATCGCGGCCGTCAACTTTCGGTCGAGATCGAGGCCGCTCTCGGCTGCGGTCGTTGCGGTCATTCTCCGCGATGATGCCAGGACTTGCCCTTGGCGGGAAGCCGGCCTTCCGCTGACCAACAGGGCCGCAGACGCGTTTGGCGGCACGGCTTAACCCTTCCTGGATCGTTTCCGACGACTTATGTTCGCTGCAATGAGCGCAACGGTTTCACTTACCGCCAACCAGGCGACCGTCCTCGAGGTTTTGCGGCAGGCTGGGCGACCGCTGAGCGCCTACCAAATCCTCGACAAAACGGCGGTCAAAGGCGTTCGAGCGCCGCCGCAGGTCTACCGCGCCCTCGACAAGCTGATCGACGCGGGCCTCGTGCACCGCATTGCATCGCTGAACGCCTTTCTGTTTTGCGAGCATCCGAACCACCAGGACGACGTTGCCTTCGCGATCTGCGACAGTTGCGGGCGGGTCACCGAGGTTTCGATGAGCGAGGCGGAACCCGTGCTGGCGCAGTCGGCGGCCGGGGAGGGGTTCAAGCTTCGCGCGGCTCACGCTGAGCTTCGCGGCGTGTGCGGCGCCTGCAGCAAGTAGCCGGTGTGCCTTACGGCGCTGCTACGACGCTGAGATCGGACGGCGGCTCGCCGCGCAAATAGCGCTCCCAAATGGTCGTATAGGCGCTCTCAAGCTGCTTCGCGAAATGGACGGGGTCAAAGATGCCGCCCGCGGCGCGATGCTCGAAGAGACGCCGGCTTAGCGTTGCGAGTCGCGACGGCGTTCGCGCAAGTTCGATGGCAATCGCTTCGTATTCGTGAATTGATGCGGCCACGAGTTCAGGCAGGCCCACTGCCCGCAGCAGACTGGCAGCGACGCGTCCGGCAAAGGATCGGCCAAGACAGGTCAAGACCGGGACGCCGGCTGCGAGAGCGTCGCTGGCACCGGTGTGCATACCGTAGGGCTGCGTATCGAGAAAAAGATCGGCGCAGCCCTGGCGGGCAAGGTGAGCGCGGTGCGATGCGGGCGGAGCAAAGAGGAGGCGGTCGGCGCCTACGCGGTGCGCTGCCGCCTCCCTCGTCAGGTTGGTCACTGCGGCGGGACTGGTGGCAAGCAGCCACAGAACGCTGCCTTCGGCGGCCTTCAGCGTACGCATCCAAGCGGTAAAGACGGGCGGCGTGATCTTGTAGGCGCTGGCGAAGCAGGCGAAGATGAAGGTGTTTTCGGGCAGTCCGATCGCATGGCGAGTTGGCCCCGGCGGAGCTGCCGGCAGCCGGTCATTGACCTGATAGGTTTCCGGCAGGGCGATGACAGCCTCGCTGTAGTACTTGCGGTGCTCGGAAGGAACCACCGTTCTGTCGGCGATGAGATAGTCGATTGCCGGCGAGCCTGACGTTCCGGGATACCCGAGATAGGCGACCTGAAGCGAAGCGGGACGGTGTTCGAGAATCCCCGGCCGCGCGTCCTTGGTGTAACCCTTCAGGTCGACCGCAATGTCCACGTCAAGACTCGCAACAGCCCGTGCGGCTTCGGCGTCGCTGAGATCCGACAAATCGACGAATCGCTCGAACGCCCCTTCCAGGCGCCGCCGCCAGGCGCCCTCGCGCTTTCCGCCGTAGGAAACTGCGGTCACCTCGAAGCGGGCGCGATCGTGGCTCTCGAACAGACCGGCAGCGAGATACGCAGTCGGGTGATCGTAGAAATCCGCAGAGAGATAAGCGACGTGAATGCGGTCCCTTCTCTTGCTCTCACGCCGGGTTGTGCTGCCAACGGCTGCGGCGCGGGCGAAAGTCTCAGCGCAGAGCCGCTGATCGGGGAGCGAGTCGGAGAGGGCGAGAAAGGTGAAAGGGGTGACCGCTGGTCGGCCGCCGCGGATTGCGGCGACTATGCTGTCGGTGAGAGCATCGAGGCTTCGCCAATCACACGACTCACGCTTGATCTGCGCCAATAGACCGAGGGCGTAAGGGTATTCGGGGGCAAGGGCGAGCAATCGTTCGGCGGTCGTTGCGGCTTCGTCGAGCCGCCGCAGCGATCGCAGGATGCTGGCGCGGTGATGCAGCGCGTGAACGTTGGCAGCATCGGCGGCGAGGGCGGCCTCGGCGAGGGGCAGCGCTTCATCGTCCCGGCCCTGGCGGTGCAGAATGAGGGCGAGATTACCGGCGACCAGCGCAGAATCCGGCCGCACGCCGAGCGCCTCGCGCCAGTGCCTCTCGGCGGAAGCGTAGCGCAGGCGCTGCGCGTCGAGGGTGCCCAAAAGCTGAAGCGCGTGAAAATTACGGGGATCGGCCAGCAAAATGGTGCGGTATGCCGCGTCTGCCGCATCGAGATTTCCGGCCTCATGTGCGGCAAAGGCGGTTTCGAGTTCGCGGTAGGATTGGGCGGCAGCCGATTTGGTGTCGCCGGACCCAGGCGTCATCGGTGCGGCCGCCCGGCAAGCGCCGGCGACCAGACGGGATCGGCGTGCGCTTTCCTGAATCTGGCGGAGAGGATGGGATTCGAACCCACGATACAGCTTTTGACCGTATACTCGCTTAGCAGGCGAGCGCCTTCGACCACTCGGCCACCTCTCCGTCCGGCCGGGAATAAAGGCGCGTCAATAGCCGATCAAGGCTTTTCTCCCAATGCGAACCGGTGGTGTCAGCGCCACCTCGGCGAATCACCGGATGCGTTGCGCCGACAGCCGGCTACGGCACGAGTTCGATCAAGGGAGGCGAATTTCTCCCATCACTTTGGTCGCGCAAAAATCAAGCCCGAACAATCGGCCGTCCCCGGAATTCGTGCCAAATCTGCAACACGTCTCCAAAACCTCTTAACCGAGGGGTTCCATGGGTGCTTTCGCGGTTGCGCCGGCCGACAGCCCAGCTATTGTCGGCACTGCGAGGGGGGAACTTGGCTCCTCTGTCGTGTCGTTTTGCCGGTGGCCCAGGGGTGGGCAAAGACGCGGACCGGCGGGCGAGAGTGGGGGATCGGGACGATCCTCATCCGGAGCTGGGGGGCGCCGAAGAATGGCGCGATGGTTCTGGAGCGAGGGCGGACCTAACAATGACCATCGGAGGTCAGGGATTATGAATTTCAGGACGCTTCTCCTCGGTTCTGCCGCCGCTCTCATGACGGTCAGCGCCGCCCAGGCCGCCGATAAGACCCCCGCCCGCCCGGCTCCCGCCGCCGCGCCGGCGGCACCCGCTGTCGACTATGTGCGCATCTGCAGCGCCTTCGGCACAGGCTACTTCTTCGCTCCCGGCCTGGACACCTGCATCAGGCTCCAGGGCACGGTGACGTTCAACCTGACGATCGGCGATAATCGGAACCCCGGTCATGTCGGTACGAACTCGGGTCTCGACGACGATCACGAATTCACTTCTGCGGCGGCGTTGACGGTGATCACGACGTCCAACACCGAATACGGTCAGCTGACCGGTCAGTTTACCGTGACCGCCAACATCGATGGCTACGGGCGTACGATCCCGGCCGGGAAAAGCACGCTTGCGTCGGCTACGTTTGTCGATCGCGATTACACGGTCGGCTCGGCGTTTGTGCAACTCGGTCCAGTTCTCGCCGGTTACACGGGGTCGGCCTTCGACATTAGTCGCGGATTCACGCTTGACGCTGGCCTCGGCTCCAACATCACGTCGAACCAGCTGCGCTTGGCCTTTGCTCTGGGTAACGTTGGGTTTCTGTTTGCCGCCGAGGACTACCGGCAGCGGTATTTCACCAACGTGAATCCGGGGGCGAGCATCGCTTCCATGTGCACGAGTGCGACGACGGCATCGTGCTCTATCCAGCTGAACAATCAGCCGACCGGGAATATCCCCGATCTTGTCGCGGCTATGACCTACCAGTTGGGGCTGGTGAGCGGCAAATTCTCCGTCGGCTTCGGCGATCGTATGTGGAAGGATTCGTGGGGTGCCGGCGCCGGCATCGAAGTCGATCTTTCGGCAATCGCCAAGGGTGATCGCCTGCGCGGCTTGTTCGAATACTCGGCCCATACCGGTGAGTGGATTGGACTCGGCCTGAACTACGATGCGTCTCTGTTGCCGAACACCGGACCAAGGGGTAATTACTATAACTACTTGGTGTCGTTTATCCACTTCTGGGCGCAGAATGGGTCGACAGGCGCGGGCGCGTTGTCATCGGAATTCACCGCGAGCTTCCGCGATACTCCGTCGGTCGGCACCCAGGGTCAGGGTATCCGTGACTCGACTGAAGTCGAGTTCTCGTCGACTTACACTCTCGTGCGCAACCTGAACCTGAGGGGCGCGGTGCGGTGGCAGATGACGGAGGGTACGATCGCCACGACGACCGGCCAGATCCAGATTCAGCGCAGCTTCCCGTAAGGGAGGATCAGCTAGCTTAGAGCAAGCGCCCGGCGGGTCTCCGCCGGGCGCTTGCATTTTGGCGCTCGCAACGCCGAAGAACGCCATAGCGGAACATGACCGAGCGCACATAGCGGACAAATCCTTGACGGACTTGGACCAGACTCTCGACCGGGCCATCCGTATGCATCAGCAGGGTCGCCTAGCCGACGCAGAGGCGGCCTATCGGCGGGTTCTTGACATCGAGCCCGGCAATTTCGACGGCCTGCACCTTCTGGGCATCGTGCGCTCGCAACAAGGCTCCTATGAAGAGGCCGAGGCGCTGATCGCACGAGCTTTGGCCGTCGATCCGGATGCTGCCCCCGCATGGGCGAATCGCGGGGTCGCTTTGACGCTCCTGAAACGCTTCCCCGAGGCGCTTACGTGTCTCGACCGGGCGCTGTCCCTCGATCCGGGATTTGCCAATGCCCTCGGAAATCGGGGGGATGTCTTCCTTGCCTCGTCCCAGCCGGAGCGGGCCCTTGCCGACTACGACAGGGCGCTGGCGCTGGCCCCAAAGTCGCCAGATGTCCTGTTCAATCGCGGCAACGCACTCCGCGCGCTCCGGCGATTTGACGAAGCAGTGATCGCGTACGAGCGTGTCGTGGCACTCCGTCCCGCCCACGCCGCAGCGTGGGCCAATCAGGCCAAGTCACTGCTCAGCCTCGGGCGGTTCCAAGAGGCAATCGAAAGCGCCGACACGGCGCTTTCGATCCGGCCCGATTTGGTGCCAGCGCTCCGAGCCCGCGCGGCCGCCTTGGCGGTTCTCGGAAGGGCGGGGGAAGCGATGGCCGCTCATGAGCGGCTTTTGGCCAGCGGCGAAGAGAACTACGCCCTCGGCGAGGCGGTCAATTTTCAAACGGCCAACCTTCTATGGGACGGTCTCGACACGCGGGTGGAGAGAATCGTGGCCGGGGTGCGGTCCGGCAAGGCAGTGGTGACTCCCTTCACGCTCATCACCCTTGGTGGCACACCTCGCGATCAACTGAAGTGTGCCGTCGCGTATGCCGGTCGGGAATATCCGCCTGCGGCCGAGCCGCTTTGGCGTGGCGAGCGCTACGATCATGATCGGGTCCGCCTAGCATATCTCTCGGCCGATTATTACGAGCATGCAACCGCCCACTTGATGGCTGGACTTATCGAGCGCCATGACCGGAAAAGGTTCGAGGTGACCGGCATATCATTCGGGCCGTCGGCGCCATCGGCGATGCGGCGACGCATCGAAGGCGCGTTCGACCGATTCGTCGACGTTGCTGCCCAATCCGACCGGCAAACCGCCGAAACAATAAGGGCGCTCGAGATCGACATCGCAGTGGACTTGAAGGGCTTCACCCGCGATAGCCGTCCCGGCATCCTTGCCCATCGGCCGGCGCCGGTGCAGGTCTCGTATCTTGGTTTTCCGGGCACGATGGGGGCACCCTATATCGATTTTATCGTGGCCGACCGGGTGGTTATTCCGCCGGCGGACCGGGATTTCTATTCGGAAGAGGTCGTCTACCTCCCCGACACTTATCAGGCGACCGACGACCGCCGCCCGGTTGCGGGGGTTCCCGACCGGGCGTCGTGTGGACTCCCGAACGATGCCGTCATTTTCTGTGCCTTCCACAATCCATTCAAGATCACGCCGGCGATCCTCGATATCTGGTGCCGGCTGGTGCGATCTGTCGAGGGGAGCGTCATTTGGTTCTTGGATCGCGGGGAGGGGGCTGCACACCGGAATCTCGTTCGCGAGGCGGCGTCTCGGGGGCTGCAGCCGGAACGAATGCGCTTCGCGAAGGCGTTACCACAGGCAGATCACCTGGCCCGTATGAGTCTAGCCGATTTGTTCCTGGACACGCTGCCGTGCGGCGCGCATACGACCGCAAGTGATGCGCTGTGGGTCGGCGTACCGGTTGTGACATGCCTAGGGGAGACGTTCGCGGGGCGAGTCGGGGCAAGCGTGCTTTCGGCGATTGGCATGCCGGAACTCATAACGTCGACGTTGCACGACTACGAACGCTTGGCGCTCCGCCTTGCATGGAATCCCCAACTCCTTCGCTCGGTAAAAGCAAAGCTGTTGAAGAATCGCGGTGAAACGGCGCTATTCAACACCGATCGCTTCCGCACCAACATCGAAGCGGCGTATCTCCACATGATGGAACAGCCGCGCATTGGAGATCGGTTGTCTCCGAAAACCTAGCCGTTTGCAGCGCCCGCGACGCTTCCTATCATCGTGTGAAGAGCGTCGCCCCATCGGCGTTTCCAAGATTGCCAGAAAGTGCAGCACGCTTCCTGTTTTGCGCGGAGTGCGTCTCTTGCCGCAGGTTGGAGGAGATCGTCGACCTGACGGCGTGCAAGCTGCCAGTCGGTGGCGACAATGAAGGGCAACTCAGTCTCGCCCGGGAAGAGGCGGTGCCAGTAGGTCGGCCGCGCGTTGAAGTGTCTCGCCCGCTCCAGAACCACCGGTATCGAACCGGCTTCAAGCGCCTCGCAGAAGCGGAAGCTATCGATATTGATGTGGCCCTGCGGGCAAAGGGTGAACCGCGAATTAGTTAGAACACCGGCATAGGTCTCCACGTCCAAGTAGTCGCTTGAGTTGAAGTGGGACGTCTGATGGAGGAAGTTCGGCGCGCAATCCGAGAAGGCGGCAAGGGCCAGGCGGCGCGGTTCGTCGCGGACGGTGCCCATGAAGTTCCAGGCGTAGCGCCGCTTGTCTGGGGGCAGCCTCGGTTGACGCGCGACGAACCCATTTCTGTACCCCAGACCTAACGCAAGCACTTTTGGATGGCCGTCGAGGGCAGGGTGGACGTAGTTCCGTGCGATGAACGTGCAGTAGGGATCGTCGATGTAATCGCAGGGCTCCGAAAGAAATTCGTCAGACAACAAGATTACGCCGTAACGGATTTGTCCCTCGCTCAGGTCGTCCAAGAATCGTCGATAGCCTGTTCCGGCATTGACGATGGCCACGGTCGGCGATCGGGGTAGTTCGGTGTCGAAGTCCGCTCGACGGAAGCGATCGAAGCAGGGGGCGCCGAGTAAGTCGCGCAGCCAATCCGCCTCCCAGGCAAAAGCCCGCTCCGAGGCGAGGTACTCAATTGATTGGTGCCGGCCAATTTCCTCTTGCATCGTCACTCTGGGAGTTTGACCCCGGACCGACGCGAAATGATCTCCAACTCCCGCCGATCCCGGGTCGCCAACCATCCCCAAATGGGCGACGCATCAATGTTTGGTTTGGCCCCATCCGGCGGCGTTTCTCCCAAAGCATGGTACGCGCTTGCCCAGCCACAGCTGTAATTGACCGTGGCGTGGCCGACAGCGGCCTCCCGTAGGTTCGCGCGCTTCAGCGCTCGCGAGAAGATGCGGTCGCCGATGGGAGCAAACTCCCGCGGCGCAATCGCGAAGTGGTGGGTGAGGTGATAGCTGCCGGGGAGGAAGAAAAAGCAGTTGGTGTCTGTGAAGTCCGAGTCTCGATCCTCTGCCACTGGTAGCAGTGACCCGTCCGGTCGACGGAAGGTGCGCCCAGTACGGACAAGATCGCAGTCTTCAATGCTCGATGCCGCTGCAATGCAGTCCGCCAAATGGCTTGGCTCCAGCCAGTTGTCGGCGTCCAAAAAACAGAAGCCGTCAAATCCCTCGCAGATTGCTAGCAGTGCCCCAACGCCTCTCGGCGTGTTGCCGAAATCGCCGTGGGCGCGGTCGAGGACGATGTGGCGTATTGCTTGGCTGGCAAGCCATGCTTGCGGGTGGCCGTCGGCAACAAGAAAGTGTTCGCAGCTGGCGCCTTGAGCAGCAACGCTCGTTATACAGCGCCTGATCGTCGCTTCGTCCTCTTTATAGTAGGCTGTGACGATGGCGTATTGAGCGAGGCGATCCATGCACTTCCGGCCAGAGCCGATCCTGCTACTTTGTGCGCACCGCCGCCCCTAACCCTGCGGTCGAGTGCCGTAAAGGTCGGTGTGAAAGCGGAGGGTGGGAGAGCCGATACGGGCGCGGTAGACGGTTAGGTTTTCGAGGACCCGCTGGACGTAGTTGCGAGTCTCGGCAAAGGGGATTCGTTCGATCCAGTCGGCGGCATCGATCTTGGGATCGCGCGGGTCGCCATAGGTCTTGATCCACTCGCCAAGGCGGCCTGGCCCGGCGTTATAGGCGGCGAATGTCAGCAGATAGGAGCCGTTGTAGTCGGCAGCAAGCGCTGCGAGTTCGGCAGCGCCGATCTGCACGTTATAGGCGGGGTCGGTGTAAAGGCGTTCCTTAGCGAAAGGCAGGCCGACCTTGTCGGCCATCTCCTTGGCGAATTGCGGCATGATCTGCATCAGACCGACGGCGCCGGCGCTGGAGACGGTGGACTGATCGAACGCGCTTTCCTGGCGCGCCACAGCGTAAAGCACAGGGGCATCGATCTTGGCCGGCCCGCCATAGGCGGGAAGGCCGGCAGTGGGAAAGGCCAGCGTGCCAACGTCGGCGATGCGGCCCTGGGCGATTTGGCCGACTTGCAGGGCGACCTTGTACTGCTTTCGCGAGTCGGCGAGCGCGCCGAGCAGGGTCAGCTCGCCGGGGTCGGTGAGCGTGCCCGCCAACTGTCGGTAGAAGATTGCCGTCTCGTCGTTTCGTCCGACCCCGTGAAGACGGGCGATGACCTGGACGAGTTCGCGATCGCCGAAGCGGCGGGCGGTCGCTTCGTCGACACTGGGCAGGCGGCCGAGACCAAGATCGGTGCGCTTCAGCTTCAGCGCCGCCATTTGGCCGTAGAAGGCCGTTGGGTAAGCCGATGCTTTCTTGAAGTAGTCGTTGGCCTCGGCGGCGTTGCCTTCCGACTCCGCCACGCGGCCGAGCCAGTAGTTGCCGCGCGCCTGGCTGACGGCGCTGGTCGAATTGGCGAGGATTTCCTTGAAGTGTCGCGCCGCCGCCTTCTTGTCGTTGACGAGGCGGAAGGCGTACCAGCCAGCCTCGAATTCCGCTTCGACGCGCGGGGTTCGCGATGTCGCGGCAGCGTGCTCCATCACGCGATACGCCAGCTTGGCGTCGCCACCCGCGTCGATAAGGCGCCGGGCAATCTCTCGCCGTTCTTCCGACCAAGCATCTGGGTTCACCAGGACCTTGGGATCGGTCGGCGCGGTCAGCATGAGTTGCGCCGCCTCGGTCAGCTTGCCGGCTCGGCGCAGGAGTTGGATGCGCGCGAAGAGGTGCCCAGGGTCCTTCTTCTCCGCGGCGGGCACGTCGTCCAGCAGTCTGCTGGCGTTGGCAGCGCGTTTGATGACCGCGGCACGCGCCTCCGCGAGCTGCTGCTGCGGTTTGTCGAGGAGGCGGGAGGCGCGCAGACCATCGTCCGCCTTACCGGCATAGAGGAGGCGATCCATCCGCGCCTTGGCGTCGGCCGCGCCAAGCGTATCGCCAAACTCCTTGGCGATCGCCGCCTGGTTGTCTTCGCCGATGTCTTGGTCGCGCCAGAAGGGGCGAAGGAACTTGCCGATCTCTTCGCGCCTGCCAACCGCGGCGTAGGCTCGGGCGAGAAGGAGGGCTCCTTCGTCGGAGACCGGTGCCGATCCCTTCAATGCGGCGATAACCTGGTCGGGTGGCGCCTGCTCGTTGCGAAGCGCCTGCTCGTAGCGGATTCGCAAAAGCGTCTGGCCGGGCCAATCCTTGGCGTCGCGAATTGTTTCGGCAATCAGCGCCGAGGGGACATCCGGCCGGCCGCTGGTGGCGATGATCCAATTGGCGACTCGGGAATCGACACGGTCGGGGATCGAACGCGCAGCGGCGATAGCGTCCTGCGTCGAGCCGCTATCAAGCAGCTTGACCGCTGCCTTAAGCGCGATACCACCGTTGCCCAGGCGATCCAAAACTCCGCGGGCGGCTTCGCTCGGTCCGCCGGCGTTGGCGTCGACCGAGCTTGGCGCAGCGGCCGTCGGCGACCGCGATCTAGCGGCGGAGTCCGGCGCCGAATCCGGCGCCCGGACGGCGGGACGGGGCGTTGGATTGGGGCGGGGGACGGGTAGGCTCTGTGCCATGGCGGCCGCTGCCACGGTGAGCGCAACGGAGGCCGCACCGGCCAACAGCAACCAGCGCGGAGCGGCCCAACCGCTGTCCTCAATCGCCGGCGGCTCCTCCATCCTGGTTCGCTGCATCCCTTCTCCGTTCGGGTCTTCGGGGAACGCTATGTAGGTATGATGAACAAAGTCTTGTGTCACGCCGTCGTCAACCGCGCTCCCAGCTTGCCGGTCCTCGGGGCAGCCACTAAGGTCGCGCGCCTGGATATTGTAGCGCAATTCGGCAGAGTTGCGGCGATGGAGCGCTCATGCTTCGCGGCTCTTTGACGGCCCTGGTGACGCCGATGCGCAACGGCGCGGTGGATGAAAGGGCGTTCGGCGCGCTGGTCGACTGGCAGATAAAAGAGGGGACACACGGTCTGGTTCCGGTCGGCACAACCGGTGAGAGTCCAACGCTTAGCCATGCGGAACACAAGCGGATCGTCGAGATCTGCGTGGAAGTCGCGGCCGGGCGCGTGCCGGTGGTGGCAGGAGCGGGCTCCAACAGTACGGCCGAGGCGGTCGACCTTGCCCGCCATGCCGAGCGAGCCGGTGCCGACGCTGTGCTGGTGGTGACGCCTTACTACAACAAGCCGAATCAGGAGGGGCTCTATCAGCATTTCAAGGCGGTCAACGACGCCATCAGCGTCCCGATCGTCATCTATAACATCCCGCCGCGGTCGGTGATCGACATGTCTGTCGAGACGATGGCGCGGCTTTTTGAGTTGAAGAACATTGTCGGCGTGAAAGACGCGACGGCGAAGCTCGATCGGGTTAGCCTTCAGCGGCACGCAATGGGGCCGGACTTCGTTCAGCTCTCAGGCGAGGACGGCACGGCCCTTGCGTTCATGGCTCACGGTGGACACGGCTGCATCTCGGTCACCTCCAACGTGGCGCCGAAGCTTCTTTCGGAGTTTCAGGAAGCGTGCCTTGCCGGCGACTTCAAGCGGGCACTGGCCTATCAGGATAGGCTCATGCCGCTTCACCGCGCGCTCTTTCTCGAGCCAAACCCGGCCGGCATCAAGTTTGCCATGTCGGTGCTCGGGCGAATGAGCGAGGAGCTTCGGCTGCCCCTGGTGCCCCCGAGCGAGGCGACCCGAAACGAAATCCGCGCGGCCATGGTGCATGCCGGCCTGATCAATTGAGGATGTGTGGCGGCTAAGGAACCAACGCGCCGCGTCGCGGCCGACAACCGTCGCGCCCGCTTCGACTATGCGATTGGGCAGAAGTTCGAAGCGGGGATCGTGCTGACGGGTACCGAGGTCAAATCGCTCCGCCAGGGCCGGTCGACAATTGCCGAAGCTTATGCCGGGGAAAAGGACGGCGCGGTCTGGTTGTTCAACGCGTTCATACCCGAGTACCTGGAGGCCAATCGCTTCAACCATGAGACGCGGCGGCCGCGGAAGCTGTTGCTGCACCGGCGTGAGATGGCCAAGCTCCTGGATGCAGTGCGGCGCAAGGGCATGACGCTGGTTCCACTCAAAATCTATTTCAACGACCGCGGCCTTGCCAAAGTCGAAATTGCCCTGGCGGAGGGCAAGAAGCTGCATGACAAGCGGCAGAGCGAGAAGGCCCGCGATTGGAGCCGCGAGAAGGGCCGCCTGATGCGTGAGAAGGGCTGAGTGCTCAGGCCAGGGCGCGACGTATCTTACCAACGACGTCGGCGAACATTTGCGGGGTCAGGACTCCTGTATTCGTGTTGTACCGGGAGCAGTGGTAACTGTCGTAGAGGACAGCTTTGCCGGTGTCGTGGATGCCGCCATGCGAGAATGGAGCGCCTTTTCGGGAGAGGCCGAGCGCTGCAACCGTGCTCTCATGGGCCACGCGGCCGAGAGCAAGGATAGCGCTTAGACGGGGCATCGCCTCGATCAGCGACTTGAGGAACGGGCGGCAGAGCCCGATCTCGGTCGGCAGCGGCTTGTTTTCCGGCGGCACACAACGGACCGCGTTGGTAATTGCGGCATCGACGAGTTCCAGGCCGTCATCCGATCGAGCGTCGTAGCGCCCGCGGGCAAAGCCGTGCGCGAGGAGTGTGCCGTACAGCAGGTCTCCGGCATAGTCGCCGGTGAACGGACGGCCAGTGCGGTTAGCGCCGCGGAGGCCGGGGGCCAGACCGACGATCAGAAGGCTTGCATTGAGTTCACCGAAGGTCGGGACCGGTGCGTTGAACCATGCCGGTTCCTGTTCCCGCCAAGATAAGCGGAAATCGGCTAGCCGGGGGCACAGGGGGCAATCGCGACCCGGCTCGAGCGGACCGCCGCTCGACATTGAATGCGTCAGAGGTCGTCCTCGAACTCTTCAGCGAATGCTTCTTCCCGCGATTGGGACCGATCGTGTGCCCGGCCAGCGCGCTCCGCCGGATCGCGGCCGATAGCCGCTTGAAGGTTCGCCAGGTCGATGAAGTGATCAGCTTGACGGCGAAGTTCGTCCGCGATCATTGGCGGCTGCGTCACCAAGGTCGAAACGACGCTCACTTTCCTGCCTTTGCGCTGCACGGACGCGACCAGCGAGCGAAAGTCCCCGTCGCCGGAAAACAGCACCAGGTGGTCTGCCACTCCTGCCATTTCCATCATGTCCACCGCCAACTCGATATCCATATTGCCCTTGATCTTGCGCCGGCCAGAGCCGTCGACGAATTCCTTGGTCGGCTTTGTCACGACACTATATCCATTGTAATCAAGCCAATCTATCAAAGGTCTTATCGATGAATACTCCTGATCCTCAGCAAGAGCTGTGTAATAATAAGCGCGAAGCAAATATCCCTTCGCATGAAATTCGGTCAGCAGTCGCTTGTAATCGACATCGAATCCGAGGGATTTTGCCGCCGCGTACAAATTGGCCCCGTCGATAAATAGGCAAATCTTCTCTCGCTGGTCGAACATCTTGATCCCCGTCAATGGATTCCCTTCGCTCGCCTGCCGAAAAATCTTACGTGGCGACGGTGCTGGTGTAGGTTTGAGACCGGTAACGCCAAAGAACCAATGAATGCGCGCCGACAAAAATGCCCGGCCCGCTCCCCCCGGGGGCAACCGCTGGGCGAATTGATTGGCGAAAAAAAGGCAAACGACGGGGGCCCCGGTCTCAGGAAAATTGAATGCGCCGGAATCCTCGGGTCGCTGCGAAGCAGCAAAATGCTCAGTCTGTCGTTCATTCCTCTCGGTCCCCGGTGCGCTCCCGCTTGAAAAGCGGGGGAGGGGCTACTATTCAGGCGATCAATTCCCTCAGGTTCGGAGGCGCCGATGGCGCGCGTCACAGTCGAAGACTGCGTTGACAAGGTATCCAATCGATTTGAGCTCGTGCTGCTTGCCGCGCATCGAGCACGGATGATTACCTCGGGTTCTCCCCTTACCGTCGATCGCGACCGCGACAAAAACCCAGTGGTGGCGCTTCGAGAAATCGCCGAGGAGACTGTCGGACCAGACGACCTGAAGGAAGATCTGATTCACTCCCTGCAGCGCTATGTCGAGGTCGATGAGCCCGAGGGTGACCAGCTGCAACTGGCGGCTCCCGGCGCACCTGCGGCGGCGGAGGATGACGGAAACGTAACCTTCGACCGGATGTCCGAAGAAGAGCTCCTGAAGGGGCTTGAGGCGGTTGTTCCGCCGGACAAGACAGAAGACTTTTAGCCTTCTTCCGGAAATTCGCCGGCTACCGTAGCTTAACTGAGGTAAACCGCCCAAGTGTTATGGTAGTGATGGTTGGCGGTCCCTTGCCGAAAAGGGGCTGCAGCGACCGGGTCTACGGGCGGATGTGCGCGCCATGATGCGCCAGTACGAGCTGCTTGAGCGGGTGACGCGGTATAACCCCGCGGCCGACGAGTCTCTGCTTAACAAGGCCTATGTTTACGCTATGCAGAAGCATGGCGCGCAGAGGCGTGCCAATGGCGACCCGTATTTCTCGCACCCGCTGGAAGTCGCGGGCATCCTGACCGACCTCCGCCTCGACGACGCCACCATCGCCGTCGCCCTCCTGCACGACACCATCGAAGACACGGACGCGACGCGCTCGGATATCGACGCCATGTTCGGCGAGGATATCGGACGGCTCGTCGAGGGCCTGACCAAGATCAAGAAGCTCGACCTCGTCACCAAGAAGGCTGAGCAGGCGGAGAACCTGCGCAAGCTGTTGCTGGCGATCTCGTCAGACGTACGCGTACTCCTGGTGAAGCTGGCCGACCGCCTGCACAACATGCGTACGCTTCAATTCATGCCGGAGGCCAAGCGCAAGGCTACTGCGGAAGAGACGCTGGAAATCTACGCGCCGCTCGCCGGTCGCATGGGCATGCAGGACATGCGCGAGGAGATGGAGGAGCTTGCCTTCCGGGTGGTGAACCCGGAAGCGCATCGCGCCGTAGCGGACCGCCTCGCCGAGCTCTCGACCAAAAGCGCCGGCCTGGTATCCGAGATCGAAAGCGACCTCGGCCGAAGGCTTGCCGCGCGGGGCATCGTGGCTCGCGTGCGCGGGCGGTTGAAGAAGCCCTACTCGATCTTTCGCAAGATGGAGCGCAAGGCCGTCGGGTTCGAGCAGCTTTCAGACATCATCGGTTTCCGAGTGATTGTGAACAGTCTGGAGGGCTGCTACGCGGCGGTCGGTGTCGTTCACACCACTTGGCCGTCGGTGCCGGGAAGGTTCAAGGACTACATCTCGACTCCCAAACAGAACGACTACCGCTCAATCCACACGACGGTGGTGGGACCTGGGCGGCAACGCGTCGAGTTGCAGATCCGCACGGAAGACATGGATCGCGTTGCCGAGTTCGGAATAGCGGCCCATCCGCTTTACAAGGACGGAGTAGCGCCGGCCGTGGCCAACGATAATGGCCAGGGTAAGTCAGGTGGGGGCGCCAGCGAGGAGATCCGGGCTTATCGCTGGCTCCGGGAGACCATCGAAATGCTCGCCGAGGGCAACACGCCCGAGGAATTCCTTGAGCACACCAAGCTGGAGCTGTTTCAGGATCAAGTCTTCTGTTTCACACCGAAGGGCAGGTTGATCGCGCTGCCGCGCGGCGCCACCCCGGTCGATTTTGCTTACGCAGTGCATACCGATATCGGCGACTCTTGTGCCGGGGCGCGAGTCAACGGCCGTGCCATGCCGCTGATGACGGAGCTTCACAACGGCGACGAGGTCGAGATCGTCCGCGCCAAGGCCCAAGTGCCGCCGGCGGCCTGGGAAGCCTTTGTGGTGACCGGCAAGGCGCAGGCGGCGATCCGCAGGGCGACGCGAGCGGCGGTGCGCAAGCAATATGCCGGTCTCGGACGGCAGATCCTGTTGCGAGCGTTCGAGCGCGCCGATCTAACCTTCTCCGAAGACCTTCTCAAGGCGGGGTTGCCGCGCCTCGCCCAGCACAATGTCGAAGACACGCTGGCGGCAGTCGGGCGCGGCGAAATTCCTGCGCTCAACGTAATGCGGGCGGTGCACCCGGACCGGGCGGAGGGTTCCACCGGAGTATCGGCCAACGGCGAGTGGTTCGGGCTCAAACGCGCGGACAACATGAAGTTCAAGGTGCCGAGCCGCGGCCGCAAGGCCAAAGGCAAGGCAATACCCATCCGTGGCATCGAGGGCGACATCCCGATCCGTTTTGCCCCGAACGGAGGGGCAGTGCCCGGCGACCGCATCATCGGCATCCTGACGGCAGGAGAGGGAATCACCATCTATCCAATCCAGTCGGCGTCGCTCAAAGAGTTCGACGATCAGCCGGATCGCTGGCTGGACGTGCGATGGGATGTCGACGAGGCTGCACGACAGCGTTTTCCCGCACGGATCGCGGTTACCGCACTGAATGAGCCCGGCACTCTCGCCGAAATCGCACGCGTGATCGCCGACTCGGAGGGGAACATTTCCAATCTCTCGATTGCGGCGGCGGCGCCCGATTTCTCGGACATGACCATCGACCTCGAAGTGTTCGACCTCAAGCACTTGACACGGATCGTGGCGGAGCTGCGGGCGAGGCCGGTCGTCAGCCACGCCAGCCGCGTTAACGGGTAACCCATGCTGTTTCGCCGCCGTACTCCTCCTAGCCTCGCCCAGCGCCTGCGCGGATTGGCGTGGCCGCGCAACGGCTGGGGACGCTCGATGCGCTACTTTGGCAAGCGCATCCTGCGATTGAACGCTACGCCGCATGCCGTTGCAGCAGGTGTAGCCGCAGGGACGGCAATGTCGTTCTCGCCGCTGCTCGGCCTGCACACGATCGCGGCGCTGGCGCTCGCCTTCGTCATGCGCGGCAATCTCATCGCGGCGGCGCTTGGCACTGCGCTGGGCAATCCGCTTTTTCTGCCGTTCCTGCTCGGCGCTTCTTATCGCGTAGGCGTCTGGATAGAGGGCGGGCACGCGCGAAGCTCGGCGGTTCACAAAGTCGAGGCGGGTCTCGCCAATGTGTCCTGGTCGGCGCTTGGTGATGCTGTCGCCGCACTGTGGCCCACGCTCCGGCCCATGCTGATTGGATCGGTCCTTCTTGGCGCGGCTGTTGGAGTTATCGCATATTTTGGTGTGCGGGCAGCCGTGAAGGCCTACCAGGCGGGACGGCTCGCTCGGTTGACGGCGCGCAAGACCGTGTCGGCTTCAGGCGCGCTCACAGGCATCAAGGTCGAGGAGGCATGACCGCCCCGGCGCCGACCGGCGCCCACCGTCTGCGCCTCGGCGTCAACATCGACCACGTCGCCACAGTACGGAACGCGCGCGGCGGGGTTCATCCCGATCCCGTGCGCGCGGCGGGATTGGCCGTGCGTGCCGGGGCCGACGGGATAACCGCACACTTGCGAGAGGATCGCCGACATATCAGCGACAGCGATATTGCTCGCCTGAAGGCGGAAATCCCGCTGCCGCTCAATCTGGAAATGGCGGCGACCGCCGAGATGGCGGCTATCGCTCTCCGCCACCGGCCCCACGCGGCCTGCATCGTCCCGGAGCGGCGAGAGGAGCGGACGACCGAGGGCGGACTCGACGCCGTCGGCGGCGCCGGCCGGCTCGCGCCGATCGTCAAGGATCTCGTCGCGGCAGGCGTCCGCGTATCGCTGTTCCTGGAGCCGGAGGCGCGGCAACTGGAAGCTGCTGTGGTTCTTGGAGCCCCGGTGGTGGAACTCCACACAGGTACCTATTGCGAGGCATGGCATCGCCGCGATGAGCCAGCGTTCCGCCGCGAGTTGATGCGACTGACGGAGGCCGCAGCGCTTGGCCACTCCCTCGGCCTCGAAATGCATGCTGGACACGGTCTGGATTTCGACACGGTGGCTCCAGTCGCCGCGATCGCCGTCATCCGCGAACTCAATATCGGGCATTTCCTGGTCGGCGAGGCGATCTTCGTCGGGTTGGAGGATGCCATCAAAGGCATGCGGCGGCGCATGCACGAAGCGCGCTCGGAACCCGGGAAGGCGGCGCGGTGATCATCGGCCTTGGCAACGACATTATCGACATCCGGCGCGTCGAAAAGGTGCTCGCCAAGCACGGCGAGCGATTCATCGAACGTATCTTTACGCCGATCGAAATCCGCAAATCTGAGCGCCGTAGGGATCGCGCGGCGTCCTACGCGAAGCGTTTCGCGGCAAAGGAAGCTTGCTCCAAGGCCCTAGGCACGGGCATTCGCCGCGGCGTCTTCTGGCGCGACATGGGCGTCGTCAATCTCCCGTCGGGCGCCCCGACGATCGCTTTGACGGGCGGGGCGGCGCAACGGCTAGCCGAGCTTACGCCCCCCGATCACGCTGTACGCATTCACGTTACGATCACGGACGATTTCCCCTTGGCCCAGGCATTTGTGATGATCGAGGCCCTGCCTCGCTAGGACCGGCGAGATCTGCGACCGGCGGCAAGGCGGCGACCGCTTACCGGAGCGCCTGGCACCGGCGCTAATTGCGCCCAGGGGATCGACCGGCTATCACAGGCTGCACCGGTGAGCGTCGGTTTTCGACTCAGGTTGCTGCAGGAGAGCCGTGTTGAGCGTCACTACTGAAAAGACCAAAGCCGAGCGCGGCGGTGTCGGCGAGACCGTCAAGGTAGTGATCCAGGCCCTTGCGCTCGCCTTCTTCATTCGAACATTCCTGTTTCAGCCGTTCAATATTCCGACCGGCTCCATGCAGAACACGCTGCTGATCGGCGACTACCTTTTTGTCTCGAAATACGCGTACGGCTACAGCCGCTATTCCTTTCCTTTCGGTCTTCCTCCATTCGCCGGACGCGTCTGGGGTGCAGAGCCGAAGCGCGGCGACATAGTGGTCTTTAAGCTCCCCAGCGACCCCAGTGTCGACTACGTCAAGCGGCTGATCGGCCTTCCGGGCGACACCGTGCAGGTTCGCGGCGGGGCGCTCTTCCTAAATGGGGTCGAGGTCAAGCGGGAGAAGCTTCCGGACACGACGACCGATTCCCAATTCGGGGGCTCGACCAAGGTCGGCCGGTGGAAGGAAACGCTGCCAAATGGCGTTTCTTACGAAACCCTGGACATGGGGAATTTCGGGGCCGACGACACGCCCGTCTTTGAGGTGCCGGCAGGCCACTATTTCATGATGGGAGACAATCGCGACAATTCCAGCGACAGCCGTTTCCCATCCGTGCCGGGGCAGCCTGGGGTGGGCTTTGT
This sequence comes from Bauldia sp., assembly GCA_046349035.1. Lineage (GTDB taxonomy): Bacteria > Pseudomonadota > Alphaproteobacteria > Rhizobiales > Kaistiaceae > JAXMDC01. The sequence continues at coordinate 1,059,622 of JAXMDC010000002.1, read as the reverse complement.
GCCGTTCGAAAACATCGAGGGAAGGGCGGAGATTATCTTCTTCTCCGTTAAGGACGGCGCGCCGGCGTGGATGTTTTGGCAATGGCCGTGGACGGTGCGCTGGAACCGCCTTTTCTCGCTTCTCTAGGTGCCGGCCGACACCGCCGACGACACTGCCGACTCCCCGCCGCGAACGGCGGGCGGCATTCTCAGGGAGATTGCGGGGCGGCATGAGCTTGGCTAGCGAAAAGCCATTGGCGAAAAGCTCCGCTTTCGGAGGCATCGCGCAGATTGTCATCCTGGCGCTGGTGCTAGCGGTGATTATCCGCGCCTTTCTGTTTCAGCCCTATCGAATCCCGTCGTCGTCTATGGAGAGCACTCTTCTCGCTGGCGACTACGTGTTTGTATCGAAGTTCTCCTATGGCTACTCGCGCTACGCGTTGCCATTCGACCTGGCTTTCTTCGGCGGACGTCTTTTCGAACACCGCCCCGAGCGCGGGGACGTGGCGGTGTTCCGTCTGCCCAAGGACAATTCGATCGATCTGATCAAGCGGGTGATCGGCCTCCCGGGCGATCGCGTACAGATGCGTGAGGGCGTGGTGTACATCAACGGCGAGGCCGTGCGCCGCCAGCGGATCTCGGACTTCATCACCAAGAACGAGTTCGGTGCCGATCGGCGGGTGGCACGCTACCGGGAGACGTTGCCGAGCGGCATATCGTACGACACGCTGGACCTCGATCCTGTAAGTTTCGTCGACAACACGCCGGTGTATGTCGTCCCAGAAGGCCACTACTTTGTCCTCGGCGATAATCGCGACAATTCGCAGGACAGCCGCACCGAAGGCGCGGTGGGCTTCATACCCTTCGAAAACTTCATTGGCCGTGCCGAGTATGTTTTCTTTTCCCTGAACGAGGGCGAACCTGCCTGGGCGTTCTGGAGGTGGCCGTGGACAGTCCGGGCGGAACGCCTCTTCACTCGACTCTGAACTTAGCGCGCAGCGGCGCCGAGGAGCGACTGGAGCGTCAGATAGAGCATCGGTTCGCCGATCCGGCACTTCTGCGGCAAGCGTTGACTCATTCGAGCGCGGCCGCCGAAAGCGGGTTGAAGCCCGGGGCGAACTATCAGCGTCTGGAGTTCCTCGGTGACCGGGTGCTGGCGCTCGTCGTTGCCGACATGCTGGTCAGCGCGTTCCCCGGCGCGGCGGAAGGGGAACTCGCGCGTCGACTCACCGCCCTGGTGCGAAACGAAACCTGTGCCGAGGTCGCGCGGCAGATCGACCTGGGGGCTGCGATCCGGCTCGGTGGCGGCGAGGTCCAGTCGGGCGGGCGATCCAAGGCGGCGATCCTCGGCGATGTTTGCGAGGCGCTCATCGGGGCGCTCTATCTCGACGGCGGACTTTCGGTCGCACGAGGCTTTATCGAAACTTGGTGGCGGCCACGCATGCACGCCGCCGATGCGCCGCTTCGCGACGCAAAGACGACGCTTCAGGAGTGGGCGCAGGGACGCGGCCTTGCGGCGCCAAGCTATGCGATCGTCGAGCGCAGCGGGCCGGAGCATGCTCCGCGCTTTGTCGTCGAGGCCATGGTGGCGGGGTTGGCGCCGGCACGCGGTGAAGGAGGGTCGCGAAGGGTGGCTGAGCAAGCCGCAGCAACGCTTATTCTCAACCGCGAGGGCGTGTGGAGCGCCGGGGCGGAATGATGGCGCCGGATGTGGGCCCGCCGGGAGATCGCCGCTGCGGTTTCGTGGCGCTCGTGGGGGCACCCAACGCCGGCAAGTCGACGTTGCTCAACCAGCTGGTTGGTACCAAGCTGTCGATTGTCACTCACAAAGTGCAGACAACGCGCTCGCTGGTCCGCGGCATCGCCATGCATGGGGCGTCGCAGATCATCTTTGTCGACACGCCGGGCATCTTCGCGCCGAAGCGCCGCCTCGAGCGGGCGTTGGTGGACACAGCGTGGACGGGTGCCGCCGAGGCGGACATCGTTGCCCTCCTGATCGATGCCAGAAAGGGTATCGACGATGGGGTGTCGTCGGTGCTCGATCGGTTGGTCGGCCTCTCGGGGCCGAAGGTGCTGATCCTCAACAAGATCGACATTGTGCCTCGCGATCGGCTGCTGGCGCTGACGGCCGCCGCAAACGAGCGCATCTCTTTTGGCCGGACGTTCATGGTCTCGGCACTCACCGGCGATGGTTGCGGAGACCTTCTGGCCTTCTTTGCTTCGGCGGTGCCGGCAGGCCCATGGCTCTACCCGGAGGATCAGATCTCGGATCTGCCGCTCCGCAACCTGGCAGCAGAAATCACGCGCGAGAAGCTGACGCTGCGCCTGCACGACGAGCTGCCATATTCGTCGACTGTGGAAACGGAAAGCTGGAAGGAGCTTGCGGACGGTTCGGTGCGGGTGGAGCAGGTCATATACGTCGCGCGGGAAAGCCAGAAGGCGATCGTTCTTGGGCATCGTGGAGCCACCATCAAGGCGATTTCGATGGCGGCGCGGCCTGAGATAGAGGAAGCGGCGGAGCGGCGTGTGCATCTGTTTCTTTTTGTGCGCGTGCGCGAGAATTGGGCCGACGATCCGGAACGCTATCGGGGGATGGGCATCGAGTTCCCCAAGGGATGACGGGCCGGACAGACGAACAGGTTGAGCGTTGGACTGGAGCGATCAAGGGATTGTCATCGGCACCCGCCGCCACGGCGAGACCAGTCTCATTGTCGAGGCGATGACGTCTGCGCATGGCCGTCACCTCGGACTCGTGAGAGGCGGGCGTTCCCGCGTCCAGCGGTCGACGCTCCAGGTCGGGAACACGGTGGCGGTGACTTGGCGCGCCCGGCTGGAGGAGCATCTTGGCCAGTGGGTCGTTGAGCCGGTCACGGACCGCGCGGCTCGCCTGATGGAGACCGGCTCGGGGATCTACGGGATACAGCTGATCGCGGCGCTACTGCGGCTCCTTCCTGAGCGCGACCCTCACCCGGCGCTGTATGCTACGCTGCCGGCCATCCTCGACAATCTGCACGACCCGCTTACGGCAGGTGAGGTGCTGGTGCGTTTCGAATTGCTGATGCTGTCCGAGCTTGGCTTCGGTCTCGACCTGTCGCGATGCGCGGCGACAGGTCGAGAGGACCAGGATCTCGCCTATGTTTCGCCGAAGACCGGCCGAGCCGTCGGTCGAACGGCTGGCGAGCCCTATGCAGGCCGCCTGCTGACGCTGCCGTCGCTGCTGCTGGAATCGCGACGCAACGGCCCGGCGGATGCCGACGCGTTGCGTCAGGCATTTTCGCTGACTGGGTTCTTCCTGCAACGGCACGTCTACGAGCCGCGCGGCGAGGCGATGCCGCCGGCGCGAGAGTCGTTCGTGGCGCTGCTGGGCCGGCGGAATTAGGGCCAGACGGGGGGCCTCGCGATGCGCATTGCAATCGTCGCCGCAGGTGGTGTCGGCGGCTTCCTTGGGGCTCGCTTGATCGCGGCAGGCGTTGAGGTCGCGCTACTGGCGCGTGGCGCGCACCTGGCGGCGATCCGTACCCACGGTCTTTCCCTTGAGACGCCGAGCGGCACGACAACGGTGCGCCCGGCAACCATTACCGACAATCCCGCCGACATCGGCGAGGTCGATATCGTTATCTTCGCCGTGAAGCTCCCCGACGGGGAAACCGCGGCTGCCGCTTGCCGGCCGCTGATCGGGCCTGAGACCGGCGTCGTGCCCTTCCTCAACGGGGTGGAGGCGACGCCGCTCCTCGCCAAGACGCTTGGGCCTCAACATGCCATGATGGGCTGTTGTTATATCTTCGCCGAGGTCGCCGGGCCGGGGCGGATCCGCCAGACGGGAAGCGGCGCCCGGTTCCTCTTTGGCGAGGCCGATGGTGGGCAGTCGCAACGAAGCAACGCCCTTCGGGCGGCCCTGGTATCCGCCGGCCTCGACGCGCCATTGCCCGGCGACATGCGGGTTGAAGTTTGGCGCAAGTTTGCGTTCCTGGCGACGATTTCCGGGTTCACCGCCGCCGCGCGAGCGCCGATCGGTGCACTGCGCTCGGCGCCCCGCACACGGGCGTTGATGCGGCGGGCGATCGAGGAAGCGGTGGCGGTCGCGGCAGCCTGCGGCGTCGGTCTGCCGGGCGACACTGTGGAGCGGCATATGACCTTTCTCGACAGCCTCCCGCCGGAAAGCCGTGCCAGCCAGGCCAACGACCTCGCGGCAGGCCGGCCGCTCGAACTCGAATGGCTGTCGGGCGCTGTAGCCCGGCTCGGGTTGGAGAACGGTGTAGCGACGCCGGTGCATGAAACATTGACAGCGGTGTTGCTGCCCCATGCCAAGGGGGCGCCCAAAGTCTGACGATTGCGGGGACCGATTCGGTCGATGGCTTGTAGGGGATTCGTCGCACCGCTAACCAGATGGCCATGGGAAACGACGTGATTCCGGCCGGCGACGTCGAGCCGGTCAATCTCAAGACGGCGCTCGAAGAGCGCTACCTCGCCTACGCCTTGTGGACGATCACGCACCGGGCACTCCCCGATGTGCGGGATGGCCTCAAGCCCGTGCATCGGCGGCTGCTCTACGCGATGCGGCAGCTCCGCCTCGACCCTGGGGCTGCGTTTAAGAAATGCGCCCGCGTGGTCGGCGACGTGGTCGGCAAGTACCATCCGCACGGCGATCAGGCGGTCTACGAGGCTTTGGTGCGGCTGGCACAGGATTTTGCCGCCCGCTATCCGCTGGTCGAGGGCCAGGGCAATTTTGGCAATATCGACGGCGATAACCCGGCGGCGATGCGCTACACCGAGGCGCGGCTGACGGAGGTGGCGCGGCTTCTGCTCGATGGCATCGACGAGGATGCTGTCGATTTTCGCGACAACTATGACGGCGCCGAGCGCGAGCCGGTCGTGTTGCCGGGTGCGTTCCCTAATCTCCTTGCCAACGGCTCGGCCGGTATCGCCGTCGGGATGGCGACGTCCATCCCGCCGCATAATGCTGCCGAGCTGTGCGATGCCGCGCTCCACCTGATCAAGCACCCGAAGGCGAGCGTCGAGAAACTCGTCGAGTTCGTGCAGGGACCGGATTTTCCCACTGGTGGCGTCGTGATCGACAGCCGGGAGCAGATCGTCGAGGCATACAAGACAGGCAAAGGCGGCTTTCGCGTCCGCGCTCGTTGGCGCGTCGAGCAGGAGGCGCGGGGGGCCTATGTGGTCGTCATCGGCGAGATTCCCTATCAGGTCCAGAAGTCGCGCCTGATTGAGAAAATCGCCGAACTCTTGGTCGCCAAGAAGCTGCCGCTGGTCGAGGACATCCGCGACGAGTCGGCGGAGGAAGTGCGGATCGTCATTACTCCGCGGGCGCGAAATGTCGATCCCGCACTGATGATGGAACAGCTGTTCCGCACGACCGAGCTGGAGACGCGCTTCCCTCTCAACATGAACGTGCTTTCCAAGGGCACGGTGCCGATGGTGATGGGGCTCGACGCGTTGCTTCGCGAATGGCTCGACCACCGGCGGGACGTGCTGCGGCGGCGCTCTGAGTTTCGCCTCGAGGCGATCCGCCGGCGGTTGGAGACGCTCGAAGGCTTCCTTATCGCCTATCTCAACCTCGATGAGGTTATTCGCATAATCCGCGAGGAGGACGAGCCTAAGGTCGAATTGATGCGGACCTTCTCGCTCAGCGATGTGCAGGCCGAGGCGATCCTCAACATGCGCCTGCGCAATTTGCGCAAGCTCGAGGAGATGGAAATTCGTCGCGAGCACAAGGAGCTGTCTGGCGAGCGCGACGAGATCGAGAAGTTGCTGGCGTCGGAGGCCAAGCAGTGGTCAACCATCGCCGGCGAAATCCGCGAGGTGCGCAAGACGTTCGGGCCGGACACCAAGCTCGGTCGTCGGCGGAGTGTTTTCGGCGAGGCGCCGGTCCATGCCGTAGAAGACATCGAGACGCTGCTGGTTGAGCGCGAGCCGATCACGGTGGTGGTGTCGGCCAAGGGGTGGATCCGCGCCCTGAAGGGGCACCTCGCCGACACCAGCGGCTTGGCCTTTAAGACCGATGACGGGCCGAAATTCCTGTTCCATGCCGAGACGACCGACAAGATACTCCTCTTTTCGACAGCCGGTCGCTTCTACACGCTCGATCCAACCAAGCTGCCGGGCGGGCGCGGACATGGCGAGCCGGTGCGGCTGATGGTCGACATGGGCGACGCGGAAGACGTCGTCGCCGCGTTCCCGGCCCGCGCCGACGGCAAATTGCTGTTGGCCTCGACGGAAGGGCGCGGCTTCATCGTGCCGCAGGCCGAGGTCATCGCCAACACGCGCAAAGGTAAGCAGGTCCTTGGCGTCGATCTGCCAGACGAAGCGCGTCTTTGCGTTCCGGCATCTGGCGATCGGGTGGCGATCATTGGCGAGAACCGAAAGATGATCATCTTTCCCCTGGCGGAAATTCCGGAGATGGCGCGAGGCAAGGGCGTGCGGCTCCAGCGTTACAAGGACGGCGGGGTGTCGGATGCCAAGACGTTCGTTGCCAAGGAAGGATTGAGTTGGGTTGACTCGTCCGGCCGGAGTTTCACACGAACGATGTCCGAACTCGCCGACTGGGTCGGGGACCGTGCCCAGGCGGGCCGCCTGGCTCCGGCGGGCTTTCCGCGCAGTAACCGCTTCGGCCCGGCCGGCGGCTGACCGGTTTTCGACGCTATTCGGCGACCGGCTCGGAGTTTGCCGCCTCCTCGGCGGCTACGACACGTTCCCAGCCCCGCGGCCCGAGATGCTCCTGCGGGCGGAAGCGGGTCTTGTAGCTCATCTTGCGCGAGCCATCGACCCAGTAGCCGAGGTACACATAGGGCAGTCCTTTGCGGCGCGCGCGCATGATGTGGTCGATGATAATGTAGGTGCCAAGGCTGCGATCGGCGCGGGTCGGATCGAAGAACGAATAGACCATCGACAGGCCGTCGGAGAGGATGTCGGTCAGCGCGGCGGCGACGAGCGGTCCTTCGCCGCGACCAGTGATCAGCGTGTCGGCACCGCGCAGGCGATACTCGACAATACTGGTGTCGACATGAGTGTCCTCGACCATCATCGCGTAGTCGAGGACAGTCATGTCCGCCATGCCGCCCTCGGCATGGCGCGTGTCGAGGTAGCGGCGGAACAGCGAATACTGCTCCGAGGTTGGGCTCGCGGCGATTTCGGTGCCGATGACATCGCGATTACGTCGCGCGACACGAGCGAAACTCTCGCCGAGCTGGAAAGCGTCGACGACCACGCGGATCGAAACGCAGGCGCGGCAGCCTTCGCAGGCCGGGCGGTAGGCGATGTTCTGGCTCCTGCGGAAGCCGCCTTGGGTGAGCAGATCATTCAGCGCGCTGGCGCGCTCACCCACCAGATGCGTGAACACCTTCCGCTCAGCCTGGTCCGGGAGGTACGGGCAGGGCGAGGGCGCCGTCAGATAGAACTGCGGGCTTTCGGTGTGAAGGTGTTTCGTCATCGTAATGGGCGGTTCAAGGCGCGCTCCCTGGCGCGACGATAATACGAGCGAATTGCCACAGGAAAGATGTGACGGTCAAAGGGCGGTGGTTTGTTCCTGTGCCTCAGCCGGATCCGACTCTCTCGACCATGTGCCCTTCGGCGAGAAGGGCAGCGATGATTTCGTCTGTGTGTTCTGGTCCGTGCGTTTCAATGGTGAGATGCAGCCTTGCCCCTTTGGCGGGCACATCGAGCGTTGTGCGGTGGTGGTCAACCTCCAGAACGTTCGCGTCGGCTTCGCCGATGATGCGAGAGACCGAGGCGAGGACGCCGGGGCGGTCGAGGATGGTCAGTCGGATCGCGACGATCCTGCCGCTGCGAGCGAGGTCGCGGACCATGATCGAACCGGCTAGCCGCGGGTCGATGTTCCCTCCGCAGAGGAGCAGGCCGACCTTCTTGCCGGCGAAGCGCTCGCGCTGCGCGAGCAAGGCCGCAAGCCCGGCGGCGCCGGCGCCCTCGGCCATCGTCTTCTGCAGGTTGAGAAAGGTCGCGACCGCCCGCTCGATCAGGTCTTCGCTGACGAGGATGATGTCGTCCACCAAACGGCGGGCAATGGCTAGCGGCAGCTTTCCCGCGGTCTTGACCGCGATGCCCTCAGCGAGGGTGTCGCCGCCGCATTGCGGCGTCTCCCCGCGCAGCGCCGCCCACATCGACGGATAGAGTTCGGTCTCGACGCCGACGATCTCGGTGCGAGGGCAGAGCGCCTTCATGGCGATGGCAACGCCGGAGATCAGCCCGCCGCCACCGACCGGCACCAGAAAGGCGTCGAGGTTAGGTTCGTCCTCGGCGACCTCAAGGCCGATCGTACCCTGGCCGCGGATCACGTCGGGGTCGTCGAACGGGTGGACCTGAATCGCGCCGGTCTTGGCGCGGATGCGATCGACGGCGAGTTGCGACTCCGCGACCGTCTCGCCCTCCAGGAGGACAGTGGCGCCGAACGCCCGCGTTGCAGCGACCTTCACGTAGGGCGTGAAGCGCGGCATGACGATTGTAACTGGCACGCCGAGGCGGCCGCCGTGATACGCTACTCCCTGTGCATGGTTGCCGGCTGACATGGCGATAACGCCGCGTCGGCGGTCGTCGGCGGAGAGGCTCAGCAGCTTCACAAGGGCGCCGCGCTCCTTGAAGGCGCAGGTCGCTTGCAGGTTCTCGTATTTAACGAAGACCGATGCGCCGGTGAGGGCTGACAGGCGAGGAGCCGGCAGAAATGGTGTGCGCAGGACGGCACCGGCGATCAGCCCAGCGGCGGAACGGACGTCCGCGAGCGTCGGTATCGCAGCGCTATCGCCCGCGCTCTTGCGGGTTCCATCATCAGCCATCGTCGTCACCGTTCTACCGCTAGAGCCGAGCCCGCAGATCGGAGGCCGAGAGACTCTGCGGAGTTCCTAATAGCATCAAGCGGCGCGGTTAGCGCCATGTTGCCACCGCCGTGGAAATTACTCGGCGAAGAGCGCCGGCTTTGCCCCCTAACGGCGCGACGCCTGAAGCAGAGCTGCGGCGGATGGGGCAAAGTAGGTCAGAATCGCGTCCGCACCGGCGCGGCGGAAAGCAAGCAAGCTTTCCATCATCGCTCGATCGCGGTCAATCCAGCCATTGGCCGCCGCCGCCTCGATCATGGCGAATTCGCCGGACACTTGGTAGGCGAAGGTGGGGACGCCGAAGGCGTCCTTCACGCGGCGGACAATATCGAGATAGGGCAGGCCCGGCTTCACCATGACCATGTCGGCGCCCTCGGCGATGTCGAGTTCGACCTCTCGAAGCGCCTCATCGCTATTGGCCGGGTCCATCTGGTAAGTGCGCTTGTCGCCAGTCAGCGTCTTGGCGGAGCCAACGGCCTCGCGAAACGGGCCATAAAAGGCCGAGGCATATTTGGCGGCATAGGCAAGAATCTGCGTGTCGAGGAACCCGCTCGCGTCCAGCGCGGCGCGGATGGCCCCAACTCGACCGTCCATCATATCCGACGGGGCCACGATGTCGGCGCCGGCTTCCGCCTGAACCACGGCCTGGCGTGCCAACTGCTCCACCGTAGCGTCGTTGACGATTTCGCCGCTCGCCGACACCAGCCCATCGTGACCGTGGCTGGTGTAAGGGTCCAGCGCGACGTCGGCGATGAGGCCGAGATCCGGGGCCGCGCTCTTGATGGCGCGGAGGGCGGTGCAGACGAGGTTTTGCGGGTTCAGAGCTTCATTCCCGTTGTCGTCGCGCCGGGAAGGATCGGTGTACGGGAACAGCGCGAGGGCAGGGATGCCGAGGTCGCGGGCGCGGCGGGCATCGATGAGAGCAAGGTCGACCGACAGTCGCTCGACCCCCGGCATCGATCGGATCGGTTGGCGTATGTTCTCCCCGTCCACAAGGAAAATCGGCCAGATCAGGTTGTCGACAGAGAGTTGCGTTTCGCGCACCAGGCGGCGCGACCAATCGGCTCGCCGGTTGCGGCGGAGACGGGTGCCGCCGAGAATCGACTTCAGATCGAAGGACTTGCCGGGGTCGGGCTGGCGCGGCATCAGAGTTTCCGTGCGCTGAGCGGTTTCGTCACGTCGGCCTCTTTAGGTGCAGCGGGCCGCTGCCGCAATCGTGGAGCCGATTCTAGTATTCGATCCGAATTGCCCGCGGGCGTCGCGCGCGCTACCGCTACGATTAGCGGTGGATGAGGCAGAGGGCATGGTCAACCGAGGGGCGCAGCCGGAGGAGGAGGATCCCCGCCTCGACCAGGTCAGGACCATCCTGAGCCTTGGATTGCGTGGGCTGTCGGTGATCTTTTTGGCGCTGGGGGTATTCCAGTGGGCAATCATCATGGGAGCCCTGCGAGGGCGAACCGATCTCTTTCTCAGCATGTCGGCCGAGGGGAGAGTGGCCACAATTAATTTGGCTGTCGCAGACCTGGTGGCGGCGGTCGGTCTGTGGATGCGGGTTGCGTGGGGCAATGTAATCTGGGTCTACGCGGCTTTGGTAGAAGTCGCCATGCACACGGTCTTTCGAAATACTTTTGGTGACCGTTACCTTATCGTCGGTTTCCACATCACGACACTTGTAGTTTTCGCGGGGTTACTTATCGCTGAGAAACGGCTTTCTCCGGATCGCTAAGGCGTTGATTCTCATGCCATAAGATTAAATTGACCATTCGAGGCGTAAGGCGGCATTAAGTCTGCTGCTTAAGCCGTTTTTCAAGGCGGACCTCTAGGTTGATGTCAACGTGTGGGGAAGCATCCCGCAGGGTCAACAGAGAGGTTATTCTTATGATTACAGCGCGCAAGCCGGTCGAGGCCTTCGACCAGCCTAAGGAGAAGGTGGAGCTTAAGCCGCTCTACATGGAGGCCCTTACGCTCGTTGAGCGCCTCCACCGTCGTTTGCTCGACGTGATCAAGGACGAATTCGATCGCGCCGGTCGCTCCGACGTCAACAGCGTCCAGGCGCTGCTGCTGTTTAACGTCGGCGATGCGGAACTCACCGCCGGCGAGCTGCGTACCCGCGGCTACTATCTTGGCTCCAACGTTTCCTACAACCTCAAGAAACTCGTGGAGATGGGGTACATCCATCACCAGCGCTCGCGGATGGACCGCCGGTCAGTGCGCGTCAGCTTGACGCCGAAAGGTCAGGAAGTGGCGGACATCGTCAGCAAGCTTTACGACCGCCACATTCGCTCGATCGACCAGGTCGGCGGGATCGGCGGCGAGGACTTCAAGTCACTCAACCGGTCGCTCCAGCGGCTGGAGAGGTTCTGGACCGACCAGATTCTCTATCGCCTCTAATCTCAGCGGCTCACTCTGCGACCTTGCAAAAAGCCCGCTTCGGCGGGCTTTTTCTTATTCGCGGCTGGTCATCGTCCCCACGTTTCGGCGTTCGTCGCCACGGGCGAAATCCGGTCTGGACTTCCTTTGCGGCAGGGCTACATAGTCGACGCGGAATCGCAGTGGGGGCGCTGCGAGCGGTCACAACGGTGATCGCCACGGCAAGACGTCGGAAAGGCCCTGATGAACGTTCGCCAAGTCGGACTGTCGATACACCGGACGGCGCTTCGCGTTGCCGTCGGGGCGTTTGTGGCGACGACGCTCTGCGGGACAGCGCTCGCGGTTGACGACGACGACCCGATCGCCGCGGTTCTTCGTCTTCGGGCCGGGCAGTGGTCGACGGGATTCGACACAGGCGCCGCCGGGGCGCCCAAGATCATCGGGACCACGCCGATCTTTTCCCGGGAGACAACGGCCGGCATCGAGCTTGCCATTCAGCGCTATTCGGAGATCGTTGCCGAGGGCGGCTGGCCGGAAATCCCGGAGGGGCAAAACCTGAAGCTTGGGGCGAAGGGGCCGGCAGTCGAAGCGTTGCGCGAATGGCTGATCACCTCCGGCGACCTGTCGCCGACCGCCGGCGTCTCGGAGGTTTTCGACTCCTATGTCGATGCGGCGGTGCGACGCTTCCAGACCCGCCATGGCATTCCGAGCGACGGCGTGGTGGGGCCGACGAGTACCGCAGCGATGAACATCACTGCGGCGGCGCGGCTTGGGCAACTCGTGAAGAATCGTGACCGTCTCAACGCGGCGATGGCCAAGCTCCCCGAACGGTTCGTCATGGTCAACGTCCCCGGGGCACAGGTCGAGGGCGTTGAGGGTGGCCGGGTGACGACGCGCCATACGGCTGTCGTCGGTCGTATCGACCGGCCGACACCCATGCTGACGTCGAAGATATCGGAGGTGAACTTCAATCCGTTCTGGACGGTGCCGCCGAGCCTCATTAAGCGCGACCTCATCCCGCTGATGCAGAAGAACCCAAACTACATCGCCGAGGAGCACATCCGGGTCTACGACAAGAAGGGCAAGGAGATTTCGCCCAATCAAATCAACTGGAATACCGACCAGGCGACGCAATACCTCTTTCGTCAGGACCCGGGCGATTGGAACTCTCTTGGTTCGGTGCGGATCAACTTCCCCAGTCCCTACGGCGTTTACATGCACGACACGCCCAGCAAGGGGCTGTTCAACGAAGAGTTTCGCTTCGACTCTTCCGGCTGCGTGCGGGTGCAAAACATCCAGCAGCTGATCACTTGGCTGCTGCGCGACAACGCTGGCTGGAATCGCGCGCGGGTGGACGGCATGTTCACCAACAACCAGCGGCTCGACGTCAAGCTCGCCAGCCCCGTGCCGCTTTATTTTGCCTATATCAGCGCGTGGGCGCAGCAGGACGGCGTCGTGCATTTCCGCGACGACATCTACAACCAGGACGGCCTGCAGGTCGCAAACCGCTAAGCGCGGGAGATCTGCGCCCCGTTTTCTTGGCCGGGGCCGCGTGAGTGTGCTAGGCCTCGCGCGGCCTGGGCTGCTCGTGTGGCGGCCGGGCTACAGCCGCGAGGATCGCAGATGGTACCGGCAGATTCCGCGCCAGGCGGCGCCTCTACCGCGGGCTTCTTCAGCCGCTCACTCAGGGATGCCGATCCGGAGATTGCAGCAGCGATCGCCAAGGAACTCGGCCGCCAGCAGCACGAGATCGAGCTGATCGCGTCGGAGAATATCGTCTCCAAGGCGGTCTTGGAGGCGCAGGGGTCGATCCTCACCAACAAGTATGCCGAGGGCTACCCGGGCAAGCGCTACTACGGCGGCTGCGAATTCGTCGACATTGCCGAGACGTTGGCGATTGAGCGGGCAAAGGCTCTGTTCGGCTGCCAGTTCGCCAATGTCCAGGCGCATTCGGGCAGCCAGATGAACCAGGCGGTGTTTCTGGCGCTGCTTTCGCCGGGCGACACCTTTATGGGCCTCGATCTCAACGCTGGCGGTCACCTCACGCACGGCTCGCCCGTCAACATGTCGGGGAAGTGGTTCAAGGTGGTGCCCTATGGGGTGCGACGCGAGGATCAGCGGATCGACCTCGACGAGGTCGCTCGGATAGCGCGGGAAGCGAAACCGAAGCTCATCATCGCCGGCGGCACAGCCTATTCGCGGGTGTGGGACTTTGCGGGCTTCCGGCGTATCGCCGACGAGATCGGCGCCTATCTGATGGTGGACATGGCGCACTTCGCCGGTCTGGTGGCAGGAGGGGTTCATCCGTCGCCGATTCCGCACGCCCATGTCGTGACCACGACCACGCACAAATCGCTGCGCGGCCCGCGCGGCGGCATGATTCTCTGCAACGATCCGGAGATTGCCAAGAAGATCAACTCGGCGATCTTTCCCGGCCTCCAGGGCGGCCCGCTGATGCATGTCATCGCCGCCAAGGCGGTGGCGCTCGGCGAGGCGCTCAAGCCGGAGTTCAAGGCCTATGCGCAGAATGTCGTGGCCAATGCCAAGGCGCTGGCGGAGACGATCAAGTCGGCGGGCTTCGACATCATCTCCGGTGGCACCGACAACCACCTGATGCTCGTCGACCTCCGGCCAAAGCGGCTGACCGGCAAGGTCGCGGAGACCGCGCTTGGTCGGGCGCACATCACCTGTAACAAGAACGGCATACCCTACGATCCAGAGAAGCCGATGGTGACATCCGGGGTCCGCCTGGGTACGCCGGCTTGCACCACGCGCGGGTTTGGCGTGGCCGAGTTCCGCGAGGTCGGGCGGCTGATCGCGGAAGTACTCGACGCGGTCTCGCAATCTTCGGACGGTGCCGCGCCGCTTGTGGAAGCCGCCGTCGCCACAAAGGTCAAGGCGCTGACTTCCCGCTTTCCGATCTATCAACAATAGGGCAGCGACGATGCGGTGCCCGTTCTGCGGCAGCGACGACACCCAGGTCAAAGACTCGCGCCCCTCGGAAGACGGCACGGCCATCCGGCGGCGGCGCGTCTGCCCGGGCTGCGGCGGACGGTTCACGACATTTGAGCGCATCCAGCTGCGGGAACTGACGGTCATCAAGCGCAGTGGGCGCAAGGTCCCGTTCGACCGCGAGAAGCTCATGCGGTCGGTCGAGGTTGCGCTGCGCAAACGGCCGGTTGATCCCGAGCGGGTCGAGCGTATGGTCAACGGCGTGGTGCGCCAGCTCGAGAGCCTCGGCGAAAACGAGATCCACTCGGATCGTATCGGCCACTTGGTAATGGAGGGGCTGAAGGGCCTCGACGATGTTGCCTATGTCCGCTTTGCCTCGGTCTACCGGAACTTCCGCGAAGCCAAGGACTTCGAGGCATTTGTCGGCGAACTGGCGGGCTCAGTGGCGCTGCCGATGCGCTCCGTGGGCAAGGGCGATGGCTGAGGGCGGACCGGTCAGCGAAACGGACCGGCGGCTGATGGGCGCCGCGTTGCGGCTGGGGCGGCGGCACCTTGGAGGGACCTTCCCCAACCCCGCGGTTGGCGCATTGATCGTGCAGGGCGAGGGGGCGGCGGCGCGCGTCGTCGGGCGCGGATGGACGGCGAGAGGCGGCAGGCCTCACGCCGAGACCGAGGCGCTTGCGGAAGCCGGAGGGAACGCGCGAGACGGCACGGTCTACGTAACGCTGGAGCCCTGCAGCCATTTTGGTGCCACCCCACCATGTGCCAATGCCCTCGTGCGCGCCGGTGTGCGGCGCGTAGTCTCGGCGATGAGCGACCCGGATCCCCGCGTTGCCGGTAAGGGCCACGCCGTTCTTCGCCAAGCGGGCATTAGCGTCTCGGTAGGCGTGTTGGAGCGCGAGGCGCGTCTCGCGCATGCCGGGCATATCGCGCGCGTCGTTACAGGGCGGCCGCACGTCACCCTGAAACTCGCCGTCTCTCAAGACGGCATGATCGGACGACGGGGGGGTGAGCGGGTTATCGTCAGTGGGCCGGCTGCGCTCGACCGCGCTCAGGCCATGCGGGCCGAGGCGGACGCCGTGCTGATCGGCATCGGAACGGCGCTGGCAGACGATCCTCTCCTGACGGTGCGCCTGCCAGGCATGGCGGCACGTTCACCGATCCGGGTCGTTCTGGATCGCCGGATACAACTACCGCTTGGGAGCCGGTTACTGGCGACGGCCCGCGACGTGCCGCTGTGGGTGGTGGTCGACGCAGCTTCTGCCCCGGCGAGTCGCGCAAGCCTGGTCGAGCGGGGCGCGACTCTAATCGAGGCGCCGGGGGCGGGCGGGGGACTCGACCTGGCCGCCGTGCTTTCCGCTCTTGGGGCCAAGGGCATTACTCGCGTGCTTGTTGAGGGAGGAGCGGGGATCGCTGCGTCTCTGATCGCCGAGAATCTCGTCGACGAAGTCGTTCTTTTCCGTTCGACGACGCGGATCGGTCAGGGCGGCGTGCCGGCGCTTGCTGGGCGCGACCTGACGGCCATCGAGGGCAGTCGCTCCTATCGTCTCACCGGAGATACGCCGGTCGGCGGGGATCGCATGCGCAACTACGCCAAGGCCGTCTGATGTTCACGGGTATTATCACGGCTGTCGGCGAGATCGTTCGCGTCGAGCCGCGCGGCGCGGTCACTCGCTTGGCGATAGCTTGTCCGTACGTCGCAGCCTCCATCGACACCGGCGCATCGATTGCCTGCTCGGGCGTTTGCCTGACGGTCGTCAGGCGGGGTGAGGAGAGCGGTAGGCAGGTTTTTGAAGCCGATCTCGGCGGGGAGACGCTGGCCGTGACGACGGCGGCGGAATGGACGGTCGGCAGGCGGCTCAACCTGGAGCGCGCGGCTCGGGTCGGCGACGAGCTCGGTGGGCATATTGTATCGGGGCATGTCGACGGCGTGGCAGTCTTGCGGGAGCGCGCCGACCTCGGGACAACCGCCAAGTTTGCGTTCGAAGCCCCGGCAAACCTCGCGCGGTTCATCGCCCAGAAGGGATCGGTGACGCTCGACGGCGTATCGCTGACAGTCAATGGCGTAGCTGGACGCCGGTTCGATTGCCTCCTCATCCCGCACACCCTCGCCGTAACCACCTTTGGCGAGCGGAGAGCCGGCGACCGGGTCAATTTGGAGGTTGACCTCATGGCGCGCTATGTCGCTCGCCTGAACGAGCCGGTTTGAGACGGTCATGGCGCATTTCTTGATTATCGACGCGCGGTTCTACACCGACCTTGCCGACGAACTTGTGCGCGGCGCTGCGGCCGCCTTTCGTAAGGCAGGCGCAACCTTCGACCAGGTCTCGGTACCCGGCTGTTTCGAAATTCCCGCGGCTCTGGCGATTGCCGCGGCCGGTAAATCGAAGCGTTATGACGGCTACGTGGTGCTCGGCTGTGTGATTCGCGGCGAAACCACGCATTACGATATCGTTGCCGGCGAATCGGCGCGTGCGATCATGGACCTTGCCGTGAGCGGTAAGCTCGCACTCGGTAACGGCATCTTGACCGTAGAGGACGACGACCAGGCCTGGGCTCGTGCGCGAGTGAACGAAGGCAACAAGGGCGGGGGCGCGGCGGAGGCGGCGCTGGCGATGGCGGCGCTCAAGCAGCAATTCGGTGTGGCGTGATTCGCCGATCCGATCATCGTCCGGCCCGGCGGCCGAGGAGCGGCGGGGATGGCTGAGTCGGCGGCGAAGGTTCAGCGGACGGCTAACCGCCGAGGCGCGGCGCGCTTGGCGGCCGTTCAGGCGCTTTACCAGATGGATGTTGGGGCGACCCCGATCGACGACGTGATCGCCGAGTTCGAGACTTGGCGTTTCGGCCACGAGCTTGACGGTGCGACGTATGTCGATGCCGATCCCGATTTCTTTCGCGACATCGTCACCGGGGTCGTGCGCGACCAGCGGAAGCTCGACCCGGCAATTCACGACGCGCTCGCTGCCGACTGGCCGCTTGTTCGCATTGACGTGACGCTCCGCGCCATTCTCCGGGCGGCGGCGCACGAGCTGGTCAGCCGCCGCGACGTGCCGGCTCGGGTCGTCATTAGCGAATACATCGACGTCGCCAAGGCATTTTTTGCGGCCGATGAGCCGCGCATCGTCAACGGCGTGCTGGATACGCTGTCGCGCAAGCTGCGCCCGGGCGAGTTTGCCGACGCGTCGGGTTAGGCAGCCGAGCCTTGAGTAGGCCCGGCGAGTTCGAGCTGATCGATCGCTACTTCAAGCCGCTGGCGTTAACGGCCGGGGCGTTCGGTTTGGGCGACGATGCGGCAGTCCTGACGGTCGGAGCGGGCAAGACCGTTGTCGTGACGACCGATGCCGTCGCTGCCGGAGTGCACTTCTTCACTGACGATCCGCCTGAGGCGATTGCCGCCAAGGCGCTGCGCGTCAACCTTTCAGATCTCGCCGCCAAAGGGGCCGAACCGCTTGGCTATCTCTTGGTGCTGGCCCTTGCTGCCGGTTGGTCGGAGGATTGGGTGCAAGTCTTCGCCCGAGGGCTTGCGGCGGATCAGACGCGGTATGGGATCACGCTCCTCGGGGGCGACACTCTCCGGGCCGCCGGGGGCACCACGATTGCGATCACCGCGTTCGGAACGATTGAGGGGTCGATGGTGCAGCGCCGCGGTGCGAGAGCGGGCGATGCCCTCTTTGTTTCGGGCACGATTGGCGACGCTGCCCTGGGTCTGTGGCTTCGCGATCGGGCGCACACGGCACTGTCTGCGGACCCGCGTTACCGGCGCCTCCTGCAGCGCTATCTCTACCCCGAACCGCGTCTTGCGCTTGCTGCGGTGCTGCGTGCTTACGCCTCTGCAGCGATGGACATCTCAGACGGTTTGATGGGGGACCTCGGGCGGCTCTGTGTCGCTTCGGGCGTTACGGCTACGGTTAACGTTGAGGGAGTGCCACTGTCTCCGGCGGCAGCTGACTTGATCGGCGGGCGTCGGGACTTGATGACGCGGGTTCTGGCGGGCGGAGACGACTACGAGATTCTCGCGACGGTGGCGCCGGCCAACGTTTCGAAGTTTATTGCCGGGGCGAAGCAGGCCGGCGTTCCGGTGGCCGAAATCGGCCGGATTGTTGCCGGCGAGGGGCCGCCAAAAGCCATGCTTGGAGGGGGAGAGGAATTGCCGCTCGAACGGCTTTCTTACGATCATTTCGCCGGATCGGACGGCGCGTCAGTAACGTAAAGATCGAGCCGCGGCGCGAATCGCGCTGAAATCTTGACGGGCCAAAGGTCTGTCGCCATACGTTGCCCGAACTTTCGGGCGGCGGGACCGCCCGATTCTGCTTTTGCTCAGGAACGGTTCGGCACCGCCCCGCGCTCGCGGGTCCGCGGCCGTGACCAAAAAGGGGTGGCAATCTTGACCCTATTTGTCCTCATCCTCGTCATTCTTTGCGGGCTCATCGCGGTTGGCTACAGCGCATGGGCAACCCAGCAGATCCTGGCCGCCGACGCTGGCAACCAGCGCATGCAGGAGATCGCGGCGGCGATCCAGGAGGGCGCTACCGCGTATCTGACGCGGCAGTACACGACTATCGCCATCGTCGGCGGCGTCATCTTCGTCCTCGGCGCATGGCTGCTCGGGATGACGGTTGCCATCGGCTTTGCGATCGGCGCTCTGCTGTCGGGAGCGGCTGGCTTTGCCGGCATGATGGTCTCGGTGCGGGCGAATGTGCGGACCGCCCAGGCGGCAAGCAAGAGCCTCGGTGCCGGTCTTGACATTGCGTTTCGATCCGGGGCGATCACCGGCCTCCTGGTGGCCGGCTTGGCGCTGCTTGGCGTGGCCATCTACTTCTTGGTGCTGACCAGCTTTGCCGGCCTATCGCCGACGTCCCGGACCGTTGTCGATGCGCTTGTCGCGCTCGGCTTCGGCGCCTCGCTGATTTCGATCTTTGCCCGACTTGGCGGCGGCATCTTCACCAAGGGCGCCGACGTTGGCGGCGACCTCGTCGGCAAGGTGGAGGCCGGCATCCCCGAGGACGATCCGCGCAACCCGGCGACGATCGCTGACAATGTCGGCGACAATGTCGGTGACTGCGCCGGCATGGCGGCGGATCTCTTCGAGACCTATGCAGTGACCATTGTAGCAACGATGGTGCTGGCCTCGATCTTCTTCAGTGCCAACGCCGACCTCGCCTACTCGGTGATGCTCTATCCGCTCGCCATCGGCGGGATCTGTGTGCTGACCTCGATCGCCGGCACCTTCTTCGTCCAGCTGCCGGCCAACAACTCGATCATGGGCGCCCTCTACCGCGGCTTCATCGTGACCGCGCTGCTATCGGTCGTCGGCGTGTTCCTGGTGACCATGCCGCTGGTCGGCCTTGGCAGCGCCATGACCGTCGGCGACAAGTCGTTCACCGGCTTTTCGCTGTTCTTGTGCGGGGTCGCCGGTCTAGCGGTCACCGGCCTTATCATTTGGATAACCGAGTACTACACCGGTACTAATTTCCGGCCGGTGCGCTCGATCGCGACGGCCTCGGTGACGGGACATGGAACGAACGTCATCCAGGGGCTCGCAGTCTCGCTTGAGGCGACTGCGCTGCCGGCACTGGTGATCATCGCCGGCATTCTCGTTACCTACAGCCTCGCCGGGCTGTTCGGCATTGCGATTGCGGTGACAACGATGCTGTCGCTGGCCGGCATGGTGGTAGCCCTCGATGCCTTTGGACCGGTGACCGATAATGCCGGCGGCATCGCCGAGATGTCGGATTTGCCGGCCGATGTCCGCAAGACCACCGATGCGCTCGATGCGGTCGGCAATACCACCAAGGCAGTGACTAAGGGCTACGCCATCGGTTCGGCCGGCCTCGGCGCGCTGGTGCTCTTCGCCGCCTATACGTCGGACATTGCCTTTTTCACTTCGGACCCGGCGCGTTTCCCGTCCTTTGCTGGGGTCAAGGTCGATTTCTCGCTGCAGAACCCGTACGTTGTTGTCGGGCTTCTGTTCGGCGGGCTTCTCCCGTTCCTGTTCGGCGGCATCGCGATGACGGCGGTCGGCCGCGCGGCCGGGGCGATCGTCGAGGAAGTGCGCAAGCAGTTCAAGGAGAAGCCCGGCATCATGCAGGGTACCGAGCGCCCCAACTACGGGCGGGCGGTCGATATCCTGACGCGCGCGGCAATCCGCGAGATGATCGTTCCGTCGCTTCTGCCGGTGCTTTCGCCAATCGTCGGCTTCGTCATCATCAACTGGGTGGCAGGACGCAGTGCGGCCTTCT
Organism: Bauldia sp.; assembly: GCA_046349035.1. GTDB lineage: Bacteria > Pseudomonadota > Alphaproteobacteria > Rhizobiales > Kaistiaceae > JAXMDC01. The sequence continues at coordinate 1,039,242 of JAXMDC010000002.1, read as the reverse complement.
CGGCCGTCGGCGCGATGCTGCTCGGTGTGATCGTCACCGGCCTTTTCGTGGCGGTCTCGATGACTGCCGGTGGCGGCGCGTGGGATAACGCTAAGAAGTACATCGAAGACGGCCACTATGGTGGCAAGGGCTCCGACGCCCACAAGGCCGCGGTTACCGGCGATACCGTCGGCGATCCCTATAAGGATACTGCGGGCCCGGCGGTGAACCCGATGATCAAGATCACCAACATCGTGGCGCTGCTGCTGCTGGCGGTCCTCGCGCACTAGCTTCGCGCAGGGTTCAAACAAAAAGGCGGGCCGGTGGCCCGCCTTTTTTCGTTTTCCGTGCGGTCTACTGCGCGCCGGCAGGCTTCAGGACCGAACCGCTGGGCGCCACGTTGGCGGCGAAGACTTCTTGGATGAAGGTCTGGTCCTTGCCGCTGGTCGGCGTCGTGCGAGAAACGAAGTCGAAGACACGGCCGTCTTGCAAGCCGTAGTCGGCGACGCGCTGCACACGACCATTGGGGCCGAAATAGACGGCGATCACCCTCTGGTCGACGATCTTGGGGTTGGTGAAGGCGACCAGACGCTGCGTAGTCTGGCTGATGTAGTAGAAGACCTCGCCGTTGAAATCGAGCGTGGTGGAGGGGGTGCCGAGCGCGACCAAAACCTGCTCGCGACTGGAGCCCACCGGTACCTGCTTCAGCGCATTCGGCGCGACAATGTAGCCATGCTGCTCGGTTCGACTGACCGTGGTCAGGCGCTGTATGGCAGGGCTCTGGCAGGCGGCGAGCGCCGTCCCTACTGTCAGTAGCACCAGCGACCGGAAAACAATCACGCGAGCCGGGGTCTTTCCCGGGAAAGTGCGTCCCATCTGCTATGCCTCTCTCCCGCCTTGGCTTCTCCCCTACCTTGAGCTAGGCCACGTGGCAATAATGTATGGGCTCTGGGGCCACGAGAAAGGACGTCCCATGTTGGGACGCGCACGGCAAAAAGCGGCGCCAGTAACCGGTGCGGCTGAAAGCCTCTATATGGCATTGGTCGCAGCCGCGCGGCGTCCCGCGCCGTATCGCGACTATGGCGTGCCAGACACCGTCGAAGGGCGATTCGATATGATCGTCCTTCACGTGGGTCTTCTGCTTCACCGGCTGGCAGGGGAAGGGGCGGCCGGTCAATCACTGGCTCAGGCGATTGTCGACCGGTTTTTTGCCGATATGGATCGGTCGCTGCGCGAGATGGGGGTCTCCGACCTTGGTATGTCGCGACGCATGCGCGAGATGGCCGGAAATTTCTACGGCCGGCTGGCGGTCTACACGCCCGCAATGGCGAGCCGGGACGCTCGCACGCTCGCTGAGGCGATCGGACGAAATCTCTTTGCTGACAAAGCGCCCAGCACCGGCGCGGTACAATTGGCGCGCTATTCGCTTGCGGCGATCGAGGTGCTGAAGGAGCAAGCCTCAAACACGATACTAGCGGGGCGCATGTCTCTGCCAGATCTGGACCCCAGAGGTTGGACCACACGCGATGAACGCAGGCACGATCCTCAAGCGGCCGGTTGAGCTGACCGCCCTTGCCAGCGGCCACCGACAGACTGTGGTCGCAACGGCGGAGGAGAGGCGGACGCTGGCTTCGGCTTTCGCTCTCCTCGACGTCGTCAGTCTGGAGGGCGAGTACGAAGGGCGGGCGTGGCGCACCAATGGCGCTGAGGTGGTCGGACGCGTTCGGGCCGAGATCGTACAAGCCTGCGTGGTAACATTGGAACCGGTACGGCAGTCGATCGAAGAGGAAGTCCGCGTCCGCTTTCTGCCCGCCTCCGAGCGCCCGCAGCAGGCCGAAGAGGAGATCGTCATCAATGCGGATGACGAGGACCCTCCTGAACTCGTCGACGCTGGCGTCGTCGATCTCGGGGCACTGACCGCCGAGTTCCTCGCGCTCGGGATCGATCCCTATCCACGTGCTCCCGGCGCCGATCTTGCGGCTGTTCTTCCAGTGGAACCCGATACAGGAGACGATTCGCCTTTCGCTGTCCTCCTCGGTCCGGAAAAATCGCCGACGGGTCGAAAAGGGAAGCGGGGCTGACCTACCCAGAAAGCGGTTGTGTGGTCATTTGAAAGCGCTATGTTCCGCTGCGGAACTCACCGCCGGGGGCCTCGGGCCGTCGCGAAAGATCGGCGGAACGCGGGCGGGGCGGCATGGCGGCTGGGATTACCGTCTCTCTGGATGTGATGGGGGGCGACCACGGTGCGCCGGTGGTCCTGGGCGGTGCCGATCTCGCGGCAGCGCGTTTCCCTGGGATACGTTACGTCCTGTTCGGACGCGCTGACGCAATCGAGCCGCTGCTCCAGGGTTATCCGCGCGTCCGCGAGATCTCCACTGTTCGTCACGCCGATGTCGCCGTGACCATGGACGAGAAGCCAAGCCAGGCCCTGCGCCGCGGGCGCTGGCGATCCAGCATGTGGCTGGCGATCGAGGCGGTGAAAAAGGGCGAGGCGGATGTCGCAGTGTCGGCGGGAAACACTGGGGCTCTGATGGCGATGGCCCACTTCTGCCTCAAGACCATGGCCGATATCGAGCGCCCAGCGATCGCTGGGGTCTGGCCAACGCTGCGCGGCTCCAGCGTCGTACTCGACATCGGTGCGACGATCGGTGCAAAGGCGCCTCAGCTGGTCGATTGCGCGGTCATGGGCGCGGCAATGGCGCGTGCCCTGTTCGGTATACCCCGACCGACCGTCGGCCTCCTCAACATCGGCGTGGAGGAGGTAAAGGGACTGGAGGAAGTCCGCGCGGCGGGACGCCTCCTGAAGGAGGCCAACCTCGCCAGCATTGAGTATGCCGGCTTTGTCGAAGGCGACGACCTCGGCAAGGGCACGGTCGACGTTGTCGTGACTGAGGGTTTCTCGGGAAACATCGCATTGAAGACCGCCGAAGGCACGGCCCGCCAAATCGTCTCGTATTTGCGCCAGGCAATGGGCAGGAATCTTCGTTCGCGGATTGGCTACCTACTCGCCAAGCCTGCGTTCGAGAGCCTCCGTGAGAAGATCGATCCGCGTAAGGCCAATGGCGGCGTGTTTCTCGGTCTCAACGGGATCGTCGTGAAGAGCCATGGCGGCACGGACGCGGAGGGCTTTGCCTCAGCGATCGGTGCCGGGCACAGCATGGTCCGCGACGGCGTGATGGCCAAGATTCACGAGGACCTCACGCAGTACCACCGCCAGGCGGCGGTGGGCCCCCAGCCTGCGGTCGTGTCGGAGGCGCGGTGACCCGTCGTTCGGTTGTCGTCGGCACCGGCAGCTATCTGCCCGCCCGTGTCCTTACTAATGCCGAGTTGTCGCTGATGGTGGATACCACCGACGAGTGGATCGTCCAGCGCACCGGTATCCGCGAACGCCACATCGCCGCCGAGGGTGAGGTGACGTCGGATCTCGCCACGGCGGCGTCACGGGAAGCCCTTCGCGCTGCCGGTGTTGCGGCGAGCGACGTCGATCTCATCGTCATGGCGACCACGACGCCAGACAACACGTTCCCGGCGGCTGCGGTGGCGGTGCAGCAGAAGCTTGGCATGACGCATGGCGCGGCCTTCGATGTGCAGGCGGTCTGCTCGGGCTTTGTTTTTGCGTTGACAACGGCCGATAGCCTCATCCGAACCGGATCGGCAAATCGGGCGCTGGTCATCGGCGCGGAGACGTTCTCGCGCATCCTCGATTGGAACGATCGGACGACCTGCGTGCTTTTCGGCGACGGTGCTGGGGCGGTTGTGCTTGAGGCTTCCGAACAGCCGGACAGCGGGTCGGCGCGGGGCGTGCTGCGCACCCATCTGCGCTCTGACGGCCGCTTCCGCGACAAGCTCTACACCGACGGCGGGCCCTCCTCGACACGAACAACCGGCCATGTGCGGATGGAAGGGCGCGAGGTGTTCAAACAAGCGGTCGGGACGATCGGGGATGTGATCGAAGCCTCGTTCGCCGGGACCGGCCTGACGCCCGCCGACATCGACTGGTTCGTACCTCACCAGGCGAACATCCGGATCATCGATGCGAGCGCCGAACGTCTCGGCTTGCCCCTTGAGAAGGTGGTTCGAACCGTGGCGCAACATGCCAACACGTCAGCGGCCTCTATCCCGCTCGCGCTCGACACGGCAGTTCGCGACGGTCGCATCCGGCGCGGTCATTTGGTCGTGCTGGAGGCGATGGGCGGGGGCTTCACCTGGGGCTCTGCCCTGGTTCGCTGGTAGAGCGAATTTCCGCCTGTTTTCAGATTGTTATGAGCAACTCGGTTGACCCTCCCCAGGGGAGGCAATAGGCTACATTTGTCGTCGAGCTCGCGGCTCGGGACGGCGTAAAGAGGGGCGGCAGGCCATGGGCGGCAGGACTGTCACGCGCGCAGATCTCTGTGAGGCGGTCTACCAGCGCGTTGGCCTCTCGCGGACCGAGTCGGCGGCCCTGGTGGAAACGGTTCTGGAGGAGCTGACCGCACGGATCGTACGCGGCGAACCGCTGAAGCTTTCCTCGTTCGGCTCCTTTCTGGTGCGCGAGAAGGGACAGCGCATCGGGCGCAATCCGAAGACTGGCGAGGAAGTGCCGATCTCGCCGCGACGGGTGCTGGTTTTCAAGCCGAGCAATGTCCTCAAACAACGCATCAATACCGGCCTTCTGGACGGAGCGGCCAAGAAGTGACGGTTGGGCCAGTCCGGACAGGTGATGGTGCGGCGGCCTCCGGCAAGTCACCTGACGCGTTCCGGACGATCAGCGAGGTCGCCGAGGAACTCGACCTGCCTCAGCACGTGCTGCGCTTTTGGGAAACGCGCTTCGCTCAGATCAAGCCGATGAAGCGCGGCGGCGGCCGGCGCTACTATCGGCGCGACGATGTCGATCTGCTCCGCGGTATCCGCCACTTGCTCTACTCCGACGGCTATACGATCAAAGGAGTGCAGCGCATCCTCAAGACCGAGGGAGTCCGTTTTGTCGTCGGCATCGGCCATGGCGAGGCCGCTCCGCCGCCGCAGGGGAGCGACCGCGAAGAGGGCGGGGAGGGCGCGATCGGGGCGGAAGAGGCGAGCCAAGGGCCGCTCGACAACGGTGGCGACGACGGAGATGAGTTTGCCGAGCGGGGCGGCAGCGGGGAGGCAGATGGCGACACCGAGGGTGCCTCGTCCCGACCGCTAGCTGCCCTCGATCCGGCCCTCCTGAAGCCGGCCGACGTTCGGGCGCTCGAGGGTGTCTTGAGTGAGCTTCTGGAGTGCAAACGGCTCCTTGATCGGGCGCGGTAGCCGGCAATGGGTCGCGGTTGCGCCGCCTAAGGCCGGCACCTATAGTCCGCGCCGGCGGAGCGTGGCGCAGTCTGGTAGCGCACTTGACTGGGGGTCAAGGGGTCGCTGGTTCAAATCCAGTCGCTCCGACCAAAAGCCACAAGGGTCGGCGGGATGCGACGGATCGCCGGGCGCGCTGGACTGCCAGGGGACGTCGGGGCCTGAGTGGTTTTGGCGACCGATCGAACAATCGGGCGACCAGTTGGCGCGGAACCTGGCGAGGGGGGATTGCACGCCATGGACCGACGATCCGGCGGGCTGACCCGGCGTGGCCTTCTCGGCGCGATGGTTGCCGCAAGCGGCACGGTCGGGTTGGCACTTTCCCCAGCATCACAGGTCAGCCAGCTGAGCCAGCAGGAGGTCGAGTACCAGTACACGCCGAACGGCGCGCAACGCTGCTCAAACTGCGTCGCGTTCCGGCCACCCAACGCCTGCTCGACCGTCGAGGGGCGGGTGGCGTCGGAGGGCTGGTGCAAGATTTGGAGCAAGAAGGACGCTTAGCTCCAAAAGCGGCGACGACGATAGAGCGCTGGACGGGCAGCGGATGCCCGTGCGACGGGTGGAGTTGAATGGAGCGAGCGATTGCAGAGTCCCCGACGCCGGTGTTTCGCCAGGTGCCTTTTTCTCCCTTGGCGCTCGGCTTGGTGGCAAATTTCGTATCGCGGTTTCCGCCGTTCGACAACTACGAGTTCGGCATCATGATGAGTTCCCTCCGCTACCAACTTGAGCAGAAGGCGCATCTTGTCGCCGACGTCAACGACCGGTTGGTTGCCTATCTCGGTTGGATCGAGACGACTAGGGCAATCGCCGAAGCTTGGGTGCGCAACGATGGCGGTCTCAACGCCGTGCCGTTCGGCGCCGACGCAGTTGCCGTGACGATCCTAGCGACCGAGTCGCCCGACTACATCATGCCCATGATCCGCCAAGCCAAGCGCACGCGGCCGAATGCTTCAGTGTTTTGGAAGCGCACTTATCTTGACGGGCGTACGCCACGCAAGCACGCCGTGCCAAAGCGATCCTAACATGCAGGCCCGGAGCGAGGAACTCCTCGTCGACATCGGCGGGAAGTTCGGCCGACTGTTTGTGCGAGTGTGGGAGCCGGCGACGGCGAAGGGCACAGTCTTCTGCATTCATGGCTTCACCGGCAATGGCAGCGACTTCGATTTCCTGGCGCCGTTCTTGGCCCGTGCCGGCTATCGAGTGGTGTGCCCCGATATGTTCGGGCGCGGCCGCAGTTCCTATTTCGGGAATGGCGCCGACTACACTCTCGACACGTACCTGAAGTCGTTTCAGGCGCTAATGCGCCTGACCGCCGGCACCGACTACTCGTTCCTCGGCACGTCTTGGGGCGCTATCTTGGTTCTGCTTTTTGTTTACATGGCTAAGCTCCGTCCAAGGAAGGTCATCCTCAACGATATTCCCGCGCGCAGCGGTGGCGATGCCGACGCGATCCGAGCGGAAATATCGACCGATGCCGACGCGCGCTTCCCCACGCGGGACGCGGCAGTGGCCTACATTCGTAAGACGCGCGCGTTTCTCGGCAACGTTCCGGAGAGTGAACTCGGCCGCTACGTCGACAACAAGATCATCGAGGATAGCGGGCAGTATCGGCTGGCCTATGACCCGGCGACGACCGCAAGTTTTGCTGCCCTCTCAGGGCGAAGTTACGACCTGTTCCAGATATTGGTGAAGATCGCCGCGCCGTTTTTGCTCGTCTACGGACGGGCGAGCAAGTTCTATGACCCTGCGGCGATGGCCGAGTTGCAGCGGATCCGTCCCGATGTGTGGTGCGTCGCCGACATCGATGCCGGCCACCCGCCGTCATTGATGACATTGGCGCAAGCGCTGCTCGTCCTCGGCTTTCTCGCCTCAGTCTGAGAAGGGAACATCACCGGCGGGGACCGCTTCGATCTCGCACCAGGGACTTCCGTTCCTGGTCAGCCGGAACCGAGTGATCGGCGATCCGCCCTCCAACCGGCGGCGGACACGCAGGACTTCGACCGGGGCGCGGCGGGCGCGCGTGAGACGAAGGGTGCGCACCGCATATCTCTGACCGGTCGTCGACTGGAAGCGGGCAAAGACGGCCTCCAGCTTGCGGTAGTCGGCCGCGCCCCCCGCTGAAAGATAACTCTGATCGTTCGGTGCCCGGCGAACCAGCCAGTGCCAGCAAACCGCCGGCTCAGGAACGCGGCGATGAGGCTCTACACCGCGATTGGCGAGAAAGACCGTGAGAGGCGATGCGGCGTCCAACAACAGCGTCACGGTTGCAGCCGTGTGCGCGCTGCGGGATGCCTCGACTTCAAGATTGGGTTGCAGTGGACGGCGAAAAGTCAATTCACACCGGCGAAAGTCGGGAAAGCGCGTTTCGCACAAGGCGAGAATATCGAGAGCGCGGACATAGGGGCGGTGCCCCACCAGCGTCAGCGCCAGCCGTTCGCCAACGACCAGCCCGCGAGCGTCTCCGGCGATCATCGGCGGGTGAGGCTGATGGCCGACCAATTGTCCGGCCGCAACGCCAGTGCGTAGGTGAAACGGACGCCGTCACCGCGGCGTTCGACACGAAACTGCTGGACGATCGCGCGGATGGCCTCGCGCACCTCCATCAACGCCAAGCGCGCTCCTCCACACATTCGCTGACCGACGAAAAATGGCACGAAGGAGCGGCGATCATAGCTGCCGGCCATAAATTCGCGTCGGGAAAAGTCGAAGATGTGCGGCTCCTGCCAGTATTTGGAATTGTGGTGCGCGCCAACGGTCGAGAGGAGGATAAGGTCGCCTGCCTGGAGCTGCGTGTCGCCGAGGTCGGTTTCAGCGACAACCTCTCGGGTCAGAAAAGGAATGGCCGGGAAATAGCGCATGGTCTCGTTGACGAAGCAGTCGAAGTAAGGCTGTTCGCCGGACTCCAGACTGACTTCGCGATAGATGCGCTGCTGGGCCTCCTCGTCCGTGCCAAGACGGTCAATCGCCCAACAGATCGTCGCGACCGCCGTCTCGATCCCCGCGAAGAGGTTCATCACGTACTCTTCCAGTGCAACGAATCGGGCCACTCCGGTCGCTTGTGCGGCGAAGGTTTGCAGCAGTTCGCCGATGGGAGAGTTGGCGTCGACCATAGTGCGGAAGCGGGCGAGCGTCTCTTCGGTGTCGATGTCGATGGCGCGGCGATCCGGGTAGACCGATCCCATCCAGGAATGGAACTGCAGGCGTCGCACCAGGTCACGGGCCGCCTCGATGAGGCCTTCGACGTCGCCGATCGGGAGATCACAGCCAAGGGCACTGTGAAAGATGAAGGCTGACGCGGAGAAAAGGGCCCGCTGCACGGCGAACACGTCGGGTTCGGCGGCCTGCAGACGGCGGGAATAGGTCTGGTAGACGAACGGTCGGTTCGCCGGCTTGGCCGCGGCAAGATAGTGAGGTTGGGTCAGGTTGCGGCGGATCGCCCACTCCTCGCCGTTAGAGTTGAAGCGGCTTATGCCGAGGGCGGAGATGAGAGCGAAGTTCTTCTGAAACAGATCGGGGTTGCGCGCGACCCGGTCGATGTGCGGCGGGTCGCTGATCACCGTCATGCGGCCAAGGCGCGCCGGCGGCCCGTCGGTGCGGGCGTTGGCGAACAGCTTGGCGACGAGGCCGGTTAGAAATGGGTCTGCCGCGGCGGGCGTCCGCAAAACTTCGCCCTCCCATCTGACTGGACAGTAGCCAAGCTGGGATAAGCTCTGTCAATGCGCGTTCAGGAGGCCGAAGGCCGCGTGGCATGAACGCCACAAATGGGGAGAAACCCTCAAGCCGTGAGTGGCAAGACTTGCGTGCGAGCTGAATTCGTGGCGAAGATGCCGGCGACTAGATGCGGAGTCGGGGATCATGAAAATTTCTGTGCAGGGTCGGCTGTTGCCGACCATGGCGGCGTCGGCTACGGCGCTCGGTGGTCTTGGCGTGGCGTCGGCCGAAGCGGCCGATTATGCGCGGGCGGTGGTTTCGCCGCCGCCGGTTTACCCGACGAGTCAGTACGTTTTCTCAGTTGAAGGCGGACCGATCCGAGCCGGCTTTGCCAACGATAAGCTAGGCGCTTCGCCCAGCTTGTCAGGAGGAGGCGGCGACGACGCCCGATGGGACGCGGGGCTTTACGGAGCGGTCGCGGTTACGAGCGCGATCGACGCCACCTGGGACTGGCGGCTTTCCGGCGCATGGAACTATTTCCGGGATAACAAAACCGACCTTTCGATAGTCAACGACAATGGCGTTGATCCGGTTCGGACGATCGATTTCAATCTCCTGAGCCGGTTCGGCTTTCAGACCGTCGATTTCGATATCGGGCGCAAGATGATGCTGGGCCAGGCCCAGGTGCGGTTGTTTGGCGGCCTCAGGGGCCTGCACGTGAACGAGCGGCAGACGTTCTCTATCACCGAGGCAGGTGGCGATCCAACGGACAAGTTCGGCACCGTCGATAAGGTCGGGCGGTCGAGCCTATGGGGGCTCGGCGTGCGCGGCGGTGTAGATGCCTATGTGCCGCTATCGGCAAATTGGGGCCTCGTCGGCTCTGCGTCGGCCGCCGGCATTTGGGGGGCGCGCTCGTCGCGGATTGCATACAACATCGATACGACCGATCCCGATCCCCCGAATCCGCCTGACGTAACGCTTGCCTCCGCAACCTTCACCCAGCACTCTTCCGATTTTATTGCCAACTACGGCGCCTCGGTCGGTGTCTCCTATATGCCATGGGCGAATACGTCGGTCGTCGGCGGCTACCGCTGGGACGCGTGGGACAATCTCCGCTACGGGGATGAGGGCGCTCACCGCCTCTTCGAGGGACCGTTCTTCCGGGTCGAGGTGCGCCGCTAAGCGGAGAGTTCGCTTTTCGACGGCGTGGATTCGAAATTGGGGGCCGGCGGAAGCCGGCCCCTTTCATTTATGTGCCCAGTTTGTGTGTGCCCGGTTTGCCTAGTGCAATTCGCACCTCACTGCTCGGCTTCTGCCGGGACGCGCGATGCGCTTTCGTGATGCTTGGTCGCACCTTGCAGGCGGCGAGCGCGGTCGAGCAGTTGCCGTCGGGCGCGCTTAAAGGCGTTGTCGATGGCAAAATCGATATCGGCCCGGCGCTCGTCGCCTTGGTTCAGGCGGTTGACGGCGACACGCAGGCCGCGTGGCAGCGTCAGATCGACGTGAACTTCGTAGAGACCGCCGTTCTGATGGCGGCCGCCGGGGCCGGTGACCACCACCCGACAGGCGGTTATGCGGCCGAAGCGCTTTTCCAGCCGCCCGATATGATCTTCGATCCGGGTGATTGTGGCCGGGTTGGGGGCCATCTGATGGAAATCGATTTGGGGACGTGTCTGCATGCGATGCCTCTTAGCAAAGCCATGCGACACCCGCTCGGCCGATGCCGCATTGATGAGGCTCAACGATCGATCCGCTTGCTTCGATCCGAGTAGGCACAGCGCTGGTCGTGGAGGCGCGCGCAGCAAAATGCTGCAGTGCGAAAGAGGGCGCGCGGTTACGCGGCAGCGTCGCCGTGGGCAGAGCGGCGCAAGCGCCCGGTCAAGGCGAGGGTGAAGAATGCGCCTGCCGCTTGAAGAACCGCGGTGGCGGCGAGGAAGCCGGCCAGGCAGAAAGGCGCATCGGGCGTGCCGAGGAGACTAATGCCTTCGAGATGGCCGTAAGCTGTGGCCAGCGCCGCCGCGGCGATGGCGGGCAGGGCGCCGGGGGTGTCGATTGCGGCAGCGGTCATCGCTGCCAGCGCCGCCACTGCAACGAGAAGGGGCGGCTGCGCTAGCAGCGGCACCCCGACGAGGGCGAGCCCGGCCCCGAGGGCGATGAAACCGGCCAGTGCCACCGACCAGGCCCAGATATGGTGCCGCCCGCGCAACGCCGTCCAAGCGCCGACAGCCGCCACGGCGGCGACGTTGCCGGGGCCAGAAAAGGAAAGACCCAGACCGTCGGCGACCGGCGCAGCGAGGTCGAGGTAGGCAAAGGCCGGAACGGTCGAGATAGCGGCTATGGCGAGGGACGCCGCATAGAGGCTGGGATGACGCCGCACAGTTGCTCTCCGCATACGCTCACACGGCCTTCTGGGCCGGGCGGCGGTCGGCTTGCACGGGCGAGCCTGCCGACTCCGCAGAGCCAATCTCGACTCGTTTCGACCGGTTGAAAACTCCCCCAAGTGGGGGAGGGGCAGCGGCTGACCCAGATCAAGGCGATGGGGCGCGACAGCGGGATCGGTACTGCATGACCGTGACGCGGCGCGAAATCTTGGCAGGAGGTCTGGCGCTTGGCGCTGGCATGCTCGGGGAGCGGCTGACTTCCGGCACAGACGGGTCTGCCGCCGCGGCCGAGGCAACCGGCGCGGTCGAGGCAACCGGCGTGGCAGGCTATCGGGCTCGCTTGGTGCCGGCGCCGCCCTTGCAGCTCTATGAGGTTCTCGATGAATGGGCGGACTGCAACTCGCCGGTCCTGCGCGAGGCTCAGAAGACACTTGCCTTCGTCAGTTCCTTCCAACCAATCGGGCACCCTCATCGCCGCATCGGGGGGCGCTCGCTGCGCTCGCTCGGGTCGATGGAGCCGGTGCGCATCCTCGACGACTCGACGCCCGACCGCGGGAAATGGATCGAGTCTGTTCTACGCGCAGGTAACGGCCGGCTCTATGGCTGGTATCACGCGGAGACGCGCATCGAGGCGCGCGAGCCGCTTTTCGTTCCAGCGATCGGAGCGATGGTGTCGGACGACCACGGGGCGTCGTGGCGGCTCATCGGCGAGCCGTTTGAGCTGTCGCACTCGCCGCCCGATCCGACCTTCGCGAACGGCTTCGTCGCAGGCGGCGTCGGCGACTTCTGTGCTCTTGCCGATGCGACCGCGGGGTATGTCTACATCCACGCCAGCAATTACGGACCGGCCGAAGCCGCGGCGGGCCTGATCGCGCTTCGCTATCCGCTGTCGGCGCTCGACATTCCGCACGCGGCACTGGAGGTGTGGGCGGGAAAGGCGGGATGGCGCCCGGTGGCGCATAGCCAGGCCGAACCCTTCTTCCCGCCCGATCGCGGTTGGCGCCATGCCGACCCGGCCGCGTTCTGGGGGCCGGCGGTTCACGCCAATCGCGGCCTTGGCGCCTACGTCATGCTTCTCAATCGCACCGTCGGCGGCAACCGCGATTGGCGGCAGGAGGGGATATACGTCTCGTTCAATCGGGGGCTCGACGATCCGACCGCGTGGACGATGCCCGAGAAGATCGTCGACGGTGGGCTATGGTACCCCCAGGTCGTCGGACTTGGGCTAGACGCTGGCGACACCAGGGCCGGTCCGCGTGCGCGGTTCTTTCTCTCCGGCTTCTCGGCCTGGCACATCGTCTTCAGCGCCGGCGCGACGGACCCGACATGGCCGGAACCGGCGTCGGTCGACCGCGCTACGGTAATCGATCTGGTCGCAGGGGAAACGGCGGAGCCGCGACCGGCACTCGGACGCGGCCGGGGCCAAGGCAGGCGCGAGCGGCCCTCGGGGCGTTCAAGGTCATTCGGCGCCGGCCGCTAGGGGCCTCCCTGCTCGCGAGCCAAGACCCGCGAGCCATCGGCGATGCGGTCGCTGGGGTGAAGGACGACTTGGTCGCCGGGTGTGAGGCCGGACACGACTTCTGCAGTTGTATTGGTGCGGTGAGCGATAGTGATTGCCGCTTGGCGTGCCCTGCCGTTCTCGACCTTGAACACCGCCCAGCTCCCGCCGGCACGGAAGAGCGCACCCAACGGGACGCGGACGACGTCGGGCGAAGACCAGAGCTCGACGGCTACGCTGACGCGGTACTCGTGCCCGAGGCCGGCCCAGCGCTCCGGCGGTCCGGCGAGGTCGAGGGTGACATTGACGCGCTGCTCCTCTATGCCGAGCGCGGAGGTCTTGGTGAAGGCAATCGGATCGATAGCGCGCACGCTCGCAGGCAATGCCGGACCGCCCCAGTCGCCCACCGTCGCCGCTCCTCCAGGACGGAGCGCGACCGCATCGCGAGACAGCAACGGCACAACCAGTTCGAGTGCCTTAGGGTCACCGACCAGGGCGATGACGGTTCCCGCCGGGACGACCTGCTCGTCCTTGACCGGAAGCTTGAGGACAACGCCGGTGACGGGAGAGGGGATGGTCACCCAAAGGCCGGGGTTAAGATCCGGGGGAACCTGGCTCGGCTGCATCAAGCGAGCCTGAGCGGCCTCCGACTCGCTGCGCCGCCCGGCCAGTAGGGCGCGGGCCTGAGTGACCGCCGCGGCGGCGGTGGCAGCGGCAGTGTCGGCCGACTGCAGAGTCGCGTCCGGCAAGTCGCCGGTTCTTGCGAGGGACTGAGCGCGCGCTAGTGCTGCGTTGGCGAGACGTTGTGCGGCTTCGGCTTGGGCGACCTCGGCCTCGGCCGACCTGACACCCGCCGCGGCAGCCTCGACGGCGCCGGCGAGTTCCGCTTGGGATCGAGCATCGAGGAACGGCGGAGCGGCGGGATAGATAGCGGCGATAACGGACTCGGTGGCGCGGACCGCGTCGCCGACCTTTAGGCTAGTGCGGCCGAGGCGCCCAGCGACGGGCGTCGAGACCTGGAACACGTCTCTGATCCGGGCGAGGCCGTCTTCGCTGACGGTCACGCTGAGAGGACCGCGGTCGACGGCGGCGAGGTCGACAGCCTCCGGTCGGGGCAGCAGCGCGTAGACCATCGCGCCGACCGCCATCGTCGCGACGACGACGATGATGGTCCGGTTCAACCATTTGCCGCGCATGAGCTAGTCCCGCGCTTTCAGAACTTTGACGAGGTCGAGCCGATCGATGCGCCGTCGCACAAGCACGGCGGCGATTGCAGCGGCGGCAAACACGACCAAGCTGGCGACCGCGAAGCTGCGTGCCGAAAGAACCAGAGGCAAGCGGAACATCTCGGTGGCGAATGCCTCGACAGCAGCCCAGGAAACCAGGGCGCCGACCGCCCAGCCGATCGGTTGCGCCAGAACCACCATAATCCCCAACTCGACAAACGCCACGCGGGCGACCTCGCGACGATGAAAGCCCAGGATGCGCAGCGTGGCAAATTCGCGGGCACGCTCGGAGAGCTGTATGCGGGCGGTGTTGTAGATCACGCCGAATGCGATGATCACGCTGAGTGCAAGATAGACCGACGATTGAACGAGAACGTTGCGATTGACGGTCTCAACGAAGGAGCGGCGGGACGCGTCGAGGAGGGCGACGCCGGCAACCGCCGGAGTCCGTTTGACGGCGGCATAGAAGTCCTCAAGCCGGTCGGAGTCGATGGAAAGGTTGATTTCACGCGCCCGCCGGTCAGTGCCGGCCAGGCGGGAAAGGCCGTCCAGACTCATATAGACGCCCATCCCGAGAAAGCTCTGCACGATTTCCGCCACGGGAACGCGCAGCGATCGGCCGCTGCCGTCAAGGAGGTCGACGTCGGCGAGGTCGCCGACGCGAAGGCGGAGGAGCGTGGAAACGTAGTCGGTGATGGCGAGGCCGGACTCGGGCACCGAAACAGGGCGCAGGTCGCGGTCGAGGGTGCGGCTCAAGTCGGGCGCGGCCGGCGAGCCGGTGATCACGAGGCGACGCGACGCGGAGCCGTTGGCGATGCGAACCGGCAGCGTGCCAGCGGGCTCGGCGGTGAGGACGCCGGGAAGGGCGCGTGCCGCGGCCAAGGCCGGCGTCAACGGCTGGGCGACGGCGAGCGATAAGGTGGCATCCTGACGGTAGGTTCGGAAGTAGATGCCGTCGATCATGTAGTCGAGGATGTCGAAGGAGAAGCACATGCCGGCGACGAGGAGCGCTGCGCCGAACGACACGCCGAGGGTCGTGCCAAGGGATCGAAGCGGCTGGCGGAGCAGATGGCGGATCGCCATCAGCGTAAGGCGCGAGAGCACCCCCAGCAGGTCGAAGGCCTTCGCCAGCAGCCGCCGATAGACCGGCGGTGCAGGCGGCTGCATGGCGACTGCCGGAGTGAGGGCGAAAGAGCGAAAGATGGATCGGGCGGCACCGACCGCCGCCGAGGCGACGCAGGTCGCAGCGGAGATCAGGTAGAGATCGAGGTGCTGCGTGAACAGGAGAAAAGGAAACGTGTAGAACTCAGCGTAGAGCTCGGTCAGGCCTCGCCCGAGCCAAGTGCCGATGGCGAAGCCGATGGCGGTCCCGCCGACGGCGATCAGCAGGGTGAATTTGAGGTAGTGAAGGCCCACCGCCGCTTGCGAGTAACCGAGCGCTTTGAGAAGCCCGACGATCTCGCGCTCAAGGGTGATGAGTCGCGCCAGGGTCATGTTGACCAGAAAGGCCGCCACCACGAGAAAGATAGGCGGCAGCACTGCTGCCATCCCCTGTAGTTGCTTGAACTCGCTCTCAAGGAAGGCATTCGACATCTGGTCCTTGCGGATATAAGCGCCGGTGCCGCCATAGGGCTTGAGGAGGTCGTCGACGGCCGCAACGACGCTGGCCTCGCGGGCTCCCGGCATAAGCGTGACGGAGACCGAGTTGAATGCGCCCTTGAGGTCGTAGAGCGGTGCGAGGATCTGCTCCGGCAGCCACAGGACGCCAAACCGGCGATTGTTCGGCATAGGGTCGCCGGGGCCGATGGCGTAGACATATTCCGGTGAGAGAACGATGCCGACGATCGTCAGAATTGTCCGCCGTCCGTGTAACAAAGCGGCAAAGTCATCTCCTGGTTGGAAGCGATGAGCTTTGGCGAAACCCTCGCTGACCGCCACCTCGCCGGCGCGATCGGGCAGCCGGCCTTGGCGGATGTAAAGGCGGTTCAGGACGAGTTCGCGATTTTCCGGCAGCGAAATGGCGACGCCATTGGCCGGCTCGGACATGCCGGGGACGTCGAGAACCACAGGTTCGACGACGCGCGGCTCGACCGCCGAAACTCCGGGGATTTCGGCAATGCGCGCCGCGAGCGAGGCCGGGGTGCGAACAGCGGAGGCGAAGACGTCGCCAAAGGCGGTGCGCTCGTAGTATGCGGCGCGCGTGTCGTAGAGAGCGCGGTAGGCGCCGACCGACAGGATCAGCGTTCCGACACCGCAGGCCATCACCAAAGCTATCGCCAGAGACTGCGCCCAGAGACGCCGGACGTCTCGCCACAGCTTGATGTCGAGCGCCCGCACCCGGCTACCAGTGCACGGCCGACGGGGATACGCGCGCGGCGTTGACTTCGGTCGCGGCGATGAGGCCGTCGGAAAAGCGAAACACGCGGTCGGCAATGCCTGCAATTGAGGCGTTGTGGGTGATGATAGCGGTGGTCGTGCCGAACTCGCGATTAATGGCGACCAGCGCTTCCAGCACCAGGACGCCGGTCTTGGAGTCGAGCGCGCCGGTTGGCTCGTCGCAGAGCATCACTTCAGGTCGCTTGGCGATTGCGCGGGCAATCGCGACGCGCTGCTGTTCGCCGCCAGAGAGTTCGGCGGGGAAGTGGTCGATCCGGCGGTCGAGGCCGACGGCGGCAAGGGCCTCTTCGGGCGAGATTGGATTAGCGGCGATTTCAGTCACCAGGGCTACGTTCTCTCGCGCCGTCAGACTGGGGATGAGATTGTAAAACTGAAAGACGAAGCCGACGTGATCGCGGCGATAGAGGGTGAGGTCGCGATCAGGAGCGCCGACGAGTTCGTGCTCGCGGAAACGCGCCGATCCCGACGTCGCAGAGTCAAGTCCGCCGATGATGTTGATGAACGTGGACTTGCCGCTGCCCGAGGGACCGAGCATGACCACTATCTCGCCTTGGTGGAGGTCGGCATCGATGCCGCGCAGCGCTTGAACCTCGCTCTCGCCGCTGCGGTATGTCTTGGTAAGGCCGCGAATCTGGAAAACCGGCGCAAGCGCCGCTGGTTCCCCGCCACGGGTGGTGTCGCCGATCCCGGCCGCGCCGATCATAACAAGATAGTCGCCTACGCCTCTCCGGCAGCCTTGACCGGGGTCAAAGGGCGTGCGGCGTTCTTCAGTGGCTAAGAAGGGCGGCGACGCCGGTTTCATCCAGCAGCGCGCGCGTCACACCTCCGAGAACCCACTCGCGCAGCCGACTGTGACCGTAGCCGCCGGCGACAATGACGTCGGCTTCCGTTGCGGCCAGCGACACCAAGGCTTGCTCGGGTGTGCTGTCGCCGGGATCGCGCATTTCCGCCTTGGAGGCGACGCCGTGGGCGGCGAGGTGCGCTGTGACGTCAAGTAGGTCTTCAGTCGGCTGAAGAGAGGGGGTGGTTGCGATGGCGATCAGCCTGACATTCTCGGCGTTGCGTAGGAGGGGCAGGGCATCGGTCGCCGCCCGCCTCGCCTCGCGAGTATCCTTCCACGCGACAATCGCCCGCTTAAACGGTCTAGGAGTGGAGCCGTCTGGGACAACCAGCAACGGCCGGCCGATCCGCATCAGCAATTCGCCGGGGTCAGGGGAATTGTCTGCATCGCCGGAGAAGGGGCCGACGACCACGAGGTCGGCCCGGCGCGCCATGGCCAATACGACATCGCCGGGTAGGTCGAGGGCAGACCGCCATTGGTGCTGGATGCCGGCGCGGCGACAGGCATCGACGAAGCTGCCTTCGCAGAGCGCGAAGTCATCGCGTATCTGGGCGAGGGCAGCATCGGGCACCGGTGTCGGATAGGAGCCGAGGTCGGCGTCGAAGCGGGGGATCGGGGTTGCCTCGGCGGCAAGGCCGATGAGCGCCGCACCGTGTTGCCGCGCGAGATCGACGGCTGTCAGTAGCCGGCCGGGCGCACCGCGATCGACGTGAACGAGGATGGTGCGATAGGTCATCGGCCTTCTCCGAGCGCGCGGCCAATCTGCCAAAGCGGCGAGCCGGGAGTATTGACTGGCGTCAAGCGCGAGCTGCCGCGCACGTGGCGCGGCCGTTCACGGTATGCAATTCGTCCACCGGCTAGGGGCGTTTGGCCTTGCCGAGGTCGACCTGAACCTTGGCCCCGAGGTCAGCGATGGCGTCGTAGAGGATTTGGTTGATGTAGTTAGGGTTGTGGGAGAACGAGCCGGGATCCTTGAGGAAGAATTGGTAGTTGAACGCCGCCCTGAGAAGGCGCGGAGTCCACGCATTGAAGCGGTTCGCGGCGACGGCTTCATCCTTGTCGGCGGTTCCGTTGCCGTTGGTGTCGTTGAAGAAGTAAGGGAAGCTGTCGGCATTGTAGGCGATTGCCTTGCCGGAGACGGTTTTGGCGTAGCTCTTGATCGTGTTGAGGAGGGTCGCCGCCATGCGGTCCATCTCCTGACCGACCCCGTCCGTGACATCGCCGTTGCCGTCGCGGTCGGTCTTGCCGACGCGGATCAGGTGGATCGACGCCTTGTTGGTCACTTCCTTATGGCACGCTTGGCAGTCGGCAACCTTCACTTCGGCGGTGTGAACGTTGTGGCAGCCGGAGCAGGCGTTGTACGGCGCTACGTGCTGGCGCGGCCCATCGTACTTCTTTCCAGCATACTCGTAAGCGCCACGGGCGAGCGTGCCCATCAGCGTGGCGCCGGCAGCGCGGTAGTGGATATTGATGAAGCTTAGGCGGGGACTGACCTCGTCATCGCCAATACCCGCAGTGGCCGTGCCGACCGAGACCGTCGACTCGCGCCCCTGATGGCAGGTCATGCAGCGCGCGTCAGCGGGATCGACCTTGTCGACACGAAGGCCCGAGGGAAAGGTGACCGACGTCAGGGCGATCGTCTTTCCGTTGTGGCAGGCGACGCAGGTTATGACCGTCCCGGTGGGGGCCGGGTGGTCGGTCTTGCCGATCTCGGTGCCATCGGCGCCGATGAAGTCGAGAAAGCCGGGGGTCGAATGGCAGCGAGCGCACTCGACCGGGATGGCGCCGGCAGCGTTCCAGTTGTTGAACGCCTGAGCGCTGCGACGGGCGTGCGGCGAGGTCAACCAGTCGGGGTAGAATGGAATGTCGGTTACCGGCAGCGAGGCGGGGCCCTCGTTGGCTGCCGCCGGAGGGGGCTCTTGTGCATGCAAAGCGCCACTCAAGAAGGCGCCGGTCGCGATCACGAGACCCGCGGACAGGAAGGACGCGGCAACGAGGCTCGCAGTCCGGCGTGCGTTGTTCATGCCTCTGGCTCCAAGCGAGATTACAACCAACCCCATGTAACGAGCGTCAGCCACAATGTGCCGATCGCGTGGATCGCGAGCGTTGCCTCAAGACGCTTCTTCAGGACATCCGAGCTGAGCGTAGCGTCGTGAATCGGACCGCTGAGCCCGGCCCCCGCGGCTGAAGCGGCGACTGGAACGACTGCAATCCAAAGCGGCAAGCCGACGAAGGCAAGCGCAAGGCTGCTGCCAGCAGCACCCGTCATCAGGCCCTGATAGATGCGCTGCGTGGCGAGCCGGCCGAAACGCACGACTAGTGTCCGCTTTCCTGCGGACGTATCGCCGACAAGGTCCGGCACCTCGTTGATCAGCAGGATCGCCGCCACCCAGCAGCCGACCGCGGCGGATGACAGTGCCGCCGCAGGCGGCCAAGTGCCCGACTGAAGCCACGCCGCGCCAAGCACCGGCAACGGCCCGAACGCAAGTCCGACGGAGAGTTCGCCAAGACCGCGATAGCCGAGCTGTACCGGGGGCATGGTGTAGAGCGTGCCCAAAGCGATACCGGCGATGCCGAGGACCAGCGCGACCGGCCCCTTGAGCGCGATGACAGCGGTGCCGAACAAGGCGCCGATCATGAGCGTGCCAACGCCCCATGCGGCCATCTGCCGGCGGGTCATGACAGCGTTCTGGATGAAGCGCGAGCCGCCGGTGTAAGGGAAGATGCCATGTTGGGGCACGTCGGCGCCGCTCATGTCGTCGAAGACGTCGTTGAGGATGTTGGCGCCGCAATGGACGAATGCAACCGCGCCAAGCGCGAAGAGCAAGACGACCCAATCGAAGGCGCCGGCGACGCGGGCGCCGATTGCGGTGCCGAGAAGCAACGGCAGAATGGACGCCGTCAGGAATTTCGGCCGCGTAGCAAGGAAAAGGCGGCGGGCAGTCGCGACCGCTCCGTCACCGTTGAGAGACGCGAAGAACGGGTGGGCGCCACCCAGCGCGGAGGACGTTACGCTCTGCGAGGGCTCGGTCATTTCGCTGCCGTCCAGGAACCGCGCAAGAAGTCCGGCTTTGGCGGAACCGGCTCGTGCACGAGGTTGAAGTGGCAATCGATGCAGGTCTTGGCGCCGGTGCGCATCAAAGCGTGCGCGGCCTTTCCAGCGGTGCCCGGCGGCTGAACCTTCTCGGCGTCGTGACAACTGCGGCAGGTGACGCTGTCAGCCTCGCGCATTTCGTTGCGCACGGCGTGGGCGAGGTCGGCGCGCTTTGCCTTCCACGTATCGGCGTCGATGGGGCCGCCGGTCGATTCGACCCAGATATCCTTGATGCCCTTGGTCACGTGGACATAGGTCTCGACGAACCAATTAGTGCGGGGGATGTGGCAGTCGGCGCAGGATGCGACGACACCGCGCTCACCGGAACGGTGGGCGGAACGCTTGAAGGCGGGGTCCTCGGCGAGGAACGTCATCGAGTGGCAGGATGTCGAGCAGAAACTATCGGTCGAGGTCATGCGATTCACCTCGACACTCGCAATTGCAAGACCGGCGCCAACCGCGCCAGCGCCGACCAGTGCGATGGCCACAGCCCAGAAGCGGCGACTCGCCATTAGATAAATCTACCCCCGAGTTGAGCCAACGGATAAGAGCGGACGGCGGACGTGCGGGCCTTGAGGCAGGTCAATTGGTCCGCGAGCGGTGACCGTCACGGTGCGTAGAGCGGCGTATTGTCGATGTGGATGAGATAGTCGCGGATCAAGTCGCCGTCCATATAGAAGACGTTGGCGAAGTTCACCGGGACTTGGCGTCCGTCCTTCCGCGTATAGAGAACTGCCCCCTCCCAAACGACCGTGCCGGGCCCTTCCCAGAAGTTGATCACCCGATGCTTGGAGCCGGCAATGGTCGACCAGAAAGCGGCGACCGCCTTCTCGATCGCCGGTCGCCCGACGATGGGAGCCATGTTGCCGAAACGGAAGGTTCCGTTTTCGGTAATGAGGGCGGCAAATGCCTTGGCGTCCATCGAGTCGATGATCGCCCCGATCCCCTCCAGCCAGGTGCGACGGTTGGATGACGGGCTTGGGGCCCGCTTAGCTGCCAGTTGGCTCATGTGTTGTTCCCCCGATTGTTCGTGCTGACTTAAACGGCTTGGCTATGCCGCGCCCCATCGTTCGCGAGATGCCTGTCGAAGACAGAGCAGACGTTGCGGAGTAGGGGACGGGCAATTTCGGGAACGCTGATGCGGCTCCCCTGACGCGCAACCAGGCCGTCCCGCACCATGTCGTCGATCCGCGCCAGTTCGTCACCGAATTCGCTTTCCGCAGTTGCGCCCGCAACCGCGACGAGGTCGACGCTGAGATCGCACATCAACCGCTCGATAATAGCGCCACGGACACGGTCGGAGTCGGCGATGGCAACACCGCGTACGGTCGCCAAGCGTCCGGCGGCGATGGCCTGACGATAAGCGACGGTTGACGGAGCGTTTTGTGCGTATCCTTGCCGAAGGCGGCCGATCGCCGAAGTGCCGAGCCCGATCAGGGTTGGGGCATCGTCAGTGGTGTAGCCCTGAAAGTTGCGGCGGAGCCGGCCCGATTGGAGCGCCTTGGTCATACCGTCTTCGGGCAGGGCAAAGTGGTCGAGGCCGATGGCAACATAGCCGGAGGCTTTGATCGTCTCGGTCGCGGCGTTCATCTGCGCCAGCCTGTCGAGCGGTTTCGGCAGGCTCGCTTCCGGCAAGAGCGCCTGATGCCGCTTCATCCAAGGAACGTGGGCGTAACCGAAGAGGGCGATGCGGTCGGGGCGGAGGGTGAGAGCCTGATCGACCGAGCGGACAACCGAATCGACCGTCTGGTGCGGCAGTCCGTACATCAGGTCGAGGTTGATCGAGGCGATGCCGGCGGCACGGAGCCACGCGGCCACTTCAGCGGTGCGTTCGAAGGTCTGGATGCGGTTGACAACACGCTGCACCACCGGATCGAAGTCCTGGACGCCGAGGCTTGCACGGTTGACGCCGGTCCGGGCCAAGGCGGCGGCTTGCTCCTTCTTGAAGGTGCGGGGATCAATCTCGATGGCGACTTCCGCGCCGGTCGATAGATCGAAGTGCTTGGCAACCGTCTCGCCGAGGCGTTCGAGGTCGTCGGCGGTAAGGATGGTCGGCGTGCCGCCGCCCCAGTGAACATGCGAAAGAGGGTGGCGGACGCCAAGACGATCGGCAACCAGCGCCATCTCGGCCCGGAGGAGTTCGGCATAAGCGGCCACGGGCGCGTAACGGCGCACGACCGTGGTGTGGCAGCCGCAATAGAGGCAGAGCTCGGCGCAGAACGGAACATGGAGGTAGAGCGAGATCCGCTCGCTCGGCGGCACGTCTCTGAGCCACTCCGCGTAGGTGTCGGCACTCACCGCCGGCGTGAAGTGCGGTGCCGTTGGGTAGCTCGTGTAGCGCGGCACGCGCCGTTCGTAGGCGGCGATCAGCTCAGCGTTCATGGGCGGCGACGATACCGGCGTCGCCGGGCGTATCTTTGCGCTGGGTCAACGTGCGCTCAGCTGGGCCGGGAGGGTCGGCATCAACCAGCACCCGCACCGCGGCGCCGTCGAGGTCGTCGAACTGGCCCGACCGCATCGACCACAGGAAAGCCGCGAGACCCGCTCCGCCGAGGAGCAACGCTACCGGCATGAGGACGAGGAGGCTGGTCATGACGCAGCGAGCGCCTCCCGGCCCGGCGCCGCCGCAACCGTGCTGCTCCGATCGGCAGGCCCCTGCCAGGCCAAGCGGAGGGCGTTGGCGGTGACGATGATGGAGGAGGTCGACATCGCAACCGCGGCTATCAGCGGCGTGAGAACACCGGTCATCGCCAGTGGAACGGCGAAAATGTTGTAGCCGATCGCGAGGGCGAAGTTCTGCAGGATCACGCGCCGCCCGCGAAGCGCTGTAGCGTGGGCGAGGGGTATGGCGGCGAGGTCGGCACCGGCGAATACGATGTCGGCGGCGGCCTGACTAATGTCGGCGGCGTTGGCCGGCGACATCGACACGAACGCGGTTGCGAGGGCCGGCGCATCGTTGATTCCGTCGCCTACCATCAAAACGCGGCGGCCGGATTCGGCAAGGCGCGAGAGGTATCGGGCCTTGTCGGCGGGGCGGCAATCGGCGTGCCAGTCGGAGATGCCGGCCGTGGCGGCAGCGGCAGCGACCGGAAACTCGGTGTCGCCGGAAAGAAGGTGTACCGCGAGGCCTGCGCGGCGCAGGGCGGAGACGGTCGCAGCGGCGTCACGACGGAGGGAGTCGACGAAGCCGAAACGTACCGGCGCGGCATCGCCGATGCGAAGCCAGAGTTCCGGTCCCACAGGGCGCTCGGCAGCGCCCGCCCCGACCCAGTCGCGGCGGCCGAGCCGAACCCTGGTGCCAGCCCACTCGCCTTCCACGCCGGCCCCCGGATGCTCGACGATGTCGGTTGCTACCGCGCAGGAAACGCTCCGACGGATGGCATCGCGCGCGAGAGCCCTTGCCAGCGGATGGCGGCTCGCTGAGGCAAGGGCTGCGGCGACGGACCACGCATCCCCGCTAGCGGTAGCGTCGACCAAGCGTGCTTCGCCCTCACTGAGCGTCCCGGTCTTGTCGAAGACGACCGTGTCGATCAGGGCGAGGCGCTCTAGCGCGGAGCCGTCCTTTAGCATGACCCCGCGCCGCAGGAGCAGTCCGCTCGCCACCACCTGCACAGCCGGGACGGCGAGTCCGAGGGCACAGGGGCAGGTGATGATCAGAACGGCGATCGCCGCCGTCAGTGAAGCATGCCAGCCGCTTCCAAGGGCCAGCCAGGAGACAAAAGTTGTAAGCGCCAAGAGGTGAACGGCGGGGGCATAGAGGCGCGACGCACGGTCGGCAAGCCGCACGAAGCGCCCGCCGCCCCGTTCGGCGGCGGCGGTAAGACGCACGACCTCGGCGAGCACTGTTTGGGTGGCCCGGCGGCGGGCGGTAACAATCATCGGTCCGGTGAGATTGAGAGTGCCGGCAAAAACCTCGATGCCGGGGTGAACTGGCTCCGGATCGGCTTCGCCGGTGAGCATGGAGCGGTCGACGTCGCTGCGGCCGTCGTCGACAATGCCATCGATTGGAATGCGATCCCCGGGAAGGACGCGCAAGCGATCACCGGGCCCGACCTCGGCGATGGGAACATTGGCAACCGTGCCGTCAGCCGATAGCCGCGCAGCGGTGCGCGGCGATAAAGCCACCAGCCTTGCCGCTGCAGACCGTGCCACCGAACGCATGCGATGGTCGAGGTAGCGGCCGAGCAACAGGAAGAAGAGCAGCGTGACCGACGCGTCGAAGTAGGCGTGCTCGCCGCCGACCATTGTCTCGTAGAGGCTCATCGCGGTCGCCAATGTGACGCCGATGGCGATCGGCACATCCATGTTGAAGCGACGAGCGGCAAGAGCGCGGAATGCGGAGCGGAAGAACGGTTGGCCGGCAAGGGCGACCGCGGGGAGGGCAATCAGTGCGGAAACCCAGTGGAATAGGTCGCGAGTCGCGGGTTCGGCGCCGCCCCAGACGGACACCGAGAGCAGCATAACGTTGCCGGCGGCGAAGCCAGCGATCGCCATGGCGCGCAGCAGGTCGGAGCCCTCCTTGTCGGACTCGACCGCTGCCAACACCTCCGGCTCGACGGTTCGCGCTGCGTAGCCGGCCGCCGCCAGCGCGGCGATCAAGGCGTCCGTGGCGACCGCCGGCAGAGCATCGATAGCAACCCGCCGCGTAGTGAGATTGGCGCGCGCCTTGGTGACGCCGGCAATGCCGGTCAGAGCGCGCTCGACAGTCCCTAGGCAGCCGCCACAATGCATGTCAGATACGATCAGATCGACGTGCCTCGACTGCGGCTGCGTGGAGGGCCGTACGTGCGCCGCTGGATCGACGTTCAACTCCGGCGTGTCGCGGCAGCAGGTCTGGGCGGAGCCACTGCAGCCACAGTCAGACGACTTTGCTGGACCGTCCGCTATTCCAACGGCGCTACCGTTGTCGCCGGGCTCGGTGTCTCTAGTCATTGCGGCCACCGTCGATCGTGATCTTGTCGGTTCGGCGGAAGACCTGCCGATCGCCGTCTTTGACATCGATTTCGACGTTCCACATGCCCCGCGGGAGGGACTCCGAAGCTTGGTAAAGGCGGCCGTCGCCGACAAAGGCAAGCGTGCGATCCTCGCGGCCGGACGACGGGCGGCCGACACTCGCGACGACGGTCAATCCGAGGCGGGCGGCGGTGCCAGTCAGCGTCACGCGCAGGCGATCGCCGTCGGCCGCCAGGAAAACGTCGAGGCCGCCGGCGTCCTGCTCACGGGCGGCCGCCAGCAACGTGTTGTAGTGCTGGCTAGCGGTGTAGCTGTTTTCCACCACAAGTCCCGGGAACGTCGATCCGGCGACCACTGCGAGGCCGACATTGACCGCGATGACGACGCCGAAGAAGCCCAGCGCCAGTGCGAGGAACAGGCGCCCGGTGAACTCGCCATTTTTCCGGTGGGGAGCGGTAGGGGGCATCGGGTCAGGCTCCCGGAGCGGAAAATTCCGCGCGCTCGCGAGCGGTCTCGGTGTTGCCGAGATCGCGAACAGTGAAGGCAAAGCTCGGGCTGGAAGGGGTGCCGGCATCGGCGCGGCGGCTGACGAAGACGCGGATCGCCTTGACGCTGTCGGCTTCGACGTCAACGCGGATCGGCTGCGTGTCGTGCTCGCGTCCCCCGGCTTGCCAGAGGTCGGCACCGGCGAGACCATCCAGAGCGATCTCGTACTGCCTCGGCTCCTGGCGCATGTTGAGGATCTTCAGAGTGTAGCCGTTGCGGATTGATCCATCGGCGAGACGAACGAAGAGCGGGTTGCGGTCCTTGATGACATTGATGTCGAGGCGCGTGCGGTCGTTGAGGGCGAACACCATAGTGAGGCCGACGGCCGACCAGAGCGCGGCGTAGAGCAGAGTCCGGGGGCGCACGACGCGGCGCCAAGAGAAGTAGCGCTGCGTGCTTCTGGCGGCCGCGATGCCGCTGGTGGCGGCAATCGATGCCTGCGCGTTGTAATCGCGAAGCGTGGTGTAGGACACGAGGCCGGTTTGACGGCCGAGTTTGGCCATCACGCTATCACAGGCGTCGATGCAAAGGGCGCAGCTGATGCATTCCAGCTGATTGCCGTCGCGGATGTCGATGCCCATCGGGCAGACAGCGACGCAGGCGTTGCAGTCCACGCAGTCGCCGACCGGTGCTTGTTCGGCAGCGGCGCGCTTTTTGTGGCGGCTGCGTGGTTCGCCGCGCCAGTCGTTGTAAGTGACGAGGAGCGAGTCCTCGTCCAGCATTGCGCCCTGAATGCGCGGCCAGGGGCACATATAGGTGCACACCTGCTCTCGCATCAGGCCGCCGAAGACGAATGTCGTGGTGGCGAGAATGCCGATGGTGATGTAGGCGACAGGGGCCGCCTGCAGGGTAACCAGGTCGTGGAGAAGCGTCGGGGCGTCAGAGTAGTAGAACACCCAGGCCCCGCCGGTACAGACGGCGATCACCAGCCACGTCGCGTAGACTGCAGCGCGTAAGGTGATCTTGCGCGGGGTCCAGGGTGCTTTGTCCAGCTTGATGCGGGCGTTGCGATCGCCCTCGATCAGCCGCTCGACCGCGATAAACAAATCGACCCAGACGGTCTGCCAGCAGGTGTAGCCGCACCAGGCTCGGCCGAAGGTGGACGTGACCAGGAACAGGCCAATACCGGCCATGATCAGAAGGCCGGCGACGAAGTAGAATTCCTGCGGCCAGATCTCGATGAAGAAGAAGAAGAACCGGCGGTCGGCTAGATCGACAAGCACCGCTTGGCTTGGCGCGAAGGGGCCGCGGTCCCAGCGAATCCAGGGCGTGCCCCAGTAGATCGCGAGCGTGACCGCCATGACGATCCACTTGAGGGTGCGGAAGCGCCCATGCGCCTGCTGGGGGAATATCTTGGTGCGTGGAGCGTAAAGCGACTGGCCGCTGCGGCGGTTGACCGGCTGAACCTCAATCGGCTCAACCGTACCGCCACCGGGCCGCACTTTGTCGAGCGTGTCACTCAACCTCGCCGCCTCCCAGCGAGTGGACGTAGAGCGCCAGCTGCTTGATGGTCACCGCGTCGAGCCGCGAGGCCCAGGCCGGCATTACGCCGTTGCGGGGCTTGGCGATCTGCGCGGCAATGGCGCCGCGGTCGGAGGCGTAGAGCCAAACGGCATCCTTCAAAGCCGGCGCACCCAGGTCACGATTGCCTTCGCCCTTCTCGCCGTGGCAGCTCGAGCACATGTCGGCGAAGAGCGGTTTTCCCTTAGCGGCGAGAGGGGCGCTGGTTGCCTGACCCGATAGAGTCAGGACGTAGTCGGAGACGGCGGCAATGTCATCCGCCTTCAACACGTCGGCAAAGGGCGGCATGTCGACGGCCCGAGTCTCGGGATCGCCGGCGAAGCGGATGCCGTGCTGGATTGTCTTCTCGATCGCGCTGAGCGATCCCCCCCAAAGCCAGTCGTCATCGTTGAGGTTGGGGTAACCCTTGCCGCCCTGCGCTCCCGAGCCGTGACACTGCACGCAGTTAACGAGAAATGCCGAGCGGCCACCGGCGACCGCAAAGCGGTAGAGGTCGTCGTTGGCCCGAATGGCTGTCAGCGGCAGGGTGCGAATTTTCTCGAGGTTTGCCGCCTGGCCGGCGCGGAGCGCCGCCAGACCGTCTTCGACCGACGCGCGGGTCGAGTAGCCGAGCACGCCGGTCGTTGCCGAGCGCACCATCGGTATTGCCGGGTAGAGCACGACATAAACGGCGGCGAAGACAACGGTCGCCAGGTAGGTCCATACCCACCAGCGCGGCAGCGGCTGGTTAAGCTCCTTGACCCCATCCCATTCGTGCCCGGTCGTCGGCTTGCCGGTAGCGGCGTCGATTTCGACGCCCGAGGATGCGGCGCTCGGCGCTTGCGAACGTGCGGCCATGGCTCAGAGGTCTCCCGTGTCGTCGCGGAATGGAATGTCGGCCTGTTGCCGGTAGTAGCGTTTGGAGCCGGGCCGGAAGGCCCAGGCGATGGCTGCCGCGAAGGCGAGCGCGAGAAAAACGAGGCCCCAGCTATTGGCGAAGCGGGCGAACAGATCGTAGGTCATAGAAGTCACCGCTGATTTGCGGCGTTGCGAGGCTCGTAGCTGGTAAAGTCGACCAGCGTGCCCAGCATCTGCAGGTAGGCGACGAGGGCATCCATCTCAGTCAGGCGTTGGGGATTGTTGTCGAAGTCGCGGTTCTGCACTTTGGCGCCGTAGCGCTCAGTGAGGCCAGCGGTGTCTGCGCCTGGGGTCGCCTGGGCGGCGAGGTCGGCCTTGGCGGCTGCGATCATCGCCGGGGAATAGGGAACTCCGGTCCGCGACAGCGCCGTCAAACGATCCTCAGGATAGCGGATGTCGAGGTCGGTCCGGGCAAGGGCCGGATAGGCCGGCATAATAGAACCGGGGACGACCGACCGCGGGTCGAGAAGATGTTGAACCTGCCACTCGTCCGAATAGCGACCGCCGACTCGGGCGAGATCGGGCCCGGTGCGCTTCGACCCCCACTGGAAGGGGTGATCGTACATGGATTCGGCGGCGAGACTGTAGTGCCCGTAGCGCTCCACCTCGTCGCGGAGCGGGCGCACCATTTGGCTATGGCAGACATAGCAGCCCTCGCGCACGTAGATGTCACGCCCGGCTAGTTCGAGGGGGGTATAGGGCCGCATGCCCTCCACCTTCTCGATGGTGTTCTGCAGATAGAAGAGGGGAACGATCTCGACGATGCCGCCGATGGCGACAGTGATCAAGCTGAGGACGAGCAGCAGAGTCGCGCTCTTTTCGATCTTGGAGTGGTTGATGAAAGTAGTCACGGAGTTGCTCCTCGCCACTCAAGCTGCGGGCTGTACAGTCGGCGCACCCATTGGCACTTCTTCACGCTTATCGCCGCGAATTGTGCGCCAGATGTTGACCGCCATGAGGATCGCGCCGGTCAGATAAAGGGCCCCGCCGAGAGCGCGGATCAGATAATAGGGATGCGTGGCGGCAACAGCTTCGACGAACGAGTAGACGAGGAAGCCGAGGCGGTCGTATTCGCGCCACATGAGGCCTTCCATGATGCCCGCGACCCACATCGAGGCGGTGTAGAGAACGATGCCGATGGTGGCGAGCCAGAAGTGCCAATTGACGAGGCGTAGGCTGTAGAGCCGTTCGCGGTTCCACAGTTTCGGCACCAGAAAGTAGACGGCGCCGAAGGCGATCATGCCATTCCATCCGAGGGCGCCGGAGTGCACATGACCGATGGTCCAATCGGTGTAGTGACTTAGCGAGTTGACCGAACGGATCGACATCATCGGGCCCTCGAACGTGGCCATTCCGTAGAAGGCGACCGACAGGATCATCATGCGCAGGATCGGGTCGGTGCGCAGCTTGTCCCATGCGCCGGAGAGGGTCATGAGCCCGTTGATCATGCCGCCCCATGACGGCATCCACAGCATGATCGAGAACACCATGCCGAGGCTTTGCGCCCAATCCGGCAGGGCTGTGTATTCGAGATGATGAGGGCCGGCCCAGATGTATAGGAAGATGAGCGACCAGAAGTGGACGATGGACAGGCGATAGGAATAGACCGGCCGGTTCGCCTGCTTGGGGATGAAGTAATAGAGCATCCCTAGAAAGCCGGCAGTGAGAAAGAATCCGACGGCGTTATGGGCGTACCACCACTGAACAAGTGCGTCTTGAGTGCCGGCGAAGAGAGGATAGCTCTTGGAACCAAAGAGCGAAACGGGGATCGCCAGATTGTTGATCAGGTGGAGCATCGCCACGGTGACGATGAAGGCGAGAAAGAACCAGTTGGCGACGTATATATGAGGTTCTTTGCGGCGAACGAGAGTGCCGAGGAAGACCAGCAGATAGGCGACCCAGACAACGGTCAGCCACACGTCGACGTACCACTCAGGCTCCGCATACTCCTTAGATTGGGTGGCTCCCATCAGGTAGCCGGTTGCCGCGAGGACAATGAAGACCTGGTAGCCCCAGAAGACGAACCAAGCGAGGTTGCCGAAAGCGAGGCGTGCGCCAGTCGTGCGCTGAACGATGTAGAGGCTGGAGGCGATCAGGGCGTTGCCGCCGAACGCAAAAATCACGGCCGAAGTGTGCAGCGGGCGAAGGCGACCGAAATTCAGCCATGGGTCGATGTTGAGTTCGGGATAGGTGAGTTGCAGAGCGATAACGAGGCCGACGGTGAAGCCGGCGATGCCCCAGAAGACGGTCGCTATGGCGCCGGCCCGGACAACGTCGTCCATGTAGCCGGTCGGTGGCTTCTCCGATGCGTTGCGAGTGGCCGCGATCTGCCAAACCATGGCGGCAAGCCCAACAACGGCAATCAGCCCCATATGAACGGCGAACGGCACGTCGCGCGCCATCCATGCCGCCATCATCGCCAACAAAGCGACAATCCCGAAAAGCCCCGCCTGAAGCATCGCCGCCTCTTTGGTTCGACTGTGAGTTGGCCGCTGGAATCAGCGCCAACCGTTCTTGTGCCGGCGGGTCGGCGAAGCGGAGTTGATCTGGGTCAACTGCGTCAAAAGGCACACGGGCTTCGGCACCCTGGCGCCACACCGGACCGGCCGAGATCTGCGATTAGAGACGCCGCGATGGAAGGGTGTGATCCTTCCGCCGCACTAACGACCGATCTGTTGCGGCGATGCCTCAGTTTCGGTTCAATCGGCAACTGGCCGTTGGTAACGCGGCCGACGCCAGTTCCGATGACGTTGGCGATCGACTGTCCGTCGTCCGGTCAAGTCCGGTCTATTCGGCGGCGGCTAGTGCGGCCGAATGAACCTACAGAGAGGCCCGCCCGAACGACCGGGCGGGCCTTGGATTTGCGAGACGCGCCTCTCTACTTCGCAGCGGCCGCCAGGAGCGCCTCGAGCTTCTCACGCTCGCGCGGAGGGGCCAAAGCTGCCGCCTGTTTGGCTTCGGCCATGTTCGAAAGATCGTTGCCGACGACGATCACCCCCGACATGCCGAAGGAGTGAATATGAACGAAGCACTCGTAGCCGTAGATGCCCGCCTCGGTGAACGTCACCTTTAGATCCTTGCTGCGGTCGCTCTTGAAGGGCTGAGCCTTCACCGGGATCATGCCGCGGATGCTGCCGACTGTATGGTTGACGTCCACCGCTTTGAAGGTGACCGAGTCGCCAACGGCGATCTTCAGCAACGCCGGCTCAAAGACGAAAACTCCGGTCGGTCCTTTGTCCAATACTCGGACTTCGAATTCGGCGGCGGCGACGCCACCACTCCACAGGGCGGCGAGCAGGCCTGCCGCCAGCGCAAACTGCCTAGTCATGGCTGATCTCCTACGGCCGCTAGTTGGTCTTGGCCGGCTTCTCAGCGGCCTCGCTCAGTTCGCTGCGAGTGTAGATGAAGTCCATCGGCAGGTCGCGGAGACTGCCGTGGCACTCAAAACAGCCAGTGGTCGGGTTGGTGCTCTTGACGCCCTGCAAGTTGAACGAGGCGTATTCCCACTCGCCGTTGCGCAGCTTGTCAGAATACTCGGCGCCCCACCCGGCACGTTTTTCCATAACGTTGACTGCACGCGGCTGATCCTTCGCGAGACGGCCCTTGGCGTCGAAGATCGGCTGATTGTTGGCGTCGAGCTTGGCGCCAAACACCTCCATCGCGATCACCGATCCGGGTGCAAGAGGCTTGTCGCCCTTGCCGCTTTGGAGAGCGACTGAATTGACATAGACGTCGGCGATGGCGTTGCCGCCAAGGTGCATGTCGCGGGTAGCGATCAGGGTGAATGCAGTGCGGAAGTCGGCGGGCAGCGTGCCAACCTTCTCCGGTCCAGCGATGGCGACGCAGGTCGCGACGACAGCAGCGGCACCGGCGATGGCGGTCCGAGCGACGTGATTGCGGGTTCTGTTCATGAATCTCCTCCCTTGGCAGATGCCGGTCCCTTGGCGAAGCAATGACCGCCCGTTGCGCTTCGCCGGAAGGACGGCTTGCGGCGAACCCTAGGGCGGGGGCCGAGCAGCGTCAAACCGAGCCGGACTGCGGCGACTAGCGCGCTTGGGCGGTCCAACGAGCGTGTCCGCGGGGCAGACCCGGGGCCGCGATCATGCTCGGGGGCCGCATTAAGGCAGCTTCGCCGACTGTCGCGCCGCGCCGGCGTTTCAGCTTCTCCGCCGCGGCACATCCCCAGAGGATGCCGTACATGAGGAAGACGTGCCGCCAACTGTCCTGATCGATGAGGATATGGGTGAAGAGGTGGGCAACGAAGACGGCATAAGCTGAGACTAGGACGTCCTGCCATTCACGGGCGCGGAAGAGGAGCGGCGTGGCGACGCGCAGGGTCCAGGCGGCAAGAGCGAGATAGGCGACCCCGCCGAGCCAGCCGTAGACGGTGAAGCCCTTCAGCCAAGTGTTGTGCTCGTCCTCGCCGAAAATCAGCCCAAAGCGGAACGGGCCTATTCCGAGCGGGTGCTCCTGCACGAGAAAAAAACCGATCGCCCAACGGGCGAACCGTCCGAGGCGCCCGGCATCGTATTCCTCGACGAGGTGAGCGCGCTGCACGATGAGGTCGGCAATGGCCGGCACGGACATGGCGGCGGCCAGCATCGACGCGGTCAGGACCACCCCGACGGTGACGACGCCGAGGATACGCAGACGGCGCGACGGGCGGCGTTCATTGACGAAGTCGACAAACACCACGAACAGCACGGCAAAGACGCTCATGCCCCAGGCCGCGCGAGAGCCGGCGAGAAAGATCGCCAGCATGATCACCACCAGGCCAAGCGCTGGCCCCAGCGCTGGCCGGGTGTCGCCGACGATCAGGCCGCGGGCGAGGAGAACCGCCGGGAGGATCAGAAACGGGCCGAACACGTTCGGGTCTTGGAACGGGCCCATCGCCCGGCCGTATTTGACGAACAGCTCCCAAGCGGGGATGGCGTGGAAGTAGGCCAGGATGCCGACGAGGCTCGCCACCACCGCAGACGCGACATAGCTCCGGGCGATGACGCGGAGGTAGCGGGCCGGGTCGGCCGAGACGAGGGCGGCGAAATAGATCGCCGAGCCGGCGAGGAGAAGTGTCGTCAGCAGCTTGACAGTTACCTTGCCGAAAAGCGCCGTTTGCGTGAAAGCGATAATCCCGCCCGCCTCGAACAGCATCAGCAGGACTATCAGCGGCAGGATATGGCGGTTGAGACGCAGGCCGGACAGAGCGGCGACGACCACGAACAGCGGCAGCAGAAGGTCGTAAGGGGCGGGTTCGTAGAGGACAAAACCCGACAGGAAGATGAGGGCGCCGAGCGACCAATCGCCGATGCGGCGTTCGCTCAGCCAGCGGTGAAAGGCAGTCGCCGCGACCGGCGCGAAGGGTATGTTCGAGCCTGCCGGGGCAGTGCGCATCTCCATGCCCTCCAGCCCCTAGTAGGCGTTAGGGGAGTTGAAGAGACGGAAGGGCGTCAGCGCGAGAACGTAGAGATCGAACAGGATCGACCAGTTCTCGATGTAGTGGAGGTCGCACTCGACGCGCTTCTGGATCTTCTCAGGCGTGTCGACCTCGCCCCGCCAGCCGCAAACTTGCGCCCAGCCGGTGACGCCGGGCTTAACGCGGTGACGCGCGAAGTAGCCGTCGACCAACCGCTCCCAAGGCATACTGCCGGTGGCCGCCTGGACGGCGTGGGGGCGAGGACCGACGAGCGACAAGGTGCCCCGAAGCACGTTGACCAATTGCGGCAACTCGTCGATGGAGGTGCGGCGGATGAAGCGGCCGACGCGGGTAACTCGGCTATCACCTCGGGTGACGACTTTGCTTGCCGTCGGATCGGCCGATTCGTGTCGCAGCGAGCGGAACTTCAGGACCTCGATCACCTCGTTGTTGAACCCGTACCGCCGCTGACGGAAGAGCACCGGTCCGCGGCTGTCCAGCTTGATGGCGATGGCGGTCAGCGCGAGAAGCGGGGACAGGAGGACGAGGGCAAGGCTTGCCACCGTCACGTCAAGGCAGCGCTTGGCAATAGAGTCCCAGTCGGCAATGGGGCGGTCGAAGACGTCGAGGAACGGGACGCCGCCGAGATAGGAATAGGCGCGTGGGCGAAACTTCAGCTTGTTGGCGTGGGCCGAGAGGCGGATGTCAATTGGCAGCACCCAGAGCTGCTTGAGCAGCGCCAGCAGGCGATTTTCAGCTGAGATCGGCAAGGCGACGATCAGTAGGTCGATCCGCGCGATGCGGCAGAACACAAGTAGTTCGGCGATGGTGCCGAGCTTGGGGTAGCCGGCCACAACAGGTGGCGAGCGGTCGTCGGCGCGATCGTCGAAGATGCCGCAAATGCGGATGTCGCCGTCGGACTGTGTCTCGAGAGCGCTGATCAGGTTGGCTGCGGGGGCGCCGCCGCCGACGATCACCGCGCGGCGTTCGAGCCGGCCAGCGCGTGCCCAGCCTTTGACCAGCCGCGAGAGAAGCGCCCGCTCGACGGCAAAGTAGCCGAGACCGGCGAGGTACCAGGTTCCGACCCAGACTCGCGAGAACTCTTGGCCGGATTTGGTGAAGAAGAATGCGAGGGTGAAGGCAGCGAAGACCGCGCTCCAAACCGCGGCCACGCGCTCGACGCCTGCAAACGAGCGACGGAACGATGCGAGAGCGTAAGAGCCGGAGGCTTGGCTCAGAAGCGTCGCGGCGGCTGCGCCGGTCAGTAGCGGCCCGAGGTAGCCGGGTTGCCAGCCGTCGGCGCCGGCCACGTAGACGGCGTAGGCGGCGACGCCGATCAGCGCCAGCGCCGCCGTGTCGAGCAGCTGAATCAGCCCGGGCAGGAGGCGCGGCGAGATCGGTCGGTCGGCGAGGCTCTCGGCGGCGGCGCGAGCGCCAAGGTTGAGCCCCGTGATGAGGGGGGAGCGAGGGGGAGCAATCGTCGCCGCACCGGCGGAGCCAGCGAATGAATGCAACTTGACCCGGTCGATCTGGTTCATGGCGGCGCGTTGACGCTTTTTTTACGATAATCTCGGCGCCGTTTACCGGGCGCCGGTTGATGATTTCTTGCTGGGACCGATAAAACTCTATTGGTTTCCTTAAGATCAATGTGGACTTTGCTATAGCGTTAAGAGGTGGGGGCCGGTCGG
Organism: Bauldia sp.; assembly: GCA_046349035.1. Taxonomy (GTDB): domain Bacteria; phylum Pseudomonadota; class Alphaproteobacteria; order Rhizobiales; family Kaistiaceae; genus JAXMDC01. The sequence continues at coordinate 1,003,850 of JAXMDC010000002.1, read as the reverse complement.
GACACAGACCTCTGTAGTCGGGCGGCACGCAAAGGGGGACCATGCCGAAAGAGCCGAGTGTTGCCGCGGTGGTTCTGGCCGCCGGCAGGTCGAGCCGGATGGGCGGACCGAACAAGCTCCTCGCTGAACTTGGCGGCATTCCGATCGTTCGGCTGGTTGTTACCGCGGCACTCGCCAGTCGGGCGAAACCGGTCATTGTTGTGACCGGCCATCAGGCGGACGCGGTACGCCAGGCTCTCGACGGGCTCGACGCGGTCCTCTGCCACAACCCGGACTTTGCCGATGGCCTGTCGACGTCGTTGCGCGTCGGCATCGGGGCGGTGCCGCTTGCCGCGGACGCAGCGCTACTGCTTCTCGGCGATATGCCAGGGGTTACCGCGCCATTGGTGGACGCCGTCATCGCCGCGTTCCAGCCGGCGAAGGCGGAGATTGTTGTGGCGACGGATAGGGGGCAGCGGGGCAATCCGGTGTTGTGGTCGCGACGGTTTTTCGGCGAGTTGGCCGCGGCCTGGGGCGATGTCGGCGGGCGTCTGGTGATGAAGGCTCATGCAGATGTCGTGCGCGAGGTCGAGGTCGGGCCCGCAGCCCGGCTCGACCTCGACACGCCGGAAGCGCTGGCGGCAGCCGGCGCCAGGATCGTCCACAGTGGGGTTAAGCCGCGCTGAGGCGATATTTTGCCGTTCCGCTGTGCTAGGGACTGGGGGCCGGGCTGCGGGAGAGTCCGGAAGGGTGGGCCAGATGGAATTTTCTCTGCCGGAAGTGTTCGGCATCGAACCGATAGTCCGCAATCTCTCCTACTTCCTCCTCGTCGTGGCGATGGGGATGCCCAATCTCTTCCTGCTGCGGGTGGTGGCAATCGCCTCGGGGATAGCCGGGCTCGCTCTCGCGATCTTCGTCAGTCACGACGGCACGGCAGCGTTCTGGCAGAGCTTCTTCATCCTGATGAACGTTTGGCAGTTGGTCGTATCGCGATCGCGCAAATTCGGACGCGCGCTGAGTGAAGAGGAGCAGCTCTTCCGCAACAAGGTCGTGCCACAACTTTCACCCGGCCAGACACGAAAGCTCCTGAGCGCCGGCCGTTGGCGCGACGCCGAGCGTGGCGAAGCGCTGACGCGGCAGAACGTTTCGGTGACGAGCCTCTTCTTCATCGCCAGCGGCAAAGTGGACATCATCGTCGACAGCGTCACCATCGCCGATTGCGGGCCGGGCAGCCTGATCGGAGAGATCGGCATTTCCACGGGCGAACTCGCAACGGCGACAGCCGTCTGTGCGTCAACCGTGCGCTACCTCGAATTCACGCCGGACCGGCTGTCGCGGGTTCTTGAAGGGCACACGGACCTGCTCGCGGCCGTCGAACTGGCGATCCAAAAGAGCATTCGCGAGAAGCTGCAGTTCGCCAACTCCGTGGTCGCCCACTCGCCGCAGTAGAAGCGGCTATTTCCGTTGCGGGGTGTCGAGGGTCGGGATCTGCTCGGGCGGAGCGTCGCGCTTGCCGCCAATCGCCATCGCGTTGCCGCGCCAGTTGAACTCCTTGCCCAGCCAAGCGGCGACCCATAGCGGCGGGATGATAATGTCGCGGACGAGGAGGGCAGCCGGTATGCGCCAAGACACCGGCCAGCCGGCATAAGCCGCCATCATGATCTCGGCGCCGTACCAGGCGACGAGGTAGACGGCGGGCCACATCAGCGAGATGCCGTTGGCCAAAATTATCGGTGTCAGTGCCAGCGCCGGCAGAACACCGCCAAACAACACTTCGACACTGAACACGCCGGCGAAGGCCTCGCGACGAAGGCGGGCCCAGCGGAGCTGGCGGAGCCAGATCTCGCTGAAGGCGCGCCGCCCAAGCGGGTGAGCGAAAGGCTGCTCGGCAAGGCGGACGCGGAGCCCGCTCTGGCGCACCATCTTGGTGCCGGCGGCGTCCTCGGCAACCTCGCCGGCAAGGCGGCGGATTCCGCCGTTTCGCTCGAGGTCGGCGCGGCGCCAGAACAGAATCTTACCCTGGGCAAAGCCGAGGCCGAGGGAGTCGGCGGCGAGCATCATCCGGGCGTGGAAAGTGTTGAGGAAGGCTGCCTCGACCTCGGCCCAGAAACTCTTCGGTCGAACGGCGTAAGCGGGCGATGTGACGAGACCGGTGTCGTTGCGCCAGCGGTTCATCAACCGTTCCAGCGTATCGCGCGGCAGCAGAACGTTGGAATCGATCATGACGATCCAGTCGGCGGCGGCAGCGTCCCAGCCCTTCACTAGGTTATTGAGCTTGGGGTTGATGCTGACACGGTCGTCGCCAACGAGGAGCCGGGCGCGAACCCCCGGATGAGCGGCGATCAGGCGCTCTACCAGCGGGATGACCGGATCGTTGGCGTCAGCGCAGCAGAAGACGATCTCGTAGTCTGGGTATGAGAGTTGGAATCCCGAGAGGAGGGTCTCCTCCAGGTCGGTTTCCAATCCGCGTACCGGCCGCAGGATGGAGATCATCGGAGCGGGGTGGGGAGGGGGCATGGGGCCGGCCGAGCGCCGGAAGCGGCCAGCCGCAATTGCGAGGCTGGCGACATGGATCGTCGTCGCGACGGCAACAAAGAGGCCGGCAAAAATCAGGGTCATTTCCGGTTCGCCTCGCCGAGAAATGCGTGGGGCGACGGCAAGATCATAGGAGCTTTAAGCTCCGTAAGCTGGCGTGGCCGTTCCGTCCGACGACGATATGGTCGTGGACAATGATGCCGAGTGGAGCGGCGGCGTCTACGATAGTGCGCGTCATGTCGATATCGGCGCGCGACGGCGTCGGGTCGCCCGAGGGATGGTTGTGCACCAGGATCACGGCACTCGCTGAGAGTTCCAATGCGCGCTTCACGACCTCGCGGGGGTAAACCGGCGTGTGATCGACGGTGCCGACCTGCTGCACTTCGTCGGCGATCAGCGCGTTCTTCTTGTCGAGGAAAAGGACGCGGAACTGTTCACGCGTCTCCCGCGCCATGACAGTGCGGCAATAGCCGACAACGTCGTCCCAGGAGTTGAGCGGGGCGCGCTTGGGCACGCGGTCGCTCGCATAGCGATGGGCCGCCGCTTCGGCAACCTTGAGATGGAGGGCGACGGTCTCGCCGACCCCGGAGACCTCGCAGAGCGCAGCAACTGGCGCGGCCAGCACTTCGGCAAAGCCGCCGAAGCGATCGAGCAGCGCCTTGGCAAGCGGTTTGGTGTCCTGGCGGGGCAGCACTTGGAAAAGGATCAGTTCGAGCAATTCGTAATCGGCCAGCGCAGCAGAGCCCTGCTCCCGGAAGCGTGCACGGAGCCGCTCGCGATGACCATGAAAATGCGGTGGTCGAGGAGGCTCATGCCGGTCGGCGGTCATCGGCCAAGCTGGCGCGGCAACTCGATGCCACGCGGCGAAAGAGTGAAAACCTCCACTCCGGACGAGGTGACGCCGACGGTGTGCTCAAACTGAGCAGACAGAGAGCGATCCCGCGTCACGGCGGTCCAGCCGTCGGACAGGATCTTCACGTCGGGCCGACCGAGGTTGATCATCGGCTCGACGGTGAAGATCATGCCGGGCCGCAGCGGGACGCCCTCGCCGCGGCGGCCATAGTGGAGAATGTTGGGCGCGTCGTGGAACAGCCGACCCACGCCATGACCGCAGAAGTCGCGCACGACACTGCAGCGTTCGCGTTCGGCGAAATCCTGAATGGCGAAGCCGATGTCGCCAGTGGTGTTGCCGGGCCGCACTTCGGCGATGCCCCGCATCATCGCCGCATAGGTGACCTGGACCAGCCGTTCGGCTGCGCGTTTGACTTCGCCGACGAGGTACATTCGCGACGAGTCGCCGTGCCAACCGTCGACGATCAGCGTGACATCGACGTTGACGATATCCCCGTCGCGCAGCGGCTTGTCGTTGGGGATGCCGTGACAAACGACGTGATTGATCGATGTGCAGGTCGACTTCATATAGCCCTTGTAGCCAAGGGTTGCCGGCAGCGCGCCGTGGCGTTCGGCAAAGTCGAATACGAACTCGTCGATTTCGGTGGTCGGCAGACCGGGCCGCACGACTTCATTGAGAGCATCGAGGCATTCGGCGACGAGCCGACCCGCACGGCGCATACCGGCGAAGTCGTCGGCGGTATGGAGGCGGATCTGGCCGGTATTGCCGGCCGGAGCCTCGGCGGCATCAACGAAGTGGACCATGTTTACCTGTCATCCTCGAACCTTGAGGCGAATTTATCGCGGCGGGATACGGGAGAAAAGCAAGGATCGGGCTGTGTGCGCAGCATGGTACAACGGGTCGCCGATGTGGGGTGGTGATCATGCTCGATCAACAGAAGGCCTTCCCGGTGTCCTGGGACCAGTTTCACCGCGACGCGCGCGCTCTCGCCTGGCGGCTCTCCGGCCAGGCTAATTGGCAGGCAATCGTCTGTGTCACACGAGGCGGAATGGTGCCGGCGATGGTGGTCGCTCGCGAACTCGGCATCAGGCTCATCGAAACCATATGTATTTCGTCCTATGGGGACGACAATGTTCCCGGCGACGTCCAACTCCTGAAACCGGTGTCGCCGGAGATTTTGGGGCTTGGAAAAGGGCCGGCGCCGGCGATCCTGGTTGTCGACGATCTGGTCGACACGGGGCGTACGGCGCGGCTTGTGCGCGAACTGGTACCAAAGGCGCATTACGCGGCGCTCTACGCCAAGCCCATGGGGCGGCCGCTGGTCGACACGTTCATCACCGAGGTGTCTCAGGACACGTGGATCTACTTCCCCTGGGAACTTGGCCTGACGTTCCAGCCGCCGATCGGATCTGCCGCGCGAGGTTGAAGAGCGGTCTGCGCCGACCGCGGCGATCCCGGCACCGGCGCAGGTGGTATGCCGGCCAGGCAAATGCTAGTCAGCCCCGGCGTGCGGACGTGGCGGAACTGGTAGACGCAAGGGACTTAAAATCCCTCGGTTGGGAAACCACCGTGCGGGTTCGACCCCCGCCGTCCGCACCAGAAATCTTTTTGGGGGGGCAGGCCGGTTCCGACGTCAGGTAGCGCGGGGCGCTGGACAAAACGCGCTCTCGTTGGCGCAGGCTCCGGCAGCGTCGGTTGGAGGCGTGGGAAGCAGGGCGACGCCGAGGGCGAAGGCGACCATGGCGACAACAACAAGGCGCAGCACGCTCAACTCCTGTCACCCCCGAGAAGCGGAACTTTAGCCCGCACGGGCTTAATGGAGCGTGAGGCGCGCATTCAGGGTTCGTTTATCATGCCTGCCAAGGAGGGCCACGGGTGCGGCAACTTGCTGGCTGTGCGGTAGGGCTGCTTAGCGTTCATGTGCCGGAGGCAAGCCGGCCGTTACCCGGCATTCTCTTCGCGATCGTGCTAACCCCGGGGGGCGCCAGTGCTCATCCTTCCAACCCCGCGAAAGGGCTGAAATGACCGCTCCCGTAGTCGCTCTGGACCGCCTCCACGACTTGCGCGAGGACATCGATGCAATCGACCGCCGATTGGTCAGCCTGCTGGCGCAGCGCATGCAGGTGGTCGATCAGGTGATCGCCCGCAAGCGTGAGGCGGGGCTGCCGGCGCTGATCCCGAGCCGGGTGGAGGATGTCGTGGCGAAGGTCCGTGCGGAGGCGGATCGCGTGGGGCTTGCTCCCGACCTCGGCGAGACCGTGTGGCGGGCGCTGATGGCGTGGGTTATCGACTATGAGGCGCGCCACCTCGCCTGATGGGGTGGGCGCAAAAGGCGCTCGCCGATGCGGATCGATATCGCTCCGGGACTTTCCATCGACAGCTCCGAGATCGAGGAGCGCTTCATCCGCGCTGCCGGCCCCGGAGGTCAGAACGTCAACAAGGTGGCGTCGGCGGTGCAGATCCGCTTCAGTGTCGCGCGGTCGCCTTCGCTCTCGGCCGACATCCGCGAACGGCTTGCCCGGATCGCCGGCCGGCGGCTCACCGGCGAAGGAGACATCGTTATCACCGCTCAGCGGTTCCGGACCCAAGAGCGGAACCGGGCAGATGCGGTCGAACGGTTGGCGGATTTGATACGCCGGGCGGCGGTAGTTCCGGTGTTGCGGCGAGCAACCCGCCCCACGCAAGCCAGCCGAACGCGGCGCCTCGACGCCAAGGCCCGGCGCGGAGCGACCAAGGGCCTGCGCCAGCGCCCGCCCGGCGAGGACTGACACTCCCTTATTGCGGACGCCAGCGATAGAGCCAGCCGTAGTTTCCAAGGAGCGACAGGCGGCTCAGCACCCGCATTCCGAAATCCCGGACCGGGCTCGTGACTGGGTCGAGATGGTAGAGTTCGCCGGCGCTCCGCGAGCGGCGCCAGACCTTGGCGACCCGGGGCCGGCGCAGGGCCTGGTAGCGGAGGAGAGAGGCCGGCAGGTCGTCGCGGTTGGCGACGACGGCGCGACACAGCACCGCGGCATCCTCCAGAGCCATCGCTCCGCCCTGGGCGAGGAAAGGCGTCATAGCGTGTGCCGCGTCACCCAATAGCGCGACCGGCCCGGAGACCCATATTCCGGACGGCGGCGCTGCAAAAATTGGCCAGGTCCGCCAAGTCGCCGGCCTCGCCAGGAGCACTTGGGCGAACGGCGACCAATGGCGGAATTGCCGGCGAAGGCGTTCCGGGTCGCCTGGCTCGTTCCAGCCGGCGGGGTCGTCGTCTTTGACGATGGCGACGATGTTGAGCTCAGTGCCGGCGCGCAGCGGGTAGTGGACGAGGTGGGCGTCGGGCCCGAGCCAAAGGCCGGTTCGATTGGCCTCCACATGGTCGGGGATATCGGCAACCGGGAGCATCGCCCGCCAAGCGGTGCGGCCGGTGGGACGGGCGGGGCGCAGGCCTGGCATGGCGGCGCGGACGATCGATCTGACCCCGTCGGCTGCGACCAGCATGGACGCTCGGATCTCGTGCACGCGGTTGGCGCTGTTCAGAGCAGCAGTGACGCCGTTGCGATGAGCCGCGAACTCGACCAGTTCCGTGCCGAGCATCATCTCGATGTCCGGCTCCTCGCTCACCGCGCGAGCGAGCACTGCGGCGAGGTCGGCCCGGTGGACGAGACGGTAAGGCGCGCCGTAGCGGCCGCGGATGCGATCGCCGAGCGGGATCGAAGCCAGTGGCGCGCCGGTCCGGCCATTGCGGATATCGATCGCGTTAGGGGTCAGCGAGACGTCGTCGATGGCCTCATCGAGCCGCAGTTCGGACAGGACTCGGCCAGCATTCGGTGACAGCTGGATGCCTGCGCCGGTGCTGGGAAGGGCCGGCGCGCGTTCGGCGAGGACCACGCGATATCCCGCGCGGGCGAGGAAGAGGCTGGCGGCGAGGCCGCCGATCCCCGCTCCGGCAACGACAATCGTGCGGGTGTTCCGCACCGCAACCTCGCAATGTTAGCCGGCGATCATTTCAGCGAAACGGTGGTTCGGCGGGTCGGTTTCGTTAACGCCAAGGCTGGCGCGGTAAACAAACCGCGTGGCGCAATAGGGGCAGGCGACGTCGTTTCGGCTGCCCATATCAAGGAACACATGGGGGTGGTCGAGGGGCGGCGACGCCCCCACGCACATGAACTCCTTGACGCCGACCGCAATTTCCCGGGCGCCGGCATCGTTCTGGAAATGCGGGGTCGCGGTGTGATCCGACATGGGCGGGATTCTCTCCAGACGTCGCACCGGAGCTTACTCCAGCTGTGGCTGGCGGGAGCTAGGTTCCGTTGTCGCGGCCTGGCCGCGAAGTGCACTCGATTGGCAACTTTGACGGGACGAGCTTAAGCCGAAATTGACGATTGGCTTACCAAGATCGGGTTGGCGGAATCAGGATGGCCGCCTGTTGGGTTCGGTACGGCAAAAGCAGCAATGGATATAGCGACAATCCTGGGGATCCTCGGGGGGTTTGGCGTGCTTATTGGCGCCATCCTCATCGAAGGCAGCAGCCTTTCCCAGTTCATGAACCTCCTGGCGACGGTGGTGGTCATCGGCGGCGCCGCCACGGCCGTGCTGATCCGCTACCCGCTGCATGCGTTTGTCAGCGCGCTGATGCTCGGACTGAAGTCGGCCTTCCTCTACAACCATACCAGCCCGCGGCACCTGATCGAGGAACTCAAGCACCTTGCCGAAGTGGCCCGCTCGCAGGGCCCGCTCGGCCTCGAAGGTGTTGAGATCAAGGACCGCTTCCTGGCAAAGGGAGCGCAAATGATCGCCGACGGCTTCCCCGTCGAACAAATCCGTCAGTCGCTTGAGCGCGAGCGCGACCTTGAGCACGAGCGGTTGGAAGAAGGCCACAAGATATTCAAGGCGCTGGGAGACGCTGCCCCGGGCATGGGCATGGTCGGCACGTTGATCGGCTTGGTTTCGATGTTCAGCCACATGGACGACCCCAAAAAGATCGGCCCGGGCATGGCGATCGCGCTGCTGACGACCCTGTACGGTGCGGTCGTGTCGAACCTCATCGCGCTCCCGATTTCCGACAAACTCGCCAACCGCGCCTCGGAGGAGTCGACCAACAGTTCGATGATCATCGATGCCATCATCATGATCCGCGAAAACACAAGCCCGAAGCTGGTCTTCGAGCAACTGCTGGCCTACCTGCCGCTGCATCATCGCGAGATCGAAACGGCCGATCGCGAGGCGGCGTAACTCTGACGGGCGGTCGAAGCGAGGATGGCACGCAAAAAGGGACACGGCGGTGGTGGGGGCGGTCACGGTGCCGGCTGGGTGGTCACATTCGCCGACCTCGTTTCCCTCCTTATGGCGTTCTTCGTCATGATCGTTTCCTTCTCGACGCAGGACAGCCAGAAGGTCGCCCAGGCCGCCGGCTCCATCCAGGACGCGTTCGGGATTCAACCAGTGCAGCGCCCGGCGGGCATGATCGAGCGCGACGGCTTACCGGTTCGGGAATTCCTGCGGGAAATGGGCGCTGTCGCCACCGAACTCGAGAGCGAATTCGCGGCTAAGCGCAACGATCAGAACCAGAACCAGGGTCCTGAGGCCAACACCTACAAGTTCGAGCGGGCCGCCACCGAACGCTCGCGCCAATTCTTGAGCGCCGCGACAGCGATCCATCAGGCGCTCGCCGACAATCCCGAGGTAGCGCAAGCGTCGCGCCAGGTCGTGGTCGTGGTCGACGACAAGGGGCTGAATATCCGCATCGTCGACGAGGACGGCCTGCCGATGTTTGCTCAGGGCTCAGCGGTGCCAACCCCGGCAATGACGCAACTGCTAACTCGGTTAGCGCCGATCCTGGCAAAGCTCCCGAACCGGGTGCGGATCAGCGGCCACGTCTCCAGCAGCCGCGGGACGGCTGGCACCACCGCCGAGGCCTGGCGGCTGTCTTCGGAACGGGCGTTGGCTAGCGTCGATATTTTCGCCCGGCAGGGGCTCTCCGGCGAGCACATCGAGTCGGTGATCGGCAAAGCCGACACCGAGCCGCTCTATCCCAACGATCCTTTCCTGTCCGGCAACCGGCGGATTGAGATCACGGTCGTCCACGAAGCCCCGCCGTTCCCGCCGACCTTGAACCAGTAGGGTGAGGGACGCGCCGGTCGCGACCCGGCCGGCCGATTGCGGGCTTGGCTTAGCGACGCGAAGGCCATATCCAAGCCGCGTGAACGCTCGTACGCCCAACCCAGGCAGTAAGCTTATCCGCGGCGCCAGCGGCGACTGGGAAGTCGTCGTCGGCATGGAAGTCCATGCCCAGGTCAGTTCGGCGGCCAAGCTGTTCTCGGGGGCCTCGACGGCTTTCGGCGGGGAGCCGAACAGCCATGTCAGCCTGGTCGACGCGGCCATGCCCGGCATGCTGCCGGTCATCAATGGCGCCTGTGTCGAACAGGCGGTGCGGACCGGCCTCGCGCTCAAGGCGGTCATCAATCGGCGAAGCGTCTTCGATCGCAAGAACTACTTCTATCCAGACCTGCCGCAGGGTTATCAGATATCGCAGTACAAGCAGCCGATTGTCGGCGAAGGCGAGGTCGAGATCGATCTAGTCGACGGCGGCAGGGCGACGATCGGGATCGAACGCGTGCATCTGGAACAGGATGCCGGGAAGCTCGTCCACGATCAGCACCCGACCATGAGCATGGTCGATCTCAACCGCGCCGGGGTGGCGTTGATGGAGATCGTGTCCAAGCCCGACATCCGCTCGGCGGACGAGGCCAAGGCCTATTTGACCAAGCTGCGGGCGATCTTGCGCTACATCGGCAGCTGCGACGGCGATATGGAGAAAGGAAGCCTCCGGGCAGACGTCAATGTCTCGGTACGCCGACCGGGCGAGCCGCTCGGCACCCGCTGCGAAATCAAGAACGTCAATTCCATCCGCTTCGTTGGCTTGGCCGTTGAGACGGAAGCGCGGCGGCAGATCGCGCTCATCGAGGATGGCGGCAACGTGCATCAGGAAACGCGCCTTTTCGACCCGGGCAAGGGCGAGACGCGAGCCATGCGCTCCAAAGAGGAGGCGCACGACTACCGCTATTTTCCAGACCCCGACCTGCTGCCGCTCGAGCTCGATGCCGCCTGGATCGAGGCGCTGCGGGCCGGCCTGCCGGAACTGCCTGACGCCAAGCGCCAGCGCTTCGTCGCCAGCCTCGGCCTCGGCGAATACGACGCGTCGGTACTGGTCGCAGAGCGCGAGACTGCGGAGTTTTTCGAGCGGGTCGCCGTCGGCCGGGACGCCAAGGCGGCCGCCAACTGGGTGATCAACGAGATGGGCGGGCGCCTGAACCGCGAGGGAAAGGAGATCGCCGACAGTCCTATCGAGCCGGGGCAGCTCGGTGCCATCCTCGATCTTCTCGCCGCCGGCACGATTTCGGGACGGATTGCCAAGGATGTCTTCAATATCGTGTGGACCGAAGGCGGAGACCCTCAAACCATCGTCGCGGCGAGAGGCCTTGCGCAAGTCACGGACAGCGGTGCAATCGACGCCGAGGTCGACAAGGTGATCGCCGCCAATGCCGCGAAAGCAGCCGAAGCCAAGACCAAACCAGCCATGCTCGGCTGGTTTGTCGGACAGGTGATGAAAGCGAGCGGTGGCAAGGCCAATCCCCAGGCCGTCAACGCGCTGCTGAAGGCGAAACTCGGGATCGGCGACTAGGAGACCCTACTCGAGCGTCAATATTTTATAGCTGTCGAACGGTTTGTCGCCATTGGCGATGCCGGCGAGCGCGTGGATCACATAAGGCTCGATCCGCGTGAGGCAGATATCCGCGCCGGTTTTCGTGCAGGGCTTAAGGTCAGGGCCTTGGTCGGCCTTCGAGGCGGACGCGGCAAAGCTTTGGGCCGTCTTGGCCCCGGCATCGAGGCGCACAACGCCAAATAGATATTGCGTCCGCTTGCCTTCAACACCCTTTAGTTGTGCCAGGTAGAGCGATCCGCCCAGCGGTTTGAAGCGGAACTCGAAGGGTTGCCGTCCCGGTTCGACGGGTTCGGCGGCGTACGAGCTGCCGCGGGCAACGAGCGTCGTCGGCTTGTCTGACTCCACCGACTGGTAAACGATCTTCTTGTACGGGGCGACCGCCTCCGTCGCGCTCACAAGCTCGCGGTCCGAAGTGTAACAGCCGGCCAAAAGCAAGAGCGGCAGTATGCCCGCAAGTCTGATCATAGTGAGTGTCCCCGGTGACTTCCCCAGAGCCATCCGATCCGCCCGGCCGGCTCTTGTCAATGCGTTGATCTCGAGTGGCCATCAAACCAACCGCGCTCGATCTGCCGCAGTGTTGCGCGGCGAGCACAGAGGGAAAGACTTCGCGGTTAAGGCCGTCAGGCCGTTAAGTTTGCCGCCTTTCAGCCATAAAGTGGGACGAAGCGTGAATGGCAAGCAGGCCACAGGGGCCCGAGCTTTCCGCGCCGCATTTGTCGACGTCGGGCCGCCGCCCATCGGGGCAAGCGGGCATCCCACGCATGGCAGTGCGAGGGACTAAAGGCACGGCGGGGCACTTTGCCGGTCGTGAAGGTTTTGAAGATGGACGCCCGCAGTTTCGACAAGCGCACTTTGCCGAGCCGCCATGTGACCGAGGGCCCGGAACGCGCTCCCCACCGCTCCTACTATTACGCGATGGGACTGTCTGCGGCGCAGATCCACCAGCCCTTTGTCGGTGTCGCCAGCTGCTGGAACGAGGCGGCGCCGTGCAACATATCGCTGATGCGCCAGGCGCAGGCCGCCAAGCGTGGCGTTGCCGCGGCCAACGGGACGCCGCGCGAGTTCTGCACCATCACCGTGACCGACGGCATTGCCATGGGCCACCAAGGCATGAAGGCGTCGCTCGTCTCGCGCGAAGTGATCGCCGACTCCGTCGAACTGACGATGCGCGGCCACTGCTATGACGCGCTCATTGGCATTGCCGGCTGCGACAAGTCGTTGCCTGGCATGATGATGGCGATGTGCCGCCTGAACGTCCCGTCGGTCTTCATCTATGGCGGTTCGATCCTGCCGGGCCGCTTCAAGGGGCGAGAGGTCGCCATCGGCGATCTCTTCGAGGCGGTGGGGCTGCATTCGGTCGGTAAGATGTCGGACGAGGACCTTGCTGAGATGGAACGGGTCACCTGCCCGTCGGCGGGCTCCTGCGGCGGCCAATATACCGCCAACACCATGGCGACGGTCTCCGAAGCGATCGGCCTCGCGCTGCCCTATTCGGCTGGCGCGCCGGCCCCGTATGAAATCCGCGACCGCTTCTGCATGGCGGCCGGCGAAAAGGTGATGGAATTGTTGGCGCGTGGCCTGCGCCCGCGCGAGATCGTCACCCGGCGAGCGCTGGAAAACGCGGCGACGGTGGTTGCCGCCTCCGGTGGGTCGACCAATGCCGGCCTTCATCTGCCGGCAATCGCCCACGAATGCGGCATCAAGTTCGATCTTTTCGACGTTGCCGAGATCTTCAAGAAGACGCCTTATATCGCCGACCTGAAGCCCGGCGGGAAATACGTCGCCAAAGACATGTTCGAGGCGGGCGGCATTCCGCTGCTGATGAAGACGCTGCTCGACCACGGCTTCCTGCACGGCGACTGCATCACCGTCACCGGGCGGACAATCGCCGAGAACCTCGCCGAAGTGAAATGGAACCCAGACCAGGACGTGGTGCGGCCGGCCGATAAGCCGATCACCGCGACCGGCGGTGTGGTCGGCCTTTCCGGCAACCTCGCACCGGACGGGGCGATCGTGAAAGTGGCCGGGATGAAGAACCTGGTCTTCACCGGTCCGGCGCGCTGCTTCGACTCCGAGGAAGAGTGCTTCGAGGCGGTGTCGAACCGCCGGTACAAGGAAGGCGAGGTTCTGGTCATTCGCTACGAGGGGCCTCGCGGTGGGCCGGGGATGCGCGAGATGCTGTCGACCACCGCCGCCCTCTACGGGCAGGGAATGGGCGACAAGGTCGCGCTGATAACCGATGGGCGCTTCTCCGGCGCGACCCGCGGTTTCTGCATTGGCCATGTCGGACCGGAGGCCGCGCTGGGCGGCCCGATCGGGCTGCTTCGCGACGGCGATATCATCGAAATCGACGCAGTCGTCGGACGGCTTGCCGTCCGCCTCAGCGATACGGAGCTGGCCGCGCGGGCCAAGACCTGGACGCCGCGCCAGAACGACTGCACGTCCGGAGCGATCTGGCGGTATGCGCAGGGGGTTGGCCCGGCGCGGGGCGGCGCGGTTACTCATCCCGGCGGGGCGGCGGAGAAGAAGTCCTATGCGGATGTCTAGGCTCCTGGCGGCGGCCGGCATGGCCGCGTTCCTGGGCTTTATGCCGGCGGCCCTGGCGTTCGATGTCAGCTCGCTGCAGACGCAGACGCCGAGCCGCGCCTTTCAGCTCGGGATCGATGCTTACCGGCAGGGCGACATGAACTCGGCTGTTCAGGCGCTGCAGGTCGCCGCCGAGAAGGGGAATCCTCTCGCCCAATGGAAGCTTGGGCGGATGTACGCGGCGGGCGATGGGATCGGCGAGGACGACTTCAAGGCGTTCCAGCTTTTCCGGCAGGTCGCCAACAGTTATGCCGACCAGAGTCCCGGTGACCCGTCGGCGCCGTTCGTTGCCAGTGCCTTCGTCGAACTGGGTCGCTACTACCGCGGTGGAATACCCAACTCGGTGAAATCGGACCCGCAGTTGGCACGGCAGATGTTCTCCTACGCCGCCTCCTATTTCGGCGACGCCGATGCGCAGTTCCACCTCGCCCAAATGTACTATCGCGGCGAAGGCGGCGACCGCGACCTTCGACTGGCGGCACGTTGGTCGAACAGCTCGGCGCAGAAGGGTAACGCGCAGGGCGAGGCGCTCCTCGGCCAGCTGATGTTCGAAGGCGAGGGGGTTCAGCGGCAGCCGGTGATGGGGCTGCTGTACCTGACTTCGGCTCTGCAGCGGGCGTCTCAGGGGCAGGAGTGGATCAGGGAAGCGCAGGAGCAGGCGTTTGCCCGCGCCAGCGAGCAGGAACGGCGCTCTGCTCTGGCGATGCTGAAGGACCGCGACATCGCGCATTTGCGCGACGGGTCCGCGAGTTCCCGCTAGTCGCGCCCGAGGCGCCTAAACGTCGAGATCGACGATTACGGGGACGTGATCCGACGGCTTGTCCCAGGAGCGCGGTCGCTTGTCGATGGTGGCGCCGGTTAACCGGTCCGCCGCCTGCGGCGACAGCAGTAGGTGGTCAATGCGGATGCCGTTGTTCCGCTGCCAGGCTCCCGCCTGATAATCCCAGAATGTGTAGTTGCCTGGCTGGCTGTCGGCCGCACGGAAGGCATCGGTAAAACCCAGCGCGAGGAGGCGCCGGAACGCCTGCCGGCTTTCAGGCTGGTAGAGCGCGTCGTCGGTCCAGTTGTCGGGATTGCGGGCGTCGTCGGGAGTAGGAATGACGTTGTAGTCTCCGGCGATCACCAGGCGCTCTTCGTGTACCAAAGCGGCGCCGGCCCACGCTTCCAGACGAGCCATCCAGCGAAGCTTGTAAGCGAACTTGTCGCTGCCGACGGGATTGCCGTTGGGGAGGTAAATCGAGGCTACGCGCAGCGACCCGCCCGGTACTGAAAAGCCGCCGACAATGAAGCGGGCCTGATCGTCGTCGGCCTCGCCGGGCAGGCCCCGGCTGACCTCGTCGATGGGCAGGCGCGAGAGGAGAGCAACGCCGTTGAAGCCCTTCTGGCCGTGTACGGCGATGTTGTATCCGAGGTCCTCGAAGGCTGTGTTCGGGAAGCCGTCATCGACGGTTTTGATCTCCTGCAGGCACAGGATATCTGGCCGCGCCTCGCCGACCCAGCGGAGCGCCGTCTCGAGGCGGGCGCGCACGCCGTTGATATTCCAGGTGGCGATCTTCACGGGGCGATTCCTGTCGGCGGCTGGCGCCGGTCAAACATGCCAATAGGGGCTTGCGCAAGGGGACTCGTCCTCAGGTCGCAATGCGCGTAGCGTGACGATCTTCCTAGATGGCAAGTTGTGGAGGACAACCATGCCCCTATCATCAAGATCGAGCTTTTCGGTTCTGGCCATTGCGGCTGCCGCTGCTGCGGCGGCGACGCTTTCCATTTCCTCTGCTCTCGCGGCGAGTTTCGCCACGATCAACCTCAAGATCGCCGTCGGCCGCCCGGCCGCCGATGTCTGGGCGAAAGTCGGGCCGTATTGCGCGATCCAGGACTGGCTGAAGACCCCATGCCAGATGAGCGCCGGCAGCGGTGACGTCGGATCGATCCGCAAGCTTGGGGCGACAGGCGCGACGGTCGAATTGCTCGTGGGCAAAACACCGCTCTCCTACACCTATGTCCAGACCGCGGGCGGCATGGCGGACAAGTGGTATCACGGCACTCTGGCCGTGGAGCCCTCAGTCGACGGCAAGACTTCGACGATCCTCTACTCGCTGGTCTACGACGAGGAGTCGTATCCGACGCAGGATGCGAAGGATGCCCGGCGGAAGGGATTTGTCGACGCTTTCCAACGGGCCATCGAGACCATGAAAGGTATGGCGGAGGGCGGGTAGGCTCAGCGGGCCGGCTTGGTGGCGGCGATCGACAAGAGGTGGCCGTCAGGGTCGCGAAGAAAAGCCATCCATTCCTCGCTGCCGGCCGGTCCGAACTGGCCGGCGGTGTCCCGATGGACCAGCGCCGGACGGTGTTCGAAAGCAACGCCGCGGGTTGTCAGCGCCCGTTCGGCGGCGTCGATGTCCGCGACGCGGAGATAGAGCGTGCCCGACGAAGGCTTTGCGTCCTTGCTGCGGCTCAGCAGCAGGCGAACACCGCCGACGTCGAGAAAGGCAAGACCAGGCGGATCGAACGTGGCGATCAAACGGAGGCCGACCTTGTCGCGATAGAAGCTCACCGCACGGTCGAGGTCGGCGACGGGCAGCGAAACCTGCTGGAAGCGCTCGATGCCGACCGGCGTGCTGGCGGCGTCCACTAGACGGTGAAACTGGTGCCGCAGCCGCAGGAGGCGGTCGCGTTGGGGTTCTTCACCTGAAACGACTGGCCCAGCAGTTCGTCGACGAAATCGATCTCGGCCCCGCCGAGATAGGCAAGCGAAACCGGATCGATGAGGACGGTTGCTCCGTCGCGCTCCACCGCGAGGTCGTCGGTGCCACGCGACCGCTCGAAGGCGAAGTCGTAGCGGAAGCCGGAGCAACCCCCGCCGGACACACTCACACGCAGGGCTGCCGCACCTTGTTCGGCAACAATGCGGGCAATGCGCTGGGCAGCGCGAGCCGTCAGCGTTACGTCGGGAGCGATCGGGGCGATTGCGGTCATGATTCGCGCCTGTGTCACCTGGTCCGAGGCGCTCATTGGCCGCCGGCGGCCAATTTACGGCCTGGCTGAACTCACGTGGACTATAAGGTATGAACCGCAGGAATGAAGTCAACCGAGCGGAGCGGCATGGCTGATCGGTGGTCTCCGGTTCCGGTTGCGGCTTGGCGCGCCTCCTACGCGGCCGATCCATCGCGTCCGATGCGGGCGCATGCCGAGCCGTCGAGCCCGACCCGCTCGCCGTTTCAGCGCGACGCCGATCGGATCGTGCATTCGACCGCGTTCCGCCGGCTTAAGGATAAAACTCAGGTTTTCGCTCCGATTGCCGGCGACCACTACCGGACACGGCTGACCCATACGCTGGAGGTTTCGCGCATCGCCAGGGCTCTGGCGCGCAACTTGCGGCTCGACGAAGACCTCGCTGAGGCGATCGCTCTCGCGCACGATCTTGGGCACCCGCCGTTCGGTCACGCCGGCGAACGAGCCCTTGCCGCTGCCATGGCGGCCGATGGAGGCTTCAATCACAACGCCCAGGCTCTCCGCGTGGTGACCCGGCTGGAGCGACGCTACGCTGCCTTCGACGGCCTCAACCTCAGCTTCGAGGTCCTGGAAGGGATTGCCAAGCACAACGGCCCGGTCAAAGACCCGCGGCAGGCGACAGAACTCGGCGAGGCGGCCGGCACCGATCTGCTCTTGGCCTCTTATCCGACGGCCGAGGCGCAAGTGGCGGCGGTGGCCGACGACATCGCCTACAATGCCCACGATCTCGACGACGGGCTTCGGGCAGGCCTGATCACGGTCGATGATCTCGCCGACCTGCCGGCGGTCGGCGACAGCCTTGCTGAAGCGCGGCGAGCTTACGGTGAAGTCGAGACTCCGCGCCTCGTCAACGAGTTGACACGGCGCTTGATCACGCTCTTCATCGACGATGTCGGCGAGGAGGCAAGAAGCCGTATCGGCCGACTGGGCATCAAGACCCTTGGAGACATTCGGGCGGCCGAAATACCGATCATCGCGTTTTCGCCCACCGCGGCTGGCGTCGATCGGGCGCTTAAGGCCTTCCTCGGGCAGCGCGTCTATCGACATACCGCCGTCATGCGCGTCATGACCGAGGCTGAAGGGGTCGTCGGCTCGCTTTACGGCCGATATCTTGACGATCCCGCTGCCCTTCCAGGCGAGTGGCGCGGCGACAAGGGGGACTGCTTCGCGGCTCGCGATTTCGTGGCCGGGATGACCGACGGGTTTGCCGTCACCGAATACCGACGTCTGTTTGACCGGCCGGTCGATTTCGGTTAGGGGCCGGCAACCTTCCCACCGGCCTCGCAGCATGAACGTTTTTCAGGATCTTAGCGCGCGGATCACCGCGGCCATTCGGGCCGCGATTGCATCCGATTTCGGCGGCCGGGCGGTCGACCTTTCACGTGTCGTCGTCGAGCCGCCGCGTGAGGCCGGCCATGGCGAGGTGACCACCAATGCGGCCATGGTGTTGAGCAAGCCCCTCGGGGCAAAGCCTCGCGATTTTGCCGAACGCTTGGCAGGCCTTTTGCGCGCCGACCCGGACGTCTCAGAGGCCGCCGTCGCCGGTCCGGGGTTTCTGAACCTCTCGCTCAAGGCGGGCTATTGGCGCGGCGCACTGCGCGGGATCATCGCCGCCGGCTCCGGATATGGCCGCATCCCTCCTCGCGGGGCGCCTCCAGTCAATGTTGAGTACGTCTCCGCCAACCCGACCGGGCCCATGCATGTCGGGCACTTTCGCGGAGCGGTGGTGGGCGATGCGTTGGCGAGCCTTCTGGCCGCCGCCGGCCACAATGTGACCCGCGAGTATTACATCAACGATGCCGGTGCGCAGGTTGATGTGCTCGGTCGTTCGGCGTTCATGCGCTATCGCGAGGCGCTCGGCGAAGACATCGGCACCATTCCGCCGGGGCTATATCCCGGCGACTATTTGAAGCCGGTCGGGGCGGCGTTGGCGGCCGAACACGGCAAACGCCTCCTGTCGTTGAGCGAGGGGGAGTGGCTGCCGATCGCTCGCGCTAAGGCGGTGGCGGCGATGATGGCGATGATCCGCACCGATCTTGCCGCCATCAACATCCGGCACGACGTCTTTTTCTCGGAGCGATCGCTACAGGAGACCGGCGATCGTGTGGCCGCAGCCATCGATGCGCTGCGCGCCCGCGACCTCATTTATGTCGGCAAGCTGCCGCCACCCAAGGGCCAGATCGTCGAGGACTGGGAGGACCGCGAGCAGACGCTTTTCCGGTCCACGGCCTTCGGCGACGACATCGACCGGCCGCTCCTGAAATCCGACGGGAGTTACACATATTTCGCGTCGGACATCGCCTATCACTACGACAAATACCTGCGTGGATTCCGCACGCTGATCGATGTCTGGGGCGCCGACCACTCCGGCTATGTCAAACGCATGCAGGCGGCGGTCGCGGCCGTGACATCCAAGGAGGCCGAACTCGACATAAAGATCTGCCAGCTGGTGCGCCTGCTGAAGGGCGGTCAGCCGGTCGTCATGTCGAAGCGGGCCGGGACGTTCGTCACGCTCCGCGATGTCGTCGATGAGGTCGGGGCGGATGCCGTCCGGTTCATGATGGTGTTCCGCAAGAACGACGCCCCGCTTGACTTCGATTTCGACAAGGTGACCGAACAGTCGAAGGACAACCCGGTCTTCTACGTGCAGTATGCGCACGCCCGTTGTGCTTCGGTCTTCCGGCTGGCGGAGCAGGAGGTGCCAGGATTGGCCATGGCAGCGACCGACCTGGCGAGCGCCGAACTCGATCGCCTGACCGATCCTGGCGAGCTCGGTTTGATCCGGCGACTCGCGGATTATCCGCGTGTGCTGGAGGCTGCGGCGGCTGCGCACGAGCCGCATCGCGTGGCATTTTTTCTCTACGAGACGGCCGCCGAATTTCACGCTCAGTGGAATCGCGGCAAGGAAATGCCCGAATTACGCTTTATCAATCCGCAAGATCGAGCATCCACGCAGGCGCGACTCGCTCTGGTTTATGCAACCCGGTTGGTATTAGCGTCAGGATTGGGTATTCTGGGCGTCAGCGCGCCCGACGAGATGCGCTAACTGGCGGCCACCGCCGGCGGCGGGCGTGCGGGGTGAAAAACTGGGGCCAGTAACCGATGACAGATCGGTATAAAGCGACGTCCGGCGTGCGCGCCGTACCCGATTCTCACGCAACCGCAAAGGACTTCGATCTCGATCAGGCCCTCGGCCGAGAGGATCCGCTGGTCGAACTGGCGCGGATCGTCGCCGGGCGCCCGCCCGCCGACAGCGGCGCGAGTCGGCGTACCCTGCGGCCAATACCGTCGCCAGGTCCCGACCTGACCGGAGAACTTGAGGCGGAGCTGATGGGCGGACTGAAGTCGGCCGCCACTGTCACCCCCCTGCGCAAGGCGGACCCGGCCAACGATTGGCCGAGCCCTGCGGTTCCAGGCTTGGACGAAGCTGCGCCGCCTCCCGCGGCGGAAAGCAAGGCGGCTCGTCCGGATTTCGGCGGTTTGAACCTTCGCCGCGGCGAAAGCGACAAGCGGGTGTTGCCGCTGAAACCGCGCGAAGCGAAAACCGGGCGCGCCGAAATTGAGCCGGCCGCCGCGCCGATTCGTAGCGAGGTCAAAGCGGCCCCAAGGTCGGATCTGCCGATTCGCGGACCGCGCCCGGTCGCTCCAGGAAAAGCCAGGGAGGCCGCGCGCGACGTGGAGCCTCGCGAGGAACGCCGCGATCCAGGACGCCTGCCTGCCGGCCTCGGTTGGGCGGCGAACGACGACGACGGGTTGGCGGCTGCGGTCTATTCGACCGATTCCGCTCCCAGCCCCCGCTCGACCGATGTCAAGAACGCTCCTCCTGAGGGCCGGGCGCCGCTCGAGGATCCGGTGGAGGCGTTCTTCCGGCAGATGCCGGAAGGCGGGGCATTCTCAGCCGGACGAGATACTCAAGCCGTTCCGGCAGTGGGCGACGATTTCCTCGCTCCCTATGCATCCGGCGGCCCGAATGCGGCGAATCAGGCTGCGACGGCGGGCGATGACACCGACCTTGCGGCCGCGTTCGCGGCGATCGAGCCGGTTCCGGGCTACGGTCCCGCCGCATCGGAGCCTGAGGTGGCGGGTGCGCCCGGCCGAAAGCGGCTCATGCTGGGCGTGAGCGCGCTGGTCGTGGCCCTGCTGGTCGGCGGCGGGGTTGTTGTCGCCTACCAGTTCAAGAACAGTGGACCGCTGGGGTCGCCGCCGGTGATTGCCGCCGACGCACGCCAGACGCGGGCGCCGGCTCCGCCAACCAATCGCGCGGAGAACGCGCCGGACGGCAAGAGCATCACCGACCGAGTCGGCGATGGCCTGCAAGTCGTCACCGTGCGCCCGGCCCCGTCGACCGGCCTGCCGCAAGTCGGCGGAGCATCGCTCGGGAGTCGGGAGATCGACGGTATCATCGGCACAAATGGTGCAAACACCGGTCCATTCGCGGCCGGAGACGCCAAGCCCGTGCGAACAGTAAACATAGACCCGTCCGGTACGCCGGTCACATCCGGCCAGTCACGGTTGGGCCCCGCGGCGATTCCGCCTGGCGAAGCTTTGGCACCGCTTGCCGGCCAACCATTGGCCTCTCCCGCACCCGGCGCCGCGGGGACTGCCGCGCCGCCGCGCGGACTGGCTAACACCGCGCTGGCGACGCCTGTCGTCCCCCTCGCGCCGACGCCCGTCGCGCCCACCTCCCCGGCGACCGCAGTCGCCGGAACGGTTGCCGGGGCCCAGACGAGTCCGCCGGGCGGGGGCACCACACGGAATTTCGTCGATCCTGCGGCGGTGACATCGCCCACGCAGGCGTCGGCCGGCCAACGCCTGCCGGGCACCCAAGCCACGGTCACCGTGCCGCGCGGCAACCCGGTCGAAACGCTGGCACCCACTCCGGCGCCGCCGCGGTCGCCGCCGCAGAACGCCGTGGCACAGAGCCCCTCTACAGTGGCACGCGGCGCCGAAGGCTTCGTCGTGCAAGTGACGTCGCAGAAGACCGAGAGCGCGGCATTGGCGACGTTTAAGGACCTGCAGAAACGATACCCGAACTTCCTCAGCGACAAGCAACCCGACATCCAGGAAGCCGAGATTGCGGGCAAAGGCACGTTCTTTCGCGTTCGCGTGGGGCCAGTGTCGACCCGGGATGCCGCGGTCACGTTGTGCGAGGGGCTGAAAGGGGCGGGCGCCGACTGCATCGTCGTACGTAATTGAGGCCTGCCTAGGCTTCCGTATTGTTTGTGGCGAGGGCGGGCGTTAACACCCCGACATGATCGCCAAGGCTTTCATCGCCGGCTCGGCTGGCCCCCGCCTTTTGCCCGACGAGCGGAGGTTCTTCGCCGACGAGCGGCCGTTCGGCTTCATCCTGTTCAGGCGCAACTGCCGGGAGCCGAGCGAGGTCGAAGACCTCGTAGCAGCCTTTCGCGACGCGGCGGGGAGTCACGCTCCGGTGCTGATCGACCAGGAGGGGGGGCGCGTTGCGCGGCTCCAGCCGCCGCACTGGCCGCTGTTTCCACCGGCCCGGCGTTATGGCGAACTCGCCGAAAAGGACGAGGAGGTAGGCGTTCGAGCGGCTTGGCTGGGCGCGCGCCTGATCGCCGATCAACTGGTCCCGCTTGGCATAGACGTCGATTGCTATCCGCTGCTCGATGTTCCATCGCCCGATGGCCATGACATCATCGGCGACCGCGCCTATGGCACGTCGCCCGACCTCGTCTCGCTCCTTGCCCGCGCGGCGTGCGAAGGGCTCCTCGCCGGCGGCGTGCTGCCGATCGTCAAGCATATCCCGGGGCATGGCCGCGCCGGTGCCGACAGTCACAAGGAGTTGCCGGTGGTGTCGGTCGACGCCGACCGTCTCGCCAAAACCGACTTCTTGCCGTTCCAGAAACTCGCTGACATGCCGATCGCGATGACGGCCCATGTGGTCTACAGCGCAATCGATGCCAGCGCGCCTGCGAGCACGTCGCCCCGAGTCGTCGAGGAAGTGATTCGCGGTTTGATCGGATTCGACGGGCTCCTCGTCAGCGACGACCTCGGAATGTCGGCCCTTTCCGGGAGTTTTTCACGTCGGGCTGGCGAAACTCTCGATGCCGGCGCAGACATTGCGCTGCATTGCAGTGGAGACTTCGGCGAAATGCGGGAGGTGGCGTCGGCGGTTCCTGAGCTCACCGGTCGCACCAAGGAGCGCGCGACAGCCGCTTTGGCTCGCCGCCAGACGCCGCAGGCGCTCGACCGGGAAGCGGCTTGGCGTGAGTTCGAGGAACTCATGAACGGTGTCGGCTGGCCGCCGCGACAAGTGTGAAGGCACGAGGATGAACTCTCTCGAAGCCGAGGCCTGGAGCGAGGCTGGCGACGAAGCCGACGGGCGCGAGGCGTTCGTCATCGACATCGAGGGCTTCGAGGGGCCACTCGATCTCCTCCTGGCCCTGGCGAAGGCCGAGAAGGTCGATCTTTCGCGAATATCGGTGCTGGCGCTGGCCGAGCAGTATCTCGCCTTTATCGCCGAGCTGCGTCATCGCCGTTTGGCGGTTGCGGCCGACTATCTGGTGATGGCGGCTTGGCTTGCCTACCTCAAATCGCGTCTCCTGCTGCCGGATCCGCCGGCCGGCGATGAGCCGACCGGCGAGGAACTGGCGGCAGCGCTCGCCGACCGGCTGAGGCGGCTGGAGGCGATCCGCAAGGGCGCTGCGTGGCTTTCCGGGCGTAGCTGGCTTGGGCGCGACGTGTTTGCTCGCGGTGCGCCGGAGCCGGTGGTGACGACGGTCACCGGGGGTGTCTCGGCGACGCTTTACGACTTGCTTTCAGCTTATACGGCATCGCTGCGACGCCACGCCCCGCCGCACGTGGCGATGGCCCGCCGGCAGGTGTGGTCGCTAGCCGACGCGCGCGAAGTCCTGGTTCGGCTGGTCGGCAAGGTTGCCGAATGGACGCCGCTTGAACTGTTCCTTGCGCCTTTCGCGGTCGATCCGTCGCGCCGCCGCAGCTTGTTGGCGAGTACTTTCGGGGCGGGGTTGGAACTGGTGCGCGAGGGCAAGATGGCGATGAGCCAGACCGAACCGTTCGCGCCGATTTTTCTCAAGGACGCATCGCCAAGCGGCGATGCCACGGAGGCCCGTAATGGGTGACAACGCGGCGGCGAAAATCTTCTATATGGACAATGTGACGAGCCTGCCTGTGGAGGACAACGGCCGGAACCTGCGGATTGTCGAGGCGCTGCTGTTCGCGTCGAGCGAGGCTCTGAGCGCCGACGATTTAGCGTCGCGTCTGGCGCCGGCGACCGACGTGCTTGCGCTGCTGCACGAATTGCGGGAGCGCTACCGCGAGCGCGGGGTCAACCTGGTCGAGGTGGCGGGCAAGTGGTCGTTCCGAACGGCTGGGGATTTGGCGTTCTTGCTGTCGCGCGAACGTGTCGAAACCCGCAAGCCGTCGCGTGCGGCGATGGAGACTCTGGCGATTGTCGCCTACCACCAGCCGGTGACACGGGCCGAAATTGAAGCGGTGCGTGGGGTGTCGATCAGCAAGGGCACGCTTGACTTGCTGTTGGAGGCCGGCTGGGTGCGGCCGCGCGGGCGGCGGCGTACTCCGGGACGCCCGGTCACTTATGGGACGACCGATGGCTTCCTGGAGCACTTCGGCCTCAACGCGATCGACGATTTGCCGGGGGTTGAGGAATTGAAGGGGGCCGGCCTCCTCGACGTCGGGGCGGTCGGCGGGTTGCCCTTGCCCTCATTGGAGGAGAGGCTGGCGGAAGACCCGATCGAGGACGGCGATAGTGCGCCGGAACTGTTCCCGCCGGAGAGTGATTTGCATTAACCGTCAATGCGATAGGCGGTTGTTCGAACAGTCGAGGCTGCCCGGCCAAAGAGCCGGGAGCGGCCATTAAGGTTTGCCAAGGCGGTCAATTGTGCCTACATGGTGCAAGCTGCGGCTGGCCAAGGGCGCGCCGGCCGAAACCACAACAGAGAAGATGCGAAGATGGGCCTCAGTTTTCAGCATTTGCTCGTCCTCCTGGTGATCGTTCTGCTCCTGTTCGGGCGGGGCAAGATTTCCGAGCTCATGGGCGATTTCGCCAAGGGCGTTAAGAGCTTCAAGAAGGGTCTGGCCGACGACGACGAAACGGCTGCCAACGGCAAGCCGATCGAGAAGCGGGTCGAAGTCGTTGCCGAGGCAGTGGACGAGAAGACCAAGGCTGCCCGTTAGGACAGCGAGTCTCGTCAACGCGAGCCGGCGGGCCGCCAGCCCGCATCATTAGCCGCGGCGAGCGCCATGTTTGATATCGGCTGGACAGAACTGCTCGTTGTCGCCGTGGTGGCGATCGTCGTGGTGGGTCCCAAGGACCTGCCACGGATGTTGCGCGCCTTCGGCCGCTGGGTCGGCAAGGTGAAGGCGGTCGCGGCGGACTTCCAACGCCAGTTCAACGAGGCGGTGCGTCAGGCCGAACTCGACGACGTTCGCAAAGAAATGGAGAGCCTCACCAACATCGACCCGCTGGCCGATGTGAAGAAGGAGATGGAGGAAATCTCCACGCTCGACCCGCTAGCCGGCACCGACACTTCGCTAGGGCCTCCGGTGACGGCGCCTGCCCCGGCGCCGCCCAGCGTCGACGCTGATGCTTATGGTGGCGGCTCCATCCCGCCGCCGGTCGCGCCGGCTGTGCCAGCTGCCGCAGCCGTGACCGAGCGGCCCCCCGTCCCGGTCAATGCTCCGCGCAATCCGCTGTTGCGCGTTCCGCCGAAGCCAGCGCCGGCAGATCCGATACCGGCGAAGTCGGTGGCGACGGGCGAGCCGCCGCCGCCCAATCCGCTTCTCCATAGTACGCGGTCCGAGCCGGCTCCGGCCGCGGTCGGCGCCAACGAGGCCAAGGTTTAGTGGACGGGCCCGAAGTCAAGCGCGAGGGCGAAGAGGAGATCGAGGCGAGCCGAGCCCCGTTGATCTCCCACCTCATCGAACTGCGCACACGGCTTATCCGAGCCTTTATCGCGATCGGAGTCGCGTTCGCCGTCTGCTTTGCCTTCGCCAATCCGATCTACCAGGTGCTGCTGCGCCCCTATGTATGGGCGGGGGGCGAAGACCGCCATCCGGAAATGATCTACACTGCGCCGCAGGAGTTCTTCCTGACGCAGATGAAACTGGCGCTGTTCGGAGCGCTTTTCTTTGCCTTCCCCGTCATCGCTACGCAGATCTACCGGTTTGCCGCTCCCGGCCTCTATCGGAACGAGCGGAAGGCTTTCCTGCCCTACCTCGTAGCGACGCCGTTGCTTTTCATTTGCGGCGGCCTGCTGGTCTATTTCGGCGTGCTGCCGCTCGCCTTGAAGTTCTTCTGGTCGTTCGAGCAGATCGGAGGACCGGGCGATGTGACCATCAAGATGCAGGTCAAGGTCAACGAGTATCTCAGCCTGATCACGACGCTGATCCTCGCCTTCGGCCTCGTCTTCCAACTGCCGGTGATCTTGACGCTGCTCGCCCGTCTCGGCGTCGTGACACAGGCCGGGCTGAAGGGCGGTCGCCGCTATGCCGTGGTGATAGCCTTTGCCGCGGCTGCCGTGCTGACGCCGCCCGATGTCTTCAGTCAGATCAGCCTCGCAATTCCGACGATGCTGCTTTACGAGATCTCGATCGTCTCGGTCGGGGTCGTGGAGCGCCAGCGCAAGCTGCGCGAAGAGGCGGCGACCTCCGCGGCGTAGCCACCGTTTGGCATGGGCGCTTGATCGCCGCGCCGGGCGTGTGGTTATTGTCCGCCGGCACGAGTCGGCCGCTCGGCCGGCTGATTCCTAGGGCTTGTCGGCTCTGGTAGCGGGGGCTGACCCTCATGCTCGACATCAAGTGGATTCGCGATAACCCCGACGCACTCGACGCGGCCCTTCGGCACCGCGGCGCGGCACCGGCGGCGGAACGGCTTATCGCTCTCGACGAGACCCGGCGCACCCACATCGCCAAGCTGCAGGAGGCGCAGGAGCTGCGGAATGCCGCGTCCAAGGAGATCGGACGGGCCAAGGCGGGTGGCGACGAAGCGACAGCCCAGCATCTGATCGCCAAGGTCGCCGAGTGGAAGGCGTTCCTGCAAACAGCGGAGGAGCGCGGGCGCGACAATGAGAAGGCACTCGAAACAGCTCTAGCGCTGATCCCCAACGTGCCCCTTCCGGATGTGCCGGTCGGACCCAACGAGACCGCGAATGTCGAGTATAAGCGCTTCGGCGAGCCGCGGCGCTACGCTTTCCAGCCGAAGGAACACTTCGAACTCGGCGAACAACTGAGGCTGATGGATTTCGACACTGCCGGCCGGCTTTCTGGGGCGCGCTTTGTTATCCTGCTCGGCCAGCTGGCGCGGCTGGAACGCGCGCTCGGTCAGTTCATGCTCGACCTTCACACCGGAGAGCACGGCTACACCGAGGTGCAGCCGCCGCTGATGGTACGTGACGAGGTGATGTTCGGCACCGCGCAGCTGCCGAAGTTCGAGGACGATCAATTTTACGTCCACTCGCTCGGCATCAAGAAGATCGTCAATGAGGCGGTCCTCAATCAGGTCGCCCTGCCAACCGAAAGCGCCGACCTCAATGCGCTCTTTCGCCTCGGCAAAGTGCAGGACGCCATTGAGGTCGAAGCGATCAAGGGGCGCCGGTGGCTGATCCCGACCGCCGAGGTGCCGCTGACCAACCTCGTCCGCGAAGCGATCCTGGAGGAGGCCAACCTGCCGCTCCGCTTTACGGCTCTGACGCCGTGTTTTCGCTCGGAAGCCGGCGCCGCTGGGCGCGATACACGCGGCATGCTGCGTCAGCATCAGTTTGACAAGGTGGAACTCGTCTCGATCACCACGCCCGAGCAGTCGCGCGCCGAACACGAGAGGATGCTCAATTCGGCCGAGGCGGTGCTGCAGCGGCTTGAACTGCCCTATCGGGTGATGACGCTCTCGACCGGCGACATGGGTTTTGCCTCGCAGAAGACCTGGGACATCGAGGTCTGGCTGCCGGGGCAGGGTACCTACCGCGAGATATCGTCCTGTTCGGTGTGCGGCGACTTCCAGGCGCGGCGGATGCAGGCCCGCTATCGGCCAACCGATGGCAAGGGGACCCGCTTGGTGCATACGCTGAACGGGTCTGGCGTCGCGGTCGGCCGAGCCCTCATTGCCGTGCTTGAGACCTACCAGAACGAGGACGGCTCGATCACCATCCCCACGGCTCTTCGCCCATACATGGGCGACGCCGAGAGGATCGGCGGCTAGCGGCCAGCGCCGCCGGGGCCTACGCAAGACGATGCGCATCCTCCTTACCAACGACGACGGCGTGCACTCGCCGGGGCTGGCGGCGCTGGAACGCGTTGCCGCGAGCCTCTCCAGCGACATCTGGGTGGTGGCACCGGAGAGCGATCAAAGCGGCCTTGCCCACTCGCTGACCTTGAACGACCCGCTGCGACTGCGCCAACTCGGCCCGCGGAAGTTTGCCGTCAGCGGCACCCCGACCGACTGCGTGATCATGGCGGTGCGTCAGATCGCGGCCGACAAGGCACCGGACCTGGTTCTGGCTGGCATCAATGCCGGCGAGAACGTTGCCGACGACGTTACCTATTCCGGCACCATTGCCGGAGCGATCGAGGGAACGCTGCTCGGTATTCCATCGATCGCTCTCAGCCAGGCTTTCGACCGCGACCTGCGCGGCGCGCGGGAGACAGTGCGCTGGGAGACCGCCGAGCACCATGCCCCCGGCGTGATTCGGGCGCTGCTCGATTTCGGCTTCGGCGAAGGTCAGTTCTTCAGCGTCAATTTTCCCGACGTGCCGCCGGAGGCGGCCGGCAAGCCGGTGGTGACCGTGCAGGGCCGGCTGACGCACGGGCTGTTCGTCCAGGAGCGGGCCGATGGGCGGGGCAGGCCCTACTATTGGCTGGGCTATACAAGGCGGCGCCTCGACAAGAGCGTCGGCACCGACTTGACGGCGGTCGACAACGGGCAAATCTCGATTACTCCGCTCCGCCTCGACATGACGGATCACGGCACGGCCGAGCGGCTCCGCGCCCGGCTGCGGTAGCGGCCATGACACCAGCCGATCCGCGCGCCGACGAAGCGACGGGCGAAACGGATCTGGTTGCGGCCGCGGACCTGCTGCTACGGCTCAGGCGGCGTGGAATTACCGACCAGCGCCTGGCCGGCGCGATCGAAGCAGTGCCCCGGCGGCTGTTCGTACCGGCCGCCTGGCAGGCCTTCGCGACCATTGAGACCTCGATTCCGATCGACTGCGGACAGACGCTGGCGGCTCCCGAGATCGTTGGCCGGATGACGGCGGCGCTCGACTTGCTGCCCAGCCATCGGGTGCTGCAGGTCGGCGTAGGCAGCGGCTACCAGACGGCGATCCTCGCCGGGCTTTGCCGGCACGTCTATGGCGTCGAGCGGTACCGGTCGCTGATCGAGGCGGCGCGGCAGCGGCTGACCACGCTCGGCATCGCCAATGTCACGCTCGTCCATGGCGACGGCTTCATCGGGTTGCCCACCGACGCGCCGTTCGACCGGATCGTCGTTACGGCTGCGGTGACCGAATTGCCGCCGGCAATCCGCGACCAGATCGGCCCAGGCGGCGCGGCGGTCATCGCCATCGGCCCGCAAGAGGACGAGCAACGCCTCGTCAAGATCGAACGAGGCGCCGATGGTCTCAACGAAACCGAGGTGGCAAAGGTGCGGTTCGTGCCCCTCGTCCCCGGCAAGGCAGCCGTGCTTTGAGCGGATGAGTCGCGGCGCTCCCGGCCGGGGGCGCTTAAAACTTTGTCAACGTTACCCTCGCATAGTCACTCCGTTCGAGTAGGCGTGAGTACTGCGATGGGTGAGCGTATTCGTTGGTTTCGTTCACGTTTTTTGGGGCACGCAGCGCTAGTTGCTCTCCTCGCCGGCTCCGCCGCCGGCTGCGCCGATGCCACCCGCGTCGGCTCCCCCTACACCACAGGCGCGACCAGCGGGGCGCGTTTGGGTTCCTCTTCCGGCCAGCCAATGCCGCCGGCATTGGTGGGCGGTGCGGCGCCAGCCGCCGCTGAGGACGTCTCCTACGGGACAGGCGCTCCGACCGTTGGGGTCACCCGCGCCGACCTGCCGCCGGCGGGCGGCACTGCCTATGCTGCGGCCGGCAGCGGCAGCGCCAGCTTCAGCCCTGCTCCGACACGGGTGGCCGCGAGTCAGACCGTCGTCCTGGGCCCGAACGAAACGCTGTTCACGCTGTCGCAGCGCTACAATGTCCCGGTCGACGAGATCATCGAAGCCAACCGTTTCGTCGATGCGACCCGGATTCCAGCCGGAACCAAGGTTGTCATTCCGGGCCATTCGGCTGGCGCACCGGCGACGCGGGTGGCCGCGGCCGGCCCGTCCAGCCTCGGCACCATTCCCGGGAAAAGCGACGGCACGCCGCTCCATCCTGCGGTGCCGAGCGCGGCCAAGGAGCATGTGGTGCGCCCCGGCGAGTCGCTGGAAGGCATCGCCCGCCAATACGGCATCAAGCTCACGCAGCTGATGGCTGCCAACAATATCGACGCCGCTCACCCGATGAAGGTCGGGCAGCGCCTGCGGATTCCCGCGCCCGGCGCACCGGTGGTTGCCGCCGCAACGACGCCGACGGCCACTCCGGCAGCGGTGGTTACCGCCAGCGCTTCGCCTAGCACGCCGGTCGTCCAGCCAGCGGTGGCAAGGCCGAGCGCCGACCCCGTTCCCACCGGCGCGGTCCGATCCGGCGCGCCGGCCGACGGCGGCAAGGGCGGCGATCGTGCGGTTGCGACGGCGGCTGCCATCCCCGAGCCGGTCGACAGTCCGTCCTCGGATGGGCAGCAGTTCCGCTGGCCGGTCAAGGGCCGCATCATCTCCAATTTCGGGACGAAGCCGAATGGCGAGCGCAATGACGGCATCAACCTGTCGGTTCCCGACGGCACGTCGATCAAGGCCGCCGAGGCGGGCACGGTGATCTATTCCGGCAACGAAATCGCCGGCTACGGCAACCTCATCCTGATCCGTCATGCGGGGGGATGGGTGACTGCCTACGCGCACAACAGCGATCTGCTGGTCAAGCGCGGCGACACGGTGAAGCGCGGGCAGACCATCAGCAAGGCCGGTGCCACCGGTTCGGTCACCGCCCCGCAGCTTCATTTCGAGCTTCGCCGCGGTTCCAACCCGGTGAACCCGCTGGAATACCTCGGCCAGACCGGCTGAGGCCGAACTCCCCGATCAGTCCTGACCTCCGAACCCCAAGACTGATCGAATCGACTGGCGGGGCAGCTACCCCTTCAGGGGAACCCCTAGCTGCCCCGCCAGATCCTGCGTAAACTGCCAGGCGACACGTCCGGAACGGGCACCCCTTGTGGCGGCCCATTCGAGCGCGCGGGCGCGCAGGTCGCCCGTAACTATCCGCAGCCCATGGTGAGTGGCATAGCTTTCGACCATCGCCAGGTACTCTTCCTGGCTGCAGTTGTGAAAGCCGAGCCACAGGCCAAAGCGGTCGGATAGCGATACCTTTTCCTCGACCGCTTCATGCGGATTGATTGCGGTCGATGCCTCGTTCTCCATCATGTCGCGCGGCAGGAGGTGGCGGCGATTGGAGGTGGCGTAGAAGAGGACATTGGCCGGGCGTCCGGCGATCCCACCCTCCAGGGCGGCTTTCAGGGATTTATAGGATGTGTCGGCGGCGTCGAAAGAAAGGTCGTCGCAGAACACGAGGAAGCGAAAGGGGGCAGGCGCCAGGCGGGCCATTGCCTCGGGCAGTGCAGCGATATCCTCGCGATGGATCTCCACGAGTTTCAGCGGCGGCGCTGCGACGCCTTCGGCGATAATGGTGGCATGTACCGCCTTGACGAGGGAACTCTTTCCCATGCCGCGGGCGCCCCAGAGCAGGGCATTGTTGGCCGAAAGGCCGCGGGCAAAGCGTCGCGTGTTCTCTAGGAGCTGGTCACGCGAGCGGTCGATCCCCTTGAGCAGATCGATGTGGACTCGGTTGACGAGCCGGATCGGGTCGAAACGGTGCACCTCGGCTTGCCAGACGAACGCGTCGGCCAAGGTAAAATCCGGCTCGACCGGTGCCGGTGGCACAGCGCGCTCGATCAACGCCACGAGGCGGTCGAGGCGGTCGCCCAGTCGCCGCAGCTGATCCTCGGACATGTCTCATTCCTGACAGGGAGGCTGGAGCGGCCTAGCATAGCGGCACTTCTGGCCGCCAGTTTAGCCTGCCCCGACGGTTAAGCGCGGCTCCCGGCCACCTGGGGTCCAGGCGAAGTCGATTGCAATAGGGGCTCGCCTCGGTATAGTCCGCGGCCGTTCACGCCGGGGGAGGGAGTTCCGGTTCAAAGCGACCGGACGCGGCCGCCCGCGGCCAGTTCTCTCCTCCAGAAGCCTCCGTTCGGGAGCAGCCGATGTTCGTTACACCCGCCTACGCGCAGGCCGGCGGCAATCCTTTTGCACCGGACGCTCTCGTCCAGTTCCTGCCGATTCTCATCATTTTCGGTATTATGTATTTCCTGATTATCCGGCCGCAGCAGGCGCGCCAGAAGCAGCATCGGGAAATGATCAAGGCAGTGCGGCGGGGCGATACGATCGTGACGTCCGGGGGGATCATCGCAACGGTTTCCAAGGTCGTCGACGATGCGGAGTTGCTGGTCGAAATCGCTCCGAACATTAAGGTGCGTCTGCAGCGCGCGATGGTCGCCGACGTGCGCGCCAAGGGCGAGCCGGTCAAGGACGATGCATAACCGCCTGCCATTGGCATAGGTTGATCCGATGCTCCATTTCGCCCGCTGGCAAAACATCGTCATTGCTGCCGTGCTGCTTGCCGGCTTTCTGGTGACGATCCCGAATTTCTTCAGCAAGGAGACGGTGGCGACCTGGCCGGGCTTTATGCCGAAGCGGCAACTGGTGCTCGGGCTCGACCTGCAGGGCGGAGCCTATCTCCTCTACGAAGTGGATCGCGGCGACTACGTCGACCGGCGGCTGAGAACGCTGGTCGCGGATGTCCGCAAGGAGATGACCAAAGAGCCGCGCATCGGCTACACCGGCCTCGGCATTCAGGCTCAGGGGGCGCAGCTGCGCCTACGCGACGTCGCCTCGCTCGCTGAGGCTCGCAAGCGTCTCGACCCGCTTCGCAACCAGTTGAATCAGACTCTGCTTGGCGGCAACGCCGTCTATGAATTCGACCTCTCGGTCGCGGACGATGGCCTCATCCGCTTTGCGTACAACCCGGTTGGGTTGAACCAGAAGGTGGCGGCGATCATCCAGCAGGCGATCGAAGTCATCAACCGCCGGGTCAACCAACTGGGCACGACAGAGTCCAGCATCCAGCGCGAGGGGACCGACCGTATTCTTGTGGAGGCGCCCGGCATCACCGATCCGCAGCGCCTGAAGACGATCATCGGCAAGACCGCGCAGCTGACCTTCCATATGGTCAACTCGACAATCCGCAGCGAGGATGCGGCGGCATCGGTCGGGCCCGGGCAAATCGCCATCGTCGATGCCAACAATCCCGGGCTCAGCTATCTCGTCGACGATACGCCGCTCCTCACCGGCGAAGATCTGACCGACGCCCAGGCTGCTTTCGACCAGCAGGACAATCAGCCGGTCGTGAATTTCCGTATGACGGTGTCCGGTGGCCAGAAGTTCGGCTTGGTGACGCAGCAGAATGTCGGCCGGCCGTTCGCCATCGTCCTCGACAACGTCGTCATCTCGGCGCCGGTCATCCGCACCGCTATCCTCGGCGGTTCGGGGCAGATTTCCGGCGGCTTCACCGTGCAGAGCGCCAATGACCTCGCCATCCTGCTCCGGGCCGGCTCGTTGCCGGCGAAGCTGACGATCGTCGAGGAACGGACCATCGGCCCCAGCCTCGGCCGCGACTCGATCCGGGCCGGTATCATCGCCTCGATCGTGGCGACGGTGTTCATTGCCGTCTTCATGCTGGTCTACTACGGGATCTTCGGCGTCTTTGCCGACCTGGCGCTAATTGCCTCGAATTTCCTGATGGTCGGCATTCTGACCACCATCGGCGCCACGCTGACGCTGCCGGGCATCGCCGGCATCGTGCTGACCATGGCCATGGCGGTCGACGCCAACGTGCTAATCTACGAGCGCATCCGCGAGGAGGCGAAAGCCGGCCGCTCGACGATCACCGCCATCGATGCCGGCTTCCGCATGGCATTCGGTACCATCGTCGACGCCCACCTGACCGCACTGATTGCCGCGATCGCACTCTTTTGGCTCGGCTCCGGACCGATCCGCGGTTTTGCGGTGACGACCGCCATCGGCATCCTCAGTACGCTCTTCACGGCGATTCTCGTCACGCGCCGCATTGTCGCCTTCTGGGTCGCCCGCTTCCGACCCAAGGTCATCCCCCTCTAAGCGAGCCCCCTCATGCCCTTCCGGCTCATTCCCGACAACACCAGGCTGCCCTTCATGAAATGGGCGAAGATCAGGACGCCAGTGTCATTGGTCCTAGTGACCCTGTCGTTCATCCTGTTTTTCACCAAGGGCGTGAACGAAGGCATCGACTTTAAGGGCGGCACCGTTTTCGAGGTGCATGCGATCAACCAGCCGGTAGCCGACGTGGCGGCGATTCGCGCCAAGGTATCGGCGCTCGAGCTTGGCGAAGTGCAGGTGCAAAACATCGGCGATGCCAGCAACGTCCTCATCCGCATCGCTGCGCAGGAGGGCGGAGAGGCAGCGCAGCAGGCGGTCGTCGACAAGGTGCAGGGCGCGCTCGGCAAGACCGACTACGAGTTCCGCCGGGTCGAAGTGGTGGGCCCCCGCGTTTCCGGCGAACTGGCGCGGACGGGAACGCTCGCTGTCCTGTTCACCATCACCGGCATCATGCTCTACATCTGGTTCCGCTTCGAGTGGCAGTTCGGGATCGCCGCCGTGGCGACGCTCGCCCATGATGCTATTCTAACCGTCGGCTTCTTCGCGCTGACGCAGATCGACTTCGACCTCTCCAGCATCGCCGCCATTCTCACTATCGTCGGCTATTCGCTGAACGATACAGTGGTCATCTTCGACCGCATCCGCGAGATCCTGCGGCGCTACAAGCAGATGTCGGTGAGCGACATTATCGACCTCGCCACGAACCAGACGCTGGCGCGCACAATCATCACATCGCTGACGCTGTTGTTGGCGCTGATCTCGCTCTACCTCTTCGGCGGGCCAGTCGTGCGATCGTTCACCGCCGCCATGATCTGGGGCGTAATCGTAGCGACCGCGTCGTCGATCTTCATCGGCGGGCCGATCCTCATCTACTTCAACATCCGGCCGAAGGCGGTAAGCGGGCCGGAGGCCACGCCGGCCAAAGGATAGCTTTCGGCGGGCCGGGTTTTGCCCCAAGGCGCTTTCGCCGACCTGCGTCGGAGCGACCCCGCCGCCTATTTCTCTGACCTCTTTGCACCGGAGCCTGAACGCCGACATTTGATGGCGCTCCATGCTTTTGCCGCCGAGATGGCCGCCCTGGCCTACCGCATTCACGAGCCACGGGCTGGCGAAATCCGACTGCAATGGTGGCGGGAGGCTCTGCAAAGCGGCGATGCCTGGGGCAATCCGCTTGCCGAAGCGCTAATTTCCACGGTTCGCTCGTGCGGACTGCCGCTGTCGGCGCTGGAGCGGCTGCTCGATGCTCATGCCGCCGACTTCTACGCGGACCCGCCCGCCAATTTTTCCACGTTCGCCGGCTACGCCGCCGATACGGAGGGGGTGGCGCTGCAACTCGGAGCGCTCATCCTCGGGGGGAAGGGCGAGGAAAGCGGCGAGGCGGCAGGGCATGCAGCAGTAGCATTAGCGCTGACGCGGCGGCTCCTCCGCGTCGAGCATGACCTCCGGCGCGGACGCCTGTTTCTTCCCGCCGACCGGCTCGCAGTGCATGGCATTGCCCCGAAATCGCTAGAGGCGGGGCGCCCGGCGACGGCGGCGCTTGCCGCCGTCGCGGCTGAATTCCGCGACGTTGCGATGCAGCGCGCCGGCTTGGCGGAAGCGGCTTTGAAGCAATTGCCCCCGGCTCTGGTTCCGGCCTTCCTGCCGCTCGCAATCGTGGCGCCGACGCTTCGGCGGCCGCGGTCAGGCCACCCCGGCGTCGATCCCGGGCCGCTGCCGCAGTGGCGGCTGCAATGGGCGCTGTGGCGCGCCGCCCGCCGCTGGAGCCACTAGGCGATAGGCGGGCTCCTCGTCGCTCAGGCGCTTGGCCGCAGCGGGCTCCGGGTTGGTTCGCTGAAGACGGCGCCTCTTGGGACCCTAAGTGGCCCTAGAATGAAGGTGCTGCCGCCGAGGTCCGTGCTGCCGCCGTCACTCGGCGGCGACTCCAACCGCTATGCCGAGCCAGCGGTCGAGGTCGGCGAGAGCGCGGACAGAGAGGGCGCGCTTTTTCGCCTGGCCGCGATCCTCGCCGGACTTCGTTCTCATGGGGGGAGCGGGCAGCGGCGGGAAGAGGCCGAAATTGACGTTCATCGGTTGGAACGAGCGGCTGCTGTCGGCCCCCTCCTCAGTGCTGATGTGGCCGCCCGTGATGTGGGCGAGGAGGGCACCGAAGGCGGTGGTCGGCGGCGGTAGCGACGGCTCGGCGCCGTGGCGCTCGGCGGCGGCAAAGCGCCCGGCCAGAAGGCCGATGGCCGCCGACTCGACATAGCCCTCGCAGCCGGTAATCTGGCCGGCGAAGCGGAGGCGCGGCTCGGCCTTGAGGCGGAGCGTTGCGTCGAGGAGCTTCGGCGAATTGAGGAAAGTGTTGCGGTGGAGGCCTCCGAGGCGGGCGAATTCGGCGTTCTCCAGGCCGGGAATGCTACGGAAGATTCGCACCTGCTCAGCATATTTGAGCTTGGTCTGGAAGCCGACCATGTTCCAGAGCGTGCCGAGGGCGTTGTCCTGGCGGAGTTGGACCACGGCGTAGGGACGTTCGGGGCGGTTGGGATTGGTAAGGCCGACCGGCTTCATCGGCCCGAAGCGAAGGGTCTCGACGCCGCGCTCGGCCATCACCTCGATCGGCAGGCAGCCGTCGAAATAGGGCGTGTCCTTCTCCCATTCGCGGAACTCGGTCTTCTCGCCGGCTAGAAGCGCGGCGACGAACGCGAGATACTGCTCTCGGTCCATCGGGCAGTTGAGGTAGTCGGCGCCGGTGCCGCCGGGGCCCTCCTTGTCGTAGCGCGATTGGCGCCAGGCAATCGTCGTGTCGATCGAGTCGACGTGGACGATCGGGGCGATGGCGTCGAAGAAGGCGAGGGCGTCCTCGCCGGTCCGCGCACGGATCGCCTCGGCGAGGGCGGGCGAAGTGAGCGGGCCGGTGGCGACGATAACACTCTGCCACTCGGCGGGGGGGAGGCCGGCGATCTCGCCGCGCTCCACCGTCACCAGCGGGTGGCCCGCGAGAGCTGCGGTGACAGCATCCGAGAAGCCGACGCGGTCGACCGCTAGCGCGCCGCCGGCGGGGAGCTTGTGACGGTCGCCCATGGCGAGGATCAGCGAGCCGGCGCGGCGCATCTCCTCGTGGAGGAGGCCGACGGCGTTGGTGGCGGCGTCGTCGGAGCGGAAGGAATTGGAGCAGACGAGTTCGGCGAGGCCCGAGGTCTGGTGCGCCGGCGTGCCGCGAACCGGGCGCATCTCGTGCAGCACCACCGGGATGCCGCGCTCGGCGATCTGCCAGGCGGCCTCCGAGCCAGCAAGGCCGCCGCCGACGATATGGACAGGGGTCTGGGACATGCGGCGACCCTAGTGAAGGGCGGCGGGGGGTTCAATATTCGGGGCGAATGGCCGACTAGCGCCGAGGTCGGCCGGTGGTCACGGATTCGGGCTCGGGCATGCAGGTGTCTGGACGAACACAGAGTGTGGGCCGTGGCCTGCTGTGTCCGCCGCGGTGGACGGGTTGCACGCGGGGGGCATGGACGCGGCGTTCGCAGGGAACGGTTCGTGCTCGCCGCGATGTGCAAATGCGGGTGGATGGAGACGGTTGCGCGACTCGCGAGGCGTCTGGCGGCAGTTGTCACGCACAAGAGTTGGGTTCGGTCGGAAGTTCTCCTAGGCGCGTTGCGCCCGTAGACCGCGTCACCATCCCTTATCAAGGTGCGTCTTCCCGTTCAGTTCGAGTGCAATTCCGATGCTTTTTCAATCGGATAGTGTGACTACGGTCGGCCCTTTGGCGGGCTGTTGCTGCAAGGACACAGGGTTACTGATTTCTTGTGGATGACTGGATCGGTGCCTTACGGTGGGCTAACAAGACAACTGAATTGAGTGCCGTGAGCTGCCTCATCGGGCAGATCAGGGGGATCGGTGAGGGGTCGCTGATTATGAAGAAGAACGTTCTGCTTGCCGCAGCCGCTGTCCTGGGCTTCAGCGCTGTTACTGCATTTGCCGCCGACCGCGTCACGGCTCCCGCCCGCCCGGCCGCAGCGCCGGCTCCGGCACCCGCACCGGCTGCGCCGGACACTCCGTGGATGGGGGTGTATGGAGGCTTGGTCGGTGGTGGCTTGGTTGGAGCAAGCAGTCGGTGGACCAACTCTGTTCCTCAATCGGTCACGGCCAACGGCCCGGCGGGCGAGTTCATCGGTGGAATTGCTGGGGCGAATTTCCAGGCGGGGGCGTGGGTCTTCGGCTTGGAGGGCGATATCGTTCGCAGCAATGCGAAGCAGGATTGGGCCACGGCTCCTGTTGCGACTGATCACCTGACTTGGATCGCGACGGCGAGGGGCCGAGTCGGCTATGCTTGGGGAAATGCTCTTTTCTATGGGACGGGTGGCGCCGCGTGGAGTAACATTGATTATACTGTCCCTGGGGACTCTTCGAGCCCGGGTACGGTGATGAATGGCTGGACCGCGGGTGTTGGCATTGACTACTTGGCCGGGCGCAATTTCTTCATTGGCACGGACGTGCTCTTTGTCAGATTGAATAACGACGGAGAGATTCCTGCCACGCCCAGCGGCATCTTGGCGAGCACCCGTGAACTCGCCTTCACGATGGTAAGGGCTAAAGCTGCCCTTAAGTTCCCCTAAAGGCCGTTGGCAGCGGGCGAAGTTGCCGGTGCTTGGTTGAGATCCGAAGAGCCGCACGTTGTGCGGCTCTTTTCGTCTTGGGAGTCGCAATGGGTCTGCGCCGCCGGTCTCGGGGCGTTCAAAAAAGAAAAACGCCCGCCGAGGGAGGATCGGCGGGCGTTTTCTTTAAGGTACCCGAGCGCAGGGAGGAGGAGCGCTTGTTGGGCACCTCACGCGACCGATGCGAGGGGAGGACACGCATCTATCGCGAACTGAACTCACGACGGGCCGGCCTCGCTGGGGCTTCTGAGTTCGGCTCCTGAGCGGGGCTATCGACACCCGCTCCTGTAAGCCCGCCCTTAGCCTTCTATATGCCGCTTCAGCCTTCTATATGCCGCTTCGCCCGGCAACCGGCGCCGACTCAACGTTTCCGCCAGCGTTAGTGAAAATGTAGGAGAATCGGCGCGGTCGCAACAGACGGACTGCCGCATGGCAGTCTTGCATTTGCTGCATCGCAGCAAGATGCCGCGGAAAGGCGAAATACGCGTGTGCCTGCTCGGTTTCTCCGGCGCGTAACGGACCGATCGTCTTGTCGTCGCGCGTCGCGGAGCTTTCCGCCTTGTGTCGCTAGGGCAAGTCGCTCCTTGCCGAGTGTCGGGGGGGGTGAGACTGTTGCCCGCTGCCAATTTCTTGCGGACACCGGCGAGGCGATCCGCGCCGGGTGTCCGTTTCCTCCGAGCACCGACCGGGGCGTCGGTTCCTTGCCTGGGGGCAACGGCCACGATGCCAGAAGGAGTTCCGGCGGCGGTTTGGTCCGGCCCCGGCCGCTGCCGACCGGTCGCGATTGCCAGGCGATCCGCTGACACGGATGAAAGGTTCAGCGCATCGGCGACGGGAAAAGGGCCGGCACCGAACGGCGGAAACGCCCGGCGGACCTTAGCCGCGGGCGGGGGGCACGGCGGCTAGCCGTGAGCCAGCGGCCAGCATGGCCGCGCCGCCGTCCTAGCAGCGGCGGACATCCTCGGCCGACATGTAGTCGCGCGAGTGATCGCCGACATATTGGTAGAGCTTGCCGGCGGTGTCGTAGGCGCAAACCGTCAGGCGGTAGTTGGCGTCGGTCTGCGGAATCTTCTTCGGCACGCTGACAACGATCCAGTTCGAACTGCGGTACCAGGCCGGAACCTGCCAGCCGAAGTCGTACTTCCCGAGCCGGACCTTCGGATTGCAGTTCTGCAGATCTTCCTTCGGCGCGCCATCGAAGAGCACGGCAGCGGGTTTGTCGGTCAGCGTGGCGAGGGGCTTGCGGTTGATCTGCGCGGAGATGAAGGCGCAGCCGTCCGGCGGCGGATCGACGTAGTAGTAGCCCTCTTCAGATGTGGGCCCGAGCTGGATCCACTCCTTATCGTCCGGCAAATGAGCGATCACGCAGGCAGTGTTGCAGTGGTCGCGGGCGGCTTCCTTCTCGCCCGAGACCGGATAGACCGGGTTGTAGCCCTGGCCGATCAGTGGGGCGACGGTGTCGCCGAAGGTGTCGGAGATCCACTTGCTAGCAGCGGCGATGGTCGGTCCGACCGGCGGTACCGGCTTGCCGTAGAGGAAATCGAAGATCAGGGCGGCGACGAAGAGGGCCGGCGGCACCAGCGTGCCGACGGCGATCCAAACTTTCGATGGTCCGGAGGACTTAGACGGTCCGGAGGACGGGGGTGTCTTCATGGCGCCGGTCTCATCTCCCTGGCTCGTGCCGCAAACCTACAAGCGTCGCCGCGCCGGCACAACCGGCCTATTCGGCGGCGTCGCGTGCTGGGCGGCGCTTGGCGCGGGCGAGCACCGGCTTGAGAAATGCGCCGGTATGGCTCCGCTTGGCCCTGACGATCTCCTCCGGCGGTCCCGACGCGACGATCTCGCCGCCACCGTCGCCGCCCTCGGGGCCAAGGTCGATCACCCAGTCGGCGGTCTTGATGACCTCCAGATTGTGCTCAATGACTACTACCGTGTTGCCCTGGTCGACCAGTTCGTGCAGCACTTCCAGCAGCTTGGCGACATCGTGGAAGTGGAGGCCGGTGGTCGGCTCGTCGAGTAGGTAAAGGGTGCGGCCGGTCGAGCGGCGGGATAGCTCCTTGGCGAGCTTCACGCGCTGCGCTTCGCCGCCAGACAGGGTATTCGCCTGCTGCCCGACCTTGATGTAGCCGAGGCCGACCCGGTCGAGCGTCTCCATCTTGTCGCGGATCGACGGCACGGCGTCGAAAAGGTCTTTGCCCTCCTCGACGGTCATGTCGAGCACGTCGGCGATCGACTTGCCCTTGAACTTCACCTCCAGCGTCTCGCGATTGTAGCGGTGGCCCTTGCAGACATCGCAGGTGACGTAGACGTCGGGGAGGAAGTGCATCTCGATCTTGATGACGCCGTCGCCCTGGCAGGCCTCGCAGCGTCCGCCCTTGACGTTGAAGGAGAAGCGGCCGGGGCCGTAGCCGCGGGCCTTGGCCTCGGGGAGGCCGGCGAACCACTCGCGCATCGGTGTGAAGGCGCCGGTGTAGGTCGCGGGGTTGGAGCGGGGCGTGCGGCCGATCGGCGACTGGTCGATGTCGATGACCTTGTCGAGGTGTTCCAGACCGGTGATCGAGTCGTGGATTGCCGGAATCTCGCGGGCGCCGTTCAGGCGGCGGGCGACCGCCTTGTAGAGCGTGTCGATCAGAAGCGTCGACTTGCCGCCGCCGGAAACGCCGGTCACGGCGGTAAAGACGCCGAGCGGGATCTCGGCGGTGACGTTCTTCAGGTTGTTGGCGCGGGCGCCGGCGATCTTGATCCTCCGCGTGCCGGGGTCGCGGCGGCGGGGGGGCGTCGGGATTTCGAGGGCGCCGGAGAGGTACTTACCGGTCAGCGAGCGCGGGTTGGCGATGATCTCGGCCGGGGTGCCGGCGGCGACGATATGGCCGCCATGGATACCGGCGGCAGGGCCGACATCGACCACGAAGTCGGCGGCGCGGATCGCGTCTTCGTCGTGCTCGACGACAAGGACGGTGTTGCCGAGACCGCGGAGGTGGCGAAGCGTGTCGAGCAAGCGGGCATTGTCGCGCTGGTGGAGGCCGATCGACGGCTCGTCGAGAACGTAAAGGACGCCGGTGAGCCCCGAGCCGATCTGCGAGGCGAGGCGAATGCGCTGGCTCTCGCCGCCGGAGAGCGTCCCCGACTGGCGGGCGAGGGTGAGATAGTCGAGGCCGACATCGACCAGGAACCGCAGCCGCTCGCGGATTTCCTTGAGGATGCGGACGGCGATCTCGTTCTGCTTGTCGGTGAGCGCAGCCGGCAGAGCCTCAAACCAGGCCGACGCCTTGCGTATCGACATATCGGAGACCTCGGCGATGTGAAGGTGGGCGACCTTCACCGCCAGCGCTTCCGGCTTCAGGCGATGGCCGTGGCAGGCCTCGCAGGGCTTCGACGACTGGAAGCGCTCGATCTCCTCGCGCGACCAGGCGGACTCGGTCTCGCGCCAGCGGCGCTCGAGATTGGGCACGACGCCCTCGAACGGCTTGGTGGTCGTGTATTTCCGCAGGCCGTCATTGTAGGTGAAGGCGATCGGCTCTTCGCCGGTGCCGAACAGGATCGCCTGGCGGAGGGCGGCCGGGAGATCGGCCCAAGGCGTCCGCATCGACGCATCGTAGGCTTTGGTCAGCGCCTCCAGCGTTTGAGTGTAGTAGGGCGAAGAGGCGCTCCGCGACCAGGGGTGGATTGCGCCGTCGTGAAGCGAGAGCGTCTCGTC
Source organism: Bauldia sp. (assembly GCA_046349035.1). Taxonomy (GTDB): domain Bacteria; phylum Pseudomonadota; class Alphaproteobacteria; order Rhizobiales; family Kaistiaceae; genus JAXMDC01. The sequence continues at coordinate 961,514 of JAXMDC010000002.1, read as the reverse complement.
CGGGACGACCAGCTCGGGATCGATCTTGCGCTCGACGCCGAGGCCGTCGCAGACCGGGCAGGCCCCGAAGGGATTGTTGAACGAGAAGAGCCGCGGCTCGATCTCCGGCACGGTGAATCCGGACACGGGGCAAGCGAACTTCGCCGAAAAGGTGATCCGCTCCGGCTCGCGACCGGCGAGCGGCAATTGTGGCGCCTCCGCTGCCTTGGCGCGCTTCTTGGTGCGAGGCGAGGCCGCCGGCGCCTCGGCGAGACCGGATGCCGCTTCGGCGATCTCGGCGATGGCGATGCCGTCGGCGAGCTCCAGCGCCGTCTCGAAGGACTCGGCGAGGCGGGCGGAGATGTCCGGCCGCACGACGATGCGGTCGACCACCACGTCGATGTCGTGCTTGAACTTCTTGTCGAGGGCCGGCGCTTCGCCGATCTCGTGGAACGCTCCGTCGATCTTCACGCGCTGGAAGCCGCGCTTCATCAGGTCGGCGAGTTCCTTGCGATATTCGCCTTTCCGACCGCGCACGATCGGCGCGAGGAGGTAGAGCCGCGTTCCCTCGGGAAGGGCGAGCACGCGATCGACCATCTGGCTGACCGTTTGGCTCTCGATCGGCAGGCCGGTCGCCGGCGAATAAGGGATGCCGACGCGGGCGAAGAGCAGACGGAGATAGTCGTGGATCTCGGTGACCGTACCGACGGTGGAGCGCGGGTTTCGGGAGGTGGTCTTCTGCTCGATCGAGATCGCCGGCGAGAGGCCGTCGATCTGGTCGACGTCGGGCTTCTGCATCATCTCCAGGAACTGGCGGGCGTAGGCCGAGAGGCTTTCGACGTAGCGGCGCTGACCTTCGGCGTAGATGGTGTCGAAGGCGAGCGACGACTTGCCCGAACCCGACAGCCCGGTCAGCACGACCAGCTTGTCGCGGGGAATGTCGATATCGACATTCTTCAGGTTGTGTTCGCGTGCGCCGCGCACGGAAATGAATTTGCCGGGGTCGGCCATAGGGGTCTTGGGCGTGCCTGGAGGTCAGAGACGTGGTGCCGCTTTACAGTATTGACGTCGATGCGAACAAACAAGGAACAGAATAACCGACGACAGCTGGGCCTGTCTATTGCGGCGAAGAGGGCTTTTTAAGGAGTCGGCGCGGTAAAATGGATCGATTGCCTTTTCCATGGCTTGACATGGTGTCGTTTCGGTCGCCCGAATCGAAGGGGCAATCGTGTGTGTAGCAGGAGCGTTTGTCATGGCCGCGCGGGCGTATTGGCAGGGCCAGATCCGGTTGGCGCTGGTGTCGATCCCGGTTCAGGTGTTCTCGGCAACCAAATCGGGGAGCCGGATCAGCTTCAATCAGATCCATCGCCCCTCGGGCAAACGGATCCGCTACGAAAAGGTAGCGCCGGGGATCGGTCCGGTCGATGCAGCGGATATCGTCAAGGGCTATGAGGTCGAGAAAGGCCGTTACGTCTTCGTCGAGGACGATGAGATCGACAACGTCAAACTCGAAGCCAAGCGAACGATCGACCTCATCCAGTTCGTCGACGCCGAAGAGATCGACGACATTTATCTCGAGAAGCCGTTCTACGTTTCTCCGGACGAGGACGAAGTGGCGGGCGAAGCCTATGTGGTGCTCCGCGACGCGCTGAAGGCCACCAAGAAAGTCGGCCTCGGCCAGATGGTGGTGCGTGGACGCGGCGACATCGTTGCCCTCAAGCCCTACGGCAAGGGGCTGATGATCGAGACGCTGCGCTATGCCGACGAAGTGCAGGGCGCGGAAGGCTTCTACACGACTGTGCCGGGCGCCAAGCCTGAGCCGGAACTTCTATCGCTTGCCAAGGAACTGATTACCCGCAAGGTCGCGCCGTTCAATCCCAAGCTCTTCAAAGATGCCTATGACGATGCGCTGCGGGCGCTAATCAACGCCAAGGTCGAGAACCGGCCGCTTGAGCAAATTGAGGAGCCGCAGATCGGCGCGCAGGTTATCAATCTCATGGAGGCGCTGAAGCGGAGTGTCGGCGGTGGCGCCGCGCGCCGTCCCGCTCCAGCCAGCGGTGCCAGCGAGAGCGCGACAGTGACGCCGGTGACCCCGCGCAAGGGCGCCAAGTCTGCCGCCAAGGGCCCCGGCAAGAGCGCCGCCAAGGCCAGCCCCGAGAAGGTCGCCAAGAGCAAGGACGCCGAGGCTGACAAGCCGGCCGCCCGGCGGACCGGCAAGGGTCGCGCGGCCGCCTGATGGCGCGGCCGCCGCGCAAGACCTCGGCGGGTAGTAAGCCGCTCGCCGAGTACGAGGCGAAGCGCGACTTCGAGAAAACCAGCGAACCGCGTGGCGAGGCGACCGGCACCGCCCCTGGCTGGCGCTACCTCATCCAGAAGCACGACGCGACGCGCCTCCACTTCGATTTCCGTCTGGAGCTGAACGGCGTCCTTCTCTCATGGGCGGTGACGCGCGGTCCTAGCTACGACCCCGCGGAGAAGCGTCTTGCCGTCCACGTCGAGGATCACCCGCTCGACTACGGCAACTTCGAGGGGACGATCCCCAAAGGCGAGTACGGCGGCGGTACCGTCATGCTCTGGGACGAGGGCACCTGGGAGCCGGTCGGCGACCCGCAGGCGGCGCTCGCCAAAGGCGACTTCAAGTTCATCCTCCACGGCGAGCGCCTTAACGGGAAGTGGGTGTTGGTGCGGATGAAGCCGAAGCCCGGCGAGAAGTCGCCGCGCGAGAATTGGCTGCTCATCAAGGAGCGCGACGAGTTCGCCCGGCTGGAGCAGAACCCTATCATCGAGCGCGCGCTGACAAGCGTACGGACCGGCCGCACGATGGAGGAGATCGCTGCCGGCGACCTCGAGTGGTCGGCCAACGGCGCGCAGCGGCTTGCCCGGTCGTCGGCGGAGAAGCGGGCGCCGCGCAAAGCGGTGGCGAGCGGAGCCGCCTCGCGCCTTCCCCGCTTCTCGGCGCCGCAGCTGGCGACGCTGACCGAGGAGCCGCCGAAGGGCGAGGCGTGGCTGCACGAGATCAAATATGACGGCTACCGGGCGATCGCCGCTCTGGGTGAAGGCAAGGTCGTTGTCTACACGCGGACCGGCCTCGACTGGACGGACAAGTTCGCCACGCTGGTCGGTCCGCTCGCCGATCTGCCGTGCCGGTCGGCCCTCCTCGATGGCGAGATAGCCGTCGTCGGCAAGGGCGGCCATACCGATTTCGGGGCGCTGCAGGAGGCTGTGAATCTCAAGGGGCGCGGCATCTCCTACTACCTGTTCGACTGCCTGGAAATCGACGGCGAGGACCTCCGCGATCTCCCTCTGGTCCAGCGCAAGGAGCGTTTGGCGGAGCTCCTCAAGGGGATTCCTGCAAAGGGCCCGCTGTTCTACTCCGACCACGTCGTCGGGCACGGCGCCGAGACCTTCGCCGAGGCCTGCCGCATGGGCCTGGAAGGCATCGTCTCCAAGCGCGCCGACGCACCTTATCGGTCGGAGCGGGCGAAAAGCTGGCTCAAGGTCAAATGCGGGATGGGCCAGGAGTTCATCATCGTCGGATGGGAGCCGTCCCCGGTGAAGGGGCGGCCATTCTCGTCGATCCTCCTCGCGGTGCGGGAAGGCGACCAACTGGTCTATCGCGGGCGTGTCGGCAGCGGATTCGGAGACACCGACCTTGCCCGCCTCGGTGAGGCCTTCGCCAAGCGAAGGGTGCCGTCCTCCCCGGCGGACGGCGTCCCACCGGACGTAGCTAAGACGGCGCGCTTCGTTCGCCCGGAACTCGTCGCCGAGATCGCGTTCCGTGGCTGGTCCAAGGACGGGCTTGTCCGTCAGGGGAGCTACAAAGGCTTGCGCGCCGATAAGCCGGCCGTCGAGGTCGTGGCCGAGGCGCCGCAGCCGTCGACGACGAGCGCCGGGCGGTCAGCGCCGGCGCTGGTGGCGGTGGACAGTGACATTGACCGCGGCACCATCGAGGTCGAGGGGGTCCGCGTGACCCATCCCGACCGGGTGCTTTTCCCAGGCAAGGCGGTTACCAAGCGCGCACTGATCGACTACTACCGCCTCGTCGCCGACCGCATTCTGCCGCATGTCGCCGGACGGCCGCTTAGCCTCGTCCGCAGTCCGACCGGCGGAGGCGGGCCGACCTTTTTCCAAAAGCATGCTTCGCCCGGATTTCCCGACGCGTTCAAGCCGGTACGGATCAAGGAGAAGGACGGCTCCGACATCTACATCTACATCGAAGACATCCGCGGGCTCATCGCTTCGGCGCAGATGGGCGTGCTGGAACTGCATATCTGGGGCTCGCATGTCGACAAGGTCGAACTGCCGGATCGCATCGTCTTCGATCTCGATCCCGATCCGGAGGTGCCGTTCGCAACGCTGAAAGCGGCGGCGATCGACATGCGTGACCGGCTCGCGGCGATCGGCCTTGACTCGTTTGTCATGGCGACCGGCGGCAAGGGGCTCCACGTCATCGCCCCGCTGACGCCGCGGGACAATTGGGAGGCGATCAAGGTGTTCGCCGAGGCGATGGCGCGAACCATGGCGGCCGAGGCGCCCGAGCTCTACCTCGCCGAGATGTCCAAGGCGAAGCGGCGCGGCAAGATATTCATCGACTATCTGCGCAACGGTCGCGGTGCGACGGCGATCGCCCCGTTTTCGCCTCGCGCGCGACAGGATGCACCGGTCGCCTGGCCGGTGGCGTGGTCGGCATTGGCCAAGCTCGCGACGGCCCAGCCCGTGTTCGTATCGAGCGCGGCGGAGACGCTCCGAGGCCTGCGCCGCGATCCGTGGCGCGGCTACTTCGACATCGCCCAAAGGCTGCCGCACTTCGGCTGAGAATCTGCTGGCGTGGCAGGACGCTGCATGCTAAGAACAAAAAGCGAACAATTGCGCTGTGGATGAGCGCGGCAGCCGGGCGACGTGGCCGGCGGAAGGGCCTAGGGTCCGGCCGAGAGCGCGGTTCGCACGTATTTTCAGGGCGCAGGACATAGGGGTCGACGATGGCGGGTAGCGTCAACAAGGTCATTCTGGTCGGCAATCTCGGCAAGGACCCCGAGGTGCGGCGGCTGAACTCCGGGTCGGCAGTGGTCAATCTGCGCATCGCCACATCGGAAAACTGGCGCGACAAGACGACCGGCGAACGGCAGGAACGCACGGAGTGGCACAGCGTGGTGATCTTCAACGAGAACCTCGCCAAGATCGCCGAGCAGTACCTGAAGAAGGGCTCCAAGGTTTACGTCGAGGGTCAGTTGCAGACCCGTAAGTGGACCGACCAGTCGGGCCAGGAGCGTTATACGACCGAGGTGGTGTTGCAGCGCTTCCGCGGGGAACTGACCCTGCTCGACGGGCGCGGCGGCGACCGATCCGAGATGGCGGAGGTTTCGGGGGGAGGCGATTTCGGCCGGTCGAGCCCGATGGAGGGCGGTCGCGCCAAGGCAGCGGTCGGTGCCTCGTCGGGCGGCGGGCGCAAGGACGATCTCGACGACGACATTCCGTTCTAAGCAGCGTGCTCGGCCGCCTCTACCCGGCGAAATCCAGCGTTTTGTCCTTCCGTTTCCTTGAAGATTCGGTCGGGAAACCCTAGCTTTGTCTAGGATTTCTCACTGATTCGCGGAGCCTCCATTGGCTGACCCGAAAACCCCCGGGGAGGGCGGCGCACCCGGCGACGGGCGTACCTCGGATATCAACGCCGTTTCCATCTCCGACGAGATGCGGCGCTCCTATCTCGACTACGCGATGAGCGTCATCGTCTCGCGCGCCCTGCCGGACGTGCGCGACGGTTTGAAACCCGTGCATCGCCGCGTGCTCTATTCGATGCACGAGAACGGGCACACGCCCGACCGCAAGTATGTGAAGTCGGCAGTGGTGGTCGGCGACGTGATGGGCAAGTACCACCCGCACGGTGACCAGGCGATCTACGACGCCTTAGTGCGCATGGCGCAGGATTTCTCGATGCGCATGCCGCTCATCGACGGCCAGGGGAATTTCGGCTCGGTCGACGGCGACCCGCCGGCGGCGATGCGCTACACCGAATGTCGTCTGACGCGAGTGGCGATGACGCTGCAGGCGGACATCGACAAGGATACCGTCGACTTCCAGCCGAACTACGACGGTAACGAACGCGAGCCGGTGGTGCTGCCGGCCCGCTTCCCCAATCTCCTCGTCAACGGCGCCGGCGGCATCGCCGTCGGCATGGCGACCAACATCCCTCCGCACAATCTCGGCGAGGTGATCGACGCCGTCGTCACCCTGATCGACAAGCCAGCGACCGATCTCCAAGCCATCATGGAGATCGTCAAGGGACCGGACTTCCCCACCGGCGGCTATATCCTCGGGCGCGGCGGCATTCGTTCCGCCTACCAGACCGGGCGCGGTTCGATCGTCATGCGCGGCAAAGTCGATGTCGAGACCGTGCGCCGCGAGCGCGAGGCGTTGATCGTCACCGAGATACCCTATCAGGTGAACAAGGCGACGATGATCGAGAAGATGGCCGAGCTGGTGCGCGAGAAGCGTATCGAAGGCATCGCCGATATCCGCGACGAGTCCGACCGCCATGGCATGCGCGTGGTCATCGAACTGAAGCGCGAAGCCGTTGCCGACGTCGTGCTCAACCAGCTCTATCGCTTCTCGCCGCTGCAGACCTCGTTCGGCGCCAACATGCTGGCGCTGAACGGCGGGCGGCCGGAGCTGATGAACCTTCGCGACTTCCTGACCGCCTTCATCGCCTTCCGCGAAGAGGTGGTCAGCCGGCGCACGAAGCACCTCCTCGCCAAGGCGCGCGAGCGCGCCCATGTCCTGGTCGGCCTTGCCGTCGCGGTGTCGAACCTCGACGAGGTGATCCGCCTTATTCGCGCCGCCAAAGATGCGACGGTCGCCCGCGAGGAACTAATGGCACGCGAGTGGCCGGCGGCCGACATCGCGCCTTGGATCGCGTTGATCGACGACCCGCGGCATAGGCTCGGCGAAAACGGTACCTACCGCCTCTCCGACGCGCAGGCGCGGGCGATCCTCGACCTCCGCCTCCATCGCCTGACCGCGCTCGGCCGTGACGAGATCGGCGACGAGTTGACGAAGCTCGGTGCGACGATCCGCGACTATCTCGATATTCTTCGTTCACGCGCGCGCATTCTTGCCATTGTCAAAGAAGAGCTCGCCGAGATTCGCAGCGAATTCGCGACGCCGCGGCGGACGGCGATCCTTGAGGTCGACGGCGACCTTGAGGACGAAGACCTCATCCAACGCGAGGACATGGTCGTCACGGTTAGCCACGCCGGCTATGTGAAACGCGTGCCGCTCGCTACCTACCGGGCGCAACGGCGCGGCGGTAAAGGTCGCTCCGGCATGGCGACGCGCGAGGAGGATTTCGTCTCCCGCCTCTTTGTTGCCAATACCCACACGCCGGTGCTGTTTTTCTCCTCGCGCGGACAGGTCTACAAAGAGAAAGTATGGCGCCTGCCGCTGGCAGCGCCCCAGGCGCGCGGCAAGGCGTTGATCAACCTCTTGCCGCTCGAGGCCGGCGAACGCATCACCACGATCATGCCGCTGCCCGAGGACGAGGCGGTGTGGGCGGAGCGCGACGTGATGTTCGCTACTACCGCCGGGACGGTGCGCCGCAACAAGCTCTCCGACTTCACGCAGGTCAACCGCAGCGGCAAGATCGCTATGCGCTTCGACGATCCCGGAGACTCGATTGTCGACGTGCAGCTCTGCAGCGAGCGCGATGACGTCCTGCTCACCACTGCCGGCGGGCAGTGCATCCGCTTCCCGGTTACCGATGTCCGCGTGTTCAAGGGCCGTGATTCGACCGGTGTGCGGGGCATCCAGCTCGGCGGGGGCGACCGGGTGATCGGCATGTCGATCCTCCGGCACTTCGAGGCGACGCCGGCCGAACGCGCCGCGTACTTCAAGATGAGCCGGGCGGTGCGGGGCGAGGCAGAGGTCGAAGAAGCCCAGGACACGGATGCCGAGGAGGCAGCCGCGTCCGGCGAACTCACTCAGGCCCGCTACGCGGAAATGAGCGCTGGCGAACAGTTCGTACTGACGGTATCGGAACGCGGCTTCGGCAAGCGCACGTCCTCGCACGAGTACCGGGTCGCCGGGCGCGGCGGCAAAGGCATCGTGGCGATGGCGGTCAACGAGCGAAACGGTTCGCTGGTCGCTTCGTTCCCGGTCGAGGAAACCGATCAGGTCATTCTCGTCACAGACGGCGGTCAGGTCATCCGCGTGCCGGTCGACGAAGGGCCGGCGAACCGCATCCGCATCGTCGGGCGGAATTCGCAGGGGGTGACGATCTTCAACACTGGGCCTCAGGAACGCGTCGTGTCGGTCGAGCGCCTGACCGAGGAGGCCGAGGGCGACGGCGAGGCGGCCAGTGATGGAGAGCCAAAGGGCTAGTTGGCCCGAACGCGGGTGAGGATCGAGAGGCCGTCAGCGCGCTCCTCGATCACCGTGCCATTCAAGGCATCGCAAGCCGCGACGGCGTCGTCGGTTGCCAGCGCGCAGGGCGCCGCGGAAGGCAGACGATCGGCGATCTTGACCGACGTGAGGGACGCGCTGATTGGAGCTCCGGTCAAGCCGGCGGTTGCCAGGGTAGCGAGGCAAATCGCGGCGATTGCCGCCTGAAGCCGAAGCAGCATGAGAACTCTCCCGTGGCTTCGATCAATCGACCGGGATCGGTGCGCGAACGAGGACCGAGACGCCGGGTGCGCGTTCCTCGACGGTGGTGAAATCGACGAAGCGGCACACGGTGGTGTTGGCCGCATCGGCGACAGCGCAGGGCATCGTCTCGACAGGAAGGCGGTCGCCCTTGGCGGCGAAATTGCTTGTGACGAGGCCGGAATAGAGGGAAGCGCTGGTCATGCCGATGGCCGCGGCCGCCGCCAGCGTGGTGCCGACTATTGCTGCGTCAAGCCTAATGGACATGGGTGTTCTCCCTGTGTCTGCTACACACCGGCGATGGGGCCGGTAGCTACGGCGTGGCGGCGGGTGCTGCCGGCCCCGCGGCGACGAGGATCGCTCCCGATCGCGCCTCCGAGGCCGTCGGGATGCAGTTGTTGTCGAAGGCGGCCCAGGGGCCGGCGCAGGTGGCGCGGGCATCCAGCGCGGCCGCAAGGCGGTCGATGAAAGCATCGGCAAGCCGATTGGTGAGATTTTGCCCGCCGATGACACCTGTGCCTGCGGCAAGGAGCGCGGCGGCAGCGATGAAAAGCGTCTTTCCTCCGGTCATGGCCTTGACCCCTGGCTGGTGACCTTGGAAGGACTATGCGCCCCCGCAACTGAACACTGGCGGAGCGTGGTGTTTAACTATCGTTCACCTTTGGGCCGCCGATTCTGCGGATTCCTTGCCGTATTTCGCGCTTGGCCCTAAAGGATGCGGCCTGCGACTGCGGAAATTTCCCTTATGAAGCGGATTGCTCTCTATCCCGGGTCTTTCGACCCGGTCACCAACGGCCATTGCGACCTTCTGACGGCCGCCCTTGCTTTGTTCGACGAGGTCGTAATCGGCATAGGGGTGAACGCCGGGAAGTCGCCGCTGTTCACGCTGCCTGAGCGCCAGGAGATGCTGCGCGAGGTGGTGTCGGGAATGGGGCCGGCGGCGGCCAACCGCACCGGGGTGATTTCGTTCGACGCCCTTGCGGTCGAGGCCGCCCGGGCAATCGGCGCCGGCGCTATCATCCGCGGTGTCCGGGACTCGACCGATCTCGACTACGAGATGCAAATGGCGGGCATGAATGCCGCGCTCGCCCCGGAAATCCGCACTCTCTTCCTTCCCGCTTCGCCGGCGGCGCGTATTGTATCCTCGACCTTGGTGCGCCAACTGGCGCGCATGGGCGGCAATATCGATCCGTTTGTGCCCGAGCCGGTCGCGCGCAAACTCAGGCTGAAGTCCGGGTCGTAGACCGGCGCAAGGAGGTAAGTGATGCGTTCGATTTTTGCATTGGTGGCGGCGCTCGTGTTGTCCGCTGCTTCGTTCCAAACAGCAGGAGCCCAGCCCGTGAACGATCCCAGCAATACGCTCTTCCTGGACGTGCCGGCCGGACGCGTCGTGATACGCCTCCGTCCCGACCTCGCTCCCAACCACGTCGCCCGCATCAAGGAACTGACCCGCCAGGGCTTCTACGACGGCATCGTCTTCCACCGGGTGATTGCCGGCTTTATGGCGCAGACCGGAGATCCCACCGGCACCGGCGCTGGCGGCTCGCCGCTGCCCGACCTGAAGGCCGAGTTCACCCAGACCCCGTTCAAGCGCGGCGTTATCGGCGCGGCCCGAACCGCCAACCCCAATTCGGCGAATTCACAGTTCTTCATCACCTTCGCCGACGCGCCCTGGCTGAATGGCCAGTACACAGTGTGGGGGGAGGTGACGAGCGGGATGGAGTTCATCGACGCGATCGCCAAGGGCGAACCCCCAGCCAAGCCCGACAAGATTGTCAAGATGCGGCTTGCCGACGCCCCCAACTAGGCGTCGTTCGCCGGGCAGGGATTGGCCCGGTAGTCTCAAGACATGCGTGTCGATCTCTTCGACTTCGAGCTGCCCGAGGACCGCATCGCCCTCCGGCCGGTCGCACCCCGTGACGCGGCAAGGCTGCTCGAAGTCGGACCGAGGGAGATGATCGACCGAGTCTTCGCAGACCTTCCCATGTTGCTCGGGTCGGGGGATGCGCTCGTGGTCAACGACACGCGCGTCATCCCGGCCGAGCTTCGCGGCGAGCGATTTCGGGGCGATGGCGTGGCGGCGATTGCGATCACGCTGCGTCGCCGCTTGAACGCCTCATCCTGGGAGGCCTTCGCAAGGCCGGCGAAGCGCCTTCAGGCCGGAGACCGCGTGAGGTTCGGCAACCCGAGCGAGTCGGCGTGTCTGCTTTCCGGCCTCGATGCATCGATTGCCGGCAAGAACGAGGACGGGTCGGTTGTCCTCGCCTTCGATCTCAGCGGGCCGGCCCTCGATGAAGCGATTGCCGCGCTGGGGCACATCCCGCTCCCGCCCTATATCGCGGCGCGCCGGCCCGAGGATGACGCCGACCGGACCGACTACCAGACGGTTTTTGCCGATCGCGACGGGGCAATTGCTGCACCGACGGCGGGGCTCCACTTCACGGACGATCTGCTCGCCCGCCTTGGATCGATCGGGGTCGGCATCCACAAGGTGACGCTGCATGTCGGTGCCGGAACGTTCCTACCGGTTAAGGCGGAGGATACGGCTGATCATCGGATGCATGCCGAATGGGGCGAGCTGACTGGAGATACGGCTGAGAAGTTGAACGCGGCGCGGGCGAATGGCGGGCGGATCGTCGCCGTCGGTACGACAGCGCTGCGCGTCCTCGAAAGTGCTGCCGACGAGTCCGGGCAATTACAGGCGTTCAGCGGCGACACTGAAATCTTCATCACGCCCGGCTACCGCTTTCGCGCCACGGATCGGCTGATCACCAATTTCCATTTGCCGCGTTCGACGCTGTTCATGCTGGTCTCCGCCTTCAGCGGGCGGCAGCGGATGCTCGCCGCTTACCGCCATGCGATGGAGGCGGGTTACAGGTTCTATTCTTACGGCGATGCCTGCTTCCTCCACCCGGCAGGTGATCGGTGAGGGGCGAGCCGGCGATGGCAAGCAGCACATTGACTGCCGGCCGAGGCGCCTTCCGCTTGCTGGTGCGCGACGGGGCGGCGCGGGTCGGCGAACTTCACCTGACCCGTGGAGTCGTGCGCACCCCGGCTTTCATGCCAGTCGGCACCGCCGGGACGGTCAAGGCGATGTTCCCCGAGGACGTGCGGGCGAGCGGCGCCGATATCATTCTCGGCAACACCTACCATTTGATGCTGCGGCCGGGGGCGGAGCGCGTCGCGGCACTGGGCGGCCTTCACCGCTTCGCCAACTGGTCGCATCCGATCCTGACCGACTCAGGCGGCTTCCAGGTCATGTCGCTCGCCAAGCTGCGCAAGGTCGAGGAACGCGGCGTGACGTTCCGCTCCCATCTCGACGGCTCGCTCCACGATCTGACGCCGGAACGGGCGATCGAGATCCAGCGGCTGCTCGGCTCGGACATTGCCATGCAGCTCGATGAGTGCGTCGCCCTGCCGGCCGAGGAAGGGCGGCTCGCTGAGGCGATGCAGCTATCGCTGCGCTGGGCGGGGCGGAGCCTCGCGGCGTTCGATCGTCGCGGTGGCGGACTTTTGTTCGGCATCGTCCAAGGGGGCGACCGGCCGGCGCTCCGCCTTGCCTCGGCCGCCGCGCTGACGGCGCTGCCGTTCGACGGCTATGCTGTCGGCGGACTGGCCGTGGGCGAGCCGCAGTCGACGATGCTGCACATCCTCGATGCCACCGTGCCCGCTTTGCCGGCGGAGAAGCCGCGCTATCTCATGGGTGTCGGCACGCCGGACGACATCGTCGAGGCTGTGGCGCGCGGCATCGACATGTTCGACTGCGTAATGCCGACACGTGCCGGGCGCCACGGCCTCGCCTATGGCCGCTTCGGCAAGATCAACCTCAGGAACGCCCGCCATGCCGATGACCCGCGGCCGATCGATGCAGAGGCCGGCTGGGCGCCGGCGCGCGACTATTCGCGCGGCTATCTGCACCACCTCGTCAAGAACGGCGAAATGCTCGCAGCGATGCTGCTCACCTGGAACAACGTCGCCTACTATCAGTCGCTAATGGCCGGCCTTCGCGCCGCGATCGCCGGCGGACGGTTCGAGGATTTCCGCGCCGACGTTCACGAGGGCTGGGCCGGCGCAGACGAGGCGGACTAGGCAAACGCCAGCGCGGTCGCCGAGCATGGCGAACCGCAGGCCTTCGTGCTAGGCGAGACTTTCGCCGCGCTGCGGTATAGACATGCGCCGGCCGGAACCGGCGGCGGCGAGCGCGTAGCTCAGGTGGTAGAGCAGCTGACTTTTAATCAGCAGGTCATGGGTTCGAGTCCCATCGCGCTCACCAATGATTTCGCGGGATCTGCAGCGTGTACAGGGTTCGATTTTGGGCGGTGAGTTTGTTTTGACCGGCAAAATCGTGAACCTTATGTGCCTTGAGACGCGGATCGTAGGACATGCCCGTCGATCATAGTCACGCGTTTGCTTATGGCCCCCTTTATCCGTCCCCCGAACGGATGAAGGCATTGCGCCCCTCGCGCCCCAAGATGAGGGCGGCAAAGGCACTTTGGGCGGCGTTCCGTTCATCGGCGATAGTCGCTGAAGATGCCCTTCTCGGTCCGAACGCTGTTTGCATAAACGACCGAAGGGATGCCAACGCGATACAGATAGGCTCCGGTGCTATCGTTCGTGGAATCCTGCGCCTTAATGGATTCGGGGAGGGGCCGATCGTGGTTGGGGCCGGCTCCTATATCGGCGATGACGTGATTATTTCGGCGGCGTCGGGAGTCCGCATCGGGGATGAGGTTCTGATCTCACATGGGGTAAGCATATTCGACAATGACAGTCATCCCATGGATTGGCGGGCCCGTCGCGCCCACTACGCTGCCATTCGTAGCGGCGGCCGCTGCGATGTAGAGATCGCAACTCGACCGGTGACGATTGGCGACTACTGCTGGATTGCGATGAACTCGACAATTCTGAAGGGAACCAGCATTGGCGACCGGTCGGTCGTGTCGGCCGGATCTGTCGTGCGTGGCGACTTCGGTCGCGATTGTCGCATTAGTGGCAACCCGGCAAGGGCGATCGGCTAAGGGGACCGCCCCTTCTGCGCAGTCTGAGCCAGGAGGGCTCGTTCGGCACTTGGGTTGGAAGACCTAGCTGCGGCGTGCGGACTAGGAAAAAGTCGTCCGCTTCCCATGCGCTGCGTTGGGGAAACGCGCCCGATCAGGCGCTGCCTATCAGTACTCCGGCGAGGAACACCAGGATGCCGCCGACGACCACCTGAAACGCGGCGCGCAGGAGCGGGGTGTCCATGTAGCGGGCGCGGATCCAGGAGATCGCCGCGAGTTCCACCATCACCACGGCAACGGCGAGGCCGGCGGCGACCCAGAAATCGCCGATAAGGAACGGCAGGGTGTGGCCGACGCCGCCGAGGGTCGTGGCGAGGCCGCAAATCAAACCCCTGATCCAGGGTTTGCCGCGACCGGTCACTTTGCCGTCGTCCGACAAGGCTTCAGCGAAGCCCATGGAAATGCCTGCGCCGATGGCGGCGGCCAGGCCCACCAGAAAGGACTCGTGGCTGTCCTTGGTGGCAAAGGCGGCGGCAAAGAGGGGGGCGAGCGTTGATACCGAGCCGTCCATCAAGCCGGCAAGGCTCGGTTGGACGATCTGCAAGACGAAGAGATGGCGGGCGCGGGCGCTCTCGGTTTCACCGGCCGGCGTGTCCTTCAGTTTGGCGCCGAGTTCCGAGGCATGCTGTTCGTGCTGGGCCTCGACTAAAGCGAGGTCACCAAGCAGCTTGCGGATGTCGATGTCGAGGGCGCGGTCTGCCGCCTTCCGGTAAAAGCGTGCCGCCTCGTCCTCCATCTGCTCGGCTTGGAGCAGGCAGGCCTCGGGGCGCAGGTGCGGCAGCAGCCATAGGGGCCGGCGCTGCAGGAAGCCCTTGACGTGCTCGCGGCGAATGAAGGGCAGGCGGTCGCCGAACTTGGAGCGGAACAGTTCGAACAGCAGTCGCCGGTGCTCCGCCTCGTCGGCTGCCATTTCGTCGAAGGCACCCGCCGCTGCCGGAAACTCGCCACGAAGCTTCTCAGCGTAGTTGATGTAGATGCGCTGATCGTCCTCCTCGTTGGCCACCGCTAGGGCGAGGATCTCGGCTTCGGTCAGTTCTTCGAAACGGCGCATTGTGGCGCGATCCCATCTTGCGGCGGCGTGGCCGCTCCTATTGCCACGTTTTGCCCAGGACTGGCGCAGCAAGTCAAAGTGGAGCAGACGGATTGACCGTCATCAAAGCTATGCCCTTGATTCGCTGGTAAGAATGCTTTTGGCGACTTGCCGTTCCTCGGGGGCAGAACAAACGAGTGAACACGCCATGGCGCTTCAGAGAGAACCGCAACGCACGCAATCGAGCGAAGGCTACCGTATCGGTCAGATTGGGCTGCACTGGCTGATTGCCGCCCTGGTCCTCTTTCAGCTCGCCTTTGGCGAAAGCATGGGCGAAGTGGTGGAAGAGGCGGAGGAGGCGGGGAGGGCCCCGGACCTCGCCGCGGTGCTGGCCCAGCCCCACTACTGGGTGGGAGTGGCGGTGCTTGTACTTGCCCTGGTGCGTTTGGCGCTGCGCCTTCGGTCCGGTGTCCCTGCGGCGCCAGTTAACGCTCCGCCGTGGACGGTTACGGTTGCCGCGATTACGCACGGGCTGTTCTATCTCCTGCTTCTTGTGGTGCCGATTACCGGGCTGCTCGCAGTCCATGTCTCCGACAGCTTTGCGACCGCCCATGTCATTGCCAAGCCGGCTTTTGTGGTGCTGATCCTCCTTCACGTCATCGGCGGCCTCTATCACCAGTTTGTGCTCGCCGATGGAACGCTGCGGCGGATGTTCGTACCGGCGCGGCGAGGCGGCTAGGTGGGCTGCCTTGCAAGACACGGCAGTACAGCCCAAATAGGCTGAGGTCGAAGGAGCCGGTGGCGCAGCTGGTTGGCCGCCGCGGCGACCGAGGTGGCGCCCGCTGTGAAACAGAACCTGCCCCGCGTCGCCCTCCTGTTGGCCGCGCTCCTGCTGCCGACGCTGAGCCTCGTTCCCCTCGGCAGCTTGTGGCTGTGGGAACACGGTTACCTGCTCTATTGGACGATCGGAACGGCGGTCGTCGTCGCCTTTCTTTACTATCTGCAGAGTCGGCTCTTTTTACGGGTGGCGCCGGGTTCGACATTCGAGCCGACGGCGAGTGCCGTTCCGTTGACTTGGAGCCCGGTTCAGGCTGAGGCATGGACCGATGTGCAACGCGTGGCGAACGCGGTGACAGCGGAGCGCCTCGCGAGCCGAGAGGCGATCGCGGCGCTAGCGCTTGAGACGGTCGAGGTCGTCGCCAAACGCCTTCATCCCGAGCGGCAAGATCCGCTCCTGCAGTTCACGCTTCCGGATGCCTTGGCGGTGATCCATGCCGCATCGGGGAGCCTTCGGGACGTGGTGTTGACCTCGGTCCCGCTCGGCGACCGGATTACCCTCTCCCACCTGATGCGGCTCTATCGCTGGCGCGGCGCGGTTCAGTTCGCGGAGACCGGCTTCGATCTCTGGCGCATCGTCCGCCTGTTCAACCCGGTTACGGCCGCCACTCAGGAGGTGCGCGAGAAATACAGCCGGCAGCTTTTCGACATTGGGCGCGAGCAACTGTCGCGACGCTTGGGCGGGGCGCTGGTGCAGGAGGTCGGACGCGCGGCAATCGATCTTTACGGTGGCGCGGCAGCGATCCCGCGTGAGACGATTGCCGGCCATGTGACGACGCAGTCTTCCGGGCCGGCCAAGGTGGCGAGCGAAGAGGGTAAGGAACCGCTTCGGATATTGGTGGCCGGTCAGGTGGGCGCGGGCAAGTCGAGCCTCGTCAACGCGTTGACACAATCGGTGGCGGCGCCAACGCACGCGTTACCGACGACCACAACGTTCGAGACCTACCGGATCGAGAAGGAGGGGTTGCCGCCTGCGCTCATTATCGACAGTCCCGGGCTTACGGCGGCAAGCGGAGCGAGCGCAGCGTTCCTGGACATGGCGTACAGCAGCGACGTTATCATCTGGGTGGCGTCCGCCCTTCAGGGCGCGCGCGCGGTCGATGCAGCCGCCCTTGAGGCGGTTCGTGCCCACTTTCGCGAGCAGCCGAAGCGCCGGCCGCCGCCCGTGCTGTTAGCCCTGACCCACATCGATGGCCTGCGGCCATTCAGCGACTGGAAGCCACCCTACGACCTCGGCAATCCGCAGACGGAAAAGGGAAAGAGCATCCATGCCGCACGAGCGGCGGTCGCTATGGAACTGGGGTTTGGCGAAGACGACGTGGTTCCGGTGCGGATCGATCCGGGCGAGAGCTATGCGATCGATGCGCTGTGGCGAAGGGTGCTGGCGCTGCTTCCCAATGCGCGTGCGGCGCGCCTGCTCCGCGTTATCGAGGACATCAAGGGAAAGTCGACCTGGAGGAGCGTTTTTGGCCAAGCGGCGAACGCCGGACGGATGCTCGCCCGCGTCTTGCGGCGGGACAAGGCGGACAAAACCTAAGGGGCCCGTCCCACCTGGCGGAGGAGGGCTATTCCGCCGGGGCAAGATGCGGGGGCGAGCGATCCGGCAGCGCCCCTAGACGACGCAGCACACCGCGCCCCGCCTGAAGCGCGAACTTGCCCCATCGCTCGCCTGCCCAGCGCAGCGAAGTATTCGTGGAGAATTGGCGTAGTGCGAAGGCCATTTCGCGGCATTGCCGGTCACAGGCGACTTTGACCGGATCGTCGTAGAACGATGTGATCTTGGTCGCGTCCATTCCAGGGGTGGCCAGCCAGTGCGGGATATAGACATTGCAGAGGCGCTCGACATCGACCAGGACCTTGCGGGCGCCCGTGCCGGCAGCGGGGCAAGAGGTGGCGAAGGCATCGCCAACAAGGACCAGGCCGTCGCCGACGTAATCGTGAGTCACGTAGAGATCGACCGGGCGGATCTTGACGGGACCGTCGACGGAGAAATCTCCCATGACGCCGCGCAAGCGCGGCCACATGGCGGTCAGAGTCGCGAGAGGCTCATCGCGCAGTGCTTTCAGCCACGGATCGTCGATATTGCGGTAGCCGAACAGGTTGGCGCGCATCGTCTGGCCGACCGGAAAGAAGGTGATGTAAGCCAGATTGTCAGCCGTCCGCTCGGCGAAATAGGTCAAGGAGTCGAATGGGAAGCGCTTTCCCGGCGGCGGCACAACATCGAAACCGACCGAGACCGAGTGGTTTGGGCTGATGACCTCGCGCGTCACGCCCAGGCGCTCGCGTAGACCGTGGTTGAGGCCAGTGGCGAGGATGACGAGGCGGCTTTCGACCACAGTGCCGTCGCTAATCGTAACGGTCTGTCGATCGGGGCCGACGGCAATGTCCGTGACTTTGCCGACGTGCAGTCGTCCGGCGGGGATCTCGGCGCGAACGGTGTTGACGAGGCGATCGTAGAGGATGCCGCGCTGGTCTCCGGGCCGGCGTTCGATCAAGCGTCCGCGACGGGCGATCCAGGCGTCGGCATCGGGCGTCGAGTTGCGGAGCACGGGGTCGGCGAGCCCGGTCGCGGCAAGGAACCGTAGCTGGACCGGGTCGAGCTTCTCGCAGCGGAAGTCGTCAGGGTATTCGGCATGGGGGTCGATCACCGTTGCGTCGATGCCGGCGCGCGCCAGCATAGCGCCGGCGAGAGAACCGGCCAGCCCTCCGCCAATGATTGCCACTTCGGTCTGCTTCATTACGGTCTCCATCGGCGGGGCATGCGGCGCAGCTTGGCGCGAGCGCGCTTGGCAAGGTCGCGCGCGGCGCGCACGGCGATCTGGATTTTGGCGAGGAGGGCAAATTGCAGAGAACCGGCTCGGCGCACATCGATCCAGATGTCCGCTACTTCCTGGCGGCCGCTCCATGCGGCCATCATGCCGGTCTCATCGAATGAACAGGAGTCGACGAAGGCGAGGGCGGGATCGGCTAAAAGATGCGCAGTGTAGTCCTCCAGAAGCAGCACACCCGGCGAATAGTCGGCGTAAGTCTCGTCGAACGCCGTCTTCCAGGTGTAAGCGGCGGCGCCGCAACGGAGCATTAGCTGCACGCTTACGGGCTTGCCGTCGGCGCGTAGCGAGTGGACCGAGGCGGCTCCCTGTGAGGCGAGCGTGGTCATTGCCTGGCGGACAAAGCCGGCAGCGGCCGGATCGGCGGCGAGCGCCGTGCCGGCCCGACCCTTCCATCCGGCCGCCTCCATGGCGAGGAAGGCATCGACTTCCCCAGCAACGGCCGCGGGGTCGGTCGCGATGGTGTAGCGGAGGTCGTGCCGCTCGGCGAGACGCCGACGATGCTGCCGCAACTTCTTGCGGGTTGAGGCGGAGAGGTCGAGAGCAGCAGTGCCGCCGACGCTGGACGCGTTGAGAAGCGGACGGCGCCGCAACTCGAGTTGGAGCGGATGGGTGCCGCGTGCGGCGAGGACGCGATCGAGAACGGCGCGAACCGCGCCGGACGGCATCATGTCGAGGGCAACGATCTTGGGAAGAGCAGGCTCTGCGCTAATGCGGTCCAGCATCGCGTTGAGCGCGGCCGCGGCGTGGGTACGGTCGAGAATGGGCGAGGCAAGGTAGCCATACTGATCGGCTGGGGCGTTGAGAACGAGCACCGGCAGTCCGGACCGGCGAGGTCTCCCAAGGCCGAGGAGCCAAAAGCCGATGAGTTCGCGCCGCCCTGAAAGCGGGCGGAACGCGGCGAGCGCCCGCCATTCGGCGCCGGGGTCGGCAGCGGCGAACATCACCGGGTCCATGAAGACGTTCGGCAGGTCGCAGCGGCCGAGGAGATCGAGCCAGTCGTCTCGCAAGGCGGCGGCGCGCCCACGGTCAAGAATCTCGGCGACGATGCCGGCGCGGCCGACGACGCCGCCGGCGGCCGTGGGGGCGGCAATGCGGAGAGCGACGTCGCTCATGTCGGCCTCGCCGGACGACCGGAGCAGACGAGCAGGCGGACGCCAAGGCGGCGTTCGGCAACCCATGCCAGGAGAGCGGACTCAAGAATAGCCGCCGCAGACGTGGCTATGGCTGCGCCGATCCCGCCCAGCTGCGGCGCAAGCGCGAGGCAGAGCGTGATGTTGACGCCGAATGTTGCGGCATAGACGAGGGCGCTCAGGCGCTGTGCGCCCACCATGCTAAGGAGCCGCTCTGCCGGGCCGATCGCGGCGCGGGCGAGCGGCGTCGCGGCGAGGATGAACATCAACGAGTAGGCGTCCGCGAATCCTGGACCGAACAGGCCGAGGATCGGTTGGCCGAGGACGAGGATGACAACTGTCGCCGCGAGCGACGGCCAGAATGTCCAGCGCACCGTTTCGGCCACATAAGTCGCAAGTTCCGCGGTCTTGCCGGCAACGCTGAGTGCGGTGAAGCGGTGAGCAACCGCAGCCGAGACGGAGAAGTGGATGAAGCCGACGAGCATCAGGGTTTTCACGGCGGCATAGTAGTGAGCGACCTCCTCGGCCGGCCGGAACTGCTGGAGGACAACCACGTCGGCGTAGCTGAGGAGGACGAAGAACGACCAGGCGAGGAAGACCGGGAAGGCAGTGCCGTACCATGTGCGGAATTTGTAGCGGCGCGGGCCGGGGGGGATGACCGATGTCAGGCGCACCTGGAGCAGGACGAGTTGCACCAGCGACGACAGCCAGACCGCGAAGGCGAGGGCAGCCATGACCGTCGTGGCATCGATCGCGCAGCCGAGCGCACTGACCGCCGCGAGGACCGCGAAAAGGATGAGCGGCCGCAACAGTTGCGGCGGGGCGAGTGCCAATGCGATCCAGCTGTGTGCACGCGCGAGCCCGTCGCACATCAACGACAGAGCGAAGAACGGGAGCGCGGTCAGTGCAAGGTAGGTTGGCATCAGCGCCGGGCCGGCCGCACTGCCGCCAAACAGGGCGAGGGCGCCGGCCGCCGCCAGCGCAGACAAGGTGGCAAGGGCAAATGTCGTCCACCGGCTTCCAACGAGGAAGCCACGAAGTGCCATGTCGTCGCCGCTATGCGCATACTGAGGCACGAAGCGCTGCGCGACCAACGGCAGCCCAAGGTGGACCGCGTCGCTGAGGATCAGCAGCCAAGTCCAGACGCCGACATAGACGCCGAACTCGGTGTCGCCCATCCAACGGGCGAGGACGATTTGCGAGAGAAACGTCACGGCAGCGCCGGCCAGGCGGATCACTAGCGCTAAACCCGCCGTCAGTTGGCCCGACGAAGCGAGGCGAGCGATTCGTTCTCGCAAGCCCGGCAGTGCGAGTGTGGCGGGAGCCGCGGTCATGCCGGCTCGGCGGCGTCGTCGCGGACGAGCGATCCGCCCCTCGCAAGTAGGACGCGCCGCATCGCCTTGCCCGCGCTGAGGAGGCGCGGCGAGGACTTCACGAGGGCTCGGCTTCGGGTGATTGCAAGCAGGGCGACGCTTGGCATAAGGCCCTGCCAATCAGCAGCTGAGATATGGTCGTGAAGTGGTGCCTTTCGGTCGGTCCAATCGAGCTTGTAACTCTCGCCGCCGATGGTGAAGTCGAACGTGCCGCAGCCACGGGCGATGGCGAACTTCATTTGCTCGTGGAGCAGGACGATACCCGGGCCGAAGCGGCTGAGGGGCCCGTCGGTGTGGCTGGCGAGGATGTGGAAATACGTGTCGCGGAAGGCGATGCCGAGATTGGCGGCGACGCACTCATCGCCGACGTCGAGTCGGCCGACGTGGATGAATGACCGCGCCCGGTAGCTGAGAGCGCGAAAGAAGTCCTTGCGCCCGGGAAGCTCGAACAAGTTGGGGATGCCGTTCCGAGCGAAGGAGCGCTGCTTCTGGCCAAAGAGGACTTCAAGCGTGCGCGCGCGTTCGGTGTCCGTCTCCATATGCCGGACATGGACAGGGGCGTCGGCACCCAAGCGGGTACGCTTGGTGCGGTCCCGCCGGCGCGTGGCTGAAGATCGCTTGGCTGTGTAGAACGCAGTCCAATCGCTATCGAGGCGGGTCGAGAACGCCGCGTTCTCGTTGGCAAAGGTCGGGAGGGATACGAAGGGGTTGGCCTGGTCGCCGACCCGCTCCGGCATCTTGTCGAGGAACACGACGTGGTGTCGTCCAGCCGCCGTGGCTTGCAGGGTGGCAAGGATGCGGGCCCAAAGCCGGTTGAAGTCCCCTCCGGCGGCGAAGCGGTTGAAGTCGCGGCGGAGCAGGGGGGCGTTGTAGTCACTGAGGTCGCGGCCGAGGAAAACCAGCCGGCGGGTGAGCGCCCACCGCTCTACGGCGAGCGGGAATAGGGCGACAAGGGAGTCGCTCTCGTCACGCGCGGTGACGATCAGTGGCTGCACGCCTTCCCGGTTGCCGATGCAGGAGTACCAGCTGTCGACCCAGTCAAAGGTCTGGAAGGGCGTGCAGTCGGCGCGGGCTTCGAGATCGCGCCAATCGTGTTCGAGGTCCGCAATGGTCAGGGAGATGGCTAAGTCGAGACGGCCATGGTTAAGAACACGGGAGGGGCGTTCGGAGTTGTTCCTCTCGCGTAGTTCGCTCGTCTGCTGAGTTTCGTCAAACACGTCGGCCTCTACGGCCAGACCGTGCGCCAACAAACGAAAACGAATCAATCCAATTGAAATTCTATGCTTAATTGAATCAAGACGATGCTTGGTGCCAGCTAGGAGTTATTTTGCCTCTGTCGCGGTAACGGTCGCCGGTGGTTCTTATACTGGCGAACGCTTCGGCGCCTCGGCACCGCCATTGTACGTGCCGTCGGGATACAGTTGGCATTACCGGCGCCAGCGCGTCAGCTTCCACCACTTGTACCCTGCGCCACCCCAACGGGGCGGGCATCTTGAGCCGATGGCGGGCGGCTGAGGAGCTTCCGGAGGATTTTGGCGTAACCGCCGCGCCATCCACGTGGGGGCGAGCGCAGGAAGTCGGACCGCGTCAGATCCCACGACGAGGCGAGGTTCTCCATGGTCGCTCGATCCTCGACCCAGGAATAGCCACCGGCCGAGTAGACAGTGGCCTCGCCAAACCAGACCTCCTGGCGATGGAGGTAAAAGTCGCAGCGCACGAGGTCGACATCGCCGGCCACCGCTAGCGCAGCGGCGATAATGTCAGGGTATTGTGGCGGAGCGGGCAGAAAGCGGCGCGGTGTCCCGACATCGATCGCGCCGGGCAGGAGGGCGCCGTCGGGATCGAAGAGGTCGCTCGACTGGCCGCGGTCAGGCGCAAAGCGGTCGTAACAGACATAGGTGTAAACCGCGCGGCCGCCGGCGACATAGACTTTGAATTCGCTGTCGGCCAGCCGATCCCCGTCGATCAGCAGTTCCTCAGCAAAAAGCCGCCGCTGAATGTTGCGGTAGGCCCACTGTCCTTGGCGCCGACTGTAGTCGACCGCCATCCACTGGTTCGCCAGGCGTGCAAGTTCCCGGCGATCGACCGGGCCTCCGGTTAGAAAGCGGTTGAAGCCGCAGCCGTGATTTGCCTTCAGTGCAACGGGTGTCTGGAGTACCTCGTCGGGGCAGTCGGCCAGATCGGTGCCGATCCAATAGGTCTTCGGCACACGAAGGCCGGGGAGGCGCGACTTGGCGATATCCTTGGCGCGTAGCTTGTCAGACACTTCGGTCTGCCAGCTGGCTCGATCGAACAGCTTGCGCCAGAGGTATTTGTCGTGGGCCGTTTGGGGCAAGGCAGGGTTCGGCCAGGCGCCGGTGTGACGGCGGAAGGCGATGACGAGGCGTGGACGGGAAAGATAGAGCGCGGCATTGAGGGCCGCGAGCGGCGCCCGGAAGCGGAACGGCGGAGTAACAGTGCCCGTCGCTCGGACTTGGTCAGCGGCGTTCAACGTGGTGCCTCGGGGGCCGGTGACGACGTCCCTCGATCCCCGCCAAGGACAGTCGTCAAGCCGTCGACACGCGATGCCTTGACGATGACGAGGTCGCCCGGTCCGGTGTTTGTCTCAAGATAGACCGCAAGTTCTGCCGCCTGGAAAAGGATTGTGAGGCGCCCGGCGCCGGCGGTGCCGACCAACCCGCGCACATGGGGGGCGTGCGGACCGACAAAGGCGACGCGGTCTGCGACCTCCAGCGCCTGTCGGGCAACCCGACGATAGAACCGACCGCTTTTTCCGGAAAAGTCGGACAAGCTCCCGAACACCAGCGTCTTTCGAGAAGCGCGCGCGTCGCGGGCGATTGCGAGCGTTGCGGGGACTGTCCAGCCCGGTGCCTTCTGCGTATCGAGGACGATGTCGGCGCCGCTCGCCAGCCGATGCGGGGAACACCGGCCGGCGATTGGGGCGAAGCCGGCCAGAGCAGTGGCGCAGGCCGTCGGGTCGGCACCCAGCTCCAACGCGCAGGCCAATGCCGCAAGGACAGGGGTCAGCCAGAACTCGCCAATGAGTTGGGTGCGGACGGGAAGTGTCATGCCACGCCATTCGGCAACCAGGGAAAGGCGGTCGGGAAAGCGGGCGCTAATTTCATGCGCACGAAGATCGGCTGTCCCGCTCCTGCCGAATGTCACCACCCGTGCCGACGATCGCGAGGCCATGCCGACTACGAGTGGATCGTCGGCGTTGAGGACTGCCAGGCCGGTTGCCGGCAACGCCTCGATCAGTTTGCCCTTCTCTGCGGCTGTCGCTTCGAGACTTTTGTAGGCGGCGCGGTGATCGCTCCCGATCGAGGTGACAATGCCGATCTCCGGCTGGAGCAGGGCGCAGGATCGCGAGATCGCTCCGGGGCGCTCACCGCTCATTTCCTGTACCCAAAGGCCGCCGGACGGTTTCGCAGACAGGATGGTCGCGGTGATACCGTCGTAGGTATTCCAGCCTGACCGCGCCTGGCACGGCATGAGTGTCGCGAGCATGCGGGCGGCCAATTCGGTGGTGGTTGTCTTGCCTGCGCTTCCGGTCACTGCGATGAAACGGGTTGTCGAGAGGCGCCGGCGCCGGCGGGTCGCGCGCCATGATCGCAAATCGTTCTTCCAAGCACGGATTGACAGACGAACGGCGGGTGCGCCGGGTAGGGTCTTGACCGCCCTTACCAGGCGCCGGATTGCCAGATCGATGTGGGCCGCCATGGGCCGATCCTAATTCATCGAGCCGGCGCGCCTCCAGACGGTTGGTGTCGCGGAATCGCTAGCGCGTTCGGCCGCCAGCGCGATCCCGCCGGCTCGTGTGCGACTAGCCAGCGCGCGGCATGGTGAGCGACGAGTGTCAAGAATCGCGTGCCCACCAGCCCGCCGGTGGAGAATTGCCGAGTCGGGGTGATCCCTGGCGGCGCGTTACCTTCGACGGCGAGAGGACCGGTTGGCGTGTAGCCCACGTCCCAGCCGACGATCGGAACGTCGGGGAACACCCGGGCGAGCGCGAGGGCAAGATCGGACATGCCCGACCAGCCCGGAAGCGGCCGGCCGGCCATACGCTGACCGGAGAGGGGATGGGTTTCGAGGGGGACGGGGCGTTCGGCAAATCGCGGTCCGAACCCTTCACGCAGGGTGCCGCTGGCGATGTCGAGCGGGTAGAACGTGCCGCCCGCGTGGAAGTTGTCGACCGGTGCGCTGGGCGATGTCGAGGTTCGATAGAAAGCCTCAACGACCTCCGGTTCGTCGCGTTCGTTCCAAATGGTGACGATCCGCGTGGTGGCCAGCGCAGCCGACGACAGTCCGGCAAGGTCTCGATGGTTGGCGGCGCGATGCTGCAACAGGACATCGCCGCCTACGGTCTTGGCGTGCTCCGTGGCGCGGCGGAGAAAGTCGGCGCGCTCGCTGCTCGCCGCGCGGTCGTCGAAGGACAGGCCGACGATCCCCCGGCCTTGGCCGCCGATACGCGGCTTCAGGAGATATGCTCCGGGAGGGATGGCAGACAACTCCTCCTGACTTTCCGCCCAGCCGTCGCGGAGTATCCGCTCGGTCCGGACGGCAGGCAGGCCGGCGGCTCGGCAGCGTTCCTCGAAGGCCAGTTTGTCTTCAAGGGCTGCGCGCCCGCCGCGATCGGTCGCCGTGAGAACCGCGTCAACCGCGGTTTCGTAGACCGCGTAGGGAATAGTGCGCAGGAGGCGGTCGTCACCGGCACAACGCGCGAGCCCTCCCTCGTAATAGTCCCTCGGTGAGAGCCCGTTGCGAACGGCCACGGTGGCGAGATCGGCGATTTGGGCGACAAGACTGCGCCCGAAAGTGTCGCGGGCAGCCGAGCCATGCCGGCCGATCTCGCGTACGGCCTGGAACGGGAACCGAAAGAGCCAGCCCGTTAGGCGGCTGGCCTCTGCCCATCCGGAAAATCCGCGCCGGGCGCTCCAGATGGCGGCGGCGCGGCATGCTTTGATGACAGTCAGATCGTCCGCGGGAACTCTCCGATAGGACCGGAACGCGTCGAAAGGGGCGGGGAAAGGTAACCGAAGGGTTTGTTGCGGTCGCGACGGAGCCGCTTTGTCAGGCTTGGGCAGCAGAGGCATTCGAGCACTCGAAGTCAGAAGGGTTGCGCCACCCGGCGTCTGTCCCCATCCTTACCGAGCGGTAGCGGACGGCGCGGAGAGATCCCCGCCGGCAGGCCTCGCCGCCCCTTGCGCTGGATCAAATTCCAAAGCATGGATTCATGAGAACTTTTTCGCCCGGTTGACGCGAAAAGGGGGGGACGTTGATCGAAGGCCTGCTCCTGCTGGCGGCCGGCGTTTTGCTGGTGGCGGCGTTTATCTACCTCAATTTCGTTTGGCAAAAGCGCTTCGTCGACGAGCGGGGAGTTCTATTGGCGGCCCCCGGTACGTGGCGCGTGCTTGGGCTCGTCGAAGCCTTGCTGTTCATTGTCGGGATCATATTCACGACCGCGGGGCTGGTTCTCCTCGGGCTGCTGGAGCCGACCGGATAGCTCAGGGTCGGAGCCACAATTCACACACGGTGGGGACCGATGTTCGATTTCCTCTGGCAGTTCTTGGCTCGATTCGAAGATACCGGAATCTCGACTTGGGTTCGCGAGGGATACTTCATCTCCGACCCATTCGCGACGTTCTACGTCATGCTGGGTTTCCACTCGATCGGCATGGCGGCGGTCGTCGGCATTTCGTTCATGCTGAGCATTCGACTGTTCGGGTTTTTTCGGCACTTCAGTGTCGAGGAGGCGCGCAAGTTTCTGGTGATCGGCTGGGCCGGCTTCATCATCAATCTGATTTCGGGCGTTCTGCTACTGTTGGCGCAACCGCGTCGCGAACTGATTACCGCGACCTTCGACATCAAGATCCTAATGGTCATCCTGGCCTGCATCACAATGGGAATGATGCAGAAGGCGATGGGGTTGACGCGAACCGAAGTGGGGCCGGGCGGCGTGGCGGTCGAAGTCATACCCGACAATGCTCGGCTCTTAGCCCTGCTCACCAACCTTTTCTGGCTGGGCGCCATAGTCTCGGGCCGAGTGATCGGCTATCTGCAGCCCCCGCCTCCCTAAGAGGGGCCGCAAACTCGCGATCGTTGCTTTACAAGAGAGAGTTTCGATGAACCCGACGGCTCAGGCGGTACTCGAGTGGTTCAAACAGGCTTGGCCGGGACCGGAGGCGCGGGCAAGCAAGTGGCTGTTCGGCTTCGGCGAAACCATTCACTTTATGGGGATCTGCGTCCTGTTCGGGGCGCTCATCATCTTCGACCTGCGGCTGCTCGGTTTCTTCAAGGGGATCAGCGGCAAGACCGCTCTCGCCTTTGTGCCTTATGCCCTGGCGGGGTTTGTCATGCTGGCGGCCACGGGTTGGATGTTCTTCACCTCCAACCCCGTCGTCTACTACAGCAATCCCGCGTTCTTGCTGAAGATGCTAGCAATCGTGCTGGCAGGGCTGAACGCCTTGGCGTTTTTTGTTTTCGACCACAGCAAGGTTGTGGCCCTGGGGCCGGGCGAGGATACATCGGCTGGAACCAAGTGGATGGCGGGGGGGTCACTGGCGCTCTGGCTGACTGCCCTTCTGCTCGGTCGGTTCCTGCCGCTTTTTGTCGTCAGCCAGAACTGAGTGGCCTGTTCGCCGATAGGTCGGTGGAGGCTTTGGGATTGCTGGTGCGGCCGGGCGGCTGCGACGAGGCTGCAGTCGGCATCTGAAGCACGAAACGCGGCTCCCGTCTGGAGTGGCCGCGACCGAGTTCCTGAGTTCCAAGCACCTGCGCGGAGGTCGGCGCGCAAAAGAAGCGGGCGGTGCCATCGCACCGCCCGCTTCCCGGACTTCTCCGCTGCGGCCTAGCGGTTTGCGATGAGGCTGGTGAAGGTGCCGTCACCCCTGAACTTCGCCCAAGTGGTGAGTTTCTGCTCCTGGCCGACACCCGGCTTTGAGTAGTCGCAGACACCGTCGGGGAAGGCCTTGCGAAGTTGCGCCAGTTGATCGGCAGTCGGGGCGGTCTTGTAGTCCTTCACGTCGATCGGCTTTAGCTGGCACTTGAAGACGTCATCGGTCATCGGGCCGCCGGCGGCGATGCGCGGATCGCTGGTTGCCGGGAACATCTTGTCGCAACGCGCCTTGTCGGTGATCTTTTCGATCGGGCCGCCGGTCGCGCCGCCGTCCTTGGTGGCGTAGCAGGCGTCGACGAGTTCGGCCGGCTTGTTGGCCACGACCTTTTCGGTTGGCGACCGGTTCGACTTGTCGGCCTTGATCGCCATGATCCACTTGTCGATGCCGTTCAGCGCATCGAGATAGGCAACGTTGGCCGCCGAGCCCGGCGTGGTGGTGTTAGCGTTGCCGGGCGCGGCCGCCGTCATCAGGTAGACGTTGGTACCGGTCGTGCCGAGGTATTTCTGCAAGCGCGCCTGGACCACCAGACTGCCATAGGCGGCGTGGACGTCGACATTGGCGTCGCCGCGGCCGAACGGGTCGCCGTCGCGGTATTCGCGGGTGGCGACCTGCGGGATTGCGGCGAGCCCCCCGGTGGCCAGGTTCACTCGTCCGGTTGCAAAGGCGATGCGCAGCGCCTCGGGATCGCCAACCGCGCGCTGTGCGACGATCTTGCCGTCGATATCATGGCCGCCGATGCGGGTGTTGATGTCGATGAACTGATCCATGGTGATCACGCCGTCGTTCAGCGCTTTCAGGCCGTACTGGACGCCGACATTGTCCCAAGGCGAGCGAGCGTGTCCGGTCTTGGGGTCGATGCCGAATACGGCCTCCATGTTGTCCTGGTAGGTGCAGCGAACGCCCGCGGTCTTCAGTTCGGCGATCGCCGCCACTGCGTCGGCTACCGCCTGGTCGCAGTTATTGACGCGGAGAGCCGGGTAGCGGGCGGCGTTGGAAACGCAGTAGCCCCAATACATCCCCGAAATCGCTTCCATCTGCGGTCGAGTCCACGTGCCCTGCTTGAACACGTTGGCTAGGAGTTCGCAGTCGAACATCGGCTGCTGGAACGTCATGGCGTCGGCGAACTGAAGATGCGGGACGATGCCGTCGAGAATCCCGGGGTAGGCATTGGCGATCATCTGCTGTTGCATCGAGCCGCCGGAGACGCCGGCGCCGAGGGTATAGATCGGGACGCCATACTGCTTGATGAACTGCTCCTTCACCCGGTAGGCGGTCTCGGCCGAAACGACGTCGTTGGTCGAGGTGCCGAAAGAGTTGAGGGAGCCCGATGCGACCGCGTAGCCGCGGGCGATCCATGCATCCATCGCTCCGACCTGCGCTTCCTCGATGTAGTTGGAGGTGGGAAGCAGGCCGCCGAAGTTGCGTCCCTGATGGTAACCGGCGCGTGCGCCGGGACCAAAGCTGTAGACCAGCTTGCCGTTCCACGCCGAACCGCCCTTGGACAGGTAGCTCGGGACGGGGCCAGCGGCCGGGTCGTGGAGAATGTTGATGATGTATCCCGAGCGGTTGATGACGCCCTTTTCCTGACGAACGATCAGCGGGATGTCCTTGCCATCGATCTTGCTGGTCGCGATATCCGTCGGACGGTTCTTGGCGTCGAACGGTTTCCATTCGCCGCCTTTGTTCTTGTAGAAGTAGGTATAGGTCGTCGAAGCTAGGCAATCGGTATCGCGGGTCGGGTCGGTAAGCGCGTTCAAGGTCGGCTTCATGCCGAGCGAGTCGAGTTCGCAGATGAACGGCCACTGCAGCGGACCGGAAAAGACGCTGCGGTTGAGGGCGTGAGAGACCACGCTTAACTTGGCGGTCTCGCCGCCGGAGGTTACCTCGATGATGTCCTTGTTCTTGCCGTCCCAGAACCCAAAGATCAGCCCGATCCATTGGCCGGGCGTATTCGGATCGGGGGCGAAGAACTTGCTGATGTCACGGGTCGCGGCGGACGTCGGATCCCACGTGACCTTGGGAGGGGTGGTCGCCCCGCGAATGACGATCAGTGCCGAAGTGCCGCCGACGAGGTCCGGCCGGGAAGAAACCGTGTCGATGCTGAGCGCCGCGTGAGCGGCGGTGCCGATGAGCGCTCCTGCCGCGGCAAACATTGACGCCGCAATGCGCCAAAGCCTTGTCTTCATTTCAATCCTCCCAAGGGTCTTGTTCAATTCTCGAATCTTGTGTCTTGAGCGCTACGCGCGGGTTGCCACCCGCAGGGGCGTTGAACTCGCTACTTCAGGCTCGAACGCCCGTTACTTGCTCGCGATCTCCTTGGGAATCTGAAAGACCATGTATGGGTTGGTCCAAGTGTAATCCAAGCTCAGGTCGGTGAATACTTTCCCGTCCATCTTCTGGACGATGCGGCTCGGCATGAACACATGGTTGTCCATGCGGTCGTTGTCGAACTCGTCATACTCGCCCGTATAGATCTTGCCGCCGACAGTCATCTCGGTCTTTACCGGGAACCCCGAACGGTCGATGGTGGCGATCAGGTTGGTGTTGTAGAGCGGGACGGGAATGGTAAGCGTCCGCAAAGAGCCCGACGACGTCAGCTTGATTTTGTCGGCGGCTGCGATCCCCGAATAGACGACCTCCGAAGGGAGCAGGAAGATCGGCAGGAGCCGGGTCAGCGAGGTTTCGGTCGATGCTTTGGCGCCGACACCAGGGGTCGTTTCGTCCCAGCTGACTTTGTCGAGCGCGACGGTGACGGTCCGCGCCTTGCCGCCTGCAGCGGTCACATCGGCGCGTACCCCGGGCTTGCGACGGTCGAAGGTGATGACGACGTCGGCGTTGCTCACGCCGTTGTACATTCCGGACCCTTTCAGCTCGAACATCGGAGTCAGGCAGCCCAGGCAGTTGGCGGGGCCGCCGGCCGGCGGGTTCCCGGGAAGCGGCTGATTGCGGGTGAACCCGATCGCGTCGCTCACCTCGATCAGAGTCCGAACCGCGGCCTCGTTGGTCGTCAAAGCATCCTTGGGAAGATCGTAGAAGTACCTGCCGACTTGGGTCCGAACGGCCCAGGCCGGCGATGTAACCATCGTCAGAGCGACCAGGCCAGATGCCAGCGCCCCGTAAAGTGCCAGTTGCTTACGCATGAGACCACCCTTGAAGGATCAATTCGTTCTTATAGTTGTCTGCCGGGGCGCGCCGTCGGCCCTGGCACTTTGACCCTGTGCTAGCCGCTTCTCGTGTGGGAGACGATCGGCTCGAAATTGTAGCAGGGGAGGTCTTCACCGAGGACCCTGGTGGGGTCGGTGTTCAGGTTGCGGACGATGGGGTTCATCGTCCAAGGCTGGGCCAGATACTCAGGATCTTCGACCGTCGCTTCCCAGCGCAGCGTGTTGAAGGTCGGCCGGGTGATCCGCTCGGTCACCTTCATTTCGAAGCCGTGAATGTAGCCGGACTTGTGCAGCCAGCTTTGATCGGTGAAGCCGATCGTCTCGATGACCAGCGTGTCGCCCTCCCAGTGGCCGACCGAGTCGCCGTACCAGCTTTCGACCTTCGACAAGTGCGGGTTATGCGGCCGACCGTCGGTCGGGATAAAGCGCGCTTCTGTCCGCCCGACAAAGCCGGTGTTGTAGCGGAACACGATCATGTTCTGCTCGGGGACGTGGAGGATATAGGCCGGGGCGCCGATGCGCGGCAGGCCCTCAGGCATGCAGGTCTGCCGTGGGTCGAGCCAATTACCTTCATAGTCGTTGTTCTTAACGGTCTCCCACCACTGCGGGAGGTAGACGGGCAGATTAGGGTCCGCCAGCCGGCGGAGAGCGTTGTCCTCTTCGAACGCCGCCCAGCTGTTGTTGCGGCCGGCGAAGCTCGGTCCCTGGGCATTGGCGTTGTCGGCGGTGAGCGGACCGACGCCGTTGGCCCACAGGCCGCCAAGGCTGATGTGCCCATCCGATCCTCGGGGGATGGGCGGTTGGGCAGGAGGAGCCGGCGGCACCTGGGAGTAAGCGCCTACGCCGATCATGCTGCTGAGCAGAAGCGCGGCGCCGATCTTCCTCAGAGCCGGCCGCGAGACAGCGGCCCCCTGAACTGCGTTCAAACGTCTCATATGCAATTCCTCCCACCCACAGGTTACGCAGCCATCGTCCGGGGCGGGCGCCGCAGGGAACCTGGCGGCGCTCCGTAACGACGGCCCTCGAAAAATGGTTCGCTACTGCGTCCGTGCAGGCGCCGGCACCGCCGTCGGATCGGCGGTCGACGTGTCGAACACCTTCCCGTTCGGCATCACCATCCGGCTCATGAACCCTCCCGGTTCACCGGTCCGCATCGGGTAGTAGGTGATCGTGTAGACATCGCCGACCTTCAGCGCTTCCTTGCTGGTAATGCCCAGCTGGCGGAGCGCGTTGATGCCGAGCGACTCGACCATCACGTTCTTCTCGACGGTGCCGTCAGGCTTGGTGATGTCGAAGCGCATCCAGGTGTGCGGATTGATCCAGTCGACCTTGGTCAGAACGCCTTTGGCCTCAACGTTGACGTTGATGTCCACGCTGGCCTGGACCGCATGGTGCGCGCCGGCCGGCAGCTCCGCCATCGCCAAGGCAGCGCAGGCGACGACAGGCAGAGCAAGGTATTTCAGCATGTGTTCCCTCCCGTTCCGATGAGGAATCCGTTACCACGACGGTGAGCGCCAATAAATAGCCGCTTTCCCGTCGCGGCGGACGGTTGGGCTCACCCGTTCCGTTGCTGGTCGAACGCCGCTGCGCCTGCCCGCCAGGGGCCGCTTCCGCTTGTTTCCTCCGCGGGTCGGGCATTGACAGATAAGGGGCACGTTCGCATGGTGCCGCCAGGGAGCGTGGGAGGATTTCATGAACAGCAGGTGGTTGGGGTTGCTGGCTGCGACTGCGGTCTGCGGCGGGATGGCTGTGTCGAGCGCTTCGGCGCAAGGCTTGCGTGTGGACGTGCTTTCCTCTCGCCCGGACCTGGTGACCGGCGGCGATGCGCTGGTGAAGGTCACCGGTGGAACGGCCGCGCCGAGCGTCACGGTGGGTGGCAAAGATGTCACCGCGGCTTTCAAGGCCGATCCGAAGGGCGGTTGGGTCGGACTTGTGACCGGACTTGCGGATGGGCCGAACACGCTTGCCGCCAAGTCGGGCGACATGAACGCCACGGTCACCCTGACCAACTACCCGATCAACGGAACGCTGTTTGCCGGCCCGCAGCAGACGCCGTTCGTCTGCGAGAACGAGAGCTTCAACCTGGCCCCGGCCAAGGATCCGAGCTGCGCCGCGCCGACGATCGTCAATTACTACGTGAAGAACAAGGCCGGCGACTATAAGCCGTGGGATCCGGCGACGCCGAAGCCGACGGACATCGCTACGACGAAAACCACGGACGGCAAGACCGTTCCGTTCATCGTTCGCCAGGAGCGCGGGGTTATCAATCGCGCGGCCTACGTCATCAACATTCTGCACGATCCGGCCGCCGGCCCGGTACCGACGCCGACCGATCGGGGCGGCTCCGCGTGGAACGGGAAGCTCGTCTACGGTTTCGGGCCTGGTGTCGGCAACGGCTACCATATGGGCCGTAACTACGGTCACTTCGCGGCTCCGCTGTTTATCGAATCCGGCGCGCGCGATTTCGATGCAGCGATCGGTGGCGGCTATGCCACTGCGAGTTCCTCGCTGAACGTGTTCGGGACAATGCCGAACGACGTCCTCTCGGCGGAGAGCCTGGCCAAGGTGAAGGAGCACTTCATCGAGGAATTCGGGGTGCCGCTGTTTACGATCGGTCAGGGCACCTCCGGCGGCTCGATGCAGCAGAGCCTAATTGCCAATGCCTATCCGGGCTTGCTGGACGCGATCACGCCGAACCAGCTTTTCGCCGACACGATGACCTTCCTGCAGCCGCTTTACGACTGCGAACTGCTGGCCAACGTGTTCAAGCAAGGTACCTGGACCCGGCCGCAAATGCAGGCGGTTGCCGGCAAGTATTGGGGGTACTGCGTCTCCAACGGCACGCGCTACCCCAGCGCCCGCAACACCAGCTGCGACGCTGCGGTTTCCGATTTTGTCGATAAGGATCCGGCCCTGAAGGCCAAGGGAGTGCGCTGCGACTTCCAGGACAACCTGGTGAATGTGTTTGGCGTGGATCCGGCGACCGGCTTTGCCCGCAATCCGTTCGACAATGTCGGCGTGCAATACGGCCTGAAGGCCTTGAACGCCGGCACCATCACGATGGATCAGTTCATCGATATCAACACCCGGATCGGCGGCCACGACGTCAACGGCAAGATGGTCTCCGCTCGCCAGGTGGGCGATGAACTGGCGATCAAGCGCGCTTACGAAACCGGTCGGGTGATGCTGGGCAATGGCGGCTACGGCGAAGTGCCGGTCGTCGGTACGCGCAGCTATATCGACGGCGATCCGTTCGGTCGCGGCGATCCGAACGTCGACGTGCATGACAAGTACCATACCGACATTCTGCAGGCCCGCCTGCAGCGCGCCGGGTTGGGCAACTTCGTTTACTTGCTCGGCGCCAGCGGGGACACGGCCAAGCCGATCCAGCTGGTCAACCAGACCACGGGCACCGGCACCGTGCTCTACAACAACACGCCGGGCTCGCCGACGGGCGTCATCGGTCTTGAGGCTCTGACCCAGCTCGACAAGTGGCTGACTGCAATCGCCAACGACAAGTCGGACCGCTCGAAGGCGCAAAAGGTTGCTGCCAACAAACCGGCGGACTTCGTTTCGGCTTGCTACGCCGGCCGCGGCGGCTTCGACATGACGACGATCGACAAGATCACCGACATGGCGAAGTGCGCGCAAATCTTCCCCGGATCGACCGGCCCGCGTGAGGCGGCTGGCGGACCCGTCACCGAGGACGTCTTCAAGTGCCAGCTGAAGCCGATCGACGGGAAGGACTACAAGACCGCGCCGACCGCCGAGCAGATGGCGGGGCTGCAAAAGGCCTTCCCGAACGGCGTTTGCGACTACACCAAGCCCGGCATCGGCCAGACCGCTCAGGTTTTGACCTGGCTGAAGTATTCGGGCGACGGCAAGTACGAGCAGCTGCCGCCGATCCGGCAGTAGGCTTCTCTTGCGCGGGGGCTCCTTCGCGCAATCGATTCCGGCCCCGCCCTGGTCCCCAAGACCGGCGCGGGGCCGTTTCATGTGTTTTGGGTGGCTGAGCCGGCCCTGCGGTTGGCAAGCGTCGGAGTGGAACGATCATGTTGAGGGTGAACCGCCTTTGGCTGGCCTGCCTGGCCTTCGCGCCGGCGTTGATAGGGTCTTCGGCCGCCACCGGCCTTGGGATCGAGGTTCTGTCTTCCAAGCCGCAGCTGGTTACCGGCGGCGACGCGTTAGTGGCGATACGAGGGTCGGTGGCCGCACCGACGGTGACAGTCGGTGGCGCCGATCAATCCAAGGCTTTCACTGCCGACCCCAAGAATTCGGCGGACTGGATCGGCCTCCTGACCGGACTGGCGGATGGCGATAACGTCGTTACAGCGCGCGCGGGTGCGGATCAGGCATCGTTGACGCTTAAGAACCACGCGATCAACGCGACGTTGTTTGCAGGGCCGCAACAGACGCCGTTCCTCTGCGAACTCGGGGACAACGGCCTGAAGGCCGCGCCCGGCGCCAGGCTCGATCCTGCCGACCGCCCGGACTGCGCTGCGGTCACCACGGTCACCTATTACTACCGGAACAAGGCCGGCACCTGGAAACCCTTCGACGAGAAGGCGCGGCCGAACGACATCGGGACGACGAAGACCAGTGACGGCAAGGACGTGCCGCTCATCATCCGCCAGGAAAAGGGAGTCATCAACCGCGCAGCTTATGTGATCAGCATCCTGCACGACCCCGCTGCGGGGCCGGCGCCATCGCCCACGAGCCGCGGCGGTTCAGGCTGGAACGGCAAGCTGATGTGGAGCTTCGGCGGAGCGGTTCAGGCGAACTACCACATGGGCCGCAAGCTCGGCGACATGAGCGCCGACTTCCAATATGTCGAAGACACAACGCTTGGCTTCAAGGACGCCTTCATCACCCGCGGCTACGCGATTGCCGCCGCTTCGCTCAGCGTTTTCGGCACGAACAACGACGATGTGAAGTCGGCCGAGACGTTGGCCAAGGTGAAAGAGCGCTTCATCGAACTTTATGGGCCGCCGATCTTCACCGTTGCAACGGGAGTGTCAGGCGGCTCGATGCAGCAACATCTCATCGCCAACGCCTATCCCGGCCTGCTGGACGGGCTCCTGCCCGGCCGCTCTTTCATCGATACGATCACGTTTCTGCAGCCGCTCTACGACTGCGAACTGCTAACGCGGGTGTTCCGCGGCGGGAGTTGGACCCGTGCGCAGCTCGATGCGGTCTCGGGCAAGTACTGGGGCTATTGCGTCTCCAACGGCACCCGCTACCCCAATGCCCGGCCGGATTTCTGCGACCTTGCGGTGCTCGACATGATCGACAATACGCCGGCGGTCAAAGCCAAGGGCGTTCGCTGCACCTACCAGGACAACCTCGCCAATATCTTCGGCACCGACCCGAAGACCGGCTTTGCCCGCAATCCCTTTGACAATGTAGGGGTGCAGTACGGGCTGAAGGCCCTCAACGACGGGGTCATCAGCTGGGCGCAATTCCTCGACATCAACACCCGCATCGGCGGTCACGACGTCAACGGCAGGATCGTTGCCCAGCGGCAGGCAGGCGACGACCTTGCCATCAAGCGCGCCTACGAAACCGGGCGCGTGGTGTCGGGCACCGGGGGCATGGCCGACATTCCGATGATCAGCGTGCGCTCCTACAACGACCAGGACCCGCTGAAGCGCGGCGACCCCAATGTCGACGTGCACGACGGCTACCACAGCCAGATCGTCGAAGACCGGCTCAAGGCCTATAACGGCACGGCCGCCAACTATGTGCAGTTCATGACCGCGACGTTCGGCTATCCGCAGATCGACGCGCAGACCGTCGGCGGCCCGCTGAACAGCGCCAATGTCGATGCGCTGGAGGCGTTGGATAAGTGGATCACTGCGATCCAGGCGGATCGCTCGACCCGTTCGCCGGCCCAGAAGACCGCGGCCAATCGACCCGCGGACCTGGTCAACACTTGTTACCCGGCGCGAGGCGGCGCGGTGATGCAGGAGTTTGAGCGCGTCACCAATTGGGAGCGCTGCAAGCAGATGTTCCCGACCTTCAGCGATGCCCGCTTGGTAGCGGGGGCGCCGGCGACGGACGATGTCCTCAAATGCGCCCTGAAGCCCATCGATGCGAAGGACTACAAGAGCGCACCAAACGCCGACCAGCTCGTGCAGTTGCAGAAGATCTTCCCGGACGGGGTCTGCGACTACGCAAAGCCGGGCATCGGACAAACCGCGAAGGTCGTGACTTGGGCAAAGTTCAACGGCGACGGGGCTTATGAGCAGGTTCGTTGAGACCGGCCACGCTGGTCGTGCCGCGCTGGACACAACCCGCCCTTGGTGGCAGCTTCCGGCCAACCGGCGCTGCCGAATGACGGTGCAAGCAGGTGACTGCAAGCCATCCGATGGACGGCGTATGCCACACTCGGTGGATAGGAGGGACCCATGACTGACGTTTCGCTGGTGCTGCGCCGCTGCGGCGCGGCCTTTGCCTTCGTACTGGCTGCGTCCGCGCCAAGTGCGATGGCGGCAGAGAAGCTGATTACCTTCGATGCTCCGGCGAGCGTCACGTGCATCGGCCAATGCGAGGATGGCGAGGCTCTGGAAAAGGCGGTGCAGCGCGCCGGCGTCGAGCCGAAGTTTGATAACAAGTTCGACGTGAAGGACTTCGAGGACACCAAGACGCTGTTCCTGACGATCGGCGCTGCGCCCAATGTCGACGTGAAGAACGAGATCGCCCGCGCCAACCGCTTGATCGACGAAGCGGGCAAGGAAAAGGCTCAGGTTGTCATCGTCCAGATCACGGCGCGTCAGGCGAGCGACACCGCGACCGAGCAATTGCTGAAGGCAGTCGTGCCGCGGGCCAATGTGATCATCACCATTCCCGACGTCGATCCGGACGGCATGATCCAGAAGATGGCCGATGCCGGCGGCATTCCTCTCCGCTCGGCGAAAAGCAAGACGTTCCTTCCCGAACTGATAAAGGCCGCGTTCGGCAGCGGCACCTAAGTCGACCGCAAATGTTGTTGGGAACGGGAGGCCTAGCGCCTCCTTTTCCTTTTTCAGCGCGGCTCAACGACGTGCATGTAGGCCGCGTGGCAAGCCTCGCAGGCGGCACGAAGTTCTTTCGCCTGGGCATCGAGCGCGGGGCGGTCTTGAGCCTGGCTCATCTTGAAGGCGAGTTCGGCCGCGGCGGCAGCGTCGGCGTAGAATGCCTCGAATGTCTCCCAAACCTTCGGCGCCGCCGCTGTCGATAGTGTTCCCGGTCGGCTGTCGGGTGGGAAGAGGTGCGGGAAGGCGGATAGACCGGCGTGGATCTGATAGGCCTGCGCCTGAAGTAGCGGGAGTGCGAGGTCCTTCCGAGTCTCGATCATCACCATTGCCGCCTCGTTGGCATCCATCAGCAACTGACGGGAGGCGATCAATTCCTCGACTGGAGTGGTTGCGGCGCGAGCCGCTCCTGGCCCGGCCGGCGTCGTCGGGGCAGCGGGTGCCGTCGCGCTTTGGGCCATGTCCATCACGATCCGCCCGGCGGAGTTCTGGGCGGCCGTCCTGGCGGTGATCGGGTTCTCGGCGGCGGGCATCACGGCCGACACCACCCCGACCGTGCCGCCAACCACGGAGAGGCCGAGGAGCGGGCCGGCGATACGAATAATGATCGGTTTCCACGCCATGGTTTGCTAACGTCCGCCTGTCGCTCGCCGGCAGAGTAGTCGCACGAGCCGAGTACCGATAGAGCTGCCAGACCGGTGGCATCCAGTCCCATCCTGCCCGCCCGCCTATGAACCAGGATCGCCGCCTTTTCATCGTGTTCGCCGTCGCTGCGGCCATGCTGGCAGCGGTGTTCGCCTGGCCACGGGGCACGGCTGGCACCGGGCCGCGTCCGCCGGCGTCAATCAATCAGCAGCTTGCTCCGCCGGCCGGGAGCGCGGCCTCGGCTTGGGACCGGTTGGCGCAAACCGACTTCGCCGCCGCGATTCGCGAGTCCGAGGTGGCGTTCCCGGCACTGGAAAGCCTGCACCTCATCGGCGTCGCGCTTTTCTTCGGCTCGATCTTGATGCTGGATCTGCGCTTGCTGGGCGTCGCCGCTGCGCTGCCAGTCCAGCCCATGTCACGGTTGTTTTTGCCGCTGACCTGGACCGGCTTTGCGCTGCAGGTCGGCTCGGGGGTTCCGCTTTTCATCGCCTATGCCGATCAATATTCGCGGACGATCTCATTTCCACTGAAGATTGCGTTGATAGGGCTGGGCGGCATCAACATGCTGGTTTTTCAGCGTGCGGAGCGGCGAAGGCGCGCCAACCGGCTAGGCCGGGGTATCCACACTCCGGTTGCAGCGACGCTCTCGATCGGGGTTTGGTTGGCCGCGATCGTTGCCGGGCGGTGGGCCGGATACGAACGACAGCCGGTGATCAACATCGCCGGACCGGCGCCGGCGCTTGCGGCACCAGCCGTCGGCACGCAGCGGCAGTCGGTCGTTCTGTCGAGCCGGGAACTCCAGCCGAACGCATTCGCGATTTCGGTGGACGAGGGTAGCCCAGCCGAAGACTTCATGCGGCTTGTAAACGACGCCTGCGGCAGCCGCGAAGTCTGCTCGGTGGACATTTGGGAGGTGGTCGGTCAGCAGGCCACACGCCGCTTCAGCTACAGCCGCAATGCGCGCGCGGCGGGGGAGGCGACTGCTTGGGACTGTCAGCGCTACCCGTCGCGGCGCGGCGGAGAATGCCTCTAACGCTGTTGCTTTCTAGAGGGCGGTGTAGACGAAACGGCCGAAAACGATGACCGCCAACGTCATCGGAATCGCGGCGCCGGCCAGCAATTGAGCCACCACTGGCGCAGCACCAGCCTCGTCCCAGCGGCCTGCCAGGCGCGGCAGGGCAAGTTGGGCGACGATGAGGAGCACACCTAGCTCAGCACCGGTTGCCATCTTCCATAGGAAGAAACCGGTGCCGGCATAGCGGTCGGCGGACATGACAAACATCAGTCCGCCGCTCACGGCCAGTGCGGCCAAGGACAGCCATATCGCGCCGAGCAGGTAACGCGCGAGGCGAGCCGTCGGGATCGCCCGACCGAAGCCAAGCAATCGCAGCGCTAACAGTGTAGCCGCCCCGGCAAGAAGGGCGTGGAAGACCATGTGAACGGTCTCCAGGACCTGCGGCAGCCAGTTCAGCCGGTGCATGGCGTGGGCGAAGGGCGAATTGGCGAGAGCGACGAACACTGGAGGGCCGGTAGCGAGAGGCAGCGGCTACTGGCGACTGAGGACGCCGACATCGAGGGCCGTCGGCTCGCTCGTCCCCTCGCCGGACCAGTACCACAGCAGCTTGCCGCGATTGAGGGAGAAGCCGACCGTCCCGCCATCGATGCACTTCTCGCGCCCGTAGGTCAGGGTTTCACGGTATTCGCGGACGTTCCCGACCGTGCGCAGGAAGGCCAGAGTGCCGCCGCAGTCCAGCCCTTCGTAGGCGATGGTCGCATGATCGAGGTCAGCCACCGTCAGTGTGACGTCCCAGACATCCACCGCGCCATTGGTGCCGGTCTCCAGCACCAGACCTGTCCATTTTCCGATCAGATTGTCTTCAGCAGCGACGGCCCACGATGAGTGAGCCACGATCAGCGCGGCGGCGGCGGCCGCAGCAAGCTCCCTCACTCGAACACCTCCCGGCGGGGGGCGCGGCCGCCAGGGGCCGCGCACCGACGACTAGTTCACGCTGACCGTGAACTGCTGGAGCAGTCGACCAAAAAGTAGGATCGATGTCCACAGGATGATGGAGAACGCCGCGGTCACCTTCGTGGTGAACGATGTCTCGCCGTGCGCGCCTACCAAGGAGGCGTGGTGATGCTCGTAAAAAGTGAAGTAAAGCGCGTTCAGGCCGGCAATGAGGATGAGGTACATCTTCATGCGGAACGCGGGGTTGGTCCAATAGAGCTTCGGATTGGTCGTGACGAATTCCCAGCCCGAGCCAACGAGGAAAACGAAGCCGACAACAGCGAGTGGCAGTAGGCCGAGAATCGGCTTCAAAGGTAAGCGCTTGAAGACATTCAACAGTCGCAGGTCGACGATCAGCATGACGCCGAACAGCAGGCAAAGGCCCATGAAATGCAGGGCTTGGCCGAAGCCGAAGGCCCAGCCGGTGTTGTTCACCTGCGGGCCCGGCCACTGAAAGGCCATCCATCTGAGAATTGCGTCCTGGGTCATGACAATGAAATCCGCGTGAAAGGAGAAGGTCGAGGCAGGGTCACGTTCCTAGAACGGCGGCGGATGCATAAAGGCGATCATTCGGCCTGCGCCGACGGCCATCAGCCAGAAGAGGGAGCATGTGACCGCCAACAGGCGCGCCTGCGCGGGAACCGACTCGACATACGTGCCGTCAGCTTGCGGAACGACCTCGATGCTGCGGATGACGCGCCCGAGCATGACCATCGTTACGCACGCCGCCACGATCATCAGCATCTTCAGGTCGTAGACGATGGTGACGAGTTCGCGCCGCGCTTTGGCAATGAAGAGTAGCAAGCCCGAGGAGAGGTTGAGGGCAAAGCCGTACCAGCCGAGGGGAAGAAGGCGCGCCGCATCGGCGAGGGGAAACGCCTGGCCGTAGCCAAGCAGGCGGGCGCTGATGATGAAGCAGATGCCGACGACAATCGCCATGCCCAACGAATGGAACGCGAGCAGCACATAGTAGACGTCGAAGGTGTCGAGAATGAAGCCTTCGTTGATCCAGGTCGGAAAGGTCGAGGTTTCAATGCCCTCCAGAAACTTCCAGATCCCGGTGGACTCCAAGAAGGCGCGAATCGTTTCCATCCCACAGCGTCCCCTGCTGCGCTCCCCAGCGGTGTTAGTAGACCGTCATCGACCTTGAAACAACGATGCGACGTGACGCATCGTCGCGCACGGGGACAATGTGGGGGGTGGCTAAAGGGGGAATTGCCGTCGAGCGCGATGCGGCCGGAAGTCACTTGGCGACAGCGACCTTTCTTTGCTACTGGCGTGCCCATCAAGTCGGCCAACGCTGGCCGTGTTGTCGGGCGCGGCAGGCCGGCAGGGCGGGCCGGCCCGCGGTTTGCCGGCAGGGTAGGGAGGTTAGCGATGGGGGAAACATTGGCGATATTGGCGGTCCTGGTGGGACTGGGCTGCTTTGCCGCCTTCGTTCACTTCGTGTTGAATGTCGAACCCCGCCTCGCTGCGGAACGTGCCCGGAGCGGACCCGGCATGGCGGTTGCCCAGCCGGCGTCATTTACGTTTCTCGGCACCACATACCGGGTCATGGGTGTGTTCGAATTGTTGCTCCTGATCATCGCTATTGTGTTGACGACAGGGGGCGCTTTTCGGTTGTCGCTGGGACCTTAGGACTTGGCGGGCTGAAACGGTGCGGTTCGACTTAGAAGCATTGCGGAGGTGATGGTGGCCGGGGTCAGCAACAAAGCGTCTGATATGGTCTGGGCCTGGACGGTGGCCGGAATGGTTCTCATCGGCGCTTGGGGTCTGTGGAGCGGCTTCGCAGCTTCGCAGTTCTGGTTTCCGCCGCCGTTGCCGTCAGATCGCCTGCAGGCGACGCCGTACGACCTGGTCTTCATCGTCGTAGCGATCGCCGGGGCTGCGGTTGGCGGGGCTGTCGGTGCAGCGATCGGGAGGATTTTGGGGCAGTTGGCGGCGAACTTGACCGGTCGGAGCTGAGGATGTCGGAGATGAAGATCGAGGTGCTGTCGCGCCGTGCGTTTCTTGCGGGTGCTGTGGGTTTGGCCGGTGGAGGTTTGGCCCTCGTAGCCGGCACGGCCAACGCGGCACCTTTGCCTTCTCTGAAGGATCTGGGGTACCGCGCTACGCCGAACGGCAGCGAGACGTGCGCCAACTGCGCGCTCTTCCGTCAGCCGAACCTCTGCTCCGGCGCCACCGGGTCAGTGTCGCCGCAGGGGTGGTGCACGATCTGGAAGAAGAAGGACGTCTAGGCGACCTGGTCGCTGCGGGCTTGTCGCAGCGTGATGTAGCCTAGGCGCGCGGTGACGGTTAGCCGCCAGCTATCCCCGCGGGATGCGGACTCGAGCCGGCCGCCAGTCCACGACGTGCAAGCACGATAGCGATCGATGCGGCGACTCGGTGTGCGTCATGGCACAAGCGCCTGCCAACGTGCCAAAGAATCGGCCGACCAGGTTTCTGCGCGCCTGTAGTACTGCGCGAAGGCCCGCGAGCCCTCCGGTATCACGACCCAAGGCTGTTTGGACGACGTGAAGATGTGGACATCGGGCGGAAGGAGGTCGGG
Source organism: Bauldia sp. (assembly GCA_046349035.1). Lineage (GTDB taxonomy): Bacteria > Pseudomonadota > Alphaproteobacteria > Rhizobiales > Kaistiaceae > JAXMDC01. The sequence continues at coordinate 918,369 of JAXMDC010000002.1, read as the reverse complement.
ATTGTCCAGTGTGCCCACGCGAACAAATCGGACGAGCGCCCCGGCGCCGGAGTAGTTGCTCCAAACCGCCAAGCGGCACGATGGGCAACGGGCAATCCGCTGGCCGCGCCCACTGGCTGAGGGCGTATCGACAATCTCCGGATTTCCCGACGTGAGATCGACTCGATCGGCTTCGATCATCGCATTGATTGCAAACGCCGAGCCGGTCTCGCGTTGGCACCAGCGGCAGTGGCAGCAGTGAACGATGAGCGGCCGGCCTATTAGCCGGAACCGGACCCGGCGGCAGTCACAGCCCCCCTCAAGGTGTTCACTCGCGTCCACCGACGATCTCCCCTCAAATTTGTCATTCTACCGATTTGAGCTAGGGTTGAGCGAGACGCGTCGCCATCTACCGGGAGGGTCAAATGGCGGAGAAAGTGCGCCGAACCAGGAAGGCCATCGATCAGTTCGGGGAGCCAGTGGCGGGTAACGGACTCCTCCACCGCCGTGCTTTCCTGGCCGGCGGCGCCGCTTTCGCCGGGGCCGCAGGGCTTGCCGGCGAGCATGCAGTGGCAGCGGGCAATCCGATCGGGACAACGGCTCTTCCCAGCCAATTGACACCGGGGAAGCCGTTTTCCGCTTATGGGATGCCAGCGCCGTCGGTTGAGTTCATTAAACGCATCTTCACGCTGACCCCCGGGCGGGAAGGCACCGGTTCATCGCGCACGCCGCACCAGTTCCTGAATGGCTCGATCACGCCGAGCGGCCTGCACTTCGAGCGCCACCACAACGGCGTGCCGGAGATCGACGCGGCCAACCATAAACTGCTGATCCACGGCTTAGTGCAGAAGCCGCTTATGTTCACACTCGACACGCTGATGCGATACCCGATGGTAACCGTCACTCGCTTTGTCGAATGCGCGGGCAACAGTGGCGGCGTCAGCGGCGCGCAGGCCAACCCGGCCAGCACCGTCGGCGACCTGCATGGTCTTGTCTCATGCAGCGAGTGGACCGGCGTTCCGGTGGCAACGCTTCTCGACGAGGCCGGGGTGCAGAAGGGCGGGACCTGGACGCTCGCCGAAGGCGCGGATGCGGCCTCGCTCAGCCGTAGCATCCCAATGGACAAGATGATGGACGACGCCATCATCGCCCTCTACCAGAACGGCGAGCCGGTCCGGCCTGAACAGGGCTTTCCGATGCGGCTCCTGGTGCCGGGCTTCCAGGGCAACCTCAACATAAAGTGGCTGCGACGCATCAAGGTCACCGACATCGCGACGATGACGCGTGACGAGACGTCGAAATACACGGAGCTGATGCCGGACGGTAAGTCGCGGCAGTTCCTGCTCGAACACGGGGTCAAGTCGATCATCACCCGACCGTCGACCGGCATCAACCTGCAAGGGGCAGGGCTCTACGAGATCAGCGGGCTCGCTTGGTCAGGGGCAGGGCGCGTCACTAAAGTCGAAGTATCGGCCGATGCCGGGCGGACCTGGGCGGAGGCTGCGCTGACAGGTCCGGTGAGCCCGAAGGCGCTCACGCGTTTCCGCATGCCGTGGAAATGGAGCGGGCAACCGGCGATCCTGACCAGCCGCGCCACTGACGAGAAGGGCAGTGTGCAGCCGGGACGCAACCAGTGGCTCGCCCAATACGCGCAAGGTCAGGCCTACATGTATAACGGCAGCCAAGCTTGGGGGGTGGCGGCTTCGGGGGAGACCGGCAATGTCTTTATCGCCTAGGGTCGCGCTCGTCGCATTGGTTGGCGCTCTCGCCCTTCTTAGCACCGGCGCCGGCCCTGCCGGGCCCGGGCTCGGTCGCCAGGCGACCCCGGAGGAGATCGCGGCCTGGGACATCAGCACACCATTCGATGGCGCCAACCTCCCGCCCGGCAAAGGCTCAGTGGCCGAGGGCGCCGCCGTCTACGCCGCGAAGTGCCAAATCTGTCACGGCTCGCGCGGCATCGGTAATCCGGCCGACCGCCTGACGGGCGGCGTCGGCTCGCTTACCGGCCGCCCGGTCAAGACAGTCAACAGCTTCTGGCCCTACGCCACGACGGCATTCGACTACATCCGTCGGGCCATGCCGTTGAACGCGCCGCAGACTCTGACGGACAACGAGGTCTACGCGGTCGTGGCCTACCTCCTGTCCATCGACAGTATCATTGCTCCCGACGCGGTTCTCGATGCCAACTCGCTTTCGCTGGTGAAGATGCCTAACCGCGGCGGTTTCGTTAACTGGTACAACAAGCCGGCGATCCCCGCGTCACCCGCCCGCTAGCCGCCCCTGGACGCCAAGGCCCTCAACGGTGGCGCTGCACCTCATCAAGCTGTGCGTCGGGGTCGATTCCCTCCGCGAGCTTGAGGATTGGCTCAAACAAAAACGGCGGTCGGCCAAGCCAGCCGAGCACGTGCACGTGACGCGGATGATGCCGCGTCGTGCCGAGGAACTTCTCGACGGCGGCTCCCTCTATTGGGTTATCAAGGGCGCCATTCAGGCGAGGCAAAGACTGGTCGAGATCAGGCATCTGACCGACTCCGAGGGATTGTCCCGGGCAGGGTTGGTGCTGGAACCGGTGCCGGTGCCGACCCACTGGCGCCCGCGCCGACCGTTCCAGGGCTGGCGCTACTTGTCGGCCAAGGACGCGCCCGCGGATCTGGCGGCGGGCGATGAGGCCGAGATGCCGGAAGCGCTTCGAGCGGAACTTGCAGCCCTCGGACTCCTCTAGTCGGGATTTTCGACCGGGACGTTATCGATAAGGCGCGTCCGCCCGAGACGTGCGGCCGCAAGCAGGCGGAGCGGATCGCCGCGAGTGCCGCTTACCGGCCCCAGGGTTTCCGCGTGCCTCAGTTCGACATAGTCGACCTGGAAGCCGGCTCGCTCTAGCCTCGCACGGGCGCCGGCGAGCGCCGCTTCGCTTTGGCTCCCACCGGCGATCGCCGTAGCCGCTTCGGCCAGGGCGCGATGAAGTTCGGGCGCGGTCTGGCGTTCGGCCGGCGAGAGGTACGCATTGCGCGAGGAGAGGGCGAGGCCATCGGCCTCGCGGACGGTTGGCAGGCCGACAATCTCAGTCGGAAGCAATAGATCGGCAGCGAGGCGGCGCACGACCTGGAGTTGCTGGTAGTCCTTTTCGCCGAAGACCGCGACATCCGGGGAGGCGGCGATCAAAAGCTTGGCGACGACGGTGGCGACGCCGCCGAAGAAGTGCGGCCGGAAGTCGGTCTCCAGGCCGACGGACGGGCCGCCCACGGAGACTCGGGTCGCGTCGCCCGGCGGATAAATCTCTGCCGGCTCCGGCACGAAGACCAGATCGACACCGAGATCGCCGAGCAAGGCGAGGTCGGCGGCTTCGTTGCGCGGGTAGGAGGCGAAGTCCTCGTGCGGCGCGAACTGGGTGGGGTTGACGAAGATCGAGACCACGACACGGTCGGCTAGGCCAGCGGCGGCCACTACCAGTGCTGCGTGTCCGGCGTGCAGCGCGCCCATCGTCGGAACCATGGCCAGCCGCTCGCCTGCTGCCCGCCATGCGCCCACGTTGCGACGGAGGTCGGCGACGGTGCGGATTACGGCGGGCCGGCCCGGCCTCCGGCTCTCTTCACGCTTTGCCATCGGGTTCAGCCTGACTTCTCCACTGCGGCGGTCCGTTTTTTTAACCGGCGTCACCGCTTTTACTTGAAGGCGACGCGGGCCTCGATCACAATTGTTGCCGCGAAGGTGCCGGTATGCGTATCCAGGCTGGCGCGCCCCATTCGGCGCATGTGATCGTTCTTGGCAACGAAAAAGGTGGTTCGGGAAAGACCACCACGGCCATGCACCTGATCGTGGCTCTGCTCAAGGCGGGGCAGCGCGTAGCCTCCATCGACACTGACGGCCGGCAGAGATCGCTATCGCGGTATATCGAGAACCGACGCAAGTGGGCGCGCAGGTGCGGCCTCGATCTTGAACTGCCGGAGCATTTTGCAGTGCCCGTCGACACATCCAGCGATTCCGTCAAGGCGGTTGAGGAGCGGGAATTCGCCACTTTCGCGGAGGCGATCGCCAAGGTCGAGCATGGCTTCGACTTTGTCGTCGTCGACACGCCGGGTGCAAACACCTATCTGATGCGGCTCAGTCATTCGATGGCCGACACTCTGGTGACGCCGATCAACGACAGTTTCATCGATTTCGACGTGCTTGGGCATGTCGATCCGGAGACGCTGGAGGTCACTGAGGTCAGCCATTACTCCGAACTGGTTCAGGACTCGCGGCGGCAGCGGCGGCTGGTCGACGGTGGCGTCACCGATTGGATCGTTGTGCGCAATCGCCTCTCAGCGCTCGAGAGCCGGAACAAGCGCAACGTCGCCCGCGGGTTGCAGGAACTGGCGATGCGAGTCGGCTGCCGGCTCGCAGAGGGCATCTCCGAGCGGATGATATTCCGCGAATTCTTTCCGATGGGGCTGACCGCACTCGACGCGACGGAGGAGAAGGCGATCGGCGGCGAGCCGACATCATCGCACGAGTCGGCGGGACGGGAAATTCGCAACCTGCTTCGGGAACTACGGCTGCCGTTAGACGAACGGGGCAAGCGCCGGGCCGAGGCGCGCCGCATTTGGCAGGAAAATTCGCAACGCCCGTTGGACGTTTCCGATATCCTTGCGGACGAGACTCCGCCGCCGGCAGGCGGTTAGGCGCCCCCCTCGGTCTCGCCGAAACTGATGGCGACCGCTGTGTCGCCTGACGGACCGACTACCTCCAATAGGACGGAGCAGCGCGGACGCCCGACGCGGCGGGCCCGCGCTCCATGCGCCAACAGAAACCCGATGAGACTTTTGGGCGGGCGGGGCTGACGCGTCGTAAGTTCGGTCAAGCGGTGGCGAAAGCGAAGGGGAGCGGTATTGTCACTTGCGAGCGGACCGAATTCAGCCGTCAATACTGACTTTTCCGCCGACATACCACTCACTCCAGACGCTGCAATACTTTCACAAAGCGAGAAATATTCGGTTAATCCGGATCGCTCGACGCGGGATCATTGAGGGACGGCGATGCAGTCGAAGGAGAGGCGCGTCAGCTTCTCGCAGGCGTCGCGCGCCGCCTCTTTGTCGGCGAAGCCGGCAAAGCGGGCGCGGTAGAGCGTCTCAGTCCCCTTGGCGACCGGCTCGGCGAATGCCACGTGGGCGCTGAGGAGGGCCGGCGCTGAGCTTCGGGCCTTGGCAAGAAGGGTTTCGGCGGCAGCGGCGGTCGGCAGCGCCCCGAGCTGGACCTTCCAACCGGCCGAAGGTTGAGGAGGGGGTACGTTGACCGCCGTAGTGCCGGTTGCGGGGACGCGTGCCGCGCGCAGTCCGGGAAGGGAGTCGTCGCCGGGCATGTCGCCCTCTCCAGCGCGAGGGTCTGCCGGCAGCGACGGGCGGAGCGAAGCGGTGACGATGGCGTCGGCGGGCTTCGGGCGCGGCACTGCGGTTTCCGCGACCAAGCCTGGGGGCAACGCGGCGGGCGCTGTTGGCCGGGGCCCGGACTGGATCGGCGCGCCTTTACCGCCGACTAGCGGCGTCCGCCGGGGGCCGGCCCAGGCGAGAGGCAGGTATTTTTCGATGAGATCTTCCATGTCGCGGTCGCGCGAGGAACCGGTTGCGCCGCCCATGACGACCGCCACCAGGCCGCGGCCGCCGCTATGCACCGAGCTGACGAGATTGAAGCCGGATGCACGCGTGTAGCCGGTCTTGATGCCGTCGACGCCTTCGACGCGGCCAAGCAGGGCGTTGTGGTTGGGGATGGTCTCGCCTTGCCAGACGAAGCTGCGGGCGGAGAAGTAGTGATAGTACTGCGGGAAACGGTCCTGAAGGGCGCGGCCGAGGAGCGAGAGATCGCGCGCCGTCGTCGACTGCAGCGGGTTCGGCAGGCCGGACGCGTTGCGGAAAATGGTGCGGCTCATGCCGAGAGCATGAGCAGTCGCGGTCATGCGCGCGGCAAAAGCGCTCTCGCTGCCTGCAAGGTTTTCGGCGATGACGACGGCCGCGTCATTGGCCGACCGTGTAACAACCGCCAGGATGGCGTTGTGTACGCTGATGCTCGATCCCGGCGTGAGGTCGAGCTTGGAAGGCGGCTGGCTGGCGGCGTTGGCGGAGACGGCCAGCGGGGTGGAGAGCGACACGGTCCCCTTCTCGAGCGACTCGAAAAGGAGAAACAGCGTCATCATCTTAGTGAGCGAGGCTGGGAAACGCCGCGCGTCGGCATTACTCTCGAAAAGCGTCTTGCCGGTCTTGGTGTCGACAACGATGGCGGCATCGTTGGTTTCGGCGTGTGCGGTGGGAGCCGAAAAAGCCAGAGCCACGAGCGCCGCAGCGACAATACGGCTCAGCCGCACATGACCACCCACTCCGAACATCGCCGCCGATACTCCACCCCAGCCCGGGCGCCCTCTGGCGAGGGACGCGTCGCTTGCGTGGCAGCAGACCGTTGCGGCCCCCCTTAGTCCGCCGCACAATGGGTAAACTGCACCCCTTCGACCGTAGGGCGAGGCGGTTACCAAACGCCTAATGCACGGCAGCGAGGGCCTGGATCGGAGGTCGGCGGTAGCAGCGGCTTGCCCCTCCTTACAATCGCCAACAGGCGACCCTAGATAAGGTCGCGGGCGGCGCCCAGTCGAGCAAAAGTGCCGCGTGAAAGGACGCCGTCACAAGCCGATTGCGCCGCGCGACGTTTGTCGGCAGGATTTCGGCGAGAGACGCTAAGCGGGCACGAAATGGCACAGGAGATTCGCAAATCCGATGAGGGTGACGGCAAGGTCGGGCTGGCCACCAAAGTCCGGCCAAAGACCAAGCGCCCGAGCCTCTACCGTGTGCTCCTGCTCAACGACGACTACACCCCGCAGCAGTTCGTTGTGCACGTGCTGGAACGCTTCTTCCAGAAGCCGCAAGAGGAAGCGTTTCGAATCATGATGCACGTCCACACCAACGGCGTCGGGGAGTGCGGCGTTTACACCTACGAGGTCGCCGAGACCAAGGTCACGCAAGTGATGGATTTTTCCCGGAACCACCAACATCCGCTGCAGTGCGTGATGGAAAAGAAATGAGGACTGCCAGTGCCGTCATTCTCCCGCAGCCTTGAAAAAGCCCTCCGTCAGGCGCTGGCCTTCGCGAACGACCGGCACCAGGAATACGCTACGCTTGAGCATCTGCTGCTGGCGCTGATCGAGGATTCCGACGCGGCGGCGGTGATGCGCGCCTGCAATGTCGATCTCGACGTGCTGCGGCGCAGTCTGATCGAATACATCGACGGCGAACTCGGCAATCTGGTCAAAACCGACGACGAGGATTCAAAGCCGACGGCCGGTTTCCAGCGCGTCATCCAGCGCGCTGTCATCCATGTGCAGTCGTCCGGCCGCGAAGAAGTCACCGGAGCCAACGTGCTGGTGGCGATCTTTGCAGAGCGCGAGAGCCATGCCGCGTTCTTCCTGCAGGAGCAGGACATGACGCGCTACGACGCCGTGAATTACATCAGCCACGGCATCGCCAAGCGGGCGGGGATGTCGGAGTCGCGGCCGGTGCGCGGCGTTGACGAGGATGCCGGGCCCGAGGGACGGGAGGACGGCAAGAAGAAGGCCGACGCGCTCGATGCTTACTGCGTCAACCTCAACGAAAAGGCCCGAAAGGGGAAGATCGACCCGCTGATCGGACGTGACAGCGAGATCAGCCGGACGATCCAGATTCTTTGCCGGCGGCAGAAGAACAACCCGCTATTCGTCGGCGATCCCGGGGTCGGCAAGACGGCGATTGCGGAGGGCCTGGCCAAGCGCATCGTCGAAGGCAATGTGCCGGAAGTGCTGCGCAGTTCGACGATCTTTGCCCTCGACATGGGGACGCTGCTCGCCGGTACGCGCTACCGGGGCGATTTCGAAGAGCGCCTAAAGCAGGTGGTCAAGGAGATCGAAGAGTTTCCCGGCGCCATCATGTTCATCGACGAGATCCACACGGTAATCGGCGCCGGGGCGACCTCGGGCGGGGCGATGGACGCCTCCAACCTTCTCAAGCCGGCGCTGGCCTCGGGGACGATCCGCTGCATAGGCTCGACGACCTACAAGGAGTACCGGCAGTTCTTCGAGAAGGACCGGGCCTTGGTCCGCCGCTTCCAGAAGATCGACGTCAAGGAACCGTCGGTGAGCGATGCCATCGAGATCCTCAAGGGGCTGCGGCCATACTTCGAGGACTTCCACCGCATCCGCTACACCAACGAGGCGATCAAGTCGGCGGTCGAACTTTCGGCGCGCTACATCCACGACCGTAAGCTGCCGGACAAGGCGATCGACGTGATCGACGAGACTGGCGCCTCGCAGATGCTGGTGCCGGAGTCCAAGCGCAAGAAGACGATCACCGTGAAGGAGATCGAAAACACGATCGCCATGATCGCCCGTATTCCGCCCAAGACCGTCTCGCAGGACGATGCCGAGGTGCTGGAGCACCTCGACGCGACGCTGAAACGGATGGTCTACGGCCAGGACAAGGCGATCGATCAGCTTGCATCGGCGGTGAAGCTTGCCCGCGCCGGCCTTCGCGAACCGGAGAAGCCAATCGGCTGCTACCTCTTTGCCGGACCGACCGGTGTCGGCAAGACCGAGGTCGCCAAGCAACTCGCCGCGGCACTCGGCGTCGAACTGTTGCGCTTCGACATGTCGGAATACATGGAGCGGCACACAGTCTCTCGCCTGATTGGCGCGCCGCCCGGCTATGTCGGCTTCGACCAGGGCGGGTTGCTCACCGACGGTGTCGACCAGCACCCCCATTGCGTGGTCCTGCTGGACGAGATCGAGAAGGCGCATCCCGACCTCTTCAACATCCTGCTGCAGGTGATGGATCACGGGAAGCTGACCGACCACAACGGCAAGCAGGTCGATTTCCGCAACGTCATCCTGATCATGACGACCAATGCCGGGGCCTCCGAGCTGGCAAAGCCGGCGATCGGGTTCGGCAAGTCGGTCAAGAACCAGGACGACCAGGAGGCGATCGATCGCCTGTTCGCGCCCGAGTTCCGCAACCGCCTCGACGCGACGGTGGCCTTCGGCCAGCTGCCACCCGAGGTGGTCTACCAGGTGGTGCAGAAGTTCGTGCTGCAGCTGGAGGCACAGCTCACCGATCGCGGAGTGACGTTCGACCTCTCGGATGAGGCGACCAAGTGGCTGGCGACCAAGGGCTACGATGCCCGTATGGGCGCGCGGCCGCTGGCGCGGGTTATCCAGGAGCACATCAAGCATCCGCTTGCCGACGAAGTGCTGTTCGGCAAGCTGAAGCACGGTGGCACGGTCAAGATCACCGTCGAGACCAAGCCGGACGGTTCGGACGGATTGAAACTCGAGGCGGTCGGCGAAGATGCACCTGTGAAGCCCAAGCCGGAGACGTTGCCGCGCAAGCGCGCCGTCAAGGCCAAGAAAAAGCCGCCGGGCGGCAAGGCGCCGGGCGGCGGCGGGCCGAAGCGCGGCTCGGTGCCAAAAGTGCCACTGCGGACGAACTGAAGAAAAAGGCCGGCAGAGATGCCGGCCTTTTGCTATCCGAGGTCGAAGTCGCTGGTTCTGAAAATCGAGGCCAGCTTGATCCCGTGCTTGGCGAGGTTCTCCGCCGCCCCTTCCTCGCGATCGAGGATCGATAGCGCCCATTCGACTTGGCAGCGGTGCTCCGACTTCATCACGTTGATCGCCTCGACGATCGAGCCAGCGGTTGTGGTCACGTCGTCCACCGCCAGGACCTCAGCCCCGTCGTTGACGTAGCCGTCGATACGCTCCTTGGCGCCATGTTCCTTGGCAGCTTTGCGGACGAAAAACGCATCCACCGGCTTGCCTGCGAGGTGGCTTGCGAAGGCAGTCGCAGCGATCATCGGGATGGCGCCGATAACCGGACCGCCGATGGTGCCGATGCCGCGTTCGGCCATGAACTCGGCGATGATCGTGCCGATCAGATACTGACCCTTGGGCAGCATCGTCGTCTGGCGGAGTTGAAAGAGGTATGTGCTTTTGCGCCCCGAGGTCAGGGTGAAGTCGCCGCGGAGCAGCGAGCGCTCGTCGACGATCCGCCGCAGTTCCTCCCAGCGGGGGTCGCTTCGATCGAGCGCGGCAACGGCCTGAGCGGTGGGCGTTACGTCTGCCATCGGTCCCCCTTGGTTCACGTCATGCCAGCGCTTGGCGGAGCTTGGCGGCGTTGGCGGCGAGCACTTCCGGCTTCTCCATCGTCCCAGTATGCGGGCGGAGTGGCACGCCCTCGTAGCGCGGGATCACATGAAAATGCAGGTGAAAGACGGTTTGCCCGGCCGCGGCTTCGTTGAACTGATTCACCGTAACGCCGTCGGCGGCGAAAGCGGTCTGCGCCGCGCGCGCCACCTTCTGTATGACCGCAAGCAAGCCCGCGAGGGTCTCTGGTGCGGCGTCGAGCAAGTTGCGGCACGGCGCCTTCGGGATGACCAGGGCATGACCGGTCGACTGCGGCATCACATCCAGGATCGCCAGCGTTGCAGCGTCCTCATAGATTTTGTGCGAGGGAATCTCGCCACGGAGGATCTTGGCGAAGATGTTGGTGTCGGAATAGGCCGGGGAGCCGTTCATCTAAACCTCGGATTCGTCCGGTGTGGCGTCGCCAGCCATCTCCGCGGCGTCTTCATGGCGAAACGGCGCCTGGTCGGCAAGCATCGTCTGCTCGGCGGCGACCGCCTCGCGTTCGCGGCGCAGGTAGTCGGCGACGGCGCGGCGGAACGAGGGGTCGGCAATCCAGTGGGCGGAATGGGTTGTTACCGGGACGTAGCCGCGGGCGATCTTATGTTCACCCTGAGCGCCGGCCTCCACCACCTTTAGCCCGCGGGCGATCCCCCATTCGACCGCCTGATAGTAGCAGACCTCGAAATGCAGGAAGGGCTGGGCGTCAGTCGTTCCCCAATACCGCCCGTAGAGCGTATCCGAGCCGACGAAATTGAGGGCGCCGGCAATCGGCCGACCGCTGCGGCGCGCGAGGATCATCAGCACGCGATCCGCCATCCGCTCGCCGATCAGCGAGAAGAAGCGGCGGTTGAGGTATGGGCGTCCCCACTTCCGCGAGCCGGTGTCCATGTAAAACGCGAAGAAAGCGTCCCAGTGAGTTTCGGATATCTCCTTGCCGGTGAGGCATTCGATCTCCACGCCTCCGGCGAGGGCATCGCGGCGTTCGCGCCGCACCGCCTTACGCTTGCGAGAGGCGAGAGCGTCGAGAAAATCGGCGAAGTCGCGGTAGCCCTCGTTGATGAAATGAAACTGTCGGTCGGTGCGGTGCAGCCAGCCATGCCCGGCGAGGAGGGTTGCCTCCGCCTCGCTAACGAAGGTTGTGTGAGCGGACGAGGCCCCGACTGTGGCAAGGGAGGCAATCGCCGCGCCAGCGAGCGCGGTCCGCGCCTCCGGTGTCGCCCTGCCGCTAGTAAGGAGTCGCGGGCCGGTGACCGGAGTGAAGGGGACGGCGATCTGCAGCTTGGGGTAATAATGCCCGCCGGCCCGCTCGTAAGCATCGGCCCAGCCGTGGTCGAAGACGTACTCGCCCATCGAGTGCGCCTTGAGGTATGCGGGTGCAGCGGCAACGGGCGCCGAGGCATCCTCCAGGACGAAATGGGTGGGCGTCCAGCCGGAGCGCCGTCCGACGCATCCCGATTCCTCTAGGCACTGGAGGAAGTCGAACGACACGAACGGATTGTAGGCGACTGTCGGCTGATCTGGCCGGCGGGCGAGAGGAGTCTCGCTCGGCCAGCCGGGATTGGCGCAGTCATCCCAGGCGGCTTTTCCTACCTCGGCAATGGTACCCACGGTTCGCACGCGAAAACGGCCGGTGTCGGACGGGACTGTGCGTTTTGTGTCAGGGCTCACGGGTTGGAGACTAGCCGAGGCGCGGATCAAACGGGCAAAAAGTGTTCGAAGACAATCTGGTCGACGAACGGTCGAAGGCGTGCTGCCTCGGCTGCCGAGCGGACGGTCCAGGCAAGCACAGGGCGCGCTTGTCGGCGAAAGGCGGCCGCTACCCAGGCCGGAAGCGCCGTCGCGCCGAACGCGAGGAAATGGGGTAAAGCGCGTTGGCTTGCCCGCCAGCGTGCCAGGGCGGCCAGAGCCGTGGCATTCGAGGCAGCTACCAGGCCGAGCGGAGCGGCGCGTGGTGAGGCTGCAATGAGCGCCATGGCACCGGCGTCGAACGACATCAGAGCGACGTTGCCGCGATAAGGCTCGATTGCCGCAAGGACGCGGCGGACTAGGCGGCCGCGGTCACCGCGAACGGTCTTGAGTTCGAGAACCAGCGGCACGCGCCCGGCAATCGTCTCCAAAAGCTCCTCGAGGATCGGAATGCGCTCTCGGCTTTCGCGGATTGCGACCGTGCGCAGTTCGGCAGCCGTGAAGCGGGCCAAGCTGCCCGCGCTTGTCGTCAGCCGATCGAGCGTGTCGTCATGGAACACGGCGACGCCCTCGTCGGCGGTCAGGCGGATGTCTACCTCGACGCCATAGCCGGCGGCGGCTGCGGCAGCGGCGGCGCCGAGGGTGTTCTCGACGATGCCCCGCGAGGCATCATGGAGACCGCGGTGGGCAATTGGACGAACGGTCAGCCACGCCGCGCCGCTCACGCAAACTCGATGATCGCCTCGATCTCGACCGAGGCACCGAGGGGCAGCGAGCCGACGCCGATCGATGACCGGGCGTGGCGGCCACGGTCGCCCAGCACCTCGACGAAAAAGTCGGAGGCGCCGTTGACGATCTTGGGATGGTCGACGAAGTCCGGCACGGCATTGACGAAACCGGTGACCTTGGCGATCCGCTTGATGCGCTCGAGGTCGCCGATCGCCGCCTTGGTTTGCGCCAGCACGTTGATGGCGCAGAGGCGTGCGGCCTTGCGGGCGTCGTCGATGCCGACGGTGGCGCCGACCTTGCCGGGGAGTTCCAGGCCGTTCGGGCCGAGGGCGAGCTGGCCGGAAACGAAGAGCAGCGTCCCGGCGGGGACCGCCGGCACATAGTTGGCAACCGGCGCCGCGGGCTTGGGTAGTTCGACCCCGAGGGCCTTCAGGCGCTGTTCGATCTGACCCGGCATAGCTCTCTCCAACAAAAGTCGCCGCTCTTTGGCGCAAAGCCGGGGGCGAGGCAAGACCGGACGGGTTTTGTTGCCGCTGGGGAAAGCGGGGTGTAATAGGCCGCACAAGGCTGCGGGACGCCCCGTAGCCGGGAGTTGCCGATGGCGGTCGACAAGGAAACGGTCAAGCGGGTTGCCCGCCTTGCGCGCATTGCCGTGAGCGAGGAGGAGGCGACTGCGCTCCAGGGCGAGCTCAGCGCCATTCTCGGCTTCGTTGCCGAACTCGACGGTGCCGATGTCAGCGGCGTCGAGCCGATGACCGCGGTGTTGCCGATGGGGCTGAGGCAGCGATCGGACCAGGTCGACGACGGCGAATGCCGGGACAAGATTCTGCTCAACGCACCGATGGCGGACGGGGCCTCGTTCCTTGTGCCCAAGGTCATCGAATGAGGCGGTTCGTCGGACATCGGAGCGTTGTTGTTCTGGCCGGTCTTGTTGCCTCCGCCAACGCTTGGGCACAGTCGACCGGGTTCAGCGGGGTGTTCGCGTCCGATCCGGCCGGGTGTCAGGCTTTGGCGGACGAAGGGCGGACGCCGGCGCGGCGCGGCGACTTCGTGCTCCTGACCGGGCAGGGCCTGCTCGGATATGCCTATACCTGCGAATTCGTCAGCGTTCAGACGCGACCGAGCGGGAGGCCGGGCTGGGTTGCGACGGCCTTCTGCGATGCGCCGGGGTTCTCGCATCCCGACCTCATCAGCATTGCCGACGCGGGGCGGGGCAATGTCGCGTTGACGTTCATGAGCCAGGTCGCGGGGGCGCCGCGCCCGGCCGCTGCCGGCAACGGCGGCGGCGAGATCGGGGTTAACGAAATGGGGACCGCGGATGCCGCCGCACTCGGCGAGGCGGCTGCCGAGGAAGCATTGCGCCGCCGTGCGCTCCGCGTGCCGCCCTTTGCCCCCGGCGGCGCGCTGGCGCGGCGGCCCGACGATCCGGCGGCCGGCGAAATCGGCCCTTACGAAATGACCGGGGCCGGCGGAGCCGGGAATATCTTCTACGCCTGCCCGGGTCTCTCAGAGGGGAACCTCCGGTGAGTGTTGGCCGGAGCGGAGGCCCATTTGCCGTGAACGACCTCACCGCACTCAGCATCGTCGAACTTGGCGAAGGCCTTCGCGCGAAGGACTTTTCCGCCATCGAAGTCACGCAAAGCTACCTCGCGGCCATGGCGACGGCGCGAGGACTCAATGCGTATGTTGCCGAGACTCCGGAGAGAGCCCTGGCGATGGCGGCGGAAAGCGACCGCCGCATCGCGCGCAATCAGGGACGGCCGCTCGAGGGTGTGCCGCTTGGGGTGAAGGATCTCTTCTGCACCGAGGGTGTCACCAGCCAGGCGGCAAGCAATATCCTGAGGGGCTTCAAGCCGCCCTACGAGTCGACGGTGACGGCGCGGCTCTGGAGCGACGGCGCCGTGTTGCTGGGCAAGCTCAACATGGACGAGTTCGCCATGGGCTCGTCCAACGAGTCATCGACCTACGGCGCCGCGGTCAATCCGTGGCGCGCCGCCGGGTCTGCAACCAAACTGGTTCCGGGCGGATCGTCGGGCGGTTCGGCCGCGGCGGTGGCCGCTGGCATCGCCGCCGGAGCAACCGGGACGGATACCGGCGGGTCGATCCGCCAGCCGGCTTCGTTGACGGCAACAGTCGGGATCAAACCGACCTATGGGCGCTGCTCGCGGTGGGGGATCATCGCTTACGCGTCTTCGCTCGACCAGGCCGGGCCGATCGCGCGAACGGTAAGGGATGCGGCATTGCTGCTGCGCTCCATGGCTGGGTTCGACCCGAAGGATTCGACCTCTGCCGACCGCCCGGTGCCCGATTACCCGGCATCTGCCGGACAGAGCATCAAAGGGCTGACGATCGGCATTCCTGGCGAGTATCGTGAGAAAGGGCTGCCGGATCACGTCGCCGCGTTGTGGGAACAGGGAAGGCAGTGGCTGGAGGGAGCCGGAGCACGGACGGTTGAAATCGGACTGCCGCACAGCCGCTATGCCCTGCCGGCTTATTACATCGTCGCCCCCGCCGAGGCTTCGTCCAACCTCGCCCGCTATGACGGCGTCCGCTATGGGCTCCGCGTCGCCGGCAACGACATCACCGCGATGTACGAGAATACGCGCGCCGCCGGCTTCGGCCGCGAGGTGAAGCGGCGCATTCTCATTGGCACCTATGTGCTGTCCGCCGGCTACTATGAGGCCTATTACATCCGCGCGCAGAAGGTGCGGACGCTGATCAAGCGGGATTTCGAAGCGGCATTCGCCGACGGGGTCGACGCGATCCTGACGCCGGCGACGCCTTCGGCGGCGTTTCCGATCGGCTCAATGGCCAAGGCTTCGCCGGTCGAGATGTACCTGAACGACATTTTCACTGTTCCGGTGAACCTCGCCGGTCTGCCCGGTCTTGCCGTGCCGGCCGGTCTGGACAATGCCGGACTCCCCCTTGGCCTCCAGTTGATCGGCCGGCCGTTCGACGAGGAAACGTTGTTCCGCGTGGGCGCGGTCATCGAGGATGCCGCCGGCCGGTTCGTCCCCCAGCGTTGGTGGACCTAGCGGGTCACGAAGCGATGCCGCGCTTCCTCTCCGCCGGCTACGACATCGCCTATGTCGATGAAGGGGAGGGACCGCCGGTCCTTCTGTTGCACGGGTTTGCTTCCTCGTCGCGGGTCAACTGGGTCGAAACCGGGTGGGTATCGGCGCTCACGCGGGCGGGACGTCGCGCCATTGCGATGGACCTTCGCGGGCACGGCGATAGCGCCAAGCCGATGGACGTCGAGGCATATGCGCTGGCGTCGCTCGCCGAGGATGCTGCGCGGCTGCTCGATCACCTCGCACTGAGTTCCGCCGATCTCATGGGCTATTCGCTGGGGGCGCGGGTTGCGGCGCTGACGGCCATCGTTCACCCACCGGTTGCCCGGACGCTGATCCTGGGCGGCATGGCGGGGGGCATCTTGCGGGGCCTCGATCAGGCAGAGGCGATCGCCGCGGGGCTGGAAGCCTCCGGTATCGACGCCGTGGGCGAGCCGACGGCGCGCTCGTTCCGTGCCTTCGCCGAGCGCACCGGCAGCGACCGCCGGGCGCTGGCCGCCGCGATGCGGGCCCGCCGCGACGTTATCGCCGCCGCCGACCTTGCGGCCCTGAAGCTACCGATTCTCGTCGTCCTGGGAACCGCAGACACGCTGGCCGGACCGATCGACGATATAGCCCGCCTGTTGCCGCAAGCGGAGCTTTTGCCGATAGCCGGCCGCAACCATATGAACACGGTCGGCGACCGCGCCTTCAAGGCGGCTGTGCTTTCGTTCCTGGACCGGGCCGGCCGTTAATCCCTTCGTTGGGTTAACGTCCCGGGCGATTTGATGGAGCGGGCAGAGCGGCGCTAAACTCGGACCCAAGCGAATGAACCCGGATTTTCGAACATGACCGTCGCGCATTCCCGTTTCGGCGAGGCCGAAGTAGCCAATCTCGACCCGGTATGGACGGCCCTCCGGCGCGAGGCCGAAGCCGCCACGCTGCGCGAGCCGGAGATCGCCACGTTTCTCTACGCCTGCATCCTCAACCACGACACGCTTGAAGCAGCGGTGTTTCATCGGGTTGCCGAGCGTCTCAACCACGCCGACGTTCCCGCCGAACTGATCCGCCAGGCGTTTTCCGCCCTGCTTGAGGCGGAACCGCAGATTGGCGACGTCGTGCGGGCAGACATTGCGGCAGTCTTCGATCGCGATCCGGCGTGCACCCGCTACATGGAGCCGGTGCTTTACTTCAAGGGCTTCCATGCCATCGTCACGCACCGCCTGGCCAACTGGCTGTGGCGGGCGGGCCGGCGCGATCTGGCGCTCTACCTCCAGAGCCGGTCGTCGGGCATATTCCAGGTCGACATTCATCCCGCGGTACCGCTCGGACGCGGGATATTCCTCGACCATGCAACGGGACTGGTCGTCGGAAGCACGGCGGTGATCGAAGACAACGTCTCGATCCTGCAGGATGTGACGCTCGGCGGCACCGGCAAAGAGCGCGGCGATCGCCACCCGAAGGTGCGGAGCGGCGTGCTGATCGGTGCCGGAGCGAAAGTCCTCGGCAACATCGAAGTCGGCGTCGGCTCGCGCGTTGCTGCAGGCTCGGTGGTGCTGAAGCCGGTGCCGCCGCACTCAACGGTCGCCGGGGTCCCCGCGCGGGTGGTCGGCCAGGCCGGCTGCGCCAACCCGGCAAGTACCATGGATCAGACCCTCGCTGAGGAGGAGGGCGGTTGACGCGCCTGCCCCCGGCAGCGTAGGGCCCTCTACGCGGACGCAACGGGTGGCCGCCGCCGGGAGGTTCAGGTGGATCAAAAAGAGATCCAACGGCTGGAGGCCTATCTCCGCCGCACGTTCAAATCGCAGTCGATTGCCGTGAAGGCGCGGCCGCGCAAGGACGATTCGGCGGAGGTCTTCGTGGGCGAAGAGTTCATCGGCATCCTCTTCGTGGATGAGGAGGACGGTGAGCGCTCCTACAACTTTAATATGGCCATCCTCGACATCGATCTCGACTGAGGCCGGCGCTCCGCCGCCGTGTCCCGTTCCGGGACGGGCGTGAGCCTTGGGAGGCCGAGGCATGGCTCGTTCCGACGGCTCCCAGCCGATCCCGCTGCGGCGCCTTCTTTGCACCTTGAGCTAGAGCCGGGCGCTTCCT
This sequence comes from Bauldia sp., assembly GCA_046349035.1. Taxonomy (GTDB): domain Bacteria; phylum Pseudomonadota; class Alphaproteobacteria; order Rhizobiales; family Kaistiaceae; genus JAXMDC01. Next base: position 900,663 of record JAXMDC010000002.1, on the reverse strand, counting down.
GTGCCGCATTGGAACAGGCGGCGCGACCGGCCGGCCTCTGGGGGCGTTTCGTGCGCGAGCTTTTTCTTCTGGTCTATGCCGCGTGTGTTGGGTTGGTCGCGGCCGGTATCCTCACAAGCTTCACGCAATGGGTGACGGAAGCGCCGCCGCGCTTCGTGCGGCCGAGCGGCGGCGCGCTGTCGTATGTCGGCGCCCTTGCTTTCGCGGCGGTGGCGGGACCGATTGTCGTTCTTCGCCTCGCTAGCGATCATCGCCAGCAGAACGGAACGGCGGTAATCGCCGCCGGCATCGGGATCGCGACGCTCTGGAGCTGCTGCCTCGGTCTGCTGCTCCTGGAGGTGATCCTGGCGGCTCTCCGCTCCGTCTAGAAAAAGGGAGAGCCGGTCCCGGGGGGAGGGACCGGCTCAGCGGACCTGATCAGGGACGGGGGGTGGGGACGCGATCAGGCCCGATTCTTTAAGTTCCCGCTTGGCTATTTGACCGAACGGCCGACGGCATCGACCGGGGGCGCCCGGCCGTCGCTGATGGCCATCCACTGGCCGCTGTCGAATTCCGACTGGCGCTTGACGAACTGGTAGTCGGTGTCGACCCAGACCAGGATGCGCGCCTCGAGATTGTCGAGCACGAGGTCGCCGCGGTCGGTGCGAACGGTCAAAACGGCATGGCCGTCGCCGTTGCGCTGACGCACCACGGTCATAAGGAGTTCGGCCGCCGGCCAGCCCTTGTCGATCAGCATGCGGCGCTTCAGGAGTGCGTAGTCTTCGCAGTCGCCAAAGGCAGCGGGATAGGCCCAGCGTTCCTCGACGCCATAAAGCTCGAGGTCGGTCTTGGGGGTGACGGTGTCGTTCACCGCGTCGTTGACGCCGGTGAGCTCGTTCCACAGAGTCTGGGTTAGCTTGACGGGCTTCGGGCTAGCTGTGCGCACCGAACACTCCGCCTGGTGATCCTGGCAGAACTCGTAGTGCCCGATCGGCTGGCTCGTGCGCGCCGTGACCGTCATGTAAGCAGTTCGGTTGTCGTCCGGACGAGCTTCGCCGCCATTGGACAATCCAAACAGAATAACTGGCGCCAAGAAATAGATATAAGTCTTGCGCATGCCACCCTCCACTGAGGATGACTATGACATCTGCCATTTTATTCTAGGCGAAGTCTGGCGATCTAGTTTTATTCAAATGCGCCGATCTTCGTATACTATCGGATAACCATGAGGCGCTGTCCGGCAACGTCTTGCCGACAGCCCGACTGACGAAGCCAGGCGGCAACCCGGCGCTCTCAGTAGGTCTTTAAGGATTTGGAGGGTTGCGCCCGCGGCGGCCGGCCAGGTGGGGCCGGCGGCGGAGCGGTGCGAAGTGCCGGCCAGCTACTCGAGGTTGGCGTTGATCGAGTTCAGCGTCTGCTCGACGGTAAACTCGATGGCGATGCCTTCCTCGAAGTGGCGAACGACATTGGAGCGGATCTTGCCCAGCGTCGCCGGCGAGCCGATCGGCGGCTTGTAGGGGAGGGCAAGGGCGGCGCCGGAAAGGGACAGGTCGATGATCCGGGCTTGGTAGATGCGCCCGTCCGGCAGAGCGAGATTGGAAAACGGCTTATTCGGCACGATGCGCTCGTGGCGGCGGTCCTCGGCCAAGTTAAGGTCGTGGCGATTGGCCAGCCAGGTCAGCTTTGCGGCAAGCTGGTCCTTTTTGCGCAGCGTGCAGGCGAGGGTCACAGCAAAGCCGCCGTCGAAAACGCGCGCGACCGTGCCTTCAACGCGGCCGATGTGGTCGATGTAAGCAACCACCCGCTCGTTGCGGCGGGCGACAACCGGAGTGGTCACGGCGACGCTGCCTGGAGACATGTCGACGGTCTGGCAGGGATATTCTTGGCGGTCCGCCAACATGAAGCGTCCGAGGAGGTGGACGCGAACCCGGGCGTGCCGTCGCCGGTCCTGGCGGGCTACCGGTTTGGTCTGGGTCGCGAGCTCGGCCGACATGTTAGAGGTTGACGATGTCCATGGGTCGCGGCCGCCACTTTGCGGCAATCTGAGCAATAGGTGATTGGGGTTAAGAAGGCGTAACGGGAGGGTGGGAAACGCTTAGCGCTTTCCACCTTCCAGGACCGTTAGCGCGGGCCGCCGGGACGGGGTGGGCGTCCGGGGCGGCGGCAGGCCAGCCGCGCCCTTGTCCAGCCGAGGCTCGATGCCTGGCGGCAGAGGCGCCAGGCGCGGCGGCACCGGAGTCGGCGGGATGTAGGTGGGAACGTCAGTGCGCCGGCGGAGCAGCTTGGCAGGCCGGTCGTGGTAGAGGACGTGAAGGCTGCCGAGGCGCTGGCGCAGGAGCGGCTGCGTTCCCAGCCAATACGGGTGGCTGAACGGCGCCATCACCCCGATCAGGCGATCGGCCGGCGCCGCGGTGTGAAAGAGCGGCAGCAGGAGACCTTCAAACTGCAGCTCGTATCCGCGCTCGGTGGTGGCAGTGAATTCGAAAAGCAGGGGCGCCGACTTGGCGAGAAGTTCGACGATGCCGCGGCCGATGGCGATGCGGTCCGACTCCGACCAAAGCGAGAGAAAGTCGGCCCCTTGCAGTTCGCGGCCGTAGGCGGCGCAGAGGCCGGTGCCGGCCAGGCGAAAACGTGGGGTTCCGTCCCTGGTCACTTCGAGCATCAGCGTGTCGGACAGGATTTCGCTGATCTCCCGCGGATCGACCTGCGCGCGGCGCGGCGCGGCAGCCGAACCCCGGATGCGATCCCAGTAAGCATGAAGCCGCCGCGAGGTTGCGTGCTTCATCCGGACTCCCCCTGTTTCACTTTGGGGCGGCGGGCCGCTGCGCCCCCGGACCACTGCGTGGCCGGACGTGCAGAATCAGGACAGATGGGCGTCCCGCCCCCCTTCACAGAGGACCAGCTGCAGGGGGCGTGCCGGACCGGATGCCCCCCCCCACGCTTGCCCCGCCGGGCGGCGGCGGCTATGTGCCGCCGATGACCATGCCCAGCTCGCCGGAGGAACCGCAGCCGCCCGGCCGCGAGCCGATCTTCAATCTGCCGGGCGTGGTCACCGCCAGCATTCTCGCTCTCGGTGCGGTGCACGTTCTACGGGCGCTGCTTCCGCCAGAGGCGGACGAGTGGATTGTCCGCGCCTTCGCCTTCGTGCCGTTTCGGTTGACCGGCGCGGCCCCGCAGGAGTTTCCGGGCGGCACGGGTGGAGCTGCTTGGACGTTCGTCACCTACGCCGTCCTGCATGCCAATGTCGGGCATATCGTGGTGAATGGGGTCTGGCTGGCGGCGTTCGGAACCCCTTTGGCGCGGCGCCTTGGAACGAGTCGCTTTCTCCTGCTTTCGCTCGCCGGTGCCTTCGCCGGTGCGGTCGCGCATTGGGCGACACATGTCGGCGGGCTCCAGCCGATCGTCGGTGCTTCGGCGGCGGTCTCGGCGCACTTCGCCGCGACCTGCCGCTTCGCCTTTGCGTCGGGCGGGCCGCTGTCGGCTGTGCCGTCACCGGAGCCACAGCGGGCGCCGCCGCTGCTCCTCGCCATCGGCGATCGCCGCGTCCTCGCCTTCATCGGTGCGTGGTTCGGGATCAATCTCCTATTCGGTGTCCTCAGCCAATTCGATGGCGGGCCCTTGCCCGATGCCATCGCCTGGGAAGCTCATATCGGCGGGTTCCTGGTCGGGCTGCTCGCCTTTCCGCTGTTCGACCCGGTAGCGCGCAGCCGGCCGCCAGCCGACGACGGGCTGAGCCCGCCCGGTGGCGACGACACTTAGCGCTTGCCGTAGACCGAAGCCGGGTCGAAGAGAGGTGGGCGGTCGTCGGCGATGAGCCGCCAGGACCCGTCGGCCGCCTTCTCGATGGCGCGGAAGAAGCAACTTTTCTGGCCGAGATGGCAGTTAGCGCCCGAGCCCTCGGTACGCACGCTGATCCAGATCGCGTCTTGATCGCAGTCGGTGCGGACGGCGACGACGCGCTGGTGGTTCCCGCTTGTCTCGCCCTTTTGCCAAAGCGCGCGGCGCGAGCGGCTCCAATAGTGGGCGATCCCCGTCGTCAGCGTGGCGGCAAGGGCGTCGCGGTTCATCCAGGCGAACATCACTACCTCGCCGCTGTCGGCGTCGCTGGCAATGCACGGGATCAGGCCCTCGGCGTCGAAGACCGGCGTGAAGGCGGTGCCGTTCTCGCGCTCGGTCGGCGTGCCGGGGGTGGCGAAGATCGGCTTCGCGTTTGGCTCGGCCACGCGGCGCGCTACTCCGCCCGGCTCCGCACCATGGCGATGAATCGCGCCCGCTCGGCGATGTCGTCCTTGAAGACGCCGCCGAACTCGGTGGTGATGGTCATCGCTCCGGGCTTCTGGACGCCGCGCAAAGTCATGCACTGGTGCTCGGCCTCGACCATGACAGCGAGGCCCCGCGGCTTGATGGTCGCCTCAATGGCGCGATGGATGTCGGCCGTGAGCCGCTCTTGCGTCTGCAGGCGGGCGGCAAAGACGTCAACCACGCGGGCGAGCTTCGACAGGCCGACAATGCGCTCCGACGGGTAGTACCCGATATGCGCCTTGCCGATCATCGGCAGCATGTGATGCTCGCAGTGCGAGTTGAAGGTGATATCGCGAACGATGATCACGTTCTTGTAGCCGCCGACATCGGAGAAGGTCCGGCCGAGCGCCTTGCGGCCATCCTGACCGTAGCCGCCGAAGAATTCCTCGTAGAGGCGGACCACGCGATCCGGGGTCTCAAGCAGGCCCTCGCGCTGGGGATCGTCGCCGGCCCAGGCGATCAGCGTGCGGACGGCTTCCTCAGCCTCCTCGCGGCTCGGGCGGTCGGGGCGCTTGCCGGCGCCGGTGCCGGACTTGGGTTCGGTGTCGCGTGCGTCCATCGTGTTCCTGGCCCCCCGGGCAATTCCGAATCCGGTGGCGAAGCTATGCCGGCGGCGGCCGCGCGGCGAAGGGATTCCAACCTCCGGGAGGCCCCGGAAGAAGAAAATCCTTTTTTTCTTATCGGCGGCCGGGCCGCCGGAAACAACCCCTAACGACCGAGATGGTTGAGATTATGGAGGGGCAGCCTATATCATGAGGGCGATAGAAAGGCTTCTGCCGATCGCTATGCTCGATTCCATCTACAATGCCGAAATCCTGCGTTTTGCCGGGAACATTCCCCGGCTCGGCCGGCTTGCCGGGCCGGATGCGTCGGCGACTGCGCATTCCCGTCTCTGCGGCTCGACGGTTACTGTCGATCTGAAGATGGAGGGAAACGTCGTCACCGACTTCGCGCACGAAGTGCGGGCGTGCGCCCTCGGCCAGGCTTCGTCGTCGATCATGGCGGCGAGCGTGGTCGGTGCCAGCGCTGCAGAACTCCGTGCGGTCAAGGAAACCATGCGGCGGATGCTCAAGGATAGCGGCCCACCTCCCGACGGGCGCTTCGCTGCGTTGAAGTTCCTTGAACCGGTGCGCGACTACAAGGCTCGCCATGCGTCAACCATGCTGACCTTCGAGGCGGTGGTCGACGCGATCGAGCAAATCGAGTCGCAGCGCGCCGCAACCGTCGGCGGCCCGGCCGTCGCTGCCGCCGAACGGCGCTAGTACGGCGGCCGGGGTTGGCAGCGGCGGGTTCGATCGGGCGGCTTCCAGCGGCCCTCGGCGTCGGCCTCATCCGTCTCTATCGCCTCACCCTGTCGCCGCTCGTCGGACGCAACTGCCGCTACCTGCCAACCTGCTCCGAATACACCGAAGATGCCATCCGACGTTTCGGCCTATGGGCCGGCGTGTGGGTCGGCATCGCGCGGCTCCAGCGCTGTGGCCCGGGTGGCGCATCCGGCTTCGACCCGGCGCCGACGGCGTTGCCGGAGAATTCACGCTGGTATATGCCCTGGCGCTATGGCGCCTGGACAGGGCGGCATATCCATCCCGACACGCGTCTCGATCGCTAGCCGCCATGGGCGTACGCAGAGTGGTCGCGTCCGCGGCGCGGGATAGACGGCGATAGCTTACCTGCGCTCGTACGCAGGAGTGAGCGGAAAGGACGAACGGCAATGTCTGAACGCGATTCCTCCGTAGGCTGGTACCGCGGTGCGCTGACCGGTGCGCGTCTCCCCCGAGAAGTGAAACTGACCTTTCCCGACGGCTCGGTGAAGCCATATCCCGGCGGCGTGACGCCGATGGCGGTGGCAGAGGGGATTTCCAAGTCGCTCGCCAAGCAGGCAGTAGCCGCTGCACTCGACGGCACGGTTGTCGATCTCAGCGAAACGATCGATCGCGACGCGCGCATCGAGATCATCAAGCGGGACGACCCGCGCGCCCTCGGCCTCATCCGGCACGATGCGGCGCATGTGATGGCTGAGGCGGTTCAGGAGCTTTACCCCGGCACACAGGTGACCATCGGGCCGGTTATCGAGAACGGCTTCTACTACGACTTTCATCGCGCCGAGCCGTTCACCACCGACGACCTGCCGAAAATCGAAGCCAGGATGCGCGAGATCGTCCGCCGGAACGCGCCATTCTCGCGCGAGATCGTCACCCGCGACCGGGCGCGGCGGCTCTTTCGCGAGAAGGGGGAAACCTTCAAAGTCGAACTCGTCGATGCCATCCCCGAGGGCGAGCCGCTGAAGATCTATCGACAGGGGGAGTGGTTCGACCTCTGCCGGGGGCCGCACATGGCCTCGACCGGCCAGATCGGCGAAGCCTTCAAGCTGATGAAGGTGGCCGGCGCCTATTGGCGTGGCGACTCCAACCGGCCGATGCTGACGCGCATCTACGGCACCGCCTGGGCGAGTAAACCCGAACTCGACTCCTACCTCACTCTGCTTGAAGAAGCGGAAAAGCGCGATCATCGCCGGGTCGGGCGCGAAATGGACCTCTTCCACTTCCAGGAGGAGGGGCCTGGCGTCGTGTTTTGGCACGCCAAGGGCTGGACGCTGTTCCAAGAGCTGATTGCCTATATGCGGCGCCGTCTCAAGGGCGCTTATCTTGAGGTGAACGCACCGCAGCTGCTCGACAAGTCGCTGTGGGAGACCTCAGGCCACTGGGGCTGGTATCGCGAGAACATGTTCATGGCGCGGTCGGCGGGCGAGGAGACCGGCGACGAGCGGATCTTCGCGATCAAGCCGATGAACTGCCCTGGGCACCTGCAGATATTCAAGCACGGCCTCAAGTCGTATCGCGATCTGCCGCTACGCCTTGCCGAGTTCGGCGCGGTGCACCGTTACGAGCCGTCGGGCGCACTGCACGGGCTGATGCGGGTCCGCGGTTTCACGCAGGACGACGCCCACATTTTCTGCACCGAGGACCAGATGGCCGAGGAAGTCCTTACCATCAACGACTTGATCCTCAGCGTCTATTCCGACTTCGGCTTCGACGACATCGTGGTCAAGCTGTCCACGCGGCCGGAGAAGCGGGTCGGCGCCGACGTCCTATGGGATCGCGCAGAAGGCGTGTTGAAGGGCGTTCTCGGCGAGATCGCCGCGCGCTCGGGCGGGCGAATCAAGACATCGATCAATCCCGGCGAAGGCGCATTCTACGGCCCTAAGTTCGAATATGTGCTGCGCGATGCCATCGGCCGAGACTGGCAGTGCGGTACCACCCAGCTCGACTTCAACCTGCCGGAGCTGTTTGGCGCCTTCTACATCGATCAGGACGGGCAGAAAACGCAGCCGGTGATGATTCACCGGGCGATCTGCGGCTCGATGGAACGCTTTACCGGTATCCTCATCGAGCACCATTCCGGACATTTTCCGCTATGGCTGGCGCCGCTCCAGGTGGTCGTCGCAACGATTACCTCGGACGCCGACGATTATGCGCGTAAGGTTCACGCCGCGCTGGCGGCGGCGGGCCTGCGCACCGAGCTCGACCTCCGCAACGAGAAGATCAACTACAAGGTCCGCGAGCACTCGCTGGCCAAGGTTCCGGCAATTCTCGTTTGCGGCAAGCGAGAGGCGGAGGAGGAGACGGTGAACATACGCCGGCTTGGTTCGGCCGATCAGTCCTCGCAGCCGCTTGCGGAAGCCATCGCCGCGCTGTCGGAGGAGGCGACGCCGCCGGACATCCGAAGGGCGCGAGCGGCGCTTGCAGAGGCCGCGCCACCGAAGCGACGCTCGACGCGGAAGAAGGCGGAGCCGGCCTAGCTCGCCGGCTACTTGGCGATCACCTCGACGTCGCGATTGACGTCCGGCTGCACGGTGAAATTGCTCTCGTAGATCTTGCCGTTGTTCTTGGCGATGGCGGTGTAGTCGCCGGCGGCAAGGACCACGGTTGGGAAGGCGCCGACGCTCTCAAAGACGCTTTCGCCGCCGGGGGTGACCACCGACCAGGCAGTGTTGGCGAGGGCCTCGCCGCCTCGCTCGGCCACCAGCTTCAGGGTCAGTTTGGCGGCACGCTGGAAGATGGTCGCATCGGTCAGCTTTCCGGCGGTGACGACGATGTCGGCGCGGACGATGGCATTGGCCTCGCCATAGCGGCTGACCACGTTGTACGTGCCGGCGGTCAGCCGCAGCAGCGTTCCCGGCTGAGCGTTGCCGACAATGAGGGTGCGGTCGTTCTCCTCGTCGCCGAGGCTGTAAATGTCGAAGGAGACGGCGTTCTTGGCGAGCGGCGTGTCTTTGCCGACAATCGCCGCGAGGCGAAGCGCGCCGGCATTCAGAACGACGCTGTCGCGGACAGATTCTGGCGCGACGTTGATGTGCTTGGTCACGCCGGCCTTGCCGTAAGCAGCGTGGACGAGGTAGCCGCCGGGACGGAGGCGAATCCTGACGGCGCCGCCGGTGATTTCGGCAAGGACGGGAAGGCGGCCGGCGGCGTCAAGCGCCTCGGGGAACACGCGCCAGGTGACGCCGGCGGTGACCGGGGCGCCGCCGGGCACAAGACGCGCTTCCAGCACGAAGTCGATGAGGGCGTCGCTGGTCGGGCGGGTCGCGGGAGCGACAGGCTGCTGGCCACGCAGGCCGGGCGGGTCACCCGGCGTTGCAGGCGGCGCGCCGGTTGGGCCAGGGGCGCCGGGCCGCGGCCCGGGCTGCGGCGCCGGGCCATTTTGCCCGGCGGCTGGGACGGCCAGCGCTCCGGCGAGCACGAGCAGGCCGACGCGCAGGAATGCGGCTGACGGCAGATGCAGCGAGGGCAGGCTGGCAAGTCGGCGCATGCGGCCTATGTTCTTCCATCCAATTTTCGGCGTCATCGAGACGTGGTGCGCCTTTCGTTCCCGTTGCAAAACGGGCAAAAAACGAGGTTTCTAGCGACCCCGACCCCGAGAAGCGTGCCAAGAATGCCCGACGCCCTGCAACTCCTCAAGACACGGACTTCCGTCGCCGCCGCCAATCTCAGCGAACCAGCGCCAAGCGACGAGCAAGTAAACGAAATGCTGGCGATCGCCATGCGGGTGCCCGACCACGGGAAGCTGACCCCCTGGCGATTCATCGTCTTCAAGGGCGAAGCGCGCTTTGCGGTCGGGCTAAAGCTGGCGGAACTGCGGCTGCGCAATGAACCGGATATCTCGCCGGGCTTCATCCAGCAGGACAAGATGAGGCTGGCGCAGGCGCCGCTCGCGGTTGCCGTCGTCAGCCGCGCCTCCCCGCACGTCAAGATCCCGGAGTGGGAGCAGGCGATGTCGGCGGGAGCGGCGACTATGAATCTTCTCCTTGCCGCGCACGCCATGGGTTTTGCCGCCAACTGGCTAACCGGGTGGTTCTGCTACGACGAGGAGGGGCAAAGAATCCTCGGGCTCCGCCCGGGCGAGAAGGTCGCCGGGATTGTCCACATCGGCACGCCGAATGGTCCGGCCCTCGAACGGCCGCGTGTCGCCGTTGCCTCGCTCACTACCGCCTGGCAAGGCTGACGCCTCTTCTTTTCGCAGTTAACCGCGCTTTTACCCTGCTTCGCCATTCTTAAGGGGAGGGTAACCAAGCGGGGGCGGCGCGGTATGATCAACCCAGTGTCAGCTGCCGCACCCGATGCGGTCACGCGGGCGCTGCAGTCGGCCGCCGCCGCTACCGGCACGTCGTTTCAGTATCTCTTGGATACCGCTAAGCGCGAAAGCTCCCTCGACCCGTCGGCGCGGGCACCGGGGACGAGCGCGGCCGGGCTTTTTCAGTTCCTCGATCGCACCTGGCTGCAGATGATCAAGGAGGAGGGGGAGCGCTTCGGTCTTGGCGACCTTGCCGCCAGAATCGAGCGGCGAGGCGCGAGCTACGTGGTTGCCGACCCACAGGTGCGGGCGGAGATTCTGGCGCTGCGGCACGACCCGGCGATCTCCGCCGAAATGGCCGGCGCGTTCACGGTGCGGAATGCCGATTTTCTTGCCGGTCAACTCGGGCGAAGAGCCACCGACGGCGAACTCTACGCCGCCCATTTCCTCGGCGCGGCCGGGGCGGTGCGGCTGATTTCGCTTCGCGACCGGGATCCGGCCGGCGAAGCGGCCCGCTATTTCCCGGCGGAGGCGGCGGCCAATCGAGCGATCTTCTTCGACCGGACGGGTGCGCCGCGCTCGGTCGATCAAGTCTATGGCGTCCTGACGCGAAGCCGCGCTCCAGGCCAGTCGGCTCCGGCGTCGCCGCCAGCGGCGATGGCCGCCGCCGTCGCCGCGCGCCCGCTTGCGGCGTTCGCTCCCTCAACCCGCGGTCCTGTCGTGGCTCCGATGGGCTATGCCGCCGAGCCGCTTCGCGGGGCGGCGCAGGCCGTGACGTCGATGGCCCTGCCTCCCGCCACACCGGCGCCGCGGAGCCGGTTTGCTCCGCCGGTCGCTCCAGCTCAACAGGTCCAACCCGAGACGGCTGCCGAAGCGCTGCGGCCCGCCGGACCCCGTAGTCGATTTGCTCCCGCGTTCGGTTAGTCGGTCATGCTTGTACAGGATTTCATGCGTTGGGCCGCGGAAGCGACGGTGGGGGCGAGAGCCGACGCCGCACATGCCCTGGCGCGAGCCTACCTTCACTCCGATGTCGGACAGGACGTCCGCGACGAAATGGAAGCGACGCTGACGCTGCTTCTCGATGACGAGGACGTCACGGTCCGCTTCGCTCTCGCCGATGCTTTCGCCAATAGCGAACGGGCGCCGCGACACATGGTTCTGGCGTTGGCGCGCGACCAATATGAGATCGCTCGAGTCGTGCTGGCTCGCTCGCCGGTCTTCGTCGACGCAGAATTAGTCGACATCGTCGCGTCTTCGTCGCCGGACGTCCAAGCGGTTATCTCCTCCAGACCGGCGGTCGAGGGGACTGTGGCGGCGGCGATCGCGGAGGTCGGCAGCGTCGAAGCGGTCGAGGCGTTGCTCGCCAATCCCAATGTGGAGATGGCGCGGCTCAGCCTGCGCCGGATCGCCGACCGGTTCGGAGACGACTTTGCTGTGCGCGAGGCGCTGTTGGCGCGCCTAGACCTGCCAATCGACGCGCAGCAGGCGCTGATACGGCGGATCAGCATGACGCTACCGGCGGCCGATGCCGACGGCCCCGACAGCGCTCGCGAGACCTGCGACCGGGCAACCGTCGTGCTCGCCGCCGAGTGTTCGCTGGAGGAACTGCAGACTCTTGTCGAACATCTTCGCGTGACCGGTCAGCTCACCACCTCGCTGCTCCTCCGCGGGCTTTGCGCCGGCAATGTCGGCCTGTTCGAGGTGGCGCTGGCAACGCTCTGCCAGATGCCGATGGAGCGGATCGTCGGGCTGGTGCGCCACCCGCATCGCGGCGGCTTGCGCGCCGTCTACCGCCGGGCCGGGTTGCCGCTGCCCATTTTCGACGCGTTCGTTGCGGCGATCGACAGTTGCTCCGAGTTCGACGTGGAGGCCGGGTCAGTCGAGCACTATGGCTTCAGCCGGGAAATGACCGACCGCGTGATCGAGCGGTTTGTCGAGTTGACCGGAGGCGAGCCGGCGGAGGTGCTGGGGATGCTTCGGCGCTTTGCCGCCGATGCCTCGCGGAGTGCGGCGCGCGCCTATCTTGAAGCGCGCCGGCAGGCGGCGTAGCCGTCGCTCAGGCGGCGTTAGCGCGCTTGGCCTCGCCGGCGATGAAGTCGTCGGTGACATCGCGCAACTTGGCGACAATGGCCGAAGCAAGCGAGTTGGTATCGCCGGCCGCATCTTCGGCGACGATGGCGCGGATGGCGTCGACATGTTGGCGCACCAAGACGCGCGGCAGCCGTTCGGCATCCGGCGTCTCGCCAAGCAGGCGGCAGAGGCACTCGGCAACGTTGCCGGCGAGCGGGTAACCCATGCCCTCGGCGTGGCCGCGCATCTCGTTGGCGACTTCGATGAAGTCTTTGAGCGCCGAGCCGCGAAATTCGTTGTTCTCGAGATTCTCGTAGGCCTTGCGCAGCACCTGCACGTGAGCGCTAAGCCAGCTCTTCATGCCGGTGGACGGGGCCTCGGCACTGGAGGCGGCGTCTTGGCTATTGGGATTGGCGGCCCCACCTTGGGTCGCCGAAGGGCCAGCGGTTGTCATCGTACTCAACGCCCCGCAACAGTCGGTCCGCCTAGCTGCAGCAAAACGCCCTGATCGATTGCCCAGACTGCGGTGGCGGGACAGTACCAACCGCTATTTTAAGAAGACGTTACGCTTAGAGGACGATCAGTATTTGAACTGCTCGGTCAGGATGCGCTCTTCCCAGGAATGGTCGGGATCGAACATCAGCAGGCTTTCCAGCCCCCGATCCTGTTCGACCTTCACCTCGACCACCGATTTGACCTCGGTATGGTCGGCGACCGCGTTAACCGGTCGTTTACGCGCATCGAGAACCTCGACCCGCACCTTGGCGCGGTCGGGCAGCAGCGCGCCGCGCCACAGGCGCGGGCGGAAAGCGCTGATCGGTGTCAGGGCGAGGAGGTGGGCAGTGACCGGGACAATCGGCCCGTGCACCGAAAGATTATAGGCGGTGCTGCCGGCCGGCGTCGCCACCAGGACGCCGTCGCAGATCAACTCATCGAGGCGGACATTGCCGTCAATGGAAATGCGGAGCTTGGCGGCCTGGTATGACTGGCGGAAGAGCGAGGCCTCGTTGATGGCGTAAGACGTCTGCTCGTTGCCAGCCTCGTCCCGCGTGGTCATGGCGAGGGGATGGAGGCGATTGACGACGGCGGCGCCGATGCGGCGCGGCAGGTCGTCCTCGCGATACTCGTTCATGAGAAAGCCGACCGAGCCGCGGTTCATGCCGTAGATCGGCTTGCCAGTGTTCATGAACCGGCGGAGAGCCTGAAGCATGAAGCCATCGCCGCCGAGGGCGACGATGACATCGGCCTTGTCGGCGGCGGCATCTCCATAGGTGCGGGCAAGCCGCGCGCGCGAGGCCTGCGACTCCTCGGCGTCGCTGGCGAGGAAGGCGAGTTTGCCGGCGTTCATGCGGTCCCCAAGCGCTTGCCTTTGCAGGCCGTTCGGCGCTCGGACTAGCATGGCGGACCCGGCGTTTCCACGGCAGGAGGAGAGGGTGGCGAAAGTCAGCAGCAAGGCCGATCCAGCGACGGTGTTGGTCTATACCACCTGGCCGGACACCGCGTCGGCCGCGTCGGCCGGCCGGGCGTTGGTCGAGGCGGGGCTGGCGGCCTGCGTCAACATCCTGCCGGGGATGGCTTCGATCTACCGTTGGAAGGGTGCCGTGGAGACGGCCAACGAGACTGTGATGATCGTCAAGACTCTCGCCACCCGCGCCGACGCCGTCACGGTTGCCGTCGCGCGCCACCACCCCTATGAAACCCCCGCGATCGTTGTCATCCCGATCAGTGGCGGCAGCCAGCCGTATCTCGACTGGATCGGGGCGGAAAGCGCGGGACAAGGGGCGGGCGATGCCGGGTGAAACGGGACGGATCATCGACGGCAAGGCCATCGCCGCCGGGGTGACTGCAAAGGTCGGCGCCGCTGCTGCGCAGCTCAAGGCCGAAGCCGGACTGCGGCCCGGGCTAGCGGTGGTTCTGGTCGGCGACGACCCGGCGAGCCAGGTCTATGTCGGCAGCAAGGGCAAGATGGCCGAGGCGCTCGGCTTCCACTCAGTACAACACACTTTGCCGGCGACGACGGCGGAGCGCGACGTGTTGGCCCTCGTCGACCGGCTCAACGCCGATCGCGCCATCCATGGCATCCTCGTGCAACTGCCGCTGCCGTGTGGCATCGACGCCAGTCGCGTTCTGGAGACGATCCGCCCGGAGAAGGACGCCGACGGCTTCCACCCGATCAATGTCGGACGTTTGGCGAGCGGATTGTCGGGGGCGCTGGTCCCGTGCACACCGGCCGGCTGCGTCATCCTTGCACAGAGTGCTCTTGGCCGCGACCTCTCCGGCGCACATGCGGTGGTGGTCGGGCGCTCGAACATCGTCGGCAAGCCGGTGGCACAACTGCTGCTCCAACAGAACTGCACAGTGACGATCGCGCATAGCCGCTCGCGCGATCTGCCGTCCCTGGTCCGTCAGGCCGACATTCTCGTGGCCGCCGTGGGACGGGCGGAGATGGTGCGCGGCGACTGGATCAAGCCCGGTGCGACGGTGATCGATGTCGGTATGAACCGCATAGCGGCGCCGGAGAGGGGCGAGGGCAAGACTCGCCTGGTCGGGGACGTCGCCTTCGCCGAGGCCTCCGCCGTCGCCGGTTGGATCACTCCGGTGCCGGGCGGTGTCGGGCCGATGACCATTGCCATGTTGATGGCGAACACGGTGACGGCCGCCTTTCGCCTGGCCGGCCGCGAGCCTCCGGCGTTCAACTGATCGCCGCTGCTTCCGCTTCGGCGCGGGCGAGCAGGATTTCCCGTTCACGCCGGTTCTGCGTCAACGCTGCGGCGTGTTCGAATTCGGCCCGGGCTTCGTCGTGGCGACCGAGCCTGGCGAGAAGGTCGGCACGGACGCTCGGCAGCAGGTGATAGCCGTCGAGCGTGCCGGCTGCTGCGAGCTGCTCGACAAGCGGGAGCGCTGCGGCAGGGCCTTCTGCCATGCCGAGGGCGACGGCACGGTTAAGGGCGACCACCGGCGATGGTGATAGGGCGTAAAGTTCATCGTAGAGGCCGACGATCTCCCGCCAGTCAGTGGAGTTCATCGACGGGGAGCGGGCGTGGCAGGCGGCGAGCGCCGCCTGGAGCGTGTAGGGGCCGCGATTGGCGAAGAGCGCGGTGGCACGATCGAGGGCATCGAGGCCGCGGCGGATCAACAGGCGGTCCCAGCGCGAGCGGTCCTGGTCGGCGAGAAGAACGACCTCGCCGTCCTTCCCGCGCCGAGCGGCAAAGCGCGAGGCCTGAAGCTCCATCAGCGCGACGAGTCCGTGCACCTCCGGTTCCTCAGGGGCGAGGCCGGCAAGGATGCGTCCGAGCCGCAGCGCTTCCTCGCTCATCTGCGGGCGCATCCAGTCGTCTCCGGCAGTGGCGGAGTAACCCTCGTTGAAGATGAGGTAGACGACCTCCAGGACCGAGCCGAGGCGCTCGGCCCGCTCGGTTCCGTGCGGCACCTCGAACCGGAGGCCGG
Source organism: Bauldia sp. (assembly GCA_046349035.1). Taxonomy (GTDB): domain Bacteria; phylum Pseudomonadota; class Alphaproteobacteria; order Rhizobiales; family Kaistiaceae; genus JAXMDC01. Next base: position 885,294 of record JAXMDC010000002.1, on the reverse strand, counting down.
CGTCGCCGAGCGTCCGTTTGGCCCGCACGATGCGCTGGGCGATCGTTGCCTCGGGGACGAGGAAGCCTCTGGCGATCTCGGCGGTGGTGAGCCCCGCCACCAGACGGAGGGTCAGGGCGACGCGCGCCTCGGGCGAAAGAAGCGGGTGACAGGCGGCGAAGATGAGTCCGAGAAGCTCGTCGCCGATGTCGTCGTCGAGCGCCGCATCGGGGTCGGCAAAGGATGCGGTCAAACGTTCCTCGGTCTGGCGGGTCAGTTCGCCGGCCTGGCGATCGAAGACCTTGCGGCGGCGGATCATGTCGATGCCGCGGCGCTTGGCGGTGGCCATGAGCCAAGCGCCCGGTTTCTCCGGAATCCCGCCCTGCGGCCAGTGTTCGAGGGCGGCGATCAGGGCATCCTGTGCCAGCTCCTCGGCGAGGCCGATGTCGCGGACCATGCGGGCGAGACCGGCGACGAGGCGGGCCGACTCGATGCGGTAGACCGCTTCGATCTGGCGATTTGTGTCGGCGGCGGACATCGCCGCCGATCACGCCCTCATTCGGCCGGTTTTCGCAACCCCCGGGGGTTACGAGCGTGGCGGCGGTGGGCCATCCATGAGTACCCGCATCTCCACCTCGCCGCTCCACTCCGGCCAATGCAGGCGATGGACGTCAAGGAAGCGCCGGCACCATTCAACGGCTTCTTCTTTGCTGTCGACCTCGTAGACTGCAAAGCCACCGATGACTTCCTTCGCTTCGGTGAACGGGCCGTCCTTGACGTCAATGCGGCCGTCGTAGAGGCGCAGGCGGGTGCCGGTCTGGGTTGCGGCAAGCCCGCCCATCCAGAGCATCTTGCTGCCGGCCTCGCGGCCGAGTTCGGCAATGGCAGCGAACAGCGAAGGCGGCGGGCGAAGGTTCTCGGGGCTCTTCACCAGTGTCATGAAACGCATGGCATTTCTCCAAGCATGGCGGCGCGGCAGGCAAAGCCGGCGACCTCTCAATGAGGTAAAGCGGAAAAATCGGTCGAGGGGCGGAACTCGAACGGCTGCGAGGTCAGCGATTCTTGGCCGCCACTTCGGCCCGCAGCCGCTCCTCGCGCTCGCGCATGGCCGGCGTGAACTCCTCTCCGAAATCCTCAGCCTCGGAGACTTGGCGGATCTCAATGACGCCGATGTCGCCGGTGGGATTGGGGCACCGCTTCATCCACTCAATCGCTTCTTCCCTGGACTTCACCTGGATGATCCAGAAGCCGGCGACCAGTTCCTTGGTCTCGGCGAAGGGGCCATCGACGACGGTACGTTTCTTGCCGTCGAACTTGATGCGCGCGCCCTTGCGGCTTGGCTGAAGGCCCTCGCCGGCGAGAAGAATTCCGGCTTTGACCAGCTCTTCGTTGAATTTGCCCATTTCGGCGAGTAGTTCGCGGCTCGGACCTATGCCTGCTTCTGTGTCATCGGTCGCCTTGACGATCACCATGAAACGCATGGCTCTCTCCTTTCTCGGGAACGCCGGCTTGCCGCGATGTGCGGGCCACAGCGTCCGACAAGACGACGAAGCGGACGATGCCAAATCGACATCGTCCGCAGATTTTTTTCTTGCGGGAGCCTAGCGCGGCGTTAGGCGGGCCGGTGGGCGAACGACCGGGATGTCCTCGATGCGCGGTCCGGTGCGCTGCGCCGGCTTCTCGACTTCGGGCGGCGGTGCTGGCTGTACCAGGGTGTTGATCCCAACCAGCAGCGGGTCGGTACGGTACTTCGGCAGAAGGAAGGCGAACCCTTTGGTGTTATTGGTGATTTCCTTGGCGCGAGCAGCATCGGCGGCGCCGCTGTCGGTGGTTGCAGCGTACTTCACCCAAATCTTACCGTCCGGCGCCTTATAAAGCTGCAGTTCGAGGGTCATCCCATCGCGCGTCTCGAAGCGGACAACGCGGTCGTTGGTGCCGAACGGGATGTCGGTGACGGCTTTGACGTCGTCGAAGGTGGTCGAGACGATGCCGAGATCGAGGAGCTTTACGGCGCTGTCGATGGCGACGAGTTGCGACTGGTCGCCATACTTCTCGGCAAGGTCGGTCAGTCCGAAGGTCTGCGCGGCATCGTTCCGCTTTACCGCCTTGAAGACCAGCTTGCCGTCCTCGACGATCGAGATGCGGATCACGTCCGGGCCGGGAATGTGGACGATCTGATCGAACCACCCGGTGAAGTCGTCGGGGAGCGTGACTGTGCCTTCGGCCAACCAGGCCTGGTTTTCGCCCGGGGCGCGGATAAACGTGCCGCCGAGCGGGTTGGCGCCGATCGACCGGCTGCGAATGCCGACGATGGTGTTGGCAAGGGGCTCGCCGCCCTTGCCGTTGACGGTGATCAGGGCAGCCTTCGATCCGGTGGTGCCGGGATCGTCAACCTGGACCTCTTTGAACCAGTCCTTGTTGTTGGTCTTCGGCTCATAGAGCTTCATCTGCGAGAGGCCGCCGACGATCTGGGCGACCGCCGAGGCGTGGACAGGGTAATTGCCGCGATCCGCCATCAGCCACTTGTCGCCCTGGCGAACGAGGTCGAGATTAAACGCAGGTGCCTTGACGATAACTCGGGCGGCGTTGTCCGGGTTGGCGAGGGCGGGGAATGCCGGCTTGCCGGCGCCCGCGGCGCTCGCTGTCAGGGATCGGAAATCGGCGACCAGGGCCGCACCGGCGGCGGCGACGGCCAACACGGCGGCGCCCGCAAGTCCGAGAAAAGTCTTCGGAGTCATTCCGCTTCACCCCGCTCGGCTCAGGCCGCAGCCTGTTTCTTGATGTAACGCGACAGACGCACCCTTCGCCAGACGGCGTAAACGACCCCCGCCAGGGCGACGAGGATCGGGATTAGCAGGATGTTGACGACCTGCAGTCGCTTTTGCAGGTCCTCGATGTCGGCATTAAGCGAGGCGCGAACGTCGCGGAGCTGCTCGCGGAGCTGAAGAATGCGCCGATTGGCGCGGGCAATAGTCTCCTGCTGCGCCTGAGTCAGTGTCCCGAATTCGCCGGGTGCGCCCTGGTTGGGGCCCTGCAGCGCCTTCAATTGGGACTGCGCTTCGTCAAGTTCGCGCTGCCGCTGCTCCTCGGTGGCGCGGAACTTCGCCTGGGCCGCCCTTTCCATCGCCTCGACGGTGGTGAAGGGCCGGAACGACAGGCCGCGACCGCGCAGCTCCAGCAGCGCCGTGCCGCCGGTGATGTTGTCGAGCGCGTTAATCACAAAGTCGGCGTTGTTGGAGTTGGGCAGGCCGCTCTCGGAGACGACATAGTTGTTGTTGAGCATGTCGGTGTCGGCGACAACGATGACGTTGATCGGCTTGACCGAGCGGAGCACCTGGGGTTTGGGCGCAGCCGGGCGGGGTTGCTGGTCGGGATTAGCGCTCGGCGTTGCCGGTGGTTGGCCGGTCGGGAATGCGGTATTGGCGGGGCCGCTGACGCGGGCCGCCAGGACTTGGCGAACGCCGCTCGGCTTGAAGCGGTCGAGATAGACCTGTGGGTTGGTGGCGCGCCCCTTCACCTCGGCCTGATCGAGCAGTGTGGAGTTGGTGGTGGTGGCGATTAGCGGCGTGAAGGCGGTCTGCGCGCCGGCAATCTGGCGAATGGATCCGGCGCTACCGATCCGCATCAGGCCGAGGCGGGAGGTGACGATGTCCTTGTCGTTGAACTGCTCCTTGCGCACCTGCAGCAGGGGCAGATAGTCGACCAGGAACTGGCGGCCGCCCTGAGCGGTGGTGACCACTCGGATCGCCATGTCACGATCGCCGACCACCTTGTCGGTCGGCATCTCGATACCCCAAGCCTTGAACAGCTCCGGCATGCTCGAGGTCGGGAACATTGGCTCATTGGGGCGCTGCGGGTTTGGCGCCGAGGTCTCGGCCAGCGGATCGACGAACACCACCAGCGGGCCGCCGTTCAGTACATACTGGTCGATGGCGTAGGTGGCGCGCGGGGTCAGCGCAGTCGGGTGAACGACCATCAGCCCTTCCAGGTCGTCCGGCAGCGCCTCGACGTCGAGGTTGATCTGCTGGATGTCAAAATTGCGATTGATCAGCGACAGCACTTGGCTCGGGAAGCGCTGCTGGCGCGCGTCGCCGAAGATGCCAAGGCCATCCATGATGCCGACCTTGGGGGCGCGCGGCGAGGACAGGCGATTGACGATGCGGGTGAGGTCGTATTCGAGGAATGGCTCACGCGCCGGATCCAGGAACTTGATCGTCTCCACCTGGTCGACGGAGTTGGTGCCGACCAGGCCGAAATAGCCGCGGTCGCCACCGGAGTTGAGGTTAAAGCCCTGAAGGTCGTAGCCCAGAGCACGGTCTTCTTCGGGCGAGAATGGCACCGGATCGACGCGGTTGACGCGCACCTTGCCGCCGGAAATGTCCTCGTAACGCCGCAAGATCTCGTTGACGCGCTGTGAGAAGACGCGGACGGTCGGCACCGTGTCGATAAGGCCAGTCGATTGGTAGAGATGGAGCGTGATCGGCTCACGGACGGCGCGGAGCACCTTCACCGTGCTTTCGGTCGGTGTGAAGAGCTGATCCTGGGTTAGATCGAGGCGGGCGTTGGGGGCGAGCGCCACCAGCATGTTGGCGGCGAGGAACAGCACGATGGCAAGGACGATGCCGAGAGCGGTGAGCGTCCCGCGGTTGATCTGGTTGAGGCGGTCGACGAGCGAGGACATGGTCAGGCTGCCTTCTTAAGATCGACGATCTCGCGATTGATGAACAGAAAGAGGGCGATCAGCGAGAGGAAGAAGAAGACGCCGCGGCTATCGAGCACGCCCTTGGAGATGGCAGAGAAGTGGGTAAGGAAGGAGAACGAGGCGACGAGATCGACGATGAACGACGGCGCCCAGCCGCGGAACAGGCTGAGAACCAGGTCGAGCCCGCTCAGCGTCAAGAGGAAGCCGCCGGCCACGCTGATGACGAAGGCGATCACTTGGCTGCGGGTCAGCGCCGACAAGCAAGAAGCCATCGCCAGGAAGGCGCCGGCCATCATGAACGAGCCGACATAGCTGGCGACGATGACGCCGTTGTCGGGACGGCCGAGGTAATTCACGGTGATCCAGATCGGGAAGGTCAAAGCGAGGGCAATGCCGGTGAAGGCCCAGGCAGCCAGGAACTTGCCGACCACCGCCTGCCAGGTAGTGACCGGCAGGGTCATCAGCAGCTCGATGGTGCCGGTCCGGCGCTCCTCCGCCCACAGGCGCATGCCGACTGCCGGGATCAGCACCAGAAACAGCCAGGTGTGAAAACCAAAAAACGGCGTCAGGTCCGCTTGCCTTCGGCTGAAGAAGCCGCCGAAGAAGAAGGGCATCGCCCCGGCGGCGGCCAGGAAGGCGACCATGAAGACGTAAGCGAGAGGCGTTGAGAAGTACGCCATGAACTCGCGTTTGGCGATCAACAGGCTGTTGCGCATATCGTTCGCCGCCCTTCGCTAGTGTTTCGTTACGGCGCGGAACACGTCGTCCAGCTTGCCGGGCTCGGAGTGAATTTCCGATATCGCCAGATCGTGGCTGCGGACGGCCACGCCAACCTGGTCGGCGATGAACTTTCCGCCCTTGGGGACGACCGTCAGCGCCATGCCGCCGTCGACGGCGGCGCCTATCTCGACGGTTTCGACATCGGGCAGGACCTTGAGGAAGCTCACCGCCCGCTCGACATCGCTCCGCTTGACGCGCAGCGCCACGGCGTTGTGGGTGCGGGCCATCGCATGCAGTTCCATCGGCGTGCCGTTGGTGACGAGGCGGCCGTGGTCGATGATGATGGCGCGGTCGCAGACGGCGTCCACCTCCTCCAGAATGTGGGTGGAGATGATGATCGCCTTGGTCCCGCCCATCGAGCGGATCAGCGTGCGCACATCGTGCTTCTGGTTGGGGTCGAGACCGTCGGTCGGCTCGTCGAGGATGAGCACGTCGGGGTCGTGAACGATTGCCTGGGCAAGGCCTACGCGGCGGCGGAAGCCCTTCGACAGCGTGTCGATCCGGCGGTGATAGACTTCGCCGAGCCCCATCCGCTCGGTCACCTCCTCGATCCGCTGCTTGCGGCGCGGACCGGAGAGGCCGCGCATGGCGGCGACGAAGTCGAGGAAGCCTTCCGGGGTCATGTCGCCGTAGAGCGGGGCGCCCTCAGGCAGGTAGCCCATGCGCCGCTTGGCGGCGACCGGGCTGGTGCGGATGTCCTGGCCGCAGATGATGGCGGTACCGGCGGTGGGCGGCAGGTAGCCAGTGATGACCTTCATCGTCGTCGACTTGCCAGCGCCATTGGGGCCGAGAAAACCCAGCACCTCGCCGCGATTGACGGCGAAGCTGACGTCGTTCACCGCAAGCACCGAGCCGAACCGCTTGCGCAGCGACGCGACTTCGATCAACCGCTCCATTACCGCTCCTTAGGCCAGCCGTCCGCGCGCAGCGAATCTTCCAAGCTTTAGAATCACTTGCATCGCCGGACGTGCGGTCAAAGCCAAATGTGACAGGGCCTCTTCCTATCCAGGGGGGGCGGCGCCTGGCAACATTAATCTGGCGGCGCGAGCTACTCCGGCCCGGCTCAGGGATAGCCCGGCGGAAGGTGGGCACCGTCAAATCGCGTGCCGTTGCGTACGGTTTCGGCGAGCTGGGCGCCCTGCAGCTCTGACTGAGAGAAATCGGCAGCTGTCATGTCCGCCGAGCGCAGGTTGGCGCCGGTGAGGTCGGCGAAGCTGAAATCGGCCCGCGTCAGGTTGGTGTTGGTCAGCGTGGTGCGGGTCGCCAGGGACTCCGTCAGCTTGGCGTCGGTAAAGTTGGAGCGTGTGAGCGTGGCGTTCTGCAAGTAAGAATTGCTGAGATCGGCGGCGCTGAGATCGGAATCGGTCAGCCGGGCGCCGTGAAGGTCGATGCCGGTCGCTTCCAGACCGACGGCGGTGCCACGGATCATTTGCAAGCGGCCGGCCAGGGCGTTGGACATGTTGGCGCCCGATACGTCGGCGCCGTCGAGCCGGCCGGCAAAGATCATCGCTTCGGTCAGGATCGCCCCCACCAGCTTGGCGCGGCGCAGATCCGTCTTGTTCAGATTGGCGCCGCCCAGATTGGCCTTGCTGAGGTCCGCCCCGGCGAGGTTGGCGGCGTGGAGGTTGGCGCCGGCGAGATTGGCGCCGGCAAGGTTGGCGCCGGCGAGATTGGCCCGCTTCAGATTGACGCCGCGCAGATCGCATCCGGTGCAGGACTTGATCCGGGCGGCGAGCTGCTCGACGGCGGTCGGGGGCGGGATGCTCAAGCGGGTCAGGCGTTGAACGGCATCGGGGATCGGCGACGCCAGGATGGCGTCGTAGCGGCTCATGCTGACGAACTGGCCCTGGGTGGCGAGACCGGTCGCGCGGTCGATCGTCGTCTGCCCCGCTTTGCGATAGAAGTGCTTCTCCAGGGTGCGGACTACGCCGCCATCACGCTTCTCACAGAGCTCCTTGGAAAAGGTGCCGCGATAGGGCGTCTCGCCCTCGGCTGCGGGAAGATCGCGGCAATCCCAGCCAGTCTCGCCAAAGCGTGTCTGCAGAACGCCGAAGAGGTTATTGCCGCGCTCGCGAACGTCGTTGTCGGTGCGCGGATCGCTGATCATGCGCAGCCCAGCGACAAAACCGTTGTCGTCGAACAGAAGCGACACGACTACCGGGATCTGGAATTCGGTGGTGCCCTCGAAGCGGAAGAGGTCGTTGCCGACGGCGGTAGCCAGACTCTCGTATTCGAGTTCGTCGTCGTAGCGGAAGTACACTTCGTGCAGGCCGTTGCCTTTTTCCGCCGGGCACTTGGCGAACTGGCCGAAATCTTCCAGCAGCGTCGAAGGCGGCCCGCCATTGGTGCCGCAAGCGAGGTCGACATAGTCGCTGCGAGGAATCTCGTGGGCGTGGACGCCGAGGTCGACGTCCCACAGCGTGCGCCGGCTGGTGCCACCCGAGAGATCGGGACGCCCGACCTGAGCCGCGGCTGCGCCGGCGACAAGCAGGACGCAAAGGGCGAGCCAACCGCGCATCAAAACCAACGTTGTTTCGGGAAGGCGGTTGCCGAGGCGGAGCATTGTCCGCCGCGGCAACCGTGCTTGGCTCCTGATCCCGCCACTCAGAGGGAGAAGGCGAAATACACCGCCCCGGTCGACATCGGCGTCAGCTCCGGGAAGGTGCCGCCGAGGCTCGATCCGCTCGGGCCACCCGCCATCACGCCGATGTACTGCTTGCCGCCGATGGCGAAGACCGTCACCGGCGCCTTGATCGCGATGCCGGTGTGGAAGTGCCATAGCTCCTGCAGCGTCTGGTCGTCATAGGCAACGACCTTGCCGTCCGGGTTGCCGGTAAAGACCAGACCGCCGGCGGTCGCGGTTGCGCCCGACATGTTGTCGTAGGGCTCGCGATGCTTGGCGACCATCTTGTTGGTCTGGGCGTTAACGGCGGCGACAAGACCGTAGGTGAGGACGTTGCGCGTCGGTCCAGCGCCACGGATGCCACCGCCGGCCTTGGCGTCGATCATGCCGTCATTGGTGGCCGCGGGCTGGGCGGCGATCGCTTCCTTGGCAAAGCAGCCGTCGCGCCCGGCCGAGTAGCTCATGAAGGTGTTGGGGTTGTAGGCGACCGGCTGCCAGCGGACGCCGCCGGTGGCGGTCGGGCATGCGGTGACGAAGCCGCGGCCGCGAGCCGGGCGGGCCTCGGGGATGTACTTCTGGACGTCGAGATTGGGATCATACTCGACCGGCTTTCCGGTCTTGGGATCGATGCCCTTGGTCCAGGTTACCTGGTCGACATATTGCGTCGCATCGAGGAACTGCCCGTTGTTGCCGTCGAGACGGTAGAAAAAGCCGTTACGGCCCCAGTGACCGAGGATTTTGCGCTGCACCCCGTTGACCGGGAGAGTGATGATCTGGTGCACGCCGTTCTCGTCGTAGTCCCAGCCCTCGTTCGGCGTGTATTGGAAGAACCACTTGATCTTGCCGTCGGCGACATCCATCGCCACGACCGAGCCGGCATAGAGGTTGTCGCCGGGCCGGTATTCGGGATCGAACATCGGCTGGGCATTGCCGGTGCCCCAAAAGGTCAGCTTGGAATCCGGGTCGTAGGTGCCGGTGGTCCAAAGGGCGGCGCCGCCAACCCGCCAGACTTGGTTCTTGTCCTTCCAGGTCTCGCTGCCGGGTTCGCCAGGGGCGGGGACCATATAGGTGCGCCACAGCGGATTGCCGTTGGCCGGGTCGAGAGCCTCCAGCCAGCCGCGGGTCAGGTCGTCGCCGGCGCTCTGGCCAACAAGGATCTTGCCTTCGACGCCTAAGGGAGCGGCGGTGAAGCCTTCCTTCTCCTTGTTGGTGTCGTTTTTGCCCTGCCAGGTGACGCGGCCGATCTGCTTATCCCACAGGAACTCGCCGGTGTTGCGGTTGACCGCCACGACGCGCCCGTCGTTCAAATTGTGGTAGACGGCATTGCCCCAGAAGGCCATGCCGCGGTCGCGGTTGCGCTCGTCCTTGGATACGGTGGCGTCGGCCTTCCAGAGAATCTTGCCGCGGTCGCCGGAGGTCATGTCGATCTTGTAGATCGCGCCCCACCCGTCGCTGATGAAGGCAAATCCGTCGTCGACCAGCGCGGCGTTTTCGAGATTGAGGTTGGGGTTGCCGATCATCGCGCTGCCGATCGGCACGGTGAAGGCCATCTTCAGATTGGCGACATTACCGCGATTGATCTGATTGAGCCTGGAGAACATATGCCCCTGAAAGTTCTGGAAGGGCAGCAGCCAGTTCTGCGGCTCGGTGTCGGCGTTGACCAGGCGGTTCTGATCGACATTGGCGGCGAAGGCCGGCCAGGTGAGGGCGACGGTGCAGGCCAAAGCGGTTGAGCCGGCTGCCTTTCGCCGGATGGCTGAAAGCTTCATGGTTCGATCCTCCAGGACGCGGGAGAAACGGCTACCCCCAAAGCGCGTTGCGCCGTGCTGGCGCCCGCTGGCCCAGAGCAGACCGCAATTTTGGCGGGCGGTCCAGGGGTGCAGCCGGCAAAAACGAGTGATAGGTTGAGGCGAAAGCCCTCTTGCCCGCGTTATCGCTGCTGCCGGGTATGTGGTTGGGAGCCGACACGGCGTTCCGACCGGCGAAGGAGTTTGAATTGAGATCGTCGCCTCGAAGCCTCTCGGCAATGGCCATTGCCGCCGTTCTGTTTTGGAGCGCGGGCGGCCCCGCGCTGGCTCAGGGCGGGTTCACGCCCGACCCGGCGCTGGCCTCGCTCGGCAAGACGCTGTGGAAGGAGCAGGTGCCGTGCCGCGAATGCCATGGCGGCCTCGGCAACGGCATTCCCGATATCCCGCAGCAGCCCTCCGGTGCCAATCTGCGCACCACCAAGCTGTCGCCGGAGGATCTCGCCATCACGATCCGGTGCGGCCGCCCCGGCACCGAGATGCCCTACTTCGACAGCAAAGCGTATACCGACAAGCGCTGCTACGACGTGACCGCCGCCGACCTTGGTCCGGCTCAGCCCCCTGCGAGCATGGCGCTGACAGACCGTCAGGTGAACGCGTTGGTGGCCTTCATCTTCGCGACGTTCGTCGGCAAGGGCGATCCGACTTTCGAGTCCTGCGTGGCGCTGTGGGGGGAAGGCGCTTCCACCTGCGCCCGCTATCCGCGCGCCGGGCGGTAAAGATCGCCCGGTCAGTTCTGGAACCCGCTCTCTTTAAGCAGGCGGTTTAGGGCCGCAACGGCGGCAATACCGTATGGACGTCCGCCTTCGGCGGCCCCGATCAGGACAATGTTGTCGGGGCGTTTGAGATCGGCAAAAGTGCAGGTGAATGTCGAGGGGTAGACCTTGCCGGAGCTCTTACTGATGGCGTCGTAGACGACGTCGACCTCCGGGTCGCCGTCCCGCGTATAATCGTCGATGGCGACGGCCGAGAAGGCCATGGTCGACACGAGGGTTTGGCGGGCGGCAAGATCGCAGGCGGCGGCGTAGCGGCTCAACGTAGCGGGGGGCTCCTGAGACAGCGCGGGCAGCAGCGGCGCCGTCAGCACCAGACAAGTGAGGGCGGGGACGATCCTGACGGACATTGCAATCGACCTTTGCCGTGGAACGGCGCGAGGGTCGCCCATGGGCTTTGGCGTTGCAAGCGGTGGGCGAGCGGCGAGGGGGCTGGTGGCGGGTGGCTAACGGGAGGGAGAGATCTGGAGTGCGGATTTTAGGGCGATGACCGGGGGGCAGCGAGCCGAACCCGCGATTGCCGTTGTCATTCCCACCTACCAGCGGGCCGGGCCGGTGGTGCGCGCGGTCGAGAGCGCCCTCAGCGGCGGCGACCCGGCTGTGGAAGTGGCGGTAGCCGACGACGCTTCGACCGACGGCACGGCGGAGGTTCTTGGCGGTATCGACGATCCGCGCTTCCATCTAACAGTCGCCCGATCGCACGCCAATGGCAACGTCGCTCGCAACGCGGGCCTGGCGCTGACCACTGCGCCGATCATCGCCTTTCTCGATTCCGACGACGTATTCCTGCCCGGCCGGCTCGACCGCTTGCGCGGCTATTTCGCTGCGCATCCTGATGTCGATGCCGTTCTCGACGGCTTCGTCGTCGTTGAGGGAGGACGGCGCGAGGAGGTTCGGCACCCCACCGCCTGTCCGCAACCCGGCGAATGGAACGAACTGCTGCTGGCGCACGCGCTGCCGCTCACCTGCTCGGCGATTGCGGTGCGGCGCGAGGCACTCGATGCGGTCGGCGGCTTCGACCCCACGCTAACCCGGCATCAGGACCGCGACCTTCTGATGCGATTGACGCGGGCACATCGCGTCGCGGTCGGGTCAGGCTGCGACGTGGTGAAGTATCAGAGCGCGGATTCCTTCTCGCGCAAGTCGAAGGACTATGTCGCCGGGCTCGATGCCTTCACCGCCCGCCACCCCGCCCTGCTCGACGAGGCGCATCGCGACCTCCTCGCCTATCTCATTGCCCGCGGCATCCTGCGACCGCTGTTGGCGGGCCGGTTCGCTGCCGCGATTGGCGAAGGCCGCGCCCTGGCACGCGCGACCACACTGCCGCGCGGACTGTTCGCGGCCTTCCTCCGCTACCCCCGGGGCAAGGTGGCGCGGCGGCGCCTCGCCAACGCCTTTGCTCGGGGCAAGTGAGGAGGCCCCGGCCGCGGTCATGAGGCGACCGGAGGGCCGATTGCTGCGCTTACTTTTGGCGTCGGCGGATTGGGCGCCAGCGTCAGGGCCATCTGCCGGATGCCGGTCACGACAGCATAGACAAGTCCGATGCCGACATATTGAAGCGCTTCGAGCGGGTTCCGCCGCAGCGTCACCGCGACGTAGATCGAGCGCTTGAGCGTGTGCGCGATCTCGCGGAGCAGGCGGACCGTGGCCCGGAACAGCCGCGAAGGCCGGCTTAGGTTGCGGGCGACGTAGCGGCCGTCGTCGATGCGGGAGTAGTCGAGCCCTTTCTTGACCACCGCCGCCATCCCCCGCGCCGGCGGATGATCGCCGGTGGCCATGGTCGGCCGTCCGACGAGGCCACTCTCCGGCAAAGCGCGGCACCACATCGCGCAGGCGACGCGATTGCCGGGGGCGCCGGGAAAGGGATGGCGCTGGTAGGAGGAGCGGCGGACGGCGAGATTGCTGAAATAAACGAAGGTCGGGCCGTTCGGCACCTCCTGCTCGAGCGGATAGAACCAGTAGACCGCGGCCGCCCGTCCCCAGATATCGTCGACCATCATCACATTGCGGCCATGCGTGTAGTCGACGGCGGGATCGTGGAGCGGCGCCAGCAATTGGGCGAGCCAGCCCGGGCGGTAGACCACGTCGGAGTCGGCGAAGACGACGATGTCGCTTTGGCTGGCAGCGGTGCCGGCGATCTTCTGGTCGGTGTATTCCCCGCCGGGAGAATCCACCGCCACGATTTTCATCTGGTTGGCAAAGCGCTGGCGCAAGCGGGACAGCACAGTGTCGTAGGAGCCGCGACTGCTGACCAGCGGGTCGCTGACCATCACCAGCGTCGGCTGCCCGGCAATGACGTCGGTCGCCTCGGCGATGCGCTCGGCGAGGTTGAGGACGTTGGCAACAGCGGTTTCATCCAGGATCGAGCCAGCATTCTCCCACTCGACGACGACCGAGACGCTGCCAATCGGTGTGGGCGCGGCCCTTGGCGATTGCGACGGGGCAGGCAAAGACATGCTATCAGCCTCCGCAGGTGCGGATAGAGATGCCAATGGGCTGCAAGGGACAAAGCGTCCGCGGCTCGATCACCATGAGACGCAAATCGCGGCGATGCAATCCCGTGCGGGCAATTGACACGGTGAGGTTGCTCCTCGCTTGGAAGCGGACATGACCGGGTTCCCGGCGCCTCGCCAGTCTGTCGCCATGGTGTTCTGCATCGAACCCGGCCGCCTCGAGGCCCAAGCGCGACTGCTTGCCGCGTCGGTCAGGCAATTTGGTGGCGGCTTCGCCGGCTGCGAGCTGATCGCGGTGCAGCCGCGCGGCGTGGAGGCGCTGACCGCCGCGACGCAGTCGGCATTCGCCGAGCTTGGCGTTCGGCACCTGGCGGGTCGGCTCAATGTCGATCATGCCGACGTGCCAACCGCCAACAAGGTGTACGCGATCGACGCGGTGTCAGCGCAGACCGACAGCGACTTCCTCGTTTTCCTCGACAGCGACACGGTGGTGGTCAACGAACCGGCGCTCTTCGTGCTGCCGGAGGGCGTCGATCTTGGCCTGCGGCCGACAGTGCGCAAGTTCCGCGGGTCGAGCGGGCCGCGCGATCGCGCCGACCGGTTTTGGCAAAGGCTCTTCTCCGCCGCCGGCGTCGCCGAGCCGGGCTTCGTGCGGACAGTGGCCGATAAGGTTCTGATCCGCGGGTACTATAATGCCGGCCTGGCGGTGATGCGGAGACGGGCCGGGCTGGCCAAGGGCTGGCTCGAGCACCTGCGGTGTATCGACAAGGTGGTGGTCGAGGGGCGGAACAATCTGGACCAGTTCGCGCTGGCGACGCTTGCTGCCAAAGCGGGCGAGCGCGTCGGGCTATTGCCCTTCACATACAACTACCCAATCAATCGGCGCGCCGAGTTGGTGGGCGTAGAGCGCAACGCGCCACTGCGCGACCTCGTCCATATCCACTACCACGAAGCGTTTTGCATACCGGACTTTCTGCGCCGGGCGCGACCCGCTCTGGAGGGGGGAGACGAGCGTTTCCGGTGGCTGGAGGAGCGGCTGCCATTGCCCCCGGTGGTGTCGACGCCCTGGCGGCCGGCGAAGCGGTTGCCTCGGCGATTGGCCGCGCGCATACGCTTGGCTGCCGACCGATGGAAGGGCACCACCTTCGTGCGACAGATCGGGCGGGGCGAGGGGACCTAGTTTGACCAGCCACCTTAGATCGATCCCACTCGTTGAAGAGATCCTGACCTCAGGGCAGGTCACGGACGCAACCGGGGCGCGTCATAAGTTGCGCTCGGGCACCGCCGAGCGCTTCCTGGACGCACTCCATGACACGGTGGTGCGGGTTAGGCCGGCGACGGCGGTCGAGATCGGCATGGCGAACGGCGTCAGCAGCATCGCTATTGCCGCGGGGTTGATGGCGGTCCCATCCTCTGGCCGGCTCATCTCCATTGACCCCTTTCAGCATCGCGACTGGCACGGGGTCGGCGTGGAGCATATGCGCCGCCTCGGGTTCGGCGATCGCCACACGCTGATGGAGGAGCCGAGCTTTCTGGCGCTGCCGCGCCTGCTGGAGCGCGGTACGGTCGTCGATCTCGCGTATATCGACGGCTGGCATACCTTCGACTACACGCTGGTCGATTTCTTCTACCTCGACAAGATGTTGCCGGTCGGTGGCGTCGTTGCCTTCAATGACGCCGGCTGGCGGGCGGTGCACAAGGTGATCAAGTTCGCCCTGTCGCATCGGCGTTATGAAGAGATGGATGTCGGACTGAAGCGTGAATACGGATCGCCGATTCCGAGCCTCCGTAAGATCGCAGCCGGCCGGTCTGGAGCGGACCGCTATTTCCGCAAGCTCGAGAACTGGGAGCCGAAATGGGACTTCTTCGCCAATTTCTAAGGGCGCAGTCACCATGATCCCCTATCTGCTGCCGTTCGAAGGGGTTTCGCCGGCGTTTGACGGCGAGCCGGCCTATGCCGGGCCGCGGTCGGCCGTGCTTGGGCGCGTTTGCGTCGGCAAAGGCGCTTGGCTCGGCGCCAAATCGGTGATCCGCGGCGACGGTCATGAGGTGGCTGCCGGCGAGTCGCTCCACCTCGGTCCGCGGTCGACCGTCCACATCGCGCACAAGCTCTATCCGGCGCAGATCGGTCAGCAGGTGACTATCGGCAGCAATGCCGTCGTGCACGCCTGTACGGTCGGCGACGACTGCACGATCGAGGACGATGTCGTCATCCTCGACGGTTCGGTGGTCGAGGCCGGCGCGGTGATCGCCGCAGGTGCGACTGTGTTCCAGCAGTCGCGACTCGCCGGCGGTTACCTTTACGCCGGTGCGCCGGCCAAGCCGGTGCGCCCCCTCCTGCCGGGAGAAGCCCGCATGCTCGGAGCGGCGATCCGGGCTCGCGGCGACGAGACGCCGGCCTTCGACGGTCTGCCGCATCTCCGCAATGACGGCGAGGTGTTCGTCGCCGGCACGGCACGGCTGGCCGGCCGCGTCGACCTCGATGACGGCGCCAACATTTGGTACGGCTGCGACTTTCATGGTGGAGGTGGCGGGATAGCCATAGGCCCTGCCGCCAATGTCCAGGACAATTCGATTTTGCGGGCGATCGGCGCTGGAATCCGCATCGGTGCAGGCTCGACCATCGGCCATAACGTCCAATTGGCCGACTGCACGATCGGCGAGCGATCGCTGATCGGCATTGGCAGCCGGGTCGCCGCCGGAACGGTGATCGGCGATGACGTCCTGCTCGGCGCGGGTGCTACGACGACGGGCGGGCAGGTGCTCCAAGCCGGCTGGTTCTTTGGCGGGCGCCCTGCGCGGGCGATCGCGCCGATGGACGAGAAGAAGCGCGACTTGATCGTGCGGACCATCGAACACTACCGCGATTATGCCCGGGCCTTTCAGGACGCAGGCCAAGACTGACGGAGGAAACCTTCTCCCGCCTGGCGGCGAACCTTGTGGAGGGGAAACCCGATGCAAGGGGGAAAGGCATGATCTCTGATAGGCTCCGGCCGGCGGGTCGGGTGATCGCAACGATCGCCGTGATGGCGGTGGCGGGCGCCGCGTCGGCGCAAGACCTCGTGGCAACCGGCGCGGGGCTGTGGGCCGGCGCGGCCGATTGCCGGTCATGCCACGGTTGGGCCGGCGATGGGATCGGAGAAGCGCGGCTCACCGGGTTCGGGCTATCGCTTCGCCAGACCAAGCTGACCGAAGACCAGATCAGGATCACGATTATGTGCGGGCGTTTGGAATCGCCGATGCCGCAATACGACCGTCGCGCCTATACGGACGAGCGCTGCGACGGCCTGATCTTCACCGACCTCAGCAACCTTGGGCCCCCAAACTCAGCTGCCCCGCTCGAGAAGGGGGAAATCGACGCTTTGGCGGCGTTCGTCGCCCGCCGCCTCAAGGGCGCCGGAGCGGTCACACGGTCCGAATGCATGGCTTTCTTCGGCCCAGGCGGCAGCCAGACGTGCCTTAGATACGGTGAATAGTCGGCTCGTTCGAGGCGCCGCAGCGCCGGCACGCTTCCCGGTGGGTGCGGGCGGCGATTGACTAGACCGTCCGCACGGCGCAAAATTATGCAATTCGGCCGTATGACTTTACGGGCGGCCGGACGCAGTCGCCTTGGCAACATCGGGCCAAAGGCTCCATCTTTAGGGGGTGCCCCGGCCGGAGGGGAGTTCTTCGGCTGAGGACGTGGCGACAGTCTAGCCCTTCATCACAAAACTAATGTGGGAGAGGAAGTACACATGAAGTCTTCGCATAGCTGGAAAACCGGCCTTGCGGTTGCTGGCGTGCTGCTGGGAACGAGCGCTCTCGTTCCGGCATTTGCCCAGACGCCTGCAGCCGGCACGTCCACCACCCAGGCTGCCCGCGAGAACCAGAAGGTCGGTGACTGGCTGCACGTCAACCGCGACTACGCCAACACCCGCTACGTGCCGCTCGATCAGGTCAACAACGGCAATATCCGCAAGCTTGAACTGGCCTACACCTTCGCCCTCGAGGGCATGGATGGCGGCGGCTCGCGCTACGCCAACGCCTCGCTCGAAGGCACGCCGGCGGCCGAGGACGGGTTCCTCTATGTGACCAACGGCTGGGGCACGCTCTACAAGCTCGACGCCAAGAACCGCAATTTCGTGCGGCCGATGTGGAAGATGGACCCGCAGGTCGACAAGCCCTGGTCGGGTGACGTCGCCTGCTGCGGCATCAACAATCGCGGCGTTGGCCTGTGGAATGACAAGGTCATCACCATCACCCTCGACGGTCGCCTGATCGCCACCAACAAGGCCTCGGGCGAGATCGTATGGCAGACCAAGGACGCCGATCCGGCCAAGGGCGAGACCCTGACGGTGGCTCCGCTGGTCGTCCGCGACACCGCAATCATTGGCCCGGCCGGTGCCGAGTACGGCATCCGCGGCTGGCTCGACGGTCTCGACCTCAACACCGGCAAGCGCACCTGGCGCACCTGGACGGTGGCGGGCGAGGACGATCCGAATGCCAAGACCTGGGCTGGCAAGACCAACCAGACCGGCGGCGGCTCGATCTGGCAGACCGGCTCCTACGATCCGGCGGTCAACCTCACCTATTGGGGCACCGGCAACCCGGGTCCGGACTGGGACGCCGAGTATCGCCCGGGCGACAACCTCTACACCGACAGTGTCGTCGCGCTGAACCCGGATAACGGCAAGATGAACTGGTACTTCCAGTACACGCCGAATGATCCGTTCGACTACGACGAGATCGGCGTGCATGGCCTGGTCGACGTGACCGTCAACGGCCAGACCCGCAAAGTCGTCTATCACGCCGGCCGCAACGGCTACTTCTACGGCTTCGACCGGACCAACGGTCAGTTCCTGTACGGTGCCCAATACACCGACCACATGAACTGGACGAACGGCCTCGACCCGAAGACCGGCAAGCCGGTGGCCTACGATCCGACCAAGCAGATCCAGAACTACGGTGGCCCGGCGGTCATGCAGAACCGCGCGGGCAACGTTGGGACGGTCTGCCCGGTCCACACCGGCGGCATGAACTGGGAGCCTTCGGCGTACAGCCCGCGGGCCAACCTGATCTACGTCGCGGGTGGCGAAGGCTGCAATCAGCACGTCACCAAGGCGGAGACCGGGCCGGCCGATCAGGGCGGCACCTGGAAGCCGCGCGATCGCTTCGTCGGCAGCACCACCGTGCCGCCGAACAGCAACCCGGCCAACCCTGCGTGGACGCTGAACACCTACGGCTCGCTGGCGGCGATCGATCCGGCGACCGGCAAGACGGTCAAGAAGATCAAGCTCGACCACGTCAACCGCGCCGGTGTGACCGCCTTCATGGGTGGTTTCGTGATGGGCGGCGAGCCGAACGGCTGGCTGCGCGCCTACGACGAGAAGACCCTGGACAAAGTCTGGGAGTACAACGTCGGCTCGGCGATCAAGGCCCCGCCGATGAGCTACATGGCTGACGGCGTGCAGTACATCGCTGTCGAGGTCGGCGCGGCGGTCGGTTCCAACGACATCCGCATCAACCCGTCGGTGGCTTCGTTCACCCCGGCCTACCAGCTCTACGTCTTCCGTCTGGACGAAGATCTGCTGCCGAAGCGGAATTAGTTCCCCAACGGGAATCGATGAAAGGGGCCGGCTTTGCCGGCCCCTTTTTCTTTTGCGTTTGGATTTGGGTTACCCTGTTTCAGCCGGCGATAGCGCCGCTGTGAATTGACGGATCGAGTCGGCGGGGAGCATCCTGCGCCAGCGTTTGTTCCGCGCAACATCGGGACGAGCGTATTGATCTACCGCACTTCTTCGCGGATTTCTGAGCACGTTCGGCTCGACCACCTGTTTTCGGGAGGAACGCTTACAATGAAACAACACTATTCGTGGAAAGCCGGCCTTGCGGCCGTGGGCGTGCTGCTGGGAACGAGCGCTCTCGTTCCGGCATTTGCCCAGGCGCCGGCAGCCGTGACATCGACCACTCAGGCCGCCCGCGAGAACCAGAAGGCCGGCGACTGGCTGCACGTCAACCGCGACTACGCCAACAACCGCTACAGCCCGCTCGATCAGATCAACGCCGGCAACATCAAGAAGCTGCAGCTTGCCTACACCTTCGCCATCGAGGGCCTCGACGGCGGTGGCTCGCGCTACGCCAACGCTTCGCTCGAAGGCACGCCGTCGGCGGAAGACGGGTTCCTCTATGTGACCAACGGCTGGGGCACGCTTTACAAGCTCGACGCCAAGAGCCGTAGCCAGGCCAAGCCACTGTGGAAGATGGACCCGCAGGTCGACAAGCCCTGGGCGGGTGACGTCGCCTGCTGCGGCATCAACAATCGCGGCGTCGCGCTCTGGAACGACAAGGTCATATCGATCACCCTCGACGGTCGCCTGATCGCCACCAACAAGGCCTCGGGCGAGATCGTGTGGCAGACCAAGGACGCCGATCCGGCCAAGGGCGAGACCCTGACGGTGGCTCCGCAGGTCGTGCGCGACATGGGCATCATCGGTCCGGCCGGCGCCGAGTACGGCATCCGCGGCTGGGTGGACGGCATCGACCTCAACACCGGCAAGCGCGCGTGGCGCACCTGGACGGTGGCGGGCGAGGACGATCCGAATGCCAAGTCTTGGGGCGGCAAGACCAACCAGACCGGCGGCGGCTCGATCTGGCAGACCGGCTCCTACGATCCGGCGGTCAACCTCACCTATTGGGGCACCGGCAACCCGGGTCCGGACTTCGACGCGGAATATCGTCCGGGCGACAACCTCTACACCGACAGCGTCATCGCGCTGAACCCGGATAACGGCAAGATGAACTGGTACTTCCAGTACACGCCGAATGATCCGTTCGACTACGACGAGATCGGCGTCCACGCTCTGGTCGACGTGACCATCAACGGCCAGGCGCGCAAAGTCGTCTATCACGCCGGCCGCAACGGCTACTTCTACGGCTTCGACCGGACCAACGGTCAGTTCCTGTACGGTGCCCAATACACCGACCACATGAACTGGACGAACGGCCTCGACCCGAAGACCGGCAAGCCGGTGGCCTACGATCCGACCAAGCAGATCCAGAACTACGGTGGCCCGGCGGTCATGCAGAACCGCGCGGGCAACGTTGGGACGGTCTGCCCGGTCCACACCGGCGGTCAGAACTGGGAGCCCTCGGCCTTTAGCCCGAAGGCGAACCTGATCTATGTGACCGGCGGCGAAGGCTGCAACCAGCACGTCACCAAGGCGGAGACCGGGCCGGCCGATCAGGGCGGCACCTGGAAGCTTCGCGACCGCTTCGTCGGCAGCAACACCGTGCCGCCGAACAGCGCCCCGGCCAACCCGGCTTGGACGCTGAACACCTACGGCTCGCTGGCGGCAATCGATCCGGCGACCGGCAAGACGGTCAAGAAGATCAAGCTCGACCACGTCAATCGCTCCGGCATGATGGCGGCGGCGGGTGGCTTCGTGATGACGGGCGAGCCGAACGGCTGGCTGCGCGCCTACGACGACAAGACCCTGGACAAGCTCTGGGAGTTCAACGTCGGCTCGGCGATCAAGGCCCCGCCGATGAGCTACATGGCTGACGGCGTGCAGTATGTCGCGGTCGAGGTCGGCGCGGCGGTCGGTTCCAACGACATCCGCATCAACCCGATGGTGGCTTCGTTCACCCCGGCCTACCAGCTCTACGTCTTCCGGCTGGACCAGGACCTGCTGCCGAAATAAGACGCGGGTGACGCTTGCAATACCGAAGGGCCGGCCTCGCGCCGGCCCTTCTCATTTGCCAGCCGGGTCTTACGCCTTGGCCGGGCCGGAGCGGCCGGCGACCTCGGCTTCCTCGCGCAGCTGGTGCCAGAGCTTCTTGGCATCCTCGAAATAAAGGTTGTAGGCGATCTCGTTGTTGAACTGCAGGAGCACGCGGCGCTGCCCCTGGAGATGCCCGACCCGCCAGCCGAGCACGGTCTTGGAGTACTCCGCCGGCTTATCGGCGGGTGCCGTCGAGGAGGCCAGGGAGGCCAGAACCGGCGCCAGATTTTCGATGGCGACACGCATCGGCACGGAGAGCGTGAGGGTATCGCCGTCGGCGCCGGCGAAGACCAACTCGAACATGTCCTGCTTGGTTCGCGTCGTCGTTTCGGTCAGGGCTTGGGCGGTGAAACTGGTCTTAGGCATCGGCGACCCCGTGCTTGGGCGATTGTTCGGCCCGTCATAGAGGGTTTTTGCCCGAGATTGAAATCGCTTGGCGGCGTAACCCCTTGTTGGGCTTCGGACTCTCAGCCGAAGCCGCACATTTCCGCCGGCTATTCCTCAGGCGCGGGCATTGTCAGATGCGCAAAGCGGCCGGCATTGGCCACCAGATATTGCGGGAAGCTCGAGTCCAGCGGGCGGTAGCGGAGTCGGCTGTCGTACCAGGCGTTGCTGACGAGGCCGGCGTCGCGGCGTGCGGCGAGGACTGCAGGGTCGAGAATCGGCTTCTGCGACTGTGAGCCGGCGCGGGCGCGAATCTTCTCCTGAATATCGGCTGTGCTGCCGAGATAGGTGAAGTGCCAGCCGGCATCGCGGATAACGCGCGGCCAGGCGAGGCGACCGAGTTCGCGCCGGTTGTAGGCGACGCGGCCGAGATCGCGCAGAACGTTGCCCGACGGACCCTTGGAGCGGCGGAGCCCCCAGAGCGAAGCGATGTCGCGCATCAGCGCGGCGCGGGGACCGCTGCGCAGCCAGCGCTCGGGCGCCTCGAAGTTGAGGTAGTAGTTGTACATCCGCAGCTCGAAACAGAGGAGTTCGGAGCGGCGGGGCGGACGGGCAAGGGCCTCGCGCAGCGCCGTGGCACGGACGATCTCGTCGACATCGCTGAGGAGCACGAGGTCGTCGGCTGCGGCATCGGCGAGACCGGCGCGGATCGCCTCACGCTGAAACTGTTCGCGGCCCCAACGGGAAGCAAACTGCGGTGGGGTCTTGTCGACGACGATGTAGGTGATGCGGTCGTCGAAGGCGGCGAAGCGCTGGCGATGGCGCTCGAAATGGAGCGGCTTCGGCTCGCCGAAGAAGGTCTCGGTCGCTTCAGTAATAACGAAGCGGTCGACGACGGACCCGTGCTCGTGCAGGCGGATCTCGAGGAGGTCGAGTTCATTGAAGAAGGGGAAGCAGTCGTAGAGGCGGGGCATCCGGGGTGCGTTCCGGCGCAGGCGTCGCGAGAGCGGCAGCTTGGCACAGCACGCCGCGGCCTGGGCTGCAAGCGCCATCGGCGGTCGCGTTTGCGGGACTGGTGCCGGATGAGGGACTTGAACCCCCGACCAACGGTTTACAAAACCGCTGCTCTACCGCTGAGCTAATCCGGCCCGGTTCGCTGCGACGGCGGCCTGCCTTCCGTCCGGCCGAGGCCGGCGCCGCGCGGGTCGGTGCCTGCTTAGCGCAAAGCGCTCGGGTTCACCACATTTCGATACGGGCACTCCGTCCAAGCTGCGGCCAGGCTCACGATCGGCCTCTTGCCAGCCCTACGGTTATGCCGGCAAGTGGCCGGCAAACGCGGAAAGGAATGCGCGATGGCAAGCCGCCTGCAGGACTTGATGAGCCACGACGATACCGAGGACTGCGTGGTGTGCCGTTCGCGCGAACTGGTCTCGCAAATCGTGGTGCCAGCGACCGCGGCTTGGGAAACAACGCTCAACCTGCCCCGCTGCGCGCTCGCATTGCACGGTGCCGCCGGCCTGCTGGCAACCATGCTGGCCGAGGGCTTCGACCGCGACGCGCTGCAGGACGCCGTGACGACACTCCTCGACGAGATCGAGGAACAGGTGGCGGAGGACCGCGCCATGGGCGGCCCGCCGCAGGGGACGGCCTGAACCGCGTCGCAGAGGATCAGTCCATCGCCGGCGGAGGCGGTGCAGGACGTGGCGCGCCGCCAGCATAGCCGCCGGCCGGAGCGCCCCCGCTGCGTGCGCCCTGGCCCGGAGCCCCGCTACCTTGGTGGCCGCGGCCGCGCAGGGCGACGGGTTTGACAGAGAGCGCCAGCAGCGCAGCGCACGCTGCGGGGATGGCGGCAAGGCCGAAGATAGTGGCGATCGACAGACTAAACGCGGTGAAGAAGGCCTGATCGATCTGCGGCACCAGCGGGGTCAGCGTGGGGCCGAGTTGGGCTGGAGCCGCGGCGGCGAGGGCTTGGCCGAAGCTCTGGCCGACGCCGGTCAGGTGGTTGGGATCGAGCGAGGCTGCGCTGGCCAAAAGCCCCTGGCGGAGACCGTCGCCGGCTCCGGCTGGCGCTGCTGCCGCCGCCTTGTCGAGAATGGGCGCCAGCTGGCGCGGCACTTCGCTGGCGAGGCGGGAGCCGAAGACGGTGCCGGCGATCGACAGACCGACCGAGCCGCCGACCTGGCGGAAGAAGGTGAGGTTGGAGGTGGCGACGCCGAGCTGGTTTAGCGGCACCGAGCTTTGCACGGCGATGGTGAGGATCGGCAGGGTCGGACCGATGCCGAGACCGGCCACGACCATCGATAGCGCGACCTCGAGCGTGGAACTGTCGGCGCTGATCCGTGTCAGCAGAAGCAGGCCGACGGCGAGGAGGGCGACGGCAGCGACCAGCAGCGGCTTGTACTGCCCGGTCTTGGAGACGAAACGCCCGGAGAGTGTCGAACTACCGATGAGGCCGATGAGAAGCGGGAACATCAGGTAGCCGGAGGCGGTGGCGCTGTCGCCGCGCACGACCTGAAACCAGCGCGGCAGGAAGACGACGCAGGCGAAGAAGCCGACGCTGACCAAGAGGGCGGCGGCAACTGAGGTGGCGTAGCCGGGGTTCCGCCAAAGGTCGAGCGGAACGATGGGGTGAGCAGCCCGCGACTCGACGAACAGGAAGACGGCGGCCAGTGCGAGACCGAGCACGACGAAGCCGCCGACCTGGCTGCTGATCCAGGAATAATTCTGCGCGTTGGTGAGCCCGACCAGGAGGAATCCCATCGCCACGGTGAAGATGGCGGCGCCGAGATAGTCGAGTTCGGGCTTAGTGCCGGGCCGGATTGCCGGCAAGAGACGCCAGATGCCGTAGAGGCTGACGAAACCGATCGGGAGGTTCACGTAGAACACCCAGTGCCAGCCGAAGTGATCGGTAAGCAGGCCGCCGATCGCCGGGCCGACCAGCGAGGAAAGGCCGAACACGGCGCCGAACAAGCCCTGGTACTTGCTGCGCTCGGCGGGCGAGAAGAGGTCGGCGATCACGGCCAGGGCGATCGGGAACATGGCGCCGGCGCCGATGCCCTGGATGCCGCGAAAAAGGATCAGCTGCCACATCGTCTGCGACAGGCCGGAGAGCGCCGAACCCAGCAGAAACAGGCTGATGCCGAAGAGCAGCACCGGGCGGCGGCCGAACAGGTCGGAGAGCTTGCCGTAGAACGGCACGGTGATGGTCGAGGTCAGCAGGTAGACGGTGACCACCCAGGTGTAGAGCTCGTTGCCGCCTAGATCGGTGACGATGCGTGGCAGAGCGGTGCCGACGACGGTCTGGTCGAGGGCGCTGAGAAACAGTCCGAGCAGCACGGCCCAGAGGATTTGCAGCTTGACCCGGTGCGGCAGCGACGTGGCGGGGTTGGCGTGCTCGGCGGCATCCATCGGCGTATCCTTTGGAAGGGGAGGGCCGGCAGGGTGTCTCAAGCGGGCGCGCGGGTCGCGCCTCTTTGTTCTCCCACCGCCGACCGCTGCCTAGTTTACTCCGTCGGCGAACTCAATGGCCGGCGGTGCATGGGCAGACGCACGGGGCGCATAGCGGCGACTCAGAAGCCGAGGGCGGCGCCGTCGCTGCGCGGGTCGCTGGCGGCTTCGAAGCTGCCGTCGGAGTGGCGGACGATGGCGCCGGCGTGCCCGAAGGTCGCCGAAAGGTCGGGCAGCACCTCCACCTGGTGACCGGCAGCGGCGAGGGGGCCGGCGAGTTCCTTGGCAAGCGCCGCCTCGATCTTGAGGGTCGGGCTCTCCTTCCCCCAGTTCTTGCCGAGGAGCCAGCGCGGGGCGGCGATGGCGTCGGCGATATCGGCGCCGAACCAGGCGTAGCGGGTGAACAGCTCGGCCTGGAACTGCGGCTGGCCGTCGCCGCCCATCGAGCCGTAGACCATGCTGCGGCCGTCGTCGAAGCGGGCTAGGGCGGGGTTGAGCGTGTGGAAGGGCACGTGACCGGGCCCCAGCATGCGCGGGCCGCCGCCTTCCAGGCGGAAGGCGCTGCCGCGGTTCTGCCAGACGATGCCGGTCTCGGGAAGAACCACGCCGGAGCCGAATTCGAAATAGAGGCTCTGGATGACGCTGACCGACCGGCCGTTCTTGTCGATGGCACCGAACCACGTGGTGCCGCCCGGCGTCGCGGCCGGCTGGACGGTTCCGGCGCGGTGGCGGTCGATCTTGGCGGCCATCTCGTCGAGCTTATTGGCGTCGATGTATTCGCGCGGGTCCTCGGGGACGAAATCCGGGTCGCCGAGCAGCGTGTCGCGGACGGCGAAGGCGGCGCGGGTCGACTCGACGAGGCCGTGGACGTGCGAGAAGCCGTCGGCCTGGGTGACGCCGAGTCGCTCGAAGAGACCGAGGATCATCAGCGAGGCGAGACCCTGGGTTGGCGGCGGCAGGTTGTAGAGGCGGACCTTCTTCAGCGGCAGCAGCAGCGGCGAGACGAAGGCGGCGCGGAACTGGTCGAGATCGCTCCGCTGGAGCGGCGAGCCGGCATTCTCCAGTTCGGCGGCGATCGCGGCGGCGAGCTTGCCGCGATAGAAGGCGTCGAGGCCGTCGCGGGCCAGGGCGCGCAGGGTCGCGGCGAGTGCCGGCTGGCGAAAGGAGTCGCCCGCCGCGGGGGGGTTGCCGTGGGGCAGGAACGCAGCGGCGA
Source organism: Bauldia sp. (assembly GCA_046349035.1). Taxonomy (GTDB): domain Bacteria; phylum Pseudomonadota; class Alphaproteobacteria; order Rhizobiales; family Kaistiaceae; genus JAXMDC01. Next base: position 859,375 of record JAXMDC010000002.1, on the reverse strand, counting down.
AGCCCGGCTGGGTGGCGAGTTCGCCGGCAAACTCGGCGGTCATCGCCGCCTGGCTCTTGGAGACCGGAAAGCCGAGTTCGGCGAGATGGATCGCCGGTTCGAGCAGGCGGTTCAGCGGGACGGCGCTATCCCAGAGCGCGCCGTAGCGGAGCGCCTCGCGCCAGCTGTCGACGGCGCCGGCGACGGTGTTGGCGGCGAGGGGACCGCGGGTCGGGATCGCGGTGAGGCCGCGCGAGGTGTAGAGGGCCGGCTCGACCTTGATACCGGCAAAGCCGGCGCCCTGGACGGCGAGCGGCGGCTGGCCGGGGGCGGCGAGGAGCCAGAAAGCGTCGCCGCCGATCCCGCTCATATGCGGGTAGACGACGGCGAGCGCCGCAGCCATCGTGACGGCGGCCTCGATCGCGTTGCCGCCCTCCTTGAGGATGGCGAGGCCGGCTTCGGCGGCGAGATGATGGGGGGCGGTGACGGCCCCGCCCCGGTAGCCCTTGGCGCTCAACATGGCCTCGCTTCTGCCGCGAGAGAGCGCCAAAGGCAATGCGGTTGGCAGCGGAATCGGTCAGACTGGGGTTTGCCTTAAGTCGCTCGATTCGCAATGGATTCGGAGGCGCGCTTGGGCAGTTCAACGGTCCACAACCTGCCGCCCTTTGCCGCGCCCTATGGTGGCAGCGACGCCGATATCGCCGCACCGATGCCGGCGCAGGCGGCCGGGGCGGAGCATCTGGACGGGGAGATCGCCGCCACCGCGCGCGGCCTGATCGAGGCGATCCGCCGCCAGCACGGCGGTCTCAGCGGCATCGAGGATCTGCTGCGCGAGTATGCCCTGACCACCGAGGAGGGCTTGGCGCTGATGGTGCTGGCCGAGGCCCTGCTGCGTATCCCAGACGCGGCCACCGCTGACCGGCTGGTCGAGGATCATCTAGGGCATGCCGACCCGCACTATCTCGCTCGCTTTACCGGCGAGCAGACGGTCAGCGTCAACACCGCCGCCATCGGTGGCAACGCAGCGCTGGTGGCGCTGGAGGATTGAGCCTTAGACCTTACCGCCGCTGTGGGTGCCGACGATCTTGCCGTTGTCGAGCTTGGTGAAGGGCACGAAGTTGACGATCGAGCCGCCGTAGATGTCGGAGCGGGCGACGGTGACGGCGCCGGCGGAGTCCAGCTGCTTGACGATCTTGAGGACGTGCTGCGAACCTGGCGGGCCGACCGGGATGACCATGATGCCGCCCGGCCTCATCTGCTGCAGGAGCGGCGGCGGCACGTGGTCGATGCCGCAGGTGACGATGATCTTGTCGAAGGGGGCGAACGCCTCCCAGCCGTAATAGCCGTCGTCGTTCTTGCGGTTGATGGCGCGGTACTCGCTGTAGCCGCGGCCGATCAGGCTCTCGTAGAGGGCGCCGGTGCGCTCGAACAGCGGCTTGATGATCTCGATGGTCCAGATCTTGTCGGTGAGGTGCGAGAGGACGGCCGACTGGTAGCCGGAGCCGGTGCCAATCTCGAGCACCTTGTCGTCTGGCTTGACGTCGATGGTGTTGGTCATGCGGGCGACGGTGTGCGGTCCGGTGATGGTGACGCCGAAGCCGATGTCGAGGTAGTGAACCTGATAGGTGTTAGCGAGATTGGCGCGGGTGACGAACTCCTCGCGCGGCGTCATCAGATAGGCGCGCTTGGTGCGCTCATCCCAGACGTCCTTGTTGGCGACGAGGGCGTTGAGGCGATCCCAGCGCTGACCGAGATAGCCGGCGTCCTCGCCGCGCGTCTTAGTCATCCAGGCGACGAAAGCGGCCCGGCTGTCGGTCGGCGGCGCAGCGTCGATGCCAGTGGGGAGGGAAACATCGGCGCGGCCGATGGCGGGGAAGGCGGCGGCGGCAAGGGTAGCGCCGGCCGAGCCGAGGAATGCGCGGCGATGCATGGTGGCCTCCACGAATCGAAGAACCTAAGCGTGGGGCGCAGGAGAAGCGTGAACAAGGGGGCGCCCTGCTTTCGCTGGGGACGGCGTTGCACTATGGTGGCCGGCAGGGGCAGCAAATCAAGGAATCACCGATGACACGGATGCTGACGGCGCTCGTCGCCTCGACGGGGCTCGTGCTGGCCAACCTTGCAGGCGCGGCTTTCACCGCCGCTCCGGCTGCGGCGCAGTATGGCGGCTACTACACTCCGCCGCCGGTCTACACTCCGCCACCGCCGACCTATTACACCCCCCCGCCGCCGGTCTATACGCCGCCGCCTCCGGTCTACACGCCGCCGCAGACCTACTACACCCCGCCGCCGACCTACGTGCCGCCGGGCCCCTACCGCGTCGCCGCGCCGGCCGGCTGCTACGGCGCCGACACCACTTATCCGCCGGCGGGCTATCCGGTCGGCTGCTACCCGACGCAGCAGTGGGTCGCCTACTGCCAGTCGCAGTTCAAGAGCTTCAACGTGGCGAACGGCTACTATCTCGGCTTCGATCGCGCCTATCACTTCTGCAACTAGGGCTACCGGCCGGTTGCGCAAAAGCCCCGGGCAAGTCCCGGGGCTTTTCGTTTGTGGTGGCACCCGCCCCCGCCCCCTTTCGGGGGGCCTTCTCCCCCGCAGTCGGGGAGGAACCAGCTATCCCTTACCGCCCGCTGTGGACGACGTAGAGCGCCAGGGCGGCGGCGTTAGAGACGTTGAGGCTGCTGATCCGTCCGGGGAGGTCGAGGCGGGCGGTGGCGTCGCAGGTGTCGCGCGTCAGGCGGCGGAGGCCCTTGCCCTCGGCGCCCAGCACCAGCGCGGTCTTGCCGCCGGCAGCGGAGGGGGCCAGGCGCTCGGCGGCTTCGGAGTCGAGGCCGATCCGGAAGAAGCCGAGATCGGCGAGGTCGCCAAGGGCGCGGGCGAGGTTGGCGACGGCGACCAGCGGCACGATGTCGAGGGCGCCGGAGGCGGCCTTGGCGAGGACGCCGGTCTCGTCCGGCGCGTGGCGCGCGGTGGTGACGACGCCGCCGGCGGCAAAGGCAGCGGCGGTCCGCATGATCGCGCCGACATTGTGGGGGTCGGTGACCTGGTCGAGAACGACGACGAGATCGCTGCCGGCGAGATCGGCGACGTCGAGGGCGGGGAGCGGCTCGGCCTCGATGGCGATTCCCTGATGGACGACGCCCTCGCCGAGGAGCTTATCGAGGTCGCGCGGGGCGATCTCCTGCGGCGCCGCATGGCGGGCGAGGACGCCGGCGCCAAGGCGGTCGAGGGCGTTCTTGGTGGCGAGGATGCGGCGGACGGTCCGGCGGGGGTTGGCGAGGGCGGCGGCGACAGCGTGATGGCCGAACAGCCACACCGTGCTGCCGGCGGCGCGGCCGCTTGGGGCGGCCCCCTCGCGCTCGGGACGCTCGCGGCGGCGGAACTGGTGGGGCGGGCGGCGGCTCATCGCGCGGCTTATAGGGGCGGCGGCGCGTCGCGGCAAAGGGCGGCGTGTCGGCTGTCGCTTATGGCGGGTGCCCGGGAGGCGGCTCGGGTTACTTCGGTTACATCAGGTTACGCATTCGGGAGGGGCGCGGTACAGAGTTCGAAACCGCTGCGTTCTGCGAGTGTCGGGGCGGGCTGGACCTTTGGCTCGGATGCGATCACTTGTTCTCTTCTCTCTTTCGTTTCTGTCGTCAGTGTCGGCGCTCCGCTCGGGGGCTCCTTTTCGCCGGCATTCCCCCGATGCGTAACTGACGTAACTGGACGTAACTCAGGGCGGCAGAAGCGCTGAAATCAGCCATTTCTGTGTCCAGTGGCCGTCCCGCGATGCGCAACTGGCTTAACCGAAGGAACCCGAGCGGCCCCCCGCCTTCCGGCAACCGACACATCCGACACGGCCGACACGCCGGGGCCTGGACGGCCTTGCGAAACCGGCCCCCCGCCTGTAAAAGCGCGCCATTCCACACGCGGGGTCATGGTTTCCGCGCCCGGTCCGCCGGACGCGTCGACCTACCGGTGCCTGAAAAGGCAACGCGGCGGCGGCCAGCTTCATGGCCTTCGTTGCAGCCCCGCGGAGGCTGAACCGGTCAAGGAGAGAACGAGAGTCATGGCACTCCCGGATTTTACCATGCGCCAGCTCCTGGAAGCGGGCGTTCATTTCGGACATCAGAAGCACCGCTGGAACCCGGAGATGGCGTCCTTCATCTTCGGCGTCCGCAACAACATCCACATCATCGACCTCGCGCAGACCGTGCCGATGCTGGCGCGGGCGCTGCAGGCGGTGAGCGACGCGGTGGCGGGCGGCGGGCGCATCCTGTTCGTCGGCACCAAGCGCCAGGCGGCCGAACCGATCGCCGCGGCGGCCAAGCGTTCGGCGCAGTACTTCGTCAATTCGCGCTGGCTCGGCGGCATGCTGACCAACTGGAAGACGATCTCCAATTCGATCCGGCGCCTGCGCGATCTCGACCAGATGCTGGAAGGGGAGGCCCTCGGCCTCACCAAGAAGGAGCGGCTGACGCTGTCGCGCGAGCGCACCAAGCTCGACGCCGCGCTCGGCGGCATTAAGGAGATGGGCGGCCTCCCCGACCTCCTGTTCGTCATCGACACCAACAAGGAAGCGATCGCCATCAAGGAGGCGACCCGCCTCGGCATTCCGGTGGTGGCGATCCTCGACACCAACTGCAATCCGCACGGCATCAGCTTCCCGATCCCGGGCAATGACGACGCCGGCCGCGCCATCGCGCTCTATTGCGACCTCATCGCCCGCGCCGCCCTCGACGGCATCTCGCGCGCCCAGGGCGATATCGGCGCCGATGTCGGCGCCAGCGAGGATGTGGGCGTGCTCGCCGCCGCCGATGCGGCCGCGAGCGACGCGCCGGCGCAAGACGGTGCCAAGGACGACCTGAAGCGCATCTCCGGCATCGGCAAGGTGCTGGAAGGCAAGCTCAACGGTCTCGGCGTCACCCGCATCAAGCAGATCGCCGAGTGGCTGCCGGAGGACATCGCCCGCGTCGACCAGGCGCTGACCCTGCGCGGCCGCGCCGAGCGCGAGGACTGGGTCGGCAAGGCTAAGACGCTGGTCGGCGGCTAAGGCCTTCGGGCGCTTCTTCGCTCGACAAGGCGCGGCCGGCCGACTTGCCGCCGCGCCGCTCTTTCGGACAAGCTCGACGGCTTCGGCCGCCGGTGCCTCCAACCAAGCAGGCATCTCTCAGGAAAAGGCGTCTCGCCATGAACATTACTCCCGCCATGGTCAAGGAGCTTCGCGAGAAGACCGGGGCCGGCATGATGGATTGCAAGGCAGCGCTCAACGAGACCAAGGGCGACATGGAGGCGGCGGTCGACTGGCTGCGGGCCAAGGGTCTCGCCAAGGCCGCCAAGAAGGAAGGCCGGGTCGCCGCCGAGGGCCTGGTCGGCATTGCCACGGCCGGCAACAAAGCGGTGATGGTCGAGGTCAATTCGGAGACCGATTTCGTCGCCCGCAACGCCGAGTTTCAGGCGCTGGTCAGCGGTGTCGCCAAGGCGGCGCTCGCCACTGACGGCAGCATCGAAGCGGTGGCCCGGGCGCCGTTCGGCGGCGGCAAGAGCGTCGACGAGGCGATCAAGGCGGCGATCGGCACGATCGGCGAGAACATGACGCTGCGCCGCGCGGCGATGCTCAGCGTGCCACAGGGCGTGATCGCCAGCTATGTCCACTCGGCGGCAGCGCCGGGGCTCGGCCGGATCGGCGTGCTGGTCGGCCTGGAGTCATCCGGCAACGCCGAGCGCCTGAACGCCATCGGCCGGCAGGTGGCGATGCACGTCGCCGCCGCCAATCCGAGCCCGGTCGCTGTCCGCTCCTCGGAGGTCGCCGCCGATCTCATCGAGCGCGAGAAGGCGGTCTATCGCGAGCAGGCCAAGCAGTCCGGCAAGCCGGAGGCGATCGTCGAGAAAATGGTCGAGGGGCGTCTCCGCAAGTACTTCGAAGAGGTGGTCCTGCTGCAGCAGAACTTCGTCATCAACCCCGAGCTGACCGTGGAAAAGGCGCTTAAGGCTGCGGAAAAGGATGCCGGCGGCGCCATCGCGATCAGCAAATTCGTGGTATTCCGTCTCGGCGAAGGCGTCGACAAAGGCGGGCCGACCGATTTTGCGGCCGAAGTCGCCTCGATGGCCAAGAAGAAGTAGGCGCCCAGAAGACGTAGGGCCAAGAAAACGTAGCCCGCCCGCAGAACGGCCGGGCCAAGCCGAGGGAGGCGGGGGACGTGGCGGAACCGCGCTACCAACGGGTTCTCCTCAAGCTGTCGGGAGAGGCCCTGCTCGGCGACAAGCCCTTCGGCATCGACGAAAAAGTAGTCACACGCCTCGCCGGCGAGATCGGCGAGGCGGTCTCGCTCGGCGTCCGCGTGGCGCTGGTGGTCGGCGGCGGAAACCTCTTCCGTGGCATCACGCTTAGCAAGGCCGGCGGCAATCGCGTCGCCGGCGACCAGATGGGGATGCTGGCGACGGCGATGAACGCCATCGCCCTCAACGACGCGCTGGAGCGGAAGGGCATTCCGGTCCGCCTCTTCTCCGCTATCCCGATGCCGACGATCTGCGAGACGTTCAGCCAGCAGCGGGCGGTGAAGGCCTATAGCCACGGCCGCGTGGTGATCTTCGCCGGCGGCACCGGCAACCCGTTCTTCACCACCGATTCCGGCGCTGCGCTGCGGGCCGCCGAACTCGGCTGTCAGGCGATCCTGAAGGGAACCCAGGTCGACGGCGTCTATTCCGCCGATCCCAGGCTCGACAAGAGCGCCAAGCGCTACGAGAAGATCACCCACGCCGAAGTGCTCGCCCGCGGCCTTTCGGTGATGGACGCGGCAGCGGTGGCGCTTGCGCGCGAGAGCGGGATTCCCATAATCGTCTTCTCAATTCACCAACCCGGCCAATTCGTTCAGATTCTTAAGGGTAGCGGCCGCGCAACCCTGGTATCGGACGCCTAGCCGCAGGAGCTTTCGACCGGCCTCCGGTCGCCAACGGAAACCGCACGATGAACCTCGACGACGTAAAGCGCCGCATGCACGGCCCGGTCACCGCGCTCAAAGGCGAATTGGCCGGGCTGCGCACCGGCCGGGCGACGCCTGCCTTGCTCGATCCGATCCACGCCCAGGCTTACGGCAGCTCGATGCCGCTTAACCAGCTGGCGACGATCAGCGTCCCGGAGCCGCGGATGCTGATGGTCCAGGTGTGGGACCGGGCGGTGGCGCCGGCGGTCGAGCGGGCGATCCGTGAGTCCAATCTCGGCCTCAACCCGGTGGTCGAGGGCGCACTGCTGCGGATCCCGATCCCCGACCTCACTGCCGACCGCCGTCAGGAATTGGTCAAGGTGGCGCACAAATACGCTGAGCAGGCGCGGGTCGCGGTGCGGCACGTGCGACGCGACGGCATGGACCTGATCAAGAAGGCGGAGAAGGACGGCAGCGTCGCCGAGGACGAGCAGAAGCGGCTCAACGATCGCGTGCAGAAGATGACCGACGACACGATCGCCGAGATCGACGCCCTGCTCGCGTCCAAAGAGTCGGAAATCCGCCAGGTCTGACAGCCAGGAGTTCTGTCCCCCTCATGGGCGAACAAGCCGCAGCGGGCGAAGTGGCTTTTGCGGGCGGCAGCTATGAACGGCCGGGACCCCGGCACGTCGGCATCATCATGGACGGCAATGGGCGCTGGGCGGCGCAGCGCGGGCTCGGCCGCAGCGAAGGCCACCGCGAGGGCATCGCCGCCGTTCGCCGGGCGGTCGCCGCCGCCCCCGACCTCGGCATCCGATATCTGACGCTCTACAGCTTCTCCTCGGAGAACTGGTCGCGGCCGATCACCGAGGTGCAGTTCCTTTTCAACCTCATCCGCCACTTCATCCGCCGCGATCTCGCCGACCTCCACAAGAACGGCGTCAAGATTATCGTCATCGGCAATCGCGACGGCCTGCCGCCAGACCTCTTGGCGCTGTTACCGGAAGCCGAGAAACTGACGGAAAACAATGATAGGCTGAATCTCGTCGTCGCCTTCAACTATGGCGGTCGCGACGAGGTGGTGCGGGCGGCGCGGAGCCTTGCGGCCGACGCGGCGGCGGGTCGCCTCGATCCCGCCGCCATCGACGAGGCGAGCCTCGCCAACCGCCTGGACACCGCGGGCATGCCCGACCCCGACCTCATCATCCGTACCAGCGGCGAACAGCGGCTCAGCAATTTCCTGCTGTGGCAGTCGGCCTATGCGGAGCTGGCCTTCCTGCCGATCCTGTGGCCGGATTTCGACGGGGCGGCGCTGACAGCGGCGGTGGAGAACTATCGCGGCCGGGTGCGGCGGTTCGGCGGGCTCCCTGCACGGGGATCGGCGTGACGGCGGCGCCCCCGAAGTCGGTCGAGCGGACGCTGGTCGATCGCAACGACCTCCTGCCGCGTCTCGCCTCGGCGATTGTGCTGGCGCCGGTGGCGCTCGCCGCCGCCTATTTCGGCGGCTGGCCGGCGTCGCTGATCTCGGCCGCCGTTGCCGCAATCGTCATGCTGGAGTGGCTGCACATCGTCGGCCGCGGCCTGAAGCCCGGCTTCCGCGAGACGGCGATCGCCGTCGCGGCAAGCGCCATCGTCGCTGCGGCGGTACTGGCGGCGGGGATGACCGCGCTCGGGCTTGGCACGCTGATCGCGGCGCTCGGAGCGGTGCTGGTGACGGCGATCTACCGCGATCCCTGGCGCGGCGGCGGCGTCATCTATGCGGCGACATTCGGCATTTCGCTGCTGGCGCTCCGGCACGACGCCGCCTATGGCCTGGCGGCGGTGACGGTGGTGTTCGCCGTCGCCTGGGCGACCGACAGCGCCGCCTTCTTCGCCGGCCGCCTGATCGGCGGGCCGAAGCTGTGGCCGGAGGTTTCGCCCAAGAAGACCTGGTCGGGTTTTTGGGGCGGCTTTGCCACGGGCACCGCCGCCGGCATTGCCGCCATCGCTGCCTTCCGCATACCGTTCAGCGTCGTGGTCGTCCTCCTCGTCGCCGGGCTCGCCATCGCCGTGCAGCTTGGCGACCTCTTCGAGTCGGCGCTGAAACGCCGCTTCGGCCTGAAGGATGCCGGGCGCCTGATCCCCGGCCATGGCGGGCTGATGGACCGTGTCGACGGACTGATCTTCGCCTCCTTCGCGGCGATGTGCATCGGCCTCTTCCACAAGGGGCCGGATGCGATCGCCACGGGGTTGCTGTTCTGGTGAAACCCTCCGCAGCCGCAGAGCCGAAACGCCTGACCGTCCTCGGGGCGACCGGGTCGATCGGGCGAAGCACCTTCGAGGTAGTAGAAGCGGCGGGCGGCGCCTATGCCATTGAAGCGGTGACGGCGCGCGGCAACGCCGAGGAACTGGCGCGGCTCTCCCGTCGCCACGGCGCCAAGCTCGCTGTGGTGGCCGAGGCGGAGGCCTATGCCGCCCTTAAGGCGGCGCTGTCCGGGAGCGGCATAGAGGCGGCCGCGGGGCCGAGGGCGCTCGAAGAAGCGGCGGCGCGTCCGGCGGACCTGGTGGTGGCGGCGATGGTCGGCGCGGCGGGGCTCCGGCCGACGCTGGCGGCCGTTCATGCCGGACGGGCGGTGGCGCTCGCCAACAAGGAGTGTCTGGTGTCGGCGGGCGGCGTATTCATGGCGGCGGTCCGCCAGCGTGGCGTGCCGCTGCTGCCGGTCGACTCGGAGCACAATGCGATCTTTCAGGCGCTCGACGGGAGCAATCGCGACGCCGTCGAGCGGATCGCCATCACCGCCTCGGGCGGGCCGTTTCGCGAGTGGCCGGTGGAGCGGATCGCGTCGGCGACGGCGGCGGATGCCCTCAAGCACCCCAACTGGTCGATGGGAGCCAAGGTCACCATCGATTCGGCGACAATGATGAACAAGGGGCTGGAGGTGATCGAGGCGCATCACCTGTTCGGCTTTCCGGCCGCGGCGATCGAAGTGCTGGTGCACCCGCAGTCGGTAGTGCACGGCATCGTCCACTACGCCGACGGCTCGATGATCGCACAGATGGCGGCGCCGGACATGCGCACGCCGATCGCCTATTGCCTTGCCTGGCCGCGGCGCGGGCCTTCGCCCTCGCGGAGGGTCGATCTCGCCCGTCTCGGGGCGCTGACCTTCGCAGCTCCGGACCTGGAACGCTTTCCCGCCCTGACCATTGCGCGCCAGGCTCTGGCGGAAGGCGATCGCGCCACCAATATGATGAATGCAGCCAATGAGGTGGCGGTGGCCGCCTTTCTCGACGGCAAGATCGGCTTCGGGGATATCGCCCGGATCGCCGGGGCGGCCGTGGAAGCTGCCATTCGGGCGCCCGGAGGCGGTACCATTGCCGGGGTCGACGAAGCGGAAATGCTTGATCGCCAAGGCCGGCGGGTGGCAAGTGAGTTCATAGCGGGCCAGAGCGCTGCCACGCACGGCCGCCAGGAGAAGGTCAGCCCATGAACATTCTCGCGACGCTCCAGTCCATCGGGATGACGGCGGTCGGCTTTCTCTTCGTACTGACCCTGATCATCTTCGTCCATGAATTCGGGCACTTCATCGTCGGCCGCTGGTGCGGCGTCGGCGTCACCACCTTCTCGATGGGCTTCGGGCCCGAGCTGATCGGCTTCACCGATCGCAAGGGCACGCGCTGGCGGATTTCGGCGATCCCCCTCGGCGGCTACGTCAAGTTCGTCGGCGATGCGACCGAGGCCGGCGGGCCCGATACGACGGCGCTGGCGACGATGTCCGCAGAGCAGCGTGCCGGGGCCCTTTCTTTGAAGCCGGTCTGGCAGCGGGCGGCGGTGGTGGCGGCGGGGCCCATCGCCAACTTCATCCTGGCGATCGGTATCTTCGCGATGATCTACTCGGTCTTCGGCACGCAGGAGACCAAGCCGCTGATCGACGCCGTCAGGGCCGGTAGCGCGGCGGAGGCAGCGGGCCTGCAGGCCGGGGATCTGGTCGTGGCGGTCGACGGCAAGCCGATTGTCACCTTCGGCGAACTTCAGCGCGCGGTTTCCGCCTCTGACGGCGCGACGCTGGCGGTCACGGTCCACCGGGCCGACACCGAGCTGACGCTCCGCGTGACGCCGATCATGGAGGAGGAGACGCGGTTCGGCAGCACGGTGCGAGTGCCGCGGCTCGGTATCTCACGCACGACCGCTACGGGCGATATCGTGACCGAGCACCTGCCGCTCCCCCAAGCGCTCGTGCGGGGCGTACAGGAGTCATGGTTCATCATCACCCGCACGGTCAGTTCGATCGCCGGGATTTTCGCCGGCCGCGAATCCGCGGACCAGCTTGGCGGTCCGATCCGCGTCGCCGAGGTTGCCGGGCAAGTGGCGTCGATGGGGATCGTGCCCCTGCTCAATCTCGCTGCCTTGCTGTCGGTGAGCATCGGGCTGCTCAATCTGCTCCCCGTGCCGATCCTCGATGGCGGCCACTTGATGTTCTACGCGATCGAGGCGATCCGCGGCCGGCCGCTCAGCGAGCGCGCCCAGGAGATCGGCTTCGGTATCGGCGCGGTGCTGGTGGCGCTGCTGATGATCTTCGCCACGTCGAACGACGTTCGCCACATATTTGGCATCTGACGCGGGCCGGCGCGAGCGGGCGTTAGCGGATGGCCGGACGCTTCATCACCTTCGAGGGCGGAGAGGGGGCCGGCAAGACGACGCAGATGCGGCGCCTCGCCGAGTTCCTCGGCGAGCGCGGCATCGAGGTGGTGACGACGCGCGAACCGGGCGGCACGCCGCGCGCCGAGGCGGTCCGCGAAGCGTTGCTTGCCGGCAAGCTGCAGAGCCTTGGGCCGGAGGCGGAGGCGCTCGCCTTCGCCGCTGCCCGCGTCGACCACATCGACAAGCTGATCCGGCCGTCGCTGAAGAGCGGCAAGTGGGTGTTGTGCGACCGCTTCATCGACTCGACGCGGGCCTATCAGGGCGCGGCCGACGGGGTCGACATGGAGCTGATCGGCTTCCTCGAGAGGGTTGCCGTCGGCCACACCAAGCCGAACCTCACGCTCATTCTCGACGTACCCGTGGAGATCGGCCTGAAGCGCGCCGCCGAGCGACGAGCCGGTGAGCCCAGCAAGGGCAAAGGGCGCGGCAAGGGCAAGGCCAAAGCCAAGGCGCCGCCCGAGGCCGACCGCTTCGAGGCAACCGATGCGGAGTTGCACGAGCGGAGGCGCAAGGCTTTCCTCGACATCGCCCGGCAGGAGCCGCTCCGTTGCGTCGTGGTGCAAGCCGACCGGAGCGAGGACGACATCGCCCGCGACATCCGCGAGGTTGTCGAGCAGCGCCTTCTGGCAAGCGTTGGCTAGCGGGATGCCAGACGAAGCGCCGCGCCTCGACGCACTCGACGGCTGGCCGCCGCCCGAAGCGCAGACAGCATGGCTCGGCGATGCGTCCGCCGAGGCAGCACTGCGGGAGGCCTATGCCTCCGGCCGCATTCATCACGCCTGGCTGATTGGCGGGCCGAAGGGGATCGGCAAGGCGACGCTGGCCTTCCGTTTCGCCCGCTTCGTCCTCGACAATCCGCATCCCGAGGCGCTCGGGGAGGGGAGGGGGCTGGCGGTACCTGCCGATCATCCGGCCTTTCGGCGAGTGGCGGCGCAAGCCCATCCCGACCTCTTGGTGCTGGAGCGGCCGTGGGACGACAAGAACAAGCGCTTCCGCACCGAACTCGCGGTCGACGAAATCCGCCGGACAATTCCGTTCTTCGGCGCGACGGCCGGCGAGGGCGGCTGGCGGGTGGCAATCGTCGATTGCGCCGACGACATGAACGCCAGTGCCGCCAATGCGCTCCTCAAGATCCTGGAAGAGCCGCCGGCTCGCTCGCTGTTCCTGATCGTGGCGCACGCGCCGGGAAAGCTGCTGCCGACCATCCGCTCGCGCTGCCGGCGCCTGATCCTGGCGCCGCTGCCGGACACGGCGATTGAGACGGCGCTCGCGGGGAGCGCCACGGCGGCGGATGCCGACGAGGCGGACATCAAGCTCGCAGTGCAGCTCTCCGGTGGGAGCCTCCGCCGGGCGATCCAGCTGCTGGCCGGGGAAGGGCTCGACCTGCAGCGGACGCTGGCGGCGCTGCTCGCCGATCTGCCCGACCTGGACAGCGGCGCGCTGCACGGTTTTGCCGACCGGGTCAGCCGGCGCGGCGCGGACGACGAGTACGATGCGTTCCTCGAATTCCTCAGGGATTGGCTGGACCGGCGGGTGCGCCGGCTGCCGGAGGCCAACGGGGCGGAGCCAGCGGCGCGCCTCGCCGCACCCTCGCTTGCGAGGTGGGCGGAGGTGTGGGAAAAGATCAACGAATCCGCCACTAATGCACAAATGCTTAACCTGGATCGGAAACAGGTGGTGCTGTCCGCGTTCTTTGCCCTCGCGCGCGTCGCTCGAATGTGACCCCGCCGTCCGGTGGGGGCGAAAGCGGGTGCGTAATTCCGATTCTTGAGATCACGCGAGGCGCAACGTGAAGGCGCGCAAGTTCTACATCACCACGGCGATTTCCTACCCCAACGGTCCGCCGCATCTCGGCCACGCCTATGAGGCGCTGGCGACGGATGCGCTGGCCCGCTTCCAGGCGCTGGATGGCGCCGATGTACGCTTCCTCACCGGCACCGACGAGCACGGCATCAAGATGGTGCAGACGGCACAGAAGGCCGGTCTCGCGCCGCGCGCGCTCGCCGACAAGAACGTCCCGCGCTTCCAGGCGCTGGTCGAGGCGCTCGGCTGCCGCAACGACCGCTTCATCCGCACCACCGACGCCGACCACACCGACGCCTCGCAGGAGATCTGGCGGCGGATGGCGGCGAACGGCGACATCTACAAAGACACCTATGCGGGTTGGTACTCGGTCCGCGACGAAGCCTACTACGACGAGAGCGAGACGATCCTCAAAGACGGCGGCGAGCGGCTCGGACCGCAGGGCACGCCGGTCGAGTGGGTGGAGGAGGAGAGCTACTTCTTCCGCCTCTCGGCTTATCAGGAGCGCTTGCTTGACTGGTACGAGACGCACCCCGACTTCATCGGTCCGCCGACGCGGCGGAACGAGGTGGTGAGCTTCGTCAGGAGCGGCCTCAAGGATCTTTCGGTGTCGCGCACCACCTTCGACTGGGGCGTGCCGGTGCCGGGCGATCCGAAGCACGTCATGTATGTCTGGGTCGACGCCCTCACCAACTACTTGACTGGTGCCGGCTTCCCCAACGACCCGGCGCTGCTCGCCCGCTACTGGCCGGCCGACGTCCATATCATTGGCAAGGACATCGTCCGCTTTCACGCCGTCTACTGGCCGGCGTTCCTGATGTCGGCAGGAATCCCGCTGCCTAAGCGGGTGTTCGGGCACGGCTTCATCAATGTCAGCGGCGAGAAGATGTCGAAGTCGCTTGGCAATGTGCTCGACCCGTTCAACCTGATTGCGGCCTACGGTGTGGATGCGGTCCGCTACTTTTTCCTGCGCGATGTGCCGTTCGGACAGGACGGCAGCTATTCGCCGCAGAGCATGGTCACGCGCATCAATGCCGATCTCGCCAACGACCTCGGCAACCTGGCGCAGCGTTCGCTGTCGATGATTGCGCGCAACTGCGAGGGCAGGGTGCCGGAGCCGGGGACGCTCACCGACGCCGACCGGGTGATGCTCGGCGCCGCCGAGGCGCTGCTTGCGGCAAACCGCGCGGCGATGAGCGAGCAAGCGATCCATGCGGCGCTGAACGCCATCTGGACGGTGATCGCCGACGCCAACCGCTATTTCGCGGCCGCTGCGCCGTGGGAGCTCCGCAAAAGCGACCCGGCGCGCATGGCGAGCGTTCTCTTCGTTACCGCCGAGGTAGTGCGGATGGTGGCCATCCTGGTGCAGCCGTACATGCCAAAAGCCGGTGCGGCGCTGCTCGATCTCCTCGCCGTGCCGGCTGAGCGACGGGACTTCGCCTGGCTCGGCACCGCGGGGCGCCTGGTTGCGGGGACGGCGCTGCCGGCGCCGCGGGCGATCTTCCCGCGCATCGAATTGCCGGCGGAGGCTGTCTCGTGAGCGGGCGGCACGACCACGCCCACGAGCACGGCCATGAGCATGGCGGCCATGAGCATAGTCACGGCAATGGCCACGGCGTTCACGCTCACGGCGGCGCCGGGAACGAGGTGCGGCTCCGCTGGATGGCGCTGCTGACCGGGGCGTTTATGGTCGCCGAGATCGTCGGCGGCCTCCTCTCGGGATCGCTGGCGCTGCTCGCCGATGCCGGCCACATGTTCGCCGATTTCGCCGGACTGGTGCTGGCCTGGCTCGCCATCCTGATGGCGCGCTGGCCGGCCGACAGCCGCCGGACCTTCGGCTTCGAGCGGGTGGAGATTCTCGTCGCATTCGCCAATGGCGTTCTGCTGCTGGCGATGGCGGCGATGATCCTCCTCGAGGCGGGCCGGCGTGCCTTCGCGCCGATCGAGGTCGAGGGCGTGCCGATGCTGGCGGTGGCGAGCGCCGGCCTGGTTGTGAACCTTGTCGTCTTCGCCGTGCTGCACGGCGCGGAGGAGCGCTCGCTCAACATGCGCGGAGCGATGCTGCATGTGCTTGGCGATCTCCTCGGCTCGGTAGGAGCCATCGTCGCGGCACTGCTGATCCTGGCGTTCGACTGGACGCTTGCCGATCCGATCGTCTCGGCGCTGGTCGCCGGGCTCATCGTGCGGAGCGCGGTGCAGCTCGTCCGCGAGTCGGCGCATATCCTGCTGGAGGGTACACCCCCCGGCCTCGCGATCGGCGACATCGCGCCCGACCTTGCCGCCAACATCCCGCATGTGCGCGAGGTACATCACGTACATGCCTGGTCGCTGACGGAAGATCAGCCGATGGTGACGCTGCATGCTGCGGTGAGCCCCGAAGCGAACGCCGACGCGACCGTGCGGGCGATCAAGACGCGACTGAAGTCGCGTTTCGGCATCGATCACGCGACGGTCGAGATCGAATGCGGCGAGTGCGCCGACGGGCCCGCCGGACTCATGCATCCGCGCCGGCGGGCGGCCGGCTGACGTTCGCCATGCTTGTCGACAGCCACTGCCATCTCGACTTCGCCGATTTCGACGCCGATCGGGATGCGGTTCTAGAGCGGGCGCGGGCGCGGGGCGTTGCCCGCTTTCTGACCATCTCGACGCGCATCCGGCGGTTCGCCAAGCTCGCGGCGATCGTCGACAAGCATCCGGATGTCTATGCCTCGATCGGCACGCATCCGCATAGCGCCGACGAAGAGCGCGGCATCGGCAGCGATGAGCTTCTGGCGCTGGCCGAACACCCGAAGGTGGTCGGCATCGGCGAAGCGGGGCTCGACTATCACTACAAGTTCTCGACGCCGGAGGCACAGCGCGAGGGACTGGTGGCGCACATCGCTGCGGCGCGGGTGTCGGGGTTGCCGTTGATCATCCATTCGCGGGAAGCCGACGACGATATGGCGGCGGTGCTGACTGAGGAAATGGGGAAGGGGGCTTTTCCGGCGATTCTCCATTGCTTCTCGTCGGGTCGGGCACTGGCGATGACCGGGCTCGCTCTCGGGCTCACCGTCTCGTTCTCTGGCATCCTCACCTTCAAGAGCGCGGAGGCAATCCGGGCGGTGGCGCGCGATGTGCCGCTTGATCGACTGCTGGTCGAGACCGACGCGCCGTACCTCGCGCCGATGCCGCATCGCGGCAAGCGCAACGAACCGGCTTTCGTCGCCGACACTGCGGCGGTGCTGGCGTCGGTCAAAGGCGTCTCGGTCGACGAGATCGCCAAGCGAACGACCGAAAACTTCCTCCGCCTTTTTTCCAAAATCGCGGCGCCCTGAGCGATGGCCAACGGCCGACTGAAATTTACCATTTTGGGGTGCGGGGCTTCGCCGGGGGTACCGCGCATCGACGGCGACTGGGGTGCCTGCGACCCGAGCGAACCGAAGAACCGCCGCACGCGCTGCAGCCTGTTGATCGAGCGTTGGCAGCAGGGTGGCGAGCGCCCTACCCGACTGCTGGTCGATACGCCGCCGGACATCCGCGAGCAGCTGACCGGGCTCGGTCGCATCGCGGCGCTCGACGGCGTCGTCTACACCCACGCGCACGCCGACCATGTTCATGGCATCGACGACCTGCGCGGGTTCTGGCACGGCAACGGGAAGCTGGTCGACGTCTATAGCGACGACGCAACGCAGGCGCGGCTCGACCAGGCGTTCGGCTATTGCTTCAGCGCGCCACCGGGAAGTTTCTATCCGCCGATCGTGAAACGGCATCGCATCGCCGCGTACGAGCCGTTCGCGGTGGACGGGCCGGGTGGACGCATCGCTGTGCGGCCGTTCCGTCAGGCGCATGGCGACATCAGTTCGCTCGGGCTGCGCGTCGGCGGCCTCGCATATTCGTGCGACGTCAGCGCGCTGCCGGACCAGAGCCTGGCGTATCTCGACGGGCTCGATGTGTGGATCGTCGATGCGCTGCGCCGCCGTCCGCATCCCAGTCACTTCACGGTCGAGCAGGCGGTGGCCTGGGCGCAGCGCCTGGCGCCACGGCGGACGATCCTGACGCACATGCATGCTGAGATCGACTTCAGCGATCTCACGCGCACTCTGCCGGCGGGGATCGAGCCGGGCTTCGACGGGTTGACGGTCGAATTGCCGGACGGCTGATCGCCTCGATTCTCTAGGATGTCAGTTCCATAATATATCTTATGCGAAATGCCTGTGTGGGCGCGGGGTCGGGGCGAGCCGGCGGATCGGTTGGCAAGTTCGGCGGGTGCGTCGGGCCGGCGGCCGCTGCGTGGTAAGACGGTCGTTGCAGCGCACCGCTCGCCCGCCCTCGATCACCGGACTCCCATGACCAAGCCTCCGCAGGACATCGCACCTTCCGCCGACATCGCGCGTCTCATCGAGATCATGGCGGCGCTTCGCGATCCGGTCAGCGGCTGTCCGTGGGACAAGGAACAGACGTTCGCGACGATTGCGCCTTACACGATCGAGGAAGCCTATGAAGTTGCCGACGCGATCCAGCGCGGCGATCTGACGGCGCTCGAGGACGAACTCGGGGACCTCCTCCTCCAGGTCGCCTATCACGCGCGGTTGGCGGAGGAAGTGGGAGCATTTGCGTTCGGCGATGTGGTGATGGCGATCACCGCCAAGATGATCCGGCGTCACCCGCATGTGTTTGGCGAGAAGGCCCAGCGCGGCGGTCGAGGCCCGTCCTGGGATGCGATGAAGGCGGAGGAGCGCAAGGCGGCGGGTGCGGCACCGGCGGGTGTGTTGGCTGGGGTGCCGATGGCGTTGCCGGGCTTGACGCGCGCAGTGAAGCTGCAGCGCCTCGCCGGGAAGGTCGGCTTCGACTGGAACGATCCTCGCGCAGTCATCGCCAAGATCCGCGAGGAAGTGACGGAGGCGGAAGCCGAACTCGTTACGGGGAGCCGGGAGCGGCTTGGAGAGGAGATCGGCGACATCCTGTTTGCAGTGGCCAATCTGGCGCGTCATCTCGAGGTCGATCCCGAGGCGGCGCTGCGATCGGCGAATGCGAAGTTCGAGCGGCGCTTTGCGCACATCGAACGGGCGCTTGCGGCTCAGGGACGGTCGCCGGGCGAATCCGACCTCGCGGAGATGGAGGCGCTGTGGCAGGCGGCCAAGGCGAACGAGGCCGGTTAGCGGGCGGTTGAGTCCTCCGCGCCGAGTTCGCCGAGGAGTGTGAAAGCCACGCCGGGGCCGCTCACAATCAGCGACCAACTGGCGAGGTCGCGGGCATCGGTGCAGCGGTTGCCCCGGCCCTGGAGGATAAGCCGCGCGGTGGCGCGCTTGGCGCGGGCGGCGAAGATGCCGCTGAGTTCGGCGGGGCCGGTGACGCGCCATTCGTGATAAAGCGCGGGGCCGAGGCCTCCTTTCGGTTCGTCGCGGAGATCGACGGCGAAGCGCTCCAGCTGGCGCGGCAGCGGCAGGACGATCGCACCGCCCTTCCCCGCGCTGTCGATGAGATCGAAGCGGAGGCGAGACGAGGCGACGGTGACGCGGAGGCGATAGGGCGTCTCTATCGGCGTGGCGATGCCGCGAACGTTCTGGGGGAAGGCCTCGTTGGCGTAGAGGTCGGCCGCCGGCGCGTAGCGCACGGCGAGAAATTGTTCGCGCTGGCCGGAGGTGAAGGCGGCGCGGGTCTCGACGCGTTCGCCGGTGTCGGCGCAGCAGGCGCAGGCGAGCGCGGGGGACGCCCAGCCGAGTGCGGCGGCAAGCGCCAAAAGGACTGGTCGCTCGATCATGCAGTCGCCTCCGGATGGCGCTAGTTCGCTCGCCGTTCGGCGTTGGGGAATTGCTGCTGGAAGGGCGCCAGGTGACGCGGGGCGATGCGGACGATCGCCACCAAGCCATCCGGCCCTTCGCGCCGGTCGAGGACTTCGCCGAAGTCGTAAAGGCGGTGGGCGGCAGCGACTTCATCGGGGGCGAGGCGGACCTCGAAGATGCTGTGGGCTTCGGTGAGGCGGCGCTCGATCGCCACGAGAAGGGCGTCGAGCCCCTCCCCTCGAAGCGCCGAGATGGAGATCGGTCCGCCAGCGCCGGAGATGGCGGCCGCAGGTGCGGCTTCGCGGAGAAGGTCAGCCTTGTTCCACACCTCCAGCACCTTGTCGGCGGCGACGCCGAGTTGACCGAGGACGTTGGCGACGTCCGCGGCCTGGACGGTGGTCTCGGGGTGGGCGATGTCGCGGACGTGAAGAACGAGGTCGGCCTCGACCACCTCCTCAAGCGTCGCGCGGAAGGCGGCGACGAGATCGGTCGGCAGATCGGCGACAAAGCCGACGGTGTCGGAGAGGACGATCTCGACGCCTTGCGGCAGGCGGAGGCGCCGCATCGCCGGATCGAGGGTGGCGAAGAGCTGGTCCTTGGCGAACTGCGCGGAGCGGGTGAGCGCGTTGAACAGCGTCGTCTTGCCGGCATTGGTGTAGCCGACCAGCGCCACCACCGGCAGGTCGGAGCGGCGACGGTTTGCCCGCTGCAAGCGGCGGGTGCGAACCACCGAGTCGAGTTCCTTCTCGATGCGGTCGATGCGCTCCTGGATCAATCGCCGGTCGGCCTCGATCTGAGTTTCGCCGGGGCCGCCGAGGAAGCCGAAGCCGCCGCGCTGCCGCTCGAGATGGGTCCAGCTGCGCACCAGGCGGCCGCGCTGGTAGGTCAGGTGCGCAAGCTCCACCTGAAGGCGCCCTTCGCGCGTCTGGGCGCGCTCCCCGAAGATCTCCAGGATCAGCCCCGTGCGGTCTATAACCTTGGTTTTCCAGGCCTTTTCGAGGTTGCGCTGCTGGATCGGCGACACCGCATGGTCGATCACCACCAGCCCCGATCCGGTCAGTTCGACCTGTCGGGCGATCTCCTCGACCTTGCCCGAGCCGAACAGCGTTCCGGGATGAAACGCGGCGAGCGGCACCGACTGGGCGCCGACGACGTCGAGATCGATGGCTTCGGCGAGCGCCTTGGCCTCGGCGACCTTGCCCTCCACGGCGCGCGAGGGAGCACTGCCAGCGGCCTGCCGGCGACGCAACAAAGGCACTAGGACCAGCGCTTTTTGGGGCTTGGCGGCGGTCTCGCTGGGGCCGGAAGGGCCCTGCCCGCTGGCGCTCAACCGGCGACTGGGCTCCCGGCCGCGACCTCCTTGTCGAGGAAGTCGTCGCCCTCGAAGAGCTGCAGCGGCGTGCCCGGCATGATGGTCGAAATGGCGTGCTTGTAGACGAGCTGGGAATGACCGTCGCGGCGCAGCAGAAGGCAGAAATTATCGAACCAAGTGACAATGCCCTGCAACTTCACGCCGTTGACCAGGAATATCGTCAGCGGGGCTTTGTTCTTTCTGACGTGGTTGAGGAAGGCGTCTTGAAGATTCTGCGTCTTTTCCGCCATAGTCTTCTTCTCGTTGTTTAGCTTGGTTCGGATAAATCTTCTTCGCGTCGGTTACGTCTTGGCGGGATTCTTCTGCGCCTTTCGATCAGACCTGCGGCCCAGATCCACCGCGCCGTGCTAGCGATTTGTCGTGTCGAATATGAGACCCCCATGTGCCGCGGGAGTCTGCCCAAATTCACGCGGCGCGTCATCATCGGCGCGGGGCGCGTGCGATCACTTTGCCTCGCGGCGCATCACATAAGCTTGCGCACTAGCCCCTTGCCCATAACGGCGCACGCTCAGCGTGCTGATGATAGAGGCGGCGGAGCTCCAGCGTCGTGCTGCCGGGGGCGCCGTTGCCGACCGGGCGGCCGTCGATGGCGACGATCGGCATGACGATGGTGGTTGCCGAAGAGAGGAACGCCTCGCGAGCGGCTTGGGCCTCGGCGACGGTGAAACGGCGCTCGGTGACGCGGCGACCGAGTTTCCCGGCCAGGGCGAGAATGCCAGTGCGTGTGACCCCCCGCAGGACGCCGGTGTCTGCTGGAGGGGTCACGATGTCGCCATCGGCAGTGACGATCCAGGCATTCGACGAGGAGCCTTCGGTGACGCGGCCGTCGGCGTCGACGAACCAAGCCTCGAAGGCACCTGCCTCGCGAGCCGTCTGCTTGGCGAGCACGTTGGGCAACAGCGAGGTGGTCTTGATGTCGACTCGCTGCCAGCGATTGTCAGGGACGGTGATGACCGACACACCTGCCTCGGCGCGGGCGTCGCTCTGGGCGGGGTCGATCGGCTTGGCAGTGACGGTGAGCGAGGGCCGCACCGCCGGGCTCGGGAAAGCGTGGTTGCGCGGAGCGCTGCCGCGGCTCACCTGGAGATAGACGAGTCCGTCGCGGACGCGATTGCGCCGCACCACCTCGCGCATGACGACGCCGAGGGCGCCGTTCGGCATCGGTGCCGCGATCCGCAGCTCGGCGAGCGAGCGGGAGAGCCGTGCCATATGCCCGCTCTCATCGATCAGCCGCCCGTCGCGGACCTCGCAGACCTCGTAGACGGCGTCGGCGAATTGCGTCGCCCTGTCCTCGACCGGCAATGCGGCTTCGCCGTGCGCCAGGTAGCGGCCGTCGACATAGACGATCCGCGGCATGCTAGCCGCCGACGCCGAGCGACTTCAGCTTTCGGTGCAGGGCCGAACGCTCCATGCCGACAAACTCGGCGGTGCGGGAGATGTTGCCGCCGAAGCGAGCAACCTGCGCCGCCAGATAATCCCGCTCGAAGACCTCGCGGGCATCGCGGAGCGGCAGCGACATCAGATGTTCCCCGCCGCCGCGGCCGGGAGTCGCCGGCAGCATCTCGCCGATCTCGGCCGGCAACATGTCGACGGTGATCTCCTGTGTCGGGTCGCCGCGCGAGAGGATCAGCAGCCGCTCGACGTTGTTGCGCAGCTGGCGGACGTTGCCCGGCCAGTCGTGTGCCTGCAGAACGGCCATGGCGTCCGGAGCGATCTTGCGCGCCGGGAGACCGGATTGTCGCGAGATCACGTCGACGAAATGGTCGACGAGGTCGGGGATGTCGTCGCGCCGCTCGGCCAGCGCCGGCACGCGCAGCGGCACCACCTGCAGCCGATGATAGAGGTCTTCGCGGAAGCGACCCTCGGCGATTTCGGTCTCGAGGTCGCGGGCCGTCGAAGAGACGACGCGGACGTCGACGGTCACGCGTTGGGCGCCGCCGACGCGCTGGAAGGTCTGATCGACGAGAACGCGCAGAATCTTGTTCTGCGTTTCGCGTGGCATGTCAGCGATCTCGTCGAGAAAAAGCGTGCCGCCATGGGCCTCCTCCAGAGCGCCGATGTGACGCCCCTGCCCGTTCTCCGCCTCGGTGCCGAAAAGCTCGATCTCCATCCGCTCGGGTGTGATGGTGGCGGCGTTGAGGGCCACGAACGGGCCGCTCGCCCGCGACGACTGCTCATGAATGATGCGGGCGACGAGTTCCTTGCCGGCGCCGGAGGGGCCGGAGATCATCACCCGGCTGTTGGTCGGCGCGATCTTCTCGACCGTCTGGCGCAAATGGTTGATCGCGGACGAGCGGCCGACCAATTGCTGACCGACAACGCTCCGCTCGCGGAGGTCCTTCACCTCGCGCCGGAGCTTGGAGGCTTCGAGGGCGCGCTCGGCGACCAGCAGCAGCCGGTCCGCCTTGAACGGCTTCTCGATGTAGTCGTAAGCGCCGCGCTTGATGGCCGAGACGGCGGTTTCGATGTTGCCATGGCCGGAGATCATCACCACCGGCAAGTCGGGGTGATCGGCCTTGATCGCATCGAGCAAAGCGAGGCCGTCGAGCCGGCTTCCCTGCAACCAGATGTCGAGAAAGACGAGACTCGGGCGCCGCTTGACGATTTCCGACAGGGCCTGATCGGCGTCAGCGGCGGTTCGCGTGCCGTGCCCTTCGTCGCCCAGGACCCCCGCTACCAGTTCGCGGATGTCGGACTCGTCATCGACAATCAAAACATCAGAGGGCATTCTTCAGGCCTCACTCCTCACGCTTTTCAAGCCACCGCATCGGCTGCCACCGGCTCGGCCGCCGCTTGGGCCGGCGCAGCGGGCAGGACGATGCGCACCATTGCCCCGCGGCCGCCGGAGGCGACCGCCGGAGCGTCCAGAAGATCGAGTTTTCCGCCGTGGTCCTCGATGATCTTCTTGACGATGGCAAGACCAAGGCCGGTGCCCTTTTCCCGCGTCGTGACATAGGGCTCGAGCAGCTTGTGGCGGTTCTCGGCAGGCAGGCCGATGCCGTTGTCGACAATGTCGATGACGATCTGCGCGTCCTTAGCCGCAGCCAGCACGCGGATCGTGCCCTTGCCGGTGGCCTGAGCCGCTGGCACTGCGGCGATCGCTTCGCTGGCGTTCTTCATGAGATTGGTCAGCGCCTGGGAAATCAGGCCGACATCGACCTTGGCCTGCAGGTCCTCGGGTCGCTCCATCTCGACGACGAAGTCGATGTCGGGGCTTCCGACCTGCATCAGGAACACGGCGTTGCGGATCGGCTCGGCGAGGTTCACCGCCTGAAAGGTCGGCTTCGGCATGCGGGCGAAAGAGGAGAACTCGTCCACCATGCGGCCGATGTCGCCGACCTGGCGGATGATGGTGTCGGTGCATTGATCGAAGACCTCGCGGTCTTCGGTGATGCCCTTACCGAACTTCCGCTTTAGCCGCTCGGCGGAGAGCTGGATCGGCGTCAGCGGGTTCTTGATCTCGTGGGCGATGCGGCGGGCGACGTCGGCCCAGGCCGAACTGCGCTGTGCGGTGACGAGGTCGGTGATGTCGTCGAAGGTGATGACGTAGCCGTATTCGCCGGGCGTGGCGCCCTCGGTGGTGACGCGCACATTAATGGTCCGCTCGCGGCCGCCGCGGTTGATCACCGTCTGACCGCGGTGGTCGGAGCGACTATCGGCCAAGGCAGCGGCGACGACGGGGGCGAGTTCCGGTACCGCCTCCTCGACGGAGTGGCCGAGCACGGCGTCGACACCCTTGCCGAGCAGGCGAAGCGCCATGCGGTTGACGATGGTGACGCGGCCCTCCGGGTCGATGCCGATGACGCCGGCGGTGACGCCGGCCAAAACCGCTTCGCCGAAGCGGCGGCGACGGTCGATCTGTTCGCTCGCCTCGAGCAGCTGGCTGCGCTGGCCGCGTAGTTGCGAGGTCATCTTGTTGAAGGTGGTGGAGAGCGAGCCGACGTCGCCATCGGCGGAACGGGCCGGCACCTCTACGGCGAGATTGCCGCGCGCCACCTGGTCGGCGGCATCGATCAGGCGGCGGATCGGGGCAACCAGACGGTTGGCGAAGCCGATGCCGAGCCAGATCGCCGAGAGAAGCACGATGAGGCAGACGCCGAGATAGAGCACGGCGAAGGCGACCTGCACGCCATATCGGATGCCCTCGAGGTCGCGATACTCGGTGGCGCCGGCGGTGATCATCTGAATGTAGCGGACCACCGTCGGGTCCATCTGCCGGATCACATAGAGGAATGTGTCGGGGTAGCTGTCGAGGCGGACGACACCGCCGACGAGATTGGTGGAGCCTGGGGCGATCAGCAGCGGCGTGCCGCCGTTGGTGGCGGCCTGCTTCAGCGT
This sequence comes from Bauldia sp., assembly GCA_046349035.1. Lineage (GTDB taxonomy): Bacteria > Pseudomonadota > Alphaproteobacteria > Rhizobiales > Kaistiaceae > JAXMDC01. The sequence continues at coordinate 834,544 of JAXMDC010000002.1, read as the reverse complement.
TTCCTCGGGAACGCCGGGGAATTCCTGGCGGCCGTCGAGGTTGGCGCCGACGATCGCCTCGCCGTCGCCGTGGATGAGGAAGAGACCGAGGACGCTGCGGGCGGCGGCGGCGCGGTCGACGAAGGTCTGGAAGGCGCCGAGGTCAGCATCGAAGAGCGGCTTGGCGCGCTCCAGATCGGGCTTGATGGCGAGAATGTCGGTGGCCAGGGCGCGGGCATGTTCCTTGGCATAGCCGTCGGCCACCAGCAGCGAGTTGTCGACGATGGCGTGAGTGCGCGAGGAAAACCAGGTGTCGAGGCCACTGTGCAGGGTGACGCTGGCAACGATCGCCACCAGCACCGCCGGGATCGCCGCGACGATGCTGAACAGGCCGACGATGCGGATATGCAGGCGTGCGCCGGCGCGGCCCCGGCGCCTCGCCTGGTAAAGGCCGACCGCCTCCCAGCCGACGGCAACCACCAACAGGCCGACAAAGACGCTGTTGACGGCTAGTGCGTAGCGAACGACCTCCTCGGTGGGGACGAGCGGCGTTTGGCCCATCAGGACGAGGAAGGTTCCGGCCGCCGCCGCCAGGGCAAGGGCCACCGTTACATAGCCGAGGCTACGGATGACCCGGGAATCGGCGCTGGCTTGCCCCGACATCGGAGGGGGAGCCGCGGCGGCGATCGTCGGTGTGTCAGCCGCAGTTGTCACTTCTCGGTTCCCTCAAAGCCTCTCGTGCCGCCGGAGTCAGGCGCCTTTCCGACAGAATTGCAACATTATTGTGGCGCAGCGGCAACATGCTTGGGGGGAACTGCACGAGATGCTTGGGTTTCGGCCGGCGAATCCGCGCTATTTGCCGCTGCGATCAGCGGATGGTGCGGGCGAGATCGACGTCCAGGTCGCGGATTTTCTTCCTAAGGGTGTTTCGATTTAGCCCGAGAAGTTCGGCCGCCTTGATCTGATTGCCGCCGGTGGCCGCCAGGGCCGCCGTCACCAAGGGGTGCTCGATCTCGCGCAGGATGCGGTGGTAAAGCCCGGGAGGCGGCAACTGGTCGCCGAAACCCTGGAAATAGCCGGCCAAATGGCGCTCCACGGCCCGGCCGAGGCGGTCCTCCTCGTCGGACGCGGTCGCCGGGGCGGCGATCGGCGGCTGATCGAGCTCGGCGGCAATGATTGGCTCGGCGATCCGGTCCTGCTGGTAGAGGGCGGCCAGGCGCCGCATCAGGTTTTCCAGTTCCCGGACGTTGCCGGGCCAGCGATAGCGCTTCAGCCGTTCCATCGCCTCGGGAAGGATTTCCTTGACCGGAGCCCCATCGCCTGCCGCCTTGGTGAGGAAATGGCGGGCAAGGTCGGGAATGTCATCGGCGCGCTCGCGAAGCGGTGGCAGTCGGATCGGCACGACGTTGAGGCGGAAGAACAGATCCTCGCGGAACAGCCCCTGATTGATCAGGACGCGGAGGTCCTTGTTGGTCGCGGCAACGATGCGGACGTCGGTGCGGATCGGGGTCCGGCCGCCGACCGAGGTATATTCGCCCTGCTGCAGGACACGGAGAAGCCTGGTTTGCGCCTCCATCGGCATGTCGCCGATCTCGTCCAGGAAAAGCGTGCCGCCGTCGGCCTGTTCGAAGCGGCCGGCGCTGCGCGCCTGGGCGCCGGTGAAGGCGCCCTTCTCGTGGCCGAAGAGCTCGGACTCGATGAGGTCGCGCGGGATCGCCGCCATGTTGACGGCGACGAAGGGGCCGGCGCGGCGCTTACCGTAGTCGTGCAGGGCGCGGGCAACGAGTTCCTTGCCGGTGCCGGACTCGCCGCTGATCATCACCGTCAGGTCGGTCTGCATCAGGCGGGCAAGGATGCGGTAGATGTCTTGCATCGCCGGCGAGCGGCCGACGAGTGGAATATCCTCGGCACCGACATCGACCGGCGGGCGTTCGGCAGCCGGCCGCTGCTTGGCATCGGACAGCGCGCGGCCGACGATGGCGATCAGTTCCTTCAGGTCGAAGGGCTTCGGCAGGTATTCGTAGGCGCCGCGCTCGGAGGCGCGGATCGCGGTCATGAATGTATTCTGAGCGCTCATGACGACGATCGGCAGTTCCGGCCGAAGCTTCTTGATGCGCGGAAGAAGGTCGAAGGCGTTCTCGTCGGGCATCACGACATCGGTGACGATGAGGTCGCCCTCGCCGCGGCTGACCCAGCGCCACAGCGTCGCCGCATTGGAGGTCAGCCGCACCTCGTAGCCAGCCCGCGAAAGGGCCTGGTTCAACACCGTGCGGATGGCGGTGTCGTCGTCGGCAACGAGGATGGTACCCAGAGGCAAGTTCAGATCTCCTGGTCTTCAGGCAAGGCGCCGCGATAGGCCGGCATCAGGACGCGGAACACGGTGCGGCGCGGCTGCGACTCGCACTCGATGACGCCGCCGTGGTCGCCGACGATCTTGGCGACGAGGGCGAGGCCGAGGCCGGACCCGTTGGTCTTGGTGGTGACGAACGGGTCGAAGAGGTGTGGCAGCACGTCAGACGGCACCCCTGGCCCGTTGTCGCGCACGCAAAACTCGAGCGGCAGCGTGACCTTGGTGGAACTGCCGGGCACCGACAGGCGGATGCCGGGGCGGAAGGCGGTGGTCAGCACAATCTCGCCGCCCTCGCCGCTGCCGATCGCCTCAGCGGCGTTCTTGACGAGGTTGAGGAACACCTGAACCAGCTGGTCGCGGTTGGCGAAGACCGGCGGCAGCGAGGGGTCGTATTCCTCGAGGAAGCGGACGTGGCGGGCAAAACCGGACTGCGCCAGCCGCTTCACATGGTCGAGGACGGCGTGGATGTTGACGGCGGTGCGCTCGACCGGACGCTCGTCGGAGAAGACCTCCATGCGGTCGACCAGCTTGACGATGCGCACGGTCTCATCGCGGATGAGCCGCGTCAGGTCGCGATCGCTCCCCTCGACGGAGGACTCCAGGAGCTGCGCTGCGCCGCTAATGCCGGAGAGCGGGTTCTTGATCTCATGCGCCAGCATCGCGGCAAGGCCGGTGACGCTCCGCGCTGCGCCGCGATGGGTCAGCTGGCGGTCCATCTTCTCGGCGATGGTGCGCTCCTGCAGCATCACCACCACCGCTTCCGGCCGCTCGTGCACCGGCGAGGCGTAGACGTCGACAATGCGGTCGATGCCGATGCGCGGCGAACCGATATCGACGCGGTATTCGTTGACGGCCGCGCCGCTCGATCGGACCTGCTCGATCAGCGACAGGATCGGGCTGCCGAAGGGGACGTAATAGGCTAGTTCGGTCTTCCGGAGAGTGGCGGCCGACGCTTGGAAAAAGGTCTCGGCGGCGCTGTTGGCCTCGGCGACGCGGCCGGCGCCATCGATGAGGATAACCGGATGCGGCAGGGCGTCGAGCAGCATCGCCGCGGGTGCGGCGGCGCGGGAGCCGCGATGCGAGCCGAGATCCAAGCTCATGCGGCGCGGGCCTCGGCGCGATCGCCCCGCAGCGCTTCGGCGAAGAGCGCGATGACGCGGTCGGGATCGGTGGCGGTGAGGAGTTCGCCGCGACGGCCTGCGACATGCGGCGGCGCGAAGCGCTGCCAATACCAGGCGAGATGCTTGCGCGCGGCGCGAATGCCGACGGCGCGCCCGTAGTGGTCGAGGATGTCGCGGTAGTGGCGCTCGATGAGGACGAGGATGTCGCCGGCCGCCGGCAAAGGCATCGAGGCGCCCGCAGCCGCTTTGGCAAGCCAGCCAGGATACCAGGGGCGGCCGTAGGCACCGCGGCCGATCATCACGGCGTCGGCAGCGGAGAGGCGGAGCATCTCGGGGATCTGGTCGGCTGCGACCAGGTCGCCGTTGGCGACGACCGGGACGGCGACCGCCTCTTTCACCTCGCGGATAGCCGCCCAGTCGGCGCGGCCGCTGTAGAACTGACAGCGGGTGCGGCCGTGGACGGTGATCATTCGGATGCCGGCATTCTCGGCGCGGCGGGCAAGGTCGGCGGCGTTGCGCGAGCCGTCGTCCCAGCCTAGGCGCATCTTCAGGGTGACTGGGAGAGTTGTGGCGCCGACCGTCGCCTCGATCAGGCGAAGCGCGTGGTCGAGGTCGCGCATCAGTGCCGAACCGCAATAGCCGGAAGTAACCTTGCGCGCCGGGCAGCCCATGTTGATGTCGATGACATCTGCCCCAGCGTCGGCGGCGGCGCGGGCGCCCTCCCCCATCCAGTATTCCTCGCGGCCGGCGAGCTGCACGACATGGATGGTGGCGCGGCTCCGCTCGGCACGGAGGGTCGCCTCTGCGTTGGCGGTGGCCAGGGCTTCGCTCGCCACCATCTCGCTGACCACCATGCCGGCCCCGGATTCGGCGGCAATGTCGCGGAACGGGCGGTCGGACACGCCGGACATCGGCGCCAGGAACACACGATTGGGGAAGGTCGCCGGCCCGACGGCGAGCGGCCGCGCCAAAGCAGCGAAGGCGGATGCCGATGCGTCTGAGGCGGCGATTCTGGCCGGCGAGGCGGCGGAAAGGGCTGGCGTGGTCATTTTTTAGGCAATCGTAAATCTGCACAGAGTTTAGTCATTCTGATGCGTTGCACAAGGGGAGTGTTGACCTGTCGTGCGGCCTGCAGGATGGCTAGGCGGTCGCCGGGCCCGAAAAGGCCGGTTGGAGGGTGGTTCCGGTGGCCCAGTCCGCCAAGTCGCCAGAAGTCGCTGCCCTGATCGTCGCCGGGGGTAAGGGCGTCCGCGCGGGCGGGGAAATTCCTAAGCAATATCAATCGATTGGTGGGCGTCCTGTGATCGCCCGGACGCTGGACGCGTTCCTGGCGCACGAGCGGGTCGACACAGTCCTGGCGGTGATCGGCGCCGAAGACGCGGAGCGCTATGCCCGTATCGCGCCGCAGCATGACAAGCTCCTGGCACCGGCCATCGGCGGACCAACGCGACAAGAGAGCGTGCGGCGCGGCTTGGCGGCCTTGGCGAGCGACCCGCCGCGGATTGTGCTCATTCACGATGCAGTGCGGCCGTTCGTGTCGGCGGCGACGATTACGGCGGTCGTCGACGCCCTTCAGGTCCATCCAGGCGCCCTGCCCGCCGTCCCGGTCACCGACACGCTGCAGAGGGCCGATGCGGCGGGCATCGTCTCCGGCGTGGTCGAGCGCGCCGGCCTGTTTGCCGCCGAGACGCCGCAGGGGTTTGCCTATGCAGCCATCGTCGCGGCGCACGCCCGGGCCGCCGCAGAGCGGCGCGACTATACCGACGACGTGGCGGTGGCGAGTGCGGCGGGCATGGCCGTCAAGCTCGTTCCCGGCGGCGGGCGCGACAATCCCAAGCTGACGACGCCGGAGGACATCAGAATGGCCGACGAGCGCCTGCGCGCAGCGTTCGAGACGCGTACGGGAACCGGCTACGACGTGCACGCGCTCGGGCCCGGAAAAGGGGTCATGCTCGGCGGCGTGTTCATCCCGCACGACCGCGCTCTGATCGGGCACTCCGATGCCGACGTGGCGCTGCACGCGCTCACCGACGCGATCCTGGGGGCGCTTGCCGATGGCGATATCGGCGCTCACTTTCCGCCGAGCGACGCCACGCTGAAGGGCGCTTCCTCGGATCGGTTTCTGGCTTTCGCGGCGGCGCGGGTAGCGGCACGCGGCGGGTGCATCGTCCACCTCGACGTCAGCCTGATCGCCGAAGCACCGAAGATCGGTCCGCATCGCGATGCGATGCGCCATCGCATCGCTGCAATTGCGGGCGTTGGCGTGGACCGTGTGGCGGTGAAGGCGACCACCAACGAGCGGCTCGGCTTCATCGGCCGCGGCGAAGGCATCGCCGCCCTGGCGACGGCGACGCTCGCTTTGCCGGTGGGGCCGGTGTGAGCGCCACTGCCGACTTGGCCGCGCAGGTCATTCGCCTCGCCGGCGAGAAAGCGGCGAGGATCGCCACGGCCGAATCCTGCACCGGCGGCCTGGTGGCGGCGGCGCTGACCGAGATTGCCGGCGCCTCCGAAGCGTTCGATCGCGGCTTCGTGACCTATTCCAACCCGGCCAAGAACGAGATGCTGGGGGTTCCGCCGGAACTGATTGCCCGGCACGGCGCGGTCAGCGCCGAAGTCGCGGCGGCAATGGCGGCCGGCGCCCTCGCCCGCTCAGCGGCCACTTTGGCAGTCGCCGTGACCGGCATCGCCGGGCCGGGCGGGGGATCGGCGGAAAAGCCGGTGGGGCTGGTCTTTTTCTGCGGGGTCAGTCGCGCCGGCAAGCGGCTGGAGCGGCGCGAAGTCTTTGCCGCCAAAGGGCGCGAGGCGGTTCGCGCGGCGGCGACGGCGACCGCCCTCGCTATCCTCCGCGATCTCCTCGGCGGTTGACGCCGCTGTGCCGCGTCAGGTGAGGCTGGTCTTGAGCCTCGGACCGGCGGCCGGTGCCCGACCGGTCTTGGCTCCGTAGAGCTGGTTGGCGCGGTTCTCGAACGCCTCGGCAAAGCGGCGGAAGGCGCGGTCGAAGACGGCGCCCATCAGCGCTTCGAAGGGGCGCGAGCGGAACTCGTAGTCGATGGCGAAATGAACGTCGGTGGCCGACGGGCCGGCCGCCTCGAAGCGCCAGAGGTTCTGCAGCCGCTTGAACGGACCGTCGACATAGTCAGCGGCGATGGCGAGGTTCGGGCGATCGAGCGTCACGCGGCAGGTGAAGGACTCGCGGATGAACTTGTAGCCGACGGTCAGCGTCGCCAGGAGAAGCTGACGCTCGCCGTCCGAGGAGCGCGAGCGGACGACCAGACCCTCGCAGAGCGGCACGAAGCCGGGGTAGGCCTCGACGTCGGCCACGAGGTCGAACATGTCGCCGGGCGTGTGGCGGACGCGGCGGCGCTCGTTGAAGGCTGGCAACTCAAGGGCTCCGGTTGGCGCGGGCGGCCTTGAGGCGGGCGAAGTCCTCTCCGGCGTGGTGAGAGGAGCGCGTCAGCGGGCTCGCGGAGACCATGCGGAAACCTTTGGCATAGGCGACGGTCTCCAGCGCCTCGAACTCGTCCGGGGGGACGAAGCGGATCACCGGATGATGCTTCCGCGTCGGCTGGAGGTATTGGCCGATGGTGAGGAAGTCGACGTCGGCGGAGCGAAGGTCGTCCATCACCTGGAGAATCTCGTTCCGCTCCTCGCCGAGGCCGACCATGATGCCGGACTTGGTGAAGACCTCGCCGTTCAGTTCCTTCATCCGCTGGAGGAGGCGCAGGGAGTGGAAGTAGCGCGCGCCGGGCCGGACTGTGAGGTACTTCGACGGCACGGTTTCGAGATTGTGGTTGAAGACGTCGGGCGCGGCGGCGGCAACGATCTCGGCGGCGCCGTCCTTGCGCAGGAAATCGGGCGTCAGGACTTCGATGGTGGCCGAGGGGCAGGCGGCGCGGGTCGCGGCGATGACACGAGCGAAATGCGCCGCGCCGCCGTCGTCGAGGTCGTCGCGGTCGACCGAGGTGATGACGACATGGGCCAGGCCGAGTTCGGCGACGGCGGCGGCAACGCGCTCCGGCTCGCTCGTGTCGAGCGGCTCCGGCAGGCCGGTGCGCACGTTGCAGAAGGCGCAGGCGCGGGTGCAGACCTCGCCCATGATCATGAAGGTGGCGTGGCGCTTCGACCAGCATTCGCCGACATTGGGGCAGCCGGCCTCTTCGCAGACGGTGGCGAGGCCATGGCCGCGGACGATGTCACGGGTCTCGCGAAACACCGGCGAGTTCGGCGCCTTGACGCGAATCCACTCTGGCTTGCGGAGCAGCGGGGAATCCGGCCGGCCGGCCTTCTCGGGGTGACGGGGCCGCGCTGCTCCGGCCGGGCCGAGGCTGTCGACGAGGGTAACCATGGCTTCGATGTGATCCCGCTCGGGCGGAAGGTCAATGGAAGGGAAGGCAACCAAGGTGAGCAGAAAGCGCGCACCTCATCGGTTGGCTCGCGCGCCCTGGCGGACCAACGGCCCGGCGCCGACTGTCATGCCGGAAGGACCATGCGGGCCAAAAGCAAGACGACCGCTGCGCCGACGGCAGCGACGGCAATCTGGTCGGCCATCGGGCTGCCCAGGCTAAAACGCCAGTTCAACCTTCCAGCGAGCCAGCCGCCGAGCACAGAGCCGATCAAACCGGTCAGCAGCGAGGCGAACAGCGTGCTTGGTCCGCCGAGGAGCAGGTTGGCCAGGAGGCCGGCGACCAGTCCGATGATGATCCACGCAACGATACCCTGTCCGTCCATCGCTTGTGGCTCCCTTCAGCCGTGTCGCGATTCGCGGCGCCCCCTTGGCCGAGGATACTAGCACCCCAGACTGTCGGGTCGGTCCCGGGTTTCAGATGTGGATGGCGCGGCCGAAGGCGGAGAGGACGCTCTCGTGCATGGCTTCGGACAGCGTCGGATGCGGGAAGACGCTGTGGATCAGTTCGTCCTCGGTGGTTTCGAGGTTCATCGCCAGCACGAAGCCCTGGATCAGTTCGGTCACCTCGGCGCCGACGAGATGAGCGCCGAGCAACTGGCCGGTCGCCTGGTCGAACACCGTCTTGATCAGGCCGTCCGGTTCGCCGAGGGCGATCGCCTTGCCGTTGCCGATGAAGGGGAAGCGGCCGATGCGAACCTCCCTCCCCTCGGCCAGCGCCTTCTTCTCAGTGAGGCCGACCGAGGCGATCTGCGGATAGGAATAGGTGCAGCCGGGGATCCTGGGCTTGTCGAGCGGGTGCGGGTCGAGGCCGGCGATGGCTTCTACGCAAACGACGCCTTCGTGCTCGGCCTTGTGGGCCAGCATCGGCGGGCCGGCGACGTCGCCGATGGCGTAGAGGCCGGGGATGTTGGTGCGAGAGAGGGGGTCGGCGACGATGAGGCCGCGATCGGTTTTGACGCCCAGGGCTTCGAGGCCGAGGCCCTCGATGTTGCCGGTAACGCCGACGGCCGAGAGGGCGACCTCGGCGGCGACGGTCAGCGTCTTGCCGTCGCCCAGGTCGATCGTGGCGCTGACGCCGGCGTCGTTCTTGGCGAGCGCGGTGACCTTGGCGCCGGTGTGGATGGCGATGCCCTGCTTTTCGAAGCGCTTGCGGGCGAGGGCGGCGATCTCCTCGTCTTCGACCGGGAGGATCTGCGGCAGCACCTCGACCAGCGTCACTTCGGCGCCGAGGGTGCGGTAGAACGAGGCGAACTCGACGCCGATGGCGCCGGAGCCGACGACCAGCAGCGACTTCGGCATCGCGGCCGGCGCCATCGCATCGAAGTAGGTCCAGACGCGCTTGCCATCGGGTTCGAGGCCGGGGAGGACGCGCGGCCGTGCGCCGGTGGCGAGGATCAGGTGTTTCGCCGTGTAGTCGCCGGCGCCAGCGGCGCCGCGCGGTGCCGGCGCCTCGACCGCGGTGACGGTGAGGCGGCCCGGCGCGGTCAGCTTGGCCGTGCCCCAGACGACCTGCACCCTGTTCTTCTTGAGGAGGCCGTCGACGCCACGGCTGAGTTGTCCGGCAACGGCGCGCGAGCGCTTGACCACCGCCGGGAAGTCGACGGTGACGCCGGTCGCCTTCAGGCCGTAGTCCTCGGCGTGGACGAAGTGGCGATAGACCTCGGCGGTGCGGAGCAGTGCCTTGGTCGGGATGCAGCCCCAGTTGAGACAGATGCCGCCGAGATGAGACTTCTCGACGATCGCCGTCTTCAGGCCGAGCTGCGCGGCGCGGATCGCGGCGACATAGCCGCCCGGTCCGGCGCCGACCACGATCAGGTCGTAAGCGGTTTCAGCCACGGCGCGGTCAGACCAGCATCGCCGTCGGCTTCTCGATCAGGCGACGGAAGGCGTTGAGCAGGCTCGCACCGAGCGCGCCGTCGACTGCGCGGTGGTCGGTGGATAGGGTCGCGGTCATGACGGTGGCGATGGCGACCGCGCCGTCGCGGACCACCGGCCGCTCAAGGCCTGCGCCGACGGCGAGGATCGAAGAGTGCGGCGGGTTGATCACCGCGGCGAACTCCTTGATGCCGTACATGCCGAGATTGGAGATGGCGCTGGAGCCGCCCTGGTATTCGTGCGGGGCGAGTTTCCGCTCCTTGGCGCGGTGGATGAAATCCTTCATCTCGGCGGCGATGTCGGAAAGCCGCTTCTCGTCGGCGCGGCGGACGATGGGGGTGATGAGGCCGCTCGGGATCGCAACCGCGACGCCGATGTCGGCGTGCTTGTGGAGGAGCATCCCGCCCTCGGTCCAGGTAGCGTTGGCGGCCGGCACCTGGCGGAGGGCCAAGGCATAGGCCTTGATGATCATGTCGTTGACCGAGACCTTCCAGGCGGGATTGCCCTCGCGGTCGCGCGGCGACGAGTTGTTGATCTCGGTCCGCAAGCGCAGCAGCGCGTCGATCTCCATGTCGAGCGACAGGTAGAAATGCGGGATGGTCTGCTTCGCCTCGACCAGGCGCTTGGCGATGATCCTGCGAACGTTGTCGTGCGGGACGACGTCGTAGCTCCCCGGCTCGTAGAGCTTGAGGATCTGCTGGTCGGCCGGCGTCGCGGCGAGCGGTGCGGCGGCCGGGGCTGGCGGCGCGCGAGGTGAGGCCGGGGCGGCCGCCGGGGCAGCAGCCGGCTTGGCGTCGGCAAGGTCGGCCTTGACGATGCGGCCGTGCGGCCCGGAGCCCTTGATGGCAGCGAGGCTGACGCCAAGTTCGGCCGCCATGCGACGGGCGAGCGGCGAGGCGAATATACGGTTGGTCGCGGGCGCCGGAGGCTTGGCGGGGGAAGGAGCGGCGGCGGCTTTGGCGGGGGCGGCGGGCGGTGCCTCGGCGGGCGCAGCCGCAGGTGCCTTGGCGGCGGGTGCGTTCGCGACCTGCTCCGAGGGTCGTGGTGCTGCCGGGGTGTCGCCGGAGAGCGTCGCGATAACCGCGTTGACCTTGACGCCTTGCGTCCCCTCCGGAACGACAATGCGGGCGATGGTCCCCTCGTCCACCGCTTCCACTTCCATCGTAGCCTTGTGGTCTCGATCTCCGCGATGACATCCCCGGACTCGGACTCGGTCGCCTTCCTTGACGTGCCAGCGGCGAGGTTGCCCTCCTCCATCGTGGGCGACAGGGCCGGCATGCGGATGTCGATCGGCATGGTCGCCTCTAGGAGCGGTAGGTCACGGCCTTGACCGCCGCCACGACCTCGGCGGCGGACGGCAGGGCCAGCTTCTCGAGATTGGCGGCGTAGGGCATGGGCACGTCCTTGCCGGTGACCTTGAGGACCGGCGCGTCGAGCCAGTCGAAGGCGCGCTCCATCAGCAGCGAGGCGATCTCCGAGCCGATCGAGGCGAAGGGCCAGCCCTCCTCGACGGTGACGCAGCGACCGGTCCCCTTGACCGAGGCGACGACAAGATCGGCGTCGAGCGGACGGAGGGTGCGGAGGTCGACGACCTCGACGTCGATGCCCTCGCCGGCCAGCACTTCGGCGGCCTTCATCGTGTGCGTCATGCCGATGCCGAAGGAGACGAGCGTGCAGTCGCGGCCGGGCCGGACGATCTTGCCGCGGCCGATGGGGAGGACGAAGTCGTCGAGCTTGGGCACATCGAATGTCTGGCCGTAGAGGAGTTCGCTCTCGAGGAAAACGACCGGGTTAGGGTCGCGGATCGCCGCCTTAAGGAGCCCCTTGGCGTCCGCCGCCGACCAGGGCTGGACGACCTTGAGGCCGGGAACATGGGCGTACCAGGAGGCGAAGTCCTGGCTGTGCTGCGCAGCGACACGCGCGGCGGCGCCGTTCGGCCCGCGAAAGACGATGGGGCAGCCCATCTGGCCGCCCGACATGTACAGGGTCTTGGCCGCGGAGTTGACCAGGTGGTCGATCGCCTGCATGGCGAAGTTCCAGGTCATGAACTCGACGATCGGCTTCAAGCCGGCGAAGGCGGCGCCGACGCCGAGACCGGCGATGGCATGCTCGGTGATCGGGGTATCGACCACGCGCCTGGCACCGAACTCGGCGAGTAGGCCCTGCGTGACCTTGTAGGCGCCCTGATACTCGGCGACCTCTTCACCGATGACGAAGACGTCGCCGTCGCGGCGCATCTCCTCGGCCATCGCGTCGCGAAGCGCTTCGCGGACGGTGGTCGGCACCATCTCGGTGCCGGGTGGCACATCGGGATCGGCGGCGGGGGTCGGAGCGGCCGGGGCGGCGGCTATTTTGGGCGAGGGCTGAGCCGGGGCGGCGGGCGGCGGCGCCTTGGCGCGGCCGGAGGTCTCGCCATCGGCGACGATCCTGGCGATCGGGGTGTTGACCTTGACGTTCTCGGTGCCGGCCGGGACGAGGATGGCGGCGAGTTTGCCCTCGTCCACGGCTTCGACTTCCATCGTCGCCTTGTCGGTCTCGATCTCGGCAATCACGTCGCCGGCGCGCACAGCGTCGCCTTCGCGCTTCAACCATTTGGCGAGCTTGCCGTCTTCCATGGTCGGCGACAGCGCGGGCATCAGGACGTCAGGCATGGGAGGAGCCGCCGCTCGGTTGCCGCGGCAGGGCCTGGAAGATGCCGAAGAGGTTGGCCTCAGGGTCCTTGAAATAGGCCGACCAGCCGACGCCGGGAATGGCATTCTTGGGCAGCGCCTCGGTGCCGCCGGCAGCCAGCGCGGCGGCGATCGCCTTGTCGATGTCGGCGACATCGATGACGCAGACGAAAGACGACAATGGGGCCGTCGAGGCCGGCGGCGGATTGTGGCCGCGGCGCCGGGTGAGCCCGCCGTCGATGCCCTGCCCGTCCTTGCCGGTGGCGATGGTCCAGTAGTCGAACTGCCCGAACTTGCGGAACTCCCAGCCGAACACCGCGCCGTAGAAGGCCATTGCCCGCTCCGGGTTCTCCGCGTGAATCTCGAAGTGAACGACGCGTCCCACTTTCCCCTCCCCTAGCGGTAGACGTCAGTCCAAAGCTCGGCATCGTCGGGCGGCGGGTCGGCCTGGGCAAAGTCGGCGGCGGCATTGACCTCCTCGCGGATCGCCCGGTCGATCTCCTTGAGGTCTGCCTCGCTCGCCCAGCCGCGGTCCTTGAGGCGCTGCGCGGCGTGGTCCAGCGCATCGTGCTCGTGTCGCATCTTCTCCACTTCCTCGCGCGTGCGATACTTCGCCGGGTCGGACATGGAGTGGCCGCGATAGCGGTAGGTCATCATCTCCAGGATCATCGGCCCATTGCCGGCGCGTGCCCAGGCGATGGCGCGACGCCCGGCGGCGTGAACCGCGTCGACATCCATGCCGTCGACCTGCTCGCCGGGGATATTGAAGGAGATGCCGCGCTTATGCAGGTCGGGCTGCGCCGAGGAACGGGTGATCGAGGTGCCCATGGCGTAGCGGTTATTCTCAATGACGTAGATCACCGGCAGCCGCCAGAGCTCGGCCATGTTGAAGCTCTCGTAGACCTGGCCCTGATTAGCGGCGCCGTCGCCGAAATAGGTCAGACACACCCGATCGTTGCCGCGATAGCGGTTGGCAAAGGCGAGCCCGGTGCCGAGCGGGGCCGACGCGCCGACGATGCCGTGGCCACCGAAGAAGTTCTTCTCACGGCTGAACATGTGCATCGAGCCGCCCTTGCCGCGCGAGTAGCCACTGCGGCGGCCGGTGAGTTCGGCCATCACGCCCTTGGCGTCCATGCCGCAGGCCAGCATATGGCCGTGGTCGCGGTAGGCGGTGATCACCTGGTCGCCTTCTTCGGCCGCCATCTGCATGCCGACGACGACGGCCTCCTGGCCGATATAGAGGTGGCAGAAGCCGCCGATGAGGCCCATGCCGTACATCTGGCCGGCTTTCTCCTCGAAACGGCGGATCAGCAGCATCAGCCGGTAAGCGGCGAGCGCCTGCGTCGACGAAAAGGCCGTGTCCTTGGCGGCGGAACCGTTTACCGCGGCCGGCCGTTCGGCGCCCTGCGGCTTTGCCGCCACAGCCGACTCGGCCGACGAACCCGCCTTCTCCGCTCTTTTGGCCATCCCGGTCCGCTCGCTCATGATCCTGCCAGAATCTGCAGCCAAGCGGATGCCAAGGCAAACGGCGTGTCAATCAGGGACTGCGCGGGCCTGTCATGCGCCGGCAAGCCCTCGTTCCTAGCGCCGGGCCGGCAGCGCGGCGTTGGGGATTACGATCTCGTCGGGGCGGGCCATGTCGAGGGCGGCGCGCGCCCGCTCGTCCAGCATGTCAGCCTCAAGGCCGTCGCGGCCAAGTAGGGCGATGCGGCGCTTGTAGTCGTCGACCTGCCGGCGGAGGCCGTCGAGTTCGACCTGCAGGCGGGCGGCATCCACCGTCAACTGCTCTTCGGCAAGGAGCCCGTAGTCGCCGTGCAGACCCCAATAGCCGAAATAGGCGAAAAAGGCGGCCGCCACGACCGGCAGGATGAGGGCGGTGGTGAAGCGGCGGCGCTTGCGCTGGCGGGTCAGCATCGGACGTCTCGGATGGCGACGACCGGCCATTCTTGCGGCGGGGGATTAACGCCGCGTGCACATCCTCAGGGCCGCCAGAGCGGCTTGCGGCGGAGCGCCGAACGGGCGGCGTAGGTCGCTTCCGGCCCGAGCTCGGCCTCGATGCGGAGAAGCTGGTTGTATTTGGCCAGGCGGTCGGAGCGAGACAGCGAGCCGGTCTTGATCTGCCCGCAATTGGTGGCGACGGCGAGGTCGGCGATGGTCGCATCCTCGGTCTCGCCGGAGCGGTGCGAGAGGATCGCTGCGTACCCGGCGCGCTGCGCCATTTCCACCGCCTCCAGCGTCTCGGTCAGCGTGCCGATCTGGTTGACCTTGACCAGAATGGCGTTGGCGACCCCACGGTCGATGCCGTCCTTAAGGCGTGCGGTGTTGGTGACGAAGAGGTCGTCGCCGACCAACTGGCAATTGTCGCCGATGGCGTCGGTCAAAGACCGCCAGCCGTCCCAATCGTCCTCGGCCATGCCGTCCTCGATCGAAACGACGGGATATTGGGCAACAAGACCCGAGAGGTAGCGGACCTGGTCGTCGCGGCTCCGCGTCTTGCCCTCGCCGGCATAGACGTAGCGGCCGTCCTTGAAGAATTCCGTCGAGGCGCAGTCGAGGGCGAGGAAGACGTCCTCGCCCGGCCGGTAGCCGGCGCGCTCGGTCGCCTGCATCAGGAAATCCAGGGCCGCTTCGGCGGACGGAAGGTTGGGCGCAAAGCCGCCCTCGTCGCCGACCGAGGTGTTGTGGCCGGCGGCCTGAAGATCTTTCTTCAGCGTGTGGAAGATCTCGGCGCCGACGCGCAGGGCATCGGCAAAGCTCGGCGCCGCTACCGGCATCACCATGAATTCTTGGAAGTCGATGGGATTGTCGGCGTGGGCGCCGCCATTGATGACATTCATCAGCGGCACCGGAAGGATGCGCGCGGCGGGACCGCCGAGATAGCGGCAGAGCGGCAGTTCGAGCGAAGCAGCGGCCGCCTTGGCGACTGCCAACGAGGCGCCGAGGATGGCGTTGGCGCCGAGGCGGGCCTTGTTTTCCGTGCCGTCGAGATGGATCAGCGTACGGTCGATGAGGATCTGGTTGGTGGCGTCGAGACCGCCGATCGCGTCGAAAATCTCGCCGTTCACCGCCGCCACCGCCTTCAGCACGCCCTTGCCGTGATAGCGGGAAAGGTCGCCGTCGCGGAGTTCGACCGCCTCGTGCGCCCCGGTCGAGGCCCCGGACGGTACGGCGGCGCGACCCATCGCGCCGTCCTCCAGCACCACCTCGACCTCGACGGTCGGGTTGCCTCGGCTGTCGAGGATCTCGCGGCCGATGATGTCGATGATGGCGGTCATGGAGCGGCTCGTGTAGGACGGCTGTGGGGGGGCGGCTCGGGGCGGGTCGAAAGGCAAACCAGCCGAAAAACGGTCCCTTGTGGCAGGGGCTGCCTTGGGGCACAAGGCGCGGATCGGCACAACACTGTGATAGCGGACGCTTCCCTAACATGACCTTGCCGTTCGCCAGCGGGCCCCGGCGGTGAGCGCTCCTCCGACCCTCCTCTACTTTCACACCGGAGAGATGCCGCGCTACCTCAAGGCGGCGTTGGAGAGCGCGCGTTTCTTCAACCCGGAAGCGCGGCTGGTGCTGATCACCGACAAGCGCGCCGACCTCTCCTGGATGCGCTGCGAGGTCCGCGACGCCGATGAATTCCGCCACCCGCTGATTGCCGAATTCGACCGCGTCTACATCAAGATCCACGGCTCGAACGCTTACCGCGCCCGGGTATTCATGACGCGGTGGTTCCACGTCGAATCGTTCCTGCGCAAGGAGCGGATCGGCGAGTGTCTCTATTTCGATTCCGACGCGCTGCTCTTTCAC
The DNA here is from genome assembly GCA_046349035.1 of Bauldia sp. GTDB lineage: Bacteria > Pseudomonadota > Alphaproteobacteria > Rhizobiales > Kaistiaceae > JAXMDC01. The sequence goes on along the minus strand of JAXMDC010000002.1, from coordinate 818,347 downwards.
GACGGGGCGGAGGTCTTCAGCCATGCCCCGGCCGGCCGGGCCATGGTGTTCGGCCGGAACGGCAGTCCGGCGATCACGATGATCCGCGAAACGGTCGAGCCGTTCCTGAAACTCATGATCGCCGGCTTTGCCGATCCCGAACTCATTCAGACCTGGCGAAAGAAATACGAGGCGTCGGTCAAGATCGGGGGGATGGCCAATCTCAGCGACATGAAGTTCCTGGTGATGCTGGCTGACGCGCAGCCGTCGGTCGCCGGCTATTTCGCCAACGACCTGCCGATCGGCCATATCGACAACGCCATCTTCGGCGCCGATGGCTACCAGGCGCGGCCGGTGCGGCGTCACCCGGATCGCAAGCGCATCTTCTGGGAGGATGACGGCACGGCGTTCCTGCCGACGCTGCGGCGGCAGAGCGACGGAGCGCGGGTGCCGGCGCTGCTGATCCATTTCCAAAACGGGGCGAAGCGCCGGATTCGGCGCTTCAATCGCGTTGGGGCGGATTCGCCGCTGCCGCGCTCCTGGCGGCTGGCCTATTACAACCGTATCCTCGGCTGACGCGCAGGTCGCCGCGCGGGCGCGGCGCACGGTGGGCTGGGATGGCCGAGCTGATCCTGACCAATGGCGATGCCGCCGCCGACCTCCTTGCCGCCGCCGGCTTCGAGGCGACAATCCTCGCCTGGCGCGACGTGCTGCACGAGGGACCGGTGGTGCCGGCGCCGAGTCTTGAGGCGCTCTCGGAAATCCGCGCAGCAGCGCTCGCCGAGCGGTTCGGCCTCGACTTCGCTTTGATCCGCTCGGAATTCGGCGCGCGGGATGCCGTGCTTCACAGCCATGCGCGTTTCGACCGGATTGCCATCTGGGTCGAACACGACCTCTTCGACCAATTGCAGCTGGTCCAGATGCTCGACTTCTTCGCCGGCGAAGGGCGGAGCGAAGGCGTGTTCCTGGTCCAGGCGGACGACTTCCTCGGCCACCAGACGCCGGTCTCGATCCGCCGCTTCGCGGTGCGCGAGCGGCCGGTGAATGCGGCGCTGCTCGCCGCCGGACGAGCGGCTATGGCTGCGGTCTCGGCGCCGACGCCGGAGGCCGTCTTGGCCGCCTCGCTGGTCGCCTCGGCCGAACTGCCGTTTCTGGCGCCCGCCTTCCGCCGCTTCCTGGAGGAACTGCCCGATCCGGTGGCCGGGCTTTCGCGGACCGAGGAAGCGATGCTCGACCTCATCGGCGAGGATCGCCCGGCGCCGGTCGATCTCTTTCGCGCGGCGCTCGCCCGCGAAGAGGCGGCGTTCATGGGAGATTGGACGTTCTTCCGCATCCTGGAGGACCTCGCCGCGGCTTGCCGGCCGCTGGTGGATGGGCTCGCCGGCGCCTACGCGCCGCTCGGCGACGAGGCAGCCAACCGACCCTACCTGACCGGGCCGCTCGAGCTCACTGCCTTCGGCCGATCGGTGCTGGCCGGCGAGACCGATCACGCCGCCATTAACGGCATCGAGCGATGGTGGGGCGGCACGCGGTTGTCGGGGGGCGCCTGTTGGCGCTATGACCGCAACAAAGGGACCCTGATGCCGCCGCCTTAGAGCTTGGCCAAGGTCTTCTGCAGCAACAGGAATTGCCGATGAACCAGCGCCCCGATCCGCCGCTCCAGCTCGGCCGCCCGACGCCGATCCCGTCAAGCCCCGCCGAGGCGGTTCTCGACCGCGTCGCCAATCCGCACCCCGACACGCTCTATGTCACGCGCTTCGCCGTGCCGGAGTTCACGACCATGTGCCCGGTGACCGGCCAGCCGGACTTTGCCCATCTCGTCATCGACTATGTGCCGGACCGTTGGCTGGTCGAGTCGAAGTCGCTGAAGCTGCTGATGGCGTCCTACCGCAACGAGGGCGTCTTTCACGAGGCCTGCACGGTGGCGATCGGCAAGCGCCTTGTCGAGACGCTGGCGCCGAAGTGGCTCCGCATCGGCGGCTACTGGTACCCGCGCGGCGGGATACCGATCGACGTGTTCTGGCAGACCGGCGCGCCGCCCGCCGGCGTGTGGCTGCCCGATCCGGGCGTCGCGGCTTATCGCGGGCGCTAGGCGCGCCGTTTGGCGATCCGATCCAGCGCCAGCAGCTGCTCCAGCAGCGCCGGCAGGTCGTCGAGCTTCAGCATGTTCGGGCCGTCGGAGGGGGCGCGGTCGGGGTCCTGATGGACCTCGATGAAGACGCCGGCGACGCCGACCGCCACCGCCGCGCGCGCCAGGACGGGCACGAATTTCCGGTCGCCGCCGGTCGAGATCCCCTGCCCGCCCGGCTGCTGCACCGAGTGCGTCGCATCGAATATCACCGGCGCGCCGAAGGCGGCCATGATCGGCAGCGCCCGCATGTCCGAGACGAGCGTGTTGTAGCCGAAAGAGGCGCCGCGCTCGGTCAAGAGGACCTGGGGGTTGCCGGCGGAGACCAGCTTCTCGACGACGTTGCGCATGTCCCAGGGGGCGAGGAACTGCCCCTTCTTGACGTTGACCGGCTTGCCGGTTGCTGCCGCCGCGAGGAGTAGGTCGGTCTGGCGCGAGAGGAAGGCCGGGATTTGCAGGGCATCGACCACCGGCGCGACCACCGCGCATTGCTCACGTTCGTGGACGTCAGTGATGACCGGCACGCCGAGATCGGCACGGAGGGCGGCGAAAATCTCCAATGCCTTGTCGAGGCCGAGGCCGCGGGCCGAGCCGAGGGCGCTCCGGTTCGCCTTGTCGAAGGAGGTCTTATAGACGAAGCCGACGCCGAGGCGGCCGGTCATCTCCTTCAGCCGGCCGGCCATCTCAAAGGCGTGGGCGCGGCTTTCGAGCTGGCAGGGGCCGGCGATCAGCGACAAGGGCCGCGCGTTGCCGAACGCGGCGGCGCCGATGCGGACCTCGGCGAGCGGCTGCTGGACAGGTGTCGGCTTCAATCGCGGCGTCTCCGACAGATCGCCCCCGACCTAGCCTGCACCGGCCGCGCCGGCAAGGATTGCTGCACGGGAAGGCCGTCCTTAGGCTTAATGGCCATGCGCATTCTCATCGCTCTGCTGCTCCTTTTGTCGACGGTTGCCGGCGCTCCGGCGGCCGACAGGCCGAAGCTCGGCCCGTACGCTCAGCCGATCCTCCTCAACCAGACCTATCTCCGCACCCACGCCGCGCCGGACTATTGGGCGATGGCGGCGTTCTATACGCCGCAGGCGACCGACGCCGATTGTTCGGTGGCGGCGGCGGCGATGGCGATCAATGCCCTGAAGGGGCTGTCGCGGCGGGCGGAGGACGCAGTGCTGACCGAGGCGGCCCTTTTGGAGAGCGTCGGCGATCCCGCATGGCGGCGCGACACCGCCAATGGCGGCAGTGGCGTCACCTTCGCGGAGTTCGACGGCTACATCCGGGCGGGGCTGGCGAAGGAGGGACTGGATCGGGCGAGCGTAGCCGCGAAGCAGCCAGCCAAGGCCGATCGCGCGGCGCTGGCGGCGCTGCGGCAGGCGTTGGCTGCCAACGAAGCGAGTGGCCGGAACGTTATGGTGGTGTTCTTCAATCAGGGCGTTCTGACCGGCGATTGGGACGGTCCCCACGCTTCGCCAATCGGTGCCTACGACGCCAAGCGCGACCGGGTGCTGATCATGGACGTCGACCGCGAATGGTACGTGCCCTATTGGGTGCCGACGGCGAAGCTCTTGGAAGCGATGTTGAAGCCGGCGCCGGCGGAGATGGGGCGCCTTGCCGGCGACCGCGGCGGGTATTTCCTGATCAGCCGCTAAACCAGCCGGCTCTGCTCGACTGCGGCGCCGATGAAGGAGGCGAACAGCGGGTGCGGGTCGAAGGGGCGTGACTTCAGTTCGGGATGAAACTGGACGCCGATGAACCAGGGGTGATCGGCAAGCTCGATGGTCTCCGGCAGAACGCCGTCGGGAGACATGCCGGCAAAGCGCATGCCCTCCGCCTCCAGGCGCTCGCGGTAGCCGATATTGACCTCGTAGCGGTGGCGGTGGCGCTCGGAAATCTCGGTGCGGCCGTAGATGCCGGCAATGCGGCTGCCCGGCTTAAGGTAGGCCGAATAGGCGCCGAGCCGCATCGTGCCGCCGAGATCGCCGTTCTTACGGCGGGTTTCGAGGACGTTGCCGCGCAGCCACTCGGTCATCAGGCCGACCACCGGCTCCGGCGTCGGGCCGAACTCGGTCGAGTTGGCGCCCTCGATGCCGGCGAGATTCCGGGCGGCTTCGATGACCGCCATCTGCATGCCGAAGCAGATGCCGAAATACGGCACCTTGTGTTTGCGCGCGAAACCGGCGGCAGCGATCTTGCCTTCCGAGCCCCGTTCGCCGAAACCGCCGGGGACGAGAATGCCGTCGACCTGTTCCAGATAGGGCGCGGGATCCTCGGCCTCGAAAACCTCCGAGTCGATCCAGTCGAGATTGACCCGCACGGCGTTGGCGATGCCGCCGTGATGCAACGCCTCGGTCAGCGATTTATAGGCATCCTTGAGGCCGGTGTACTTGCCGACCACGGCGATGGTCACCTCTCCCTCGGGGCTGCCGATCGCCTTGCCGATCTGCCGCCAGCGGGTGAGGTCGGGCTCCGGCGCGTCGCCGATGCCGAAGGCGGCGAGGACTTCGCGGTCGAGGCCTTCGGTGTGGTAGGCGGCCGGCACATCGTAGATGTGCGGGATGTCCATCGCCTGGATTACCGCCGTCTCGCGGACGTTGCAGAACAGCGAGAGCTTCCGCCGCTCCTCGCGCGGCACCGGACGGTCGCAGCGGACCATCAGGATGTCGGGCTGGATGCCGATGGAGCGCAGTTCCTTGACGGAGTGCTGGGTCGGTTTGGTCTTCAGTTCGCCGGCGGCCGGGATGAAGGGCAAGAGCGTCAGGTGGATATAGACCACGCTCTGGCGCGGCAGATCGTTACCGAGTTGGCGGATCGCCTCGAAGAACGGCAGGCCCTCGATGTCGCCGACTGTGCCGCCGATCTCGCAGAGGACGAAGTCGATGCCGTCATTGCCGTCGAGGACGAAAGCCTTGATCGCGTCGGTGACGTGCGGGATCACCTGTACCGTGCCGCCGAGGAAGTCGCCGCGGCGTTCTTTGGCGATGATCTCCTGGTAGATGCGGCCGGTGGTGATCGAATCCATCCGGTTGGCGGCACGGCCGGTGAAGCGCTCGTAGTGCCCGAGGTCGAGGTCGGTCTCGGCGCCGTCGTCGGTGACGAAGACCTCGCCGTGCTGGTAGGGGCTCATCGTCCCCGGGTCGACATTGAGATACGGGTCGAGCTTGCGCAGGCGCACTTTGTAGCCGCGCGCCTCCAGCAGCGCGCCGAGCGCGGCTGCCGCAATGCCCTTGCCAAGTGAGGAGACCACGCCGCCGGTTATGAAGATATACCGCGCCATGGGCCTCTATCTTATCGCCTCGCCCTGCGATTCGGGAGGCCTTGCGAAAACAACTTGCGCGTTGCCGTTAACCGGCGCGGTCAGGGGTTGGGGGCCGGTGCCGGCGGTGCGGTGTTGGTTGCGGGAGGGGCCGTCGGCAACAGCGGGATGGTGGTAATCGGGGGACCGGCCGGCGGAGCACCGGGGGCGTTGGCCGGGGCCGTCACCGGCTGAATCGCACTTTCCGGGCGCGGGCTGAACTTGGCGATCAACGTCAGGGCGATCGAGGTAGCGAAGAATGCCGCCGCCAGAATGGCGGTCGAGCGTGTCAGCACATTGGCCTGGCCGCGCGAGGTGAGGAAACCGCTCGAGCCGCCGATCCCGAGCGCTCCGCCTTCGGAGCGTTGCAGCAGGACCACGCCGACAAGGGCGATGACCACCATCAAGTGAATGACGATGAGAACTGTTTCCATGGATCAGATTGTCCGGGAAAGGAATTGCGCGCCTTGTACACGATGCTCCGAGCCCTTTCCAGGCCACGCGGCGCGGGCGGCCCTTTCAGCCGACCGCCGCAGCGATGGCCAGGAAATCCTTGGCTTTGAGGCTGGCCCCGCCGACCAGCGCCCCGTCGACCGACGGCAGGGTGAGGAGCGTGCGGGCATTGTCAGGCTTAACCGAGCCGCCATAGAGAATCCCGATCCCCTCCGCCTGGGCGCCGAAACGCGCCACCAAGCGCAGCCTTATGTGGGTGTGCATTTCGACGATGTCATCGGGTGTCGGCGTCAGGCCGGTGCCGATTGCCCAAACCGGCTCGTAGGCAATGACGAGATTTGCCGACATCGAGCCGTCGGGCACCGAGCCGGCGAGCTGGCGGGTCGCGACCTCCAGGGCCTTGCCGGCGCGCCGCTCGGATTCGGTCTCGCCGATGCAGAGAATCGCCGTCAGGCCGGCGCGCCAGGCGGCCTCGGCCTTCCGGCGCACCAGTTCGTCGCTTTCGGCGTGATCGGCACGACGCTCGGAGTGCCCGACAATGACCAGACGGGCACCAGCATCGGCCAGCATCTCGGCGGAGATGTCGCCTGTGTGGGCGCCGGAGGCCTTTGGATGGCAGTCCTGACCGCCGAGGCCGATTGCCGAGCCGCGCAGGATGTCGCGAGCGGCCGTTAGCAGCGTCGCGGGGACACAGACCGCCACTTCGGCGGTGCCGCGCCAAGTATCGCGGAGGGATTGAAGCTCGGCGACGCTTGCAAGCAGGCCGTTCATTTTCCAGTTGCCGGCCACCAGTGGTCTAGCCCGCGCCATTGCCGCCCTCCCCTTCAGGTCTTGTTCTTGCCCGGCCGGCGTAGCAAACGGCCGGGGCGCTGACAAAGCGCCAGGCGTCGCAATCCTTCCGGCGGCCGTTGCCGCCGTGCTAGGTTGGCCCGACTTTGTGAGGTGATGCGTGGTGACTTTGCTTGGAAGGGCTGCGTTTCTAATCGGCGGCCTGGCTGCCGGCTGCTTGTCGGCGAGCGCGGCCGAATGGGTGCCTGGCGGGACCTTCGACATTGCCCTCGGCGTGCCGACTTTCTTCGTGCGCTATGTGGCTGCTGAGCCGGGGCAGATGGTGGTTCGCTGCATGGCCGGCGAAGGCGTCACTATCGATGCCGGAGCGACCGGGGCCGGACCTCCTCCGGCGGGCGTTCGCCGCGACAGCGTCGTCGACGTTCGCTTTGCCGTCTTCAAGGCGGCGAACGCGGCAGCGGTCGGGTCTTACAAGGGCAGCGGTCAAGCCCGCTCGCGCTCGGACGGCAGCATCGTCGTGACGGTTGCCGGCGAGGAGATCGATGCGCTGGCCAAGCTCCTGGTGCAGCCGCTCGATCACGTCGATATCGCGATCGGCGATGCCAAGGCGACGGTGACCATGGCTACCGCGGCAGAAAAGATCGCCCGAATGGCCGAGGCTTGTCCGGGCTGGCCGAAATAGGCTTCGCGGCGCCATCGCCTTGCAGCGACCAGCGCCGGCCCATACTATTGCGCGTTCTCGTAAAAACCACTTTTTGGCGACTAGCGCCGGACGGCGCCCCGTGAGGCATTGATGCTGACCACTCTCAGGCAACACAGCGGCGGTATCGTCACCAAGGCGCTGATGGGTATCCTGGTCATTGCCTTCGGATTGTGGGGCGTGGAGCGGCTCATCCCCTCTTTCGGCGTCCGCGATGTTGCCACGGTCGGCGGCTCGCCGATCTCAGTGGAGACGTTCCAGCGCTACTACAACCTTGCGATTCGCTCGCTGTCGCAGGGCCAGGGGCGTCAGTTGACGCCGGACGAAGCGCGCTTGGCGGGTATTCCGACGCTGGTGATGAACTCGTTGGTCGGAATGGAGACCTATCGCCTGCAGGCCTCGGAAATGGGTCTCGGCATCTCGTCGGCCGGGCTCACCGCACAGATTGTCGCCGATCCCCGGTTCAAGGGACCGGGCGGAATCTTCGACCGTTCGCTGCTCAACGCCTATCTCAGCCAGGCCGACATGTCGGAGGCCGCTTTCGTTGCCGAACGCAGGGGGATCGAGCTCCGCAACCAGCTGAGCGAGGGCCTGTTGGCCGGGATTGCCGCGCCTGAGGCCTATGCGCGGGCGATGCACGAGTACCGCACCGAGAAGCGAACGCTCGAATACCTGGTCGTACCGGTCGGACTGGCGGGCGACGCGGGCACGCCGACCGACGACGATCTGCAAGCGCTGTTCAATTCCAATCGCGGGCAGTGGCGCGTTCCGGAGTATCGCGCGGTGACGATCCTGAAGGTCGATCCGCTCGACCTCGTCGACCCCTCCAAGGTTTCCGAGGCCGATGCCCGGGCGATCTACACCGCGCAAACCGCACGCTTCGCCACCCCCGAGAAACGTCGGGTCCGGCAGATGACCTTCGACGACCGCGCGAAGGCCGATGCCGCCGCGACGGCCCTCCAGGGCGGCAAGAGCTTCGACGACCTCATTGCCGAGGCCAACCTGAAGGCGGAGGACGTGGATCTCGGCATGGTCACTCGGGCGGCCATGGTCAATAAGAAGGCCGCCGAGGCAGCGTTCAGCCTTGCTGCCAACAGCACCAGCGGCGTGATCGACGGCGACTTCGGTCCGGTAATCGTGGCTGTCGGCGAAGTTACCGCGGCAACGACGCAGACCTTCGAGGAAGCACAGGAGTCTATCAAGCGGGATCTTGCGGTGCAGCGGGCACAGCGGACTCTTCTGGAATTGCACGACAAGATCGTCGATGCCCAGTCGGGGGGAGAGACGCTGGCCGAGGTCGCCAAACGGCTGGAGCGGCCGGTGCAGACGTTCGCGGCGATCGACCGGAACGGCCGTTCGGCCGAGGGCGCAGTGCTCAATCTGCCGCAAAGCGGACAATTGCTGCGCGGCATCTTCGAGAGCGACGTCGGGATCACCAACGACCCGCTGCCGACCGCTGGGCGTGGCTTCGTGTGGTTCGAGGTGACGGCCGTCAACGCCGCTCGCGACCCGAGCTTTGCGGAGGTCAAAGACAAGGTGATGGCGGCTTGGGCGAAGGAACAGCTCAACACGAAGTCGGCTGCGTTTGCCCGCGGCCTTGCCGACCGTCTGAAGGGCGGCGAAGCCTTCGACAAGATCGGCGACGAACTGATGCTCACGGTGCAGACGGCGGAGAACGTGACGCGCGAGACCGCGCCAGCCAACGACTTGACCGCCGATGTGATCAATGCCGCCTTCGGCGGCAAGGAAGGCCTTATCGCCGTCGCTGCCGGGCCGATCGAGGGGAGCCGTGTTGTCCTCAAGGTGACAAAGGTCGAGCGTCCGCCCTATGTGCCGAACGATCCACAGGGCGCGGCGCTGATCGACCGGCTCAACATCGCCATCGGCGAAGACGTTATCGAACAGTACGATGCCGGTCTGCAGACCCGTTACGGCGTATCGATCGATCAGCGTGCCGTGCAGACGGCCATTGGCGTCGGCGGCGCCGGCTAGCCTTGAAGCCGCCGATCTCTTGACGCCGCCATGCTGATCGAGCCTTCGTTCGAGGCTTTCGCTCGCGCCTACGATGCCGGGCGCGCGCAGGTGGTATGGGCGCGCCGGGTCGCCGATCTCGAGACCCCGGTCTCGGCGATGCTGAAGCTCTCGTCAGGCCGGCGTAATGCATTCCTGCTCGAGTCGGTCGAGGGCGGCGCGACGCGCGGGCGCTATTCGATGATCGGCGTCGACCCCGATCTGGTGTTCAAGGCGTTCGGCGCCAAGGCCGAGGTCAACCGCGAGCCGGCAACTCATCCCGACCGCTTTCAGGCGATGGGCGAGCCTTCGCTGATTGCGCTGCGGCGGATCATCGAAGAGTCGCGGATCGCGCTCCCGGACGCCGTGCCGCCGATGTCGGCGGGGATTTTCGGCTACATCGGCTACGACATGGTGCGGCAGATGGAGGAGTTGGGAGCGGCCAGGCCCGATCCGCTCGGCCTGCCCGACATGATCATGCTGCGGCCGACGGTGATGATCGTGTTCGACGCGGTGAAGGACGAGATGATCATCGTCTCGCCGGTCTGGCCGAAGCCCGGACAGTCCGCCAAGCAGGCGCACACCAGAGCCGCCGAGCGGCTGAACGGAGTGGTCGAGGCCCTCGACACACATCTCGCGCCCGGATCGGACGCGGTCAGAGCCGATCACGACCTTGCCGTCACGTCCAACACGCCGCACGCCGACTATCTCGAGATGGTGCGCCGGGCGAAAGAATACATCGCCGCCGGCGACATTTTCCAAGTGGTGCTGTCGCAGCGCTTCGAGGCGCCGTTCGCGCTGCCGCCGTTCGCGCTCTATCGCGCACTCCGCCGGACGAACCCCTCGCCCTTCCTCTACTTCCTCGACTTCGGCGACTTCGCGCTCGCCGGGTCGAGCCCGGAGATTCTGGTGCGGGTGCGAGAGGGCGAAGTGACGATCCGGCCGATCGCCGGCACGCGACCGCGTGGCGCCACTCCCGACGAGGACCGCCGCCTTGCCGCCGAGCTGCTGGCCGACCCCAAGGAACGGGCCGAGCATCTGATGCTGCTCGATCTCGGCCGCAACGATGTCGGGCGGGTGGCTGAGATCGGCACGGTGCGCGTCACCGACCAGTTCTTTCTCGAATACTACAGCCACGTGATGCACATCGTCTCCAACGTCGTCGGACGCCTGGGGAGCGAGCACGATGTGCTGGATGCTCTCGCCGCCGGCTTTCCGGCCGGTACCGTCTCCGGTGCACCGAAGGTGCGGGCCATGGAGATCATCGACGAACTGGAGCGCGAGAAGCGCGGCATCTATGCCGGCTGCGTCGGCTATTTCTCGGCCAACGGTGCCATGGATACCTGTATCGTGCTCCGCACCTCGATCGTTAAGGACGGCCGCATGTATGTGCAGTCGGGGGCGGGAATCGTGGCCGATTCCGTGGCTGAGAGCGAACACCAGGAGTGCGTCGCCAAGGCCCGGGCTCTATTCCGGGCGGCCGAGGAAGCGGTGCGCTTTGCCTCGGCGGTCGGCCGCGGGCAGTAACCCTTGCCGGCCAGACCGCTTGATCGGGCCGCCGACGGGGCCTAAGCCAGGGCGGAAAGGCAGCCGGTCCCGTGTTTCTGGTCATCGATAACTACGACAGCTTCACTTACAACCTGGTTCACTATCTGGGTGAACTCGGGGCGCGGCTGGTCGTTCGCAGAAACGACAAGCTCAGCGTTGCCGATGCGTTGGCGATGAAGCCGGAAGGCATTGTCCTCTCGCCAGGTCCCTGCACCCCGAACGAAGCCGGCATCTGCCTCGACCTCATCGCGGCGGCGGCCAGCACGGTGCCGATGTTCGGTGTCTGCCTCGGCCACCAAGCCATGGGACAGGCGTTCGGTGCCAAGGTCGTGCGAGCGCCGGTGCCGATGCACGGCAAGGTCAGCACTATCGTCCACACCGGCCAGAGCGTCTTTCGCGGCATCAACGGCAAGCTTCGTGCGACGCGCTATCACTCGCTGACGGTGGCACGCGAGACCATGCCGGCGGTGCTGCGGGTAACGGCCGAGGCCGAGGATGACGGCGTCGTCATGGGGCTTGCGCACACGTCTTTCCCGATGCACGGCGTTCAATTCCATCCGGAAAGCATCGCCTCGGAAAACGGCCACCAGATCTTGCGCAACTTCCTCGACATCGCACGCGAATGGAACGGGCGCACGTCACGGGCGGTGGCGTGAAGGTTCGGCGCGGGGGTGTCGATGAGTGACCTGAAGCCGCTGATAGCCCGCGTTGCCACTGGCGCGCCGCTCTCGCGCGCGGAGGCTGAAGAGGCTTTCGGCATCATCATGTCGGGCAACGCCACGCCGGCGCAGATCGGCGGGTTCCTGATGGCGCTCAGGGTGCGCGGCGAGACGGTCGACGAGATCGCCGGAGCGGTGGCGGCGATGCGGGCCAAGATGCTGCCGGTCGAAGCGCCGGCGGATGCGATGGACGTGGTCGGCACCGGCGGCGATGGGCGCGGCACCTACAACATTTCCACCGCCTCGGCCTTTGTCGTCGCCGGCGCCGAGGTTCCCGTCGCCAAGCACGGCAACCGGGCGCTCTCCTCCAAGTCGGGCGCCGCCGACGTGCTGGCGGCGCTCGGCGTCAAGATCGACCTCACGCCGGACCGTGTGGCACGCTGTATTCGCGAGGCGGGGATCGGCTTCATGTTCGCGCCGGCACACCATGCGGCGATGAAGCATGTCGGGCCGACCCGCGTCGAACTCGGCACGCGGACGATCTTCAACCTGCTCGGGCCGCTGTCCAATCCGGCGGGGGTGAAGCGCCTCCTCCTCGGCGTGTTTTCGCCGCAATGGGTGCGGCCGCTGGCCGAAGTGCTCGCCGGCCTCGGCACCGAGGCGGCATGGGTGGTGCATGGCGCCGGCGGTGTCGACGAGATTTCGCTGGCCGGTCCGACGGAGGTCGCAGCACTGCGCAACGGTCAGGTCACCACCTTCCAGATTAATCCCCGCGATGCCGGGCTGAGCGCGGTGCCGATCGAGGCGATTGCCGGCGGCGACGGCGCGACCAACGCGGCTGCCCTCCGCGAGGTTCTGACGGGCAAAGAAGGCGCCTATCGCGACGTCGTGCTCGCCAACGCCGGAGCGGCCCTCGCGGTTGCCGGCAAGGCCGCGGACCTTCGCAGCGGGGTGGAGTTGGCGCGGCGCTCGATCGATGCCGGATGGGCGAAGGAGCGGCTCGACGCCCTGGTCCGCGTTTCCAATGCCGGGTGAGGCATGAGCGATATTCTGGCGCGTATCGGCGAGACCAAGCGGGCGGAGATAGCCGCGGCCAAGCGCGCGGTGCCGCTTGAAGCCCTCCGGGCGAAGGCGGCTGCCCAACCGCCACCGCGCGGGTTCCTCGCCGCCCTGCGCGCGCGGATCGGCCACGGCCGTCCGGCGCTGATCGCCGAGATCAAGAAGGCGAGCCCCTCGCGCGGGCTGATCCGGGCCGACTTCGACCCCCCTGCCCTCGCCCGCGCCTATCAGGCTGGCGGAGCGACCTGTCTTTCGGTGTTGACCGACACCCAGCACTTCCAGGGCAAGCTTGGCGATCTCGTCGCCGCGCGCGCGGCAGTTTCGCTGCCGGCGATCCGCAAGGACTTCGTGTACGATCCCTACCAGGTCTACGAGGCACGGGCGGCCGGCGCCGATGCCATCCTGATCATCCTCGCCGCGGTCGACGACGCGACCGGCACGACGCTGGAGAGGACTGCGTTGGATCTCGGGATGGATGTCCTTCTTGAGGTGCATGACGAGGCCGAACTCGGGCGGGCACTCGGTGCCTATGCGTCGCCGTTAATCGGCATCAACAATCGCGACCTCCACACTTTCGAGACCTCCCTGGCGGTGAGCGAGCGCCTGGCGCCTCGCGTGCCGGCCGACCGGATCGTCGTCGGCGAGAGCGGCATCTTCACGCCGGCGGATATCGCGCGGCTCCGGAGGGTCGGTGTCGGCGCGTTTCTGGTCGGAGAAAGCCTGATGCGGCAGAGCGATGTCGCCGTGGCGACGACGGCGCTGCTACAGCTTGAAGCGGCGGAGGCGCGCTAGCGATGGCGGAAAACGATCGTCTGACGCATCTCGGGGCGGACGGACGGGCGACCATGGTAGACGTCTCGGCCAAGGCCGAGACCGCCCGAGTGGCGGTTGCCGAGGGTTCGGTGACGATGAAAGCGGCGACGCTGGCTCTCATCCGCGACGGAAACGTCAAGAAGGGCGACGTGATCGCGGTCGCGCGGATCGCCGGCATCATGGCGGCGAAGCGCACGTCCGAGCTAATCCCGCTCTGCCACCCGATCGGCCTCAGCGAGGTCGCCGTCGATCTCGAACTCGACGACACCTTGCCCGGGGTTCGCGTTCGCGCGACGGCCAAGGTCACAGGGCAGACCGGCGTCGAGATGGAAGCGTTGACCGCGGCGTCGGTCGCCTGTCTGACGATCTACGACATGGCCAAGGCGGTCGATCGCGGCATGGTCATCGGCGGCATTCGGCTCCTGGAGAAGTCGGGCGGGCGATCGGGGACGTGGCGCGCCGGCGACAAGCCGTGAGCCTCCTTCCGGTCAGCGAAGCGATCGGCCGCATCGTCGGCGGCATCGCGCGCAAGGACGCCGAGACGGTGTCGCTTGCCGCCGCGCACGGCCGCGTATTGGCCGAGCCGCTGGTGGCGCGGCGTACCCAGCCGCCCTTCGACGCGTCGGCCATGGACGGCTACGCCGTGCGCGCCGGCGATGCTACCTCTGGAAAACGCCTCCGCGTGATCGGGCAATCCGTCGCCGGCCAGGCATTCCGCGGAACGGTCGGTGCGGGGGAAGCGGTCCGCATCCTGACCGGGGCGCCGGTTCCGGCTGGGGCGGATGCGATCCTCCTCCAGGAGGACGCCGAAAAGGTTGGCGACGAGACGATCGCAGTCAAGGAAGACGCGCGCACCGGCCAGTTCATCCGCCGCCGCGGCCTCGACTTCGCCGAGGGTGCCACGGTGCTTCCGGCCGGACGACGGCTGATGGCTGCGGACCTATCGGTTGCCGCAGCCATGGATCACGCCAGCCTTTCGGTGGTTCGGCGCCCCCGCGTGGCCATCCTCGCTACCGGCGACGAACTGGTGCCGCCAGGGACGCCGCGCAGCGCCGACCAGATCGTCAGTTCCAGCACCTATGGCATTGCGGCAATTGCCGCCGACGCCGGTGGGGCGGTTAGCGACCTCGGTATCGCCCGCGACGATCTCGGTGCCCTCGGAGACGCGGTGGATCGGGCGTTGGCGGGCGGGGCCGATATTCTGGTGACACTCGGCGGCGCATCGTCGGGCGACCGCGACCTCATCAAGCCCGCCCTCGCCGCGCGCGGTCTCGATCTCGATTTCTGGAAGATTGCGCTCCGGCCGGGGAAACCGCTCCTCTTCGGGCGGCTTGGCTCGATGGCGGTGCTCGGCCTTCCCGGCAATCCGGTCTCCAGCCTGGTTTGCGGGATACTCTTCCTGGTACCGCTGATTTCGGCCTTCCTCGGCAAGCCGGCAGAAGACCCGAGCGAGCCGGCGGTGCTGGGCGTCGACGTTCGTGCCAATGACGGGCGGCTGGACTACCAGCGTGCCCGGCTCGAGGTGCGGGAGGGCGATCTGCCGGTGGCGACGCCGTTTCCGGTGCAGGATTCGTCCATGCTCTCGGTGCTGGCGGCCGCCGATTGCCTGCTCATCCGAGCGCCGCGCGCGCCGGCGGCAGCGGCGGGCACCGCCTGCCGCGTAGTCCGCCTCCGCCGTCCCGTCGCCATCGGCTAGGTCGATGATGGCGACGCCGGCCGTCGCCCTTGCCACCAGTGCCATGCGGCCGCCGCGCCGAGGGCAAGGCAGACAACTTCGGTGAAGGTCACTGCAACCGACTTCATCTCCGTCGCCAAGGCCGCCGCGCCGACTGTGACCCGATCCACGGGCATCGGCGCAGCGAGGATGGCGGCGATGGCGGAATTCTCGACATAGTCGAGCCCGGCACCGATCAGCGGAGCGGCGAGAAGGGCCAGCCGCAGCGGCAGCGCAGCGTCCCGGCCAAGACGGCCCGGCTCGGTCAGCCACCAGATCAGCAGCGCCCGCGACAGGGCGTAGAGCGCGGGGTAGACAGCGTCGATGCGGAGTTGGACATCGGCGTAAAAACGCCTGCCTTCCTCGCCAAGCGCGGTCAGCAGGGCGTTCACGTCGGCTGGACGATAGCCGAAGGGCTGGAGATCGAGCGGCGCTAAGCCGCCGGCAAGACGGCGCAGGTGCGCAAGTGTGCCGAAGGCCATCGCCGCCCAAACGGCGGCGCTCACCAGGAACACCGCCAGAACGGCTAGGCCAAAGGCCTTCCGGGTTGTCATCGGGCCGCCCTCGTAACGCTTCGACTGGGCCTGCGCGCCCGCCTTCCGCGCGCCGACCATAAACGAGGCGCGCGCCGGGTCGAGGCGGAAGTGATGGGAAACCACCGCATTTACGGAAAGTTTCGACTTGCGGAACACATATGGAACACGGTAGTTTGTTCGTGTTTTGTACCAGATTCGCGGTCGATGCCGCGCGTGCCGGCTCCGGAGACTTCCACAAGGACAACTCCGGGCGGGGCGACTTCGAGAAGGGGCTGTGGCGAGGGATCATGCTGACCAAGAAACAGCACGAATTGCTCATGTTCATCCATGAGCGGTTGAAAGACTCAGGCGTGCCTCCCTCCTTCGATGAAATGAAGGACGCCCTCGACCTGCGCTCGAAATCCGGCATTCACCGGCTGATCAAGGGCCTTGAGGAGCGCGGTTTCATTCGCCGCCTGCCTAACCGAGCCCGCGCCCTGGAGGTGCTGCGGCTGCCAGAATCGGCAGCCGGCACCGGCCGGCCGCGCGGCTTCTCTCCGAATGTCATCGTCGGCAATCTCGGGAAAGTGCGCCACCTCGCCGAGGGTGCCGCGGCGAACGATCCGGTCGCTGTTCCGGTGATGGGCCGGATCGCCGCCGGCACGCCAATCGAGGCGATCCAGACCCACAGCCATACGATCACCGTGCCGCCTGAAATGCTCGGCCTCGGCGAGCATTTCGCTCTCGAGGTCAAGGGCGACTCGATGATCGAGGCCGGCATTTTCGAGGGCGACACCGTCCTGATCCGCAAGGGCGATACCGCCAACAGTGGCGACATTATCGTGGCTCTGGTGGACGACGAGGAAGCGACGCTGAAACGGCTCCGCCGTCGCGGCGCTTCGATTGCTCTGGAGGCGGCCAATCCAGCCTATGAGACGCGCATTTTCGGCCCGGACCGCATTCGCATCCAGGGACGCTTGGTCGGGTTGTTCCGCCGCTATTGAGCCGCAGCCGACGGCGGAGAGGTTTTGGTTATCGCCGGCATGAAGGGGCGACGGACAGCCGGGTAAGCGGTTTCAATGCGAAGTGTCGGCTGTCTGCTTTGGTCGGCAACGGTCCAGATAGCGTGCGAGCCGAAGGCTGCCAGGGCCGTTCGGTCAATGACAAGTGCGGTGGTGCGGCACCTATCGGGCGCGGCAAGCGGGCTGACGACGACGGCGGCGAGGCGACAGTCCTCGGCAAAGGCACGACGGTCGAGGGAAAGCGCAACGCGGCGACCGATCGAGGAGATCAGCGCGGTGCAGCCGAGATTGTCGCAATCGGTGTCGTCGTCGAGGGTGGGATCGCGGGCTTCACGAAGATCGCCGTCGGCGCGGAGCCATTGGCCGATGGCGAAGGCGGCGCCCTTCCCACCAAGCACCCGGTAACTGCCCTCGGCGCCGCGAACCGCGACAGCGGTGCCC
Organism: Bauldia sp.; assembly: GCA_046349035.1. GTDB lineage: Bacteria > Pseudomonadota > Alphaproteobacteria > Rhizobiales > Kaistiaceae > JAXMDC01. The sequence continues at coordinate 801,231 of JAXMDC010000002.1, read as the reverse complement.
TCGGCATTGACAATAACCTCCGGCCGCTGGCCGAGGGCAGCGATGGCGACCGCGAGGATCGCCGACGCGACGCCGAGCAGGCGGGCGCGGCCCTGCCAAAGGCAAAGCCAGACGAGGCCCGCGATGGCGAGCAGGAAGGCCGCTTGCGGCATCATCGGCACCTCGCCGATGCCAATCGACCGCGCCGCGGTCCAATCGTTGATCGCATCGACCGCGTCGAGGCCACGCGCCATCAGCCAGAGCGGCAACGCTTCCAGGCCGAACGGCATCAGCAAGACTGCCGCCAAGGCCATCGGCATCACGACGAGGCTGACCGGCGGGCCGGCGGCGATGTTGGCAAGAAGGCTCAGCGGGGCCAGGCGCTGGAAGTGAAACGCGACGAAGGGCGCGGTGGCGAGGCCGGCCAGCAACGAGGTCAAAGCCAGGCCGCCGAGCGCTCGAAGAATGCGCCTGCCGGCGGCCGGTGCGCCGGTCTTGATCCGCCGGGATTGCCGGTCGGCGAAAGCTTCGTACCCGGCAACGATGGCCAGAGTGGCGGCGAAGGACATCTGGAAGCTGGCGGTGAGGATCGCTTCGGGTTCGAAAACGAGGAGGACCAGTGCGGCGAGCGCGACATTGCGGAGGCTGGCGGCGCGGCGATCGAGCATGACCGCCAGGAGCATGATCGCCAGCATCACGTAGGAGCGCACAGTGGCGACAGCGGCGCCGGAAATGCCGACATAGAGCGTGGCGACGATGAGTGCCGCGGCCGCAGCCCATTTCTTGATCGGCCGGGTCAACGCGAGCGCCGGCACCAGTGCAAGCAGCGCCCGCAGGGCAGAGAACACGGCGCCGGCGACCAGGGCCATATGCAAGCCGGAGATCGACAAGATGTGGGCCAGGCCCGAGGCCCGGTAGCGAGCCTGCGTGGCTTCGGAAATGCCGCCCTGCTCGCCGACGATGAGCGCCTCGGCGATGGCGCCGTCCTCGCCCGGCAACGCCCGGCGAAGCGCCGAGGCGATGGCGGACCTCAGGCGTTCAATTGAAGCCATAAGGGCGATTGAGAAGGGCGGCGGGCCGAGGTCGGCGGCCTTCGGGGCGCCGAGGGCAAAGCCGGTGGCCCCGACGCGGCGGTAGTAATCGGCGACGGCGAAGTCGTAGCCACCGGGAAAGGCGGGACCGCGCGGCGGGGCAAGGCGGGCCAGTACACTGATGCCGTCCCCATAGCCGATGGCGTCGGCTCCGGAACGCGCCGTGACGCGGATGAAGTGCGGCGTCTGCTCGGGCGTTAGATCGCCCGCCGATTGAACGAGGACGGTCAGGCGGGCACCGCCGGTGTTGGAGCGTTCGCGCTCGGCGACCCAACCGGTGACGGTCAGCGTCCGCTCGGCGGCGAGAACCGGCGCGCGGACCCAGTCTGTGCGGAGCTTCGCGCCGGTCGTGCCCGCCGCGATTGCAGCGCCGGCGAGAAGCGCGGCGTAAAGGAGGGGGGGCGGCCGGGCCAGGACAGCCGCCAGGGCCAAGGCGAGAGTGACGGAAGCCAGCGGAGGGAGCGACGGCTCCGCCGGAAGAGCGAAGTAGCCGGCGATGCCGCAGCCGTAGAGGACGGGCAACCACAGGAAACCCCGTCCGCGCTCCAACTGGCGCAACACAGCCGACGCCAACGCTCGGCGTGCCGCCGCTGCGCCTCGCCAGCCGGAAGACGCCAATGCGGGAGCGCCGAGGGCCCGCAGCTGCGGCCCGACCGGGGTCAGTTCCGCCTGACGATCGCTCACCTGGCGCGGCCTTGCTTGCCTCTGGTCGGGGCTATGCTACACGACCCGCGCCAAGCCGGCACCAGCCCTCCTCCAGCGAGCCGCGATGTCCGACAAAGTCGTCACACGCTTTGCCCCCTCCCCGACCGGCTACCTTCACATCGGTGGAGCGCGGACGGCGCTGTTCAACTGGCTCCATGCCCGGCACACCGGCGGAGTCATGCGCCTGCGGATCGAGGACACCGACCGCGAAAGGTCGACCGAGGCGGCGGTGGAAGCGATCTTCGACGGCCTCAGCTGGCTTGGGCTGACCTGGGACGGCGAACCGGTGATGCAGTTTTCGCGGGCGGCGCGACACCGCGAGGTGGCCGAAGGCCTTATCGCGCGGGGTGGAGCCTACCGCTGCTATGCCAGCGCGGCGGAATTGGAGGAGATGCGCGAGAAGGCGCGCGCCGAGGGCCGGCAGCCCCGCTACGACGGCCGCTGGCGCGACCGCGATCCGTCCGAAGCGCCGCCGGGGGTCGCGCCGGCGGTTCGCATCAAGGCGCCAGTCGGCGGCGAAACGACAATTGAGGATCGGGTCCAGGGCCGCGTTGTCTTCCCCAACAAGGATCTCGACGACTTCGTGATCCTGCGCTCCGACGGCACACCGACCTATATGCTGTCGGTCGTCGTCGACGATCACGACATGGGCGTCACCGACATCATCCGCGGCGACGATCACCTGACGAACGCCGCGCGGCAGAAGATCATCTACGACGCGCTCGGCTGGCGCGTGCCGACGATGGCGCATATTCCGCTGATCCACGGACCGGACGGCGCCAAGCTCTCCAAGCGGCATGGCGCGCTCGGCGTCGATGCCTATCGGGCGATGGGATACCTGCCGGTGGCGATGCGGAATTACCTGGTGCGGCTTGGCTGGTCGCACGGCGATGCCGAGATCATGTCGGGCGAGGAGATGGTGGCGTGGTTTGAGGTGGAGGCGATCGGCCGTTCGCCGGCCCGATTCGATTTCGCCAAGCTCGACAGCGTCAACGCTCACTACATGCGGGCGCTTTCCGATGCCGAACTGCTGGAGACGCTCATCGCCGCCCTGCCGCATATCAAGGGCGGGCCCGAGGCGGCCAAGCAGCTCGATGCCGTGCGACGCCAACGCTTGGCGCTCGCCATGCCGGCCCTCAAGGAGCGGGCGAAGACTCTCGTCGATCTCCTCGAGCGCGCCGCCTTCCTTTTCGCCGAACGGCCGCTTGTTGTGGAACCGACGGCAGCCGCCCTCCTGACTCCCGAGGCGCGCGATCTCCTCGCCGGCGCCGCCTCGGCGCTGGCCGCTGTCACCGACTGGTCGGCAAAGTCGGCCGAGGGTGCAGTGCGGGATTTTGCCGAAAAGCGCGGCATCAAGCTCGGGGCGATCGCTCAGCCGTTGCGGGCGGCGCTGACTGGACGGGCGGCCTCGCCCGGGATTTTCGAGGTTCTTGTAGCCCTTGGGCGGGAGGAAAGCCTCGGCCGCATCCGGGATTGCGCGGTCCCTTGATCCCACGATCAAGGTCGGGCATGTCGGTGCTGGCAATCGTCGGCAATCCGGTTATGTTGCGCCGCAACACGGCGTCGACTGGGCGACATCGGGCCGGGCGAGGTCAATGAAACGCTGGTCGGGGGATGGGAGCGGACGCTCCTGGAGGGTGCTTTCATGAACGATGCTGTCAAATCCGCCGCGCCGGCCGGGCAGGCCGAGAGGAACAAGGCGAACCTAAAGGTCGGCAGCAAGTCGATCGAGGTTGAAGTGCGGCACGGCAGCATCGGGCCGTCGGTGATCGATGTCGGCAGTCTCTACCGCGACACCCACCATTTCACCTTCGATCCCGGATTCACCTCGACCGCCTCCTGCGAGTCGGCGATCACATATATCGACGGAGACGAGGGCGTACTTCTTTATCGCGGCTATCCGATCGAGCAACTCGCCGAGCACGGCGACTTTCTCGAGACCTGCTACCTACTGCTGTTCGGCGAATTGCCGACCGCGCAGGAAAAGGCCGATTTCGATCGGCGGATCACGTATCACACGATGATCCACGAGCAGATGTCGCGGTTTTTCTCGGGGTTCCGCCGCGACGCACATCCGATGGCGGTGATGGTCGGCACAGTCGGGGCGCTGTCGGCCTTCTATCACGACTCGACCGACATCACCGATCCGCGCCAGCGCATGGTCGCTTCGCTGCGCATGGTGTCGAAAATGCCGACCATCGCGGCGATGGCTTACAAGTACCACATCGGTCAGCCGTTCATGTACCCGCTGAACTCGCTCGACTATGCGTCGAACTTCCTGCGGATGTGCTTTGCGGTGCCGAGCGAGGAGTATGTCGTCAATCCGATTCTCGCCCGTGCGATGGATCGCATCTTCATCCTCCATGCGGACCACGAACAGAACGCCTCGACCTCGACGGTGCGGCTGGCGGGGTCGTCGGGCGCCAACCCCTTTGCCTGCATCGCCGCGGGCATTGCGTGCCTCTGGGGGCCCGCGCATGGCGGCGCCAACGAGGCTGCGCTCGCCATGCTGCAGGAAATTGGCACGGTCGATCGCATCCCGCAGTTCATCGCCCGCGCCAAGGACCGGAACGATTCATTCCGGCTGATGGGCTTCGGGCACCGCGTCTATAAGAATTACGATCCGCGCGCGAAGATCATGCAGCAGACCTGCCACGAGGTGCTGGCGGAGTGCGGGATCAAGGACGACCCTCTGCTCGAAGTGGCGATGGAATTGGAGCGGATTGCCCTCAGCGACGAGTATTTCATTGAGAAGAAGCTCTACCCCAACGTCGACTTCTACTCCGGCATTACGCTGAAGGCGCTGGGATTCCCGACCAACATGTTCACCGTCCTCTTCGCGGTGGCCCGCACTATTGGCTGGGTCGCGCAGTGGAAGGAGATGATCGAGGATCCCTCGCAGAAGATCGGGCGGCCGCGCCAACTCTATGTCGGCAAGCCGCGACGCGACTACGTGCCCCTGGCACGTCGGGCCTGAACGACCTCGAGGATAGCCGCCGCGGCGCGTTCGCTCGGCGACCCACCGGGAACGGTCATCAAGCGGTCGAGCTTGGGGAACGCCTGCTCCTGCCGCGAACGCTCGGGCGAAGCGCGCAGCAGGGGCGACAGCGCCCGGGCCAGCGTGTCGGGATTGGCATCGCGATCGATGAATTCGGGGATCGCGTTCTCGCCGAGGATGAGGTTGGGCAGAACGATCGACGGCACTTTGACGAGCCAGCGCAGGCGCCGGGTCAAGACGTCGAGGGGATAGGCGACGATCTGCGGTACGCCGGCGAGGGCCAATTCGAGCGTAGCGGTGCCCGAGGCGGCGAGCGCGACATGGGCGCGACGGAACGCGGCGAATTTGGCCTCCTCGCCGGCAATGATCGTCGGGCGAAGCGGCCAATGGGCGACACCGGAGGTAATGGCATCGGCGAGGTGGGGCACTGCCGGAAGGAGAACGTCGACCGGCCGGTCGGCTGTCTTGGCGGCTCGGGCGATCGCGTCGCCGAACACGGGCAGGAGCTTGCTAACCTCGCTGCGCCGGCTACCGGGTAGGGCCAGCATCGTCAGCCGCGGCGCGTTCGCGAATTCGGCGCGCTCGCCGGTGTGGGGGCGCAGCTGCGCTACCTTCTCCAGCAACGGATGGCCGACATACACGCAATCGGGACCGCGGAGGCGGCGGTGGACGTCTGGCTCGAATGGCAAGATCGCCAGGACGCGGTCGATGTAGGCGCTCATGGCGCGGGCGCGGCCCGACCGCCAAGCCCATACGCTCGGCGAGACGTAGTTGGCGATAACGACGTCGGGGGCAAGGCGGTGAAGGCGGCGCGCGACACGCTGGGTGAAGTCGGGGCTGTCGATGATGACGAGGACATCCGGCTTGGCGGCCGCCGCCGCTTCGACAGTCTCGCGGATGCGGCGCAGGATGCGCGGCAGGGCAGCGAACACCGCCGTCAGCCCCATCACCGATATGTCGGCTATCGGGAAGATCGACTTGAGCCCCAGCGCTTCCATGCGGTGACCTCCCAGGCCAGCGAAACGAACCCGGTCGTTGGTGGCGCGGCGAAGGGCGGTCATCAGCGAGGCGCCGAGTTGGTCGCCGGATTCCTCGCCGGCGACCAGGAACACCGCAAGATCGGCGCGCGGCAGGTCAGGCATCGGAGCCGGGCGTGCCGTTTAGGTCCTCGGCGACGACGAACAGCCCGGCAGTGTCGGCAAGTGCGATCATTTCCTTGCGGTCGACCAGCATGACGCGACCGGCTTCGATGCCGATGCCCGCAAGACCTGCGGCAGCCGCATGCTCGATGGTCTTGGGACCGACGGTCGGCATGTCGACGCGGAGATCCTGCTGCGGCTTGGATCGCTTGGCGAGGACCCCGGTACGATCGCGCCAGCGGCCCCTCCCCTCCTCGCGCAGCGTCCGGACACGCAACAGCATGCCATCGGTTCCCTCCATGCCTTCGACGGCGACGACGTGGCGGCCGATTGAGACAGCGGCTTGGCCAATATCGAGTTCGCCGATCGCCTTGGCGGCGCGGTGGGCCAGGGTAAGGTCCTCGCGGTTGGCGGCGGTCGGCTTGACCAGTCCGAGCGTTCCCGGCCCTGCGACCAGATCGGTGGCGATCTCGTGCGCACCGATAACCCGAAGGTCCCAGGATTCGGCGATCTTGATCGCGCCGGAGAGAGCGTTGTCGTCGCCGCCGGCAAGGAGGGCAAAGATCCGTGGCAGCGCCCGGATGGTGCCGAAATCAACTTTGAGACTGCGGAAATCGGGCCGCTTCACCGAGCCGACCATCACCAGGTCGCGGGCACCATGAGTGTCGATGAGCTTTCTGATCTTGCCGAGTTCGCCCCAACTCACCCACTCGTGGCGAAAGGCGGAGATCCCGTCGTCGGCTTCGCCGATAACGCCGAGGACCAGCACGTCGCGACCGGAGCGGCGCGCCGCATCGGCGACGATAATGGGCAACTTGCCGCCGCCGGCGAGCACCGCCAGCGGAGCGGACGGCATGGCACCAGGCTGCTCGAACGAGTGCAGGCTCATAGCTCGAGGTCGCGCGGCAGGCAGAGACCGTTCTTGCCAGCGGTGCGGATGAACTCGATCATCTCCATCACCGGCGGTATGTCGGCGAACTGCTCGGCGGTGCGCTCGACACGTTCGTCGAAGGAGTCGTCGCCGAAGAAGACCATGCGGTAGGCGGCGCGGAGGGCATGGATGGTCGGGCGGTCGAAGCCGCGGCGCTTCAGGCCGACCAAGTTAAGGCCGCCGAGTTCTGCGCGTTCGCCGAGAGCGATGCCGAACGGGATGACGTCGCGCATCACGCCGGTCAGCCCGCCGACGAACGCGTGGGCGCCGACGCGCTGGCGCTGCTGGACAGCGACAAGGCCGCTGAGGATCGCGTAGTCGCCGACCTGGACATGGCCGCCGAGCGTCGCCTGGTTGACCAGGATGACGTGGTGGCCAACGACGCAGTCGTGCGCGACATGAACGCCAACCATGAGGAAGCAGTCGGGGCCAATGACGGTCTGCATCCGGCCGCGAGCCGTACCACGATGGATGGTGACATGTTCGCGAATGACGCAGTTGGTGCCGACGCTGACCGTACTCGGCTCGCCGCGGTAGCCGATGTCCTGCGGTTCGCCGCCAATGACCGCATAGGGTGAGATGCGGGTACCGGCGCCGATAGTGGTGCGGCCGGTAATGAAGACATGCGGTCCGAGGGTGACGTTGTCGCCGAGGACCACGTCGGGCCCGATCATCGAGTAAGCGCCAATCGAGACGTCCGCGCCCAGCCTGGCACCCGCCTCGACGATGGCGGTCGAATGGATCGCGCTCACGCCGCGTCAGTGGGCGCCGCGTCGGCGCCATCCTCCACTAGCATCGCGCCTACCTCGGCCTCGGCGACGACGATACCGCCCACTTTGGCTTCAGCGTCGAATTTCCAGATGTTGCCGCGATTCTTGCGCTTCTTGACGTGGTACTCGACGGTGTCGCCGGGGACGACCGGCCGGCGGAATTTCGCCCGGTCGATGGTCATGAAGTAAACGCGCGGCGCGCTGTTGGAGACGCCGCGCGCGGCGGTGCAAATGGCCCCGGCGGTCTGCGCCATCCCCTCGATCAGCAGCACCCCGGGCATGATCGGCTGTCCCGGGAAGTGGCCGGTGAAGTGCGGCTCGTTGACGGTGACGTTCTTGATGCCGATCGCCGAATTGTCGCCGTCGATGGCGACGATACGGTCGACCAGCAGAAACGGGTAGCGGTGCGGCAGGCAACGCAAGAGGTCGGCGATTTCCATGGTCTTGAGTTCGTCGGCCACGGCGTTACCGCGTGTCGTCTTGATCGCCGGAGCGAGGACGGCCGAGCTTCTTGAATTCGGTCATGGCGCGAAGCCACTCGCGCACCGGACCCGCCGGCGTGCCGCCCCAGCGCGCGCCCGGGGGCACGTCGCCGTGAACCGTGCTGACGGCCGCTATCTGCGCGCCATCGCCGATATTGACGTGGCCGTTGACGCCGCTCTGTCCGCCGATCACGACAAAATCCCCCAGAGTGGCGCTGCCAGAAATGCCCACTTGCGCGACAATGAGGCAATGCCGGCCGATGACGACGTTGTGCCCGATCTGCACCAAGTTGTCGATCTTGGTTCCTTCGCCGACAACCGTGTCGCGGATGGCGCCGCGATCGATGGTCGTGCCGGCGCCAATCTCGACATTGTCCTGGACGATGACCCTGCCGAGCTGCGGGATCTTGCGGTGCCCGTCGGCGGCAGAGGCGTAGCCAAAGCCGTCCTGACCGATGCGCACGCCGGGGTGGATAATCACGCGGTTGCCGATGAGGGCGTATAGCAGCGAGGCGCCCGGCCCGATGAGGCAGTCGCGGCCGATGCGGACTTCGCGGCCAATCACGGCGCCGGCGGCGATTAACGTGCCACGTCCGATCTCAGCGCCGGGACCGATGACTGCCATCGGTTCGACGGTCACTCCGTCCTCAAGGCGGGCCCCGGGATCGACATAAGCGGCCGGGGAAATGCCAACGGTTGCGGTGACGGCAAGCGGACGGAGCGCCTGCGGAAAAAGAAGGCCGGCAACGATAGCGAGGTCGCGGTGGACCCGGCTTGACGGGATGGCAACGCTACGGGGCGGGACCGCGGATAGGAATCGGGGCGCGGTCAGACAGATTCCGGCGTGGGTTCCGGCAAGCTCCCCTGCATAGCGGGGATTATCCATGAACGAGAGGTCGCTGGGTCCCGCCTGGTCGAGCGGTGCGAGTCTTGTGATCGCGCGGTCGGCGTCGGCGCCGGGCGGCAGTGTCGCGCCGAGCGTGCTGGCGATCTCGGCGGCGGTGAGCGGCCGCGAGGGAACGAAGAAGACGGGGTCCGCCATGGGCGTGATCCGGAACGAAAAAGGGGTCTGCCGCGACCGGCGGCAGACCCCTTCAAGCCCTCGCCGGGCTAGAACTGCGAGGCTGCGCTGAAGCGGAAGATCTGAACCTGGTCGAAGGTCGCCTTGGTCAGCGCTTGAGCAAAGTCGGCGCGCAGCGGCCCGAACGGCGAAGCCCAGATCACCGAAGCACCAACGGATGAGCGGATCGTTTTGTCGTCGTTATAGGCGATGCCGCCCGGCACGTCGGCGCCGAAGAGCGTTCCGGCGTCGGCGAAAACCGCACCCTTCAGACCGAAGTCGTCCGGCAGCAGCGGGAATGGGAAGACCACTTCGGCCGTGCCGGCGATGAAGTTCTTGCCGCCGAGCGGAAGGTTGCCGTTGACGGTGCGTGGGCCGATGCCGAGGTTGGCAAAGCCACGAATGGTCTCGCCGCCGCGGGCAAAGTTGTCCTGCGTGCGAACCGGCTCGTTGATGCCGACGATGTTGCCGCCCTGCAGGCGCAGCATGCCGACGATGTCGGTTTCGGGCAGGAGTTCGTGATAGGCGCGGAAGTCGCCGGTGGTGCGGGCGAAGTGGGTATCGCCGCCGACGCCGGCAAAGTCCTCGCCGAGGCGGATAAAGAAGCCTTCATGTGGATTGGCGCGGCTGTCGACGGTCGAAATCACCGAGGTAAAGCCGAGCGAAGAGGTCAGCGTACGGCCGTTGGGGAAGAGGACGCCACTCTCGACGCCGTTGGAGTTCGAGATGGTGTCGTCGAGAATGCGCCAGACCACCTGGAAATCGATGGCGTCGTTGATCGGCAAGCCGACGTGGATATCGCCGCCAATCTGCTTGTCCGAGAACGGCCGGTTGCTGCTGCCCGAATTGGAATGGCGGAAGACGTTAAAGCCAACGGGCAGGCGGCTACCGAGGAAATAGGGCTCGGTGAAACCGACGTTGAAGTTGCGGCTGTTGTCCTGGCCGATGCCGACGGAAATCCGCAGGAACTGGCCGCGACCGAGGAAGTTCTTCTCCGAGACCGAGAGTTCGGCGATGAAACCTGCGGCGGTTGAATAGCCGCCTGCGGCCGAGAATTCGCCGGTCGAGTCTTCGGCGACATCGACGGTGAGGATCACTCGGTCGGCGGCGGAGCCGCGCTCGGCCGAGATTGCGACGGTCTTGAAGTAGCCGGTGGCGCGCAGCCGGTTGGAGATCTTATCGACGAGGACGCGATTGTAGGCGTCGCCCTCGGCGATGTCGAACTCGCGGCGGATGACGTAGTCACGCGTTTTGGTGTTGCCGCGAATGTCGATCCGCTCGATGTAGACCCGCGGTCCCTCGTCGACGAGGTAGGTCAGATCGATGGTGCTGTTGCGATAGTTGCGGTCGCCGCGCGGATTGACCGTTGCGAACGCGAAGCCCGACTGCGCCAACCGGATGGTGATGTCCTGGAGGGTCTTATCGAGGTCGGTGGCGTTAAAGAGATGGCCGGGCTGGGTGCGCACCAAAGCCATCAGAGAGTCGCCACTGATGCCGGGGATAGCGGAGTCCACGCGGACGCGACCCCAGGTGTATTTCGGGCCCTCGTCGATCGTGTATACGATCGAGTAGCGCTGCGAAGCGGCGTCGAAGGTTGCGTTGGCCGAAATGACGCGGAAGTCAGCGTAGCCGTTTAGCAGGTAGAAGCGGCGCAGCAGTTCCTGGTCGGCGTCCAGGCGGGACTGGTCGTAGATGTCGCGCTTGGTCAGCCAAGAAAGCCAGTTGGTGGTCCGGGTCTGGATGACGCTGCGGAGCCGGTTCGAGGTGAACGCGTGATTGCCGACGATCTCGATCGAGGCGATCCCGGTCCGGTCGCCTTCGTTGATGACGAAGACGACGTTGACGCGGTTGGCGTCGAGCTTCTTGTATTGCGGCGTCACATCGGCGCTGGCGCGGCCGTTGATGCGATAGAATTCCTTGATGGTCGCGACGTCAGCGGCAATCCTCACGTCGCTCAACACCGAGCGCGACTTCGTCTGGACGATGTTCTGCAGCTGATCGGTCTTGATCTTGTCGTTGCCCTGGAACGTCACGCTGCTGACAACGGGGTTTTCCACCACCGCCACAACCAGCGCGCTGCCGCTCTGATTGATCTTCACGTCGGCGAAAAGGCCGGTGGCGAACAGTGCCTTGACCGACTCGTTGACTTCGTTGGCGCCGAATTCACGTCCGGGGGTCACCAGCACGTAGTTCTTGACCGTCTCCGGGTCGATTCGGGTGTTGCCGCGGACCACGATCGAGCGGACGACATCGGCCTGAGCCGGCGAAGCGGCAATAATCGCGGAACCGACTGTGAAAAGGGGCGCCAGAAGGGCGGACGCCAACATACCCGGCACGCAACCCCGGAAGAAAAATCGGATGAAGCTCATGGGGTGCGAACGCCCTTCCCTCAAAACGGCCTCGACGGTCGGACCACCGAGAGACTCGGTGCCCAGCATCACGCCTTTAGGGTTTTACAGGCTTTTAACTCATGTGCAAGGCAGGCCGACGGCGCCATCCGCGATTTGAGAGATGGCGTGGCCGGGGCGCCACGCGTCGGAAAAGCGCATGTGTTTTCAGTGGCTTCCGACTACCACCAACCCCACAAGAGTTCGCGCAAGCCGGCTGCGGCACGACTGCGGAAATCCCCTTTACCCACCGCTTCCGTCGTCACCAACGGTGCGGTGGCAGCGACTTGGCCGCCGATGAGAATCTTCAGCGTGCCAACTTCGGCGCCCGCGGCGACGGGAGCGGCCAGCGGCCCCCGATAGTCGGCCACAACCGAGAGGCGATCCCGGCCTGTCGGCACCATCATGTCGACGGGTCCGGCGGTGCGGAGGCCGACCGTCGGCCGCTCGCCGGCAAAAACCGCCGCCTCGGCGATGGTGGCGCCGTCGACGAAGAGTTGGGCGCGCTTGAAGCTGCGGAAACCCCAGTCGAACAGTTTGCGGGCTTCGTCGGACCGCTCTTTCTCCGACCGCGTGCCACCCACGACCAGGATCAGCCTGACGCCATCCCGCGCCGCCGAGCCGACAAAGGCAAAGCCACTCTGGTCCGTCCCCCCGACGGCCAATCCGTCAGCGCCGACATTGGCCTCGATCAACGGGTTGCGGTTGAATTGCCGGATCTTGTTCCAGGTGAATTCGCGCTCGGCGTAGATCTTATAGAGGTCGGGGAAATCGGTGACGATGTAGCGGACGAGGATGGCCATGTCCCGTGCGGTCACGGTCTGGTCGCCTTGCACCGGGGTCGTGGCAGCGGCGGCGCGGGCGGCGGCCGGATTTTGGGTCGTCACCGCCGGGTCGGAGCGCTGCGCTGCGGCGGCGGCGCGGGCGACGACGATCGCTTCGCGCGGGGGCGGATCGGCGGGTGACTGGGGTAAGCCGGTGGCGTTGCGGAACACCGATCGGGTCATGCCGATCTTCTTGGCGGTGGCGTTCATAAGGTCGGCGAACGCCGACTCCGAACCGGCCAGGCCCTCGGCAAGCGCAATCGCCGCGTCATTGCCGGCCTGAACGACGAGGCCGCGCAGGAGATCGGAAACGGCGACTTGCGAGCGCACATTTGCAAACATCGACTGGGTGCGCGAAGGGCCGCCGCCAGTCCGCCATGCGTTCTCGCTGATGGTGAAGCGGTCGTCCAAGCGGATGCGACCGCTCTTGATGGCCTCGAAGACCACTGCGGCGGTCATGATCTTGACCAGGCTCGCCGGAACCATCGGTTCGTCGGCGCCTTTCTGGAAGAGCACGGCGCCGGTCGAGTATTCTTGAAGGAAGGCGACCTGAGCCTTGCTCTCGACGGTTTGCGCCGCGATCGGTGCCGTCGCCAAGAGCGCAAGGCCGACCGCGAGCCAGCCCGCTGCCCGGCGCTCGGACGAAGCGGCCGATGCTAGTCGGCGAACGGCCGATGCCAGTCGACGAACGAGATGTCGGGTGTAGATGCCGAGACGCATACTGCCCTCGCCCTCGGCAATCCTAGTCCCCGCCGGGAGGCGCGTTCAATCGAGCGGCGGCAAAAATCTCGTGTCTAGCGGCGAATGGATGCTGTCCGCTCCGAAGATGGCTGGGAGGCGGCCGGTTGGATCAGGCTACCCAACGAGTCGCTTCCACCAGGTCGAGCGGAGGCGAGCGCCGGAGCGGCGGTCGACTCAGCCGAGCGGGCCGTCCGCAGTTGCGCCTCCCGCGCGCCATAGCGCACGCCCGGCCCACGATAGGTCGCGGCGAGTTCGGCTCCGTCGAGCCCGTCCAGGGGAGCCATGCCGACATAGTCGACGCGCACCTGCGCGGTTCCTGCTTCCTTGAAATCGAGGAGTTCGGCTGCTCGGGCGGAAAGATCGATCAGGCGATCGCCGACATAAGGGCCGCGGTCGTTGACGCGCACGACCACCGAGCGGCCGTTAACGAGGTTGGTCACGCGGGCGTAGCTCGGCAGCGGCAGCGTCGTATGCGCGGCGGAGAGCGAGTCCATGTCGTAGACCTCGCCGTTGGCCGTATAGCGGCCATGGAAGTCCAAACCGTACCAGGAGGCGGTCCCGACGCGGGAATAGCGCGAAACGTCGGCTGGGTAATACCAGCGGCCGGCGACCATGTAGGGCTTGCCGACAATCTGCCGCCCGCCGCCGCGCGGCACCGGTTCGCCATAGTCGACGACCCGGGGGCTGGCGGAGACGCCATAGTCGCTCGGGCGAAAACCGCGCGATGCGGAAGGCCAGAGGCCGCCGCAGCCGGCAAGGAGACAGAGAGCCGTCAAGATCGTGGCGATGCGGCAGACTGCGATCGCTCCGCTCCACGCCGCCTTGCCCTCGATGCGCATGCGCCCCTGTCCCGGTCCGCCGAAAATGGGACATCAGCGCGCGGGCGGTTAAGGAGCGCTTGAGGATGTGGCGGCGGACGCCTGACTTGAAGGGCGATGGTTACCGGCGCGTTAACCCTTGCGCCCCTCGCCCTCGACCGGCATTGGTGGGCGCGGATGGGTGGCCGAGCGGTCTAAGGCAGCGGTCTTGAAAACCGCCAGGCGGGCAACCGTCTCGTGGGTTCGAATCCCACCCCATCCGCCACAAGCTTTATACAACTATTTGTTTTTAAATCGAATTTCGATTCGGTCGAGGGTCTAGTCCCCAAATCGGCCCCCAAATTGGCGGGGCTTCTGTCGGGCACTCACTCCCCTCCAACGGCGGCTCGTTCTCGCGAGGTTCCGCCCTGCCGTTCAGGCGGCGCACCCGATGGGAGGCAAACACCCGTTCAATCGTACTCAGCCACACCATCGCCGCCATCGTGGGGTGGAAGTGCTTGCCGCGTGGGGTGTTTCAATGCGGCGTTGGTTTGCCTGGGCGGGTGCCCTTTGCCTTTGCCATTTCGGGGCGAACTCGAATACGCAAGCCCAAGCCCCGGAGTTGCCTTTAGCGGCGCCATTGGCACGAGACGTGCCTTTCCGAGACCGCATGGTCGGGCCGTATCGGTTGCCTCCAGTGCCAGATCCGCCGCCCCGCTCACCGCAGAAGCGGGGGCTACCTTGGGCCGAAGCCATCCAGGGCGAAGGACCGGTTTTCGTAGGCATCTACAGGGGCGTTACTCATCCCTTTTCGCTCCCGCCCGGCTGTATTGCGCCCGGCTTTTGTACGTACCCCTGGATGGCGAACGGACCGACAGGCACTTTGGGCCTCCGGTTCGACATCGAGATCGCGATCCGCGGCGTGAACAGCGATGCCTCAACCGTTGAGATCGAGGTGACGTCCGCAGCTATCGCCCGCGTAGGAGCGCTGGATCATCGCGGGCTCGACGATGGGTTTCCCCTCGCGCTCCCTTGGAACTCGGTGGGGACGGTCGCGCGACCTCACGCCGGACGAATATGCCGCCTTGGAAGCGGTTGCAGGCCACACCCTGCCCCGGCTTGGACCGATCTATCCGGACCCGTCAGAGCCGGATCTATCCGGTGACGATGAGCTATTTGCCAGATAGTTTCCTCGGAGGGATGCGGCCGAGGATGCGCACTAGGGCACCGCGTTGCTCCGCATCCAGCCTGTTTCCGAACACTGTGTGCGTTCACGACTCCTGGCCCACCGCATAACATGTGTTCTGGCTTGCCAATGTCCCTCCGAAACATCGAAAAACTTAGGGCGACAGCGTATTCGCGGTTCGTCGCCACCTTTTGTGTCGTCTTCGTTCCGGTTTACGCGCTCGGCATTTGGCGCGGCGCCGCAGCGAGCCACCCGCTGGTCATCGCCCTGGATTGGGAGCGCGCCTGGCCCCTTTGGCCGTGGATGGTCGTGCCTTATGTCTCGCTGTTGCCCGCATATGGCGTGCCGCTTTTCGTGCTTCCCGAGGACAGGTTCGAAGCGCTGACCAAACAGTCGGTTGCGGCCGTCCTGATTTCCGGGGCGGTCTTTCTCGTTCTGCCGACTACTCACGGATTTCCTCCCGACCCGCCGATTGCCGAGCCATTTGCGGCATTGTTTCAGATCATCAGATCGGTCGGCCCGCACAACCTCTTCCCGTCGCTTCACGTCGCCGGGTCGTCGATCGTGCTGCTGGCTTCGGCGGAGGCTGTCTGCGGAGTGCCGGCGATCTTGCTCCGCGCATGGATCGGTCTCATTGCCGCGTCCACCCTCTTCGTTCACGAGCATCATCTGGCCGACGTCGCCGCAGGGCTGGCCCTCGCTCTCCTGATCAGGCGGGCGATGCCGATCGGCGGCCGCGCGAGATGAGCCAGCCGGCCAGGAAGCCGGCCACTAGCCCCGCCCCACCGGCGCCCGCGGCGATTGTCGGGATCGACCTTTCGATAGCCAGAACGACAGGGTTGTCGAGGAAATTCGCGCCGTCGTGAATGGCCAAAACCTTCCATTGGCCGTCGGGTTCCTTCACGGATGTGGCAGTCCAGCGCCCGGCCATCTCGAATTTCCGCCCGTCGGCCAATTCATAGGTCTCGCGACTTGAGCCGCGCGCGACCGCGAAGGTCCCCGTGTAGATCTGCGAGAGTTCGTCGGCCTCGCCGGTGATCTGGATGCTCTTGATTCTCAGGGTGCCGCGGGTGAAGAGCGCTTTGAAGTAATCAGCCAGACTACCGACACCGACAAAGCTATCCTGAGTTATCGCCGTCGCCAGCATCGGCTCGTGGACGAAACGGCGGATGCCGTCGAAGTCCTGCTTGTTGATCGCCGTGACGAGCGCGGTCTTGAGATCACGGAGCGCGGCATGGTCGGCCTCGGTGCCCGCCGGCGAAAGGTTTTGCGCCGCCGCGGGGAAGGCGACGGCAATCAGCATCAGGGAATAGAACAGCCTTTTCAGCATCTTCCACCTCCGATCAGGATTCATGGAGAGCGGTCCTCGTTACCGCCGGCGCGGGACGCGGCCCGAGCCACAGTCGCCGGTAGATCGTCCAAAAGCCCGGCATCGGGTCCTGCGGTCGCAGTTGCTGCGGCAGCGCCGTCCAAGGGAGCCCCGGCTCTCGATGATGGGCGAGATGCAGGTTGTAGTTTAGGAACACCGCCTGGATGAACGGCCAGCGCTTCAGGTTCCAAGCACCTTCGATGGTATCGCGGACCGACCAGGCGTGATCGGTGTATTGAACCGAGCTCCAATTGAGCCCGAACGCCCAATAGCAGGCGAACCAGGCCGCCCAATTCAGGTCGAGGAGAAGGAAGAGCCCGGCCTGAACGGCGCCGGCGAAGGCATACTCGAGCCAAATGCGGAGCGGCGGCTCCCGGCGAACATCGGCGATGAAGGGCTCGAAGCCCCACCAGCGGGCGGGTCCTTCAAGGAAGGCACGCGAGCGGAAGCCCCAGGGGCAAAGGAAGTAGACCAGTCCGGCCATGGGGATGGCCAACCAATAGAACCCGGTCAGCAGGCAGTAGATCCAATAGGCCTTCAGCCACCACGACTGACCCGGCAGGACATAGTCGTAGAGTTCGACATCCGACCGATTGCGACGATGATGGCCGAGATGGCTGACCCTCTGCACGGTGAAGCTTGTCGGAAAGAGCGCGGCGAAGATGCGGCCGGCAGCAAGATTGACCCGCCGGTTGGGCGAGAAGTTGCCATGCACCGCTTCGTGAAGCAGCGAGAACAGCGTGTTGTTGGCGAACGAGAAGGCGATTGCCGAACCCAGCACGCACCACCACGGACCGTGCGCCGCCAGCCACAGCAACGCGGCGCAGGCCGCGAGCGCGACTGCGCCTATCGAGAGGTTGCGCCCAGCGGGGATCGGCGCGCTGCTCATTCGCCACCGCTCCGCGGCCATTGGCTGTAGGGTCCGAGCCGGCGGCCATAAGGCAGCATCGCTCCCCTTTTCACCCGCGCGCCCGGGCCGAGGCCGCTATCGCCGCCGAGGAGAGCCGACTCCTCCACTATCGGGGGCGCGGCGAGAAGCTCCCATCGGCCGTCTGCCCCGCGCGAGACGATGTGCCCGGCAAGAGTGGCGCGATAGCCCAGGACCGCCCGACGGCCAACGCGAACCAGGTAGCGATCGGTGATGACCACCCCGGGCGCGACGTAGGCAAATGGGCTGAGCGATCCTCCCCAGAGCGCAATCCAAAGCGGATAGAGTGCGGGGATCAGCCGCAACGCCTCCTCCAGAATTGGGAGTCGGCCGTAGGGTATCTGCAGCTGCGTGAGTACCCACCACACGCGGTAACCGGGCTGGCGCTGATTGAACCGTCCCTCCGGCCGGCCGAAAGCGAGCAGTATTGTGCGGCCCACAAGCGGCGGCAGGACATAGACCCAGCCTAGGGCAATCCAGAGCCAAGGTCCGCCGCTCGAGCCGACGTGCCAAACCAGCCACCCGCCGGCGGCCAGCCAGGCGGCCGGTACCAGGTTCATCGACAGCGAGAAGCCGTCGGGCAGCTCAGGCGGATTGTCGGACGTAGCCCGGCATCCTTTCCCCCAGATTCGCCAACTCCGGAATGCGGTCGTAAATGGCGAAGGCGACGGGCATCATCTCGCGATTGAACAGGCTGATTTGGAACTCGCGGTGCCGGCCGAGGTCGAGGACCGCCTGGATCATCTCGTCCTCCCGGTTCTGCAGTTCCGGCATGTCCCGCACCAACTGGCGGATGACCCGAACGCCGGACCCGCCGCGGGTGGGGGTACAGAGGCCAATCAACATTTGGCGAAACAGAATGGCATCCCATTTGCGGCGCCGTGGCCGGTCGCCGATCAGGGCAAGATCGATCAATCGCTGCTCCAGTCTGACGTGGCGCGCCTCGTCCTTGGCGTGAGCGGCATAGATCGACGCGAATGCAGGATCGAGCGGGCCAAGGGTCTCGGTCTCCTTATCCCCTGCCATCTCGCGAGCCAGCGCGACTGAGGCCTCCTCCATTGCGATCGCATACCAGAGGACGAACGAGAACCAACGAGAAAGCACTCCGGCCGCAGGAAACGCGCCCCGAGCCCAGAGCGGCAACACGGAGAAGAACCGATCGCGGCCGATCGGATAGAGATCGGGCCGTATCGACCGGTTGATGCCGCCAAACATTTGTCGATGATGGGCTTCTTCCGCGCGCAACCGGCCTACGGCGTCGACGATGTCCGGGTGTCGGGCAGGTCCGATGCGGCTCACGACGCGCTTCATCACCCGATCGGTCAGCTCCTCCTCCAACATCATCGCATATTCGTTGAGGCGGAGCGCAAAGAGCTGATTGTACCGGAGCCGGTGCTCGAAATGGAGGGAACGGTAGAGCGGCGTGTAGTAGAGCTGGGTGCGATGTTCGGGGACGAAGGGACGGCGGAAATCGACGGCGATGTCCGTCGGAAAGTGCGCGTGATCGCCCGCCTCGGCCGCTGCGGCGCTCGGTCCCTCCGCCGCCTGTTCCCTCATTCGGCGCCTCGCGGGGCGATCGGCCGGCAACCGGAATGCCCATGCTGCAGCCATGATGATGCGATGTAGGCAAGGGTCGGCGGAACCGTTGTCGTGAGCAGGCCATGAAGCGTCCAGGCCAAGATATCGCCGCCGCCGCTCGCCGGCGGGCTCGCCGCGAGCACCGCGAGCATGATTGCCGCATAGGCCAGACCGGAGAGCCCGAAGAACCACACGACATAGTCGCCGGCAATGGCCCAGGCGGAGGCGCCGTCGGCCCAACGCTGATTGCGCACGATGAGTGCGCCGTGGCGGATCGCAAGGGCATCGACGGCCCAGTTGATCGCGAGCAGAACCGAGGCGACGAGTGTCGCGCGGACCGCGGACGGCGCCCCGCCGCTCAACAAAAACAGCACTGCGGCGGTTGCCGAGGTGGCGCTGCCGAAAAGGAAACCGTGCTGAGGAAGGAAGCCGCCGCCGCCGCGGCGCGCGGTGAACGACCAAACCCTTAGCAGGGCGCACCCAACGCCCGGTACGACGTAGCCGTGGAGCACCGGAATCGCCAGTCCGATCGCCGACACGGCCCAATTCCCTCTGCTCGCCAGCAGCCAAAGCCAGATCGCCAACGGCGTGAGCAGCAGCGGACCTACCCATTCGTACAGCCCGAAGAAGCGCCTCATTGGGGGCGATGTCCGAAGTGGCCGAAGACCATGCCGTGCTTCTTAAAGACCTCTTTGCGGAACACCGGAGTGAACTGCCAGAACCGCCGCATACGATTAAGTGTGCGCATGTTGGTCTTGAGGTCGGAGAAGCGCCGCAGCATTGCAGGGATAGTGTTGAAGGCCTGCCGCGCCTCGTAGCAGACGCGGGTGAGTTCATCCGGGGACATTTGGGTCGGAACGAACGAACAGTCATTGAAGCGGTACTTAGGGTGGAGCCACCATTTGCCATCGTAGAGGTGGCGGCCCTCCTTCTGTAAGCGGTCGTAGAGCGGCGTGTTGGGATAGGGCATCAGGATGTTGAAGGCCGCGAAGGTGAAGCGGTTCTTCAGGGCGAAGTCGAGGGTCGCCCGGATGCTGTCAACGGTGTCGTGATCGTAGCCGAGCGTAAAGGCTGCCCAGGTCTGCAATCCGTACTCGCGCAATACGCCGATCTGCGTCACATACTGGTCGAACTTGCCAATGTTGGGAGCCTTGCGGGCCTCGCGGATGCTTTCACGAGAGATCGACTCGAACCCCATGATGTGGCCGAGGCAACCGGAATCGGCCATGAGCTGCATCAGCTCGCGGTCCTGCGTGACGTCGATCGACGCTTGGCTGACCCAGTTCAGCCGATAGGGAACGAGCTCGCGGCAGAGGTCGCGGAGTGCAGCTCGGTTCGACGCGATATTGTCGTCCACGAAGAACAAAAGTTTGCGTTTCTGACTCTCTACCTCGGCGAGGGTCTCGTCGATCGCGCGGACGTAGTGCTTGTGATCGAAATAGCGGGTGACAGCGCAGAAGTCGCAGGCGAAGCGGCAGCCGCGCGTGAACTGCAGCAAGCTGATCGGCAGGTATCCCTTGCCCTCATAGATGTCACGCCGGGTCAGGACGCCGGTCTGCGGCCGGCCGGGCGCGGACTCGTAGCGCGGCTTGAGAGCGCCCTTGCGGGCGTCCTCGATGACACTCGCCCAGCCCAACTCGGCGTCGCCGATGAACAACGCGTCGGCGTGCTCAGCGCATTCCTCCGGCGCGAATGTGGGTTGGAACCCGCCCATGATCACCGGCACGCCGCGGCGGCGATACTCCGCCGCGATCTCGTAGGACCGGCGCGCGGTGTAGGTTTCGACGGTGATGGCAACGAGGTCGGTCGGCTCGTGATAGGGGATCGGCTCGCAGCGGTCGTCGTACATGACGACGGTCACATCCGGCGGCGTCAAGGCGGCAAGGACACCGAGATTGAGCGGCTCCATCCGCCCCTCGTCGACATAGAGACTGTGCTCGGGACGGCCGATAGTCGGCTTGATGAGCGTCAGTTTCACAGCGGCGTCCCTCCTCGGAGACTCTGTGCCTGTTTCCGGAATATTTCACGGCGCGAGACGACGTTGGCGACGAGAGCCAGAGCGACGTCGGTGGGCCTTTTCCACACGAAGAGTCCTTTGCCGATCCGCCGCAAGATCGAGCGCCAGCCGTAGAAGCTCCGCCGCGCGGACATCGGCCCGTCGCGAAGGGCCGCGGTGGTCATGCCCTTCGGCTGGAAGATCGGGTCGCCATAGCGGAACTGTGGGTCAATCCACCATTGCGGGCGCACCAACTCGCCGCTCGCCAGGAGCCGGTTGTAGAGCCCTGTTCCGGGCATCGGTGTCAGCGGATTGAAGTTGGCGATCGCCAGGTTCTCGCGGTCGGCGAACTCGGCCGCCTGCCCGAAGCTGTCGGCGCAATCGTGGTCGTAACCAAACACGAACGTGCCGTAGATCATGATGCCGCGTCCGTGGAGCCGGGCGACGACCTCATCGTAGGTGCCGGCAACGCCGTTCCAGTTCTTCCGCATCTGTTTCAAGTTCTTCGCCTCGAGCGACTCAAAGCCGATCAGGGCGAGGGAGCAGCCGGCCTCGGCCATCAGATCGAGCAACTCCTCATCGCGCGCAACGTCGATGCTGATCTGGCAGGACCAGCGACGCCGCAGGGGCTTGATCGCTTCGAGAAGAGCGACGAACCGGTCCCGCCGCCAATAGAGATTATCGTCGACGAAGAAGATCAGGCGACGGGGAGGAAGGTCGCGTATTTCCGCGGCGACGGCCTCGGGCGGCCGCTGCTCCCGCCGGGTTCCATAGAAGGCATGGATCGAGCAGAAGTCGCAGGCAAAGCGACAGCCGCGGCCGACCTGGACGAGCGACACCGGCACGTATCGACGACCGGCGAAAATCGAACGATCAAAACTGATGTCGGCGATGTTGCGATCCTCGGGTCGTTGCTCGTAGAGCCGAGCCAGCTGGCTGGCGGCGGCGTCCGCGAGCAGCCGCTCCCAGACTCCCTCGGCATCGCCGATGACGACCGCGTCGCAATGCATCAGCGCTTCGTCCGGTACGACCGAAGGATGGTGTCCGCCCATGACCACCGGCACGCCCTTGGCGCGGTAGTAAGCAGCGACTTCATAGGCGCGGGCGGCGGTGAAGGTCTCAACGGTCATGGCCACGAGGTCGGTCGCGACAGGAACGAACGGCTCGACTCGCTCGTCGATCATATGCACGGCGATATCGCGCGGCGTGCGCGCTTTGAGGATGGCGAAGACCAGCGGCGTCATCGCGTCGGAGGAGACGCCGTGACCGAAGCGGGGGCGCAGAAGCGTGATGTGGCCGATCACAGCAGTGCCACCTCCGGCATGGCCAGGCGCTGCCCCAAAGCGGGGACGGCGTCCCAATGCACGCGGTAGAGATCGGTCCGATACTCGACGCAGCGCCAAGTGCGCCGGATCAGTTCGCGCCAGGGGTGAGCGCGGGCGCAGCCCAGTACGGCGATCTTCAGGCCGGAACGGCTGGCTTCCGATAGCGCCGCTCGCAGGAGATCATGCAAGATCGTCGGATCGTCCTCGGTCGCCAGATGCGAGAGGAAAGCTGCCGCCAGCGCTGACCCCTTGGGCGGGAATGCCGGGAAGCCGCCGATCGGGGAGAGTAGATTGAGTAGCCGGCGCAGTCGCGCAACGAGGGACGGATAGGATCGCACCACCGTCTGGCGGCGAGATCTCTGATCCCAGACGCAGACCGAACCGCGGATGGCCCGCCCATCCCGCCAAAGCAGAAACCGCTGCGGCGGAGCGCAACGGAGGAGCCTCTCTGCCGTCCAGACCGGGGCGAACTGATAGCGCGACAGCCGCTCCTGGAGAAAGGCGGCAAGTGCCGGCATGTCCTCGTCGCAAGCCGGACGGACGCGCTCCCCTGCCTGGCCCTTTCGCGGGCGAAGGAGAAAGGTCGAAAAGCGGTCGGCGGGCGTGTACTGCGGAAGCCCAGGCAGCCCCGCGGTCAACAGGCGACGAGCCTCATCGTTGTCGATGGCGATCGAGGTCAGTGCAAAAGGGACGACATTGCGGTCGGTCGCCGCCTGGCGGAGGGCCGCGAATCCCCCTCGGAGGACGGCAATTCGGTGGCGGTGGCTGCGGGCGACGCGAAGGCCGCCGATGTAGGGCAGGCGCACGACCTTGCCATCGACGAAAGCTGGAGCGACCAATTGCTCGCACATGCCGACGGCTTCGCCGGTATCGTTTCGGCGGGCGACGACGAAGTCATGGCGTTCGCTCAGACCGAAATCCGCCGCAAAAGCGTCCGGCTCCCGCTCCAGGCTGATCGCATAGGAGCCGCCTAGCGGGTTCTCGCGCAGGAGCCGTCGCAGGTCCGGCTCGTCGCTTCGCTCCGCCACCTGGAAGGTGAGCGCGCTCATTGAGCCTCGAGGAGTTCGCCACTCCAAGCAGGGTCGCCGAGCGGGAAGCCGTCGCGCTGTCCGACCTCGGCCTGGTGCATGTAGTTGATAGGAATGAAGTTGCGAGCGAGCACCGCCTCGCCGCGATTGATGGGGGCAACGAACCGCCTGACTATGCTCGGCCAGCTGTAGAAGCGCCGTCGCGCGGCAAGGCAGCCCTCGCGAACGGCGTCAGGCGCGCAGCCCTCCGGTACAAAAGGCAGCGCGTTGTAGCGATAGCGGCCGTCCAACCACCAGCGATCGTAGATCAGGCGGCCTTCGGCCTCGAGGCGGCGATAGAGCGGTGTGCCCGGAAAGGGTGTTAGATGATTGAACGCGGCGATATAGAACTGCTCGCGGATGGCAAATTCGGCGGCTTCGAGGAAAGCCTCCTCGCGGTAAGGCCCGTAGCCGAAGATGAAGGTGCCGTAGACGCGAATGTCGTGGCGGCGGAGGTTGGCGAGCGCGACGCTGTAGCCGCCCTTCATCCGGTTGAAGCTCTTGCGCATCTCGCGCAGGACCTCGGGATCGAGGCTCTCGAAGCCGATCAGCACGCCGGTGCAGCCGGCGCTGGCGAAGCGCGCCAAGAGCCCTTCGTCGTGGGCAGCGTTGATGCTCATTTGGGTAATCCAGCGGATGCCGAGCGGGGCGATGGCGTCCGCGAACTCAACCGCTGCGTCGACGTTGGCCGCGAAATTGTCATCCACGAAAAAGAACATTTTCGCGCTCGGCTTGAGCGCTTCAAGTTCGGTGAGAAGGTCGCCGATCGGGCGGCGGCGCGCGGTCCGATCGAAGAAGGTCTGGATCGCGCAGAACTCGCACGGGAACTTGCAGCCGCGTCCGGTTTCGACCAGACGGATGGGCAGGTAGCGCTTCCCGTGAAAGAGGCGCCGATCGTACCGCACCTTGCCGAGATCGACCTGGTCTGGCGCCCGGTAGAACCGTTTGAGGGTGCCGGCACGGGCGTCGTCGATCACCTCACCCCAAACGGCTTCGGCCTCGCCGACGACCACCGCCTCAGCGTAGCGGGCGACTTCGTCCGGGGCGAGGGTCGCGTGGAACCCGCCCATGACGACCGGCACCTTGCGACTCCGGAACTCGCTCGCGATCTGATAGGCGCGGCGCGCAGTGTAGGTCTCGACGGGAATGGCTGCGAGATCGGACGGGCGGTCGAAGTCGACGCTCTCCAAACGGTCGTCGAAGAACGTCAGGTCCACGTCCCTCGGCGTCAGTCCGGTGAGGGCGGCAATTGGCAGCGGCTCCATCTGCCAGGAGCGCACATAGCTGCGCCCGGGCCGACGACCGATGGCCGGATGGACGAGTGTCAGGCGCATGCTGGCCGGGCCGGCTGGGCAGCCTGCGGCCAATCGCATGTGTAGTGAGTGTGCAGGTGGTTGGCGTAGAAGCGGTAACCGACGTTCGCGGCCAGCGAGAGCGGTATCTGCGCCCGGGCGCGGCGCACCCGCGCCAGGATCGGTCGCCAGCGATAGACGCTCTTCCAAACGCGCTCGTGCCCGATTTGCAGGGCCGACGGGGTCATGTTCTTCGGCAGGAAGACGACGTGCTGGCCGTCATAGAGTTCCCAATTGCGGGTCAGGATGCGCCCTTGCGCCTCCAGGCGCAGGTGCAACGGCGTGCCGGGAAACGGGGTCAGGATGGCAAAGCGCGGCAGGTCGATCCCAGTCCGAATGGCGAAATCCGCCGTGGCGTCGAACGTCTCCGTCGTGTCGGCGTCGTTGCCGAAAACGAAGCAGCCTTGAATGCTGATCCCGCGTTTGTGGAGGTCGCGGATAAGCGAGGCGTAGAGCTGGGGATCGTTGAAGCGCTTGTCGACCGTCCCCAGGCCCTCTCGCGAGATCGACTCAAAACCGATCAGAAGCCCAGTGCAGCCGCTGCGCGCCATCAGGTCCATCAGGGCCGGGTCGCGCCCGACCAGACTCGTCGACAAACCGAACCAGCGCACCCCCGTCGGGATCAGCGCGGCGAAAAGCTCCCGCGCGTAGGCTGGATCGGAAATCAGGTTGAGGTCGATGAAGATGATCTTGGAGGCCCCGACCCGCCGGATGTCTTCCACGACATGGGCGACCGGCTTCTGCCATTGTTTGCGTCCCCAGGCGGCCGGCGCCACGCAGAACTCGCAATTGTGAGCGCAAGCGCGCGTCGCCTCGAAGACCGCCTGGGTGAGGTAGTTTCTGCCGTCGAGCAGATCGCGCTGCGGGAACGGCAGGTTCGTCAGCTTGAAGTTCGGCCCCTGCTCGTAGCGCGCCCTCATCCGGCCGGCGGCGAAGTCGCGCAGCAGCTGCGGCCAACTCTCTTCTGCATAGCCGACGCAGATCGCGTCGGCGTGCGACTGGGCTTCGTCCGGCACCAGGGTGACATGCGGTCCGCCGAGAACCACGGGCTTGCCGCGCTTGCGGAACTCGGCCGCCAGCTCGTAGGCCCGCGTAGAGGTGCCGGTGATGACCGTCATGCCGATGATGTCGGCGTCGATATCGAGCGGGATGTCGCCGATGCCCTCGTCGTAAAGGGCGAACTCCGTGTCCAACTCTGGCGGCGCTAGCGCCGCCAGGGTGGTCAGGGTCAGCGGCTGATAGCGCAGCGACTTCTTGAAGATTCCGCCGCGGCGGCGATAAAGCGGGCCCTTCGGCGAGATCAAGGCTATCTTCATCGCGTCAGCTCCTCGAGAGGAACTCCGGTCAGTAGCGACGTCGGCTTGGCGTCGCCCATTCGCCCGCCGCCCTTCACGCGCAAGTCCATCAGGCGTGTCGTCAGGCCGGGGCAAATCTCGGCACGAAGCGGGGCGAGTTGCCCCATCTTCCGCGCGAAACGATATTGCGGATTGCGGCAGAGGCGCTCCTCCACCTGATCGAGCACGGCTGCCGGCTCGTCGGGGCCATCGATGAGGAGGACATAGCCCGCCGGCGCCGGCCAAAGGGCAACAGCAGCCCGCGTCAGCAGGCCGGCCATGGCTTGGGACACGAACGCGTCCGTCAACTTCTCCCCCACAAGATCGGAAGCCAGCCCGGCCCTGCCGACGAAACGCAGGAGAGGAACCTCCCCCCTCCAGCCGCAACACTCGAGAACGTCGCCCAGATCGTAGCGATATAAGCCCGCTTCGGTTGTAAGCACAACGCGATACGTTCGCCCCGTCGCGAGTTCGTCGGTGAGCAGTGCCTCGCCGGACTCGCTGACATACTCGATGAAGCAGCTTGTCAGCGCCGGAACGCACTCCCCTGCCCTGCCCCAGGGGATGGTGACCGCACCCTCGGTGGCGAGCACGCCCTTGGCATCGATGGCCGCGTGGGGGAAGGTCTCGGCCAGGGCCGCTGCGTATGCTCGCGACGGGCCGTCAGTCCAGCAGGAGATCGTGTCCAGGCGCGGCCAGAGCTGAGCCGTATCAACCTTCGGGCCGCGGAGCGCACGTTCGAGACGGCCCCGGCTCTCCGCCTCCAGGCCGCGGAGGATCGCCTCGGCGTTGGGGCGGACCTGCTCCAAGAGGGCCGCCAGAAAGGTGGGGCTCCAGAGCGAGACGAACGACAGATCGTGCGCGGCGACGAGTGCTTGCAGCGTCGCCAGCCGCCATGCGTCGACGTCCTCGATCGCCCCGGTTTCCGCCGGCACGGCGAGGAGCCGAGCGAACGGCCCGGCGAGGTCGGCGCCGAAATAGGCGGCGTCGGGGACACCGATCGGAATGCCTCCGGCTGTCGTCTGTTCGGCGCGCGTGGCCGGGCTGATGGTCGCGTAGACCCGGCCGGCGACGGCTTCCGGCCGGCGCTCGGCAAGCCTCGCCAGCCAAGGCAACACGGCGCTTCGGAAGGCTGCGATCTGACGCGCCGTGACTGGGATGCGCTTGGCACCAGACGACGTGCCGCCGGTAATCTCGAACGCCGCGACCGGCTCGGCAGTCAGAACCGAGGAGGCGCCGCCGGCCGTACGATCGATCCGCTCGCGGAACCCCTCGTAGTCGCGGATCGGCACGTTGCGGCGATAGGCATCGATGCCGTCGATCCCGGCGAAAGCGTGCTCGTCCCCAAACTCTGTGTCGCGATTGGCGACAAGGAGACGCTGCAGGAGGTCCAGCTGCGTCTCGCGCGGCCGGCGCGTGGCGGCCAAGAAGCGCTCGGCTTCTTCGTGAGCCGCCCGCAACAGCGGGTCCCAGTCACCCACCGGCCCAACCGGCGTGGAACCAACGTCGGGCGATCGGATGCATGTTGTCCGCCCTGACCTCGGAAAGGCAAGCCAGTTCATCGCCGGTACGGAATCCGGGATTGGCTTGGAGGAAGTAGGCGACCTCGGGCAACTCCCGTTCCCGCTCGGTGGGCTCCGCCCAGGCGGGCGCGAGGTTGCCGCGGCGCGCGGCAAAGCGAATGACACCGGTCTCGGCATTGAAATCGGGGCCGAACATATCGGCGGCCAAGGCGTTTCGGAGGGCGGCGAGATAGGGAAGTTCTCGCCCGGTCCAGTTGGGCACGAACTCCCGCGCGAAGGTCGGCAGATAGCGATAGGTGCGATGGCCTTTGACGATCAGAAACCAGAACAGGCGGGCATCACCGAAGCGGCGCGAGATTCGTCCCATCTCGCTGATCCACGCGCGGGCAAGCGTCTGACTCCCCCAGCTGTCGCGTGAGACAACTGTATCGCCCGAGAAGACGATCCTGAGCCGCTCGCCGCGATGGCTGAATTCGTAAAGGGCGGCGGAGGAAAATCCGGCGAGCTCGCCGTCGCGCTCAAGCAGGATCGCGAAAGTCTTTTTCGACAGGTCCGTCTCGAAGATCTCGCGAGTGACGTGCTCGTAGTATCGGCGGAAAAGAGAGAACATCGCTTCCCGGGTTTCTTCGCCGAGTTCTGGAACCGAATAGGCCCTCGCCGTTAGCGGCGCCTTTGCAGAGGGTTCGGGTCGTGCTTTTGCGATAGTTGCGTTCATTACTTCCAAACTGCGAAGAGCACTCGCTTGCGCCGGCCTATTGGACCCTCGCATGGTTGACGGGGTCAAGCGGCGTTGCGGGCGTCGAGGGGTCTCACTTCCGTTTGCACTGGCCTCATCGGGGAGTAGGGGATGTCCTGCGGGCGGAGGCCTACGCGCCGCGGGGTCAGTTCGGCGAGGCGCTGGGAGCGGGCGGCGAGCGCCGCCCGCTTCGTCTCGAGGAACTGACTGGTGACCGCCGCATTCATCGTCGAGACCTCGATTGAGAACTCTCAGCGCGAGATCGTGATGCGAACCGGCCCGCGGATGACAATGCGCCGGCGACGAGCGACACCGCCTGCGCGACGAGCGATGCCGGCCGGGACGCCGCGACCAGGCCGCAGCCCGCCCGTTGCCGCGGCCCGCCGGACGATAGCGCGCCCGCGCGGTAGCGGGCGGGCGAGGCGACGCGCCAGCGCCGGACTCGTGGTCACTCGACGGGCGGTGTTCAGGGCAAGGCGAGGCCGCACGGCGGGAGGGGTCCTGCGGACGGTAGCAGTGCGCTGGACGCTGCGGACCACACGGGGCAGTGCTCGAATGGCTGTCCGCCCCTGCCCGCGGACCAAGATGCGCGCTGCGGCTCCAGCGTTCCGGACGGCTTGGCGCCGCACCGTCGGCGAGAGCGCTGGGCCCGCTCGGCGCACGAGGACGCGTGCCGCCAGGCCTGCGACAGCAGGCCTGACACGAGGATTCCTCGCCGCCAGTTCCGCCATAGCTTCCAAGGCCTCCTCTTCGGTTGCGCCCTCCATGCGGAGCCTGCCGAGAAGGTTGGCGGCCGTCGCCGCTCCCTGCGCCAGGGGATGTGGGATATGGCGCAGGATGGGAGCGGCGGTCCTCGCGATCTGGCCGATGACCGGTGCTGCACGCCGAGCTACGTTGACAGCACCGCGAGCAGCGCGCCTGAGAAACCTTCCCATCCGGCGGAAGAACTCATCGGTGTCCTCCGCGGAGAGGGCGGCGGCGAGGGCATCCTCGAGCGCCTCTTCGCCCGCTTCTTCGCTTTCACCCTCATCCTCCGCCTCATCGTACTCGTCATAGGCGTCGGTTTCTTCGTACTCGTCGCCGGCATCGCTTTCATCGATCGCGTCGACCTCGTCGAGTTCGTCGACCTCCTCCCCTTCCTCGAGTTCGTCGGTCTCGTCTGCCTCGTCCAGGGCGTCGGCCTCGTCCATCTCGTCATACTCGTCGTACGCCTCGGCGGCGCCTTCCGGCTCGTCGGCGAGATCGTCGAACATATTCTCCTCGTGCAGAGCCATGGAGGATCTCCTCATCAGCTTCGAACGTCAGATGCTCACTGCTCGCTCGACGGTCGCGTGGAAGGCGACCTACAGAACAGGAACATGTGCTGCGTTGGCTCTCGATTTGGAGTCGCACGTCGCGGGTGCCCTATTCCGGGTAGTCCAAAAAAGGCGACTTGACGTGGGGTCGGGACCGTACAGTCCGCTGCCTGAGCGCGTCTCCCGTTCATGCTTGTCAAACATGGCCAGCGCCGAGCCCATCGAACAGCGTCGGCTCCGCCTGCCTCGATTCGGCTGCGGCTCGCCGGGGTGAGGCCGAACTCGGAGGCGACTGGATCGGGTAGCCGGTCGGCGACTTACCAAGGCGGCCATGACCGGCGACGACATCGCCGTCCTCGCCGACCCGGATCGGGTTGGTGAAGCCGACGGCGCGGATGCTGCCGGCGATCTAGGCGACCTGCGCCTCACTGTGGGTGCGGGCATTCCTGGCGTAGGGCGCCAGCCGCGCCAGCGGCCAGTACTCGATGATGAGAGGGTTCTTGCGTTCTGGTTCGCCGTCATCGTCTCAGTCATCGGACTGCCTCAATGCCGCAGAAGTCGGCCGCCAACAACGGCGCTCGCCGCCTGACCACCCCCCCCCCCGACCCCGAAATTTCGCGGCAATTCTCGGGGGTCGCGTGAACAGCGGCGGGTGTTGAATCTGAGGTTGCATCGCTCGCCTTCTCGGCTGGCCGATCGAAAAAAGAAGGCCTTCCGGAAACTCGCGACCACACGCGCGTTGCTGGACCCCCGGTGCGCGTTCGAAAGGCCGCAAAGATTTTAGCCCCCCTCCCCGTCGCGGAACGCCGCGGAAAATAATTGGCCCTCGGCGAGTCGGTGGGCGCCGGCATCGGTCGACCGAGCGCTTGGCCGGCGTTGATAAGCCCCGGCTTTGCCGATGCACCCGCATTGCCATCGGTTCCGAAGGCGCAATCGCCTCGCTGGAAATCTGCCGGCGCAGAAAAAATCGGCGGATGAGACCAGCGGTGGTCCGAAGGCAGGAGTGCCCCAGAGATTCGACCGCCCCGGGGGGTGGGCATTGGCCGTGGGCTTTTTGTATTTGATTCGAGCTTCTTGCGTACGGAGGGGGAGGCCCGGTCCGAAGTCGAGGAACGGCAGAGATTGACCGTCCCCCGGGGGTGCCACGTCACTCATCGCCGCCTCCGTCACGTTCGGTCGACCCGCTATCGTTCGGGCGTTCGGGATCGTTCGGTGGGGTTTCCGGCAGCTTCACTGCGGTGTCGTCGGCGTGCCAAACCACCGCGAGGGGATGCCCCCTGGGAGGACCCGTCGCCTGGCGCCAGTGCCGGCCGGCGCGCTGCCGCTGTTGGATTGCCGTTTCCTCGCAGGCACGGGCGGCGCACTTGGAGTCTCCTCGCCCTCTAGAGCCCTAGTACCCGTGGGGTTCGACTTATTGCGCCCTATCGACCGATGACAGAGCCAGGCTTTCCAGTCCCGCCGACACAATGGTGATTAGGTTGGTCAGGTTCTTGCGGCCTCGCTGAGGTCGAACGACAACCTCAATCAAACCAGCTACTCGCGCCGCCCTTTGAGCGTTGCAGACGGTTGAGCGGCAGACTCCTGCGCGCGCGGCGATGGCGTCAATCGGCGGTGCGGAATGCCCCTGCCCGCGGTGTTCATCGGCAATGATCTTGAGGACAGCGAGCTCACCGGTGGTGAACAAAGCGGCGAGCGCCGGCGGCATGGGGCCCGATGCCGCGAGTTGCCGCCTGCGGGCGCGGGATCGCAAGCGATCGGGCGACGCCGGGTAGCGCCGCTTCAAGATGAAGCGTCGGGTTACCGCCTCCATTGTGCGGTGGGCGACGCCCGACCAACGCCGCTGCTTCGCGATGACTAGATCATTCAAGCGTGTGGCACTGTCGTCGTCGATGCGCCCTGCCCCACTGCCCAGCCACAGCAGGCGCGAGGCCGCGGCCAGATCAGTCACCGAAGCGGCGGCTTCGATCAGCGCTTCGATGTCCGGCTCCAGTGGCCGCGCCGAACTTGCCCGCACGCCCTGGTCCGCAGGCAGCCCTGAAATCGCCTTTCGACGGCTGCTTTCGGCGTGCTGTTGAGAGGGCCTCTGGACGACGATGGCCCTTTGCGTTGGCCCCCCGAATGGGTTTGCCAACGGCGCTAAAGGCCTTTGATCTTCAATGGGGAGACCGTGTTCGGTTAGCCGGGCGTTCCCATTGATTTCATTGGCTTGGGTGATTCCCACCCCATCCGCCACAACAGGGTCCGCGGGGGCGGGGGCGGAAAATGCGATGTCCCTCTTTCAGTATTGGTCCGCGCGCTTGGATCCCTCAAGACATACGTGCCCTTGCGCATTCAATCGAAGCTGACCGGCAGCTGCAGGGTCCAAGCCCTGCGCATTCCAATTTCGATAGGGTCGGCCCCCGATGCAGAAACTTGCCCTGCGGGGCTTCTAACTTTGTGCGGCCCCGCTGCGATCAGCATGTGTGGGTTTCGCCCACACGCCCGGCGCGGACATGACCGCCCCCGTTCCGTTTGCCATGCCCACGGGCGGATAGGGTTGGAACTGTAGTAGCCGCCCCAGGAGGTCTTGGCCCCGGGATATCTTGATTTCGTTGGGTAGCGGGCCAACTGCCAGTCGGGTGAGCAGGTAGGAAGCCGACTTTGGGTGAGTCGCTAGCTCGGCCGGATAGGCTCGCCGGTGCGGGCGACAAGGATCACGATTGCCTGTGCTAAGATCGATACCGGAGACCTCGGCATCGACATGACGCATCGGGCTTCACGGCGGCGAAACTGGGTGGCGGCGATCGCCGTCACGGCGCTCCTGTTGCAGGGGCTGCTCGGCTCACCCGCCTCGCTGATCGCGATGGCTGCGGCCAATGTCGCTTGTCCCCAACCCGACGGTCGCGGACATCACCCCGCCGATCACGATCACGCCGACCACCGCCAGTGTTGCATCCTATGCGGCCTCGGAACGAGCTTCGGCCCTCCGCCGCCAGAAGGTTTCGGGGCGCTTTTCCCCAAAGGCCGTGGGAACACGGTGGTTACGACCGGCCGCTGGGTGGCCCCGGCCGAGCACGATCGAGCCGGTGTCAGCGCGCGCGGGCCGCCGCTCACCGCCTGAATTCGCTGGCAAACGCCCGGTAGCAAACGGGCAATTCCCACTCCGACCAGGCCTGCCGCGCTCGCGGCGGCTCTGCCGTTATGGAGTCCTGAACATGTCTACAAGAACTCTCTTCTGCACCCTGCTGGCCGCCGCTGCCCTTGCCGCAGGCGCCGTGCCGGCGTCGGCACATATCACTCTCGCAGTCAGGGAGGCGAAGCTCGGCGGGTCTTATCTGGCGACGCTTCGCATACCGCATGGCTGCGCCGGTGCCGCCACGACGGCGGTCAGCGTCCGCATCCCGGCCGGCGTTTACGGCGTCAAGCCAATGCCCAAGGCCGGCTGGCAGCTTAAGGTCGACAGCGGCAAATACGATGCGCCTTTCGCCAATCGGGGCGAGATGCTGACCGAGGGCGTCACGACGGTCACTTGGTCCGGCGGGAACCTGCCGGACGCCTTCTACGAAGAGTTCGTGCTGTCGACGTCGCTTGCCGATAGCCTCTCGCCGGGCAAGCCGATCTATTTCCCGGTCGTGCAGCAATGCGAGGGCGGCAAGGTCGATCGATGGATCGAAATTCCCGCCGCGGGCAAGGTCGCAGATGACTATCAGACTCCCGCGCCAGGGCTGATGATCCTGCCGAAATAGGCGGAAACAGTGCTGCGGCTGTTGTTTCTGCTGGTGGCCTGGCTCGGCGCGGGCTCGCCCGTGCCGGCCATCGCGCATGCGTCGCTGATCGGATCGGAGCCGGCCAACCGAGCTATCGTCGCGGCGGCGCCGAGCGAGGTGACGCTGACGTTCAACGAAGCGGTGACGGTCATCGCGGTCCGGCTTGTCGATCCCGGCGGGGCCGGACACGACCTTGCGTGGCGGACGGGGAACGGCGTCGTTCATGCCGGCCTGCCGGCGAACCTTCGTCACGGCACGTCTGTCGTTTCCTACCGGGTCATGTCGGCCGACGGCCATCCGATCGGCGGGTCGCTGCTGTTTTCTCTGGGCGCGGAGACGACGGCCGCCGCGCCCCCCGTGTCGGACTTGGCGGTCGGTCTCGGCATTTATTTCAGCCAACTCGCCTTCTTCGCCGGCCTGATTCTCGGGGTCGGCGGCGTCGCCTTCCTTGCCTGGATGGTGCCCAATTCCGATCGCTCCGCAATCGCCCGGCCGCTCCGCGCGCTCCTCGCCGTTGGGTCGCTCGGCGCGGTTCTTTCGCTGGGGCTGCAAGGCCTCGATGTGCTGGGCAAGCCTCTGGCGGCGATAGCCGATCCGGTCAGCTGGGCCGCAGGCCTCGCGTCGGCCTACGGGCCGACCGTCCTCGTCGCCGGGGCGGCCTTGCTTCTTGCCGCGGTGGCGCTAGCGCAAGCCGGCCCCCTCGCTCGTCTGCTGGCGACTGTCGCTGTGCTGGCGCTCGGTTTCGGATTTTCCCTTTCAGGCCACGCGGCGAGCGCGCCGCCTGCCGGACTGACCGCTCCGGCAGTGCTGGTGCATGGCCTTGCTGCCGCGCTCTGGGCCGGGGCACTTCTTCCGCTTTTCCTGCTATCGCGGCCGGGGCGCCCGTTCGCCAAGCCGCTCGCGGCGTTCTCGCGTGTCGTTCCGCTGGTGATCCTTCCTCTGACGCTGGCGGGGGGCATGCTGATCGTCGTCCAACTGACAAGTCCGAGCGACCTCTGGACCACGGCGTATGGCCGGGTGCTATCGGCAAAGCTTGCAGCTCTCGCCGGGCTGTTCGCGCTGGCTGCCGCCAACCGCTTTGGCCTTACGGAGCGTGCGCTCCGCGGCGACGGCCCGGCGCGGCGGGCGATGAGACGGATCGTTGCCGCGGAGGCGGCCTTGGCCGTTCTGATCCTGGCGTTGGTGGCGGGCTGGCGGTTCACGCCGCCGCCGCGCAGCGTCTTTGCCGCCGGGGCAGCCCCCGCGCGAGCTGCCATCAATGCGCCGGCCTATCTCCATGTCATGAACGAAACGGTCATGGTCGATGTCTTCTTCAGCGGTGGGCGGCCTGGCCGGATGGAGGCTGCGATCACCGTGACCGATCCGCAACTCGCTCCCAAGGGGGCCAAGGGCGTTCGCCTTCGTCTCGCCAATCCCGCGGCGGGTATCGAAGGGATCGACGCCGAAGCGACCGCCGGCCAGGACGAGGGGAAATGGCGGATCGAGGATCTACTCGTTCCGGTCTCTGGCCGTTGGGACGTTACGGTCACTGTCCTCATCAACGATTTTGAGGATGTCAGTATGACGGCGCCGATGGTGATCTCGCCTTAGGTCGCCGTCGCGGCTCGTACTCCAACGCACAATCGGCGCCCGCCTAAACGCCAGCGGTGAACACCGGCCGACATCAGGTGGCGCTCTCTGTCAACGGGCCCACCCGTTGAGGCGGCGCAGTCGGCTATTTCGCTCGCCCTAGAAATCCCTGAGACAGCATTTCTATCTTCCAAGCCGTTTGTGTCCCGACGACGTAGAGCGTCTTCTTGTCGGGCCCGGCAAACCCCAGATTCTGCCCTTTTCTGGCCAAAGGGATCACGCCCAGGTACTGACCCTGTTCGGTGAAGATTTCCACACCGCCGTTTGTAGCGGTGTAGAGCCGGCCTTCCGTGTCGATGGTGATTCCGTCCGCGCCGCTCGCCGTGACACCGGTCGTCGCATTCGCCACCATGAAATTATACTTGGCGAAGTTGCGGGCGCTGGTGAGCGAACCGTCAGGCTGAATGTCGAAGGCTCTCATGTAGTCGCCACCGGATGCGACGTAGAGAATGGTCTCCGTACGATTCAGCTGGATGCCGTTCGGTCGCTCTACTGCTTCGGTGGCGACGACCGTCTTGCCCGCCGGGGTTATGTAATAGACGGCGGGGGGGATGGCCCCGGGAACGGTGAAGTAGACGCCGCCCTTCTTGTCGGCGATCAGATCGTTTGGGTTCAGAATCGGCTTTCCGTCGATGGCGTCGGAGAGGACCGTCTCCTGCCCCTTGGGATAGATCACTGCGATCTGCGCCTTCCCGCCGTTCTGAGCGCGCTGGAGCGCGATCATTCTGCCCTTCGGGTCGATCGTGATCGCGTTGACGCCAGTGATGTTCTCGAGGAATGTCGAAAAGTTGCCGTCCCTGTCGATCTTGCTAATGCGGTTGGCCTGTTGCTCGGTGAAGAGCACGGCGCCACCATCGTCGTTGAGTGCGATCGGACCTTCGGTACCGCCGGTGAGGCCGGTCTTGATGACTTGCACTTTGCTGCCTGCACGCACCACGCCAGGGATATCTGGTGCGACCGTGTCGGTG
Organism: Bauldia sp.; assembly: GCA_046349035.1. Taxonomy (GTDB): domain Bacteria; phylum Pseudomonadota; class Alphaproteobacteria; order Rhizobiales; family Kaistiaceae; genus JAXMDC01. The sequence continues at coordinate 765,295 of JAXMDC010000002.1, read as the reverse complement.
GCCGGCGGGAGCGGAGCCACAGCCTGCTGGGCAAGGGTGCTCGATGTCGCGAGCGTGGCGAGCAGACCGATGGCGAGAAAGCGCAAGCGCATGGTGTCCTCCCTCACTGGTGGCCCGGAAAACTGACACTGAGTAGCGGTAGCGACTTCTCCATCTGGTTGCAAGCGACCTGTCGCGGATCGCGTTTTAGGTGTCGCGAAGAGAACCGCTAATTCGGCGGCGCCTGAACTCGACGCGTTCGCACCGGGTGACGCTGCTTTGGCTTGGCATCCCCGGCCATGGCCTCAACCCAGATCATTCGACTGACGTGAGACGGTGGGTGCGCTATAGCAAGTGGGCGATGGAGCGTGCATGAGGGCCGAAGACGTCGGAAACCGCGAAACTTGGCTTGCCCGCGCGCCCGGTCTGCACATCAGCGGGGACGCGGTGCGGCAAGCCGTCCGCGCTTTCCGGCCCAGCAACAGCGTGGCCGCCGATCTGGACGAACGACTACGCGATGATGGCTATTTCCAACTCGCGCATGATTTCGGACTGGATCTATCGAGGATGGCCGATACCGTTCGGCGTTTTTCTGATGCCGCTATCCCACCGGTCTTCTGCTTCTTGTTCGATGAATTTTGGGCGCCTTTTCAAGCGCTGGATGCCATGTACGGTGGCATCCTGGGTCCATACGGCTTGTTGCCGGACTTCTGGGTCTGGAATGTAGATCCGGCCAAGGGCGAAGCGGGTTGGACACCTCATCGCGACCGAGGCCGCTTCGCGCTTCGCCCTGACGGCAGGCCGATTACCCTCACCACGTGGATCCCGCTTTCGGACGCCACGCCGCTCAATAGCTGCATGTATGTGGTGCCAGCGCACGCCGATCCCACCTACGGCACGCCGCATGAAAATGAATATCTGTTTGAATTGCCGGCAATCCGCGCCTTGCCGGCCAAGGCCGGGGACGTTCTGGTGTGGAATCAAGCCGTAATCCATTGGGGCAGCCGCACGTCGCACCGCGCTACTGAATCCCGCGTCAGCATGGCATTTGAATTCCAGGCGAACGATTCAAGACCGTTCAACAAGCCTATCCTGCCTCCCAACGAACCAATACCGTTTGAGCTGCGCTTAAGGCTGATTGCCAAACAAGTGCTGCAATACCGCCATATGTACAAAGTGGACCCACAGATCGAGCAGGTCGCGACGGAGTTAGTGGGACAGCTTTAGCGCGACTGGTCCTCTTTGAACCGTCAATGCGGGTAGTCGATGAGTTCCTCATAGACCCCGTCGCATTCCGGCGCTCTGTTGGAGAAGAACGCGGTGCAGTTGGCGACGGTCATTCGCTTGCCCTTGTAAACACCGATGATGTAGTTGGCGACATCGTTGATCTCATCCATGGTCAAGGTGCCGAAGGGCTTGGGCGGCATCTGAGCTTCGCCGATGTCCTCGGTCAGCATCCGGCCGTAGCAGGGGAACGCCTGCGTCCAAGAGCCAGCCAGATGGTTCGGCATGGTCCGGCCGATGCGCCCGCAAGCGATGGTCTCGACCAGAGCTTCCCTGTCGAGCTTAGTCACGATCAGCGATGGCGGGCCGCTTTCACCCAACGCACCCTGGCCGTCCCAGCCGTGGCAACTCTGGCATTTGGCCCGATCGCGAAAGAGGCGCATGCCGCGCTCGACCGAGTCTGAATCGAGAAGCTTGCACGTGCTAAGTACTCTTGTGCCGGATATGACTGGGCGGCAATTCGCCTCCGTATAACGTTCTTGTGCCGATGCCAGTCTGACGCCGGCCAGTCCGCTGAGCGCCCAGCTAATGAGGGCACTACCGAGCACGATCCACATGCGACCGTCCTTCGGCCTTGCGACCGTCATCATGCTTCCTCCATCCGGCCAGCGACGCGCTGAACCGGCAACTGGGGCGCCTTGCAGGCGCCGGGCAACCGTCTACGCGCTGAACCGGCAACTGGGGCGCCTTGCAGGCGCCGGGCAACCGCGGGTTCTCGATCGCAGGTGACGATAGCATGCCCACCAATTCACCGTGTGGCAGGCCATGGAACACACCGGTCAAAATAGGAAGGGGCTCGGCGTGAATCGAAACGGGGCGTCACCAGGACCACTTACGCTTGGGCTGGCGGACCGAACGTCAGGAAACCCGGAGACGGTTGATTCTGGGATCGTCGGCCTTGAGTTTCACCGCGTCGCGCCTCCGGCCCCCCGGGCCCACCTCTTCACGGATCTCGACCCTCTCGTCCTCGGCTACGACCCCGAGATCCACATCGCGGTCGGGGAAGACGGCGATAACCCTTCGCCCGATCTGGACGAAGACCGTGTAAACTGTCCCCTCGGCGCGACCGGCCAAGATGCGTAGCTCCGAGTGGTAAGGTTCGGCCCGCCAAGCATTGGGAACGCCGGGATCGACATGAACGACGATCTCCATGCCATCGGGCTTGAACCTGACCACCAGTTTGCTGCGTGCCGGCAGCCAATGTTCGCCGAGCGCCGGCCACAACAAATATCCGCAGTGAAACGTCCGGCAGTCACCCGGCCGGTCGGAATAGATCGCGCAGCCACGCCCCTTAACGCAATGCGGACACCATTGGCCGGCGGGCTTCTTGAGGTCCTCTACGGTCATCACCTTGCAGCAGAGCGTGCAGGTACCGCAGCGCCTCCCCTCGACGATGGTTGGCTTGCTCCCCATCCACTCTCCGCGGAAGCGGTCGCGCCGCGTTAGCCGAGATCCGCTCCGGCGCGGCGGCCGCGCGCACGTGACCCTAAGACCTGACCCTACAGCCGAACCGTATTAACAAGTTCCAATGGCGGCAAGCGAAGCCCGCCGTACGAGCCTGGAGCGCCCTGCGCTCAACGGCATCTGACGGGTGCCGGCCGTGCCAACCGGAGGGACGCTCGTTGTGGCGCTCGCCCGAGCGCGAGAGCAGCTTGGCCCTTGACGGTTGCCGACGGTTCCAGTGCTAGCAGCCACCGGTCGCCGCCCCGAGCCAAGTCCCCCCACGCAGCATCAGCGCCAGCTAGGCTTTTTCCGCGGTCGCGAGTATCCCGGGCGACACAGGCATTGAGCCGCCGCTGGGCCGGACCGCGCGTTTGCGAATGGCGGCGAGCGGCGGACAGCGGCGGTCGTCGTAATACTCCACCTGGCAGTCGAGGCACTGGAAACACTCGGCCGTCTTGATCTTGCCGGTACGCGCGATGGCTTTGACCGGACAGGAGTTTTCGCAGAGACGGCAGGTGCTCCCGCATTCCGGGCGCCGCTTCAACAGATTGACGATATGCAGGCGATCGGCGAGCGCCAGAACGCCGCCCAGCGGACACAAAAAGCGGCAGTAGGCACGTTCGGTGAAGAGGCCAATGGCGAGCAGCACGCACGCGTAAAAGACATACGGCCACGCGCGAGCGAAATGCGATGTGATGGCAGTGTCGAACGGCTCGATTTCGGTGACGCGCGATCCCATGTCGATCGAAAGCGCGGCGAGGCCGAGGACGATCGCGGCCGACACGTACTTTCCCAGCCACAAATACTTCTGCACAGAGTCCGGCGGATTCCATTGTGGCAGGCCGATGAAGCGCGCGACCTGCGCAAGCAATTCCTGCAAGGCGCCGAAGGGACATAGCCATCCGCAAAACACGCCGCGACCGAGCAGCACGAGCGAGACTACCGTGTAGACAACGATCATGACGATCAGCGGCTCGGCGAGATAGAAGCCGATCTCAAAATGACGGAATGGCGCCTGCATGTAGTTGATGACGTGCACGATGGAGAGCTGGCCCCCAGCGATCCAGCCTTCCCACACCAACACAAATAACAGGAATGAATTGCGAATGATCCGGTGGGCACGTCGCGACTGCGTAAGCTTCGCCTGAAAGGCGAGGATCAAAGTTAGGGTCGCCAGCAGCGCGGTTTCGATAACGACCTTCGTTCGAGAGTCGCCCCAGGCCTCTACCCAGGCCGGCGGTGGCGGCGGTGGCGGGACCAGTATGTGCGATGCCGGCAGTTTGTAGTCGACGGCGAAGGTATGAGACTGCGGCTGCCCGGTCGCGGTCTGGCCCCTCACCTGCAGTTCGAGCCGCCATGGCCTAAGCGGATCGAACCGAGCGTTTGCCGGAAGCGTGAAGACCGCCGCATGGTCGAGGGCCCTTATGCCTTCACGGCCGCCCGTGCTGATCCACTGATATTGGCTGTTGCCAAACTGGTACGATTGGTCGCCCTGAACAAGGCGAAGGCGACCGAACCGATCCCCGCCAACCGATTCATCCATAAAACTATTAGGGCCCTTCGAGGCGACGAAGATCTTCCAGGAGAAGAGGCGCGCGACCCTGCCGCGCGGACCGAAATAATCCGCGTATTGGCTGCCAAGGACATTCTTGCCAATAGCAGCTGGGGTCGCGAGCCCGGTATAGATATCGATGTAGGTGTTCTTTGGGGCGGGGCCCGGAACACCGAGCGCCGCCGCGACATCGGCGTTAGCGATGACCTTGTGGACGATCGAGCCCTCGGCGAGCAGGTCGGCCCAAGACATCTCTGTGAAGCCGTCGAGGTCGACAGCAGGCTCCACCGGCCCGGAAGCCTTTGGTTTGGCAAGGCCGCGACCGATAAGGACGAGCTGGGCGGACTCGAAGACCGCGTCTCGCATCGCGCGTGCGCTCAATGAGGCTCCCGCGACATAGTTGGTGGCCAGGGCGCCGGGATTCCCGCCTTGCGAGGCCAATCCGGTCATTCGCGCGAGAAAGGTGTCGAGCTCGGGCTGCCGGATCGCGTCCTCATAGACGTGCGGCTCGCGGTGAAAGATGACCTTGGCACCGCTGATGCGGCCGGCGACATCCACCCCGGCGATGACATCGAAGGGAATGCTGGAAAAGCCCGGCGCCTGGACGATGTCCAGGGTAGAAAATACGTAGCCAGCGACCTTGCCGTCGCGATAGACGGCAACCGCGGAGGGCTTGCCCTCCTCCGGCCCGAGCCTCTCAGCCCCCGGCCAGACGACCGCCATGACCTCGGGTGTCAGACGATCCGACAGACGCGCTCCTTCGGCGGCGGCCGGGCCGGTCTCCAGAAGCATTGCAAAGAGAAGCGCGAGGAAGAGGCAAGCAAACCCTGCCGCGATCTTCCGAGCGGCAACGGCGATGGCGCCGCTTTTGGGCAAGCAAGACAGCGCGGCGGCCCGTTCGTTCAGCGCACTAGCTGCAATTGGCAAGGCAGAGTCTTCCCGATGCTGACTGCGTCCACACAATCCCTTGGCCCTGCCCCCCCCCCAGTCGCCTCGTCGCGTCGACCTGCGTCTTTCGGCCGGACGCCGTATGGAGGCCGACTCACCCAGCGCTTGCGTCACCGTTCGGCATGCATTCCGGGATGGGGCTCGCCGCTGCGCGCTATAAGCCTCTAGTTTGCTCCCGCCGACTGAATGACGCTGTATTGAACGAAGCAGCCCACATCGAAGAGCGCCGTGTACTTAACATTATTCTTGTTCTTCGGATCCTGCCATTTTTCAATGGCATATCGATGGTTTGCACCCGAATATGAAGCAGCGCCATATACGGTATTTATCCGCATATCGAGATCGTGGCATATACCGAGGTCCACGGTCATATTCATGCCCTCGGCAATATCCCCGTGCATATCCAGGTGCACGTCCAGGCCCGATAATTGATCGTACAGAACAAGCGTCACGGATGCGAGCTTGTCGGATGGATCGAACGCGAACTGAGCCTCGAAGGAAAATTTCCCGCCCTGGTATGGCGCAATCAGCTTAGTCACATTGCCGTCGCTGTCCCGGCTGAGATCTGTGCTTTCTTTTGCCAGGTTCTTCGAGGCGGCGACGACCTGCTGGGGACTCATCCCCCATTTTGTGTATTCCCAGTCGGCTTCGGCTGCGCTGGCGGCGCAGCAAGCCAGCGCGAGCACCGTTCCAGGAAGGTGTAACTTCATTTGGCCTTCCTCCCGAACGCCCGTCCTGCCAAGATGCGCTCCATCTGCCGGAAACGGACTGTCGAGGTCGCTGCTTCGAAACTAGCGATGCCTTGAGGCATGCGACGCTTGGCGCGCATGCGAGGTTTGCCAACACTCATCGTCAAACCTTCACAAAACAAGAAAGTGTGGCGCAATGCCTTGCGCCACACTTGTTAGTTCACACCGGCACGTCACCTCAATTAGCTGAGCTAGCCGGGGTAACCCTTCAGCCTTGGGGAATTGGGTTGCCAATCAGGCACCCGAACCCAGTCATTCGGACCGGCCTTTTGTGCCGGCTCCCTGTTCATCGGCATCTTGACCTGGGCCAGATTATTCTGGTCGATGACCTGATCCTCCGGGATCACCTTGTTTAAGGCGAGCAGGTAAGCCGTCAGCGAATATACTTCATCAGGCGTGAGAGACCCTTCGCTTCCGAAAGGCATGGCGCGATTGATGAAGCTCCACATAATCGTCGCATATGGCGCCTTCACTGCCATGACTCCGCGGTCCCAGGGGTTAGCCTCTGGGCCCCTGGCGGCCAGCAACGCAGGCGCGGAGGTGACCCCGCCTACGCCGCGCTCGCCATGACACGCGCTGCACCCCTGGTCGACGAAGATCTTTTCGCCTTGCGCAAAGGTGCCGCGGCCGACTGGAAGCCCCTTTCCGTCTGGCTGGATCGTGATGCTTGCGGCAGCCAATTCAGTCGGGGTCGGCGCGCGCCCAATGCCAAATGTCTGGGCGAGCGCCGGACTTGCCAGCAGCAGCAAGAGCGGGACGAGGCTAAGCGATCGCATCGAGGCCATTGGTCACCGCTCCCGTCTTGTCGATCTTCCAGGCCATGATGGTGTTGCGGTTGCCCGGCGGCTGGTAACCCTTGGTGTAAGGCACACCCAGCGCCTTGGCGGCCTCCTGGGCAGTCTGCTGGACCTGCCCGACCTCATCATAGGCGCGTGACATGATCACGTGCTCGCCACCTTCCCACTTCCACATCAGGCCGAACCGGTTGTGGGCCATCGGATGGGGAGTTCCCTTGAGTTCGGCGACCTGCCACGACTTGCCGCCGTCGACGGAAACTTCCACCTTCGTTACGCGGCCCTGACCGGACCAGGCCAACCCGGAAATCTCGTACCATCCCTGGTTGGGAAGTTTCTGAGACCCGGACGGGAACGTGACGACCGACTTGACGCCGATTTGGTAGCCGAGCGCAGCCGCAACCGGGTCACGCCGCAGATGTCCAAAGTCGTCCATGTTGAGCTGATAGTTCTCAGTGACGTCGATGCGGCGCAGCCATTTGGTGTTGAAGATGCCCTCGAAGCCGGGGACGATGAGCCGCAGCGGGAACCCGTTCTGGGGGCGTACCGGCTCGCCGTTCATTCCATAGGCGACGATGACATCGTCCATGCCCTTGTTCAGGGGAATGCTGTCTGCGCCCTTTATCTCCTCGGCGCCCTCAGCAACGAACCATTTCGCGTTTGGCTTGACACCGGCCTCCTTAAGCAAGGTCGAAAGGAGCACCCCGGTCCATTCGGCGTTACTGGTCGCGCCGTGCGAAGCCTGGACGGTCTTGTGTGCCGGAGAGTGGGTGTTTGCCGCGCACTCGATAAAATGGAACCGGCTGACCGACGGGAAACGCTTCAGGTCGGCCATGGTCAAGACCAGCGGCCGGTCCACGAGGCCTTGGATCGTCAAGGTGTGCGTCGCCGGGTCGATGTCTGGCTGCAACGACCCCTTGGTCGTCGCGAAGTAGTGGATCGAGCTCGGCGCGACCGTGCCCATGAAATCCTGCAACGGCGCCTGAATGTGCAAGGTCAACCCGAAGTCGCGGTAACGGGCCAGCGTCGCTTCGGGGCGCTCGGCTTCGTGCATGCGAACCGAGGTCACGTACTTGGAACGTTGACCGTAGGCGATTTGCTCCTCGGTCGAGGAAGTCATCGGAGAACTGTTGGCCGCATAAGACTTGATGGTTTCGGCCTGCGCCGGCGTCGCCAACTTGCTGACCGTTGCGGCGGCGGCCACCGCACTTACTGCGACGCTACCCTTTAAGAGCTCTCTACGGCTGCTGGGCTTCGAATCCATCGGTTCCTCCCGAAAATGGACGCATGAGATCCCTTGACGGCGTGAACTATACGCGGGTTGCATAACGCGTCAACGCGCCGCAGCCGTGCAACGCTAGGCTTCTTGCAGCCGAACGAAGTCGCCAGCCGGACGTGCCCGAGATCGAGTCAGCACGACAGTGTCGCCGAACGGCCGATATTTGCCGGCGCTCTGCAGACAGGCGACACCGACGGGCAAGAGGAGTCCCCGAACAGAACCCCGCCGCATCAACTTGCCGTGATAGCGAGAAGCCGACCGCATCGAGGGGCCGCATCAGCGAAGGGCGGATCCGTTCGATCGAAAAGGTTCGGTCTTGGCGCCGCAACGGGCAAGCGGTCGACCGCTGCCAGAACGTCACTTCGGAGATGCCGCGCTCAACGGCACAGTACGGCGAGTTGCAAATCTTTGATCAGGGTCCGGCCATCCGGAAAGTCGATGTCCGCCAACCGCCAGCGGCCAGCGGAGTTCGCCAGCCTCAAGGTCACGCTATGGTCACCCTCGCGATTCTTGAAGTCGACCTTAACTCGTGTACCGAAGGCATCAACTCCGGCCAGCGCGAAACTCGCGTCGCTGACCCGGAACGACCGGCTGTCCGCCAGGGGATCGTACTCAAGGTAGTCGACAAAATTGCCATCAACATCGACGACCCAACCGGCCAGAGCGGGGGTCAGATATTCGTTCCGACCGTCGGGCGTCGTGACAATCGACATCCACAACTGGGGTAGGGCATAGAGCGTTTTTGCGAAGGCAATCGGGTCGTCCGGTGCCGCAATCGAGGGTGGACCGCCCAGCGAGATCGCCGCAGCTATCGCGGCAGCGGTAACCCAACGAAATGCGGCAATCATGGAAATCCTCCGAATGACAGGCGCACGGTATCTCTTGCCGGCGGCGCTCTCCACCTTCCCCCCGATTTCATCTCCAGACCTAGCGGGAACAGCCCCGGTCGACAGCGAGGGGCATCCAGCTATCGATTGAGACTATCTGGTGGGCCGTTTCTCTACCGGCCGGGTGCCCCCCTCAGTCCAGCCTCGCATCGACTCGGCATAAAGGGACACGTTGGTGTAGCCGAGCAGTTCGTGAAGCACGAACCAGTCCGTCGACCCCCAGTGCCCAGTGTTGCAGAAGGCAACGAACTGCGCACCGGCCTGCTGCATCGCGGCCGGGACGATCTTGGCCAGTTCGGCCCGCGGCCTCAGCCGCTGGCCGCCGGCCTCGAAGAAACGGTCGTTGTCGAGATTAATGGCCCCGGGGAGGTGTCCAGCGTCGTACTGGTCGGGGGAGCGGGCATCGACCAGAATCGTCTTGCCGCCCACGAGAGCCTCGACTTCCGGAGTCGTCATCAGGATTTCCGGACGGAGGCGAGCGGTAAACTTTGCCACCATGGGCGCGGCCTTGCCGACCGCCAAGGGGTCGCCGGCGGCCGCGGTCCAGGCGCGGAAGCCCCCGTCGAGGATGGCGACCGCATCGTGCCCCAGATATTTGAGCGTCCAGTACACGCGGGCCACACCGGCGAACTCGCTGCTGCTCGAACCGGCGCCGACGATCACCACAGTTGTCGCGTCGCCAACACCATAGCTGCCGAGCGCCGCCTCGAGGTCGATAACCGGAGGAACCTTGCCCGTGCCGTCTGGGCTGCGCCAGATTCCGGGATAGGCCGCGTGCACCGCTCCGGGAATGTGGGCCTTCTGAAAATCAGCATCGGCGCCCGTGCCGCCCCTAACGTCGACCACCACCAAGTCGGGCTGGCGGAGATGCGCCTTCATCCAATCGGTGGAGACCAGCGGCGTTACCGCCGAAGCCGGCGCCGCGACCGAGTCGGCGGGGGTGAGAAGAGCTGCGTTGAGGCCCGCAAGCGCTACGAGACATCCGACCAGAAGGCGCGCCATGTCCGTCTCCTCGACCGTCTGATTTCCGGATAGTAGTGGATATTCCCCAGATGGCCGTCAGCCTGACTGAGAATATATCCCGCAGCCCTTTGCTCTTGGCAAGCGTCGGCGCGGCCCGGCCACCTCGTCGCCCGGCTCCGGTTGAACATCTCCCTTCGAACCTGGCTCGCTCTTCTTCGATGTCGCCTACCGACATCTTGCCTTGCGCGTGATCGAGGATTGATAGCGTTATGAAGGAGTCCGCCATGAGCGTGGGGGCGCGGCAGGGCGATCGAGGGGCTCACCCACTACGAGAAAGGTCGCGCCATGCACTTGGCCAAGCTTTTTGCCATGACCGCACTGGGGGTTCTGGGGGCCCGCAGCGCACAAGCGGACGAGCAGTTGCGTCAACTGGCTGCGACATTGTTTGGCCGTGTCGAATCCGCGTCGCAGTCGGCGACGCCGGAAGTCGAATTGGGGCGGACGCTGTTTTGGGATACGCGCATCTCAGCCGACGGCAAAACGGCCTGCGCGAGTTGCCATCCCGCGGCCAACTGGGGCGCGGATAGCCGTCGCTTTTCGACCGATGCCCGAGGCGCACTGACTCCGCGCCAATCGCCGACAATCTTCAATGCAGCAACGCAGCCGGCACTTCGTTGGCTTGGCGATCGGAAGGATTTCGCGGAGCAAGCCGAAGGATCGCTGACCGGGTCGATGGGGTTCGCAACCAAGGACGTGGCCGTGGAGCGGATCAAGGATCTGCAATACGAGGCCGCATTCCGAAGGGCATATCCGCAGGACCCGCAGCCGGTGAGCGCAGCCAACTATGGCCGCGCGATTGCCGCCTACGAGGCCACTCTCTCGACGCCGGCCCCCTTCGACCGCTTCGCGGCGGGCGACGACGCTGCGCTGAGCGCAAGTCAGCAGGCAGGATTGCGCGTTTTCATCGATACGGGGTGCGCCGGCTGCCACAACGGGCCGCTCTTGGGCGGCAAAACGTTCCAGAAATTCGGGGTCGTCAAAGACTACTGGCTCGAGACCAGCTCCGAAAAGCCTGATGTCGGCCGCGAGGCGGTGACCAAGAAGGAGGAGGACCGGTACGTATTCCGAGTGGCGATGCTGCGCAACATAGCGAAGACAGTGCCCTACTTTCACGACGGCTCGGTGGACAGGCTCGACCGCGCAATTCGCGTCATGGCCACTCTGCAACTCGGCAAGACACTCGACGACGCCAGCGTGGCGTCCCTTGTGTCATTTCTCGAATCGCTGACCGGCGACATCCCGGCGAACTACGCACCGCCGGGACAGCCCGCCCAAAAGTAGGCAACCCGGTTACCACAGGCGCGGCCACCTGACGGGCGTCTGCGCGATGCCCGCATCGGTGCCGCCCAGAGCCGAGCCTGTCCTCGGGCGCGGCCGTGGCCAGCGAAAAGCGGCAACCGAACGATTCCGGCGTTTTGCCCCCGGCGCGCCCCCCCGGTGCTGCCGATGTTCGCCGGGTTGGCGATCGGCCGCCGGGCCGAGCGAAACTAAGATGGCGCGTCACCTGAATTCAGTTCGTCCGAATAAATGCCCATTATGAAGTCCAACCAAGCGTTCTGAACGTCGATTTCGGCGACATCTGCCAGAGGCTTGCGGATGGCAACTTGCCTGGTGGGCGCGACTTCGGACAGCACGAGAATTACCGTCCTCACCCGCGGGCAGTTTGGCTTAACGCAGGGCATTTCGCTGACCGACACGATTGCTTCATCGGTTAATCCGAGAGTTTGACGGGTCCAAAGCTTGATCGCTCCGGTCTTTTCAGGATTGCCGTGCCGAACGAGGGGATTGATGAAGGAACTCATGCGGCTTCTCTCCCTTTTCGTCGACCTCTTGGGCGAGGCGTCAGGGCAGCCAAGAACGTGTTTATCGGCTGGACTGGCAGGGCTTGTAAATGCCGATGTGAACTTTGCCGGAAGTGGCAGGAAAATTCCCTGCCGAGCCCGCCTTACCCTAGGTCGCTCGATTTCGAGATCGGTGTCCATGATGCCTCGAAGCTTTTCGCTGCGCATTGGGCACGCGCCTGCTGCATGGGGCGTCCGGCATGTCGCGGTTGATGGCTGACCTGCTCCTGCTCGCCTCGGCGGCGATTTGGGGCGTGGCCTTCTATTTCCAGAAAACGGCCATGGCCCATGTGGGGCCGGTTCTTTTCTTAGGCATGCGTGCGCTGGTTGCCGCTCTGGTTCTTTCCGTTTTCGCGTGGCTGGAGCGACGGCGTTCGGGCGGCGAGCGAGGCGAAGCGTCGCTTTGGCGGATAGGAGGACTGGGTGGAGTCGCTTTTCTGGCGGCGGCGCTCCTCCAGCAGATCGGCATCGATCGTGGCAGCGTGATCAATTCGGGTTTTCTAACCTCGCTTTATGTCGTGGCGGTGCCGCTGCTGGTGTGGCTGTTATACGGGCGACCGCCGCGTCCGGCGGTATCGGCTGCGGTTGCCATGGCGTTCGCGGGGGCGTGGTTGCTGAGCGGCGGGACGGGAGGCGGCCTTAGCGAGGGAGATTTGCTTGTTGCTGCTTCCGCTCTCTTGTGGGCCGGGCATGTCCTTCTGGTCGGCGCGGCAGCCGGGTTCGGGCGGCCGGCGTTGTTCACCTGCATCCAATTTACGGTGGTTGCGGGCCTTGCACTGCCGGTGGCACTCGCGACGGAGGTCGTCGAAGTCGATCGGATTCTCGCTGCGTGGGACAGCATCCTGTATGTGGGGGTGCTTTCCAGCGCACTCAGCTTTTGGCTGATGGCCCTCGCCCTTCGGCGCGCTCCGGTCGCGGAGGCGACCGTCTTGATGTCGACTGAAACGCTCTTTGCCGCGTTGGTCGGATACACATTGTTAGGCGAGCGGCCCTCGCTCGGGGGGTGGATCGGCGGAGTCCTGATATTCGCCGCGGTCCTGGTCGTGCAAACCGGGGCGCGCGAACCAAGGAACGAAGGAGCGAATGCGGCGATGGCCTCCGATGGCGAATAAGATCGCCCTTGGCAGCAGCGCCGCGAGCCTCGCCGCTCTCCGGTCTGATGACGCTAGCCTTCCCGCTTCCCTGCCACGGCATCGGACAGGAGGCGGTTGAGTTCCGCGCGACACGAGCCGCAGTTGGTACCGGCTTGAGTGGAGGCGCCTATGGCGCCGAGGTCGCGCGCTCCAGCTGCAACCGCCCGGCCGATCCGCTTGGCGCCGACGCCAAAGCACGAACAAACGACGGAGCCTTCGTCGAGCTGATCGCCGGCGGGCCGGCCCGCTAGGATCCGATGGGCGTTGCTCGTCGACGTGCCTGCAAGGCTGACGAGCCAAGAGCGGTCGACCGCGACGGGGGCCGGCGACAGGAAGAGCGCGCCGTCGAAGCGTCCGGACGTGAAGCGGGCGTAGCGGTAGCGACCGGCCAGGGGGTCGGCGACGCTCAGTTCATCGGAGGACGGGGAGACTTCGCCGAGGAGATCGGCTGCAAGGCCCGCCGGGTGCGTCAGCGGTCGGCTGTCGGCCAATTCCAGCCGGTATCCGTTGGCGATCGGAGCGAGCGCCCAGTATTCGGCGGCGATGGCGGCCGGGCGGCGCGGGATCACGGCAAAGCCGTACCAACTCATCGGCGCTGCGGCGATAGCAACCCGGCCCTGTTTCAAGGCGGGCTGTCCGGAGATCGGGTCGACGCTCGGAGGGATCAGGCCGCCGATGCGGGCCTGTGCGGCAAAGCGATCGGTCCAGTGCATTGGCGCGAACACCGATCCGGCCCTTTGCGCGTGGGTTACGCGGGCGCGGAGCAGGACTTCCCCCGAAGCACTCGTGACGCGGACGAGCGAGGCCGGGGCGATGCCGGCAGCGGCCGCGTCGTCGGGCGAAATCTCGACGAACGGTTCGGCGGTGTGGGCGGAGAGCCGCGCCGAGCGCCCGGTTCGGGTCATCGTGTGCCAATGGTCTCTAACGCGCCCGGTATTCAAGGTCAGGGCACTGGAAGCGGATCGAGCAGCGGCGGCGGGCACTGCAACGAACCGTGCGCGACCGTCGGGTGTGGCGAACCGCCCGTCGCCGAAGAGGCGGGCCGGGCCCACCGGCTCGCCGGCGCGAACCGGCCACTGGGTCGGCGACAGGTCGGCATAGGCCTCAGGGGTGAGGGTCGCGAAGGCGGAGAGATCGAGAGGGGCGGCACTGCGGCTGGCGAGCGCAGTCAGCGCGGCGTGCTCGCGAAAGATCTCGGCCGGCTGCGTGTAGGCAAAGGCATCGCCGAAGCCCATGCGTTTTGCCACTTCGCAGACGATCCACCAGTCTGGCTTCGCCTCTCCGGGGGGCGCAAGGAAGCTCCGCTGACGGGAGATGCGCCGTTCCGAATTGGTGACGGTGCCGTCCTTCTCGCCCCAGGCGGCAGCCGGGAGGGCGATGTCCGCGAGGGGGAGCGTGTCGTTCTCGGCGACCACCTCGGAGACGATCACCAGCGGGCACCGAATGAGCGCGTCCTTCACCCGGTCGGCCTCGGGCAGGCTGACGACCGGGTTGGTGGCCATGATCCAAAGCGCCTTGATGCGGCCCTCGCCGACCGCGTGAAAGAGATCGACTGCTTTCAGGCCCGGCCGCGAGGCGATGGTCGGCGATCGCCAGATTCCGCGTACCAAGTCGCGGTGTTTGGGATCTTCCAGGTCAAGGTGAGCTGCCAACTGATTGGCGAGGCCACCGACTTCGCGGCCGCCCATGGCATTCGGCTGGCCGGTTACGGAGAATGGCCCACTGCCGGGCTTGCCGATCCTTCCGGTAGCCAGGTGACAGTTGAGGATGGCGTTGACCTTGTCGGTTCCAAATGCGGACTGGTTCACGCCTTGGGAATAGACGGTCACAGTGCGTGGGGTGGCGGCGAACCACTCGTAGAAGCGGAGCAACGCTTCGGGCGCGATGCGCGTCCGCTGGGCAACGGTGTCGAGGTCAAGGCCGCGCGCCGCGGCCAGGGCGTCATGGTAGCCGCCGGTGTGGACCGCGATGTAATCGCGGTCGATCGCGCCCGCCTCGTCGAGGTGCGCAAGGAGGCCGGCGAAGAGCGCGACATCCTCGTCGGGAGCGATTGGGAGATGGAGGTCGGAAAGTTCGGCGGTCGGACTGCGGCGCGGGTCGATCGTTACGGTTCGCAGCGCGGGGCGTCTTTCTTTGGCAGCCAAGAGGCGCTGGAAGAGAACCGGGTGGCACCAGGCGAGGTTCGAACCGACCAGGACCACGAGATCGGCGAGTTCGAGGTCCTCGTAGCAGCCGGGAACCACGTCGGCACCGAAAGCGCGCCGATGCCCGGCGACCGAAGACGCCATGCAGAGGCGCGAGTTGGTGTCGATGTTCGCCGAGCCGATAAAGCCTTTCATCAGCTTGTTGGCGACGTAGTAGTCCTCGGTCAGCAATTGACCGGAAACGTAGAAGGCGACCGCATCGGCACCGTGGCGCGCAATCGTGTCGGCGATGCCGGACGCGGCGGCATCGAGCGCGGCGTCCCACGTTGTCCGTTGGCCGCGCACCATGGGATGAAGCAGTCGGTCATTGGCCCCGAGGGTCTCGGGTAGTGCCAGCCCCTTGGAACAAAGCCGGCCGGCATTGGCCGGGTGTTCGCTATCGCCGGCGACGGAAACCGACCCTCCCTCCCCTACGCTTGCAAGGATCCCGCAACCGACCCCGCAATAGGGGCAGGTGGTGCGGACGCCCGGCGTGCTCACGCTGTGAGAGTTCCGAGCACGCTGGCGGCAAGGTAAAGCGTCCCCGCCTCAACCTTCAGCGGATAAGTGCGCACGCAGCCCTCGTCGGCGCCGAGCGCCTTGCCGGTCGACAGGTCGATCACCCAGTTATGCAGCGGGCAGGTCACGGCGCTGCCGTGGACGATGCCCTCTGACAGCGGTCCGCCGCGATGGGGACAGTTGTCGGAGATCGCGAAGTAGCTATCGTCGGCGGTGCGGAAGATCGCGACTGCGCCGGCCGGCGTTACGACGCGGCGCGAGCCGAGGTGAGGAACGGCCGAGGCCGAGCCAATGGCGATCCAGTCGGCGATCGGAGCGGTGGGAGCTGCGTTCATTCGGCGGCCGCCAGAGTGAGGTCGGCCAGCGGCGCGAATTCGGCGGCGTCGGCGCCGGAGACGCGCTCGGCCCAGGGGTCGCGCTGGACGATCGCCTGTGAGGCGAGGAAACGGGCGGCAAGCGCCTGGCGGCGCTCACCGTCCTCGACGATCTGCCGCTTGATCGTCTCAAGGCCGACGCGTTTCATCCACTTGTAGACGCGCTCGAGGTAGCGCCCCTGTTCGCGATAGGCCTGCACCAGCGCGAAGCAGTGCTCGATCACTTCGTCTTCGGTGGAAACCTTGCAGAGGATCTCGGTGCCTTTGATGTCGAGGCCGGCGGCGCCGCCGAAGTGGAGTTCGTAGCCGGACTCGACACAGATCACGCCGAAGTCCTTGCAGGTGGCTTCGGCGCAATTGCGCGGACAGCCCGAGACGGCCATCTTGACTTTGGCAGGCGTCCAGGAGGCCCACATCGCCTTCTCGATCTTGACGCCGAGCCCGGTCGAATCCTGGGTGCCGAACCGGCACCATTCCGAGCCGACGCAGGTTTTCACCGTGCGGATGCCTTTGGCGTAGGCGTGACCGGAGACAAGACCGGCGGCGTTGAGGTCGGCCCAGACGGCGGGCAGATCCTCCTTCTTGATGCCGAGGAGGTCGATGCGCTGACCGCCGGTGACCTTGACGGTCCGCACAGCGAACTTCTCCGCGACATCGGCGATAGCGCGCAGCTCTTTTGGGCTCGTCAGGCCGCCCCACATGCGCGGCACGACCGAGTAGGTTCCGTCCTTCTGGATGTTGGCGTGAACGCGTTCGTTGACGAAGCGCGAGCGTGGATCGTCGGCGTACTCGCCGGGCCAATCGCAGAGGAGATAATAGTTGAGCGCGGGCCGGCATCTGGCGCAGCCATTCACCGTCTTCCACTGCAGCTCGTGCATGACGGCGGGGATGGACTTCAGCCCCTTGGCGACGATCAGGCGGCGGACCTCGTCATGGCCGTAGCCGGTGCAGTTGCACATCGGCTGCACGGCGTTCGGCTTGTAGGACTCGCCCAGTTGGCCGGCGAGCAGCTTCTCGACCAGCGCAGTGCAGGTGCCGCATGAGGCAGAAGCCTTGGTGTGGGCGCGAACGCCATCGAGGGTGGTCAGCCCCTTGCCGGCGATCGCGGAGACGATCTTTCCTTTCGAGATGCCGTTGCAGCCGCAGATTTCCGCGCTATCCGGCAAGGCTGCAACGGCCGCCATAGGGTCCAGCGGTGCGGCCCCGGCGTAAGCCTGCCCGAAGATCAGGTTCTCGCGGAACGGGCCGATATCCGCGGCGGACTTAATCAGGTCGAAAAACCAGGCGCTATCGGCGGTGTCGCCGTAGAGCACGGCGCCAACGACATGCCCGCCCTTCAACACGAGGCGACGATAGACCCCACGGGCGGGGTCGCGGAGGACGATATCCTCGCGATCGGGCGCCTCGGCGAAATCGCCGGCGGAGAAGAGATCGATGCCGGTCACCTTCAGTCGGGTGGCGAGAGCGCTGGAGGCAAAGCGCGCATCGGATTGGCCGGCGAGCTGCGCGGCGAGGACGCCGGCCATTTCGTAAAGGGGGGCGACGAGGCCGAAGACCTGACCCTCCGCCTCGGCGCACTCGCCGACGGCGAAGATGTCGGGGTCGCTTGTCCGCATCGAATTGTCGACGACAATGCCGCGTTTCACCTCGAGGCCGGCGTCCTTGGCCAGTTGGGCGTTGGGCTTGATGCCGACTGCCATGACCACGAGGTCGGCGGGGAGTCTCCTGCCGTCTTCGAGGAGCACTGCCTCCACCTTCTTCTCACCGAGAATGGCCTTGGTGTTGGCTCCGGTCACGACCTTGATGCCGCGTGCTTCGATCGCCTTCTGCAGGAGGAAGCCGGCGGCGGGATCGAGTTGCTTCTCCATCAACGTCGGCATCAGATGGAGGACGGTGACCTCCATCCCCTGCTCCCTGAGGCCGACCGCCGCTTCGAGACCGAGGAGGCCGCCGCCGATGACGACTGCGCTGCCGCGCGCCTTGGCGGCGAGGATCATCGCCTGGACGTCATCGAGGTCGCGATAGGTGAGCACACCGGCGAGGCGGTGGCCCGGCACCGGGATGACGATCGGCAGCGAGCCGGTCGCGACCAGCAGGCGGTCGTAGGGGACGGTCAGGCCGCGTGCGGTGGTGACGGTCTTGGCGTTGCGATCGATGGCAGTGACGGTCGCGCCTTTGTGCAGGGTGACGCCGTGCTTCACGTACCAGCCGTCGCCATGGATGACGATCTGCTCGAAGCTCTTCTCTCCCGAGAGGACGGGCGAGAGCATGATGCGGTCGTAATTCACCCGCGGCTCGGCGTTGAAGATGGTGACCTCGTATCGGTCGGGCGCGCTCTCGAAGAGTTTCTCGAGGACGCGGCCGGGGGCCATGCCGTTGCCGACCACGACGAGGCGCTCGCGCGGCTTGGCGTCGCTCATCAAGCCGCCTCCCCCAGGCTGTGGCGCTCGTAGAGGAAGGAGAGCACCGCCTGCCGGCAGCGGATGGAGGTCGGATCGGCGGCGAGGTCGAGACGGCGGCGCGGGCGAGGAATGGGGATCTCGAGGATCTCGCCGATGGTCGCGGCGGGGCCATTGGTCATCATGACGATGCGGTCGGAAAGAAGCACCGCTTCGTCGACGTCATGGGTGATCATGATGACGGTGTTGCCGAGCGCGGCGTGGATCTCCATCACCGAGTCCTGGAGGTGGGCGCGAGTGAGTGCGTCGAGGGCACCGAACGGCTCGTCCAGCAGCAGCACCTTCGGCTGCATGGCGAGGGCTCGGGCGATACCGACGCGCTGCTTCATGCCGCCGGAGATCTCCGCCGGGCGCTTGTCCTTTGCCTGTGACATTCGTACGAGGTCGAGGTTGTGCATCGTCCACTCGTGGCGCTCGGCGCTCGACTTCGATCCGGCGAAGACCTTGTTCACGGCGAGCCGCACATTTTCGTAGACGGTCAGCCACGGCAGCAGCGAGTGGTTCTGGAAGACGACGGCACGGTCGGGTCCAGGCTCCTCGATCACCTTGCCGTCGAGCAGGACGACCCCCGACGTTGCGGGTATCAGGCCGGCGACGATGCCGAGCAGGGTCGACTTTCCGCAGCCGGAATGGCCGATCACGGAGACGAACTCGCCCCGGTCGACGGTCAGCCAGATGTCGCGAAGAACCTCGGTGGTCTGCCGCCCGCGCGCGAACGACTTGTTGATCAGCTCCAGGGATAAATAGGCGTTGGCCATGAGCGGCTCTCTCAGTTTTTCGCGACGCCGCGGGTGACGAGGAAGCCAAGGCCGGCGATGGCGCGATCGAGGGCGAAGCCGACGAGGCCGACATAGGCGAGAGCGACGACGATGTCGCCGATGAGCGAGGAATTCCACGCGTCCCAGATGAAGAAGCCGATGCCGACACCGCCGATCAGCATTTCCGCGGCAACGATGGCGAGCCAGGAAAGGCCGATACCGATGCGCAGGCCGGTGAAGATGTAGGGTGCCGCGGCCGGCAGCGTGATCTTCAGGAACACTTCAAACCGGTTGAAGCGGATGACCCGTGCGACGTTGAGGTAGTCGACCGAGATGTTGCGGATGCCGACAGCCGTATTGATCACGATCGGCCAGACCGCGGTTATGAAGATGACGAAGATGGCCGAGGGCTGGCCGTCGCGAAAGGCGGCGAGCGACAGCGGCAGCCACGCCAAGGGCGGGATTGTGCGCAGCACCTGGAAGAGCGGGTCGAGGCCGCGCTGGGCCCAGGCAGACTGGCCGACGAGCGTGCCGAGGAGGACGCCGACGATGGCCGCGATCGCGTAGCCGAGGGCGACGCGGCGGAGGCTCGCCAGGATGTGCCAGCCGAGCCCCTTGTCGAGGCCACCGCGATCGTAGAACGGGCGGGAGATGAGTTCCCAGCTGCCCTGAACGATCCGCGAGGGAGACGGCAGCGATGCGGAGGGCGCGGCGCAGAGCGCCTCCCAGACGAGCAGGAGCACCAGCATCGTCAGAACCGGCGGCAGGATACGAGCGGCCAGCGCGGCGGCCTTGGCGCGCAACTCGCTTTGGACGAGCGGCTCCCGGGGGAGTGGTAGCACGGTCGTTGCAGCGGATGCTTGCGCCTGCCCTATGGCGGCCGGGGGAGACGACGGTGCGAGCATCAGTGGTGCCGGTGCTCGTCTACGTGGGCGCCGTGCGCCGAGGCGGACGACGCTCGGCCGCCTGAGACTGGGCGGGCAGATGCCGTC
This sequence comes from Bauldia sp., assembly GCA_046349035.1. Lineage (GTDB taxonomy): Bacteria > Pseudomonadota > Alphaproteobacteria > Rhizobiales > Kaistiaceae > JAXMDC01. The sequence goes on along the minus strand of JAXMDC010000002.1, from coordinate 745,098 downwards.
GGATTCATCTACGCGGTCCTCCGGATGTCGAGGCTCGCGAGATAGGCGTCGGGCGCGGCGGGGTCGAAGACCTTGCCGTCGAAGAACGTCTCCTTACCGCGCGAAGTCGAGGCAGGAATGTCCTCGGGCGGCACACCAAGAGTCTTGGCGGCTTCGCGCCAAATGTCCTCGCGATTGACCTTGGCGATGAGGGCCTGGCGGTCGGTTGCGGCGTCGAGCTTGCCCCAGCGGACATTCTCGGTGAGGAACCAGAGTTCGTGGCTCTGGAAGGGATAGGAAGCGTGGTCGCGCCAAAACTTCATGAAGTGCGGCGAGGATTTCTCCACCCGGCCGTTGCCGTAGTCGTAGATGCCCTTCAAGCGTTCGACGATGTCGCCGGTCGGGACACTGAGCCAAGCGCGCCGGCCGATGATCTCGGCCAGTTCGTCCTTGTGGGCCATATCGTCGGCCCAGATTTGCGCCTCCTGGACGGCCATCAGGATCGCCAGCGCTGCCTTCGGGTTGCGGTCGACCCAGTCGGCGCGAAGGGCCAGAGACTTCTCGGGATGCCTTGCCCAAATCTCGGCTGTGTTGATTGCGGTGTAGCCGATCTTCTGGTTGACGAGCTGAGCGTTCCAGGGCTCGCCGACGCAGAAGCAGTCCATGGTGCCGACTTTCATGTTGGCAACCATCTGCGGCGGCGGGACGACGATAGTCTCGACATCTCTGTCGGGGTCGATGCCGCCCGCGGCCAGCCAATAGCGGACCCAGAGGTCGTGGGTGCCGCCGGGAAAGGTCATGGCGACCTTTGCCGGAGTGCCGGCGGCTTTCTTCTTCAGGAAGGGATCGCGCAGAGCGCGGGCGTCTGCGCCGGCCTTCTGGGGTGCGTATGCCGACGATACCGATATTGCCTGAGCGTCGAGATTGAGACGCGCCAGTATGTTCATCGGCAGAGGAGCGCCGTTCTGCGTCGCCTTGCCGGTGGCGAGCAGGTAAGGCATCGGCGTCAGAATGTGGGCGCCGTCGATACCGCTACCGGCGGAGCCGAGAACGAGGTTGTCGCGGGTGGTCGCCCAGGAGGCCTGCTTGAGCACCTCGACCTTGGCCATGCCGTGCTTGGCAAAGAGCCCCTTCTCGGCAGCGACGATCAATGGGGCGGCATCGGTCAGCGCGATGAAGCCGAGGAGTGCCTTGTCAGTCTCCGGTCCGGCGGCCTGCGCAATGTGCGCGCCGAAGGGGAAAGCGGCGGCCGCCGCGGCGGCGGTCAGGGAGGCGGCGCTCGTCTTCAAGAAGGTGCGGCGGGTGGTGAGCTTCGGGGGAGCAGGGATCGACATGGCGCTTCCGTCTCTTGGCGCGAACTACTCCGCGGCCGCTTGTGACGACCGAGAGGCCCGCTGAGCAGTTGATCGCGAAGGCGTGGGGAGGTGACGGCCTTCGCGCGACGGGGGTGGCAATGCACGGCCCGTGCCACGGCGCTAGGGCGTCAACCGATCAGGGCAGAGCGGACGCGTCTGTACGGTCAGCCGATGGTCGCCTCAGATTGGCCGGTCAGCATGCGAACCGGCGAGTCGCGCATCTCGACGGCAACGGCTGTTCAATCGTTGTGCAGCGCAGCGTCGGCGTTGCGCCCCGATCGACACGGTGGAAAGATCCGCGGCGATTGTTGGCGCGGGCGCTGCTGCCGCGGCAGCGAGCGCGAGGCAGCAGCCAAGGCAAGAAGCTCGGTTGGAGCGCGGCATCGCCCCCCCGGCGGCAAGATTTCTCGATCCAGAACATATGACTTGCGCTGCGATCGCCGACGGTCAGACAACCGTGCCGGGAACCAGACCGTTCCGCCAGATCTCGGCGTTAATGTGGCCAGGTTGGGCCTTTTTCAGCCGCTCCGGAACGGGCACGCGGCGACCGGCGCGGGCCCCCACCATCACTCGGCGGCGGTCCATTTCCGGCGAAACCGCCGTCTTGCCGGCGAACCGCTCGTGGTCGAAGCCCGGCGACCCGTAAAGGGAGGAAAAGGACGAGATCCGTTCTAGCAGCTCCAACGCGGCGGCGAGGAGCCAATCGCTGGTGTGGGCTCCCACGGCAACGGCGTCGAAGTCGGGGTTGGGTTGAAGAAATGCCTCGTTGGGAGAGGGATTGAGCTCCGCCTGGCGCTTGAAGCGGTGTAGAGCATGAACCGCGTGGGCTCTCTGGCCAGCCTCCAGCGCCACCCGGGCGCATGTCATCAACCGGGCAATGGACGCCGGCCCCTGGCAGAGGGCGTGAAGCGACCGCCAGGAGTGGAGCAGGGCCGAGGCGCGTTCGGTCAAGTCTCGTTTGTCGTCGCGCCAGGCGACGTAGCCGGCAAGGGCGTCGCGAAACCGGCTGTCGAGCGGCCGGGCGAAAGCTGAAGCAAAGGCTTTGGCGCAGGGTTGCGCATTGAGGAAGCGGGATGAGGCCTCGGCGTCGACACGCTCTGGCGACCAGGTGCCGAGCGAGAACACGAGGAAACCATCGGCGTGCAGTTGGGCGGCGCGGGAGGGCTTAGCGGCAAAAAGGTTTAGCTCGAAATCGTCCAGCGGCTCGTCCGGTTCCACCGGAAGGAGGAGCGGGGCAAGCGGAAGGGCGCGAAACACGCCGTAACCGCGCGCTCGAAGGGCGTCGATCGGGCGGCGGTCGACGGCTGCGCCGGCCTTTACTTCCAGCATCAGGAGTGGCGCGTGCTTATCGAGGAAGGTCTCCGCGCCGGCGAGTATGCGCTGCTCTTCTCCCTCAGCATCGATCTTGACGAAGTCGGGTGGCGGGAGCGTTCCGCCGGCATCCTCGCCGTCGAGCGTGGTGACCGTCACCATCTCGCCGGGGCCGCTGCCGCCGAGGCTGGCGAGTTCGCTCGATCCGCCAAACGAGAGGCGGGCCTCGCCTTCCTTGTCGGAGACCGCTTTCCCGAGGATGTCGAGATTGACGAGGGCGTTTGCTTCGCGGCTCGCAGAAAGGAAGCTGCGTGGGTCGCTGCCGGGCTCGAACGCGACGACGCGTCCGGGAGCAACGCGCCGCGCCATGGGTACCGCATAGACGCCAACGTTGGCGCCGATGTCGATCACGTTCATGCCGGGCTTCAGCCACGCGGCGAGGAACTGCGTCTCCTTTTCAAACCAAGCTTCCTGTTCCAGCAGGACGTAGGTGGTGAACGACTCGAGCGACCGCGGGAGAACGAGAACCGTACCGTCGGCGAGGTAAAGGGAGAGGCGGTCCATCGGAACTCGGCTGCTCTATGGCTTGCGTGGCTTAGCAAGTTCGCGAAGCGATAGGGAAGCTAATGATCAAGATCTCTGATGCAACTGTGGCCGCGACGGAAGTGAGTACCGAGGTAACTCTCCGGCGAGCGACACGATGCGCACAAAAAGGCCTCTCGCCCTACTTCTTGACGTAGCGCATCAGGCGCCGAGGGCCGACCTCGGCGCCATAGACGACGCCGTTGCGGTCGACGGCGACGCCTTCGGCGGCGCTGGTGCCCGTGGTCTTGTCGACGGGGTCGGGGATGAAGGCGGTTAGCTGGCCGGTCTTCAGGTCGCCAACACGGATCCCCCGCTTCCAGCCATCGTGGTTGCGCGACACGGATTCCGACTCGGAGTCGGCGACATAGACGTTGTCGTCCTTGTCGATGAAGACCCCGCTCGGGCGACTGAACTGGCGCAGCTCCTCTATGTAGTTTCCGTCCTGGTCGAATATCTGGAGACGGTTGTTCTGGCGATCGCCGACGACCAGCCGTCCGCGAGAGTCGATGGCGATGGCGTGCGGAATGTCGAGATCCCCCTTGCCGGACCCTTTCTGGCCCCAGGTCTTGATAAACTTGCCGGTCTTGTCGAACTTGACGATCCGTGCGTTGGAGTCGCCGCCATGCCCGTCGGCGACGAAGATATCGCCGGCGTCGTTGGTGACGACGTCAGAGGGCTGATTGAAATGGCGCTCGTCGTTGCCGGGTACGCCGCGTTCGCCGAGCGTCAGCAGTACGTCACCGTCAGGGCTGAACTTGACGACGATGTGGCCGCCTTTCGGCTCGCCCGGGGGCGTGCCGTCGGTCACCCAGACGTTGCCATCCTTGTCGACGTGAATGCCGTGCGGGAAGACGAGCATTCCGGCGCCGAAGGATTTGACCAGGTTGCCGTTGGCGTCGAACTTCAGAATCGTCGTCAGGCTAGAGCCCGTGCAGGTGTTGGCGCCGCATCGCTCGCCGACCCAGACGCTGACGCCGTCGCGATCGATGTCGACAGCGCTGGTGGCACCCCAGATGCGGCCGGGTGGCATCTTTGCCCAGCCCTCAATCGATTGGTACGGGTTGGGAGCGGCGTTGGTCGGGGCGATTTGGGCGTGGGCCGAGCCGATCCCAACTAAGTGCGCAATCAATGCGAGGGGGATCGTGAGTGTGCCGAGACGAAGGCGCATAGGCATCCTCCGGGGGGTTGAGGCGGGCCAAGCCTAGCACCAATCAGCGCGTGCGTATCGCTGCGCGTTCCGGGCCGAAAATGCCCCTCCCCCTTCGCTCCACTGTGCTCAGCCGACGCGCTGGCGGATGGGCCAGTGGAACGGCAGGAGAGAACGGCGGAGGCGCTTGACAGATTGCGCGAGGGTCGGCGCATCGGCGAAGTCCTTGCCTTGCCACGCCGAAGGGAAGTCGCGGAATGCCTTCTGCATGACCGCGCTTTCGCGCGAGTCGTCGCGGATCAACTGCCCATAGAGGCTGTCTTCCTGGGTCTCGGCGATCGGGCGGAGGTAGTCGCGGGGGCGGCGCACGGCGACCTTGTGGACGCCTTGCTCGACGGCAGCGATGGCGACCATGAGGTCGCCCATGTTTCGCTCAGGCCAGTCGCGCGGATCCGATGTGCAAGCTTGGCGTGGCGAAGGCGATGGTGCCGGTGCCGAGTTCGTCGACCGAGCAGTCGATATTGATCGGACGGGCGAAGTGGAGGATCACGCGGTCGCGACGATAGGAGCGATGCGGCGGGCGGAAGACCCCGGCGTGAAACCCCACTGCCGCGTGGAAGTGATGGCGGCGGAGCGCGCTGGTGAGGACGTCCACATAGCCGGAGGGGTAGAGGATGTCGTCGTCGAAGCCGAAGAAGAGGCAGGGCGCACCGAACTCAGCTATGGCGAGGAACTTTCCGCAGGAGGCGAAGTGGCCGCTGGTGCTCGGGTGCAGCGGCACGATTTTCGGCTCGCCCCGATATTCCTCGGGAACGGCGTCGTACTTGTCAAAGAATAGGTAAAGCCGATCGAGCTGCGGCAGGATGCGCGGGAGAACTTGAGCCAAGCCGTCGCGGCGCGAAGGCATGGTCGCCATGCCGCCTATTCGCGGCAAGAGCGCCGATTCGTTCGAAAACACGAGAACTCGCAAGAACTAATCGCCGCGCGCGGAACATATCCCGCCGGTTATTCTTGCGATAGAGGGAAAACGACTAGTCGATCGCTGGCGAGCGGCTACGCTTTTCGTAGAGCTAACGGCCGGCTGCGGCCGCCCGCGGGCCGCGCTCCGGCAGTATGACGCACCGGCCTACCGCGACCAGGGTCTCCTGGTTGAGATACCGGGCGATCTCGGTGGCCGGCATCGGGCGGGCGAAGTGGTAGCCCTGGGCTCTTGCGCCCCCGAGTTGCTGAACCCGTTCGAGCTGATCGCGCGTTTCAACGCCCTCAACCACGCATTCAAGGCGCAGGTTGCGCGAGAGATCGATGACTGCGCGGACGATGTCTTCGCTCGGTTGGTGACGGCCGATATCGGCGACGAAGCTGGCGTCGACTTTCAGCTGATCGATCGGCAGGAGTCGCACGTGGCTGAGGCTCGAATGTCCGGTGCCGAAATCGTCGAGAGCGATGTGGGCACCGGTGGCGCGCAAGGCCAGCAGAGCGCGGCGCGCTTGATCGAGGTCGCTCAAGATGGCGGTCTCGGTGATCTCGAAGTCGATCCGTTGCGGGTCGACGCCGACCTCGGTGACGAGGCGGGTGATCCGTCCAATGGTCTCCATCGAGGCGATGTCGCGGGCGGAGAGATTGATGGCGAGACGGAGATGGCGCGGCCAATCGACGACGGCACGGAGTGCCTTGCCGACGAGGGTGAGGGTCACCTGTCCGATCTGGCCGCTGCGTTCGGCGGCGCGGATGAACACGTTCGGCGGCACGCGCCCAAGAGTCGGGCTGGTCCAGCGGGCGAGCGCTTCGAAGCCGGCCGTGCCGCCCTTGGCGATGTCCATGATCGGCTGGAAGGCAACGCTCAGCTCGGCGTCGAGATCGGCGGAGCGGAGGGCCTGTTCGACGCGGACGAGTTCGCGGATCTCGGCACCGTGGCTGTCGTTGAAGATCACGGCGGCGCCGCTCATGTTCTGCTTGCCGTGGTAGAGAGCGTAGTCGGCGCGCTCGAAGAGCTGCTCCGCGGTGGTGCCGAGGTAGGGAAACGTGCAGAAGCCGATCGAGCCTGAGATTTGAGCGCTGACGCCGGTCAGATCGAACGGGCGGCGCAGTTCTTGGCAGAGCCTATCGCCGAAGGCCTGGAGGTCGTCGTTGGTAACCGCCTCGGAAATGATGATGCCGAATTCGTCGCCGCCGAGGCGGGCAACAAATCGCGGATAGCCGGGCAGAGCCGTAAGGCGCTGGCCGACCTCGATGAGAAGCCGATCGCCGGCGGCATGGCCGAAGGCATCGTTGACCGGCTTGAAACCGTCGAGATCGATGAGACCGATAACGAGACTGCGGCCGGAGAGGCGCGCCTCGGTCAGACGCTCGTTGAGCGTGGAGAAGAAGTTGCGCCGATTGGGCAATTGCGTCAGCGAGTCGATGCCGGCCAGGCGGCTGTTTTCCTGGCTTAGGCGTTCGGCTTCGGCGGCCTGCAGCGAGATGGCACCGCGCGATTCCACCAACGCGGCGAACTCGCGATAGTGCTTGAACATGATGAACGCCATCGCCATTGCGACGATAGCCAGGTTGACGGAGATGGCGCGGAAGGCGGGTTCTCCAGCAAACCAGAGGAATGCCGCTAGTGGGCCGAGGGCGAAGGCGCAGACAATCAGTGCCGCGGCGCGCAGTTGCATCAGGCACGAGGCAACCGTGATGCCGGTCACGGCGAGATAGAACGCCACCTGGGCGCGAGCGTAGGCGTCGCCATAGGCGTAGAGCGACAGGGCCCAGGCGGAGAAGGCGGCCCCGAGGGCAACGGCGAGGACAACCGAACGGCCGAGAAGGTTTGCAGCGCGGTCGGCATCCATCGCCAGGTCCCGCGAGCGCCACCAGCCGACGGTACGGATCGCCGAGGCAACGCCAAGCAGGGCAACAGCACCGACGGTCTGCGGCCAAGGGGCGTAGTCGTAGTGGGTGATCGCCAGGGCGACAGCGTTCACCATGACGACCAGATAGACGAGCGGCACCTGGCGCGAGAAAGCCTCCGCCTGGGCGATCATGAGCTCAGGGCGATCGCGGGGGACGGACAGGAAGTCCGATAGGGCGCGGAGGGGCGAGAAGGGCAAGACGACACCGGTATCTGCGGGGAGAACGAAACGCTGCAGACCGCCGGTTTTGTGACAGAAGAATCTCTGCCCAGGATGAATCGATTGCTTCGGATTTTAGCGATTACGCGGCCGGCTATACGCGTGCCGGCGAGGCACTTCCTAGGGCCGCAGCGTCCGGGCGAGGCGGAATCCCGTGTTGGCGACCGGGTTGGTGCCGGGCTGGGCGAAGCGGAGCGCGGAGCGGAGCACGTTGGGCGTGTTGTCCCAGGAGCCGCCCCGCAGAACCCGCTCGGCGCAATTGCCGGTCACCCAGGGCGCGCCGTTGGCAGGGGCTCCCTCGTAGCCGCCGTTGTAGCAATCGGCCGTCCATTCCCAAACGTTGCCGGCCATGTCGTAAAGGCCGAAGGAGTTGGGGGCGAAGGAGGCAACCGGGGCGGTAAAGACAAAGCCGTCGCGGCAAGCGGCAGCGGTCCAAAGCGCGAACCGCGTGACGGCGGTCTGATCGGAGGCGTTGGCGAAGGTGCATTGGCGTGCGCCGTCGGCGAACCAGAAGGGCGTCGTGGTGCCGGCCCGGGCGGCGTATTCCCACTCGGCTTCGCTGGGGAGGCGGTAGTCCTTGCCGGTGAGCTGCGAGAGCCAGGCGGCGTAAGCCGTGGCGTCTTCCCAGCGCACGCAGACGGCAGGGTGGCTGTCGTCCTGGGTGTAGCCAGGATCGCGAACGGAGCGCCCGGCAGCGCGGGTGTAGGCAACCCCGTCATTGGTGAAGCACGAGTCCGCCAAAGAGTAGCCAGTGGCGGCAAGGAAAGCGGCGAACTCGGCGCGCGTGACCTCAGTACGGCCGAGCGCGAACGGGGCGGCGATGGTCACGCGATGAGCCGGTCCCTCGTCCTCGAAACGAGCGTTCTCGGTGGCAGGCGACCCCATGGTGAAGGCACCTGCGGGAATGACGACCATCTGCGGGCAGATGTCGGGGCAGTCACGGAGGATGTCGCCAGGGCGAACGCACGCTGCCGGCAACGCGCCGACCGCGGCAACGATCCCCGGCGAGCAGGCGGCTTGCGCCCGGGCGGATCCTGCTCCGGTGGCAGCCGCTGCGACGGCCAGGGCCAGCAGAGCGAAGACCGAAGGGAACACCCAATGACCCGCCCCCGCGGCACGCGGCGCGCTCACCGCAGCACGTCCCCCTGCCGGGCCTCTTCGATCAGCGCCCGCGCGTCTTCAGGCAGCAGGAACCCGGCGGCGGCCGCCTTTTCAGTCGCGGCGGTGACCGCGGCGACGTAGCCGGCGTGGTCGTGGTAGCGTTCCTCGAGCGACAGGCGGGGGTCTCCGGTCTTGTCCCGCTCGGCCTTGGTGCGAGCGAAGGGTATGAACCCGGCGGCGTAGCTGCAGATGCGGCCCTTGTTGAAGCCGTCGGCGGCAATGTTCCAGCCGAGATAGGTGCCGAGCGGGGCAAGGTGGAGGACCGCCGGCACGCCGCCCTGTTCGTTGCCGTCGGCATCGACACGGGGCACCTTGGTCGGCAGCACGCGTTTGACCGCCGGTGGGAGGGTCGAGCGAAAGCCGGCACCGTCGAGGTAGTTGAAGTCGGGTCCGTAATCGTAGTCGAGCACCGGGTTGACCAGTCCGGTCGGCGCCCAAGGCGGCAGCTGCGGAAGTGTCGGGAAACCCATCGCCTCCTTGGTCGGGTCGACCAGGGTGCCGTCGCGCAGTGTCGGATAGCGGCTCGGCGGCGGCGGCACTCCCTTCATCACCCAGGCGCGGAAATGGGCGCGGATGGCGTCGACAGTTTCCTGATACGGCATCGGGTTGCCGGCGAGGATGCCGGTGCCCTGGTTGAAGCCGGGGCAGGACGGGCGATCCTCGACCTCCGTGCTGAAGCCCCCTACCCCGCCGCCATGCGGTGTCCCGGGGATGTAATAGCGACGGACATTATCGGGGAGCGCCAGGTCGCGGTCGGCGGCGGTGCCGACCCATTCGGGGCTGAGCTTCAGCCACCAGATTTCGGTCGGTCCGTAGTGCTCGACGATCTTCGGGCAGGTCCGGCTCTTCAGGCAGCGGTCGAGCATCCCGGCGGCAGGCAGGCCGCGGGCCGGATCCGGTTCGGGCAGCCACCATTGCGGCCCTTCGGCCCCAGGCTCGCAAAGCGCCATCACCGAGTCCGGCAGAGCGAAGCGGTGGTTGAGCGCGACGCGGCGGCCGGCGACGATCGGCCAGGCGCCGTCATAGACCTGCCGGCCGTTCTCGGCTTCGTTGAAACCAAGATGGATGAACTGGCGGATGAAGTTGCCGGATTGCGAGACGCCGCGAATGATGGACGAGGAAACCGCACCGGCGACGGGGTTGGGTGTGCCGGCGTCATCGGCCTTGGCGTTCTTGAAGAACTCGGCGACGTCGCGATAGGCGGCAAAGCCGATGCCGAGCACCGGCGGGTCGGCGGCGGTGAAGACCACCTGATAAAGGAGCGCCGGGTCGAAGCCGTTCTTGAGGCAGATCTCGGTGGGATCGGGGGTGCCGGGAAACGGCCGCTCGGGGGTGCAGCGGGCGAAGGCCCAATCGCCGGAGGGGATGGTCTCAGTCCGACCGATGACGCCCTCGACGGTCTCCGAAGCGTGGGTGGTGAGCACCGCCTTGGCGGTGTCGAGGGTGGCCGGCTTGTAGGGCAGCGGATTGACGAAGGCGATCATCGGCCGCGAGGCCGGGCCGGTGCCGTTGATGATCCGGGCCATCACCGGAGCGGTGATCGAGCTGCCGTCGGGGTTCCGCGCCGCCGGCACGATCAGGTAGTCGTTGGTGCGGCCGGGGACTGTCGAGCCGGCATTGTCGCCCTGCCAGCCGCTGGTCAGTTCGATGTCGCCCTGGTTCAGCTCGGCGATCGGGATGCCGGGGCGATTGCCGCGATTGGGAACGTCGTGCCACAGGAGCCCGCTCGCCTTGGCCATGTCGACGGGCTTCACCAGGCGAAAGCTCGCCGTGTACTCGACGCGGCCGCGGGCGTTGCGCGGCGCCAGGGCGATGTCCTGGATGATGGCGTTGCGCGGATCGGCGGGGTCGAGTTCGCCGATGAGGCGGCCGCTGATCGCCTCGTATTGGCCGGCCTCGCCGAAACTCCGAGCGTTGAAGGCCGGCGAGGCCTTGGCGTCGACGAGGAGGCGGACGACACGAGCTTCGGCGGCGGCGGCGGCCATAACGACCGAAAACGACAGGACGGCGATGGTTCTTATGCGCTTGATCATAGGCTGATGCTTTGCGGATATCGGGGCCATCATCGTTCGACCGGCGCAGCGCATCAACTCCATGCGTTCAAGACGTCTAAAAAGCGAAGGCCCCGCCTGAGCGAGGCCTTCTTGACCTGAGATCGCCAGTCTAGCGCGTCGCGAGCTTTGGCGAGGGCCCGAAGGAGAGCCAGGTGCCCATCAAAGGCACCTGGTTGACGCCGGGCTTCGACCAATCGCAGACGCCGTCGGCGAAGATACGTTGGAGGCGAGCCGTCTGATCCGCAGTCAGCGTGACCTTGAAATCGGTCAAGTCAATCGGGCGGAGCTGGCACTTGATCACCTCCGAACCGATACCGCCGCCGGCGACGATGCGCGGCGTGGTGTAGGTCCGGTAGAGGTTGTTGCAGAGCCCGCCGGTCATGGTCTGCGGCTCGACAATCTTGATCGGCTTGGCATCCCACGTGTAGCAGGCGTCGACCAATTCCTTCGGCTTGTTGGCCGCGACCTTCATCGGCTGCGGGTTGGTCGACTTGTCCGCCTGAATGGCGTCCAGCCACTTGGCCTCGGTGTCGAGGATTTCGAGCCAAAGTGGGCTGTGGCCGTTCAGAGCGCCGGCCGATTGTGCCGATGTTTCGGTGACCATCACGCGGTTGGCGGTGGTGCCGGTCGCCCGGATCAGGCGGTCACGCACCGAGAAGGAATTGTAGCGCTGGTGGACGTTGCCGTTCGGGTCGAGGTCGAGGTAGCTGCGATAGTCGACGATCGGGATGTTGGCCATGCCGCCGCCGGTGGAAAGGATGCGGCCGGTGGCGTAGGCCAGGCGCGTCGCGTCGGGGTCGGCGACCATCCGCGCAGTCTGGTAATGCGCGTCTGCGTCGAGACCGCCGATCTTCTCGTTAAGGTCGAGGAACTGGGCAACGGTAATCACGCCCTCGTTCAGAGCTTGCAGACCGTATTGCACGCCGACATTGTCGAGCGGGCGGCGAGCGAAGCCGGTCTTCGAATCGCGGCCGTAGACATTGACGGTGTGATCAAAGACCGTGGCGCGGGCGCCGGTCGGGTTGTTGGCCCAGTCGTAGCGGACCTCCTGCGGGACGGCGTTGCTCCAGTTGGCGTAGGGGTTGGTGCGCTGGGCGCGGAAGGTCATCTCGGCGATCGAGCCGAATGAGCCGTAACCGGTGACGGCGCGTTGCTGGTCCGCTGTCCAGGCGACTTGATTGTCGCGGCTGAAATACATGCCGAGCAGCCAGGCATCGACGCCCGATTGCACCGTGCCGAGCACGTCGGGGAAGGTCATGCCGGTCATCAGCGAGTCGAGGAGGCCAGGGTAATTGTCTGCCGTCTGATGCTGCTGATAAGAGCCGCCGGAGGAGCCCCAGCCCATGGTGTATTTCGGCAGGCCGTAGGCCTCGATGAAGCGCTCCTTGGTCATCATCATCGTTTCGGATGACAGGAGGTCGTTGCAGTTATTGCCGAAGACGTTGAGCGAGTTTGAGGCGACCGCCATGCCGCGCGAGAGGACCGGGATGTCGTAGACGCCGCCGGTGCCAGCGCCCTGGACATACCAGCCGTTCTGGCAGCCGCCGCCGAAGGTATAGAGCAGCGCGCCATTCCAGGCGCGGTTGCGGGTGGCAAAATCGGGCTGCGGATCGCGGGCGTCGAAGGGCATGGTGATCTGGTAGACGCCGCGGTTAATCGTGCCGGTCTCTACGCGAACGATGAACGGTATCATCGTGCCGTCGGTCGACTTCATCTGCGCGATGTCGTCCGGCCGGGCACCGAGGTCGGGCAGCGCCTTCCACTTGTTGTCCTTGGTGACGTAGGCGTAGTCGACGCGAGTGGCGATCGAGCAATTCTTGTCGATCGGGGCGCCGAGCTTGCCGGGAAGGTCGACCCAGTCGTTTGTCTGGCAGTAGAACGGCGTCTCACGGGGGCCTGAGAAGATCGGCCCTGCGGCGGCATAGTTAGTGACGACGAGGCTCGCCTTGAGATTGGCGGGTCCGCTGACCTCGATCGCGTTGTCGCCGTCATTAAGGCCGGTGACCAGACCCAAGAGGTCGGAACCGACCCTCTTGAAGCCAGCGGTAACGTCGGTGCCGTTGCGGGTCACCTTCAATGCAGCGGTGTCGATGCCCGCCTTCGGCGTCACGCGGAGCAGAACATCGCCGCCGCTCGCCATATCGTTGCGGGCCGATACCGTGCGGATGGCGACCTCGGTGCTGCCCTGCTGGGTGTGCTGGATGGCCTGGTGCGGATTGGGTTCGGCGTACGTCTCCGCCCGGAGCGTGGAGGGGGCGGCGAAGAGCAAAAGGCCCGGGACGAGCAGCCCGAGGCGGCGGCTACGGAATTGCGTCGCATCACGCATAGGGGATCCCCTCAGGAAAAGAGCGGCCAGCGCCGCTAGCCCATCCTCCCGATGGGCGGGGTGCCTGAGGCTAACACTGGCATTGACGATCGGCGAGGCCGCGGGCCCGCGTGCAAGGGCACGGAAGCGGCACATTGTCTTGAGCAGCGGGGGAGAAGCCGATCGAACTGCGCCCCCCGAAGTAGCGGACGGCCGGTTTGGCGCCGGCCGCCCCGAAAGGTCGGGCCGCCTACTGCGGTGTCACTTGCGAGACCATGTTCATGCCTGCGACCACGGTAAAGGTAACCTTCACTTTGGCGCCGACCTTCAGGTCAGTCGGCTTGATCGAAGCCGGCAGCAGGTAGCTCGTGTTGTTGTCGAGCGTGACCATGGCGGTACGGCTGTCAATTTCCTTGATCGTACCGGTGGCGTCGGCGGCAAGGGCGGCGCCCGAACCCGCCAATAGGGCAGCAAAAGCCGCAGGTAGCACAAGTTTCCGCATGACGGACTCCTCTGCATGATGCAACAGCGCCGGGAGGGGAGACCCTCGGCGGGCGCAGACTAGCACCAAGCCGAGGGCCGGCGTCAGGTGGCGCGCGGGAAGAGGCGCCAGCGGGTGGGGCGGATGGCGATGGGGCGGCCGCGCGCCAGCGGCGTCTCGGCAGGAACGTCGATCTCGATACGGTGGTGCGCAGGACCAACCTCAATTTCCAAGCGCCGTGTCGCGCCATGGCGGCGCTCAGAAACGATGGTGCCGGTGATGGCCTCCTGGCCGGCGGCGGCGAGTTCGGAGTCGTGCGGGCGGAAGGCGAGAGTCCCCTTCCCTTCGAAATGGCCGTCGGGCTTCAGGCCGACCGGCTTGTCGTCGATGAAGATGCGATCCTGTGCGACGAACACCGGCAGAACGTTGGACTCGCCGATGAAGTTGAAGACGAACGGCGTCGCGGGACGGTCGTAGATGTCGTCGGGCGAGCCGATCTGCTCGATCTTGCCGTGGTTCAAGACGACGATGCGGTCGGCGAGTTCCATCGCCTCCTCCTGGTCGTGCGTCACGAAGACCGTCGTGTGGCCGGTCTTGTCGTGAATCTCGCGGAGCCAGCGGCGGAGGTCCTTGCGAACGCGGGCATCGAGTGCGCCGAAGGGCTCGTCGAGCAGGAGGATGCGCGGCTCGATGGCGAGCGCGCGGGCGAGCGCGACGCGTTGGCGCTGACCGCCGGAGAGCTGCGAGGGAAAGCGGCGCTCGAGGCCCGGCAGCTGGACGAGATCGAGAAGTTGCATGACGCGGTCGCGAATGACCTCCGATTTCGGCCGCTTGGCAGCCGGCCTGACGGCCAGACCGAAGGCGACGTTGTCGAAAACCGTCATGTGGCGGAAGAGCGCGTATTGCTGAAAGACGAAGCCGACATTGCGCTGCTGGACGGTGAGGCGGAGGGCGTCCTCGCCGTCGAACATCACCCGGCCGGAGGTCGGGATGTCGAGGCCGGCGAGGCAGCGGAGCAGCGTCGTCTTGCCCGAGCCGGACGGGCCGAGCAGCGCCACCAGTTCGCCGGCGGCAATCGACAGCGACACGCCGTGGAGTGCGGGGGTGATCTCGAAGGTCTTGGTGACGTTTTCGACGGTGACGTCGATCGCTTTGCCCCAGGTGCGGGCAACGCCCGACGCGGTGGCGTCGGGAACCTGCTGCCGCTCAGCGTCGTCCGCCACCATGTCCAATCGATCGCCCCCTTCTTGTCTCTGGAACATTGCTGTCAGTGGCGCCTGCCGCCGGCCATCTGATCGCCGTAGCGCCATTCGAGCGCGGTCTTGATCGCCAGCGTCAGCAGCGCCAGCAGGGCGAGCAGCGAAGCGACGGCGAAGGCCGCGGCGTATTGGTATTCATTGTAGAGGATTTCGATGTGCAGCGGCATGGTGTTGGTCAGTCCGCGGATGTGCCCCGACACCACCGACACGGCGCCGAACTCGCCCATGGCGCGGGCGTTGCAGAGCAGGACGCCGTAGAGCAGCGCCCATTTGACGTTGGGAAGAGTGACGCGGAAGAACGTCCGCAAGCCGCCGGCGCCGAGCGACAGCGCGGCCTCCTCCTCGCGGCTCCCCTGCTCCTCCATCAGCGGCACCAGTTCACGGGCAACGAACGGTACGGTGATGAAGACGGTCGCCAGGATCATTCCGGGAACGGAGAAAATGATGCGGATGCCGTGCTCCTGGAGCCAGGGACCGAACCAGCCGCGGCCACCGAAGAGGAGGACGTAGATCAGGCCGGCGATCACCGGCGACACCGAAAACGGCAGGTCGATCAGGGTATTCAGCAGCGGCTTGCCGACGAACTCGAACTTGGCGATCGCCCAGGCGGCGGCGAGGCCGAAAAGCAGATTGAGCGGGACGGCGGCCAGGGCGATGAGGACCGTTAGTTGGATCGCCGCTAGCGCATCGGAATCGGTGATCGCCTCGATGAATGTGCCGAGTCCGCGGCTCAACGCCTCCGCGAACACGGTGACGAGCGGGAGGAGCAGGAAGACCGCCAGGAAGACGATGGCGATGCCGATCAGCAGCGCGCGGGTAGCCGGGCGCTCGGTGGTGACCGGCTGGGCGACCGGCGGCACGGCGGTGAGAGCTATGCCATCCATCGCCGGCTGATCCCTTGGATGACGTTGATGGCGAGCAGCACGGCAAAGGAGATCGCCAGCATGACGCTGGCGACGGCGGTGGCGGCGCCGTAGTTGAACTCCTGGAGGCGGATGACGATCAGCAGCGGCGCGATCTCCGATACATACGGCAGATTGCCGGCGATGAAGATCACCGAGCCGTATTCGCCGACGGCCCGGGCGAAGGCGAGCGCAAAGCCGGTCAGGAGTGCCGGGGTCAGCACGGGCAAGACAACGCGCGAGACGGTGCGCAGGCGGTCGGCGCCGAGGGTAGCGGCTGCCTCTTCGACTTCCCGCTCAAGGTCTTCGAGGACCGGCTGTAGCGTACGGACGACGAAGGGAATGCCGATGAAGATGAGCGCCACGACGATCCCGAAAGGCGTGAAGGCGACCGAGATGCCAAGCGGCGCAAGCAGCCGCCCGACCCAGCCGTTAGGAGCGTAGATGGCGGTGAGCGCGATGCCGGCGACGGCGGTCGGCAGAGCAAACGGCAGGTCGATGAAGGCGTCGAGAATGCGGCGGCCGGGGAAGCGGTAGCGCACCAGCACCCAGGCGACGATCAGGCCGAAGACGGCGTTGACCACAGCGGCGATGAGCGCGGCACCGAAGCTCAGGCGGAGGGCGGCAATCGTGCGCTCGTCGGTGGCGATCGCCCAAAAGCCATCCCAGCCGAGAGAGCTCGCGCGGACGACCAGGCCGGCGAGCGGGAGGAGGACAATCAGGCTGAGATAAGTGACCGTGAAACCGAGCGAGAGGCCGAAGCCGGGAATGATGGTCGGCCGCTTCAGCCGGAATTCTGATTCCTGGATAACCGCGACCTGGTGGAGGCTCGGCTGTGCTTCGACCTTCCTTCTCGCCATGTGCTCCCCCCGCCCCGGACCGGCTAGCGCGGCTTGTATATCTGGTCGAATACGCCGCCGTCGTTGAAATGGGTCGCCTGGACCTTGGTCCAGCCGCCGAACAGCGGATCGGAAATGTCGACCATGCGGAGTTCAGGGAAGCGAGCGAGATCTTTGGCCGCCACCCCCTCCGGCCGCGAGGGGCGGTAGAAATTGGCGGCACCGATCTGCTGTCCCTCCGGCGAATAGAGGTAGTTGAGATAGGCCTCGGCGACCTTCCGCGTGCCGTGCGCATCGACGTTCTTGTCGACCAGCGCCACGGGCGGCAAGGCGCGGATGGAGAGCGAGGGATAGACGATCTCCAATTGGTCTCCGCCGACATCGCGGGCTGCGAGGAAGGCGTCGTTCTCCCAGGAGATCAGGACGTCGCCGAGGCCGCGCTGGGCAAACGTGGTGGTGGAGCCCCGGGCGCCGGCATCGAGCACCGGGACATTGCGGAAGATGCTGGCGACGAAGTCGCGCGTCTTCCTATCGTCGTGTCCGAACTTGGCGTCGGCATAGGCCCAGGCAGCGAGGTAGTTCCAACGCGCGCCGCCGGAGGTCTTGGGGTTCGGGGTGATCACTTTGACGCCCGGCTTCACCAGATCGTCCCAGTCCTTGATCCCTTTGGGGTTGCCCTTGCGGACAACGAGGACGATGGTCGAGATGAACGGCGTGCTGGCGTTCGGCAGCCGGCCCTTCCAGTCGGCGGGCAGGCGCTTGCTCTGCAGAGCGATGGCGTCGATGTCGGACTCGACGGCGAGGGTGACGATATCGGCGTCGAGCCCGTCGATCACCGAGCGCGCCTGGGCGCCGGAGCCGCCGTGCGACTGCTTGACCGACACGTCGTCGCCGCTCTGCTGCTTCCAGTGCTTGGCGAATGCGGCGTTGAAACTCTTGTAGAGTTCGCGGGTCGGGTCATAGGAGACGTTGAGCAGAGAGATGCTCGCGGCTTCGCCGGCCGACGCGGCGAACAGCGTGCCAACGAGCATGGCAAGCGCCAGCAGTCGATTGCCCATGTGCCTCCCTCCGCCACCGTCGAGTCGTTGACCTAAATCTCGACTGGATCAGTCGTCTTTAACAGCAAGAGCCGTGCGAGGGTTGCGCCTGCCGATAGAAAATTCCTGCGCGGGAGAGTTAGAGCGCAGAAATTGGCTCCAAAGTGGCGGCGGAGGCGGCCGGAAAAGAGGGTTTTCGCCGGTTTTCTGCCAAACCGTCGGCGAGGGTCGTCTCGTCCATAGCTTTCAGCGTCGCCGCATAGGCCTGGGCGAAGGCGCGGCGAACCGAGCAGGTGCTCTCCTCAGAGCAATCGCGACAGCGCCGGTAAGCAGTTCGCGAGATACAGGAAAGCGGCGCGATCGGTCCGTCGATGGTGCGCAGCACCGCACCCAGAGTAATGGCCTCCGGGGGCCGCGCGAGAGAGTAGCCACCGCTCCGTCCGCGCCGGCTGAGGACGAGACCGCCGCGCTTCAGATCGAGCAGGATGTGCTCGAGGAAGCGACGCGGTATTCCAGCCTCGCCAGCGACGGCCTCGATTGACAGGGCGTCCCGACCGGCGCCTTCGGCGAGAACGAAAAGGGCCTTGAAGGCGTATTTCGCTTTGCGGGAGATCATCGCAGTAACCCGTCGGTCCTTACGCGCGGCGCTAATACCTACGCCGACGCTTGGCGAAAGGGAACGAAAGCGGCAACGGCTGCCCGCCGTGGTTGCGTTGACTTAGCAACCTCCATCGCCGACATAGGCCGCAAGGGGCCGAGCCCCCTCCCCGCGACGTTCGCCAATGTGGATCGCCGATGAGCGACGTGAAGCCCCGCGTCTCCTTTGTCAGCCTGGGCTGCCCCAAGGCGCTGGTCGATTCCGAGCGCATTCTCACGCAGCTGCGGTCGGAGGGCTACGAACTCTCACGCAGCCACGACGGGGCCGACGTTGTCATCGTCAATACATGCGGGTTTCTCGACTCGGCCAAGGCGGAGTCGCTCCAGGCGATCGGCCAGGCAATGGCCGAGAACGGCCGGGTGATCGTCACCGGCTGCATGGGGGCGGAGCCCGAGGCGATCCGCGAAGCGTTCCCCAATGTCCTCTCGATCACCAAACCGCAGGCGTTCGAAAGCGTGATGGAGGCGGTGCACCGAGCGGTGCCGCCGGCGCACGACCCGTTTGTCGACCTCGTGCCGCCGCAGGGCGTCAAGCTGACGCCGCGCCACTACGCTTATGTGAAGATCAGCGAGGGCTGCAACCACCGCTGCAGCTTCTGCATCATCCCCACGCTGCGCGGGCGCCTGGCCAGCCGGCCGGCTGCCGAGGTGCTGCGCGAGGCGGAGCGGCTGGTGAAGGCGGGGGTCAGGGAATTGCTGATCATCTCGCAGGACACCAGCGCCTATGGCGTCGACATCGGCTACAGCGCCAGCGCCTGGGGCGGGCGCGAAGTGGCGGCGCGCTTCGTCGACCTCACGCGGGAACTCGGCTCGCTTGGGGCCTGGGTGCGCCTCCACTACGTCTATCCCTACCCGCATGTCGACGAGGTGATCCCACTGATGGCGGAGGGCCGGGTGCTGCCCTATCTCGACATCCCGTTCCAGCATGCGAGCCCGACGGTGTTGAAGGCAATGCGGCGCCCGGCGGCGCAGGAGAAGACGCTGGAGCGGATCGCCGAATGGCGGCGGGCGGTGCCGGACCTCGCGCTTCGTTCGACGTTCATCGTCGGCTTTCCGGGCGAGAGCGAAGCGGACTTTGCGATGCTCCTCGACTGGCTCAGCGAGGCACGGATCGACCGCGCCGGCTGCTTCAAATACGAGCCTGTGCGGGGGGCGGCAGCCAACGACCTTCCCGGCGTCGTTCCCGAAGAGGTCAAGGCGGAGCGGTGGAACCGGCTGATGGCGCATCAGCAGAAGATCAGCGCAGCCAATCTCAAGAGGAAGGTCGGGCAGCGCATTCCCGTGATCGTCGATTCGAGCGACGGGCTGTCTGCCAAGGGGCGGTCGCGCGGCGACGCACCGGAGATCGACGGCAGCGTCCATCTGGTCGGACGCCGGCCGATCCGCGCCGGCGACATCGTCACCGCCCGCATCGAAAGGAGCGACGCCTACGATCTCTACGGTCAGGTCGTCTAACTCAGGAAGCGCCCACGACGCCGCGGATTGCGCGGAGGATCGAGTCCGGCGTCGCCGGCGCATCGAGCCGCGGCGCCGTTCCGCGGCGGAGTCCCGCGATCGCATCGACGATGGCCGAGAACACCGAGGCGGCCAGTGGCAGCGCGGCCTCGTTGACATTCTTGGCCATTGCCGGTCGGTCCGGCAGTGCTCCGGCGTCGAACAGTTGGAGGCGGAAATCGGCCGGAAGGGCCGACGCGGTCGGTATCCGGTAGGTTGAGAAGTCGCGCGTCGCCAGTGCGCCGCCGGCATCCCATACGAGTTCCTCGGTGGTCAGCCAGCCGAGCCCTTGGACGAAGCCGCCGACGATCTGGCCGCGGTCGGCACTGGCATCGAGCGTGCGGCCGACCTCCTGAAGGATGTCGACGCGATCGAGGCGCAACTCGCCGGTCATGGTGTCGATGGTGACCTCGGAACACGCGGCACCATGCACCCAATAGTCGAAGCTGGTGCCACGACCGGTGTCGGCATCCCATTCCGGGCCTGGGGTGCGGTGACTGCCGAGAGCGGAGAGAAGCAGGCCGACCTCGGCAGCGGCGCGGGCCACCACGGAAAGCTCGATCGGGTGCTCGGCGACCATGAGACGGTTGTCGCGCAACGCCATCTTTTCGCGGGCGATCTGCCAGCGCCCCTCGATGAAATCGACGATGCGACCGCGGAGGGTTGCGGCAGCGGCATGGGCGGCGGCAACGCTCGGGCCGGCGCCGGCAAGCCCCATCGTCGCGGCGCCGGGAAGCTCGGCGGTCGTCGCGGTGCGGACCGTCACGCGGCCGGGCGAGACGCCGAGCTCGGCGCCGACAGCGGCGCGAATTCGCGACCCGAGGTCTTGGCCGAGTTCGACACCGCTGTGGGCGACAGTGACGCTGCCGTCGCCCAGCAGGTGCACGAGGGCTAGCGCGCCGCCGCCCGCACCGGCGGTGGGCGAAACGCCGAAGCGGACCGGGGTAAGGGCGATGCCCTTGCGCAACACCGGGCTGCCGGCGTTGAAGCGCAGGACAGCGCTCCGCCTTGTCCGGTAGTCGGCGCTGGCGGCGAGTTGGTCGACGACCTGTCGGATCGGCATGCCGTCGACGATCTCGCCCGACGGCGAACGGTCGGTGCCGCCGGCGCGATAGAGATTGGCCAAGCGGACATCGAGCGGATCCAGGCCGAGCGAATGCGCGCTCTGGTCCATCAGCCGCTCGGCAAAAAGTATCGCTTCGGCGGCGCCGGTGGCGCGGATGACAGTGTTAGAGACCGTGTTGGTGCGCATCGGCCGGGCGGCGATCCGCGCGGCGGGATAGAAGTAGGCGTTATCGGCGTGCAGTGCGGCACGGTTGACGATGTCAGCGGAGAGGTCGGCGCTGTGGCCGGACCGCGCGGCGAGGACCGCGTCGACCGAGCGCAGCAGGCCGGAGGTCGTGACCACAGCAGAATAATCCACTCGAAAGTCGTGGCGCTTGCCGGTTGTTGCCAGCTCCTGCTCGCGCGATAGGCGGAGCTTGCAGGGGCGGCCGGTAGTGACTGCGGCCAGTGCCGCCAGAGCCGACCAACGGGCGGCTGCGGTGAGCCTCGCTCCGAAGGCGCCGCCGGTGGGCAGCGGGTACACGATCACGGTGCTTTCGGGGCGATGCAGCGTGCGGGCGACGACGCGCCGGACGTCGGCGGGATGCTGCGTCGGGCAGCGAATGTGGAGAGTTTGGTCGGCGCCGATTTCGGCGATCGCCACCTGCGTTTCCAGGCACGCATGGTCCTGGCCGCCGATCCGCAGTTCGCCGCTGAATTGACGGAGGGCGTCGTGCGGCTCGACCTCCTCCTCATGACGTTGCAGGATCACGTCTTTGGAAACGAGGTGCCCGCCGATCAAAGCGTCGTCGATGTCGATCACCGGCATGCCGGGGACGGCGGCGATGTGCCCGGCGCGGGCGGCCTCGGTCGCCTGGCTCAGCGTCTCGGCGACAACCAGGAAAACGGGTTGATCGCGGAAGGCAATGTTGTCGTCGGCAAGGATCGGCTCGCCGCTACCGCGCGGGGAGCAATCGTTGGTCCCGGGGATGTCCGCGGCGGTGAGAACCGCCTGGACTCCGGAGCCGGCGCGGAGGGCATCGAGTTCGAGCGCGCTGATGCGGCCCACCGCAACTGGAGCTAGGCCAGGAACACAGTGGAGGAGATCCGCAGGTTCGTCGAGATCGTCGCCAAAGAGGGTGCGGCCGTAGAGGTGCGGCAGGCTAACCGCGACCGAAGGGTCAGCGTCGCGCCCAGTTAGGGGGCCACCGTTCTCAGGCTCCGGCATGGCCGGCAACCTCGCGGATGCCGACCAGGCGGGTGCGTTCGCTGTCGGTACCAGCAGTCTCGATCAGGGCCTTACCCAAAAGCGCCTGCGCCATGTCGGCACGATAGCGCGCCGAGCCACGGACGTCGCCGCTGGGGGCGAAATCGATTTGCAGAGCATCGAAGGCCTGGCGCCAGGCGCTCGTATCGCCGACCCGCGTTCCCTTGAGGGCAGCCTCGGCAGCGGCAGCCCGTCGGGGGGCTCGCGACAGGCCGACAAAGGCGACGCGGGCCTCGAAGATGGTGCTGTTGGCGATGGTGAAGCGGAAGGCCCCGGTGACGACAGCGGTGTCGGCGTCGAAGCGGCGGGAAACTTTGAAGGCGCGAAAGAGCTGGGTCGGGGCGAGCTTCGGGATCGCCACGGTGGCCAGGAATTCGCCGGGAGCGATGTGCCGCTGTCCGTCGGCCAGATAGAACTCGTCGAGTTGCAGCCAGCGCCCGCGCCGGCCGCGGCGAAGTTCGATCCGGGCGCCGAGCGCAAGAAGGGCGGGCACGAGGTCCGGGGTCGGCCATGCGCCGGCAATGTTGCCGCCGAGGCTCGCTCTGGCTCGGATCTGCGACCCGCCAAAGCGGCGCAGCAACTCGCCGATGTCGGGGTCGATGGAGCGAAGGACGGTCTCCAAGTCCGCCAATGGCGCTGCCGAGCCGACGAGTATCTCTCGACCGGTATCCTCGATGCGGTGCAGTTCCGCTATCCGATCTGCAGAGATCACTCGCGCAGCAGTCGGCAAAGCGGTGCTCGCCAGCTCGGTGCCTCCGGCGAGAACCTGAACGTCCGGCTGGTGGACCTCCAGCAGTTCACCGAAGGCTTCGATGCGACGCGGTGCGCTGAAGAAAGCGTCGTCGGTGCCGACGAAAATGTCCTCGCGGTCGTCGAGGAAGCCGAGCAGCGCCGCAGTGTCCTCGGCAGCGGCTGCGTGCAGGTCGGCTCGTTCGGCGACAGTTGCGGCGAGCGCCGCGTCGACGATCGGCCGGTATCCCGTGCAGCGGCAGAGGTTGCCGGCAAGCCAATCGGTGACGGTTCCCCGGGAAACGGCGCCGGCCGTTTGGTGATACAGAGCGAAAAGGTTCATGACGGTGCCAGGCAGGCAGAAGCCGCATTGTGCGGCATGTGCGTCGCGCAGGGCGGCCTGGATCGGGTGGAGATCGCCGTCCTTGGCGGCGATGTCGTCGACGGTGACGACTTCGCAGGCGTCGAGCGCACCAATCGGCTGCAGACAGGCATTAACCGGTTCGTAATGGAGGCGTCCGGCTTTTCGGCGGCCAACGGCGACGGTGCAGGCGCCGCAGTCACCGGTGCGGCAGGCCTCCTTGACGCTGGTGACGCCCTCTTCGTTGCGTAGATAGTCGAGGAGGAGGGCCGTCGGCGGAAAGTTGGTGCGCTCGACTACATGCCCGCGCCGGACGAAGCGGACTGACGCACGCATGCGGACTCCTGCCCCTAGGGCAACAAGACGGTGGCGCCGGTGGTCGAGCGGGCTTCCAGTGCCCGATGGGCGGCGGCGGCCTCGGCGAGCGGGAAAGTCTGGTTGATGGCGACGCGGATCGTTCCGGCCGCGAGGGCGCCGAAGACATTGGCAACTGCGGTGTCGAGGGCGTCACGCTTGCCGACATAGGTGAAGACCGTTGGTCGCGTGGCGAAGAGGCAGCCCTTGCGGTTGAGCAGTTGCATCTCCAGAGGGGGCGGAGCGCCGGAGGACTGTCCGAAGAGCACCCACATGCCGAACGGCTTGAGGCAGTCGAGCGAAGCAGGGAAGACGTCCTTGCCGACCGAGTCGTAGACGACATCGACACCCTCGCCGGCGGTCGCCTCTTTGACGCGGGCGACGAAGTCGTCCTCGCGATAGTTGATGGCGACGCTGCAGCCATTGGCGGCGGCGATCCGCGCCTTCTCGGCCGAGCCGACCGTGCCGATTACGTGCGCGCCGATGGCGGAGGCCCATTGGCAGAGCAGCAGCCCGACGGCGCCCGCCGCGGCGTGGACGAGTACGGTCTGGCCGGCGCGAACCGGGAAAACCCGGTGGAGGAGCATTTCGGCGGTAAGGCCTTTCAGCATCACCGCTGCGGCGGTGCGGTAGTCCACCGCTGCCGGGAGCCGCACCAGCCAATTGGCGCCGACAATGCGGCGGTCGGCATACGCGCCGCCGCCGGGAGCCGCATAGGCGACGCGGTCGCCAACCAGAACCGAGGTCACTCCCGGTCCGATTGCCTCGACGATGCCGGTCCCCTCATTGCCGGGAGTGAACGGCAGCGCCATCGGATAGGCGCCCGAGCGCTGATAGACGTCGATGAAGTTGACGCCGATGGCGGTCTGCCGCAGCAGCACTTCCCCCGCCGCGGGAGCCGCGAGTTCGACAGTGCGCATGGCCATCGCATCGGGCGGCCCGAAGCGTTCGACCCGGACGGCGTTTGCCATCGTCATTGTGCGGTCCTCGCCGGGGTCACGAGCCGGGGCGGGAATGCCTCCCGCGCGCGGCGATATTGAGGAGTTCCACCACCGCGGAGAAAGCCATGGCGGCGTAG
Organism: Bauldia sp.; assembly: GCA_046349035.1. GTDB lineage: Bacteria > Pseudomonadota > Alphaproteobacteria > Rhizobiales > Kaistiaceae > JAXMDC01. Next base: position 720,592 of record JAXMDC010000002.1, on the reverse strand, counting down.
ATGTAGCCACGCGGCATATGGAAGCCAAGGCCGTCGGCGATCAGGGCGGCGCCGATCATGAAGAGGAAGGCCAGGGCGAGCATTTTGGTGGTCGGATGGCGACGGATGAAATCGGAAATGGCGCCGGCGGCCGCGTACATCACCGCGACGGCGACGACGACTGCGGCGATCATGACGGCGATCTCAGAGGCCATGCCGATGGCGGTAATGATCGAGTCGAGAGAGAAGACGATATCGATGAGGGTGATCTGCAGGATCGTGGCCTGGAGGCTACGGGGATTGGCAGAAGCTCCCGCCGACTTCTCCTCCTCGCCTTCGATGGAGGCGTGGATCTCGACGGTCGCCTTCCATACCAGAAAGAGTCCACCGGCGAGCAGGACAAGATCGCGCCACGAGAAAGCGCGGCCGAAAACTGTCAAGGCGGGAGCGGTGAGGCCGATCAACCAGCTGATGCCGACCAGCAGGAGTATGCGGAAGCCAAGCGCCAGACCGAGGCCGAGCTTGCGGGCGATGCCCGCCTGGGCCGCCGGAAGTCCGTTAGTGATGATGGAGATGAAGACGACATTGTCGATGCCGAGAACGACCTCCATCGCGGCAAGCGCCAGGAAGCTCGCCCAGATGTCTGGATCGCTCAACCAGGCAAACATCGCCGGCCCTCCGCTCGAAGCATGGCAACTACCAAGCGGACGGCAGGCGGGGCGTCAAGCAGCCGCGGGTTGACTTTTGTTTCCGGGGGGTTAGGCCGGAAGCCGACGGAGACGACAACTTGGATCACTTCTCTCCCTTGGCCGCCCTGGTCGGCGGCGCGTTGATCGGAGTGTCGGCGGCTCTGCTGTGGCGGCTCAGCGGACGCATTGCCGGCGTTTCCGGAGTGTTCGGCGGCATTGTACCGACGAACGCGGACGATACGTTGTGGCGGGTGTTGTTTCTGGCGGGCCTGCCCGCGGGGGCGGCCCTCGGTTTTTGGCTGTTTGGGGACCGTTTGCCCCTCCCCTCCTTCGACACGCCCTTAGCCGTGCTGGTTCCGGCCGGGCTTCTGGTCGGCATCGGTACGCGGCTCGGCGGCGGGTGCACCTCTGGACACGGCGTTTGCGGCTTGGCGCGATTGTCGCCGCGGTCGCTGGCGGCGGTCATCACCTTCATGGCAACCGGTGCGGCAACCGTGTTCGTTGTAAGGCACTGGCTATGAAGGGGTATGCCAACCCTGCGGTGGCCGCTTTCGCCGGTGTCGTCTTCGGACTTGGTCTCGCCATTTCCGGCATGATCGATCCGGCCAAGGTGAAGAGTTTCCTCGACGTTGCGGCGGCCCCGCTCGGCGCGTGGGATCCGAGCCTCGCCTTCGTCATGATCGGCGCCATCGCTGTCGCCTTCCCATTCTTCCGGCAGAGCGGCGGGTTGTGGCGCGCCCGGCCAGTTGACGTCGCTCCGCCCTCCTCGGCGATCGATCTCCGCCTTATCGGTGGCGCCGCCCTCTTTGGCGTCGGCTGGGGCCTTTCCGGGCTCTGTCCCGGCCCGGCCATCGCCGATCTCAGCCTCGCTCCCTTGTCGGTGATCGGCTTCGGCGCGGCCATGTTGATCGGATCTTGGGCGACCGGCATCGCCCTCCGGCGAAGCGCCGGCCGGCTCGAAGCTCTCAGCGATGCCCCGGCGGAGTGAGGGCAAGGCGGAGCCGCCGCCGATCGGCCGAGGCGTCGACGTTGCGGTCGTCGGCGGGGGGCTTAGCGGCCTGGCCGCCGCCCTCCTTGCGGCACGCGCGGGGCGCTCGACGGCGCTCATCGCGCCACCCCGCCCAGGCGACCAGAGGACCAGCGCGCTTTTCGTCGGGTCGCTCGACCTCCTTAAGCGGATCGGCGTTTGGAGCGAGGTGGAGCCGCATTCGGCAGCGCTGACGACGATCCGCATCGTCGATGCGACCGAACGCCTGCTCCAATCGCCGGAAATGAGGTTCGAGGCTTCAGAGATCGGTCTGCCGGCTTTCGGCTACAACATTCCCAACGACGCGCTCGGCGCGGCAATGGCCCTGGCGTTGGCCGCAACTTCAGTTGTTCAGTTGCCGGCGATGGCGAGCGGCGTCGCCGACTGCGGTGACCGGGTCGCGATCGATACTGCGGCGGGTTCGGTCAGGGCCCGCCTGGTGGTGGCGGCAGACGGCCGGCACTCGCGGCTGCGAACTGCAGCGGGGATCGGCATCGCCACGCGGTCCTATCCGCAGTCGGGCCTGGTGGCCACGCTCGGCCACGAGGGCGAGCACGAAAACATCTCGACCGAGTTCCACACCAGCGAGGGCCCGCTGACGCTGGTGCCGCTGCCGGGGCGGCGGTCGAGCCTGGTCTGGGTCGGCCGTCCGTCCTCGATTGCGGAGGTCAATTGTCTTAGCGATAGCGAACTGGCGACGGAGATCGAGCGGCGCACTTCGTCCTTCCTCGGCCGCATCAGCGTCCTCGGCGAGCGGCAGGTGTACCCGATCAACGGCATGCGGGCAGAGCGGATGGCCGGACACCGCATCGCTCTCGTCGGCGAAGCCGGCCATGCCATTCCGCCCATCGGTGCGCAAGGACTGAACCTCGGTCTTCGCGACGTGGCGGCGCTGGACCGCCTGTTCGCCGCCGACGACCCGGGCGGGCGTGAAGGCCTTGCCGACTACGACCGCCGGCGGCGGGCGGATGTGACGCTGCGGGCCGGTTTCGTCGACGGGCTGAACTGGTCGCTGATCAGCGACATGCCCGTTCTGCAGGGCCTCCGGGGCCTCGGGTTGGAATTGCTGAACGCGCTGCCGCCGCTGCGGCGAGCCGCCATGCGCTACGGTGTCGGACCGCTGATCAGCGGTGTGGCATAAGATCGGGCGGCAATATGCCGTGCCTCAGGAGATAGAGCACGAGCGTCACCGTCACCACGGCTGTGATGGTGCTGATGACGACCGTGCTCGAGGCCCGTTCGACATAGACGCCATATTGCTGCGCCAGCACGAAGACATTGGTAGCCGTGGGGAGCGACGCCATCAGTACCGCGCTGTAGGTCCAGATCGGGTCGAAGTCGCCGACGAAGCTCACCAGCAAATACACGGCTACCGGGTGGAAGACGAGCTTGGCGAAGAGCAGAACCGGAAGCTCTATCGGAAGCCTGCGCACCGGACGGATGGCCGCCGTCACCCCCATCGCGAACAAAGCGCATGGCGCGGCAGCTTGCCGGAGATAGGTCAGCATGCGATCGACCGGCTCCGGCGGTTCGAACTGAACAGCTGCGGCGAGGAAGCCGGCCAAAGTCGCAAGGATAAAGGGATGGAAGAGGACGCCGCGGGCGATCCGCAGGGCCAGTCGGCCGGCACCTTCGCGGCGGCCGCTGCCGAGCGCCATGAAGAGCGGCGCCAAGGTGAACATCAGCGTGTTGTCGAAACAGGTGACGAGAGCCGTCGGAGCGGCGGCGGTAGCGCCGAAGGCGCCAATCGTCAGACCGGGGGCGAGGTAGCCGACATTGCCGTAGCCGCCAGCGAGGCCCTGAATCGTCGCTTCGGGCATTTTGCCTCGCTCGATCAGCAAGCCAGCGGCGAAGGCGAGAAGGAAAGCCAGCAGAGCTGCGGTGGTGGTCGCCGCCACGAAATCGAAGCGCGAGAGATCGGCAAGTGGGGTCTTGGCGAGGGTCTGAAAAAACAGCGCCGGTAGGGCCAAGTAAACAATAAACGTGGTAAGCCCGGCGAGGCTCCCCTCGGCCTTGAGGCCGGCAGCCTTGGCCGCCACAAAACCCAAGGCGATCAAGGCAAAAAACGGCAGGACCAGGGAGAGGACTTCAGCCACGGCGTGCGCTCCTGCTGCGACGGCTGGGCGGTTGACTCGAACGCCTCCCCGTGGCCTCCTTGGCGCGGAGGGTGCGCAGGCGAAGGCTTTGAAAATGCCGCAGATTCGCGACGCAAAGTTTCATATCGGGCAGGTGGTGCGGCACCGGTTTTTCCCGTTCCGCGGCGTCGTCTTCGACGTCGATCCAGTGTTCAACAACACCGAGGAATGGTGGCAGGCGATCCCTGAGGATATCCGGCCGGCTAAGGACCAGCCCTACTACCATCTCTTCGCGGAGAACGCGGAAAGCGAATACATTGCCTACGTTTCCGAGCAGAATCTCGTCCTCGACGAGTCCGAGGAGCCATTGCGCCACCCGCAGATCCGCGAGCACTTCTCTGGCAAGCGGGGCGGCGTGTTTCGGCCGAGGGACACCGACCTCAACTAGCCGGCGCGGCCGGCTGCCGGCGCCAACAGGCGCGATGGCCTGAAGGAATTGGTGCGGTCGAGAAGAATCGAACTTCCACGGGTTGCCCCACAGCGACCTCAACGCTGCGCGTCTACCAGTTCCGCCACGACCGCAAAGGCATGCCGGCCTCGCGGCCGGAAGAGAAAAGCCGGCCTCGCGGCCGGCGGCTCCATGTAACAAATCGTCCGGAGGCTTACAAGGCGAGCGTAAGGCGGGGGCTTAGCACCGGCAAACGGCAGCCTGGGCAGTTCGGCGAGCACTCCGCTCCAGCGGTCTGGAACGCTCGCGCCGCTCTATTCGAGGAGGCTTACGGGTTCGCGGGGGCGATAGGTCGGGCTGCGCGGTAGCACCTCGGTGACGTTGATGCTGATGCGATCGCCACGCATGACCACCTGGCCTTTGGCGATGGGAATATTGTTGGCGAGTATGTCGACCAGCGAGTCCTCGGTAGCGTCGAGCTCGATGACGGCCCCGCGGCCCATTTTTAGGAGTTGATGGATCGGAATGAGCGAGGTGCCGATCACTACGGCGATTTCCACACTGACCGAGCTTATCGTGTCCACGTTGCTGTCGTCCCCTCGCCCGCCGACGCGATTCCGCGACGCGGTTGGGACTGTTCCATTCGGTGGTTAACGAGTGGTTAGCATGGCAATGCCCGCCCCCGGTGAGACACTTCTGCAGGAGAACCCAACGCCCGTCGACTGGGTGACGGTTGGCGGGCTGACGCCTTATCCGGCTGCTGTAGAAGCGATGGAAAGGCGGGTGGCGGCGATTCTCGACGGTTCGGCGGGCGAGGCTGTCTGGCTCGTCGAGCATCCGCCGCTTTACACCGCGGGAACCAGCGCCCGACCGTCCGATCTTCTCGATGCTGCCCGGCTTCCGGTATTCGCAAGTGGGCGGGGTGGGCAGTACACTTATCATGGACCCGGCCAGCGCGTGGCGTATGCGATGCTGGACCTGCGCCGGCGCCGACGCGACGTGAGGGCCCTGGTTCGTGCTCTGGAGGGCTGGATCGTCGCCACGGTTGCCGACTTCGGCGTGAGTGCCTTCACGCGGCCAGATCGCGTCGGCGTTTGGGTCCGACGCGAGGCTGCATCGGGCGAGGACAAGATCGCCGCCGTCGGGCTCCGTCTCCGGCATTGGGTCAGCTATCACGGGATATCGCTCAACGTTGCTCCCGACCTATCGCACTACGCGGGGATCGTGCCGTGCGGAGTCACCGACCAAGGCGTGACAAGCCTGGCGGCGCTCGGTGTGGGAGCGTCGATGGCCGAAGTCGATGCTGCCCTGCGACGCCGCTTCGATGACCGCTTCGGGCCGACGGCAGCGGCCGGGGCAGTTCTGCTCTAGCGCTCCACAGGCGGTGAGGTTGGTGGCGCCGTAACCCTCGCCCGCTTCATGGGGGCTATGCTAATTGTCCGGCGGCAAAGAGGATGACGGGGGAAAGCCGAATGTATCGCCTGTTGCGTGGATTTCTGCTCGCCCTGGCGACTTTGGCGGTCCTGACGCTCCCGGCGCGGGAGGCGTCGGCGCAGGCGATCACCGGAACCTGGGTAGGCACCGCCTCGCAGGTTGGGCGCGACGGCGGCTTTGTCGTCGTCCTCACCATCGACGCCCGCTCGGCGCAGACCAACTACCCGGGCGACCAGTGCGTCGGCAATCTGACGCGGGTCGGAACGGCGGGGAATTTCACCTACTATTTCGAGCAGATTGTCAGAGGCCGCTTCGATCCGGCAACCGGCAAGGGCTGCGTCGACGGGGCGATCACTTTGGCGCGGGCCGGACCCGAACGCGTCGTGTTCGGCTGGTTCGGCGTCGCCGATGGCGCGGCCGTCGTGGCCTATGCCGATCTGGCCCCGTCCCGCTGAGTCCAATCGGCTAGTTCGACAGCAATAGCTGACCGGCGGCGGCCATCTCCAGCCAGCGGCGGGCGCGCCTGGCGGCGGCTTCGGCGTCGACGCCCCATTCGCGGTTCTGCCAGTCTTCGTCGACATTTGCTGCCTCCCAGGCGGCCTCCGGCGTGCAGAAGCGGCGGGCGACGGCGAGCGCCAGGACCGCCGATCCGGTCAGAGTCGTCACCGAGTGCAGCGCGGCGAGACGGAGGGGCACAAACGGTGCCACAGCTGCTGCCACCGCGGCGGCGACCCGCTCCTCCTGCTTGACATGGGCAATGCCGAAGCCAGTGGCGAAGATGACGCCGAGTTCGGCGGAGACGGCGCCGAGGATCGGATCCCACAGTTCGGCCTGACGAGCGCGCAGCCCGGGCGGACCTTCGGCGCGGTAGCAGACGAGGTCGGTGCCGGCATAGGCCACGATTTCCTGCCGCGTTTCCTCGATGCGCCCGGCGACGCGGTCGAGGGCGACATTGACGAGGCGCGTCATCGGCATGGTTGCAGGGTCGACGTGGCTGCCTTGCCTGCGCCACTCGTCAGCGACGATCTCGGCGAGGGCGGCGGTTGGAACACGGAGCGGCGCCCCGGCCGGAGTCTTGAGGCGCGCCCGGTCCAGGCGAACGCCCCACTGCTCGCCGTCGGACACGACCTCGACCGCAGCGTAGACCTTTCGCGGCAGCGGCCGCTCGCCCTTCATGCCGGTTCGAGTTCCGTCGGATCGACGCGCGAGACGTCGAAGCCGAGCAGATTCCAGCTCTGCGTCATGTGGTCGGGCAAGGGCGCGGTGACGTCGAGGGTGCCGCCGTCGGGATGCTCCATGACGATGCGGCGGGCGTGCAGGTGAAGGCGCTTCTGGATGCCGCCGGGCAGTTCCCAGTTCTCGCGGTTGAAGTATTTGGGGTCGCCGACGATGGGGTGCCCGATATGCGCGGCGTGCGCGCGCAGCTGGTGCGTGCGGCCGGTCACCGGCCGCATGGTGAGCCAGGCGGCAACCGGGCCGGCATGATCGACCACCGAGTAGAGACTGACAGCGTGATCGGCGTCGCGCTCGCCATGGGCGGCGACGCGCATTTTTTCGCCGCCCTCGCCGCCCTCCTTGGCCAGCCAGGTGGAGATGCGTCCCTGACTTGGCCGCGGGACGCCGGCGACAAGCGCCCAATAGATCTTGCGGCTCGACCGGTTGCGGAAAGAGGCCGCGAGCCGCGAGGCGGCGAGCCGCGTCTTGGCGACGACGATCACGCCGGTGGTGTCGCGGTCGAGGCGGTGGACGAGGCGTGGCTTCTGGCCCTTCGCGTCGCGCCATGCTTCGAGCATGCCGTCGAGGTGACGGGTGAGCCCGGAGCCGCCTTGCACGGCGAGGCCGAAAGGTTTGTTGAGGACGGCGAGGGAATCGTCCTCGTAAAGGACCATCGCGGCGAGCGCCTCGCCGTCAGCGGTCTTGGGGGCCTTGCGCGGAGCGCCTTGCGGGGAAAGCCGAGCCGGCCGCTCGCTGGAGGAAGGCGTGAGGTTCTCGGATGCCGCCTTGCCGAGCGGCGGGATGCGGACCGCCTGGCCGGAGGCGAGGCGGGTATTGGTCTTGGCGCGCGCACCGTCGACCCGGATCTGGCCCGAGCGCAAAAGCTTCTGCAGATGGCCGAAGGCGACGTCGGGATAATGCTCGCGGAACCAGCGATCGAGCCGCATGCCGTCGGCGTCGGCGTCGACAGTCTTCGATTCAACTCCGGGCATTGGTCAGGCGATCCGTGATGCGTCGGGACCGCGCTGCCGGGGTTCCCGCGCGACCCGCTTTAGGGCAGTTGGCGACAAAGGTCGAGCGGCAGCGTCACCCTGACTCAACCGGCGCGAAGATCGAGTTTGGGTGCGTCGGGCGATCGCTTTTGCGTAGGGGCAAAGGCGTTCAGGAACGATCCCAACGCCTGCCAGTCGGTGAACTCGACGTCGTGGCGGGTGTCGGCACCTCTCTCGCGGGCAATCCGCCTCATGAAGATGCGGGTCAACCAGTTGTACTGGCTGTAGCGTAATGCGCCGGCCGCCTGATGAACCGTGCGCGGCGTCCAGCCGGTCGCGTCGATAAACTGCTTCAGACACCGCTCCACGCCGGCCCAGTCCCGCTGATCGTGACCGGCAGCCGAGAGCGAAACGGAGATGAACGCATTCGGTCGCGCCTGGAGATCGAGCCGGTGAAGGTGGGCATAGGCCACAATTGGAGCTTGATATTTGCCGACGTGCAGCGACGCGGCCAGAATAACGGCGTCGAAATCCGCCGGCGCGGGCGCTGTACCGGCATTCGCCAAGATCACCGAGTGACCTTGAGCGTCCAGGCGGTCGCGCGCGTAGCCGGCGATCTTCTCGGTCTGACCCTCGGTCGTGCCGTAGACGATGAGGACGCGCATGAAAGGCGGATAGGCCGGGCGGGGCAATGCTGCCTTGACGCTGATCAAGCGCCTCTCGAAGGCCCTCAACTGCCCCGTTTTTGCGCACGCAGGCGCGCCCAATATTCAAGGCGCTTGCCGATGTCGCGCTCAAAGCCGCGCTCGGTAGGCCGATAGAAGGTCTGACGGCCGAGCCGCTCGGGAAAGTAGTCCTGGCCTGAGAAGCCCTCAGGCGTATCGTGGTCGTAAGCGTAGCCGGCGCCGTAACCCTCACCTTTCATAAGCCGCGTCGGAGCGTTGAGAATGTGTTTGGGCGGCAGCAGCGAGCCGCCTTCCTTGGCGAGGGTTCGGGCCTCGCCAAATGCCCGATAGACGGCGTTGGATTTGGGGGCGGTGGCTAGATAGACGCAGGCCTCGGCGAGAGCGAGTTCGCCTTCGGGCGAGCCGAGATAGTCGTAGGCGTCCTTAGCTGCGATGGCGACAACCAGCGCCTGCGGGTCGGCAAGGCCGATGTCCTCCACCGCCATTCGCACCAGGCGGCGCCCGAGATAGAGCGGTGCCTCGCCGGCGTCGAGCATGCGGGCAAGGTAGTAGAGCGCGGCGTCGGGATCGGAGCCACGGACCGATTTGTGCAAGGCGGAGATGAGGTTGTAATGGCCGTCCTGGGCCTTGTCGTAGATCGGTGCACGGCGTTGCAGGATCTCGCGAAGCGCCGCGGGGTCGAAGGTCTCGCCGGCGCGTGCGGCGCGCCAGACTTCCTCGGCCAGGGTCAACAAGGCGCGGCCGTCGCTGTCGGCCATGTTCAGCAGCATGGTGCGCGCGTCGGCATCGAGCGGGAGGGGGCGGCCCTCCTCTGCCTCGGCGCGAGCAAGCAGCTTCTCAAGCGCGCCGGCGTCCAGCGGCTTGAAGACGAGCACGCGGGCGCGCGACAGGAGCGCGGCGTTGAGTTCGAATGACGGGTTCTCGGTCGTGGCGCCGACAAGAGTGACCGTACCGTCCTCCATCACCGGCAGGAAACTATCCTGTTGTGCGCGATTGAAGCGGTGGATCTCGTCGACGAATAGGAGCGTCCCCTCCCCCGCCTGGCGCCGGGCGCGGGCGGTATCGAACGCCTTCTTGAGGTCGGCGACACCGGAAAAGACGGCGGAGAGTTGGACGAAGTGCAGTTTGGTGTTGTCGGCGAGAAGGCGGGCGACGGTGGTCTTGCCGGTTCCCGTTGGACCCCAAAGGATGAGCGAGCCCAGCGAGCCCGATTCCAGGAGGCGCGTCAGGGCGCCATCGGGGCCGAGCAGGTGGTCCTGGCCGACGACGTCGCTCAGCGTTTTCGGGCGGAGGCGGTCGGCGAGCGGGCGCGGCACGGCACGCTCCAGCCCAGCGGCCTGGAACAGGTTGGAGGATTCTTGAGCGCGCGGGTCGTTCAAAATCGCATAATCCGGCGAAAGGCCGGACTGTAGTCGGTTTTGCCGGCTCGCCAAACGGCGACGGGAACCCCGGGGGGCCTACGCGGCCGCGGATTCGCCTTCGGCGGCGCGGCGGGCGCGATCGCCTGCGCCGCGGGCCTCGACATCACGATCCACGAACTCAACGACGGCAACCGCGGCATTGTCGCCGTGGCGATAGCCCGCCTTGAGGACGCGGAGGTAGCCGCCGGGACGGTCGGCATAGCGGGGACCGATAGTCGCGAAGAGCTTCTGCACGGCCTCGAGGTCGCGGATCTGGCCGACGGCGAGGCGGCGGGCATGAAGGTCGCCACGCTTGCCGAGCGTTACCAGCCGCTCGACGATCGGCCGCAGGTCCTTGGCCTTGGGCAATGTCGTCACGATCTGCTCGTGGCGGATCAGCGCCGCAGCCATGTTGGCAAACATCGCCTTGCGATGGCTGGCAGTGCGATTGAACTTACGGCCGCTATTGGCGTGACGCATCGACGTTCCCCAAAACCTGCTGCCCGGCCGTTTACAGGCCAGCGCCGCTTAATAGTGATCTTCGTATCGCTTGGCCAGTTCCTCGATATTCTCGGGCGGCCAGTTGGTGACTTCCATGCCGAGGTGCAGGCCCATTTGGGCTAACACCTCCTTGATTTCGTTCAAGGATTTCCGCCCGAAATTGGGAGTGCGTAGCATCTCCGCTTCGGTCTTCTGGATCAGGTCGCCAATGTAAACGATGTTGTCGTTCTTGAGGCAGTTGGCCGAGCGCACCGAAAGCTCCAACTCGTCCACCTTCTTGAGGAGGGCGGGGTTGAAGGCGAGTTCGGGAATGGCGGCGGCAGCGGTCTCCTTCTGCGGCTCCTCGAAGGTGACGAAGATCGAGAGCTGGTCCTGGAGAATGCGCGCGGCGTAGGCGATGGCATCTTCCGGGCGGATCGCGCCGTTGGTCTCCACCGTGAGCGTCAGCTTGTCGTAGTCGAGCACCTGGCCTTCGCGGGTGTTCTCGACCTTGTAGGACACGCGCTTAACCGGCGAATACAGGCTGTCGACCGGGATCAGACCGATCGGGGCGTCCTCGGGACGATTGCGCTCGGCAGGAACGTAGCCCTTGCCGCCGGAGACGTGGAACTCCATCCGGATCTCGGCCCCCTCGTCGAGGGTGCAGAGGACGAGGCCGGGGTTCAAGATTTCAATATCGGCGATGGTCTGGATATCGCCGGCAGTAACGACGCCCGGGCCCTGCTTGCGCACGACCATGCGCTTGCTGCCCTCGCCCTGCATGCGGATGGCGATTTCCTTGATGTTGAGAACGATATCGGTGACGTCCTCACGCACGCCGGGGATCGACGAGAATTCGTGCAGAACGCCATCGATCTGAACCGCGTTGACCGCGGCACCCTGCAGCGACGACAGGAGAATCCGCCGCAACGAATTGCCGAGGGTGACTCCGAATCCGCGCTCGAGCGGTTCGGCGACCAGCGTGGCAAAACGCTTGGGATCGGTACCAGGGATGGTCTCGAGCTTGTTCGGCTTGATCAGATCCGTCCAATTCTTGGTGATCATGACCTTGTGTCCTTTCGCAGTCGCGGCCCGGAAACGGGGCCGGCTACCCGGCGCGCCGGAACGGTCGGCGCCGAAAAACGGTTACTCAGAATGCGTACAGTGCCGCAGCCGGTGCCGCGGGCCCATTAGACGCGGCGGCGCTTCCTCGGCCTGCACCCATTGTGGGGGATGGCCGTCACGTCGCGGATCGACGTGATGAGGAAGCCGGCAGCCTGCAGAGCGCGCAGCGCCGACTCGCGGCCGGAGCCCGGGCCCGAGACCTCGACCTCGAGGGTCTTCATGCCGTGCTCGGTCGCCTTCTGGGCGGCGTTCTCGGCGGCCATCTGGGCGGCGTAGGGCGTCGACTTGCGCGAGCCCTTGAAGCCCATGGTGCCAGCCGACGACCACGAGATGGTGTTCCCCTGGGCGTCGGTGATGGTGATCATCGTGTTGTTGAACGAGGAGTTCACATGCGCCACGCCGGAGGTGATGTTCTTGCGCTCGCGGCGGCGGACGCGGGTGGTGTCCTTCGACATTATGGAGACCCTTCAGGCCGTTTCAGGCAGCCAAAGTTCAGTTGCGAAAAAAGCTACTTCTTCTTGCCGGCGATCGGCTTGGCCGGTCCCTTGCGTGTGCGCGCATTGGTGTGGGTGCGCTGCCCGCGGACCGGCAGATTGCGGCGATGGCGAAGGCCCCGATAGGCGCCGAGGTCCATCAGCCGCTTGATGTTCATGGAGACCTCGCGGCGGAGGTCGCCCTCGACGATATAGTCGCGGTCGATCACTTCGCGGATCTGCAGGACTTCCGCATCGGTCAACTGATTGACCCGTCGCGCGTCGGGGATGCTCACCTTGTCGACGATTTCGCGTGCCTTGGCCGGCCCAATGCCGTGAATGTACTGCAGCGCAACAATGACGCGCTTATTAGTCGGGATATTGACGCCAGCGATACGGGCCAAAGTAGTTCTCCTCAGACGGTCCCGCGGGTCGGTCGCGACGGGGACCGCCCGTTTGTTCCATTCTCAACAACAAAGTCGCCCCCGGCTTCCGCTTGCGGGCGGCGCCAGGCGCGCAAAGATTCCTTGGATTTGCGGCGGTGATAGCCGATCGGATCCCCCATCGTCAACCGCCGGCACGGGCTGAATTGCGCGGCGCGGGGCGCTCGAGAATGGCGCGAATGGCCGCAGTCACGTCGTCAATGCCGGCCATGCCGTCGACCGACTGGAGCATTCCCGCCGTGCGGTAATAGTCGGCCACCGGCGCCGTCTGGGAGCGGTAGACCTTGAGCCGATGCCGGAGCGTCTCGGGGTTGTCGTCGGGCCTGGCGCCTCCCGTCTCGCGCGCACGCTTGACGATGCGGTCGATCAAGGCCTCCTCGTTGACGGCGAGTTCAATCACGGCATTGAGGCTGAGGCCGCGCTTTTCCAGCAAGCGCTTCAGCGCGTCGGCCTGGGCGACGTTGCGAGGAAAGCCGTCGAGGATAAAGCCCTTGGCGGCGTCCGGCTTGTCCATCCGCTCGCCGATCACATCCAGGATGACCGCGTCGGGAACGAGGTCACCGCGCTTCATGATTTCATCGGCCTTACGGCCGATTGCCGTGCCGGCGGCGACGGCCGCGCGCAGCATGTCCCCGGTCGAGAGCTGGGGAATGCCGTAGCGGGCGACCAGGCGTTCGGCCTGCGTGCCCTTGCCGGCGCCCGGCGGGCCAAGAAGGATCAGACGCATCGACGGCAGCCTATCCGTTCCGCCCCTTGAGTTTTGCGCGCTTGACGAGGCCCTCGTATTGGTGGGCCAACAAGTGACCTTGGATCTGCGCCACAGTGTCCATTGTCACGCTGACGACGATGAGGAGCGACGTGCCGCCGAAATAGAAGGGCACACCGGTTGCCGAGATCAGGAACTCCGGGAGCAGGCAGACCAGCACCAGATAGATGGCGCCAATCAGCGTTATGCGAGTCAGGACATAGTCGATGTATTCGGCGGTCTTCTGACCGGGGCGATAGCCGGGAATGAAGCCGCCATGCTTCTTCAGATTGTCGGCGGTGTCGTTGGGGTTAAAGACGATGGCCGTGTAGAAGAACGCGAAGAAGAGGATCATCGCGGCATAGAGGGCCATGTACAGCGGCTGGCCATGACCGAGGAGAGCGGTGAGCGTTGTCACCCACTCCGGGCCGCCGGCGCTGGAGAAGTTGGCGACGGTCGCGGGCAGCAGCAACAGCGAGGAGGCGAAGATTGGCGGAATAACACCCGAGGTGTTGAGCTTTAGCGGCAGATGCGAGGACTCGCCCTGGAATTGGCGGTTGCCGACTTGGCGCTTGGGGTAGTTGATCAGGAGACGGCGCTGCGCCCGCTCCATGAAAACGATGAAGGCGATGACGATCACCGCCACCGCGAGGACCAGCAGGATCACCGGCGTCGAAAGGGCACCCTGAGCACCGAGGCTGAGAGTGCCGACGATGGCCTGAGGGAGGTTGGCGACGATGCCGGAGAAGATGATGAGAGAAATGCCGTTGCCGATGCCGCGGGCGGTAATCTGTTCGCCCAGCCACATCAGGAACATGGTGCCGCCGGTGAGGGTGATCACTGTCGACAGCTGGAAGAACACGCCGGGCATGGCGACGATGTTGCCGGTACTGGCCTGCAAACCAGCGGCGATGCCGTACGCCTGGAGCGCGGCGAGAATCACGGTCCCGTAGCGCGTGTACTGGTTGATGACCTTGCGGCCCTGCTCGCCTTCCTTCTTCAGCTGGTCAAGCTGAGGGATAACCGAGGTCAGCAGCTGAATGATGATCGACGCCGAGATGTACGGCATGATGCCGAGGGCGAAGATCGCCATGCGGCTGACGGCGCCGCCGGAAAACATGTTGAAGAGCCCGATCATCCCGGTCGAGGCGTTGTTGAACGCCTGGGCGAAGGCCTCCGGGTTGATCCCCGGCATCGGGATATAGGTGCCGAGACGGTAGACGCAGAGAGCGCCAAGCGTGAACCAGATGCGCTTTTTCAGCGCCTCGGCCTTGGCGAAGGCGCCGAAATTCAGATTGGCTGCTAACTGTTCAGCGGCAGATGCCATGTTGCGCTCCAGTTGCGCTCAGGAGCTCCCGCTCCTGCGCCGGCCCACCCTGCCTGAACTCAGCTCGCCTCGGTCGTCTCGGTCGCCCCGATGATCTTCACCGATCCGCCGGCCTTCTCGACCGCCGCAATGGCGGCCTGCGAGGCACCAGCGATCTCGAAGCTCACGCGGCGTGTCAGTTCGCCATTCGCGAGCAACCGTACACCGTCCTTGACGCGCCTCAACACTCCAGCCGCTTTCAGGCTTTCAGCGGTGACGACGGCCTTGGCATCAAGCTTGCCGGCATCGATTGCCTGCTGCACCCGACCGAGACCGACCTCGTTCAACTTCTTCCTAAAGATGTTGTTGAAGCCGCGTTTCGGCAAGCGGCGATGCAATGGCATCTGGCCGCCTTCGAAACCGTTGATGGCAACGCCGGAGCGCGCGGTCTGGCCCTTGCCGCCGCGTCCGCCGGTCTTGCCCAGGCCCGAACCGATGCCGCGGCCGATGCGCTTGCGCTCGACATGGGCGCCGGGATTGTCGGAAATCTCGTTCAGTTTCATGGCTTTGTCTTCTGCTAGCCGCCTTCGACAATGCGGATCATGTGACGGACTCGGCCGATCATGCCCCGCACCGAGGGGTTATCGACCAGCGTGCTGCGCCGGCCGATCTTGTTGAGCCCGAGGCCGATCAGGGTCGCCTGCTGGATCGCCGGACGCCGAGCCGGGCTCCGTGTTTGCTCGACGGTGATGGTCTTCTGGCCGGCGTGGCCCGCCTTGGCAGACCGCCTTCCGCCCCGCTTGGGGGCATCGCCCTCCCCCGCTGCCGCTGCTTTGCCGGCGGCTGCTTTGGTGAAGACCGACAATTTGTCGAAGTGCTTGGCGAGCAGGTAGTAGACCGTGACCCGGTTCTTGTTGCGATCGCCCTTCATTTGCGCGCCGACGGCGGCGATGGCCGCGTCGAGGTCGGCGGCGGGGGCGGTCAGGCCGAGCTTCTTCTTGAGGTAGTTGTTGCGGACGCGCGCCACTTCCTCCTCGTCGCTGAACGAGACGAGCGAACTGTCGCGCGAACGGAGCGCGATGCCGCAATAGCTCACGATCTTGGCGATGACGGCGTCATCGGCGGCGGGATCGTACTTCTTGACGCTCTCGGCCCAATCGGTTGCCATCTTAGCTACTCCTAGGCCGCGGCCTCGGCATCAGCCGAGTCTTGCTCGCGCCGACGGGCCTGCAGGGTCGAGACCTTCATGCCACGCCGGGCGGCAACGCTGCGCGGGCTGTCCTCGTGCTTGAGGGCATCGAACGTCGCGCGCACCATGTTGTAGGGGTTGGTCGAGCCTAGCGACTTGGCGACGACGTCCTGGAGCCCCAGCGTCTCGAATACGGCGCGCATCGGACCGCCGGCAATGATGCCGGTGCCGGGGGCCGCGGCGCGCACGGTCACGCGGCCGGCGCCATGCTGGCCGAAGACGTCGTGATGGAGAGTGCGGCCTTCGCGCAGCGGCACGCGGATCATCGCGCGCTTGGCGGCCTCGGTCGCCTTGCGGATCGCTTCGGGCACTTCCCGGGCCTTGCCATGGCCGAAGCCGACGCGGCCCTTACGGTCGCCGACCACCACCAGTGCGGCAAAGCCGAAGCGCCGGCCGCCCTTCACCACCTTGGCGACGCGATTGATATGAACGAGCTTATCGACGAACTCGCCGCCGTCGCGCTCGTCACCTTTGCGATCGCGATCGCGATCCCGTTCCCGCTCTCTGGCCATTCGTCAGACTTTCGTTTGTCTCTTAGTAGTCCAATGCCGCGTCAGAACTTCAGGCCGCCCTCGCGGGCGCCGTCGGCGAGCGCCTTGACGCGGCCGTGGAAGATGTACCGGCCGCGGTCAAAGATCACCTCGCTGACACCGGCAGCAACGGCGCGCTCGGCGATGAGCTTGCCGACTTTGGCAGCGGCCGCCTTGTCGGCGCCCTTGCCGGCCTCGCGCTGCTCCTTCTCGAGCGAGGAGGCGGCAGCGAGAGTCGCGCCCTTAACGTCGTCGATGATCTGCGCGTAGATGTGCTTGGAGGAACGGAAGACCGACAGACGCGGCCGTCCCCCGCCAGCGCGCTTGATCGCCGTCCGTACGCGCCTTGCACGACGCTCTGTTGTGCTCAAAGCCATGCCAGCACCCGTTACTTCTTCTTGCCTTCCTTGCGGAAGATTCGTTCCTGAGCGTACTTCACGCCCTTGCCCTTATACGGCTCCGGCGGGCGGTACTCGCGGATTTCCGCGGCGACCTGGCCGACCTTCTGCGCGTCGATCCCGGTGATGACGATTTCCGTCTGCTTCGGACACTCGACCTTGATGCCGGCCGGCACCGGATAAATGACCTCGTGGCTGTAGCCGAGCTGCAGTTGCAGCTTCTGACCCTGCACCGAAGCGCGGTAGCCGACGCCGTTGATCTCAAGGCGCTTCTCGAAGCCCTTGGTAACGCCAGCGATGAGATTGGCCACGCGGGTCCGCGACATGCCCCAAAGCGAGCGCGCCGCCTTGGTCTCGTCGCGCGGCTCTATGGCGATGCCATCGCCGGACATGGCGACGGACAGCCGGTCGGCGACCTCGAAGGTCAGCTCGCCCTTCGGGCCCTTCACCTTGACCGACTGGCCGTTGACGGACGCGGTGACGCCCTTGGGGACCGGTACCGCCTTCCTACCAATTCGCGACATAACCCTGCTTCCCTGCGTATGCAGCTTCTTAGAATACCGTGCAGATGACTTCGCCGCCGACGTTCTGGTCGCGCGCCTCGGCATCCGACATCACGCCGCGCGGCGTCGAGAGGATCGACACGCCGAGACCGTTCATCACCCGCGGCAAATTCTTGACCGAGGCGTAGACGCGGCGGCCCGGCTTCGACACCCGCTCAATCTCGCGGATGACCGGTTCGCCTTCGTAGTACTTGAGCTCGATCTCGAATTCGGGCTCTTCACCGTCCTTCTCGATCGAGGAATAGCCGCGGATGTAGCCCTCGGCCTGCAGCACGTCCAGCACGCGCTGGCGCTGGCGCGAAGCCGGAGTCGAGACCTTCGACTTCTTGCGCATCTGCGCGTTGCGGATGCGGGTGATCATATCGCCGATCGGATCGGTCATCGCCATTTTCGGCTTGTCTCCTACCAGCTCGACTTGACCATGCCGGGGATCATCCCGGTCGAGGCCAGTTCACGAAGGGCAATCCGGGACATCTTGAGCTTGCGGTAAAAGCCACGCGGCCGGCCGGTAATCTCGCAGCGGTTGCGGATGCGGGTGCGCGAGGAATTTCGCGGCAACTTGGCGAGCTTGATCTGCGCCTGAAAGCGCTCCTCAAGCGACAGCTGCTGATTGCCGGCCGCGGCTTTGAGGGCGGAGCGCTTGGCGGCGTATTGCGCAACCAGCTTGCGGCGGCGGTTGTTCTTGTTGACCGAGCTTTTCTTGGCCATGGCTTTGGTTCCTGCCGCTCCTACTGCCGGAACGGGAAGTTGAGCCCGCGCAACAGCGCCCGGGCCTCGTCGTCGGTTCGTGCGGTGGTGCAGACGATCACATCCATGCCCCACACCTGGTCGATGTCGTCGTAGTTGATCTCCGGGAACACGATGTGTTCCTTGATGCCCATCGCGAAATTGCCGCGACCGTCGAAGCTCTTCGGGTTGAGACCGCGAAAGTCGCGCACGCGCGGCAGGGCGATCGTCACCAGACGGTCGAGGAAATCGTACATGCGCGAGCGGCGCAGCGTGACCTTGCCGCCGATCGCCATGCCATCGCGGAGCTTAAACGTGGCGATCGACATGCGGGCGCGGGTCTGGGCCGGCTTCTGGCCGGCGATCTTGGCGAGATCGCCGAGAGCGGCCGCTACCTTCTTGGAATCGCCGACCGCTTCGCCGATGCCCATGTTGAGCACGATCTTGTCGACGCGCGGGACGGCGTTCGGATTGGAATAGCCGAACTCCTTGATGAGGCTGGGCCGCACGACCTCCTCGTAGAAGGTCTTCATGCGCGGCTGATATTCGGTCTCAGCCATCGATCAGATCTCCAGAACGCTTGGCGAAACGAACCTTGCGGCCATCATCGAGCAGCTTGAACCCGACGCGGGTCGGCTTGCCGTCGGCCGGATCGAGATGAGCGAGGTTGGACAAGTGGATCGGCATCTCCTTGGAGATGATGCCGCCCTGCTGGCTCGCGGTCTGACGCTGGTGCTTGCGGGCGACGTTGACGCCGCGCACCGTCGCCCGGTTTTCCGTCGGCAGTACCGCCAGAACCTCGCCCGACTTGCCCTTGTCCTTGCCGGCGATCACCATGACGCGATCGCCTTTCTTAATGCGCGCCGCCATCACAGCACCTCGGGGGCGAGCGAAATGATCTTCATGTGGTTCTTGGCCCGAAGCTCGCGCGGCACCGGCCCGAAGATGCGGGTGCCGACCGGCTCCGCCTGATTGTTGAGCAGCACGGCGGCGTTGCGATCGAAGCGGATGACGCTGCCGTCCGACCGGCGAATGTCCTTGGCAGTGCGCACTACCACCGCCTTCATCACTTCGCCCTTCTTCACCTTGCCGCGCGGGATCGCCTCCTTGACGGATACGACGATCACGTCGCCGACGCTGGCGTACTTACGCTTGGAGCCGCCGAGCACCTTGATGCACATGACGCGGCGCGCGCCGGAATTGTCGGCGACGTCGAGATTTGTCTGCATCTGGATCATGGCTGCTGGCCTGTCTGTTCAATCCCAACCATCTTCAAACTCGCTCGTCCGGGGCCCCTTACGAAGCCGCCGCAGCGCCGAGAACCACCCAGCGCTTGGTCTTGGAAATCGGACGCGTCTCCTGGATCAGCACCTCGTCGCCCACCTTGTGGGCGTTGCCCTCGTCATGGGCGTGGTACTTCTTGGACCGCCGGACGGTCTTCAGCATTGTCGGGTGGGTGAAGCGCCGCTCGACCTTGACGACAATGGTCTTGTCGCCCTTGTCGCTCACGACGACGCCCTTCAGGACGCGCTTTGGCATTCTCGATCAGCCCTTCCCTGCCCGCTGTTTCTCGCCGGCGATGGACTTGATCCGCGCGATATCGCGGCGGACCTGCCGAACCCGGCTGGTGTTGGCGAGTTGTCCCGTCGCCTTCTGAAAGCGAAGGTTGAACTGCTCCTTCTTCAGCTTGGCGAGTTCGTCGCCGAGCTGATCTTCGCTCATCAATCTGACGTCAGCAGCCTTCATTAGCTTGCCTCGTTCCTCAATCGGCGATGCGCTGAATGAAGCGCGTGCGGACCGGCAACTTGGCGGCAGCAAGGCGCAGCGCCTCGCGCGCCGTCTCCAAGCTGACACCATCGATCTCGAACATGATGCGGCCCGGCTTGACCCGCGCCGCCCAGAATTCCGGCGTGCCCTTGCCCTTACCCATGCGCACTTCGGTGGGCTTCTTGGAGACCGGCACGTCCGGGAAAACGCGGATCCAGACGCGGCCGGCGCGCTTCATGTGGCGCGTCAGAGCGCGTCGAGCGGCCTCGATCTGACGGGCGGTGACGCGTTCCGGCTCGAGCGACTTCAGCCCAAAGGAGCCGAAATTCAGCTCGGTCGCACCCTTGGCCGTGCCGTGGATGCGCCCCTTGAACTGCTTGCGGTATTTGGTTCGCTTTGGCTGCAGCATGGTCTTGTCCGAATCCGCCCGTTATCCCTGAGCCTGCGCCGCAGGCTCGCGGCGGCGACCGGGACCGGTCTGCTCGCCCGCGCCCTCAGTCTGGCGTCGCTCCGAGGCCATCGGGTCGTGCTCCATAATCTCGCCCTTGAAGATCCACACCTTGACGCCGCAGGTGCCGTAGGCGGTGTTAGCGGTGGCGACGCCGAAGTCGATGTCGGCGCGCAGGGTGTGCAGCGGCACGCGACCCTCGCGGTACCACTCGGTGCGGGCGATCTCAGCGCCGCCGAGGCGGCCGCCGCAGGTGATCTTGATGCCGCCGGCGCCAAGGCGCATCGCCGACTGCACCGCGCGCTTCATGGCGCGGCGGAACGCGACGCGGCGCTCCAACTGCTGGGCGATGGAAGCCGCCACAAGATTGGCGTCGATTTCCGGCTTGCGCACCTCGACGATGTTGAGGTGCACTTCGGACTGCGTCATCGTCGCCACGCGCTTGCGCAGCTTCTCGATGTCGGCGCCCTTCTTGCCGATGACGATACCGGGGCGAGCCGAGTGAATGGTGACGCGGGCTTTCTTGTGGGGCCGCTCGATGACGACCCGCGAGACCGAAGCCTGCTTCAGCTCGTCCATCAGCGACTTGCGAATGCGCATGTCCTCGGCCAGGAGGCGGCCGTATTCGCCCTTGTTGGCGAACCAACGCGAATCCCAGGTCCGATTGATGCCGAGACGAAGGCCGATCGGATTGACTTTCTGACCCATCAGGCCTCTCCCCCGACTTCGCGGACGACGATGGTCAAGTTGGCGAACCGCTTGAGGATGCGGCCGGCGCGGCCGCGAGCGCGCGGGGTGAACCGCTTCATGACCAGCGAACGGCCGACAAAGGCCTCGGCGACGACGAGTTCGTCGACGTCGAGCTGGTGGTTGTTCTCGGCGTTGGCGACCGCCGACTCGAGCGTCTTCTTGACCTCGCCGGCAATGCGCTTGCGGCTGAAGGTCAGGTCGGCCAGAGCCGCCGAGACCTTCTTGCCACGGATCATGGCCGCCACCAGGTTGAGCTTCTGCGGCGAGATACGGATGACGCTGGAATGCGCCTTGGCCTCCGTCTCCTTCAGCGCACGCTCGTGCTTAGGCTTGCTCATTACTTCCTCTTGGCCCGCTTGTCGGCGGTATGGCCGTAGTAAGTCCGGGTCGGCGAAAACTCGCCGAACTTGTGCCCGACCATCTCTTCAGAGACGAGGACCGGGATATGCTTGTTGCCGTTGTAGACACCGAAGGTGAGGCCGACAAATTGCGGCAGGATCGTCGAACGACGGCTCCAGATCTTGATCACCTCGGCCCGGCCCGATGCCCGCGACTTCTCTGCCTTCTGCAGGAGATAGCCGTCGACAAACGGACCTTTCCAGACTGAACGGGTCATAAGCGCGCCCTATCTCACTACTGGTCCTTGCGGAGGTGACGGCTCCGCATGATGAATTTCGATGTCGCCTTGTTGTGGCGGGTCTTGTAGCCCTTGGTTGGCTTGCCCCACGGCGTCTTCGGATGGCGTCCGCCGCGCGTGCGACCGCCGAGCGGGTGATCGACCGGGTTCATGGTCTCGCCGCGCACATTCGGCATGCGGCCGAGCCAGCGCGAGCGGCCAGCCTTGCCAAGGCTGATGTTGGCGTGGTCGGGATTGGAGACGGCGCCGACGGTGGCAAAGCAGGTCTGGTGGACCAGGCGCTGCTCGCCGGAATTGAGGCGCAGGATCGCGTAGCCCTGATCGCGGCCGACATATTGGGCATAGGTGCCTGCGGAGCGCGCGATCTGACCGCCCTTGCCGGTCTTCATCTCGACATTGTGGACGATCGTGCCAACCGGCATGGCCGCAAGCGGCATGGCGTTGCCCGGCTTGACGTCGGCGTGCATGGCGGCGATGACCTTGTCGCCAACCGCAAGGCGCTGCGGAGCAAGAATGTAGCTGAGTTCGCCGTCGGCGTAGCGAATGAGGGCGATGAAGGCAGTGCGGTTCGGATCGTATTCCAACCGCTCGACCGTACCCTCGACATCGAGCTTGCGACGGGCGAAGTCGATGCGGCGGTACGACTGCTTATGCCCGCCGCCCCGCCAACGCATGGTGACGCGGCCGTAGTTGTTGCGCCCACCCTTGGAGTGGATGCCTTCGGTCAGCGCCTTTACCGGCTTGCCGCGATGCAGGCCAGTCCGATCGACCAGAACCAGCCCGCGCCGGCCCGGAGTTGTCGGATTGTAAGTCTTGAGTGCCATCGCTCGCCTGCCCGTTCCTAGAGGCCCGTGGTCACGTCGATCGATTGGCCCTCTTTGAGGGTGACAATCGCTTTCTTGACGTCACTCGTGCGGCCCTTGATGCCGCGGAAACGACGGGTCTTGCCCTTGCGGACAAGCGTGTTCACCGCGGTCACATTGACCTTGAAAAGGCTCTCGATTGCCGCCTTGATGTCACCCTTGGTGGCATCGCGCGCGACGTTGAACACCACCTTGTTCTGCTCGGTGGCGTTGGTCGACTTCTCCGTGATCACCGGCCCGCGGATCACGTCATAGGCCCGCAAGTCGCTCATGCCAGCCGAGCCTCCAGAGCCTCAACCGCGGCCTTCGTCAGCACCAGCTTCTGACGGCGCAGGATGTCGTAGACGTTGATGCCGGCGACCGGCAGGACGTCGAGATTGGGGATGTTGCGGGCGGCGAGCGCGAAGTTGTTGTCGACCGCGGCGCCGGCGATGATCAGGGCGTTGGTCAGCCCGAGCGTGCCGAGCTGCGCCTTCAACGCTTTGGTCTTAGCCTCGCCGGCAACGGCGTCGGCGATGACGATGAGATCGGAGCTCTTGGCCTTGGCCGAGAGCGCGTGCTTCAGGCCGAGTGCGCGGACCCGCTTGTTGAGATCGTGAGCGTGGCTGCGCGGTACAGGCCCGTGCGCCTTGCCGCCGCCGCGGAACTGCGGCGCCGACTTAGCACCGTGCCGCGCGCCGCCGGTGCCCTTCTGCTTGTACATCTTGGCGGTGGTCAGAGCGATCTCGCCGCGGGTCTTTGACTTGTGCGTGCCGGCCTGGCGCTTGGCGAGCTGCCAGCGCACGACGCGCTGCAGGATATCGCCACGCGGTTCCAGCCCGAAAATGGCGTCGGACAGCGTGAGCTTGCCCGGCTTGCCGCCATCGAGGGATTGAACAACGACGTCCATTTAGGCGGCCCCCCCAGCTGGAGCAGGCGCGGCGGCGCCATTGGCCTTGCGGAAGGCGCCGGGACGCGGCGCATTGGCCGGCAACGGCCGCTTGACGGCGTCCTTGACGAGGATCCAACCGCCCTTGGCGCCGGGCACCGAGCCCTCAATCAGGATCAGGCCCTTCTCGACGTCGGTCCGCACGACCTTGAGGTTCTGCGTGGTGACGCGCTCGGCACCGAGGTGACCGGCCATCTTCTTGTTCTTGAACACTTTGCCGGGATCCTGGCGCTGACCGGTCGAACCGTGAGCGCGGTGCGTGACCGAGTTGCCGTGCGAGGCGCGGTGACCGCCGAAGTTCCAGCGCTTCATGACGCCCTGGAAGCCCTTGCCGATGCTGGTGCCGCTGACATCGACGAACTGGCCGGGCACGAAGTGGTCGGCGGTGATCTCGGCGCCGACCTCGATCAGCTCGTCGGTCCCGACGCGGAACTCGACCAGCTTCTGCTTGGGTTCAACAGAGGCGCGGGCGAAGTGTCCGCGCATAGCCTTGGAGACGTTGTTGGGCTTGGCCTTTCCGGCACCGAGTTGGACGGCGACGTAGCCGTCCTTATCGGCGGTACGCTGAGCGACCACCTGGCAGTTCTCGAGTTTCAACACCGTCACCGGCACTTGCTCGCCCGCGTCGGTGTAGACGCGGGTCATGCCGAGCTTGCGGGCGACTACGCCTGAGCGCATGAGCCTATGCTCCTTCGGCCTAGAGCTTGATCTCGACGTCGACGCCGGCGGCAAGATCGAGCTTCATCAGCGCGTCCACCGTTTGCGGCGTCGGGTCAACGATGTCGAGGAGGCGCTTATGGGTGCGCATCTCGAACTGCTCCCGGCTTTTCTTGTCGACATGGGGCGACCGGTTGACCGTGAACTTCTCGATCCGGGTCGGCAGCGGAATCGGCCCGCGCACCCGCGCCCCGGTGCGCTTGGCCGTCGACACGATCTCGCGCGTCGAGGCGTCAAGCACCCGGTGATCGAAGGCTTTGAGCCTAATCCGGATGTTCTGGCCGTTCATCGTCTTGCTCTTCCAGACCTGTCAGTCACTCGTCCGGCCGGTCGTCCCGACCCATTCAATGCGTCTTGCGGCGCCGCCTATTTGAGGATCGTGGCGACGACGCCCGAACCCACCGTGCGGCCGCCTTCACGGACGGCGAAGCGCAGCTTCTCCTCCATGGCGATCGGCACGATCAGCTCGACGGTCATGGCGATGTTGTCGCCGGGCATGACCATTTCGACGCCATCGGGCAGCTGCACCACACCCGTCACGTCAGTGGTGCGGAAATAGAACTGCGGCCGGTAGTTGCCGAAGAACGGCGTGTGGCGCCCGCCCTCCTCTTTGGTCAGAACGTAGACCTCGGCCTTGAACTGGGTGTGCGGGGTCACGGTGCCCGGCTTGCAGAGCACTTGCCCGCGCTCGACGTCCTCGCGGCCGACGCCGCGCAGCAGCGCGCCGATGTTGTCGCCCGCCTCGCCCTGATCGAGCAGCTTGCGGAACATCTCAACGCCGGTGACGGTGGTCTTCACGGTCGGGCGGATGCCGACGATCTCGACTTCGTCGCCGACCTTGACGATGCCGCGCTCGACGCGGCCGGTCACCACCGTGCCGCGGCCGGAAATCGAGAACACGTCTTCGATCGGCATCAGGAACGGCTTGTCGACCGGGCGGGTCGGCTGCGGGATGTATTGATCGACCGCGTCCATCAGCTTGAGGATGGCGTCGTGGCCTAGCTCCTTGTTGGACTTCTCCAGCGCGCAGAGGGCCGAGCCGCGGATGATCGGAATCTTGTCGCCGGGGAACTCGTACTTCGTCAGCAGCTCGCGAACCTCGAGTTCGACGAGATCGAGGAGTTCGGGGTCGTCTACCATGTCGACCTTGTTGAGGAACACCACCAGCGCCGGCACACCGACCTGGCGGGCAAGCAGGATGTGCTCACGGGTCTGCGGCATCGGGCCGTCGGCCGCCGACACGACCAGGATGGCGCCGTCCATCTGCGCGGCGCCGGTGATCATGTTCTTCACATAGTCGGCGTGGCCGGGGCAGTCGACGTGAGCGTAGTGGCGCTTCTCGGTCTCGTACTCGACGTGGGCGGTATTGATCGTGATGCCGCGCGCCTTCTCCTCCGGCGCCGCGTCGATCTGGTCGTAGGCCTTGAATTCGGCCCTACCGCTCTCGGACAGAACCAGGGTGATCGCTGCGGTCAGCGAGGTCTTCCCATGATCGACGTGGCCGATCGTGCCGATGTTGCAGTGCGGCTTGTTCCGTTCGAATTTAGCTTTCGCCATGAAGGCTCTCCGTCTCTCTCAATCGATTGTCCCGTTGGCCGCGTCAGGCGAACTTCGCCTGCACCTCTTCCGCAACGGCCTTGGGGACTTCCGCATAGTGGTCGAACTGCATGGTGTACTGAGCGCGGCCCTGGCTCATCGAGCGCAGCGTGCCGACGTAGCCGAACATGTTGGCGAGCGGGACCATGGCGTTGACCACCTGGGCATTGCCCCGGGAGTCGGTGCCGCTGATCTGTCCGCGCCGCGAATTGAGGTCGCCAATGACCGAGCCGACGTAGTCCTCAGGCGACACGACCTCGACCTTCATGATCGGCTCGAGCAGCACGGGGCCGGCCTTCTTCAGCGCTTCGCGGAAAGCCGCCCGCGAGGCGATTTCGAAGGCCAGAGCGCTGGAGTCGACGTCGTGATAGGCGCCGTCGACGAGGGCAACCTTCACGTCGACCACCGGGAAGCCGACGATTACCCCGCTGCCCAGCACCGATAAGAGGCCCTTCTCGACGCCGGGAATGTATTCCTTCGGCACCGAACCGCCGACGATCCGGCTCTCGAACGAATAGCCGCCACCCTGCCCGGCCGGCTCAAGCTCGATCTTGACCCGGGCGAACTGGCCAGAGCCGCCGCTCTGCTTCTTGTGAGTGTAGTCGACCTCAGTCTTGCGCGAGATCGTCTCGCGATAGGCGACTTGCGGCGCGCCGACATTGACCTCGACCTTGTGGGTGCGCTTCAGGATGTCGACCTTGATGTCGAGGTGGAGCTCGCCCATCCCCTTCATGATGGTCTGCCCGCTTTCCTGGTCGGTGGAGACGCGGAAAGACGGGTCCTCGGCGGCAAGCTTTTGCAGCGCGACGCCCAATCTCTCCTGGTCGCCCTTGGTCTTCGGCTCGACCGCGACCTCAATGACCGGATCGGGGAATTCCATCTTCTCCAGGATCACCGGATTAGCCGGGTCGCAGAGCGTGTCCCCGGTCCGCGCTTCCCTGACGCCGAGCAGAGCCACGATGTCACCCGCCGCAGCGTCCTTGATCTCCTCGCGCTGGTTGGCATGCATCAGCAACATGCGGCCGATGCGTTCCTTACGGTCGCGCGGCGAGTTGAGAATGCTCTGGCCGGACTCCAGGACGCCCGAATAGATGCGGCAGAAGGTCAAGACGCCGTAGGGGTCGTCCATGATCTTGAAGGCCAGCATGGCCAGGGGCTCAGTGTCTGAGGCACTGCGCACGACTTCCTTGCCACTGCGTACGTCAATGCCCTTGATTGCCGGCACGTCCTTCGGCGAGGGCAAATAGTCGACGACGGCGTCGAGCAGCGTTTGCACGCCCTTGTTCTTGAAGGCCGAGCCGGCGAGGACGGGGAAGAAGGCGCCGGTGATCACCGCCTTACGGATCAGCCGCTTCAGCGTCGCCTCGTCGGGCATCTTGCCGTCGAAGAAGGCAGCCAGCACCGCGTCGTCGAGCTCGACCGCGGCCTCGACCAGCTCGGCGCGGTATTTCTCGGCGATCTCCTGCATGTCGGCCGGGATCGGAATGTCGTGGAACTTGCCGCCGAGCGCGTCGCCCTCCCAGATCACGCCGACCATGCGGACGAGATCGACGATGCCGGAGAAGGTCGCCTCAACACCGATCGGCAGCTGGATGGGGACGGCCTTGGCCCCCAGGCGCTGCTTGATATCGCGCAGGCACATGTAAAAATCCGCGCCGATCTTGTCCATCTTGTTACAGAAGACGATCCGCGGAACCTTGTACTTGTCGCCCTGGCGCCAGACCGTCTCGGTCTGCGGCTCGACGCCCTGGTTGGAATCGAGCACGCAGACGGCGCCGTCGAGGACGCGCAGCGAGCGCTCGACCTCGATAGTGAAATCGACGTGGCCGGGCGTGTCGATGATGTTCAGCCGGTATTTGCCGGCATCGTCACCTGCCGGCGGCCAATAGGCGGTGGTCGCGGCGGAAGTGATGGTGATCCCCCGCTCCTGCTCCTGCACCATGAAGTCCATGGTCGCGGCGCCGTCATGGACTTCGCCGATCTTATGGACCTTGCCGCTGTAATAGAGAATCCGCTCGGTCGTGGTGGTCTTGCCGGCATCGATGTGGGCCATGATGCCGAAGTTGCGGTAGTTCTCGATGGGGTGCGTGCGAGCCATGACCGCCTCCTACCAGCGATAGTGCGAGAAGGCGCGGTTGGCTTCGGCCATGCGGTGCGTGTCCTCACGCTTCTTAACGGCATTGCCGCGATTGGCGGCGGCGTCGAGGAGTTCGCCGGAAAGGCGCTCGACCATGGTCTTTTCGTTGCGCCCGCGCGCGGCGGCGAGCAGCCAGCGAATGGCAAGCGCCTGGCGCCGCGAGGTGCGCACTTCGACCGGCACCTGGTAGGTGGCGCCGCCGACGCGGCGGGAACGCACTTCGATCTGCGGAGCGACATTGTCCAGCGCCTGCCGGAACACCGCGATCGGGTCCTGGCGGGTCTTGGACTGAATGGTGTCGAACGCGCCGTAGACGATCTGCTCGGCGACCGACTTCTTGCCCTCGTACATCACGCTGTTCATGAATTTGGTGACGACGATGTCGCCAAATTTCGGATCGGGGATGATTTCCCGTTTTTCAGCGCGGTGGCGGCGTGACATTGTTTTGCCTTCTGAAGAATGCGCGAGGGACTACTTCGGCCGCTTGGCGCCGTACTTGGAGCGGCGCTGCCGGCGATCCTTGACACCCTGCGTGTCGAGAACGCCGCGGATGACGTGGTAGCGGACGCCGGGCAGGTCCTTCACGCGGCCGCCGCGGATCATCACCACCGAGTGTTCCTGCAGGTTGTGCCCCTCGCCCGGAATGTAGCCGATGACCTCAAAGCCGTTGGTCAAACGGACCTTGGCGACCTTGCGGAGCGCCGAGTTCGGCTTCTTCGGGGTCGTCGTGTAGACGCGCGTGCACACCCCGCGCTTCTGGGGGTTCTCGGCCAAGGCCGGGGTCTTGTGGCGAACCCGGGCGGCCACACGCGGCTTGCGGATCAGCTGATTGATCGTTGGCATTCCGGCCTCTAGCCCTTACCGACTTTGGCGCCTTCCGGCGCCGGTTGCCCGCTTTGGTGCCTCGCGGCACCGGTCCATTTTCGCAGCGTGCCAGGCGCAATACCTGGCAACAAAGCGCCGCTCCGCTTGCGCGGACGGCGCTCAAAGACAGAGGACCGCGAGCAAATTGCTGCGGTCTTGTCGATCCAAACCGTATCCGTCTGGCCGGATCAGCGTTTAGGGCCTCTGTTTCGCGCAGCAAGACGCCGCAGAAACGATAGGACCTACTGCCTGTCCGAAAGTTGGCGGAAACTACTTATTCGCCTCCGGCGCGTCAATCCCGAAAGGCAAAGAAATTAGCGTTTCCGGACCCGAAAACCGGGCGGAGGGAGCGCGACATTCGCGCCCCCTCCCCCTGAGGTCTTGGCTGCTACTCGGCGGGACGAGAGAGCGCCCCGGCGAGTTCGCCGGTCACGGTCTTGGCCTCGGTGGCCAGCGAACGGCGGCGCTCCTCCAGGATCAGTTCGTCTCGGTGGGTTGCTACCTCCTTGATTTCACTGATCAATCCGCCCGTGCCGGCCGGGATCAGGCGGCCGACAATGATGTTTTCCTTGAGACCGTTCAGCGGGTCCACCTTGCCGTTGACGGCAGCTTCGGTGAGGACACGCGTGGTCTCCTGGAACGAGGCAGCCGAGAAGAACGACCGCGTCTGCAGGCTCGCCTTGGTGATGCCAAGGAGGACCGGCACGCCGGTTGCCGGCTTCTTGCGCTCTTCCTCCGCCTTGGCGTTCGCCTCGTCGAGTTCGATCTGGTCGACCTGCTCGCCGGAGAAGAGGCCGGTCTCGCCGGGGTCGGTGATCTCAACCTTCTGCAGCATCTGGCGAACGATCACCTCGATGTGCTTGTCGTTGATGTTCACGCCCTGCAGCCGGTAGACGTCCTGGATCTCGTTGACGAGGTAGGCGGCCAACGCCTCCACCCCCTTAATCGCCAGAATGTCGTGCGGCGCCGGATTGCCGTCGAGGATGTAATCCCCCTTCTCGATGGCGTCGCCCTCCTGAAGGTGGAAGGGCTTGCCCTTGGGAATCAAATACTCGACCGGCTCCAGGCTCTCGTCGCGCGGCTCGATGATGATGCGCCGCTTGTTCTTGTAGTCGCGGCCGAAGCGGATCGTGCCGTCGAGTTCGGCGATGATGGCATGGTCCTTCGGCCGCCGCGCCTCGAAGAGCTCGGCAACGCGCGGCAGACCGCCGGTGATGTCGCGGGTCTTGGCGCTTTCCATCGGGATACGCGCCAACACGTCGCCGGCCTTCACCTCTTCGCCCGGCTCGACCGAAAGAATGGTCTCGACCGAGAGGAGGTAGCGGGCCTCGCCGCCGCGGCTGAGCTTGGCGACCTTGCCGTGCTTGTCCTTGACGACGAGAGCCGGCTTCAGGTCGGAGCCGCGCGGATTGGCGCGCCAGTCGGTGACGACACGCTTGGTGATGCCGGTCGACTCGTCGGTCGATTCCGACACCGACAGCCCCTCGACCAGGTCTTCGAAGCCGACGATGCCGGCGACCTCGGTGAGGATCGGGCGGGTGTAGGAATCCCACTCCGCCAGACGCTGGCCGCGCTTGACCATGTCACCGTCGTCGACGAAGAGCCGCGAGCCGTGACTGATGCGGTTCACCGACCGTTCGCTGCCGTCCTTATCGAGCACGACGATGGCCATGTTGCGGCCCATCGCCATCAGCTTGCCCTCCGAGTCGCGAACGATGTTGCGATTGCGGATCTGGATTTTGCCGTCGAAGTTGGACTCGATGAACGACTGGTCGACCACCTGCGCGGTGCCGCCGATGTGGAAGGTGCGCATGGTCAGCTGCGTGCCCGGCTCGCCGATCGACTGGGCGGCGATAACGCCGACCGCCTCGCCGAGGTTGACCGGGGTACCGCGGGCGAGGTCGCGTCCGTAGCACAGGGCGCAGACGCCGTCCTTGGCCTCGCAGGTCAGCACCGAACGGATGCGGACCGACTGCACGCCGGCCTTCTCGATCTTCTCCACGTCGCGCTCGTCGAGGAGATGTCCCGCCTCGACGATTGCCTTGCTGGAGCCCGGCGCCTTGATGTCCTCGGTCGTGGTGCGGCCGAGGATGCGGGCGGCGAGGCTCGACACGACCTGGCCGGAAGCGACAACCGCCTGCATGGTGAGGCCGTTGGTGGTGCCGCAATCCGGCTCGCGGACGATGCAGTCCTGCGCTACGTCGACGAGGCGCCGCGTCAGATAGCCGGAGTTGGCGGTCTTCAAGGCGGTGTCGGCCAGACCCTTACGCGCGCCGTGGGTGGAGTTGAAGTACTCCATCACCGACAGCCCCTCCTTGAAGTTGGAGATGATCGGGCTCTCGATGATCTCGCCCGAGGGCTTGGTCATCAGGCCGCGCATGCCGGCGAGCTGCTTCATCTGCGCCGGCGAACCGCGGGCGCCCGAGTGACTCATCATGTAGATCGAGTTCATCGGCATCTGGCGGCCGTGCTTGTCCTTCTTCACCGCCTGGATGCGCTTCATCATCTCCTCGGCGACGCGGTCAGTGCACTTGGCCCAGGCGTCGACGACCTTGTTGTACTTCTCGCCCTGGGTGATGAGGCCTTCGTTGTACTGCTGCTCGTAGTCCTTCACCATCTTCAGCGTGTCGTCGACCAGCTTCTCCTTGGTCGACGGAATGACCAGGTCGTCCTTGCCGAAGGAGATCCCGGCGCGGAAGGCGTGGCTGAAGCCGAGCGACATCATCCGGTCGCAGAAGATCACCGTCTCCTTCTGGCCGCAGTGGCGATAGACGGCGTCGATCAGGTTGGAGATCTCGCGCTTGGTCATCAGCTTGTTGACGAGATCGAACGGCAGGTTGGGGTTCTTCGGCATGATCTCGCCGAGGATCAAGCGGCCCGGAGTGGTCTCGAAGATCTTCGAGACCGGCTTGCCCTTGGCGTCGACGCCGACGTAGCGGCCCTTGATCTTGGCATGCAGCGTCACCGCCTTGGCGGCGATGGCGTGCTCGATCTCGCCGATGCTGGCAAACGACATCCCCTCGCCCGGCTCTCCCTCGGACATGATCGAGAGGTAGTAGAGGCCGAGAACGATATCCTGCGAGGGCACGATGATCGGCTGGCCGTTGGCCGGATGCAGGATGTTGTTGGTCGACATCATGAGGACGCGCGCTTCCAGCTGCGCCTCGAGCGACAGCGGGACGTGCACGGCCATCTGGTCGCCGTCGAAGTCGGCGTTGAAGGCGGCGCAGACCAGCGGATGGAGCTGGATCGCCTTGCCCTCGATCAGCACCGGCTCAAAGGCCTGAATGCCGAGGCGGTGCAGGGTCGGAGCACGGTTGAGCAGGATCGGGTGCTCGCGGATCACCTCGTCGAGGATGTCCCAAACCTCCGGCTTCTCCTTCTCCACCAGCTTCTTGGCCTGCTGACGGTCGAGGAGAATCCCTTGGCGTCGAGCCGCGAGTAGATGAACGGCTTGAACAGTTCGAGCGCCATCTTCTTGGGCAGCCCGCACTGGTGCAGCTTGAGCTCGGGACCGACCACGATCACCGAACGGCCGGAATAGTCGACGCGCTTGCCGAGAAGGTTCTGGCGGAAGCGGCCCTGCTTGCCCTTCAGCATGTCGGCGAGCGACTTCAGCGGACGCTTGTTGGCGCCGGTGATGACGCGGCCGCGGCGGCCGTTGTCGAACAGGGCGTCCACCGCCTCCTGCAGCATCCGCTTTTCGTTACGGATGATGATGTCCGGCGCGCGCAGCTCGATCAGCCGCTTCAAGCGGTTGTTGCGGTTGATGACGCGGCGATAGAGGTCGTTCAAATCCGACGTCGCGAAGCGGCCGCCATCGAGCGGCACCAGCGGGCGCAGGTCGGGCGGGATGACCGGGACGTGGGTCAGGATCATCCACTCCGGCTTGTTGCCGGACTCAAGGAACGCCTCGACCAGCTTCAGGCGCTTGCCGAGCTTCTTCGGCTTGAGCTCCGAGGTCGACTCGGCGATCTCGACGCGGAGGTCTGCGGCGAGCTTCTCGAGGTCGAGCGCCATCATCATTTCGCGGATGGCTTCGGCGCCGATCATCGCGGTGAAGCTGTCCTGGCCGTACTCGTCCTGGGCGCGGATGTACTCGTCCTCAGACAGAAGCTGACGCTCCTTCAGCGGGGTAAGGCCGGGCTCGAGGACGACGTAGTTCTCGAAATAGAGAATGCGCTCGAGATCCTTGAGGGTCATCTCGAGCAGCATGCCGATGCGCGAGGGCAGCGACTTCAGGAACCAGATATGCGCGACCGGCGCGGCGAGTTCGATATGGCCCATGCGCTCGCGCCGCACCCGGGCGAGCGTCACCTCGACGCCGCACTTCTCGCAGATGATGCCCTTGTACTTCATGCGCTTGTACTTGCCGCACAAGCACTCGTAGTCCTTGATCGGTCCAAAGATGCGGGCGCAGAACAGCCCGTCACGCTCCGGCTTGAAGGTGCGGTAGTTGATGGTCTCCGGCTTCTTGATCTCGCCGAAGGACCATGACCGGATCTTTTCCGGGCTAGCGATCGAGATGCGGATCTGGTCGAAGGCCTGGGCGGGCGTTGCGACCTGATTGAAGATGCTCGCAAGCTCCTGCTTCATCTCATTACTCCTGGCGGGGCGAAGACGGCGAAGGCGCGCCGCAGGGCGCCTCCGCCGGTCCGCTGAATAAAGGCTTCAACGCGGCGTCTCTTCACGCGCGGTCGATCACTCGGCTGCCGGCGAGGTCGTCGGCGTCTCCTCGGCGGCCTGGCGGGCCTTGAGGTTGTCCAGCTCGACGTCGAGGCCGAGAGAGCGCATCTCCTTGACCAAGACGTTGAAGCTCTCGGGGATGCCGGCTTCGAAGGTGTCGTCGCCGCGGACGATCGCTTCGTAGACCTTGGTACGGCCGGCGACGTCGTCCGACTTGACGGTGAGCATCTCCTGGAGCGTGTAGGCGGCGCCATAGGCCTCGAGCGCCCACACCTCCATTTCGCCGAAGCGCTGACCGCCGAACTGTGCCTTGCCGCCCAGCGGCTGCTGGGTGACCAGGCTGTAGGGGCCGATCGAACGGGCGTGGATCTTGTCGTCCACCAGGTGGTGCAGCTTCAGCATGTAGATGTAGCCGATGGTCACCGGACGGTCGAAAGGCTCGCCGGTGCGGCCGTCGTAGAGGACGGACTGGCCGGAGGGATCGAGCCCCGCCTCTTCCAGCATGGCGACGATGTCGGGTTCGCGGGCGCCGTCGAAGACCGGCGTCGCGATCGGCACGCCGTGCGCCAACTGCGCGCCGAGCTTCATCACCGACTCATCGTCGTACTGCTTGATCGGCTCGGTCGAATGCGACTTGGCATAGACCTGCTCGAGCGTCTTGCGGAGCGACTTGACGTTGCCGCTGCGCTGGGCGTCATCGACGACCGGCGCGAGCTTGAGGCCAAGGGCGGCGCAGGCGTGCCCGAGATGGGTCTCGAGAATCTGGCCAACGTTCATGCGGCTCGGCACGCCGAGCGGGTTCAGCACGATGTCGACCGGAGTGCCGTCGGCGGTGTGCGGCATGTCCTCGATCGGCACGATCTTGGACACCACACCCTTGTTGCCGTGCCGGCCGGCCATCTTGTCGCCCGGCTGGATCTTGCGCTTCACGGCGACGAAGACCTTGACCATCTTCATCACGCCGGGCGGCAGCTCGTCGCCGCGCTGCAGCT
Organism: Bauldia sp.; assembly: GCA_046349035.1. GTDB lineage: Bacteria > Pseudomonadota > Alphaproteobacteria > Rhizobiales > Kaistiaceae > JAXMDC01. The sequence continues at coordinate 686,224 of JAXMDC010000002.1, read as the reverse complement.
TCTCCACCTTATCGATGAAGCGCTTCTCCAGGCCCTTGCGGCTTTCGTCGTACTGCGCGCGCAACGCCTCGACCTCGCCCATCACCTTCTCGTTGCTGAGGGCGAACTGCCACCACTGGCTCTTGGGGTAGTCGTCGAGGAGGTCGCGGGTGATGCGCGAGTCCTTCTTGAAGCCCTTCGGGCCGGCGACGGCGTTCTTGTTGGCAAGCATCTCGGCAAGGCGGCCGTAGACGTTGCGGTCGAGGATCGCCTGCTCGTCGTCGCGGTCCTTGGCGAGGCGCTCGATCTCCTCGCGCTCGATCGCCATGGCGCGCTCGTCCTTCTCGACGCCGTGGCGGTTGAAGACGCGCACTTCGACGACGGTGCCAGTGACACCCGGCGGGACGCGGAGCGAGGTGTCGCGCACGTCCGACGCCTTCTCGCCGAAGATGGCGCGGAGCAGCTTCTCCTCCGGCGTCATCGGGCTCTCGCCCTTCGGCGTGATCTTGCCGACCAGGATGTCGCCGGCGACCACCTCGGCACCGACATAAACGATGCCGGCTTCGTCGAGGTTCTTCAGCGCCTCTTCCGAGACGTTCGGAATGTCGCGGGTGATTTCCTCGGGCCCGAGCTTGGTGTCGCGGGCCATCACCTCGAACTCCTCGATGTGGATCGAGGTGAAGACGTCGTCGCGGACGATGCGCTCGGAGAGGAGCACCGAGTCCTCGAAGTTGTAGCCGTTCCAGGGCATGAACGCGACCAGCACGTTCCGGCCGAGGGCGAGATCGCCGAGATCGGTCGAGGGACCGTCGGCAATGATGTCGCCCTTGGCGACGACGTCGCCGACGCGGACCAGCGGCCGCTGGTTGATGCAGGTGTTCTGGTTGGAGCGCTGGAACTTCATCAGGCGGTAGATGTCGACGCCGGTGCGCGAGGGATCCAGATCCTCGGTGGCGCGGACGACGATACGGGTCGCGTCGACCTGATCGACCACGCCGGCGCGGCGGGCGCCGATGGCGGCGCCGGAATCGCGGGCGACCACCGCCTCCATGCCGGTGCCGACGAGCGGCGCCTCGGCGCGGACGAGCGGCACCGCCTGGCGCTGCATGTTGGAGCCCATCAGAGCGCGGTTGGCGTCGTCGTTCTCAAGGAACGGGATCAGCGCCGCGGCGACCGACACCAGCTGCTTGGGCGACACGTCCATGAAGTCGACCTTGTCCGGGGTCAGAATCACCACGTCGCCGGAGTGGCGGCAGGTGATCAGCTCCTCGGTAAAGCGACCCTTGGCGTCCAGCACGGCATTGGCCTGGGCGACGGTGTATTTCGACTCCTCCATCGCCGAGAGGTAGACGACCTCTTCGGTCACCTTGCCGTCCTTGACACGCCGGTACGGGCTCTCGATGAAGCCGTATTTGTTGACGCGGGCGAAGGTCGCCAGCGAGTTGATGAGACCGATATTCGGTCCCTCGGGCGTCTCGATCGGGCAGATGCGGCCGTAGTGCGTGGTGTGCACGTCGCGCACTTCGAAGCCGGCGCGCTCGCGGGTCAGACCGCCGGGGCCGAGGGCGGAGAGCCGCCGCTTGTGGGTGATCTCGGACAGCGGGTTGGTCTGGTCCATGAACTGCGAGAGCTGCGAGGAACCGAAGAACTCGCGCACGGCGGCCGCCGCCGGCTTGGCGTTGATCAGGTCCTGCGGCATCACGTTGCCGATCTCGACCGAGCTCATGCGCTCCTTGATCGCCCGCTCCATACGCAGGAGGCCGATGCGGTACTGGTTCTCCATCAGCTCGCCGACCGAGCGGACGCGGCGGTTGCCGAGATTGTCGATGTCGTCGATCTCGCCCTTGCCGTCGCGGAGCGCGACCAGGGTGCGGATCACGGCGATGATGTCGTCGCGACGCAGGATGCGCACCGTGTCTTCGGCATCGAGGTCGAGGCGCATGTTCATCTTGACGCGGCCGACCGCCGAGAGGTCGTAGCGCTCGGGATCGAAGAACAGCGACTGGAACATCGCCTCGGCGGTATCGATGGTCGGCGGCTCGCCCGGCCGCATCACGCGGTAGATGTCGAAGAGCGCGTCTTCGCGGGTCTGCGCCTTGTCGACGGCGAGGGTGTTGCGGATGTAGGCGCCGGTGGTGATGTGGTCGATGTCGAGAATGGAAATCTCGTCGTAGCCGGCATCGATCAGCTGCTGCAGCAGCTTCTCGGTGATCTCGTCGCCGGCCTCGGCGTAGATCTCGCCGGTCTCGGTATTGACCGTCTCGCTGGCGAGATAGTGCCCGTGGAGGTCCTCGTTGGAGACCTTGAGTGCCTTCACGCCCTTCTCGGCGAGCTGGCGGGCGGCGCGCACGGTCAGCTTCTTGCCGGCCTCGACGACAACTTCGCCGCTGTCGGCATCTACGAGGTCGCTCGTCGCCTTCATGCCGCGCATGCGCTGCGGATCGAACGGCAGACGCCAGCCCTCGTCGTCGCGGGTGTAGACGACCGTATTGAAGAAGGTGCCGAGAATCTCCTCGCGATCCATGCCGAGGGCATAGAGCAGCGAGCTCACCGGGATCTTCCGGCGGCGGTCGATGCGCGCATAGACGATGTCCTTGGCGTCGAACTCGATGTCGAGCCAGGAGCCGCGATAGGGAATGATGCGGGCGGCAAAGAGCAGCTTGCCCGAGGAATGGGTCTTGCCCTTGTCGTGGTCGAAGAAGACGCCCGGCGAGCGATGCATCTGCGAGACGATCACGCGCTCGGTGCCGTTGACGATGAAGGTGCCGTTCATCGTCATGAGCGGCATCTCGCCCATGTAGACTTCCTGCTCCTTGATGTCCTTGACCGACTTGGCGCCGGTTTCCTCGTCGACATCGAACACGATCAGACGGAGCGTGACCTTCAGCGGAGCGGAGAAGGTCATGCCGCGCTGCCGGCACTCGTCGACATCGTATTTGGGCGGATCGAAGTCGTAGCGCACGAACTCGAGCAGCGCGGTGTTGGAGAAGTCGGAGATCGGGAACACCGACTTGAAAACCGCCTGTAATCCCTCGTCCGGCCGCCCGCCTTCGGGCTCCTCGACCAGCAGGAATTGGTCGTAGGACGCCTTCTGAACCTCGATCAGGTTCGGCATCTCGGCGACTTCCTTGATCGAACCGAAATACCGGCGGATACGCTTGCGGCCCGTGAAGGTGAGTGTCATGCTCGCTCCTCGTTCGGTTCGGTGTCGGCGGGCAATACGCGCCGGGCAGAACGAACCAACGTAAACCCACTCCGAAAAACCCAATGTCGACGGCGGCCGGCTCGGCAGACCGCAGTGACGACCAATCGCGCCGGGCTCCCCGCTCGCGACTTCAAACGCTACGCAACGAGCGACGCCACGCTCCTCCTACCAGCGCCACCCCAACGCAACGCTCGAGCCACAAAGCCCCAGCGGTACTTTTCTCGACTCCGGCGGTGCGGCGGCGAGGCCGCCGCACCGATCTTTCCCGCTCGTGTGACGCTGCGGTGCCCCGCTGCGTCTCCAGCTCCCGAGGTCTCCCGCGCCGCCTTGCGGCGACGCCCCCCGGGGGCGGTGCCTACTTGAGGTCGACCTTGGCGCCAGCGCCTTCCAGCTGCGCCTTGATCTTGGCGGCGTCGTCCTTGGACACGCCCTCCTTGACCGGCTTCGGCGCGGCCTCGACCAGGTCCTTGGCCTCTTTCAGGCCGAGGCCGGTGATGGCGCGCACTTCCTTGATGACGTTGATCTTGTTGGCGCCGGCATCGGTGAGAACGACGGTGAATTCCGTCTTCTCCTCGGCCGCGGCCGCGCCGCCGCCACCGCCCGGACCGGCCATCATCGCCACCGGAGCGGCCGCCGAAACGCCCCACTTCTCTTCGAGCATCTTCGACAGCTCGGCCGCTTCCATCACGGTGAGCTTGGAGAGTTCGTCTACGATCTTTGTAAGGTCAGCCATTGTCTCACTTCCTAACTGGTTCGAACCGTTTGTCGGCTAAGGATCGGCGTCACGCCGCCTCGCCCTTCCTGGCATGGGCCCCGATCACCCGGGCGACTGCGCCCGAGGGTGCCTTGAGAACCTGGGCAATGCGGCTCGCCGGCGTGCTGATCATGCCGACGATCTTGGCCCTGAGTTCATCAAGCGAAGGCAGCGAGGCGAGAGCCTTGATGCCGTCGGGGTTGAGGTTGGTCTTGCCGAGCGCGCCGCCGAGGATAACGAGCTTCTCGTTGGCCTTGGCGAAATCGCTGGTGACCTTGGCTGCCGCCACCGGATCGGTGGAATACGCGATCACCGTCGGACCCTTGAAGAGGTCGGCGATGTGGACGGCATCCGTGCCCTGAAGAGCGAGCTTGGCGAGACGGTTCTTGGCAACTTTCACGCCGCCGCCCGATGCCCGCATGCGCGTCCGCAAGGACGTCATCTCGGCAACGGTGAGGCCAGCGTAACGGGCAACGACGACTGTCCCGGTGTCCTTAAACATCCGGTTCAGCGACGCCACCATGTCGCGCTTTTCCGCTCTATCCACGTGCTCACTCCGCTTGGCGTCGGCTCGCCGCAGAGGCTTGCCGGCGCCGGTTTCAGCCTGCCGCAACCGGTGCCAGGCACAGGTCGCGACGTTTGCCTGTCCACCCCGCTTGACCCCGAAAGGCCGCGCAGGCAGCGGTTCGAACCACTCGGACGGACGCTTCGCAGCGCCCGTTTACGGCTCTTCCCGTCTATGCAGGCCGCGTGTTTGAGCCGCTCCCGGCGAGCCGGGTTTGGCACCTGCAGTCTCGGACAGGTTCGACGGACAAGTGGTCGCCCACCGCCCGCCGCCTTGCCGTCCCGGCCGAAGCCGGGACGGAAGCTCGAAAACTCTAGCCGCCCAAAAGCGAGGACGGATCGACGCGCACGCCTGGCCCCATGGTCGAGGAGATGGCGACGCGCTGCATGAAAGTGCCCTTGGCGCCGGCCGGCCGCGACTTCTGCACGGCATCGGCAAAGGCGCGGATGTTCTCGGCGAGCTGCGGCGCGGCGAAGCTCGCCTTGCCGACACCGGCCTGGACGATCCCGGCCTTCTCGGCGCGGAACTCGACGGCACCGCCCTTGGCGGCCCGCAGGCCTTCCTTGAGGTCGTTGGTGACGGTGCCGACCTTGGGGTTCGGCATCAGGCCGCGCGGGCCGAGCACCTTACCGAGGCGGCCGACCAGCGGCATCATGTCGGGCGTGGCGATGACGCGATCGAACTCGATCGTGCCGGCCTGCACCTTCTCCGCCAGATCCTCGGCGCCGACGATATCGGCGCCGGCGGCCTTGGCCTCGGCGGCCTTGGGGCCGCGAGCGAAGACGGCGACGCGGACCGTGCGGCCGGAGCCGTTCGGCAACTGCGCCACGCCGCGCACCATCTGGTCGGCGTGACGCGGGTCGACGCCGAGATTGATGGCGATCTCAATCGTCTCGTCGAACTTCGCCCCGGCCCGATCCTTGACCATCTGCACGGCCTGATCGATCGGGTAGACCTTGGTGCGATCGATGCCCTCTTGGGCCTTCCGGAATCTCTTTCCCGCTGCCATCGTCTTAATCCACCACCTGAATGCCCATCGAGCGCGCCGAGCCTTCGACCATCTTCATCGCCGCCTCGACCGAGTTGGCGTTGAGGTCCTTCAGCTTCTTGGTCGCGATGTCCTTGACCTGCGCCCGCGTTACGTTGCCGGCCGAGCCGCGCCCCGGGGTCTGCGACCCCTTAGGAAGGCCGGCCGCCTTCTTGAGGAAGTGCGCGACCGGCGCGGTCCTCATGACGAAGGTGAAGGATTTGTCCTGGTAGTAAGTGATCACCACCGGGATCGGGGAGCCCTTCTCCTCGCCCTGGGTCTGCGCGTTGAAGGCCTTGCAGAACTCCATGATGTTGATGCCGCGCTGACCGAGAGCGGGTCCGATCGGCGGCGAGGGATTGGCCGATCCCGCCGGCACCTGCAGCTTCAAGAAACCCGCAACCTTCTTCGCCATTCCCAATCCCCTTCAGCCGGCAACCCGGCTCACGCACAATTTTGCGGCCTAGAGCTTCTCGACCTGGCCGTATTCCAATTCCACCGGCGTCGCGCGCCCGAAAATCGACACCGCCACCTTCAGGCGGGCGCGAACGTCGTCGACCTCTTCGACCAGGCCGTTGAACGAGGCAAACGGGCCATCGGCGACCCGGACCTGCTCGCCGATCTCGAAGGAGATCGACGGCTTTGGCCGCTCCACGCCCTCCTGCACCTGGTGCATGATGCGCTTGGCTTCCGCCTCGGAGATCGGCGCCGGCTTGTTGTCGCTGCCGAGGAACCCGGTCACCTTCGGCGTGTTCTTGATGAGGTGATAGGCGTCGTCGGTCATCGCCATCTTCACCAGGACGTAGCCGGGGAAGAACTTGCGCTCGGCATCGACCTTGCGCCCGCGCCGCACCTCCACAACCTTTTCGGTCGGCACCAAAATTTCGTCGAAAAGCGCGGCGAGACCCTTGGCCTCCGCCTTCTCGCGGATCGACTCGGCCACCTTCTTCTCGAAATTCGAGTGGGCCTGGACGATGTACCAGCGTTTGTCCACCGGATTGGCCTCTCTCGGTTAGACGCCGACGACCTTGGAAACCGCCCAGCCGATGAGCTGGTCGGCGACGAGAAAGACGAGGCTGGCGATAATAACGAAGGCAAACACCATTGCCGTCGTGATCGCCGTTTCCCGCCGCGACGGCCACACGACCTTCGACACCTCCGCCCGCACCTCTTGCAGGAAGGTGAAGGGGTTTGCTCTGTCCGCCATTGATTTTTCGCCTAAATTCGGCTCGCGCCTTAGGTTTCGGCCGCTCACGACTCATAGGCGCGAGGACTGCCATTTTCCGCGCGCCGGCCAGAGGGCGTTACATAAGGCCCTGTTTTTGGATTCTCAAGCCCTTTAGCGCGAAACGTTGCCGCCTGGCAACACCAAAGGGGCCGGCGAGGCTGACAGCGGCTCGGTGGCTGCCCGCCGCAGGCGGCTGGCAGGGGCGGAGGGACTCGAACCCACGGCCTGCGGTTTTGGAGACCGCTGCTCTACCAACTGAGCTACACCCCTAGGGCCGGATCGCGGCCTATCTTAACCACCGGCTTGGAGCGGGTGAAGGGAATCGAACCCTCGTCATCAGCTTGGAAGGCTGTTGCTCTACCATTGAGCTACACCCGCGCCCCGGCCGCGGCGGATAGCATGACGGCTCGGCGAAGGGAATGGCAGCGAGCTATCGACGGGGGCCGCCGCCGACCGGTAGCGGAACCCCTGAGGTCCGAGTGCTGTCAGCTTCGATCCGCAATGAGCGACCTCCGGGCAGAGACCGGAGCGGACCAGCGAAATCTCGGGCGGTGGTCCCTTGGTCCGGTTCAAAAAACCCGGGGTTTTGAACCGGACCAGCGGACCATCCGAACAGTGGCATTCTTCCACCGTAGCCGCTTCATCGACCGCGGGTGGGTGGTTCACTGGTTCACGGTTCACAAAACCCTAGGTTTTTGAACCGCGAACCAGTGAACCACCCGAACCAATGGCGCTCGTCCAATAACGCGATCGCGCCGAAGCACTTCCCCTTCGGCGCGGGGCATTCGCTAGCTTCGCCCGAAGCGGAGGCGGGCTTGCCGAGCCGTAGCTCGCGAGGCGCCCAGCGCGAAGCAGGATGGTGGGAGAGGTAGGACTCGAACCTACGAAGGCATAGCCAGCGGATTTACAGTCCGCCCCCTTTGCCGCTCGGGACACTCTCCCCGCGGCGGCCGTGATAGAGGGGCGGCACCGGCGGCGCAAGGCGATTCCGGACGGCGCGACCCTGGCTTGCCGCTTTTGCCGGCTCAGGCGAGTTCGACCTCCAGCACCCCCGGCACGGCGCGGAGCTGGCCGGCGGCGCCGGGGCTGACGGCAAAGCGGCCGGGAAGGCGCATCTCGACCTCGCGGGCGCCCTCGCCGAGCCGGAGGACCAGGCTGAGGTCCCCCTCCCCTTGCCGCGGCAGGTTGCGCTGAATGGCGGGAAGTGGGGCACTGTCGGCGACAAAGACGCGGATCTGCTTGAGCCCCTTGATCGCCCGGTCGATCGGCTCAACGCTCTGGATGCGAAGGCTCATGCCCTCCGGCCGATCCTCGGCGCCGACCAGAAGCACCACCGACTGCCCGGGCTCCAGCATGTCGCGGTATTCGTTGAGCCCCTCGGAAAAGACGATCGCCTCGAACTGGCCGGTCGGATCGGAGAACTGGATGATCCCCATCTTGTTGCCGGTCTTGGTGCGCCGCTCCTGGCGCGCCACTACAGTGCCGGCGAGGCGGCCTGCCGCGGCGCCGGCGCGGACGGCGTTCTGGAACTCCGCCCAGGACTGAACGCGAAGGCGGCCGAGGACGCTGCGATAGTCGTCGAGCGGATGGGCGGAGAGGTAGAAGCCGACCGCGGCGTGTTCGCGCGTCAGCCGCTCTCCGGGCGGCCAGGGATCGATCGCCGGGAGGCGGATCGGCTCGTCGCTGGCGGCGCCGCCGAAGAGTTCGTTCTGCCCGTCCTCGGCATTCGCCTGCCGGCGCGCGGCGACGGCGAGGACGCGGTCGAGGCCGGCAGTGAGCGAGGCGCGATCGACCTTGAGTTCGTCGAAGGCGCCGGCGGCGACCAGGCTCTCGAGGACGCGGCGGTTCAGCATCCGCGGATTGATGCGGGCGGCGAAGTCGGCGAGCGAGGAGAACGGCTTGGCGCCGCGCACCGCGACGATGTGCTCGACCGCCTGCGCGCCGACGCCTTTGACGGCGGCAAGGGCGTAGAGGATGCGCCCGTCGGCGACCTCGAAGGCGACGGCGGAGCGGTTCAGCGACGGCGGCTCGACGGTAATGCCGAGGCGCTGCGCCTCCTGGCGGAAGTCGTTGAGCTTGTCGGTATTGCCGGTGTCGAGGGTCATCGACGCCGCCATGAACTCGACCGGGTGGTTCGCCTTGAGATAAGCGGTCTGGTAGGTGATCAGCGCATACGGCGCCGAGTGCGACTTGTTGAAGCCGTAGTCGGCGAACTTGGCGCAGGCCTCGAAGATGCCCTCGGCGTCGGCCTCGGGGATGCCGCGCTGGGTCGCGCCGGACATGAAGCGGATTCGCTGCTTCTCCATCTCGGCGCGGATCTTCTTGCCCATGGCGCGGCGCAGCAGATCGGCTTCGCCGAGGCTGTAACCGGCAAGGTCCTGGGCGATCCGCATCACCTGTTCCTGGTAGGTGATGACGCCGTAGGTGGCGGCGAGGATCGGCTCCAGCGACGGGTGGATATAGGTGATCGGCTCGCGGCCGAGCTTGCGCGAACAATATGTCGGGATGTTCGCCATCGGCCCAGGCCGGTAGAGGGCGACGAGGGCCACCAGGTCCTCGAAGCGGTCGGGGCGCATGTCGACCAGCGCTCGGCGCATGCCCTGACTTTCCACCTGGAACACGCCGACCGTCTCGCCGCGGCGGAGCATGGCAAAGGTCTTGTCGTCGTCGAGCGGGATGACCGAAAGGTCGATCTCGATGCCTTTCCGGGCGACCAGCCGGACGGCGAGGTCGAGGACGGTCAGCGTCTTCAGGCCGAGGAAGTCGAATTTGACGAGGCCCGCCTGCTCCACCCACTTCATGTTGTATTGCGTGACCGGCATGTCGGAGCGCGGGTCACGGTAGAGCGGCACCAGCTCCTCCAGCGGGCGGTCGGAGATGACGATGCCGGCGGCGTGGGTCGAGGCGTGGCGGTAGAGGCCTTCGAGCTTCAGGGCGATGTCCATCAGCTGGCCGACGATCGGCTCGGCCTCGCGCGCCTGCTGCAGGCGCGGCTCGTCCTCGATCGCCTTGCCGAGGGTCACCGGATTGGCCGGATTTTGCGGCACCAGCTTGGTCAGGCGGTCGACTTGGCCGTAGGGCATTTCCAGCACGCGGCCGACGTCGCGCAGCACCGCCCGCGCCTGCAGCGTGCCGAAGGTGATGATCTGCGCGACCCGATCGGCGCCGAAGCGCTGCTGCACATATTGGATGACGCGGTCGCGGCGGTCCTGGCAGAAGTCGACGTCGAAGTCCGGCATCGACACGCGTTCGGGGTTGAGGAAGCGCTCGAAGAGGAGGCCGAAGCGGATCGGGTCGAGGTCGGTGATGGTGAGCGTCCAGGCGACCACCGAGCCGGCGCCGGAGCCGCGGCCCGGCCCGACCGGGATGCCCTCGGCCTTGGCCCATTTGATGAAGTCGGCGACGATCAGGAAGTAGCCGGGGTACTTCATCCGCTCGATGACGCCGAGCTCATAGGCGAGGCGCTTTTGGTAGTCCTCCAGCGTCGTGCCGGGGGCGAGCCCCTGGGCGGCAAGGCGTCGGGTGAGCCCGGCCTCGGCTTCGGCACGCAGCAGCGTGGCCTCGGCGGCATCGGCCTCGGCGCCGCTGGCGTTGGCGACGAAGCGGGGCAGGATGGGTTTCCGCTTGGTCGGCCGCATGGCGACGCGGCGGGCGATCTCGACTGTGTTTTGCGTGGCTTCCGGGAGATCGGCAAAAAGGGCGGTCATTTCCGCCCGCGTCTTGAAGTAATGCTCAGGGGTCAGGCGCCGGCGATTGCCGTCGGCGATGACCGCTCCCTCGGCGATGGCGACAAGGGCATCATGGGCTTCGAAATCGGCACGGGTCGGGAAATAGGGCTCGTTGGTGGCGGCGAGCGGCAGGCTCGCCCGCGCCGCCAGGCGCCGGAGTTCGGTCTCTACGGCACGCTGGTCGGGGAGGCCGTGGCGCTGCAGTTCGACATAGAGGCGGTCGGCGAAGATCGGGCGGAGGAGGTCGAGGCGGGCAAGGGCGCGGTCGGGCTGGCCGGTGCGGATCGCCGCGTCGAGCGGCCCGCCGAAGCCGCCGGTGAGAGCGATCAGGCCCTCGGCAGCCTCGGCGAGCCAGGCCATGAGGACATGCGGCGGCGTGCCGGCGGGGTGGTCGGTGTAGGAGCGCGAAACAAGGCGGACGAGATTGCGGAAGCCGGTGTCGGTGGCGGCGATGACGACGACGGCCGGCTTGGCCTTGACCGGACCGCCGGGCCGGCTGTCGGTGTCGTCGGCAAAGTCGACGGCGAGCTGGCAGCCGACGATCGGCTGGATGCCGGCCTCCGCCATCGCCTCGGAAAATTCGAGCGCGCCGAAGAGGTTGCCGGTGTCGGCAAGGCCGAGGGCCGGCTGAAGGTCGGCTTTGGCGAGCTTGGCGAGGGTCTTCAGCGGCAGCGCGCCTTCGAGCAGCGAAAAGGCGGAATGGCTGCGCAGGTGTACGAAGCCGACCGTTTCGGCCAGCGACTTTACGTTTTCCTGCCGGGCCTGCCCGTCGGCCATTGCGTGCCTTTTCCGATCCCTTGAGTCTTCCTAGGCGATAGTGACGCCGCGACCATGCGCCCGGCAATCCTGAACCCACTTTTTGCACCGGTCAGCAGTCTTCCCGGCGTCGGCGAGAAGACCGCGGGACTGTTCTCCCGGTTGCTGGGAACGGAGGAAGAGGCGCGGGTCGCCGACCTGCTCTTCCACCTTCCGGTGGCGCTGATCGACCGGCGGCGGCGTCCCGGGATAGCTCTTTCCGGCGAAGGCGGAGTGGTGACGCTCCGGGTGCGGATCGATCGCCATCAGCCCTCGCCGCGCGGCATCGGCCGCATTCCCTATCGCGTGCTTGCCCAAGACGACACCGGCGAGATCGCGCTGGTGTTCTTTCACGCCGAGCGGAGCTGGCTGGAACGCTCGCTGCCGGTCGGCGCCATCCGCCATGTAAGCGGCACCGTCGAGTGGTTCAACGGCCGACCGCAGATGGTCCACCCCGACTACATCGTCGCCGAGGCCGACGCCGCCACCATCCCCGAGGTCGAGCCGATCTACCCGATGACCGAGGGGCTGGCCCGAAAGGTGGTGCGGAAGGCGGTGGAGGCTGCCCTCAGCCGGATTCCGGCGCTGCCGGAATGGGCCGAGCCGGCGACGGTTGCCGCCAAGCACTGGCCGAGCTTCGCCGAGGCCCTCGGCCGCGCCCATCATCCGCAGTCGCCGGCCGATCTTGAGCCGAACAGCCCTCACCGCGAGCGCCTCGCTTATGACGAGGTGGCGGCGAGCCAGATCGCCCTTGCGCTGACGCGGGCCCGCATTCGCCGGCCGGTCGGGAAATCGCGGCGCGGCGACGGCAGCCGGTCGGCAGCGATCCGGGCTGCCCTCCCCTTTGCCTTGACCGCCAGCCAGGAGCGGGCGGTCGGCGAAATCAACGCCGACCTCGCGGCGCCGGGAGCGATGCTTCGCCTTCTCCAAGGCGATGTCGGCTCCGGCAAGACCATCGTCGCGCTGCTCGCCATGTCGACGGCGGTCGAAGCCGGCGGCCAAGCTGCACTGCTCGCCCCGACCGAGGTGCTGGCGCGGCAGCACTTCCAGACCATTCAGCCGCTTGCCGAAAAGGCGGGGCTGCGCCTCGCGCTCCTCACCGGCCGCGAGCGGGGCAAGGAGCGCGACGCTCTGCTGGCGGCCCTCGCCGCGGGGGAGATCGACATCCTCCTCGGCACGCATGCGATCTTCCAGACGGGCGTCGAGTTCCGCGACCTTGCGCTTGCCGTCGTCGACGAGCAGCACCGCTTCGGCGTCCATCAGCGCCTGGCGCTCGCTGCCAAGGGCGAGCGGACCGACGTGCTTGTCATGACAGCGACGCCGATCCCGCGGACGATGGTGCTCGCCTTCTTCGGCGACATGGATGTGTCGCAGTTGACGGAGAAGCCGAAGAACCGCCTGCCGATCGACACCCGCGCGGTGCCCCTCTCCCGCCTCGGAGAAGTGGTGGGGCGGGTCGGCGAGGCGGCGAAACGGGGCGAGAAGACCTATTGGGTCTGCCCGCTGGTCGAGGAATCGGCCGAGGTCGACGCGGCGGCGGCCGAGGACCGGGCGGCGGACCTTCGGGAAAAGCTCGGCGCCGACATCGTCGAACTGGTGCACGGCCGGATGAAGGCCGCCGACAAGGACCGGGCCATCGAGCGCTTCCGTTCCGGTGCGGCGCGGGTGCTGGTGGCGACGACGGTGATCGAAGTCGGCGTCGACGTCCCGGATGCGACGATCATGGTGATCGAGCACGCGGAACGGTTCGGCCTGGCGCAACTCCACCAGCTGCGCGGGCGGGTCGGCCGCGGCGCCCTCGCCTCGACTTGCGTGCTCCTCTATCGGGCGCCGCTGGGCGAAACCGCCAAGGCGCGGCTAACGGTGCTGCGCGACACCGACGACGGCTTCGTCATTGCCGAGGAGGACCTCCGCCTGCGCGGCGAAGGCGAACTCCTCGGCACGCGCCAATCCGGCATGCCGGGCTTTCGCCTGGCGTCGGCCGAGCATCACAGCGCGCTGATGGAACTGGCAAGGCAGGACGCGCGGGCAACGCTCGTCGCCGATCCCGACCTTGCCGGTCCGCGCGGTCAGGCGCTCCGCGTGCTGCTCCACCTCTTCGGCCGGGACGCCGCGGTGCGGCTGCTCAGGGCGGGGTGATGAGGGGGGCACCGAAGCGGTTTGGGCCAAGCGTGCCACGTCGCGCGAACCAATAGAGGACCAGTGCCCAGGACAGGGCGATCGCTGCGAACGCAAACGTCAGGGTTACCGACAACCAGTCGGAGAGCGGGCCTTCCGGAATGGGGCCTAGCGAGATCATGGCGAGGGCGACTGCGGACAGAGGTCCGAGGATCATGCCGACAGTTGCCAACCCCAGAATGAACGGTGTGTAGGCCAGGCTCTGCCACCAACCGCTCTTCCCGCCATCGTGCAGGCGGCGGGCTGCGACGGCCGTTGATGGGGTAACCAATACGACCGCGACCACTTCGCCGGCGAGGCCGAGGTACGATGGATCCAACAAGTGCAGAAGCTGCGTCCGCGAACGGTCTCCGATCAGATACGCAGCGAGGTCGGCACCCGCCGCCAGAGCTGGCGCCATAGGCAAGAGGGATATTTGTGCGGAACCGACGATCACATCGGCCGGAGAGAAGAAGAGGATAAACTCGTTGCCGACGAGTTGCAGCAGCAGCAGCGCATCGACAGCGCAACCGGCCAGCCCAAAGACAAAGCAGGCCGCCACCCAGTTCCAAAACTCCGAGCGCGTAGCTCGGCCGGTGAAGTTGGCATAGTTGGCGAAGCCGGAGGCGATGGACTGCGCGAAGGTCATTTGATGCCGACCGCGCGGACTTGGATTCTCGCCCCTACACCGATGATCCCCTACTCCGCCGCTTCGGCCGAGTTTCTCGGCGGGCGGCCGCGCTGGGCGGCGCGGGCGGTGGCGGCGAGGGCAGCCAGCTGCTTCGGGGTCGGGCCTTCGGGCTGGATCATGCCGGCCGACATGATCAGCTTGGCGCCGGCCTCAAAGCTCATGTCGAGTTCGATGATCTCGCTCCGCTTGACGAAGAAGTAGAAGCCGGTGGTGGGGTTCGGCGAGCAGGGCATGAACACCGAGAGGTAGTCGTCCTCGCCGGGTAGGCGATGGGCGATCTCGGCCCCCGGTGCCACGGATATGAACACCAGCGACCACATGCCGGGCGAGGGAAACTCGACCAGGCCGACCTTCTTGAAGGTCGAGCCGGTCTGCGAGAACAGGGTTTCGAACACCTGCTTCAGGCCGCGATAAAGCGGGCGGACGATCGGCATGCGGCCGAGCAGGCGCTCGGTCGAATCGACCAGGCTGCGGCCGACCAGGTTGGCGGTGAGGAAACCGACGATGGTGATGGCAAAAAGAGCCATCACCAAGCCAAAGCCGGGAATGGCGATCGGCAGATAGGACTCGGGCAGATAGCGCGCCGGGATCAGCGGCTTGATGACGCCGTCCGCCCAGCCGATGAAGGTCCAGACGATCCAGCCGGTGAGGACCACCGGCGCGGCGATAACGAGGCCGGTCAGGAAATAATTGCGGAGCCGCGCCGTGCCGCTGTGCCGCTTGTGCTCATGAGCATGCTCGTGATGCGGCTCGGCGGGCGGCGTTATCTCGGGTTCGCTCATGCGTTCCTTGGCTGCCGCTGATGGGCAGGCTTTCGCGCGCGAGGATAGGGCCTCGACCGGCCGTCGTCACCGGCGAACGCCGCCGGAAGTTTAGGCAAGCGTAAAGCCTCGCCTAACTCCTTGCGCGCAAAAGACAATCGGCTACTCGACGGTCACCGACTTGGCGAGATTGCGCGGCTGATCGACGTCGGTGCCCATGCAGACTGCGGTGTGATAGGCGAGCAACTGCACGGGAATGGCGGCAATCAACGGGCTGACCGTGGCGGGCGAGTCGGGGATGACGATGGTCTCCGGCGCGGCATTGCCGGCCGCCGCGGCGCCATGGCTGTCGGTGAGGAGAATGATCCGCCCGCCGCGCGCCGCGACTTCCTGCATGTTCGATGCGGTCTTCTCGAACATGCGGTCGAATGGGGCAATGACGATAACCGGCATCGACTTGTCGACGAGGGCGATCGGGCCGTGCTTCAGCTCGCCGGCGGCGTAGCCTTCGGCGTGGATGTAGGAGATCTCCTTCAACTTCAGCGCACCCTCGAGGGCCAGCGGATAGTTGGTGCCGCGACCGAGATAGAGGACGTGGCGGACGCGGGCGATCTCGCGCGCGAGGCGCTCGATCTGCGGTTCCAGCCGCAGCGTCTGGCTCATGAGGCGCGGCACTTCGGCGAGAGCGCGGACCAGCCGGGCTTCGTCGTCGGCGGAGAGGACGCCGCGGGCGCGGCCGGCGGCGACGGCGAGCGTCGCCAAGACCGAAAGCTGGCAGGTGAAGGCCTTGGTCGAGGCGACGCCGATCTCCGGGCCGGCGAGCGTCGGCAGGACGAAGTCGCTTTCGCGGGCGATGGTCGACTCGCGGACGTTGACGACGGCGGCGATCTTCTGGCCGACGCCGCGCGCGTAGCGGAGCGAAGCCAGGGTATCGGCGGTTTCGCCTGACTGCGAGACGACGAGCGTCAGACCGCCCTTGGCGAGCGGCATCTCGCGATAGCGGAACTCGGAGGCGATATCGACATCGACCGGCAATCGAGCCAGGCGCTCGAACCAATACTTGGCGACCAGCGCCGCGTAGTAGGCGGTGCCGCAGGCGGTGATGGCGATGCGGTCGAGGGTGGTGAAATCGACGGTGAAATCGTCAGGCAGCGCGGTCCTGCCCTGGCCAAAGGAGAGATAGTGGGCGAGCGTGTGGGCGACGACCTCGGGCTGCTCGTGGATCTCCTTGGCCATGAAATGGCGGTGGTTGCCCTTGTCCACCAGGAGGCTCGAACCGACGCTCTTGGTCAACGGGCGGACGACCGGCAAACCGTGCTCGTCGAGAATGGCGACGCTGTCGCGGGTGAGGACGGCGATATCGCCCTCTTCCAGATAGGTGATCGAGTCGGTGAAGGGCGCGAGGGCGATGGCGTCCGAGCCGAGGAACATCTCGCCCTCGCCGTGGCCGATGGCGAGAGGGCTGCCGCGACGGGCGGCGATGAGGAGGTCTTCCTTGCCGTCGAAGAGGACGCCGATGGCGAAGGCGCCGACCAGCCGCTTCAGTGCCGACTGAACGGCCGCCAGCGGTTCCTGCCCCTCGTCGAGGTGGCGCGTGACGAGCTGGGCGATCGCTTCGGTGTCGGTGTCGGTCGAGAAGGCGTAGCCGGCGGCTTCGAGTTCGAGCCGCAACTCGCGGAAGTTCTCGATGATGCCGTTATGGACGACGGCGAGGCGCGGCGTGGCGTGCGGGTGGGCGTTCCGTTCGGTGGGGGCGCCGTGCGTCGCCCAGCGGGTGTGGCCGATGCCGATCCGGCCGGAGAGCGGCTCCTTGGCCAGGCGCTCTTCCAGGCGACGGAGCTTGCCCTCGGCCCTGCGGCGGACAAGGTGGCCGCCTTCGAGGGTGGCGACGCCGGCGGAATCGTAGCCGCGGTATTCGAGCCGCTTCAGCGCCTCAACAATGAGCGGCGCGGCCGGATTGCGACCGATAACGCCGACGATCCCGCACATCCGACCTATCCCCGAATTGACCGCCCGGCGCGCATTCTGCGCAACCGATCCGGCGGCCGAAAATCACTTCCTGTTTCGTTTTGCAACAGGTTGGCCGAGACTGCGCGCGGTTTCTTTCAACTTGGTTTCTTCAACTTGGTTTCTTTCCGACGCCGGCCAGGGCCCGGAAGCGGGCCACCCAGCCAGGCTTCTCGACTTGCCGGGCCCGCGCCACAGCCAGCGCGCCCGGCGCAACGTCGGCGGTGACGACACTGCCCGAAGCGACATAGGCGTCGGCACCGATCGAGACCGGGGCAACCAGGGCGCTGTTGGAGCCGATGAACGCGCCGGCGCCGATGTCGGTGCGGTATTTACCGAAGCCGTCGTAGTTGCAGGTGATGGTACCGGCACCGACATTGGCCCCGGCACCGACCGAGGCATCGCCGAGATAGGTGAGGTGATTGGCCTTGGCGCCGGAGGCGACGGTCGAATTCTTGACCTCGACGAAATTGCCGATATGGGCGCTGGCGCCGATCTCGGTGCCGGGGCGAAGCCGGGCGAAGGGGCCGATGCGGGCGCCGCTGCCGATCCGCGTCCCCTCGATGTGCGAGTAAGCGCGGAGTTCGGCGCCATCGGCGACGGTCACGCCCGGGCCGAAATAGACGTGCGGCTCGATGGTGACGTCGCGACCGATGACCGTGTCGTGGCTGAAATAGACGGTCGCGGGGTCGATCAGCGTCGCGCCGCCCGCCATGGCGCGGGCGCGGGCCCGCTCCTGCCAGAGGCGCTCGGCAACGGCGAGTTCGGCGCGGGTGTTGACGCCGAGGACTTCGGTGGCATCGCCTTCGATGACGCGCACTGTGAGGCCTCGGGCATTGGCAATCTCAACGGCGTCGGTCAGGTAATATTCGCGCTTGGCGTTGGCGTTGCCGATCGCCCTGAGGAGGGTCAGCGCCGTCCCGCCGGCGAGGGCCATGACGCCCCCGTTGCACAGCGTGACCGCACGCTCGGCGGCGGTGGCGTCTCGCTCTTCGCGGATGGCGAGAAGCCGCCCCGCCTCGACGATCAGCCGGCCATAGCCGGTGGGATCGGCGGCGCGGAAGCCGAGGACGGCGACAGCCGCGCCGCCGGCAGTCTCGGCAAGGAGTCGTCGCAGCGTCTCGGCGGTCAAGAGCGGCGTGTCGCCATAGACGACGACAACGGTCCCCTTATGCGCGGCGAGCGCCGGCTCGGCGGCGAGGACGGCATGGGCGGTGCCCAACCGTTCCCGCTGCTCAAAGACGGCGGCTTCCGGCGCCGCGCCGGCGACGAAAGCGCGAACCGCGGCCGCACCCGGTCCGACGACGACTGCTCGGTGTGCCTGGTCGAGGGCCGCAGCGACGAGGACATGGCCGAGCATCGGCAACCCGGCCACGCGATGCAGGACCTTCGGCAGTTCGGACTTCATCCTCGTCCCTTCGCCGGCGGCGAGGACGACAATCAGGGGCGGCGACGACGCGGGCTGCGGGCTCATCAACGGGCTCGGCTGGGGGTTGGCGAATGGGGCGGGCGACGACGGCAAACGACAATGTGGGGTTTAGCGCCGTTCGGTCTTATCATAGCGCGAAGTCATTGATTCGGAGCGGAAAAGCTTGGCCAGAGGCGGACTGGCGGAACGACTGGGCGACCACCGGTTCTTCGCGGCCGAGAGCGAAGCGGTGCCTGCCATCGTGTGGGGCGCCGGCGCGGCGGTGGCGATCGCCGCGGCGGTGGTGGTCGGGGTGAGCGTCGCCGGGCCGACACTGCGGACCGCGCCGGACCCGATCAAGACCGCGTCGATCCTGGCACCGACTGCGGCGCCCCAGGCCAAGCCGCAGGATCCCGGCGTCGACATCGCCGCATTCGACCGCGAGAAGGCACGGCTCGACACGGTGATCCGGCTGGTGATGACCCTGCAAGAGCAGGCGGAAGCGGCTGCCCGCCGGGTCGGCACGATCGACCAGAATGTCGCGGCCATTCGCATGCCGCCCGACAACTCCAGTCAGATCGAGACACTCAACACCCGCTTGGCCGACGTGACCCAGCGGTTGTCGGCAGCCGAATCCAGCCTCGGCCGGGCGCGGGCAGACCTTTCCACCCTGGCGACGGCGACCAAGGATCTGGCCGGCACCGTCGACGCGCTGGCAAGCCGCCGCTTGACGGAACTCGACCGGACGCCGACGGCATCGATCGCTCCGGCGCGCGGAGAGACCGGGGCGTCCGAGACGGCGCGCGACGTCGCGGCGACGCCGGCGCAGATCCCGACTCCGGTGCCGCTGGTCTTGGCGCCGCCGACCATTGCTACGGTCACGCCGCGCGTCGACAAGCCGGCGCCTGCGACGGCCGGCAACGCGTCGCCTCCCCTCGCCTTGGCGCCGGCCGGCTTGCCTCCGCCGTTGCCAGCGCAGCCGGCGCCGGTGACGCCGACCGCCACCGGGTCGCTGGCGACGGCGAGCCTTGCTTCGCCAACCGGCGCATTTCCACCGGCCACACGTGACAATGCCGGCTTGGCCGGAACGACGCTTGCCGGACCGGCACCGCCCGCCAATCCGACGGTCCGCTCGGTTTCGCCGCTGGCGATACCGCAGGCAGCGCCGGCGCCGGCTCCGGCCGCGCCTGCCAGCGCCGCCGCGGCTGCTGCCGCCGGACAGAACCAGCCGGCGATCCGCCCGGCGCAGGTCGCCACACGCTCGCAGTTTGGGCTGGAGATCGGCGCCGGATCGGACGAAGCGTCGATGCTGGCGATGTGGCGTCAACTGGCCGGCCGCAACCCGGCGCTCTTCAAGGGACTGATCCCGCTCGCGGTCGACAATACTAACGGCTTCGGGCCAGCAAAGCGGCTGGTGGCCGGACCGTTCGCCGACGCCGCGGCGGCGGCCGCCGCCTGCGCCAAGCTGAAGGCGGTCAATATCGGCTGCCGCACCACCAACTATGACGGCGTACCGCTGATCCGCTGAACGGTCAGCCGATCTTGGCGAGGTCGGGGAAGAGTTCGAGCAGCCAGCTGTTGAAGGCCGTCATGGCGCCGGTGAGGAAGAGAATCCCGGTCGCCACCAGCAGCCCGCCCATCGCTCGTTCGACCGTCCGCATGTGACGGCGGAAGCGCAGCATCCAGCGCATGAACGGCCCGGCGAAGGCGGCGGCGGCAAGGAACGGCAGACCGATCCCCGCCGAATATGCGGCCAGCAGGGCGATGCCGCGCTCGACCGTCGCTTCCGACGCGGCGACGAAGAGGATCGTCTGCAAGACCGGGCCGATGCAGGGCGTCCAGCCGGCGGCAAAGGCAATGCCGATCAGGAACGCGCCCAGGGGACCCGGCGGGCGGCGTTCGACCTGCACCCTCGCCTCGCGGTCGAGGAAGGCAATGCGGAAGACGCCAAGGAAGTGGAGGCCCATGGCGATGATGATGAGCCCGGTAACCAGGGCGACGACACCGACCTGCACGCCGAAGAGGCTGATCGAATAGGAGAAGAGGTGGCGGGTGAATTCGCCAAAGGCGCTCGCAGTCGCGCCGAGGGCGATGAAGATCGTCGAAAAGCCGAGCACGAAGGCGAGCGCCGAGCCGACCACGCGGAGGCGCCGCGTGCCGATGTCGGCGTCGGTCAATTCGTCGAGGCTGACGCCGGCCAGGAAGCAGAGATAAGGCGGCACCAGCGGCAGCAGGCAGGGCGAGACGAAGGACAGCAGCCCGGCGCTGAAGGCGCCCCAGAGGGTCAGGTCAATCGGCATTCACTCTATCGTCTCCGGCCGGGCGGGCTGCGGGCCCACCTTATAGGGCCGGCCGCGCGGATTTCGTAGGCGCCCTTTGTCGCCGACTCTCCCTTCGGCGCGGCGCATCGGCTAAGGTCCGCGGCCAATCGCCCGGTGCGGCGAGATCGAGTTGGCGAAGATCGGGGGGAGCACGATGGCTGAGCACAGGATCTTCCCGCACGGTCCACTGGAGCAACTCGGCCCGGGCGTCTGGCAGGTCCGCGGCGGACTGCCGATGCCGATCACCCGCAACATGGTGGTGGTGCGGCTTGCCAATGGCGACCTGTTCATCCACAGCGCGGTGGCGCTCAACGACCGGGGCTTCGCCGAACTAGAGCGCGCCGGCCGGCCGCGTTGGGTGGTGGTTCCGAGCCTCGGCCATCAGATGGACGCGCCGTTCTACAAGGAGCGGTATCCGGAAGCGGCGATCCTGGCCCCGGCGGCCATTGCCGACGCCGTCGCCAGCAAGGTCGAGATCGCCGGCAGCGTCGAGGAGCAGCTGCCCAAGCTCGGCATC
Organism: Bauldia sp.; assembly: GCA_046349035.1. Lineage (GTDB taxonomy): Bacteria > Pseudomonadota > Alphaproteobacteria > Rhizobiales > Kaistiaceae > JAXMDC01. The sequence continues at coordinate 665,081 of JAXMDC010000002.1, read as the reverse complement.
GGGCTGCACCTCGTTCCCGGTCTGAAAACCGTCGAATACGTCTACGAAGTCGGCCTCACCGGGGGTGGGCGGATGCTGATCGTCAACGACGCCCTCGGGCACGGCAAGCTCGGCGCGGACGGGCTCGTCGGCAGCCTGTTCAACCTCGCCGGAACGCCCGGCGGCCGGGTCGACGTCCCGCGCCTTTTTCGCATGGCCTTCACCAGCGACGTTGCCGCGGTTCGCGGCTTCTTCGCCAAGCTGGGCGGCCTTCCCGGCCTCAAGCTGCTGACGGTTTCGCATGGCCTGCCGGTTCGCGACGACGTTGCCGGCCGCCTGCGGGCGATGGCGCCGGCTTAGCCGAGCCGAGTGCTCCCGCCTAAGCCTTTAAGGTTACTCGGGAAAGTTTAGCTCAACTGCAGCCAAAGCGGTGTCGGCCCGGGCTAGGTTCGGGCGGTCACACAGCCGCGGAGCCAGCACTTGGCGAGAGCACAGTCGGAACGCGTTCCCTTCGTCGACTACGCTAAGGGCATCTGCATCGTGATGGTGGTGATGATGCATTCGGTGCTGGGCGTGGAGAAGGCCGCCGGCGACAGCAGCTGGATGCACATGCTGGTCGCGTTTGCGACGCCGTTCCGCATGCCCGACTTCTTCCTCATCTCCGGCCTCTTCCTGGCGCGCGTCATCGATCGCGACTGGCGCGACTATCTCGACCGCAAGGTCGTCCATTTCGCCTATTTCTACGTCCTCTGGCTGACCATCAATTTCGTGATCCGGGCGCCGCAGCTGGCGGGCGAAAGCGGCGCGGCGGGCCTGGTCGAGCAATACTTCCTCGCCTTTATCGAGCCCTTCGGCATCATGTGGTTCATCTACATGCTGCCGGTGTTCTTCGTCGTTACCAAAGCCACGAAGCGTGTGCCGTGGTGGCTGATGCTGGCACTCGGAGCGGCGCTCGAAAGCGCTCGGATCGAGACCGGCTGGACGGCAATCGACGAGTTTGCCCGCCGCTTTGTCTACTTCTATGCGGGCTACGCTTTCGCGCCGGCGATCTTCAGCTTCGCGGCGAACGCTGCCGGTCGCTGGCGCCCCACCGTCGCCGGCCTGGCGATCTGGGCGCTAACCAACGGCTTGGCGGTCTATCTCGGCTGGGCGGCGCTGCCGGGGGTGAGCCTGGTTCTCGGCGCGGCGGGAGCGCTGGCAATCGTCGCTACCGCCAGCCTGTTTGCCCGGGCGGATTGGCCCGCCGCCTTGCGCACCTGCGGCGAGAACTCGATCGTCGTCTATCTCGCCTTCTTCCTGCCGATGGCGGCCACCCGAACGCTGTTGCTCAAGACCGGCATCGTTCCCGACCTCGGTACGATCGGCGTCATGGTGACGCTGGCCGGCGTCACCTTGCCTCTTTTGGTTGCATTGGCGGCGCGAGACACACCGGCGCGATATTTGTTCCAGCGTCCGGATTGGGCGCGGCTGGGGGTCGCGACCCGCGTGGCGCCGGCTGAATAGGTAATTTACCTACCTAAACGACTAAAAAGGACAAAAAACGTCAGTCTGGACTTGCAATCGGTACCGGTCGTCCATATTTTAAGAATAATCTATGGGACCGATAGATTGCTCCTTGGGGGCTGCGGTCCTAAACGACAGGTCAATTCGTTCTTGGGAGGTCCTCCTCATGAACCGGAACACGGGTGGCAGCGGGTTTGCTGCCGCGTTTGGAATCCTGGCTACGGCGCTCGCCCTCGTCCTGCTGACGCAGGGGCCGGAGTTCCTGACCGCGCAGGATCCCGTCCACGCGCTCACGGCTGCCTACGGCTCGCTGGTCTACGACTAGGCGACAAGGCGATTTGACAAACGACCTTGCGGCCGGCGGCAACGCCGGCCGCATTGCTTTTGGCGGCAAGGTTGCGCCCGCCTTGACCGAGCCTAGCCGATCCTTCAAGGCTTGCCGCAGTTCACTGCGGCCCGGCTCCCAATGCCCACCTTTCCATCCGTCGTCGATGCTATCGGGCGGACTCCGCTGATACGCCTGCGCCGAGCGTCCGACGTCACGGGGTGCGATATCTACGGCAAGGCCGAGTTCATGAATCCCGGCCAGTCGGTTAAGGATCGCGCCGCGCTCTGGATCGTGCGCGACGCCATCCGTAGGGGAACGTTGCGGCCGGGGGGCCTCATTGTCGAGGGGACGGCTGGCAATACCGGCATCGGTCTGGCGCTGGTTGCCAATGCCCTCGGCTTCCGAACGGTGATCGTCATTCCGGTCACGCAGAGCCAGGAGAAAAAGGACGCCCTCCGCATCGCCGGGGCAACGCTGATCGAAGTGCCGGCAGTGCCCTATAGCGATCCCAACAATTACGTGCGCCTCTCTGGGCGTCTAGCCGAGCAGCTGGCGCGGAGCGAGCCGCAGGGCGCGATCTGGGCAAACCAGTTCGACAACACCGCCAACCGGCAGGCACACATCGAATCCACCGGCCCCGAGATCTGGGAAGCGACGGGCGGCAACATCCACGGATTCGTGGCTGCGGTTGGAACCGGCGGGACGCTCGCCGGGACGGCGATCGCGCTGAAGGAGCGCGATTCGAACATTCGTGTTGCCCTCGCCGATCCCATGGGAGCGGCGCTCTACAGCTACTACACGACCGGGCAATTGAAGGCCGAGGGCAATTCGATCAGCGAGGGGATCGGGCAAGGCCGCATCACCGGCAATCTCCAAGGCGCACCGATCGACACGGCCTATCAAATCACCGACGAAGAGGCGCTGCCGGTGACATTTGCCCTGCTCGAAGAGGAAGGCCTTTGCCTGGGGCTGTCTTCGGGGATCAATGTCGTCGGGGCGATGCGCCTGGCACGCGAACTCGGCCCCGGCCATACGATCGTAACCATCCTCTGCGACTACGGCACGCGCTACCAGTCGAAGCTGTTCAATCCGGCGTTCCTGCGCTCCAAGAACCTGCCGGTGCCGGCCTGGCTGGAACGGCAGGCGAAGATCGAGCTGCCGCTGGTGACGGTCTGAACATGACCGACGGGGCGCCGCGCGAGCACTGGATGGTCAGCACCGGCTGGCTCGCAGACCATCTCGGCGAAGTCACCGTCGTCGACGGCTCGTGGCATCTGCCGGCGACAGGGCGGAACGGCGCAAGCGAGTTCGTCGAAGGCCACATTCCGGGCGCCGTGTTTTTCGACATCGACGCGATCTCGGACCGGTCGTCACCGCTGCCGCATATGCTGCCCTCGCCAGAGGCTTTCGCGGCGATGGTCGGGGCGCTCGGCATTGCGGACAGCGACACGATCGTCGTCTACGACGCGCTGGGGCTCTACTCGGCGCCGCGGGTATGGTGGAGCCTCAAGACGATGGGGGCTCGCGACGTGCGGCTTCTCGACGGCGGCCTGCCGGCGTGGCGGGCCGAAGGGCGGCCGCTCGAATCGGGGCAGGCGAAGCGCGCGGCGAAGGCGTTCCGGCCGCGGTTCGATGCGGCGGCGGTGATCGGCATCGACGCGCTGGTGCCGGCCCTGGGCTCCGGCACCGTTCAGGTCGTCGACGGGCGTCCGGCGGCGCGATTCACCGGCGAAGCGCCGGAGCCACGACCGGGGGTGCGCGGCGGCCACATGCCGGGGAGCGTCAGCCTCCCGGGCACCGATCTTGTCGTGGACGGACGTCTCCTCGACGCTTCCCGCCTTGCCGCCGCCTTCCGCAAGGCCGGAATCGACGCCGAACGGCCGATCGTCACCAGCTGCGGCTCGGGCGTGGTCGCCGCGATTTTGACACTGGCGGCGGAAATGATCGGCGCGAAAAAAATATCGCTGTATGATGGCTCTTGGACCGAATGGGGCGGCCGCAAGGATACGCCAGTCAGCTACGGTTCAGGTTGAGGCCCTTAGCCTGACGTGCAGAAGTACCCTCAGAAGTCGGGGTACGCGTCGGTTTTATCAGCGGGAATCGGCCCCGAAGAGTCGCTCGCCCGCAGGCACACGGAACGGGAAAACGCTATGCGCACCAAATTCTTGAGACCCCTCATGATGCTCGCCCTGCTGCTGGCGCCGCTGGCCGTCATGATGGCGTCGGCACCGGCCGAGGCCCAAGGCGGCGGTCGCGGCCCCTGCCCGATCACTGGCGATATCCGCGACAATCGCGGTGAATGTGTGTGCCCGCCGAACACAACCCGGCCGAGACCGAACGTTCCGTGTGTCGCGCCGCAGGGTGCCGCCAATACCAACAACACCGGTGCCAACGCCGCTGGCGGCAACACCTGCCCTCCAGGTCAGACGCGGGCGACGCCGACCTCGCCATGTGCGCCGCCCAACACCGGCAACAACAACGCCGGCAACAACGGCAACACCAACAATAACAATAACAATAACAGCAATAACAATAATGCCCGGTTCGTCGGGCCGCAGGGCAACCAGTTCGGTCAAAACAACAACACGCCGCCTCCCGGCTGCGTGCCGCCGCAGGTGCAACAGGGCTTCGTCGGCGGCAAGCCGAATTGCGTGACGCCGTCGCAGGGTGGAAACCAAGCCGCTGCAGTGGTGTGTAAGCCGGGCGAGACGCCTGTGCTCGACCGTGGCCGCGTCGTTGGCTGCAAGGCGCCGGACAGCAACGCTCGCGTCTTCACGCCGAATGGCAACAACAATAACAACAACGGTAATGACAATAATAACAACGACAACAACAAGAACAAAAACAATAACAATAATCAGAATGCCGGCCTGACCTGCAAGCCCGGCGAGACTCCGGTTCTCGATCGCGGCCGCGTCGTGGGCTGCAAAGCGCCGGAGGAAAACCCGAACGCGCGCGTCCTGAATGCGCAGGGCAACCCCAGTCCGCTGGTCGTCGGCTGCGTGCCGCCGCAGGTGCAGCAGGGCTTCATCCCTGGCACTAACAAACCGAATTGCGTGACGCCGAACGCCGCCAATACCCCCGCCGTGGTGGTTGGCTGCACTCTGCCACAAGTGCAGCAAGGCTTTATCCCCGGCACCAACAAGCCGAACTGTGTGACGCCGGCCCAAGGCGGCAACCAGGCTGCCGTCGTCGTCTGCAAGGCGGGCGAGACTCCGGTTCTCGACCGCGGCCGGGTGGTGAGCTGCAAGGCGCCGAACAACCAGAACGCCGGCACCAACAACCAGAACAACAATACCAACAACGCCAATAACAATTCCGGCCAGTGCGTGCCGCCCCAGGTGTTCCAAGGCTTCGCCCCGGGCACCAACCGGCCGATCTGCGTCACTCCCGGTTCGCAGAACGCGGGAAACAACAATCAGAACAACAATACCAATAATGCCAACAACAACGGCTCCTGCGTGCCGCCGCTGGTTTTCCGCGGCCTCGACCCGGTCACCAAGCGGCCGATCTGCTTGGCGCCCGGGTCGCAGAACGCGGATAACGGCTGCCCCCCCGGCCAGGTGCCGGCGACCATACCGCCGGGAGCGATCGTCGGAGCCGCCGGCCGTCCGCCGTGCGTGCCAGCCGGTAGCAACAACGCCGGTACTGCAAATCCGAACAACGCCAACAACAACCAGAACGCCAACAACAATAACAATGGCTGCCCGCCCGGCCAGATCCGCTTGCCGAGCATCACTGGCGTCGTCTGCGGCAATCCAGGCAATCAGAACGCTAACAACAACCCGAACAACAACAATCCGAATGTCGTGGTCTGCCCGGCCAATCAGACCCTGCAGAATGTCGCCGGCCGGTTCAGTTGCGTGTCGCCCACGCAGAACAACAATCCGCCGGTGGTTGTGTTGAATGGCGGCTGCCCGGCGGGCACGTCCAAGGCGGCGATCGGAAATACCTGCCTGCCGATCGTCAACGCCACCAACAACCGGACGAGCGGCAACCCCAATCCTGCCAACAACAACGCGGGCAACAACAACCCCGGCAATCCGGTGCTGGGCAATGTCATCCTCCCCGGCGCGCGCTTCACCAATAACAGCCAGCAGACCTGCGGCGCGGGCTTCTACCGCAACAATAACAACGACTGCATGCCGCTCGGCCAAGGCAGCCGATTCGCGAGCAACAACAACCTGGTGTTCCAGCCGGGCTTCCCCAACAATCCGAATAACCCCAACAACAATCCGAACAACAACAATAACAACAACAATAATAACAACAACAATAATAACAACAACAATAATAACAACAATAATAACAACAACAATAACAACAATAATAACAAGAACAACAATGCCGGCGCGTTCGCGGCCGGCCTGGTGGTCGGTGTACTCGGGGCGGCCGTTGCCGATACGGTGGTGAAGAACCTCGGCGACCGCGTCATCACCAAGAGCGGCGACAACCGCTACGACATCTACCATGACGACGGCGCGCGCTTCGCCGTCGCCGGCGACCGCATCGAAGAGTACCGCCTGCCGAACGGCGACGTGATGACCATTGCCACCCGCTTCGACGGGACGCAGATCATCACTACCCGCGACCCCGGCGGGTTCATCAAGAAGCGGGTGCGGCGCGATCCGAGCGGGCGCGAGTACGTCCTGATCGGCTACGGCGAGTACACGCCGCCGCCGCTGGTGGGTGGGCAGTACCAGTACAAGGTGTCGCCGATGATCGTCGCGGCGCCGCGCAACCCCTACCAGGTCGACTACAGCCGCGCCTCGCAATACGACGTTGAGGCGGCGCTGGAGGCCCCGCCGCTGGTGCCGATCGACCGTCCGTACTCGATCCAGGAGATCACGGCCAACGAGTCGATCCGCAACGTGGTGCCGGGCATCAACCTCGACACGATCACCTTCGACACCGGCTCCTATGCCATCGCGCCGGAAGAGATCGCCAACCTGACAGCGATCGGCGAGGCGATACAGAGCATCATCCGCCAGAACCCGTCGGCGACCTTCCTGGTGGAAGGCCACACCGACCTCGTCGGCGACGTGCTCTCAAACCTCGAACTCTCCGATCGCCGGGCCGAGGCGGTGGCGACCATTCTCACCACCTACTTCGACGTGCCGCCGGAGAACCTGGTGACGCAGGGCTATGGCGAGCAGTTCCCGAAGATCAACACGCCCTTCCCGGAGCGCGCCAACCGTCGTGTCGAGCTCAAGAACATCTCCGATGCCCTGGACGGCGGCCAGTTGGCCCAAAACGGTGGCTTCACGCCGACCGGCTTTGGCGGCGACGGCGCAGGCGGCTTCCGCGGCGGTGCCGGACAGACCGGCGGCCAGGGCCAGGGCGGTTTCCTCGGCGGGCCGTAGCCAGGGGTCAGCAGCGGCAGAAGATCGAACGGGGCGCGCCAGTCGCGCCCCGTTTTCGTTTCGCGGTCGGTGGTCGGATCAAGCGCGGTCTATGGCCGGGGTGCGCGGGTGCTTCCGCCCGCCACAGCGAGGCCCGTCGGCGGCGCCTCAGCGGACGGCGGGTGCGAACTGCAGGCCGCCCTTGCTCCACAGGGCGTTCTGGCCACGCGGCATCTTCAGCTTGGAAGCGGCGCCGAGATTGCGGTCGAAGATCTGGCCGTAGTTCCCAACGGCGCGAACGACGTTGTAGGCCCAGTCGTTGCTGAGGCCGACCATCTCGCCGAACTTGCCGTCGCCACCGAGCAGGCGCTTGATATCGGTGTTGTCGGGGGTGGTCTTCTGCCGCTCGGCATTCTCCGCGGTGACCCCAAGCTCCTCGGCGTTGAGCAGCGCGAAGTGCACCCATTTGACGATCGAAGTCCATTGGGCGTCGCCCTGCCGGGTGCTCGGGCCCCACGGCTCCTTGGAGATGATCTCCGGCAGCACCTGGTGGTCGTCGGCGCGCGCGGTGGCGAGGCGAAGCGGATAAAGCCCGGAGGCATCGGCGGAGACGGCCGTGCAGCGCCCGCCAGCGTAGGCGGTGAGGATATCCTCCTGCCGGTCCAGGACGACGGCCGTGAATTTCATGTTCTGGGCCTTGAAGAAGTCGGCGAGGTTCTGCTCGGCCGAGGTGCCGGCAAGGACGCAGATCGAGGCGCCGGAGAGCTCGAGCGCGGAAGTGACGCCAAAGGACTTCGGCACCAGGAAGCCCTGGCCATCGAAGAAATTGACGCCGACGAAGCCGAGGCCGAGCGAGGTGTCGCGAGCCATGGTCCAGCTGGTGTTGTGGATCAGGACATCCACCTGGCCGGACTGCAGTGCGGTGAAGCGGGCGGTGGCGGAGAGCGCTGTCAACCGGACAGCCTTCGGGTTGTTGAGCACGGCAGCGGCGATGGCGCGGCAGTAGTCGACATCGAAGCCGGCGAGTTCGCCGGCATCGTTGGCGGAAGCGAAGCCGGCAAGACTGCTCGGGAGCCCGCAATTGACGAAGCCCCGCTTTTTGACGTCGTCGAGCGTGGTTGCGTTCGCGGCGAGCGACACCGTTGCAGTGCCGGCGAGGACCGCCCAGGCCAACCGCCGCATCAGCATCCCCGCGCCCCGCAAGTCCGATGTGCGTCAGCCCGCATGCCCACACTCCCCTGCCATCGATTCGACGCCGCGCCGCCCCGGTTGACCCAGCCATGACAGGCCATTAATTCCCACGGGTCAAGGGCAGAGCCGCGGCTGCGGGCTTGGCATTATTCGCAGGACAGGGACTGCCGATGGCCGAACGCGACGCACCGACCGCGCCACTCGATATCGCCACACGCCTGACACGCCTCGGCCGCGAAGCCGATCTCTGCGGACCGTTCGCCAATCCGCCGGTGTTTCACGCGTCGACGGTGCTGTTCGACAGCGTCGAGGAGATGCAGAGCGGGCGGACGCGCTACAAGTACGGCCGACGCGGCACGCCGACGCTGGAGGCTCTGGAGCGCGCGCTCAGCGACCTCGACGGCGCGGCGGGAACCGTGCTCTGCCCGTCCGGCCTGACGGCGATTGCCGTGGCGATGATGAGCGCCGTGTCGGCGGGCGATCACCTGCTCGTCACCGACAATGTCTACGACCCCGGCCGGCGCTTCGCCGACACCGTGCTGGCGCGGCTCGGGGTCGAGATCACCTATTTCGACCCGCTGGCGCCGATCGAGCCGCTGTTCCGCGCCAACACCCGCGCCGTCTATGTCGAGTCGCCGGGGTCGCTGACCTTCGAGATGAGCGACGTGCCGGCGATTGCGGCGCTGGCGCACGCGCGCGGCGCCAAGGTCATCGCCGACAATAGCTGGGCGACGCCCTATTTCTCGCAGGCGCTCGGCCTCGGCGCCGACATCGTGCTGATGGCGGCGACCAAGTATATCGGCGGCCATTCCGACGTGATGCTCGGCACGGTCTCGGCCAATGCGGCGTGCTGGCCGGCGCTGAAGAGCCTGCACGGATCGATGGGGCTCTGTGCCGGGCCGGACGACGTCTATCTTGCCCTTCGCGGCCTCAGGACCCTCGGCGTGCGGCTCGATCACCACCGGAGTTCGGCGCTGAAGATCGCGGAGTGGCTCGGCCGGCGAGCCGAGGTCGGCCGGGTGCTGCACCCTGCCCTCGCCTCCTTCCCCGGCCATACGCTGTGGCGGCGCGACATGCGCGGCTCGTCCGGGCTGTTTTCCTTTGAGCCGAAAGGCTGGACGATGCAGCAAGCGGCGGCGTTCGTCGACGGGCTGCAGCTGTTCGGCATCGGTGCCTCGTGGGGTGGGTTCGAGAGCCTCGCCATCCTCGTCGACCTCCGTGGGTCGCGGAGCGTGCGGCCGCGCGATCCCGCCAGTCCGCTGATCCGCCTGCATATCGGTCTTGAAGATGCCGACGACCTCATCGCCGATCTCGACCGGAGCTTCGCCGCGGTCGCGGCGGCGGCAGGCTGACGCCGATGGCGGGCGACGGCGGCGCGCCTGTCGATACGGCTGCGGCGCTTCGTCCGAACTGCTCGCGCTGCGCCGCCCTCTGCTGCGTCGCACTTGCCTTCGACCGCTCTCCGGAATTCGCCATCGACAAGGCCAATGGCGTCCCCTGCCCACATCTCGATGCGGCGCTGCGCTGTCGCATCCACGACAAGCGGCGCGAGGCGGGCTTCTCCGGCTGCGTCGGTTACGATTGCCGCGGCGCCGGCCAGCGGGTGACGCAAGAGGTGTTCGGCGGCCGCTCCTGGCAGGACGATCCGGCCCTCCTGCCGGCGATGGTGCGCGCGTTCGTCAAGGTCCGGGCGCTGCACGAACTGCTGCTGTTGCTCGCCGAGGCCGAGAAGCTCGGCCTCTCGCCGGCAGAGCGCCTCCGGTGCTGCGAACTGGCGATACGCCTCGCGCCCGCGACCGGCTGGACGGCCGAGACGCTGGCGTTGCTCGACGAGGATTTGCTGACCCGAGAGGTCCGCAGCTTCCTCGCCGGCTTGCGCGAGAGGGTTGCCCGGCGGAGCGTCGGCGGCGAGGCTTAGGCGGGCCTCAGGATTGGTTCCGCCGGTCGCGCCGTTCGCGCCGCAGAAACACAATGTTGCGGAGGTAGACGAAGAGGCCCGCGGCCTGGCCGGCGATGAAGACCGGATCGGTGCGATAGATTGCATAGATGAGCAACAGCGTCCCGCCGCCGATCGAGAAGATCCAGAAGGAGGCCGGGACGACGCTGCGGCCGGCCCGTTCGCTCGCCAGCCACTGCACCAGGAAGCGCATGAAGAAGAGGGTTTGGGCGACGAAGCCGAACACCACCCACAGGCTGAACTGCTCGACAAAGACGGAATGCAGCCAGTCGACGAATTGCGCGGCCAGGGCACTCATTGCGGCTTCACCTCGTTCACCTCGGGCACTGTCCGCCTGCGGCGACGCAGCCACCACACACCGAACAGATCGAGGGCGCCGATGAGCGCCCGGTCGAGAATGCCGTATTTCGATTTGCCGAACCGCCGCTCGCGGTCGACCACGTCGACATGAACGATGCCTCGCCCCTCGCGCAACACCAGCGCCGGGAGGTAGCGGTGCCAGCCGTCGAAATAGGGTAGCAGCAGGAACACCTCGCGACGTACCGCCTTAAGGCCGCAGCCGGTGTCGCGGGTCTGATCCTTCAGTACGCGCGCGCGAAGGCCGTTGGCAAAGCGCGAGGCCAACTTCTTTCCGCCCGAGGCGGCTCGCTTCACCCTCTGGCCGGCAGCCAGGGCAACGTTCGGCCCAGCCGTCCCCAGCGCCTCCAGCAGCGCCGGGATATAGGCGGGGTTGTTTTGGCCGTCGCCGTCGATGGTGACCACGATCTCGCCGCGGGCGGCGAGGAGCCCGCTGCGGATGGCCGCGCTCTGGCCGGCGGAGCGGTTGTGGCGGACCGCGCGCAGCCAGGGGTCGGCCACGGCAAGGCGGGCGAGCACGGCCGCCGTCGTGTCGGTCGAGCCGTCGTCGACGACCACCACCTCGAACGTGCCAGCCGGCAAGGCGGCAGCGATCTCAGCAAGGAGCGACGGGATGTTCTCCGCCTCGTCCCGGCATGGCACGACCACCGACACCGATGGGCGCGACCGCGTCGCCTCGCCGCCGAGGCTACTCTGCGAAGGGGCTGTCATCGGCGGTCTCAGGCTATCCAGTGTGACGATCGCCGGCCGGGCTGAACGGCCGGCGCAAGACCGCTTCGGCGAGGCCACGCGCCAGGCCGGAAGCACCCGACTTCCGCCAAGCCGTCCGCAGCGCCGCCGTGCGTGGCCTTATAGGCTCGCCGGCGATCCGGGCAAAGCCTAAGTGCAGGCGGGCCATCGCTTCGGCCAGTCCCCGCGTAAAGGCGGCACCAATCACGAAGCCGGTGAGAACGTCGCTCGGGTAGTGGACGCCGATGATCACGCGCGTGCAGGCAAGAAGCAGCGCCGCGCCAAGCCAAAGCCAGCGCAGCCGGGGCCAGAACAGCGCCGCGGCTATGCCGATGGCGCCGAAGGTCGAGGCGTGCCCGGAGGGGAAGCTCTGGAAGGCGTAAGTGAAGCTGAAGGGACGGAGCGCAAGCGGGCCGGCCGAATCGATGAGCGGCGGGCGGGCCCTCCCCGCCAGTTCTTTGACGATATCGTTGAGGAGGCCGGAGCCGGCGACCGCCAGGAAGACAAACGCCGCGAGGAAGCCGATCTGACGCCAGGCGGCGGCGGTCAGCGGCGAAACGCGCCGCCAATCGCCGGCGACCACCAGAAGCATAACGATGAGGCTCGGCACCAGCGTCCAGACCGACTTGCCGCTGTCGGTCAGCCGGTCGGCGAGGTTGCGCACGCCGGACGGCAGCGCCTTGGCCCAAGCGATCGCGGCGGCGTCGGCGGCGAGCGCCAGGGCCGCCACCGCCAGCAGGGTCAGCGAAGCGATGAGCACGGCCGGGACGCCGAAGCCCTCCACCGGCGGGCGACGGCCGGCGTGGCGGCGAGCCCGCGCCACCACGGCCCGGGCGTTTGCCCCGGCCGGCGCCGTGCGCGACGCGCTAGGGGCCGGAGCGGCGGGTGTAGAGAGTGACATTCACGCGATCGCCGTTGCTGAGATTGGTGCCGGCGACCTTGGTACGGGCGACAACCTCGAAACCGAGGTCGGCGGCACGCGAGAGGAAATCCGCCGAGGTTTCGGCTTCGACGGCGGCGACGCGGCAGCCGGGCTTGGCCATGAAATCGGCAGCGTCGGAGCCGCCGCCGAGCAGCGCGTCGCTGCCGGCGAGAAAGAGAAGGCTCGGCTCGATGAAGCCGGAGGCGGCGAGTGCCGGGCGGTCGCAACCGGCGACCTGCCGGGCGGCGGCGACGATGCGGCTGCTCACCTGCAGTTCGGTGAAGTTGGGAGCCAGCGTGCCGAACAGCGCAGCTTCGGCGAAGAACGCCGCCCCCAGCGAGACGACCGCCGCCGGCAAGAACTCCCGCCGGCGCGTCAGCAGCCACCAAGCGACGGCGCCAATTGCCGTGGCAAGGGCGAAGAGCACGACCGTGTCGAGGTGGACGCGGCCCTCGACGTGGAAGAAGAGCGCCGTCAGGACGACCGCCGCGGTCGCAGGGACGCCGACCGGGGCGAAGGCGAAGAAGCGGTGCACGCCGCCATCCAGGCGCAGGCTCGCGTCCTCGACCGCCGTGGCGGCGAGCAGGGCCAGCGCCGGGAAAGCAGGCAACACATAATGCGGGAGCTTGGTCGGCACCGCCTCGCAGATCAGCCAGAACGGCACGACCCAACAGAGGGCGAAGAGGACGTGGGGCTGGCGCAGCTGGTCGAGATGGCGGCTGAGGCTGAGAACCAGGAACGGCAAGGCCGGCCAGAACGTAACGAGGGTGAAAGCAAGGAAGTAACCCGGCGGGGCGCCGTGGGTGTCGCGGCCGGCGGCGATCTTGCCGAGGAGGTCTCGACCCAGCGACTCCTGCCAGAAGGCGCCCTCCGAGGAGATGGTGATGGCGATCAGCCAGGGGGCGACCAGCACCGCGACAAGCAGGATGCCGCCGAGCGGGGCAAGGCGTTTCACCCAGGCGAACGAGCCGGCAAAGAGGGAAAGACCGATAATCGTCAGGCCGGCGATGCCGGGGGTGATCGGGCCTTTGACCAGAATGCCGGCGGCAATCGCCGTCCAGAACAGACCCTGATAGAGCCTGGCGCGCTCGGGGTTGCGGCCGAGCCAGAGGCGCAGAAGCGAACCCTGCGCGAGGACGACCGTGGCAAGGAGCACGGCATCGGTCTTGGCGAGGCGGGCCTCGACCGACAAGAGCACCGACGCCGCCATGAAAAGGCCGGCGAGCAGCGCCGGTCGTCGTCGGCCGAAGGCGAGGGCCATCCACCAGGTCAGGACGGCCGCGGCGATCGCTCCCAACAGCGACGGCAGGCGGAAAATCCAGATCGGCGCGTCGGAGCCGGCTCCCGTCAGCGCGACGGTTGCCGCCTGCAGCCAATAGATGCCGACCGGCTTCTTGCTGCGCGGCTGGTCCTGGATGCGAATGTCGATGAGGTTGCCGGTCTCGTACATGGTCCGGCTGGCGTTGGAGAAGTTCGGCTCGTCGCGGTCGATCGGCGGGATGGTGAAAAAGCCGGGGAGGAAGCAGAGCAGCGCCACGAGAACGATGGCGGCGACGCTCAGCGGATTGGACTCGGCGGCGGCGGAGAACGCGCGCGTGATGGCGGCGGTCGCACCGACCGACGAGCGCTCCGGCAGCACGCGGGCAACGACAGAGTCTGCTTCCGACAACCTTCGCCCTTCCTGCTGGATCAGCCTGCAGCGAACGGCCGAACAGCGGTCGGCGCCCAACGGCGCGGCATCGCCGCGCCCGGTCGCCGCCCCTTCCCGGCCGCAGCTACGGCATAGCGCGTGTGCCGACGCTCGTACAGCCGGCGCTGCCCACTGCCCAGCTGCCCAAAAAACCCTAGGGGTTTTGGGCAGCTGGGCAGCTGGGCAGCCGCGTGCGAGGTTTTGTCTGGGTGGGCTAAGCCGTGGCCAGCGCCGCGCGGACGGCGGCAATCACCCGGGCGACCTCGTCGTCGGTCAGGTCGGGATGGACGGGAAGGCTCACCACCTCGTCGGCGAGGCGCTCCGACACCGGTAGCGGCCGGCGATCGAGCTTGGCGAAGGCCGGGTGCTGGTGGAGCGCGAGGCGATAGAACAGCCCGGTGCCGACGCCGGCCGCGTCCAGGCGCGAGCGGAGCGCGTCGCGATCCGGCACGCGGATCGTGTAGAGGGCGAAGGCGCTGGCGCTGCCGGTCGCGACCTTGGGCACCGTGACCAGATCGCCGAGGGCCTTGGAATAGGCGGCGGCGATGGCGCGACGGCGCTCCAGCTCGGCTTCGAAGACGTCGAGCTTTTCCAGGAGGATCGCGGCCTGGATGGTGTCGAGGCGGCCGGTGATGCCGAGCTGGACGGCGGCGTCGCCGGTTCCCTGGCGGCCATGCGAGCGGATGCGGCGGACGGCTTCGTCGAGGCCGGCATCGGAGGTGAGGATGGCACCGCCGTCGCCGTAACAGCCGAGCGGCTTGGTCGGGTAGAAGCTGGTGGCACTGATCGGGGCGAGAGCGCCGACCCGCGTGTTGCCGAGGGCGCCGCCGAACGACTGGGCGGCATCAGCAAGGACCGTCAGCTTGTGGCGGGCAGCGACCGCGGCGATCGCCGGGTAGTCGGCGGGAAGGCCGTAGAGGTCGACCGGCATCACGAGGCGCGGCACCAGGCGGCCGGCGGCCTTTACCTCGCCGATGGCCCGGTCGAGGTCCTTGGCGTCGAGGTTGAAGGTCTCGGCGAGGACATCGACGAAGACCGGCGTCGCACCGACCGAGACCACCGCCCCCGCGGTGGCGGCAAAGGTGAATGCCGGCACGAAGACCGCGTCGCCGGGGCCGATGCCGAGGGCCATCATGGCGATGGTCAGGGCATCGCGGCCGCTCGAGACGCCGATGGCATGGCTGGTGCCGGAGAAGGCGGCAAGGCGCCGCTCGAGGAGATCGACCTCCGGTCCGAGGATGAATTGGCCGTGCTCCAGTACGGTGTGGATGCGGGCCTGGATGCCCTTCTCCAGCCGCAGGCGCTGGCGCTGCAGGTCGAACAGGCTGATCGGATTGTCGACGCGGCGCACCGCGGCGGGAGACGCACTCGACACGGCTCTATGTCCCTCTTCCGTTTGAACCCGACACGCCCCCGCCCGAGCCGGCGGCGATCGCCGCCAGCACTCGCTCGGCGACGCGCAACGCCTGCAGCCCGTCCTCGCCATCGGCGGAACGGCGGTCCGGCGCGCCGGCGATGGCGCCGACGAAGGCGGCGATCTCGGCACCGAGGGCATCGTGCGGCGGCACCTCGGACGCCGAAAAGACGAACCCGCTGTCCCGTTTCTCGCCGATCTCGAGCCGGCGAGCGGCGAGATCGGCAACGAGAACGCGGTCGGCTTCGGTCACGGTGAAGCGCCGGTCGACCTTGGGGGCGACGCGGCTGGAGGCAAGCCGCGCGACCATGCCGCTGGCGAAGGTCAGCCGCGCTTCGGCGGTATCGAGACGGCTGGAGACGATGCTGCGGCCGGCGGCGGCAACCTCGATCACCGGGGATTTGGCCAGCGACAGCGCCAGGTCGATGTCGTGGATCATCAGGTCGAGCACGACGTCGACATCGGCGGCACGGCCGGTCCAGGGGCCGACGCGCACGCAGTCGATGGCAAGTGGGGAGTGAACGGCGTCGCGGAGAGCGGCAAAGGTCGAGGAAAAGCGCTCGATATGGCCGACCTGGAGGACGACGCCGGCACGGCGGGCGCGGGCCACCAAGTCGGCGGCGGCGGCACTGCCGTCTGCAATCGGCTTCTCGACCAGGACATGAATGCCGGCGTCGATCAACTCGCCGGCGACGCGGTGATGGTGCGAGGTCGGAACCGCTACCGACACCGCATCGGCGACGCCGATCAGGTCGCGATGGTCGTGGAAGGCGGTAGTGCCGTGGCTGGCGGCGGCCGCGGCAGCGCGCGCCCGATCGGCATCGACCAGGCCGCGAAGCTCGGCGCCGGGCAAGCGGGCATAGTGGTTGGCGTGGAACGAGCCGAAATAGCCGAGCCCGACGACTGCGGTCCTGGTTGCTGGCGGCATCCCGTGCTCGCGCTTCGATCCTCGGCGACCGGCGAAGGAAACCCCGGCCGGGGCTCCGGTTTAGCCGATCCCATCGTCAAGTCGACCGCACCGCGGGCGGCGGGCCGTCACAAATTATTATGTGGGAAAAAACGACGCGACCGCCCCGGCGGGCGGTCGCGCAAAGCGTGGCTGTGCAGCGATGGCGCGGTTACGGAGCGCCGGGGTTCTGCTGCTTCTGGATCAGCTGCTGGCGCGCCTGTTCGGCGCGAGCGGCGAGAGCCTGGGTCAGGGCATCGTCCTGTGCCTTGGCAGCCGCCTGGTCGATGCCCGGGCCGTCGAAGACCTTGGCGAAGCCGGCGAGGCTCAGCTCGAAGGTCATGTCCTTCTGCTGCGCGTTCTTGGCAACCATGACGAGCTTGGTGCCCTTGCGGATCGTATCGAACGCGGCAGCGTCGGCGCCGGCTTCGGCCATGCACACCTGCGGCAGGCAGATCTGGTAGTCGGCCTTGATCGCCTTGCCCTTGCCGTCGACCGTCAGCGAAACGCCGGGCGGCAGATAGGCGCCGATCGGCAGCATCACGCCGACGCCGTAGGGCGGCTTGTCGAGCGCCTCGTTCTTCTGGATCGTCACCTGGGCGATGAGCTGCCCCTGATCGGTGCGGATGTCGTAGCGGACGATGCAGATGCCCTTCTTGGTCAGCGGGTCCTCGCCGCAGATCTTCGACCAGTTCGACTGGCCGGCGGCGGCAGCACCGGCCGGGGCGGCCGCAGCGGGCGGAGCGATGAGCGGCGGCGTCGTGGTCTTACCAGCGGCACCGGCGGCGGGTGCCGGAGCCTTGCCGGGCGCAGTGGTCGCGCCCTGGGCGAATGCGTTTGCCGATGCCAGCGCGCCGAGAGCGACGAGCGCCGCACCAAGTCCAAGACCAGTCCTGCCCTTAAGAATCATGTCGTAACCCTGATGTTGTTCGCCGGATCGTGCCCCCGAGCCGGTTGGAAAGTCGACTCCCGCAGATTGCCCTGGTGCCCGGAAAATAAGGCGACTTCCTGGCCGAGCGGTGACAATCCAAGCCATTCGGGGCAGCTTTCGTCAACCCTTAACGGTCAAGCGCGGGGATTGCTAGCAGGGCATGCCCGGCCGGCGGCCGGCGCAGGTGCCGAGAGTGCGTTCTTGGCTCAAGGCATCGTCACGGGCCTTGGCGCCGGCCTGGTCTATGCCAGGCCCGTCGAACACGTCGGAGAAGCCGGTGAGGCTCAGCTCGAAGGTCATGTCCTTCCGCTGCGCGTTCTGGGCAACCATCACCAGCTTTGGGCCGCTTCGCAGGGCATCGAAGAAGGCGGCGTCCATACCGGCCTCGGCCATGCACACTTGCGGCAGGCAGGTCTGGTACTCGGCCCTGACGGACCGGCCGCTTCCTTCAACGGTAAGCGTCACGCCGGGCGGGAAATAGGGACCGATCGGCAGCATGACGCCGAGGCCGTAAGGCGGCTTGTCCGCGGCCTCGTTCTTCTGGACGGTCACCTGCGCGATGAGCTGTCCCTGATCGCTGCGGATGTCGTAGCGGACGATACAGATGGGCTTCTTGGTCAGCGGGTCCTCGCCGCAGACCTTCAACCAGTTCGACCGGGTCGGGAGTACCTTCGCGGATGGCGCGAGCGGAGGCGGCGGTCGGACGGCCCCTGCCCCTTGAGCCCATGCCTCTCCTGCCGCGAGCCCAACGAGAGCAGCGACGGCGAGCCCTGCCGGGCGCCTTCCGGTCGCCGCAAATTCCGAGCGGTTCGCCACCGAGCGTCCCCTTTTCCGACACATTGGCGAGGGCGCAACCGTTGCGGGCAAATGTGGCGGACTTCGGGACGCTTTTTTTGATCCCCACAGGAAGCCGGCTGTGTATCTTCAACGCTGCGGCGAATCGAGGCCCCGCGTTCTCGAAGTATTGGGAGGGTCGTGCCATGGGTGGTGAGAGGTTGGGGAAGGAAGCGCGCGACGGCCAGCCGTTGCGCCTCACGCGGCGCGCCGGGCTGCTCGGCGGCGCGGCGGGCTTCGTCGCCGGTTCGCTCGGGCTGTTCGGCCGCGTCGACCGCGCTTTTGCCGCGCCGTCGCACGGCATCGCCATGTATGGCGACCCGGCACAGCCGGCGAATTTCACCAGCTTCGCCTACGCCAACCCAAACGCGCCGAAGGGGGGAACGCTGACTTATGGCGTGATCGGCACCTTCGACAGCATGAACCCCTTCATCGTCAGGGGGGCGGCAACGACATCTCGCGGCCTCTACGACCCGATCTTCGGCGACAACGTGCATGAGCGTATCATGGCGCGGAGCCGCGACGAGGCGTTCACCCTCTACGGCCTGATCGCCGAGTCGATCGAGACGCCGGCGGACCGCTCGTGGGTCGAGTTCACGTTCAA
Source organism: Bauldia sp. (assembly GCA_046349035.1). Lineage (GTDB taxonomy): Bacteria > Pseudomonadota > Alphaproteobacteria > Rhizobiales > Kaistiaceae > JAXMDC01. The sequence goes on along the minus strand of JAXMDC010000002.1, from coordinate 646,354 downwards.
CCGCAATGCACGCTGGGCGGACGGCGCACCGCTGACGGCCGCCGATTTCAAGTTCACCATCGAGCTTCTCGCCGACAAGGGGCGGCCGGTCTACAAAACCTACCGTGATCGCATGGCGGGCATCGACCTCGTCGGCGAGCGCGGCATCCGCATCACCTTCAACAAGCTCGCCGACCGCGAAACGCCCCTCCTGATGGGCTTGATGCCGATCCTGCCGAAGCACGCGATCAACGTCGACACCTTCGACCAATCGACGCTGAAGCCGCTGCTCGGCAACGGGCCGTACATGGTGGAGGAGGTGCAGGCGCCGAGCCGCATGGTCCTCAAGCGCAACCCCAACTACTGGGGGAAGGATCTGCCGGTGAAGCGCGGCCTCGACAATTTCGACCGCATCGTCATCGACTACTACCGCGACACGACGACGATGTTCGAGGCCTTCAAGCGCGGGCTCTACGACATCAACCCCGACACCGACCCGGCCTCCTGGCTCGGCAATTACGATTTCCCGGCGGTGAACGAAGGCAAGGTCATCAAGGCGACCTTCCCAACCCAGACGCCGAAGGGAATGCAGGGCTTCGTCATGAACACGCGTCGGCCGGTGTTCGCCGACATCCGCGTGCGGCGGGCGATGGCCATGCTGTTCGACTTCGAGTGGATCAACGCCAACCTCTACCGCGGCGTCTACAAGCGCTCGGCGAGCTTCTTCGAGGACTCCGAGTTGTCGTCGCGCGGGCGGCCGGCCGGGGACCGCGAGAAGGCGCTGCTCGCCCCCTTCGCCAATGCCGTCGCTCCCGAGGTGATGGCCGGCACCTACCAGCCGGCCAAGACCGACGGGTCCGGCAACGACCGGGCGGCACTGCGCGCGGCCGTCGACGTGCTCACCAGCGCCGGCTACGAGGCGCGCAACGGGCAGATGGTCAACAAGGCGAACGGGCAACAGCTGACGTTCGAATTCCTAGCTTTGACCAAGGACGCCGAGCGCCTGGCGCTTGCCTACAACACGACGCTCGAGCGGGTCGGCATCAAAATGAATGTCAGACTGATCGACTCAGCCCAATATGAGCGGCGGATCCAGGCGTTCGACTTCGACATGTTCCTGACCGCTTACGGCGCGTCGCTGTCGCCGGGGGTCGAGCAGATCAATCGCTGGGGGTCGGACCAGGCAAGTACCGACGGGTCGCAGAACTATGCGGGGGCGAAGGAGCCGGCCATCGACGCCATGATCAAGGCGATGACGGCCTCGACCTCGAAGGAAGATTTCGTGTCGGCGGTGCGTGCGCTCGACCGCGTTCTCGTATCGCAACATTACGTGGTCCCGCTCTACTTCCTGCCCGATCAGTGGGTGGCGCATTGGAGCCGGATCAAGCGGCCGGCGGCGACGTCGGTCTACGGCTACACATTCCCGACCTGGTGGGCAGAGCCCGCCTAAGGACGGCAAAGAGGGGGCGGATAAATGATTGTGGGCGATCGGTCGGCGGCGGCGCTCTTGCCGGGCGGACCGCAGGCGAACTGGACCACACTCGACGGTCTCCTACAGAAGACCGCCGCCCGAGTCGGCAGCCGGCTGGCGCTGGTCGACGATCCCGACCGCCCGCTGTGGAACCGCAGCCCGGCCAAGCGGCTCACTTACGCCGAGGCGGAGGCGCGGGTCGCGGCGATGGCGGCCCGCTTCAAGGCAGACGGCCTCAGCGCCGACCAGGTGCTGGCGCTGGAGACGCCGGCGACGGTCGACACGGTGCTTGCCCTCCTCGCCGCCTTCCGCGCCGGCCTCATCGTCGCGCCGCTGCCACCGCTTTGGCGGCGCCGCGACAGCGCGATCAACCTCGAGAAGGTTCGTCCGTCGGCCCTGGTGACGACCGGCATGGTGGACGGCGACAAGGTCGGCACGCGCGGCATCAGCGTTGCCGGCGGACTGCCGACGGTGAGCCGCGTCTACGGGCTCGGCAGCGGTCTCCCCGAGGGGATCGTCGATCTCGACACGGTGACGGCGCCGGCCGACGCGACGGCGGCGCCCTCGCCCGGCTCCTCGCCCGACCACGTCGCGACATTGTCGATGACCGCGGTCGGCAGCGACGGGGCGGCGCAGGTGCATGCCCGCAGCCACGCGCAGTGGCTCGCCGCCGGCCTGTCGATGGTGGTGGAGTGCCGGCTCCCCGAAGGGGCGAGCCTGCTCGTGCCGTTCTCCTTCTCCGGCCTTGCCGGCATCGGCGCCGGTCTGGTGCCGTGGCTCTTCACCGGCGGCACGCTGCATCTCCACCACTTTTCGGGCCTGCGGCCGCTGGTGGTCCATGCCGGCAATCTCGCGCCGGATTTCGTTCTCCTGCCGGGTGCGCTCGCCGAACCGCTGGTCAGCGCACTGACGCGGCGCGGGGCGCCGCGCCCGTCCATCATCGGCGCGGTCTGGAAGAGCGTCCATCCGGAGTCCCTGCCGCCGCCGGTGCCGAGTGCGGCGGCGACGAAATTCGTCGACGTGACGGTGCTGGACGAACTGGCATTCATCCCCCGGCGTCGGGCGGAACGGGCGCCGGCCGGCCTGCCCCTCGGCAAGGTCGGGCTGAACTCGCAGTCGACCAACGCCGGGACCATGCTGGAGACGCGGCTCGATGGCCGGCCACAGCGGGCGGGCGACCGCGACCGCTCGCTCCTCAATGGGACGATGGCGCTCAAGGGGGCGGTGGTGCCGCCGACCGGCAGCCTGCCCATCGGCGAGGGCGTCGCAACCGGGCTAGACGCGGACAGCGAGGGCTTCATCCGCACCGACGTCGTCTGCCGCCTGACCGGCAGTTCGCCGGCGCTCGCGGTGCCGGTCGGGCGCGACAGCGACCGGGTGACGGTCGGCGGCATCAGCGTGCCGACCGCCTCGCTCGACGCGATCTACCAGGGCCAGCCGGGCGTGCGGGAGGCGGCGGCGTTCCTCGCGCCGGGGACCGGGAACCGCCAGTCGCTTCGGGCGGCGGTGGTCTTCACCGATGCCGCGGCGACCAACACCGGCGCTTTCCGCCGTTCGCTCATCGATGCCGGCATCGCCCTCCATCTGATGCCGGAGGGGATCAGCATCGTGCCGCGGCTGCCACGCGGTGCGGACGGGGCGATCGACCGCGCCGCGCTGGCGCAGAGCGTCACCGGGCCAGGTCAAGTCGCGACCGACCGGGCGGCGGCCTCGGCCTAGCAGGCGGCGGTCAGGCAGCCGCCTTCTTGCCGCCGGCTGCGAGGCGGGCGAACTCGGTCATCACCACGGCGACGCCTTTCAGGCGGTCTTCGGCGTCCTCCCACTCGCGGAACAGCACGACCTTTTGGTCGGGCCTGATCTTGGCAAGGCTTCCCTGCTTGCCGATCCAGGCGACCAGCCCGGCGGGATTGGCAAAGATGTTGTCGCGGAAGGCGATCACCATCCCCTTCGGGCCGGCGTCGATCTTCTCGACATTGGCGGCGCGGCAGAGCGACTTGACGAACACCACCTTCAGGAGATGCTCTACTTCGGCCGGCAACGGGCCGAAGCGGTCGATCATCTCGGCGCCGAAGGCGTCGATCTCGGCGGCGTCGTTGAGGTCGGCGAGGCGGCGATAGAGGCTCATGCGGAGCTGCAGGTCGCCGACATAGTCCTCGGGGATCATCACCGGCGCACCGATGGTGATCTGCGGCGACCAGGCGCGATCGTCCGGTTCGCCGGTGCCCTCGCGGAGCGAAGCGACCGCCTCTTCCAGCATGTGCTGGTAAAGCTCGAAGCCGACCTCCTTGATGTGGCCGGATTGCTCCTCGCCGAGGAGGTTGCCGGCGCCGCGGATGTCGAGGTCGTGGCTGGCGAGCTGGAAGCCGGCGCCCAACTGGTCGAGCGACTGCAAGACCTTCAGGCGCCGCTCGGCGTTGACGGTCAACGAGCGTCCGGCCGGCACGGTGAACAGCGCATAGGCCCTGGCCTTGGAGCGGCCGACGCGCCCGCGCAGCTGGTAGAGCTGGGCGAGGCCGAACATGTCGGCGCGATGGACGATGAGGGTGTTGGCGGTCGGCACGTCGAGACCGGATTCGACGATCGAGGTCGATAGCAGCACGTCATACGCGCCGTCGTAAAAGGCGTTCATCACGTCTTCCAGTTCGTGCGGCGGCAGTTGACCGTGCGCGACAGCGACCTTCACCTCGGGCACCTCCTTGGCGAGGAAGGCGCGGGCCTCGCCAAGATCGGAAATGCGCGGGCAGACGTAGAAGGTCTGGCCGCCGCGGTAGCGCTCGCGCAGGATCGCCTCGCGCACCATCAGCGGGTCGAAGGGCGAGATGAAGGTCCTGACGGCCAGGCGATCGACCGGCGGCGTGGTGATGAGTGACAGTTCCCGGACGCCGGTCAAGGCGAGCTGCAGCGTCCGCGGGATTGGCGTCGCGGTCATGGTCAGCACATGCACATCGGCGCGGAGTTCCTTCAGCCGCTCCTTGTGGCGGACGCCGAAGTGCTGCTCCTCGTCGACGATCAGCAGGCCGAGATCGCGGAACTTGACCGACTTGCCGAGAAGGGCATGAGTGCCGATGACGATGTCGACGGTGCCTTCGCTCAGGCCGTGGCCAAGGGCGGTGCGGTCCTTGGCCGAAATCAGGCGCGAGGCCTGTGCCACCCTCACCGGGAAGCCGGCGAAGCGCTCGGCGAAGGTCTTGTAGTGCTGGCGGGCAAGAAGCGTCGTCGGCACGACCACCGCGACCTGCTTGCCACTCATGACAGCCACAAAAGCGGCACGGAGGGCGACTTCGGTCTTGCCGAAGCCGACGTCGCCGCAGACGAGGCGGTCCATCGGTCGGCCCGAGGCGAGATCGGCAATGACCGCGTCGATAGAGGTCAACTGGTCTTCGGTTTCGTCGAAGGGGAAACGGGCGCAGAACTCGGCGTAGAGGCCGTCCGGCTCCGGCAGCACAGCGGCGGTGCGAAGGGCGCGGGCGGCGGCGATCTTCATCAGCTCCGCCGCCATGTCGCGGAGGCGCTTCTTCAGCTTGGCCTTGCGCGACTGCCAGGCGACGCCGCCGAGCTTGTCGAGGGCGACGTCGGTGTCCTCCGAGCCGTAGCGCGACAGAAGCTCGATGTTCTCGACCGGCAGGTACAGCCGCGCATTGTCGGCGTAGAGGATGTCCAGGCAATCGTGCGGAGCGCCGGCGGCGGTGATGGTGGTCAGGCCGACGAACCTGCCGATACCGTGGTCGACATGGACAACCAGATCGCCGGCGGCGAGGCTGGTCGCTTCGGCGAGGAAGTCGCCGGCGCGCTTGGTCTTCTTGCGGGCGCGCACCAGCCGGTCGCCAAGCACGTCCTGCTCGCCGATCACCGCAAGGTCGGCGGTTTCGAAGCCGGTCTCGATGGGGAAGACGGCAGTGGCGACGGATCCTTTGGGGGCAGCCTGCGCGCCCGCCCAGTCGGCTACCGCAGCAAGGCCGGCAAAGCCGTGATCGCCGAGCACCTGGCTCATGCGGTCGCGGCTGCCCTCGCTCCAGCAAGCAAGCACGACGCGCTTGGCGCTGCGCAGCGAGTCGAGATGGGCGATGAGGGCGTCGAAGACGTTGACGTCGCTGCCGGCCCGTTCGGCCGCGAAAGTGCGTCCGTGGCGGCCGGCGAGATCGACGACGTTGGCGGCCGGCGGAACGGAGAACGGCGAGAGGCGGAGGATCGGGCGGCTGCCGAGTGCGGCACGCCAGTCGTTCTCGGTGAGGTAGAGAAGGTCCGGTGGGATCGGCTTATAGGGGACGCCCTGCGCCGACTCGTCGGCAGCAGCGCGCCGCGCGGCAAAGTGGTCCTGGATCAGGGTCCGCCGCTCGGTCAGCGCCTCGTCGACGAGATGGTCGAGCACCAGAGGACTGGCGGCGACGTAGTCGAAGAGCGTGTCGAGGCGCTCGTAGAAGAGCGGCAGCCAATGCTCGGCGCCGGGGTGGCGGCGGCCCTCGCTGATCGACTGGTAGAGGATGTCGCTGCGGTCCGGGGCGCCGGTGAGCGCGACGTATTTCTCGCGGAAGCGGCGGATCGCCTCGGTGGTGAGGATGAGTTCGCTGGTCGGGACGAGATCGAGGCGCTGGCGAGAACCGGTGGTGCGCTGGGTCTCGATGTCGAAGGTGCGGATCTGCTCGATGGTGTCGCCGAAGAAGTCCAGGCGGGTCGGAAGTTCGGCGCCGGCCGCGAGCAGATCGACGATGCCGCCGCGGACTGCATATTCGCCGGCCTCGCGCACGGTGCCGGTGCGGTTGAAGCCATTGTCCTCAAGCCAGGCAACCAGCTTGTCGAGCGGAAGGCGGTAGCCGTTGGCTACCGATAGGGCGCGGCGTGCCAGCTCGGCACGCGGGGGCAAGCGCTGGATGATGGCGTTGACCGTGCAGAGGACAATCTCAGGCCCCTCCCCGGCCTGGTCCCGCGCCAGGGCGGCGAGCGTCGCCATGCGACGGGCGACGACGGCGGCATGCGGCGAGACGCGGTCGTAGGGCAGGCAGTCCCAGCCCGGCAGGACGAGCGTCCGCAGGCGGGGTGCGAAAAAGGCGAGCGACGCTTCGACCTCGGCGAGGCGTTGCCCGTCGCGGGCGACGAAGATGAGGCGCTGCGAGCCCTCTTGCGCGGCCAGCGCCGCGAGGTCGGCAAGGGCCAGACCGTCGAGACCCGGCGGCACGCCGGCAAGGAGCGTCTCAGGGCGGCCGAAGAGTCCGCGAAGGGCCTTGGGTAGCGCGGTCATGCGTCTTGCCTAAGCGCCTCGGGCGGCGGCGCCCGATCCGGCAAAAGCCGCGATGACCGACACCAGTTCCCCTTGCGCGCCGGGCGGCCGCGGCTTGGTGCCCATGAGCCAGGCGTAAAGATCCGGCTCGGGAGCATCGAGCAGGCGCTCGAAGGCCTCGACCGCACCGGCATCGAGGCCGGCCAGGCGCTCGTCGGCGAAGCGCCCGACGATGACATCAAGCTCGTGCATGCCGCGATGACGCGCCCGGAAGAGAAGGCGCTTGCGGCGCAAGTCGAGCCCGGCGCTGGATGCCAGTGGCTCCGTCATCACTCTGGCCTCGTGAAGGGGTGTTGCGCCCGGATATAGTGGCGGCGGGCGCGGCTGTCAGCCCCGAAGAATGCCGCCACTACAGCCGGAGGCGAATGCGACCCGAGGAGAAGGCCGCACAAGGACGGGAGCGGGCCAAGGGATCGGCAGGTGCCGCGGACGCGTCTGGCAAGGCGGTCCCTTCGGCGGCAGTCAACCCGTCGTTCGGTTCCCGCCTGTCGGCAAAGCGACGCCACCTGTTGCGGGGAGCGGACTTCCGCGAGGGCTTCTTGCTCGGACTGTCGGCCCTCGCGGTCAAGGCGCTGCAGCCCACGCGGTGGGCGGCGGCGGGCGACCGAATGCGCTGGCTGAGCCGGGGGGCGGGTTCCGGGCGCTATCGGCGCTTCGGTGAACGAGTGCGGGCCTTTTACGGGCCCGCCGTCGACGGGGCGTTCGTCCGCGATCTGTGGCGCGACCATGTCATCTCCCTGCACCGGCGCCGCCTCATGACCGTTGCCGAGCACCTGGCGCCCGACCATCGGGCCGCCATTCGCGTCGAGGGGCTCGACAACATCCGCTCGGCGCTTGCCGCCGGACGCGGGGCGATCCTGTGGTTCGACAACCTTCGCCACCACTCGCTCATCGGCAGGCGCGGCATTGCCGAAGCCGGCTTCCAGTTCTGGTGCACGAGCGCTATCACCCACGGCTTTTCGAGTTCGCTGGTGGGGGCACGGCTCCTCAATCCGATCCAGGTCGGCGCCGAGAGCCGCTATTGCCAGCGCCGGGTGGTGTTCGACGAGTCCAGCGCCTTGACCGCAACGCGGGAGATCCGGGAACATCTCGCCGCGAACGGCATCGTCTGCGTGACCAACAACGCCTATATCGGCCGTCGAGTGATTCACGTTCCGATCGGCGCGGCCGCATGGCTCGCGATCGCCACCACCCCGCTGAACATCGCCTACCGAGACGGCGCAACGCTGCTTCCGGTCGCCACGCTGGAACACGAGCCGTTCCGCAGTTACAGCGTGACCGTTGGCGCGCCGCTGCCGGTGCGGGGGCCCAACCGCGACCGCGCGTTCCGCGACTGCGCGCGGCACTACGCGGCCTATTTGGAGCCGATCGTCCGCGCCCACCCCGGTCAGTGGATTATGTGGCAGGGGCCCATCGATCGTGTACCGGCAGCGAGTGGCGCCCTGCCCGGATGAGGCGCAAAAAAGACACGCAATGTGGCAGCGGCGACACGGACAGGGGCCCAGCAAACCCACATCCTTCGCCAATGCGGGTGACCAACAGAGAAATCGCCGTCAAGCGGACCGCCGGGGAGCCCTGGATCGCAGCGGTTGGGCGCGGCTTAGGCGAGGGGCTGCCGGCTGGCGGCTATCCGCTGCGCTTTTTCATTTCCCGGGCGGGCGTAGCGGAGGCGACGGTCGAAGCGACCATGGTCGAGGTCGATGCCGACCACCGTTTCGCACCCCGTTTCGCCGGCGTTGAGGCCTATGCTCCGCGCCGCAAGGCGCTTCCGGCACACCCGTTCGTGGCGGTGCAGATCATCCCGACCGGTGTGCGCTGCGAAGTCGGCGGATATGCCGGCGATGCCGGGCCGGCGACCAATCTTCTGGCTGCGGCGACGGATTTCCTGGTCACTCATCCCAACGCGGTGAATGCGTCCGACATCAACGAGATGGCGGCAAACGTGCTCTATGTCGAGGGCAAGAGTCTGGACGACTTCATGCTCGGCCATCTCGGCCTGGCCACGGTGACGGGCAACCGGATCGGCACGTTCGTCGATCCGTCGGGCCGCCATCTCCTCGATGAAGTCGTCAACACGCTGAACGCGGGCCGCGCAACCAAAGGGATCGATTGCGGCCTCTATGCTCTGCTCGACCGCGAGCCGGGCCTTGCTGTCGCCTGGTCGGGGGCCGGCTGCGCGGTCGGCACGATCGGCGATCCCGATGCCATTTTCGAAGGCGTCGAACTGCTGGTGCGGCACGGCGCCGAAGCGATCGGCGGTGTTTCGGTGATCCACGGCGTTACCGAAGCGATGTTTGCCAGGCACCTCGCCGGCGCCTTGCCCAACCCTTCGGGCGGCATCGAGGCGATTGTCACGCATCTCATCTCGAAGGTGTTCCGCCTGCCAACCGCGCACGCCCCTCTGCCCTACTACAAGGACATCAAGGGCCGGGCGACCAGCAATCCCCGGGCGGCTGCCGAGTTCATTTCGACGCCGCACTATTTCAGTGTGCTCAAAGGCTTGGCACGCGCGCCGCGGCCGATCGAACTCGCGGGTCTCGGTCAGGTTCCGGCTAACCTCCTTAGCCTCAACAACGTGGCGGCGGTGGTGGTCCCGGCGAGCTGCCTCGGCGGCATTCCGGCGCTCGCCGCCGACTATAGCGGTATTCCGCTGATTGCGGTGCGCGAGAACCGGACGGTGCTCGATGTCACCAATGCCCAGATGGCGATGCCAAATGTCGTCGAGGTCGAGTCCTACCTCGAAGCGGCCGGCGTGCTGCTGGCGCTGCGGAGCGGCATTTCGCTGGAGAGCCTGAGGCGTCCCCTGGGGCGAGCCCGGCAGGTGTTCACCGAGGCGGCGGCCGAGCGGCTTCTTCTCGCCGCCGAGTAGCGCCCCCGGTGGACGGCTATTTCAGCTCGACGATCTTGCCCTCGGCCAGAGTAATCCGCCGGTCCATGCGACGAGCGAGGTCGTGGTTGTGGGTGGCGACCAGCGCCGCGAGGCCGGAGGCGCGGACGAGGCTGGTCAGGGCTTCGAAGACGTAGGTCGAGGTGGCGGGGTCGAGGTTGCCGGTCGGCTCGTCGGCCAGAAGCAGGCGAGGCGCGTTGGCGACGGCTCGGGCGATGGCGACGCGCTGCTGCTCGCCGCCGGAGAGTTCGGAGGGGCGGTGCGTCGCCCGCTCGCCGATCCGCATATAGGACAGCAGCTGGCTGGCGCGACGCTTGGCGACGCCGCGCTTCAGGCCGCGCACGAGCTGCGGCAGCATCACATTTTCCAGAGCCGTGAATTCGGGGAGGAGGTGATGGAACTGGTAGACGAAACCGATGTCGACGCGGCGGATGGCGGTTCGCTCGCCGTCGGGGAGCTTGCCGGTAGGCTTGCCATTAACGTGCACCTCCCCTCCGTCGGGGCGTTCGAGGAGACCGGCAAGGTGGAGCAGGGTCGACTTGCCGGCGCCGGAAGGAGCCACAAGGGCAACGATCTGGCCGGAGTTGATCTCCAGATCGGCGCCGGTGAGGACGTCGAGGCGGCCAGCTGCATCGTTGTAGTGGCGTTCGACGGCGGCCAGGCGCAGCGCGGCGACCTTCGTCTTCTCCTGAGTGGCCGGCAGCGCGGTCATTCGTAGCGGAGTGCCTCCACCGGATCGAGGCGCGCCGCTCGCCAGGCGGGATAGAGCGTCGCGAGGTACGAGAGAGCGATCGCCATCACCACCACCGATACGGTTTCACGGAGATCCATCTCCGCCGGGAGCTTGCTGAGGAAATAAAGCTCGCTGGAAAAAAGGTCGGTGTTGGTCAGTCGCGACAAGAACTGCCGGATGCTCTCGATGTTGAGGCAGACCAGCGTGCCGATCACCAGACCGGCCACGGTGCCGAGCGTGCCGATGGCGGCGCCGGTCATGAAGAAGACGCGCATGACCGCGCCGCGCGTCGCGCCCATGGTACGCAGGATGGCGATGTCGTGGCTCTTGTCCTTCACCAGCATCGTCAAGCCGGAGATGATGTTGAGGGCGGCGACGAGGACGATCAGGGTGAGAATGAGGAACATGACGTTGCGCTCGACCTCAAGGGCGGAGAAGAACGCGACGTCGCGCTGACGCCAATCCGACAGGGCGATCTGGCGGCGGGCCGCCTCCTCGATAGGCGTCCTATAGGCGGCCACGTTGTCGGGCTGGGCGACATAGACCTCGATCATCGAGGCGCGTCCGGGCATGTTGAAATAGGCCTGCGCTTCCGACAGCGGCATGAAGACCATCGAACTGTCGAATTGCGACATGCCGATCTCGAAGATCGCCGAGACGCGATAGGACTTGATCTGCGGCGTTACGCCGATCGGCGTCACCGGGCCGTTGGGCGTGACGAGGGTGATGCGACCGCCGAGGGTGAGGCCGAGGCTTTCGGCGAGACGAGTGCCGATGGCAAGGCCGCCCGCATTGTCGAACCCATCGAGCGATCCGAGGCGAACGTTGTTGTAGACTCCCGGAATCTTCGGGAGGTCTTCCTCGCGGATAGCCTTGACCAGCGCACCGTTGGCCCCGCTCGGGCCGGAGGCAAGGACCTGTCCTTGGATCAGCGGCAGGGCGCCGGTCACGCCGGGAACCGCTGAGACGCGACGGCTGACCTCGGCGTAGTCGGTCAGCGGGGTGTCCATCGCCACCAGCAAAACGTGGCCGTTGACGCCGAGCATCTTGCCAAGGAGCTCGATGCGGAAGCCGTTCATCACCGCCATGACGATGATGAGCGTCGCGACGCCCAACATGATGCCAACGAAGGAGAAACCGGCAATGACCGAGATGAAGGCCTCACGCCGCCGCGCACGGAGGTAGCGCAGCGCAAGTATCCACTCGAATACGGCAAAGGGGCGGGTGCCGGCCCGATCAGCCATGTCGTTCGGTCAAACGGTTGAGCGCCGCCTCGAGGCCCAGCGTCTCGCGGCTGCCGTCGGAGCGGCGCTTGATTTCGGCCTCGCCGCGTTCGGCCCCCTTAGGACCGATAATGAGCTGCCAGGGCAGTCCGATCAAATCCATGGTCGCGAACTTGGCTCCGGCCCGGGCATCCTGGTCGTCATAAAGCACGCTCACCCCAGCCGCCGCCAAGCGCGCGTAAGCCTGCTCGCAGGCGGCATCGGTTTTGGCATCGCCCGCCTTCAGGTTGATCAGCCCAACCTGAAACGGGGCGACCGATTCCGGCCAGATGATACCATTGTCGTCGTGGCTCGCCTCGATGATTGCGGCAACCAGGCGCGAAACGCCGATGCCGTAAGATCCCATGTGGACGATGCGGTCGCTGCCGTCCGGCGCGGTGACCTTGGCGCCGAAGGGCTCTGAGTACTTGGTGCCGAAATAGAAGATGTGGCCGACCTCAATGCCGCGTGCGGTGACGCGCTCGGCTTCCGGGAGGGCGGCAAAGGCCGAAGGATCGTGCTTCTCTTCGGTCGCGGCATAGGCGCCGGTCCAGGCGGCGACAATCGGTTCGAGGTCGCCGCGGAAATCGACATCGGCGGGCGGCGTCGGCAGGTCGAGCAGGCGGCGGGAGCAGTAGACCTGGCTCTCGCCGGTCGAGGCAAGGATGATGAACTCGTGGCTCATGTCGCCGCCGATGGGCCCAGACTCGGCGCGCATCGGGATCGCCTTCAGGCCGAGGCGGGCGAAGGTGCGGAGATAGGCGACGAACATGCGGTTGTAGGCGGCCCGCGCGGCAGCGGCATCGAGGTCGAAGGAATAGGCGTCCTTCATCAGGAACTCGCGGCCGCGCATCACACCGAAACGCGGGCGGACCTCGTCTCGGAACTTCCATTGGATGTTGTAGAGGTTGAGCGGCAGCTCGCGGTAGGAGCGGACATAGGAGCGGAAGATATCGGTGACCACTTCCTCCGCCGTCGGGCCGTACAGCAGCGGCCGCTCGTGGCGATCCTCGAGGCGAAGCATCTCCTTGCCGTAGTCGTCGTAACGGCCGCTTTCGCGCCAAAGGTCGGCCGACTGGACGGTCGGCATCATGATTTCGATGGCGCCCGAGCGGTTCTGCTCCTCGCGAACAATCCGGCCGATGTTGGCGAGGACCTGCTGGCCGAGCGGCAGCCAGGAATAGATACCAGCCGACTGCTGCCGGATCATGCCGGCGCGCAGCATCAGGCGGTGGGAAGCGATCTCGGCCTCCTTCGGCGTCTCGCGAAGGATGGGCATGAAGTACCGGGAAATACGCATGGAAGGGCGGCTTTGCTCGACTCGGCAGGCGCTCGCACTAGACGCCAACTGTCTCACAAAAGACAAGTCCCGGCCCGCCCTGGGGGGCCGGCGCGGCGAACAGGCCTCGCAAATGCCATCGCACGGACCCAACGGCGATCAGACGCTGCTCCGCGGCGCCGTTCCGCCCTTCGGCCCGGACGTCGCGGCAATCCGATAACAGTCAAGCAAAAAATTTGATCGAACGCTGCACAAAGCGGTGACACTCGGTCCCAGTTTCCGGTATGATGACACCATAATAACAACGGTCGGGGATAAACCCTGATCACGCCGCGTTCTTAGTCTCGGGAGGATGCCTCTATTTCGGCGCGCGGATACGCAGCGCCCTAGTCGCAGGTGCCAACGGCACCGCGCAATAGAGGGTTAGACGCGACAACTAAAGAAGCAGGGCTCGTCCCTGCTTCTTTGCTTTGGGGATCCAGCTTAGCGGTTCTCCCGCTCAGCGCAGCATCCAGCGGCCGATCGAATCCACTGTCAGCCCCCAGTAGTCGTGGGCAAAGACAAGTGCGCCCATGATCACGGCGGATATCACCGTTGTGATCAGCGCCTTGCGCAGCATCATCGGCCGCGTCGGCGCGCTGCCGTGGGTGCCGAGAATGGTCTCGTCGGCCTCGTCCTGGGTGCGAACGCCGAAGGGCAGGACGGCGAACAGCACCACCCACCAGATGACGAAATAGACCGCGAGGAGGTTCAACCAAGCCGTCACGCGCTAACCGCTCCGTTTCTGCCGAGGCCGATCCCCGCCCCGCCCTTACACCTAAGCGCGGCCGGCCGCCACTCAGGCGGTCTGCACCAGGACGCTGCAGACCGGCTTCTTCCCCCAATGTTCCTCCACGGCGGCACGCGCAGCGCGGCGGAGGGCGTCGCGGACGAGGTCGGGATCACGCCGGCGGGCGCGCGGTATGCTGCGCAGCGCACCGGATACCGCGTCGTGGATCGCCTCCTCGAGATCGAGCCCGATCGCCCCCTCGGCCGGCAAGCCGGCAGTGTCGACCGCTACATCGCCGAGGATCTCGCCGCGATCGTCGAGGACGACGGCGATCGAGATATGCCCGGCGAAGGCGAGGCGGCGGCGTTCGGCAAGGCGGAGATCGTCAAACGAGCCGACCGTGCGGCCGTCACGGTAAACCCTTCCCGAGGCGACCTGATCGACGTCGCCGGCGGCGTTCGGCGCTAGGCGCACCATCCGCCCGTTTTCGGTGACGATGATCTTGCCGATGCCGACGGAGCGGGCGAAGACGGCGTGCGAGGCCAGGTGCATCGGCTCGCCATGCACCGGCAGCAGCATCTGCGGCTTCAACCAACTGTAGAGGTCGGCGAGTTCGGCGCGGCGGGGATGGCCCGAGGCGTGGACCAGGCGGTCGCGGTCGGTGACGACACGAATGCCGTCACGGACCAGGGAATTGATGATCTGGTTCACCGCCTTTTCGTTGCCGGGAATGGTGCGCGAGGAGAACACCACGGTGTCGCCGGAGGAAAGCGCCAGATCGCTATGGTCGCCTTCGGCGACGCGCGATAACACGGCGCGGGGCTCGCCCTGGCTGCCGGTGACGATGGCCACCACCTTGTTCCGCGGCAGATGACCGAAGGCCTCGGCCTCGTAGAACGGCCGCAGCCCCTTGAGGAGACCTATTTCGCCGGCGACGTCGATCACGCGCCGAAGAGAACGGCCGACAATGACCACTTCCCGGTCAGCCGCGGCGGCCGCTTCGGCAATGGCGCGGAGGCGCGCGACGTTGGAGGCGAAGGTCGTGAAGATAACCCGCTCCGGCGCCTCACGGATGATGAGCGCCAGTTCCTCGGCGACCTCGGCCTCACCGGGGCTCCGCCCTTCGCGCATGGCGTTGGTCGAGTCGCAGATGAGGGCGAGCACGCCCTCGGCGCCGAGCTGCTGCATACGGCGGACATCGGTCGGCGGGCCGAGGGTCGGATGGAAATCGATCCGCCAGTCGCCGCTATGGACGACGAGGCCGAGTTCGGTGCGAATGGCGAGTGCGGTCGGCTCGGGGATCGAGTGGGCGACGGCAATCATCTCGACCGAGAAGGGCCCGACGGCGAAGGTCGACCCCACCTGCACGACGGTGACCGGGATCTTCGGCGCGCGAGGCTCCTCGCGGCACTTCGCCTCGATGAGTGCAGCGGCGAATGGTGTCGCATAGACCGGGATCTTCAACCGCGGCCAAAGGTCGAGCAGTGCGCCGAAATGATCCTCATGGACGTGGGTGATGACGATCGCCAGCAGATTGCTGCGCTCGCTTTCGAGGAAGGCGATGTCCGGCAGGATGGCATCGACTCCCGGCAAGTCGGGACCGGGGAAGGCGAGGCCGAAATCGACGGCCAGCCACTTGCGCGACTGCGGCCGGCCGAAGCCGTAAAGGCTCAAGTTCATTCCGATCTCGCCGACCCCGCCGAGCGGCAGGAAGACCAGATCAGGCCGGCTCGCCAACATGAACCCCTCCCCCGTCCGGCCGGGCGGGGCTGGTCGGCGCAAAGAAAACATCGGCGGCGCTCAAGGCCTCGCGCGAGCCGTCGGCGTGGCAGAGGATCAAGCGTCCCTGCGCGTCGATGTCGTCGAAGCGGCCGTCGATCACGCGATCGTAAAGGCGGGCGCGGATCGGCCGGCCGAGCCCGGTCGCGCGGCCCAGCCACTCGGTGCGGATAGCGGCGAAGCCCCGGCCGCGATCCCAGCGGGCGAGGCCGTCAGCCATGCGCCGCGCCAGTTCGTAGAACAAGGGCTCGCAATCGACCGGGAGACCGAGCGAGGCGAGATCGCCGGAGGGCAGTGCATCGCCTAATCCAGGGTGGGCGATGCAGTTGACGCCAATGCCGATCACCACCGCGAGCCGCTTGTCGGGCAGGGTCTCGCCCTCGACCAGAATGCCGGCGACCTTGCGAGCATCGCAGAGGATATCGTTCGGCCATTTCAGACGAAACCGTTCGCCGGCGAGAGGGCCGGCAAGAGCAGTCAATGCATCATGGAGCGCGAGACCGGCGACGTAAGAGATGCTTGCGGCCGCCTCCGGTCGAGCCGGGTCCAACAGCAGCAGCGAGGCGTGGAGATTGCCGCGCGCGGAGACCCAGGTTCGGCCCCGACGGCCGCGTCCGGCCACCTGCTCGCCGGCGGTGACCCACAGGCCCCCGGGATCGCCGGCGCGCGCCGCCGCCATGGCGAGTGCGTTGGTCGAAGACACGCTGTCGTGGTGCTGGCGGCGCCAGCCCGCGGGCAATGCGGTGCGGTCGGCCATTGCTGCCCTAAAACAGCGAGCGCGCGGCGCTCGCCGCAGCAGTGCCGACCGGCCCGGCGAACAGGGCGAACAGCATGACGAACGCGCCCGAGGCGAGGATCACCGCCCTCACCTCGCCCGGCATCGGATCAAGGCCGCCCACCGGCTCGTCGAAGTACATGATCTTGACGATACGGAGGTAGTAGAAGGCGGCCACCGCGCTTGCCAGCACGCCGACCACCGCCAGCCACGCGAGCCCCGACTGCACCGCGGCGACGAAAACGTAAAACTTGGCGAAGAACCCCGCCAACGGCGGCAGACCGGCCAGCGAGAACAGGATCATCGCAAAGAGGAAGGCGAGCCAGGGGCTGGTGCGCGAGAGCCCGGCGAGGTCGGCGATGTCCTCGGTTGCGACGCCCTTACGACGCATGGCGAGAATCACGGCGAAGGCGCCGAGGGTCATTACCGCATAGATGACAAGGTAAAGGATGACGCCGCGGACGCCGGCTTCGGTGCCGGCGGAGATGCCGACCAGGGCGTAACCGACATGGCCGATCGATGAGTACGCCATCAGGCGCTTGATGTTGTGCTGGCCGATGGCGGCGAAAGCACCAAGGATCATCGAGGCGGCAGCGAGGAACACCATGATCTGCTGCCAGTCGGCGACCGCCGGCGCGAGCGCGCCGTAGGCGACGCGGATGAGGAGCGCCATCGCGGCGATCTTCGGGGCGGCGGCAAAGAAGACAGTGACGGATGTCGGCGCCCCTTCGTAGACGTCGGGCGTCCACATATGGAACGGCACGGCGGCTACCTTGAACGCGAGGCCGGCCAGCAGGAACACCAGCCCGAAGACCAGAGCCAGGGACGGCGTGCCGCCGCCGAACGCGGCGGCAATGCCGGCAAAGGACGTCGTCCCGGCGTAGCCGTAAACGATCGAGGCGCCGTAGAGCAGCATGCCAGACGACAGGGCGCCGAGAACGAAATATTTGAGGCCGGCCTCGGCGGAACGCACGGAGTCGCGGTTGAGGGCGGCAACGACGTAAAGGGCGAGCGACTGCAACTCCAGCCCAAGGTAAAGGGCGATCAAGTCGCTCGCCGAGATCATCAGCATCATGCCGAGCGTCGCGGCGACGACGAGGATCGGATACTCGAAGCGGGCGATGCCTTCGCGGCGGGCGTAGTCGATCGAAAGGGCGATGGTCACGGCCGATGCGGCAAGCGTCAGACCCTTCATGAACCGCGCGAAGGGGTCCAGCACGTAACCGCCGGCGCTGGCCCCATCGGCGCCGGGATAGAAGAACAGGAGCAGCCCGGCGGCGAGGATGAGCGCGACGGCCAAATGGTTGATTGCACGCGCGGCATTGCCGGCGAAGGCGCCGAGCAACAGGAGCAGCAGGGCGCCGATCGCGAGAACGATCTCGGGGAAAGCGGGCTTGAGGGCGAGGAGTTCGGGGAGCATCGCTTGCCTGCCTAGTGCGGGGCAACTGGCGCGGCGACGCTGCCGACCGCCGCTTGGTAGTGGGCCAGCAGGTTCTCAACCGACGCGGAGGTGACGGCGAAAATGGCGCCCGGGAAGAAGCCGAAATAGATGGTCAGGACGACGAGCGGCACCAGCGTCAGATGTTCGCGGATCGTCAGATCCTGGAAGGCACGAAGCCCCGGACGGACGATCACGCCGAAGCTGACGCGACGGTAAAGCCAGAGCGCATAGGCGGCGGACAGGATCATGCCGAGGGCGCCGATGGCGGCCGCCCAGGTGTTGATGCGGAAAGCCCCGGTCAGCGCGAGAAACTCGCCGACGAAGCCGCTGGTGCCGGGCAGGCCGGCATTGGCGAGGCTGAACACCATGAAGGCCACGGCATAGGCCGGCATGACATTGACGAGGCCGCCGAAGGCGTCGATGTCGCGGGTATGAGCACGGTCGTAGATGACGCCGACGCAGAGGAACAAGGCGGCCGACACGAGGCCGTGCGACAGCATCTGGAAGATGCCGCCCTGAACGCCCTGCGCCGTGGCGGTGAAGATGCCGAGGGTGACGATGCCCATATGCGCGACCGAGGAATAGGCGATGAGCTTCTTCACGTCGGTCTGCACCAGGGCGACCAGCGAGGTGTAGACGATGGCGATGACCGATAAAGCGAAGACCAGGGGCGCGAGCTGCGCGCTCGCCAGCGGGAACATCGGCAGCGAGAAGCGCAGGAAGCCGTAGCCGCCCATCTTGAGGAGGATTGCGGCCAGGATCACCGAGCCGGCGGTCGGCGCCTCGACATGGGCGTCGGGCAGCCAGGTGTGGACCGGCCACATCGGCATCTTCACCGCGAACGAGGCGAAGAAGGCCAGCCACAGCCAGGTCTGCATCCCGGCCGGGAAGCCGTGGTCCATGAGCACGGCGATATCGGTGGTGCCGGCGTGGAGATACATGGCGATGATCGCCACCAGCATCAGCAGCGAGCCGAGCAGCGTGAACAGGAAGAATTTGAAGCTGGCATAGACGCGACGGGGACCGCCCCAGATGCCGATGATCAGGAACATCGGGATGAGGCCGCCTTCGAAGAAGACATAGAACAGCAGAAGATCGAGCGCGCAGAAGACGCCGATCATCAGCGTCTCTAAGACCAGAAAGGCGACGATGTAAGCCTTGAAGCGCGTCTTGATGGTCAGCTCCGAGGCGATGATGCAGGCGGGCATCAGCATCGCCGTCAGCACGACAAACAAGACGGAAATGCCGTCGACGCCCATGCGGTAACCGATCGAGCCACCGAGCCAGTTGCCGGACTCGACGAGCTGGAAGGTCGGTTCGCTTGGATTGAATTTCGCCCACACCCAGAGTGCCACGAGGAAGGTGGCGGCGGTGGTCCAAAGGGCGATCCAGTAGATGTTGCGCCGCGCCGCCGCGTCGTCGCCGCGGATGAGCAGCACCATCAGCGCACCGACCAGCGGCAGGAACGTGACAGTCGAGAGGATCGGCCAGTCGCTCACGGTGGCGCCTCAGTGCTTGAAGACCAGCCAGCTGACGAGGAGCAACAGCCCCAGGAGCATGGCCAAAGCGTAGTGGAAGACATAGCCCGACTGGAGACGCACGACGCTGCGGGTCACATCGAGGACGCGGCCGGATATGCCGTCGGGTCCGAGGCCGTCGATGATCTGGCCGTCGCCGCGCCGCCAGAACAGGCGGCCCAACCACAGCGCCGGTCGGACGAAGAGGAAATCGTAGAGCTCGTCGAAGTACCACTTGTTGAGCAGGAAGCGGTAAAGGAGGCGGTTGGCCTCGGCGAGGCGGCGCGGCGTCTGCGGCGAGAGGATGTAGAAGAAGAAGGCGAAGAGAAAGCCGATAACCATGGCCAAGATCGGGGTGGCCTGGACCCAAGGCGGGGCTACCGCTTCGTGGGTGGCGGCGTGGGCTGCCTGGATCGACTCCCGCCAGAATGCCGAGGAGCCGCTGCCGACAAAGCTCGACAGGAAGGCGAAGCCGGCTACGAGGGCGCCGAACGCCAGGATCCCGAGCGGGACAAGCATGGCGAGCGGCGACTCATGCGGCTTGCCGTGCGCCGCGGGCTCGCGGCGTTCGCCGTGGAAGGTCAGGAAGATCAGCCGCCAGCTGTAGAACGAGGTCAGGAGCGCCGTCACGACCGCCAGAACGAAGGCGTAGCCGCCGACCGTCCCGCCGGTCGCGTAGGCGGTCTCGATGATGGCGTCCTTGGAGAAGAAGCCGGCGGTGAGCGGGAAGCCGGTCAGCGCCAGTGTGCCGATCACCATCGCCCAATAAGTCAGCGGCAGAGCCTTGGAGAGGCCGCCCATCTTGCGCATGTCCTGCTCACCGGCGACGGCGTGAATGACCGAGCCGGCGCCTAGGAAGAGCAGCGCCTTGAAGAAGGCATGGGTGAAGAGGTGAAACATGCCGGTGGCCGGTGCTCCGAGCCCGAGGCCGATGAACATGTAGCCCAGCTGCGAACAGGTCGAATAGGCAATCACCCGCTTGATGTCGTTCTGTACCAGGCCGACAGTGGCGGCGAAGAAGGCGGTGGTCGCGCCAATCACCGCCACAACCGCCAACGCAACGTGGGCCTCGGCGAAGAGCGGCGACAGCCGGGCCACCATGAACACGCCGGCGGTCACCATGGTGGCGGCGTGGATCAGCGCCGATACCGGGGTCGGGCCCTCCATGGCATCGGGAAGCCAGGTGTGCAGCAGAAACTGCGCCGACTTGCCCATGGCGCCCATGAAGAGCAGCAGGCACACGACCTCGAGGGCATCGACGTGCAGCCAGAGGAAGGTCAACTCGCGGCCGGCGATCGCCGGAGCGCCAGCGAAAATGGTCTGGAAGTCGATCGAGTCGAACAGGAAATAGACGCCGAAGATGCCGAGGGCAAAGCCGACATCGCCGACGCGGTTGACGATGAACGCCTTGATCGCGGCGGCGTTCGCGGAGGGGCGGTCGAACCAGAAGCCGATCAGGAGATAGGACGCGAGCCCCACCCCCTCCCAGCCGAAGAACAGCTGCAGGAGATTGTCGGCCGTCACCAGCGCCAGCATGGCGAAGGTGAACAGCGAGAGATAGGCGAAGAAGCGCGGCCGGTGCGGGTCGTGCGCCATGTAGCCGATCGAGTAGACGTGCACCAAGGCGGAGACAGTGGTGACAACCACCAGCATCACTACGGTCAGCGTATCGATGCGGAGCGCCCAATCGGCCTGCATGGTGCCGACGGCCAGCCAGCGGACGACGCCGACGCGAAGTGGCGGGGCGTCGCCGAAGCCGACGCTGAAGAAGGCGATCCACGACAAGATGGCGGAGAGGATAACAAAGCCGGAGGTAATGTATTGCGCGGGCGCCGACCCGGCGGCTTCGGGGACGTGACCGTGACCGTCTCCGTGATCGTTATCGGCTGCGTGCCCCAGGTCGTGGGCGAGATGCGCGGGGCCGCGCACGCGGGCGGAGGCTCCGACGAACGCGATGGCGCCGGCAATGATCGCACCGAGCAGCGGCAGGAAGACGATCGCCTGGTACATCGCCCCCTACCCTTTCAGCCCGCCGGCGTCTTCGACGGCGATCGATCCGCGGTTACGGAAGAAGACGACGAGGATGGCGAGGCCGATAGCCGACTCGGCCGCCGCGACGGTGAGCACCATGAGGGCGAAGACTTGCCCGGTGAGGTCCTGGCGTTCGGCGGCAAAAGCGACGAGGTTCAGCGTTACCGCCAGGAGGATCAGCTCGATCGCCATCAGGATGACGATGACGTTCTTGCGATTGATGAAGATGCCGAGGACGCCGATGGTGAAAAGGATCGCGCCGACGGTCAGATAGTGGGTGAGGCCGATCATGACGGTCGCATCCCCTGCCCCGGCCGAAGGTCGACGAGGGCAACCGCTCCAGCCGCCTTGCGGCCGATCTGGGCCGCGACCGACTGGCGCTTGACCGCTGCCCGCTGGCGCAGGGCAAGCACAATAGCGCCGATCATCGCGACGAGAAGGATCAGGCCGGCCGTCTGAAAGAAGACGATGTACTTCGTGTAGAGAAGGCGGCCGAGGGCGCGGGTGTTCGTCACCAGGTCCACTGGCGGCATTGGCGCGGCGACGGTGGTGGAGGGAACCAGAGCGGAGCCGGCGAAAACCATGACCAGTTCGACCAACAGGATGGCGGCGATCAGCAAGCCGGTTGGGAGATAGGTAAGGAAGCCTTGGCGCAGCTCGGCAAAGTCGACGTCGAGCATCATGACCACGAACAAGAACAGCACCGCCACGGCGCCGACATAGACGACCACCAGAATAAGGGCGAGGAACTCGGCCCCGGCGAGCATCAGCAGTCCGGCGGCATTGACGAAGGTCAGGATCAGGAACAGGACGGAATGCACGGGGTTGCGCGCAGCCACGACAATCGCCGCGGACGCAATGGCGACCGTCGCAAACAGGTAGAAGAACAGCGTTGCTAGCGTCATCTTCCCTCTTGCTGCGTTCCCTCTTGTCGCATTCCCTCTTGTCGCATTCCGACGTTCCGCGCCTCGTTTCGGCGCGGGCCTGGTTGGACGGTCCTGTCGGGGAGGCTCAGGGATCGGATCGCCGCCGAATGGCGGCGCAAAGTTCTAGAGCCTCGCGGCTTTCCCGTCCATTGCATCACCGGTACGGCGCGTCCGCCTTCAGGTTGCGGGCGATCTCGGTCTCCCAGCGGTCGCCGTTGGCGAGCAGCCGTTCCTTGTCGTAGTAGAGTTCCTCCCGGGTTTCGGTGGCGAATTCGAGGTTCGGGCCCTCGACAATGGCGTCGACCGGGCACGCCTCCTGGCAAAGCCCGCAATAGATGCATTTGACCATGTCGATGTCGTAGCGCGTGGTGCGGCGGGTGCCGTCGGGGCCACGCGGTGCCGCCTCAATGGTGATCGCCTGGGCCGGGCAGATCGCCTCGCAGAGCTTACAGGCAATGCAGCGCTCCTCGCCGTTGGGGTAACGGCGGAGGGCATGCTCGCCGCGGAAGCGCGGGCTGATCGGCAGCCGCTCATAGGGGTAGTTGATGGTCGCCTTGCGCTTGAACATGTAGCGGAGCGACAGGAAGAACGCCGACACGAACTCCTTGAGGAAGATCGACCGGGCGGCGGCGTCGAGGGGCATGGGTCGGATCCGGAGCGGCAGTATCAGGGAAACAGGACGTGGCCGAGAACGTAGCCGACCACGGGCAGCACGACAAAATTAGCGCGGAAGACGACGCGGAAGATGCCGAGCATGCGCTGAATACCATCCCGCTCGGCGGGCGCGGACGAGGCCATGCGTTCGGCGGCGCGGCGCTCAAACATCATGTAGATGGTCACGTATTCAACCACGGCGATCAGGAGACCGATCAGCGCGCCGATGAGCCCGTTGGTGGACATGGCTTGCCGGATCACATCGGCCGCGGCGCGGTGCCGGTCACTTGCAGCACCGTTGCGACCGCCACGACGATCACCAACGACAGCGGCAGGAAGACCTTCCAGCCAAGGCGCATCAACTGATCGTAGCGGTAGCGGGGCACGAAAGCCTTCACCATCGACATCAGGAAGAAGAGGAAGACGACCTTGCCGAGGAACCAGACGATGCCCGGCACGGCGTTGAGCGGCCAGACGTTGGCAGGCGGTAGCCAGCCGCCTAGGAAGAGGATCGTCATCAGCGCGCACATCAGCGTGATGGCGACATACTCGCCGAGGAAGAACAGCAGGAAGGGGGTCGAGGAGTACTCGACGGCGTAGCCGGCGACGAGCTCCGATTCCGCCTCCGGGAGATCGAAAGGCGGCCGGTTGGTCTCGGCGAGCGCGGAAATGAAGAAGATGACGAAGGCCGGCAGCAGCACCAGCCAGTGCCAGTCGAGCGCGCTTGGCAGGAGCCCATAGCGCGTGCCGATACCGTCACGCTGGGCGTTGACGATGTCGGTCAGGTTGAGCGAGCCGACGCAGAGCAGCACCGCCACCAGGACGAAGCCGATGGCAACCTCGTAGGACACCATCTGCGCGGCCGAGCGCAGCGCGCCGAGGAGCGGGTATTTCGAATTCGACGCCCAGCCTCCCATGATGATGCCGTAGACCGACAGCGAGGAGATGGCGAAGAGGTAGAGGATGCCGACATTGATGTTGGCGATGGCAAGGCCGGCGTCGAAGGGGATCACCGCCCAGGCGGCG
Source organism: Bauldia sp. (assembly GCA_046349035.1). GTDB lineage: Bacteria > Pseudomonadota > Alphaproteobacteria > Rhizobiales > Kaistiaceae > JAXMDC01. The sequence goes on along the minus strand of JAXMDC010000002.1, from coordinate 622,550 downwards.
AGCGCCAAAACCGACGAAACCAGCGGCGCGGCCAGAAACACTGCCTTATTGGCGCCGGCCGGCACGACCGGCTCTTTCAGGACGAATTTCAAGAAATCGGCGAAGGGTTGAAGCAGCCCGAAGGGCCCGACGACGTTGGGGCCCCGGCGAAGCTGCACCGCCGCCCAGATCTTGCGATCGGCATAGAGCAGGTAGGCGACCAGGATGAGCACGCAAACGAGCAGAAACACGCTTTTTGCGGCGATGATCACGGCCGGCAGCACGTAGTCGGCGAAGAACACGTCCATCGTCTACTCCGCCGCCTGGGGCAGCCGCCCGGCGGCAAGCGCCGAGCACTCGGCCATGACCGCCGATGCCCGGGCGATCGGGTTGGTCAGATAGAAGTCGCCGACGACGCTCTTGAACGGCGCGGAGCCGAGCTTGCCGCCAAGGCGGGCGATGCGCTGGAGATCGGCGGCACCGCCAGCCAGCACGGTGTCGGTTGCCGCCAGATGCGGGTGGCGCTCGAAGAGGCGGGCACGCAACTCGTCCAGCGAGTCGAAAGGCAGGCGGTGGCCGAGCGTCGTAGCGAGGCCGCGAACGACCGCCCAGTCGTCGCGTGCTTCTCCCGGCGGAAACGCTGCGCGGACTGAACGCTGCACGCGCCCCTCGGTGTTCACGTAAGTGCCCGACTTCTCGCTAAAGGCGGCGCCGGGAAGAATTACGTCGGCGCGGTGGGCTCCGGCGTCGCCATGCGAACCGATATAGACCACAAAAGCGGCTCCCAAAGCCGAAGTATCGATCTCATCGGCGCCGAGCAGGAACAGCATTTCGAGCTTGTTCTGGCGAGCGGCTGTGAGAATGCCGGTGGTATCCAGCCCGCCCTCGCCCGGCACGAAGCCGATATCGAGCCCGCCGACGCGGGCGGCGGCGGTGTGCAAGACGGCGAGGCCGTTCCAACCCGGGTCGCGCTCGCCGCCTTGGGCAAGGCCGGCCGACAGGGAGAGGACGGCGCGACCGTCGGGGCGGGCGAGCGCGCCCTGCCCGACGATGACCAGCGGGCGCTTGGCGGTGCGGAGGGCGTCGGCGAAGGCGCCCTTGCCCGTCAAGGCCTCGAGGCTTTGCGGCCCGGCACCGAGATGCTCATAGGGATAGGTGAGGTCGGCCGGCTCGCCCACGAGGCCGATGCGGACGCCACCATGCCGCCAGCGCTTACGGATGCGGGCGTTGAGGACGGCGGCTTCGCGCCGCGGGTTGGAGCCGACGATCAGGATCGCGTCGGCGGACTCGATACCGGCGATGGTGGGGTTGAAGAGGTAGGAGGCACGGCCGAGCGCCGGATCGAGCGCGGCGCCGTCCTGGCGGCAATCCATGTCCGGCGAGCCGATCTCCGCCATCAGAAGCTTTAGCGCGAACATCTCCTCGACCGTGGAAAGGTCGCCTGCGAGGGCGGCGATCCGACCGCTGCCGGAAATGCGCGAGGCGACGGCGGCCAAGGCATCTCGCCAACTGGCCGGCCGCAGCTTGCCATCGACGCGGACATAGGGTCGGTCGAGGCGCTGGACGCCAAGGCCGTCCCACACGAAGCGCGCCTTGTCGGAGATCCACTCCTCGTTCACCGCTTCGTTAAGGCGCGGAAGAATGCGCATCACGGCGCGGCCGCGGGTGTCGACGCGGATGGCGGAACCGACGGCGTCCATCACGTCGATCGTCTCGGTCGAGGTGAGTTCCCACGGCCGAGCCTTGAACGCATACGGTTTTGAGGTCAGGGCGCCGACCGGGCAGAGGTCGATGACATTCCCCTGCAGCTCGGAGGTCATCGCCGATTCCAGATAGGTGGTGATCTCCATGTCCTCGCCGCGGCCGACCGCGCCGATCTCGGCGATGCCGGCGACTTCGGCGGCAAACCGGACACACCGCGTGCACTGGATGCAGCGGTTCATCGAGGTCTTGACCAGCGGGCCGATGTATTTGTCGGGCACGGCGCGCTTGTTCTCGGCGAAGCGGTTCTTGTCGATGCCGTAGGCCATCGCCTGGTCTTGCAGGTCGCACTCGCCGCCTTGATCGCAGATCGGGCAATCGAGCGGGTGATTAATGAGCAGGAACTCCATCACCCCTTCCCGCGCGCGGCGGACCATCGGCGAGCGCGTCAGCACCTCGGGCGGCTCGCCGTTCGCCCCCGGCCGAAGGTCGCGGACGGCCATAGCGCAGCTCGCCTGCGGCTTCGGCGGTCCGCCCTTCACCTCGACCAAGCACATCCGGCAATTGCCGGCGATCGACAGCCGCTCGTGGTAGCAGAAGCGCGGAATCTCGAAGCCCGCAACCTCGGCGGCCTGAAGCAGCGTGTATTCGGCGGGAACGTCGACCGCGATGCCGTTGACGAGGAGCTTGGCCATCGGCGCTCCTACTCCGCGGCCGCCGCCAGCGTGGCGGCAAGGCCGGCATGACCAGCGGTGCGCCGCGCGTCGATGCGGGCTTCCATCAATTCGCGATAGTTGCGGATGAGGCCCTGGACTGGCCAGGCGGCGGCGTCGCCAAAGGCGCAGATAGTGTGGCCTTCGATCTCGGTCGTCACCTGCATCAACTCGTCGATTTCGGATTTGTCGGCGTCGCCGGCGACCATGCGCTCGAGCACGCGCCACATCCAACCGGTGCCCTCACGGCATGGCGTACACTGGCCGCAACTCTCGACCTTGTAGAAATAGGCGAGACGGGCAATCGCTTTGATGATGTCGGTCGAGCGGTCCATGACTATGACCGCAGCGGTGCCGAGCCCGGAGCGCAGGTTCTTCAACGTATCGAAATCGAGCGACAGATCCTGGCACTGCCGGGCCGGGATCAACGGCATCGAAGCGCCGCCAGGAATGACGGCAAGGAGGTTGTCCCAGCCGCCGCGGACGCCGCCGGCGTGACGCTCGACCAGTTCGCGAAGGGAGATGCCGAGCTCCTCCTCGACGGTGCAGGGCCTTTCGACGTGGCCGGATATGCAGAACAGCTTGGTACCGGTGTTGTTCGGTTTGCCGATGCCGGCAAACCAGGCGCCACCGCGCCGCAGGATCGTCGGGGCGACGGCGATCGACTCGACGTTGTTGACGGTTGTCGGGCAGCCCCAAAGACCGACATTGGCCGGGAATGGCGGCTTCAGCCGCGGCAGCCCTTTCTTGCCCTCCATGCTTTCCAGGAGCGCGGTCTCCTCGCCGCAAATGTAGGCGCCGGCGCCGTGATGGACGAGGATGCGAAAGGGATGGCCGTGGATATTGCGCTCGCCGAGCAGGCCGGCGGCCTCGGCTTCGTCGATCGCCGCCTGCAGCACCTCACGTTCGCGGATGAATTCGCCGCGGATGTAGATGAAGGCGGTATTGGCGCCCATGGCGAAGCCGGCAATGAGGCAGCCCTCGAGCAACAGGTGCGGATCGTGGCGGATGATTTCGCGATCCTTGCAGGTGCCCGGTTCTGACTCGTCGGCGTTGATGACGAGATAGTGCGGACGGCCGTCAGAGGCCTTCGGCATGAACGACCACTTGAGGCCGGTAGGGAAGCCGGCGCCGCCACGACCGCGGAGGCCGGAGGCCTTCATCTCGCCGACGATCCAGTCCCGCCCCTTGTCGAGCAAGGCCTTGGTGTTGTCCCAGGCGCCGCGCGCACGCGCACCGGCCAGCCGCCAATCGCCGCGGCCGTAAAGATTGGTGAAGATCCGGTCCCTATCGGCCAGCATGGCTCAGGCCTTGCCTCCCTTGGTGGCGGACGGGCGGCCACCCCGCGCCGCGGCGGCGGCCTCGACCAAGGTCGTTTCGCCGCCGGCGGGCGCCGAGAATTGGCGATCCACCTGCGGCCCCGGCAGGCGCTTGCGACCGGCGGCAATGTCGTCGAGCAGCGCGTTGAAAGACTCGGGCGTGAGGTCCTCGTAAGTGTCGGCGCCGATCTGCACGAGAGGGGCGTTGACGCAGGCGCCCAGGCACTCGACCTCCTCCCAGGAGAAGTTGCCGTCGGCGGAGAGCGTATGCGAGTGCTCGGCGATCCGCTCCCTGCAGACGCCGAAAATCCCGTCGGAGCCGCGTAGCCAACAGGGCGTGGTGCCGCAGACCTGGACGTGCGCCTTACGGCCGACCGGCGCGAGGTGAAACATGACGTAGAAGGTCGCGACCTCGAGGACGCGGATCGGCGGCATCGTCAGCATCTCGGCGACCAGGCGGATCGCCGGCTCGGTCACCCAGCCGTGCTGCTCCTGCGCGCGCCACAAAAGCGCGATCACCGCCGACGCCTGACGGCCCGGCGGATATTTGGCGATCTCCTTCTCCGCCCAGGCACGATTTTCCGGCGTGAAGGCGAACGTCTTAGGCTGCTCGTGATGGAGCTTGCGCGTGGCCATGCGCCTACTCCGCCGTCCGTTCGGTGCGACCGGCCATCGTCACGGCTTCACCACGCAAGCAAGGTCGGCGAAGTCGCCGTCAACGAACGCGGAAAAGGCCGTGTAGCAGGTACCGATCGAGGCGCCGCGCTGGATGGTGATGACCACAGCGTCGATTGTCGATCGGCTGTTGCGACCGACAACGTCGGAGGGAACGAGCATGGTGGCGCGCACCTCGTAGCCTTGGGCGAGAAGGTCTCTCAGCGCCGGCAGGGCCGGAGCGGGCGCTGCAGGCGGTGCGGCGTTCTGCGCTTGCGCAGTCGCGGCCAGCACAATGCCGGCGGCGGCCAGCCCGGTACGGATGCGGGCGGGCGTCATCGGTCGATCTCCCCAAAGACGATGTCGATGGAGCCGAGAATGGCAGCGACGTCGGCCAGCATGTGGCCCTTGGTCAGGTGCTCCATCGCCGCCAGGTGCGGAAAGCCGGGGGCCCTGATCTTGCAGCGGTAAGGCTTGTTGCTGCCGTCCGACACCAGGTAGACGCCGAACTCGCCCTTGGGCGCCTCCACCGCGGCGTACACCTCGCCGGCCGGGACGTGATAGCCCTCGGTGTAAAGCTTGAAGTGGTGGATGAGCGCTTCCATCGAACGCTTCATCTCAGCGCGTCGCGGCGGGACGACCTTGCCGTGGCTCGACGAGATCTCGCCCCTCCCCTTCTGCGACAGCAGTAGGTCGACGCACTGCTTCATTATGGCGACCGACTCGCGCATTTCGGCAACGCGGACCAAATAGCGGTCGTAGCAGTCGCCGTTCTTGCCGACCGGGATGCGAAAGGCGAGGTCGGAGTAGCACTCGTAGGGCTGAGTGCGCCGCAGATCCCAAGCGGCGCCGGAACCCCGCACCATCACGCCGGAAAACCCGAGGCCCCAAGCCTCGTCGAGATTGACCACGCCGATGTCGACATTGCGCTGCTTGAAGATGCGGTTGTCGGTCAGCAGCGTCTCGATGTCGTCGACCACCTTGAGGAAGGGATCGCAGAAGGCGCCGATGTCGCCGACGAGGGCGTCCGGAAGGTCGGCATGAACGCCACCCGGCCGGACATAGGCAGCGTGCATGCGGCTGCCGGAGGCGCGCTCGTAGAAGATCATCAGCTTCTCGCGCTCTTCGAAGCCCCACAGCGGGGGCGTCAAGGCACCGACATCGAGAGCCTGGGTGGTGATGTTGAGAAGGTGCGAGAGCAGCCGCCCGATCTCAGAGTAGAGAACGCGGATCAGCTGGCCGCGATAGGGCACGGAGATGCCGAGGAGCTTCTCCACCGCCAGGGCGAAGGCGTGCTCCTGGTTCATCGGCGCGACGTAGTCGAGCCGATCGAAATAGGGCACCGCCTGAAGGTAGGTCTTGTGCTCGATCAGCTTCTCGGTGCCGCGATGGAGCAACCCGATATGGGGGTCGACCCGCTCGACGATCTCGCCGTCGAGCTCCAGCACCAGGCGCAGCACGCCATGCGCAGCGGGATGCTGCGGGCCGAAATTGATGGTGAAGTTGCGCTTGGTCGGGGCGGTCATTTCCGGCCCGCCTTGTCGTCGCCAGGAAGGTCGTAGTCCGTCCCTTCCCACGGCGAGAGGAAGTCGAAGTTCCTGAACTCCTGCTGCAGCTTGACCGGTTCGTACACGACCTTGCGCGCTTCGTCGTCGTAGCGCACCTCGACGTAGCCCGTCAGCGGGAAGTCCTTCCGCATCGGATGCCCCTCGAAGCCGTAGTCGGTGAGGATGCGGCGCAGGTCGGGATGACCGGAGAACGGGATGCCATAGAGGTCGAAAGCCTCGCGCTCGAACCAATTGGCGCCCGGGAAGACGCTGCAAGAGGAGGGGACGGATTCGCCCTCGGCGAGGCGAACCTTCAAGCGCAAGCGCTCGTTCCGGGTGGGGCTGAGGAGGTGGTAGACCACCTCAAAACGGTCCGCCCGCTCGGGATAGTCGGCGCCGCAGATGTCGATGAGGCAGGTGAACTCGAAGAGGTCGCGCAGCCGCGTCAGCGTAACGACGATCGCGCCAGCCGGGATGGTCAAGGTCAGCTCGCCGTAGGCGACCTTCGGGCTACCGCCGACGGCGGCCCCGAACAGGGTATCGAGCTGGGTGAGGTCGGTTTCCATCGACTTCTAGCGCTCGATCGTGCCGACGCGGCGAATCTTCTTTTGCAGCAACAGGACGCCGTAGAGCAGCGCCTCGGCAGTGGGCGGACAACCGGGGACGTAGATGTCGACCGGCACAATGCGGTCGCAGCCACGCACCACGGCATAGGAATAATGATAGTAGCCGCCGCCGTTGGCGCACGAGCCCATGGAGATGACGTAGCGCGGCTCCGGCATCTGGTCGTAGACCTTGCGGAGAGCGGGCGCCATCTTGTTGGTCAGCGTGCCGGCAACGATCATCACATCCGACTGGCGGGGCGAGGCCCTCGGTGCGAAGCCGAACCGCTCGGCGTCGTAGCGCGGCATCGACATCTGCATCATCTCGACGGCGCAGCAGGCAAGGCCGAAGGTCATCCACATCAACGAGCCGGTCCGGGCCCAGTTGATGAGCTCGTCTGCAGACGTCACCAGAAACCCGCGGTCGGCGAGTTCGGCGTTGATCTGGCTGAAGTAGGCCGGATCAGGGGCGCCGCCATGTTGCGGCACGCCGGAGGGATTGCCGCTCAATCCCATTCGAGCGCTCCCTTCTTCCATTCGTAGGCAAAGCCGATCGTCAGCACCGCCAGGAAAGCCATCATCGACCAGAAGCCGAACCAGCCGAGTTCGCCAAAGGTCACCGCCCAGGGGAACAGGAAGGCGATCTCCAGGTCGAAGATGATGAACAGGATCGCCACCAGATAGTAGCGGATGTCGAACGTCATTCGAGCGTCGTCGAAGGCCTCGAAGCCGCATTCATAGGCCGAGAGCTTCTCGGAATCGGGCTTGCGGGGTGCAAAGGCGTAAGGCGACAGCAGGAGGGCCAAGCCGATCACCGCAGCAACACCGACGAAAACCACCAGCGGCGCGTAGCCGCCGAGGAATGCCTGCACGTCCCCTCCCCCGCGGGCGCGCCGCCGGCCCCTCCGGCCGGCAACGCCTCGCTCGATCAGCCCCGGTGCCAGCGGCACCGCCCCCCTTTGGGCGCCCGAAGCGCCGCAAGGCCGACCAAGCTAGCGGATCACGGGGGATCGTCAACGCCACCGACTGCGCTCCGGCGCCGCACGTCCCGGCTAGGTCAGGCCGCTTCGGCCGACTTCAGGCGTTCGAACAGGGGACTGCTCTCACACTCCGCCAGCAGGGAATGTGCCGCGCTCCGTGCCGCCGCTGCATACGCCGGATAGTCGGCGAGGATGCGGCAAACAGCCGTCGCGAACTCACCATCTCCGGCTGCGCTGAGACCGTTTTGACCGGCGACGTGTTCGGTCAACACGCTGCCCGCGGACACGACCAGCGGGACTCCGTGCATGACCAATTCCGGCCCGATACCCGACCCGCGCAGGCGGTAGCGATCGGAGGTATAGGGCATAACCGCGACGTCGACACCTTCGAGCAACCCGGTCATCTCGCCGTCGGACAGGCGTCCGCTGACGATTTCAACCCCAGTTGCCGCAAGATCGGCCACCACCCGATCGGCGAGCTTGCGGTCGCCGCGGGCGACGGCACCGATGTGCGCAACCAGCCGCAGCGAAACGCGGCCAACCGTCTTCGGTAACGCCTGGGCGATCGACGCCAATCGCCGGCAGCCTTTCTCCTCCCGGACATCACCCAAGTTCAGCAGAATCGTTGCGATCTGCGTGACGGCCATCCGGTCGGCCCGGAGCGGCGCGGCGCGACGGGGGGTGATTTGCAAGCGAAGGAGATCGACCCGCCGATCGAAAAGGCGCGCGGCGAGGGCCGCGGCGGTGGAGGCGGTCTCGGCATAGAAGAAGACCCGGTCTTCCGCGATCGCCGCCAGGTGCGCCAGCAGGTCCGGATGCATCGCCTCGACAAACGGGCCGGCGTCGAGAACACGGATGTGCGCGACCGGACGGTGCACCGCGGGGCGCTCGGCGATGACCGCAATGAGCGCCGAAGCGTGGAAGTCGTGCGGGCTGTGCAAGACCAAGCTGTCGGCCGCATCGACCGCGCACTCATCGAACATCCGTCGGAACGATGCGACGTAGAGATTGTGCTTCAGCGTCGAGAGGCCGATGCCAAGCGCGCGGCGCAATTGGAAGGAAAGGATCGAGCCGCGCGGGAAATAGGGCAGCAGAGACACGTTAGCCGGAAGATCGAGTCGGCCGGGACACGCGAGATGCCAGAATGGCGTTCGACGTCAGGTAGTGTCCGGCATCCGTTCGCAGGATGGGGTCGACCACCATCATACGACCAGACATCCGGTCCCCTGGCAGTGGGCACGCACTTTCGCCCATGCCCGACATCGCGTCCAGGGCCTTGCGCCGGTGAGCCGGCAAGCGGCCGAGGTATCCACGGACGCTGTGACGCGCAGGAGCATGTTTGGGGGGTGGCGGGAGCGACGGGGCTCGAACCCGCGACCTTCGGCGTGACAGGCCGACGCTCTAACCAACTGAGCTACGCCCCCGCGGGCGTGCCGCGGAGTTAAGCGGCGGCAGCCGGCAAGTCAAGGACGGAAGACGATCTCGAAGCGCGGACGCCTCTGGCTTGTGCCCTGCGGCGAGGCAGCAAGCATCGGCACAGCGACGGTGGTGGGCGGTGAGAGACTCGAACTCCCGACATCCACGGTGTAAACGTGGCGCTCTACCAACTGAGCTAACCGCCCCGATGCCCGCTCGTTGTGCGGCGCGCTTCGGTTCTAGGCGCGCCGGCGCGGCCTACGCAAGGGTAACGGCGAAAATCTCGGGTCCTCCCCTGGGTGCGACCTCCAGGAGCCCCCAGAAACACCAAGGCCGCCGGGCGATGCCGGCGGCCTTTGCAAACGACGGAGATAGCGTCGGAGACGCTGCTTTACTGCACGGCGTCCTTGAGGCCCTTGCCGGCCTTGAACTTCGGCGTCTTGGAAGCGGCAATCTTGATCGCCTCGCCGGTGCGCGGGTTGCGGCCCATGCTGGCGGCGCGCTTGGCAACGGTGAAGCTGCCGAAGCCAATGATCTTCACCTCGTCACCCTTCTTGAGGGCGGCGGCAATAGCGTCGAAGGTGGCGTCGACCGCGTCGCCGGCGCCAGTCCGCGACAACCCCGTCTTGTCCGAGACAGCCGCAATCAGATCGTTCTTGTTCATCCTGCAGTTCCTTTCGTGGAAATGGCGGTTCCCGCTACGCACCGCCCAGTGAGACTCGCCCGGACACTCTTGCTATTCGCTCAACGAGGCAAGACAAAAAGCCCGGAAAACCGCGCTTTTTCACAGGAGTGAGGCCTCAACGCAACAAGCCGGAAAAAAGAAAAGCCCCCTTTCGGGGGCGTTTCTTCCGAGCAACCTTAACGGCCGGTTAATTCAGTGGGCAGTCATCCCGGGGCCGTCGTCAGCAACGGCGGCCGGCTGGGCCGTAATCTTGCTTTCGTCCCAAGTAATGGCCTCGGGCGCTCGCACCAGAGCGTTGGCGATGACCTCGTCCATCCGGGACACCGGCACGATCTCCATCGCATTCTTCACGTTGTCCGGGATATCGGCGAGATCCTTTACGTTTTCCTCGGGAATCAGGACCTTCTTGATGCCGGCGCGCAGGGCCGCCAGCAACTTCTCCTTGAGACCGCCGATCGGCAACACGCGGCCGCGCAGCGTGATCTCGCCGGTCATCGCCACGTCCTTCTTGACCGGGATTCCGGTCATCACGGAGACGATGGCCGTCGCCATAGCGACGCCGGCCGACGGGCCGTCCTTCGGGGTGGCCCCCTCTGGCACGTGCACGTGGATGTCGCGCCGATCGAACAACGGCGGCTCGATGCCGAAGGCCACTGCCCGGCTGCGGACGTAAGAGGCCGCCGCCGAGATCGACTCCTTCATGACGTCGCGCAGATTACCGGTAACGGTCATCTTGCCCTTGCCCGGCATCATCAGGCCTTCGATGGTCAGCAGTTCGCCGCCCACTTCAGTCCAGGCAAGGCCGGACACCATCCCGACCTGATCCTCTTGCTCGACTTCGCCAACGCGGTAGCGCGGCACGCCGAGATAGGTTTCGAGGTTGGCAGCGGTGACTTTGATCGCCTTCTTCTTGGAGAGCAGCAGTTCCTTGACGACCTTCCGCTCGACGGTGGCAATCTCGCGCTCGAGATTGCGGACGCCGGCTTCGCGCGTATAGCGCTGGATGATCGCCTTCAGCGCGTCGTCATCGAGCTTGAACTCCTTGGTCGACAGGCCGTGATCGCTCATCGTCTTGGGGATCAAGTGACGGCGGGCGATCTCGATCTTCTCATCCTCGGTGTAGCCGGCGATGCGGATGATCTCCATCCGATCCATCAGCGGCGGCGGGATATTGAGGGTGTTGGCCGTCGTCACGAACATCACGTTGGACAGGTCGTAATCGACCTCCAGGTAATGGTCGTTGAAGGTGTGGTTCTGCTCGGGGTCCAGCACCTCAAGCAGCGCCGAGGACGGGTCGCCGCGGAAGTCCATGCCCATCTTGTCGATCTCGTCGAGCAGGAAGAGCGGATTGGTCTTCTTGGCCTTGCGCATCGACTGAATGACCTTGCCGGGCATCGAGCCGATGTAAGTGCGACGGTGGCCGCGGATCTCCGCCTCGTCGCGCACGCCGCCCAGCGACATGCGCACGAATTCGCGGCCGGTCGCCTTGGCGATCGACTTGCCGAGCGAGGTCTTGCCGACGCCGGGAGGACCGACAAGGCAGAGGATCGGGCCCTTCAGCTTGTTGGCGCGGGCCTGGACGGCGAGATACTCGACGATGCGATCCTTCACCTTTTCGAGGCCGAAGTGATCGGCATCGAGCACCTCCTGAGCGAAGCGCAGGTCGTTCTTGACCTTGGAGCGCTTGCCCCAGGGAATGCCGAGCAGCCAGTCGAGATAGTTGCGGACGACAGTCGCCTCGGCCGACATCGGGCTCATCTGGCGCAGCTTCTTCAGCTCGCCGAGCGCCTTGTCGCGGGCCTCCTTCGACAGCTTGGTCTTCTCGATTCGGTCTTCCAGTTCGGCCAGTTCGTCGCGGCCTTCCTCGCCGTCGCCGAGCTCCTTCTGGATCGCCTTCATCTGCTCGTTGAGATAATACTCGCGCTGCGTCTTCTCCATCTGGCGCTTTACGCGGCTGCGGATGCGCTTCTCCACCTGGAGAACGGAAATCTCGCTCTCCATCAGGCGCAGGATCTTCTCCAGACGGTCGACCACATTGGTCAGCGTCAGCAGTTCCTGCTTCTCGGGGATCTTGATCACCAGGTGATGGGCGATCGTGTCGGCGAGCTTGCCGTAGTCGGTGATCTGCGTGACGGCGCTCACCATCTCCGGCGCGATCTTCTTGTTCAACTTCACGTAGTTCTCGAACTCGCCGACGACCGAGCGCGCCAGCGCCTCGACCTCGACGCGCTCGCCGAGAACGCTCTGCACGGTCCTCGCTTCGGCCTCGTAGTAGGCGGCGTTGTCGGTGAAGCGCACGATCTCGGCACGGCTGACGCCCTCGACCAACACCTTCACCGTGCCGTCGGGCAGCTTCAGCAGCTGCAGGACCGTCGCCAGCGTGCCGATTGGGTAGATTGTCGCCGGGGTCGGGTCGTCCTCGCCCGGGTTCTGCTGTGTGGCGAGCAGAACCTGCTTGTCGGCGCGCATTACCTCTTCGAGCGCCTTGATCGACTTTTCGCGGCCAACGAAGAGAGGCACAACCATATGCGGGAAGACGACGATGTCGCGAAGCGGCAGCACCGGGCAAACGTCGCCGGCGGGCCTGGTGCGGGGGAGATCGTCGGTCATTGCAGGTTCCTTTCCTCGCCCAGCTTCGCGGTTATCGCCCAGCCGGGGGAATGCGGGCAAATCGGAACTCAGACGCTACGCCGTCCAGGACGGAGTAAGTCCTTACGCCGCTAAGAGTTTCCAGCCTGAATCGGCGGAAGTTAGGCTGACACAATAGGTGGAGACGGGGTGCGGCCAAGTCAAGGCGGCGCGTCACCTAGCCGTGAATAGTGGCTAGGCGGTCACATCTCCTGCGCGCTCTGAGTAGATGTAGAGCGGGCGCGAGCCACCTTCGGCCACTTCCGAGGAAATGACGACCTCCTGAACGCCTGCCAGGGCCGGCAGGTCGAACATCGTGTCGAGCAGGATCGCCTCCATGATGGAGCGCAGGCCGCGGGCGCCGGTCTTGCGTTCGATCGCCTTCCGGGCAATCACCGACAGGGCGCCCTCATGGATGGAGAGTTCCACGCCCTCCATGTCGAACAACCGCTGGTATTGCTTGACCAGCGCGTTCTTCGGTTCGGTCAGGATCTTGATCAGCGCATCTTCGTCGAGGTCTTCCAGGGTCGCCAGGACCGGCAGACGGCCGACGAATTCGGGGATGAGGCCGAACTTCAGGAGGTCCTCAGGCTCGACCGCCCGGAGCAGTTCACCAGTGCGCCGATCCTCGGGCGCCGCCACCTTGGCACCGAAGCCGATCGATGTGCCGCGGCCGCGGTCGGAGATGATGCGCTCCAAGCCGGCGAAGGCGCCGCCGCAGATGAAGAGGATGTTGGTGGTGTCGACCTGCAGAAATTCCTGCTGCGGGTGCTTGCGGCCGCCCTGAGGCGGGACGCTGGCGATCGTGCCCTCCATGATCTTCAGAAGGGCCTGCTGCACGCCTTCGCCGGACACGTCGCGGGTGATCGACGGGTTGTCGGACTTGCGGCTGATCTTGTCGACCTCGTCGATATAGACGATGCCGCGCTGCGCCCGCTCGACGTTGTAGTCGGCGTTCTGCAGCAGCTTCAGAATGATGTTCTCGACGTCCTCGCCGACATAGCCCGCCTCGGTCAGGGTGGTGGCGTCGGCCATGGTGAAGGGCACGTCGAGGATGCGAGCCAGCGTCTGCGCCAGCAGCGTCTTGCCGCAGCCGGTCGGGCCGATCAGCAGGATGTTGGACTTGGCAAGCTCGACGTCATTGTTCTTGGCAGCGTGGTTGAGCCGCTTGTAGTGGTTGTGGACCGCGACCGAGAGGACCTTCTTGGCGTGGGTCTGGCCGATGACGTAGTCGTCGAGAACCTGGCAGATATCCTTCGGGGTCGGCACGCCGTCGCGCGATTTCACCAGCGAGGACTTCGATTCCTCACGGATGATGTCCATGCACAGCTCGACGCATTCATCGCAGATGAACACGGTCGGGCCGGCAATGAGCTTGCGCACCTCGTGCTGGCTCTTGCCGCAGAACGAGCAGTAGAGGGTGTTCTTGGCGTCGGAACCGGTGACTTTGCTCATCTGCTGAAGCTCATCTGGTGACGCTCATCGGCCGCGCCTCCTCGAAAGGTGAGAGCGGCGTGGAGCGGCGTTTGGCTGACGCGACTCCGTCTCGGACATTAGCCATCCCGGTGGCGGGCGCAACTCAACGCTACCATTCCAATCAAGCTAAGCTCGATTTGTTCAAGAGATGTTTAACGTGCCTGCCAGCGAATTCCCTAAGTACCGCAAAGCTGAAGGGCCTCACCCTCAACGGGCGGGAGCCGCCTCGGCCTCGGCCCGGGTGGCCATAACGCGATCGATCAATCCGAAATCCTTGGCCTCTGTCGCACTCATGAAATAGTCACGATCAAGGGTCCGCTCAACCACCTCGTAATTCTGGCCGGTATGCTTGACGTATACCTCGTTGAGCTTCCGCTTCATCTTAATAATGTCTTCGGCATGGCGCTCGATATCCGACGCCTGGCCCTGGAACCCGCCCGAGGGCTGGTGCAGCAGAATGCGGGCATTGGGCAGGGCATATCGTGCCCCCTTTTCACCGGCACAGAGCAGGAGCGAAGCCATCGAAGCCGCCTGACCGATGCAAAGGGTCGACACCGGCGGCTTGATGAACTGCATGGTGTCGTAGATCGCCATTCCCGACGTGACGATGCCGCCCGGCGAGTTGATGTACATAGAGATCTCTTTCTTGGGGTTTTCAGCCTCCAGAAAGAGCAGCTGCGCGGTGATCACCGCAGCGCCATGGTCCTCGATCGGCCCAATCACGAAGATGACGCGTTCCTTGAGGAGCCGCGAATAGATGTCGTAGGCACGCTCGCCGCGGTTGGTCTGTTCGACCACCATCGGCACCATCGTGTTCATCGCGTAGTCGACGGGGTCGCGCATCCTGGTCCTTATCGAAGCCGCCGCACATAAGGCCGGGGAGGGCTCCTCCCCCCGGACTCACTTCGCTTCCTAGATAGGGCCTAGCGCCGCCTCCTTAAAGAGGAACAAACGCCGGCCTTGCCGGGGTTCCTCGCCGAGGTCAGGCGCCCTTCCCTTCCTCGACATCGTCGGCCATCAGTTCTTCTTTGCTCACCGGCTTCTCAGCCACCTGAGCGATGTCCAGCAAGTAATCGACGACCTTCTCCTCAAAGATCGGCGCGCGCAGGCCGGCAAGAGCATCGGGATTATTACGGTAGTAGTCGTAGATCTGCCGCTCCTGGCCGGGGAACTGCCGCATCTGTGCCGTCAGCGCGCGCTGCACTTCCTCGTCGGCGATCTCGATTCGTTGCTTTTCGCCGATCGACGACAGGACGAGACCAAGGCGAACGCGGCGCTCGGCGATCTTGCGATAATCAGCGCGGGCCTCTTCCTCCGTCGTGCCGACATCGGCAAAGCTCTTGCTGGTCGCGGCCATCTCATCGGCGACCTGCTTCCAAATGTTGGCGAATTCCTGCTCCACCATGGTCGGCGGGAGGTCGAAGGCGTGCATACCGTCGAGCCGGTCGAGCAGTTGCCGCTTGACCTTCTGGCGGCTCTGAAAGCGATAGCGCTGCTCCAGCTGATCGCGCACGGTCTGGCGAAGCTTACCCAGCGACTCGACGCCGAGCTGCGTGGCCAGCTCGTCGTTGATGGCGATCTCGCCGGGGGCGGCGACCTCCTTGACCGTCACCTCGAAAGTCGCGGCCTTGCCAGCCAACTGGGTCGCGCGATAGTCGGCCGGGAAAGTCACGTTCACCACGCGGCGCTCGCCGGCGCGGGTGCCGACCAGCTGCTCCTCGAAGCCTGGGATGAACTGACCGGAGCCGAGGCGGATCTGATAGTCGTCGGCCGCGCCGCCCTCGAAAGGCTCGCCGGCGATCTTGCCGAGAAAGGAAATCTGCAAGCGGTCGCCGGTCTCCGCGGCCTTGTCGGTGGCCTTGAACGGCCGTGCGGTCTCGGCCAGGGTCTTGATCTCGGCGTCGACGTCGTCGTCGCTGACGCTGGCGACCGGGCGCTCGAGCTTCACGCCGCTGACATCGGCAACCTCGAAGTTCGGCAGCACCTCAAACTTCATGGCGTAGGCGAGATCGGCCTGGCCGGAGAGGATGCGCTCGGTTTCGGCCTGGTCCTCGGGGAGTTCGTAATTCGGCTGGGTTGCGGCGCGCTCGCCGCGATCGGCCAGCATCTTGCGGAGATTTTCGGCGAGGAGGTCGTTCACCACCTGCGCCATCTCGGCCTTGCCATAAGCGCGGCGCAGATGCGCGACCGGGACCTTGCCGGGGCGGAAACCAGGCAGGCGGACATTGGCCTTGATCTGCTCCAGCCGGCTGGTCAGGCGGCTGTCCAGTTCGGAACGCGGGATCACAACCTTGATCTCGCGCTTCAGCCCATCGGCCACGGTCTCGGTAATCTCCATCGCACTCCCGCCTTCGCCGGCATCTCGCCGGTCACACTCGCCAACCACGCCAGGGCAATCTGGTGCGGGCGGAGGGACTTGAACCCCCACGGCCGAAGCCACTGGAACCTAAATCCAGCGCGTCTACCAGTTCCGCCACGCCCGCCCGGCTCGCGGCAAAGCCGCCGCCAAGGGCGCGGCCTCTATAACATCGGCCAACCGGGGCGCAAACGGAAAACGGTTGGATTCCTTTGCCCGGACCGGCAATCGATGCGGCAGAAACGCTCGGTTTTGCAAGCGGTTCAGGGGCCAAGCGCGGCAAGTGCGGAAGGGATGCCACCGGCAAGGTCGTCGGCGATCGTGCCCGGGCCGAGGCCCGCAGCGGCCTCGCCATGGAGGTAGACCGCCGCCGCCGCCGCGGAGAAGCCGGCAACCCCCTGAGCGAGAAGGCCGCCGATCATACCGGCCAGCACGTCGCCCGAGCCGGCAGTGGCGAGGCTCGGCGGCGCGTTGTCGGCGATCGCCGCCTTGCCATCCGGCGCGGCTACCACGGTATCGGCACCCTTGAGGACAACAAACGCGCCGGAGCGCTCGGCGGCAAGTCGGGCCCGATCGAGCTTGGATGGCTTGGCAGCTAGATCGGAAAAGAGGCGTGCAAACTCGCCTTCATGCGGCGTGAACACCGTCGGAATCTGGTGCGGGCGGGCGCGGACTGCGTGGAACAAAACGTCCGGGTTCGCGGCGAAGCTGGTCAGGGCATCCGCGTCGATGACCGTCGCGGCCGGTTCGGACAGCGCCGCGATCACATTGGCCCGGGTGGACTCGCCGACCCCGGAGGCCGGGCCGATGACCATCGCAGTGAATCGCCGATCGCTCAGCATGGCTTTGAGGTCTTCGGCACCGTCCACGCTACGCAACATCACGGCAGTGAGCTGCGTCGCCGCCTCGTCGATCGACTCTTGGGTCCCGCACAGCGTGACGAGCCCCGCCCCCATCCGCAGACCGGCGACTGCGGCAAGCCGCGCGGCGCCGGTATGGTGCGGCGGACCGCAGAGGACTGCCAGGTGGCCACGCCGATATTTGTGCGCGGAGGCATGGAGGGCCGGGAGGCCGGCTCGCCAAAGCGCGGGGCGATTGACGTAAGTCTTGGCCCCCGCGGCAGCGACCGCGTCCGCTCCAATGCCGATGTCGGCGACGGTGACCGGTCCACAGCAGAGGCGCCCGGGAAGGAGGATGTGGCCCGGCTTCCTTCGGGCGAAGGTTATGGTGGCATCGGCAATTATGGCGGTGCCGGCATCGAGCCCGACGCGGCTTTGCCGCGCCTGTGCCAGCTTTCCTGCACCGGGAACGGCGTTGCTTGGCGGGGGCAGCGGCGTCGCCTTGCCGCTCGCGCCGTCGATGCCGCTCGGCAGGTCGACGGCAAGGATGCGTGCCGCGCTGCCATTGGCGGCATGGACGAGGCTCAGGGCATCGGGCCGCAGCGGCGGCCGGAAGCCGGCGCCGTAAAGCGCATCGACGACCAGATCGGCGCCGACAAGCAGCGACGGTTCAGCGGTGGTCACAACACCCGCAAACGCGGCCGCGGCGCGTGCGGCATCGCCGCGCATCGCCTGCGGCGCGCCATGCAGGGCGACGGTCACGCGGTAGCCGGCGTCGCGCAGATAGCGCGCCGCGATGAAGCCGTCCCCGCCATTGTTGCCGGTGCCGGCGAGAACGACGACGCGAGCGCCCGGCGCCATCTCCGCCGCCTTCCGTGCGACGGCCCTCCCCGCCCGTTCCATGAGGACGATTCCGGGGGTCCCAGCCGCTATCGTCGCGGCGTCGGCGACGGCCATCTCAGCCGGTGAAAGGATTTCGAGCGGCTCCTCGCGGGTCATGCGTATGCGCCTTCGAAACGGCCACAGCACTGCTTAATTCTTGGGCAAGTGCCCAAATCCTGTGCTAGACGAAGCCGTTTGCTGTGTGTGATTTGCCGCACCGCGGCAACAGCAGTTGCCGCCAAGGGGGCTTTGCGGCGTTTCCGACCGATGGCATAGGGCATGCAGTTCACGTCCAGGGCGCGGTGCGGTTCGTCCGGCCGCGCAGTTCCGGAGCACGAGTTGCAATGAAGAAGATCGAAGCGATCATCAAGCCGTTCAAGCTTGATGAAGTAAAGGAAGCGCTTCAGGAGGTTGGCCTTCAAGGTATCACGGTTACCGAGGCCAAGGGTTTCGGCCGCCAGAAAGGTCACACGGAACTCTATCGCGGCGCCGAATATGTCGTCGATTTCCTGCCCAAGGTGAAAATCGAAATCGTGCTGCCCGATGAAATGGTGGAGCGCGCCATCGACGCGATCCGCCGCGCCGCCCAGACGGGCCGCATCGGCGACGGCAAGATCTTTGTCTATACGGTCGAGGACGCGATCCGCATACGCACCGGGGAAAGCGGCCTCGACGCCATCTGACTTTTGAGCATCCGACGGCACGGGGGGCAGCGGCAGGCTGGCGTCGTGCGACGGTAAGACCTGAGAGACTGGGAAGAAGGAACCTTTCGCATGACGACCGCCAAAGAAGTCCTCGCACAGATCAAGGCGAAGGACGTCAAATATGTCGACTTCCGTTTCACCGATCCGCGCGGCAAGTGGCAGCACGTCACCTTCGACATCACGATGATCGATGAGGAGGTGTTCGCCGAGGGGATCATGTTCGACGGCTCGTCCATCGCCGGCTGGAAGGCGATCAACGAGTCCGACATGATGCTGATGCCGGACCCCAACACTTGCACCATCGACCCGTTCTTCGCCCAGACGACGATGTCGATCGTGTGCGACGTGCTGGAGCCGCTGACCGGTGAGGCTTACGGCCGCGATCCGCGCTCGATCGCCAAGAAGGCCGAAGCCTTCCTCAAGCAGAGCAAGATTGGCGACACGATCTTCGTCGGCCCGGAAGCCGAGTTTTTCGTTTTCGACGACATCCGCTATTCGGCGACGCCGTACAACACTGGCTTCGTCATCGACGACATCGAACTGCCGATCAACTCGCCGACCGACTACGAGGGCGGCAATCTCGGCCACCGCATCCGCATCAAGCAGGGCTACTTCCCGGTGCCGCCGCAGGATTCGGCGCAGGACATGCGCTCCGACATGCTGGCGGCGATGGCCTCGATGGGGGTCAAGGTCGAGAAGCACCACCACGAGGTCGCCTCCGCCCAGCACGAGCTCGGCATGAAGTTCGACACGCTGGTGAAGATGGCCGACTCGATGCAGATTTATAAGTACTGCATCCACAATGTCGCGCAGAGCTACGGCAAGACGGCGACTTTCATGCCGAAGCCGATCTACGGCGACAACGGCTCGGGCATGCACGTCCACCAGTCGATCTGGAAGGCGGGCAAGCCGCTCTTCGCCGGCAAGATGTACGCCGACCTGTCGCAGGAGTGCCTCTACTATATCGGCGGCATCATCAAGCACGCCCGGGCGATCAACGCCTTCACCAATCCGACCACCAACTCCTACAAGCGTCTGGTGCCGGGCTACGAGGCGCCGGTGCTGCTCGCCTACTCCTCGCGTAACCGCTCGGCCTCCTGCCGCATCCCGGTGACGAGCAACCCGAAGGCCAAGCGCGTCGAGGTTCGCTTCCCCGATCCCGCCGCCAACCCGTATCTCGGCTTTGCGGCGATGCTGATGGCCGGCCTCGACGGCATCATGAACAAGATCGACCCCGGCCAGGCGATGGACAAGAACCTATACGATCTGCCGCCGCGCGAACTGAAGAAGATTCCGACGGTGTGCGGATCGCTGCGCGAGGCGCTGGGCAATCTCGACAAGGACCGCGCCTTCCTCAAGGCCGGCGACGTCTTCACCGACGACCTCATCGACTCCTACATCGAGCTGCGGATGGAAGACGTGATCCGCTTCGAGCACACGCCGCATCCGATCGAGTTCGAACTCTACTACTCGGTCTAGGCGGTCGCTTTCGACCACGGCCAAAGGGGCGCCCTTGCGGCGCCCCTTTTTTGTTGCGCGTTGGGCAAACGAAAAGGCCGCCGGCAGGGCCGGCGGCCTTGAAAACCCCTATTGTCGGAGCGCCTAGAAGCGCAGGCCCGGCGACACCAGCCAGCCGGCGCCGCTCCGTTCGTGGCTCTGTAGCGTTGCGCCCGGCGGATCGAAGAAGAGGCGGCCGCCGATCACGCCGGTCGTCACGTTGAGCCCAGTCGCATGGTCCCAGCGGCCGGCGCCAAAGAGGCTGAACGGCGTATTAGTGAAACGGTACTCGGCGCTGACCCCGAGCGAGGTGACGTCGTTGCCGCCACTGACGCTGGCGTGGGCGGCATCGGCCTGCAGCTTGAAGTTCGGCATCAGGTAGAAGCGCGCCTGGCCGTGCAGGTTGACGACGGTATCTACGCCGTTGCTCAGGTTGGCGACCGAGACGTCGGCACCCAGCGTCAGCGGGCCGTTGTAGATCTGGCCTTCAGCGCCGATCAGCGGTCCACTCGTCGTGCCGACGGTGTTGGTGCTGGTGTAGCCGACGAAGAAGCCGATCGCGTAAGCGTTGGGATCGCGACGGTAGAAATGCGCGGTCACGCCCGCCTGAGAAGCCGAGAGCGAGCTTGAGGACGAGGAGCCATAAGCGTCGAGCTGCAGGCTCCAGTCCATCGTCAAAGGCATATTAACGCGACCGGCGCCGCCGACAATCGATCCGGCGCCGCCCGAGGTCGGGTCTTCAGTGCCGAAATAAAGTTCGATGTTGCCGGTGATCAGCGGCCCCGGCCCGTAAACGGCGGGAGCGCGGCTCGCGGCTGGCGGATAGTACCGACCCGCGTCGGCTGCAAGTGCAGGAGCAATCCCCACGCAACCCGCAACTGCCAGACCTGTCCAAACCGCGAATTTCATCGCCCTCTCCCACGCATCTACCGGCCCCCCGGTCAAGGCAGGCCGGGAATCCCCGCCGGATGCTGTGATTATAGTGGGAATCGACGAGGGGCCAACGCCGGAGCGATTCGCCCACACATTAATTCAGGGGTGTGGCGGAAGCGCCGCAGGGCAGCGGAAAGGCCAGTCAAACCAGGAGCAAAGCGACCGCAAAGCCGAGGAGAAAGGTCCAGCGTCCGATCAGGGGCAGGACCACGGCGGCGATCGTCCGGTGCTCGGCGGTGCCAAGCGGCCTTGCCGCGAGGGTCAGAAGGCCAGGACGATTCGCGGCAGGCGAACGGCCTGCAACGCCAACGGAAACACTACGCATGCAGATACACTGACGCTTACGCTACGAGACAGCTGTGTTTGTACCCGCGGAGGGTGAAGAGTTCGTCAACGTGCTCTCGGCGGCTGCCGGAGCGGCGGCTTATGCAGACAGTCTGGACAAGGCGGCGGCTGCGCGTTCGCGAAGAGCAACCGCATCGGCGCGGCGCTCGCGCTGCTCCTCCACCACCTCCTCCGGCGCCCGGGCGATGAAGTCGGCGTTGCCGAGCTTGGCGTCGAAGCGGGCGATCTCCTTAGCGAGGCGGTCGAGTTCCTTGGCGAGGCGGGCTTTCTCAGCGGCGAGGTCGATGAGTTCGGCCAGAGGCAGCGACAGGGTCGCCTCGCCGAGCGGGAGTTGGACGGCGCCCGGAATCGGTGTGGCGTCGACACGAATTTCGCCGATGCGGGCAAAGCGCTTCAGTGCAGCGCCGTGACGCTCGACGCGGGCGGCGGTCTCCCGACCCGCGCCGCTGATGCCGGCCACGGCCACGACCGCTGCGGCCGGAACGCTGAGTTCGGTGCGCACCGAGCGGATGTCGCTGACGGCATCGATCAGCCAGTTGATCTCGGCGGCGGCGGCGGCGTCCTCGAAGCCGGCGGCGGGCCAGGGAGTGACGGCGAGGAGCGGCCGGGCGCCCTCTCCGGCAAAGCGGGCGGAGAGTTCCTCGCTGATGAAGGGCATAAAGGGGTGGAGGATCTTCAGCACTTCCATCAGCACATGGGCGGCGGTGGCGCGGGTCTCGGTCTTGGCCGGACCGTCGGGGCCGACGAAAACCAGCTTGGCCAGTTCCAGGAACCAGTCGCAGTAGAAGTTCCAGATGAAGCGGTAGAGCGCCGCGGCGGCATCGTTGAAGCGATAGGCTTCGATTGCCGCCGTGACCTCGCGGGTGCAGCGCGTCAGCTCGGTGAGGATCCAGCGATTGACCGTCTCCGCGGCGCCCGCCGGGTCGAAGGCGGGATCGACCGCGCAGCCGTTCATCGCGCCGAAGCGGGCGGCGTTCCAGAGCTTGGTCGAGAAGTTCCGGTAGCCTTCGACGCGGCTGGTCGCGAGCTTAATGTCGCGCCCCTGCGCGGCCATGGCGGCGAGAGTGAAGCGGAGGGCGTCGGCGCCGTATTCGTCGATGAGGCCAAGCGGGTCGATGACGTTGCCCTTCGACTTCGACATCTTGGCGCCCTTCTCGTCGCGGACGAGGGCGTGGATGTAGACGTCGGCGAAGGGAACGACCGGCTTGCCGCCGCCGTCCTTCATGAAGTGAAGTCCCATCATCATCATGCGGGCAACCCAGAAGAAGATGATGTCGAAGCCGGTGACGAGGACGCTGGTCGGGTAATAGCGCTTCAGCTCGGCCGTGGCATCGGGCCAGCCGAGGGTGGAGAACGGCCAGAGGGCGGACGAGAACCACGTGTCGAGGACGTCCTCGTCGCGCGTCAGGGCGACGGCCTTGCCGTAGTGCGCCTTCGCGGCGGCAGCGGCGCCGGATTCGTCGTGGGCGACAAAGGCCTTGCCGTCCGGCCCGTACCAAGCGGGAATCTGGTGGCCCCACCAGAGCTGGCGCGAGATGCACCAGGGCTGAATGTTCTCCATCCACTCGAAATAGGTCTTCTCCCAGTTCTTCGGGACGAAGTTGGTGCGGCCTTCGCGGACAGCAGCGATGGCGGGCGCCGCCAGCGTCTTGGCGTCGACATACCATTGGTCCGTGAGGAATGGTTCGACCGGCACACCGGAACGGTCGCCATGCGGCACGGTGTGGGTCTGCGGCTCGATCTTCTCCAGGAGCCCCTTCTCCTCCAGCATCGCCACGACCAGCTTACGCGCTACCTCGCGCGGCTTGCCGTGGAGCGAGGCAAGGGTGACCTGTAATGCCGGCGAATCCGGCACACCGGCGAGGAAGTCGGCGTTGTCCTTGAGGACGACGCAGGCCTCGCGGTCGAGAACGCTGATCATCGGCAGTCCATGGCGCTTGCCGACCTCGAAGTCGTTGAAGTCGTGCGCCGGCGTGATCTTGACCGCGCCACTCCCCTTCTCCGGGTCGGCATAATCGTCGGCAATGATCGGAATGCGCCGACCGACGAGCGGCAGGACGGTGTGCTTGCCGACGAAGTGCTTCCACTTCGGGCCGTCGGGATGGACGGCGACGCCGGTGTCGCCGAGCATCGTCTCGGGACGGGTGGTGGCGACGACGATGAAGGTCGCGGGGTCGGCGGGGTCGAACGTCGTGCCTTCGATCGGATAGCGGAGGTGCCAGAGGTGGCCCTTGACCTCGACCTGGGCCACCTCGAGGTCGGAGATCGCCGTCTCGAGCTTCGGGTCCCAATTGACGAGGCGTTTATCCTTGTAGATGAGGCCGGCGCGGTGGAGGTCGACGAAGACCTTGGTGACGGCGCGCGACAGCCCCTCGTCCATGGTGAAGCGTTCGCGCGACCAATCGCAGGAGCAGCCGAGGCGCTTCAGCTGATTGACGATGGTGCCGCCCGACTCCGCCTTCCACGCCCAGACCTTTTCCAGGAACTTCTCGCGGCCGATGACGCGGCGGTTCGGTTCCTGCCGCTCCATCATCTGCCGCTCGACCACCATCTGCGTGGCGATGCCGGCATGGTCGGTCCCGGGCTGCCACAGCACGTCGCGGCCGCGCATGCGCTCAAAGCGGACGAGGATGTCCTGCAGCGTGTTGTTCAGCGCGTGCCCCATATGGAGCGAGCCGGTGACGTTGGGCGGCGGAATGACGACCGAATAAGGCTCGGCGCCGGGCTTTGCCCCCGCGCCGGCCCTGAACACGCCGGCGGCTTCCCACGCAGCGGAGATGCGCGGCTCGACGGCGGCCGCGTCGTAAGTCTTGTCGAGCATGGGTGTTCCCGGGCGGATGGACGATTGGCGGCGGTGGTAAGCGGCGGCGGTCCGCCTCGTCAACGCCCGTTCGCGCCGATCGGCCCGTCGCTCAGTCGTCGCCGCCGCGCATGTTGCCCAGGTCGGGGATGTTCTCGGCTTCCAGGACGCGTTTGATGCGCTCGCCGATAAATGCCTTTTCCTCGGCCACCTCGTTCGGGGCAAAGCCCTGGCGGGCCCCCTCCTCCAGGCAGGCGCGGACGAGGTCCTCGGCGCTCCGTTCGTAGCTGTCCATGCTCGAAGGGCGCACGTTCTGCGGTATCCAGTCTTCGACAAACCGTTGAAAACGCTTGCTCATTTCTGCAGCCTAATCGAGTTGGCGGGACGGCATTGCCGGCAGCCGCCAGTGTTATGCTAGAGAGCCGAACGAGCAAGAGCGGCGCAGATCGCCCGCGCCACAAAGAGTGCCACCGCGTTGACCGAGGTACAGCCAAAGCCCGCATCGCCTGAGACCGTGCCCGGCCGCTCCTGCGGCTCTTGCAGCCTTTGCTGCAAGATCGTGTCAGTACGGGAACTGGGTAAGCCGGAAAACAAGTGGTGCGACCACTTCAAGGCCGGCCGCGGCTGCTCGATCTACGAAACGCGGCCCGGCTCCTGTCAGCGCTTCTACTGCGGCTTCATGCGCAAGGCGGATTTCAGCGAGGAATGGCGGCCGAGCCGCGCCCACTTCGTCCTCTATTGGGACTACACCGGCAACCGGATGATCGTGCATGTCGACCCCACGCATCCCAATGCCTGGAAGGAGGAGCCTTATTACCGGCAGCTGAAGTGGATGTCGCGGCAAGCTGCGGAGGGCCGGCACATCATCGTGCGCATCAAGGAGCGGCTGATCGTCATCCTGCCGCACAAGGATTACGACCTCGGCGAGGTCAACGACGGCGATGTGGTGCAGGTGATCCCCTTCGACGGGCCGATGGGCCGCCAGTATCACGCGCAGAAGGTGCCGAAGGAGCGCGTCTCGCCGGAGCTGGCCGAGCGGGCGGTGTCGGTGGTCGGCCCGAAGGACATGCCGCCTGAGGTCGCGCCATGAGCGAGAGCGGCGCGCCGGGCGGGGCGCAGGCGGATCCCGGACCGGCACCCGGCCGCTCCTGCGGCACCTGCGGCCTCTGCTGCAAGGTGATGGGCGTCTCGGAATTCAACAAGCCGAACGACATCTGGTGCCAGTATCACAAGGCCGGCAAGGGCTGCTCGATCCACGGCCGCCATCCGGACTCCTGCCGCACCTTCTATTGCGGCTGGATGCGGATGGCCGAATGGGGCGACGACTGGCGGCCGCAGCGCTGCCATATGGTCCTCTATTGGATCAACAACGGCAAACGCCTGGTGGTCCACGTCGACCCCAACTATCCCGGCGCCTGGCGCAAGAGCCCGTATCTGGAGTCTCTCCGCGACTGGTCGCGCGATATCCGCTCGGGCCGCGAAATCGTGGTGCGCGAGCGCGACCGCTTCATCGTCATTCTCCCCGACCGCGAGGTCGATCTCGGCAAGTTCGAGGAGGACGACCGCCTCTATATCGGCGAGATCATCCGCGGCAGCGCGACGGAGTATTTCGCCGAGAAACGCAAAGCCGCCGATCCGCGTCCGCTCGGCATTAGCCTGGCAGACACGCCGGTGGTCGAGCCGCTGAAGACGCGGCTGTGACCGACGCGGAGGCGCCGAGCCGCGCCGTCGTCGCTGGGCGGAGCTGCGGCACCTGCGGGCTCTGCTGCAAGCTGCTGGCGATCGCCGCGCTGAACAAGGACGAGAACCGCTGGTGCCTGCATTTCCGGCAAGGGAGCGGCTGCTCCATTCACGGGAGCCACCCGACCGAATGCGCCGCCTTCTATTGCGGATTCATGCGGCGCGGCGAACTCGGCGAGGAATGGCGTCCGACCAAGTCGCGCTTCGTTATCTACTGGATGCGCGAAGGCAAGCGAATGGTCGTCCATGTCGACCCGAGCTTTCCCGGCGCCTGGCGGAAGGAGCCGTACTACGCCGCGTTGAAGTCCTGGTCGGAGCAGATTGCCAAGGGGTTTGAGGTGGTGGTGCGGGTGCAGGACCGCATGATCGTTGTTCTGCCGAACAAGGACGTCGACCTCGGCCGGGTCGAGGCGGGCGACATCGTCACCATCAGCCAGATGGCGACGCCTACCGGCGTCGACTATTTCGCCCAGCGGGTGCCGCGGGCAGAAGTCACCGACGAGATGCGGGCGCGGGCGAAGCCGATCGCCCCCGGCGAGGGCTCGGTTTGAGCGGGGCGCCGGGCGCCGAGCGCGACGAGCCGGTGGCACACCGGTCCTGCGGCAGCTGCGGTCTCTGCTGCAAACTGCTCGCCATCACCGAACTCGATAAGCCGATCAATGTCTGGTGCACGCATTACCGGCAGGGGGCGGGCTGCACGATCTACGAGCAGCGGCCGGAAGGTTGCCGCGGCTTCTATTGCTCGTGGCGGCGGCGGGGCGACCTCGGCGACGAGTGGTTTCCGGCGCGCTCGCGGATCATTCTTTATTCCGATGAGACCGGACAAAGGCTGTTCGCGCACGTCGATCCAGGCTTCCCCGGCGCCTGGCGGGCGGAGCCCTATTACAGCCAGCTGAAGCGCTGGTCGCAGCAGGTCGCGCAGGGGCGGCAGGTGCTGGTGAGGATCGGCGAGCGCATGATCGCGGTGCTGCCAACGCGCGAAATCGACCTCGGGGTCATCCGCACCGGCGACGTCATCCGCACTTATCCGGTGGAGACCGCGAACGGTGTCGAATACTTCGCCGAAAAGGTGTCGACGGGATCGAGGGCCTAGCGGCCGCGGCCAGCGGCCCGGGCGATCTCCTCGCGCACGAGGCGCTCCACCATCGCCGGCAGGTTAGTGTCGAGCCAGTCCTTAAGGACCGGGCGGAGCAATTCGGCGACCAGTTCCTCGACCGTGCGAGAGCCGGCGAAGGTCCCGCCGCTCAGCATCCCGAACGCCGACGTGACGGCCGACTGGGCGGTTGGCGACAGGAGGGCCGGCCCCGGATCCGGCGCCGGGCGCAGGGCGGCCGGGCGCGGTGGCGGCGGAGGCGGAGGGGGCGGCGGCGGGGGCTCGGGTGCCGGCGGTTCGGCGAAGATGATGTCGCTTTCCTCCGGCTCCGGCGGCGCTGCGATCTCTTCTTCCGACAGCTCCAGAATATCGTCGGCGGCCGCCATCGGCTCAGGCGCGGGTGGAGGCGGCGGAGGCGCGGCAGGTCTGGGCGGCGGGGTCTTCGGTCCGCTCTCCTCGTCGGAGATGATCCGCCGGATGGAGGCGAGAATCTCCTCCATCGACGGTTCTTGCGCTTGCGCTAGTTTGGCCATTCCCCGTTCCCCGACCCGCTCCCCTTCGTCAGGAGACGCAGGCCCCCGTAACCCGTCCCGCCGCCGAGTCGTCGACGAACACTACCCGAGATGGCGGCGCCGCAACACCCGAAGGCGAGCGGTATCCCCATCCGATCGCAATCGTCAGCGGCCATCCGGCGTGGTGATGCCGAACCATTTGTCATGCACGGCGTCGTAGTGCTCGGTCGGGTCGTAGATCTTGACCGCGAGGCCGAGAGTCTGAGCGGAAAGACCGCCAGTTGCCGAAAGCAGGGTGTATGTCGCCACGACGCGGTCGCGCTGCACCCGTACCAAGGTGGTGCGGGCCGTAACCAGTGTCTGCTGCGCGTTCAGAACGTCCAGCGTCGTGCGTTGGCCTACCCGCTGCTCCTCCTGCACCCCCTCGAGCGCCAACTGCGAAGCCCGCACTCCCGCCTCGGCCGCAGCGACGCTGGCGCGCGCCGAGGCAAGCGAACCGTAGCCGGACACGGCCAGAGCACGAACGTTGTCGCGTGCCGCATCGAGCTGGATGCGCGACTGGCCGAGGCGTTCCTTTGCCGCACGGATCTGCGCCTGCGTCGCACCAGCATCGTAGAGAGGCACCGTCACACGGCCGGTGATGGTCGCGGTATCGGAGAAGTTCCTCGGGTTGTTGTTTGCATCGGCGTGGGTCAGCGTCCCCGTCAAATTAGCGTTGGGGAGCAGGTTTCCCTCGAGCAGCTTCACGTTGTACTCGGCGGTGTCGATGTTGTACTGCGCGGCAAGAACGCTCGGATGCCGTGTCAGGCCGAGCGTCACCGCCGCCTCCGCCGTGGCCGGTATCATCTTCTCCAGAGGAGCCGCCGCGACGAGGTTCTTCGGCGGATGGCCGATGACCTGGTTATAGGTCGCTTCGTCGTTACTGACCGTGGCGAGGGCCGCCTGCAGGGTCGATTCGGCGTTGGCCAGGGTCGCTTGCGCCTGCGCAACGTCGGTGCGCGTCCCCTCGCCGACGTTCAAGCGGTTTTGCGCCGCCCGCACCTGCTCGTTGAGAAATGCGACATTCTGGCGGTTGAGCCCGACAATCGCCTGGTCGCGGACGAGATTCATGTAAGCGGTGACCGCCGCCAGGAGCGTGTCCTGCTCACTGGTCCTCAGGGTCTCGCGGCCAGCCAGAACGGCGGTCTCGGCGGCCTTGACGCCGTTGACCGTGCGGAAACCGCTGAAGATCGGCTGGACGATTGAGAGCGAAACACTGCGAGGGAGCGTCTCGCTCGCGGTCGTGTTTATCGGACCGTTGGCCAGCGCTCGCGTGCCCACGAACAGACCGTTTCTGACCTGGTAGGTACAGCCCGGTTGCGTGGCTGCCGCAGCAGTCGCAACGGTGGTGCACGGTTGAGTCGTCTGAGGGGTTCCGCTGATGGACTTGTTGTAGGCTGCCTGGCCGGTCAGCGAAACGGTTGGACGATAGTTGGACAACGCCTGCGGCACACCCTCGTCGGTCGCGCGCAAGGTGGCACGGGCGGCGTTGAGGGTCGGGTTGTTCGTGTACGCCGACGCGAGCGCGGCATTGAGCGGCTCGGCTGAGGCTGGCGTTGCCGCACACAAGAGGGCGGCTATAGCGGCGAGTCGCGGCAGCAAGCGGTTGCCGGAACTACGGCCAAATCGGGTTGAAAGAGACACCCCGCGCTCCCCTTTGTTGACGCTCGGCAGGTTTCTGTCGCTCGATAGTTGAACCAACAGACACGGTTTGTTGACGACGGCTAAACATCGACGCAACATGAGCGACGGTTTCGATCCGTCTCTCGCCGCACTTCAACGAATCATCGTCGAATCGCTATTCGCGAGTATGTAAGCGGGTGATTTGCCGGCCTCCAAGGCGGAGCCTGTGTAAAGTCCACGGGCGACGGATCAAAGCGGTGGATAAGCCTGAAAGCGGCGGCAAACAGCCCTTCCCTACCGAAATGGCTGGGTACATCGGACGGACCCGATTGACAGAAGCGCGCGATTTCGTGGGGCGCGACAGTGATTCGTTATTCAGTCGATCGGATAGAAGTCGATTAGCTCGCCGCAAAGATTTCTCATGAGCGATTGTTCTCTCCCACTTCGACCGCAAGAATAGATGGCGATGGAGTCGTCGGCATGGGATCGGCGCGTCCGGCAGCCGCGCGGCGGCGCGCTGACCTGGGTTTTCGACCGCATGGCTGCCTTGCCCGGCAAATCCGCTTGACGCCCTGGAAGCTGCGGCCCTAAGTCCGCGCGGAGCGGCCTCGTGGCAGAGTGGCCATGCACCGGACTGCAAATCCGTTTACTCCGGTTCGATTCCGGACGAGGCCTCCACCGCCGCTGGCGTTTCAATCCTTGACCGCTGTGAGGCGGGCAAGATCGGCCCAGCCGTAGGCGATTTCGATGACTCCTGGTCCGTGGCTTTCCGGCGCCGGTGTGTCCAGGGCGATGCCGCCGAGTTGTTCGTAGAAGCGCCGCGCAGCGACGTTCTCCCGCAGCACCCAGGCACTGGCGCCGGTGAGCCCGCGCTCGGCCAGAAATTGGGCGCAGCGCGCCATCAGCCGGCGCCCGAGGCCGCGCCGCTTGGCGCGCTCGAGGAGGTATATCGACTGTATCTCGCCGCGGTAGCCGGCCTCCGCCAGTTCGGACGTGCGCTGGACCCCGCAGGCGGCGAAGCCTATTGCCGCGCCATCGACCTCAGCCAGGAAAGCCGCGGTTCCCTCGACATCGAGCACGGCGCGCCACATCTGCGCACGCTTGACGATCGACTGGGCAGCGATGAACGCCTCAGGCAGGAGTCCGGCATAGGTTTCCTGCCAGGCGACGACGTGAACCGCGGCAATCGTTTCGGCATCGGCCACGGTTGCCGGGCGAATGACCGGCGGCTCCGCGTCTGTCATCTTCCGGCGGCCTGCGCAGCCGTTGGGACGATCACCGGGCCTTCAGCGGAAGGGAACACCGTAGCGGCAACGCCAAAGGTTCTCGCGAGGCTCTCGGCGTCGAGGGCCTCGGCGGGCGGCCCGTCGGCAACGATGCGCCCGACATCGAGGACAATCGCGCGATCGGCGTAGCGCGAGGCGAGGCCGAGATCGTGCAGCACGGCAAGTACCGCGCCGCGCTTCGCCGTCGCCCGCAGCAGCGCCATCACCTCCAACTGGGCGCGCGGATCGAGCGAGGCGACCGGCTCGTCGGCGAGAAGCAACGGCGCGTTGCCGGCAAGGCTACGCGCTAGGGCGACGCGGGCGCGTTCGCCACCCGACAGGGTGGTCACCGGCCGATCGGCGAATTCTGCGACGCCGGCAAGGGCCATTGCCTTCCCGACCGCCTCAACATCGCCGGGGGCGAGGCGCGTCGCGTCTGCGCCGAACGGCAGCCGCCCCAAGGCCACAACATCGGCGACCGGCATCGGCCAGGCGAAGCTATGCCCCTGTGGCAGATAAGCGATCAGCCGGGCGCGTTCGCGCGGCAAGAGGCGGTCGAGGTCGCGCCCATCGACGTGCCGGCGGCCGGTCGCCGGGAGGAGGCCGGCGATGGCGCGCAGAAGCGTTGTCTTGCCCGCGCCGTTCGGGCCGACGATGGCGACCAGTGTGCCGGCTGAAATCGAGAAGGTAGCGTCCGCCAGCACCGGCTTGCCGCCGAGGCGGGCGGTGAGGCCACTGACCGAGAGCAACGCCTCGCCGGTCACGGCTGGGCTCCGGAGAGCTCGCGCCGGCGGCGGAAAACCATGGCGATGAAGACCGGAGCGCCGATCAGGGCGGTAACGACCCCAAGGCGAATGGGGCTCGAACTCGGGATGACGCGAACAAGAATGTCGGCCGCCAGCAACAATGCCGCGCCAGCCAGCGCGGCGGGCAGGAGAAGGCGGCCGGGATCGTGCCGCGCCAGGGCCCGTACCAAGTGGGGCGCCACCAGCCCGACAAAGGCCATCGCTCCGGATACGGCAACGGCTGCACCGGTGCCGGCGGCGACCCCGAAGACAATGCGGAGGCGGGTACGGGTGAGATCGACGCCGAGGCTCGCGGCGACATCCTCGCCCAGCGTGAGCGCGCGCAAGGCGCGCGCATCGGCAAAAAGGAGCACCCAACTCAGCGACGTCAGCGGGAGGGCGATCAGGACATGCTGCAGGCTGCGATCCTCGAGCGAGCCGAGGAGCCAAAAGGCGATCTCAAGAGCAGCGAAGGGGTTCGGGGCGAGGTTAAGGGCGAGCGCGGTGAGCGCCCCGGCAAGGCTGGAGACGGCGAGGCCGGCGAGGAGGACCACGAGCAGGCTGGCCTCGCGGCCGGCGACGGCGACGAGGAGCACCACCGACAACAGCGCGCCGGCCATCGCCGCAATGGGAAGCGCGAAGGAGAGCGCGTCGGCGATACCGAGGCCGATCGTCACGACGGCGGCGAAGGCGGCGCTCGCCGGAGCGCCGAACAGGGCGGGTTCGGCCAGGGGATTGCGGAGGAGGCCCTGCAGGGCGGCGCCGGAAAGGCCGAGCGTCGCGCCCACCATGACCGCCAGCAGGGCCCTTGGGAGGCGGATTTCGCCGACGATTATGGTTGTGGCCTGGCTCGCCTGCCCGACCAGCACTTGCAGGACTTCGCCGGGCGACAGGGGAACGGCGCCGATGCCGAGCGAAAGCAGGGCGAGGAAAACCACGAGCCCCGCCAGCGCCGGCACAAGGCTCCGTTCGGCGGGGCTGGGCTTCCTGGTGGCGGCGTCCATGGCTCCACCCATGCGGAGACGGGCCTGTCTCTATCGACCGCGGCTGGGCCACGCCCGCGGTTGCCGAAGCGCGCCGGCTTCCCGGCGGGGCGGTGCGGGTGTACACGCCGCCCATGGTTGCGGCAATCAAGCGTCTCGGCGGCGGCGCTCTTCTCCTCGCCTGCTTTTTCGGGCAGCCTGCCACAGCCGAACCGACGCGCATCGTTTCGCTCAACGTCTGCACGGACCAGCTTCTGCTGGCACTCGCCGACCCCAATCAGATCGCCGGACTCTCGATCTTCGCTGCCGATCCGGCGTTTTCGTTCTTGGCCGAGCGAGCGGCGGCCTTTCCGCACGATGCGGCGGACGCCGAGACGGCAATCCGCCATCAGCCGGACCTCGTCGTGTCGGACCAATACACGCGGCGGGACACCAAGGCCCTGCTGAAGCGGCTCGGCTATCCGCTGCTCGAACTGGCGTTGCCGGAGACGGTCGATGCGTCGATCGAACAGGTCCGCGCGGTGGCAACGCTGCTCGGCCATCCCGAGCGCGGAGTAGCGCTGGCCGACGAGATCGCAGCGGCACGAAAGCAGGCGGCGGCGACGGTGGCGGCAACCGGAGCACGGCGGGTCGCGGCGTATGAGAGGCGCGGCTATGTGCCGGGTGGCGCCACGCTGTTCGCCGACCTTCTCACCGCGGTCGGCTGGCGGACCAGCGACCTCGCCGGTGCCTACGGTGCGTTCGTGCCGCTGGAGAAGCTAATCTCCGAACCGCCGGACTACCTCCTCGCGAGCGGCCCGCTGTCGCGCCCCGAGGACCAAGGCGCCGCTCTCCTCGCCCATCCTGCGCTGCTGAAGCTCTTTCCGGCCGAAAAGCGACTGATCCTGCCGGGGCGACTCACGGTCTGCGCCGGGC
This sequence comes from Bauldia sp., assembly GCA_046349035.1. Classification (GTDB taxonomy): domain Bacteria; phylum Pseudomonadota; class Alphaproteobacteria; order Rhizobiales; family Kaistiaceae; genus JAXMDC01. The sequence continues at coordinate 589,539 of JAXMDC010000002.1, read as the reverse complement.
CGTCGCTGCCGGAAGCCTTCCGCACCCTGGCCGCGGAAGCCAAGCGGGTTGCCGGCTAGGGCGTCGTTCCGCCTTCGCCGCGCCCGAACAGCTTCGGCCAACGACGGCCGAGCGCGTCGCGCCAGCGCGAGAGGGTCGGCCCCCAGCGCCGGCCGAAGTTAACGGTCTGCTGTCTGCGCCACCGACGCACGAAGGGGAAATCGACCGACAGGACGACCAGGCCGAGCGGCAGCATCCAGAGCCCGAGGACCGGCAGAAACCATAGGAAACCGCCCATCATCAGGGCGACACCGAGAACGATGCGTCCAAGGCGCGATCCCGGAAGGGAGATGCGGTGGTTGCCGAAACGGACGCTGGGCATGACGGCTCGCGGATCCTCTCAATCGGCGCGCGGGCGCGTCTTTGCGCTGCCGGCCAAAGGCCGGCGCGTCACCGCCCTAACCCTAGAGATCAGGCAGATTAACGATCTGCGCAAGGGGGAGGCGCGGCTTTCGCGCCCACCAGGGCAAGAGCGGAGCAGGAATACCTCTGGCAGCATTGCGCAGGCGCTTCCGCGTTTGCTATAGGCTCGCGCCATCGCGCCCGGCGCCTGTTCCTCGGTAGCTCAGTTGGTAGAGCAAGCGACTGTTAATCGCTTGGTCGCTGGTTCGAGTCCAGCCCGAGGAGCCACCTCCTGTCGCCGCCGGTGGCCGACCGTGCTTGTGGTTGGCCTGTCCGCCGGTGGGGGCCGGCTAAAGCGGCTGATCGTTCAACCACACTGCGGCGGCGGCGGGATCTGAAAAGAACCGCTGGTTAGCCTTGGCGATCTTTGCCTGGTAACGACCCATCTTTTCCGGGTCGTGGTGAAGGTTGGCGAAAGCGACGCAGCGGACCCGTGGTGCCGCCGCAACTTCGACATGCGGCTTTTCGTCGAACAGATCGACGACCGCCGGGCGCATGCCGGTCTCGGCGAGCAGCAGCGGGACGACCTCCCGCATCGCCTTGTGCGCCTCGATGGAAGCCGGCTCGTAGCCATGCAGGTCATACATGAGCTTGAAGGTCGTGCCCGCCGGGACCAGCGCAAGCGCCGCGCGGAGCGATCTTTTCCACGCCTCGACATCCTCCACCGACACGGCGCCCTTGAGGGCACTGCGCAATGTCCGGCTGCCGGGGTCCCAGGTAGACCGGGTGTCCTTCATCGCTTTGCCTCGCGAACGCTTTGTCCGAAGACCTGAGGTTAGCACGGCGCTGCGGCGGCAGGGACTCCGCAAGCGGCCGCCCTTGCCACCGTCGATCGCCTCGGCGCATGCTCGGCCCCGGCGACAATGATCGTCCGAGGCGTCTGGGGGACGCACTCCCAAGCCTCGCGCGACTAGGGAGGAGCCAGGGATGCACGACGACCATGACGGGCACGGCCGCGATCACGGCCGCGACGACCACGACCATCGCGCGGAGGGACCGGGGACGGTCTCGCGCCGCGATCTTCTGAAACATCTCGGCGCAGCTGCCGGCGCAAGTGCGGCCGCAGCCGCCAGCGTGACCGCGACCCCGGCTCTTGCCGTCGATCCGCCGATGGCGGGCATGAGCCACGGCGCGAGCGACCCGGCGTTGCCGGAAGCGCTGCAGGCCTTCGAGACGCTGAATGGCGTCGAGGCGGACGCGCTCCGGGCGATGGTGGCACGGATCATCCCGACCGATGAGAATGGACCGGGAGCAACCGAGGCACATGCGGCTCACTATATCGACCGGGCACTTGCCGGGCCGCTTGCCGCCAATCGCGCGGCCTATGCAAACGGTCTTGCGGCGCTCGACGATTGGGCTGTGAGCTCGAAGGGTAAAAGCTTTTCCGCGCTGTCGGCCAAGGACCAGGACGCGGTGCTGACCGACCTGGAAAAGAACGTCGCCACCGGCTTCGTGCCGAACGCTGCGGCGTTCTTCAACCTGGTGCGGACGCACACTATCCAGGGGACGTTCTGCGACCCCTATTACGGCGGCAATGCCGACTATGTCGGGTGGGACCTCATCGGCTATCCAGGCCTTCGGATGGGCGTCACTGCGGCGGACCAGAAGATGGCAAAGCCGACAGCGGTGCGCGTCTCCGCCTATGCCGACGACCTCTACACCATGCGGGGGATGAGCTATGGCCGTTAATCTCAAGAAGACCGACGTTGTCATCGTCGGCCTCGGGGCGGCCGGCGGCGTTGCCGCACTTCCCCTTGCTCGCGCAGGCCTCAATGTCATCGGCGTCGAGGCGGGAGCCTGGCTCTCCGGCCGCGACTTTGCGCCTGACGAATTGAAGAACAACTTCCGCGGCTGGCCGCAGTCGGTGCAGAAGGCGAACCTCGAAGTCCCGACGCACCGGCCGAACGCTTCGGCGCCCTATTCGGCGCGCGCGGCGTTTCACCCGATGATGAACGCCGTCGGCGGTACGTCGATCCACTACTGGGCGCAGAGCTGGCGGCTCAATCCCTGGGACTTCAGAGTGGTCAGCGAGACCACCAAGCGCTACGGCGGGAGCCGCATCCCCAAGGGCTCAACGGTCGAGGACTGGCCGTTCGGGCTGGAAGAGCTCGAGCCGTTCTACGATCTCGTCGAGCACGAGGTCGGGGTCTCGGGCAAGGCCGGCAATATCAAGGGGACGATCGACAAGCGGGGCAACATCTTCGAAGGGCCACGCACCCGCGAGTACCCAATGCCGCCGCTCCGCGGCACCGAGTTCACCGACAAGATGGGCGCGACGGCGGCCAAGCTCGGCTGGGCGCCGTTTGCCGGGCCCGCGGCGATCGCCTCGGAGGGCTACCAGGACCGTCCGGGTTGCGAGTACCACGGCTTCTGCAGCCGCGGCGGCTGCCCGATCAACGCCAAAAGCTCGACGCTGGTCTCGACCATTCCGAAGGCGCAAGCGACCGGCAAGTTCAGCGTCGTTTCGCAGGCGACGGTGACGACGATTGCGGTGGACGACAACACCGGCCTCGTCACCGGCGTCAACTACGTCAAAGGCGGGATCGAGTATTTCCAGCCGGCGAGCGTGGTGCTGGTGGCGAGCTACACCTACGAGAACTCGCGTCTCCTGCTGCTCTCCAAGTCGAAGCCCTATCCGAACGGCCTCTCCAACAATCACGGGCAGGTCGGGCGCCACTACTTCAGCCACAACCAAGGGGCCGGCGTGTCGGCGCTTTTCCCCTTCGATATCAACAACTGGTACGGCCTACCGGCACAGGGCGTCGCGGTCGACAACTGGGCCGACGACAACTTCGACCACGCCGGGCTCGACTTCATCGGCGGCGGCAACATGTGGGTCTATTCCGACCGCCGGCCGATCGGCGCGGCCAGCATGATCACCTACGGTAAGGCCCCGACCTGGGGGTCGGCCTGGAAGGCGTTCATCAAGACCAATGCCGACCGCTGGAACAACTCGTACCTGCAGAAGACCACCCTGCCCTATGAGGACAACTATCTCGACCTCGACCCGACGGTGAAGGATGCGATGGGATTTCCCGTCACCCGTATCACCGCCGACTACAAGGACAACGAGAGGAAGATCGCCGCCTTCATCCAGGACAAGATGGCGCAGTGGTACATGGAGGCCGGTGCGATCGCCGTCGACAAGGGCGCAATCGGCACGATGGGACCGACCACCCACGCCTATGGCGGGACACGGATGGGCGACAACAAGGAGACCAATGTCGTCAACCGCTGGGGCTTCTCGCACGAGGCGCCCAACCTCGGCATCCTCGGCGCATCGACAATGGGTACCAGCGGCGCCCGCAACCCGACGCTGACCGCCCAGGCTCTCGCCTGGCGGACGGCCGATTACCTGACGAAGAACTGGAACAACATCGTCAAAGGCTGATCACGCGAACACAGGGAGGGGTCGGCCGGCCCCTCCCTGCTTTCCAAAGCTACCCGCCTAGCGCCGACCAAGAAGGCCGGTCGGCGCCGCTACTTGCCCCGAAGGGCGCGCTCCATTTCGGGGCTGGCGACGACCAGGCGGTTGTCGTCGGCGCGGCAGTCGGCGGAATCGGTGGAAAGCGCCAGGGCAAAGTCGCCGGGATCCTCCTCCGCCGACCAGGCCGACATCTGCCCCCTCACTTCTGCGGTGGCGCCGGCAGCCAGCGCCGGCACATCGAGCAAGCCGAGGCGCTTCGACCCGAAGGTCAGGGTCGCGGTCAGGCCACCCGCCGCCTTGAACTCGGAAGTGCCGATGTTCTGCACCGTGCCGATCAGTCGGAACGTATAAGTCGACATCTCGCCCTGAGTCTGGCTCACCACCGCTTCGACCTTCAGTCCGACCGCGGCGGGATCGGCACAGGCGACCGGCCCCGCGGTCGGGGCGCGGCGGGCGACCTCCTGGGCGGTGGCGGTCATCGCGAAGGCGGTGCCGGCAAGGGCGACGGCGAAGGTGACGAGACGTATCGACGAAGTCATGGGGCGCAGTTCTCAGCACAACAGGAAGGACCACTCATGGGCCGGCGGCGGGGAGTCGGCAAGTGCGAGCGATCCGGCAAGGCCGACCGCACGCCATCGTCAGGCCGTCCGGCGCATGAGCTCCAAGGAGGCAGCCTGCGGCCCGTCCTTCGCGCGGACCGGCCTATCGTTGCCGCGGATGATATCGACGCCGTAGGGGATCAAGGCGATCGCCATCAGGGTGGAGGCCGCCAGGTTGACCGCTTCCACCCCGTCGGGCGTTGCGACCAGGAGGACCCCGACCAAGAACAGGAGACCCTGCCAGGGGGCGATGGACCGGCTCCGCAGCAAAGCGATTGCCTGAACCGCGAAGCCGAGCGGGAGGAGCACGATCCCCCACAGGAGCGCGAGCCAGCCACCCTTCGAGAAGATGGCAAGAAGGCCGGGCATCATCGCGTAGAATTCCAGGTCGCCGATCTGATCGAGTGCGCTCATGGTGAGGCAGAGAGCGCCCTTGTCGGCCGCCAGCGCCAGCGCCCCCAATACGGCCAGGGCGGCGCCGACAAAGCCGGCCGGGGCGCTCGCGGTCCGCTCGAGGACGCGCATGAAGTGCAGCGCCGCCACAACCAGCAATGCTGTGTTCAGGGTGACGAGCGCATGCCCGAACTGCAGGAGGCCGGCACCGCGGGCCCTCGCAATTATCTCCGCCGGGGCGAGAAGGCGCGGATGCAGCAGACCGGGGTGAACCGCGAATGCAAACACGAAAATAGCCGGGAAGGCGACGAAGGCGAGACCGGTGCCTATCCGCTTGACGCTCTCCAGGGTGCTGTCTTTCAAGGCGCCCTCCCCCGCAAGGAAGTCGAGCCGTACTGTCCATACCGCGCACGAGGCGAGGCAGAGTGCAGTGGATCGATCCTTAGGGCGGCGGTCGTTGAGGCAACGCAAGCCGGTCCAACGACGCCACGCGGCGGGTGTCCAAACGGGAGTCCTCACGCCTCCGTGATCGAAATGTGACGCCCCGTCCTCCGAGGGCGGCCGGCCGAGGGTGCTACAAATTTCAGCCTCGAACGGCTCGGCGTTTTTTCGGGGACGGCCGCGTTTTTTTCACGACCAACAAGAATGAGGTGCAGCATGTCGAAACAATCGCTCCTCGGGGGCGCCGCGCTGGTGGCAGTCGGGGTCGCGCTCGGCGGGACAGCCTGGGCGCAGGACAAGACGCTTACGACAACCGAGCAGTTGCTGAAGCCCGACCCCAATAACTGGCTGCACGTCCACCGCACCTACGACAGCCATCGCTATTCGCCGCTCGACCAGATCAACAAGGACACGGTCAAGAATCTCGGCCTCGCCTTCGTGACGCCGCTCGGCGTGCCTTCGGCCGGCGGCCGCTACACCAACGCCCAGAACGAGGGCACGCCGCTCGTCGAGAACGGCTTCATGTACATTGTCAGCGGCTGGAGCGTCGTCACCAAGGTCGACGTGCGCGACGGCAAATGGGGCAAGATCCTGTGGCGCTACACGCCCGAGATGGATCGCAAATACATCTCCGATACCGCCTGCTGCGGCGCCGAGAGCCGCGGCATCGGCCTCTGGCAGAACGAGGTGGTCTCGGTGTCGCTGGACGGCCAGATGGTCGCCCTCAACAAGGACAGCGGCGAGGTCATCTGGTCGCAGAAGATCGCCAACAAGGATCGCGCCGAGACCTTCACCATTCCGCCGCTGGTGGTCAAAGACACCGCCATCGTCGGCCCGGCCGGCGGCGAGTACGGCATCCGCGGCTGGCTCGAAGCGCGCGACCTTAAGACCGGCCAAGCCAAGTGGCATACCTGGACCATCCCCGGCCCCGGCGAACCCGGCAACGAGACTTGGGCGGGCGAAGACTGGAAGACCGGCGGCGGCTCGACCTGGCAGGCCGGCAGCTACGATCCCGAGCAGAACCTCATCTACTACGGCACGGGTAACCCGGCACCGCAGTTCGATGCCGAGTACCGCCCTGGCGACAACCTCTACACCGACAGCCTGATCGCCCTCGACGTCGATACCGGCAAGCTGAAGTGGTACTTCCAGTTCACGCCGAACGACCCGTTCGACTACGACGAGATCGGCGACAACCAGCTTTACGACATGGTCATCAACGGCCAGCCGCGCAAAGTGGTCGCTCGCTTTGCCCGCAACGGCATTGCCTACGCCATGGATCGGGCGAACGGCTCCTTCATCTGGGGCCAGCAGTATGTCGACACCCTGAAATGGACGAACGGTGTCGATCCGAAGACCGGCAAGCCGACTTCGTACGACCCGAACCTCAAACTGCAGACATACAACGGCACCGTCGGGCGGCGCGGGGGACCGGCGAGCCTGGTTTGCCCCGGCCTCGCCGGCGGCAAGAACTGGGAGCCGGCCTCGTTCAGCGATCGGTCGAAGCTTTATTACACGGGCGCCCGCAATGCCTGCGGCAACACCAACACCGCCGAAGCAGTAGCACGGCCGACGGTGACCGGGGGGACGTTCCTGCTGACCGACCCGGCCGGCTGGCGCGGGCGTGGTACGGCTCCGGCCGACCGGCGTCCGCCTATCCCATCGACTGCGGTTGCGACCCCGTCGGTCGTGGCGGTCGACCCGGCGACCGGCGCAACGGTCAAGAAGATCCTCGTGCCGATTCTGCCCTACGGCGTTCTCTCGACCGCCGGCGGGCTGGTGTTCACCGCCGACCGTGGCGGCCAGCTGACTGCCTATGACGACCAGACACTGGCGCAGATTTGGCAGGGCAATGCCGGAACGGCGATCTATGGGCCGCCGATCAGCTACGCCGTCAATGGCAAGCAGTACATTGCCGTTCTCGTTGGCGGTGCCGGCGCCGGCGGCGCGGGCGTCGACCCGGCGGTCAGCTTCTTCGTGCCGACGGACGCGCTCTACGTCTTCACGCTGCAGCGCTGACGGCGGGAGTCGAAGGTATTCGAGAGGCCGGGCCATTCCCGGCCTCTCTTCATTTCCAAGGCGCGGCCTTCCGTTGCCCCGCGCGGCCGCTCGCCATATCTAGGGTGACGACCGACAAGCACGCGACGAGCCAATCGCTTTGACCATGCGCCGCCCGCTCACAACCCTGGTTATTGGCTTCTGGCTGGCCGGAGGCGCGGCCGCCGTCGGCCAGTCCACCGCTTTCGCGCCAGACTTTCGCGACCTCGGCCTCGGGCTCAATGCCGCGACCCTCTCCACCGACGGCTACGACACATTCGCCTGCGGCGCGGACGGCGGGCAGTCGCTGAAGCCGCTGAAGGGATGGCGCGACTTCGCCGAATGCGCGCGCGATGCGTCCGGGCTCCACGAAGTCGCCGTCGAATTCGGCCTCGAGGACAAGCTCCTGGCCGATCAATATCGCGAGCAATATCACGAGGAAGCGTGGTTCGCCTCGCGCGCCGGAACGCAGGTCGCCGGGTTTCCCGTGGTGATGTCGCTGCTCTTCGACGACCAGGGGATCAGCCGCGGCTTTCGCACCGTCACCGACCCACGCGCCGGTGGCGAAGCCCGCGCTCGGGCGTTCCTGATGCGCGACCGTCTGAAGCCGCGCTTCGACATGGCCACCGCGACCGACTGCACCAGCCGGCCGCCGTCGCCCGGCCAAACAGGGGTCGGCGCGGTCTTCGTCAACGAACGTTGCGAGAAGGTCATTGGCGGCAAGCGGATCGTCGTCGAGACCCATCTCTTCCGCCGGCCCGGCCAGACCGGCTTCAATGCCAACGGCATCGAGGTCGCCGGCGAGTACGAGAGCCTCACCCGCTGGGAGGTGTGGGACGAGGCGTATCGGCGGGCGGCTCCCGGGCAGCGGCCGTGACACGCGGACCGGCCCTTGCCGCCGCGCTGGCCGGCGCGCTCGTCTTATCGGAAGCGGTCGGCGCGGCGGGGACGGCCGAGGCCGACTTCCTCGCCGGGCGCTCGACCGCTTGCCCCAACTGCGACCTCACCGCGGCGAACCTTTCCTCGCGAACGCTGACGCGCGCCAATCTCGCCGGGGCCAAACTCGCCAACGCCAAGCTCTTCCGCGCCAATCTCACCGACGCCGACCTGACCGGCGCCGATCTTTCCAACGCCGACCTGACGGATGCCAACCTCACCGGCACCAAGTTTGCCAAGGCACAGATCGGTGGCGCCAATTTCTATCGCGCCCGGCTCGGTCGGGCCGACCTCACCGCCGCCGAGGGGGACGGTGCCCAGTTCCAGCGCGCGCTCCTGCAGCGCACCAAGTTCGACGATGCGACGCTGCACTACGCCCTCTTCCAGGGGGCGGTGTTCGGCGGGGCGAGCGCGGTCAACGCCGACTTCAGCGGCTCCGACCTCAGTGGGAGCAACCTCCGCGGCCTCGATCTCACCGGCCTGATCCTGGAGGGGGCGAACGTCAGCAAGGCCAATTTCCGCGGCGCCAAGCTCGTCGGCGGCATCCTCGCCGGATCCGACTTCTTCGCCGCGGATTTCACCGGCGCCGACTTGACCGGCGTCGATTTCTCCAACTCGCGGTTGCTGAGCGCGGTGATGACCGACGCCAAGACGGCGGGCACGGTGTTCACCGACACCATCATGCCCGACGGGCGGATAGGCGGAACCACCCGCTAGCTCGGAAGGTTTTTCAATGCGGCGGCGGGCTGCTATGCCGTTCCGGCGGCGAGGAAATGAAGGGAAGCGTGGAATGCCGACGAGTGAGACATCCGGTATCGACCGCAGGGCAAGACGGCTGACGGCGGCGGCGTTCGTCGGCGCTTTGGCAACCTCCTGCCTGGTGACGGCGCTCGGCAGTCTCGCGCTGGCCCAGGGCAAGCGCACCGGGGCCCAGATTTACGCCGAGGAGATCTGCGCCGAGTGCCACGGCGCCACCGGCGCCGGCGATGCAGGTCCGGCCCTCGCCAACAACGCCCATCTCAGCGACTCCGCCAACATCATCCGCCAGGTGTTGCTCGGCAGCAATCTGATGCCGACCTTCGGCAAGCTGCTGCCCGATGAGGATATCGCTGCCGTCCTCACCTATGTCCGTGCCAACTGGGGCAATCGCTATTCGCCGATCGAGGCGAGCCAAGTGGCGGATGTACGCAAGGCGGCGGGACTGCCGCCCGGTCCGGCGCCGAAATAGGCGGTCAGTTCAGAAGGCCGAGGGACTCGGCGAACTCCTTGATGTCGGCGGAGAGGGCTGTCGCCGGTGCGTCCAGCGCAGCGCCGGGAGCCGCCGTCGCGGCTGCGGCGTTAGCGGCGAGCTTGACGGCGGCCGCCTCCAGCTGAGCCTGGTGATCGCGAAGCCTGGCAGCAAGCGCCGGATCGACCAGCCGCCCCTTGAACAGCGACACTGCCTTGGCGACGCCCTCGACCATCGCCGGCAGGTCCTCGGCACCGGCATCGGCGGTGGCGACGGCATCGAGGCGGAGGGCAGCCGACATCAGGATATCGGCCGGCGTGAAACGGAGCGCGGCGACGCGGCTGCGCACGTCGGCGGCGGCGCCGGCGAGACCGGCGATGACGATGCCGCGCGGGACTTCGCCGAGATCGGCGAGGCCGCCATAGAGGCCGGCAAGGTTGGGCGGCTTCGGCGTCGTCAGGAACGGCACCACCGGCGAGAAGCGCTGATAGTGGATGCGCGCTGAAGCGATGGCCGCGACGCCCTTAGGCGTGTCGCCGGCGGCAAAGGCGGCCCGCGCGTCCTTGACCGCGTCGGCAAAAGCGGCGGCTTCGGCGGTGACGTAAGCGCTGTATTCGCCGGCCGGGCCGGTCTGTGCCGGAGCAGCCGGCGCTTGTGCTTGCGGCTGAGGGGCGGTGCGCGCGACGGCGGCGGGTGGCGGTGGCGACTGGAACTGGCTCGCCGTCCAGACGGCAATGGCGGCGGCAAAGAGGGCCACGCCGCCGGCGAGAGCAAGGGTTCGACCGTTCATCGTTCCCGCGAAAATGGATTCGGGCCGCGAGGGGAATGCTAGTCCAGCGGCGGGCCCGCCGCCAGTCAGCGGAAGAAAGCGGCCGCTTCTCGCGGTCAGCCATTACGAAACCCAATCGTCTCCATAGGTTGAATGCCCCGCCAGGGCACAACTAGCGTCCTTGCGTCGGCGTGTTGCGCGGGAGGGCGGCATGAGTTGGCTGCGCAAGAGCATCCTTGGCGTCGTCGGACTCGCCTGCGCCGCCGGCCCCTCCCCCCTCGCCGCCCAAAGCGCCAAAGGCGTGGTCGACGACCGCCGGCTGGCAGCGGCTGCGACCGACATCCAGAACTGGGTGACCTTTGGCCACGACTACAGTAACCAGCGCTTCTCGGGCCTGGCGCAGATCGACCGCGCCACTGTCAGACGCCTGGCGCCGGCCTGGATCTATCAGCTCGGCACGGTTGCCTCGACGCAGGCGCAGCCCCTGGTCGTCGACGGCGTCATGTATTTCCCGGCCCCTAACGACGATATCGTCGCCGTCAACGCCGCCACCGGCGAGGAGATCTGGCGCTACCGCCACCGCTTCATCTCGCCACGTCCGGCGCCAGGAAGCCGCGGCGTCGCGGTGGGCTACGGCAAGGTGTTCGAAGGCACCGACGATCGGCGGGTGGTCGCCGTCGACCAAGGAACCGGGCGCCTTATCTGGGATCGCTCGATCGACGGCTACCAGGCGCCGGCCGCACTCGCCCAGCCGAACAAGCCGCGCGGGCCGGCCAACTTTTCCTTCCGCTATCCACCGCAGGTCTATAGCGGCCTCGTCATCCTTTCGACGACGCTGAACAGCGGCCCGATCACCGACCTGGAACAGTTCGTAAAGGACGAAATCGCCGTCGGAGCCGACGCCGGGGCCGACTGGCTGAACGCCAATCTCGGCGTCCGCGGCTTCACCGTCGCGCTGGATGCCAATAGCGGCAACGAGGTATGGCGCTTCTATATGACGCCGGAGAGCGGCTGGGAGGGCAACTACGGCAACGTTGCCGCCAACGGCGTCGTGCTGGTCGACCGCGCCATCGACGCCGAACGGCGAATGGCAGCGATTTACCGCAACAGCTGGGCGTCGAGCGGCGTCGCCACAGCTTGGGCGCCGGCCATCGACGTTGCGAGCGGCGCGCTGTTCCTGCCGACCGGGAATCCCGGCATCCCGTTCGACCTCGCCCGCCCCGGCGACAATCTCTATTCCAACAGCATCGTGTCGCTCGACGGCAAGACCGGCCGGCTGCGCTGGTATTTCCAGACGGTGCCGCATGGCGGCGACTACGACCTGATCAGCCAGACCATGCTGTTCGATACGCTCGTCAACGGACAAACGGTGCAGGCGGTCGGCGACGGCGGCAAGGACGGCTTCTACTATGCCCTCGACCGTAACAGCGGGAAGCTCGCCTTCGCTTCGCCGCCGCTGGTCCCGGCCAGCAATACCTACCGCTATCCGACCCGCGGCGGAATCCTGCACGAGCCGGGAGAGCCGGGCGGCGTCAGCGTCTCGCCGCACTCTTACGACGCCTCGACCGGCATCGCCTATATCGCCGAAATCCACCGCCCGACGACTTACCGAGCGGTCGAACTGCCGCCCTATCAGGGCCGGCCGGCGCTCTCCTATCCGGTTCTCACCACCGCACCGCCGAGCCAAGCCTACGGGCTGCTGACGGCGATTGATCTCAGGAACGGCGGCAGGATCGTCTGGCAGACCAAGACGCCGCAGCCGCTGGTCGGCGGTGTGGTTGCGACCGCCGGCGGCCTGGTGTTCGCCGGCGAAGCCAACGGCGCCTTCAACGCTTACGACTCCCGCACCGGTGCCAATCTCTGGTCGTTCCAGACAGGGGCCAATGTCGGCGCCTCGGCGGTCTCCTATGCGGTCGATGGGCGGCAGTACGTGGCTGTCATGTCCGGCGCCGCCGCGCCGCCGGACGGCACGCCGCTGGCGCCAGGCGGGCTCCGCCCCGGCGGGGCGGTGATCGCGTTTGCCGTGATGCGCTAGCCTCTCAGCCCCGCTGCCCTTCGTGCGCAATGGCCTCAATCTCGTTTGGAGACAGGTGAACCGTCTGCGCATTCCAGTTCTCGTCGAGATGCTCAAGCGAGGTGGTGCCGGGGATCGGGAGGGTGACCGGAGAGCGGGCCAGCAGCCAGGCGAGCGCGATCTGCGCGGCCGTCGCGCTATGCCTCTTTGCTGCGGCGTCGAGCGCCGGCTGCCGCTTGCCGAGCGAGCCGGAGCCAAGCGGAAAGTAGGGAATGAACGCGATGCTTTGTTGTTCGCAGAGCGCGAGGACACCGTCGGGATCGTCGACCATCGAATGCGTCCGCCTCGCGAACGCGCCGCCGCCACCGGCAATGTTGAACATGTTTTGCACGGCCACGATCTTCGTCCGCGCCAGCGCTTGACGAAGTTGCCCGATGCCGACGCCGCTGAGCCCGATGCGCCGCACCTTGCCGGCCTTCTGCAGTGCGATCATGGCATCGAGCGACTCGAGGAAGGGAACGTCGGAGTGCGCGAGAAAGCGTAGGTGAGCAACGTCGAGGATGTCGCGCTTTAGCTCGCGCAGATCGTGTTCGGCTCCTTCGCGGAGTTGCTCGGGACGGGCGAAGGGCGCCCACCCGCCGTCCGGCGTTCGGCAAACACCGAGCTTCGTCGCGATAATGAGATCGCCGGGATAGGGATAAAGAGTTTCGGCGATGAGCCGGTTCGCCACGTGCGGTCCGTAGTACCAGGCGGTGTCGATGAACCGGATACCGATATCGACGACGCGGCGCAGGACGGCGCGCGCGCCGTCAGGGTTCTTGGGCTCTCCCCAGGCGCCCTCGCCGGGGAGACGGATCGCGCCGTAGCCAATGCGGGGCGTCTCGACGTCGCCCAGGCGAACCGTCGTGCTCGGAACACGGCTTCCCTTGCTCATATCTCAGGGAATATCGCCTCGTCGGAATACGCACTAGTATCGGCACCTGGAAGCTATTCTTGTCTTGGGTGCAACAATGGACCTCGACCTAAACGACGCGGCGCTCCTGGTGCGCGTGGTACAGCTGCGGAGTTTCTCGGCGGCCGCTCGCGAGCGCGGCGTCCCCTCCTCGACAGTAAGCCGGCACGTCGCCCGGCTCGAGTCAGCGCTGGGTATGCGCCTCCTCGAGCGCACAACAAGGACACTTCGCCTGACCGACGCCGGGCGACGGTTCTTCGGACATGCCGAACGAGCGGTGGACGAACTCGGACAAGGTGCTGGAGAGGTTCGCGAACTAACGACTGAGCCGCGCGGTCGCGTTCGCATTGCCGCGCCGATCGCCCTCGGTTCGGCCGTGTCGGAAATCGCGTACGGCTACCTCGCCAAATACCCGGCGGTGTCCATCGACCTGGAAATGCTCGGCCGCCCGCCCGACCTCATCGCCAACGGTCTCGACATTGCGGTGGTCGCGGAAAAGGTCGAGGAGACCAACGACTTGGTTGCACGCGAGGTTCGCAGCCAAACGCGAAAGCTGCTGTTCGCGAGCCCCGACTATCTGCGCAGGCGCGGCTTGCCACGCGCGGTCGACGATCTCGCCCGCCACGACTGCATCGCAACCCGCGCCGCCGACGGCCACGCGACCTGGACGCTTTCCCGCGGGCGGGTCAGACGAGGCGTCCGTTTTGCTCCCCGTCTCGCAGTCAGCGAGTTCTCGTCCGCCTACCAGGCTGCACTGAGGGGCATCGGACTAGCAATTCTCCCGGAGTCGCTTTGCGCAGATGACGTAGCCGCCAACCGTCTCATTCGCGTCCTTCACGACTGGGAAGGCGAAGCGAGCGGGGTTCACCTGCTGTATCGGGCCCATCGGTCGCTCACGGCGGCGGTGCGGACCTGCGTCGACTACATGATGGCCGAGTTGCCATCAGTCGACTTGGGGCGCGCAGCGACCGCCCGGCGCTAGCGCCCGCCCATGAGCGCCCGGCGGGGCCGTGATCGCGTTTGCCGTGATGCGCTAGCCGACCTCGTAGTCCTCGCAGGAGCGGCCGCATTGCTCCAGGCCGCCGGCGAGGTAGTCGGCGAGGAGCGGCATGCCGAGAAGGTAGGCGGCGGTGCGGGCGTTGTGGGCGCGGCGCGCCTCTTGGCGGAGGTCGTTCCACTCCTCCACGCCGCCGTCGCCGCGGCCGAGCCAGGCCAGCGTGACCAGATCGACCTGCTCGTCCACGCTGAGGGCGCGGATGAAGCTCGTCAGCTCCTCCTCGACCGGGTCGTCGTCGTGGTCCTCAAGCACCGCGATCATGCCGTCGTCGACGGCGTTGGAGCCGGGGTCCGGCTCGCTCACTTCCTCTTTGACGTCGAATTCGCGCGCGAGAGCGATGATGTAGCAGACCTTCTCCGAGGAGATGGCGAGCGCCGGGGGTTCTTGGCGATCGATGGCCGGTTGCATCGCGGAACTCCTGATAACTAGTCGAATTGCGAGTTGCCGACATCGGCAATGTCAGCGGTAACGGTCACGGTCGAGCGCCCGCGCTGCAGCGTCAGCTCGATGCTCTTGCCGACGCCGAGAGCTTCGACTTGCTGGGTGAAATCGGCGAGGCCGCGGACGCGGCGGCCGCCAGCGGAGACGATCACGTCGCCGATCGCACCGGTGCGGCTGTCGACGCCGCGAATGCCGGCGCGGTCGGCGGGCGATCCGCGGGCCACCTGAACGATGACGAGGCCGTCGATGCCCAGGCGAGCGGCGACGGATTCGTCGGCGGCGACGATGCCAATCCCCGGGGTGGGCACGCGGCCGTTGGCGATCAGCTGCGGTACGATCTGGCGCAGGAGATCGACGGGAATGGCGAAGCCGATGCCGGCATTGGCGCCGGACGGCGAGAAGATCGCGCTGGTGACGCCGATGAGGCGGCCGGAGGAATCGACCAAGGGACCGCCGGAGTTGCCAGGGTTGATCGCGGCATCCGTCTGGATGGCGTTGCCGACCTCGCGGCCGCCGCTGGTCGGCAGGCGGCGGCTGAGGGCGCTGACCACACCTGTCGTCAGCGAACGGCTGAGGCCGAAGGGGTTGCCGATGGCGAAGGCGTATTGGCCGACCCTGAGGTCGGCGGAACTGCCGATGGCGATGGCCGGCGGAACACCGCCCTCGCTCGGCGTTACGGCGAGCACCGCGAGATCGTAGGCAGCGGCCGCGCCGACCACGCTCGCCTGGACCGTCTCACCGGAGGCGACGCGGACCGCCACCGAGCGGGTGTTGGCGATGACATGGGCATTGGTGACGATGTGACCGGCGGCGTCCCAGACAAAGCCAGTGCCGGAGCGAACCCCCTGCGGGTCGCCCTGATCGAAGAACCCCGACCCGGCAACGACGCCGACCACCTGCACCACCGAGGGCGCGACGCGCTGGAAGAGCTCGATCTGCGACTCCTCCTGCGGCAGGAGGGCGGCGCGCGGGGCGACCGGCGGAGCCTGGGCGCGCCCGTTCGACAGCGGCAGCGGGCTCATCTGCACGAAGAGAATACCGGCAGCGGCCGCCACAGCGAGGAGGCCGATCCCGTTCAGACGGAAGCGTGCAACCGGCGCGATGGGCATGATGTAATAAGCGCCAAGAACCGCGCGGGTTGCCTTGAGCGGGGTCAAAGGTCCCGCTCAATCGACGGGATTGGGCGCGTTCGCCGCGCTTGGCAGCTTCTCCAAGGAGTCCGTTACAAGCCGCCACGCCGACCCGGCCGCCAAAACACCCCAATCTGCGGTAGGTTCGCGCCCGAGGGGACGATTCTTGTTGTCTTTTCAGGAGATTTCGATGCGAAGCCCCATTCTGCCGATCCTGGCGACGCTGCCCCTTTTGTTCGTCGGGTTCGGCCCGGCCATGGCGGCCGACGTCGAGGCGAAGTCCAAGATCGACGCGGTGATCGTCTATCCCGACGCGGCGGGCGTCACGCGGCTTGCCACCGTCAACCTGCCGTCCGGCATCAGCACGCTGGTGTTCAAGGGGTTGCCCACCGCCATCGATCCGGCGTCGCTGCGCGTCGAAGGGGCCGGGACGCGGCGCCTGTCTTTAGGGTCGGTCGAATCCCGCGTTGTGCCTGCGGCGGCGCCACCGCCGGATAGCGCCATCGACGCGCAACTCGCCAAGCTCCGCGCCGATCGCGAAGCGGTTCAGGCGGAGATCGACGCGCTCGAAGCCAAGAAGGCGATGATCGTTGCCTATTCGCAGGCCGGCCCGGATAAGCTCGCCCGCGACCCGAACGCGCGTCCGCTGGACATTGCCCAGTGGAGCACGGCGTGGGATGCCGTCGGCCAGGGGCTCGCCAAAGTCGGCGACGAGCTCCGGCTCGCCCGGGCCAAGGCGCGCGACCTCGATACGCAGATCCGCGACCTCGATCGGCTGCGCCAGCGTCCGGCGCCGCAGACGACAGCGTCGCGCGACGTGACGGTCGAAATCGATTCCGAGGCGGCGCAAGAGGGCCGCTTCTCGCTCAGCTATCGCGTCGCCGGCGCCGGCTGGGCCCCGGTCTACGACGCCCGGCTCGACACCAACGCCGCCGGCGGGCGAGCCAGCCTGGAACTGGTGCGGCGCGCCGATGTCACGCAGAGAACCGGCGAGGACTGGAGCGGCGTAGCCCTCTCGGTCTCGACGGTGCGGGCGCGACGCAGCACGCAGGCGCCGGAGGTTCTGACGCAGCGACTCGCCTTCCCCGAACTGCCGGCTATCGGTCTGGCCAAGTCGACCGCCGCTCCGCCCCCGCCGGTGGCCGCGGCTCCGGCGGCGCGCGCCGACAACTTCCGCGCCGAGGCGGGGCGGGTCGATGAACTCCAGGTGGCGCAGGAGCAGCAGGCGACCCTCGACGCCAACTCCTTCCAGGCGGCGTTCGACATTCCCGGCCGCGTCGACATCCCCGCCGACGGGTCGCGGAAGTCGTTCCGCATCGCCACCAGCCGGCTGACGCCGGAACTGTTAGTGCGCGCCTCGCCTGCCCTCGACGATACGGCCTATCTGCAGGCGCGGATCAAGAACGAGGAGGAGGCGCCGCTGCTTGCCGGCACGGTCAACATCCTTCGCGACGGCGGCTTCGTTGGAACCGGGCGGATCGCCTTCACCGCGACCGGCGACACCACCGATCTCGGCTTCGGCGCCGACGATCGCGTAAAGGTCACGCGCGTGCCGGTGCGGCGGAAGGAGAACGAACCGACCATCTTCGGCTCGACCAAGACCGAGCAGCGCGAGTTCAGGACGACGATCAAGAACCTCCACCCGTTCGCGATCAAGGTCAGCGTCGTCGACCAGATTCCGATCTCGGAGAACAGCGCCATCGTCATCGATCAGCTGCCGGCAACGACACCGCCGACCGAGAAGATCGTCAACGACCGGCGCGGCGTGATGGGCTGGACGTTCGACCTGCAGCCGGGCGAGACCAAGGCGCTGACGCTCGCCTACCGCATGCGCTGGCCGGCCGATCGGGCGATCGTGATCCAGACGGTGCCGTAGGCATGCCGATCGCCCTCGCCATCCGCCACCTCGCGTTCGAGGACCTCGGCTGTTTTGAGGGCGTGCTGCGCGATGCCGGCTTCCAGGTTCGCTACCTCGAGGCCGGCGTCGATCCGATCGAGCGGCTGCTGCCGACGACCGGCGATCTTCTGATCGTGCTCGGCGGACCGATCGGCGCCTATGAGGAGGAGCGCTATCCATTCCTCACCGACGAACTCCGCCTCATCGAGCAGCGCCTTGCCGCCAAGCGCCCGACCATCGGCATTTGCCTCGGGGCCCAGCTGATGGCGCGAGCGCTCGGGGCACGCGTCTATCCGAGCGGCATCAAGGAGATCGGCCTCGCGCCGATCTCCCTCACCGCCGCCGGCGAGGAGTCGTGCCTCTCGGCGATCGGCGAGGGGCCGGTGCTGCACTGGCACGGCGACACTTTCGACCTGCCGGCCGGAGCGTCGCTTCTTGCCTCGACCGAAGCCTGCGCCAACCAGGCCTTTGCCTATGGCGAGAGCGCTGTCGCCTTTCAGTTCCACCCGGAGGCGGGCGGCCCGGGCTTCGAGCGCTGGCTGATCGGGCACACCGGCGAACTCGGCGCCGCCGGGATCGACGTGCCGCAGTTGCGGCGCGACTACGCGGCGGCGGCCGAGGGGCTCCGCCAACGCGGCGAGGATTGTCTCTGGCGCTGGCTGCCGACCGGGATGAACGCCGCCGGCTAACCTGGCTTGCTCGACCGAGGCTCAGCGCGGCCCGCCGCGAAGGCGGGCGCAAGCGGCAAGGAAAGCCACAAAACGGGCGCGGTCGGACGGGCCGAGGGTCACGGCGGTGGTGCCGTGGAATTCATCCACCTCGAAATCGCCGCGCGGAGCGGCTTTGGCCAGCCAGTCGAGCCCGTCGTCGAACGGGAAGCGGACCTGCCAGCCGTTGGCGTCGGTGAGGCTCATGGCGGTCCCGGTGAGGTCGACCGTGTCGGCATCCGAGCGGAGCATGGCCGTCAGGCCGCGCCGCAACCAGTCGCCTAGCTCGGCGCTCGCCAGACCCTCGACGCTCGCCACAACGCTTTCCGCCGTGCAGGCGAACCCGACGAAGCCGCATTCGGCGCGTACCGCTTCCGGGCAGGTGGTGGCGTAGAAGCCGAGCGAGACTCGCTCCGGTGCTTCTTCAAGGGTCGTCACATAAGAAGGGCCGAGAGCGACGGCGGGAGCGGCCAACAGGGCCAGGGCAGCGGTGAGCGCGACACGCATCCGCGGAAGGTGCCCGATGCGGGGCGCAATGCCATGGGGCTTGGCGCCGCATCGCCTTGGCCGGCAAGTGCGACTGGAGAAGATGCTCGCAGGCGGTTAAGACGGACGCGCGGTCCCCCAGACTCTAGCCTGACTCCGGAGCGCGCCCGTTGTTTCTCCTTGCTGTCGCCGCGCTGGTTTTCCTAGTCGTACACCTCGCGGTGCCGGGCTCGCGTCTTCGCGCGGTGCTGGTCGAAGCGCTGGGGAAGGCCGGCTACATGGCCGCCTATTCCGCCGCCTCGCTGGCGACGTTGGTCTGGCTGATCATCGCCTACAAGAGCGCTGCCTACGTGTTCATCTGGGGGATGCTCGGCTGGTGGCGGCCGATCATGGTGGCGGCGATGGCGCCGCTGTTCGTTCTTTTCGCCGCCGGCGCGATGGCCCGTCACGGAGCAATCCCGGAGGGCGGCGGGGTCCCGCCGGTCAAAGGCGTCCACCGCATCACCCGCCACCCGATGCTGGTGGCGGTGACGCTGTGGGCGGTGGTCCATATGGTCGGCAATGGCGACCTTGCCTCGCAGATCCTGTTCGGCAGCCTCGCGGCAATGTCGGTCGGCGGCATGGTGTCGATGGACCGCCGCAAACGCGCGGACATGGGCGAGAGTGCGTGGAAGACCTTCGCGCGGCGCTCGCCCGCCGTACCGTTCACCGCGCAGGTACGCGGCCAGGGCGGCATCGATCTCGGCGAAATCGGCTGGCAGCCGGTGGCCGTCGGCCTTGCCGCCTATGCCGCGACGCTGGCTCTGCACGGCCCTGTGATCGGCATCTACCCGCTGGTCGGGTAGCCGGCCGTAGACCCCCTCCCCTGCGTTGGCATAGCATCGGCCGACCTCAAGTCGGGTCGCTCGGGAGGAAACTCATGGCTGTGCTGACACTCACCGTGGACGGCAAGACGCAGAGCGTCGATGTCGATCCCGAAATGCCGCTGCTCTATGCGCTGCGCGACAATCTCGGCCTGAACAACCCTCGCTTCGGCTGCGGCTTGGCGCAATGCGGTGCCTGCACCGTCATCCTCGACGGCGTGCCGATCCGCGCCTGCACCACGCCGACCTCGGTCGCCGCCGGCGGCAAGATCCGCACGATTGCCGGCCTCGGCACGCCGGAGAAGCCGCACCCGGTGCAGAAGGCCTTCATCGACGAGCAGGTGTCGTTCTGCGGCTACTGCGTCAACGGCTGGATGATGTACTCGGTGGCGATGCTGGAGCAGAACCCCAAGGTCACCGACAAGCAGATCAAGGACGAGCTCAGCCAATTAAAGTGCCGCTGCGGCTCGCACACCGCCGTCGCCCGCGCGGTCCGCCGCGCCGCCGATGCGATGAAGGCATAGGGAGGCCGCCATGATCAAGCACCAAGTGCGCACCGGCGGCCTCGACCGCCGCGCCTTCCTGAAAAGCGGCGGCGCTCTCGTCGTCTCCTTCGCCGCGCCGGCCGGCCTCGCCGAACTGGCGACCGCCGCGGCGGCCGCGCCCGGCCCCTATATCCGCCTCCCCTCGCCCGGCCAGCTCGACAGCTACATCGCCATCGATAAGTCCGGCATCGTCACCGCGTTCTTCGGCAAGATGGATATGGGCCAGGCCACCGATGTCGGCATCGCCCAGATCGTCGCCGACGAACTCGACGTGCGCTACGACCAGGTCAAGGTGATCATGGGCGATACCGCCCTGACGCTGAACCAGGGCGGCGCCTCGGGTTCGACCGGCATCGAGCAGGGCGGGCGGCCGCTCCGCAACGCCGCCGCCGAAGCACGGCGCGTCCTCGTCGGGCTCGCCGCCGAAAAGCTGAAGCTACCCGCCGACCAGCTCCGCGTCGTCGATGGCGTGGTGCAAGCAGCGAGCGACCCGACCAAGAAGGCAACCTATGGCGAGCTGATCGGCGGCAAGTTCTTCGACGTGAAGCTCGAGTGGAACGGCCAGGTCGGCAACGGCCTCAACGCCACCGGCGTCGCCAAACCGAAGCCGGCGAGCGAGTACAAGGTCGTCGGCAAGTCGTTCCCGAGGCCGGACCTGCCGGACATCGTGTTCGGCACGCACGAGTATGTCGTCGACATCAAGGTGCCGGGGATGGTGCACGGCCGCGTTGTACGCCCGCCGGTGGCGGGGGCGGTGCCGGTGGCGGTCGACGAGAGCTCGATCAAGGGCATCCCCGGCGCGCGGGTGGTGCGGGTCGGCGATTGGCTGGGGGTTGCCGCCGAGCGCGAGTGGGACGCGATCAAGGCGTCGCAGGCGCTGAAGGTCACCTGGTCGGACGCCAAGCCCCCCTTCCCCAAGATGGAGACCATCTACGACTACATCCGCAAGGCGCCGCCGTCGCGGGAAAGCGCCGGCGGACAGGCGCCGCCGGACGTTAAGCCGGACACCGCGGCGGCCGAAGCCGCCTTCGCCAAGGCGACGCGGACGATCGAGGCGGAATACGAGTTCCCCTTCCAGTCGCACGCCTCGATGGGCTCGGCCTGCGCCGTGGTCGACTATCGCGGCACGCATGCGACGGTGTGGACCGGCTCGCAGAAGCCGCATTACGCCGCCGAGGGCGTGGCGCGCATCACCGGTCTCCCGGTCGAGAACGTGCACGGCATCTGGGTGCAGGGACCGGGCTCGTACGGGCGCAACGACGCCGGCGACGCGGCTATGGACGCGGCGCTGATGTCTAAGGCGCTCGGCCGGCCGGTGCGGATGCAGGGCATGCGCTTCGAGGGCCACGCCTGGAACCCGAAGGCGCCGGCCTCGGTGCACTACGGCAAGGCCGGCATCGACGACAAAGGCAACGTCGTCGCCTTCCTCTATCGCTCCAAGGGGTTCTCGGCGGGCGACATGATGTCGAACGAGAGCAATCCGAGCGACACCTATGCCGGAATGCTCACCGGCTGGCCGAACGCAACTGTGCACCGCTTCGGCAATCCGGACGAGTCGTACCAGTTCCCGGTGAAGGTGCAGTATTGGCAGACGGTGGCGCCGCTGCTCGCCAAAGCCTCGCCGCTGCGCACCGCGCATATGCGCGATCCGCTCGGGCCGCAGATCCACTTCGGCTACGAGTGCTTCATCGACGAGGTGGCGCATAGCCTCGGCGCGGACTCGGTCGCCTTCCGCCTGGCGCACATCAAGGCGGAGCGCGACATCGCGGTGATCAAGGCGGCGGCGGAAAAATACGGCTGGCAGCCGCGGGTAGCCGGGCCGGCCAAGCCGGCGACGACCGGCACCGTCACCGGGCGCGGCTTTGCCTACGCCAAGCGCGGCAACTCGATTACCGCCATGGTGGCTGAGGTCGATGTCGATGTTGCCACCGGCCGCGTGTGGCCGCGCAAGTTCACCGTCGCCACCGACCAAGGCATCGTCGTCAACCCGCTCTGGCTGCGGCGGACCATCGAGGGCAACATCGTCATGGGATCGAGCCGCTCGATCCACGAGGAGGTGGCTTTCGACGAGAAGACGGTGACCAGCGTCGACTGGGAGACCTACCCGATCCTCGACATCTCGCTGGCGCCGGAGACGATCGACATCGTCCTCGTCAACCGCCCGGACCTCCCGCCCTACGGCGCGGGCGAGCCGACCTCGCGACCGGTATCGGCGGCGATCGCCAATGCGATCTTCGATGCGACGGGGGTGCGCATGCGACGCGTGCCGTTCAATCCGGCTCGGGTGAAGGCCAGTCTCCAGTCGGGCCGCGCCTAGCGCCCGAGGCGAGCACAACCAAGGGCCGTCCCGGCGCCACGGGACGGCCCTTTTCCTTTCGGCGAGCGACCGCCCTTCCGCCGGCCAGGGTTAAAGAGTGCTTGAGAAGGGCTCGCCAGCCGCCGGATTTCATGGCTTTGGCAGCTCCTTTCGGTAGAAAACGTACCGGCGATTCAATCAATCTCAATAGTTCGGCGTCATCCTCCGCCCTTTCCGCAGGGCCCGCGAGGGGGCGTTTTCGGTGAGCCTGACCGCACACTTTTTGCGCGATGAAGCCAAGCGCGCCGCGCCGGCCGTCTCGTTGACGATCCTTGGATTCGCGGTGGCGGCGCTGGTCGCCTTGCCGAGTGCGCGCAACAACGGCGGCCTCGCGTATCCCTGGATCGGACATACGGCGGCTCTGATCGCCTGCCTCACGGCGTTTCCGGCTCATTTCCTGACCGTCCTTGGCGCAACCCTGATCGGCGGCGTGGCCGCGGGGCTTGTGGGCGGCGCGGACTCCGCGGAGAGCCTCGCCCTGGCCCTGGTCGGGGTTGCACAAACCGCCCTCGCGGTGACGCTCATTCGCGGTCGCCCGGCGGCGCCTTTCCGCTTCCGGGACGACCGCCGGCACTACCTGGAGATCCAGGCGGTCGCGGCGATCGCTGCACCGGTGGCCGGTGCGCTTGCCGCCGCCTGGATCGTCGGCGGCACCGGCCGAGCCAACCCGATCCTCGTCGGCCTCACGTGGTGGACCGGAGAGGCCCTCGGCGCGCTCGTCATCTTGCCGATCGCCCTCCTCAGTTCGCGGGAGGCATGGCGGCAAGTTCTCGGGAGCTGGCGCTTTCTCGAACTCTCCGGCTGGCTGATCGGCAGCGGCACCATCACCTATCTCGCCGTGCTTCATTCGCCCTATCCGTTTTTGGCGATCGCGGTGCCAGCGGCGCTGGCTGCCTTCCGCGGGCCAGAGCTGACCGCCGCGTTAGCAGGTGCCGCCACGGCGGCGACGATACTCGTTGCCGGTCTCGGCGACCTCATTCCTGCAACCAGCCGCTTTGCCGGCGCCCCGGTGCAGAGCGTCTGCATCACTGCAGCCGTGCTCGGCGTCATTCCGTTCTGCATCGCTCTTGCGCTCGGCGAGCTTCGGCGGGCCAACCAACGCCTCGCGGCCAGCGAGAGCCGGTGGAGCTTTGCCCTGCAGAGCGCCGGACAAGGCGTCTGGGACCGCGACATTGCGAGCGGTAAGACGTTCTTCTCGCCGGTATGGAAGTCGATGCTCGGCTACGACGCGCACGAGGTCGGCGACAGCGTCGATGACTGGCGCGGCCTGCTCCACCCGGACGACCTGGCGATCGCCGAGGCCGCCGACGCCGCTTGCATCTCCGGCCGCACTGACCAGTTCGAGTGCGAATTCCGCATGCGGCACAAGGACGGCGGCTGGGTGTGGATTCTCGATCGCGGGCGGGTCATCGAACGGACTGCCAGCGGAATCGGGCTGCGGATGATCGGCACCCATACCGATATCACCAAGCAGAAGGCGGCCGCCGAACGGTTAGACCGCCTCAACCAGCGCATCCAGCTTGCGACCAAGGCGGGCAATATCGGCGTGTGGGAGCTGAACCTGACGACCGGCGAGCTGTGGTGGGACGGCCGGATGCACTCGCTGTTCGGCACCGATCCCGGACTCTTCACCGCCAACGAAGCGAACTGGGCGCGTCTCTTCCATCCGAGCGACCGGCAAAGCTTCGCGACACGAATCCGGGACGCGGACTGCCAGGGCGGCTTCGACGGCGACTTCCGTATCGTTTGGGCGGCGAGTGGAGAAACCCGGTTCGTGCGCGTCAGCGCCGCGCGGCTGGAAACGGAGAGCGCGGCCGGGCGGGTACTGGTCGGCACCTGCTGGGACGTCACCCAGGAGCAGGTTCGCCAACAGCGCATTGCCCCCGATCCGACGAGCGATCCTCTCACCGGCCTTCCCAACCGCAAAGGCTTCGAACGCTCGCTGGCCCTCGCCCGCCTCGATTCAACGGGCGGCGAGCACACCGATGCGGTATGCGTCCTCGACCTTCACCGCTTCGCCGACGTGAATGCCACCAAAGGCGCAGCGATCGGCGACACGATCTTGCGCAAGGTCGGAGGTCTGCTACGCCAATCGGTTCGCGGCCACGATCTCGTTTCGCGCATCGGCGCGGACGAGTTTGGGCTGCTGCTCCGCGGCGCGACGGTCGGCCAAGCCAACCTCATTTGCGGGAAGCTGATCGAAGTGATCGCTGACGCCCTGCCGGAAAGCGCAGACGGCCTCGGGGCCAATATCGGCATAGCGATCATGAGCGGCGGTGCGGAGCCGGAGGAGGTTCTTGCCCTCGCCGAGGGAGCGTGCCTCGATGCCAAGCGCCGCGGGCGCGGGCATATCCGCGTCGCCGCCCGCGACGCACCGGCGCCGGCGGCCGACGCCGCTTAGCCACCGAGCGGCGCGGCAATGCGCCGGTCTTCGGCGGTCTGCGGCTGTGATACCTCTGGCGACGGCGACCGGGGGAATAGCGCGATGACCGCCGATCATTCCGAACATCACGTCGACAACGGCGCAGCCACCGGGCGCTTCTTCCGCCATTTCATCGAGATGGTTGCGGCGATGGCGGTCGGCATGGTCGCCTATGGCGCGCTCTTCCGCTCGCCGATGGACCCGACCGGTTTCGGTGCGGTCCTTCGCTCTCACCGCTATCTCGACGAAATCCTGATGCTGGGGGCGATGGAGACGTCCATGGCCGCTTTCATGCTTTATCGCGGCCACGGCGCGCGACTCACAGCCGAAATGGCCGTCGGCATGGCCTTGCCCACATTAGCCGTCATAGCTCTCACCGCTGGCGGCACCCTGCCGTTCTTCACTGATGCAACGCTCAACGTCAGCAGCCATGTCGCCATGCTGCTCGGCATGCTGGCGGCGATGGCAGTGCGATGGACCGTCTACGCGGGATCGCATCGGCACGGCGGGCCGCCGCGGGCCCCTTGACGAGAGGTCGGGCGGCGGCGGCGACGAGTGTGGCGCTCCACCCGGCGGCTATCTGATGCCGGCGAGCGAGCGGCGGCTCCCACGACATTGACGGCGCTCAATGACTCTCCTGTGGCGAGCCGGGCATGTGGCCCATTGGCGTCGCGGAGAGGATTGCGGCTATGGGCGGGCAGATGTCACGGTTGGGCTTGGCGGCCGCGTTCGCTTGGCTGGCGGGATCCCTAGCGCCCGCGGCGGCGCAGCCGGCGCACGGTGGCGTCGCTTTCGTTACCAAGTTCTCCGGGACGACGACGGTCGGTACAATCGCCGGGCCGCAGACCGTCATCGATCCGAGCGGCCAGGTCGGCGTTGCTCTCGATCTCAGTGCGCCGGGCTACGCCGCCGATGGCCGCCACTGGCTGAACGAGCCGCATCTCTTCAGCGTCACCGCGGGCGAAGTCGGACAGGTCTTCGGCGTGACCGTCGACGACGCCAGCCCGCCCAATGTCTACGTCACCGCGACTTCAGCGTTCGGGCTTCACCGTGCCGGCGACAATTCCGCATGGATGACCGGCAT
Source organism: Bauldia sp. (assembly GCA_046349035.1). Taxonomy (GTDB): domain Bacteria; phylum Pseudomonadota; class Alphaproteobacteria; order Rhizobiales; family Kaistiaceae; genus JAXMDC01. The sequence goes on along the minus strand of JAXMDC010000002.1, from coordinate 563,314 downwards.
GTGGGGCCGCGATGGCGGCCCCGGCACCGTCTACCGGCTAGTCGGCGCCGACAACTACCGGGCGGAGAAGTTCGCCGAAATCACGCTGGCCGGCCGCAGCAACACCGGCGCGGCGCTCGGCAACATCGCTTACGACAAGTGGCATCGCCAGTTGTTCGTCACCGATCTCGAGACGGGAATGATCCACCGGGTCGGCGCGGTCGACGGGGCCGACCTCGGGTACTTCGACCACGGGATGATCGGCCGGGGCGTCTTCACCGACGCGGCGACCGGGCGGGCGGTGGCATTGCCGCCCGTACCGTTCGACCCGGCCTCGTCGGCTCGCATCGCCAATTGCCCAGTAAACGAATTCAGCCGCGCCCCTGCCTGCTGGAACTTCGCCGATTTCCGGCGGCGCGTGTGGGGTCTCGACGTGCGCCGCGATGCCGGAACGGGCGAAATCCGCCTCTACTATGCGATCTGGGGATCGCAGGGGTTCGGCAACCCGGCTTGGACCAACGCCGGCGACGATCAGAAAAACTCCGTCTGGTCGATCGCTCTCGCCGCCGACGGCGGCTTCGACGCCCTGACCGTTCGCCGCGAATTCCTCATCCCCGAGTTCTACAGCTCCATCGACTTCACCGCACATGCCGGTCCGTCGCACCCGGTGGCGACGATCGCCTTTGCCAAGGAGGGGGCGCAGGCGACGATGCTGCTGGCCGAGCGCGGCGGCGTGCGGAACCTCGGCCTCGCGGCCGAGAACGCCTTCGCCTATCCGCACGAGGCGCGGGTCCTTCGCTACGAACTCGACGCCAGCGGCCGGTGGCAGCCGGCCGGGCGCTACGATGTCGGCTTCCACGATCGGGAAGTCGAGGGCCCGCCCTATCTGCGCGCTGGCGCCGCTGGCGGCGTCGCCTTCGGGCCGGGCTACGGTCCCGGCGGCCAGGTCGACCTGACGCAGGCCGACGCTTTCGCGTGGATGACCGGCGACGCGCTTTGCTCGCCGAGCGGCGCCTGCTTCGATCCAGTCACAGGCAGCCACAGCGACACGGCCGAGGTTTCGGGCCTGCAAGGGCAGACCCAAACGGCCTATCAGGAAATCGCCCCCGCGGCCGCAAATGGCCCTTATCGCGCGCTATCTCCGGCCGACACGGCCAACGGCCTGGATCGCGCTTATCTCGTCGACGCGGACGTCAATGTCGATCCGACCGGCAATCCGATTGCACCGGAGGTGATCCGCAACGACGCCACGCGTGTCGGCGCGGTGGCCCTGTTTCAACAGCCGCCGGCGGTGGAGAAGAGGATCGACCTCCGCCTTGCCAAGCGACCGCTGGCGCCGTCTTGCGCTCCAGGCATCGAGTGCCGCTTCGAAGTGACGGTCAGCAATGCCGGCAACGATACCTACCGCGGGCCCCTCACCGTTCTCGACAGGCCCGGCGATGGCGCCGCGTATGTCGGCCTGCCGCCCGCCGACTGGACCTGCAGCCCACAGGGCCCCGGAGCCTATCAATGCGTCCACGGGCCGGTCGACCTCCCGCCGGGTGCGTCGATCTCCTTCCCGATCGGGTTCGCAATCCCGGCGTGGTGGAGCCAACCGGTCTTCACCAACTGCGTCGACCTCCTCGCGCCGGGTCCGGAGGCTTATTCGCGGGCTTACGCGAACAATGTCTGCGCCTACGTGGCGACGGCGAGCCCGGGAACGCCGGCCTATCTCCCGGATCTCCGCTTCGATAAGTTCGCAGTCGGCGGCCAATGCGACTGGTTCGGCGTCTGCCGGTATCTGGCGCGCGTCACCAATGTCGGCGCCGCCCCCTATGCCGGCCCGCTCGCTATCCGCGATCAGGTCGACTATGCCGGAGCGGTTCTGGCCGGCTGGGGACCGAGCCCGGAGTGGGTATGCGGCCCAGGCGGTGGCAATGCCTTCGCCTGCACCCACGGGCCAGTAGTTCTGGCACCCGGCGAGTTTCGCGAGGTGACGCTGGCGGTCGCCGCCGGTCCCATCGTTCCCGGCATCTTCAACGTCCGGAATTGCGGCTGGATCGATTGGGGCGGCGGCCCGCGCGATCTCAATCCAGCGAACGAATACGGCTGCGCCGTGCTTTCGCGCTTTCCGTCCGGACATCCGATGGCGCGGCCAATCCTCGACATCCGCAAGAAGGCCGGCATCACCTGCGAGAGCAGCCCCGCCGGATGGGGCTGCTTCTTTCTGATCGACATCATCAATATCGGCAGCGCGCCCTATTTTGGGCCGATCTCGATCAACGAGGCCCCCGACAGCCCGGCGGCCCGTCTGGGCGGCGTGGCCCCGGCGTTCTGGACCTGCGTGCCGGGAACGGGATTTGCCGGTGCGCAGGCCTGCTCACGGCCAGGGGTGCCGGGCGGCCTCCAGCCGGGCGACTCGGTGACGATGATGCAGGTCTACGACCTGCTCAACCCCGTGCCGGTGCCGAGCGCGCTGCGCAACTGCGCCACCATCGCATCGGACTTCGACGGCGACGGTTTTGCCGAAAACCATACCGATTGCGCGATCGGCCTGATCTGCAATGCGGGGAGCGATTGCCCCAAGGATCTGGCGATCCACAAGCGGCTCGAGTCCCTCGACCCGTGTTTCCCGGGCTTCCCCTGCCGGTTCGGCATCATCGTCGAGAACCTCGGCGACGCTCCCTATCCGGCGCCGGTGACGCTGACCGATCTGCCGAATACGCCCATCGGGCCACCGACAGTCGCGGCGGCGCCGGACTTCAGCTGCCTGCCGGCCGGGCCCGCTTTCGCCTGCAGTTGGCCGCACGACATTCCGGCCGGCGGCCAAGCCTATTTCAGCGTCGAATTCACCATCCCTCCCGACCATCCGGGACCGCTGGTCACCAATTGCGCCGCCGTGCCGCCCGGACCCAACAACACGCTGCCGTTCAACGACCAGGACTGCGTCGACGCTTTCGTTCCCTTCCCGGACCTGGCGCCTTCGGGCGGTACGGTCTGCGAGCGCGGCGCCGATTGCACGCTGTTCGTCGGCATCGACAATCGCGGTCTCCTGCCGTTCCTCGGCAGCGCCGGGATGCGCGGGACGCTCGTTCCGCCGGTCGAAATCAAGAGCGTGTCGACCCGCACCGCCGGGCTCGCCTGCGCGGTCACCGGCAACGGCAGCTATGAATGCAACAGCGGCCGCCTCGCCATCCCACCCGGCGCCGCGGCGCGCCTGGAAATCGTCATCGCCATACCGGCGGACTTTGCCGGCGACGCCATCAGCCACAGCAAGGAGATGCTGTGGCCAGATTTCCGCGTCCGCGACAAGCGGCCGGAGAACGACCGCAGCACCAGTATTATCACCATCACCGGCCCGCCCCCGCTCGCCTGCCGCGGCGGGGCGGTTCGCGGCAACGAGTGCGTGTGTCCGCCGGGGACGCGACGCGATCAGATCGGTGCCAACGCTTTCGTCTGCGCGGCCACACCGCCGCCCCCGCAGCCGATCCTTTGCGTTAACGGCACGACCATCGGCAACGAGTGCGTCTGCCCGCCCGGAGCCCAGCGCCAGACGACCGGTGCCAACGCCTTCGTCTGTGTCCCGCCCCCGCCGCCCCCGCCCCCTCCGCTTTTCTGTGCCAACGGCACGGTGGTCGGCAATCAGTGTGTCTGCCCGCCGGGAGCGATCGCCGAGCAGACCGGGTTCAACGCATTCGCGTGCCTCGCTCCCCCGCCGCCGCCAATCTTCTGTACCGGCGGCACGGTGCGCGACGGGCGCTGCATCTGCCCGCAAGGCATGCTCACCGAGCAGATCGGCACCAACGCCTATCGTTGCGTTGCGCCGCCGCGCGTCGTCTGTACCGGCGGCACGGTCCGCAACAACGAGTGCTTCTGCCCGCAGGGCATGCGGCCGGAGCAGGTCGCGCCAAGCAGCTACCGCTGCGTCGCGATCCCGCCGCAGATCGTCTGCACCGGCGGGACGGTGTTCAACAACGAGTGCCTCTGTCCGGATGGCCTCCGCGCGGAGAGGACCGGGCCAAATGCGTTCCGTTGCGTTCCCATCCCGCCGCAGGTCGTCTGCACCGGCGGCACGGTGCGCAACAATCAGTGCGTCTGCCCGCAGGGGATGCGGCCGGAGCAGGTCGGGCCCAACTCGTTCCGTTGCGTTCCCATCCCGCCGCCGATCACCTGCACCGGCGGCACGGTCAGGAACAACGAGTGCATCTGCCCGCAGGGGATGCGCCCGGACCAGGTCGGCACCAACGCCTTCCGGTGTGTTCCCATCCCGCCGCAGATCATCTGCACCGGTGGTACCGTGCGCGACGGCAAGTGCGTCTGCCCCGAAGGCATGCGCACCGACCAGGTCGGCACCAACGCCTTCCGGTGTGTTCCCATCCCGCCGCAGATCATCTGCACCGGTGGTACCATGCGCGACGGCAAGTGCGTCTGCCCCGAAGGCATGCGCACCGACCAGGTCGGCGCTAATGCCTTCCGTTGCGTTCCGATCCCGCCGCCGATCACCTGCACCGGCGGCACGGTGAGGAACAACGAGTGCGTCTGTCCGCAGGGGATGCGCCCGGACCAGGTCGGGACCAACGCCTTCCGTTGCGTTCCGATCCCGCCGCCGATCACCTGCACGGGCGGCACGGTGCGCGACAATCAATGCGTCTGCCCACAGGGGATGCGCCCGGACCAAGTTGGCACCAACGCCTTCCGTTGTGTCGCCATCCCGCCGCAGATCACCTGCACCGGCGGTAGCGTTCGCGACGGCAGGTGCATCTGCCCCGAGGGCATGCGCACCGACCAGGTCGGCACCAACGCTTTCCGTTGCGTTCCCATTCCGCCGCAGATCACCTGCATCGGCGGTACGGTGCGCAACAACCAGTGCGTCTGCCCGCAGGGGATGAGTGTCGAGCGGCTCAGCGACACGGCGTTCCGCTGCGTCGCGCCGCCTCCGCCACAGATCACTTGCACCGGCGGGACGGTCCGCAACGGTCAGTGCATCTGTCCGCAGGGGTCGACTTTGGACCGGATCGGCAACAACGTCTTCCGCTGCGTCGCGCCGCCACCGCCGCAAATCACCTGCAGCGGTGGGACGGTGCGGGACGGGCGTTGCGTCTGCCCGGAGGGCATGCGCACCGACCAGGTCGGCACAAACGCCTTCCGGTGCGTCGCCCCGCCTCCGCAGATCGTCTGCACCGGCGGTACCGTCCGCAACAACCAGTGCGTCTGCCCGCAAGGGATGACTGCGGACCGGGTCGGCAACAATGCGTTCCGCTGCGTGGCGCCTGAGGCGGGGGACCGCAACCGGAGGACACCGAACTAGGCGCTGCGCCGAACCGAGGCAGGCGCCCTCAGCGCGCCGGCCCACCCTTGGGGCTTCGCTCAGGTTCTCCCGGCGAGAGCCCGGCCGGCCTCGAGCGCTGCAAACGAGCGGACGGGAGCGGCCAACAGGAGCCGGTAGCCCTGGGCCAGGACCGCCTGGACGTTTCCGGCGTTGACGTGCGGATGCCCGACCGGAACGCGATGGGCGTTGCAGATGCGGACAATTTCCGCCACCGCAGCCACCACGTCGGGGTGTCGATAATCGCGAGGGTGACCGATCTCCTGACTGAGATCGCCTTCACCGATAAGGATCGCGCCAATCCCCGGCACCCGCATCAGCATCTCGTCGAGATTGGCGACCCCGGCGAGGTCCTCGATCATCAGGACCACCAGGATCTCGCCCTCGGGCGCCAATGGCCAGACGTCGGCCTTGCGGTAATACTCCTGGAGGTCCACACCCCAATAGCGGGCGGCAGCCGGCGGCCAGTCGCCCCGCTTGCCGGCCGGCTCGTAGAGCGGTGCCGTCCTCCGGCGGGGATAGCGGCAGGCCGACACAGCGTTGTAGGCCTGCTCGGCGGTGGCGACATGCGGCCACACGACGCCATAGACCCCGCTGTCGAGCGCCTGTTTGGCCAGCCATTGGTTCATCTCGCCGCCATTGGCCGGGACGCGAACGATCGGCGTCACGCGCGCGGCGATCGACGCGGCGGCGGCGATCTGCCGGCGGCTCAGCATGTATTGCAGGGCATCGCGGAGGCGCCCCGCATCCCAGGGGCGGTGCTCCATCTCGAACACCACACCGTCATAGGAGGAATCGGCGAGCCACTGCGCCGACTCTGGATCGGCCTGCGCAAAAGTCGCAAACGCGGTCCCGCCGCTCTCCAGGACGCCGACGATTGAGTTCAGTCTGGTCATTCAGGATGGCGTCCCCGCGCGTGCCTTAGCTTCCGCCGGTGCCTCGCTCGAGGCACGGAGCGCATTGTCGCGCATTGCGCGGACCGCAAACGAACTGTCCTCCGGGCAGCCGGTCGGCAGGACCGGGGCGATGGAACGGCAGGAGGGTGGCTGGGGGACCTGGATTCGAACCAAGATTGACGGAGTCAGAGTCCGTAGTTCTACCGTTGAACTATCCCCCACCAGGGCGTGGGTGCCGCCGGTGGCGGCCGCCAGAAGCGCCGAAGGCGCGGTCGGGCACCATATAGCGCCGGGGCAAACGGCGGTCCAGCTTCTAGCGCCTTGGGGGGGCAGTCTGCCGCCGATTTGCGAAGGGGTTGGGCAAGCGCCCTCCCTGCTCCCGCCAGGCGGCCGCGGCCGGTCATGGCAGGAAAGCTGACCCGCTTTTGACACCGGTCAAGGCGCTTGGCGCCAGAGCGCCTAAAGAGGGCGCCCCTCCCCAAAAGGCGGCCAGGACGGCCGTTTCGGTGGTGGGGTTCCGGGTTCGCAAGGGGCGATCTTTGATTCACAACGTCGAGGGCGACATCCTCCTCAGCAAGGCGGCGGCGATCGCCCATGGCATCGCTCCGGCAGACCACTTCACCAACGGGCTGGCGCTTTCGCTCCGCGAGCGGTTCCCGGCCATGGTGAAGGACTTCCGCCATTACTGCCGTCAGAGCAGCCCGGAACCCGGTGAGGCTTGGCCATGGGTAGGCCCGCGCGAGGGCGGCGGAAGCGTTTGCATCGTCAATCTGCTGACGCAGGAGCCGTCCGCCGTCGAGGGCGGCCTTCCCGGCAAGGCGACGGTGCCGATTGTCGGGCGGGCGCTGAAGGCACTGGCCCGCGTCGTTGCCAGCGAGAAGCTAACCAGCGTCGCACTGCCGCGTCTCGCCACGGGTGTCGGCGGCCTCGTCTGGGCGGACGTCGAGCCGCTGATCGGCAAGCACCTCGGCGCGGCCGGCATCCCGGTATTCGTTTACAAGACCTTTCGGCCGGGAGTCGCGGCGCGCGAGGCGCTTTAACCCAGCGGCCAGAGCCACAGGGTTAAGATCGGGACATCGCCGACAGCGGCATTTAGGGACAGCGCGGGCGCCGCTCGCGGCGCGCTGCAAGGAGATCAGCGATGGCACGGGGGACGATGAAAGTTGTGGCCTCTGACAAGCCGGCGGTCGTCGGCAACGGCACCGTCGCGGCCGAGGGCGCAGCGCCCGTGGTACCGGCGGCGGCCGCCGTACCGCCGGCTACCGCGCCGGCCGTAGAAGCCTCGTCGCCCGCGACGGGCAAGCAGAACGGCGGCGCCGCCCGTCACCGCATTGCCGAGATGCGGCACGACCCTGACGTGATCCGCCGCGCCTTCGAGACCGGCGAGTACCCCTATCTCACCAAAATGCGCGAGAAGGACTATCTCGCGCACGCCGCCGAGCTGCAGGTCGAGCTGCTCAAGGCGCAGAACTGGATCAAAGAGACTGGCGAGCGGATCGTCATCCTGTTCGAGGGCCGCGACGCCGCCGGCAAGGGCGGCACGATCAAGCGCTTCATGGAGCATCTCAATCCGCGTGGCGCGCGGGTGGTGGCACTGGAGAAGCCGAGCGAGCGCGAGCGCACGCAGTGGTACTTCCAGCGCTATGTCGAGCAGCTGCCGAGCGGCGGCGAAATCGTCTTCTTCGACCGCTCCTGGTACAACCGCGCCGGCGTCGAGCGGGTGATGGGCTTCTGCGCGCCGAACGAATACCTCGAATTCATGCGCCAGTGCCCGGAACTGGAGCAGATGCTGGTCCGCTCAGGCCTCCGCTTGTTCAAGTACTGGTTCTCGGTGACGCGCGAAGAGCAGCTCGCCCGCTTCAAGGCCCGCGAGACCGATCCGCTCAAGCAGTGGAAGCTCTCGCCGATCGACCGCGCCTCGATCGACAAGTGGGACGAATACACCGAGGCCAAGGAGGCGATGTTCTTCTACACCGACACCGCCGACAGCCCGTGGGTAATCGTCAAGTCGAACTGCAAGAAGCGGGCGCGCATCGCCTGCATGCAGCACTTCCTGTCATCGCTTCCCTACCCCAACAAGGGGCACTGCGTGACCGGGCCCGACCCGCTGATCGTCGGCTCGAGTTCGCACGTCATCGGCCGCGACGAGCACATCCTCGGCAAGGCACTGCCGCCGGAAAAGCGCCGCAAGAACGGCTGATCCCCGGGGGCTTGGCCACGCCTATCGCCGCGGCTGCGCGGCGATAAAGGCGAGGAGATCGCGGACGTCGTCGCGCTTCAAGCCAATGTTGCGCATTGGCGGATGCGGGTAGGCGATGATCGCCGCCAGGATCTCGGTGTCGTCGCTGAAACGCTGAGCGATCTCGGCGAAACTCGGCGCGGTGTTACGCGGACCCGCGGGCTCGCCGGCGAGGACGTGACAGTCGGCGCACCAGCCGACGGCGATCGCCCGGCCGCGCTCGGCGCTCGGCTTGATTGCCTGGGCGCCGGCGACGGCAATGCCAGCGATAGCGGCCAGCGTTAGCAAGCCACCGACGAGCGCGGTGCGCATCGGCTCCCTCACCTCAGAGTGCCGATGAAGGCCAGAACGTCCTGAATGTCCTGGCGGCTGAGGGATAGGTTCGGCATGGGCGGATGCGGATCGGCGATGAGCCCGGCAAGAATATCCGCATCCCTCGGCAGGCGGCGGGCGAGGACCGAGAACGGCGGCGGACCCGGCTCGGCTTCCCGTTTCGCCATGTCGTGGCACGACGAACACCAACGGCTGGCGAGTTCCGCCCCCCGCTCGGGTACGCCAGCGAAGCGAACCGTCGCGCCGTTGTCGATCTGGGCATCGGCCGAAATCGATATGACGGCCGTAAGCAAAGCCGTCGTGAAGGCCGCTGGCCAGAGGTGGGACCGCACCGGCTGGGGCCTGAGTGACTCACCCATGGCTGAGCCTGTAACTGCTCGCCGCGCGCTCGGCGGCCGCGGCGAAGCTCTTCTCCTCGCCGGAGCCGAGGCAGCGGGCCTGCTCGGCGATGGTCCAGGCCCAACGGTCGGTGCCGGCCACCGCCCGGAGGCGGAAAACGCGGGCGCGGACCGCGACGTTGCCGGGCACGATCCCCGTGAAGTCGTCGGCGAAACGCGCTCCGGCCCAGGTCGGCGACCAGCGGATCGCCGCAGGCGTGCTTGCAGCGGGCCGCACGGGGTTCACCGCGCAACTTTTGGTGCGGCGGCTACCGAACGGCGGGGGGTTGGTCTCGCCGCGGCAATCGCTCCGACCGGCTTGGCGGTGCCTGGCGGCACCCGCTCGGCAGTCGGGCGGGCGGTCGCGGCGGTTGGCGCCACGCTGTCGATTTCCGTGCTTGCACGCTGCCAATGATCGAGCGCCCGACCGTCCGGCCGGCCTTCCGCTTCCCAAATCTGAAATGCCCGCAGTCGTATGGCGTCCTCGCGGCTTGGCGTCATGTGAGAAGTCCTCCTCTCGACCTGCCCCCACGACCCGGCGCGTGCCAGACAACCGGCGATTGGCTTCTTCCGCCTTGATCGGTGTCAACTTGGCGGCAAAACGCTCGCCCAGAGGCAGAAACCCGACGCTCTTGCCTCGGGCCGGTCGTCGTGGCGATATCGCGCCGGCATGAGACTCAACTACCGCGGCATTGCGGCTCTCATCGTCGCCATCGCTGCCGCGCTTTGGGCGGCCATGAGCGGCGATCGGGCGCCCAGCGTCGCGCCCACCGGTCGGCCGGCATCGGCGGGCGCGGTTGTCGCCGCGCGCAATGTTCGCGTGGTCGATGGCGACACGTTCAACCTTGGCGGCGAACGCATCCGAATCGAAGGCATCGACGCCCCGGAGACCCACCCACCCAACTGCGAAAACGAGGCAAGACTGGGCGAACGGGCAACCGAGCGACTTCGCCAACTCCTGGCGGTGCCGCCGCTGCTGATCGACCGCCGCGGCAAGGACACGTTCGGGCGCACCCTCGCCCGGGTCAGCGCGGGCGGCGTCGACGTCGGCGCCAAGCTCGTCTCGGAGCGGCTCGCGCATGTCTATGTCGATCACAAGCTGCCCTGGTGCTGAGGCAAGGCGTCGGGAACGGCTGCGGCTTGCGGTGACGACCGCCGCGCCCTAGCGTTCGCGCTCCTTTCGCTCCAGCCCGCACCTGCATGCTCGGCCTGCTGCTCCGCCGCCTCGCGCTTGTCGTGCCGACGCTGCTTGCGGTCGCGGCGGTCGTATTCGTTGCCGTCCGGATGGTTCCGGGCGACCCAATCCAAGTGCGAACCGCCGAACGCGGCGTCACGCCGGAGCGGCACGCCGAGCTAATGCACGACTATGGGCTCGACCAGCCGGTCTGGCGCCAATTCCTTGACTTTGTGGGTGAGCTGGCGAAGGGCGACTTCGGCACGTCGTTCTCCAGTCACGCGCCGGTCGCTCAGGAGTTCGTTGCGCTCCTGCCCGCCTCGCTCGAACTCTCCTTTCTTGCCATGGGCTTCGGGCTCCTCTTCGGCATACCGGCCGGGATCATTGCGGCAACCCGGCGAGGATCGATGGTCGACCGCTCGGTCATGGCTGCGGCGCTGGTGGGATATTCCATGCCGGTATTCTGGTGGGGCCTCCTCGCCGTCCTGTTCTTTTCGGTCAGGCTCGGCTGGACCCCAGTCTCGGGACGGATAGGTATCGCGTACTTCTTCCCGCCCGTTACCGGCTTCATGCTGGTCGACAGCCTGCTTTCGGGCGTGCGCGGTGCCTTTGGCTCGGCGGTCCGGCACCTCATCCTTCCGGTCGTCGTGCTTGGCACCATCCCGCTCGCGGCGGTGGCGCGGATGACACGCTCCGCCATGCTGGAGGTGCTCGGCGAGGACTATGTGCGCACCGCCCGCGCGAAGGGTCTTTCGCCGCTGCAGGTCGTCGTCGGGCACGCTCTTGGCAACGCGCTCATTCCGGTGGTGACGGTCTTCGGGCTCTACGCGAGTTCACTTCTCGCGGGCGCGGTCCTTACCGAATATGTCTTTGCCTGGCCGGGTATCGGAAGCTGGCTGATCCAAGCAATCGGCCGTCGTGACTACCCGGTGCTGCAGGGGGGGATCCTGCTGGTCGCGGTGTCGGTGATCGGCATCAATCTCGCCGTCGATCTGATCTGCCGCAGGCTCGATCCCCGCGGCGCCGCGGCGTTTTGGGCGCGGTAGGCGATCGTGCGACCTGCCCTGGCTTCCGGCATCGGCGGACGACAACGGCCACGCGGCCTGGCGCTCGGGCTTTCGGTGCTGGGGATCATTGGCCTGGCAGCCATCTTCGCCGACTGGTTGGCTCCCTACTCTCCCATCGAGCAGTTCCGCGATGCCCTCCGCTTGCCCCCGGCGTGGTTCGCCGGGGGGTCGGTGCGCTTTCCGCTCGGCACCGACGAGGTCGGTCGCGACATGCTTTCCCGCCTCCTTCACGGGGCGCGAGCGTCGCTGCTGATCGGCATTGCCGTCGCGGCCGGCTCGATGGCGTTTGGACTCCTGCTCGGGCTGGCCGCGGTCTTCGCGCCGCCGCTAGCCGGCAGCGTCATCCTGCGCGCCATGGACGTTATCCTCTCCACGCCCGGGCTGCTGCTGGCGATTATCGTCATCGCGCTCATCGGACCGAGCCTGGCGAATAGTATTGTCGCGATTACGCTCGTCCATCTGCCCGCCTATGTCCGCCTGGCGCGGAGCGCGGCGCTGGCGGAGCGGGCGAAGGACTACGTCACGGCGGCGCGAGGTTTCGGAGCCGATCCGTTGCACATCATGTTTGTGACGGTCCTGCCCAACTGTCTCCCGCCGGTCACGGTGCAGGCAACGCTCGGGATTTCGACCGCAATCCTGGAGGCGGCCGCGCTCGGTTTCCTGGGACTCGGCGTCCCGCCACCGACCGCCGAGTGGGGTGCGATGCTGGCATCCGCGCGCGATTCGCTGGAGAGCGCCCCGTGGGTCGTCACTCTGCCTGGCCTGACCATCCTGGTCACCGTGCTCTGCGTCAATTTGGTCGGCGACGGCCTTCGCGATCTTCTCGACCCCAAGCTGCGGCGGCTGTGAGCGTGACCCGGAAGCGCGCTTGTGGGTGGTCAGAACGGCGGCTAGGCTTCGGGTCGCAGCGGCACAAGGCAGCCGGGCGTTAGCCGCCGGTACGAGGGGGGACGTCAATGATATCGGGATGGCGAGCGGCCGCTTTGGCGGCGGCGGTGGCATTGGCGGCACCCGGAGGAAGCGCTGATGCCAAGACCCTTGTTTATTGCACCGAGGCGAGCCCGGACGGGTTCGATCCGGCCGCCGGCGGCGGCGGACGCGATGCGTCGGCAACCACCGTCTACAACCGCCTGGTCGAGTTCAAGCCGGGGACGACCGAGGTCACGCCGGGACTGGCCGAACGCTGGACGATCTCGCCGGACGGCCTCACCTACACGTTCTTTCTGCGGCGCGGCGTGAAGTTCCATGCGGTGCCCGGATTCACGCCGACGCGAGAGTTCAACGCCGACGACGTGATCTTTACGTTCGCCCGTCAGCAGGACCGCGCCAACCCCTACTTCAGCTATGCCGGCGGCCAGTGGCCCCTCTTTGAGGGCGTCGGCATGCCGAAGCTGGTGCAATCATGGACGCGGGTCGACGACACCACCGTGACGATGACGCTGACGCGCGCCAACGTGGCGATGCTGGCCAACCTGGCGATGGACTTCGCCTCAATTATGTCGAAGGAGTATGCGGACCAGCTGCTGCGCCAAGGCCGGCCAGTCGACCTCGCTCGCGTGCCCGTCGGCACCGGGCCATTCCGCTTCGTTGACTACCAGAAGGACGCGGTTGCCCGCTATCGCGCCAACGCCGACTATTGGCGCGGCAAGCCGAAAGTCGACGACCTCGTTCTGGCGATCACACCGGACGCGACGGCGCGCTGGCAGCGGCTCAAGACCGGCGAATGTCACGTCATGGGCTATCCCAATCCGGCCGATCTCCCAGCAATGAAGGCCGACGCCAACATGCGGGTGATGGAGCTTGCCGGCCTGAACGTCGGCTACCTTGCTTTCAACACTCAGCAAAAGCCTTTTGACGACGTTCGCGTGCGCCGGGGGCTGGCGATGGCGGTCGACAAGAAGTCCATCCTAGCCGCAGTCTTTCAGGGTGCCGGCAATGCCGCCAACAACCCGATCCCGCCAACCTTATGGGCCCATGACCGCGCGACTGCCGAAGATGTGTACGATCCCACAGCGGCGCGCGCCCTTCTTGCGGCGGCCGGGGTCAGCGGTCTGCAGATGAAGCTCTGGGCGATGCCCGTGCAGCGTCCGTACAATCCCAACGCCCGGCGCATGGCGGAAATGATCCAGGCGGACTTCGCCAAAGTCGGCGTAACCGCGGAGATCGTCACCTACGAGTGGACCGAATACCTGCGGCGGTCGGCGCCGAAGGATCGAGACGGGGCCGTGCTGTTCGGGTTTACCGGCGACAACGGCGATCCCGACAATTTTCTTTCCGTACCGCTCGGCTGCGAAGGGGTTGGTGTCACCAACCGCGCGCAGTGGTGCAACGATGCTTTCGATGCGCTGATCAAGAAGGCAGCGACGGTGGCCGATCAGGCGGAACGCGCCAAACTCTATCGCGATGCGCAAGCGATTTTCAGAAGCGAGGCGCCCTGGGTGCCGATAGCGCACTCAACGGTCAGCGTGGTCATGAGCAAGCGCGTCAGCGGCTATGTCATGGATCCCTTCGATCATCACGACTTTTCGGGCGTCGATATCGCTGAGTAAGGCAGGCTGCCGTCGATGTCCGCCGATCTCGACGTCTATGTCGAGCATGTCGGTAATTTTCAGCGCGCGAGGGGATACACTCTCACCTACCTGATCGACGATCTGCGGGGGCGCGGCGCGAGGGTGATCGTACGCGACCGGTTCGACGGCTCGAACCTCGGCCGGGCGGCGCTGGTGCATGTCGACCTGACGGACGTGCCAAGCGAGTTCAGGCCGATTGCGGACCACTACCCGCTGGCAATCAATGGCCGCGCACTCAGCATCCGCCGCACCTTATATTCGGCGGCGCGTATCACGGCCGACAGCAGTTGGAGCGGTCCGGTTATCGTCAAGACGGTGCTCAATGCCGGGGGGCGTCCGGAACGGCGATATCGCCGGGCGCACTCAGTGTCGGCCCGGTTGATCCATGCCGCTAGGAAATTCGTACCGCGCCTCGGCGTCGCGCCACCACACCCGTATCAGGTGTTTGCATCGATCGCTGAGGTTCCGGCGGCTATTTGGAGCGAGGAGAGCCTCATCGTCGAGCGCTTTCTGCCGGGATCGCTCGATCTGCCGATCGTCAAATACCGCTTCCTGTTCTGCCTGGAGGCCGAGGTTACGCTCCGCGGGACGTTCGACGACCTCTTCTGCCGAGGCAAGTTCATTCTGGATCATGGCACCGTCAGTGAAGGTCCGCCTGCGGAAGTGCGCGCCATCCGCGAACGACTGCAGGTCGACTTCGGGGCCATCGACTATTTCATAGTCGACGGGGTTGCGACCGTTGTCGACGTCAACAAGACCGTCGGCACGTCGCAAGCGTGGTGGCAGCGCTATCCGTTCATGCGCGCCTATGTCGGACGAGCCGGCGCCGCCCTGGCGGCGCGGGTTTGCTGAGGCCGCTCAGGCGGCGTAGCGCCGAGCGATGTCGACCGAGACACGGGTGAGGATATCGACGACGCCGAATTGGTCTCGCAAATTCTGAAGACCGAGCGTCTCGCGGAAGGCAGCGCTTCGCTCATTGTCGCCGAGGCTCCAGCATTTGCCGGCGGGATTGGCTTCCGAGATGTACAGAGCGCCGCTTGTCGCCTCGCGGAGGATGTCGATACCAAGCACCGGAGTTTCGGGGTAGACGCTGTGAACGCGGCGGGCTAGCGCCAGAATATCCGGCTCATCGATCATGGTGGCGCTGCAGCCGCGCGCCGATGCGACGACCGAGATGCCGCCATGCTTGTCGAAGGCAGTGGGCCCTTCGAGCGGAGGGCGGTCATTAGCAGCTTCGAATCGCGTCGCCGCGACCGGCTCGCCGAAATACGTCAGTACGCGGTAGGAAACCGGCCAGCGGCCGGTGTAGACGAACTTCTGCACGAACATGCCGGCGAGGCGCCCGAGGTGGTCCTCGGGCCGATCCTCGGGAGCGATGAAGCGAACGCGGCCGGTCCGCCGCACGGCGATCGACGCCCCCCGCCAGCCGCGAATGGGCTTCTCGACGACATAGGGCCCCCACTCCTGCGGATCGAAGACGGTGCCGGGTTCGACCACTGCCCATTTGGCGACGGGAAGACCGGCCGCCTCGAAGCGGCGCATTTCGTCGACTTTGGTCTGGCCGCGGATTTGGCGGAGCCGCTTGCCGCGGAGGGGCCGGAAGAACTTCACCCAATCGAACTCGACCCAGACCGTCGGCCGGGCGGCAAAGCGGAGCGGAGCCGCAAGCCCCCTTAGGTTGAAGTCGGTGGTGACGACATGCGCCGAGACCCCATCGTCCTGCGCCGTAATGCGCCGCGCCGCCTCGGTGAAATCGGCAACCGCGCCGGTGCGGGGATAACAGCAGAACACAAGGTCGATGTGACGGTCGGTCATCAGGCGTCCGTCTTGGACGGCATCGCCCGGACTGGCAAGGGCCGGCAGATCGAGCGCGTGTCAACGAAAGGGCAAAATCGCGGCCGATAGTCGCCCGGCGTCCACTGGGGAGGTCGGTTTCGTGAAAGAGGTTCGATTGACACTGCGCGCCGAGGACTTCGGCGCGATCTGGGCTTCGTTGCTGGAAATGGGCATCGCTTTCTACGTCGAACCGCGCGGCGGCGACGAAGCGCCGGCAAGGGAGACCAAGCCGCCTGCGGCGGCCGGCGGCGGAGCCAAGCCGGCGCCAGCCAAGCCGCTCAAGGAGAAGCCGAAAGCGGCGGGCGGCGGCGAAGCGCCGGCGTCCGGTGCAGAGCGCCTGCGGGCGGCCATGGCACGGCGCGAAGGACCGGACTTGCCGGCGGCATTCGGCGAGGCTCAGCCGAAGTCCGACAGTTAGGTCGGCACTGGTAAGAGCGGAGCGGCGCCCGCGGCGTGCGGAATCCGCTCGCGCCGAAGCGGATTTGGCTTTACCTCAGTCGGCCGGCGCACCGATGTGCGTTTGGGCGACTGGGGAGCTTCGCGCGGAGTGTCGCGGACCAGGGACTATCTCGTCACCGTGCAGTCGGCGCGCACGCGACTGCTGTGGGGCGCCTTCCTCGTAGCCGTGCCGGCGGCCTCAGTGTTTGCGCCGGTTTGGCCGCCGGGCGTCTGGCAGAGGGTCGTGCTTCACGACGCCGGCCTGCTGCTGCTCTTTGCCGGCATCGTCGGCCGGACTTGGTGCAGCCTCTACATCTCCGGTCGCAAGATCGACGCGCTGGTGGATCGCGGGCCCTACTCAGTGGTGCGCAATCCCCTTTACCTCTTTTCGGCGGTGGCGGCAGCCGGCATCGGCGCAGTGTTTGGCAGCCTCGTCGTCGCGGTCGCGGCCTTCGCCACCTGCATCGGCGCTTTCACGATCGTCGTCACGCAGGAGGAGCGGACCCTGTTGGGACTGCTGGGGCCGGCTTATGGCGACTACCTTGCGCGCGTCCCGCGGTTCGTTCCGCGACCGGCGCTTTGGCGGGACGAGGATACGCTCACCATCCACACCCCGCTGGTGCGACGCACTTTTCTCGACGCATTGTGGTTTTTGGCAGTTTCGCCATGGCAGTGGGCAGTCGAACATCTGCAGAATAGTGGCGTCCTGCCGGTAATTCTTCGGCTTCCCTGAGGAGATTGGTATCCCTGCATTTCCTTTGCTTGGCCCATCCGCTGTTCAGCCGCAGTTCACTTTGAAACCGCTAGATTTCTCGCAAGTTCTCCTCGGAGGCGGATTGTCATGAAATCGCTGCTTGCGACACTCGTTCTGGCCCTCGGACTCGGCGCACTGGCCGATGGGGCGGCCGCTCAAACGGTGAGCGGCCAGGCGATCATCGATGCGCTCAAGCCGGCACCGCGCACGCGGGACATCGGCGCGCCCGACGCGCAGATGACGCAGAGCCAGTCCAACCTCGTCAGCAACCTGCGTAAGACAACCCGGGCAATCCAAGTCGAGGAGCGCGAGGAACTGGCGACGATTGTCGCGCAGCCGGCGGTCCGCAAGATCGACCTGGAGGTCTATTTCCCGCTCAATTCGTCGCTGATCACGCCGCAGGCGACTCCGCTCCTTATCAATCTCGGCTTCGCCCTGCGCAGCAAAGATCTCCAGGGCGGTGTCTACCTCGTCAGCGGCCATACCGACATCACCGGCCCGGCCGCCTACAACATCGAGCTCAGCCAGGCGCGGGCAATCAGCGTCAAGCGATTCCTGGTCGAGAACTTCCGCATCGATCCGAGCACGTTGATCGCCGTCGGCTACGGTGCCGAGCACCTCAAGAACCCAGCCAACCCGGCGGGCGGGGAAAACCGGCGCGTTGCCGTGGCGGCACTGCCGACGCGCTGAGGCGGCCTGGCGGGCTCAGGCCCGCACGTTCAACCAGGTACCCATGCCGGCCGCATGATGTTCGAGCATGTGGCAGTGGATGAGCCACTTGCCGGGCCGGGTGGCGACGAAAGCGGCGAGGACGCGTTCGTCGCTGCCAACGATGTCGACATCGCGCCAAGGGGCGTCGGGTACGGCGCGGCCGTCGCGCTCGATGACGCGGAAATGATGACCGTGGAAATGGATGGCGTGCGGGTAGAAGGTGTCGTTGGCGATGGCGATGAGAAACGTTTCTCCCGGACGTACATCGACCAGCGGTGGCGTGTCGTCAGGGTGATGCGAGCCGAAAGCGCCGTTGAAGGTCCAGAACAGGCCCTCCGCGCGTGTCGCATGCATCTCCCGGCCGAAGCGCAGCCGCGTGCTCTGCGAGCCGCCCTCGATCAATAGATCGACGCGGCGGGCTCCGGCGAGTTGCGGTTCCGGCAGCGCCGGCGGCGAGAGCCGGAGCGGCGCGGTGCGCGAGGACCGTCCTTCGCCTTTAATCTCAAGCGTCGTCAGCGGCATTGGCGCCCCGCTCGAGAACATGCGAGGAACCACTCGGTCGGGCGCGTCGGCGGGGATGTCGATGAAGAAATCGGCGCGCTGGCCGGGGCCGAGGTCGATGTTACGATTGGCGTAGCGGACCGGCTCGCGCAGGGTCTGGCCGTCCCAGGCGATCAGCCAGAGCGGCAGGCCGGGAAGATCGAAGGCGAGGATCCGCGCATTGGTAGCGTTGACACAACGCAGCCGAACCCGCTCGCCGCGCGCCGCCTCGAACACCGGATTGGCGACACCGTTGACGGTGAAAAGCCCACCGAAGCGCCCCTCCCTCGCCCATTCGTAGCGGTTGCCGAAGCTCGCCTCGTCAATGCAGCCGTTATCGAGGAGACGCCAGTCGTCGACGATGAACCAGAGGTCGCGATCGACGGCAATCGGGCTTCTCTCCTCGACGATCAGCGGACCGTAAAGCCCCCGCTCCGCTTGCTCCTCGGTGTGGAGATGGGTGTGGTACCAGAACGTGCCGGCATAAGGCGGAGCGAATTCGTAGTCGAAGGTCTCGCCCGGCTCCACGGCACGCTGGGTCAGGCCGGGCACGCCGTCCATCGCATTCGGCAGCTCGATGCCATGCCAGTGGATGGTGGTCGCCTCAGGGAGATCGTTGTGCAGGCGGACGCGGATCGTCTCGCCCTGCTTGACGCGCAGTTCGGGCCCGGGAACGCGATCGTTGTAGGCCCAGACCGGTGTCGGCGGCCGGTCGGGCCCAAGAAGCTGCACCAGGGAAGGAGAGGCGCGAAGATGAATGAAGCCGTCGTCGGCCGGTCGGGCGAGCGTGCCGGTTTCGGCCATGAGCGGTCGGCGCACAAGCGGCAAGGCACCCAGCCCGGCGGCCGCGCCGAGGCCCGCTAACACCTTTCGCCTGGAGAGCATGAGCGACTGCTCCGAAACGCTGGGGGCTTCCCCGGCGGTCCCGACTCCGCCCGGCTCGGCCCCTAGCACCGGCAGGAGTGGGGCGCAATGATCGCTCGTCGGGCGCGTTGCCGCGGCTCGACACACACGGGTCGAGCGTTCCCGCGACGGGGTGGGCACTTTGGCGCGGTCGCGCCCCCTCAGCTGGCGCGCCGCGCCACGGTTCCTGCGCACGCCGGCGACGTGCGCAGGGCCAGCCCTTGGCGCGCTAGGTCTGGCAGGTGAAGCGCTTGACCGTCTCTACCAACTGGGCCGGATTGAAGGGCTTTGCGATCCAGCCATTGGCGCCGGCCTCCTTGATCTTGGCCTTGGCGGCAGGATCAGACTCGGTGGTCAGAACCAGGATGGGCAGGCTTCGCGTGGCCTCATTGCCGCGCACGGCGCGCATGAAGCCGTAGCCATCCATCTTTGGCATGTTGATATCCGTGATGACCAGGTTCGGCCGCATCGTCGACAGCTTGTCCAGACCGTCTTCGCCATCAGTGGCGACGACCATCTGATAGCCGGCCGACGACAACACAAACTCGATCAAGTCCCTCATTGTCCGTGAATCGTCCACGGCCAAAATCGTCCCCGCCATCTTCCCCTCCAGTGCGGAATCCGACGTCGAAAAGCGCAATGCGAAATTGCGCCGACAATTCAACCAATCAATTCTTATTCACAAGTTAACCGCGATATTCCGCGATGGCTGCTCGCGGGTATTTGAGCGCGTTCTACTATTTTTGGAATTATTCTTCCCCCAAAAGATCGACACTACTGTCGAATTATTCTGCACAATTATCAGATACTTTCGTCTATACTGTCGGGTATCGTACCGGGGGCAAGGCAAATTCGGACCTAAGCTGCGCTGCCTGCCCGCCGCGGCTCCTGCTCCACTTCCTCGTCATCGTCCTCGCTCTCCGCGATCTTAGACGAAGCTTTCTCGCGGACGCGGGCAAGCCCGTCCATCAGCGGCGCAACGTCGACATCGGCCATGCGCGGCGAGGTATTGAGCAGGCGTATGGCGGCGACATGCACCTGAATTTGCGGCATGTCGATCCGGCCGGTCAGCAGCTGGCCGTCTATGGTCTGACAGAGCGAACGCGAAGCGGCGCCGACGCCCGGGCGATCGAACTGCCCGGCTATCGCGGCGACGCTATTGGCCAGCGACTGGAACTCAAGAAGGTCGAGCCGGGTCAGCCGGCCGACGGTCGCGTTGAAACGCTCCCAAAGCTTGTTCACGTCCTTGTCGACCGACGCCAACGCGACGTCCTTCAGCACCACGACCTTGGCTTCGGCACGGTTGAGCGCTTCCTTCTCGCTGATCCCGCGCGTGGTGGAGATGCAGCGTTGAAGTCTCTCGCGCGGACCGTTGGCGCGGCGGCGGACTGTCACCAGACCTCCACTCCGCTACCGGTGGTCGAGACGGTTTGCTTGCCCGCCTGGTGCGCTCCGCCACGCCCGTCGTGCTGCGCGACCCAGACGATGCGGTCGAACACCACCTTGCTGGAAAAGGGCTTGGCGATGACGAAGTCGGCGCCGCTCTTGGTGGCAGCGCGGATCAGCCGCATGTGCGGGTTGGCGCTGGTCAGCAGCAGCGGCACGTTGGCGTTCCAGCTCGATTCGGCGCGCACGTGACGCATGAAGTCGAAGCAGGTCTCTTCGATCGGATAGGGATCGACGAAAAGGAGATCCACCGAGGCCTGGTCGATGACCGTGGCCGCCGTGGAGAGATCGCCGCACTGATAAAGTTGGCGGAAGCCGAAGCCGGAGAGGATCGCGACCAGCAGCTTGCGGGTTAGCGGATTAGCGTCGACGAGAAGTGCCGACGCAGTCGCGAAGTCGAACAACGGTTCGGGTTTCACGGTTTAGGCTCCCTGCAACTTCCTCTCTGAGCTCCGGGCCGTTGCCGCCGATCAGGCAGCCGCGGCCGCCGACGGCGCCACGCGCTTGACGGTTTCCAGGAGCTGAGTGGGGTTGAACGGCTTGGCGATCCAACCATTGGCGCCGAGTTCGCGAACCTTCGACTTGATGTCCTCGTCGAATTCGGTGGTCAGCACCAGGATCGGCACATCCTGCATCGCACCGATGCCACGCGCCGCCCGGATGAAATCGTAGCCGTTCATCTTGGGCATGTTGATGTCGGTGATAACGAGCTCGGGCTTGATCCCGCCAAGCTTCTCGAGCGCGTCCTTACCGTCGGTGGCGACGATCGTGCGGTACCCTGCCCCGGTCAGCACGAATTCGATGAGGTCGCGAATCGTTCGCGAATCATCGACGGCCAATATGGTCCCTGACAATTCCGTTTCTCCCCATACGGAGCCCCCCGAGGCTTCGTATGCCCTGACTGTCGGCCGCCGCGCCCGGTGGAGATGTCTTTGCCGGGCAAGGACAACCATTCTGCGCCACCTTCCGTACCGGCGTCGGGCGCCGGCATGGATAACGGTGGTTGCACACTTGCAAGACAACCACTCTCCAGTAAATTGGCGGTTAAATTCGTACGCTCGACCCTTTCGTTCCAGAAGAACCACTCACCTTGGAAGCATCTCGGCCATTTCCGGAACGCACCATTGTTGGTACTATACGTACACTTGGCAAGAGACCGCACTGTCTTTGGTAGAAATCGTACCGATAACGCTCTCCACTCAAATTATCGACAGACAAACGCCTGGAAGCGTTCGGTCGCCTAGGGTAACGAGGCCGACGCAAGCAGAATCACAGAGCAACCAGCAGGGGAAAGGGTTGCAGTCATGATCGCTTACCGCGACTAATCGCAAGACACCCGCATCCCGTTCGCGTCACCGTCGCGTCGCAGAAGATAGCGCCGCGCCGGCAGTCGATAAGCTATTTGTCGGTTGGATACTTGCGATGCCTTTGCGACTTGCTAGGAAAAACCTGGTTCTCTCGTCCTTGTCTAAGGAAGACCTTGCGGTCCTCGAGTCTGAGCTTTTGCGCTGGCCGCTGGCGACTAACGATATACTTTTCGATGTCGGCGACGCTCTCGACAAGGTTGTCTTCCCGACGGCGGGCGTCGTTTCATTGGTGGCCGTGCGGCCAGCCTCGCAGGTCGAAGTCGCCATGGTCGGCCGCGAGGGCTTCATTGGCATGACGCTTGTCGCGGGCACAGCGCACAGTCCCTATCGCTGCGTCGTCCGCGCTGCGGGCGAGGCGGTCTGCATTCCCGCTAGCCGCTTCAATAAAATGGTGGAAGCGGCAAGCACTTTCCGCGACGCGCTTCGCGTCTACTTCGGCGAAATGAGCGCCCAACTCGGCGATTCGGTCATCGCCGCGAGCACCGGCACTATTCCGCAGCGACTGGCGCGCTGGATTCTCATGACGCTCGACCGCGCCGACGGCGACACCGTCACCATGACCCACCATCTTGCTTCGGAGCGCCTCGGGGTGCGGCGGCCGAGCGTGACCGCCGGCCTGCAATCGCTGGAAAGGCAAGGTCTCATTCGTACCGAACGGTCTCTCGTCACCGTCGTCGACCGGAGGGGTCTGACGACCCTCGCCGGCGACATCTACACGGCTCCGCCCTGGAAATCTGGCTGATCCCGCTGCCCTGCAGGGCAGGATGCCGCGTTGGCGAAGACGGCCAGTTGCCCGTAGGTTAGCGCGCCGGCAAGGCGTGCCGGCCCATTCGGGGTGGGGAGCGATCCATGGTCCAGTGCGTTCAGCGACCCGGCGGCCTTTGCCGCGCGGCGGCCGGGGTAGTGACCGCTGCGCTCATCGCCTCTCCCCTCGCCGCACAGACCGGCAGCCTGCTGGATCAGCTTAAGGACCAGCACATCCTTTGCGGCACGACGTCATTCGGCTTCCCGGCGGGCGGCAAGATCGAGATCCTCGACATGCTCGACGACGATGTCGACTTCCAGATCCCGGAGAGCCAGGCGACCGCGGACGCCAACAAGGTCGAACTGAAGGTGGTCGGTGTCGGCGCACCTTTCGTCATTACCAAGGAAGGCGACAAACTGGTCCACAACCAGATGACTTGCGAGAAGAAACACTAGCCCCAGCCGCGAGGGAGCCGACGAGATGCCCACGAACAGCAAGCACCCCGAGACCATCGCCCTTCATGCCGGCTACCGCGCCGACCCGACCACGACGGCAGTGGCGGTGCCGATCTATCAGACGACGTCCTATCAGTTTCATTCAACCGAGCACGCCGGCAACCTCTTCGCGCTGAAGGAGCTCGGCAACATCTACACCCGCATCATGAACCCGACGCAGGCGGTGCTGGAGGAGCGCATCGCGGCGATCGAGGGCGGCGTGGCGGCGCTGGCGCTCTCGTCGGGGCAAGCGGCTTCGCTCTTCGCCGTGCAGAACATCTGCTACAGCGGCGACAACTTCGTCTGCTCGACCGACATCTATGGCGGGACGTGGAACCTCTTCGCCAACACCATGAAGACGATGGGCATCGAGTGCCGCTTCGTCGACCCCGCCGACCCCGAAAACTTCCGGCGCGCCACCGACGCCCGCACCCGCTGCTACTACGGCGAGACGCTGCCGAACCCGAAGCTGCAGGTTTTCCCGATCGCCGAAGTGGCCAAGATCGGGCGCGAACTCGGCGTGCCGCTGATCATGGACAACACTGCGGCGCCGATCCTCTGCCAGCCGATCCAGCATGGCGCGGCGATCACCATGCACTCGACGACCAAGTATATCGGCGGGCACGGCACTTCGATCGGCGGCGTCATCGTCGACGGGGGCAATTTCGACTGGGAGAAGCACGCCGCGCGCTTCCCGATGCTGAATACGCCGGACCCCTCCTATCACGGCGCGGTGTGGACGCAGGCCGTGAAGCCGCTCGGGCCGATCGCCTACATCATCAAGGCGCGGGTGACGCTGCTCCGCGACATCGGCGCGGCAATGAGCCCGTTCAACGCTTTCATGTTCATCCAGGGACTGGAGACGCTGACGCTCAGGATGCGGCAGCACTGCGCAAACGCCTCGGCGGTCGCCGCCTACCTCGCCAAGCACCCGAAGGTGGCGCGGGTGATCTTTGCGGGGATGCAGACCGGGGAGGCCAAGCGGCGGAGCGAGGCTTATCTGAAGGGCGGCTATGGCGGCCTGGTCGGCTTCGAACTGAAAGCCGGCAAGGAGGCGGGGCGGCGCTTCATCGAAGCGCTGAAGATGTTCTACCACGTTGCCAATATCGGCGACGCCCGCTCGCTCGCCATTCACCCGGCGACGACCACGCACTCGCAGCTCTCGCCGGAGGAGCAACTGCAGACGGGCGTCACCGACGCCTATGTCCGCCTGTCGCTCGGCCTGGAGCACATCGACGATATCATCGCCGACCTCGACCAGGCGCTGGCGGCAGCGTAGCGTGGCGCAGTCGAAACTAACACTGGTCGGTAGTGCCGAAAATCACCGCAGGACGGCGCGCCGTCCTAGCTAAGCGCTAGGCCGACCGTTCGGGCCAAGTGCCTTATGCCTCGATGCCACGGCGTCTTCCGCTGCTCCTCCGCCAGCCACTTCTTTGCCTTCAAGAGATATTTCTCCGCCGCAGCGTCACCGAACCTCTCCATAAATTTCAACGCCTGGTCGGCATACGTTCTTGCGTGATAGGTCTTTCTCTTGTCATAGTCGTAGCATTCCTCAATAATCTTCATGCTCTGCTCGAGAACGGTCTTCGCCTTGACATCCTCCCCACTATCAATATTTGCCCTAAATAGTATCACGGCGTGCGAATGTCTTATCGATGGTATGCGCCTTCCAGTTAGCGTCAGAGCTCTGTCTATGTATTCAAAGGCCTCTCTGAACCTCACTTTACGAGACAAAAATAGCGCACCCTGCTGCAACACAAACGGTGACCCATCTTTCTCATAGGCGCGATCATAAAACTCCCGACCGTCCTCCCACTTCGGGAACGCCCTCACCAAAACGTCGGCATCAAACGCGTTGCGACGAAAGACGTCGTATCCTGCAATGCGGATGGGAGACACCTCACTATGAAATCTCGTAACTACCTTTCTGAACACGGCGGCCGGCGCAGTATCGCGGATTGTCTCCGACACGTGGAGCGATCGTGGGACAAAATGATCTTGGACCGTATCGATCAACGGTCCATGGTAGTCCGCCACCATGGAGCCTATTCTCACCGGAATTTGCCTTATTTCGTCAAGATCTCGCCCTCTGCGCTCGACAAATCCAAGAAGCATGTCAAACGAGACGGGCGTCCGACAGGCGTGCACATACGACATCATCACCAGGACTTCTAACAGCTCCGGCTCCTTACCGTCCAATTCATCCATGACATGCCGAAACCGCTCGTGAAGCGAAGACGATGTTATGTTGGATTCAACAAATTCGAAGAATGACGGATTGCGGTCACCGCCAACCGCCACTTTTACCAGGGATGGTCGCCTTATTGCCGCCGGTATCCGATCATACAATGACTGTGAATCGGCATCACTCAGCTCAGTCACGTCTATTATTTCCGGCGCGACTCTAGAAACAAGGTGGGATATGATCTCATGGGAATAGTCGCGCTCCGCGGCAATTACCTGAATGTTTGCCTGCGCCGCCAATATGTTGTACGCCTCGACGCTGTCAGACCAGTTGTCGAGGAAGACCGTGCATCGCTCGCCCCGCAGCGACTTTACTATTAAGTGAGCCTTCTCACGTGTAATGTAGAAAAACATTAATTTGATTGTTGCGGTGGCCAGTCCCGCGGCCGCCTGCATGATCAATGTTGTCTTTCCACTTGCTGGAATTCCGATCACGGCGGCATTGCGGCCACTATGGATCAGGTCCATGAGCCGTCGGTAGTGTGAGCTGCGGTAGAGATTCCCCGTGTATATGTCCGACCAACTCGGGTCGGCGCCCTCGTAAAACTCTATAACCGGGCGAAGAGTGATAGTCGCAAGGTCTGGAATCGTCCCCTCAGGGAATAGCTTTCCTAGACCCGGATCGACCGACGTCACTGACGGGGCCGGAGCCGCAAGCGTTTCTTCCAGATATTTCAGGAAGGCGGTCGTGTCCGATTCGATTATGCTGAGTCCCATGGCCTTGAAATAGCTCACCGCCTCCGGCGTCGGATCCCGCAGAATTACCCACTGTTCGTGGCGCTCTCGCGTTGGCGATATTGAAGCGGCGTGGTCTAACGCCTGCAGCGTCCCCGCGTCGTTCAGGGCGTATCCCCAGAACAGTGTGGGTGACGCGCGGAGGCGGTGGACTAGGTACCGCCAACGATCGGGGTCCGCAGAGAAGGTTGAGGCCAGCTCCGACGCGCCAAACACGAGATTGTCCTCGGGATGGCGGACGCAACCGTGGAGAGCAACGTAATCCAGTCCGCGCGAATCGCCAAAGACTGGGCCATGGACAGAGATGTCGTTTAAGTAGCGCGATGCGTTTCCTTGAAAGATTTTCAATACAAGATCATCTATGTTCGTCGTGAAAATGGCAGTGGTGTTGATTTTGTCGATAATTTGATACGCCTCTGGGAAGCTGGCGACCGTGAACCGCCCTACCAGAAATGACCTAAAGTCGCTTCTCTGAGTGCGCTCCAAGATCGTCGCAAGTTGTGGCAGTTGAAGCTGCAGATCGCGCACTTTAGGAAAGGCAGCCTTTATCTCTGAGACCAAAGCCCCCCCCCCGCGGGCACTTGGCGGCCTTCCTCGTCTTTGGCGAGAGTTGAGAATCCGGCCCCGAGAAACAAATTTATGCCTGCTTTCAGAGCTTCGCGGAATGAATATTCGTTTTCGATCCGCGGTTTCGCCATTGCTCACCCCCTCGCCCTTTTAAGAACCTCCAACCTCGCCCCAGCAGCCCGCGAGTCTCGCTCACAGGTTGCCGCCGTGAGGCCGCACACGGTGGGGCAGCTCCGGCCCAAGGTCAAGTCTTGGCGTTATGGGGCGGGCGCTAGTCCAAGCTCCGCGCGACGCGGAAGCCGACATTGTTGCCGGGGATCGTCGGATCGAAGCCGTAACGGAAGCCTGAGCGCAAGTGGTCGGGGATGCCTTACCAGGAGCCGCCGCGAGCAACCCGATCGTTGGTGCCGCAGGTGCTCGCTCCCAAGCGGTGCCGTCGGTCGGCGCGCCGTCGTAGCCGTCCGCGTGGTAGCAATCGTCAGTCCACTCATCGACATTGCCGTGGACGTTGTGAAGGCCCCAGGCGTTGGGCGGAAACATGTCGGCGGGCACAGTCTTGCGCGGTAGACGCCCTTCGTGCCGCCGCCGACATAGGGAGCGACGGTGCCATCGTAGTTGGCCTGCGTCGGCGAGATGCCGTTGCCCATCCAGAAGGCGGTCTTGGTACCGGCGCGCGTCACGTATTCCCGCTCGGCTTCGCTGAGGAGGCGGTAGGTCTTGCCAGTGCGCTGGGAGAGCCAATCGACGTAGGCCTTGGCGTCGTGCCAGCTGACGCAGTCGCCGGAGCGGCCGAGCCGCGGTAAAATGGAGAACCAAAAGGCGGCTGTCGCCCAACGGCGCCGCGTGGCGCCGTTTCCAGGATCGGAGAGCGTCATCATGCGGACCAAACCCTCACTTGATCTTGCCGATGCCAAGACCGTCGCGGCCGCGGCAGGCGCCGCCGCGCGGGAGTTCAAGCTCGCGCTCAGCATCGCAATCGTCGACGACGCCGGCGGCCTAGTTTTCCTGGAGAGGATGGACGGGGCGCGGGCCTTCTCCACCGAGATCGCCATTCGCAAGGCGCGCACGTCCGCCTCCCTCGGCGCACCAACGCGGGTCGTCGCCGAGCGGCTTGCCGGGCGGCCTTTTCCGCTCGGCGACATGATGGCGATTCCCGGCGGCGTGCCCATCATCTCCGGCGGCCAAGTGGCGGGCGCCATCGGCGTCTCCGGGGCGCAGGCCGAAGATGACGACAAGGTCGCCGAGGCGGGGGCGAAGGCTCTCGCGGGGTCGGCGCCCTAGCCGCGTTTCAACGGCCGGCGACGACGGCTGGCGGGCGGCGGGGATAGAACCCGCCGCTAATCCAAGCTACGCGCGACGCGGAAGCCGACATTGTTGCCGCGGATGGTCGGGTCGAAGCCGTAACGGAAGCCCGAGCGCAGGTGGTCGGGGATGCCGTACCAGGAGCCGCCGCGGGCCACGCGATCGTTGGTGCCGCAGGTGCTGGCGCCCCAAGCAGTGCCGTCGGTCGGCGCGCCGTCATAGCCGTCCTCGTGGTAGCAATCCTCGGTCCACTCATCGACATTGCCGTGGACGTTGTAAAAGCCCCAGGGGTTGGGCTGGAACATGTCGGCCGGCACGGTCTTGGCGCGGTAGACGCCCTTGGAGCCCCCACCGACATAGGGGGCGACGGTGCCGTCGTAATTGGCCTGCGTCGGCGAGATGCCGTTGCCCATCCAGAAGGCGGTCTTGGTTCCGGCGCGGGTGATGTATTCGCGCTCGGCCTCGCTGAGG
The DNA here is from genome assembly GCA_046349035.1 of Bauldia sp. Taxonomy (GTDB): domain Bacteria; phylum Pseudomonadota; class Alphaproteobacteria; order Rhizobiales; family Kaistiaceae; genus JAXMDC01. The sequence continues at coordinate 534,821 of JAXMDC010000002.1, read as the reverse complement.
AGGCGGTACGTCTTGCCGGTGCGCTGCGAGAGCCAGTCGACATAGGCCTTGGCGTCGGCCCAACTGACGCAGACTGCGGGGTGGCTGTCTTCCTGCGCGAAACCGGGGTCGCGGGTGTTGGTGCCCTGGATGTTGCCGGTCTCAACCGGGCCGCCGCTCGCGTTGATCGTGCCGCAGGACGTGCTGAGGCGCATGCCAGTGGCGCTGACGAAGGCGAGGTACTCGCCGCGGGTGACCGCCAAGCGGCCGACGGCGAAGGGGGCGGCGAAGGTGACGCGGTGAACCGGACCCTCGTCATCGTCGCGCTTCTTCTCGGAGTCGGGCGTCCCCATGTCAAACGCGCCGGCCTGGACCATGACCATTTCCGGGCAGGTCGTGTCGCAGTCGCGGAAGCGGTCCTTCGGCCGAAGGCAGCGCTGGCCCGAGCTGCCAACGGCGGTGACGATCCCGCCATTGCAATTGCCGGGGTTCAACGACAAAGCGCCGGCGATGCCGCCGCCGGTGCGCGGCTGGCCCGGCGCTACCGGACGCTGCGTTCCGCCCTGCCCGGCCGCGCCTTCGGGAAGCACGCCCGCCAGAACGAGCAAGGCCGCCGCTACGACGATCCGTGAAGTCGCCACACCAATCCTCCGCATTCTCAAGCCCCGCTTGTCGGGATGATAGCCAAGCCCTCCGCCCTCGCGAAAGGGCCAATCGCCGGCCTCGTCCTCGCGGTCAACTCCCCTACAGGGAACGGGCGACGCGGAAACCGAAATCGGGCGAACGAGCGCCGGGACCGTCATAGTGGCGGATGGCGGAGCGCAAGAAGCGCGGCACAAAACCCCAGGAGCCACCGCGCAGCACCCGAAACGAGCAGGCGCCGTCGGTCCAAGCCGAGCCGTCGCGAGGGGCGCCATTGTACGAGTTGTGGTAGCAGTCGGCGGTCCACTCATCGACATTGCCGTGGACGTTATAAAGGCCCCAGGGGTTGGGTTTGAAGCTGTCGACCGGCAGCGTCTGGCGGCGGAATTCGCCTTTCTCGCCGTTGTTGTAGGGGGTGGCGGTGCCGTCGTAGTTGGCCTGCTCGGTCGTTATGGTGGTGCCCCACCAGAAGGGCGTGGTGGTGCCGGCGCGGGCGACGTATTCGCGCTCGGCTTCGCTGAGCAGGCGGTAGGTCTTTCCGGTCCTCGCCGAAAGCCAGGCGAGGTAAGTGCGAGCGTCGTCGAAGGAGACGTCGATGACCGGCCGCCGGCCTCGCCCCCAACCGCGGTCGCCGGGGCTATAGCCGCCGCAGCCGCCGCCGGCGACGCAAGCGTCCCACTCCTCGAAAGTGACGGCGAAGCGCCCGACCGCGAATGGCGCGGCGATGGTCACTTCGTGCGCCGGCGCCTCGGTCGGCGAATGGCTGGGTTCGCTTGGCAGCGATCCCATGACGAAGTTGCCGGCGGGAACGACGACCATCTCGGGGCAAGTTGCGTCGCAGTCGCGAAAGGCCGCGCCGGGGGTGAGGCACCGCGAAGCGGCGGTGCCGACGCTGGCGAAGGCGCCGCCGGGACAGGCGGTTTGCGCCGCTGCGGGAGTAGCGGCCAGGCCGAGAGCGGCCGGGAAGGCGAGGAACAAAAGACGCGGCACGGCAACCCCCGAGAGAACGCATGCCGAGCATAGCCAAGGCCCCCGGCGGCGGTAAGGGCCGCAGCCGATTGTGGCGCCCGGCCGCGTCGCCCGATAGGGTGCGGCCGCCGGAATCCGGGCTCAAAGGGGGGCGCGTGAGCGCTGCAAGCATGGCTCGGCCGGGCGGAGTTCCGCTCCGCCTGGCCTTCGCGTTCTTCGCTTCCGGCTTTGGCGCCCTCCTTTGCCAGGTGGTCTGGCAGCGGATGCTCGGCATCTTTGCCGGTTCCGATACGGTCAGCGCCGCTTTGGTGGTCGGCGCGTTCCTGGCGGGGCTCGGTGTCGGCTCGATCCTCGGAGCGCTGGTCGCCGACCGCCTGAAGCCGCGCCGGGCCTTGCTCGGCTTTGCCCTCGCCGAGGCGGGGGTCGCGGGCTTTGCCCTCCTCTCCAAGCTCTTCCTCTACGATTTCCTGGCGAGCGGCTTGGCCGGCGTCATCGATGCACCGGCGGCGATCTTCGCGCTTTGCTTTGCCGGGCTCCTGGTGCCGACGACCCTGATGGGGGTCTCGCTGCCGCTCTTGGCGCGAGCGACCGCGACCTCGCTCGATCGCGTCGCCGAAACCATCGGCCGCCTTTACGGCCTCAACACGCTCGGCGCCGGCGCGGGCGCGCTCATCGGCGGCTTCGTCATCGTCGGCACGGTCGGTTTCGTCGGCGCACTGGTGGTGGCGGCGCTGTTCGATCTCTCCGCCGCGATCCTAGCGCTGACCCTTGCCGACCGGGTCGGCGACGCAGCGCTGCCGGCCAAAGAGGCGAAGCGCGACGGCGGAGACGGCCACGGCGGCGTGCCGGTGTGGTGCGGCCTCGTCTTCCTCTCCGGCTATGTGATCGTTGGGCTGGAGATCGTGTGGGTGCGGCTGATCGGCCAGATCGGCCAGTTCCACGCCTATCTCTTCCCGACCGTGATCGGCGTGTTCCTCATTGCCGACGGGCTCGGCATTGCCGTCGCCGCCCGCTTGGTGCGGGGGGCGATCGATCCGCGGCGGGCGTTCTTCCTGACTCAATCGGCCGGCTTTGCCACCGCCGCTGCCCTCATCCTCCTCGCCTGGTGGGTGCTGCCGTTGTCGCCGCTGGCGCCGCTTCTCGATGTCGACCGCCTGCGGCTCGAACCGTCATCGGTGCTCGCGACCGCCGCCCTGACGCTTCTCCTCGTCGCGCCGCCGGCCTTCCTGATCGGCATGACGTTCCCGTTTGTGCAGCGAGCGGTGCAGAACGACCTTGCCAGCGTCGGCAACCGCGTCGGCTGGGTGCAACTCGCCAACATTGCCGGCAACGCCGCCGGCTCGCTGGCGACCGGCCTCGTCGCGTTGCACGTGCTTGGGACGACAGGAACGCTTCGCTTCCTGGCGCTGCTGTCGGTGGGCCTCCTGGCACTCTCAGCTGTGCGTGCCCGGCCGCGGCCGGCCGAGCTTGCCGCGGCGCTTGCCTGTGTTGGAGCCGCGGTTCTCGTGCCCGAGAATGCCGCGTTCTGGGGACGTCTGCACGCCGACGGTCGCGGCCGCATCGCGGCGCTGGAAGAGGACCGCTCCGGCATTGCGGCGTTCCGCGACTCCCATCCCGCCAACGAGGTGCCGGATGGGCCGTTCTTCATCCAGGGCTTCTCGCAGGGTCGGATCTCGTTCCTTGAGATCCACGAGTTTCTCGGCGCGGTCGGCCCCCTCATCCATCCCACGCCGAAGGACGTCCTGGTCATCGGCGTCGGCACTGGCGGTACGCCCTATGCCGCCGGAGTCTCATCGGCGACGCAACATATCGGGGCGGTCGAACTGGTGAAGCCGGTACTGTCGATCCTGGAGCCCCTGGCCGCCGAGCACCGCGACGGCGCTATCGCCGCCATGCTCGCCGATAGTCGCTACACACTTTTCTATGGCGACGGTCGCCGCACGCTCGCCAAGTCGCCGGCGCATTACGACGTTATCGAAGCGGACGCGGTGCTCCCGGAGGGTTCCCACGCCGGCCTTCTCTACAGCAGCGAATTCCTCCAGCTGGTGAGGAGCCGCCTCAATCCCGGCGGACTCTATGTTCAGTGGGCGCCGACGCGGCGCAGCGTAGAGACCTTCGCAGCCGCTTTCCCTTACACGCTGCTGCTCTTTCCGGTGAACGTGTTGGTCGGCAGCGATGCGCCGATCCCGTTCGACGCGACGCGGCTGGCCGCGCGCTTCGCCGAACCGGCGGTCGCGGCATATCTCAAGCGCGGTAACCCAGGCTTCGATGCCTATGGCACGATGTTCCGCGAGCCGCCGCTCAGCTTCACACCCGAGATGTCTCGACTGCAGGCGCCGCTGACCGACGTCTTCCCGCGCGACGAGTTCTATCTGAACAATCCGGTCGAACCTGCGGCGGCCGCCGCATTTGGCAGATAACCGGTCCCGTGCGGCGAAGCTCAAGCTGCGCGGCGAGCGGCCTTGCCCATATTTGCCAGCGCCGCCTCCTGCTCGCGCGACAGCATTGCCTCGGCAAGCCGGCTTTCGATGACGAGGGCGATGGCGGCGGCCACCAGGCCGACGAAGCCGACGAGGCCGAAAAGAGCGGCAGCGAGGATGGCGATGTCCAGGATCATGCCGCCGTTGTATTGCGCCACCACGCCGCCGACGATCGAGGTGAGGGTCGCCAGGCTGAACATGGCGATGGCGAGGTATAGGCCGGAGAGCGCGCGGACGATGAAGCGGATGCGCCGGCCCATGGCGACGAGTTCGCGGGCCTCGGACGCAATCGGTTCGCTTGGCTTGGCGCCCGGCCCCGCCTCCTCCGGCGTCAGCTTGGCGACAAGGCCGGCGAGGACGCGCGAGCGGTCGACGGCGCGGCCGAAGCGGTTGCTGGTGCTGAGGATCAGAAGCGCCGTCGAGTTGGTCAGGAGCGCCGGCCCGCCGACATAGGAAAGGACGATGAAAGGGTTGTCGGCGAGGGCCATGTCGTCTCCGCGAAGGCGGGCACGGTTGACGGGAGGTCAGACTGCGCCGATGAGTCGTCCGCTTCCGCGAGTTTGGCATGAAGGACCCGGCCATGGAATTCCGCACCCTCGGCGCGTCCGGATTGAAGGTCTCGGCGATCGGCCTCGGCTGCAACAATTTCGGCGGGCGCATCGGGCCTGCGGAGAGCCGGGCGGTCATCCATCGCGCCATCGAGGCCGGAATTACCCTCTTCGACACCGCCGACCTCTACGGCAATCGCGGCGGCTCGGAGACGATCATCGGCGAAACGCTCGGCGCGCGGCGGAAGGACATCGTGCTCGCCACCAAGTTCGGCATGCAGATGGACGATGCCGGCACGCTGAAAGGCGCCTCACGGGGCTACATCGCGACGGCGGTCGAGGCCAGCCTGAAGCGCCTCAAGACCGACTGGATCGATCTTTACCAGGTGCACACGCCGGACCCGTCGACACCCATCGAGGAGACGCTTGGGGCGCTGAACGATCTGGTTCGCGCCGGCAAAGTGAGGGCGATCGGCACGTCCAACTTTTCACGAAGCGAGATCGAAGGCGCCGACAGCGCGGCCGGCGGCGGGATGACGTCCTTCACGTCGGTGCAGGACGAGTACAGCCTGCTGGCGCGCGGCGTCGAAGCCAAGGTGCTGCCAGCGGTGCGGAAGCTGAAGCTCGGCTTCCTCCCCTATTTCCCGCTGGCGGGCGGCCTCCTCAGCGGGAAATACCGGCAGGGCGAGGCGCCGCCGGCGGGTACGCGGCTCGCCGCCCCGCAACGGAGCCCGCGTTTCCTCAACGATGCCAATCTCGCCAAGGTCGAGGCTCTCCGCGCCTTCGCCGGCGGGCGGGGCCGGTCGCTGCTCGATCTCGCCTTTGCCTGGCTTCTCGCCGAGCCGGCGGTCAGCAGCGTCATAGCCGGCGCGACCAAGCCGGAGCAGATCGACGCCAACATCGCCGCAAGCGCTTGGACGCTGTCGCCGGCCGAGCGGGCGGAAGCCTCGCGGATCGCCGAGGCGGCTTAGTGGCAGCCATGAACCTTGCGGTCGCGCTGCTTCGCGGCATCAATGTCGGCGGGCGGGCGGCGCTCAAGATGGTGGAGGTTCGCGCCGCCTTCGCGGCGATGGGCCTTGCCGAGGTGCGCACCGTGCTTGCCAGCGGCAACGTTCTCTTCGACGCCGGCGGCCAGGCGGAGAAGCGGCTCGCCAAGGCGATCGAGGAGCAATTGGCGGCGCAGTTCGGCTGGCCGATCGGGGTCATCGTCCGGCCGGTGGCGGAACTGGAGCAGCTTGCCGCCCGCAATCCCTTCGGCCGGATCGCCGAAAGCGCCGAAACCAAGCTCTACGTGACGTTCCTCGGCAAGCCGACGGGCGTCGATCTCAAGGTACCCTACCGGGGGAAGGATAACGCCTTTCGCATCGTCAAGGTCGGCCCGCGGGAGGTTTGCTCGGTCGGGAGCTTCGCGGCCGCCTCGCCGTTCCTGGAAAAGACCTTCGGGACCGAGATCACCACGCGCAACTGGAACACGGTGTTCAAGATCCTGGCGGCGGCGGGCTAGCGGCTCAGCGCTTGGCGCCCTCGGCGGCGGCGCCGGGGAGCAGTACCGGCGGGGGCTTAGCCGCCTCCTCCTCTTTGCGGCGAAGCCAAGCCTTGCGCGAGAGCGGGATGCAGGCGAGGTAGGCGACGGTCGCCAGCGACATCACCTGCCAAGGAAAGCTGACCAGGAAGGCGACGCCGAGGACGACGAGGACGAAGATCGGCAGAACCATGTCGCGCGGGATCTTCTTGCCGACCATCTTGCCCGACCAGGTCGGCAGACGGCTGATCATGAGGAGGCCGATGGCGATGGTGTAGAGGAAGGTGATCGGCGTCGTCGTCAGATTGTGCGGCAGGCCGAGGAACTCGAGGTAGAGCGGCAGGAGCACGGTGCCGGCTCCGGCCGGGGCCGGGACGCCGACGAAATAGTCGGCCTGCCAGTCGGGCTTGGCCGGCCCGTCGAGGGCGGCATTGAAGCGGGCAAGACGGAGCGCCGCGCACACGGCATAGACGAGGCACGCCATCCAGCCGAGCGAGCCGGCGCCGTTCAGCGTCCAAGCATAGAGCAGCACCGCCGGGGCGACGCCGAAATTGACGAAATCGGCGAGGGAATCCATCTGGGCGCCGAAGCGGCTGGTCGACTTCAGGAACCGCGCCAGGCGCCCGTCGACGCCGTCGAGCAGGCCGGCGAACAGGATGGCGGAGACGGCGTAGATGTAGGCGCCCTCGGTCGCCATGCGGATCGAGGTCAGGCCGGCGCAGAGCGCCAGCAGCGTGACGAGGTTCGGCAGGATCAGCCGGATCGGAATTTTCGGCAGCTGCCGGAAGCGCGCGCGGTGCGGCGCCTCATCGGGATCGAAGGGCGGGAAGAGCGTCGACATCGCCGGTCCCTCGCTGGTTTGCCCCGTGCCGTCCACGGCTCAGGCGCGGGCGCTGCCCGCCTCGACCTTGGCGCGGGCAATCACCGTCTCGCCGGCGATCGCCGTCTGGCCCTCGCGGACCTCCACTTTGGCGCCGGGAGGGAGGTAGACGTCAAGGCGGGAACCGAAACGGATCATGCCGATGCGCTCGCCGGCGGCGATCTCCTCATCGACCTTGACCCAGCAGAGGATGCGGCGGGCGACCAGCCCGGCGATCTGTACCACGCCGACAACGCCGTCCGGCCCCTCGATCAGAACGGAATTGCGTTCGTTGTCCTCGCTCGCCTTGTCGAGTTCGGCATTGATGAACTTGCCGGGACGATAGGCGATGCGCGTGACTTTGCCGCCGGTCGGGGCACGGTTCACGTGGCAGTTGAAGACATTCATGAAGACCGAGACGCGCGTCCGCTGGGCGATGCCGAGTTCGAGCTCGGAGGGCGGCACCGCGGGACCGATCGAGGCGATCTTGCCGTCGGCGGGGCTGACGAAGAGCCCGGCGCCCATCGGCGGGAAACGCGGAGGATCGCGGAAGAAGACCGCAACCCAGACCGTCACCGCCAGGCCCGGCCAGAACAGCGGCGCCCATGCCCAGGCGAGGAACATGGTGAGGAAGACGGCGATGATGATGAAGGGATAGCCCTCGCGCCGGATCGGCACCATCGCCGTGCGGATGGAGGACAGGATCGAATCCATGAACCAGAGCCCCTAGCCGCCTCGTGCCGCCCCCGGCCGCCGCATCAGCCTTCGCGGTTCCCCTCCCGCGCGAAAGCGGGCTTCCTTAAGCACGGAACGGGCGCCGAGGGAAGGATGGCGTGGAAGTGGCGTTAAGAGGCTGAGGCGCCTGCCTATTTCGCCGGCATTGGCTCCGGCGCCAGCTTGGCGACCAGCGAGGCCTCGTCGCGGGCGAGCGCCTCGGCGCGGCGGAGGCGCTCGGCGGCCTCGGCGGCCTCGAGCTGGCGGTTCCACATGCCGGCATAGACGCCGCCGGCGGCAAGGAGCGCGGAATGGCGCCCGCGTTCGGCGATCTTGCCGTCGACGAGCACGATGATCTCGTCGGCCTGAATGACGGTCGAGAGGCGATGGGCGATGACCAGAGTGGTGCGGCCGGCGGCCACGCGGTCGAGCGCCACCTGGATTTCGCGCTCGGTGTGGCTGTCGAGGGCCGACGTCGCTTCGTCGAGCATCAGCAGCGGCGGGCCCTTGAGCACGGTGCGAGCGATGGCGACGCGCTGCTTCTCGCCGCCGGAAAGCTTGAGGCCGCGTTCGCCGACCTCGGTTTTGTAGCCGTCGGGGAGCGACCGGATGAAATCGAAGATCTGCGCGGTCTGCGCGGCTTCGGCGACCTCCTCCTCGCTGGCGTCGGGCCGGCCGTAGCGGATGTTGTAGGCAATGGTGTCGTTGAAGAGGACGGTGTCCTGCGGGACCATGCCGATGGCGGCGCGGAGGGAGTCCTGCTTGACGTCGCGGATGTCCTGGCCATCGACGGTGATGGCGCCGCCGGTGACGTCGTAGAAGCGGAAAAGCAGGCGGGCAATGGTCGACTTGCCGGCACCCGACGGGCCGACCAGGGCGACGGTGGCGCCGGGGCGGACCTCGAAGCTGATCCCCTTCAGGATCGGTCGCGCCGGGTCGTAGGCGAAGGTGACATTCTCGAAGCGGACGTGACCGCCGATGACGCGAAGCGGCGGCGCGTTCGGCTTGTCCACCACCTCCGGCGGGATCTCCAGAATGGAGAACATCGCCTCGACATCGATGATGCCCTGGCGGATTTCGCGGTAGACGACGCCGATGAAGTTCAGCGGCATCGCCAACTGGATCAGCATGGCGTTGATCGTGCCGAAGTCGCCGATCTTCAGCGTGCCGTCCATGACGCCGACGGCGGAAAGGCCCATGCAGGCGAACATGCCGAGGGAGAAGATTACCGCCTGGCCGATGTTGAGCCAAGCGAGCGAGGTCCAGCTTTTCACCGCGGCGACTTGATAGCGGGCCATCGACTTATCGAACCGGCCGGCCTCAAGAGCCTCGTTGTTGAAATACTTGACCGTCTCGTAGTTGAGCAGCGAGTCGATCGCCTTGGAGCTGGCGTCGGTGTCGCTGTCGTTCATGGCGCGGCGGATGCTGATCCGCCAATCGGACGCCTTCACCGAGAACCAGACATAGACCACCACCATTCCGGCGATGATGGCGACATAGGTCCAGGCGAAGGTCTGGCCGATGGCGATGGCCGACAGGGCGAACTGCAGGATGGTCGGGACGATCATCAGAGCGATGAAGCGGACGATCGACTCGATGCCGCTGATGCCGCGGCTGATGACCCGGGCAAGGCCGCCGGTCCGCCGCTGCAGGTGATAGCGGAGCGACAGATTGTGCATGTGCACGAAGGTCTTGCTGGCGAGTTCGCGGACAGCATGCTGGCCGACCTGGGCGAAGACCGAGTCGCGGAGATTAGTCAGCGTGGCCTGCATCACCCGGCCGACCGCATAAGCGAACGTGAGGAAGATCGGCATGGTGAGCCAGAGCGCCGCGCTCGGCCGACCACCGGGTTGGCCGCTCATTGCGTCCAGGGCGTCGATCGCGCCGCCGAGCGCAAAAGGCGTCACGACGGTGATGATGGTCGCGCCGGCCAGCACCAAGAGGGCGAGGACGACGCGAAGGCGGAGGTCGGGCCGGCCGACCGGCCAGACGTAAGGAAAGAAGCGACGAAGCGTCTTAAAGGTGTCGTCGGGCTTGGCCTTGTCCTGCGACGTCACCTTGCCGCCGGAGCTGCGCCCATGCATCGGCCCGCGCATCAGCGGCGGCCCTGTCGAAGTTGGAGAGATGACGACATCTTGCTGCGCAACGCCGGCGCGGCGGGGCGAGGATCATTCATTCACGGCTATCCGGCGACGCGATCCCCGAGGAGATAAGCCGAAACGCCGGGAATGCAAGCGCGGTTCCGGCTGCCGCGGCGGGGCTCAGTTCTTCTTCGCGTCGCTCTGCGGGACCACGAAAACCTGGCCGGGATAGATCTTGTTGGGATTCCTGATCTGATCGACGTTGGCCTGGTAGATCACGCTGTAGCGCAAACCATCGCCGTAGACACGGCGCGAGATCCCCCAGAGGTTGTCGCCGCGGCGGATGATGACGGTCTGCGGCTCGGTGGGGCCATTCGGCCCGACCGGACGGAGCGCCGGGGCATCCGCCTCGCGCTCGAAGGGCACTTCGGCCCGGGCGATCACCGTGCCGTTGGGGCCCGACACCTGGTCGGCGCGGATGGCGTAGCGGCCGGGCTTCAGGTCGCGCTTGGTGTCGAGCAGCCAGCGGCCGCCGAGCGGCTGCACTTCGCCGACAAAGGCGTCGTCGACATAGAGGCGAACGGTGTCGATGGCGGCGGCGGCGCCGGCGACGTAGAGCTTGCCGTCGGTATCGACCTCGACCGCTTCGACGGTCAGGGCGGGGGCAGCGAGGGCCACCGCGGCATCGCGGACGCCGGCCGGCTGAGCCAGCGCCAGCTGAGCCGGCGGCGGACCGGCGGTGCCGGGGCGCGGCGGCGGCGCGGTCAGCGTCGGCGCCTCGCGAGCGCCGGCGGGGGACGGGGCGGCGGCGATGGCGCCGGTCTGCTCGGGGCCGACAAAGGCTCGGGTGCGCGCGGCAGCCGCAGCGCCGGGCGATTGGGCGGGCGCCGGGTCGGTGGCGGCGATAACACCCTCGACTGCCGGGCGCCGGGCTTCGGCGGCCGGCGTGGCAGCAAGGGCAACCGCATCGGCGCCGGCACGCGGGCTTGCCGCCGGTGGCGCGGCCGCAGCAGCGACGCCACCGCGGACGAGATCGACCGCACCAGGCGCGGGAGCCGCCGGTTCGGCAGGGCCGCCGGGACCGACTGCTGCAAGTTGCTCGCCACCGGTGGCCACGGGCACGCTTTCGCCGAGGCGGCGATTGCGACCGGATGACCGGTCGGCCGGTGCGGGCGCGGTATCCGCGACCGTTGTCGGAGCGGGGGGCTCGCCCGGGGTCGCGCGGCCGGTGGGGGCCGGCTGCGAGGCCGCTCGAGGTGGCGGCGCGGCGCCGCCGGTGGGGCCTGCGAGGTTACTGCCAGGCGGGGCGGCGGGCGGAGAGGGCGGCAGCTCGAAGATGCGGCTCGGCCGATTGGGGGCGGTCGCCACCACCAGCACGTCGGTCGAGCCCTTCGGCGGCACGTGCACGGCGATGCGCTGGTCGGAGACGGTCTGGGTCCCCTGATCGACGGCGGTGGTGCGGAGGGCGAGATCGTGGGCGCCAGTGGTTAGCGGCCGGTCGAGCGAGAGCACCCACTCGCCGCGCAAGTTGGCCTTGCCGGTGGCGATCGCCTTGCCGGCGTCCATGATTTCCACCTTGGCGCCTGGCTCGGCCTGGCCGGCGAGAACAGCCGCGCCGTTCGGTTCGACGCGGATGAGGTCGAAGCTCGGCGGGTCCTGCGGCGCCGGCAACTTCGGCGCGGGCGGTGGCGGGAGAGGCAGCGGATCGCGAGCGGCGGCGATGGCCGGTGCGGGCTCGAAGAGAAGCGATGGAGCCGGGGGACTTGGAAGCGGACTGGGCGGCGGCGGGGGCGTCGGACGCACTTCGGCGGCGGCAATCTCGCGCGTGCTCTTGTTGATCGGCGTCGGCAGCGGATCGCGGACGATCAGATAGACGAACACGCCGACCAGGGTGGCAATGGTGCCCAAGGCAAAGAGGCTGGCCAGCCAACCTTCGCGCTTCATGGCTCGATAACCCCGCTTCGCCGAAGTTGCGTGAAACGCGTCTACCACCGGCACCGCGCAACAAACGCGGCCGGTCTACTCGGTCCCAGCCCAACGCAACGCGGCCGGACCAACACTATTGCTGCTCGCCACGGCGGGCGCCCCTCAAGCTCAGCCGGTCGCCATGACTCGATGCTTTGTATAGCCGAGTTCGGTGCCGCCCGGCAAAGGGCGAATGCGACCGGTCTTGACCGACTCAGCGCAGTATGCGCCCTTGCCGGCATGCCCCTCGAAAACCTCTGCGTCTATTGCGGCTCGGCATTCGGCGGCGATCCGTTCTTTGCCGCCGCGGCGACGCGCCTCGGCGAAATCCTCGCCCATCGCAACATCCGTCTCGTCTATGGCGGCGGCTCGATCGGCCTGATGGGGAACCTCGCGCGCGCCGTCCTTAGCAAAGGCGGGGCGGTCACCGGCGTCATCCCGAGCTTCCTCAAGGACCGCGAGGTGATGCTGAAGGACGTGCCCGACCTCGTCATCACCGAGGGCATGCACGAGCGCAAACGCGCCATGTTCGACGCTGCCGACGCCTTCGTCGCCCTCCCCGGCGGCATCGGTACGCTCGACGAGGTGATCGAAATGATGACCTGGGCGCAGCTCGGCCGCCACACCAAGCCGATCGTCATCGCCAATCTCAAAGGCTTCTGGGACCCGCTGCTCGCCCTGTTCGATCACATGGAACAGGGCGGCTTCCTGCGGAAATCCCGGAGCAGCGACCGCCGGCTACACCTCGTCGCCGAGACTATCGAGGCGATCGTGCCGCTGATCGAACTGGCCCTGGCCGACGGTCACGCCCACCCGACGCTGGCGCCGGGGATGCCCGGCTGATCAGGGCGTGTGGCTGACCGCCTCGATGTTGTTACCGTCGGGGTCGAGCACGAAGGCGGCGTAATAGTTGGCGTGGTAGTGCGGGCGCAGACCCGGCGCGCCGTTGTCCTTGCCCCCGGCCTTAAGCGCGGCGGCGTGGAAAGCGTCGATGTCCTTGCGCGAACGGGCGCGGATGGCGAAGTGGGCGCGCGGCGTTTCCTTGCCGCCTCCGGAAATCCACAAGAAGGCCGCGCCGGGCGTGCCCATCCCCATCGCCTTGCCGTTCGGAGTCGGGAATTCCATCTGGACGCCGATGCCGAGCGGGGCAAGCGCTGCGGTGTAGAAGGCCTTCGCCTTGTCGTAGTCGGAAACGCTCAGTCCGATGTGGTCGAGTGTGGCGACGGCCATGACAGTTTCTCCCAACGTGGTTCAGTGCTTACGATTGCGGCCAGACCTCGGTGTCGCGGTCGGGATGCTGATGGTTGGTGGCGGCGATGCGGGCGGCAAGGTCGGGATTGTCTTGTTCGGTGGTCTTATCGCCGGGCAGACCCGGCAGCGTCGCGAACCACGGCATGCGCGCTTCTATGCCGAACTGCTGCGCCGGCGCGAAGGCCGCCGGATTGTCGAGCGAGCCGAGGGCGATGGCGATGCGCGGCGAGGTGACATAGTGGAACGTCAGCGGTGTCCCGCAATCGCGGCAGAAGCCACGCTCGGTGGCCTCGGAACTGCGAAAGAGGCCGAGTTCGCCGCGGGTCAACTCGAAGGCGGTCTGCGGGACGCCGGCAAGCGGCGCGAAGAACGACCCGAACGCCTTCTGGCACATCCGGCAATGGCAGATGTGCGGATGGCTCGGGTTCTCGCGCAGGGCGTAGCGGACGGCGCCGCACTGGCAGCCCCCGGTGATGCGGACAGCCGCCACGATCCCCCCTTCCCTATTGCTGTTCAGCCTGTGTGGTCACGACCGGCCCCATGCCGAGGAGCGACGCCGGTTCCGCGCTGCCGGACATGAGGATGATCGGGCGATCCTGACAGTGGAAATGCGGCCGGCTGCCGACTCCGGGCCTCGGGTCGGCAGCCAACAGCGGCGCCGCCAGCGCCGTCACCGGCGCAGCAAGTCCGCCGACAAGGAAGCTTCGCCGGTCGAGCATGCAGCCACCCGAGGCCCCGGAGCGGGGCTCAAGTCTGCCGCAACGCTAGGCTGAAGGCGGCGCCGCCGCAAGCGGGCGCAGGGCCTCAGCCAGGGAGAGCGCCAGGGTGGGTCTCCGCGCTGCGGCGCGGTGGGCTCGCCGTTCAGGATCGGCGGGACCGTTCCTTGGCATCGCAGCGTTGAAGGCGAAGCGTAACCGCGGTGCCCTTGCCGACAACGCTGTCGATCAGCAGCTCCCCACCCGATTGCTGGACGAGGCTGTTCACCTGCGCCAGGCCGAGCCCCGTGCCCTTGCCCTCTTTCTTCGTCGTGAAGAATGGGTCCAGCGCACGGGCAGCCACCTCGGGCGGCATGCCTGTACCTGTGTCGCGGACGCAAAGCTCGACGTATTTGCCATCGGCGGAAAGCACCGCGGAGATCGAAAGGGCACCGCCGTTCGGCATCGCGTCGCGGGCGTTGACGGCGAGATTGATGAGGGCCACCTCCAACTGCGTAGCGTTGGTGTACGCAAGGCGGGCATCGGGATCGATGTGCGTGGTCAGCTTACTGCCGCGATTGATCGAGCGGGTTAGCAACTCGCCGATGCCCTCAAGAACCTCGGCGATATCGACGCAATCGAGTTCCAGCGGTTTATCTCGAGCGAAGCTGAGAAGCTGCTCAATCAGCGCGGCGCCGCGACGGGTCGCCCCCAAGCCCTCGGCGACGATTTCGACGCGGGTGGCCTCGTCGCAACCGCGCCCGATCTGGCGCAAGCACGCGTCGACAATCGCCAGCAAGTTCTTGAAGTCGTGCACAAGCACGCCGGAAAGGTGGCCGACGGCTTCCAACTTCTGCGACTGAACGAGTGCAGGCCGCGACTTGCGCTGCGCCAGACGACGCGCGCGGGACCAGACCAGAAGGACGGTCACGGGGAGCCCGAGAAGGGCGGCGAGCCACGGCGTCAACGAGCCGAGAATGGGGCGCCTTTCGGGTTCGCCGGCTGTGGCAAGCTCCGCAGCACTGCGGGCAGCTCCAAAAGGAGCGAGCACCACCGCATATATGCCTACGACGCCTTCGCGGAGCCCACTCAATCGACGGAGAAGGGACTCGCCGCCGCGATCGTACGAACCATGTTCGCCCACCGCACCATGCGCGGCGGGATATTCGGTTCGTTCCTGCTCGGCTTCCCTGCGTCCCGCATCGGACAGGATTGACGACTGAAGGGCGGCCACCAGGGTCAGAGGCGCGAGGGCCGACGCGAACAATAGCGCTACTGGGTGTCGAGCTTTGGGCATGGGAGCGGGAACCTGCTTCGAAGGGCTCCATGGAAGCGTCTCTATCAAGGCAGGCCCTCCCTCCCCGGGGTGGGAAAGGCAATCAGCCAGCGGCTGCCAAAGCCGCCAGTACCTTGCTCGGTGCGTTTTCAGGCTGTGTGTGCTGTGAACCTGTCACGGGGAGGTTGATCCGTCTGTGCACTTGTGCACACATGGCCAAAGATGGGGGTCAAGGCGGGTGCGCGTATGGACGTCCGGACCCCGAACCGACGCCGAATGCCCGACGGCGCAGCTTTCGACGATCGACCGGCGAACAATCTGCTGCAGCGCATGTGGCCCGAGGACTTTGCGCTCATAGCCGTTCACCTGGAGGAGGACGAACGGCCGGCGGGGGATTTGCTCTACAATCCCGGCGACAGCGTCGAGCACATCTACTTCCCCTGCGGGCCGAGCCTGGTGTCGTTCCTTGTCCCGAATGAAGACGGCCGGGACGTCGAGACCGTCCTCATCGGACGTGAGGGCGCCGCCGGTGGCATTGTCAGCGCCGGTCGTTTGCCGGCCTATTGCAAGCTCACCGTAAAGAGTCCCGGACCGTTCGTTCGACTCCCGGTGCCGTTGCTGCAGGAGGCGAAGGCCAAGTCGAAAAACGTCCGCAATCTTTTCACCCGCTACGCCGACTGCCTGCTGGCACAGGTTTTCCAGTCGACCGCGTGCAATGCGATCCATTCGATTCAGCAGCGCGCGGCAAAGTGGATACTGGCGGCGATGGACCGCACCGGCGAGCACAAGGTGCCGCTGACCCATGACCAACTGGCAACCATGCTCGGGGTTGGGCGCAGCTATGCCAGCCGCGTGCTACAGACGCTCAAGTCCGAAGGCATCGTGGCAACCGGGCGCGGCTTTTTGCGCGTGCAGAACGTCGACCGCCTTACCGCGCGCGCCTGCCGATGCAACGACGCGGTGAAGGCCCATTTCGAGATCGTGCTGAAGGGGGTCTATCCAAGCGACCCCACCGCGGCCTAGCGGCGGCGCGCTCCGCTTCCCGACTCTATTCCGGCTTATGGGTGACGGCCTCGATGTTGTTGCCGTCGGGGTCGAGGACGAAGGCGCCGTAGTAGGTGGCGTGGTAGTGCGGGCGAAGGCCCGGCTTGCCGTTGTCCTTGCCGCCGGCGGCAAGCGCCGCTTTGTAGAAGGCGTCGACCTGGGCCCGGCTCTCGGCGCGGATGGCGACATGGACGCGCGGGGCCGCCTTGCCTCCGGAGGCGATCCACAGGAACGGCTTGCCATCGGCGCCGAAGCCGGCGGCATCGACATTGCCGGTAACGCTCGCCGGGAATTCCATCAGCATCGACATGCGGAGCGGCTTGGTGGCGGCGGTGTAGAAGGCCTTGGCCTTAGCGAAGTCGCTGACGCTGAGGCTGATGTGGTCGATTTCGATGGTCATTGGCGGGACTCCGAGCATTACGCGGCCGGAGGATGGCCGGCCGGGGTTATGGCGGCAAGAGAGCGGCTCGGCCGCGGCGGGGCGCGAGGGTGGCGCGGCGCTCACCCGGCCTCCGAGACGGGGTCCAGCGGAACGCCCCTCGGCCGCTGCGCGTGTCAGCTGGACCCGACCTTCGTCGGCATGAGCGGGGTGGGGAAAGCGGCTATCGCTTCACCTTCCAGGTGGTGGTCATCGCGCCGGTGGCGGGGTCCTTGGCGTCCTCGAGAAGGATACCCATTGCGTCGAGTTCGGCGCGGATGCGGTCGGCTTCCTTGAAGTCCTTTCTCGCGCGGGCGGCGGCGCGGGCGGCGATGAGGGAGTCGACGCGGCCAGTGTCCAGGCCCTGCGACTTGGCCCGACCTTCCTCAAAAGCCTTTTCGAGGTCCTCTCTAAGCTCACGGTTTTCCTGCGGAACCCTTGAGATAGTTTCGTCGAAGCCGAGCAATGCAAGCGACCCTACCAATTCATCGGTCGCGTCGGTCGGGTTGTCGTTTTGGTTTAGGGATCGTGCGCGCTTTGCAAGTCGCCCGAGCGCCGAGATGGCTGCCGGAGAATTGATGTCATCGCTTAGCGCGGCGACTACCTCGGGAGAAACCCGTGCGTCGGCTCGTGTTCCGCCCAGCGCGGCATGAGAGAATTCGGTCAGCATGACTTGCGCCTCGACCATGCCCCGGTCGGTCCAATCGATGGGCTGCCGGTAGTGAGTCCTGAGCATCGCAAGCCGAACGATGTCACCGCGCCACCTCCGCCCTCGCACGTCATTTGGCCCGACCAGCTCCCGGATCGTCACGAAGTTGCCGAGCGACTTCGACATCTTCTCGCCTTCCACCTGCAGGAAGCCGTTGTGCATCCAGATCTGCGCCATGGTGTCGGTGTGGTGGGCGCAGCGCGACTGGGCGATCTCGTTCTCGTGGTGCGGGAAGACGAGGTCGATGCCGCCACCGTGGATGTCGAAGGCGTGCGGGTGGGCATGGGCGTTCGGCGAGAGGGTGGCCTTGACCTTCTCCCAAAGGAACGCGTCGGCCATCGCCGAGCACTCGATGTGCCAGCCGGGCCGGCCGCGGCCCCAAGGGGAGTCCCAGCCGGGCTCGGCTGGGGTCGAGGGCTTCCAGAGGACGAAATCGGTCGGGTCGCGCTTGTAGGGTGCCACCTCGACGCGGGCTCCGGCCTTCATCTCGTCGAGCGAGCGGCGGGCCAGTCGCCCGTAATCCGGCATCGACGGGACGTGGAAGAGAACATGCCCTTCGGCGGCGTAGGCGTGGCCTCCGGCGATGAGCTCGGAGATCATCGCGATCATTCCGGCGATATGCTCGGTGGCGCGCGGCTGATGCGTCGGCTCAAGGCAACCGAGGGCCTTGGTGTCGGCGAAGAACTGCTCGGCGGTCTTCTCGGTGACGCGGCGGATCGCTTCGTTCAACGGCAGACCGGGGAACTCCTCAGCGGCGCGCGCGTTGATCTTGTCGTCGACGTCGGTGATGTTGCGGACATAGGTCACGTTCTGCTCGCCATAGGTGTGGCGGAGCAGGCGGAACAGCACGTCGAAGACGATCAGCGGCCGCGCGTTGCCGATATGGGCGAAGTCGTAGACCGTCGGGCCGCAGACATACATGCGCACGTTCGCCGGGTCGAAGGGGTGGAACTCCTCCTTCGTCTTGGTCAGCGTGTTGTAGAGCTTCAGCGCCATCGCCCGCGTCCTGCCCGCCGCGGGCGGCACATCGCCGATCCATTGAGCGGCGTCAAGGCGCGCCGGCGGGCGAGATGCTCAGCTTTCTCCCCGCGATTCACCATTGGCGGAGTTAACCCGGGCCAGGGAGCCGCATTTTCGGCACAATCGCGGGGTTGTTGGCCACCCCGCTGGCGGGCGGGGCGTTAACGGGTCGTACTAGAGAGGGGTAGCCAATGGTGGAGTCGCGGATCGACCCGCTGTCCTTAGTGATCATTACCGTCCTGGCGCTCGGATTCGGTGCCGGGCTTGAGATGCTGGTGGACGCTTCGACGCCGGCCGACACGCTGGCCGGGCTCGGCCATTTCCTGTCAGGCTTCTGCGGCCAGACTTGCGGCTATTCCGGATAGCTCGCTGCCGCTGGCCGGAGGACCGGCCGGCGGGGTAGAAACGGGGCGCCATGCGCCTCTACAGCTTCTGGCGATCGACGGCGACCTATCGCGTCCGTATCGCCCTCAACCTCAAGGGCCTGTCCTACGACATCGTGCCGCTGCATCTGCTCCGCGACGGCGGGGAGCAGCGGCGGCCAGTGTTCTTGGCGGTCAACCCACAGGGCCGCGTCCCGACGTTGGAACTCGACGACGGGCGAATCCTGGCGCAATCGATGGCGATCCTGGAGTGGCTGGAGGAAACCCATCCCGACCCGCCGCTGCTGCCCCGCGATCCGCTGATGCGGGCGACGGTGCGCCGTGTCGCGCTGACGATCGTCGCCGATGTCCATCCCCTCAGCAACACCGGCGTGCTCGCCTATCTGCGGGAGAAGGCCGGCTTCGACGAGGAGCGCATTGCCGAATGGAGCCGGCGGTGGATCGGCGCGGGGCTGGGCGCCATCGAGGAACTGGTCGAGGGGCCGGACTTCTGCTTCGGCGGGCGGCCGACCTTTGCCGACCTCTGCGTGGTGCCGCAGGTGTTCAACGCCCACCGCTTCAAGCTCGACCTCTCTCCCTTTCCGAAGATCCGCGCCATCGATGCGCACTGCCGAGCCCTGCCTGCCTTTGCCCGCGCGGCGCCCAGCGCTCAGGTTGACGCAGAAGCTTGAGCCGAGGCCGTCGGCCGGGCACACTGCTGCGGTGTCAGGGGAGCGACGGAATTGTCAGGGATCGCTTTGGTAGCCCGACTGGCGCGGCTCGGCTTCGGCTTGGCGCTCGCGCTTACCTTTATCGCCGCCATCTCAGCCGGCCCCGCGCCGGCCCAGGAGACGCAGCGTCCGGTGCGCGTCGCCACCCGCGTCGTCCCGCCCTTCGTGATGAAGGAGGGCGACCAGCTCACGGGCTTCTCGATCGACCTTTGGAACGCCATCGCCGAACAAGCCGGCCTTCGCTTCACCTATGCCGAAAAGGGGCCGCTCGCCGAACTTCTCGCATCGGTGACCAACAACGAGGCCGATCTCGCCGTCGCTGCGATCTCGATCACCGCGGCGCGGGCGAAGAGCTACGACTTTTCCCAGCCGATCTTTGCCGGCGGCATCCAGATCATGGTGCCGGCCAGCGGCAGCGGACTGGAGTCGCTGTTCCCGAGCTTCGCAGCTTTCTTTTCCTCGCGCGTCTTCTTCCAGTTGCTGGCGGCGCTCCTCATCCTCATCATCATCCCAACGCCGATCATCTGGCTCCTGGAGCGGCGCCACAAGCACAGCGAACTGCGCTCGCACACCAAGATCGGCGAAGCCTTCAAGGCGCTGTTCTGGTCGGCGACCACCGTGGTCGGCCAGACCGCCGGTCACCCGAAGACGGTGCCGGGGCGGTTGATGGCCCTGGTGCTTATCCTGACCGGCCTTACCTTCATCTCCTACTTCACCGCCAGCGTCACCAGCGCCCTCACGGTGCAGCGGCTGCAGGCCGAGGTGAACGGCCTCGGCGACCTTGCCGGCAAGCGGACGGGCACGGTGGAAGGCTCGACCTCGGCGGATTTTCTCCTCACCAACCGCATTCGGCCGATCACCTTCGCCAATATCAACGAGGCGATCGAGGCGATGAACAGCGGCAGGCTCGACGCGGTGGTCTACGACGCGCCGGTGCTGCTCTACTACACAGCGCATGATGGCAACGGCAAAGCCAAACTCGCCGGCGACGTGCTCCGGCCCGAGGACTACGGCATCATGCTGCCGCTCGGCAGCCCGCTCCGGAAAACCGTCGACGAGGCGCTGCTCCGGCTGCGGGAGACCGGCACCTATTTGCGCATCTACCGCCGGTGGTTCGCGGCCGACGCAGGGTAGGCCGCCCTCACCCACAGGTTTTGCTGGGCCGGTCGGCTAACCGCTTGCGCGGACAGGAAAACGCGACGACACTCGCGGTCGGCGCGGGGGCGCACAGCAACAGTTGGGGGAGATCGACAATGGCCTACAAATTCGAGGTCTACAAAGACAAGGCCGGCGAGTTCCGGTTCCGCTTCAAGGCTTCCAACGGCGAGACGATGTTCGCCTCTGAAGGCTACAAGACCAAAGCAGCGGCGACGAAAGCCATCGAGTCGATCAAGAAGAATGTGCCGGATGCAACGATGGACGATCAGGCAGCCTGATCTCGCCGCTCGACGGGAGCCGCCCACGGGGCGGCTCTACCGGGATGCGGACATCCGAAGTGTAGCGACGCTTTTCGCTGCCGCTTAGTTCTATTTGCAGGTTTCTTCCAGAACGAGCACCCAGGTGCCGTCGCCCTTCTGCAGCTCCGCCCGGTGGACAAAGGAGCGGCCGGCCTTCTTCTGAAAGGTGTCGCGGGCGGCGAGCTTTTGGCCGCCGGTTGTGTAGTCTCCAAATAGGACGAGCGTGTCGTTCTGCCAGCCCGCCGAGGTCTGCCGGCCGAAGCCGCCAAGGCTATCGATCCAGTAAACCTGGAGCTGCTTGGCGGCATCGTCGTAGCCAAATTCGTACAGGCCTTTGGTCGGGTGATCGTTCACCTTGGTGCGGCGCTCGTCAAATCTGACGATGGTCCACTTGCCGTCGAGATCGCTCCGTCCCGAAGCGTCGGTCACCAGCGCGTGGCCGGACCCGAACACGGAGTCCGTCTGATTGCCGGAGCACACCCATTTGCCGTGAAACGCAGCAAGGTCCGATGCAGGCGACGATGCCGGGGCAGCGGCGAGCGCCGCGCCCACCCATCCCAATAGAGCCGACGTCACCGTCGCCGACCAAAGCTTCAGCCCAGCCATTCCGATCTCCCGAGGTTTAGTCGATGGGCGGCATATATTGCCGCAGAGCCCCCACCGACCTTGATCTTTCTCAAGTCGGTCTTTGACGGGATCGCCCCGACTTAAAGGTCATCCGATAGCGGTCCTCGCGGTCGCCTCGTCGACACCGCTCAACCCGGCATAAAAAGAGCCGCCCCGTAGGAGGCGGCTCTGAACCAATCCGGTGCGGATCGATCCGCCGAGTTAGCCCGGGGGGGTCAAATAGGACTTCAGGCGGTCGGTCTCGCCCTGGCCGACGTACTTGCCGATCTCCTTGTCGAACTGCGCCCAATTCTTCCACGGGCGGTATTCGTTGAGCTCGAAGGCCATGCGGGCTCCGACGCCGGGGATAAGCAGCAGCTCGTCCTTGGTGCCGGTGTTGATGTTCACCGGGATGAAGGCAACCTTGACGATCTCCTTGACCTGATCCTCGGTCAGCTTTTGGTCGGCATAGAACTTGTGCAGGTCCAGCTCCGACTTGAAGGGCCGAGCGGCGATCAGGTTCTTGACGATCGCAGCCGAAAGCCCCGGCACCTTGGTCAGTTCCGCTTCGGTGGCGACGTTCGGATTGATGAGTTTGATCGTCTGGGCAAAGGCTGGGGCTGCCAACAAAGCCACTGCCAGAGCCAGGCTGCCGGCGCGGAGAGTTTTGTGCATCGCGTGTCCTTTCTCGTTCATCGCGTCTCTTGCCGTCTTAGGCGTTCGTCCGATGCTGCGTAGATGAGGCCTAGTAGGCCGAGTTGCAGCATCATGCCCGGCGCGAGAAGGGGCGGCGCCTTGGAGTGCAGCACCTTCTCGACGAGTTCGAAGAAACTCATGTCGGGATGGAGGTCCATTTGAAACTCCGCCGATCCCAGGAAATGGGCAAGGAAACCGGCGAAGGAAGACAGCACAAAGAGGGTCATCACCACCAAAATGGCCCAGAGGCTTGCCACGTCGTTGCGCACGCCGTGCCAGAGGAGCACGAGCACCGAAGCGGCAATCAGAACATCCGGTATCAGCTGTGTCGGCTGCTCGTAGTGCTCGAGGAGCACCAATTCGACGATGGTGCCGATCAGGCCGAGGACCAGCACCGCCATGATCGCCTGCCGCATGCGCGCGACGACGCCGTGCCCATGGGCGAGAGTTGAATTTCCTTCCAAGCGGCGGTCCTTCGTAGTTGGGGGCCGGCCGAACGCTCCGCGACGCTGAGCGGGACGGAGGGCGAAGACCGGCTCGCCGCGCCATCGGCCAAGGGACGCTGCAACCGGTGGCCGAGAATCGGTTAGACGGTCGTCGATCTTGGTTCGGCGCACCAGTTAAACATCGGTAATACTCGCTGACGCAGGTCGCCGTCCGGCCCAGCCGACCGCGACCTCCGCCAGAGACGCCCTTGAGCCGGCTTAGAGCGCCCGGTCAGCGCTTGGTCTGAGCTTCCTTGTTCACCTCGGCGAGTGCCGCATTGTACTGAGTGGTGATCGCGGAAACGAGGGCGATGACCGCATCGGTGTCCGGCTTGGCCGCTTCCAAGGCGTTCTCGACCTTGATCATGTCCCGCTCGATGGCGATGTAGCCGTCGGCAGAGCGCGCCTTCACCAGATCCTCGATACTGTCCCAGTTGTCGTTGAACGCGGCGAAGGATTTGCGTGCCTTGGCCAGGTTGCCCGCCTTTAACGCCGGCGTCACCTCGCGCAAGTGAGCGCGAACGATGCGCAGGCGGGTTACGTCATCGAACAGCGGATGGAGCGGCGGTGCCTTGGCGATGATGTCGATCGACTGGTTGAGACGGGTCGCCATCGCCTGCACGTCGGCAATGATCGCGTTGCGGTCGGGATTGGCGCCATCCAGCGCTTTGGTCACGCGCGCCTGCAGCTCGAGTTCAACGAGTTCGTAACCCGGCCGGTCCCGAACGTTGATATAGACTTCGACGCCATTCCACATGGAGTCGTAGTCCGCGAAAGCCTCGCGGGCCTTCTTGACGTCTCCCTGCCGCAGGGCGTCGATCGTCGCCTGCAGCGGCGGGAACACGGTCTTCAGAACCTTGAGGTCGAAGCGATCCTGCGCGCAAGCGGAGTGGGCCCCAAGCGCAAGAGCGCCAAGCATGGCGAAGGCCGCGCAGGTGGCGCGGCAAAACCCTGACACTGTCATCGAAAAATACCCCGGTTGGATTGTCCCCTGCGCGACCGGATGCCGGTCGATCGGGCATCGCTGCCCGATCCGGCCATGCCGTCGCCTCCCCCGCCCGGAGTCGTCAGAAGGGCGCCTGAGGCGCCGCGCCTTCTTTTAGCGCTTCTTGTGGCAATTTCTTGAAATTCCACCTTCCGCCCACAGAATCCTTTTGACGCTGCGCGCGGGCTGTCAGCATAATACTCGGCGTGGGGGGCCGAACGCGTTCGGCCCTTTGTGCGTTGTGCACGCGCAAGGCGTCCAAGGCAGGCCCGATGATTCGTTCTCCCTCCCTCCTCGCGCGAGCCTTCGGCGCGTTTGCCACTCTGATCGCCGGGCTCGGCGCGGCCTTTGCGGCTTCGCCGGTGTGCACCCAGCTCGAGGCGCAACTGGCCTCACTCAGCCGCTCGCCGGCGAGCGGCGGCTATCAGCAGTTCTCGGACGCGGCGATCCAGCAGCGCAACGAATTGGCCCGCGCCCAGGCGGCAGCCCAGCAGGCGGGGTGCTCGGGCGGGTTCCTGTTCTTCCGGCCGCAGCAATCGCCGGCCTGCGACGGGCTGATGGCCAATGTCGAGCGCATGCGCGCCAATCTCACGCGGTTGGAACAGTCGCGCGACCAGTACGCCTATGCCAATGGGGCCAATTCGCCAGCGCGTATGCGGGTTCTCCAGTCGCTCGGCGACGCGCAATGCGGTCCGCAATACGCCCCCTACGCCTCGTCGCGTCAGGGCTTCTTCGGATTGTTCGGCGGGCCGATCTACCCGCCCAACTCCAATTTCGGCTTCAGCGGGTTCGATCGCGGCAGCTACCGGACGCTGTGCGTGCGGAGCTGCGACGGCTATTATTTCCCAATCAGCTTTGCGACGAACCCCTCGCGCTTTGGCGTCGACGCGGCAGTCTGCAAATCGCTTTGCCCCGGGTCGGACGTGGCACTCTATGTCCACCAGAACCCCGGCCAGGACAGCGAGGATATGGTCTCGACAACCGGCCAGCCGTACGCGAACCAGCCGTTCGCGTTCCTGTACCGGCAGTCGTACAACCCCGCCTGCTCCTGCAACCGCTCGACCCCGGGAACCGTTGCGGCAAATGGAACCTTCACGCCGGTGCCCAAGGGCGGCGTGGTGGTGCTGGGAACTCCGCTCGACGCCGGTACGCCTCCGCCGATCCCGATGCGCAAGCCCGCTCTCGGCACCGATCCGGAAACACTGGCCAATCGCGGGGGCGATTTCACACCCGGCGTGGTGAAGCCTCGCACTGAGGGTGAGGCAGTCGCCGACGCGACTCTGGCGGCACAACGGACGGTCCGTCAGGTCGGGCCTTCCTATTTCTATGCCAAATAGGGGTGACAGCCGGGTCGGCCGTTGCCCGCAGAACACAGATGCGACCTATTCGCCCCATGCAGTGGTCGGCACCATCGCCAGGCGACGGGAAATACGGCAAGAATCGTAAGTCGATTGGGCGGTCGACTCAGCGAGCGGCGGTTGTGCTAAGAGCAAAATCGCCCGATGATGCGGCAGTGCAGCCTTGTAAGCAGGTTGCGAGGTAGGGTGCGAGCGGACGATGAAGGGCTTCAGACTTTCGGTTGACCGGCTGGCTGCGCCGGCAGTCATCACTCGGCGTTCCTTCGTCGTCGGCGCGGCGGCTGCGCTTGCGGCCTGCCAGTCGGAGCGGCTGCCGCAGGGCGCGACGACGCTCGCCAGCAGCTCGGGATTCGATCCGGCGGCGATGTCCATGTACGGACCGCTGCCAAACGAGAAGTTCCCGATCGAGGCAATCGACCTAAGCTACGTCGATCCGCGCTTCTATCGCTCGCAGGTGCCGACCCCGCCGGCGATCAAGGCTAAGCCAGGAAGCATCGTCGTCAGCCCCGGCACGCGCTACCTCTATTACGTCCTGGATAGCGGCCAATCGATGCGCTACGGCGTCGGCGTCGGACGCGACGGCTTCCGCTGGAGCGGCGATGCCGTGATCAAACGCAAGGAGAGCTGGCCGACCTGGACGCCGCCGCCGGAGATGGTCAAGCGCGACCCGCTTGCCGCCCCTTTCGCTAACGGCATGCTCGGCGGTCCGGACAATCCGCTCGGGGCGCGAGCCCTGTACCTCTACCAAGGCGAAAACGACACTCTTTACCGTATCCACGGGACGACCGAGCCGTGGACGATCGGCCAAGCGGTGTCGTCAGGCTGCATCCGCCTGATCAACCACGATATCATCGACCTGCATTCCCGCGTGGCGATCGGCACCGGCGTCCACGTCCTCGGCGATTTCGCCTGAGTTCGCGGTCGGGCGGCTTCAGCCCGACCCCTCACGGAAGCGGTTGGTAATCGGGTAGCGGCGATCACGGCCGAAACTCTTGCGGGTGATTTTGACCCCAGGCGCTGCCTGGCGGCGCTTGTATTCGGCAAGGTTGAGCAGCCGCTCGACCCGGCGCACGGTCTCAGGCGTGTGGCCGGCGGCGACGATATCGGCGACACCCCTCTCCTGCTCCACCATCGCTTCCAAGATGGCGTCGAGCTCGGCGTAAGGCGGCAGCGAGTCCTGATCTGTCTGGTTGGGGCGAAGCTCCGCCGACGGAGCGCGGGTCAGGATGCGCTCCGGGATCACCGGGCCGGACGATCCAAGGAGCCCGTCGGGTCGGTGGGCGTTCCGCCATGCGGCGAGGCGGTAGACCTCGGTCTTGTAGAGATCCTTCACCGGGTTAAAGCCGCCGTTCATGTCGCCGTAGAGGGTCGCATAGCCGACAGACATCTCCGACTTGTTGCCGGTGGTGAGGACCATTCCGCCGAGCTTGTTGGAAAGCGCCATCAGCAAGGCGCCGCGGAGGCGCGACTGGATGTTCTCCTCGGTGACGTCGGGCGGGCGGCCGGCGAAGATCGGCGCCAGAGCGGCGTTGACCGAGGCGACGGCGCCGGAGATGCCGATCGTGTCGTAGCGGATGCCGAGGCGGGCCGCGAGCGCAGATGCGTCTTCCAGGCTTATCGCCGAGGTAAACTCCGACGGCAGCATGACGGCGTGGACTTTGGCAGCGCCCAGCGCATCGACCGCCATCACCGCGACCACGGCTGAATCGACGCCGCCGGATAGGCCGAGTACGACGCCAGGAAATCCGTTTTTGGCAACATAGTCGCGAAGGCCGAGCACGCAGGCCCACCAGTCGGCCTCCTCGCTCTGTGGCAGCGGCGCGACCGGCCCATCGGCAACCCGCCAGCCGGTCGCCTCCCGCCGCCACTCGGCGACCGTCACGCCGGCCTCGAATTGCGGAAGTTGAACGGCCAGAGTGCGGTCGCCGTGGAGGGCGAAGGACGCGCCGTCGAAGACCAGTTCGTCCTGGCCTCCCACCTGGTTGGCGTAGACGATCGGCAGGCCGGTCTCGACGACGCGGGCAACAGCGACCTGCATGCGCTCGTCGGCCTTGCCGCGCCAATAAGGCGAGCCGTTCGGGACGAGGATCAGTTCGCTGCCGGTCTCGGCGAGACACTCGGGCACCTGCTCGGCCCAGATGTCCTCGCAAATGGCGATGCCGAGGCGAACGCCGCGGAAGGCCAGCGGGCCAGACGGCCGGCCGGGGGCAAACACGCGCACCTCGTCGAACACACCGTAGTTGGGAAGCTCGACTTTGAAACGGATGCCCTCGACCTTGCCGCGATCGAGAAGCGCCGCAGCGTTGTGAACGCCAGCCTCGCTTTCCCAAGGAGTACCGATGAGAACGCCGGGGCCGCCATCGGCAGTATCGGCGGCAAGGGCCTCCACCGCGGTGCGGCACGCAGCACGAAAAGCCGGCTTCAGCACCAGGTCTTCGGGCGGATAGCCGGCAATGAAGAGTTCGGTGAGCACGAGGAGATCGGCGCCGGCCGCCGCGGCTTCGGCGCGGGCGCGGCGGGCGAGAGCGAGATTTCCGGCAACGTCGCCCACGGTCGGGTTAAGCTGGCCGATGGCGAGGCGGAGCCGGTTCAGAGCGGTCATTGGCGCGGGTTTAGCGGGCGCCGCCCGGCGGGGCAAATCGGCAGCGATGGTGCCTAGCCGACGTGCTTCCTCAGGAAGGCGAGGCTCCGCTCGCGGGCCAGCTTAGCCGAGGCGGCGTCATAAGAGGATTGGCCTTCGCGGTTGAAGGCGTGCCCGGCCGGGTAGGTGAAGATCTCGACCTCGGGCGGCACCGCCGCCCGTACCTTGGCCACCGCCTCGGGTGGGATCGACTGATCCTTTTCACCGAAATGCATCAAGACCGGGATCTGCACCTCCTCGTCGGCGAATTGCGCAATCATCCCGCCGTAGTAGGCGATCGCGCCGGCGAACACGTTCAGCCGCGTCGCGGCCAGCCAAGCGAGCGAGCCGCCCAGGCAATAGCCGACAATGCCGACCCTGCCCGCGCCGCGCAGCTTTTCACCGGCAGCGGCGACGTCGAGCAGCATCTTGTCGACACTGATCTTCTGGCGGAGATCGATCCCCCGCTTCATGTCGTCCTGGCCGTAGCCCAGCTCAACGTTAGGAGCGGCGCGGTCGAATATCGCCGGGGCGAGGACATGGTAGCCGTCCGCCGCATAGCCATCGGCGACGCTCTTGATGTGGGCATTAACGCCGAAGATCTCCTGGAGGACGACGAGGCCGCCACGCGACCTGCCCGCCGGCTTGGCCTCGTAGGCGCCGAATTCGTGGCCGTCGCGCGCGCGCAATTCGATGGGACCGCCCATGGAGTGCCTCCGGGTTTAGGCGTCGACCATATAGCGCGCCCACGCCGCGGCAAAACCTTCGCTAGTCGGCGACCCTCGCATGAACAGACGGGAAAAGCCGAGTTCAGGGCGAGTTCAAGCCGTGGGCCCTAGGGTCCTCAGCGAATGTCCCACCGCACCGGGAGGGAGCCATGAAGACCTTCGATCCGAATCATTCGCTCAGTGCCGACGTTGCCGAAGTCTCGCGGATGACCGTCGGCGCGCTCTCGATCCTGGCGGCGGCTTGCGCTGGCGCGCTGGGGTTCCTGGAGGCGCTGGTCCGGTAGACGCCCGATCAATCGGTAGTGACGAGGGCCCAGCGCTTAGTGGCGTCCGCCCATTGCAGCTGAGCCACGGTCCCTAGCGCGACTTGTCGTGTCTCGACGGTTGCGCCGTTGTTGAAGCGGAGGGCAATGGTCGTACCGCAGCCCGGACAGTTCACGTCGGCGGTGCCCCCGGACGGAATTGAGACATCGTGCCAGGCCATGCCGTCGTAATAAGCGAGTGCCAGCGCCTGATTGGCGATGTTCAGCACGCGAAGCGACTTGGCGCCGATGGGCAACGCCGGGACCGGCGTTTTGGCGGGGGGCGTCGCCTGCGCCGGGGCCGCCTGCTGGATCGCGCGCGAGGCGGGACCGACCAGCGGGGGGGCCTTGTCGGTTTGCGCCAGCAGCGCGGTCGGCAGGACCGCCAAGCCGAGGATGGCGGCGAGGGAAAGCCCCATGCGATGTTGGCGCACTGTCATGCCCGGTCCCTGGCGACGGTTGCCGGAGCGGGGGGCGGCGGCTGTTCGCTCGCCTGCCCGGCTTGGAAACGGCCGAACAGGTAGCCGGCGATTGCGCCAAAGAGGCCGAAAACCGGGGCGATCTGATTGTCGCTATAGCCGACCGTCACCAGCATCAGCGTGCCGGTAATAATGGCGGTGACAACTACCGGCCGGGTGATGTCTTCCGGGCGGAATGCATGGGCGCGGCGGATATTGAAGGCAAGGATCGCCATGACCGCCAAGCCAAAGACAGCGATCACCACGGCAAGCCAAAACTCCAACAAAGTGTGGCTCACCGGTGGGGCTGGGGCCGCCGGGGTCGCGAGATTGCCGCCGTTGACGACGACGTTGCTCGGCGGCACGTAATCGGGAAGGGCCTGCGCCCAAATCGGTGACGGCCAGAGCGCGCCGCTGCACGCAATGCTAACTGCACCGAGCCGCCGAATAAGCCTTCCCGCCATGGCCGCCAACCCTCCGCCAGGAGAAGCAGAAGCCTACGCTCGGCCGGTTCGTGGTGGCAACCCAGGGTCGGCGAAGCGGTTAGCGTTCGCGGGCAGGTGCGGCTCCGCTGCCACTATCCGCGCAGGCTCTACTCGGCCGCTACGGCCCCACTCCGTCCGGCGCGGCCGCGCTTGAGGAGTTCGGCGACGAGGAAGGCAAGCTCCAGCGCCTGATCGGCATTCAGGCGCGGGTCGCAATGCGTGTGGTAGCGGTCGCGCAGATCGGCGTCGGAGATGGCGCGGGCGCCGCCGGTGCATTCGGTGACGTTCTTGCCGGTCATCTCGATGTGCAGGCCGCCGGGATGGGTGCCCTCGCCGCGATGGACGGCGAAAAAGCCCTCGACCTCCTTGAGGATCAGATCGAACGGGCGGGTCTTGTAGCCGCTCGAGGACTTGATGGTGTTGCCGTGCATCGGGTCGCAGCACCATACGACGGTGCGTCGGGCGCGGCGGACAGCGGCGATCAGCTTCGGCAGGCGCTCAGCAACCTTGCCGGCGCCGAAGCGGCAAATCAGCGTCACACGGCCCGGCTCGTCCTCGGGATCGAGGATGTCGAGGAGTTCGATCAGTTCCTCGCCGTCGAGCGAAGGGCCGCATTTGATGCCGATCGGGTTGTTGATGCCGCGAAGATACTCGACATGGGCATGGTCGAGCTGGCGGGTGCGGTCGCCGACCCATAGCATGTGGCCGGAGGTGGCGTACCAATCGCCGGTGGTCGAGTCGACGCGGGTCATGGCCTGCTCGAAGCCGAGCAGCAAAGCCTCATGTGAGGTGAAGAAATCGGTCGAGCGGAGCGCAGGCACGCTGTCGGGATCGATGCCGCAGGCGCGCATGAAGGCCATCGACTCGGCGATGCGGGCGCCGATTTCCTGGTAGCGATGGCCCTGCGGGCTGTCCTTGACGAAGCCGAGCATCCATTGATGGACGTGCTCGAGATTGGCGTAGCCGCCCTGGGCGAAGGCGCGCAGGAGATTGAGCGTCGCCGCAGATTGGCGGTAGGCCATCTCGATCCGCGCCGGGTCGGGCAGCCGCGACTCCTTGGTGAAGTCGACGCCGTTGATGATGTCGCCGCGATAGGCGGGCAGTTCGACGCCGTTCTGCGTCTCGGTCGGCGCCGAGCGCGGCTTGGCGAACTGGCCGGCGATGCGGCCGACTTTCACCACCGGCTGGGCGGCGGCGTAAGTGAGGACGACCGCCATCTGCAGGAAGACGCGGAAGAAATCGCGGATGTTGTCGGGATGATGCTCGGCGAAACTCTCGGCGCAGTCCCCGCCCTGCAACAGGAATGCCTCGCCGGCGGCGACGCCGGCCAGCGCCTTCTTGAGCTTGCGCGCCTCGCCGGCGAAAACCAGCGGCGGCCAGGACACCAGCTGCTTCTCGACCGCCGCAAGCGCCTTGGCGTCCGGGTACACCGGCGCCTGCTCGATCGGCCGGCGGCGCCAGCTGTCGGGGGTCCACGAGGTGGTGGTCGGTTTCATGGCCGTTCCCATACGCCTTGAGGAAAAAGCGAACAAGCCAAGCATCGATGCCTTAAGGCATTCCTGCCCTCCACGGTAAGGGGTTTCCCTGGCGCCGTAAGGCTTTATTGTGACCGCCTGCCGCAAGTTGGGCCAATGGACCACCCCGCCGTCGCCTCTCCGCCAACCGCTCCCATCGCCGCCCGGCAACCCTCCGCCGAGACCTGGACGCGCGTGGTGTGCCTGGCGCGGGTGTTCTCGTTCGGTGCGTTCATGACGGTCTCGGCAACCATTCCGCTGCTGCGAACGGCGTTCGACGCCTCGGCGGCGGAAGTCGGCACGCTCGCCAGCGCATTCGTCATCGTCTACGCGCTGTCGATGTTCGCGTTCGGCTGGGCCGGCGACTTCATCGGCGCCAAGCGGGCGGCGATCATCGGCGGGGCGGCCACTGCTGTCATGGCGGGACTCTTTGCCCTCTTTGCGCGGGATTATTGGAGTACCCTCCTTCTCTATCCGCTGATTGGGCTCTTCCAAGGCGGCATCTATTCGCCGCTGGTGGCCCTTTTCTCCGAACACGCGGCGCCCGGGCGGCGCGGCGCAGCGATGGGGTGGCTGATCGGCTCGACGCAGGTCGGCTACGCGCTCTCGCTCGCCGCCTCCGGCGTCGGCATTGCACTCGGCGGCTGGCAGGGCGCCTTCCTGGTTACCGGCCTATTGCCGGCAGTGGGCGCGGTCATTC
Organism: Bauldia sp.; assembly: GCA_046349035.1. GTDB lineage: Bacteria > Pseudomonadota > Alphaproteobacteria > Rhizobiales > Kaistiaceae > JAXMDC01. The sequence goes on along the minus strand of JAXMDC010000002.1, from coordinate 503,162 downwards.
TGGTGCTCGCCCTCCGCGGCGTGCAGAACCGCGTCCACCCGGCGGCGCGCAGCACCAACGTCCTCGGCGACCTCGTCGGCAACCGCTCCTCAGTGCTCCTGGCCGTCGGCTATACGGCGCACAGCTGGGAGCTTCAGGGGTCGTGGGCCTGGGTACCGGGGCTGCTTGCGACCAGCATCGCCCTATCCGGCGTTGCCGCCAGCAACGCCGCCGGCCAGAGCGCTCTTCTGGTTGCCGGCATGCACATGGTCGGTGCGGTCGCAGCATTCAGCATGGGACGGCTTTCCGACCGCCTCGGTCGCCGCTTCGTACTCCTGTCGCTCGCCCTTTTCGGCGGCGTGCTGTCGCTCGCCATCGGCTGGCTCGCCGCCTCGCCGCCACTGGTGGTCGGCATCCTGGCGACGATCTACACTTTTGCCACCATCGGCGACTCGCCGGTGCTGACGACGGCTCTCTCCGAAGCGGTCCCGCCGGCCCGCTTCGGTTCGATCGTGGCGGTGCGCTCGTTGTTCGGCTTCGGTGCGGGAGCACTGGCTCCTGTCGCGGTCGGCGCGGCCATGGACCTTGCCGTTCATGTCGGGCTGCCGCCGGCCATCGAGTGGGGGCTCGGCTTCACACTGCTCGGGATCGGCGGCCTGATCGCCGCGTGGACGGCGTCGCAACTGCCGCGACGGATCACGCGGCCGGGCGAGTAACGCCGAAAAGAAATGGAAGAGGCCCGGGCGGGAGGACCCGGGCCTCTTTTGCGCCTCCGGCTCCGGGCCGGCGACTCGGCGGGGTCAGAGCCCCGGACGGTCAGGGAGATAGACCGGCGCCATGAACCAGGCCTCGCAGGTCTCGGCTTTTTCGGCCGCGACGAACCAGTCCTTGACGACCATCGAGCCGCCCGGCCGAAGCGGACGGGGCGCTTTGGCGAAGGCGGCAACCGGCGGGCGCTCCACCGACTGCAGGGCAAAACGGACCGCGGTGTCCTGCGGCAACACGCGGTCGGTGTCATTGGTGACGACTACCCGCTGCACCGCGGCCCCCGGCTCGAGCGCCTGCACCATGCAGGATAAGCCGACCTTGGTGCTCATCGGCATGGAACCGGTCGGCGCCGCTTTCAGCGTGCCGCCGGAGACGAGGGCGACGGCGAGGGAGAGCGCCGCCGGAATGTAGGAAACCGATTTCATCGCATTCGCCTTCAAGGGGTGGGCCGACAGCGGCCCGAACTTGCGGCGAGTTATGCGCGGGAGCGGCTGAATGGCCGCTGAAGGCGCTCGTTATCCGAAAGACGGTTTGGGCTAAGCGGCCGGCAGGGTGACGCGAAAGCGCGTCTCGCCCGGACCGGCGGCGACAACGGCGACGCCGCCGCCATGCAACTCGGCAATCTGGCGGACGAGCGAGAGGCCAAGGCCGGTGCCGGTCGAGCGGGTGTTGCCGGGGACGCGATGGAACGGGTCGAAAACGCGTTCGCGCTCGGCTTCAGGGATGCCGCCCCCATGGTCGGTGACATCGACGATCGCCGTTGCCCCGTCGCGACGCACCTCCACCGCGATCGGCGGGCGGCCGTGCCGCTCGGCATTGTCGAGGAGGTTGCGGAAAAGGCGCGTCAGCAGGCGGCGGTCGCCGCGCACGCTTGCCATGCCGCCGTCGAGTGTTGCGGCCGGGTAGCGCGCACTCTCCTCAGCCAGGAGAGCGAGGAGGTCGACCGGCTCGACGCTGTCGAGTGTGCGGAGCGTGTCGAGGCGACTCGACAGGAGGATCTCGTCGATCAGGCCGTCGAGTTCGCCGATGTCGCGTTCGAGTTCGGCGCGGCGGGCGGGTTCGACTTTGTCCTTGAGCAGTTCGATGCCGAGGCGGATACGCGCGAGGGGCGTGCGCAGTTCGTGACTGGCATTGGCGAGAAGCAGGCGGTGTGCCGCCATCAGCGCCTCGATCTTCTCCGCCGCGCGGTTGAAGCTCGTGGCTAGCTGGGCGACCTCGTCGCGGCCGCGGACATCGACGCGGGCGGAAAAATTGCCGGCGCCCAGCGTCTCGACGCCCTGCTGCAACTGCTCAAGGCGCCGTGTCAGGCGCTTCACCACCGGCCGAGCGCCGATGGCAACGGCGAGCGCCACAGTGCCAAGGAACGTGATGATCGCCAAAAGCGGATTGACCGGCGGGGCGCGGGCGCGAAGCACCAGCCAGCGGCCGTCGGGAAGCGGGACGGCGAAGGCGGGCTGGCGCGCGCCACGCACAAATCCGGCCGAGTTTCCCTCGTTGGGCGCGGGGAGGAGTTCGCCCACGACGGCGATCGGCCGGCGGTCGGCGTCGAAAAGCGACAATGCGGCGCCAGTACGCTCGGCAAGCGCCGCGAGCGACCGCTGCTGTTCGGCGGGTGGTGCGTCAACCGGCGGAAGAGCGGCCGCCACGAGTTCGCTGGCAACACTGAGCGGCTCGGAAAACAGCGCCGTCAGCGGGCCGTAGCGCCAAATCAGGCTCGAGAGGACGACCAGCAGGATGAGGCAGGCAATGACAGTGAAATAGATCTGGCGATAGAGGCGGCGCGGACGGTGCCCGCGCTTCAGCTCCCGTAGCGCGTGGCGGTCGCTGCGGCGGCGCTCGCGGTCGTTGCGGCGATCGTCGGCCATCAGTCCTGCGCCTTGGCGAAGACGTAACCGGCGCCGCGCACCGTGATCACCCGTCGCGGATGCTTGGGGTCGTCCTCGATGGCGGCGCGGATACGCGAGATGTGGACGTCAATCGAGCGATCGAAGGCTTCCAGCGGCTCGCCGGCGGCAAAGTCCATGAGCGCCTCGCGCGACAGCACGCGCCCGGCGTGTTCGGCAAGCGCCAGCAGGAGAGCGAACTGGTGACTGGTGAGCACCCGGGCCTCGCCGCCGAGACGCACTTCGCGGGCGCCGGTGTCGATCTCGAGGCGGCCGAAACGCAGCACCTTGCCCTGATCGGCGAGCTTGCCGCGACGGAGGATCGCCTTCAGTCGAGCGAGCAGCTCGCGAGGCTCGAAGGGCTTGCCGAGATAGTCGTCGGCGCCGAGTTCGATGCCGACGATGCGGTCGGTGGTGTCGCCGCGCGCGGTCAGCATCAGGATCGGCGTGTCGGCCCGGGCGCGGATGGTGCGGCAGACGTCCAGGCCGTCCATGTCCGGGAGCATCAGATCGAGGACGATCGCGTCCGGCGCTTCCCGCGCATGCGCCTCGAGGCCGGAGGCACCCTTGCCGGCCACGGTTACCGAGAAGCCGGCCTCGCCGAGATAGTCGCGGACCATCCCAGCGAGGCGCGGATCGTCTTCGATGAGGAGGATGCGTCCGCTCATCGGCTTGTCAGTGTCGGCATGGCTGCCGGTGCCCCCGATTCGGGTTGCCGCCCGCCATGCTTAGCCGCGACGCCAGGGGGCGTGGAAGCCCTGCCCGGCGCGGGCCTGCTCCGCCGCCGCGGCCAGCTTGGCGAGCTTGACGCGCTGATCGGGGGTCAGCACTTCGTTGGCATCGGCGATGGCGCTGGCCACCCGCTTGCTGACACTGTCGGCGAGCGCCAAGCCCTCGCTGCGGAAAGCCTCGATGGCGGCGCGATCGAGGTTCGGCTGCACTACCAGCGCGCGACCGCGTTCGCGGATGGCCTCAGCCTGCTGGCGCACCGGTAGAAGGTCCTTGGCGGCGGCCTGGGCGATCTTGATCAGCTTGGCCTGCTGGTCGGGCGTGGCGTCGATCTCGATGGCGATATGGCGAATGCCGCGGTCGATCGCGGTATCGAAGACGAGCGGCTCGATCGCCGACTGCAGGGCGCCAAATGGGCCGGCGCCGGGACCGCCGGCCATGCCGTGGCCGAAGGGGCCACCCTGGCCGTAGGAGGTCGTGGCGACGGCGCCGGCGAAGCCGACGACGAAAGCGCCGGTCATCAACAGCGGTGTCTTGAGGCGCGAGCGGCGCGGAGCCTGAGGGGTCGGGTTGGTGACGGTTTCGGTGGTCATCGGAGTCTCCGTCGGTTTGGCGCGAGGCATTGCTCGCGGGTGAGTAACCATCGGCGGCGGCGGTTGCCGGCGTTTGTCCACGACGTAAAGAATTGTGAAGCGGGCGGTGCCGGGTATGGGCGGGAATGAGAAAAGGCCCCGCGGGAGACACGGGGCCTTTCGCAAACTGGGTCCGCGGATAGGCGGATCCTCGGGGCAGATGGAGATCAGTTGTCGCCGCTGACCGGCTCAAGAAGCCGGTACACAGCAACCGTCGTGCAGGGAGCGCCGGCTGCGCCAGCAATGGCATTCGGATCGGTCAATACGACGCCGCAGCGGGCGTAGATTTGCGCGGGCGTCTCCAGCGGCTGCCTGGTGCGACCGTCAACAGCGGCGAAGGCCCCGGCGGAGGCGAGGAGCGCTGCGACGAGGATAGTCCCCTTGATAGCGTTCATGGTGTTTGTCCCTTCTGCTGCAAAATCCACGATCGGGCACTTGGCCCGGCGGCGTTTGCCGTGAGGACAGTTATCGAGGGTCGGGGTTTCGACGGTTTGTCGGCGCGGTAAAGAAGTGTAAATGCGGGTGGTTGGGGCTTAGCAGACGCGTCAGCGGAGGGAGGGCCACGATGACCCCAGCGGACCACTGCAGGGGCGAGGGCCGGCGGGGCACGGGCGCTCCGCTGCTGTTGACGGCAACTGCCGCCCTTTTCCTCGCCGCCTGCTCGCCGACGCCGACGATGACCGGCGAGGTGCGCGACAATTTCGGCAATCCGCTCCCGGGCGTTGCGGTGACCGTCGACAAAACGAGCTTTGCCGCCACTACCGATGAGAAGGGCCGCTATACGGTCCAGTTCAACCCCGGTGCGGTCAATGTCCGCTTCGTCAAGGACGGTTACGCCGAGGGGCACTTCGGCGTTCGCCTACCGCAGAAGAAGCCGCAGAAGATCGACGTGGTGACCCTGCAAAAGATTCCCCCGGGACCCGGCCTCTGGCTGGTGGCGGGCGGGGTCTATACGCCCGCGGCGCGTTGCGATCTGAAGCTCGACTCGCAGACCACCGGACGCCGGCCGACGGTGGTCACCGCCCTCGGCGAACCGATCGCCGTCAATGGCGGCGTTGCGCCTCCGCATTTCGTGACCTTCGTCGACAACCACCCGTGGACCGGCGGACCGAGCGCAGTCCCGCTGATATTCAAGGTCACTGGTGGCGAGAACGAAATCTTCCGCTCGGAAACCGTCGGCGCGAACAGCGTGCTTACCGTGGAGCAGGCGAGACTGGAGGATACGACCAAGCCAGACGCCTTCACCGGTAAGTGGTTCGCGGCCCGCCTCGGCGACGGGACCTATGTCTACGCCGCCCGTGGGTTGATTGCCGGTATCGGGTTCGGACCGGACGCCAAGAACGCCTGCTTCAAATTCCGCGTCGGCGGGCCGACATAGGCCTCTCGGCTATTCCGCTTTCGGCGTCGCCGGACGGCGGAAGCGCTCCGGCTCGGAGTGGATGGTGACGAGTTCCTCGGCGGCGGTGGGGTGCAGCGCCATAGTCGCGTCGAAATCGGCTTTGGTGGCTTTGAGGCGGATGGCGATCGCCGCCACCTGAACGATCTCGGCGGCTTCGCCGCCGACGATATGGCAGCCAAGAACGCGGTCGCTATCGCCGTCGACGACCAGCTTGATGGTCATCTTGCGGCTGCGGCCGGTGAGTGCGTCCTTCAACTGGCGGAAGGTCGAGCGGTAGACATCGACCGCGGCATAGTCCGCCTTCGCCTCTTCCTCGGTCAGACCGACGGTGCCGAATTCGGGGTTGGAAAAGACGGCGCGCGGCACGCCGTGGTGCTCGACCGCGGAAGGCTTGCCGCCGAACACGGTGTCGGCGAAGGCGTGCGCCTCGCGGATGGCCACCGGCGTGAGGTTCATCCGGTTGGTGACGTCGCCGACGGCGAAAATGTTGTCGACACTCGACCGCGAGAAGGTATCGACCTTGACCGCGCCGGCGGTGTCGAGGGCGACTCCGGCGGTGTGGAGGCCGAGACCGTCGGTATGCGGGCGGCGGCCGATGGCGAAGAGCACGTGGTCGGCTTCAATGCTGCGGCCGCCCCGGGTGGTGGCACGGAGCCCGCTGCCGCTGCGTTCGATGGCGGCGAACTCGTCGTTGCAGACGACGGTGATTCCCTCCTGCTCGAGGCCCGCATGGACCAGGCGGCGACCGTCGGCATCGAAGCCGCGAAGGAGCTCGGCACCGCGATGGACGAGGGTCACCTCGACACCGAGGCTGTTCATCACCGCGGCGAACTCGACGCCAATCAAGCCACCGCCGGCAATCGCCAGGCGTTGCGGCAAAGCAGGGAGGTGGAACATCTCGTTGGAGGTGATGACGTGCTCGATCCCCGGCAAGTCGGGATCGAGGCGCGGCGTGGCACCGGTGGCGATGAGGATTTTGTCGGCGGTGACCGAGCGATCCTCGGCGGCAATGCGGATGCGGTGGCGGTGTTCGATCTCGGCGCGCGAGCGGATGATGGTTACGCCAGCCTTCTCGAGCGTACGCGTGTAGACGCCGTTCAGCCGATCGATGTCGGCGTCCTTATTGCGGATCAGCGTCGGCCAATCGAACGCTGCCTCGCTGCGCGACCAGCCGTAGCCGACCGCATCCTCGAAGTCGTCGGCAAAGCGAGCAGCGTAGACGAGCAGCTTTTTCGGTATGCAGCCCCGGATCACGCAAGTTCCGCCGATGCGAAACTCTTCGGCGACGGCGACGCGGGCGCCATAACCGGCGGCGACGCGGGCGGCACGCACGCCGGCCGAACCGCCGCCGATCACGAAGAGGTCGTAATCGTACCCGGCCATGGGGCTCCTCGGATCGGCCGGAGGGACGCTGCCGCCTAGAAGTCGATGCCGCGCTTCTTCATCTCGTCGCGGGCCGCTTGCATCAACTCGTCGGAGACCTTGGCCGACCAGCCCTGCACTGCCTGCGGATACTGGGCGAGCGTCTCCGGGCCCTTGGTGGCGAGCTTCTGCCCGGCCGGGCTCTTGTAGAAGACGGCGATCGCCTTCAACTCTTCCTCCGTGAAGTTAGTGGCCCAGATGCGCGCGACGCTCAGGTCGAGGTCGACACGGCGGGCGGCAAGGCTGAGGGCGGAGGCCTGGACTACGTCGCCGATCTGCTTGAACAGATCGGGCCGGATCTGGATGAGGCGGGCCTGAACCTGCTGTGCGATCTGCGGCAGGAACTGGTCGAGGGTCTTGCCGGACTGGGTAGCAATGACGACGTCGAGCGCCGCGGCAAGATGGGTCTTGCTGAAATCCGGTGTAACCGGCGCCCCCGCCGCAGCAGGTCCGCCGATCACCGGCGCGCCGGCAGCCGGGGCGCCACCGGCGGCGGGGCCGGTGCGTATCGTCGGGGCGGTCTGCTGCGCGGCAGCAGGCGCGGCCAGGACAAGAAGGGCAAGGCCGGCAACGGCGGCGCGGTTCAGGTTCAACTGCATCATCACTCTCCGAAAGCTCGCTGCGGTATAGTGCAAATCTTCGCGTCTCGCCCAGCCCTCTCGTTCAGCCCGGTCCCACACAGCCGGCCCTGGCTGAGCCGACGTGGTTCGCCCTGCCAGTCGTCGCCCATATCGGTTAACCGCTCCCGGGGGCGGTCCGTCTTAACCCGCCCAAGCGGATCGGCTAGGGGCGAAGGCGTTCGATGCGCTCGCCGCGGGCGATAATCGCTACGCTGGCGAGGCCGAGAAACAGCCCGTGCTCGACCACCCCTGGGATGGTCTTCAGCCCGGCGGCCAGCGCTTCTGGGTCGCGAATGAGGCTAAACGATGCATCGAGGATATAGTGGCCGCCGTCGGTCATAAAGGGTGCGGCGGGCGATTTTCCCCGGAGGGTTACGGCCCCGGAAAGTCCGATTTTTCCGGCGAGTTTTTCCACCTTGGCGCGGGTTGCGGCGACGCCGAAGGGCACGACTTCGATCGGCAGCGGGAAGGCTCCGAGGGCCTGCACGAGCTTGGAGGCATCGGCGATCACCACCATCGCCGCAGACGCCGATGCAACGATCTTCTCGCGGAGCAGTGCGCCGCCGCCGCCTTTGATCAGCGCAAGGTGGGGACCGATCTCATCTGCGCCATCCACGCAGAGGTCGAGGGCCGGCGTCTCGTCGAGGGTGGTAAGGGGGATACCCTCGGCGCGGCACAGCGCAGCCGTGCGTTCGGAGGTCGGCACTGCGACCAGCTTCAGCCCGGCGCGGACGCGTGGCGCCAGCGCGCGCACGAAGGCCTCGGCGGTCGAACCAGTGCCGACGCCAAGACGCATACCGGCCGTCACCTCGGCCGCCGCGGCTTCGCCGGCGCGGCGCTTCAACTCATCTGCCGGTGGAGTCGCGGTCATGGCGGGTCCGATCCGTCGGGCGTACGGCGGGGATAACACCGCCGTGTCGGTCCTGTCACGGGGGCTGCCCCTGCGGCGAAAATACTGGACTCTCCCTGGGTGCGGGCTCTACGGAGACGGGTACGGCCGGGCCCTAGCCCGGCCTTTCGTTTCGCTCGGGCCCAACCCCCAACATGACCCCTCCCCTTCTCGTTTTCGACCTTGACGGCACGCTGATCGACACGGCGGGCGACCTCACCGTGGCGCTGAACCGGGTCCTCGCCGAGGAGGGTCTCGCGCCGGTCAAGGCCGAGGACGCGCGGGCGATGATCGGCACTGGGGCGCTGGCGCTCGTCAAGCGTGGCTTTGCGGCGAGCGGGCGAGCTATCGCACCGGAGAAGGAGGAGCACCTCTTCCAACGCTTCCTCCTCCATTACCGGGCCAAGATCGCCGACCTCAGCCGGCCCTATCCGGGCTGCCTCGCCGCGCTCGACCGCTTCGCGGCCGCCGGCTGGCGGCTTGCGGTTTGCACCAACAAGCTGGAGAGCCTGTCGCTGCAGCTCTTCGACACGCTCGGCCTGACGTCGCGGTTCGCCGCTATTGCCGGCGCCGACACCTTCGGCGTCCGCAAGCCCGACCCGGCGATGCTGTTTGCGACGATCCGCCGGGCCGGCGGCGACCCCAAGGCGACGGTGATGGTCGGCGACTCGATGACCGACGTGTCGACGGCCAAGGCAGCGAGCGTGCCGGTCGTGGCGGTGGACTTCGGTTACACCGACATCCCACCGTCGGAATTCCCGGCGGATGCGCTGATCAGTCACTACGATGCCCTTTGGGACGCCGTGGCGAGAATTCGCAGCGGTGCGGCAGTCGGCGCGTGAGTGGGGAAAATCCGACGCGGCGATGGTGGGCGCGACAGGGATTGAACCTGTGACCCCTCCCGTGTGAAGGGAGTGCTCTCCCGGCCCGTCGCCTCCGGCTCCTCTCGAAAGACCGAATAAACTCAACTGCTTGCGCAGTTTACGGTCTTTCGATGAGCGAGACAATCTTGTCACAAGAACATCGTTCAAGCGGCCTCAGTGTGACACCAGTGTGACCAGATCAGACCGAAAGACCCCCCAGGGTGGGCCTGGGGTACCAAGGGGGTTAGTGGCGGCCTTCCGAGCTGTGGATTAAGCCTTCAAAATTGCGCAGAGAAAATTCCGCTTTCAAAGTCGCTGAGAACGACTAATGCACAAGTGCACCATTCTCACAGAGCCTATCCTATGAGGCCCATATGTATCGACTATGAGAGACATATGAATAGGCAAAGACAACCCAAAAGTACTAGAAAAAGATAGCTGAAAAGCAACAAAGCCAAGCATCGGCCGCAAAGTGCTATTCGCATTGGATCAGTAAGACGCGCCCGAGAACACTCGAACATCATTCTTTTCGGGCCGAACGGCAGTTCTCGTCAAATCGCCTGTTCGCAACAACCTAAAAGGAGAGGGCCCTTGTGGGGCCCCCTCAACGCACATAACATCCTAACCTATGCAACGAGCGAGGGCGTCGGTCGGACGAGCTTGCCTGCGTTTTGTTCTTTCATCGCCTTACGCAATTCGTCAGGATGAGGAAGCACCGTCCCTTGTGGCAGGTCACGCTTGCCTAGCTGCAATCTGGCTTCTCTTCCTTGGCCCGGGTTAAGATTTTCCAGATACCCAAGCTCCACCGCTTTGCTGACCGTCCGACTTACGACACTCGGATCACGCCTCAACTCGGCTGCAAGCGTGCGCTGACTGATTGGGCCCGCTGTATCCATATCGGAGACGGACATAGGGAATTCCGACTGCCGACGACCACCCGTGAGCTTGGCCACTCCGCCTACGACATCCCTCATCGTTTCCGTGACGGATGCCTCGACGCCTTGGGATAGAGGTTCGGCGACGAGCCCGTAGACCACCTCATAGTCATCCAATGACGCTATGCATCGTCCGCCCGCGTCCCTGCTTCTGCCCCATTGGTGCAATAGTGCATGAGCCTTCACTAGTCCCAGCACCTTCGGGAAGTCCCGCTGCACACGATTGTGCGTTGTAGGCAGAGCGTCCGCAAGGACTGACGCAAACGGTATGTTCACGTCCGTTGGCTCAGACCCGACAAGCTGATGCAAGGCGTGGTAAGGTACATAGTCCACAACGTTGGCTGACTCATCTAAGCCAAGCGCTTGATTTCTCAGCACCTGCCTTATGGTCTCCGGCGACTCGTCCAACGTCACCGAAAGCATTCGGTTTTCGTCCTCAGGATGCAAGGCGTTGGCGGTAGTCGTCATCACAAGACCAGTGGGCCCCTGTACGCCCTTCATTTCTACCCCGACGTTCCCTTCGCCCTCAGACTTTTGAACGGTTAGATACCGAACTTGGTTTTCGGAAAGAAGCTGCCGAAGGAAGGGATTTCCAGACCCATCTTCCATTCCCGCGGCCTCGCCGATAACTAACATTCGATGCCTTAGGTCCAGAGACTCGGCGTACACTAAGGCCTTGTTCGACATCCCTGCGAAGTACTCGTAGGCCTGGGCCGGGACGAATTTAAGGCCAGCATTCAGCGAGTACGATTTCCCACTACTCGAAGCGCCTTTGATCAGGAGGGATACCGGACGCCGCAGGCACCGGGACATGCAGGCGAGCAGCACGAGCTTGGGGACGCCCGTCGGTCCCGCGAAACCGATCCGCCTGAGGTCATCGTCAAGCGCATCTAACACTGAACGGCCCAAAAGGGCCCCTGCCATTCCCTTCAACTCCTCCTTCTCTGGTGCGTCCTTCGCTTGTGCTTCAACCATCTTGTTCGTCATACTAGTTACCTCAACTGGGGGCTTTGCCCCCTGGGGTTCGCGCCGAAAGCCGGCCAAACCCATGAGGAATTCAGGTTTCCATTGGCGCAGAGGAAAAGGGCCGCATCCATGTATGGCGGGACCCCGGTCAGCCGGCGCAGACACGTCGGCATCCCGATTCGCATGAGCTTAGCTCTGTGTGTTAGGAAACACTCTAAGGGCACAAATCGGGATGCGTTCGCATCCGTCGAAAATCTCCGCTCCGTCCCAGCCTAATGCCGGAACACCACGGGCCCTCACAAAGGTGTAGCGGCACATCAAGCACCGCTTTGGATATGCGGCAGCCAGAGCCGCTATGACAGGACGTCGCTTCCCAGCACCACCGGTAAGAGGACCCTCGCTTGCCAGCGTCCTCGACAGTCCAGCAACTGCACACATACACACAACGCCGCTCAAAAACAAGAGCCACACATGATACAATGACAATTGCACTATTGCACTGTTTCGTCGATCCACACTCTCCCCTCAGGGCTCGCCCACAAACCTGTTGCTTCGCCATCTCCCCCCCACGTTCAAATGACCCGAATCACCACTCTGAGAGTCATCTCCCCAACCCAGACTGACCACCCCTCGCGTAAAGGAACATAACTTGGACTTTCTTACCGACGAGGAAAAGCTTCTGTACTCCACCTTTTTTCCGTTCTACTATCAGCGCGCCGCATTGGTGTGGTCCACTAAAAAGCGGTTCGTGCATTACTCGAGCGCTGACACCGTTATGAAAATAGTAAAAAACCGAGAAATATGGCTACGAAAAGCGTCGTGTATGAACGATTTTATGGAGATCGAATGGGGCAAATATACCCTGACGCAGGCATACGAATCCGACTCGGGCGAACGCTTTAAGCGCGCATTCGATGACGCTTTCCCGAACGTCCGGCTCGACGTTGAGGGAAACTTCAATAACTGGCTATTGCACCTAACCGACACGTACTTCGCCTGTTTGTCCGAGCATAACGACCACGAAGACTTGATGGGGCGGCTCTCGATGTGGCGAGCGTACGGAGGGGCAACCGGAGTCGCAGTGGTGGTACATAGCGCCCCGTTCATCCTCCCAGCGCAGGCGTCTCTCGGCTTTTGGTCCAGTCCCGTGGCCTACCTCTCAGTAGAAGATCTAAAGAAGCAGATGGATCTTATAGCAAGCACGATTAGCGCCAATCGAAAGACCTTGGCGGGTATCGGGGCAGAAACTGCTGCCAACCATCTCTTTAACATCTTTCGATACGCCGTCCTCTGCAATAAACATCCTGGGTTCGGCGAAGAATTGGAGTGGCGAATCGTCTATTCGCCGCGCCTTGGACGCTCCAACCACCTTAAGCAAGACGTCGTCAGCATAGGCGGGGTGCCGCAGCTCATCTATAAGCTTCCCCTCCGCGACGCTCCCGATCACGGACTGACCGGCATAACCCCTGACCTTTTGCTGGACCGCGTCATTATTGGGCCGACCGAGTACCCGGACGCGATAAGAGATGCTTTCGTCAGCCTCTTAGTCGACGGCGAAATCTCAAATCCGCACGACAAGATTTTCGTCTCGAATATTCCCCTTCGTCGCTAATACGTCGTGTCGCAAACTCACACTGTTTTCACTGCGCGGCCGCTCCACCGGAAATTTGGCCTGTCTTCGAATCTGAACCTAAAAGAGGATGCAATGGCGCTCGACTGGACCATAAAGGCAACCGACATAGCGATTATGCTGGCGACCTGTCTCGGGCCCGTTTTGGCCGTCCAGACCCAAAAGTTTCTTGAGCGCAGGCGAGACGCACGGGACCGACAAGAGAGAAACTTTAGAGTACTTGCAACCACAAGAGCCAACATGCTCTCCACCGAGCATGTGTCTGCATTGAACGCTGTTCCCATCGAATTTCCGATAACTGAGCGGGGAGCCAAGGCTATCCACGTCGCGTGGAAGGCCTATCTCGATCACATGGCGAAGCAGACATCCTCCCTGGAGCCCTGGGTACTACGCGCACAAGAGTTGCATTTAGACTTGATCTTGGAGATTTCGAATTTCCTCGGATACAAGTTTACAAAAACCGAGTTGAAGTCAGAAGTTTACGCACCCAAAGCGCACGGCGATATTCAGACAGATCAACTTGTCATTTTGAGAGGGCTTTCAGAGGTTCTTCAGGGCAAACGATCTTTACCTCTCGAAATAAATTCGCTGCCCAGCGACCCAGGGGCAATCGATCTCATGAAGCAGACCAACAAAGCTATCCTGTCCTGGTTGAGCGGCAATAGCCCGGCATCGGTGAAAGTTGAACGGCCACCGGAAGGACGCACACGCAAAGGCGGTCGAGGGACTGCCTAAGGCCGGGGGTTTAGGCTTGGCGGCGGGAGTTCGCTGAAATCCTTCTATTTCGCGCCCTACGCACTGCCCAAACTGAAAGCATTGAAGCCCACCCCAGGGTCAGCCCAACCGCTTTCGCCGAGAGTCCGTTGTAATCATATCTCGTGCCGTTGTTGACTCTTTCAAGGAATTCAACAGCATCGACAGGCGATATTGACCACATGCGTTGCGCACTTGCCTCCAACTCTCTTTCGAAATATGGTTGCTCCATTTGCCAAACTGAGGCCAAATAAGCCGCCTGTTTGGCGCCTGGCAGATCGGATAGGTCAAATCCTGTCTGCACCAACCAACACTCCAGCGGCAAGAACGTCTGGACTACGCGCAATGCCTTAACCACCGAGTGCTGCGAATCCAGTTGGGCTCTGTACTTCGTAAGAAGATTTAGGGCGAAGTCACGCTTCGCGGTGATTTCTTTGATCGCTCGATCAACCGTGCATTGGAAACTAGCAGTATTTTGACACTCGATATTGACTTTGGATTGATTTGGAGTTGGTGGCAATGCTAGGCCTTTTGAGGTGGAGTCTTGTGTGCCTGGGGCCCCCGCAAGAGTGCTCAAGATGACTGTAATGAGACTGGCCCAAATCAGGCCGGCCACAATGGACCCAAGGATTGCACCCGCCGGATCGTTTGCGTAGTTCGCCGCGGGACCATACCGCGTAATATTTCTTGCATTCATGGCCCCCCGCGCAAATTGGCTGAAGATTATGCAGGGCAGGGCTAGTATTGCGAATAGCGACCAGCTCCAATTCAAGTTATCCTCCTGTTGCGAGGAACCAACAATCAGCCGCCTGAGAGCTTTTGGCTTATCCGTTCGAAACTTGCGTGAGAGTACCGCAACAGCATGCGCGGGTCGCGGTGCCCGCTTATCAGGGTAACCTCAGGGACGGTCAGCCCATGCTCAAAGAGGCGGCTAACGGCTTCGTGTCTCAGGTCGTGAAACCTCAGGTCCTCTGCGCCCGCCCTCTTCTTGAGTCTTTGCCACGACAGTCGGAAGGCGTTGGCGGTCATAGGGAACACCCGGTGCGCCGAGGGATGCAGTGCGTCCAAGGTGTCCAAAGCGACCTGGCTGAGGGGTATCCGCCGTGCATAGCCCGTCTTGGTCTCTGGGATCAGAAGGGTTTGGCGGGCGCGGTCCAAGTGATCCCATTTCATGCCGAGGATTTCACCCCGCCTCATCCCGGTCTCCACCGCTAGGAAAATGACAGGAAGCACGTATGGGTTTCTTTGGGACCGAGCTGCTTCGACCAGCCTTTCCCACTCACCCGGTCTTAGTCGCCTTTCTCGTTTTTGATCAGGCGCCTTGAGAACTAGTGTCGCCAACAGGTTGTCGTTGAGTGGAAGGCCCCACTCCGTGCGGGCAACGTGGAAAGCATGTCGGATCAATCCCAAATCGCGTTTCAGGGAGACGGGCTTGATCTGCTTCAGTCGTTCGTCCCGGTAGCTCGCGAAATCGCTCATTGTGACGTCGGAGAGCCTTTTAAGGCAGATGGGATGCCGCAGGAAAGCGTTGAGCACGATTCGGTCGATCTCCACTCTTCGATGCCGGATGGCGACTGTGTCCCGGTACCTCTCGACCAGTTGGCCAAGTGTGACCTTCTCCAACGCCCTGGGATCAGCCGGGAGGTCTCTTCGATCTGCCCTGGATTCCATTTCCCTGGCCCAGAGCTTTGCGTCCTTGAGATGAAGGAAAGAGCGAGAGACCGGAGAGTTGCCGATCCTCCGCACCTGCACCTGCCACTTGTCTTTCCGTCGTCTGATTGAAGCCATGGCGAACCCTGCTGTGACACCAGTGTGACCAGCTGAGTTCTGAGGTGATCGAGAGAAGAGGGGCTGAGGGCTAGAAGACTAACACCAACAAGGAGTTAGAATGGTGGGCGCGACAGGGATTGAACCTGTGACCCCTCCCGTGTGAAGGGAGTGCTCTCCCGCTGAGCTACGCGCCCGCCAGCCTGACGGCGGCGGAATAAAGAAGCGGGCGCGTCCTTAAGTCAAGGCGATCCCCTGCCCAGCCGGCGACCGTCCGGCCCTGTCGCGTTAAACGCCACGGCCGGAGCCTTTCGCCGCCACATCAGTTGCCTGCCGATCGGACGATCAGACTCCGCCAATAGACGGGCAATCCGGCGAAAGCGCCGGGGCGGGAGCGATCGGCGACCGAAGCCTCCTCGGTCCCACAGGAACGAAGCGAAGCAGTCGGAGTTGATCCCCAGCGCCACCGCTCGGGGTTTTTCATGGATGACGTTGGCCAGAGTGCAAGTTGGATGTGGCTCGCCACCACCGCTCTCGGTGCGGTCATCCTCGGCCTCGCCTTCCTCTACGGCATCATGCAGTGGACCGGTCGGCGCCGGGATCCGTTGCTGGAGCGGATACAGGAGAGAGCAACGCGCGAGGGCTATCGGGACGGCAACTGGCCCGGAGATCGCGGTTGAGTAGCGAGGCTGCGTTGAGGAGTAGAACCATGCTGGCGGAAGCAAGCGAAAAGCGCCGCTCGGTGCGCAAGTCGGTTTCGGCACCGCGCAAGAAGGCGACCAGAAGAACTGCAGCAATCGCCGGAGTAGGCTTTTCTTCGGTCATCGAAGAGCTGGAAGCGGCGCTGCATCAGGATTTGCTGGCCGTCGCGGAAGCATTCTATCGCGCGCAACCAGCGGTACGGAGGTCACCGACCACCCGACCGTCCAAGGCGCGGCGGCGAACTCCAGTCCGTCTCGCCGCAACTTCTCACTCGAACGTCTCGGAGTAGCGAACCATGGCTGAGGCATATCCCGCCGATCGGGCTTGGGAGCTTATCGATAAAGTGCAGATCTGCAGCCTGGTGACGGTGTCGGGAGGAGCGATCCATTCTCGCCCGATGAGTTCGATGCCGCGCCAGGACGAGCACGCGATCTATTTCCTGACGTCGGCAAACTCGCAGAAAAGTGCCGAGATCGGCGAGAGCGAAGACGTCGAGCTGATCTATGCCGACCCGCATGCGCAAAAATATGTGTCGGTCGCCGGACAGGCGCGCATCGCCAACGACCGGGTTAAGATTCGAGAATTGTGGACGCCGTTTGCCAAGGCATGGTGGGATGGTCCGGACGACCCCGACATCCGTCTGCTGACGGTGCGGCCGGTCCGCGGCCAGTATTGGGACAGCCCCGGGACCATTGCCAGCTCGATTGCCATGCTGGCTGCGGCGGTAACCGGCACGCGACCGGCTGGCCAGGAGTCCAAGGAGACGGCGCTATAAGGCCGAGCTACGCGGCCCCGCGGGCGATGGAGGCCGGGCCGTATGCTGCGTCCTTCATGACCTTCGCCAACATACGGAAGGCTTCCACCCAGGCGTCGAACAATTCCTGGGTGAACTCCGCGCCGAGGCCCTTCTTCAACGTGCGCATCAAGGCATTGCCGACATAGGTGTAGTGCTCGGGCGCGACGCCGTAAGCGACGTGTTTGACGGCGAGCGCCTGCGCCGCACCGACGATCTTGTCCGGGGTATGCAGCGCTCGGACGACCATCGCCAGGGTCGTCAGGAGCTTCTTGCGCTGCTCCTTCATGTCGCCCTTGAACATCTTCTTCAGCGAGGGCTCGATGGCAAACAGCTCGTCGTAGAAGATCTCCGCGACCTTCTCGCCAAGCGGCGCGACCTTCTCAAAGCTCTGCTGAACCAGCGTGACCTGTCGAGCGTTCATGTCCACCCCGCACGGCGTCGTTGCACTGCCGTCGCCGAGGCGACGAGCCCACCCGTCCACGAATCGCGGACGCCGGTCGGTACGGTAGGCGACCCGTCTTAAGAATTTGTTGTCCGGGCAACACTGTGCCGCAGCCGAAAGCCCCTCAGCTATCCCCGATCCTTTTCGTCTGTCGGCCCGGCCCGTCGTTCCCCCGCCGTCGCGATCGGCTAGACTGACCGCCTCGACAGGAGGCCAAGAACGCCATGGACAGACGTCGCTTCCTCGCCGCCTCGGCGGCCGCCCTCGCCGCACCGGCGCTGCCAAGCCTGGCGGCGCCGGGCGTGGTGCCCGTCCCGTACGACTGGAACGCCTTCCCGCCGATGGACAGCCGCGCCAAGTTCGTGGCGTGGGGGCAGGCTAATCGCGGCGAAGACCCGAAATATCTCGGGCTTCGCTACGACCGCTACGACTGGATGGTCAGCGTCCGCGACCTTTACAGCCAGCGCGACAAGCGGGGCTATCTGCTGACGCCGCGGGAGGAGTTCTGTCTGCCGGCGAACCTGCCGCGGGTCTACGACATCGATTTCCTCGACATCGGCTACGGCGTCACCATCTCCGGCCCCGGCCTCGTCGGTCGCATGACGAGTTCGATCGACGTGCAGTACGGCGAGAGGGTGCTCGAAGTCGGCACCGGCTCCGGCTACCAGTCGGCCTTTCTCGCCAACATGACCGACAAGGTGTGGACGATCGAGATCATCAAGCCGTTGTATGAGCGGACGCGCGGCGTTTACGACGCACTGATCAAGCGCGGCTACAGCGAGTTTGCGGCCATCAAGACCAAAAACGACGACGGCTATTACGGCTGGGAGGAGAACGCGCCGTTCGACAAGATCATCGTCACCTGCGGCATCGACCACCTCCCGCCGCCGCTGCTGCAGCAATTGAAGCCGGGCGGGCTCATGGTGATTCCGGTTGGGCCCCCGGGCGCGCAGCATGTCTTGAAGGTGGTGAAGTCGGTCGATCCCAAGGGCGCGATCCAAGTCGCCCGCTCCGACATCTACAACGGCCGGGTCATCCCGTTCGTGCCGTTCACCAAGCTGGTCGGTGATGTTATCAAGGGGACCCACAACCAGTAGGGTCGAGCCAGATCCACTGCCGGTCAGGGCCCCAGGGCGGAGATCACGGCCAGGCCGAGCACCACCGCCGCTCCGGCGATCGCCACCATCACCGCGGCCGAGGCCGTGTCCTTGGCGACGCGGATGGCGATGGCGAAATCGGGGTGGAGGTGGTCGGCAAGCGCCTCGAGTGCGGTGTTGACCAGCTCGAGGGTGAAGACCAGGACAACGGCGACCGCCACCGCCGCGCACCAGAGGAGCCCGGGCTGCAGCCAGGCGAGGAGCGCCGCTGTGGCAAGTGCGGCGGTCACCTCGGCGCGGAAACTGCGCTCGGCCCGCCAGGCCGCCTGGAGGCCGGCCCAAGCGAAGGTCGCGCGAGCAAATAGCGGCCGGTTCTTCATTGCGGCCGCAAGCGCCGCGCGCGGGCGCCAGCGCCGCCGCGCCGCACGGCGGCCGGCAGCCAGCCCAGTGACGCCTACCCTGCCGCCCGCTGCGAGATAGCCAAACCGACGCCGCATTGCGCCTGCCCTAGGGTTCCGCCCGCCGTCACCCGGATGATGACAGTAGATTCGTGAACGGAAACCGACCGGAATCGTTCCGTTTTTGCGGTATCGCGTTTGCTATAGCGGGAACCCGGAAAGGCGCGCGCCCTCGTTCAGCCGCGGCCGCTGGCGCGCGGCATAACAGCCGCCGGCTTTGATGCAGCCAGAAGGGCGGCGATTTCCTCGCCGCTCAGCGTCTCCCGATCGAGGAGCGCGGCAACGATGCGGTCGAGGTCGCCGCGGCGCGCGGCGATGAGCCGTTTCCCCTCGGCGAGGGCGGCATCGACGAGCCGACGCACCTCGGCTCCGATCTTGCGGGCATCGTCCTCGGAGATCGTCTGCTGGCGGGCCACGGAGTGGCCGAGGAAGACCTCCTCCTCGTTCTCGCCATAAGCGACCGCGCCGAGTTCCTCCGAGAAGCCCCAGCGGGTGACCATTTGTCGGGCGAGCTTGCTCGCCTCGTCGAGGTCGGGCCCGGCGGCCGAGGTCAGCATGCCGCGGCCGAACACCGTTTCTTCGGCCGCGCGTCCGGCGAGAAGCACCGCGAGGCGGGCGTTCAGGCGGTCGAGCGTCTCGGAGCGCTGGTCGGTCTCGGGCAACTGTTTGGTCATGCCCATGGCGCGGCCGCGCGGGACGATGGTGACGCGGTGGATGGGGTCGGCGGCGGGAAGCGCCATCGCCACCAGCGCCCGGCCGGCCTCGCGGGTCGCGGTCTGGCGCCGTTCGGCATCGGTCATGAGGAAGGTGCGGCGCTCGGCGCCCATCGTCACCTTGTCGCGGGCGTCCTCGAACTCGCGTGCGCCGACGGCGGGAAGACCGCGCCGCGCGGTGAGGAGGGCCGCCTCGTTGACCAGATTGGCGAGGTCGGCCCCGGAGAAGCCGGGGGTGCGGCGGGCGATGGCCGGCACATCGACATCGGCGGCCAAGGGGACGTTGCGAACATGCACCCTGAGTATCGCCTCGCGGCCGCCGACGTCGGGGTTGTCGACGACGATCTCGCGATCGAAGCGGCCTGGGCGGATCAGCGCCGGATCGAGCACGTCGGGGCGGTTGGTGGCGGCGATAAGGATGACACCCTGATTGGCGGCAAAGCCGTCGAGTTCGACGAGAAGCTGGTTCAGCGTCTGCTCGCGCTCGTCATTGCCTTGACCCAGGCCGGCGCCTCGCCGGCGGCCGACGGCGTCGATCTCGTCGATGAAGATGATGCAGGGCGCGCTCTTCTTGGCTTCGGCAAACATGTCGCGCACACGCGAGGCACCGACGCCCACGAACATCTCGACGAAGTCCGAGCCGGAGATCGAGAAGAACGGCGCGTCGGCTTCGCCGGCGATGGCGCGGGCGAGCAGCGTCTTGCCGCTGCCGGGCGGGCCGACCATCAGCACACCGCGCGGGATGCGGCCGCCGAGGCGCTGGAACTTCACCGGGTTCTTGAGGAACTCGACGATTTCCTGCAGGTCCTCCTTGGCCTCCTCGACGCCGGCTACGTCGGCGAAGGTGACGCGCCCCTCGGCCTTGGCGAGCAGTCGGGCCTTCGACTTGCCGAATGCGCCGGCCCGGCCGCCGCCCTGCGAGCGGCTCATGAAATAGACGGCGATGACGATGAAGATGAGCGTCGGCAGGAGGGTGGTCGCGAGGGTCAGAAAGGATGGCCCGCTTTCGGGCGGGGCTTCGGCGGCGATGACGACGCCCTTCTGGCGCAGCGTCTTTACGAGGTCGGGGTCGTCGGCGGCGTAGCTGCGGATCGAGGTCTTATCGGCAAGCGTGCCGGCGATGGCGCGGCCGGCGATGGTGACGCTCTTGACCCGGCCGTCTTCGACCGCGTCGAGAAACTGCGAATAGGTGATGGTCTTGACGTTCGGCGCCGCCCGCTCGGCCTGCAGCAGGTTGACTAGCGCGACTAGCAGCAGTGCGACGACGACAGCGGCGGAGAATAGCGCGAAGCGCCGGGTATTCGGTTCCATCGGCTCGTCCTAGGGGGTTTCCGCCGGTGCTTCGGCGGGGATGGCTTCCAACGGCGCCAGCGAGCGCAGCACCCAGCGGCGGCCGTTAGTGCGCATATCGGTCAGCGAAAGCGGCACGACGTCGATCCGCCAGAACGATTGAAGCTGTGCCTCGATCACGTGAACGATGGCAGCGCGAATCACCGAGGCATGGGTGATGGCCACGGTATGGCCCTTTTCGCGTCCCCGCTCGTCGATCCAGTCGGCGACGCGCCGCATCACCGCCTCAATGGTTTCGCCGCCATGCGGCGCGGTCGCAGGATTTTTCATCCAATTGAAGAGCTTGCGCGGTTCGCGCAGCGCCACCTGGCCGAAGGTGCGGCCACTCCAGCGACCGAAATCGCATTCACGGAGCCGATCGTCGGCCGTGGCTGCCAAGCCCAGCGCTTCCGCCGTCTGGCGGGCGCGCAGAGCGGGGCTGACGAATACGCGATCGACGCGGCCGAAACGCCCGGTCAGTGCGGCGGCCTTGGCGCGGCCGACATCGTCGAGGCCGTCATCGCCGCCGAACGTGGCGGCGCGGAGGGCCTTGGTGGTGGCGTGAGCGACAAGGGAAATGCGGGGAGTCATGAGAAGAGCGAATCGAACCGGGCGCGGCCTATTGGATTGCCCATAGCAGCACAGGCTATGCGGCGGCGAATTCCGACGGTTTGTGGCCGATGATGGCGTCTCCCCGCCAAACGCCGAAGTATTCAGTCATCAAGACCTCGACTTGCCTGTCTTTGATCTTTCTCAAGCAACGGCCTCATCGGCGCGTGTTCTAGGCAGCTGGTACCCCCCTCCCCTATTTTTATCCTAAGACTAATACCCCCCACCCCTATGTCAGCCGGCATTTCTTACGCTGCGATTACACTGACATGGATCAAGCTAACCTAATCTCATTCGGAAAGTTTTTTCGCGTCTCTTTTCTTGACTAGTAAACGCCGGAAGCGCATCTAATTCCCAATCTCAGTTCGCTGCCCCGGGGAGGGACCTGATGACCGCAGCCGCCACCGAAAAAGTCGTTGCCGCACCGGTTGCCATTCCGATCAAGCAGATCCTGCCCTGGGCGATCCTCGGCGGCCTGATCACCGTGCTCGCCTACTATTTCGTCGGGACAGAGCAGGGCGCGACGTCGCTGTTCAACGGCATGAGCATCCACGAATTCCTGCACGACGCGCGGCACCTTCTGGGATTTCCCTGCCACTAAACCGGAAGCAGCGCTTTAGACGATTCAGGCGGCCCGGAGTCCTTGCTCGCGGGCCGCGGTCGTTTCTGAGATCGGCGTTCGCCACCGCGGGGGCGGCCGGACACTGAGGACAACATATCGGGAGCAATCGACGTGATCGGCGGTCTAATCATTCGCGGCATTGTCGTCGGCATCGTTGCCGGCGTTCTCGCCTTCGGATTCGCGCGTGCCTTCGGCGAAGGACCGATCGAGGCAGCCATCGGCTTTGAGGAGGCCCGCTCGGCGGCGACGCCGGAGGCAGCCGAGCCGGAGCTGTTCAGCCGGACGGTGCAGAGCGGCATCGGCCTGCTCACCGGACTCGTCGCCATCGGTGCGGCCATTGGCGGTCTCTTTGCCATCGGCTTCGCTTTCGCCAACGGGCGGATGGGCCTCGGCACGCAGGCCACCTCGGCGCTGCTCGCCTTGTTCGGGCTGGTGTCGATCTACGTGGTTCCGGCGATCAAATACCCGCCCAATCCGCCAGCCGCGAGCGATCCCGACACGATCAAGATGAGGACGGCGCTCTATTTCATCATGCTGGCAGTCTCGGTCGGGGCGGCCCTGGTCGGATGGGCTTTGCGGCAACGCCTGGTCAAGCAGCTCGGCAACTGGAACGGCTCCCTTGCGGCCGCCGGCGCCTACCTCGTCGCGATCGTCGCGGCGATGCTGCTGCTGCCGACGCTGCACGAACTGCCGGAAGGCTTCCCGGCCGATACGTTATGGGACTTCCGCTTATCCTCGCTCGGCATACAGGCGGTGCTGTGGGGTAGCATCGGTCTCATCTTCGGGGCAGTCGTCGAGCGGACGCTCCTGCCAGACACGCAGCCGTCGCGCGGGCCTGCCCTATCGCGCTAGATTCGGCCTGCCGATCCGCAGGGAGACAAAGCAAAACGGCGAGGATTTCCTCGCCGTTTTCCGTTTTTTGACGCTGTTCCCCGGCCGGCACGAAGGCGGCGGAGCCGCCTACTCGCGCTTGGCGCTGCGGCGGCGGGGTGCGAGCTTGGCGGCGATCTTTGCTTCGGCGGCGGTTCGCGCCTGGCGAATCGCCGGAGCGGCGTCAGCCGGTTCGTCCCTGTCTTCGCTGTCGGCGCGGTAATAGGCCTCGGCGACGGCGAGGAGGTCCTCGCGCAGCGCCTGCTCCATCACCTCAACCGCGGCCCGGCGGGCCGGATCGCTTATCATGGCCAGGGCGGCGGCGCCTGAGCGCACGTCCGCGTCGATTTCCGGGGCCCCGACCTCCGGAAGACCAGCTTCATCGCCGGCGGCGGGAATCGAGTCCGTCGAACGCAGGCTCTCGGCCACCTTGCGGGCGACCTCGGCCAATGAGATTGGCGGCATTGGATACTCACAACTCAACTCGCGTCGGCGCCGCAACTCTGCCCGCATCTGCCCGACGGTACCGTGGCCTCCTCACGGCCATTTAAGGGCATTTCCGCGGATTTGTCGAATTGGGCGGGCGGCACTCGCCGCAGTCGCCCGCCAATGCCTTGAACTCAGCGGCATTTCTCGGGCTTTAACCGCAAATTAGCCGTGAAAGGTGTTGTCTCCTGTCATGGCAATTTCTGCGCAGCGGACTCAGGAGCCCTCGCGTGCCTGCCGGCGGGCGGGTGGATGAGCGGCGGCGTTCACGCCCGCGTCGGCAACGCGTTCGACCTCCTCAAGGTCGGGCTGAGGCCATTCATCGAGCGCGAGCTGACGGCGCAGCGCGGCGAGAAGTGGATCAGCGAAGTTCGCGGGATTCTCACCGATCCGCGCCTGCAGCGCATCCGAGACGACGGCGGCGAGGAAGACGTTACGCCGTTGCTGGTGATCATGGAGCGGGCCTGGGGCACGGTGTTCCGCCGTATCCTCGGCAAAGCCGAGCGGACTCTGGTCAACGAGTTGATCGCCTTCCGCGAGCGCTGGACGACGCCGGAGGATTTCACCGCCGACGATGCGGTGCGGGCGCTGGATTCGGCGGCCCGGCTCCTGGCGGCGGTCTCCGCCCCCGAGGCGCTCGAAGTCGACCGGATGACCGGCGAGATTCGCCGGGCCCGGGCGGAGGAAGCGGAGGCCGAATTGGCACGCGCCACCGATTCGACGATCGTCTGCGAGGCGACCGGCGCGCTCAAGTCCTGGCGCGAGATTGTGCGGCCGACGCGCAGCGTCGCCTCGGGCGCCTTCCGCGTCGGCGACTTCGCCGCCGACCTCTGGCAGGTTTATCGGGGCGAAGCAGCGGACGAATACCAAAAGCCGGCGGAATTTTTCCGCCACACCTACCTGACCGAGAGCCTCAAGGCCCTGCTGGTCGGCGCCGCGCAGCGCCTCGGCGAGGCAACCGGCGACGCGGTGGTGCAGCTGCAAACCCATTTCGGCGGCGGCAAGACGCACGCCCTAATGGCGCTCTACCACCTGTTCTCCGGCGCGCCGCTGAAGGCTTTGCCCGGCGTCGAGACGTTGCTCAAGGAGAGCGGCGTCGGTCACCTTGCGCACGGCGTGAAGCGGGTGGTACTCGCCGGCAACCGCATCTCGCCCGGCACACCGAGCGTCAAGGAAGACGGCACGATCGTCCGCACGCTTTGGGGGGAACTGGCGTGGCAGCTCGGCCATGCTGCGGGCGACCTCAAGGGCGCCAAGAAGGCGTTTCACCGCGTCGCCGGCCACGACGAGAAGGGCACCAATCCCGGCGACGACCTCCGCCAGTTGCTCAGCGATCACGGCCCCTGCCTGATCCTGATCGACGAGTGGGTCGCCTATGCCCGCCAGCTGCGCGGTGAGGACGGCCTCCCCGGCGGCCGTTTCGAAACGCAGTTCGCCTTCGCCCGTTCGCTGGTCGAGGCGGCGCGCCTCGCTAAGCGCTGCCTGGTCGTGGTCAGCCTCCCGGCGTTCGAGTTCACCGGGTCGGTGCAGCGCGAGGACGATCAGGTCGGCGGACAGCGCGGCCGCGAAGCGCTGAACCGCCTCTACCAGGCGATCGGCTCGGCCGGCGCTTCATGGCGACCGGCGACGGCGCGCGAGGAAGTCGAGATCGTCCGCCAGCGGCTGTTCGAGCCGCTGGTCGATCCGGCGCTGATCGCCGCCCGCGATACGATCTGCGGCGCCTACTCCGATCTCTATGCGCGGCGTCACGAGTTTCCCGCCGAGTGTCGGCTGGCGGAGTATGAGAATCGCCTCAAGGCGGCGTATCCGATCCATCCGGAGATCTTCGACCGCCTGTTCGGCGACTGGTCGCGGCTGGGCAAGTTTCAGCGGACGCGCGGCGTCCTGCGCTTCCTTGCTTCGGCGGTGCACTGCCTCTGGGGCCTCGGCGACCGCAACGCGATGATCATGCCGGGGACGCTTCCCTTCGACGATCACCGCGTTCAGTTCGAGCTGACGCGTTTCCTGTCGGACGACTGGCCGGAAGTTGTCGGCGAGGCGGACGGGGCGAATTCCGTCGCCGTGCGGCTCGACCGCGAGACCCCCGCCTTCGCCAAGGCCATGGCAGCGCGCCGGGTCGCCCGGACGGTTCTCCTCGGGTCCTCGCCCGGCGCGCCGAACGGCATCGGCATCGACGAATCGCGCGTCCGCCTCGGCTGCGCAATGCCATCGGAAACGCCCACGGTATTCGGCGAGGCGCTGCAGCGGCTGGCAGCAGAGGCGCCGCATCTGCACCGGGACGGCAGCAAGGCGTGGTTCTCGACGGTGGCGCGGCCGGCACCGGCTCCGATCACCCCCGCAGTTCCAGAATTACCCGCCGAAGCGGCCGACAGCGCGGCCGCCGAGACCAAAGCCGAGCCGGCGGAGCGCGCGGAGGCAAGCGTGGCCGCAGCTCCGGCGCCGACTCCCGGCACGACCGAGGCGCCGCAGTCGCGGCGGTTCCGCGGGGCGGTGCGGCTCGATCCGATTTGCGTGGCCGCCAACGCCGAGCGCGTGGCGGATCAAGTGATCGCCCATCTCCTCGGCCTCGACCACGCCGAGGTCACGGTGACGCTGCAGATCGACGCCAGCCTGCCGCACGGGGCGACCAACACCCTCCTCAACACCGTCAGCGACAACAGCCGCAAACTCGACTTCATCACCGTCGCCTTCGACTGAGCGATAGCGCGATCAGGCGAAGGCGGCGCGATAGAGCGCGTCGTGATGGGGATCGGCGAGCGTATCGTGCGGGCCCGTCTGGAGACCGGCGAAAATGTCCTCGCCGTCCAGCCAGCGCGCCTCGGCATTGTCGGTGACGAGCACGCGAGCCATGCCACCCATCAGTTCGAGCGTCCGGTGGTTGAGGCCGGCGTGCTTCAGAGCGGCGGCGACGGCGAGGGCGTAGTCGGTGCCAGTGCGGACGTGCAAGACCGGCGACGGGAACGGCTCGGGCGCCAGCATGAGGAAGGCCCTCTCGCAGGCAGCGGCATCGGTCGACGCGGCGGCGCGGCAAAGGGCCGGCCGGTCGTCATAGATCGAGCAGGCGTTATCCTCCAACATCGGGCAAGGAGCGACGGTTCGGGCCCGCTCGACAAAGGGCAGAGCGCCGAACCTGGCGAAGGCGTCGGCGGCACGGCGCGCCTTCGGGCTGCCGCGGCGGACATCGCGCATGGCGTAGATCAACTCCGGGGCGGTGGCGTCGACCCAGGTGGTGCAGCAGAACCAGCAGCCCTTGCGGCAGCCGGTCTTGACGTCGCGGAGGGCGGCGAGGCTCCCCTGCATACAGCCGTAGAGGTAGTCGAGCAGCGGAGCGAGATCGTGCTTCCGCTTGGCCTTTTCCAGATGGTCATAGAGGCGGCGCATGAGCGCCAGCAACGGTTCCACGGCCTGCGAACGCGGGTCGAGGCCGCGGGCGAGCAGGACATCCTCGGCTTTGGCCTGACGACGGCGATCCGCGTGGGTAGCCATCGCCCACCCCTGCCCTAGCGACAGCTACAGGAGCCGCCGACCCCTCCGAAATTGCGGCGTGCGAAGTTCTCAGCGTCGGAGCGCGTCGGGAAGCGGGAGAACTGGCAAGCGCCGCGTTGCGATCTCATCTGGTCCTCGGAGCGGCTGTCGACCTCGATCCGACCGCTCGCGCAGAACACGCCGTAGCTCTCGAAGTTCTGCGCCGCCGCCGGGCCCGCGGAGAGCGCGAGCCCAAGCAGCGCGACGGACGCCAGCACGACGATCCTGTGCATGAGCGATACCTCCGGCAGCAGATGCCGAGCTAGCGCTTGCAGGTCTCCTCATCGAGTACGAAGAACTTGCCGTCGCGCCCCTGCATCTCCCCGGTGTGCATAAGACCGTCCTTGGTCTTGGTGAAAGTATCGCGGACCGCGATCTTCTGGCCGGCCATGCTGACTTCGCCGGTGAGAACGAACTTATCGCCGTCCCAGCCCTTGGAGGTCAGCGTGGCGCGCCCGCCCATGTTGTCGAAGCCGACGCTGACGAACTGCTTGGCCGCCGCGTCGTAGGTCATGTCGTACATGGCGTGAATGGGCGCCGCGTTCTCCTTGGTCTTGTTCTCGTCGTAACGCATGGTCACCACGAAGCCGTTCAGACCGACGGTGCCACCGGCGCTCCCCTTCACGGGGTGGGCCGGGCCAAAGTCCGATGCGTTCTGTTTGCCGGTACACTTCAGGCGGCCTTTGAAGACGTCGAGCTGAGCCATCTCCGGAGCCGGCTTCGGCGGTCCGGCCGGCTCGGCCGCTGCCATGGCGAAACCCGCGGGCACGACAAACGCCAACGCCACAGCGAGACGAGACTTCATGACGGCCTCCCGGTGCGGAAAATGCTGATTCCCCGCAGGCAAGATAGCGGCTGCCCAGCGACCTGTCAGGGGCGCTAAGCCGCCTCGGCGGCGCCGTCGAACTTGGCGCGGGCGGCGTAGACCTTGTCCATGTTGGCGCGAGCCCACCCCTCCAGGCCCTGCACCGACCGCAGGAGGTCGTGGCCGAGCGCGGTCAGTTCGTAGTCGACCCGCGGAGGAACCGTCGGGAAGATAGTGCGGCTGACGAGGCCGTCGCGTTCCAGAGCCCGCAGCGTTGTGCTCAGCATTTTCTGAGAGATGTTGCCGATCTGCCGCTTCAGCTCATTGAAGCGGACCGGCCCGCTGCAAAGCTTGCTGATGACAAGAACGCTCCATTTGTCACCGATCCGGGCAAGGACATCGGCGATCTGACGGCAATTTGCGGTAGCGTGGGGGAAACCAGGTTTCACGATTGTGCCTTCTTGTGCGCGGGTGGCGGAGACCGATATGCGGTTTCCATTCGTTACCACCTGGAGGCAGCTCTCGCCATGCTTAAAGTCGCTATCGTCGTCGGTTCGACCCGCCCCGGCCGGAAGGCCGACGCCGTCGCCAAATGGGTCCTCGACATCGCCCGCAAGCGCGGCGACGCGACCTACGAAATTCTCGACATCGCCGACTACAACCTGCCGCTCCTCGACGAGCCGACGCCGCCCTCCATGCGGCGCTATACCAAGGACCACACCAAGCGCTGGTCGGCGGCGGTGGAAGGCTTCGACGCCTTCGTGTTCGTGACGCCGGAGTACAACCGCGCGCCTTCTGCAGCGCTGAAGAACGCCATCGATTTCCTCTATCAGGAGTGGAACAACAAGGCCGCCGGGTTTGTCGGCTACGGCTCGGCCGGCGGCAGCCGGGCCATCGAGCACCTGCGGACGATCATGGGCGAACTGCAGATCGCCGATGTGCGGCAGCCCGTCCTGCTTTCCCTGTTCACCGACTTCGAGAACTACACCGTCTTCAAGCCGGCCGCGGCGCACGAAGCCACGGTCGGAACGATGCTTGGCCAGGTAGTTGCCTGGGGCGAGGCAATGAAGAGCGTGCGGGCCAAACAGAAGGCCGCAGCATAGGCCAACAAGTCCTTGCCGAAGGGGGCGGCGTGGCCCGGCGCCCCCTTCTGCGCCCACGACCGGCGGGCTAGACTCGGCCGACGCCGCATCCCGACGGCCAAGGCCAATCCCCTGCATCTTTCCGACTCCGGCAGCGCGCAGCCCCGCGCTTTGACAGCCGCGACAACCGCCGCAACCGCCGGCGTCTCAATTGCCAATTTGAGGCGGACGGTCGAGCAACTGTCCTTCCCGCGCCCGCTCGGTCGGGCAAGCGCCAACCGGCGGGCACGAGACACTTTGACCGGCCTTATCGGCGACTGCGGGCTCTCGACGATGGTGCTCGGGCCCTACGAGAACCTGGCGGTCCGACTGGGCTCGAGGCCCGCAGAGCCAGTCATCGTGTTCGGCGCCCATTACGACTCGGTCGGCGAGAGCCCCGGATCCGACGACAATGCGAGCGCGGTCGCCGTCTGTCTGGAGGTTGCGCGCCTTATCGCCGTCCACAAGCTCGGGCCGGCGCTCGCGGTCTTCTTCAATGGCGAGGAGGACGGTCTTCTCGGCAGCCGCGACTTCGTCGCCGATGCGATCAGCGGCGCGCTCGGCAAGATCGCCGAAGCCCACGTCTTCGAGATGGTCGGCTATCGCGACCGTCGGTCCGGGTCGCAACGCTTGCCTACGGGCCTGCCAATCCCGACGCCGCCGGCGGGCGACTTTCTCGCCCTCATCGCCGACCATCGATCGGGCGTACCGGCCGATGCGCTTCTGGGCCTTGCCCGAGCAGGTGCGGTCGCCGACTGCCCCGTCCTCGCGCTGAGCCTCGATCCACAAGAGGTGAAGGCCTTCCCGGAATTCATCCGGAGCGACCATGCCGCCTTCTGGGAAGCCGGCATTCCGGCGTTGATGTGGACCGACACGTCGGAGTTCCGCAATCCGCACTACCACCGGGCGACCGATACGCCGGAGACGCTCGACTACGACTTCATGGCCGATGTCGCCCGGCTTGCCTTAGCGCGGGCGGCGGACTGGGCCTCGCGCGAAGGACGGGCAGTTCAGGAGCCGTAGACGGCGCGGTTGTCGCCAGGCGCGGGGAGCGGAATCGGGTCGAAAGGCAGTCCGAGCTCGCGCGTGACCTGTTTGATGTTGAGAACATGAAGCGTCGGAATGCCCTCGGCGCCGAGCTTCATCAGGATGCCCGCCGGTCCCGAGGTGCAGGACATCGCCGAGCGAGAGAAGCCGGTGGGGAAGGTGAAGGACTCCAGGCACTCGCCGAGGCCGACGATCGAGGCGCCGACATTGACGACGAGGCTCGGCCGCTCGCCGGCAAGGGCGGTCCGCGCGGCGGCGATGAGTTGGTCCACCGAGGCGCTGACGCCCGGCCCCGGCATAAGCGGATAGCCGGCCCGCTCCGCGGACTCGGTCAGCTTGCGGAAGCTCACACGGTCGATGCCGCCGCCATTGGCATTGGTCCCGCCCAGCACCGCAGCGACCGGCCTGCTACGGACGATGCCCTTTCGCTCGATGAGGGCGAGGATCTCGAAGAGATTGAACTCCGGGTCGTTGGCGCCATACTGCGAGGTACCCGCCGAGGCGATGAGCACGATGCGATGGCCGAGCGCTTCCAGCGCCGCCAGCAGCGCCACGTCGCCGCCGACATAGGAGCCGGAGAGGACAAGCACGACCGCGCTGCCCTTCGGCAGATCGAGGCCGGCGATATAACGCACATAGGCGGCAGCGAAGTCCGGATTGGTGGTCGAACGCTTCTCGCCGAGTTCGCCAACCGCAGTAGTCATTTCGTTGTATTCGACACCCACCATGCCGGTGCGGTTGGGATCGACGCCGTCGCCGGGGAAGAGACCGAGCGCGCGCTTCTCCGCCAGCAGTACACGGCTTGCCGTCCGCATCGTCTCAGCCGCCGCCAACATTTTGGCGCGAAGATCGGCGCCAATTGTCTCAGCCGCACCGGCCGGGACGACGACGGCGAGGATGGCGGCGGCGAAGGCGATTGCGCGAAGGCGACCCATGCGGCGTTGCCGTTTCCCGACTGTAGGCGGACCTGCAAGGCATTGTGCCACGCCGGTTTTTCGCGGGGCAACGGACCTTCGGTCAGGCGCGCAGGGTCGGCAGTAGCGCCACCAGCTGGTCGAGGACCGTATTCCAGCCCTCGTAGAAGCCCATGTCGGCGTGCTTCTGCTTCTGGCGCGCATCGCCGTGCATCGCGACGGCGCGGTAGCGCGTCCCCTTCCCCTCGGGCTGCAGCGTCAATACCGAGGTCAGGCGGATGATCGGCTTGGCGGCCGGGCGAAAGCCGGCGGTCAGCAGGTCGGTCCAGGCAAGCCGGCGGTTCTCAATCAGTTCAAGGAAGCAGCCGGGATGGGAGGCGGTCTCGCCGTTCGGGCCGCGCATCACGGTGCGGAAGGCGCCGCCGGGGCGAAGGTCGATTTCGCACTCGACGGTCTCCCATGGCTTGGGCGCCCACCACTGGCGGAGGTAGTCGGGGCGCGTCCACGCCTGCCAGATGAGACTGGCGGGCGCGTCCAGCACGCGCTCGACGAAAAGATCGAAAGGCCCGTCACTTGTTTCTTGGGCGACGCTCACGCTGCTTCTCCTGGGTGGCAAGGTCGAGAACGAAGGCATCCATCCGATCGAGCTGTGCACTGAAGGCCGCCCGCCGCTCGGCCAGCCAGGCCTCCGCCGCCGCGACCGCGGCTTCCGCCATCCGGCAAGTGCGGACGCGCCCCACCTTCTGCGAACGCAGCAGTCGGCAACGTTCGAGGACGCGGACGTGCTCGAGAAAAGTCGGCAGTGCCATGGCGAAGGGCCGCGCCAGTTCGCTGACCGTTGCCGGACCCTCGCCGAGCCGAGCGAGGATAGCGCGGCGGGTAGGATCGGCGAGGGCGTGGAATACGCGGTCGAGATCGGGCTGACGGTTAGTCATATACCTTAGTATTCGGGCGCAAGTCCGCGGTCAAGAAGACCGAGGCATCCGGCTCCTTGTCGGCGTCGATCAACCGCCGCCGTTAACAACCCATCAACCAACGCAGCGGCAACCTCGGCTGGGCCCTGGCGAATCGTGGCGCGGTTGCTTTTGCCGCCCCCGCAGCAACGAGGTGTGGACGACAATGGCGCGCGTTCTCATCGCCGAAGACGACCTGCAAATCCTGGCGCAAACCGAGGCCAATCTCCGGCGCGCCGGGCATGAGCCGATTCCCGCGATCGACGTCCCGGAAGCTTTCGATCTCCTGGCCAGCGACGCCGACATCGATCTCCTCTTCGCCGACATCGCGCTCAAGGACAATCTCAGCGGCGGCCTCCATGTCGCCAACGAAGCACGTCGGCGGCGGCCACAGTTACCGGTGGTCTACACCACTGCCGGCGAGGTCGACGACGAGATCCGCGGGCGGATGGTCGAGGGCGGCCGGGTGTTGCTGAAGCCCTATCTGCCGACCGCGCTCACCGGTCTCATCGCCGAGATGGTCCGGCACTAGAGACAAAGCACTCCGTCGCCGACTCTCGGCGGCAATCGATCGTCCCCGCGCAATTCCCGGTTGGTGGCGCCCCGCGGCTTGCCGAGCAGAATGCGGCGGGGCTGCCATTTTGGGAACCATCATGAAACTCGGATTGTCTTGCGGCGCGACGGCGGTCGCGGTCGTCGCGATGACGGGCGCCGCGTCGGCGCAACAGGCAGCCACTGTCGCCGCTGTCGCCAAGGGGACCGACTCTCTTCTAGGCAAGAAGGTCGTCATCGCCGACTGCATGATGATGTCCTACAACACGATCATCGGGGCGCAGTGTTCGCCGGTACCGCTCGACCCTGGGGCGCTGATCTATGTCGACGTCAACACGCTGAACGCCGCCGGCAAGAAGCTCGGCGAAGACTGCAACACTACCGACATCAACAATTTCTGCTTGTTGAAGGTCACCGGCGATGTCGCCAAGGACAGCCGCGGCCAGGCGCTGATCAAGAACGCGACTCTAGAAATGGTGAAGCGCGTTTCCGCGTTCTAGCCGGCGCCGGGGGCGCCGATGCGGCGCTCGCCCACTCGATCAGGAGATTGACCGATGCGATCTGTTGCAGTGGTTGGTGCCGCTCTCGCCCTTCTTGCGCTGACGCTGCCAGCGGCGGCGCAGCGGACCGTTAGCGCTCGTAGCGGCCAACCGGTCGTGGTCGATCAAGCCCATGCGTGCAACCGGGTGATGCCGCAGCCATCGGCGGGCGCGGAGCATGGAACGACCCAGGTCGTGGCGATCACTGTCGTCTCTTGTGGGCGGAACGACCAGCCGGCGTGGCGGGTCATTTACACCTCCGCCCCCGGCTACAAGGGACCCGATACCGTGAATGTCCACTTCTCGCAGGGTCAGGGTCACACCATCAACGTGATGGTCCGTTAGGGGTCGCGCCGAGGCCAACGCCCGCCCCCGCACTTTACCCCGCCTTAACCAAATCACCTCACGCAACATTAAGACTAATGCTTCAACTTGTCGGCGTCCCGGCAGGAAGCCGGGCTCGCCGATGAGGCCATCGGCGATGGGCTAGTTCAAGGAGTCTCGTACCATGTTGAAGCTGATCGCCCGGACCGTCTTCGCGCTCGTCACTGCTACCGCTTTCGCCGAGGCCGCGGAGACCATGACCGGACGGGTCACGTTCATCGACACCGAGTCGAATCAGCTTCTCGTCGACAACCAGCTGGTCCAGCTGGACGGCGATCTCGCCGGCCTGTCGCTCCGTCTCGGCGACGAAATCGCACTTATCATTGAGGGCGATGTCGTCACCGCGATCCTGGAGCCGATGGCAACCGGCGCGATCGTCAAGGAAGAGTCGATGAAGGAAGAGGCCGCCGTCATGCCCGCCCAGCAGTCGGTCATCGGTCTCATCACCTTCATCAGCAACGAGGACCGCTTGATGGTTCTCGACAGCCACCTCCCTCTGGCCCTCGAGGGCGATGGCTTCGACATCTTCCAGGTCGGCGAGGCGGTCGTCGCGCAGTACAATGCGGTCGACGGCGCCCTGGTCGCCACTGCCCTGACGGCGATCCAGTAAGCTGAACTCAGGATAACGCCGCCGCCTGCCCGGCGACGGCGCCTCGTCTCAAAAATGCCGACGGCCGATGGCCGCCGGCATTTTGCTTTTTGCGCGCGTGCCGCGCTTCACTGGTGGCTGGGCGGCGGCGTCCCGCCGTGGATCGCCACCCAGACGAGGCCCATGAAGCCGGCGACCAGGATGCCGACGGCAACGATAAGGCCTTGCTTGCGCACCGTTTCCAAACTGGTCCGCCAAGTGCGAAGGGCGGCGAAATCGCGCTGCACCTGCATCGGGTTCTCGACATCGACGCCGAGCGCCATCAGCGTCTCGTGCACGGTCGATTTGACGATGGCTTCGATCTCGTTGGCGTTCATAGAGTCCTCCGGGCGAGGGCGGCGGCGATGGCCTGGACACCGGTCATGGCGACGGCCGAGCCGAAGAAGAAGGCGATGACCTGGCCCTCGTAGGCGTCGAGCGGCGTGGGCAGCGCCGGGATGTGCAGCAGCCACGACGACCGGTCGAGGAGCGGCGCCAGCGTCGTCCCGCAGCAGACCGCGAAGGTGTGCAGGGCAAAGCCGAAGCCGATCAGGAAGAACAGGGCTCGCACCTCGAAGAAGCCGGAGGTGGCGAGGCGGATCTCCTTGGCGTTGGCGCGGGCGGCGATTGCCGCGGCGACCTCGGCCTTGGCGAGGTCGACGGCGTGGGCTTCGGCGGAGTTGGCGGCGGCGAGGCGCGCCTTGTAGGCGTCAAGAACGCCGCTCACCAGCGGTCCGCCGAGGAGCGAGGCAAGGAACCCGAGCATCGGCTTAGTCCTCCTTGCCGATTGGCGTCGTCGTCATAGCGCGGAGCGCGACGTTGAGGACGATGACCGCGAGGCCGGCCCAGGAGGCGGCTTTGCCGTCGAGGACGCGGGTCCAGTCGAAGCCGCCGAGCGCGTCGGCAATCACGGCGCCGACCACCGGTATGCCGGCAAGGGCGTTGAAAAGCGCGGTCCGCCAACCCTTTGGCGCGACATTCAGGGCAAGGAGGAAGGCGATGGCGACGAGAGAGAGGACGAGGATGTGGTGAAACATGAGGTGATTTCCTTTCGCAGGTTGTGGGGCGGGTGGATCAGACGGAGGGTGCCTTGCGCCGGAGGCGCGGCAGCACGAACAAAGCGGCGGCGATGGCCGCAGCCACGGCGATGCCCACCCAGAAGCTGCCGCTAAGGCTGGCGGCGCCGAGGCCGGCGATGACGCTGCCGGCGCCGGCGCCCCCGGGGGCAACACGGCCAGCCGGCGGGCGCGGGGTTACGGGCGATGCGGCTCCCGAGAGGCTGGCGGCGGCCCCGAGGGCGGCGCGCGTCTTGGGGCCGAGGACACCGTCGGCGATGAGGAAAGGCCGGCTAAGCTGGAAGGCCAGGATGGCGGCTTGGGTGACGGGGCCGGCGACGCCGTCGATCGCGCCGTCGTAAAGTCGGAGCCGATGCAGCATCGCCTGCGCCTGGGCGACGGCGGGATCGGGCTCTGGGAGCGGCGGGCCCGCGTCCGCTCCACCGGCGAGAAAGCGGCGGTAGGCGGCAGCGAGCTTCTCGTCGTAGCGGTTCTTCCTGAAGCCGGCGCCATTATACGCCCGGGCGAAGTCGGCCCAGCGGTGGTCGCGCAGTGCGCCATCAAGGCGACGCGCCTTGATCAGCCGGACCATGCCGGCGAGTTGCGCGCCCTCGCCCGCCATGAAGGCTTCGACCATGGCTCGGGCATTGGGATAGCCGGCCTCGTCGTGCTCTCGCCCGAGGATCTGGCCCAGCCCCCAGGATGTCGAGCGGAGCGCCGCGTCCTCGTCGATCGCCGCCGCGCGGCCGATTTCGTCGTAGACGCCGTCGGACGAACGCGGATAGGGCCGCTCGCCCCAGCGCGCATAGGCGAGCCCCTCTGCGGCGGCGCGGTCGCGCTTCGCACCGGGCCCGAGGGCTGCCCAGAACAGGTGGCGCTCGAAAAGAACGGAGGGACGGCCGCGCCGGTCGAAGCCCGAGCCGCCGGTCTCCACCGCGATAACAGCGCGGAGTGCTGCCGCTTCGACGCCGGGCATGAGAGCGAGCGCAGCGGAGAAGTCGCCGGGCGCGAGGCGCGCGGCGGTACCGATGAAGTTCATGGACGTCGTTCCTGAGGTTGTTGGGAGAGAGCGCAGTTCGAGAGGCCGCGGTGCGCGCGGTGCGCCGCGGCTGGACCGGAGGTTCAGCCTTTGCGACAAGCGGCGGGTTGAGACATGGTTGGGCGGCGCGATGCCGGCTGCGCCTGGCTCAGGGGCGGAGGATCCGCGTGAAGATCGCGCTCGTTTATCACTCGCTGGTACGGGGCGGCGGCAAGGAGCGGTACGTCGCCGACCTCGCGCGGGGCCTCGCCGAAGCTGGTGACGAGGTCGAGATCTACGCGCAACGCGTTGACCCCACTGTCGCAGCGGAGTGCCGGGCGAAGACGCGCCTCGTCCGCCCCCTCCCCGTCCCACGGCTGCTCGCCCCGCTCGCTTTCGCCGCAGCGATCGAGCGCCTCCGGCTTGTCGACCGCGCCGACCGCGTCGTCTCACTCACCAATGTCGGGGGCCAGCACCTCCACATCGGCGGTACGCATATCGGCTATCTCGAAGCGCTCGGCCTGAGGGCGCGGTTGAAGGATCGGGTGATGCTGGCCAACGAGCGTCGGACGTTCCTGCGTGCGCCGCGGATCGTGACGCACTCACGGATGGTGGCTGGCGAGATCGAGCGGCACTATGGCGTGCCACGTGATCGGCTTGCGACGATCTACCCGCCGGTCGATACGGCTCGGTTCCGGCCATTGACCGGCCCCGAACGATCAGCGGCGCGAGTCCGCTACGGCTTCGAGGCAGACCTTCGATACTTCCTCTTCCCCTCGACCGGCCATTATCGCAAAGGGCTCGATATCGCCGCCGCTGCCTTTGCCTCCCTCGGCGACACTCCGGCACGGCTTGCAGTCGCCGGTCGACCGCCCGAGGGGCCCGCGGCGACGCACATCCGATACCTGGGTTACGTGACGGAGATGGCGCGCCTCTACGGAGCGGCCGACTGCACGATCCTTCCGACGCGCTACGAGCCGTTCGGTCTGGTCATCGCCGAGTCGCTGCAATGCGGGACGCCGGTGATTGTGCCCTCGAGTGCTGGAGTTGCCGAGATTCTCGACGGCGAGGAGGCGCGGCTGTTGCCCGACCTGACGGTGGAAACGGTGCGCGCAGCGGTGCTTGCGGCGCTCGACCGGCCAGCCAGACTCGACGGCGGCTTCGGCGAGCGGAAGGGGTTGACCGTCGCCGATCATGTCGCGGCGATCAAGCGATTGCTGTAATGATGCGCGGGAAGCTAGCCACGGGTGGCGCGAGTTTCCGAACCAGGATGGTCGAGGGCAAACCCTCTGTCGAGCCCGGGGGATCTGCAGGGCACGTCCTGTTTCTGCAGGGCACGTCCAATTTTGGCGGCTCCAAACAGTCGCTGCTCAACGTCATCGACACTCTGCCGTCTCGTCATCGCCCGGTGGTGGCGGTGGCCGAGCCGGGCTGGCTGGTCGACGAACTCGACGCCCGCAGGGTCCCGCACGTCACGCTGCCCTTTCCCGCCTGGCGCAAGCTCTTCGGACCGTGGCGCCTTCGCTCCGCGATCGCGCGCCAATGGCTGCCGGCCCTGTCGCCGATGCGGATCGCTTGCGTCTATGCCAACGAGTTCCCCTGGTCGGCCCATGCGGTCCTCGCGGCGCGCGCGCTGCGCTGCCGCTCGCTGGTCCACCTGCACGGCGCTTATGCCGCTGCGAAGGCCCGCAAGCACCTGGTGCATCGCCTCGACGCGATCGTCGCCTGCTCCAGCGAAGGACGAGAAGCCCTGCGGGGGCTGCCCGAGGCGTTCGACAAGACCGGGGTCGTCTTCTACGGCTTGCCGGAGCGGCAGTTCGGGTCCGGGACCGACCGCGAAGCAGGCCGTGCGGCTCTCGGCATCCCCGCCGGCGTGCTGGCCATCGGCAATATCGGCAAGCTCTGCGAGCGAAAGAACCAACGGCTGTTATTGGCGGCGCTGGGGAGGGCGAAGGCCGCGCAGGCGATCGGCCCGTTTCGCGTGTTCTTCGCCGGGGCGGCGGACATGGACTACCGGCGCGCCATGGAGGCGGACGCGGCGCGCCTCAACCTCAGCGACGAGATCTGCTATCTCGGCCAGATCGGCGATGTCGGGTCCTTGCTTGCCAGCGTCGACATCGTCGTGCACTGCGCCACCCGCGAGGGGCTCGCCTTCGCCATGATTGAGGGGATGGCGGCGGGGAAGCCAGTGGTCGCGACGCAGGTCGAAGGCACGCGCGATGCCATCCCAGACGACGGCTTCGGCCTCGTGGTGCCGCCGGGCAACGCGGATGCGCTGGCCGCGGCTATCGCCGGGCTCGCCGCTGACGGGCAACTCCGCGGGTCGATCGGGCAGCGAGCCAAGGAACGGGCCCTTTCCCACTTCCGCATGGCGGGGTTCGGAGAGCGGATCGCGGCAATCCTCGACCGGCTGGTCTCCAGCGGCTGATCGGTGGGCGGTCCTCGGGCAAGGGCCTTGACGACCGGGTCGGTGGCGGGCTTTCTCACCCCGCTTCGGCCGAGAGCGGCCGTCGGCGGGGGCCGGGTTTTTCGATGACGGATGAGGCGCTGGAGTATCCGCGTATCGCGGAGCGGATGCGGGCTCTGCTGCCGCGCATGGTCGAGATTGCCCGGCGCGTGCCCCACGAGGAGCAAGGCATCCTCTACTCGGAGGCGCTCTTTCTCGTCGGCTGCATCGATGGCCGCGGGGTCCACCGCATAGTCGAGTCCGGCCGGGCCCGTGCGCAGAGCACATTGTTGTTCTCGCTGATGCTGCCGGACACCGAGATCGTCAGCATCGAGCTTGAGGAGACATCCCCGCACGCACCGATCGCGGCAGAGCGGCTGCGAGGGCGGGACAATGTGCGTCTGCTGTTCGGCGACTCGCGCGAGTTGATGCCGCAGCTGGTGCAGCGCGGGGACGCCATCTTCATCGACGGGCCAAAAGGTTTCCGCAGCATCCGCCTCGCAACCGCATTGCTCGGTGCTGGCCAGACCGATCACGTCTTCGTTCACGATCTGACGCAGGGCACCGACAAACGCGACTTCGTGGCCCGCAACTTTCCGGAGGCTCGCTTCAGCGATCGGCGGGAGCTGGCGGCAATTGGCGCCGAGGCCGACCGAGCCGGCGGCGTTCCGGTCGCTTGGAACGGCGATGCCAATGGCGACTACGGCTACGGCTTCGGGGTCGGTCTGATACCCCGGCTGGGAAGCCGGCGCTATGGATGGCTCAACCGGAAGGCCGGGTTCCGCGGCGCCGCGGTGCGGCTCGCTGCCCGGATCGAACGCACCTTCAGAAGAAAGGGCTAGCGCTTTCCCGCTGGCGTTTAACGGTGGACGGCGTTGAAGAGCACGCGCCGCGCGTCGTCGCGAGCGCGGAAGATCTCTCGGACCAGCCGCGTGCCCAGGCGGCGCTGTCGCGCTTGGCGGTAGCCGATTTCGGAGGGAAACTCTCCGTAGTCGCGGATGCCCACGGCGAACGGATGAACCGCGTACGGGATGACTCCGTGTTCCCAAAAGCGCTCGAGGTAAAGGTCCACCGGGAAGATCATCGGCGAGGCCCGTGACACCAATGCTGCGGCCGCGGCCGGGGCGATCGCGTAGCACTGGAGGCCGGTGCCCCCACGCCAGTAGCGGGCAATCTGCCATTCGCCGATGGTTTCTTCGACGCGATGGCGCCGCGGAAAGAACATGAAGAAGCGGATCAAGCCGTAGCGATCCAGCCTCTGGGCCACCGCGCCAAGCGCGGCCGGCAGGCCGGGCCCGAGGAGGATATCGTCCTCCATGATCACCAGCGGTTCGTTCCGGTCGACGCAACGCCGCCAGAGCGCGACGTGACTGGCGGCGGCACCGCGTTCGCCTGGCGAGAGCGCTAACCCCCGGACTCTTTCCGACCGGCGCTGGTCGAAGCGAATATCGGACCGAGCATCGGCAGCGGCGCCATCGACGGCAGCGAACCACTCTGCGGCGAGCCCCGCCTTGGCCAGCTCGGCGGCCATCGCCTCCCGGCGGCGGGTCGAGCGCTCAAGGCTGATGACGACGATGTTCATGCGAGCGTTATCTACAACAGACATCGCCGACGATGCACCGTCGCTGCCCCGATGCACGTTAGCGGACGGGTGGAACCTTTTGGGGGTATGCGACCGCGACGAATTTCGGTATCGCTTCGGCAACTTGAGATCCGGCGAAACGTTAAGGCCAGCCTCTACACCTGCGGCGACCATGGCGTGGTCGTGCAATGGCACGAAAGCGGGGCGGCCGCCTTTGGTACCGAGGCACTCCGTGGCCAAGACCGTGACCGTCGACATCCGCGGCGGGCTTGGAAACCAGATGTTCCAGTACGCGGCGGGACGCGCCTTGTCGCTGCGCCTTGGCGCGCGGCTGGTGCTGGATACAAACTGGTTCACGAAGGTACCGCCCAAGAGCACGCCGCGCGATTTCGGACTGGGCGCATTCCCGGCGATCGCCGCCGCGCGGGCAGCCGGGACCATTGGCGTGGCGGGCGGTCGCGTCAGGGGAAGCGCCTCGGAGCGGCTGTGGCGGGCGTTCCAGGGGTCGCGGGTGGTGGAGCCGTGGTTTGGGTACTGGCCGGGACTCTCGGCGGTGGACCGGTCCGCGTATCTGGTCGGCGACTGGCAGTCGCCCTGCTATTTCGCCGAATGGCAGCAGGTGATCCGCAGCGATTTCGCGTTTCCGCCACCCCACGAGGCGGAGGTGACGGCATTGGCCACAGCCATCCGCGGGGCGCGGAATCCGGTGGCGGTCCATGTTCGCCGCGGCGACTATGCGCACAGCCCACGGGTGGTAGCGGTCCATGCCGGGTGCGCCACTCAGCGTTACTACCACCAGGCGCTGATGGCGCTGCGCGAGCGTCGCGGTGCCCTGGACATTTTTGTTTTCAGCGACGAGGGCGATGTAGCCGGCGCCCTTATCGCCGAGGTCCTTCAGCCCCTGGACCGCGTGACCGTTGCCAGCGCCGGGGGGATGCCATGGCGCGACCTTTACCTCATGTCGCTCGCCCGCGACCACATCATAGCCAACTCGAGCTTCTCGTGGTGGGGCGCCTGGCTGTCACCGGAAAACGGCATCGTGGCGGCTCCGAACCGCTGGTTCGCCGCCGACCCTGCGAGCGGGCGGCCCAACCGAGACCATTTGCCGGATCACTGGATTGCGGTCGGCGGCTGACGCACGTGCCCTCGGGAAGCGCCGCCGTCGTGGCAACTCGGATTGAGGTCGACGCGCTCGGCTCCTACACTATGTTCTCCCTCGGGCGCGAACCTCCGATCGCTGGACACTGCTCGTGAGCTACTTGTCGAAACTAATTAAGCGCCTGAGGAGCACGATGCTGCCGACCGAGCGCGAACTCGAGCTTCGTCGTTGGATGGCCGACGGCGGCGACGCCGGGCTCCGATTCAACTACGCACTCACCAGAGACTCGGTGGTCCTCGATCTGGGCGGCTATAGTGGCCAGTTCGCCTCCGACCTCTATGCACGAATGCCTTGCCGCCTCCTGATCTTCGAGCCGGTTCACGCGTTCTTCACGGCCATCCAGCGGCGACTCGAGAAAAACGGCGACATCGCCGTTTACCCGTTTGGCCTCGCCGGGCGGACCCGTAAGGAGCGTGTGCAAGTTCGCGGCGACGCCACCTCCATTTTCTCCCCCGATCGAGGTCTCGCACCGACAGAAGAGATCGAGTTGGTCGACATCGTGTCGTTCCTCGACCAACACCGCCTGCTCGAAATCGATCTGATCAAGATCAACATCGAAGGCGGCGAATACGAGCTGCTCGAGAGGTTGATCGAGTCGGGCGCGATCCATCGGCTGAGATCGGTGCAAGTGCAGTTTCACGACGTCGCGCCGGACTCGCTGGCGAAGATGGTGGCAATCAGAAGAGGACTAGAGGTCTCCCACCGGTGCGACTACTCCTACCAATTCGTATGGGAGAGCTGGACGCGGAAAGTTCCAGATGCGCAGCAGGCGTTTGGGTTCCACGGGCAAGCGGCCGGGAAGTGAGTGCGACCAGGCTTGGGAGAATGCGGGGCGCCGCGTTCTTGGGCGGCGAATTCCGATTCTAAAGATGGGACGCTTGGTAAGCCGCGCGATGGAGGGCATTCGTCTCTGGCGCCTAGCGAATAGATTGGGTTGGTCGATGAGCGGCGTCGGCCGATCAGCCACAAGTCTTTGGCTTTGGGCGTGAAGGCGCGGGTCTATTGCAAGTGGGGCCTCGATGTTCCCACCGAGTTTGAAAACGCCGTCAATATATATGTGGACCGGCGAAAGGACACGCCGAAGTCCCCAGGCGAATTCGACGTGCTGTATCTTTGCGAACCGCACACGATCTTGCCGAAAATGTCCGATTATGCGCGCAAGCACCCGCACACCTTCGACCTGATCGTTGCCTCGACCGATCGGCTCGAGGGCCGACCCAAAGTCGTACACCTCGAATTCGGCACATCATGGATACGCCAGGGAGGATTGCCGCAGAAGGTCGAGGGAATATCCATGGTAGTCGGGGCGAAATCGGTGACCGACGGGCACGCCCTGCGGCACGAAATCTGGAGACGACAGGGCGAGATCAGGCAGCGGAAGTCATTCTACGTCAGCAAGCACGGCGGTCCGTCGGCCCCGGCTTGGCCGCAGCTCGGCGATGACAAAACAGCAATGTTCGACTGCATGTTTCACATCGCGATAGAGAACACCCGCTGCAAGTATTACTTCACCGAGAAGCTAGTGGACTGCCTCGTTACCAAGACTGTCCCCATCTATTGGGGATGCACGAATATCGCCGACTACTTCGACACCCGTGGACTGCTGCTCGCGGCAAGTGCGGACCAGATTGTGTCGACATGCAACTCGGCCACGCCGGAGGCCTACGAGCGGATGAAGCCCTACATCGAGGACAACTTCCGCCGCGCCCAGCAGTTCATCCATCTCGGCGATCGTCTTGGCCGCAAGATCAAGCAATATGTGGCCTGACCGAGCGGAGTGCCGCGTCGGAATATCGGCTAGTCGCCCACAAAGTCGAAATCCAACTCGCGGGCGGCGAAATTCTTGATCCACGAACCTTCGTCAACCAGGAGCCTGCCGGACGGGTTGTCGGGCCGCAAGGACGTCGGCCGGCGCAGCTTGTCGTTCCATAAGTGGACGGCGACCGTATTCGGCTTGATCAGCGACTCCACATCCCAGCCGGCAATGAACGGCCCCTGAGCAAGGCGATGCGGGAGGGGATAGAATACCTCGGCGGGCAAAGCATGCTGCATCAGGTCGAGTTTGACAACCAGGTATGAGAGCAACTCAGGCCCAAGCACTGCCGAGGTCATGTCGCCGACGCCCTTAGGGATCCCCAGGATCTTGCGCAAAACCAGTTCGGCGCGGCGTCTCAGTGAATAGAAGGGCGGCACCGGGTAAGGATTGGCGACAAAGTCCAATAGCAACCGCAGCAGTTTGGAGTCCTTGGGCATGTCCAACACGCCGTTCAACACTGGCGTGGTGGCGTCGAGCCCCCGGCCGAACACATAGTCGCCCGTCCGTTCGACTGGCTTAATAAGGAGAAGGTCCAGGTCGGCCCAAAGTCCGAGCCCGCGTTCGAGCAGACGGTAGCGGAAAATGTCGGCGCCGGGCGCGGGCGTTCCGCGGATTGGGCTGCGGCGCCGCGTGTGGATGACGATGCCCGTCTCCGGAAGGATTTCCCGGGCGTCGATCTGCTCCACTTCGGCCGGCACATTGTCGTAACGCTGGTAGCCAAACAGACGCACGCGATGGCCGGTGCGGACCATCGACAACAGGCACAGCTGTTCAAGGGAGGTCAGCCGGGGGCCGACCCATAGGCAGTTGATTTGGTGGAGCGCCATGCCTTCTCCGCCGCGGCGAGGTGTTTTACAGCTTGCAATTCGGGGTGTCAGCAGCCCCAGCGGCTAAGACAATGTCGAGCCCTGAGAATCCGGTCCATCCTTGAAGTCCGGCGGCGCTCGACGCGGCGGGAGCGATGACAGCGCGAGAAGTCGAGCCGACATTCCAGGTCGTCATCCCCACCTACAACGCCTCGCGCTGGCTGCGCGAGGCGCTTGCCAGCGTCAGCGGTCATGCCGGCGGCGAGATTCTCGTTGTTGACGACGGCTCGACGCAAACCGAGCTCGCAAGGGCCCGAGAAATCTGCTCCGCCTTTCCCGATGTTAGGTTTTTCTCGCGTTCCCATGCCGGCATCGCGAGCACGCTGAACTTCGCCATCGCACAAACGACGGCCCCGTACATCGCGCGGATGGACGCCGACGACATCAGCTTGCCCGGCCGCTTCGATGGCCAAATCGCCATGCTTGCCGCCGACCCCAGACTGGCCGTGGTCGGCGGCCAATTGATCAGTCTCGGCGAAGATGGAACGGTCGGAACGGTGAGCACGCACTACCCGACCGAGGCGCAGGAAATCGCGAAGTGTCTTGCTCGCGCCAAGAATCCGTTCATCCACCCGAGCGTGATGATGCGACGGGAAGCGGTCCTTGAAGTCGGCGGATATCGGACGGCGGCCGAGCCGGCGGAAGACTACGA
Organism: Bauldia sp.; assembly: GCA_046349035.1. Lineage (GTDB taxonomy): Bacteria > Pseudomonadota > Alphaproteobacteria > Rhizobiales > Kaistiaceae > JAXMDC01. The sequence goes on along the minus strand of JAXMDC010000002.1, from coordinate 458,741 downwards.
CCTATGGCTTCGCCTTGGCGACCGCTGGCGCTTTGCCAATCTCGCGGTGCCGGTCATCCACTACCGACGCCATCCGGGCCAGATCACGGGGCCCGCCAACTGGCGGCAAAAGGCGGCGCATGACCTCTGCACGCTTGCTGCGGAACGTCGTGGTGCCGGCCGTACCGATCCGATCGCCGCCATGGCAACCAACCTCGCCACCATGCCGGCGGATGGCATTGGCGATGCCGATGTCGATAGCCTAGTTGCGGCGCATCGCGTGCTGGCATCGGCGAACGGTCTGGAGCCGGGTACGGCGCTGCTGGATTGGATGATTCGTGCGCCCCGGCGTCGGCTACTCGGACAAAGCTCCCGGGCGCGAGCCGCGGCAATGGCGCGGGTCGCGCGGCTGGCACGGGCGGGTTCTCACTCCCGACATGTGCTGCGGGCGTACCTGGCCGGGCTTACCCTCCACCCGGCTGCCTTCCTGCGGTCGCTCCGGCCCGAGGCCGCAAAGAACCCGTGAGAGATGCGGCCGGCATATCCGCCACTCCGTCCGGCTCGCCGGTTGAAGGGCGCGGGGGGCCGACATACTCTCGCGGTGCTTGTGGCGGCGCGCCGGTCGCGGCGCAAAGGGGTGGATCGACGCGTGAGTGAGGCAATCCTGCCAGTTCTTCTTGCCGGGGGGTCGGGGACGCGGCTGTGGCCGGCGTCGCGGCGCGACCGTCCCAAGCAGTTCGTCACCCTGATCGGCGAGCAGAGCCTCTTCCAGCTTGCCTGCCGACGTTTCGCGGGCGACGGCTTCTCGGCGCCGGCCGTGCTTGGCAACGCCGATCACCGGTTCCTGATGGCCGAACAGGCCATAGAAGCGGGATTGGAGCGGACATCGATCGTGCTTGAGCCGGTCGGCCGCGACACCGCTGCCGCAGCATGCGTCGCAGCGCTGGTGGCCGGGCGCGAGAACCCGGCGCGCCTCGTGGTCCTGGCGCCCTGCGATCATATTGTCGGCGACGACGCGGCCTTTCGTGCCGCCGTCCTCCGCGGTGCCGGGGCAGCACGGGCCGGGCGTATCGTCGTGTTCGGCGTTCCGCCGACCAGCCCACATACGGGCTACGGCTACCTCGAACTCGGCGACGCGACCGCAGCCACGGGCGATGCTCGGCCCGTAGCGCGCTTCGTTGAGAAGCCGGACCGCCAGACGGCCGAGCGGTACCTGGCCGACGGGCGCCACCTTTGGAACTCGGGCATCTTTCTTTTCAGCGCCGGCACGATGCTTGCCGCCTTCGAGGCGCTGCAGCCGGCGATCCTGAACGCCTGCCGGGCCGCCCTTGCCGGCGCCACGGTCGACCTCGACTTCGTCCGCCTCGATGCGGCCGCCTACAAGTCGGCCCCGGCGATCTCGCTCGATTACGGAATCATGGAGAAATTCGCGGCGATTTCCTGCGTGGCCCTGGATACCGCCTGGAGCGACTGCGGCTCCTGGGCGGCGGTGCGTGAGGTTTCCGCACAAGACCCAAATGGCAATGCGCTTAGCGGCGACGTTCACGTCGTCGACACGGTCAACTCGGTCGTGCGGAGCGAGGGGCCGCTGGTAACGGTTACCGGTCTCAGCGACATCGTCGTGGTGGCGACCGGCGACGCGGTCCTTGTCGCGCCCACCGGCCGCTCCGAGGAGGTCAAAGGGGTCGTCGGCATGCTGGAGCGCGCCGGGCGCGAGGAGATCGTCGCGCACCCCCGCACCTACCGGCCGTGGGGCTGGTACGAGCGGCTGCGGATCGACGACCGCTACCAGGTCAAGCGGCTGATGGTGAAGCCGGGCGCGCGGCTCTCGCTGCAAAGCCATGTGCACCGGGCCGAGCACTGGGTGGTGGTCTCCGGCAGCATCGAGGTCACTCGTGGCCGCGATGTCTTCCTGCTATCGGAAAATGCTTCGACCTTCATCCCGGTCGGCGAGCGGCACCGCATCGCCAATCCCGGCAAGATTGCGGCCATTTTGATCGAGGTGCAGTCGGGCGGCTATATCGGCGAGGACGATATTGTCCGCTATGACGACGTTTACGGCCGCGCCGCGCCGTCGAGCGAAAGCGCCTGAGGATCAGGATTTGGCCAAGACCGAGAAGCAGAAGAGCCAGGGGGCGAAGACTGCCCTCATCACCGGCGTCACCGGACAGGACGGCGCATATCTCGCCGAACTGCTGATCGCCAAGGGCTATGTGGTCCACGGCATCAAGCGGCGATCGTCGTCGTTCAACACTGGGCGGATCGAGCACCTCTATCAGGACCCGCACGAGAGCGATCCGCGGCTGATCCTGCATTTCGGCGACATGACCGACGCGACCAACCTCATTCGCATCGTTCAGGAGACCCAGCCGGACGAGGTCTATAACCTCGCCGCGCAAAGCCACGTCCAGGTGAGCTTCGAGACCGCCGAATACACGGCCAATGCCGACGCGCTGGGGACGCTCCGGCTGCTGGAAGCGATCAAGCTGCTCGGGCTCGGCGGCAAGACCCGCTTCTACCAGGCCTCGACCTCCGAGCTTTTCGGAAATTCGCCGCCGCCGCAGTCTGAATCGACCCCGTTTGCGCCGCGGAGCCCGTACGGCGCCGCCAAGCTCTACGCCTACTGGATTACGGTGAACTACCGCGAGGCTTACGGCCTTCACGCCTCGAACGGTATCCTCTTCAACCACGAGAGCCCCATCCGCGGCGAAACCTTCGTCAGCCGCAAGATCACACGGGCGGTGGCGGCTATCCATCTCGGCCGGCAGGAGAAGCTCTATCTCGGCAATCTCGACGCCCGGCGCGATTGGGGGCACGCCCGCGACTACGTCGAGGGGATGTGGTTGATGCTGCAGCATCCTAAGCCGAATGACCTGGTGCTGGCGACCGGCATTTCGCACTCGGTCCGCGACTTCGCCGAGCGCGCCTTCGGCGAAATCGGCATCGCCGTCGACTGGCAGGGCAGCGGCGCCGCCGAGCGCGGGGTCGACCGAAAGAGCGGTCGCGCCGTCATCGAGATCGACCCGCGTTACTTTCGGCCGACCGAGGTGGACAACCTCCTCGGCGATCCGGCTAAGGCGCAGCGGCTGCTCGGCTGGAAAGCGCGGACGGGCTTTGGCGATCTGGTCCGCGAGATGGTGGCCGAAGACCTCGCAGAGGCCAAGGCCCAGCACTCCGAACCGGGCCAGCCCGGTCGCAGCGGCGCGCCGTGAACTTCGACCTCGCCGGCAAGCGCGTCTTCGTCGCCGGGCATGGCGGCATGGTCGGCGCGGCGCTGGTGCGGCGCCTCGCGCGCGAGAGGTGCATCGTACTGACCGCCGGGCGGAACGACCTCGACCTTCGCCGGCAGGCGCCAACCGAGAATTGGTTTCAGCAAGAGCAGCCGCAGGTCGTCTTCCTCGCCGCTGCCAAGGTCGGCGGCATCCTCGCCAACCGCGACCGGCCGGCGGAGTTCCTCTACGACAACCTGATGATAGAGGCGAATGTCATCGAAGCGGCGCGGCGGACGGGCGTCGAGACGCTGGTTTTCCTCGGTTCGAGCTGCATCTACCCGCGCCTTGCGCCGCAGCCGATCCCCGAGGAAGCACTGCTGACCGGCCCGCTCGAGCCGACCAACGCGGCCTATGCGATCGCCAAGATCGCCGGGATCAAGCTCGCCGACGCCTATCGCCGGCAGTATGGCTGCCGCTTCATCTCGGCGCAGCCGACCAACCTCTACGGACCGGGCGACAATTTCGACCTTGTCAGCAGCCACGTGCTGCCGGCGTTACTTCGCAAGGCGCATGAGGCCAAGCGCGACGGCAAGGGCGAGCTAGAGATTTGGGGAAGCGGCACGCCGAAGCGCGAGTTCCTCCACGTCGACGATCTCGCGGATGCGCTGATGCTGCTCGCCAAGACCTATGACGGCATGGAGGCGATCAACATCGGCAGTGGCGACGAGGTGAGCATACGCGAACTCGCGGGCCTCATTGCCGAGGTCGTGGGCTTCGCCGGGCGGCTCCGTTTCGACGCGAGCAAGCCAGACGGTACACCGAGGAAGCTCGTCGACTCCTCCCGCCTCGCCGCGCTCGGATGGCAGCGCGCGACGCCGCTTCGGGAGGGAGTGCGGGCGACCTATGCTTGGTATTTGGCCAACGCCATGTGAAGAACGCGAGCGGTGCGAGTTAGCGTCGGCGCGTCGGCGGTTCGGGAGATTGCAGACGGCGGGCGGCGCAGGCAGAGTCGATGCCTGCCACACGAAAGAGTGTCGAGCGCAGTCGGGGGAGGAGTCCGATCGTGTCCAAACTCAGCCGGCGACTGCGAGAGGCGCAGACCGCTTTTCGGGAGCGGCATAAGCGCGGTTTCAGCCGGTGGCTCTACTCCAACTACGCCGACCAGGGCTTTTCGTTCATCTCAGAGAATTGCGTCGGCCAGCGGTTCTATAAAGAACTCCGCCAGAAATACCTTTCGCCGACGGTTGGCCTGTTTTTCGGCACGGCCGACTTCTTGTCGTTCTGCGAGCACCTCGACGCCAATCTCCGCGCCGAGCTTCGCGAAGACAGGCAGGCGGGCGTGCCCTATCCGGTCGGGTTGCTCGGCCGCGTGCGGGTTCACTTCCTGCACTCAACCGAATTTTCCAGCGCGGCCGAGGCGTGGCACCGGCGGGCGCGGCGGGTGGACCCGTCGAGGATTGTCGTTTTGACGACGAACCTCGACTGCACCGACGACGCCCTCATCAGCAGATTCATCAAACTGCCCTTTCGGCGCAAGCTCGCATTTAGCCGCGTGCCTTATCGCGGATCCGCGCCGGTGGTGTACGTTCGGGGATCCGAGCATCCCGCGTCACGGTGGGATCTCTATTCGAATTTCGGCGTGCTGAACGCCGGGCCGGTCCGCGCAGCGATACGCAGGGCTCTAGGTCCGGCGGCGGGCGGTGGGCCAGCAATTGCCGGGGGGGCGTCGGTTGGAGCTCAGGCGTAGGCGGATCGCGGTAGCGCAAGGCGAAGAGCGGCTTATTTCGTTCTTATCGCCATGCGGCAGGTGTAGTCGACCGAGAACAACAGCGGGCCGCCTTCCCCAAAATAGGAATTCCGGCAAAACACAGGAGGGGACCGCTTCTCGATGAAAACCTTTGCGCGCAAATTGAGCTGGGAAGTCACCTGGCCCGTCCGCGCATGGCAGACCGCGCACGTCGACGAGTTCTTGTCCGAGTGCACGACAATCGTCCACATCGTTGCCAACTCAGGACCGGAGAGGGACGCTTACGCCGTACCCAAGTTGCTCGGCGAAGGTATTGCTCTTGAGGGCCATCGACTTGGTATGCGTGCGCCTTCCGAGCAAGCTGCCCCACAACCGCGCGGTCGGAGGACGCCGGCCTATGTTGGCCGATAGCGCCGCGGCCACCAGCACGCGCGCGATCGTGCTCTGTGCCGACATGCGCTATTTTCCTCTCGCATTTTTGGCCTGTCGGCGGCTCGTTCAGCTTCGGAATAGACCCTCCGACTTCGACGTTTTCTTACTGACGGAGCGCGGCGAGCACCTCAACGACCTTCCTCCAAGCCTGGGATTCATTATCTTTTGCCCGGACTTCGTTCACTTCTTGCCGGAGGTCGCAAACCGTATCGCAAAGAAGCGCGGCCCGTTCTCTTTCCTCCGCTTTTTTGTGCCGGACCTCCTGCCCCAGTGCAGTCAAATCATCTATCTGGATTGCGATATTCGCATTGAGCGCCCTCCCGATGCCCTTTTCGACCTGAATCTTGGGGGGGCCACCATAGCGGCAGCCGACGATCCGTCTGTCTACTTGCCCTCAGCGCTTGAGCGCGACGTCCGAGCTTACGACCAGCGACTAGCCGGACTCGGACTAAGCCGCGATGATGGCTACTTCGGCTCAGGGGTATTGTTGATAGACGCCGAAAGTTGGCGGCGACGCGATATTCGGGCGAGCGCCATGGACCTTATTGCGCGCACTGAAGTTGACGATCAGGATGCACTGAACATCATCTTTCGTCGGTCTTGGCTGCCGCTATCGCCGCGTTGGAATTTCGAGAGCAAGCTGTTCGGTCTTGACGTTGAAAGCGTCCTGAAGCCAGTGATCTACCATTTCGCTCGGGAGAAGCCCTGGCGTCCGGGCGAAGGGTCTCGCGCTCACCGCCGATGGCTTAAAGAGAGCTTGCGCGCTGAACCTGCTCTTGCGTTCCGCTTTGAGAGGAGCTTCGAGAGGTACAAGAGACTGATTGAACGGCGATGCAAGGAATTTGGACAGTTGCTGACTTTTTTTCTGCCCTCCTCACATGCTCGACTGGAAGACCGGAGTGTCTCTCGAATGCGGACTCTTGTCCGCGACTATGTCTTGCGGGGGCTCGACGCGGAGAAATTTGGGGACGTGACCCAGAATATCGGCGGCATCACGGCCGGCACGCTCAAGGCCGCGGTTCTCGGCATTCGGGACGCCCGGAGCAGCGAGGGCGGTAGCCGTAACAACCTTGGAGGCGGTTGGGGCGCGGTTCGTTAGCCTGGGGATGCCTTGACCGAGAGCGCGGCGGGGGGGGGGGGGTTGGTTGTAGTGGGATTGGACGCTCGGACAAGGTCATGATGTGGGAGGCGGAATGCCAAAGTTGGGGCGGCGGCTTCGAGCGGCACGAGACAGGCTCATTTCGACCCGGCGAGTGGTCCGCCGGGCGGTACTTGATCGCCTGGGGAACGAGGGTCTAGCCATCATAGTGGATTGCGGCGACCATCGAGTCGCGATCAATCCCGCCGACCGAATGATTGGGGGCACGATCATTCGAGAGAAGAATTGGCAGCGGGCCGATTTTGAATTCGTGCTTTCGGCCTTGCGGAACGCCGATCTCTCGGTTGGTCCCTTCGTCGATGTCGGGGCGAACATCGGAACGCAGACTATCTATGCGATGAAAAGCGGCCGGTTCGCGTCGGGCATAGCTATCGAACCGGATCTCGCGAATTTCCATCTTCTAACCACGAACCTTGCGCTTAACGGCCTCACTGATCGCGTAGAGGCGCTTAACGTCGCGGCGAGTGACCGGATAGGGAGGGCTACCCTCAACCGTAGCCTCACCAACCACGGGGCGCATACAATTTCTGTTGATGGTACGGATATTGCGCTTGGGCCACTCCGCGACATCTTGGGAGGCCGCCAGGTGGGTTTGCTCTGGATCGATGTCGAAGGTCACGAGCCAGAGGTCGTTCGCGGACTGCCTGCTGACTTCTCCGCACCCATGGTTCTGGAGTTCAACGGCTCCAAGTATGGCCCGCGCATGAGGCCGCTGTTGGCCGAGCTGGGCGCGCGCTACCGCGGCTTCGTCCGGCTTGGCGCCGATCTGGATATCCGGCCGACCGAACAGCTCGCCTCGCTGGCTCGCGGCGACATATTGCTCATGCGCTAGTCAGCCTTCCGTGCCTTCACTCGCAATCCTGCGTGACCTCCGGCAGAACTTAGTGGGTAGCCGTAACGGGCGCGGCGCTCGCCATCAAGCGATGGCCGGTGAGCCGCCTCGACGCGGCGCCAACGCCGGGAGGCAGCAAGCCGTTCGCCGTTCGATTGTGGTGGGAACCGGCGCAGCGGAAAGGAGGGGAGCCGAGATGGGGCATCTGACGCGGTTTTTGCGCCACCCGCTGCGGGCGATTCGCCGCCGCGGAACGCACGAGCCCTCTGACCGGTCCGGCTCATGGAGCAACTTCCTCGCCGACGAAATCCGCGCACTAACGAATGACGAACGGAGCTTCCTGCGTTTTTGCCTGGACAATGTTGGCGAAACTCACGCGCAAATATTACAGGATCTCTGGGTGCTCTTTGAATGCGGGAGCGCGCGGGACGGATATTTCGTGGAGTTCGGCGCCACCGACGGGAAGTCGCTGTCGAATACTTATCTGCTGGAGAAGTCATTCGGATGGAGAGGCCTCCTGGCGGAGCCGAACCCGCTATGGCATGCGGCCCTCAGACAAAATCGCTCGGCGGCCATTTCCGATTTGTGCGTTTCCGCAACCGGCGGCGAGAATGTCGAATTTCTCGTCCCCGCAAAACCGGAACTCAGCACGCTCGCCTCGTCGGCACCGGACGAAAGGCACCCGAAGTTCCGCAAGAAGGCAAAGTCGATTCAAGTCAATACGGTGACCTTGATCGATCTGCTCAGGGGATTCAAAGCTCCGACGACCATAGATTATATGAGCATCGACACGGAGGGCAGCGAATTGTCCATCCTCGGCGCTTTCGATTTCGGCCGGTACGATGTGAAGTTGTTCTCGGTTGAGCACAACCACACAAACGCCGAGCGCGAGATCGATTTGTTGATGGAGCGGAACGGGTATCAGCGGCGCTTTCGCAACCTCTCCGCCTGGGACGCGTGGTATCGCAAGCGGCCCCCCTCAGGTCTTGCGGCGTGACCGCTCCCCTGAGCCAAGCAATCGAGTTGACACCGGTATCGCGAAGGTTCGGAATAGGATCCTCTGAGCAGACGCGCCTCTATCCAAGCTGCCTCTCTGGGCGCTCCTTCCGCTCGGTCTTCGGCGACCGCTACCGCGCTGCGCTTAGGGGACTACGATGCATTTAGGGTGGCTCCCCTGCAGTAATTTCGCTGGCGCCTCAGAGTGGTTTCGCCTAGCCCCACCAGCGCACGTCAAGCTGCATTGACGCTTGCTTCCCACTGATCCAGGTCGTAGTCGCTGCGGCTGATTTTTCGATCGAGCAGAAAGCCGACAGGCCGAAAAAGGGGCTGGCATCAAGGGAGGCAAGAGAGTTCGCAATCTGCACGCCCCCCGCCGCCGCCGCGAAGTCACATGCGGGCTGGAACCCTGTGGCTACAGTCGTGCTGTTTTGACCGATACCCAATGTATACCCGCCCGAGCCGCTTTGCCCAACCGACTGCCCACGCCTGGCACTGACTCTTTCCTCGGCCAACCCGCAAAGAACCGTCACCGAGTTCCCAGGGTCGTTGCGCGATGCGCGATAAGCGCCAGTGTATGTCCAACTCGCATTTGAATCCCCCGCCAGCAAGGTAATCGGCAGCCGATTATACGCGTTCCACACTCCCCATTTGCGGTTCTGCCCCCAGCTAACGTGGCAGGTGATCTGCCCCGCCGTGGCGTCGATCCAGATGGTGCCGAGGTAGGTGCCCTGGTTGGCGCCGACGCTGTAGGTGGTGGCGCCGTTGCGGGCGGTCATCGACACCTTGTTGGTCCAGAGGCCGTTCTTGCGTTCGAGCTCGGTGGTGCCGGCGCCGGTGCCGCGGTTGGCTGTGCCGGTGGTCAGCGTGCCGGCGCTGACGAAATTGCCGGGATTGGACCAGGCGGGCCCGGTGCCGAGGGTCGGCACGCCGGAGTTCAGGAACACGAAGACGTCGTAGAGCGTGTTCGAAGTGTGGTTGGCGACGAGCGACAGCGTCAGCTCGGAGAAGGTCGACACGACGAAGACCGAGCCGTTCCAGATCGGCACGTAGTTGCCGACATAGGGCGTGTAATAGACCGAGGTCGCGGCGCTGACGTCGCTGGCGATCATCGCGGTGAGGCTGGTCAGCGTCAGCCGTCCCTGTGGGATCAGCGAGGCGATGGTGGGCACGCTGAAGGCACCGCCGGCGGAGAGGTACTTTCCCGCGGCGGCGTCGCCGGCCGCGGGAGCCGGGACAAGCCCCTTGGTGCCGCCGGAACCGGCGTCGCCCGCGACAGCATCGAGAAGCGCGGTCACTTGCGTGCCCGACAGGGCCTCGACCAGCCCGGTGCCGGCGGTGACGCGACCGAGCACTTTGTTCTGGGCGACGCTGGCGAGGCTTACGCCGGCGCTCTGATAGGCGAGGACGCGGGCGTTGGACGCGGCGTCGGAGGCGACGACCATAGTGTCGCCGGGCGCGGTGGCGATGTTGACCCCGCCGGGGAGGATCAGCGACGTCGCGTTGTGAGTCAGCGTCAGCGCCCCGGTGAAGCGGACGAACTTCAGGCGGTTGGCGCCACTGCCGAGCGAAGTGATGGTGGTGGCGCCGGTGACGGCGTTGAAGAGCGCGGCGGAGCCGAGCACGTCGGTCGTCGCCGATGAGGCGATCGAGGCCTCGTTGGCGCTCGCCAGCGTCGCGAGGTTGGTGAAGCCGTAGCCGTTGGCGTCGATGAGCGCAGTCGGCTTGTTGCCGCCGTCCTTGAGGAGACAGGCGTTGATGCCTTGGGCCATATCGTATTCGGTGGCGTCGAGGTTAGTTTCGACGATGCCGATGCCGGCGGCTTTCTCCTGCGCGTAGACGCCGCTGCCGGTATAAGTTCCATCGGTGCGGACGAAGGTCTTGTTGGGGGGCGTTCCGGTCCAACCCATAGGCGTGGTCCTTTTCTGCTGGGGTTAGGAGGCGGCCGCGCCGTTCGGTGGCGCGAGCCTGCGGCTGGTTTGAGTGTCCAGGGGGCGGCCGCTGGTGGCGGTGAGCGACGGATAAGGGATGCCGATGGCGGAGAGGCCGATCCGGATTGCCGCCGTCGCCATGTGGGCGTCGTTCTCGCTACGGCAGGGGTTCGTGCCCTACTTGATCGAGCGGGCGATCGGCCGATTCGAAGCCGCCGACGATGAGCACGAGGCCGACATCGTTCTCGCCAGCGTGTTCAACGACAGGCCGCCGCAATACCCGCAGCGAACCATCGGGTTTGTGTGGGAGAACCAGCGCCCCGACTTCTCGCGGTGGCGCTATTCGGTTTCGTCGGACTTCGACGACTATGGCGGAAGGAACTGTCGGCTACCGCTCTGGTACGGACAGCTGGCATGGCCCGGCTATGTGACGACCGACCCGGAGACGAAGCGATTCAATCACAACTTCGAGGCGCCGGTGGCGATCGAGACACTGATGGCCCCTCGCCCACTTCAGCATGCAAACGAGGCGAGGCGCTTCTGCTGTTTCGTTGCCGGTAATGCAGAGCGGCACCGGATGATGGCGGTCGACGCGTTGCGGGCGGTCGGCGACGTCGACCTCTTCGGCAATGTCGGCGAGCGGCCCTGGCTGAGGTCGAAGTATGAGCTCCTGCCCGGCTATCGATTCAACCTCTGCTTCGAGAACTCGGCGTTCCCGGGCTATTACACGGAGAAGGCGCTGCACGCCTGGGTCGGCGGCTGCGTGCCGCTTTACTATTCCGACCCGTGGTATGGGCGCGACTTCAATCCGAAGGCGATCGTCAACCGCATTCACTTCGACACTTTGGCTGCCTTCGCCGCCCATGTCGCCGAGCTCGACCGCTCCCCGGCCGACTACGCACGCGTCTTCGCAGAGCCGCTGCTCCTGACGCGGCCCTCGCTCGATGGAGTAACGACGTTCCTCCGTGAGGCATGCCAAGCGATCCTCGCCACGCCGCGCCGGCCGGCGCCACCCCGCGCCGCTTGGCATCGAAGGGGCCTCGCGCGGATCGGACGGCTGATGCGCAAGCGCGGGCGTCGGGGCTGAAGCCGTCAGGTGCGGACGACGATGCCGTCGCCGAGCGAGGTGAAGTAGGCGCGAAGCGCCGGGATGAGACCGGCGAGAAATCCGGCGATCACGATCGCGGCGAACATTGCCAGCTCGGCTTCGCCGGGAGCGGTCAGCGGCAGCGACAAGCCGGCGAGGCGCTCGATCGGCGCCGCCAGGAGCCACAGCGCGAGATAGAGAGCGCCGACGCCAACCAGTGTACCGGCGATAGCAAGGCCGGCGGCCTCGCTGGCGAGCAGGGCGAAGATGTGGCTCGGCCGGGCGCCGACGGCGCGGAGGATCGCCATTTCGCGTCGGCGGGCGTTAAGGGTGGAGAGAATGGTGTTGGTCATGGCGACCAGCGCCGTCACCACAACCATGGCCGAAATCGCTGCGAGCGCGGTTTCGACCGCCTCGGTGATCGACCAGAGTCCAGCAAGGGCGACACCGGGCAGCACCGCCATCAGCGGTTCGCCAGCATACTGATTGACGAAGCGCTGGAAGCCGAACACGCCGATCACACTCTTCATGCCGGCAAAGGCGGCGCTGATGGTGGTCGGCGTCAGATCGGCGCGGCGCAGTTCGTCGAGCGATGGGGCAGTCGCCGCCGACGCGGCGCGGCGGAGGGCCTCGCGGGCGGCGAGGCTGATGTGGATCGTCCGGTCGACGGGCGTTCCGGTGTTGGCGAGAATGCCAGAGACGCGGAAAGAAAGCGGACGCGCTGGGGCCCCTGCGTCGGCCGACAAGTGCTGCAGCGCCAGCGTGTCGCCTACCCGCAGGCCGAGGCTGGCCGCCGCGTCGGCACCCAGCACGGCATCGAAGAGATCGGCGAACGCTGCGCCGGCGGCAAATGCGAGCTGGCGATCGACGCGGTACTTGTAGCGCTCGAAATAGGCCGGCGTGGTCCCAAGGACCGTGAAGCCGCGATGCTCGTCGCCGAGCCCGAGCGGTACGCTCCAAGCAAGGTCGGTCCGCTTGGCGATCTCGGCGAAGCTCGACCAGGCGATCTCGTCGCCGCCGCCGACGTGGAATACGGCGTTCAGCAGCAGCGGCACCTCGCCGCTTCGCGGGCCGATCATCACATCGGTGCCGGCGATGGCGTTGAAGAAGGAGTCTCGCGCGCCCTGGCGGATCTTCTCGACGCCGAGGAAGAGGAGGACGCTGACGGCAATCGAGAACACCGTCAGAAGCGCGACGCCCCGGCGATTGGCGAGGCTTTTCGCGGCGAGGCTGAGCATAAGCATAGATGGGTACCGTTCTGAAGCGGCCGCCTGCGAAGGGCCGCGTGGAGTTTAGGCCGGTCTCCCCTCCCCCGCCATGCCGGCCTCGGCTTACTGCCGGTGGCGCCGACCCTGGGGTTTGGTGCTTTCGCCGCTCGCGGCATAAGCTCGGCTGCCGTTATCGTCCGACCTTGGAAAGCCGATGCTGAGACGCCGCCCTTTTTCGCGCAGAGTCCAGCCCCTCACCGGAGCGCTTTGCCTCGCAACCGCCGTTCTATCGCTCGCCCCTCCCCCGGCGGCTGCCCATCCGCACGTCTTTCCGGTGGTCAAGGTTACGGCATTGTTCGACGGCCAGGGACGCCTTACTGCGGCGCGCGAGAAGTGGTCCTTCGACTACGACTACAGCGCGGTCTTCAAGCTCGAAGCCGACACCGATAAGGACGGCAGCGTCAGCGAGGAAGAGACCGCTCGGGCACTCACCGAGAATCTGGGATGGATCGCGCGCGCCGACTACTACACCCGCCTGACGGTAGCAGGCCGGCCGGTGGCGGCGGGGGAGCCGAGCGATCTCAAGGCGCGCTTTTTCGCCGGCAAGCTATTTGTCGAATTCACCCTGCCGTTGGCCGAACCCGCGGATGTGCGGCGCGGCGCCGGCATCGATGTGTTCGACGCCGAGTTCTTCTACGACTTCGAATGGGACTACCCCGACGTCGAGGCGGTCAACAGCCCGGCCGACTGCCTGGTCGATCGCCGCGTGCAGGCCAATATCGATCCGGTCGCAGCGATGATCATCCGGCAGTTGAAGCTGCCCGCCGATCCGGCGGTCATCAACGACCCGGCGGTAGGCTATGCGGTGCGGGCAGCGGTCAGCTGCGGGGCAGACGCGATCGCCGCAGCAGCGGCGCTCGCCAACGCACCCCCATCGGCCGCCAAGCCCGCCCCGAATGTCGACCGCTGAGCGGCCCTTCCGCCCAAAACGACTGCGGCGGCCCGAAGGCCGCCGCGCGTCCAAGCCGTAGAGACTGGCCGATCGACTATTTGCCGCCGGCAGCGTCGCGCTGCAGCTGGAGGCTCTTGTACTCGGCGCAATTGATCGCAACCTGGAAATAGCGCTGCGTCCAATCCTCGCCGAGGGCAAACGGGTTCGCCTCGTCGGCCGCGCGACCGCGCAGCATCTTCGCCTTCTTGTCCGCCATATCGAACTCGGAGTGGTTCGAGATCAGCATGGTCGCCTTGGCCTTCATGGCGGCGTCGGCGAGGGCCTGGTTGGAGTTGATGTACTGCTGAAGATTGGGGACGCCCGGATCCGCCTTGTCGGTCTGGAAGTTGAAGGCGGTTCCGCCGCTATAGGCGACGGTCAGCGGCTTGCCGCGATCGGTGACCGTGAAGATGTAGGACGTGGTGCCCGGAGTGTGGCCCGGGGTCGGGATAACCTGCACGCTGCGCGAACCGAGCGTGAAGGTGGTCGGCTTATCGACCTGGATGACGTTGGCCGGGTTGAGCGGCGTCACGCCGGTATTGCGCTTGGGGAACTTCAGCATGTCCTGATAGTCGGCGGTGCCCATGACGTCCTTGGCGTCGGGAGCGGCCTTGTTGATCATCTGGATCGCGCCGACATGGTCGCCGTGATCATGCGAGGTGAAGTGGTACTTCACCTTCGACACATCGAGGCCGAGCTTCTTCATGCCGCCGAGGACAAGCTCCTCGGAATTGTAAGTGTACTGCTGGTCGAACAGGAAATAGCCGTCCTTCTCGTCGCCGAAGACCCACGCGGAGTGGACCTTACCGCCGAGCCAGTAGAAGTCGTCAGCAACCTTGGCGGGGTCGGCGTACCAGGTCTCGCGGGGCGGTGCAGTCTTGGGGTCGGCGACATACGCGGGAACGGCATCGGCGGTGCTCGGCGCGCCGTTCGACGGCGGCAGCACACAAAGCCGGTTCAGCGTTCCCAGCCACTCGAAGCCAGCTGCGTCCTTCGCCTTTTGAAGGGCCGCAGTCATCTCCTTGTCCCAGTCGCGCGGCTTCGGCGGCAGAGCGCCTTGGGCCAAGGCATTCGCCGCGACCAAGCAGCCAGCCAGCGCGGCCACCCCATAAGCAATGGTACGTCCGATCATAATACTCTCCCTTCCTCCCATTCACGGGGCGGCCAACGCCGCCTTGGCCGAGAACCTATGGCCTCGGCCGGGCGGCAACAAGCGGACCGTGCCGGCCAAGGCGGTCGCTGGCGGAATTGTGAAGGGCGTTAATTTCGCCGCCCTTCGTTCCACCGGCCTTTACGCTATACTGGATTTCCGTGAGATTCCGCCGGCTGGGGCACCGCGCCGCGAACGATGTGCCCCTCGGGAGCATGGAGGACCGGGACGATGCGAACCAGGCTTTCTTCATTGGGACCGGTTGCAGTCGGGGTCGCCGTTGCCTTTGCGGTTACCGCCGCGACCGCTCTCCCGTCACGGGCCGCGCCGATCGAGATCACATGGTCGGATCTGGTCCCGGCGTCGGCGATCGTCGGCGACAAGGTCCGTCAGCTTACCGGCACGGTGCAGCACAATCAGGTGACCAACGACGCGGAAAACGCTGCCAATGCCAAGACCACGACGGTCGAGGAAATGCTCGGAATCTCGTCGGGTGTCGCCTTCCGCAAAGACCTCGACAACAAGGAGGTCAAGCTCTCCGGCTTTATCCTGCCGCTGGCCTTCAACGGCACCAAGGTCACCCAGCTGCTGCTGGTGCCTTTCGTCGGTGCGTGCATTCACGTCCCGCCGCCGCCGGCCAATCAGCTGGTGCTGGTGGAGGTGCCGCAGGGCTACGCGTCGAGCGGCCTGTGGGAGCCGATCTCGGTGACCGGGACACTCTCGGTCAGCGGCGTTTCAACCGAACTTGCGCAAGTCGGCTATGCGATGAAGGCGAGCGCCGTCGTCGCCGCGAAATAGAGCGCCTGAACGCCGTCCAACCCGCGCCCAGTCCGCGCCGTTCGGTCGCCTTTTCGCGCTTCAGAGGACCGGCTGACCTCGGTTACGCGCTGGATGAACGGCAGATAAACGGAAGCAATGGGCTCGGTTCACATCGGTTAGCGCAAGGTGCACCCATCCATTCACTGCCGTTCAACCCGAGCGGCATGATGCGAGGGGTCAGACAATGAGGAAGCTCCTTCTTACGGCTACCGCCTTGAGCCTCATCAGCGTCGGCGCGATGGCCGCCGGAACGCCGGTGCCGCCGCAGTTCGCGACGCAGCTGAACGGCGCCATTCTCAACGGTTCAAAGAACGCGCCGGCCAATGCTGCCACCCTCCTCAAGAACCGCGGCATCGTCGTCGAGGGCGCCGCGAACAATGCCGGCGCCGCCAGCGGCGGGCAGGCAGGCCAGAACGGTACGGGCCAGAACGGCAACAAGGCAGTGGCCCCGAGGCTGCTCGTCGCCACCCCCGGAACCGGTGCCGCCTCGGGCGGTGTCGCGCCGACCAACGGTGCGCCGGTGGGAGGCGCGGGTCAGGGCACCAACACCGGTTCGAAGGCCTTCGTCACGTCAGTCGCGACCGGCCAAGGCGTCGGAGCGGGCGGCCTGGCCCCGACCAACGGCAACCCGAACATTGGCGGGAACCCGAACAACGGCGGCAACAAGAACGCGCAGTTCCTCATCACCACTCCGGCGCAAGGTGCCGGCACAGGGGGCCTTGCCCCGAACAACGGCGGCTTCCCCGGCAATGGCAATGGCGGTCAGTTCGGCGCCAATCAGGGCGGCGTGCAGGCGCTGCCGGTCGTGGTCGGTCCGCAAGGTGCGCCAGGCGGCGGCGCTGGCCCGAATAGTCCGGCTGGCAATGGCAACTTCGGCCAGCCCAATCCCGGCCAGTTCGGCGGTCAGCAGGTCGCCGGCAATTTCACCGGCGGGGACGCGCGCTTCGTGCCCGCCGGGGGGAACTTCCAGCCCCAAGCACCGACTTTTGGCGGCGGCAACCAAGCGCGGCTGACCCGGGTCGCCAGCGGTGCCGAACTCTATCAGCGGGTTGTCGGCCAGGGTTACTGGGCGGTGGCGATCCTCGCCGCCAACACGTCGCTCTTCCAGCTGCTGGCGGTCGACAACGAGCACCCGGACTACGCTTTCCTGGTGATGGTCGAGATCGACTACGGCCGGATCGTCAATGTGCGGCCGATCCCGCTGGCGGGCCGGGGTCAATCAAATCCGCAGCCGACCTACAGCAATCCGCATGGCACCTACACGGCGCAGGCTACGCCCGCCCCCAACTACTATCAGCCGACGAGCACCTATCCGAGCCAACAGGGCTACGGACAGGCGAGCTACTCGCCGCGCTACTAACGCGGGACGACGACCGCGGCCGGCTGCGTCCTCCCCTCCGCAGTCCGGCCACCGAGACCGGCGGCGCCCAGCGCCGCCGGCTTCGTTTTTCGAGCGATCCCGCGTTCTCCGACGACCGGCCACGCTCGCCGCCGTTCGGCCTGAAGACACCTTTGCGTTATCTGGTGTTTTGTGTGCTTTTTTTGTAAGTTTCGGTGTGTTACAGCATTTTTCGCCATCGATCGTCAGCCCGCGTGGGCCCGAGTCGCGCTTAGGAAGACCAGTTCTAGGGGAGAAAACGAATGTCGAAGTCCATGACCGCCGTCTGCGCCCTGGCGCTCTCGCTCGGCGCATCCATCCTCGCTCCGTCGGCCGTGCAGGCCGAGGGCAACCTTGCCGCTCGCCCGACGACGCTGGAGACGCTGGTTCTCGACGGCCGCAACCTCGGCTTCAATCAGAAAGAGTATTCGCTCGAAACCGGCAAATACTACAAGTGGCAGATCACCAGTAAGGGCGGCGAGGAATTCTCGCTGTTCTTCCCTGATCTGTTCCGCCTCGCGCAGGTTCTGCAGATCCGCGTGAATACGGTGCCGGCCGGACAGCCCGCACAGTTCATCGAGGTCCACACCGTGGGACCAATCCACCACCTCGAATACGATGCACCCGGAGACACGGTGATCTTCTTCGTGCCGATCAGCCCGGGCGAGGTTAAGTTCTACGCTGCCGGATTCGAGAATAAGGGCATGACCGGAGTGATGAAGATCAAGTAGGCCGGTCAGCCCGCCGCCCAACAAGGAATACTCAGATGAGCAAGACCCTGAAGACCGCCGCGCTCGCCCTAGCGGGCCTGGCCCTGCTCGGCCTTCCCGCCGGCTGGGCGGCGGGCAATCTCGCATCCAAGCCGACGACCATCGAACTGAAGATCGACAGCAAGACCGGCAAGTTCTCAGCGACGGAATTCACCGGCAGCGTCGGGAAGTACTACAAGTGGCATGTCACCGGGGATGGCGGCGTCGTCTTCCGCGCACAGGCGCTGTTCGACAATTCCTGGATCAACCTCGTCGGGGTCAATGTCGCCCCGTGCGACGCCCGCCGCTGCGACGCGGAGATCCTGCCGGCGTCGAGCATCGACGGCATCAAGTTCAGCGGCGGCTACGGGGTCGACATCTTCTTCGTGCCGCTGAAGGTCGGCGAATACGAATTCTCCGTCCTCGGCCAAGAGGCCAAGGGAATGGTTGGCAAGTTCCGGGTCACCCCCTGACCGTCCGACACGCTACGAGACAGCATGAGGTTCCAAGCGATGAAGTCTTTGCAAATAGTCGGACTGGCCGCCCTGACGGCAGGGCTGGTCGCCGCTGCGCCAGCGCAAGCCGTCGACATCCTGGCGACAGCACCGATCGAGCTTGCGCCGCTTAAGATGGACGGTCGCAAGATCAGCTTCTCGGTCAAGGAGTACACCCTCGAGACTGGCAAATATTATAAATGGCACGTCGAGGGCGACGGCGTCGAGGAGTTCACAGTGATGGCGCCGGAGCTCTTCCGCAACTCTTGGATAGCAAAGATCGTGATGAACGCGGCCGAATGCCCGACGGCCAAATGCGAGGTCGAGCTCTACCCCGGCGGAGCGGTCTATGCCCTGCAGTTCGACGACCCAAGTTCGGCGGACGTCTATTTCGTGCCGGTCCGCACCGGAGACTTCGAGTTCTATGCCAAAGGCTATCAGCCCCGCGGCATGACCGGGAAGTTCAAGGTACGCTGACATCCTCCCGGATGACGCGTGACGAGAAGGGGGCTTCGGCCCCCTTTTCTTGTGCCTCAGTGTCGAATCGCTCCGGCGGCTGGCCAGTAACCGGGGGGCCCCCATCCCGGCAAAGGGTTGCCAAAGGGCTAACAGCCCGATCGCCAACCGCGCCTGGCACCGGCTCGGAGGCTCATGGCCCGGCAGGCGACTGAGCGCATTTTAGTTTTTCCAGCTCTTGTCGCCAGGTTGGGGCAAAGGGTAAACTTCCGGCCGTGTTGCACGGGCGCTTGGCGCAAAGACGGCTCCGGGCGGGAGGCCCGTCGAAGCAATAAGATTGCCAAGCCATTCCGCTGCAGGCAACGCCATTAGGGAGGTGGCGTTCGGTACTCAGATCATCTGAAGTTCGACTCAATCCACGGTGCCGACATGTCTTCCTTGGGAGCGTCCCTTGTGGGGCTCGCAACGAAGGCATCCACCCAGTCGGCATCTTCCAGGAGGGAAACGTTCATGGACGACCGTGACGTAGGGCTGCAGGGCGAGAGCCGTGCAGAGAATTGCGGGCATGATCATGCCGATCATGGCCAGCCGAATGCCGGAAGGACGAAGGCATCGCGGCGTGACTTCATCAAGGGCGTTGTGGCTTCGGGCGTCGCGGTGTCGGCGTCGGGCTACGTGCTGGTTGGCAAGCCCGGCCAGGCGCAGGCGCAGGCGGCGGGAGCCGTTGAGCGGCTGATGACGATCAACGTGAACGGGGTTGACCGGCGGGTTGACGTGCTGCCGCAGGAGACGCTGCAGCAGACGCGCTGCGCTACAAGCTTGGTCTGACCGGGACCCAGGTCGGCTGCGATCGCGCCGAGTGCGGCGCGTGCACGGTGACTGGACGGCGTGGCGGTGTATGGCTGCTCGACGCTGACGCATTCGGTGCGCGGCAAGAAGCTGGTGACGATTGAGGGCATTGAGGGCTGAACGGCCAGCGCTGCACAAGGTTCAGCGGGCGATGATTGCCGAGATGGGGCCGCAGTGCGGCTTCTGCACGCCTGGTCAGGTGGTGTCGGCGGTGGCGCTGTTGAACAAGAACCCGAAGCCGACGGTTGATCAGGTGCGTCTGGCGATGTCCGGCAACCTCTGCAAGTGCGGGAACTACGACCCCTATCTGCGTGCAGTGATGCGCGCCTCGCAGGAGGCTTAAGCAATGGCCTACAGGCTGATTGGACAAAACTTCCTTCCGACCGAGCTGACGGCCAAGGTTACCGGCCGGGCGAAGTACACCGAAGACATCCGCATGGATGGCATGGTCTTCGCCAAGCTCCTTACCTCCCCGGTGCCGCACGCCAAGATCAAGAAGATCGACGTCGCCGCGGCTCTGAAGATGCCGGGCGTGGTCGGCATTCTGACCGACAACGACATCACCCTGCACCAGGACGAACCCGCAGACCCCGGCTACCCCTTCCGCCCCCGCAGCAGCCGATTCTGGCGCGTGACGAAGTGTTCTTCGTCGGCGACCCGATCTGGCGGTGGCGGCCGAGACCAGAAGTTGCAGGCGGCCGAGGCGATCGAGGCGATCAACATCGAGTTCGAGGTTCTGCCGCATGTGACCGATCCGCTGGAGAGCTTGTTCCCGGGCGGGCCGAATGCGCGCTCGAACGGCAACGTGGCCGGCGGCCAGATCAATCTGCAGACCCTGAAGTGGGACGTTGCGGACTTCGTGGCGGCCGGTGACGACAAGCTGCCGATGGGCAAGCCGGGCGACCAATGGGCGGTCGGCGACGTCGACGCAGCGCTTAAGAACGCCAAGCTCGTCCTCGACGAGACATGGGTGACGCAGGGCTACTCGCACCAGTGCATGGAGCCGCGCTCGACCTTCGCCTACTGGCAAGGCAACAAAGCGGTCGTCTACGCCTCGACGCAGAGCCAGGCGAACTCGGTGCCGAACGTCGCCCGTATCATCGGCGTCGCTCGGAACGAACTCATCTACATCGCTGAGTTCTGCGGCGGTGGCTTCGGCTCCAAGGCCTCTTCGGCCCCAACGCCACCATCGCCATCGGCGCACATGTCGAAGAAGCTGAACCGCCCGGTGATGCTGCGCATCACGCGCGCCGAGGAATATGCGATGGCCGGCGCTTGCCGTCCCTCGTTCCAGAGCCGCATCAAGCTCGGCTTCGACGAGAAGGGCCGCATCCTCGCTGCCGATGTTTACATCGTGCAGGAGAACAGGCCATTCCTCGGGGCGGGCGACTTCCGCGCCGCCGGCAACTGCCTCTCGCTGGTCTACCAGCCGGTGGCAATGCGGTGGCGGGCGCTTCCGGTTCTGACCAACACTCCGCCTCCGGGCCCGCAGCGCGGGCCGGCGAGAACCAGTTCACCACGGCTCTCGAACCGATCCTCGAGGCTGCAGCCAAGCTCGGCATCGACCGCGTTGCGATTCACCGAAGATCAACGCGCCGGATACGGCTCGAAGTTGGGTGCGGATCAGGGCTGATCCGCAGCGCCTTCATCAAGGAGGCTCTCGACAAGGGCGCCCAGATGTTCGACTGGGCGAACAAGTCCAAGCTGTCCAAGACCAAGGTCGGCAACAAGGTAATCGGTGTCGGCGTGGGTCAGGGCTACTCGGCGGGCAGCAACGGCTTCGACGGCCTGTTGCGCATCCGCCCGGACGGCAAGCTCCACATCCACTCCGGCGTCGGCAACCTCGGCACGTTCTCGCACGAGACGATCGGACGCGTCGCCGCCGAGTTCCTCAATTACAAGTGGGAGAACACAGTGGAAGAACGCGGCGACTCCCGCAAGGGCACGCCGTGGAGTTCGGTGCAGGCCGGCTCGCTGTCCACCTCCACCCATTCGCGCACGATGTACGTGGCGGCGATGGACGCCAAGACCAAGCTTCCCGGCATCGCCGCGCAGATGCTCGGCGGCAAGCCGAGCTGATCTCGGCGAGGAGAAAGTCGTCCGCAAGACCGATGCCACCAAGTCGATCACCCATGGCCCAGGCGGCCCAGAAGGCGATCGATCTCGGCGGCAGATGCTCGACAAGGAAGTTCCGACCGACATCAACGCCATCACCAAGAGCGCGGTCGGCTACGTCGCCGGCACCGGTCTGGTGGCGGTCGCCAGGGACTCCTCCCCCGCGTCGGCGTGACGCCGAGATCACGGGTGGCTTCGTTCGCGCGGGTCGAGATCGACACCGAGACCGGCAAGATCGAGGTCAAGGAACTCGTCACCGTCGCCGACTGCGGCACCGTCGTCCATCCGATGGGCCTCGGCAACCAGATGAAGGGTGGCGCGGTGCAGGACTCGGCATGGCGTTCCTGGAACGCCACGTCTACGACCCCAAGCTCGGTATCCCGGCGGCGGTCGGCTTCGAAGCCTCAAGGACTTCCGAGCTACCTCGACGTTCCTGCCGAGATCCAATGGGCTGCGGTCGAAATGCCCGATCCCGCAGAACCCGGTCAGTGTGGGCGTCGGCGAGCCCGCCGAAGGCGGTCCGTCAACGGCCATCGCCTCGGCTATCGCCGATGCGCTGGGGGTGACGTTCAATCACTACCCGGTCTCGATCGACCAGATTGTCAACCATCTCAATGGGCGGCCACCGAGGCTCACAAGCCGCTCCAGATCAACACGGTCTGATAGGGGCTCAATATGATCATCAAGGACATGATGCCTAACTTTGAGCTGTATCAGCCGACACAGCTCAAGGACGCGTACGGACTGCTCGACCGCTTCGGCAAGGATGCCTGGAAGATGGCGGGCGGCTACGACAGCCTGGTGGTTCAAGGAACGCGCCAAGCGGCCGAAAGCCGTCGTCGACCTCGGCGGCATTGCCGAGATGAAGAAGTCAAGGAGACGGCGGACGGGATCGAGATCGGGGCGTTGACGACGCTGACCGAGGTCTCGACCAACCCGATCGTCGTCGCTTAGGATTCCGCCTTCTGGCGGACGCGCCGGCAAGGTTACCAGCCCGCAGATCCGCAATGTCGGAACGATCGGCGGCAACGTCAACCAGGATGCGCGTTGCCTGTACTATCGCTACGGCCTGCCCTGCTATCGCGCCGGCGGCTTTGACGTGCTTTGCCGACACATGGAGGGCATCAACCGCGAGCACGCTCTGTTCGACGTCGACCGCTGCATTCGGTCAACCCGTCGGACACGGCGCCGGTGATGGTGGCGCTCGATGCCAAGTTCGTGCTGAACAGCAGCAAGGGCCAGCGGGTGATCGGACCTGAAGAGTTCTTCATTGGCCCGAACGTCGACATCACCCACCTGACCTCGACCCGTCCGGACGAGATCCTGACGGCGATCCGCATTCCCAACACCTGGGCCGGCTCGAACTTCTACTTCGAGAAGGTGACGGATCGCGCTCGTGGGACTTCGCGCTGGTGAACGTGGCGGCGGCGATCGAGTCGCCGGCGGCAACGGTGTCGAGATGCGCGGGTTGCGATGGGCGCGGTGAGCGCGGTACCGCGGCGCCTTGCGGCCGTCGAGCAGACGATCAAGGGCAAGCCGATCAATGCCGACCTTGCCAAGCTCGCCGGCCAGGCGGCCACGCGTGGGGCTCGTCCCGTGAACTACAACGGGTTCAAAATCCCGCTGATGGCCAACCTCGTCACCCGTAATCCGCCGAGGCCAAAGAGGCCTAACCACCCAAAACGCA
This sequence comes from Bauldia sp., assembly GCA_046349035.1. GTDB lineage: Bacteria > Pseudomonadota > Alphaproteobacteria > Rhizobiales > Kaistiaceae > JAXMDC01. The sequence continues at coordinate 435,470 of JAXMDC010000002.1, read as the reverse complement.
ACCCGCTTCAAGGTTGCCAAGCGAAGGAGGGGCAAGCCCCTCCTTCGCCGTTTCCGGGGGCGCCTGGCGCGACCGCCGGCCTATTTCACCGCTTCCATCACGATTATCGGCGCGCTGTGGCCGCGCCGCCACTCCCGGTGCGCGGCCGCGTGCCCTATCTGCAGCTCGTCAAATAACCTCCCAAGGGGGACAATCCCGCCATGTCGCTCTCGCTGTACCAGGCCTCCATCCCTGTCTTTCTGCGCCAGCTCAACGGCCTCTCTACCGTCCTCGACCGCGCCATCGCGTACTGCGCGGAGCGGAAGATCGACCAGAAGGCTTTGCTCAACGATCGCATATTCCCTGACATGTTCCCGCTAACGCGGCAGGTGACGATCGCCTCCGGCTATGCCGAACGCTGCGGCGCCCGGCTCACCGGAGCCGAGCCGCCGAAGCGGGAGGACGCTGCCGAGAGCCTCGAGGAGCTCAAGAAGCGGGTCGCCGACGCGATTGATTATGTGAAGTCTATCGACGCCAAGAAGATGGAGGGCGCGGAGGACAGGGAAATCTCCTTTCCCGTCGGCCCGAACCAGCGGACGATGACCGGCGTCGACTATCTCCAGCACTTCTCGATGCCCAACTTCTATTTTCACGTGACGACCGCCTACAACATCTTGCGACACAACGGCGTGCCGCTCGGCAAGGCAGACTTCATGGGTGCCCGATAGGCGCCAATTCGCCACAATCGGCGCGGGCGGCCCCTGAAAAGTGGCGCGCCCGCCCGGCAAGATGCCGCGATAACCCTGCCGCTAACTTCCGGCTTGGGCACCGCCATCGGCCGTGCTAAGCCTAGTGCGCCGAGTTAATCGCGGTGAGGCCGCCTTCTGCTGGCGGCCTTTCGTTCTCTCGGGCGGGGACTGCACCGCCGCGTTTCGGCCATTGGTCCCTAAGAAACGTCAGAACGAAAGAGGAATGATTCCATGCAGATGAGATATGTGGTGGGCGCGCTCATCCTGACCCTCGGCGCATCGGCGACGATTGCCCAGGAAGATGTCGTCGTGCAGCGCCGGGCGCTGATGCGCGCCAACAATGCTGCTGCGGCCTCGCTCGGCGCCATGATCCGTGGCGAAGCCCCGTTCGATGCTGCCGCTGCCCAGAAGGCGATGGCGACGATCAAGGATAACGGTACCAAGATTGCCGGCCTCTTCCCGCCGCCGACCCCCGGTGCAGCGCCAGCTCCCGCCGGCTCGCCGCAGGCCACGCGCGCACTGCCGGCGATCTGGACCGCCAACGACGACTTCAAGGCACGTGCCGCCAAGCTGTCGGCTGACGCCGACGCGGCGTCGCAGGCCGCCGACAAGGGCCTCGATGCCTTCAAGGTGGCGTTCACGGCCATGCAGGGAACCTGCAACGGCTGCCACGGCACCTATCGCGGTGCCGCTGCGCCTTAAGCACCAGACAACGGTCGCGCTGCCTGCGGGCGGCAGCCGGCGCGACCATCCAAGCCTTGGTTCCGAGACTCCGGCCTTCGCGTGCTCGGTCAGTTGTCGAAGGCTTTACGTAACTCGGCTTGAACGGCCGGCCGGGCGCCGAGATACCAATCCTCCCGATATTGATCGAGATAGGCCTGCCCGGGCTGCGGAACGACATCGGCGAGAACGCCTTCGCGCGACACGTCGGCCCGCAGGCTCGGCAGCTGCGAGGCCGCCACGTACGCGCTCTGGCCAGCCTGGCTCAGGTACCAGTTGACGAAGGCGGTAGCCGTCACCGGGTGGGGGGCGCCCTTCGGCACCGACAAGACGGTGCAGCCGCCAACAAGGTTGCCGGGCGCGTCGCGCAGGGCGACGGCCTGCAGCGACTTCACGCCCTGCTTGCGGAAGTTCTGCACGTCGATCGGGTCAGCGCCGAGAATGATCGGATAGAGACCGCGCGCGGCCCATTCTGCCAACTGCCGGGAATCGCGCGACTGGACCACGCCTTGGCTCGCCCACAAGGTCTTGACGAAATCGATGCCGGCGACGTGGGCGAAGTAGGCGGCAAGCCCCTGCCCAGCCCCACCGACAGTTGGGTCGAAGGCGGCGATCTTGCCCTTGAATTCGGGCCGGAGCAGGTCCCGGAGGTCATTCAGCCGAGCGGGATCGACGTAGTCCGTGTTGATCACGGGCTGGCTCGAAACGTAGGAGGCGCCGACGACCATGAAGGCGCGGGTGTTGTCGACGAAAGACAGACGGCCGCCGCTCCAACGAGAGGGGTCGACAACATCGGGGAGAAGAAGGCGCTCGTTGAGATCCTCCAGGTGCCCGGCCTTGGCCAGGTCGATGTCAGCGGCGCCGGCCATGCGCAGATCGATCGTGAGGCGCCCCGACTGGACTTCGACCCGATAACGCGCGTCGGTGTTGGCGGAGGGGCCGGAGAGGAAAGAGACTTCGAGACCGGTATCGCGTCGGAATGCGGCCGCGAGCGGCTCGGCAAGCGCGGGGCACCCAGTTGTGGCGACCAGGCTGCCGCCCTCCTGGCGGGCCTTGGTGAGTATCGCCTGCCACGCCGCTCCACCGCCGGCGTCCCAGTCGGCGGCAGTTGCCGCCGCGCAGGGGATGGACGCTATTAGAATTGCGGCAAAGGCCGCAGGGGTTTGGCGACGACGCCGCATCAGCTTGCTCCCGCGCTTGTTGCTCCTTCGCTTGCGCGAAACGCTTCAATCATAGCGCGACGGTCGACCTTGCCCGAAGCGTTGCGCGGAATTCTTTCCATGGCCAGCATGCGGATCCGGCTTTGAGCGCGCGGTGCCTTGAGGGTGCGGCAGACGCGCTCTACCAGTTCGGAATGGTCGAGCCCACTGCCGACGATGCCGATAACGATGCTGCGGAAGTCGCCGATAAGGGCGCCGCCGAGGATGCCGACGTCCTTCACTCCCCTCTCAGCGCGCAGATCGTTCTCGATAATGCTGAACGCCGTTTTGTCGCCTTCCAGATTGAAAACCTCGTCGTCGCGTCCCAGAAGAAAGAGGCTGTTGCCTTCGACATAGCCGAGGTCGGGCAAGTCGTAGATCGTTTCGTTCGGCGAGAAGAACCGGCCGCCGCGGTAGCCGGGCGAGATGAGGTCGAGCCGGTTGGCCAGCTTTATCGGTTGCGGATCGCGGCTTGTCCCAGCGGAAACGACGGTGACCCGGCTGAGGATCTCGCCGACATAGCCCTCGCGGAAAGTGGCCGAGTCAATCAAGCCGGTGCTCACCTCCCCGACTTCGCTGGTGCCGTAGCCGATCGCAATGGCAGCGTCGAAGTTGGCTTCAATCCGCTCCAGAAGGGCTCGCGGAAAAAGGCTGCCGGTGAGGCGAATGCGGCGGACTGATGGGCAGCGCACGCGGAGCGCGTCCATCTGATCCATGAGCGCGGTCGCAGTGTCGGGCGTCGTATACATCGCCGAAACGGCAAACCAGTTGATGTTCTTCAATGTCTCGGAAAGGTTCCGCGAGGGCCGCACCTGCGCCGCGCCCCTCTCGAGAATCTCCAGGCTGTTCCAGAAGCCAGCCCGGCTAAGATCGCCGATAGTCGAGAGAAAGCGATCGCCTTTGACGGCGCGCTGCAGCGATGGAGGCCATGCCGCGCTTTGCGCCTGGCGCAGTTCCCGCTTGCGGCGGAAGATGCCATAGGGCTCGGCTACGAGCTTGGGGCGTCCGGTCGTACCCGTCGTCACTCCGACAAAAAGCAGGTCGTCGTCTCCGCGATCGGCAAATTCGCGCAAACGACCGTCCGACAGCTTGCCGCCGAGCACCGACTGATCGATGACGAGATCCGGCGCGGGGTCACGCTGACGTGGAACGTCGGCCGCGATGACAAGGTCATAGTCGGCGTCCGCCCCATGTTCGGCGGCATCGGCGAGGACAAAAGGTACGAGACCGTAGTGAAGACAGGCAAGCGTAACGATCAGGCGGAAGTCGCCGTCGGCGATGTTCAGGAACACCTTGCTCAGCCGCTCCAAGCGGCGGTCGGCGAAATAGTTGCTAATACGGGCTATGAGGTTGATCGTCTCGCCATAGGTGATGATGCGGGAACCGGTAATGAGCGCCGGTGCGAGGGCGTTTTCCTCAGCCGTCGCCTTGATGGCAGCGATTATCCCGAGCACTAGACCGAACTCACGGGTTCGGCGGCCAGGCGATAGGCCCGGGCAATCGCATTGCGATCGATCTTGCCGGTGGCGTTCCGCGGCACTGAGGCTATTTGGAAGAGATGGATACGCCGCCGCAGTCCCGGCGCCCGGGCGCAAATAGCGACGCGGTCGGCGAGCGCCGCAACATCCAGCGGCCCAGCCCCGGCCACGGCGACCACCAGCCCGAGAAAGTCGCCGACGAGGTTGCCGGCGACGATCCCGACATCGGTTACGCCCGGCGCCGCGCGAAGGTCGCCCTCGATGATGCTGAAGGCGGTCTTGTTGCCGTCGGCGTTGAACACCTCGTCGTCGCGGCCCACGAGGTATAGGTGCGGCCCCTCGAGAAAACCGAGGTCGGGCAGCGTATAAGTTGCTTCCGCCACTGGAATGAGCTTGCCGCGGACATAGCGCGGCGAATGCCGGTCCGGGCTGTTGAGGATGGTGATCGGCTGCGGATCGGCGCGCGTGCCGGTGCTGGCGACACGCACTTCGGGATGAAGTTCGCCGACATAGCCGACCTCGAAGTCGGCGCTCGTCACCGTCCCGGCAGTGATCCGGCCCACCTCGGCAGTGCCATAGAGCACGGCAAGGGTTGCGCCGGGAAACCGGTGTTCCAGCCTGTCGATGAGCGCCCGGTGAAAGAGGCTTCCGGAGAGGCCTATCCAGCGGACCGACGGGCAGCGCGCGGGGAGATCGTCCATCCGGTCCATGAGGGCGCTGGCAACATCGGGAGTAGTCATCATCGTCGTCACGCCGACGATGTTGATGAGTTTCAAAAGGTCGCCGAAATCCCTGAGCGAGCGGACGTGCGTCGCGCCGGCCATCAGAGCCTGGAGCCCAAGCGAGAAGCCGTATTTGGTGAGATCTCCCAGGGTCGAGAGAAACCGATCTGACGTGTTGAGCATCGCGGTACGGATCGAGCCACCCCGAGGGGGGACGCGTAACGCGCGCTTCCGGTCAAAGGCGCCGGCGGTCTCGGCGACCAATTTCGGCCTGCCGGTCGTCCCCGTCGTCGAGCCGACGAAAAGGACTTCCTCGGGGCCGCGATCGGGGAATTCTCGGAGCTTGGGGTCCGACCCTCCTCCCGACAGGACCGATTGGCCGATGACGATATCGGGCTTCAGGTCGGGCGACCAAAGGACTTCCGCCCCGATGACCAGATCGTGGTCGATGTCGTCGCCGGCTCCTGCGATGTTCTCGAAGATGAAGGGGATCAGACCACAGTGCAGGCAGGCGACAATCACCGTGAGGCGGAAGTCCGCGTCGCCGATGTTAAGGAAAACCTTGGTGCCCGGTCGGAGGCCGCGATCTGCGAGGTGGTTGCTTACACGCGCCACCACGCCCAACAACTCGCCATAGGTGACGAGGCGGGCGCCAGTTATCAGAGCGGGCGCAAACGCGTTCCTCTCGGCCGCTGCCTTGATACCCGCAACTACGCTTAGCATGAAGCAGCACTCGGTCTCCGGCGCTCGATCAGAAGCGCCGAAGTCAACCCGCCCGGCCTGCTGAGGCCGGGGGTTCCGTCAATCAGTGAGGCTTAAACGACAGCACCGCCCGAAACGTGTGGTCTTCGACCTTGTCGGTTGCCATGCCGGCATCGAAGAAGCCAAAACCCGACACCCCCGCGAGGCGGGTGAACCGGTACTCGCCTTTGATCGACCAGTCGTTGTTGACCATCATCTCGCCGCCGATACCCATGGTGAGGCCGCCCAGGGTGCCTTTGCGGGAATAGGTCGAGCTGTAGCCGCCGTAGTCGGCGCTCGATGTCGACACTGTGGCGGCATAGTTCTGCCAAGAATAGCCGAAGATGCCGTAGACGAGAGACTGAGGATTGACGATGACACCAAGGCGCCCGGTCACCGAATGTTCGGTCCCAAGCCGGAGCGATCCGTTCAGATTGTAGGAGTCGACGCTCCCGACAACATCGCGGTTGAAGGTATCGGACTTGTGACCGAAGCTATATTCGCCATAGATGCCAAGAACGAGGTTTCCGAAGCGGAAATCCTTGCCGATCTCGGCCGTGCCAAAACCACCGATTCCCTTCAGGCCGTCGGAAAACAGCCCGCCAAAGTAGGCGTAGTCGCTCGCTGTTGTGTTGAAGCGGTCGACGCTCGCACCAAGGCCAAGCGAAAATCCGTTGAAGGGGTCGTGGGCCGGCATCAAAGCCGCCTTCCCCTGTGCCATGGCCGAGGGTGCCGCAGCCCAGGTCAACGCCAATGTGCCGGAAGCGGCCAAGCCCACCTTCAGACTGGCAGAGACGATATTGTCGGTCGCCGTCATGGAAACTGCTCCCCCTCGTGTAAGGCATCCACGCGAATCCGACGCACGCCGCGTGCGCCCGAATAGAATGGCTATTCTACGCATAAAGCCGCCGACGCGCGACGGGTGGCCGGTGGAGAACCCGGAGATTCTCACCGGCGTGTCCGCTGCGCAACAGTACGCTTACCGCCGGGGATGGCCTCCCGGCCGCCTACTTGTCCAGGGCCTTGCGCAAGTCCGCCTGCAATGTAGGGCGAACGCTCAAATACCAGTCTTCGCCGTACTGGTTGAGGTAGGCGGCGCCTGGCTTTACCAGAATGTCCGCGGGCACACCCTCCGCCGGGACATCGATCCTGAGGCTTGGGATCCGCGCCGCACGGACCAGCGCTCGCTGACCGTTTTGGCTCAAATACCAATTGAGGAAGACGGCGGCAGACGCGGGATGCGGCGCCCCTTTAGGGATCGATGCCACGGCGCAAAAGCCGGCAAGGCTGCCCGGGGCGTCGCTCAGTTCCACCGTGACTAGAGTGCTGACCCCTTCGCGACGGAAATTCTGCACCTCCGAGACGTCAGCGCCCAGGGCGATCGGATAGGTGCCGCGAGCGACCCACTCGGCGAGCTGGCGCTGATCGCGCGTGAGCACGACCTCTTGCCCGAGGTAAACGGACCGCGCAAAGGCGATGCCTTTGATATGAGCGAGGTAGGCGGCCATACCCTGCCCTGCACCCGGAACCCCAGGGTCGAAGGCAGCGATCTTCCCCTTGAATTCCGGCCGCAGCAGGTCATCGGCGCTGCGGAGTTTCGCCGAATCGACCTGAGCAGTGTTGATCAGCGGGCGCGTCGTCACGTACTCGGACGGGCTGACCATGTAGCGCCTTGCGTTGTCGACAAAGGCGAGCGCGCCGCCGCGCCAATTAGCGGGATTGGCCGCGTCCGGCAGGACCAACAGGTCGTTCAGTTCGGTCAGCGCGCCGGACTTGGCGAGGTCGAGGTCGGTGGCGCCGGTGAGGCGGACATCGATCGTCAGCCGGCCGCTTTGCAGCTCCAGCCGGTAGCGGGAGTCCACTGTGGCGCCCGGCCCGACGACGACCGTCGCTTCGATCCCGGTGTCGCGCTTGAATGCCTGTGCCAATTCGGCGAGCACCGGGCAGGTGCCGAGGGTCATCACCAGGCCGCCCTCCTGACGCGCCTTGGCGAGCAGCGCCTGCCACGGGGCGGCGCCGCCCGCGTCCCAGTCGGCCGCCACGGCGGCCTGCGCCATCGCGACGCCGACGACGGCCACGGCCACCGCCCGCGCCTTGCTGGCCCGCATCCGCCGACGCATGGTTCGCATCGCCCCTGTGACCGCCACGGTCGCCTCCCCGAGAACTCAACGAGCCATGCAAGCTAGCGCCGAACAGCCGACCGGTCGAATCGCGGTGGCCAGATAGGCTCGGCTACCCCGTACCGTTGGCAGCGAGGACGCGGAAATCGACGGGATCGACCGAAAAGTCGAGCCGCTGTCCGCGCGCGGTGACGAGTTCGGGCGGGGAAAGCATTTCGATCGTCGCGTCGCCGAGCTTGACGAAGATACGTTGGTGATCGCCGTAATACATCACGCTATCGACAATCCCGCTCAGCGCGTTGATCCGCTCGCCGCCGCCGATGCGTATCCGTTCGGGACGCACCCCGAGGACGACGCGCCGATGCGCCTGCAGGTGCTGGTGACCGGCACTGACGGCGACTTCGCCCCATTCGGTGGCAACCAGATCGTTGCCGTCGGAATCAAGGAGGCCGGTCGATTCGCCCGCGACACGGTTGATCGAGCCGATGAAGGCCGCCACCGCCTCGGCTGCCGGCTCGACATACACCCGCCGCGGCGCGTCGACCTGAAGGAAGCGGCCGTCCTTCATGACAGCGATCGTGTCGGCCAGGGAAAGGGCCTCGGTCTGGTCGTGGGTGACGAAGATCGTGGTCAACCGCTCCTCGGCCTGTAGACGCTTCAGCTCGACCCGCATCGACTCGCGGAGCTTGGCGTCGATGTTGGAGAGCGGTTCGTCGAGAAGCAGGAGCTTCGGCCTGGCGACAATGGCGCGGGCAAGGGCGAGGCGCTGCTGCTGCCCGCCGCTCAACGTGGTGGCGCTCCTTCCGCCGAGATCGGCGAGCGCGACAGCGTCGAGGACGCGCTCGACCTCGGCGCGGATGGTCTTGCGTTTGACCCTTCGCACCCGAAGCGGAAAGGCGACATTCTCGAAGACGCTGAGATGAGGCCAGATGGCATAGGATTGGAACACCAGGGCGATATCCCGCTGGTTGGCCGGGAGGTTGATGCGCCGGGCCGGCGAGAGCACCACCTTGCCGCCGATGCTGACCTCGCCGGCGTCCGGGTTCTCCAGACCGGCGATGATGCGCAGCAACGTCGTCTTACCGCAGCCGCTGGCGCCGAGAATGCCGAAGAAACGCCCCTCCTCGACTTCCATCGAGACGCCGTCGACGGCGCGGACGGCCGCGCCGCGCGGTCCGGCAAAGGTCTTTTCTACCGACGTCACCTTCAGCATCAGCGCAGGCCCGCGGGGAGGATGCGTCGGTTGACGCCCAGCGCCAGCAGCATGGCCAGCCCGGCGAATAGGACACCGATCACCGCCGCTTGTTCGGCATGGCCCGAGCTGGCGTAGTCGAACATCAGTAGCGACATCGTCTCGGTGCCCGGACCGGCGACGAGGACAATGGTGCTGATCTCGCGAACCGCCGCAGCAAAAATGACGACAGCGACCGCGCCGATCGTTCCGGAGACAAGGGGTAACGTCACGCGCCGAAAAATGGTGAAGGGACGGGCACCGTAAACGCAAGCCGCCTCCTCCAGATCGGTGCCGATCTGGTCGAGGCCGGTCTTGAGCAGGTGCACGCCGATCGGCAATTCGCGAATGAGCAGGGCGATGATTACCGGCGCGAAGGTGCCGTAGAGCGGACCGAAGAGGTCGTTGCGCAGCATGAGGTCGAGGAGCGCCAGGCCGAAGAGGAAGCCGGGCACCGCCCAGGGCAGCCAGAGGAGCAGAGTCGCTGCGAACCGCCCCCGGACCTTGGTGCGCGAGAGGATCCAGGCCATGCGGAAATAGATCGGCAGGGCGATGAGGGAGACGCCGACGCCGAGCAGCGCGGAATTGCGTGCGGCGCGGAGGAACCGGCCGTCGCTAACGATCTTCTGCCAGTGTTCGAGCGTCCAAGGATCGGCGATCTGGAAGAAGCCGAAGATCTTGTTGAAGGAGCCGACGGCGAGCGTCGCCACCGGAAGGTAGAGGGTGACGGCGAAGTAGAGGAGGATCGCAGCGCTGGCGAGACGCAGCAGCCCCTTCCGCGCCGCGTGCTGCGAGCGGAAGCTCTGCGCCCGCACGGTCACCGGCGGGGGGCGACGACGCATGTAGAGAACCTGCAGGAAGGCCAGTGCGCCGGTCACGGTGAGGAACAGCGAGCCGAGCGCCATTGCCGCGGTGATCTGCGGCGGCGACTGGCGGACGAGGTCGTAGATCTTGGTGGTGAAGACGAAAAGGCGAACCGGCGTGCCGATCAGCTGCTCGACCTCGAAGGACTCCAGGCTCTTGATGTAGATCGCCATCACCGAGACGACGATCGCCGGCATCAACATCGGTAGCGTGACGCGGCGCGCAGTCACGCCGCCGGTGGCGCCGGCCACGCGCGCCGCTTCCTCGAAGGTCGCGTCCATCTGGCGAATGGCGGGGCCGAGAGTGATGGTCAGAAACGGTACGGTGCTGACCGATATGTAGACCCACATGATCCCCGGGATCGACTGGATCGAGAACACATGCTGCGGCATGCCGGGAATGAGGGCGATCGCCTTGTTGATGAGGCCGTAGTTCTCGTGCAGCAGCAGCACCCAGGCGGTCGCCACCGGGACGGCGGGAAGGAAGAAGGCAAACCAAAGGCTGGTCTCGATGAAGCGCCGCCCGGCGATGGGGAGGCGCGCGAGAGCCCAGGCGAGCGTGAAGGCGATAGCGAAGGCAATGAAGGTGCGGAGCGACAGCGTGAAGGACAGGCGAATGGCGCGCGCCACCGACGGACTGTCGAACAGGCCATCCCAGGCGTCGAGGCCGAAACGGAAGGGGCTTCCGGGCGGGGCGATATTGAAACTGGCGAAGACCAGGTAGGCGATCGGGAAGACCGCAACGCCGACGACGGCGTAGAGGAACAGCGTGTTCAGCAGCCCGCCGCGGCCGCGCCCCGCAAGCGGCCGCTCGGCAACAGCGACCGGGAGCCCGCCGTCAGCCAAGCCAGCCACTCCGCCCACGCGCGCCGCTCTGCAACAAACAGCCGCTCCAGCCCGTCGACCCTCGCGCCGGCGTCTTCATCCCGATCCAGCAGTGCCCCTCTCGGCCCCGGACCGGCCCGCCCCCGCCAGGTCTGCCGACGCCCGGCGCGACCCTGGAATCGGAGCGCGCCGGTGTCAACGGCGCCTGTGGACGCGGGGTGGCGCGATCTATGCAAGCGTCTTGGTGAAATTGAAGCCCACTCCAGGGATCAGAGCGCGGGCGAGGCCGAACAGTCCATCGTTCGTCGCCCGGGTCGCTGCCACACCCTGATTGTAGTTGTTCTCCACAAGGTTGGCGTAGTCCGGCGCGGCGATGCGGTAGTCGGTCTGGCCGAGAAACTGCGGCGTGGGCGACGCCGGGGCGCCGCGGAGCAGCGCCGAGAGTTCGTTGAACGGCTCCATCCGCATGGCGATCTCGTTCTGCAGTTGGCGATCGGTCTCGCGGCCGGCGGCGAGCACGGAGTCGTTGGCGACCTGTCCGAGGGCGTTGGTGCGCTGCGTGTCGAGGCGGTTTTGCTCGCGGTTCCAAACATCGGAGCCGATGGGGATGCCGCGTTCGGCAAGATTGACGATCGCGCGGTTGGAAGCTTCGTCGAATTGCGGCTGCAGGAGGGCAAGCTGGCGCTGGTAAAGAGCGCTAGCCACGGAATTCGGCCCGTAGGTGTCAGGGCGCTGCAACGGGCCGGAGGGAAGATAATTGGTCAGCCCTAGCGCTGCCGAGCCGAGGGCGTTTCGGACGTCGCCCGACGTGTTGAAGAACTGCTGTTCGCGGTCGCCGAGATTGATGTGCTGGGCGGTCGGCACGCCGTTGGCTCCGTATTCGTAGGTCGTCGAGCCCCAGGGCGCATACTGGTTGACGGCATTGAGGCGGGCGCTGTCCTCCATCGCCTTGCGGGCGAAGTCGTATTGCGCGGAAGCGGTGCGGTAGGGGTCGGGAGGCGTCGGGTAGGATTTGCCCATGGTCGGGCTCCTTTCTGCTGGGGATGAACGTAGGCAAAGCGGGGTGGGCGCCGCGCGCGGGCGCACGCAGCGGTCGGCAGAGACAGACGGCCTTTGAGGGGGAGACTAGCTCAGGCGTCGCCCTGCCACTCGGGCGGGGGGATCGAGATCCGGGAAGGCAGCGATCATCGGGTGCCAGAGCTCGGTGGCGATATCGCCGAGGACGGTACCGACCGCGCGGACGATACGGCGTCGTTCGGGGTCGCTCTCTGGCAGCTGCGCGGCGAGACCGGCGACGCGGTCGAGGTCTTCGGAGGCCGTTCTGAGCATGCCGATCATCTTGGCGGCGACGACGCGATCCATGTTGCTCCCTCGCGCTCGTGCGAAGTCTCCACCCTACCACCGACGGGTTGTACGGGGACGGGCGAGCGTACCGACGCTCAGTCGAAATCGACCACCGGGGCGATGCCGAAGAGGAGAGCGCCCACCACGGCGGCGCCGAGCGCGACGGCAAAGGCCAGCCCCATGTCGAAGCGGCGGCTGTGACCCTCGCCGGGACCGGGCGGGACCAGCGCCAAGCGGCCGCGGCGTAAGACGGCGTAGGCCGCGAGGCCGATGCCCGCGGCCGGCGCCAACATCGTCAGGTTGACGAAGAGCAGCATCGGCAGGCCGACGAGATAGCCGGCCGCGGTGTTGACGAAGAGCGCCGGCTGCGGCCGCGCGATGGCCGCAAGGACGAGCACGAGGAGGATCACCGACCCGACGGCGAGCAGCGCATCGAACCGCCAGTCGGGGACGCGGAGCACTTCCGCCGAGGGTGCCGGCCATTGGTGGCGGAGGCGCTCCTCGCGGGCATGACGCAATGCGCGGATACAAAGGAAGACCGGACCGCCGACGACGAGGAACGTCACCGACGACAGAAAGACGAATAGCAGGATTTCGCCGAGCGAGGGCAATTGCGTCCCCTTCCGCAATGCGAGGCCGCAGCCGCTCTTGCTGAGAATCGGCGTGGACTCGGGCGGAAGTCTGGCGGGGTGGCAGGCGGCGGGCAAGGCCGTGTCAGACGCGTCAGCGCCACCAATCCTTCAGCGGGTCGAGGTCAGGGTGTCGGCAACGATTGGGTGCATCAGCTTAAACGAAGAGGTCGGTCAGGAGATCGGCCACGGCTTCGATGATACGCATCCGCCCGGGGTCTGTATCGGGAAGGCGGTCGGCCGCGAGCTTGGCAGCGGTATCGAGATCGACGCTCGCCGCCCGAAAATGCGCGAACATCTTCGCCGCGAGGTCGTGAACCATGGCGGCTTCCTCCACATTGGGGTCAAACGACGCGGCTTGCGTGTTTGAGCTGGCCGTTTCATGTCTCCCCTTTCATCTTTACGCTAGCGGCCGGGAGTCGGCACGGGAGGCGGCGTTGGACAAAGAGAAAGCGGCGGAATTCGAGCTGATCAAACAGTCGGCGATGGGGCTTGAGCAGCGCCTGCGCTCGCCGGATGCAAAGATCGCCGAGGCCGCCGAACGGGAGCTAGCGGCTAACGCCACGCGACTGCGCCGATGGGCGGAGAAATACGGGGTATCGTTGAGCCGTCACGTCAGCGACCCGGCGGGCGGGCCGGAAATCAAGCGCTGGTGCGCCCCGACCAAGACGGTGACGATCGACGGCAAGGTCAAGGTCTGCGTGCTGATCGGTCGGGAGGGCCTGCGCTGCCTTTACGACTGTTCGTGAAGGCTGGGAGGAAAGCATCGAGGGCAAGTAAGAACCGGAAGTCAGGGGGCGATATGAGCAATGACAAGCAGGCCGAGTTCGCGAAGATCATCCAACGTATCGTGGCCCTCGACGAGGGCTGGATGTCGGAGGACGCCAAGACGTCTGAGGCCGCGAGAGGGGCGCTTGTAGACATCGGCAAGGAGATGGCGGCCTGGGCGAGCCGCCACGGCGTCGCGCTGATCAAGCACTCGGTGGAATCAGCCGGCGACCCGCAGGTGCGGCGGCGCTGCGCGCTGGTCACGACCACCATCAAGAACGGCAAGATCTACATGTGCTATCTGGAGGCCCGCGAAGGCCGCCATTGCTATTATTCCTGCGCCCCCGCGACGTTCACCCCAGCGTAGTTCGAGCCCAGCTCCTCACACCCAGCGGCATTCGCGCTTGAGGAGGCTGTAGATGCAGGCGTCGACGCCGGGGCGCATGCCTTCGCGCGCCACGCCCTCCAGCTTGAAGCCGAGGCCCTCGACCAAGCGGCGGCTCCGTCGGTTCTTCTTGGCGACGATGGCGGTGATGCGGTGGCAGCCGAGTTGCCCGAAGGGGTAGCCGAGAAGGACGCGGAGCGTCCGGCGCGACAGCCACCCCTCCCCCGCCGCCCACATCTGGATTTCGCCGCCGCCCTTGGCGGGGACGTAATTGGTGTAGACGCAGCCGCCGACCAGCGTGCCGCCGCGGGCGACGCCGATGGCCGAGAAGCCGCCGGGGAGCGCGGCGATCTCGGGGATGCGGCCGAGGACGAAGAGGCCGACCGCCTCGTCGGCGCCGGCGACGATGGTCAGGGGGTGGCGCGCTTCGCTGGCTGCCGAACGCGGCTGCAGTCGGGGTCGCGTACGCGTGACATCGGTCTGAGGTTCCGAAGGTTGCCCCTGGTGGCTACCCACCGGCCAGTTGACAGGTTGCTGCTGTTCCATGGCGAACCTAACGCTAGGCCCAACAGCGTCGAGGCTAAGGATGCGCGACGACACCGGGGGATGGGGATGGGGATGGGGATGGGGATGGGGATGGCAGCTCGATGGACCGGCCACGACAATTGCGGGAGTGATGCGAGAAGTAACTGCTACTTGTTCGCTTGAGCCGCGCGATCCGCCAACCAAGTGGTGGCTCGGTCACCGAGAACATCGATAAGATGAAACAGGCGCGGGTAGTCTTCGTCCACCCATTCGTCGCCGGCAAAGCTTCGCCACTCGACCCGATCTTGGAAGAAGTCGACATCGACGCGTAGGCCGGGCATCGACAATTCGACCGTGATGGCGCCCTGACGTAGCCCAGTGAGCACGACAAACCAGGGAGACCGGCTTATCTCACGGAGGTGACTAAGGAACGGGAGCAGGTCGCCTATGCCGGAAAGCGCGGAGGTCATGCTTTCGCCTTGGGTTCAGTGGCACGCTGTGGCGCTTCGCTGTCAATAAGCGCCAATAGGCTAGGCACTTCCACGGCCGTCGGAGAGCGTTGGAACGCGACGATGGCAACTCGCTCGGCGAAGAAATCGACCTCTACCAGGCTGTCCGCAAGCCGGATGGTCACCGTCACAGAATCCGGGTTGGGATGTGTCAGGTGAAAGACCGCGCCTCTATCGTAGAGCCGGTTCAGGAATGGCAACAGGTCGGCGATGTTGTGCAGATACATGGTCGGCCCCGCTCGTCCGGCCCCCACTAGCGGCCGCGTTCGTCAATCAACTCGTTGAGGGCACGAATGTCGCGATGGCGAACGCCATCGCCGTGCGACACCGCGAACTCGACACGGTCGGCCGCAAAGTCGACCTCTAGCTTTCTTTCGCGATGAATGGTCACGCGGACATAGTCGGGATGCTGGAATTCGAGCGTGTAAACCTGCCGCCGCTCGTCAAGGAGGGCCAGGAACGGCAATAGATCGGATATATCCCGCAACTTCGGCCGCTTTTCGCGTCCGTCACTTTCGCCAGACATTGCTTCCCAATAGTTTGATGCACTTGCGAGCATCCGCGTCGCCGGTGCCGGCAATTTGGATAACGGCGCCGATACTCATACCAAGAAACTGACCTGGAAGCTCACGGAGAATCTGCCCTTTGCAGTTCGCCGAAGCAAAGTCCTGCACCGACGTACCCATGTCCCCTGGGCCGAAAGCTCCGGCGACCAGCCAGTCGTCCGCTCCTCGCGATCTTGGCTGATCGCTCTCCGGTATCGGGGATGACCAACCATGCCTTCTGCCGCGGCCAATCCCCGACTGACGTTCGAAGCAACCTGCGCTGGCGCGTTTCCCGCTTGTTCAACAGGACCCAGCACTTTCCGCATGCTCTCGCGGACCGCGACAGTGAGCGGGTCCTGGGCGCCGTTGCCGAGTTGGTCGTAAGGATCAAGCCCCGCCGCCGAGGCCTCGGCATCGATCCGTCCAAATACCTTCCTGAAGGCGTTCCGGAGAGCGTTGGAAAGGGGATCGTTCGCAGAACCCCCGAGCTTCGAGAATTCATCGTCCGGCTGGTCCGCAGGTGGAATCTTCAGGTCTCGAGTCAGATTAGCCATGCGAAATTCCTTCCTTGTTTTCAGGGAGTTGAATTGAGGCCATTGGCCTCATGTAATCCCGCCACCCTTCACCAGGACGGAGCTGCCGTACCAGGCGAGATTGCGCGTCGTGGCGGTGGCTTCGAGGGCGAGGCCGAGGGCCCGGCCGAGACCGTAGGTCGAGAACCACTGGCCTTTGTATTGATTGCTGCTGCTCCAGGGCGAACCCCAGGCGGCGCCCCAGAGCGTCGAGGCGAAGGATTGGGCGATCGATACCGGTGGAATTGTGATCGGACGGGCGACGTAGTCGACATCGATGCCGAAGGCGCCGGTGACCTGGCCGGCGACGGCCATGTCGAAGCGGACGGCGGTTGCCTCGACGAGGTGGCCGCCGCCCGGCTGCAGGAACGCCTGGCGGGCCTTCAGCGCGATCGCCGTGCCGTTGTCGTCGGGGCCGGCCTGGACGTTGACATTGCCGCCGGCCCAGGCGCCCCAATGGAGCGCGGAGCCGAACGGACAAAAGGCGGCCGCGTCTAGGCCGCTCCAGATCGTCCAGGCGCCGACCAGGCTGTTGAAGACGTATTGGCGCGAGGCTTGGCGGTCGAGGATCGGCACGTTGACGATGACGAGGCCGTCGAAGAACGTCGCCGACCAGCCATCGAGGCTGCCGTAGCTCGCGGCATCGGCCTGGAGAGAGGGCGCGACCTTGCCGAAGGCGCCGGTGGCAAGCGGGTCGAAGGCGGTGCCGGCGACCGCGGCGGTCACCGGGACCAGGCCCATGCGGGTGATGACCGCAAGACCGGCGCCGATCTTGACCAGGCACTGGCGGCCGAGCGGCGGCGGCACGCGGTACTTGCCGACGATGGCGAAGGTCGTCGAAGGATCGCCGGAATAGACGATCACCTCGCCGGTGTTCATGACGAAGACGGTGTAGTCGCCCGGCCCCGAGCCGGCATCGGCGGTCGAGTGGGCGCCGATGGCAAGGCAAGTGCCGCCGGCGGCGATCTGGCTCAGTTGGAACTTGGTGAGCGCGCCGGTGATGGCGCCGATGTCGCCGTACCAGACGTCGGCCTGATCCTTCTCGCAGAACCACAGGCGGTTCCGCACCTGGCGGATATTGGCGAGGCGGCTCAGCGTCAGGCCGGCGCCGGTAAAGCCGGTCGCATCGACGCTGGCGCCGTCGAAGCTCCAGGGCGTGTCGGTGCCGTTCACGGCGATCAGGCGGCCGTTGTAGCACTCGGTCTGGAAGCGGCTCGACGCATGATCGGCGGCGGAAAGAAGGGTCGCCGAGGCGCCGGAGAAATCGTAGACCGAGCCGCCCTTGACGCCGATCAGCGCCGTCGCGGTCAGGCCCTCATAGGCGGCGAGGGTCTCGACGGCGGCGCCGACGCCGCCGCTGGAGGCGGTGAGGTAGCCGGCGCGTGGGCTCAAGGCGTTCCCGGCGGGCTGCCAGTTTTCCAGATAGCGCGCCTCGTTCGGCTGCAGCGAGGCAAGTCCCTCGCGGGTGTTCATCCCGCCCCAGGGCGAGGGCAAGGGTACAGGTGTCGCGGAAGCCGGCATGGCGGGCTCCTTCGGTTGGGGGTGGGGGCGGCGGCCGGCGGGCGGCGGTGGGGCGGCGAGGCAGCGGCCCTCGCCTGTCAGTAGGGCACCGGTACCGGCCTCTCGGGGTCGGCGTTGCCATAGAGCCGGCGCTTGGCCTCGTCGGCGGCTTCGTCGAGCCCGGTGCCGGGAGGACGCGGCGGCATGAAGCCGTTCTGCGGAAAGGTAGGCGGTCCGCCGGGCACAGCGACCGCGGCGCCGGCACTGCTGCCTCGTCCGGGCGCTCGCCAGCGGCGATCGTTTCTCAACTCATCCGCAAGGCGCAGGCCGTCCTCGCGCCGATAGGCCGCACCGACGGCAAGGTTGGTCGATGGTGGGCTTTGTGTGGTGACTGGATCGTAGCCCAAGCCATAGTCGGTCGCGCCTTCCACTTGGGGCGGGATCGCATTCAGGAACCGCCGGCCTCCCTCGTCCCATCTCCCCCCAACGGATCGCGGCGAAGGATCGCGCGGATCGTAGCCGCTGCTTGGCGGCGGGTCCGGAAAAGGCGACGCCTCGAACTGCATTGGCCTAAGCGCAAACGGTGCAGGGAAGCCCTTCCGAACCGGCGGTGCCGAGGGGGCGGTCGGCCACGCCCCGTAGGTGGCACCGAACGACACATCCGGCTGACCGCCGCCAGTCGACCCGCGGAACGGCCCGGCGGCGTCAAAGTTCGGGCCCGGCCCCTGCGCATTCGGGAGCCGCAAACGGTTGCCCCAATCAAAGGATGGGGGCGGCGGGAGCCCTACCGCGTCTGCGACTTCATTCAGCGTCGGCTGGTACGTACCGTCCCAGCGCTGGTCCACGCCGTAGTTGACTTTGGCGTTTCCGCGCAACTCGTGTAGCGGCCGTTGGCCAAAGTACGGTTGAACCATCGCCTGATTCTGGAGCAACTCGGCAAACTCGCCAGGGCGGTACAGGCGCACGTCCTGACCCGGCGATGAGTATCCTCCGTCCCAGAAGCCATTATCGCGTGGCAGTGGCACGCCCGCACGCCGAAGGGTCTCACTGACGCCACTGTTACTGTTCGTTTGCAGTGGGTGGTAGAGGTGATGTTCAGTTCCAATATCGTAGGCGTGGCTGTGCATTTGCCGCCACACATCGGATAAGTCTTCGCTGCTCAAAAGCGTTTCGCGATGGTCAGCATTGTGAGTGAACTTGGGGTCTCGCCGCACGCCGCGATCGCGTCCCTCGAGGACATCGTAGGGCATGGCCTCCATTCGAAGGGTGCGGTTGTTGAGCGCCGAGCCGAGTAGAAAGGGATCTTCAATATTCGGGCCACCGCCGCCTGGCTCAAATTGAATGATTGATTGGCGTCCGTTCTTGTCAGTATAGATAAGATATTGGTGCCAGCTGTCTGGGACGTTGAGTCCAGTATTACCGAGACCGACACGCGAGTAGGCAACCTCGATTTTCTCGGGCATGGGTTTGTCCTTTAGGGTTTGGCTGAGAACGCTGGTGGTCGCCGTAGTAAGAGGCGGGGCTGTGACCACCCTGAGGGCGGCGAACGTGCTAACGCGGTAGACACTGCGGGCGCTTGGGAGACCGGCCTGCGTGGAGGTGCGGGGATGACGAACGCCATGCCCGATGCGCTGCCACCGGTCCGCCGACGTGATATCGCTATTGCGGCTGCCCTCGCGGTTGCCGTGCCTCCCGGTATGATTTGGGTGGCGACGACGGCATCTCAGGGGCGGCCTTTGGCGTTGACTCCGTCGCTCGACCAAGCCTGCGCCGAACTCGGCGGCCTCATGCTCAAACTGGTCGGGATGGCGGTCTTCTCGATCGTAGCAGCGGCGTGGGCGGCTCTCGTGTTTCTGGCACCGGCTGCCGCGCTCGGCACGGTCGCGGTACTGGCCTTGCGACGGTCGGCGGGTGTCGCGGCAATGGACGGCATCGGCCTCAGAGCGACCGCCATTCTGGCAGCGTTCGTTTTTTCCTTTGGTGGCGTCGCTTTGGCCGGGCGCCTAGCGGCTTGGTGGTCTTTGGCAGTGGATGGCCGATGGGTGGCGATCCTGTTGGTTGGCGGTCCACTCTCGCTCGTCGCGGACATGGCACCGGTCTCGGTGCCGTTCGGGCTTGCGGTCGGCGGCCTCCTGGCGGCCGCGGGGAAAAAGGGCATCGGTGCGGCGATAGTTGGCGCCACGGCTCTTCTTTTTCTCGCTGCCCCAGCGCTGGCATCCATTCGCGACCAGTTGCCGGGCGCGAGCTTGCTCGCGGCTGCGGTCATATTCGCTAGCGCCGCGCTTGGCCTCGGCTGGAACCGCCGCGCGGTTGTCATCCTGGGGCCCCTGGCAATCGAGTTTGCTGTGTTTGCCGCCGTCCTTGTGACGGTCCCGCATCGGAATCTCACGGTCGAGCAATCCGCTGCCGCCACGGTTCACGTTTCCCGCGGCTGAGGCCGCAGCGCCGGCGGATCGCTCGCCAGGCGCGAAAGGAGGCGACGCCTTTCCGAGCCGAAGCTGTCGAGCAATGCGCGGTGGTCGTCCATGTAGGCCGAGACCGGCTCTTGGATAAGGCTCGGCCGGCGGTATTCGGGGTCGCAGCGATGGATAAGGTCGAGGCTGCCGTGCCAGGCGACCTCGACGTCGTCGATCAGTGTGCGCACATTGGCGGCTAGAAAGACGTAGTTCGCGCAGGCGGAGTAGCAGCGCCCGTGGAAGACGACGTCGAGATTTCGCGCCTTGATCGCACTGGCGATCTTCACTGCTTTGTCGACGTAGCCGCCGGCGCTATCGATGACGACGAGGTTGACACGCTCGTCGAACTCCCGCGCGAACTCCGCGTACATCTCCGGCTCGATCAAGCATCGCCGGATCGATGGGTCGGGGCGCGCCGGCGTATCGTTGCAATCGGCGGAAAGGCCGGCCGGCGCCGCCGCCAACGTCAGAAGGAAGGCTAGAACTACGCGTGCGCTCGCCATGGCCGCAACCTTGCCGGGCGCCAGCGATCAGGAGGAAATCACCAGCCCGAGATCGCACCGCCCTCCGGGCGGAGAGGCGCCCCGCCCCCGCCCGCCAACTTGGCCCTGGCGGCCAAACGTGGAACAAGGCGGCCGATGCTGCTCGACTATGCGTTGGCGCTCCGGGCCAAGGGATTTATCGCCGTGCCGCTGGTCGGCGGCGGCAAGCATCTCGACCTTGCCGCCATGGGCTACAGGCCGGTGCACCTGGCTACGCGTCGTAAGGTACTGAAGGAGTTGGCCTTCACCGGCATCGCCTTCACCCTGGCGCAATGCCCGCCGCCTGAAGAGACGGTGCGACGCTGGTTTGCCGGCGATGGCGGCAATCTCGGGATCCTCGGCGGTGCCGGCGACCTCGTCATCCTCGATTTCGACAGCCGCGAGGTCTTCGAGCGCTGGCGTGACCGCCACGCCGCGCTGGTTGGATCGACGCCGGTCGAATTGACCCCGCGCGGCGCGCATGTCTACGTCCGCTGCCCGCAGCCGACGGTGTCGAGCAGCATGCATTTCGGCTTCCGGCGGGCGGGCCACATCAAGGCGCTCGGCGGCTATGCGGTCAGCGCGCCCTCGCGCCTCCGGGACGGCAGCAGCTATAGCTGGGTCGAGGGGCGTTCGCTGCTTGACGTCGAACCGCAGATCATCGGCGATCTCCAGGCCATTTCGCTACATCCGGCCTCCCCCGCCAAGCGCTGGCACGATCGCCTGCTCCGGCGCGGCTACTTCGAGCCGGAATGAATGAGCCGCGCGCTCCGCTCGGGCGGCTCGGCATGAGTGGGCCGCTGGCTACCCCCGTGGCGAGCGAGCCGACCGTCTCGGTCGTCATCGCCGCCAGAAACGCCGCGGCCACCCTCCCCGCCACGCTGGCCAGCCTTGCCGCCGACCGCGCGCTGATCGCCGAGGTACTGCTGGTCGACGATGGGTCTAGCGACGCGACGGCGGAGCGAGCTCGGGAGACTGCCGGCCGCCTCGGCCTGCCTTTGCAGGTGATCGCGGCAGCGGCCGGCGATGCGGGCGCCGCGCGCAATATCGGCCTCGAGCGCGCACGCGGCGCATTCGTTCTTTTCCTCGACGCCGACGACGAATTGGCGGCCGGTGCCATCGGCAGGCTGCTTGAGCCGCTGGCGGCAAACCCTGCGGCAGGATTGTCGGTCGGCGCCACGCGGCGGCGGACGGCCGCTCGTCCGGACAAGCTCAAGGTGCCGCACG
The DNA here is from genome assembly GCA_046349035.1 of Bauldia sp. GTDB lineage: Bacteria > Pseudomonadota > Alphaproteobacteria > Rhizobiales > Kaistiaceae > JAXMDC01. The sequence goes on along the minus strand of JAXMDC010000002.1, from coordinate 413,862 downwards.
GCTATGGCGACCGCCCGCTCGCCAACGCCGATGCCTACCTCGCCAACCGCCTTTGGCCGATTGCCATCGGCAGTGCGCTGGTGCGGCGCGGGGTTGCGCTGTCGGCGCGCTTTCCGGAAGGCCTTCGCTATGACGAAGACACTTGCTACTGGGCGGCGCTGATAGCACGCGCGCCGGTAATCACGGTTGCGGCCGAAGTGCTGGTCTACCATCTCGACGAGGCGCGGGCGGCGCGACGGCTCACCCTTGCACCCCGGCGCCGGTTCCTCTCCGCGGCGGCAGCGCTCAATCGCCTCACCGCGCATGGCGTCGGCAAAGCAGTGCTGCAATACCGCAAGGCCTGGCTCGCGCTTCGCGTCGCGCGCCAGTTGGTCAAGATCGGCCAGTATCGGGAGGCTCGCGCGTTTCTTCGCGTGGCAAGGGCGCACCCGGCGCCGGTCCACCGGTGGACTGCCTTCCGCTATGCGGCAAAGATCGGGGGCGGCGCGCTTGCCTGGCGGCTGTCGCCGGGCAAGGGGGAGCGACGCAAGAACAGCTAAGCTGACCTGCGCACCCTCACCCGCGGCAGCTCTCGCGCATCGGCCGATTGGTCGGAATGTTCAGGTGCGAGCAGCCGGACGGCAACCGGCACGTCGCCACTCTTCTCTCGCGTGGCCAACATTCGCGTTGCGATGATCATCGGAGCCTCGAAAGTTGAGAGGTGGAATGTGCCGCCTGCTAGGCAGTTGCCGTAGCGCTGCTTCGCCTGTTGGTGACATGCCGCGCCTATTTGCCCCCGCGCAGACTGTTGCAATACGCGGTATCGGCTTCACACGGCCTCGGCATTCGATGCGGCCGAAGACGGTCCTGAAAGCCCTACGGAGCGCGTTGCTCAGTCGGTCGTTTGCCTAACCTCCGAGCTTTGAGAATTCATCGTCGGTTTCGGAAGGCGGGGCCGACTGAGGACGGCTAGTTATGAACCGCCCACAAGCTTTCCTGTCTGCTGGTCAGACTTCTCGGAGCGATGACACGCTCCGCGGGCTCATCGCAAAAACGAACCAACCGGCAACTTTCGGCGGGAACAAATCGTGTTCGTAGTGTTGCGATAGTGGGCGCCTCGACACACCGATGACGCCTCGCCACGGCAATAGCCCCGGTCGCGCACCGCCGTCGAAGCGCCGGTCTCACTGGCGAGTCCGATTCTGCTGCCGAGTCCAGTTCTGGTGCGCGTTCTAGCAAGGTCTAATAAAATCAAGCTTCTTGGCCGGCTTACCGAAAGCCGTGTGACCATCCAAGGATGACCCAGCGTTAGGCTGGACTCTTGGTTCAGACCCGATTTCTCGATGAGGGTACCACTCCGCCCGAAAGCCGCGAACTCCGCGCCCGCGTTAGTTGGCGGGGTGCCGTAAGCGGCAACTTAGCGGCGACGATGCCGAATGCCCTTGTCAATAGTCTAGAACTAGCCGCGTCGTATAATGTTTTCTTCGATGTCGGTTGACTTCGCAGCGATTAGCGCCGTAGTAGCAGGGCGTCATTCCTTTCAGGAAACATTCAATGGCTCTTTCTCCACTTCAGAAGCTGAAGCAGCTCGACGACGAGCGCAACAAGATCCTTGCTAGCGCAAAGTCTGAGGCGCTCGCCGGAGCTAACGAGGCGGTCGCGGCGCTGAACGCGCTCGGCTTTTCCTACCGCCTGGTCGAGGGCGGCCGCGCCGGCGCCCGCAAGGGTACCCGTACGCCGAAGGATGCCCCCTGCCCGGTGTGCGGCTTCAAGACGTCACCGCTGCATGACGGCCGCGCCCACCGTACGCACAAGGCGGCCTTCACCGACGCCGAACTCAAGGAACGCGGTATGCGGAAGGCCTAAAGGCTTACGCGACCTAGCCAGTTTTTCACCGGGCCGGACGGGCTACCGTCCGGCCCTTTGTTTTACGCACGGTCACAGGCCGAAGCCGCTTTCCGGCAAAGCGCCGGCGGAGGCAACCGCGCCGGCGCCGCCGAAACGGACCGAGGCCTTTCCACCGTCGGCCGCAAGGAGAAGGTCACGCAGGCGATTGGCCTCCTCCGCAAGCACCGGCCAGTCATCGAGGCCCTTGGCCTGACGATAACGCCACTTGAGGTCGGCGATCAGCAACTGCTCGTCGAGGTCGACCGTATCGGTGTCGTCGGTGAAGTCCTCTTTGGCAAGACCGCCGATCCAATACTTACTGCGGTAGGAGTAGCGGAGCGTGGCTACCGCGGTGGGGACGGGAAAGAGCGAGATCTTGCCGGCGGCGACGCGGAAATATTTCCGCATTCCGGCGCCGACAAGGCCGGAATAGTTGAGCGTATTCCAAAGCGCCGGCGATACCGGTCCGACAAGGTCGTAGCCGGCGTCTTCGTCCCAGAAGGTCAGCGGGTCGAACTCCAGCCAGTCGGCCGGCAGCGCGTAATCCTGCGTCCCGCCGGCAACGGCAATGGTGCCGGTCTTGATCAGCGCCTGCCACTTGAAGCGGCGGAGCGTCTTGCCGCCGCGGGTCAGCAGCGCCAGAAGCTGGACAGCGGTCGGGTCGATGTTGCCGTAGATCGAAGTCGGCACATTGGTGTCGCCGATCTCACTCAGCGCACGCTGGCAGATGGAGAGGAGGCTCACTGGCGTGCCTCCGCTCCGTTGGCCTTGGTACGGCCCCGGCGCCGGGCCGAGGGCGGCGGCACAACCGGGGCGGCGGACGGCGATGCGGGCGCTTGGACCGCGACCGTACGAAGTTCGGCGAGACGCTCGGCGGCGTCGGTGCGGAGCTTCCGCGTGCCGAAGCCGACGGCCTGACACTGCGCATCGGAGAGCCCGGCCAACTGCTCGAGGGTCAGGATACCGTGAATCTTGAACGCGTCGACGCGATCGGAAGAGAGATCGAGTTTGGTGAGCGGGGTGCCCTTGATCGGCGGCACTTCGCCTTGGAAAGCCGTCCAGGCTTCGGGGAAACGTTCGCGCAGCGCCTGTTCGTTGTGCGGCTTCAGCGGAGTGACGTTCTCCTCATGCGTGCCGACGACTTTGTGCCGGAGCACGATGATCTTGGTGTAACGCTTCTCGTCGGCGGCGATAGAATCGGCGATGTGCAGTTTGTCGTACCATTCGAAACGGCCGACGACCTGGTTAGATTCGACGGCGGGGTACCAGCCTTCCTGAGTCATAGTCTTCTCCTTTCGGGGCGCCGGGATTGGCGGCCGCTTGCAAGCGTTCAGGTGTGTCGGGTGCGCGCGGGTCAGGCGGCTGCGACGGCGGCAGCCGGCTTTTCGAAGAGGACGTCACGGCCGAAGCGATCGGCCAGGACGTAGCCGCGCTCGGCAAGCCAGGCGGCAACGCTTCCTTGCCGAACGCCATACTGCGTGCCGAGACCCTTCTCCTCGACGACGATTACCGGCGCGAAGCGAGCGATGGTCTGCGCGGCGCCCTTAAGAGCGAACAGCTCGTAGCCCTCGATGTCGAGCCAGATGAGGTCGCAGGCCGTGAGCTTGAGGTTGTCGAGGGCTACTAGCGCAGCGCGTTCGCCCTCCCCGCCCCCGGCCGCGAGGCAGTGTGCGCCGGCGTTGTCGGGCGAGCGGATCAGCGAGGCGGAGTCTCGCGAGCCGTCGCCGACCGCCGCATTGACGCTGTCGACGTTGCCGAGGCCGGCGAGATTGCGGGCGAGGCAGGCGTAATTCTCTGCCTCCGGCTCGAAGGTGACGACGCGGGCGAAGTGTTCCGCCAGCCGGTGAGCGAAGACGCCGACATTGCCGCCGGCCTGCACGGCGAGCGCGCGGCCACGACAACGGGCGACGACGCGGGGCACGGCCTCGACCTCGGCGAGGATGGCACGGGCGGCGTGGCGATCGGCGAGCGGCCAGAGGAAGCCGCCGATCTCCTGAAAGCGCCCTTCGATCACCGGCGGCTCAATCGCCATCTGGCGGGCGACCTCGGCGAGGAGGCCGTCCCCGGCGACGGCGAGGGTGCAACCTTCGGCGACGAGGGTGCGCGCGAGGTCCTGGAAATCGGCGACCTGGGTCACCATCCAGGGGGCGGCGCGGAACGTGCGCGTGCCGCAGAGGACATCGAGTAGCGGTTCGCCGGCGTTCTGCGGCTGCGGGTAGGCGTGGCCGGCACCGTCGCAGTAGCTCGAGTCCATCCCGTAGAGATGGAAGGCGCGATGGCCGGAGCGGCGGGCGAGCGCCAGCGCCTTCATGCCGACCGTGGTACCGGCTGCGAAGAGGTGCACCGGCTTTTCGCGGGGAGCGATCCGGGCGAGCAGGTCGACAGCTCCCGGCGTCTGATTGTGGAAGAGCACGACCTTGGCGCCGGCGAGCGCCTCGAAGACCGCGGGATCGCATTGCGAGGCGACTAGATAGGTGGTGCCGGGCGCCGGCGGCGTTACGAATGCCGCGGTCTCCGGCCGGGCGTCGAGGAGCACCGTCACGTCCGGGGCGAGGCCCGCCTCGACCAGCCAGGAGTGCGCCCCGTTGAGCGCCCAGAGCGGGCAACCGAGAGCGCGGAGAGCAACGAGCGCGTCGCGGCTTTCGGCGAGCGAGGGCCCGCCGCCGACGATGACGGCCGCCTCGGCGCGGTCGGGCGCGAAGTCGAACCACGGCAAGTCGCGGGCGGCGGCGGCTTCGATGTTGGCGAGGAGGCGCGCGTTACCGGTGTTGCACACGACGTCGAGATCGGCACGCGAGAGGCCGCCGACCTTCCACACCTCGCGCACCCAGCCGGTCAGCACCTGGTGCGGGCGCGGCTCGCCGTGGAAGACCACGACGCTCGCGGTCTCGGGAACCGCGCCGCGGCTCTGCTTGTAAGAGACGAAGCGGCCGGGGAAGAGATCCTGCCAGACGTCGGCATGGGAGATCATGGCCTCGATCCAGGCCTGGTCGCCGCCGGGGATTTCTGGCCGGCCGGCCTTGTCGTAGGCGGTCCAGATGCCCTCGCCGAAGCCGGCCGGCCAGGCCATCACGCTCGACTGCCAACCCCGGGGGCGCAGGAAGTCGCGGAGGATGGCGAAAGGCCCGTCATAAGCGGCGATCTCGTCGAGGCGCCCGGCGATGACGGTGTCGAGATCGAGGAAGAGCACACGGTCGCCGGCCGGGAAGAGATCGGCCTTGAAGAGCGCGAGCTTGTTCCACCAGCCGCCAAGGCCAGGTACCGGCAACGGCTTCAGCGAGATGCCGGGGTTGTAGGCCGCAGCGTCGGGGTCGTCGGTGAAGCAAACGAAACGGCCGGGGAACCCCTCTGCAAGGTTCCGCCGCACCATATCGTGGAGGCGGTTGACGTACTTGGCGCCGTGACCCTGGTAGTCGCCGGCGTTGAGGCAGACAATGTTGAGCATGGGAGTGCCTTGTTCAGTGTCGAAGGAGCGCGAGCAGAGACTCCGAGCAGGGAGGCGCCCGGTCCGGGAGAGCGGATGACTGCTTCAGAGCGAGGTGACGAGCCGACGATCCGCTGGCCGCCGCAGTGGCGGGCGGTCGCCGATGCGCGGGAGCGAGAGGGTTTGGAGGCGGAGCTCCAGCGCGAGCTTGCGCCTCCGCACTGGCTCTACGGGCGGACGGCGACGGTGATCGGGCGCAGTCTTGCGAGCGACGACATCGTCATTGCGCTCGATGACGGCGGCTACGCCGTCGTGCATCTCACCTGGGCCGGCAGGGAGACGCTCGCGCCGGAGACGTTTCCGGCGGCGACGCCCTGCACGGACTCGGCAGCGCTTCAGGCCGCGATGGCGGATCCGTCTGGCGAGGAGGACTAGTCGGGCGCTAGAGGCTGACCTGCCGCGCCGGATAGGAACCGCAGGCGCCGGCCAACATCTCCGAGACGGTGACGAATTTGAAGCCGCGCCCCTTGAGGTTGCGGATCAGGCCCTCGGCGGCGTTCACGGTGCTTGGCTGGGTGTCGTGCATGAGGACGATCGAGCCGGTCGGCGTGGCGCTGGCGACGTTGATGGTGGTGTTACCGTTGTGCGTCCGCCAGTCCTGCGTATCGGTGTACCAGAGCACCCAAGGACGGCTGTCCAGGGCTCGCACGCGCGGGCTAATCGAGCCGTAGGGCGGACGGAGCACGCGCGGGGTGGAGCCGATCGCCCGCTGTATGGCAGCATCGGTATTGGCGATCTGGCGGCGGACCGCATCGTCGCCGAGCGATGGCAGCGGCGGGTGGTCCCAGCTGTGGTTGCCGATCTCGTTGCCGGCGTCGGCAGCGGCCCGCACGACATTCGGCCAGGTCGCGGTCTTGCTGCCGAGGACGAAGAAGGTCGCCTTGACGCCTTCGGCGGCCAGTACGGCGAGAAGGCGCGGGGTCAGATTGGGGTCGGGGCCGTCGTCGAAGGTCAGGGCAACACAAGCCAAACCGCCGAGGGTTGGCGGCACGCTCGGCCGCACCGGCTCGGGGCCGTAGCCATAGGCCTGGCCGGGGGCGGCCGGTGTCGGCAGGCGCGGCACGCCGGCGGGCGGACGGACGCTTGGCGGCGCAGCGGGTGCGGGCGCCAAAGCTTGGCGAGGAGCCGTCAATGCCGGAGCCGGAGCGACTGTCGGCGCGGGAGCGAGTTGGCGAAGCCGCTCCGGAATGCCGAACTGCGTGTCAGGATAGGTCGCGTCCTCGTTGGCGAGGACCGGCGGCGCCAAGATCGCCACAACAACCGCCAGGAACGCGGCGCAAACTCCATTACGCACTAGACGCACTCCCCCGCCCCCGCGTCTGCCGCGTGGGTTGCCCCTGACCGTAACGCCCATCCCTTACCGGAGATTTAGCGCGCGTGCGCGATCCGCCTGGCGGTCGAGCACGCGGCGCGGCGTCGCGGGCCCTAGGCTGCATTCACGTACTGGGCGATACCGTTACCGAACGACCAATCCTCGCGCTTCGACTCGACAAGGCTGATGAAAATGTCCTCCCGGCGTAAGCCGGTGGCAGCGGTGAGGTTGTCGGCAATGCGGGCATAGAGCGCCTGCTTGAGGTCGACGGAGCGGCCAACGGAGCAGGTGATCTGAACAATCACCAAATCGGCCGAATAGCGGACGCCGAGATAGCTCGCAGGCCGAGCGATGCCGCTGCCGGCCGCGTGTTCGGTCAAGACTTGGAAGTAGTCGTCGGCGGGAACGCTGAAGATGTCGACCAGGGCCTGGTGCACGCCGCGCGATAGCCTCTCCGCGTAATCGGCCGGCTTGCCGGCGGGAAGCGAGATGCGAACGAGCGGCATGGCCAACCTCCTGAGTGCTAAGCGCGGCGACGGTGCCCCTTGCCGGCAATGGGCTGAGCGTCCATTTACATCACGCTCGTTATCCTTTCAACGATTATGTAACGTTCGTTACGCAAGGATCAGCCATGCGCTATGGCCGTGGGCACAAAGATGAGGCGCGGCGCCGGTTGATTGCCGCGGCGGGTCGCGGCTTTCGCCGTGCCGGCTATGGCGGCATTGGCGTCGATGGATTGGCGAAGGCGGCCGACGTGACGTCGGGCGCCTTCTACGGCCACTTCGCTTCCAAGGAAGCGGCCTTCGACGCGGTCGTCGCCGAGGGGCTCAATACGCTCCGAGCCTCCATTCTCGATCACCGGCGGCGGTTTGGGGCGGGCTGGGTCGCACCGTATGTCGACCGCTATCTCGGCGAAAAGCGGCTTTGCGACCTCGGCGAAGCCTGCGCTTTGCAGGCCCTCTCCGCCGAAGTCAGTCGCGCCGGCGCATCAACGCAGACAACCTTCGCCGAGCATTTCGCCGGCGCGGCGAAGGCCGCAGCCGAGGGACTGCAGGGTCGCAGTGCAGGCGAGAGACTGCAGCGTGCCTATGCGCTGCTCGCCATCCTTTCCGGCTCGGTCACGCTGGCCCGTGCGGTTGGCGAGCCCGGAGCGGGGGGACGCATCGCCGCGGGCGTCCGCAAAGCGGCCCTGGCCATCGCCGAGGGTCGCTTGGCGCAGGTTGAAGCCGACTAAACGTTCGGCGAAGGCTCGTCCCCCTCCGCCATCAGCGCATCGAAGCCCGCCAGGAAGGTCGCGCGGATGTCGTCGCGCTCCACCAGGATGTCATGGCTGGCGGCCGGCAGGCGCAGCAGGCGGGCGTTCGGGAGGGCCTTTGCCATCGCCGCGATCGCGGGGCCGGAGACGACCTTGTCACGCCCGCCGGCGGCGAGCAGAACCGGGACTCCGATGGCGGGAGCAAAGTCAGGCTGGCGCGAAGCGTCTATGGCGGCCATTGCAGCGTTGAGCCAGCCGAAGGTAGTCGAGCCGACGGCGAGCTCCGGCTCGGCGCGGAGCAGCGTCTGACCGCGCCGGAAGCGCTTGGGGTCGCTGGTCGTGGTCTGCAGCCAGAACGGGATGCGGTCGCCGGCGAAAAGCTCCTGCAGCGGCGCGCCCCGCTCGGCGAGTCCGAGAGTCCTCGCCGCGCGTACCGCCAAGCCCACCAGCGGCGTCGCCTCGGCCCAGATGCCGAGGCCGAGCATTGGCGCGGCCAGAGCAATGCGACTGAATCGGCCGGAATGGCGACGGGCAGCGCGCAGGGTCAGCATCCCGCCCATGGAGTGGGCAAGGACGGCGTATGGCGGCGGGCAGTGTGCCAGCACTACCTGTTCGAAAAAGGCGTCGTAGTCGCGGTCGTACTCGGCGAAATCGATGGCGTGCAGCCGGCGGGGGTCGGCGAGTGCGCGTTCGGAGAGGCCCTGCCCACGCCAATCGAGCGTGGCGACGGCGTAGCCGCGGTCGAGGAGATCCCCAACCGTCTCGAAATATTTGTCGAGCGGCGCCGCCCAGCCGGGGACCAGGCAAACCGTCCCCCGCCCTCCTCCGCCACGGCCGGGCCGCTGCGGCCAGTGGGCAGCGCGAAGGGTGGTCCTATCGGCAGCGATGACGCCGACCAGCTCGCCGCCCGCCGGTACCGGGTTCCCCGGGCTCGTCGCAAAGCGGAGACCCGCCGGGCGGCCCCGGCGCAGGCGGTTGCCATCGTCGGGCTTCGCCGCACGCGGCATCGATGGCAGACCTCCATCCATGTGACCTCCGGTCAACGTGAACGACGTTCACTGTCGCATTGCCCCGCGATGAAGTCAAGAGCGAGGGGGGCTCCCGCCAAGCCCTGGTCACAGTCGGGAGCCGGCCCGGCTTGAGATGGCAGACCCCTTACGCATAGGGACAGGGCGTCGCCAGAGTGAGCGTGGTGCCGCCATCGTTGACGACGCGCGAGCGCCACGCGGCACCGATGTTCGCGCCGCTGGTGGCAACCAGCGTGACGTTGCGGCCGGTTCCGACGGGGCGGCCGAGATTGGCGGCATAGCCGGTAATCGCGGTGCTCTGGTTGTTGGCAGTGCCGCTACCGAGCTTGTTAGCGCCTTTGTAGATGTCGACGGTGATTGCCACGGGTAGCTCCTTTTCGTTTTCGATTAAGAGGTGGTGAACGGGGCATGGCCGCATGCGGCGATGCCGACGCGCGGATTGCCTGAGAAGAGCGGAGCGCCGCCGCTCCGACAGCGCTCGTCCGATGGGCGCAGAGCCACCGCAAGCGGCAAGGCCCCTAGGGCGGGGCCGGCCGGCGTGGTTAGCGAACGCCCAACGAATTGCCGACAATTCGCTTTAGAAGCTGCACCGAATTTTCTCGCCTCAGCGGTTAACTGCCGACCCGACGGGGAAGGAAACCTCCCGCGCTGAGGGTGGTGGGAAACATGTTTGGTCGGCCTAACAGCTTCCGGGTCTACGGATTGCTTGGCGCGGTGGTCGCGCTGGCGATCGCGATCCTGCTCGGCAGCATGTTCGTGTGGGCCAAGAGCATGGACGCCACCTCGCGCAAGCTCGAGGAAGACCTCGTCCGCAACGGCCTTGCCGCCCGCTTCACCGAAATCCAGAACTCGGTCAACCCGCAGACGATCTGGGACGAAGCGGTCAAGAACCTCGCGGTCGACTTCGACTTCAAGTGGGCCGACGCCAATGTCGGCGTCTACTTCAACCAGACCGACGGCATGGCGTTCAGTTTCGTCCTCGATCGCACTGACGCGCCGGTCTACGGCAAGATCGGCGACGACGATCCGAGCACAGCCGGCTATGCCGGCGTCGCCGATCTGGTGGCGCCGCTGATCGCCAAAGTGCGCGCAGCCGAGAAGGCCCGCGGTCCGCTCACGCCCAACCCCGGGCAACGGAAGTTCATCGCCACGCCGATCCAGGCAAGCTCGCCGGCGGTGTTCGAGGGCATGGCCTACGTCATGACCGCGACGCTGGTGCAGCCCGACTACGGTACCTCGCTACCGGCGGCGGAGGGTGCTCCGATCGTCCTTACCGCGTCCGCCATCGACAGCACATTCCTCAGTGCGCTCCGGGGCCGCTTTCTGCTCCAGGACATGACCGTCGACCTCGGAGAATCGAAGGCTCCTGCCAGCGCCTATGCGGTCCTGCCCGACCTGGCCGGGCGCGCGGTGGTGACGTTCCGGTGGCAAGCACGCACGCCCGGCAGCGACCTCCTCGACCGGATGCTGGCGCCGATGCTGGCGGCGGTCCTGCTGCTCGCCGGCTGCGCGGCGGTGTTCATGCGTCGCGGCCACAAGGCGACGCAGAACCTCGTTGCCAGCGAAGCGCGGGCGACCCACCTTGCCTTTCACGACACGCTGACCGGCCTCCCCAACCGTGCGCTGTTCGCCGACCGCCTGAAGATGGCGCTCGCGGCGCGCCGATCGACCGGCGAAGCGGTGGCGGTGCTCTGCATCGACCTCGACCGCTTCAAGGACATCAACGACGCCTACGGCCATCACGTCGGCGACGAACTGATCCGCGAGGCCGCGCGGCGCCTGCGCGAAGAGTGCCGCGAGGGCGACACCGTCGCCCGGCTCGGCGGCGACGAGTTTGCCATCTGCCTCCCCGGCACCGACCGCCCGGGCGCGGAAATCCTCGCCGAACGGCTGGTGACCTCGCTGTCGCAGCCGATCGCCCTTTCGGTCGCCCGCGTGTTCATCGGCGGCTCGATCGGCATCACGCTTGCCACGCCGGGCGTGCGCGTCGCCGGTCCCGAAATGCTGCGGCAGGCCGACCTCGCGCTTTACCGCGCCAAGGAAGCCGGCCGCGGGCGCTATGCCTTCTTCGACGCGGACATGGACCTCAATCTCCGAAGCCGGAAGAGCCTGGAAGCCGACCTTCGCGCGGCGCTCGTTTCCGGCGGCTCGTCGCTGTCGATGGCCTATCAGCCGCAAGTCGATGCGCAGGAGCGGATGATCGGCGTCGAAGCGCTGCTGCGCTGGGATCACCCTGAGAAGGGCGCGATCCCGCCGTCGGTGTTCGTACCGCTGGCCGAGGAGTGCGGGCTGATCGAGGCGCTCTCCGCTTTCACGCTGCGCGAGGTCTTCAGCCAGACCCGCCGCTGGCCGCGCATGCGCATTGCCGTCAACATTTCCGGCATCCTTTTCCGCTCGGCGAACTTCATCGATCTGGTCCGCGTGACACTGGCGGAGACCGGCGCCGATCCGCGGCGGCTCGAACTGGAGGTGACCGAGGGCGTGCTGCTGCACGACAGCCCGGAGATCCGCAGCACTTTCGCGACGCTCGCCGAGCTCGGCTTCTCGCTGGCGCTCGACGACTTCGGCACCGGCTACTCCAGCCTCTCCTACCTGCGCCGCTATCCGCTGAACAAGATCAAGATCGACCGCTCGTTCACCGCCGGTCTCGGCTCCAACGCCGAGGGCGAAGCGGTGGTGGAAGCGATCGTCCACCTTGCAGGCGCGCTCGGCATGGAAGTGGTTGCCGAGGGCGTCGAGACCGATGAGCAGCGCAAGCGCCTCGCTTCCATGGGCTGCTCGACGGTGCAAGGCTTCCTCTACGGCCGGGCGATGCCGGCGGCCGATATCGACCGGCTGGGCACAATGCGCCAGCAGCCGGCGGCGGCCTGAGCCGCTCGCCGGCCGCGACGCCATCGGCCAGCCGCTAGGCCGTCCGTACGATGTCGCCCTTCGGCAGGCCGAAGCCGGCGATCAGGAACACCACTGCCAGCGCCGCATGCAGGATGTTGTCCGACGCGTCGATGGCGAGGAAGTCGAGTGTGTGGGTGAAGTAGCCCAGCACCGCCACCAGGATGTAGACGATCCCCAGCAGCCGAAGGGCATTGGCGGCGCCGAAATTCGGATTAGCGAGGCCGGCAAAGAGGATCGCGGCGCTCAGCAGGTGCACAAGATTGTGCATGGTGTTGACCTTGAACAATCCCGTCTCGGAGACGAGCGGATTGGGGAAGAACCCCAATATCCCGACAGCAATGAACACCAGACCGAAGAGGATAGCTGCCCAACGAGCATTCATGCCTAGTCCCTCCGTGCGGGCTGGCCTTCACCGATGCGGTCGGCCTCGCCCTCGCCAGCGCGCCCCCCGACCCGCGTGGCGCCGGCAGCCTTGGCCGATTCTGTGGCGGAGACAAGGTGGGGTTGAAATTGGCGGGGCGGCGCCAAACGGACGATGTGTCCGTTCGGAGCAGCTGGCGATCCCTGAACGCCGTCCTCAGCGGCGGTTCATACCGATCGTCGTCTAATGCGCGGTGCAGGAGGGCGCTAGGCGTCGCCGGACACCCCCAAGAAAGACAGAGCCCGACGCCGCCTCTTTCGTAGGAGGTTGTCATGCATGCACATCGCTTCCCTCTCATCCTCGCGGCGATCGGACTTCTCGCCGGCACCGCTTTTGCCGCCAACGTCGGCGGTCCGTCGCCGAACATGACCGTCAACCCCAATGCCGTCCGCGGTTTCATCTCCGTCGGCTGCGCCGTGCAAGGGACGCCGGTCGAGTTTCCCGACGACATCCGGCTGACCAATAAGGGCAACATGCCCATCGCCGCCGGCACCCGTATCCAATGGTCGATGACCGGACCGAACCACAGCGGGATCCATAAGCTCACGTCGGCGCTGGCGCCGGGCGGATCGGTGTTCCTCTCCCATGCCTTCGGTGGCGGGGTCGAAGCCGGTCACCCCTGCAGCGCCAAAGCAATCTGACCGCAGGCCATTTCGGGGCACGGGCCCGGCAACGCGCCGGGCTCGCGGGCGCTTCGCCTAAGAATGCCACCATTGCGTGCTGTGAGCACGCCGATCGTTTCCGCTGAGTGGAGAACGACCATGTATCGAGCCATTCCGCTTGCGCCGCTGTTGTTGCTGGCATCGCTCGCCGGCGCCGAAGCGCAAACCGCCCGCAGTGTCGCCCTGGTGCTCGACGCATCCGGCAGCATGACGGCCAAGCTCCCGGAGGGCCTGACTCGGATCGACGCGGCCAAGGCGGCCGTCGCCGACGTCGTCGGCAAACTGCCGGCCGATGTCCGCGTCAGCCTTCGCGCCTACGGCCATCAGTCGGCGACGCGGTTGAAGGACTGCCGCGACACGGCCCTCCTCGTTCCGTTCGACGCCGCCGCAGCCAACCGGGGCGCCGTGCTCGATGCCTCGCGCAAGGTGCAGGCGCAGGGCTACACGCCGATCACCTTTGTCTTGAAGCTCGCCGCCGAGGATGTCGGGCGCGAAGATGCGGCCTCGCATGTCGTGGTTCTCGTCAGCGATGGCCAAGAGACATGCGGCGGCGATCCTTGCGCCACCGCCAAGGCGCTGGCCGATGCCGATGCCAAGCTGGCGATCCACACCATCGGACTCGGCGTCGATGCGGCGGCGCGGTTCCAGCTCCGCTGCATCGCCAGCTTTGCCCGCGGCACCTATTACGATGCCGCGTCGGCCGGCGATCTCAACCGCGTCCTCGGTCAGGCCGCGCAGCAGGCGGCGACGGTCAAACGCACGGAAATCGCCGTCGGCCAACCCAAGCCCGGCCGCATCGAAATCAAAGGCGCCAGCCAGGAGGGGCATCCGGTGTTCGATGCCCTCGCCGGCAAGCGCATCGAACCGGTGCGCCCCAACACCGGCCAGACCGTCAACGCGATCATGCCGACCTGGCCGTTGGTCGAGGTGCCGGCCGGCATCTACAATGTCGGCTTCGCCAACGGGCTCTGGCGGGGCATCGAAGTCAAGGCGGGCGAAACCGTGGTGCTGGAGCCCGGCCTCCTGGAGATCAGGAACGACGACTTCCAGGGCCGGCACCGCCTGCTCGATCCGGAGACCGGCGAGACGGCGGCCGAACTCCTCATCGCGCGGAATCGCATTGCGCTCATACCGACCCGTTTCGCCGTAACCTTCGGCGATCTGGTGTGGCCGGACGTCGAGATCGCGCCGGGCAAGACGACTACGCTCAACCCCGGTGTGATCAATTTGCGCAGCAACAAGATCGGTCAGTACGACGTATTCACTGCCGATGGCCGTCACGCCGGCAAGGTCGGTACCGGCGCCGATCGCCTGGCGCTCCCGGCGGGCGCCTATGTCGTGCAGTTGCCGGACCGCAAGGTCACCGTCGACCTGCACGAAGGCGAGATCGTCGGCCTGACCGTGCAGTAGTCGGGGGCGGTTGAGAGGCGCTGGCCGGGGGGGCCTCCCCCCGGCGGAACGCCCGGCAACTTTGTCTCACGTCAAAGACGCCGCCGCCCGCGCCGAGGCTGATGGTCACTCCTCGCAACGAGAGGGCAAGCGTCATTGCAAGCGCCAGGGCCGGCATCTCTGCTTCAAAGCATCGGCAGGACGACAACCGAAGCGTTCGAGCGAGCGCCGCTGCCGGCCCTGCGTCCCCTGTGCACGCGGGTCGCGGCGACGCTGGCGCGCCGCCACCCCGGCCTGTTCGCCCGCATGGGAGACCACGCGAACAAACGCTTTCTGATCGACCCGTCCGACCTGCCCTATGTGTTCCTGATGGTGCCCAATGTCGGCACGCCGGTGCTGACAATCGCCCTGCGCTCGGACCACCCGCCGCATGACGGGGCCATCGCCGGCCGCTTCTTCGACCTGCTCGACTTGATAGGCGGCGCTCTCGACGGCGACGCCTTATTCTTCAACCGTATCTTGAGGGTGACCGGCGACGTCGAGGCGGTGGTCGCTTTGCGCAATGCGCTCGACGATTTCGATGGCGATCTCGTGGACGAGATTCTGAGCGCGTTCGGGCCGCTGGCGCCGGTGGGCTCGGCCGTGCTGGAGCTCGCCCGCCGCATGACCGGGGGCTCGCGAACATGAGCGGCGATGGATCGAGTTCCGGTCCGTTCACGCGACCGGAACTCATTTGCCCTGCCGGCACGCCGGCGAGTCTGCGCACTGCGATCGATGCCGGAGCGGATGCCGTCTACTGCGGTTTGCAGAACGCGACCAACGCCCGCAATTTTCCGGGGCTGAACTTCACCGCAGGCGATCTTCGCGATGGCGTTCGCTTCGCGCACGCGCGCAACGCCAAGGTCCTCCTGGCCGTCAACACGTTCCCGCCGGCGGGCGGCTTTGCGCTGTGGCGCGGCGCCATCGATACGGCGGTCGAGGTCGGCGTCGACGCTGTCATCGTTGCCGATATGGGCGTGGCCCACTACGCGTCGGAAGCGCACCCTGCCCTTCGCCTGCATCTGTCCGTCCAGGCCGGCGCCTCGTCGCCCGAGGCGATCCGCTTCTATTGCGACTCGTTCAACATCAAGCGCGTGGTCCTGCCACGCATCCTGACGGTCGCCGAGATCGCCCATATTCATTCGCAGATCCCCTGCGAGATCGAGGCCTTCGTCTTTGGCAATATCGGACTGATGGCCGAGGGGCGCTGCAGCCTCTCCAACTACGCCACCGGCGTGTCGACGAACATGGACGGCGTTTGTTCCCCCGCGGCCCATGTGCACTACGAGGAGGGCGCCGACGGGACGCTGCGGACCCGGCTGGGACGCTTCGTCATCGACGACTTCGCTCCCGATCAAAGCGCCGGATACCCCACAATATGCAAAGGTCGGTTCGCCTGCGCGGCGAATTCAAGTCCGTACTATGCGTTCGAGGAGCCGATCAGTCTGAACCTATCGGCTTTGTTGCCCGACCTCATGCGTGCAGGGGTTACGGCGCTCAAGATCGAGGGCCGCCAACGGAGCCGCGCCTACGTGAAGCAAGTGGTCTCCGCGTTCCGCCACGCGGTCGACGAGGTTATGGCCGGACGGGCAAGCGGGCTTGAAAGTCTCCTCATCGCGCTCGCCGAAGGGCACAAGCAGACCGAAGGTGCGTTTGGGAGCAAACGATGGCGGTAGGCGAAATCACGCTCGGGCCGGTATTGTTCAACTGGCCAGCGGAGCAGTGGCGCGACTTCTACTTCCGTGTCGCCGACGAAGCGACGGTTTCAACCGTCTATGTCGGCGAGACCGTCTGTTCCAAGCGCGCGCCGCTTTTTGCCGATGTTTTGGATAGTGTCGTCGCGCGCCTCAAAGCGGCGGGCAAGACTGTCGTTTTCTCGACGCTCGCCGAAGTCGCCAGCGACAAAGACCGCAACGTCGTGCGGGATACCTGTGCCAACGGCGACGACTGGGTCGAGGCCAACGACACTGGCGCGCTGTACCGTCTCAAGGGCAGGCCGCATCACGTCGGTCCCTTCGTCAATACGTATAACGAGCACACTGCGGCATTCCTCTCACGGAACGGCGCGGTCAATGTCTGTCTACCGCCCGAGCTATCGTCTGCCGCTGTTGCCAATTTCTGTGCCGCCGTCGGGTCGACCATCACGACCGAAGTGCTGGTTTTCGGGCGCGTTCCGCTGGCGCTTTCGGCACGCTGCTATCACGCGCGCGCGCACGGACGGGTCAAGGATAACTGTCAGTTCGTGTGCGATCGGGACGCTGACGGCCTCTCGCTGCAGACGATAGCGGGTCAGCCGTTCCTGACGATAAACGGCATCCAGACCATGTCGCACGAATACCTCTGCCTGTTGGAGGAGATCGGCGATTTGCGCGAGGCGGGAGTATCCCGCTTTCGGCTGTCGCCGCACAGTTGCGATATGGTTGCGGTGGCGGCCGTCTTCCAGGACGTCCTCGACCGGACGATCGAGCCGACCGAGGGGAGAGAGCAACTTCGGGCGTTGAGCCTGCCCGCCCCATTTTGCAACGGCTTCTACCACACGCGGCCGGGCTACGAGTGGGTTGGCCAGCCCTGAGTTCCCCGGCCGGGCGGCTTTCTATCCAGCCGGCGACAACTATCTGTACTGCGTCGATGTAAACGGCCGCCCGTTTTCATCGCATCAGCACGGCCGAGCGCGGGCGCGAGAAAAGTGCCGGGTCACCGACCGGCGGTCCGGACAAATCGAGGCGCTATCCATGCCGAAGCTCCTCATCGTGACCGATACTTGGACGCCGCAGATCAACGGCGTTGTGACGGCGTACCGCCAGATCATTCCGAAGATCAAAGCGCGCGGCATCGACGTCGTCGTGGTGCACCCGGAAATGTTTCGCACCATCCCTGCGCCGTTCTATCCGGAAGTCCGGCTATCGATCGTGCTGCCTGGCGCGCTCCGCGAGTTGATAGAACACGAAAGGCCCGACTTCATTCACTCGGCAGTGGAGGGGCCGCTCGGAAACGCCGCGCGAATAGCCTGCCGGCAACTCGCACTTTCGTTCACCAGCGCCTACCACACCCACCTGCCGCAATATGCCGAGCGCTACCTTGGGTCTGCCAATGGCCTGGTTGCGGACCTCGTATGGCGAAATCTCCGCCGCTTTCACGGATCCGCCGCGGCCACAATGGTTGCAACGGCGGGCCTTCGCGATCTTCTCGTCGCGCATGGCTTCGCCAACCTCCTTCTGTGGCCGCTCGGTACGGACATCGAGTTGTTCAGGCCGCGCGGCAAAATCGCCGGCGAGGCTGCCAAAATTCCTCGTCCCCGCTTCGGCTATGTCGGCCGCGTCGCCAAGGAGAAGAGCGTCGAGGAATTCCTGAACTTGGACTTGCCCGGGGCGAAAGTAGTCGTGGGCGACGGTCCGATGCGGCCACAGCTGCAGGCACAATACCCAGAGGCACACTTCGTTGGTTACAAACACGGCGAGGATCTCGCGGCGTGGCTATCGGCACTCGATGTCATGGTTTTCCCGTCGCGGGCGGAGACGTTCGGCCTGGTGGTGATCGAGGCCTTGGCCTGCGGTGTCCCGGTGGCGGCGCACGACGTTATGGGACCGCGCGACGTGCTGACGCCCGGCATCGACGGGCACTTGTCGCACGACCTGAAAGACGCCGCGCTGAAGTGTCTATCGCTGAGCCGGGCACAGTGCCGCCGCAAAGCGCTGAGCTACTCCTGGGACGCGTCGGCCGCGGCTTTCGTCGACAATCTGGTGCCGGCGCGGGACAGAGCAAGCATCCTGTAGTTCTGCGCGACAATTTCGGACGGCGGCATCACTCGGAGGATATCCCGGACCATTCTCCACTCGGCGATCGTCCCTTTGATCCACCCAACCTTCTTTGCCTTGCGCACATGACTGACGCGAGGAATCGGCACCACCGCCAAACGCAGCCGCTTGGCGACAATCAGTCGATTCATCGCTACCTCGAGTCCGAAGCCGACGACGCCATTCTGGGCCAGTGCTTCGGCGAGCAGAGCCCGCGTCAGGACGCGCTCGCCCGAAGCGAAGTCGAGCTTGAGGAGGCGGTAAATCGCGAAGGCGTTTCCTCTGAGCGAGATCGAAACGTCGGCGGTGTCGGAGAGTACGGGTTCGGCGAGACTGGAGAGATCGGCGGGCGTCAGATTCACCAGGTCGGCGTCGAGCAGCATCACGTGCCGGCTGCTGAGTTGGCGAACTCCCTCCCTGGCGGCTGCCGTCTTTCCGCGATTGCCGGGGAGACAAATCAGTCTGGCATCGGCAAAGCCGCGCACAACTTCCGCCGTTCGATCGGTCGAGCCGTCGTCGACGATCGCAATCTCGTCAAACAGCTGGGATTGGACCACCGCGCTGAGCACGCGGCCGATGTGCGGCTCCTCATTGTAGGCGCAGATCAGGCAGGCGAGCGTCATATCTCAGCGACCGCAGCGTTCACAAGGCACGCGTCACCCGCGCTTACGCTCAGTGCATTGATCTCGGGCAACGATAGCCGGGCAGTCGACGCGACCGCGTGCGTTCGCGCTCCCCAAGTTCAGAGCGTCTTGGCGAGAAACGCGGTCGCGTCCTTACCCCAGATGCGGACACCTTCAAGGCCGAAGATGAGATGGCCGGGAGCGATGTTCTCCGGGTTGGCGGTTGGGGTGAACGGCGGATAAGTCTTGAGTTCGGCCGGCAGGCGGGCCGCGGCACGCGCCTGCGCGAGCGAACTGACCGCCTCGGGGGCGGCATCGTTGGCGGCGATCATGAACAGCACCGGCACCCTGATCGTCTTGGCGGCGGCGGTGAGCGCAGTCTGCAGGGCGGCGCTCCGCCGCCAGGTGAGCGAGCCGCCGGCTTGGTCGATGACCGCCCGGAACGCGGCCTCCGGACGCGCCGCGGCGAGCAGGCTGACGATGCCGCCGAACGACCAGCCGGCAACCGCGACGCGCTGCGCGTCTACGAAAGGCAGCGTGCCGGCATAGTGCATGGCGGCGATAACGTCGCCTGCCTCCTCCTCCATTCGCGCGAGGAAGCGCGGCCCGAGATCGGCGCCGACGGCTTCGGCGAAGGTCGGCCCCTCGGACTCGCCATAACCGCGGCGCTCGGGCACCAGCACGGCGTAGCCGGCGGCGGCGTAAAGGTTGGCCATGTAGGTGAAGGGGACCGAGCGCCGCTCCTGCCCGGCGCGCGAGCCGTGGTTGAAGATCACCAGCGGGAACGGTCCCCGACCCGCCGGGCGGGAGACGTAGGCCTGAATCTTCAGGCCGTCGCTTGGGTAGAAGACCTCGCGGTCGCGTTCGGCAGCCTGAGCGAAGGCGCGCGGCGACCGTACCGCCGCAGCCGCCGACGCGGCCGCACCGCCCAACAAGACGCGGCGGGTGAACATTGCCTCTCCTCCCGACGCCCCAAGCTACGTCGAGAGCGCGAGGGCGTCACGCTGCGCTGCACCTCACGGCCGCGGGCGAAGGCCGGGCGCAACATAAACGAGCGAAGACAAGCGCCCTCGCCGCCGGTGCATGACCCTTCGTGGCCCAACCGGCCTTTCCGAGCGCACGCCGCTCTGTCGGGGCACTCCATCACAGCGCGAATGTCGTTGATTCTACAATCGAACGCACATAACCTCGGGTTGCGGCTGGGAGGCTACCATGCTTCACGGGAGGGGGTTGTGTTGCTTTTCAGCGCAAAATGGGCGCGAAGCGCTCTCTTTATGGTTGTTCCCTTATTCGGTTTGTCGGGCTGCCTTGCCTCTGTCGGATTAGGCCCAGCGCGCCTGTTTTCCGTCGATGAGGAGACAACGGCGATCAAGGCTCAAGTAGGGCCAATCCAGTTCTCCGGCTACTACTCACTCCCACCCGCCGATCGCGCGCGGTACCGGAATGAATATGTCGGTGCCCGCATGTACGGAATCGACCTAGCCTATTCCGAATTTGAGACCGCCCTACGGCGGGAGATGCAGGAAACTGGATTTGCTGCGACGGCGACTAACCTCGGCCTGACAACAGCGACGACATTGCTCACTCCGACCGCCACCAAGAATGTCCTCTCGGCGGTGGCGAGCGCCGTTACCGGGCTCAAGGCCGCGTATGGCGAGGATGTCCTGCGCTCGCACACGATGGAGCTTATTCTCACGCAGATGCGGGCCAATCGCGC
Source organism: Bauldia sp. (assembly GCA_046349035.1). Taxonomy (GTDB): domain Bacteria; phylum Pseudomonadota; class Alphaproteobacteria; order Rhizobiales; family Kaistiaceae; genus JAXMDC01. The sequence continues at coordinate 393,380 of JAXMDC010000002.1, read as the reverse complement.
CAACGCCGCGGCGACCATTCTGCGCGGAATGCAGCTGCCTGCCGATGCCTACTCGCTGGCCGCCGCAGCGTCAGATTTGGAAGCTTACTACCAAGCCGGGACCGTCACGAGCGCCATCGTCAAGCTCAGCGAGACGGTCAGCACCAATGCGCGCAATGCCGAGATAACCAAGAGCGATGTCGTGATTACCGCCCGGTTCACGCGGACCGAGGCTAGCGCCGCGATCAACGCCTTTATGTTTACGTCGGGTCCAAATGGGCCGGTCAACGCCGCTAACCGGCAGAAGCTCGTCGATCTCATCGTGGCAGACGGCAATACGCCAGAAAAGGCCGCCGCGCTTCTCGGGTCAGCTATCGGCGGAGGTCAACCGCAGCTTGCCGCGAAACTCGCAGCGGCAATTCAGAAAGGCCTGTGAGGGAGGGGAAACATGGCTTTCATCATCGAAATTACCGACATCCCGTCCGACCAGTTCGCTGTCGAGGCGCACAAGCAGATGGAGAACGGCGCCGTCAAGGTCGAGAAGATCGTCCAGGCGGACGGTCTTCTGACTCTGCGAGCCACATACTCCGACGACGCCGCCGAAAGCAAAGCCTCGCCCGACATGCTCGCCCGGGTGACCGGCGCAAGTAGACCTATGGCGACCCGCAGCGCGGACACCGAAAGAAGATTGCCTCGTTCGCTCTCCGGCCACGGCACGTTCTTCTACAACGCGCGCGCGACAATCGCCGAATATGGCTCGGTGCAAAACACCGTCGACGCGCTGCGCCGCGCCGGGATGCAGCATGCCTGGGTGCGCATTCACGGCACGCACCCGCACGGTCCAGGCGACGGATCAATCGTGCAGGAGCTGGTGGGGGCACTGGAGGAGGCGAACATCGCTGTCGCTGGGTGGGGGTGGTGCCAGGGTGCCAACGCTGTCAGCGACGCCAAAATGGCGATCCGGGAGCTACGCCGCTACGGCCTTTCCGACTATGTGGCCGACATAGAGCACGGCACGAACAATGCCCAATGGACGAGCGATGAGGTCAAGGAGTTTTGCGCGGCAGTGCGCGACCAAGTGGACGGCGGTTTCGCCATTTCCACCTACCCGCTGATCGACTGGCACAACCCCGAACTGATGACGGCGGCGCTCGAATTCGTCGATGCGTTTGCTCCCCAAATTTACTGGTTCAACTTCCCCAATCGGAGGATGGTCGATCAGTTTCAAAAGCCCTCCGGGGGCAAGTACCCGCAGAACCAGGCCGGTGCCTATGTCGACCTTTGCCTGGATCGGTGGGTCACGCTCATGGGCGCCCGCAGCCGCCCTCTGGTGGCGACCGGCCAAGCCTATTGGGGCGAGGGCAACACCGAGGCCGAGGCCAACGCTAAGCTGGCCGAGTTCCTGAACAATTGGAACGGCTTTCAGCGGATCGCCGGATTGAACTGGTGGCATTTCGGCGGCGGTGGGGCGATGAGCCACGCCATGTTCGAAGCGATTGTTGCGGCTGACCTCGGCAACAAGCAATACGAGAGCTAGGCGTCGCTAGTTCGCACCTCACGGCCGTTGGCGAAGCCCGAGCGGGCCGCTCCGCCGTGGGGCGCAGCGGGGTTGGCCGCCCCGGCGGGGCCGGTGGTGACCGGCACGGCCGGCCCCCGCCACGTACACTAGCTACGTGATTTGCCCCTGCGCGCGCGGCCGGTTCCGCGTCACGGTGATGGTGCCGAGGGGGTCGACAGCGACGGTGGCGAGGTGGGCGGTGCGGGCGCCGAGGATCTGCAGGCCCGCCGAGGCGACGACCTTCACGCGGCCGGCGGTCGCCGAGATCGTGATCGACACGTTCGGCCACGGCCGTCGCGGCGCCCGAAGACGCCGCGACTAATTGCCTTGCGCTTACGTAATCTGCCCCTGGGCATGGGGCCGGTTCAGCGTCACGGTGATGGTCGAGGTCGTCGAGGTCACGGTGGCGAGGTTGGCGGTGCGGGCGCCGAGGATCTGCAGGCCAGCCGAGGCGACGACCTTCACGCGGCCGGCGGTCGCCGAGATGTAGATCGGCACAGTCGGGGTGACGGTCACCGCCGTCTTCTTCAGCACCGCATTGCCGGCGATCTGGTACCAGCCGTAGGAGCTGGCGCCGTTGGCGCTCATCGCCACCGCCACCGGCACCGCCTGGTTGGCGGTGTTGGTGAGGAGCGTCGTCTGGAAGGTGCTGGCGTTCCAGCGCACCAGCGAGCCGACGAGCGTCGAGGCGACGCCGAGCAGGTAGATGTACTCGCCCTCCCCGTTCACGCTATCGACGCCGCGGACGATCGTGCCGAGCGGGTGGTTCTGGGTGGTGTCGCTTTGGTCGATCCGCTGCATGCCGACCTGACCGGTAGAGATGTAGACTGCCATGGTTAGGGTTCCTTGTTTGGGGGATTGGAGCGCGCCGTCGCGGCCCCGCGCGTTGGCGAGGCAACGGCGGGTGTGTGTCGTTCGTTGCGAATGGAGAGGCAGCGGCTCTGCGGCGCGGGACTTAGGTCGCCCCACAATCCGCTCATGCCGGCGAAAGCCGGCATCCAGCTGAAGGGCCGACGCGGCCGAAGAGTCTTGCGCTGGACCCCGGCTACTCGATCACCGCCGTTCGCCCTCGGGCTCGAGGCCCTCGGGCTCGGGCGGAGGCCGGGGTGAGCGGAGGAGGTGACACCCTTCGCCAGGGCGACGGAGGGCCAGAGCGGCCGGGCCGCCGCCGTCGTCCGGACTACGCCTCGACCAGGCCCTGGAGGGAGCGGTTGGAGACGGTCATGTTGCCCTTCCAGTAGATCGGCACGACCGTCGCATCCTGGTTGATCGAGACCTTATCTTCGAGGGTCACGAAGTTGTAGTCCTTGTGCGGTCGGTAGTGGATGTACTTGGTGTTGAGGCCGTACATGTGATTGGCGGGGCAGTTGGGATCGTAGATCACGTCCGACACGCCGCCCCAGAACTTCAGCGCGCGGAAGCCGGACGAGGCCTGCTGGTCGTCCATGAAGCGCTGATTGGCGGTGAGGCTCTCCAGGTAATAGGTGAAGTACGTCGAGTCGCCGACCCAGAGGTCGATCATGTCGCTGTTGCGCTGGCACGCCAGGAACACGACGTTCATCGCGTGCTGGATGGTCGAGGAACTCGGCGTCACCGAATTGGCGGAGAAGTCGTAGAACTGGTTCCGCCACCAGGGATAGGTGCCGGCATCGATGCCGCCGACGACACCCGAGGTCGGGAGATCGGCGATGAGATGCTGCAGGCCGCCAATCGATTTGCCGGCGTTCTCGGTGTTGGAAAAGAACAGCGCCGCGCCGATGGTGTTCATCATCGTGATCTCGGCGACCTTCACCCGCGACTTGGCGAGGCTGTAGATCGACTCGCGGCTGCCGGAGTTCTGCGCCTTGTCGAGGCCGGAGATGATGACGTTGGCGTTCAGCTCCTTCCAGTTGAACGAGGCGGAGGTGAGGACGTCGGACTGCGAGACGTCGAGCGTCTCGAGGCCGGAATACCACTTCACCGTCGAGTTCGACGCGTACATCAGGTTTTCCAGAAGATGCACGCCGCCGCCGGCGGGGTCGGTGTTGCCTTTCGACTTGAGACGGCTGAGGAGCGGAATGTTCGCGGCGATGTTGTCGGCCAGCGCATCGCGATAGGCGTCGAGCGTGGTCGTGACGACTTCAGTGTAGGTCGTGCTGGGGACTGGCATGTCCCGTTCCTTTCATGATCGGGGGAGGATGATCCGGCGCCGCGCAGGCGCCGGCGCGGGGCGAAGAGCGGCTCGGCGCTAAACGCCGAGACGACGCATCGCTTCGCTCACCGCCTCGTCGAGGGTCTTGGCTTTCCTGATCGGCGGGTTGCCAGGCGGAGGGGCGGCGACCAGCGGCCGGGCGCGACGCGCCTTGCCGATATCGGCTTGGCGATCGGTCTCGGCCTGGCGGCGCGCAACCTCCGCGGCAATCGCCTCACGGCGAAGCGCAGGGTCCGCGTAGACGGCGGCGTCGTAGGCGCGGCGGAGCCGCTCTTCGGGGTCGCTGACGCCGGCAATGGTCGGCATCTGCATCTGGTCGAGGAGCACCGGCTTAACCCGCTCAAGATGCGGGAAAGCCGGCGTGCCGTCCTCGGCAAGGGCGGAGCGCATGCGGTCGAGGGCGACGGCAAGATGCTGCCGGGTCGCCTCCTCCTGCGCCTGACGGAGGGCGCCGATCTCGCGATGGAGCGCGGCGAGCGCGCCGAGGACCTCGGCGTTGCCGGGCCCGTCGGGCGGGCGCGAGCGGCCGGGGTCGGCGGCGTTCAATTCGCGGAAGATCGCCTTCGGATCGTGACCGGCCTCTCGGATCGCCCAGCGGACATAGCTCGGGAAGTCGCGGCTGGCGAGATCGTGGACCATCAGCAGCGCGGCGATGCCGGCGACCTCGTCCATGCCGCAGCGGGCGAGTTGCTCGCGATGGTGGTCCTTGAGGAGGGCGCGGACGGCCTTGGCGAAGCGGCGGTCGCCGTCGCCGTCGTCGGCGGGCGGGGCCGGCGCGGAGGCCGGGCGGTCGCGATGGCGCAGGCTGTCCTTGAGTCGCGCGCGCGAGGCGGCGCGCGGTGTTTCGGGCTCCGCCGGCGCGACGGGGATGCCGCCGGCGGCGACGCTCGCCTCGTCGGGGAATCCGGCCTTGGCGAGGGCGGCGTCGAGCGCGGCATTGAGGGCGGCGTCGGCCGCCTTGTCCTGTTCGACTTTGGGGTCGGTGGTCTTGCGGGGTTCGGTCATCGTCTGGGTCCGTATTTGTCCATGAGTTTGGGGAGGATCGGCTCGTAGGGCCGGTAGACGCGCTGGTCCCAGTCCTCGAGCCTCTTCAGTTCGCCGCACTGGCGCACGCCGTAGCGGCGCTCATGCTCGCGGAGCTTGGAGCGCGAGGTGATTTCGCTGCAGTCGATCGGCGAGACGAAGGGGGCAATGTCGGGCATGAAAAAAGCCGCTTTCGCGGCTGGCTTTTGTCCTCTCTCGGTCTTGCGGGAGCTGCCAGGCGGCCCCTCCCCCCAATCGATCAAGGCGTAGTTCTCGCTGTAGCGGGACATCGGTGCGGACTCCTTGGCGTGGCGGTTCTGGGAGGCAATCTTCACGGGCGGTCGGGCGGCCAGTAGCGGTCGATGGCGGCCCAAAGGATCGGGTCGAGCCCCTTGCCGGGGTAAGGCCGGTCTCCGTTGGGGGGAAGCGCGCGGTTGGGCTCGACGGGCTCGGGCGGCGGCTGCCAGGGATCGTCGAGGCGGTACTTCGCCTTGTCGAGCGCGTACATGATCGAGTCGCGGAGGTTCATCTTCGGTGGGCGGGCTTGCTGGTCCATGCGGTCTCCGGTGGTCAGGGTTGGCGGGGTTGGCGGGGTGGTCGCGATTGGCGCGGGCGGCGGCGGCAGCGGTGTGCCGCCGAGCTCAGCATCGATATCGATCGGCGGACCCGGCCGAACCGGCACGCGCCGACTGCCGGCAAAGGCCGTGGTCCAATCGGTGAGGTCGCGGCGTTGGAAAACCGGACCGAATGATGGGACGTCGGAGCCATCGGGCCCGCCAGGTCGGAATAGAGTGCGCTGCGAGACTGGCTGGATCACAGTGTCGCCGGTTTGCACGAATGTTCCGGGCCATGCTCCGATCGAATTTGGCGCCTCGGCATTGAGGCAAGCAGTATCGAAGGACGAATTCGCCGCGGGGTCGGCGAGTGTCTGTTGTTGAGGTTGGGCAGACGCAGGATGGACTTTCAGTATCGTCGGCGGGGCAAGCGAGTCCGGCGGAGGAACGACACCCCGATGCGGATTCGGAACGGCGCCAATTGGCACCCATTGATTCCGACGCCCGTCGGTGTGGGTGGTTCCGGGGTCGAGCTGGTTCACGATTCCGGTTGGGTCTCGATGGAATCTCCAGATCGAAGGTTGGACTCCGCTACCCTGCGGCTGCAACCGTTCCGGTGGATCCGATTGGGGGTCATCCGCAGGAAGACGACTGTCGACAACGGAGGATTTTGTTGACCGGGATGCTCAGTCGCGCGCAATACCTTGGACTCGACGGAGCGCGTCGACTGCGTCCCGGCCTACGCGGCCTCTCAGCAGATCCTGGTCGGGCTTCGTAGGCCTTGATCGACCTGGAACTGGCGAATACCCCGCACCCTCGATATCCAAGCGATACCGGCGCGCGGACGGCGAGTTCGAAGGGCACTGCGCGGAAAGACCAGGCCTTCCAGCTGGCGAGCCCGGGCTCCGGTCGCATTGCCGGCGAACAGGTCCGCTTCGCCTTCAAACGCCGGTCGTGGTTGAAGCCGGTCAGCCCGTGGATAGTACGGCAGCGTCCAGCCTGCCGGCGTTCACGGCCTTCACGACCGGCACCCGCCAAAGTTGGAGCCGCCCATTGTACGCCAGCGACACCAAAGCGTTACTGAATGGTTTGCGTCAAATCGACCTTGACGTGTTGCTTTACATCCTGCTCCTGCTTCTTGGCGGATGTAGTCTTCTGCCGCGCGGCGGGCATCTGCCGGGCTCAGCAGAGTCCCTCGGACCACTTGGCTCGGCGTGGCCTGTGTTCCGTAACCGATGGAATAGTGGTTGTTGTCCCAGTACGGCGCTGAACCCTCGCATTGAGGATGAAGCTGATGCCATTTCGTCTGTTGTCATGTCTTTGGGATTTGGCATTTGCTACTCCTTCAGTTTCGATCGTTCCGCTGGAAACGCGCTCGGTCGGAGCTTCCGCTCGAGCGACCGCGGCCGTTGCAGGCCTTTTGTTGCGAACCGGAATTGTCCGTTACGGAGGAGACACGAAGCGGCGACGGTATCCACCGCTCGCGCGCAGCGTGGTGCAGCCGGTCTCATGGTCGCAGTCTGGCGGAAAGCCCAGTTGGTGCGTGCAGCGGCTCAATTCGGGGAATTCTGACCAACGACTGCAGCTGTTGCCGCCTCCCGCGATAGGCCTGGTCTGGCCTCCTGCCCGCCTTAAACGAACTTGGCGCGGGCCGATGGGTTACATCGCCAGTGATGGCTGGCGGCGATCGGAAAGCCGTAGTTGCCCGTCCAGCCGGCGCTTTTGAGATGCGGTCAGCTCGATGATGGTCGCTGGCGTAGAGGCTGTTTCAAGCGATGGATTGCAGCGCGGAATCCAGCGCCTGACGGGTATCCTCGCCATAGCGCTCAGGAAATACTTGGCGTCACCGACCAGCAAGTCGCGGCAGTTCGCGGCAATCGGTGCCGTAGCTGGCTCTTGCCGGCTTCGCTGAAGCCGGCCGGCCTTGTAGTATCGCCAGGTGTAGAGGTTGACCGCGATCATCTGTAGCGCAACGATCAGGGCCTGGAACGCATCCTCGCCATGGGCAGAGATGCGCGTCTGACCTCGGGCCAGCCGATCTCAAACACGCAGGTCCACGCCCTCCCTTCTGCGTTCGGCGCATGCGCAGGCGCACGGAACGCAATTTCCTTGTTGCCGGTGTCGAGGCTCAGGATCAGGGTGTCGCAATCACCACCGATCTGCTCCCGACGGGTTGGCAAGGGCAATCCCGCGGACATTTCGCTCGCCGCTCCGCTGCTGTAGCCGTCACCGACCTTCCAACTCGCCCGAAGCGCTCCTCAGAACGGCATCGGCGGTATCGGCCTGCCAGCCAAGCATGCCGCATAGCGCTCGCTGGCCTGAGCTCGACAGGGTCGTATTAGCTGCGGGTGTAAGCCGCCGCACAGCGGGTGTCGGAGCGATATCGCGAGGCGTCGCAGTCGGTGGCGAATGCAGGCACAGGCGGGCGATCCGCGCGGGCCTGGGAAATCGGATCGACCGAGCCTTGCGGCGTTCGCCACCGCGCGACCGCCTTCCTGGGTCTTGAGCGAAGGCCCGCCGGAAAGCACCGCGCATGGCGACCGACAGGGGATCGGTCGCGCCGCCGCCGAGCTCGTCATATTCATCCCGGCCGCTCGCCCGGCGCGCGGCCGCGGCCTCGGCGTCCTGGCGCCCGAAGACCTTTCGGAAGGCGTTGCGGAGGGCGACATCGAGGGAGTGTTGGACGAACCGCCGAGGCGGTCGAACTCGTCCGGCTCGCGTGTCTCGTCTGGCTGTTGCCAGGGGTAAGCGGGGTTTGTTGGCATTATGATGGTCTCCTTTTCAGCGTCGATGGTGAGAGAAACAGTCGGCCAGTGACCGTAGATGCGGGATTGGCGAAGGCGCGCATCCTGGCGCGGGGCGGCGATCGAGCTGGTCGCGGGGGTCGCGGTCAGCCGGAAGCTCAGCTGTCGTGTGGATCGGGGCTCGATAGGGGAGTTCTGACTCACGAACTGCCGCCGCACTTGAGCTGCGTCCCTTGATAGGGCTCCGGCCTCTATGGCCGGCCCCGAACTTGGCGTCGCGGGGTGTGAGGCTGTGGCGATGCGGGCTTGGCCCGCCGGCGTGCTAGGGGCGAACGGATTTTGACCGATACGGAGCGGCGCTTTGGCGATGCGGAGACCTAGTTGGAGCCGGCAGTCGGTACTGCGGACAGTGTCGCGCGCTCCAACTAACGTGCAACGAAGAAGGTCTTGCCGTCGTAGTCGATCTTGACCTCCGGCTGCGCCTTCAAATCCTCAGGCAACGCCACGTAGCACTCCATCCCGGCGACCTGCGTTACCCAATTCGCTCGGTTCGGCTCGGCTCAGCGTGCCGAACTTGCCGGCAGCATCCATTGCCTCTTCAAACGAGGCGAACTCTTTCTCCTGCCAAAGCTTCTTCACTTCGAGGAACGCTTCTTCGGTCCAACTGTATTTGCGCGTCTGCCAGGTCAGGCCGGCGATCATACCGGCGCGCTCGGCCTCGCGCCGGATCATGTAGATGATCGAGCGGTCCAGCTCGGCGACAGCGAGATCGGTCAGTTCGACCCGCGGCGCCACTTGGCCCTCCCGTAGCCTCGAATCAGTCGGCGATTAGGAACTCGCCGTCAGCGAAGTCGATGTGGACCGCTGTTCGCTGAGCGAACTCGACGGGAAGCCCGACACAGAATTCGTCGCCGCCGACAGTTACGATCAACTGGGAGGGGTCATTGGGATCGCGGTTCGCTCCAACGAGACTGAAAGACGGTTGGAGAATCTGGGCCGGGGGGACTTGCTTCAACCACTCCTCGATCCTCCCGCTTGCCGGGAATGCCGGTTGACCGCCGGAATCCACACCCACCCGCCCTCCACCACATAATGCCGAACAGCAGGTCGCGGGCTGGCTGCGCGGCGCGTATCTCCGCGCGATAGGCCCTGATCTGTTCGAGCGCGCGATCGCTCAGCGTTACGAAGTTGTCATCCTCGACTCCTCAGGCGTAAGCAGCACTTTTGGCCATCCTAATCCCGTCTTCGCCCGCATTTCGCATGCCGGGATCAACCGCCTCCCAGCACGCTGCCACGGCGGACAGGGCTGCGGGCCGGGAAATCTGACCACGAAATTACCGAAAGGAGCGGTGTACCCGCAATATGTACCTGCGGAATGAAGTGGCGGGTCCCGTTCCAGAAACCGTCATTGAACGCGCTCGGCCGGGCTTCCATCTCTTCCGGTTCGGCTGCCGAAGCTATTCGAACCGCACGGGGTTCCGGGTTCCGGACGAATGCGTTCTGCGGGGTGGTGGAGGCATCTCGTACGCCAAGCTGGGACGCGGATTGGTTCGCTGTCGAGCCGCCTCGTGTAATCTGCCGCTGATCGACCTGCCGAAATGCGTTGCGCAGCGCTACCGAGAGAGGATCGGTCGCGCCGCCGCCGAGCTCGCTTCGGGCTCCATGATGACGAGAACCGAGCGCCGATCGCGTGCAAGCGGGTCACATCCGCCTTGCCTGCAGCCGGCATCTTCGCCAGATGAGCGTCACGATGACGATCACCATCACCGCCTTCGAACGCTCGCCGGATGGCGGCAAGGGACTGGCGCGCGATACGCGCATCCGCTGGGCGCTGGAGGAGGTCGGCCAGCCCTACGCGGTCCGCCTCGTCCCGTTCGGCGCGTTGAAAGAGCCCGCGCATCGCGCCCGCAATCCGTTCGGCCAGATTCCGACTTACGAGGAGGGCGATCTGGTGCTCTTCGAGTCCGGCGCGATCGTCTTCCACATCGCCGAGCGTTACGGCGTCATGGATGAGCGCAGAAGATGCGCGGGCGAATGCTGGATGTTCGCTGCCCTGGCTATCGACGAGCCGCCGATCCGGAAATCGCCAACGCCAGCCGCAGGAGGCCGAGGCTTCCTCCCGGGCAAGCGCAGCGCTTGCCGCTGGTCGGCGACCGCGTGCGCGACCGCCTGGCCGCTCGCCGCCCGGCTCGGCGACGCCGAACAAGCCTCGACGATGAAGACCAGCGCCATGACCTCCCAGCGGTGCTCGGCATCGGCGCGGACCTGCGTGGCCGGGGCATCCTCGCCATCGAACTTTCCAACCTTGCCGCCTACGTCGCCCGCGGCGAGGCGCGACCCGCCTATACGGGCCTGCCGCGCAGGCCTCGCAGGGTCAACCAAGGCGCTCGGCTGACGCCGTCAGGTCTTGCCGAGCCGAGACACCGGCACTCGACGGCGGGAGGAGCGCGCGCCGCGGAGATAACTGACGAGGCCGCCGCGCCGCTGCGTCCTCGCCGCTGGTCATCGATGACCGGTCTCGGCCACGGCGCTCGGCCTGGCGTGGTCCTCATCGCCGCGGTGGCGGTGGCGGCACAGCAGGTCTCGCTGTCGACGGTCAACAACTACGTTATTTTCCGCCAGTCCTTCGTGCACCTTATGGCCGGCGCCGACCTCTATGCGCGCTACCCGGCCGAGCACGTCGATCTCTACAAATACAGTCCGACCTTCGCGCTGTTCATGGCGCCGTTTGCGGCGCTGCCCCTGTGGCTCGGCGTGCTGCTGTGGACTCTCCTCAACGCGCTGCCACCGCTTCTCGCCGTATACCGCCTGCCGATCTCCGGACAGGCGAAGGCGTTCGTGGTTCTCTTCTCGCTCACCAAACTCGTCGGCGCGCTACAGAATACGCAGAGCAACGGTCTTGTGCTGGCGCTGATGATCGGCGTTTTCGTCGCCCTAGAAGCGCGGCGGCCGGTGCTGGCGGCGCTGGCGACGGCGGCCGGGGCGGCGATCAAGCTGTTCGGCGGCGCCGCCGGGATCCTTTTTATCTTCTGCGGCGGCAAGCGGCGCCTATCGTGGCCGGCCTCGTTGCCGGTGCGCTGCTCCTCTCCCTGCCCCGGCGCCGCTGATCGGCTCGAGCTCGGCGGCGCCTATGCGCTGGAGCCCGCCCTCTCGCCAAGGACGAGGCACGCAGCCTTCCTTCTTCTCTCGTCGGCTTCCTCCGGCAAGCTGACTACCGCCCGTCACCGGGAACAGAAAAGGCAGGCCTGGGGCTGTTGCCGCGGCGCTGGCGCCGCTGGAGCACTTCGGAGCGATCCCGCCTTCGCCAGTACCGCCGATGCCGGGCGCGTCCTCGTCTGGGTGATCGAAGTTCAACCACCAGACGAGTCGCTGGTCGCCGGTCATCGCGCTGGGCTCGACTACGCTTGGGGACGTCGTCGATTGCCCGTGCCCGCGACGGCGCTGCTCTGCTACGCCCAGCGCCGATGCGCCTGGCATCGACGGACTTCTTCCCGCCTGCTGGAAGGAACTCCGCCGCCGGCGCCGACGGCCCCGTATCTTCGCTGCTCGCCGCTGCAGGCCCGCCATCCTCAGGCGCCTTCGCCGGACGGGCGAGGTCGACGAACCGAGGAAAGCGGCGTGCGCGAGGCCGCGCCACGAAAACGTCGCAAGCGCGCAAAAGAAGTGGACGCGCGGGTGACGTCTTGAGCGGATTCGAACGGAATGATGCCTCGCGTCGTGTTGGCGGCGCTCCTGGCCTGGAGCGTTCTCGCTTTTTTCCCAGCCAATGCGGCAACCAGTGCGGCGGGCGCGCAAACCGACCCGGTAGCGGGCGACAGCGCGCAAACCAGCAGCGTCCTTGCCTGGATGAAGGGCTACCGGGCCAAGCCTGAACCGGCGCGCCTACCGGCAGCGGCGATCGCGATGAGCCGGTTCGGCGCCTTTCGCGAGCCGGATGCGGCCGGGCTTTACGTCGGCTTCATCGCCGGCGTCCTCAACGCCAATCCCGGGCGCGCCGACAAGCTGGTTGCCGGGATGCTGCCGATCGCGCCTGAGGATCACTGGGTGATCGTCCGGGCCATCGCCTATTCCGGCCTGCCGCAGTGGCGCGCGCTACTCAAGAACTACGCCCCGCGCCTGCCGACGCGTAGCGTCATGATCGATGCCTACCTCACCGGCAAGCTGCCGACGCTCGGCCAGTTCGCCATGCCGGAGACACGCACGGCGATGCAGCAGGTCCAACGCGCGGTGACGTTTTGGAAAAAGGACGAGCCGCCGGCGATCCGCCTCGAGCCCAGTCCGTTGGCGATGGAAACGCTGTGGGGGTTCTATTTCGCCACCGGTTCCGACTGGCCGCTGCAGCGACTGCTCGGCCTCCTCCCGTGGTCGGAAGACCACAACGACGTCGCCCGCCTTACCATCGGCAGCACCGCCAAATACACGCTCGCCAACTACGCGGCGCGCGATGCGCGGCTGCTCACCGCGATCAAGCGGCTGCGGCCGTCGGCGGGGCCGGAGGCGACGCCCGTCCTCGATAAGGTGATTTTCGCCGCGGAGACCGTGGAGATCGAGCCGATCCGCGCCGAAGCACAGGCGGCGATCGCCGACCTTCGCGCGCGCGGGCCGGACTACAAGCGCAAGGTCGCCTGGTGGGGCCAGGTCGGCGAAGGGGCAATCTCGCTCGGCTGCGTCGTCGCGGCGGCGACGGGCCAAGCGTATCTCGGCCTTCCCTGCGTCATCGGCGGGGCGACGGCATCGGCGATGCTGCGCTACTTCGGCGCCGAACGATAGGCCGCCTTGCCGCCGGCAACGGTGGCTGACACAGGCGAAAGTGCTATGACGGCGCTGGCCGGCATGCCCGGCGACTCAATGGCTTTCGGGAGCCATCCATGAACGACGTCCTGCTTTTCTTTCACCTCATCGGCCTGGTTGTGGCGATGGGGCCGGGCTTTGCCAACGGCATCATTGTCACACGCGCGGCATCGGCAACGCCGGAGGCGGCGCAGGCGCTGCGGGCCCTGCCGCCGATCCTCAGCCGCGTCTCCGCCGTCGGCCTCGCCCTCTTGATCGTCACCGGGCCGATCCTGCTTTTCACAAAGTACAATTGGCACGCGCCCGAGCCGGTCTCGTTCGGCATCAAGATGGGGCTGGTGCTTGCCATCATCGGCCTCTTCGGCTGGATGCAGGTGATCATCGCCCAGGTGCGCAAGACCGGAAACGCCGCACTCGCCGGACGGCTGCAACTGCTCGGCCCGCTGATGTCGATCCTCGCCGTCCTCACCGTGATCTTCGCAGTGGCGGCGTTCCACTGAGACGCTGCGGATCGACCCGCCCGATGCGGAGGAAGGCATGAGGCGCGTTCGCAGAGCACTCGGCGCGGCAGCGCTCGCCCTGGTCTTTGCCGGTGCGACGCCGGGGGTGGCGCAGGAGAGAGTCGCAACAGGCCGATCGGGTCAGCCGATCATCGTCGGCGTCGTCATCGATTGCACAGACCACTACCTCCCGAGTTCGGCCTCGGCAGCCGCCTCGCATGGGACGGTCGCAGCGGAGCAGCGCAAGATCCCGGCGTGTGGCAAGTCCGACGAACTCGCCTGGATTTTCACCTACACCTCCGAGCCCGGTTACAGGGGCGACGACGGCGTCACCATGTATCTCGGCGGCGGCAGCTTCTTCCGGCGCGTGACCGTGCAATAGCCGCACCGCCGACGGAGTGGCTTAGGTCGGGACAGGGGCCGGCGACGAGCAAGTCCCGTCTCGTAGATACCGGTCTGTGGCAAGGACTTCGTGCCGGCCCCTGATCGTTGACACGCGTTCGCGGGTGAATGGCTTAAGCCCCGCTGGCGTGTTGAAGGTCTTGCGCTATACTCGCTCTAGTCGACCCGGCAGCGCGCGATGCAACCGCCGCGCGGCGGGACCTGGGGGCGTTCCGCGATGAAAAGATCTCCGAGAAGCGAGCGGACAATGACCGCACGAAGGAGCCAGCGCCTCGCGCGCGGCACCCTCTTTGTGGTCGTCGCCGCGCTGCTGCTGGCCGGCCCGGCTCGCGCCGACTACGCGGGGTCGCAGACGTGGTTCAATGGCCTCACGCTGGGCCAGCGCGTCGACGTGCAGCTCAATCTCGCAGTTGCCGGCGACTACGACTACCTGATCGATGGCGTCTTCGGCCCGAACACTTACAACGCCATTGTCGCCTTCCAGCGCCTCTACGGCATGCCGAGCCCGGACGGCGTCATCACCGTCGGTCAGCACGATGCGCTGACCGACATGATGGTGAAGTTCCTCGGCGACATCGGCATGGCGCCGGTGCGCGACCCGGAGAACGGCCTGACGCTACGCGTGCCGCTCGCGGTGACCACCGACCGGGTCAAGGCCGACCGGAGTTCGCAATGGGTCAACCGCGCCTCGACCGTCGGCGTTCAGTCGTTTGTCAACTACGCGCCGTCGCGGACTGTCGAGAGCTACTTCCGCGATGTGCGGTCGGGAGTGCCGCGACTGATCGCCTCCCAGCTCGGCGACACCTACTTCATCCTCTACTGGATGAAGGATGACGGTTCGCGCGTGTACATGCGCATCGGCCGGCACGGGAACGATGGCCTGTGGAGCGGCTTTTTCGTTTTCTGGCTGCCCGAGGCGAAGGACCTCGGACGGCGGATCGCCCTTGCGATGACGGCGGGCTTCGAGGTTGAGTTGCGCCGAGCGCCGCCCCCGCCCAGGCCCCAAGGCGCGGCCACAGCGCAGATCGAGCCTCCGGCGGCCAAGCGGACAGAGCCGGCCGCTCCGCCACAGCGGGGCACCGCCGCGGGCGGAGCGGCGCAGCCGCCGGCGGCCGCCTACGGCTCAGGATTCGTTGCCTCGGCCAGCGGCCTCGTCGTTACCGCGGCAAACACGGTCGATCGCTGCAGCGAGGTCGAAGTCGCCGGTTACGGCAATGCCACGGTGGTCTCGCGCGACGCCAAGACCGGCCTTGCGGCGGTGCTGCTCCCGGTGGGCGGCAAGCCGTTGACGCCGGCGGCCATCGCCGAGCGTCCGGTGGCGCTCGGCGAGAGCGTCGTCGGGCTCGGCTTCCCGTTCGGGCCGGTGCTCGGCAATTCGCTGCAGGTGACTTCCGGCATCGTCAGCGCCGACAAGGGCTTTGCCGGCAATGCCGACCAGTTCACCACCACCGCCTCGCTCGAGATCGGACTGTCCGGCGGTCCGGTGGTCGACCTCAACGGCCGCGTCATCGGCGTGGCGCTCGGCAAGCCGGGTGCCACCGCCATGCTCCAGGCGACGGATCGCAGCAGCACCGGCGCCAACCTGAACTTCGCCGTCAACGCAGCAACCCTCGCCGCCTTCCTTCGCCCGTTCGAGCGCAAGGTCGACGCGGCTGGACCGGCCGCTGCCCCGCCCTCGGTCCAGAGCGCGGCCGCCGCCGGGCGTGCCTTCACGGTGCAGGTGATCTGCCGGCCGAAGGGCTGAGCAAGCGTAGACCCTCTCGCCTTTGTTCTCGTTTTGATCTAATCTGTCTTAGTCAGGGGTTGAAGCGGTGTGGGCGCTACCGTCCGCCCGCCCGGGGGAGCCCATGACAAGATCGCCAGTTGCCGACGCCTTGGCCCGCGTCGCGCTCCTTACCCTCATCATCGTCTTCGCCGCCCCGGCCCGCGCCGACCTCGCCTCCTCGCAGCGCTGGTTCAACGCGCTGAGCCTCGGCGACCGCGTCGGCATCCAGATGAACCTCATGCTCGCGCCGGGCGGCTACGACGCGCTGATCGACGGCGTGTTCGGACCCGTCACCTACAACGCCATCCTCTTCATCCAGAAGACGCAGGGCATGGCCGCACCCGACGGCATCCTCACCAGGGCGCAGCAGACGGCACTTGCCGACACCGCCAGCCGCGTCATCCGCGACTACAAGGTCAGTACGGCGCGCGACCCGGTCACCGGTCTCGGCCTGCCGATCCCGCTGGCCTTCACGCCGATCCGACAGCGCGAGGAACTCGGCACCGGCTGGTACGCCCGCGACGGTTCGATCGCCATTCATTCGATGGCCTTCACCAGCCGCTCCGGCCTCGGCGAACTGATGCAGCGCTTCGCCGCGCCGAAGAACGGCTGGAAGATCGCCTATTCCAAGCTCGGGCCCGATTACTTCATCCTCAGCGCCGCCAGGGGCGGCGACCGCGCCTATATGCGGATCAACCGCGACGGCGAGCGCTATGTCGGCTTCTTCTCAAGCTGGCGGCAGGAACACGACGACGTCGGACGCCGCGTCTCGGCGTTCATCTCCTCGACCCTCAAAGTCCGCACCGGCCCGCCCGACGACAAGAGCGCGGAGCCCGAGGAGGTCTATAGCGGCACCGGGTTCTTTGTCGCGCCGAGCGGCCTTCTCGTCACCAATGCGCATGTCGTCGAAGGCTGCCGCGAGGTCGAGGTGGTGGGGCACGGCAAGGCTGATGTCGTCGCCTTCGATGCCAAGCTAGACCTTGCCGCGGCAATCCTGACGGCGCCGAAGGGGCCGCTGCCGTTCGCGACGATCGAAACGAAGAAACCGGCGCTCGGGCAGAGCCTTGTCGCGGTCGGCTTCCCTCTCGCCGATCTCCTCGGCGCCAACATCCAGGTCAATGCCGGCATTGTCAGCGGCGAGAGCGGCCGCACCGCCGATGCCGGGCGCTTCACCACCAACGCGTCGCTCGAACCCGGCAACTCCGGCGGGCCGATCCTCGACCTCCACGGTCATGTCATCGGCGTTGCCGTCGAACGCTTCAACGCGGTGAAGCTGCTGGAAGCTGCCGACACCGTCGCCGCCAATATCGCCTTCGCCATCAGCAACGAGACGCTTCTGCAGTTCCTGCGCCCGTTCACCAAGACGACGGTCGAGGAAGCGGCAACGACACCGGAGAAGCGGCTCGAGGACGCGGTCGCCCCGGCGAAGGGATTCACCGTGCTGCTGCTCTGCCGGCCGCCGGCGACGACAGCGGCGCGGCGGTAACTAAGCCCCCGTCAAATCCGCCCTACCCCGCCGAGCCCGCGCGCCCGGTCGGCGGCCTTCACCATGTCGCCGAGGGTGGGCGGGTTGGCGGTGAGGCGGCGGTCCTTTTCCGGCAGCGGTGCGATGCCGTAGCTCAAATGATCGAGCAACTGGCCGATCAGCCCCAGTGCGTCCACCTGGTCGTCGTGGCGGCCAGCGGGGAAGCGCAGCAGCTCGGCCTCGAAGTCGGCGAGCCAGGGGGCGTTCGCCGGTAGATACAGGCCCTCCATCGCCATGCGGCCGCGGATCGATTGCGCGCGGATCGCCTTGTCGGTGCGGCTCGGGAACTGGCGGCGGTAGCAGGCGGCGCCACGCTCGCGCGCCCGCCGTTGCAGGAACGGCCCGACGGCGGCGTTGATCTGGCCCGCCTCCTCCGCCCACTCGAGCGGCTGCCAGGCGAGCACCAGATCGCACCAGGCTTCGATCCAGGCGTCGGAGCCGGTCTGCGCGCGCCAGAGGTCGAGGAGGTACATCCGTCGCGCCGGGTCGAGGCCAACGAGGAGATGGACGGTGTAATCGCCGCCGGACGCGGTGACGGCGTAGTCGGAGGCGCCGTAGACGCGCATCGTCTCGCGCGGCGGTGCGCTGGCATAGCGGCGGAGCCACTCGGAGCGGAAATAGGCGCCCTCCGCCGGCGCCGGCCGCTGCTGGTAGAGCGCCGACCATTCGCGGGCGCCGATGGCGCGGCGTTTCCTGGCAAGAGCCGGCGCGTCCTCCCATTCCGGCCAGAGCGCCTCGCCGGGCGCGCGGCCGATTGGATCGGCGGCCTCGGCGAGCGCGGGAAGATTCACCACCTCCCAGGCGTCGCCGCCGGCGGTGGCATCGGCGAGGAGGCGGCCGGCGAGATCGTCCTCGTGCCAGCGAGTCTGAATGAGGACGATGCGGGCGCCGGGCTTGAGGCGCGAATAGAGGTCGCTGCGGAACCAGTCCCAGATCTTGTCGCGGATCGCCGGGCTGTCGGCGTCCTCGCGACCGCGCACCGGATCGTCGACGATGGCAAGATCGGCGCGGCGGCCGGTGATGGCCCCGCCGACACCGGCGGCGAAGTATTCGCCGCCGGCCGCGGTCTCGAACCGCCCTGCCGCGTGCGCGTCGGCGGCAAGCGAAAGGCCGAGCGTCAGAGTGTGGCCGGCGATGAGGTTGCGGACGCGGCGGCCGAAGCGCTCGGCAAGTTCGGCGGTGTGCGAGGCGGCAATGATCGAGGCGGCGGGATTGGCGGCGAGGAACCAGGGCGGGAAGAGGATCGACGCGTAGGTCGACTTCGCTGAACCCGGCGGCAGGAACAGCATGAGACGCGAGACCTCGCCGCTGGCGACGCGCTCAAGCTCGGCCAGCATCAGGCGATGATGGCGGGCCGGCTCGAAGCCGCAGAGCCGCGCCCACTCAATCAGCGAGCGGCGGGTCCGCCGGCGATTCAGCAGTTCGGCCGCCGCCGCCGGCGGCGATAGCGGCAAGCTCGTCATCGCTGAGTTCCATGGCGCGGCGGAGCAGCGCCGGGTCGCCGGTGTTGAGTTGCGGGGGGCGGCCGTGACCGCGGTCGAGAAGGGCGATCGCCGCCGTCACCCGCGCCGAGGCGGTGGCGCTGTCGTCGGCCATCACCGCGGCGAGCGTCTTCAGCGCCGCCGCGGTGTAGCTGCGGGCGAGTTCGAGCAGCGTCGGCTCGTCCGGCGGGGGCGCCGGCGCGCGCGAACGTGGCGACGCTGCGGGGCGGCGGCCCGTCGTCTTGGAAGATGGCATGGGGGGCGTCCGGTTGGCAGGCGGCCGGTGCGATCAGTGCCGGAGGCTGGCCTCGAATCTCCGGATGGATTCCCCGCTGCCCTGCTGCCACCAGGCGACTCGCCCAGGCGGCGGCGTCTGGACGATCTCGACATCTCTCCAGTGCGCCCGGAGCGCGGCGCGGAAGCGAGAGGCCTTGCGGGCGCCCCAGACCCCGAGATGGTAGGCCCCGCTCTCGTCGTCGCGAAAGACGGCGCCGCTGCCGAAGACGTCGCCGAGGCCGGCGAGTCCGTTCTAAGCGCGGTCGACGAGGTGAATGGTGTCGAGGGACTCGGCCGTGCCGGGCGGCGTCGCCGTTCCATAGACGGCGGCCACGGCATCAAGCGGAGCTGCAGCCACAACCGACCGGCTCGGCGGCGCAAAGCGAGCGTCGCGAAAGACGTAGATGTCGCGAAAGACCTAGATCTTGATCGGGTCCGACATGGGAGCAGCATCTCCCTCTCGGCAACAAAAAGCCCGGCGGCCGCAGCGGCCCCGGGCGCAATTCTCAAAGCATGGTCTTTTTGGTCCTTTTGAGGCCGGTGTCAAGTTTTGTTTTTGGTTTGTTCGCCGACGCGCGGTTGTGAACAGAGTGTAGAATGGAGAACTCGAAGCGGCGAGACACATCATGGCGCATCACAAACGCGGACGACCGAAGAACCGGCGAAGCGGCTGCCTGCTCTGCAAGCCGTGGAAGATCAACGGCGCCAAGGCGCGCGGCCGCGACAACTGCGAGAAGCACTCCGACTTCCGCCGCCGCGTCTTTGCCGCCGAAGCGATTCGCGAAGCGCTCGGGGGTTGAGCCCCCGGGCCGAGCCGTGGCGATCGCGAGGCCACCCCTTTCCCCAGCGGGCGATTGCCGCCACCTCGTTTGCCGCCTAGCATGGCGGGCTTGGGGGTGAGCAACGTCTTCGGCGCGGGAGCATGGCGATGCCTGGCAGCTGGATGAAGGGTCTCAGGCTCGGTGCGGCAGCCTTGGCGCTTGCCGGGCTCGCCGGCAGTAGCAGCGCGCAGCGCTCCGGCGGACAGATGCAGGTCGACCTTGCACTGGTGCTCGCCGTCGATATCTCCGGCTCGATGGACTTCGACGAGCAGCGGGTGCAGCGCGACGGTTATGCCGACGCCTTCCGGCATCCGGAAGTCATCACCGCCATCCGCGACGGGCTGATCGGCAAGATCGCCGTCACCTATGTCGGCTGGGCGGGCGTCGGCATCCAGATCGTCCAGGTGCCCTGGACGATCGTCGAGGACAAGGCTTCGGCCTACGCATTCGCCGACAAGATCGCCAAGATGCCGCTCGGCACCTACCGTGGCACGTCGATCTCCGATTCTCTGCTGTTCTCTGCCGCTCAGTTCGATGTCGCTCCGGTCGCGGCGATGAAGCGCACGATCGACATGTCCGGCGACGGGCCGAACAACCAGGGCGCCCCGGTCCTGCCGGTGCGCGACGCCGTCCTCAAGAAGGGCATCAACATCAACGGCCTGCCGATCATGGTGCCCGGCCACGACGCGTCGGGCCTGCGCGATCTCGACATCTACTATCGCGACTGCGTTATCGGCGGCCCTTCGGCCTTCCTGTTCACCATCAAGAGTCTGGAAGAGTTCCCGACGGCGATCCGACGCAAGCTGATCCAGGAGATCGCCTACGAGCCGCCGCCGCTGCCGCGCGATGCGATCGCGGTGATCCCGGCGCAAGCGCAGCAAGGCTTCCCGCCGGCGATCTGCGCCGAACGGCCTTTGTTCTTCCAGCCTTAGCTCTCGGCGCTAGCCGCTTACCGGCCGCGATCGATGGCCTCCGCCCGGCTGACCCGACGCGCGATACTGGCGGGAGGCGGCGCGTTCGCGCTGGGCGGAACGCTGCACGCCGCCGAGGGGCCCGGCGCCGATCTCATCATTGCCGACTACGGGCTGCCGTTCGTTGCCGCCGAGCTTGCCGGGCGCGCCGTCGTCGCCTTGATCGATAGCGGCGGGTCCCGTGGCGTGCAGGTATCGGAGACGCTGGCGAGAGAGCTCGGCCTCTCTCTCAGCGCGACGGCGGAGACGACGCGGCGCCTAGACGGCTCGATCCGGCCGGTGATGGCGGGGACGGCCGAGTCCTTCACGCTCGCCGGCTCCCGATTCGCGCCGCAAACGGTGGCAGTCGCCGGCGACGACATCGAGGCCATCGCCAAGCAGGTCGGCTTTGCTTTCGACGTTATCCTCGGCTGGCCGTTCCTCGGCGCGCGGCCCTTCGCCATCGACTACCCGGGCAGGCGCTTCCAGTCCGGTGCCCTCCCCGCCGCCGGCGACCTTCTGCTCAAGCTGCTGGCGGCGCGGGCGCCGGTGACCGAGGGGACCGTCGCCGGGACGAATGCGCGCCTCCTTGTCGATACCGGCGCGCCGATGTGTAACCTCGACGCCAGCCTTGCCGGCGGCGCGGCGATCGGCACGATCGTGACGCGGCCGCTGGTACTCGCCGGACGCGGCCTCGAAGCGGCCTTCCGCGTGCGCGACCTCGCGCCCATCCGCCAGGGCCTCGGCGCAACGGCGGTGATCGGCCACAATGTCCTCAAGGCCTACCGCTTCAGCTTCGACCCCTCCGACGGTGCAATCCGCCTCGGCTGAGCGAGACGGTCGGCGCAGTGAAGTTCGCGCGCCATATCAACAGCACATTCAGCGGCGAGCCGCGGTCGATTGAGGTCTCCCACCCCGGCGTATTGCTTTCCAAGGTCCGCTGATGACCGCTTCGTCGCATTGCGCGGCGGGCGACAATTGCGGAGAGTGATCGGGCGCATGTCTTCTCCTTCCTGTCTTTCTCGATACGCCGCGGGCGCCCGTCGGTTCGCCGTCGCCACGGCCCTGGCTGCCGCTGCTCTCGCCGCCTGCCCGTCCGCGTTTGCCCAGGCTGAAGCGTCGCGGGGCGAGGCCTCGCGCGATTCCGCGCCGCTTCCCGGGGTGCCGCCGGTGGTCGACGCACAGAACCTCTACAGCGAGACGGCTGCCGGCAAGTTCTCGCCGGCAACCGCCGGCGCCCTCTCGCGCGTCTATGTTCCGCATGTTGCCAGCGGCGAGATCGTGGTCATCGACCCTGCGACCTTCGCCATCGTCGACCGCTTCAATGTCGGCGGCGCGCCGCAGCATGTGGTGCCGTCCTACGACCTGAAGACGCTCTGGGTCAGCGGCTCGGTGGCCGGGCGCGGGCGGCGCGGACACGGCCTTCTCACCGCGATCGACCCCAACACCGGCAAGGCGGGGAAGTCGATCCGAATCGACGACGCCTACAATCTCTACTTCACCCCGGACGGCCGCTACGCCATCGTCGTCGCCGAGCAGGAGAAGCGGCTCGACTTCGTCGATCCGGTGACGATGGCGCGCAAGAAGAGCATCGCCACGCCCGGCTGCTCAGGCATCAACCACGCCGACATCTCGATCGACAGCCGGTACGCGATCTTCACCTGCGAATTCGGCGGCACGCTGGTCAAGATCGACCTCGTCGCCCTCAAGGTGGTCGGCTACCTCAAGCTCTCCAAAGGCGGGATGCCGCAGGATATCCGCATTTCGCCCGACGGCTCGCTCTTCTACGTCGCCGACATGATGGCCGATGGCGTCTTCCTCATCGATGGCGCGGCGTTTCGCGAGGTTGGTTTCGTCGCCACCGGTGTCGGCGCGCACGGTCTCTATCCGAGCCGCGACGGTAAGAAGCTCTATGTTGCCAATCGCGGCTCGAACAAGATCAACGGTCCGGCCCGTGGCGCCGGCAGCGTCTCGGTGATCGATTTCGCCACCGGCAAGGTCGAGGCGGATTGGCAGGTGCCAGGAGGAGGCAGTCCGGACATGGGCAATGTCAGCGCCGACGGCAAGCGCCTCTGGCTTTCCGGCCGTTTCGACGGCGTTGTCTATGCTTTCGACACCACAAGCGGGGCGGTCGACGTGATCGCCACCGGCCGCGTGCCGCACGGCCTCACCGTCTGGCCACAGCCCGGCCGGTATTCGCTCGGGCATACCGGGAATATGCGCTAGACGCGCCGACAGTAAGCGCGAGGAGCCGCCGCCCTAGCGCTTGGGCTGCAGCAGCTTGTTGACCAGCGACATCTGCGGCACGGCATCGGCCGGCGCGACTTCGGCGACCGAGTTGTCGCTGGCGATGGTGAAGCGCGCCGCGGTCTGCTCGTCGCCCTTGCCCTTCAGCGTCACGGTCTTAGCGGTTAGCACCTTCAGCGCCGGGTTGATCTTCTCGACCTTGATGTTGACGTCGACCGGCTCCTTGGTCTCGCTGGCGTAGTCGTAGACGTTGACAATGTACTCACCAGGGAGAACGCCGCGCAGAGTGATGATCTCCTGGTTCAGCGGGTTGGCGACGATCTGCCCGTCGACGGTCATGGAATCGCGGTAGTTGCCGCGATCGTCGCGGTCGAGATGCATGAGGCCGATATCGCGTTGGTGGTACCACACGATGTTGCCGGCGGGATCCTGCACATAGGTGTCGATGTCGTCGGGCGAGAAATCGGGCCACTGCACACTGATGATAAAATCGGCCTTCAGCTCGACATTGCCAGCCTTGGCAGCCGGGTTGATGAGAGAGAAGGCGACGAACACCATCACGGCGAAACCGAGAAGGGCGTTGAAGAGAATGTCGGTGAACGGCACGAATGTGCCGTCGTCATTGCCGCCCATTAAAGGCTCTTCCATCGCTTGCTTCCCTTGCTGCCGGAGGACCCTTCCCGCCGCCCGGCGCTTCCGTTCACTTTTGCTTGGCGAAGATGTCCTGAAGAATCGACTTCTGCCTCAGGCTGACGTTGGAAACGTTGCCCTTGGCGTCTAGCGTAAAGCGAGCCGCCGTTTTCTCGTCACCCTTGTTCTCCAGGGTCACGGTTTGGTACGCGGCGACACTGAGGATGGGGTTCACCTTCTGAATCTCGACCGAGACAGGAACCGGGCCCTTGGAGTTGTTCTCGTATTTCACGACATTGGCGATGTATTCGCCGGGGATGAAGCCGCGGATCGTCACGGTTTCCTGATTGTAGTGTGCTTCGACCGATCGGCCGTTGATGTCGATGGTGTGTCCCTGGAGCGCGCCGCGGTCGTCGCGATCCAGGTGCATCAGACCGGCTTCCTTCGATTTGAACCACACGACATTGCCCGACGGGTCCATGACGTAGAGGTCGATGTCGTCGGTGCTGTTGTCGGGCCAAGTGGCGCTGATCACCAGTTCAGCCTTGAGATCGACTGCTCCGGCCTTCGATTCGGTCGCCGGATTGATCAGCGAGAAGGCGACGAACACCATCACGGCGAAGCCGAGGAGGGCGTTGAAGAGAATGTCGGTGAACGGCACGAATGTGCCGTCGTCGTTCTGGTCGCCGCCGATTGGTTCCATTTCGTCCGAAAACCCCGTCCCGCGGCGGCACGTTAACCGTTCGCGCCACGGCACGCCAGTGCTGCGTGCAGGCCGGGCGTTAACAACGCCCGCCAAGGCCCCTTCTGTAGAGGCCGGGTCCGCCTTATATGGGGGCCAGCCGCAATTTCGCCGGATCCCTCGAGCAACTGATAGCCGAGGGCGGCCCGCAAGGTCCGACGCAACTTGGCTCTCATTTCCCGACGCATGTTTCTGACCGGCTCGGCGGGCCTTTTGGCCGCCGGCGCCAGCGGGGCCGGCTACGCCGGCTATGTCGAGCCGGCGCTGCAGCTGGTGGTCACCGAGTACCGGCCGGTGCTTCCAGCCTGGCCGGACGACTTTCCGCTCGCCATCGCCATCGTCACCGATGTTCACGCCGGCGGCTATTCGATGACGCTGAAGCGTATCCAGGCGATCGTCGAGCGCACCAACGCCCTCAAGCCCGACCTCATTCTCCACCTCGGCGATCACGAGGCGCAGTACGCCATCGACCTGCCGCAGGTGCCGCGAGCCGGCTGGGGCGAAGCGCTTGGCGCGCTCAAAGCGCCGCTCGGCGTCTATGGCGTGCTCGGCAATCACGACTGGTGGCGCAACCTCAAGGACATCCGCTCGACGCTCGGTCGGGCGCAGGTCCCCGTCCTGGAAAACGAGGGCGTGCTTCTCGAGAAGGGGGGCCGGAAGTTCTGGCTGCTCGGCCTCGGCGACCAGCAGGCGCACCGGCTGGGGCGCGGCCGCTTCCGCGGCGCCGACGACCTGCCGAAGACCCTCGCCGCCGCCAAGACCGACGACCCGGCGCTGCTGATGGTGCATGAGCCGGACATCTTCGTGAAGGTGCCGAAGCGCGTCGCGCTCACGGTCGCCGGCCACACCCATGGCGGCCAGATCTGGTTCCCGGGGATGCCGGGGCGCTTCATCCCTTCCGCCTACGGGGCGCGCTTCCGCTACGGCCACATCGTCGAAGGCGGCCGCCACCTCATCGTCTCCGGCGGCCTCGGCACCACCGGCTTTCCGGTGCGCTTCGGCGTGCCGCCGGAAATCGTCATGATCCGCCTCGGCGCAAACGGATCGCCTGCCGCCTCGGGAACCGCCGCGTGAAGCTCCTTGCCGCGGATCGCGTCCACTTCAAGGGCGGCAATCTCACCGACAAGCTGTTTATCATCACCATCATCATCAAGGGCGTCGACGGCTTGCTGGGCGTCGGAGCCGGCTTCCTGGTCGGCTATCTCGATGCCGACCGCATCGATCACTTCATCTTCGACATCACCGCCCGCGAGTTCTCACGCGACCCCAACGATGTCGTGGTGACACTGCTGCGCGGCGCGGCCGACGCCTTCGTGCGCGGCGACCGCCACTTCGCTTCTGTCTACCTCATGGTGCATGGCCTGCTGAAGGCGATGGTCGCCGGGCTGCTGCTGACCGGCAAGCACTGGTCCTATCCGCTGGGTGCCGCCTTCGTCGCGACGTTCGTCGCCTACAGCGTGCACCGGCTGTTCTTGCACTTCTCGCCGCTGCTGCTGGTGTTCATGGCTTTCGACATCGCCACGGTCTACTTGATCGTACGCGAGTGGGGGCTGCATATACACAAGGAACACGGCTGAGGCAGAACCGGCCTGCAGTCACGCCGTCTTGATCCCCCGCCTGCCACGAGCCGCGTAATCTTTCTCCTCGCAGGTTGGGCTGCCGCGTTGGTCGCAGCCGCCCGGACCGGCTGCGCAACTGTCAGCCTGTGGGGAGGAACTATCCATGAAAGCGAGATTTCAGCCGAAGGTCATCGTCGCGGCCGCCGTCGCTGCGACGATCGTCGGCATGGCGACCGGGATGCCGGCGATGGCGCAGATGGACAACGGGCCGAAGACCGAGAAGACCTACGGTATCGGCTTGCCACGCGATCACGCCCGCACGCTCTTCGCCGACGAGGACTTCCCGGTCTTTGCGCTGAAGCCGGGCCAGGAAGCCTACAAGGACATCGACGGCTACCGCGCCAAGAAGGACGTGGTCGCCCTCGCCAAGATCGCGCTCGACTATCGCGATAAGGTCAACAAGCAGTGGTGGGGGCGTTTCCCGGGCACCGAGGCCGACAAGGCCGGGGTCAAGTACATGACCGACGAGTTCGCCCGCCTGGGGCTCACCGTGAAGTCATTCCCCTTCACGCTGCCCAAGGACTGGCGGCCGCAGAGCTGGGACATGAGCTATGCCTCCTCGGGCGGCGCCAAGATCGACCTCGCCACCGCCTTCCCGGTGTCCGGCACCAAGGGCACCGGCCCGGAAGGTCTCACTGCCGAGGCGGTGTGGGTGGGGATCGGCGCCGAAGCCGATTTTCTCGGCCGCGACGTCAAGGGCAAGGCGGTGGTCATCTACTCGACCTTTGTCCCCGGCGGGCGAAGCCACTCGGCCTCCGACCGCGCCGGCCTGTTCAACTCAAACACCCGGGCGCAGGAACTCGGCGCCGCGATGGTCGTCAACGTCATGGCAGTGCCCGGCAACGGCCAGTTCCAGCCGGAGGGCGGCCTTCCCCGCATCCCGCAAATGACCATCAGCCAGGACGAGGGCTTTGCGCTGCGCGACCGGCTCGGCAAAGGCGAGAAGGTCACTTTCACCCTGCACCTCAACGTGCCGGACCTGACCAACGTCCAAACCGCTTACTGGACGGCGACTCTGCCCGGCATGTCGGACGAGGAGATCCAGCTGCAGATCCATACCGACGGATACTTCCAGGGGGCGACCGACAACAATTCCGGCATGGCAGCTGGTCTTGAACTCGCCCGCCACTATGCCGCCGTCCCGCGAGAGCAGCGCCCACGCACGCTGGTCTTCCTGATGTTCCCCGACCACCATCATGGCGAAGTCGCCCACGGCATGAAGGGCGGCATCAACGAAACCTGGAACTGGGACAAGGTCGCCTTCAAGCTCACGCTCGAGCATCCTTCGGAAACCTCGCTCTACATGTACAATTCGGACCTGACGGCCACCAATGCGATGAGCTCGGTGCGCTGGAGCACCTATGGCAGCCCGGCCTTCGAGAAGATGATCTTCGACCAGATGCGCGACTTCGGCGTTTCGGTCTATGGGGTCGAGGACAGCCCGAAGAACGGCAACTTTGCCCCCTCCTTCCACATCATCAACCACGTCGTCTATCACACCAGCCTCGACACCCCGGAGATGGTACCGGCCGAGGGCATGACCCGCTCGATCCGCGCCTTCGCCTCGATGATCGACAAGGTCAACAAGATGACGATTGCCGAGCTCCGCGGCGCGACCTGGCCGATCAAGGACGACCGCGGCACGATCCTTGGCCCGCTTGCCGGCTCGCGCTAGCATCGGCCAACCGCTGAGAGGTGACAGGGGGCGTTCCGAGGGGGCGCCCCCTTCCCGTTTCGGTTCGGGGCGTCAGAGGCCTGCGGCTGCGGCAAATCGAGTTGTACTGCAATTCCGCAGCACTCCTTTGACGGTAAGGCTCGAAGCCTAAATAGAATACCCCCCTATACTACGACGGCCTGCCGATTGATTTAAGACGTAGCGATTTGACCTTGCCGAGGCTCGGACGATTGCAATATTGCGAAGGCATCGACCGTCCGCGTCAATCCGACTCCGAGGACGGCAGACGCGGCGCTCGGGATACTGCGCCGCCCGATCGGGAAAAAGTCGGGGAGCCATCATCGCCATGCCGAGCCGTCGTTGTCTTGGAGCCGTGTTCGCCGCGGTTGCGCTAGGCCTGTCAACGGGGACCGCCGCCGCGCAGACCGCCGGCTATCCCTATGTCGACAGGAACTGCGGGGTCGAGAACACCTACACCGCACCGCCTCAGCGCGCCGTCACGCTCAGCAACAATGCGAGCGAACTCCTGATCGCGCTTGGCCTGCAGGAGCGGATGGTGGGCACTTCCTACATGGCGGCCCTGCAGATCAGCGGCCAATACAAGGCGGTGTACGACAAGATCCCGATCCTCTCGCCGCTGGTCGCCACGACCGAGCAGCTGATCGCCGCGCAGGCCGACTTTGTCTACGCCGGCTACCCGGACGGATTTGCCCCGGCACTGCACACCCGCGACCAATTGCAGGCACTCGGCATGAAGACGCGCCTCAACACCGAGGGATGCAATCTCGGCGCCGTCACCTTCGAGACGCTGTACGACGAGATCCGCACGGTTGCGGCGATTTTCGGCGTGCCGGAACGCGGCCGGGCGCTCGTCGCCGACATCTCCACCCGCCTCGCCGCGGTGCAGAAGGCGCTCGCCGGGAGGAAGCCGATCCCCGTCCTCATCTATAACGGCGGGGAAGCGGCGCCGGCCGCCGCGCTCGGCAACTCGATGTTATCGCAGATCGTTGCGCAGGCCGGTGGGGTGAACATCTTCGCCGATGTCGCCAACCGCTTCGGTAACGTCTCGTGGGAGCAGGTAGTCGCCCGCGAGCCGCAATATGTCGTCGTCTA
The DNA here is from genome assembly GCA_046349035.1 of Bauldia sp. Lineage (GTDB taxonomy): Bacteria > Pseudomonadota > Alphaproteobacteria > Rhizobiales > Kaistiaceae > JAXMDC01. The sequence goes on along the minus strand of JAXMDC010000002.1, from coordinate 364,794 downwards.
CTACTCCGGCACGGAAGCCGGCCAGGTCGTCAAGGATCCGGCGACACAGCTCGGCCAGGGCCGCGTCGCCATCCTCAAGGCGCAGCCGGCCATCCGCGACGTACCGGCGATCAAGAACCAGAAGTTCGTCCTGCTCGACTCCGTCCTCGCCCAGCCGGGACCGAGCAACATCGACGCGGTCGAACGGCTGGCCCGCGCCTTCCACCCCGAGGCGTTCACGAAGTAGCCGCCGAGCGGCTGGGTCCGGACATGGACGGCTCATCGGGAGGAGCGGCACGACGGTCGGAGACCGAGCTGCTGGCGATCCTGCGCTCGGCAGCCCCCCGCGCGACGGCTCCCCTTCCCCTCGCGGGCACAGGTCGGCGGCGAGCACCCGCCGGTCAGCGACGGCGCCGTTCGGCTTTTGCAACCGCGCTCCTGGTGATGGCGGCGGCTCTCCTCTGCGCGGCGGTCGGCGGACTGATGCTGGGATCGGTGCCGATTCCGGCCGACACCGCCGTCCGCATCCTTGTCCACGCTGCGACCGGAGACTGGCTGATCGCGCCCGACTGGCGGGCGGCCTACGAGACGATCGTCATCGAGACGCGGCTGCCGCGCGTGCTGCTTGCCGCCATCGTCGGCGGCACGCTCGCGGTTACCGGCATGACCATTCAGGCGATCGTCCGCAATCCGCTGGCGAGCCCGAGCATCCTCGGCATTTCGTGGGGCGCGGCCACCGGCGCGGTTGTTGTCCTGCGATGGGGCCTCCTTGTCTTCGGTGCCTTCACGCTCAACGTCGCGGCGTTCGCCGGCGCCCTCGTCACGCTGGTCGCGGTGTTCGCCATCGCCCGGTCCGGAGGCCAGATGACACCGACCCGGCTGATCCTTGCCGGCGTCGCCATGGCGGCGATCCTCAATGCGGTGACTGCCCTGCTCGTCCTCACTTCGCCGGATCCGCAGCTCGCCTCGCGCGTCCTCTTCTGGACGCTCGGCAGCTTCGGCAACGCGCAGTGGCGCCTCCTGCCGATCCCTGCCGCCGCATTGACGCTGGGACTAGGTGCGATGCTCCTGCAAGCACGCCGTCTCAATCTGCTGATGGCGGGTGAAGAGAGCGCGGTCGCCCTCGGCCTCGACGTCCAGCGCTTCCGTCAGGGGATGTTCGTCCTCACCGCCGCCCTGATCGGCGTTGTCGTCTCCGCCGCCGGTGTCATCGCCTTCGTCGGCCTGATCGTGCCGCACATCGTCCGCTTCATCGTCGGCGCCGACCACCGCCGGGCGCTGCCGGCCGCTGCCGTCGGCGGCGCCGCCTTCGTCATCGCCGCCGATCTCGTCGCCCGCAAGATCATTGCGCCGCTGGAACTTCCGGTCGGCATCATTACCGCGCTCGTCGGCGGGCCGTTCTTCGTCTGGCTGCTGCGGCGCGACGGCCGCGCCGAGATGCGGCCATGACTGTCGCCGCCGGGACGCTCGACATCGACGGTCTGACCTTTCGCGTCGGCGGCCGCGCCCTGGTTGAGGACGTATCGCTCGCCGCCGCTCCCGGCGAGATGGTCGGCCTTCTCGGGCCGAACGGCGCCGGCAAATCGACGCTGCTCCGCTCGGTCTACCGGGTCAACCGCCCGGCCGCGGGCACGGTCCGGGTCAATGGCGAGGACGTGTGGCAGCGGACGGCGGCGTGGGTGGCCCGCAACGTCGGCACGGTGCTGCAGGAGCAGCCGAGCGAATTCCCGCTCACTGTGCGCGACGTCGTCGCCATGGGCCGCTCGCCGCATAAACGGCTGTTCGAGGCGGACAACGCCCACGACCGCGACCTCGTCGCGGCGGCAATCGAACTCGTCGAACTCGCCGATTTCGCAGGGCGGCCTTTCCGCACGCTCTCAGGCGGCGAACGGCAGCGGGTGCTGGTCGCGCGCTGCCTGGCGCAGCAGCCGGCGCTGCTCGTCCTCGACGAGCCAACCAACCACCTCGATATCCACCACCAACTGCATCTCCTGCGCTTCCTCCGCCGGCTCGGCATCACCATCCTTGCCGCGTTGCACGACCTCAACCTCGCGGCGATGTTTTGCGACCGCCTTTGCCTCCTCGATTGCGGCCGCGTCGCCGCCATCGGCACCCCGGCCGAGGTGCTGACACGCGAGCGCCTGTCGTTGGTCTATCGCATCGAGGCCAGCATTCACCGCCATCCTGAGACCGGCCGGCCGTGGGTGATGACCTCATGACCGCGGGCGGGCGATGAGGTTCGACCTCGCCGGCTGGGGCCGCGACGGCATGGTCGCCGACCACCGCCGCTTTATCGCCCTGTTTCAGAAGGCCGACACGCTCGGCTTCGACGGCGTGTGGTTCAACGAATTCCACTTCAACCGCGATACCCTCCCCTACCCGGCCCCGCTTCTCCTCGGCGCCGAGGTTCTCGGCCGCACCGAGCGCCTCCGTTTCGGCACATCGGTGCTGCTGATCGCGCTCTACCACCCGCTGCTCCTTGCCGAGCAGGTGGCGCAGCTCGATTTCCAGAGCGGCGGGCGCATCGATATCGGCATCGGGCGCGGCACCGACCCGGCGACCTTCGCCGCGCTCGGCATTCCGCCGGAGGAGACGCGGCCGCGCTTCGAGGAGGCGCTCGGCATCCTCCGCCGCGCCTGGACCTCATCGACAATCTCGTCGGCCGGGAAGTTCTGGCGCTTCGACGACATCGCTATCGGACCGCCGCCGGTGCAGCAGCCGCACCCGCCGCTCTACGTTGCCGGCTACACCGAGGAGACCATCGCCTTCGCCGCCGAGCACGGCCTGCCGCTCCTCTTCAGCGTCGAGCCGCCCGAGGCGCGCCAGATCGTCCCGTTCCGCCGCCTGCTGTCGGCCAAGGGCTCGCTCGAGCCGCTCCGCCGCTCTTCGCTCTCGCGCTACGTCATCGTCGGCGAGACCGCGGCGGAGGCGGCGGCCGCAGTCGACGACCTCCTGCCGCGGCTCAATCGTCGCCGGGCCGAGTTCGCGGCACGGCGCGGCGGGCCGCCGGGCACGCCGATCACGCGCGAGCGCCTCCTCGGCGAGCAGGCGATCGCGGGCGACCCGCAGGCCTGTCTTGACCAGATCGCCGCCATCGTCCGGGCCACCGGCGTCGAAAACCTTCGCTGCTACTTCAACGGCAACGGCGCCCTCGGCGACGAAGCCGCCCTCGCCGGCATGGAACTCTTCGCGCGCGAGGTGATGCCGGCCGCACGGCGGCTGACGGCCGAGGCGGCGTAGCGCACCACGGCAACGAAAAAGGGGCGCCCGCCGGGCGCCCCCTTCGTGTGCGTGCGGGTCTTGCCTAGAGGGCGAAGACGTAGAGCATCGAGGTGTTCTGGATGTTCGACATCTCCGGCGACTTGGCGAGATGGCCCTTGGCGATGGTGTTGCCGCCGATGAGGACCGCCACATACTGCTTGCCGTTGACCGAGTAGGTCATCGGCGGAGCCGACGAGATCGAGCCGGTGTTGAAGCTCCACAGAATGTCGAGCGTCGTGTCGTCGAGCGCGTAGACTGTGCCGTCAACCGAAGTCGTGAAGACAAGACCGCCGGCGGTCGAGATCAGCCCCGAGTAGGACGCGTAGTCGAGCATCTTGCGCTTGACCAGCGCACCCGTGGACGGGTTCATCGCCGCGACGCTGCCGAGCTCACGGTCGGCAGTGACTTGCGAGCCGCCGTTCCAGATCGGTGGCGTCTGCTTGCCGCCCGAACGCGCGGCGTCCGCGGTGACGTTGGAGCAGGCCTCGATACCGGCCCCGTACGCGAACTTGGTCTTCTGGCTGTAGCTGGTCGGGAAGTAGTTAACCCCGCCTTGAATCTGCGGGCAGCCGAGGGCGGCACCCTGAGCGCGCCGACCGGCCGGCGAACCGATCTTGTAGGTCTGCAGATCCTTGTTGGGATCGTATTCCACCGGCTTGCCAGTCTTGGGATCGATGCCGGCGGTCCAATTCAGCTTCTCGACATACTGCGCCGCGTTGAGGAAGAGCCCATTGCCGCGATCGAGATTGTAGAAAAAGCCGTTACGGCCAAAGTGCGAGAGGATCTTGCGCGGCTGACCGTTGACGGTGGTGTCGACGAGGATTTGGTCGCCGATTTCGTCATAGTCCAGGAAGTCGCCCGGCGTGTACTGGAAGTACCAGACCAGCTGGCCGTTATCGGCGTTCAGGGCCACCGACGAATTGGTGAAGAGGTTGTCGCCCGGACGGTATTCCGGATCGAACATCGGCACCGGCTGGCCGGTCCCCCAATAGGTCAGGTTGCTCGCCGGATCGTAAGAGCCGGTCTGCCAGAAGGCGCCGCCGCCGTGCTCCCAGGCGTTGTTGTTGTCCTTCCAGGTCTCCGAACCCTTCTCACCGGGCTTGGGGATCGAGTACCAGCGCCAGATCGGCGCGCCGGTATCGGCGTTGATCGCATCGACGTGCGAACGCGCGCCGCGGTCTCCGCCCGAGCCCGGAACGATCAGCTTACCGTTCAGCACCAGCGGCGGCGCGGTGAGCGAGTAGCCGGTGGTCTTGGGGTCCTCGACCTGAATCGAGCGGACGAGTTCGCCGGTGTCGGCCTTGGTCCAGTTGACCTTGCCGTTGCCGGTAACCGAAATCACCATGTCCTTGTAAAGAGCGACGCCGCGGTTGCTGGCGATCCAGATGTCGGCCTTGTCGACACCCGGGTCCATGATCCACGCGATGCGGCCGGAGGCCGGCTTGGAGAGGTCGACCTTGTAGACCGCGCCCCAGGCGTCGACCACGTACATGCCACCGTCGTTGACCAAGGGGGTCGATTGATGGCCGCCCTGCACCTGCGTGCCGCCGCCACGCTCACCGCCGATAGCAGTGGTGAAGGCGACCTTCAGATTCTTGACGTTGTCCTTGTTGATCTGGTCGAGTGGGGAATAGCGGGTCGAGCTGTAGTCACGGTGGTTCTGCAGCCAGTTCGCTCCCTCCTTCTCGGCGTTGAGCAGCCGATCGTACGTAACGTCGGCAGCGTAGGCGCCGATCGCCGTCGTGGCGAGCAGGGCAGCACCGAGCAACCCGGTCTTGAAGCCGTTTCTCATCGTTTCCTTCTCCCTAGGTGTCGGAGTCCCCTTAGGAAGGGACACCTTTCTTCAGGATGCAGGCGGCGCGCCCTCAGCCTCCCGGCCATTGACCGCAGCATCGAGACGCACGCGATCAGCGCGGTCCCGCACCCCTTTTTGCATACAACGCCTCTCGCCCAGGGCGGTCAAGGCTCAACGGCGAATTGCCGACCGAGGGATTTGCGCTGGATCAAGGCGCCGCCGCCACACCTCGCCGAACCTACACAGCTAGCCGCCGCTCACCCCCCGAAATGAGACCGGCGGCCGTCTCCATCTGGAGGCGATTGCCCCGCCTGGGAGCCATCCCGACTGCCAGGCGGGGCTTTTCATCTGGCGGCGCCGCCCTTTCTTGCCACTCTCCCGGCCTTGACCTAATCCTTGCCGGACCGGGCCGCGCGCCCTGCCGCGGATGGATCGCATGTCGATTGCCCCTCGCCGCTCGACTCTGGCAGCCGTCCTGGCGCTCACTGCCGCGCTCGGCGTCGCCTTCGCATCGTCGGCGCTCGCTCAGAAGCGGCCTGGGCGGCCGGATTTCTGGCAGGTAAAGGTCGGCAGCAAGGCCGCCGACCTCCCCTCCGACGGGTTCGTCGACTTTGCCTGCGGCACCAATGGCGGACCGCCGGGTCTGCCGTTGAAAGGCCCGGCCGAGTTCGCACGCTGCCGCGCCGAGCCGACCGGGCTGTACGAAGTGTATCTGCGCTATGACGACGAACTGGAGTACTGGGCCAGGGCGCTGGAGCGCGCCGATCTCGTCGCCCTCTATCGAGGCACGCAGATGTATGACTTCCCGGTCGTCCTCTCCCTCCTCGTCAATGCCGAAGGCGCGGTGGCGGGTACGCGCATCGTCACCGATCCGCGGGCGACCGATATCCGCGACCGGAGCGATTTCTGGCTGCTCGGCACTTACCTCATGCAGCGCTTCGGCGCCGAGAGCTGGACCTGCACCGACCTGCCGCGCGAGGAGGGCGAAAACCCGGTCGGCACCTATTACGTCAAGACTCGCTGCCTGCGGACCGCCGACGGTGTGGCGATGATGGTCGAACGACGCCTGTACCAAAAACGCGGCCAGACCTTTCTCGACCCGCTGACCGGGAAACCCAACCCACAGGCCTATGAGAGCCTCACCCGCTTCGAGATGGTGCAAGCGCCGTATGCGGCCAAGACCGGCTGGGCCTCGCCGTGAAGCGGCTGCGACTCGCCCTCCTCGCCATCGGCCTGGCGATCGCTTTTGGCCCGGCCTCACCGGTCGGAGCGCAGGCGCCCCAGGCGGATCGAGAAGCATTCCTCTCCGGCACGACCAAGGACTGCCCAGGCTGTTCGCTTGCCGGTGTCTCGCTGAAGCGGCGCGACCTGTCGGGTGCCAATCTCCGCGGCGCGGACCTCAGCGACGCCGTGTTCCACCGCGCCAACCTGCGCGGCGCCAAGCTCGACGGCGCCAGGCTCGAACGCGCCAATCTCAACAAGGCAGACATCAAGCAGGCGTCGCTGACCAAGGCGGACTTGACCGACGCCCTGCTGTACGAAGCCGACCTCGGAGGCGCCGATCTGAATGGCGCTGTGCTCTACGGCGCACGTATGCAGCACGCGCGGCTGACGCTCGCCAAGCTCGCTGGCGCCAACCTCAAGGAGAGCGTCGGCCGCAACGTCGAAGGGAACGGCGCCGACCTCACCGGGACCGACCTCACCGATGCCGTCTGGACGGAGGCCAACCTGGTCAGCGCCAAGCTCTCGGGTGCGACCCTCGACGGCTCCAACTTCACCAAGGCACGGCTCGGCCGCGCCAATTTCACCGGCGCCTCGTCCCTTCAGGTCGACTATTACGGCGCCGATTTCACCAACGCCGTGCTCACCAATGGCGACTTTCGCGGCTCGCGGCTGGAGCTTGCCCGCATGGAAGGCGCAGAAACCACGGGCCTCAACGTCTCCGGCGGCATCCTCCCGGACGGCCGCGAGGCGCCATAGGTGGCCTTGACCGAACGGCAAGCGCGGCGTGAAACTCGGCCCATGCAAACGGTTAAGGTTTTTCGGGAGCCAACTATGATCGCCGCCAGGAAATCGACCGCCAAGAGCGCTGTCGCGGCCCTCGCCGCCGGCCTCGGACTGGCCTTGTTCGGGCAGCCCGCCCTGGCGCAGGACAGCGCCGCGCAGGGCCTCCGCATCTGGAAGGATAAGGGCCAGTGCGCCTTCTGCCACGGCTGGGCCGGCGACGGGCATGGCGACGCGCACTCCGAAGGCAAGGCGCCATCGCTTCGCGAGACCAAGCTGACGCGCGACCAGATCTACGAGACGATCAAGTGCGGGCGCCCTGGCACGGCGATGCCGCATTTCGACAAGTTCGCTTACACCGACAAGCGCTGCTACGGCCTCACGGCGGCCGAACTCGGCAAGGACGTTCCGAACGACCCGCCCGCCGGCCTGCAGATTTACGAGGTCGAAGCGGTCGCCGACTTCGTCGCGCAGAAACTGAAGGATGCCGGCAAGGTGACCTTCGAGGAATGCTCGGCCTATTTCGGCGGCACGCCGGACGAGTGCAAGGGCCTGCCGAAGAAGGGCACGGCAGCGATCGAGCTTCCCGGGGCAACACGCCTGGCGGCGGTGCGCTGAGCCATGCGGACCGCTCGCACTGTCTTGGCGCTACTGCCGCTGCTCCTTTTCGCCGGTCCGCTCGCGGCGGCCGAAGTTAGCGGCGCGGCTACCGCCGTCGATTCCGACGTCATCCAGATCGGCGGCAAGCGGGTGCTGCTGTGGGCCATCGAGTCAGTCGAGCGCAAGCAGACCTGCAAGATGAATGGCGCGGACTGGGCGTGCTGGGACGACGCGATGGCGGCGCTGAACAAGATCGTCAAGAGCGCGCCCACGGTGCGCTGCGAGCAAGTCGGCGACCCCGACGTCTTCGGCCGCGTTCTCGGCACCTGCTTCGTCGGCGTCCTCAACGTCAACAAAGAGATGGTCAGCCAGGGCTGGGCGGTGGCGAAGGTGAACGAGTCCAAGGACTACGTCGCCGATCAGGCCTACGCCAAGGACAACAAGCTCGGTCTCTGGAAGGGGACGTTCCAAATGCCGCCGGAGTTCCGCGCCGCTGCGGGGATTTTCGTCGAGCGGCCATAGGGCGGCAGGCGGCGTTACGGCTTGGTACACACTCGAGTGTTGCGCCAAACCGACGGAGCCACCGGCGCCTCAGGTCGCCGCGCTTCACTCGGGCTTTGAACCGACATTCACGAAATCGGTGAACACCACCGGACCGCCCTCGAGCTCCGGTCGGTAGGCGGCCTCGAAGCGCTTGACCGCCGCGGAGTTGGCATGTGCCGCGACCGCGGCTTCATCCTCGAAAATGAAGAAATGGACGAAGCGCGTGGGGTCGTCGATTGCTTGCCAGGCTGCATAGACGCGGGTCCCTGGCTCCTCGGCCCTGATGTAGGGAAGAAAGTCCGCGATAGCGCGCTTGACCTTCTCGACGCCTGATTTCTTCACGCGGTATTCGGCAACAGTCTGAATAGGCACGGTGCGCCTCCCCGGCAGTGCATCAATGTCGACGCGACTGGATGAACAGGAAAGGGGAGCATATTGCGCAAGCGATCCATTGCGCAATATATCGCTTGCATTTGGGCGGAGGACCATGAGGCGATCGACGGTCAGGGCGCGGCGCGCGCCCGAGATGCTGCGGGCGCTGGCCGACCCGCAGCGCATCGCGATTCTGCGTCTTGTGCGCAGCCGCGAGCTCCCCGCCGGCGAGATCGCCGGGCACTTTGCCACCACGCGCCAGGCGGTTTCGCAGAACCTGCGGCTCCTTGCGGAAGCCGGGCTGGTCGACCTTCGGCGGGCCGGCACACGCCGCCTCTACAAGGCGAACACCGCGGCGTTCGACGAGCTGCGCTCGTTCCTCGACGCTTTCTGGGACGACCGGCTGGTCGCGCTGAAGCGCGCGGTCGAGGACGGCGGGCGGAAATCGCCATGAGCGAGCCGCTCTACAAGGAGGTGTTCATCGCCGCGCCGCCCGAGGAGGTGTTTCCCTATTTCACCGATCCGGAGAAATACCTGCGCTGGATGGGGGTCGCCGTGCGAATCGATGCGCGGCCGCGCGGCCGCTTCCAAGTCGATCCCAACGGGCGCGAGATCATTGCCGGCGAGTATCTCGAGGTCTCGTTCCCCAAGCGAATCGTGTTCACGTGGGGCTGGCGAGAACCCCCGGATCACCCCATGCGGGAAGGATCCTCGCGCGTAGAGATCGATCTGATCGCCCAAGACGGCGGCACACTTCTACGCCTGACGCATTTCGACATAGCCACGTCGCGGCGCGAGGAGCATGAGACAGGATGGAGCTATCACCTCGCACGCCTGGAGAAGGCGGCGGCGGGTCACGATCCCGGCCCCGACGCCTGCGTTGCCAACCTGGCGCCACGGCGCGGGTCGTTGCCGACCTAGTCTGTGTTGCGGCGCTTGAAATCCTATGCGAAAACGCGCTCCCTGAGATAGGTCGCCACTAACTTCACGAAGTCCAAGATCTCGCCCGCCTCAGCTTTGCCCTGCTTAAGCGCGAGTGCTGCTTCATTTGCCCACGCGCCCTTGTCTCGCGTTATCCCAATGTGCCGACCCAAAACCCACTCTTCCAGTTCGCCAACCGGAACCAAGAACACGCCAACCTCTCGCAACCTATCCAACAACTGCCCTACTTCGGTGGCTATGTCGGGTGGCAGCTCACGAACCCCACCCCTCTTGAGGCGCCGCATTTGATTCAGGTCGGCGGAGAGCTCGCGAAGCTCGCGCCTTATGGCAAAATCGTCACCATTTGACCACACCCTCGGCATCGCCGCTATGCTATTCAGCCTGATGCCGAACGCTGTTTCATCCACCTTCGGTGACATCTCTTTGATCCGTTCAGCAACCGAGCTCGCAAGCTCCAGCAGCGATGCGGCACTGTCCGTCCGCCCGGCCGCCTCTAGAATTCGCTTCAGCTCCCCTAAATCTGCGATCACGTCTAGGTCCGCAAGAATCGCAAACGGGATGCCAAGCCGTCGATAGAACCCGGCAGCCGACGCAATGCCGCCCTTGCCCCCCACTGACGTGAAATGCAAATCGATTTGCCCCTGCCCGGGAATGCTTTCCAGCGCAGTCTGATACACCACACGGTCAGTGTCGGCCTCCACGATTACAACGCCTTGCGCAAACACCCCGTCGAGCACCGACTCCGCGCGAACTGAGGGCTTGGCCAGGGCCTCGCGCAGAGCGCTTGTTTGAACAATACTTGCAGAGAACTTCTTATTCTTACGCGTCAACCGAACGATCTTCATATTATCAGATGACTGCAGTATGCCTCGAAGAACGTGGCTGCTATGCGTTGCCACAAGAGTAACATTCGAGTCCGACTCGGTGTGGCGACCAATGAATTGACCTAGCCTATACGCCTGAGGGGGGTGCAGGCACATCTCAGGTTCGTCTATGAGGCTAACGGGCCTTCTGCCAAGCAACACGGCGATGCAAATTGCCACGTACGATCGCAGCCCGTCACCCTCTCTCTCGATTGACCGAAACGTCGCCATCTTCGAGGGTGACAGTCGATCGCGCGGCTCGGGACTCTCGGCACCGTCGCTGACAAGAATGGTAAGTCGAGCACCGTTCGAGGCATCTAACCAGATCGGAGTGCCAAATGACGCCTTGATTTCGCTTTCAAGATATTCTTTAGCCCGATCGTTCATGTGCAGCGCGTGGAAGTCACTTTGCGGTGGCTGGTTTACGAAGTCGATAAGATTTGAGTCACTGAGCGAGTTTAGTCTGCGGTCGAGAAAAAGAGGACTTACCAGCATTCTTATGAAGTGAAATGCAAAAGCGTTGGGGACGCGACGACTTCCGGCGGAACTGAATGCAGCGTATAGCTCATCAGCATTGCGCCGTGAAATCTGTGGGATAGCGGAATTTATCCCGACGTAGGTCGTAGTTGGCCGCAGCTGCACGTCTTGGTTCGCGTCCGTAACTTGTTTGACATAACCCTCTTCCTCTAGCGCATCTACCAACCACTTAGCGCTGGCGGGTCTCCTCAGTGCGATGTCCGTTGCCACCGTGAACTCTCGAGCTTCGCCACTTAGCGCGGCGTAGACGTCGCGCAACAATTGGGATTTACCGGACGAATTCGGTCCGACGATCAGAACCAACCCACTGCAGTCAAGCTCTCCTAAGCCCGGGAGCACGAGTTTTTCGAGCGGTCGATAATCAGATAACTTACCCATTGACCTGCCTTTGTTCGTCTACCATTTCAATTGCGGTGGGAATTGTGCGTCCGCAAGTGTAAGTTGGCGACGCTTGCTTGCCAACGACTACGACTTACCAGCGTGATGCCCGGCGATCTTGGGGCGCTTCGTGCTCGCTGCCGATGGCGGTCGTCCCCCACCGCCCCCGCTCGCTAACTGATCGAAATCAAAGCGTTCGCGCCGCTTCTGTGGCAGCTTGCCGGTTTCTTCGACAGCCCGCGCAAAGGAGACACGCCATGCGCTTTGCTGAAACCGGCTTCGCCCAATTCCTCGCCAGCATGAGCGGCCGCGTTCTGCGTGCTCTCGCCGGCATTGCCCTCATTGCCGTCGGCGCCGCCTTCCGCGACACCGGCTGGGGCCTTGCCCTCGTCGCCGTCGGCTTGGTGCCGCTCGCGGCCGGCGTCTTCGACGTCTGCCTCCTCAGCCCGCTCCTCGGCGGGCCGCTCTCGGGCGCGCATATCCGCAAGATCGGACACGCGCACTGACCACCGTTGTCGGATCGCGACCGCTTCAGTCCGCTGCGGCGGGCGGGGCGGTCGCGCCGGCGTTGAGGGCGCGATAGGCAGCCACGAGATCGCTGACCAGGATGCCGTCGATCGTCATCCCGTCCATCCGCGCGCCGCTGATCGCGGCGCCGGCGAGGTTGGCTTTGACGATCCTGAGACCGGCGAGATTGACGTCGTTCACCCGCCAGCCCGACATGTTCATGTCGGTGAAGCTCGCGCCGGAGAAGTTCACCTCCTGAAAGGTGCCGCCCGAGAAGTTGGCGTTGTGCACCGTCCAACCGGAGAGGTTGACGTTCTCGACGCTCGCCCCTGAAAGGTTCACGTCGTCGAAGCGCGACCCGGAAAGGTCGGCCTTCTGGGCATCGAGGCGGTGACGGACACCGTGCAGCTTCATGGCAATCGTTCCTTATTAGTCGTCGGGGGCGGCGCCGCTGCGACTTGTGGCCTTCGCCGTTTCACGCTTAGCACGGTAGACAGAGCCCGTCCGCGCCCCGGCGCGCCGCGCTTTGCGTAAGAACGGCGGCGAGCTAGGCTAGCGAACCCGTCGTTTCGTGCGGTGAGGAGGCGTCCGTCATGGCATCGATCCGGAGGCTCTGGGCACTGGCGGCGGTCCTCGTCGCGCTTGGCTGCGGCCCGCTGCCAGCGGCGGCGGCAGGCGGCGATGTCGATCTCGCCCTCGTCCTCCTCGTCGACATTTCCGGCTCGATGGACTTCGACGAGCAGAAGACCCAGCGCGACGGCTATGTGCAGGCCTTCCGCCATCCTGAGGTGATCTCGGCGATCCGCGACGGCCTTCTCGGCCGCATTGCCGTCACCTATGTCGAGTGGTCCGACCCCTGGATCCAGTACCAGGTGATGCCGTGGACGGTGATCGACGGCGCCGCCGCCTCGGTCGCTTTCGCCGACCGTCTCGCCGAGGCGCCGATCAACCGCGCCCGCTCGACTTCAATCTCCAGCGCCCTCCTTTTTGCCGCCCAGCTCCTCGACGACAGCGGTTTTCGCGCGACGCGGCGTGCCATCGACGTCTCCGGCGACGGCCCGAACAACAATGGCCCCTACGTCGCGCCGACCCGCGACCAGGTGGTGAAGAAAAACATCACCATCAATGGGCTACCGATCACCATTCGGTTCGATGCCGGGCGCGTCATTCCAGGCGCCGACATCCCGAACCTCGAGCAGTACTACCGCGACTGCGTCATCGGCGGACCGAACGCGTTTCTGTTCACGGTGAACACCATCCGCGACTTCCCGGTAGCGATCCGGCGCAAGCTGATCCAGGAGATCGCCTTCCTGCCGCCGCCTCCCGGGCGCGGCGTGACGCTGGCGCAAAGCCCGCCGAAGGCCGACTGCCTGGCCGGCGAGCGTTCGCGCGGCGGCGGCTTCCAGTTCTTCCCGATCGTGCCGCCGGACTTCGGCCCGCCCGCCGGAGGCGGGGGGCCGGCGCCGACCGTGCCGGTGCCGTTGCCACGACCCTAGGCAGGCGCTGCGTCGAGGGCCCAGCCAGCAGCGCAGTAATTCCCGCTGGTGTTGCAGAAATGCAGCCAACCGGACCGCCCATTCGGGCTATGATTCGACACAGCTCTTGGGGGGCGGTTCGATGGCGTACCCGGGGCCCCTTTGCGGCACCGGGCACGCCCTCGAAGCTTCTTCCCGCGATCGCGTGAGCAACCGCTGATTTTCTCGTTGAGTCGCCAAGTGTCGGTCGCCGGCCAATGACTGGCCGATTCACCGACGGGCGGCTGGCCCGGCTCCGAGCGTAAAAGCGTCCGTTGCCTCTCTCATCAAACTAAGGCCCGTGGCTCCGCCGCGGGCCTTCTTTTTTCCGGCCGACGCACGACGGCCGGACTCGATCCTCTTCACGCAGCGCGGCGATTGGCCCCGCGCCCTTGTCTTCGCCGACCGCCATCGCCACTAGAGCGGAGGTGACGACGCCTCCACCGCCCTTTCCGCCTCTGCCTCCCATCCCGGCCGACGAGCCCCCATCGGAAACCGCCCCGCGGCCGGCGGTGCTGCGGGCGCGGAGCCTCCCTGCCCTCCCCGCCAGTGTCTGGGCGCTCGGCTTCGTCTCGATGCTGATGGACATCTCCTCCGAGATGATCCACGGCCTCCTGCCGATCTATCTGGTAAGCGTTCTCGGCGCCTCGCCCTTTATCGTCGGCATCATCGAAGGCGTCGCCGAGGCGACGCAGTCGGTGGTCAAGATCTTCTCCGGCGCGATCTCCGACCGCCTCGGCAAGCGTAAGATCCTTGCGGCGCTCGGTTACGGCCTGGCAGCCGTCACCAAGCCGGTATTCCCGCTGGCGCAGTCGATTGGCTGGGTGGTCGCCGCGCGTTTCGTCGACCGCATCGGCAAGGGCATCCGCGGTGCGCCGCGCGACGCTCTCATCGCCGACGTGACCCCGGATGCGCTCCGCGGCGCCGCATTCGGCCTCCGCCAATCGCTGGACACGATAGGTGCCTTCCTCGGGCCGGCGCTCGCGATCCTCATCATGTGGGCAAGCGCGGATTCCTACCGCCTGGTCTTCGCTGTGGCAGTGGTACCGGCGGTGCTCTCTTTCCTGCTGATCGCCTTTGTCGTCGAGGAACCGGAGCGGCCCGCGACCGCACCCCGGCCGAAGACCCCGCTCAGCCGGCGCGAACTTCGCCATCTCGGCAGCGCCTTCTGGTGGGTGGTCGGGCTCGCCAGTGTGTTTACCCTCGCTCGCTTCAGCGAGGCGTTCCTCATCCTCAAGGCGGAGGCCGACGGGCTCGACCCGGCATTGGCGCCGCTCGTCCTTGTCGTCATGAACCTTGCCTATGCGGCGACGTCCTACCCGGCCGGCAAACTTGCCGACCGAGCTGAGCGGACGCCTGTGCTGGCTGCGGGATTTGCACTGCTGATCGCCGCCGACCTTGTCTTGGCTCTCGTCCCGGGACTCGCGGCGGCGATGGTTGGCATCGTCCTTTGGGGCGTCCACATGGGCCTGACGCAAGGCGTTTTTGCCGCGATGGTCGCCGATGCGGCGCCGGCCGAGCTGCGCGGCACGGCTTTCGGTGTCTACAACCTCGCGAGCGGTGCGGCGCTGCTTGTGGCCAGCGTTCTTGCCGGCGGTCTTTGGGCCCTCGGCCCCTCGGCGACCTTCCTCGCCGGCTCGGTTTTCACCGCGCTTGCCCTCGCCGGCCTTGTCGCCAAACGAAAAAGCCTGCCGCGCCAAGCGGCGCGGCAGGCTTGAATGGCAGTCGATTGCGGGCGCCCAGCGGGCGCCGCGCTTACATCGCCTTCAGATTGGTCGCGTTCGGCTTGTTGCGCTTCGGATCCATCTTGGTCTCGAAGGAGACCTTTTGGCCGTCCGTCAGCCCCTTCATGCCGGAGCGCTCGACTTCCGAGATGTGGACGAAGATGTCGGGCCCGCCACCGTCTTGGACGATGAAGCCAAAGCCGCGCGTCGAGTCGAAGAATTTCACGGTTCCTGTAGGCAAGGCGCTTTCCCCCGGCGGATCAGATGTTGGCCTAGCCCTCCCTGCGGCGTCGGCTCCCGCAGATTGCGGAACGTACTACCCATGACAGACTTCGGCCTGCGGGGCGAGAAAAATCGGTTGCCTATGCCATTTTTGCCACCGCGCGGCCGTCAGGCTGCCCTGATTCGCCGTCATCGATTCGCCCCGCCATGCCGCTAAGCCCCTGCTCGGGGCCGGAATTCCAGCACCGGACCGGCATTAACCGGTTCTGAGGAAGCGTCGAGCGATTCTCTCGGCAGGGGTCGATTCGAGGGGCGAAGTCTTTCATGGGTCAGGTGATTGCGTTTCCCGAGGCTCGCGCGAACGACAGCGAAGAGCCCTGTCTCGACCTTCTCACCGCGGTCGATGTGGCAATCCGCGATCTGCGCGATATTTGCCGCAATTGGGGCGAGCCGGCCGGTCTGTTGCAGGCCGACGAGTGCCTGAAGATGCTCGAACGGGCGTTTGAGGACGCGCTATTTCCGGCGTAAGTTCCCGCCTATGCCTAAACGGCCTGACCGCCGCGGCGGGCCGACCTCGTGGGAGACGGCCGACGCCGCCTTCAAGAAGGCCACCGCCAAGCCGCCCGGCGAATTGCCGCCGAAGCCCGCCGCCATCCCCGGGGCCAAGGAAATGGTGTCGATCCGCATCGATCGCGATGTCCTCGACCATTTCCAGGAGGACGGGCCGGGCTGGCAGGACCGCATCAACGCGGCGCTGCGGACACATCTGCCGAAATAGCAAGCCCTTGCACCGCAGCGCGTCGCCCTGACGGGTGACGGCGGCGTCGGCGCGGGGTAGCTTGTCGCTTCGGGATGTCGTCGGTGCGCGGGGGCGCCGGCGGGGGGCTTCGCCGAGGAGAACTATCCATGATCGCTGAACAGTTCGTGCGCCTGGCGCGTCGCGTCGCCGGCGCTGTTGCGTTGTCGCTTGCCGTGATCGGCGGCGTGACGGTTTCGCCGCCGCCGGCGCAGGCCGAAACGCGCACCTTCACCAACCCGATGCAGGGGCCGAACCGGCTCGACTGGTGCTACAATTGGTCGGTCGGCTGCGGCTCGCAGGCCGCCAACGCCTGGTGCAAGGCGCAGGGCTATGCCAACGGCGCCACCAACTTCACCATGGCGCCCGACATCGGTGGCTACAGCCCGACGCGCCTGATGGGCACCGGCGCGGTCTGCGACCAGCCGTTCTGCGACGGCTTCGCCCAGATCACCTGCTCCCGGCCGAACGTCGCGCAAACCTTCAACAGCCCGATGCAGGGACCGAACCGGCTGGACTGGTGCTACAATTGGTCGACCGGCTGTGGCGCGCAGGCAGCCAACGCCTGGTGTCAGGCACGTGGCTTTGCCGGCGCCACCAATTTTGCGATGGCGCCGGACATCGGCGCGACCCGCCCGACCCGGCTGATCGCCACCGGCGCGGTCTGCGACCAAGCCTACTGCGACGGCTTCGCCTACATCACCTGCTCGCACTAGCGGGCGGGCAGCACCCGGCGGGGAGACACGCCGGGTGCTCCTGCCGTCGGATACGCCCGCTGGCACCAGCGAAAGACCGGATCGACCCAGCGAGCTGAACCTGCGCTCCTACCCCGCGGGCCTCCGACAGAGACCCCTCACCGCTCGATGGTGTTGACCTCGCTCTGGGTGCCGTCGCGGTAGGTGAGCTGCACCTTGATCGACTTGGTGCCGGTCGGGAGCTTCAGATACGGGTTGAAGTTCGACGGCAGGCTGAACGGGTCGTCGGGATTGCAGGGCGGCATGTCGAAGCGGCGGAGCGGCGCGGCGCCGTCGAGGCCGTAGCGGACTTCAGTCAGCGCGCAGCGATAGGAGACGAGCGTCGTGAAGTAGACGAGGAGGCCGTTGAAGTCGCGGAACTCGACCCAGTTGGGGCCGACCGAATCCAGCATCCGCCGCTGCGAATCGTAGAGGGCGACCTGCGGGTCGAAGCGGATCGGGAACGGGCCGACAAACGTGCCGTCCGGCGTCTTGTAGCGGACCTCGATGACGCTCGCCGTAGCGCGGCCGGACATGGTGAAGGACGGGTTCGGCATCCGCTGGCCGGTGCGCTGGTCGAGAATGTCCATGAGGCCGGTCTCGCGGAAATCGCCGGCCGAGCCGACGCGGTAAGCGATCGCGGTTGCGGGCTCGGGCGTCGAGATGGTCACCGTCCAGCCGGCGTTGGAGCGGCTGAAGTTGGCGATCGGCGCGCGGCCGGCCGTCGCTGCCGGCGGCAGCGCCGCGGTCTGAACGCCTGCCCCTTGCCCGCCCGCTCCTTGTCCGCCTTGGGTGATCGCATTCTTGGCGGCATCGGCGGCGGTCTTGCCCGGATCGTTGATGGCGACGTTGGCGTCCTTGCCGCCGATGACAACGCCGGGGCCGATGGTGACGCCGGGACCGATGGTGACGCCGGCGCCGGCCTGGGTGTTAGCGTTCGGGCGGATCTGCGTCGGCTGATTGCCGGTGACGCGGGTCGGGTCGGCGGCGGCGACCGCGGTTCCGCCCTTCCCTTCGTTCAGCACTATGTCGCCGAGCACCTGGTCGTAGTAGCCGGGCACCTGCTCCTGGCCGATCGAGGCGGCGAGCGCGCGCACCTGTATCTGCGTGGCCTTGGCGATCTGCACCAGCGTTTGGTTCGGCTTCTGCAGTTCGGCGAGGAGGCTGCGGGTGAACACCGAATTGGGGTTGGCGTCGCGGTCGGAGAGGCGGTCGAGCGCCGCCTGCTTGACGCCGGCGGACATCAGCACGAACACGCCCTCCGGCGCGTCCTGGCGGGCAAGGCCGCGCGTCTGCGGCAGGGCGCGGGTGCCGGGGCCGGCGAACGGGTTGTCGCGGCAGGCGTCGAGGATGAGGATGGCGACGCTGGCGCGGGTCGACTGGATGGCATCGACGATGCGCGGCACGGCAAAAGACGCGTCGCGGATAAGATCGACCTGGTTCGAGGTCGCCGCCGGCACATCGGTCGGCAGGAGATAATTGACGCCACCGATCTCGAAGCCGTGGCCGGCGAAATAGAAGAGCGCGCGGTCGCCCGGGCCGAGATCCGCATTGAAGGCGACGAGGGCGCGGGAGAGCGTCCGCTGGTCGGCGTTCTCGACGCGGCGGACGATGAAGCCGAGCTTCTCCAGGCTGTCGCCGACGGCGTTGGCGTCGTTCACCGCCTTCTGGAGTTGCGTGACGCTCTGGTAGCGGTCGTTGCCGATGACGAGAGCGATGTCGCGGGCGAGCGCGGGAGCGGCGAAGGGCAGAGCGAAAGCGGCAAGCGCGAGGGCGGCAAGCGGGCGCAAAATGCGCATGGCGGGCGATCCTCCCAGCGATCGACAAGAACACGGCGCCGGTCGGCGCCTTGGCGGCATGAACCCCGATTTGGGCGAAAGTAACCCCATCGCGGCAACGCCGGAAGCGGCCGCTTTCCTGCCATAGCACCCTCTTCCTGACCGGCCGATGAACGAGGCCTGCCCGTGGCGATGGTTAGCGCCGGCTTCCGCGACGACACCGCCTCTCCACGCGCCTCGCAACCTTGTGATAGCCATAAGCGCAACGCATTCCTCCTGTTCAGGAAGGCGTCAGGCCGCCTGTGGCATCAGCCCGCCGACACCGCCCGCCGGGCGCTCGGCCCGGACGAGTCGAACAGGCGTCGGCCGACACCTTGCCGGCCGCCGCCGGCACATTGGAGGGTCTTCATGCGCCTCGCCCCTGCCCGCACTGCTCCCGCCCGCCACGCCCTCGCCGGCTCGGCGCTGGCCGCCGCTCTGTTTTTCAGCGGCGGCGCCTCCGCCGCGATGGCCCCGAAGGCCGTCGCCGACGCGCTCGGCGCCGCTTATGCAACGGCGGCGCAGAAGGGCGATGCCAAGTATGAGAGCGCCGTCGCGCGCGGAAACGACGTCGTCATCCGGAAGATGTTCGTGATCGGCGCCGTCGCTTCCTACGAGATCGCTGAGATCGTCGTCAGCAATCCCACTCCGCGGGGCGACAAAGCGGGCTTCACCGCCAGCCGCATAGCGAGCAGCAATTCGACGACCAATCTCGCGACCGCGTTGGCGGTTACGCTGACGGCCGCGACGACCGTTCTGGAGGACGTGACCGTGCTGCCGCCAGGAGAGACCGACCCCCTGCTCGGTTCGCTCCGCTACAAGAAGGGCGCCAGCTCCGATCTGAAGATCACGGAAGCCTCGGTCGGCCGGATCATGAACGCGACGCGCTCGACCTATGAGCGGATCGACCTTCCCAACGGCGCGCAGAGCTACATCATCGGCACCGAAGGCGTGACCATGCCGATCTCGCTGTTCGGCCCGGAGGAGCCCTTCACCAAGCTCGGCTATTCCGGCGACCTCAAGGGCTCGTTCCTTGCCGAAGGCACGTTCGACGCCGCCGCCGGCACCCTGGCGCTGACCAATTTCTCCGTCGCCCTCGCCGACATCGGCACGCTCAGCCTCTCGGCGAGCCTTGCCGGGCTTGCCAGCGACAAGATCATGGACGCGTCTCTGTCGATGGAAGACCGCATGATGGCGCTCTACACCTCCGGCACCCTCGCCTCCGCCAGCATCCGCTTCGACAATGCCGGCATCGTCGAGCGCGTGCTCGACCAGCAAGCTAAAGCGGCCGGCGTCGCCCGTCCGGCGCTCGCCACGTCGATGGCTCGGGCGCTGCCGCTGCTGCTGACGCCGGCGATTGCCGACGCCGCGTTCCGCAGCGAGTTCGCCAACGCCGCCGGCAAGTTCCTGGTCGAGCCGCGGGCGATCGTCGTTTCCGGCGCGCCGGAGAAACCGATGCCGCTCGCCTCGCTGGTGCTGAGCGTCGAGACGCTGCCGGCCGTGCTTCGCCTGAAGGCTCGCGCAGAGCAGTAGACGCAAGCCGCCCGAGGAGGCGCTCCGCCCATGACGTTCAAGCCCGCCGCTCGCCGCACCGCCCTCCTGCTGCTGGCGCTGGTCGTGGCGCCGCGGGGGACGCTCGCCGCGATGTCGGCGAGCGAGGTCGCCGAGGCACTGGTGGCGGCCGACCAGGCGACGACCGGCGGCTGGGCCGACTACGCCTCGGCCATCGCCGAGGGCGAGGATGTCGTTATCAGCGGATATCGCCTCGGCACGCCGGACGGCTTTCGCTCCGATCAGGCGCGGGTGGTCATCCGCGCCCCCGTGCCGCGCGATGACGGCGGCTTTACCACGGCGCGCATCGACTACGAGAATGCCGTGGTCGAGTTCGGCCTGACGCCGCAATTGGCGACGATCATCGGCCAGCCGCGCGATGTCCGCCTGACCTACCGCGAGGCAATCGGGCGGATGGAGGACGTGACAGTCAAAGGCGGCGGCGCCAAGGCGCTCGACTACGCCCGCGCCGTCGCCGTCGACCTCAGCATCGAAGGGCCGCGGCGGCTTGTTCTGGGGTCGGCCAAGGGCATGACCTACGAGTTCACCGACAGCGGCGACCGCTCGCGCATTTCGCTCGCCGTCGACGCGATGGCGATGAACCTCGATGCGATCGGCCGCTCGCTCGGCGATCTCGGCTACGGCGACCGGCTGACCGGCGCCTTCAAGCTCGCCATCGGCTTCGACGAGACGGAAGGCGTCCTCGACATCGAGACGGTGGCGCTCACCGCCGACGACATCGGCACGCTCACTTTCGCCGCCCGAGTCGCCGATCTCCAGGACGCCGACCTCAACGCCGCCGGGCTCGGCAACGAGGAACAACTCCTCGCCATCTACACCAACGGCACGCTGCAGTCGGCGAGTCTGCGCTTCGACAATGCCGGCATCGTCGAGCGGCTGCTCGACCGCCAGGCCAAGGCGGCCGGGATCAGCCGGACGGCGCTCGCCGCATCGCTTGCCAACGCTCTCCCCTTCCTGCTGACGGGGACGATACGCGACGCGACGTTCCGCACCGCCTTCAGCGGCGCGGTCGGCGCTTTCCTGAAGAACCCGCAGTCGATCGTCATCGCCGGTTCACCAGAAAAGGCGCCGGCTCTTGCGCAAGTGTTCTTCGCTCTGGAAAATCTGCCGGAAGTGTTGAGCCTGCGCGTGATCAACGGGCGGTAGCAGCCGCATTCTTCTCGAGAGGCCTGGTTTGCCGATGACCGACACCGCTGCCAGATCGCCGAAACACTCCCTCGCCGCCGCCGTATTGGCCGCCGGACTGGCGCTCCCCGCCCTTCCCGCCGGGGCGATGGACTTTGCCGCCAAGGTCAACGAGGACGGCATCGCCTATGTCACCGCCGAGGGCGTCATCCAATACGGCGACGTCTACCGCCTGGAGGACACCGTGAGCGCGGCGGAGAGGACCGGGAAGGCGGTGAGCGCCATCGTCGTCGACAGCCCCGGCGGGCGCGGTGTTGCCGCCGCCAGCATGGCCGACTTCATTCTGAAGCGTCACCTGCCGGTGGTGGTGCCGGCGCGAGCGATGTGCGCCTCGGCCTGCTTCCTGATGTTCGCCGCCGGCGAAGCGCGGGTGACCGCGCCGTCGGCGCGGGTCGGCGTCCACTCCGCCGCACTGACCCCCGGCGGAGACGCCGAGGAGTTCGGCACGGCGCTGATGCGCTGGTACCTGGAAAGCCTCAGGGTGCCGGCGGCGATCCTCGACAAGATGGTGGCGACGGCGCCGAAGGACATCTCCTGGCTGACCGACGACGATCTCCAGTCGATGGGCGGCACGATCACCCGCGACTGGGCCGCCGCGCCGGCGGTCAAGCTCGCCGCAGCAGCGCCGGCCAAGGCAGCGACAACGTCCACCCTCGCGCAGACGGCGGCGCTGACCCTCGCCCCGCAGGCGACCGGCAACGCGAAGCCGATGACCGGAACCGTCACCTGGGAAGTCGCCGACGGCGGCACCGAGGGTCCGGAGATCCACGGTCTCGCCGAGCTCGGCAACGGCTCGCTCCGGGTGCAGCTGGTGCTGCGCAAAAACACCGAGAAGGCGCTCGGCGCCCGCGCCATCGTCGAGGTGGCGGTGAGCGCCACGGCCAAGGAGGTCGGCGGCGGCATCGTCGCCATCGCCCAGCCGATGGTGCGCAACAAAGAGGCCGCCACGGCCGAACCGCTGGTCGGCTTGGCGCGCAAGGTGATCGACGACCTCTTCTGGGTGTCGCTGAGCGACGAAGACAAGGACGCGGTGACGAACCTTGAGAACCTCAAGGGCAGCGCGTTCTTCGAACTGCCGCTTACCTACAAGTCGGGCGAGAAGGCCGTCCTCAGCCTCGCCAAGGGCGCGCCGGGCATGGCCGCCTTCGAGGCGGCGCTCGCCGCCTGGGGGCGGTAGGGCACAGGGCCACCGAAGAGCCACAATCATCGGTTGATGATCCTCGCCAGGTTTGCGGGGGGTCGCAAATGCGGGCGAGCGCTCTTCTTCTTGTTGCGGCGATTGTGGCGGCCTTCGGCGGCATCAGCTCCCCAGGTCGCGCGGACGAGGCGGCCGATGCCCGGTATCGCGTCCTATTGGCTGCAGCCAAGAGCGACCCGGCGTCTGTCGACTTTCGCGAGTTTCGCGCCACTTATGCCAAGTCCAGCCGGTACAAAGGCGACAGCTCCGACCCCCTGGTGTTCGCCATGAGCAAGCCGACGGCGGAGCAAGCCGCTGCTTTCGTCGACGATAATTTTGTCATCCTCGGAACTCAGACCTTTGCGGCCAGCCGATATCCCCAGGGATCGCCGGAGCGGCAGTTTCACTTAGCAGTCGCCGCTCGCATTCTCGGCGCGATGCTCGCCGGTCGCGACGGGCGATCCGCCGACTCGGCCATCCGCGTCCTCACTGTCACTGAGGAGTACACGGCCATCGGGCTTCTCGGCCTCCAACGGCGCGGCACGCAGTCGTTGAGAAACGTAAATGGCAAGCCTTACGACACCCACGCGGTTGCCAAGGACACACCCGGAGGTGCGCCGCAGGAATTCGACCTGTGGTTCGATCTGACCGACCTTTTTGCAGCGAACGCCCAAAACCGGCTAGGCGGCACAACTCTGCCCACCCCGCTTGCGCGCTAGGTGTACTCATTCCGCCTGCGGCCGGATCGGCCGAGCGCCTCGACCCGATCGCTCTGCCGAATTCAACCGGCCTTTAACGCCGGCAAGAGCCGGGCGTCCATTCACCCCCAGTTCAGACGCCACCGTGCTATAGCTGGCGCCCGCTAGACCGAGGAAAAGCGGGAGGAACTGAGCGATGGTCGGCGTGCGGGCGTTTAGCGCCTCGGGCCTCAAGGTCGCCGTGCTGCTGGGCCTTCTGGCGCTGGCCTTCGCCGTTCCGGCGGCGGCGCAGAAGCGCGTCGCGCTGGTCATCGGCAACAGCGCCTACACCAGCGTCGGGGCGCTCCCCAATCCGGTCAACGACGCGCGCCTGATCAAGACCAGCCTCGAATCCGCCGGCTTCACCGTCACTCTCGCCGAGAGCCTTGCCCGCGGCGCCTTCGTCAACACGCTCCGCGACTTCCGCGACAAGGCCGACGGCGCCGAGTGGGCGGTGGTGTACTACGCCGGGCATGGCATGGAGGTCGGCGGCACCAACTACCTGATCCCGGTCGACGCCCGCCTCGCCCAGGACCGCGACATCGCCTTCGAGGCGATCCCGCTGGAGCAGGTGATGGCCGCCATCGAGGGTGCGCGGGGCCTTCGCATGGTGGTGCTCGACGCCTGCCGCAACAACCCGTTCGTGGCGACCATGCAAAAGAGCGGCGGCGCCGGGCGCGACATCGGCCGGGGTCTCGCGATCGTCGAACCGACGCAGGCGACGCTGGTCGCCTATGCCGCCAAGGCCGGCACCGTCGCCGCCGACGGCAACGAGGCGAACAGCCCCTATGCGCTGGCCCTGTCGCGGCGTCTCGCCGAGCCGGGCGTCGAAGTCAGCAAGCTGTTCCGCCTGGTCCGCGACGACGTGCTGGAGGCCACCGGGCAGCGACAGGAGCCCTTCACCTACGGCTCGCTTCCCGGCCGCCAGGACTTCTACTTCAAGCCGCCGGCCGGGACTTCCGTCGCGCTGACGACGCCAGTTCCGCCTGCCCCGGTGACGCCCGCCGTGCCCGCCCTCGATCCTCGCCTCGTCGAGGCCGGCCAGGTCTGGGCGGTCACCCGCGAGACGACCAGCATCGACGTGCTCAAGGCCTTCCAGAGCCGCTATGCCGGCACGGTCTATGCCGATCTCGCCGCGGCGCGGATCGGCGAATTGCAGCGCGCGACGGCGCCCATTGTGCCGGCGACGCCGGTCGCGCCGGTCCAGCCGGCCGCCGAAGTGGCGTTCTGGAACTCGATCCAGGCCTCCAACAACGCCGCCGACTTCAACGCCTATCTCCGCCAGTTCCCGAACGGCGTCTACGCCGACCTCGCCAGGAACCGCATCGCCCTTCTCACCCGCCCGGCGACACCGGCGGCGCCGGCGCGTCCGCCCCGGCCGCGCTCGCCGAGCGAATCCTGTGCGCCCTACCGCACCGCCTCCGGCGCGCTCGACACTTATTGCGTCAGCTCGGTACTCGATCCGCAGGCCGGCATCGCTTACGGCGTCACCAACCTCTTCAACGCCGACATGCAGACGGCGTGGATCCCCGACAACAAGCCGAGGAGCATCGGCGAGTGGCTGACGGTGGAGTTCGACGGTCTCCGAACTGTGCGGAGCTTCTCGGTCGCCAACGGCTACCAGAAGAGCGTCGACGTCTTCTCGCGCAACGCCCGCGTCAAGCAGCTTCGTGTCGTCCTTTCGGACGGCACCTCCTACGACTTCACGCTCGATTCCAAGTTCGGCC
The DNA here is from genome assembly GCA_046349035.1 of Bauldia sp. Classification (GTDB taxonomy): domain Bacteria; phylum Pseudomonadota; class Alphaproteobacteria; order Rhizobiales; family Kaistiaceae; genus JAXMDC01. The sequence continues at coordinate 339,808 of JAXMDC010000002.1, read as the reverse complement.
GCCAGGAGATCGCCCTGCCGCGCCCGGCCGCCGCCTATTGGGTGCAGTTCGTCATCCGCGACACCTATCCCGGAGAGCGCTTCATCGACACCGCCATCGCCAAGCTGTTCGTCAACTCCGAGCCGGCGCGGCCGTAGTGCGGCAGCTCGGCATCGCCATCGCGGCACTGGTGGCCGCCGGCCCCGCCCTCGCCGCCAGCCCCTCACCGCTGGTCTATCTCGCCGACATCGACCCCAGCATCGTGCAAGACATGCGCTATGCCGGCGATGACAACTTCACCGGCAAGCCCCTCCCCGGCTACGCGGCGGCCGAGTGTATGCTTCGCGTGCCGGTCGCCGAGGCGCTGAAGCGCGTGCAGTCGGCGCTGCAGCCTTCAGGCCTGACCCTCAAGGTCTATGACTGCTACCGACCGGTCCGCGCGGTGCAGGCGATGGTGGCCTGGGTGGGCGACGGTAAGCCCGGTACGGCGACACGGCGCTATTTCCCGCGGACCGCCAAAAGCGCTCTTATCCGCCTCGGCTACATCGCCAGCCGCTCCGCGCATTCGCTTGGCACCACGGTCGACCTCGGTCTCGCTCGCATCGGCGAATCGGTCGCCGCACCGCCGGCGCTCGGCGCCTGCAACGGCCCGCCTGCCGAGCGGCTGAAGCCGGGCGAGGTCGATATGGGCACCGCCTTCGACTGCTTCGACGAGACCAGCGCCACCGCCTCGCCGGCGGTTGCGGCGGAGGCGGCGCGAAACCGCGCAACCCTCGTCCGGGCCATGAAAGCAGAGGGGTTTGCCAACTACTCCCGCGAGTGGTGGCATTTCAGCCTCAGCGCCGCCGGCGCCACTGCGCTCGACATTGTGATCGCGCCGCGAACGCGGGACTGAGGCCCGCAGCGGCCTGTTCATCGCGAGTTCAGCCGCCATGCTATGAATGGCGATCACGACATTCTGGCGCTGACGGGCGTGGGACCGGCCGGCGCCGTGGAGGGAGAATCGTTCGATGATCGCGATCCGTCGGGCCGTGTCGGCAGTGCTGCTCGGTGCCTCGCTGGCGCTCTCGTTCGCCGGGGCCGCCCTCGCCGAGAAACGCGTCGCACTGGTCATCGGCAACAGCGCCTACCGCACGGTCGGCGCCCTCCCCAACCCGGCCAACGACGCCAAGCTGATGAAGAGCGGCCTGGAAGCGGCCGGCTTCACCGTCACGCTCGCCGAGAGCGTCGGCCGCGACGCCTTCGTGACGGCGCTCCGTAATTTCCGCGACCAGGCCGACGGTGCCGACTGGGCGGTGGTCTATTACGCCGGGCACGGCATGGAGATCGGCGGCACCAACTACCTGATCCCGGTCGACGCGCGGCTGTCGCAGGATCGCGACATCGCCTTCGAGGCGATCCCGCTCGACCAGGTGATGACCGCCATCGACGGCGCCAAGGGCCTGCGGATGGTGATTCTCGATGCCTGCCGCAACAACCCGTTCGCGCAAACCATGACACGGAGCGGCGGCGCAGGGCGCGACGTCGGCCGCGGTCTCGCCATGATCGAGCCGTCGCAGGCGACGCTGGTCGCCTACGCCGCCAAGGCCGGCACCATCGCCGCCGACGGTACCGGCGCCAACAGCCCCTATGCCAGTTCGCTAGCCAAGCGCATCGCCGAGCCCGGCTTGGAGGTGAGCAAGCTCTTTCGCCTGGTGCGCGACGACGTCCTGGAGGCCACCGGGCAGAAGCAGGAGCCCTTCACCTACGGCTCGCTCCCCGGCCGGCAGGATTTCTACTTCCGTCCGCCGCAGGTCGCGGCAGTCGTCCCGGTCGCACCGCAGCCGCAGCCGCCGATCCCCGCCGTCGATCCGCGCCTCGTCGAGGCCGGGCAGGTGTGGACGACGATTCAGAACTCGACCAGCATCGAAGTGCTGACGGCCTTTCAGACGAAATATGCCGGCACGGTCTATGCCGATATCGCCGGCGCCCGCATCAGCGAGCTTCGGCGGGTTGCAGTCGCGCCGCCGACCACCGTGCCGACGCCGGCGCCCACTCCGCCTCCGCTTCCGCTCGTCGCTCCGGCACCGAGTCCGACACCGAATGCCGTCGCCTGCACCGGCGGAACAGTGGCGGCGATCGGCGTCTCGACCGGCGCGCCGGCGCTCCGCTGCGTCAGGCCGAAGGACACGTTCCGCGACTGCGACAACTGCCCGGAGATGACGGTACTGCCGGCGGGGACTTTCACCATGGGTTCGGCGGCAGGTGAGCCGGGACGCGAGGACGACGAAGGGCCGGCGCGCAGCATCGCGATCCCCGCCGCCTTCGCCGTCGGCAAGCTGGCGATCAGCCGCGGCGAATTCGCGACCTTCGTCAGCGAGAGCGGCTATGCCGCCGGCACCTCGTGCAACGTCTATGACGGCACCAACTGGAAGATCACGTCAGGCAAGTCGTTCCGCGACCCCGGCTACCCGCAGACCGACGCCCACCCTGCGGTGTGCGTCAGCTGGGACGACGCCAAGGCGTATGTCGCGTGGCTCGCGCGCAAGACCGGCAAGCCGTACCGCCTGCTGACCGAGGCGGAGCGCGAATATGCCGAGCGCGGCGGCACCTCGACAGCCTATTGGTTCGGCGACGCCAGCCGCGCCTGCTCCTTTGCCAACGGTCCCGACGCCACGGGCAAGGAGCGGTTCAGCGGCTGGAAGGACACGTTCGCCTGCCGCGACGGCTACGTCTTCACCGCGCCGGGCGGCTCGTTCCAGCCTAACCCGTTCGGGCTCTACGACATCGCCGGCAACGTCTATGAGTGGACCGAGGACTGCTACCACGACACCTACAACGGCGCGCCGCGCGACGCTTCGGCCTGGGTCGGCAGCAATTGCACGCGCCGGGTGATCCGCGGCGGTTCGTGGTTCGGCGCCGACAAGGGCCTCCGCTCGGCCTTCCGGAATCTCACCGACCCAACGCATCGCGACAGCAACTACGGCTTCCGCATCGCCCGCGACATCGCCGGCGTCAACTTCGCCCCGCCGGTGCAGACGGCGGCGCTGACGCCGCCGAACCAGGTGACGCCGCCGCCCGCGCCGACTTCGGCGGCGAGCTGCCCCGGCGGCCTCCTCGCCGCGGTCGGCACCGCCGGCACCGCCGCTGCCGCGCAGCGCTGCCTCAAGCCGAAGGACGCCTTCCAGGACTGCACCAACTGCCCGCAGATGGTGGTGGTGCCGGGCGGCCGCTTCTCGATGGGCTCGCCGGCCAGCGAAGCGCGCCGCGAGGACGACGAGGGGCCGGCGCATGACGTGACCGTCGCCGGACCGTTTGCGGTCGGCAAGCTCGCGATCACCTTCGGCGAGTGGGACGCCTGCGTCGCCGGCGGCGGCTGCAACGGCTACAAGCCGAAGGACGAAGGTTGGGGCCGCGGCCTCCGCCCGGTCGTCAACGTCTCCTACGACGACGCCAAGGCCTATGTGACGTGGCTGTCCCGCACCACCGGCAAGACCTACCGCCTGCTGAGCGAGGCCGAGCGGGAATATGTGACGCGCGCCGGTACGACGACGCCGTTCTGGTGGGGATCGTCGGTGACGACCACCCAGGCCAATTACGACGGCAACTACCCCTACCCGGCGGGCGGCAAGACCGAGCAGTACCGCGAGAAGACGGTGACCGCCGACAGCTTCCAGGCCAATCCCTGGGGCCTCTACAACGTCCACGGCAACGTGTTCGAATGGACCGAGGACTGCTACCACGAGACCTATGCCGGGGCGCCGTCAACCGCCGCGCCGTGGACGAGCGGCGGCTGCACGGAGCGGGTGCTGCGCGGCGGCTCCTGGTACAATGACGGCCTGCACTTGCGCGCTGCAAACCGATTGAAGGAAGTGCCGGACAAGCGCGACAACTACATCGGCTTCCGTGTAGCCCGCGTCCTGTAGAGCGTCAGAGCGTGACGTATTGACCGCCCGGCGGGGTTCGGCGAATCCTCTGTCCAGGCGAAGCGATCGATTGTCCCAGTTGGAGGGCTGAGCGTTGTTGAGGGTTGTGCAAGCGCTGGCCGCGATGGCCGTGGCGTTTCTGATGTCGGCCGCTTCGGCCTCGGCTCAGAACGAGAAGCGGGTCGCACTGGTCATCGGCAACAGCGCCTACCGCACGGTCGGCGCACTCCCGAACCCGGCCAACGACGCCAAGCTGATGAAGAGCGGCCTGGAAGCCGCCGGCTTCACCGTCACGCTCGCCGAGAGCGTCGGCCGCGACGCTTTCGTCACCTCGCTCCGTAATTTCCGCGACCAGGCCGACGGTGCCGACTGGGCGGTGGTCTATTACGCCGGGCACGGCATGGAGATCGGCGGCACCAACTACCTGATCCCGGTCGACGCGCGGCTGGCGCAGGATCGCGATATCGCCTTCGAGGCGATCCCGCTCGACCAGGTGCTGGCGGCGATCGAAGGGGCGCGTGGCCTCCGCATGGTCATCCTCGACGCCTGCCGCAACAATCCCTTCGCGCAGACCATGACGCGGAGCGGCGGGCCGGGCCGCGACATCGGCCGGGGCCTCGCCGTGGTCGAGCCGACGCGGGCGACGCTGGTCGCCTACGCCGCCAAGGCCGGCACCATTGCCGCCGACGGCACCGGCGCCAACAGCCCCTATGCCAGTTCGCTCGCCAAGCGCATTGCCGAGCCCGGGGTTGAGGTGAACAAGCTGTTCCGCCTGGTGCGCGACGACGTGTTGGAGGCCACCGGCCAAAAGCAGGAACCCTTCACCTACGGTTCGCTGCCCGGCCGGCAGGATTTCTACTTCCGTCCGCCGCAGGTGGCGGCGGTGACGCCGCCGGCGCCGCAGCCGCAGCCGCCGATCCCCGCCGTCGACCCGCGCCTCGTCGAGGCGGGTCAGGTGTGGACGACGATTCAGAACTCGACCAGCATCGACGTCCTGAAGGCGTTCCAGACCAAGTATGCCGGCACGGTCTATGCCGACATCGCCGGCGCCCGTATCAGCGAACTGCAGCGCGTCGCCGTCGTGCCGCCGACCCCGGTGCCGGCCCCGACGCCTATTCCCGTCCCCCTCCCCTTCGCCGCGCCCAATCCGGCCCCGGGACCCGGTCCCAACGCCGGCAATTGCGGCGGCCTGGTCGCCACGGTCGGCAATACAGCGGTGCCGGCGCAGCTCCTGCAGCGCTGCATGAATCCGAAGGAAGGGTTCCGCGACTGCTCCAACTGCCCGGAAATGGTGGTGGTCGCTGGCGGCAGCTTCAACATGGGCTCCGCAACCAACGAGCCGGAGCGGACGGGCGACGAAGGCCCGCAGCACCGCGTCACCATTGCCGCCCCCTTCGCGGTCGGCAAATACGCGATCACCTTCGACGACTGGGATCTCTGTGTCGCCGGCGGCGGTTGCGGCGGCAGGAAGGCGAACGACCAGGGCTGGGGGCGCGGGAATCGTCCGGTGGTCGACGTCTCGTGGGACGACGCCAAGCTCTATCTCGCCTGGCTGTCGCGGACGACCGGGCGCACCTACCGCCTGCTCAGCGAGTCGGAGCGCGAATACGTGACCCGCGCCGGCACGACGACGCCGTTCTGGTGGGGCTCGTCGATCGTCACCACGCAGGCCAACTACGACGGCGATGCGACGCCCTATACCGGGGGCGGCCAGAAGGGTCAGAGCCGCGGCAAGTCGGTGCCGGTCGATTCCTTCGATGCCAACCCGTTCGGCCTTTACAATGTCAGCGGCAACGTCTGGGAATGGACCGAAGACTGCTGGCACGGCACCTATGACGGCGCGCCGGCCGACGGCAAGGCCTGGACCTCCGGGCCCTGCGAATTTCGTGTCTATCGCGGCGGCTCGTGGATCAGCGACCCCGGCTACCTCCGCTCGGCGAGCCGGCTTCGCGATTCCTCCAACTACCGCTCAAGCCGCATCGGCTTCCGCGTCGCGCGCGACCTCACCGGCCCCGCCGCCAACGCCAATCTGACGCCGCCGACGCAGACCGCCGCGGTCGCCCCCAATCCGGTGCCGGCACCGACGCCGACACCGGTCGTGCCCAACCCGGCGCCGACCGCCGTCGCCTGCACCGGCGGCCAGGTCGCCGCGGTCGGCGGCGGCACCGGCATTGCCGCGGCGCAGCGGTGCCTCAGGCCCAAGGATACTTTCCGCGACTGCTCGACCTGCCCGGAAATGGTGGTGGTACCGGCCGGCAACTTCATGATGGGCTCGCCGGCGGGCGAGCCGGAGCGCCTTGCCAATGAGGGACCGCAGAAGCGCGTCACCTTCGCGGCGCCGTTCGCGGTCGGCAAGTTCTCGGTCACCTTCGAGGAGTGGGACGCCTGCGTCGCCGACGGCGGCTGCGGCGGCCGCAAGCCCGACGATCAGGGATGGGGCCGCGGCTCGCGGCCGGTGGTCGACGTCTCGTGGAACGACGCCAAGCTCTATGTCGCCTGGCTCTCGCGCAAGACCGGCAAGACCTACCGCCTACTCTCCGACTCCGAGCGCGAATACATCACGCGCGCCGGCACGACGACACCGTTCTGGTGGGGCTCGACGATCACCCCGACCCAGGCCAACTACGACGCCAACAAGGTCTATGCCGGCGGCGGGCAGAAGGGCGTCTACCGCGAGAAGACGGTGCCGGTGGACAGCTTCAACGCCAATCCGTGGGGCTTCTACAATGTTAGCGGCAACGTCTGGGAATGGGTCGAGGACTGCCACGAGTCGGCGCTAAACGGCGTGCCTGCCGACGGCAGCCCGCGCCCGGCCACCGCCAATTGCGCCAACCACACTTATCGCGGCGGCTCGCATCTCAGCGACCCGGATTCGCTCCGCTCGGCGGCCCGCCTCTACGGCGGCAACGACGAACGCGCCGGGCATGTCGGCCTGCGCGTCGCGCGGCGGCTCTAAAGTCCGGCGGTGGCGAGGGCGTCGAGCCGCGGCGCGCTTTCCAGTTCCGCCGGAAGAGGCAGCGGCTCGCCGCAACGGCCGCCGAGGTGCGGCGCACAGTCGGACGGATCGTCGCTGACGAACACCGGAGCGAAGCCGCCGCCTGGCGTACGGAAGTTGGTGGTCTGCCCGCTGTAGAGACGGGCGGCGATCAGCTGCACCCTTCCGGCATACGTGTAGCAGCGAAGGTCGGTCTTCAGGCGGGCGACCCCGCCGTCGATGGCGACGGCCCGGTCGCTCGGCGGCACCAGCGCCTGGGCGACGTAGCTGCCCGTGAGGATGCCGGCCCAGGTCTTTCGAGTCAGCTTGTCGCCGCGATAGGCGGCCTTGCCGCCGTAGCCGGTGCTCGGCTTGAAGAACAGTTCGTCGCGCTTCGCCCAGAGATCCTCGGCATTCTGTTCGGTAACAACAACGGTCCGCGGGATACCGCGCGCCAGCGTCGCGCGAAGCGGCGCCGGAACGCCCCACTCCGCCAGAGCAGCCGGGTCGGAGAGAAGGGTCAGGTTGCGCTTGTCGGCGAAGTAGGCGTGGGCCCAGGGACTGGGAGTCACGACCGCCGCTCTCGACCGATAGGCTTCGCGCAAGGCAGCGTGGCGGGGGTCGGAGAGGTCGAAATCGGTCAGGCGGTTATAGACAAGATCGACGGGGAGACCGCCGTGCAGCAGGACGCCGTCCCGGTAGTCGAGATCTTCGGGCGCGGCGATCACGGCAGCGATGCCACGCGCCTCAAAGAGGCGCTGGAAGAGGAGGAACTCCGGGTAGAGATACTGCCCGCCTGGCGCGTCATCGACGATCGCGACGCGCCTCGGCTCCCCTGCCCGGTTGTGGAGGCGCCATTCGGAGCGAAACGCTTGGAGGAAACTCTCGAACAGTGCGGTGACGTCGCCGCCGGTCGCCCGGGCGACGGCCATATCGGAGCAGCACGCCTGCTGGGCCGCCAGCAGGTAGGCGTTGATCAGCGCCCCGCCGGCATTGGTGTTGATTTCGATGAGGCGCGGACCGTCGGCCGACAGATGGAAGTCGTAGCCCATGAAGACGCCGAGCGGTCCCGGCGCGTCCTTGGCAATGTCGGGCACACGAGCGCCGATCGCTTGCCGGTAGGCCGGTAGCCGCGCCACCGTCTCGATCGCCGAGACGATCGCCTGCATCTCGCGCGCATGCAGGCCGCTGAGGAAGAGCGGCTGGGCGGAGATCAAATGCGGATGGGTGGTGGCGAGATCGTCGGCGAGGCGCCGATCGCCCAACACTTCGGCGAGCGCACGTCGCAGAGCATCGCGGTCGAGGGTGATGCAGGTGCAGTCGGCATTGAGGCGTTCGATGTCCTGCATGATGCTCCCTCCTGGGTGCGGCTGCTTCGCCGGCGCTTAGCGGGACGCCCTCTGCAGCTGGCGGGCCGCGGCGGTTTTCTTGGCGCCGGAGGCGGGCTGGCAACTGGGCGCGATCCCGGCCATCACCGGCGCGCAGACATCCGGCCGCCCGGCGCAACAATCCTGCAGCAGAAAGACCGCCAGGGACCGGAAACGGCCGAGATTGGCCCGGTAGAGGATCGAGCGGGAGCGGCGCTCGCTACGCACCAGCCCGCATTGCGCCATGATCGCGAGGTGGGTCGACATGGTGTTCTGCGGAACGTCGACCAGGCGGGCGATCTCGCCCGCAGCTATCCCCTCCGGCTCGCACATCACCAGATGGCGAAAGGCCTTCAGCCGGGTCGGCTGCGAAAGGGCGGCGAGGCAAGCCAGGGCATCTGTCTCATCCATAAATCCAGAATAACAGATATATTGGATCTCGCAAGAGCTGGATCGATGAACATCCGCGATGCGATTGCGGCTGCTTCTGGCTATTTCCGCGTCCAGGTGGAGACGCGCCGTTCCGCCTCGGCCAATTGCTCGGCGGTGAGACCTTCGGCCACCGCGGCACGGGCCTGCATGGCGACGTCATCGCCCTGTGCGGCGGCGAGGCTCAGCCACTTGAAAGCCTCGACCAGATCCTTGCCGACCCCGAGGCCGGCGACATAGGCGGTGCCGAGGCTGTATTGCGCCGCGGCGAGGCCGTGGTCGGCGGCGATCGTCTCCCACTTGATGCCGAGCGCAATATCCTGGGGCACGCCGAGGCCGTATTTGTAGCGGACGCCGAGCACGGCCGCGGCGCGGGCATTGCCCTGCTCGGCGGCCAGGCCATACAGCCGCGCGCCCTCGACGTAGTCGCGGGGGACGCCCTTGCCGGCGTCGTAGAGCTGGGCGAGATGAATCTGCGCGTCGGCAGAGCCGAGATCGGCGGCGACCCGGTACCACTTGGCGGCTTCGCCAAGATCGATCTTGACGCCTGGGCCGTCCTCGTAGCGGACGCCGAGGGTGGTCGCGGCCGCAGCATCGCCCTGACGCGCGGCCTTCTCGTACCAGCCGGCCGCCGCGACATAGTCACGAGGAACGCCCTTGCCGTCGTCATAGGCGGCGGCCAACTGGCGCTGCGCCGCGGCGACACCGGACTCGGCCAGCGGCCGCAGTAGCTCAATAGCGGCGGTGTAGTCGCCGCGCTTGTAGGCGGTAACGCCGTCCTCCAGCGGGCCGGCAATAGCGACGGCCGGCACGAACAGCGCCGCCGTCAGGACAAGAACGGCCGCTCCGCGCATGCGAGCCGCCGGCGCAATCGGATGCATGGCTTCTGTTTCCCTGTGGCCCCCGGGCCGACCAAACGGCCCGAGGGGCCAAGGCGAAGGCGGCCTAGTTCTTGGCCTCTTCATTGCCGCTGGTGCGCGGCATCATGATTTCGGCGATATGGAACAGCGCACAGGTGTCCTTGTCGTCGACGGCAGCCTTGGGATCGGCCTGGATCGCGTTGCAGCGATCGTGGACGATCTGCGACTCGAAGTCCGACAGGCCGAGCACCACCATCAGCATGGTGGACAGCGAGATCGGCTGCTTCATTGCCGCGATGCCGCCGAGCGGCCCGGCAGGCTTAGCTGCAGGCTGTTGCGCCAGGACCGGGGTGGCCAGCGCGGCGAGGATCGCGAGCGGAGCGAGAACCTTCAGCTTGAGGCTCATGAGGCTTCTCCAGAGCTAGTTGGGGGCACTTCCGTGATTATCCATGCTCCATCGCCGGCCCTCTCGCATTGATCGGCCTCAACTGCGCCAATAGTCGCAGCCGCTTGCGATCGTGTTAGGGTGCATTATGCGAATCCGATCTGCTGTCGCGTCACTCGTCGCCCTGGCTGTTTCCACCGTCGCCGTCGCCGAAGGAGCGGCAACCGCGCCCGACATCGCCGTCTGCTTCACGCCGGGTGAGGACTGCACCGGCAAGATCGTCGCGGAGATCGACGCGGCGAAGTCGAGCTTGCTGATCCAGGCCTTCAGCTTCACCTCCACGCCGCTGATGAAGGCAATCGACTCGGCTCACAAACGCGGCGTCGCCGTGCGGATCATCATGGACCGCACCAACGAGACGCAGGACCACGTCGCCGCCACCTTCTTCGCGCAACGCGGCATGGTTCCGCTGATCGACGACAAGGTAGAGATCGCTCACAACAAGGTGATGGTGATCGACGGGCGCGTCGTCATCACCGGCAGCTTCAACTTCACCACCGCGGCGCAAAAGGCGAACGCAGAGAACGTCCTTATCGTGAAGAACGACCCGGCGCTGGCAAAGGCGTATGAGGCCAATTGGCAGAAGCGTGCGGCGGCTTCGCGCCTCTATGGCGGGCGCTGGCGCGGGTTCTAGGCGCCCTTCCCCCTAGGGCTTCGGGGCGGGCGGCGGGCGGGCGGCGACGGGAGCCGGCGGCGATGGCGCCGCGCCAGCGGCAGCCGGACGCGCAACAACCGCGCCGGCGGGCGGACGGCCGGCGACCGTGGTGCGCTGGCTCAAGATGCCGGAGGCGACGATCACCTGGTTCTCGACCACACCGACCCAGCCGACGGCAAGGTCGGCGCCGGCGCGCGACAGCGTCACCACACCGTCGATGCAGCCGGCATCCTTAACCGGGTCGTAGGCGCCGACGGTGATCTTCTCGGCGTAGACGGTATAGCGGCCGTTCGTGCCGATCCGCGTCAGCTTCCCGGCGCAATGCTGCTCGGGATAGTCGGTGGCGGCGCCGACATCGGTGATGATGATCTTGACGGGATAGGAGGAGGTGCGGCCGAGCTGGGTCTCGACGCCGGTCCAGGTGCCGTTCACCGAGGCGGCCGAGCGCGCCGCGGCTGAGCCGGCGGCGGGTGCGGGGTTGTTTGTCGCCGCGGGCGACGCGTTTGCCGTGGCAGCGCCAGCAGGACCGGCCGCCGGCGCGGGAGCCCTCGCCCGCGTGCCAGCGGCGGGCGCAGGCGACGTCGCGGCCGGCTTCTCCGGTGCGGGTTTTTCGGCCGCTGCCTCGGCCGGCTTGGCCGGCGCCTCGGGCACGGGTACCGGCTCCAGCAGCGCCGCCGGGGGCTCGATCTGCGCGACAGCGGCCGAGGCGCCGAGCAACGCGGCGGGCAGAACGGCAACAGCAGTTATCAACAGGCGTGCGCTCACGGTGCGGACTCCGAATGCTTCGGCTCTAGGCATAGCCCAGCCGCGGACCGGCACCAACCGGGCCCTCGCGGAGGAGCCGGCGCGGCGAGTTATCCACAGGTTATCCACCGGGCGGGCGAGCCGTTCAGCGGCGCCCTCATCGCCGGTTTCGGAGAACTCGCCAAGGCCGACTGACCGCCGCAAACGCCGAGGGGCCCCGCAGGGCCCCTCGCGTCGCGATCCGCGGAAGAGGCGGACTATTCGTTCCAGTAGTTCCAGCTCATCAGGCGGGCGAGCTTCGGCAGGTCGAGGCTGGCACCGCGCCGGTCGTTCTCGACCAGCGTGCCGGCGCCGAAGTTGACCCGGGCCCCGAGCATCACCTGGTGCTCCCTGACAAAGTAGGCGTCGCTGGTGGGGTTCCAGTTGTGGAGGCCCGCATATTCGACAAACATCGAGAACGGCCCGTTGAAGCGGTGCTCGTAGGATGCGCCCCAGGTCCAGGCTCGCGCCGCGTCGCCGTCGCCGACGCCGGTAAACTTGCCCTGGCCGTACATCGCCTCAATCTGCACCTTGTCGTTGGCCGACAGGAAATAGCGCGCCACACCGCGCAGGAACCACAGATCCTGGCCGTAACTGTCGACATCGGTCACCCAGGTGCCGCCGGCCTGGGCGTAGAGGGTGAGGTTGCCGAGATACCACTGGCCTTCGAGCCCGGCGAAGGTCTGCATAACGGCCGCATCGTCGCCGGTGTCCAGGACCGATGCCCCCAGCGCTCCCGCGAAAACACCGAGCAGCGAAGCGCCGTCGCGCCAGGAGGCGTGAACCCCGCCAACCGCATGGACGCGATGATCGCCGTCGTAGCAGCAATCGTCGAAGCCGTTGCTGGTCGCCTCGGCCTCGACGTCGAACTGTAGCGTCACCGACTGGCCGACCCACACCGAGACACGGCTGTCGCCGCCAAAGAGGTGAGCTGTCTCGCTGTCGAGGTCTTCGTTATCCCACCGTGTCGTGCCGATATACAGGCTGGTGTAGCCGCTCACCGGCGCAATAGCCTGACCGACCGCGGCCCGGCCGAAATCGGCCGCAGACGCAGTCGCGGTCAGCGCGCCGAGCAGCGCGCCCCCCAACAAAACCGCTTTCATGAAATCTCTCCCGCATCACCCGGCCGAGCGGCCGGTCTCATCGAGGGGACAGCGAGAATCGCCGTCAGCCAACCCTCGCGGCCACCTTTATCAATTGCGACGAGGGGCCGGCACCTGTGTCACCGTCGTCCACAGACTGCGGAGGCGGAAATAGGGCAATTGTGGCAGGCCGGCGACACTTATTGGGCGTAGCGAGCGGCTGGTCTTACCTACGTATGAGCGTCTTTGAGCGAACCGCCCCAGGCAACGGTGCAGCCGCGGGGCTCTAGTCGACGATCACCGGGAACGACCGCATCTGGCCGTCGAGGAAGAAGTTCACGCCATCGGCTCCCTTGAAGCCCGGCTCCGAGGTGTAGATCAGTTCGTTGTGCGGCTCGTTGGCGTTGCCGCAGTGATTGCCCTTCCCCAAACGGGTGGTGAGCGTGCCGTGCGACGCTGAACCGTCGAGGCGCGGCGGGATGTGGGTCTGGCAATTGAAGGCGACACGGATGACCAGCGGCTGACCCGACTTCACGTGCGGCATCGGGATTTGAGCCACGGCGCCCGCGGTGGCGACTGCGACGATTGCAGCGGCGACGCCGACGATGGTGCTCTGCATAAAACTTCCTCCCCTTCCCGGCTGCGCTCGTCGCGCATCAGTTGCCGCAGCAGCCTACCACATCCTTGGATGGGAGACGACGGGTCGCCTGGCTGCGGCGCCGGCAACGATTAGGGGCTGCAGCGCCGGCGGCCCGAACGGTCAGCCCACGGCCTGGGGCCAGCGGATGAGCGCTGCGCGGCCGGCGTCGGTCAGCGCGTAGATCCCCCGCTCGATACGCTCGAACCAGCCGTAGACGTTGTTGCGGAGGATGCCGGGGGCATCGTCGGCTAAGGCCTTGAGGTCGCGCGGACGCTGCGGACCGCCGGCCATCGCCGCGGCGCAGGCGAGCGCCCGCTGACGGTAGGCGGTCATGATCGGCGCGCGAGAGCCGCCGCCAGCGACGGGGTCGCCACGACGACGGTTGTGCTCGGCGAGGAGTCGCGAGCGCTTCTTCGCATCGCGCCGCGGCGCCGGGGCGTCGGGGCTGACAAGGATCTCGACCCCGCCGCGCCGGGTGACGGCGAGCATGCCGAAGCCGAGGCGGCGGCAGAGCTGGCGAAAGCGCCTGTCGCTGTCGCGCCCACGGCCGTTCGCGGAGAGCGGCGCCGCCAACCAAACCTCGTCGGCGGCCTTGGCGCGGTCGACCGCCTGCAGCAGCAGTTCGAGGTTGAAGGCGCGCTTCAGTTCGCAGACGACGAGGAGCGGCGGCTCGCCGTCGCGGAGCGCCAGGACATCGCAGCCGCCGACCTCGCCCTTCACCGCAAAGCCGAGGCCTTCCAGGAAGCGCTTCACCGGCGGGTAGAGAGCGGTCTCGGAGTCCGGGGCGACCGTGACGGGGGCTTCCGTCGGCGGAGTGTCGCGGACACGCGCGCGGCGTTTGCGGCGCGCCGGCGGCTGGCTTTCGGCGGATGAGACGGCAATCGAAGCCGACATGGATGCGTTCGTCCGTTGCGCCGCGCGGACCTCGCCGCGCGGCCGATGACTCTGCCGGTGGCGGGCTTAAAGATCGGCAAACGGCGGAGGGCGTTTCCGCTTGAGCCGTACCCAAGGTCCGAGTCTAGGCTGATACCATGACAACCGGAAACGGCGACACAGCGGCGGCGACCGCCACCCGGCTCGGCCTTACGGTGCGGGCGCTTCGCGTTTTCGAGCAGCGCGGGCTGCTGCGGCCGCCGCGCAGCGCTGCCGGCTGGCGGGTCTACGGCGATGCCGAGATCGCCAGGCTCCACCAGATCGTCGCGCTGAAACGGCTCGGCCTGAAACTGTCGCAGATCGCCGCGCTGCTGAACGGCCGGCGGATCGACCTCGACCGGCTTCTGGAGGCGCAGGCATCCGCCCTGGAGCAGCAGCGCGATCGCATCGACAGCGCGCTCGCCGCCATCCGCCGCGCGCGCCGCCGCATCGGCCGTTCCGAGCCGCCCGGTATCGAAGAGCTCGTCGCCATCATCAGGGAGACCAACATGTCCGAGTTCAAGCCATCGCCCGAGCTCAGCGCACTTGTCGCCAAGCACACCGACCCGGGCCGCGTGAAGGCCCTGCATCCCGGCTGGACGGCCGCCGACCAGGCCCGCGTCGGCGCGCAGTGGACGGCTTTGATCGGCGAAGCGGAGGCCCTCCTCGGCAGCGATCCCGCTGCGCCTGCGGCGCTCGATCTCGCCCGACGCTGGCAGGCTCTTGCCGGCCAGTTCACACGCGGCGATCCCGCCCTCACCCAATCCGTGCAGGCGGTCTATCGCGAGGGTTTCGCCAAACCGGAAATGGCGCAGCACATGCCCTTTTCCGCCGAGGTCTACGCCTTCGTCGGCAAAGCGATGGCGGCACTGAACGCGCACGGCGACGGCCCGACGCGCTGAGACTTCAGTCGCCGCCCCCACCGCCGCTATCGCCACCGCCGCCGGAGTCGCCGCTGCTGCCGGAGTCGCTTCCACTGGAGGAGTCGTGGCTGCCGTGGTGGCCATGGCCGTGCCCGGCATGACCGTGATGCCCGCCGTGGTGAGAGTGAGAGTATGTGCCGTCATTGCCGACGGCGCTCGTGCCGCTGGCTGTCCAGCTGTCGCTGCTATCGCCGGAATCGTGCGCTCGTTTTCCACGCGCAGAGGACAGGGAGCGCTGGAGCGCACCGCCGAAGAAGGCGACCACGGCGGCAAGGACGCCGAGCGCGAGAACCGTTTCGCCCGTCAAAGCCTTCTCTCCCCCGCACCAAGCGTACCTTCACATTACCCCGCGGCCGAGCCTGGAGGCGATAGCCGTCCTTGGCCCTCAACCGCACCCACTACCGCGTGTCGGAGGCCTTCGCGATCCCGGGCGCCGCGGTTTTAGAAACGGGGTCCGGAGGGGTCGTTCGACCGCCGCATCTGTCAGGCGCCCGTCCCTCAGGTAGCGCCGCGAAAGCCCGTCACTCGCTCGATTCTCTCGACGGCTCGGACCAGGCGCCACAGCGGCACGACGCAGGCGAACAAGAAGAGCAACCACGGAAGCCAATTGACCAATACGGCGAGCAGAGATGTCTGGCCGTCCGACGCCGGCACCGCCGATATGGTAACGCCGCCGTCGATGAGGCGCTGCACGAGATCGGGGTCGCTGGGCGCGTAGGTCCGGTAGGGCAGCTCCTGGGTCGGCACGACAGCGATTAGCGGCCCGGCAAGGCGCACCGATCGCACCGCGCCTTTGGCAACATCGGCCAAAAACTGCGAATAGTTCCTCTCGGCGATCACCGAGGTCGGGTTGGACTGAAAGAGATTGAAAAGCGCGACGATTAGTAACGCCACGATCACCCAGATCGCCCCCATTCGTAGCCGGTTCATCTCTCGTCCCTCCTGGTGGTGCGGCGCTACCATAGAGAGGTGGTGACGTGGCGCAACAACCGGACGCGGCACCCCGTCTCCGCGGCGGCGGAGACGGGCGTGGCGGAGATGGCTCAGAACGCGCCGGCGACGATGCCGAGGCGGACTTCGCGGATGGCGTCGTCGACGAGGGCGATCGCCTTGATACGGTGGCCCGCCTTGTCGGCGGTGGCGTCGACGAGCTGGGCGCGGGCGCCCTGCAACGCGCCGAGCGCCGACTGCATGTGCGGCTGCGCGGCGACGACATAGCCGCCGCCAAAGGCGAGCATGCCTACGAGGGCGGTGGCAAGGACGGCGCGGGGACGAAGAGCGGACATAACGAGGTCTCCTGTTCGGGCGGCGGTCAGTGCGCGCCGGCGGGTTGAGGTTCTTTGTCTTCGCCGCGCCGACTTTGTTCTTCAGCGCGACGGGGAGATCATCGTTTCCGCGCGTTGAACCTGGGATGAACCAAGACTAAATTCGCGGTAATCTTCGCTACTCCTCGATTACATCTTGTCCATGTCGGCGGGACGGCGACGCGCGGCTTGCGTCGCCCAAAACGCGGGTTGACCCGGACCGCCCGATGCGCCAAGCGCTACCGCCCCGGCGCCAAGCCGCACCCGCCTTCGGAGCCTCCCATGAACGACGAGTCCTTCCGCGCCGTCGATGCCTATCTCGCCGGGAAGCTGCTTAAGGCCGACCCGGCGCTGGAAGCGGCGCTCACTGCCAACCGCGCCGCCGGCCTGCCGGCGATCGACGTTTCGCCGCTGCAGGGACGGATGCTGCAGCTCTTCGCGCGCATGGCCGGGGCGCGTCGCATTCTCGAGATCGGCACGCTCGGCGGCTATTCGACGATCTCGCTCGCCCGCGCGCTACCCCGCGACGGCAAGCTGATCTCGCTGGAGGCGGTGGCGGCGCACGCCACGGTCGCCCGCGCCAATCTCGAGCGGGCCGGCGTCGCCGGCCTGGTCGAGATCCGCGTCGGCCGGGCGCTCGACACGCTGCCCCTCCTCCTCAAGGAGCGCGCTGGACCGTTCGACCTCGTCTTCATCGACGCCGACAAGGAGAGCAACGCCGAGTATCTCGGCTGGGCGGTGAAGCTGTCACGTCCGGGGACGGTGATCGTTTGCGACAACATCGGCCGCGAGGGCCGCATCGTCGACCCCGAGACCAAGGACCCGAAGGTCCGAGGGACGCAGCGCTTCTTCGACGCCGCTGCCGCCGAGCCCCGCCTTACCGCCACCGCGGTGCAGACGGTCGGCGAGAAGGGCTGGGACGGCTTTGCCCTGGCGGTGGTTGATTAGGCGGCGGCGCGGCGCTCCCGTCGGGCAGGGTTGCCGACCCTACGGCCGGCCGACGTCCCACAATTGCCACGCCAGCCACGCCGCTGCGGCGAGGAGCGCGACGATCCCGCCGGTGCGGGCGACGCCGATGAAAGGCCGGGCGAAAACCCGCATTGCCTCGCCGAGCGCCCAGGCGGCGAGCGCGCCGCCCGGCGCGCCGACGATGCCGCCGCCGACCCCGTGCGTGCCGAAGCCGACGAGGGCGCCGAGGATCGCCGCGCCCCAGAGGGCGTAAGGGCTGAGTTGTGAAAGCCGCATCGTCGTCGAGCCAAACGCCCGCAGGCGCGACTCCCGGTCTGGACGCGAAACTATAGCACCACCCGGCCGCCGCTCGAGCCGCCTCCGCCGTTAGCGGATGACCTCCCAGAACAGTCCGACCACCGCGATATAGCCGAGCGTGAAGACCGCCGTTCGGACGTACGGAATAGCCGCCCAGTAAACGACGGCATGGGCGACGCGCATCCAGAAGAACCAGGTCGTCCAAAACGCTGTCGTCGCGTTCGCCTTGCCGGTCAGGTGGATCAGGATGACGAGCACGGCGAAGGGCGCGAAAGTCTCGATCGCGTTGAGGTAGACGCGGTCGGCGCGCTGCGCCCAGAACGGCACGGGCCGCTGGGCCGGGTTCACATAATTCTCCGGGCGAAGGAAGCCGTTCAGCATCACCTGCGCGGCTATGTAGGGAATCCATAGCGAAGCCGTCAGGATCGCGGTGAAGGCCAGGTATCTGAGGTCGGTGGTCATAGGCAGTGAGCTCCGGCAGTGAGTCGGGCCAAGTCAGCCAGCTAAGCCGATCCCGTTTTCGATGCCAATCGAACGCGCGCCGGTCGTCGCGTCGCCTAGCGAACCCTCCCTCCCCCTTGACACCTTCCAGTTCGAGGCATTACTTAAGCATATGCTTAACTATCAAGTCTCCCTCGATCACGTCTTTGCCGCCCTCGCCGATCCGGCGCGGCGCGCGATGGTGGAGCGGCTGACGCGAGGGCCGGCCAGCGTCAGTGAACTGGCGCAGCCCTTCGCCATGTCGCTGCCCGGCATCGTCCAGCACCTCAAGGTGCTGGAGGAGAGCGGCCTCGTCTCCTCGGTGAAGGTGGGGCGCGTGCGCACCTGCCGGGTCGAGGCCAAGGCGCTGAGCGCCGCCGAACGCTGGTTCGCCGAGCGCCGCGCCTTCTGGGAGGAGAAGCTCGACCGCCTCGGCGCCTTTCTCGATGCCGGTGCTGCCGACACAGTGCCCGCACGCAAAAGCCGCCGTCCTTCAACCCGCAAGACCACCCCCAAACCAAGGAAGCCGTCATGACCAAGCACAGTGCCGTCCACGAGACCTTCGTCATCGAGCGCGTTTACAGGCACCCGCCGGCCAAGGTGTTTGCCGCCTTCGCCACGCCGCAGGCGAAGAAGACCTGGTTCTCCGGACCGCCGGAATGGGGACAGGACGAGGGCACGATGGATTTCCGCGTCGGCGGCCGCGAAACCAGCCGCGGCGGACCGAAGGGCGGTCCGATCCACGCGTTCGAGTCCCGCTACATGGACATCGTCGCGAACGAGCGGATCATCTTCGCTTACGACATGCATCTCGACGACAAGCACATCTCGGTGTCGCTGACGACGGTCGAATTGCGCCCCGAGAGCGGCGGCAAGGCGACCCGCCTCGTCTTCACCGAGCAGGGCGTCTATCTCGACGGCTACGACAATGCCGGGCAGCGGAAGGAAGGCACCGAGGGTCTGCTGACGCAGCTCGGGGCGGCGCTCGACCGCGGCGCGGTCAAGGCATGAACCGGAGCGGGCGCTGGGCCGACGGCGTCTGGCTTTCGCCTCCCGCCGTTCATGCGCCCTACGCGGTGAGGCGCTAAGAAGAGCAAACCATGGACGCCATAGCCCCTCCCCTCGCCCTGACCGCACCTGCCAAGGCGCCGCCGCGCGCTTGGCTGGCGCTCGGCGTCCTCGCGCTGCCGACGCTGCTGATCGCCATCGACGTGTCGGTGATGATCCTGGCGCTGCCACAGATCGGCATCGCGCTCGGCGCGACCAGCAGCCAGAGCCTGTGGATCATGGACATCTACGGGTTCATGCTCGCCGGCTTCTCGATCACCATGGGTTCGCTCGCCGACCGCGCCGGGAGCCGCAAGGTGCTTTTCCTCGGCGCCGGCGCTTTTGCTTTGGCGTCGGTAGCGGCGGCCTTTTCCCCGAACGTGCCGCTGCTGATCGCCGCCCGCGCCGTCCTCGGGGTCGCCGGCGCCACCATCTCGCCGGCGATCCTAGGCCTCATCTCGACGCTCTTCGCCAATCCCAAGGAACGCGCCTTCGCCATCGGCATCTGGATGGCCTGCTTCATGGGCGGCATGTCGCTCGGGCCGCTGGCCGGCGGCGCGATGCTGCAACATTTCTGGTGGGGCTCGGTGTTCCTGCTCGGCGTGCCGGCGATGGTGCCGCTGCTTCTCTTCGGGCCGGCGCTGTTGCCTGAACGGCGGGCCGATCATGCCGGGCCGCTCGACCTCCTCAGCGTCGCACTGTCGCTGGCGGCGATCCTGCCGGTCGTCTACGCCATCAAGGAGACGGCGCGCGGCGGTTTCGCGTGGCCGCTGCTGGCGGCGCTGGTTGCCGGCCTTGCCTTCGGCGTCGCCTTTGCGGTCCGGCAGCGGCGACTTGAACATCCGCTTCTCGATCTCGGTCTTTTCCGCGCCCCGGCATTCAGCGCCATGCTCGCCGCCAACTTCCTCGTCGCCTCGACTGGATCGGTGATGCTGTTCGTCTCGCAGTATGCGCAGCTGGTCGCCCGCCTCTCGCCGCTGGCGGCGGGCCTGGTCATGCTGCCGGGGCCGGTAGCGATGATGGCGGGCGTGCTCACCGCCCCCCTCGTCGCCCGGCGCTTCGCCATCGGGCCGTTCATTGCCGCCGGGCTCGCCGTTGCGGTCGGCGGGCTTCTTGTGCTTGCCGTCATCGGCGGGCCGGAATGGCTGCTCGTCCTCGTCGCCGCCTTCGCCTTCTACCAGCTCGGCTGCGCGCCGATGGTGGCACTCTCGACCGACGTCGTCATCGGCGCGGCGCCGAAGGACAGGGCCGGATCGGCCGGCGCCGTCCTGCAGATCGCCGGCGACCTCGCCTTCTCGCTTGGCATTGCCGTCCTCGGCAGCATCGGTATCGCCGTCTACCGCGCCGGCCTCGGCGACGCGCTGAGCGGCCTGCCGCCAGGCGTCGCAGCGCGCGCCGCGGAGGATCTCGCCGGCGCCGCGGCGGTTGCGCCGACTCTTCCTCCCGCGGCAGGCGAAGCGCTCCGGGCAACGGCCGAGGGCGCGTTCCTTTCGGCCTTTCATGTGGTGGCGTTCTTCGCCGCGGCAGCGCTGACCGCCGTCGCGGTCCTCTGCTTTCGCGCCCTGCGCGGCCGCGGGCGGCTCGGAAGCGCGGCCTAGGCGAGGCCCCTTGCCTCCGCCGGCAGCGAGGCGCAGAGAGGCGCCATGTCCGCGCGATCCTGCGCCGCTGCCTTGGCGGCCCTTGTCCTTCTCGGCGCCAGCGATGCCTCCGCCGCCTGTCGCTTCCGAGCCAGCACCGGATGGGCGAGCAGCGCCACAGGCGGCACGGCCGAGCTTACCGCGGGGCGCGGCGACAGCTGCACCGCGACGATCTTCGCCGACCCCGGCAACAACCTTGCGGCAGCGTCGCTCGCGATCGATGCCGCGCCCGCGCACGGCGTCCTCACCGTCAGCGGCGGCACCTTCACTTACAAGGCCGATGCCGCCTTCACCGGTAGCGACCGCTTCGCGCTCAGCGGCCAGGGCCGTACGGCGGCCGGCGGCGTCGTGCGCCTGAAGGGCACGGTCACGGTGACGGTCGACCGGTAGAACCGCGCGGGCAGGACCGCTGCCACCGTTCCGCCCCAGCCGCTGCGCGGTTCGGCCACGATTTGGCTGAAGATTTGCCGGAAGGGTTGGGCAATGACGGCGTGGGTGGCTGAATTGCGCCGCAAAAGCGGCGATCCACAAAAAGGGATTCGACTCGGTGTGGGCGTTAGGCCACAACTGAGACGTTAAGCATGCGGCCGCCCCGCGGCGCGCATCGCCCGCGACAGAACGCGCGGCGAAAATCGGCGCGGCAGGGCGGACAGTTGTTACACGGCCACTCGGTGTCGAAGGCGCAGCGGCAACCAGCGCGACGCGACGACCGGGCGGCGGACAGGCGGCGGAGACAATCGGCGGCGGAGATAAACGAGGGGGCGCACGGCGTCGGGCCGTCCGGAATCCATCCGGCCCAATTCCCGACCTCACCCTCTAGTTCGGCCCTGCCCGCCCGCGCGGCGGTTAAGCATGGCCGGGGTTAACGATGGCCGGGGGCGACTCCGACCGAATAGACACTGAGGCAGGCGGCTGAGGAGGCGGGCAATGGCAAAGAGTCCGGAGGGTTCCATGAGTAAGCCGACGATCATTCTGGTCGGCGCCGATAAGGGCGGGGTGGGCAAGACCACAGTCACGCGGACGCTCCTCGATTATCTGGAGGCCAAGGCCATCCCGCGCCGGGCCTTCGATACCGAGACGCCGCGCGGCGCCTTGAAGCGCTTCCATCCCGATCTGACGCGCGTCGTCGACATCACCGCCGCGTCCGACCAGATGGCGATCTTCGACACGCTGCGTCAGGGCGAGACGACGATCATCGACGTGCGCGCCGGCCAGCTGCTGACGACGCTGATGGCGATGCGCGACATCGGCTTCCTCGATGCCACGCAGCGCGGCGACTACAACGTCATTCTCTTCCACATTCTCGGCCCCTCAATCGGCTCGCTGGACGAGATCGCCCACACCGCCGAGCTGCTCGCCGGGGTGCCGCATATCCTGGTCAAGAACTTCATCAACAACACCACCTTCTTCGACTGGGACCCGACCACCACCAACGCTTATTTCAAGCGCATCAAGGGGGTGAAGGAGATCGAGGTGAAGCGCCTGAACGAACTCGCCTGCGAGCAGGTCGAACTCGCCGGCGTCTCGTTCTCCAACTTCATCGCCAACCGCCTGCCGGAAGGGCGCGACGCGCCGTTCTCCTTCGTGCTCAGGGGCTATGTCCGCCACTGGCTGCACAACGTCTTCGCCGAGTACGATCGCGTCGGCCTGGTGGACATGATCGATACGCGGCGGCGCCTGGAGCGGCCGCTCGGCGGAGCATTCAGCGAGCCGCCGAAGCCTGACCTCGGAAAAAGCGACTTCGGCAAGAGCGACTTCGCCAAGCCCGATCTCGGCAAGAGCGATCTCGGCAAGGCCGACATCGGCAAGAGCGACTACATCAAGCCGGAGCCGCCCAAGGGCGGCGCGGGCAATATCGCGGCTGCTGCGGGCGGGCGTCCGGTAGTGACGAATCGCCCGGCGGCGGAGTAACAGTAAGGACGCGTCGGCGGGGCCGCGGCGGCCCCGCCATAAAATCGGCGCTTCGGTGAGCAGGAGTGGGGAGCGATGCTCACACCCGAACCCGGCGGGGACGGCCCCCGTCAGGGCGACAGCGGACGTAAGGGACGGGAGAGCGGCGCCCCCGGCGGCCGGTCGACGGTGGTTTTCGTCGTCTCACCGCGGGCTCGCGTCGGCAAGACGCTGACCGCCCGGCTGATCGTCGATTTCTTTCGCGGCAACGGCCGTCACGTCAACGCCTTCGACGCCAATCCCGGCGACCCGGCCCTGTCGCGGTTCATCCCCTCCGAGCCGGCGACCCTGGTCCACACCCGCGGCCAGGTCTCGCTGTTCGACCGGCTGATCATCCCCGACCGCCGCGTCAAGGTCATCGATCTTGCCGCCGACCAGTTCGACACGCTGCTGACGATCCTCCGCGAGACCCGCTTCCCCGAAGAGGCCAAGGCGACCGGCATCGACACGGTCATCGCCTATGTCGCCGAGAACCATCCGCGCTCGGCCGAGGGCTACAAGCGCCTGACCAACGGCTTCCCCGAGCTGATGATGATGCCGGTGCTGAACCAGCCGACAGTGCCGGACGGCGCCGAGCCGCTGCCGCATCCGCCGCGCAACACGACGCCCGTGCATCTCACTCACCTGCCGCCGGCGGCGATGGAGGAGATCAACCGCCCCGGCTTTACCTTCGCCGAGCGGAGCGGCGGCACGGCGCCGCCGCGGGTTGCCGCGCCGGCGCCGGCACCGGTCAGCCCCTACGCCAAGGGGGCCAACCCCTACGCGCCGGCACCGGCCAATCCGCTGCTGAGCATCGAGGCGTGGATCGGCGAAGCGTTCATCGCCCTCCGCGATCTGGAACTGCGCCTTTCGATGGAAGGCTTTGCGACGCTCTTCCGGCAAAGCGCCTGGGCGATCTGAGAGCCTACCGCGCCGCCGCCTGTCTGGGTTGCACGGAACGCGTGCGCTATTGCAGTGTTTTCCGGTGAGCCTCCCCCCTCTCCTCTTACCTTCCGGCGTTACTCAGGCTCGTCTTCCTGATGGAGACGTCATAGACCTACCGACGACCTATCCCACTTTCCCAGCCTGGCGTGGGTCACCCCTCTCGTTCGATTTTGGAGGTAAGCCGGTCCTGGATTTCTCGGGGCAGGCCGTCTTTGCCGAAATCTTTGTCCTCCGGTTGCTTGAGGCGGCCGGCTGGACGGGTGTCTGGACCGAAGCCTTTGGCAGGGGGCTACACTTCCTCCGGGACATGCCCTCCAGCTGGCGGACCGTCGAGGGTCACAACGCGGCGAGTGTCCCACCCGACCTGCAAAAACTAGTTGAATCAATCCGAGAGAAAGCGGGAACGAGGGCTTTCTTTGATGTGTTTTGTTGGGACGGAACCGACGTGCTCTTCTGTGAATGCAAACGATCCAGAAAAGATCGTTTCACGCCTGCGCAACTTAAGTTCATCGCGGCGGCGCTGGCGTGCGGCGCGGGCGCAACGTCGTTCCTAATTGTGGAGTGGAACGCGGCCTGACGCACGTCTTGCTACCGCGACATCGATCACGCCAATACCCTCGCCATCCCAGCCACGCTCCTGCCACGGTCGCGGGCTTTGTTGCGCCGACCGATGGGATGCGGCGCGACCTTACCGCCGGCTCGCCGAGTGCGGGCCGGCGCGAGGCTGCGCGCAGAGTAACGCAACATGGAGGCATTGAGTGGCTGAAGAGGGCAGCGCGGGCGGAATGAGCTCCGGCCGGGTGGAGTCGATTATCGTCGCGGCGGCGACTGTGGCCGTGCTCGGCCTCGGCGGCGTGCTGGTGAGTGCCGCCACCGGAGGCGGTCTGGTGAAGCTTCTCGGCGGCCTCACCGCCGACGACCTCAAGACCCCGGAAACCCGCGCGAACCTCGTCGGCCCGGCCGGACCCGCGGGGCCGAGCGGCCCAGCCGGCGCTAAGGGCGAACCGGGTGCCAAGGGCGAGGCCGGTCAGCCGGGTGCCGCCGGCGCCCAGGGCGATCCCGGCCCGGCCGGCATAGCCGGACCGCCCGGTCCCGCGGGGCCGGCCGGCCAACCCGGAGCCAAGGGCGACGCGGGAGCGGCCGGCGCGGCCGGGCGCGACGCCCCGGCGGTGACGCCGGCGGTCATCGCCACGGCGATCCCCGGGGTCGTGCGCAACCTGACCTTCAAGCAGATTCAGATCGCCGGCGCGCCGCAGGCGGCACCGCTCGCTGAAGCGGCCGGTGCGAAGTTCTGCATGATCTCGTCGCTGCAGACGACAACGCGGGAGGCGGACAAGGCGGTCGGCGAGTGCTCGCTGGCGCAATCCGGGGGCAGTTGGACGGTCACCACCAATGCCGACGCGTCGCTGCAGCGCTGCGCCGTTACCTGCGTTTTCTTCGACGGCGCGCCGTAGAATCGCCGGGCGGCCGGGGCGCCCGGCCGCGTCGGGCCGGCTCAAGCCGCTTCAACGCGCGGATTCGGTCCCGCCCTTGCGGCGCGCGGTCGATTTCGGTTCAGCGGAACTCGATGCCGGCGTGTCGGCGGCTTCCTTGGCGAGCCGCTGCCGCCGCTGCTCGACCATCCGCTCGCGCGCCTGGCTGCGCTGCGCGTCGTGGTCGGCGCGTGCCTTGTCGCGTGCGGCCGCATCGCGCTGCGTTTTTTCGAGGCGGAGCGCGGCGCGGGCTCGGATTTCCTTCGAGCTATCGGCCACAGATGGCCTCCTTGCGGACCGCGAGAGGCGACGCGGCACGGGCAGAACGCGGCGCCGAGCGCCGCGCCCTTTTGGTTACGGCAAAGGCCGGGCGGCGGTTCAGACCGCGCGAACCTGGACGGCGTTCGGCTTGCCGCGACGCGGATCGACCTGGGTCTCGAAAGACACCTTCTGGCCTTCCCGTAGAGTACCTATTCCCGAACGGGTGAGTTCGCTGATGTGAACGAACACATCGGCGCCGCCGCCATCCTGAGTAATAAAGCCGAAGCCTTTGTCGACATTGAAAAACTTAACAGTTCCAGTAGCCATGTTTCTTTCCTTCAACACTTGAACGGAGCCCGAGAAACCAATCTCGAGCGGCCGTGGCCCGCGCTTGGCTGGCGCGCCGCCGGCGGGCGCCGCGCACCTGCCGCATGGCGCAATCGCTCGGCGCCAAAAAGCACGGGTCGCAACAGTCCGGAGATGACGAAGACAGCAAAAACGAGGGAGCTTTCAGATGAGGCACCGCTGCCGTTGGGCGGGCCAGGGTCTCGAGAACCCTGCGTGCGGGGCGCTCATCGAATACGCCGGGAGACCGAAGCCTCTTCACGCGGCGCTCTTGTTAAATAGGCCATGCTGCCGCCAAAAGCAACGCGGCGCGGAGAAAGATTTCGCGACGCGCATTTTCAAACAATGATAGGCGTTACTCACACAGACGCCGTCACGCACTCGGGAAAGATTTCAGGTCGAATGCAAATTTTCGTACGCGACAACAATATCGAACAAGCGCTGAAGGCCCTGAAAAGGAAACTGCAGCGCGAGGGCGTGTTTCGGGAAATGCGCCGGCGGCGGGCCTACGAGAAGCCGTCGGAGCGCCGCAACCGCGAAAAAGCGGAGGCGATCCGCCGCGCGCGCAAAATGGCCCGCAAGCAGGCGCTGCGCGATAGCGGCGCCGCCGCGCCCGGCCGCGGCGCCCGCCCCTAAGGCGGACAGGCCGGCAACGGCACCCTCTCCGCAGTAAGCTGCCCGACATCGAACTTGCCGAACATCGGCAATTCGAGCGTGCCGACGAGTTGGATACCGTTGGCGTAAGTCAGGCCCTCGCTCACCATGCGTTGGTCGGCGTCGCGTCCCGACTCCACCCGCATCCACCAGTGCGGCAGCTTGTGGAGGCCGAGCTGGTCGGCAACGGTGCGCGCCACCGGGTCGAGCCGCTCGCTGCCCGACGGGCGGAACGTGTTGATTACCTCCGTCACCGAGACCCCGTCGGCGTCGATGCCAACGACGTTCTGGCGAAGCTCCCTGGCCCCGGCCGCACCGGCCTCGTGTGCCTGAAGCATTGCGGCGATCGGAAACAGCGTCTCGCGCGGCAGGAAGGCCGTCAGGTGACGCGGCGACGCCACATCGACACGCACACCCTCCGGCGAGCGGGTGGCGGTCCCCGAGATCTCGAAGACGACGCGGCCGGCGACGACCGCGCGCGACTGGAAGGCCATCTCGTCGGCGGTCTCGGCGGTCTGGTCGTGAAACATCGCGGCAATCGGGCCACGCGGCCCAACCACCGTGAGGTTCACATCGGTGACGAAGACCCTCGCGTGGCAGGCGCGGCGGAGGTCCACACGCATCGTGCCCTGGACGCTTTGCGAGCCGCCGAGCGGGCTCGACAGCGCCATCAGGTTGAACTGCTGGATGCCGTTGAAGAACTCGGGCGGCGCGGTCGCGGCAGCGGCGGGCGCGGCAAGCGATGCCAGCAGCATCGCGGCGGCGGCCGGCGAACGGAAACAGGTGTCAGCGGTCGGCATCAGAACGCCCTCCGTTGCAACGCTTCGACGATCTCTCCGGAAGTGGGCGCCCGCCGAGGCGCGGGTTCAACGTTAACCTGCGGCGATGCTTAACCGGCGGTGAGCGCTGGCGCGTGCCGGCGGAGACTCGAGCCGGACGGCAGCGCAGCGCGCGCGGTACTGCTCGACCGCGGCCGGTGGAGGCATTCGCGGATGACCGGCGTGCCAGTCCGAGCGGGTCTTGAACGGCGCTCAAAAAAACGCGACGGCCGCGCGATGCGCCGGTCTGCCATGCGCCGCGACGCGATTGACCGGATGCCGCTGTCGGCCGTATTCGTCGGCGCATCGATAACCGACGCGACCCGGCAAGAATGACCGGCGGCGCGGCGGATAGACCGGACGGACGCGAGAGCGACATGTTGAAGAACATGCAACCCGACAACGCGATGGGCAGCGCCAGGCTGGCGCGGTCGAACGCGGCAATGGGAGGCTCCGCGCTCTAAGAGTAGGCGCGAGCGATCGTCCGGTCCCCGGACCCCTCCCGAGCCGCTGGCGCTCCGGAGGGGTTTTTGTTGCCCCCTCCCCGATTGGCGCCGCCTGGTGCGGGACGCAAACTGAATCCGGCCTTGGCCGGACGGGAGACCCGGATCCCGGGCTCGCCGTGGCGGACATTTTCCGCCCGGCGGCCGAAGCGCGGGGCCCGCCGGAGGGAACGGGGCGGCCAGGCACTTTGCCGGCCGCCCGGCACCGATGGCGGAGCGGACGCGACGCTGAAGCGCCCGGCCCCGGCCGGTGCGCAAGGCAGGGTCCGCTTGGCGGCGCCGCCGTTCTTTTCCCAGGCGCCGCGACAGAGATGTTCTTTTGTCCTGCAATGCGGGGGCCTCCCCGCAACTAATCGCGGCCGGCCGCCTGGCCGGCCGGGAGGCCGGTGGTGAAGAGACCTGCTACTTCGTCCGATGCCTGAGATGCTGTCCGAAAGGTCAAGCGCAGGCAGTGCCCCCCAAAGGGGCAGTCGCAGTCTCGCCCGTTCCCCGGCTTCTCCCTTTCCCGCGCCGCCGCCGACGGCGCGCGGGCATCTCTCCGCAGGCGGTGGTGAAGAGTCCGGTTACTTCGCACCTGGTGAAAGCGGGTTCGACCCCCGCCGGGCCCGGGGCGTGCCGTGGAGCCTCTCCGGCAGGAGGGGCGTGACGCGGGCTGCGGGCCATCCGCAAGGATGGCTTCGCGTCCCCGTGCCTGAACGTCCGGATTCGCCGGTTCCCCGCCTGCGGCATTTTCCTCCCTTCGGCAAGCCGCCCTGATCGCGCCACGGCTTCGCGTGTAAGCTCGCTTCGCTCAGGGAAACGACGCGACCATCGAGGCTACGCCATGCCCATCGATCCCGTTCGCATCAGCAAGTTCCTGAGCCTGGTGCTGCGCCACGAGCCGGAAGCGATCGGCCTCGTCATCGACGCGGAGGGCTGGACCGACGTCGACGACCTCATCGCCAAGGCGAGTGCGGCCTGTATGCCGATCACGCGCAACGACCTGCTGACGGTCGTTCGCACCAGCGACAAGCGCCGCTTCTCGCTTTCGGCGGATGGGCGGCGCATCCGCGCCGCGCAGGGGCACTCCATCGCCGTCGATCTCGCGCTGCCACCGCGCGAGCCGCCCAATGTTCTCTTCCATGGCACGGCCACGCGGTTCCTCGCCGCGATCCTGCGCGAGGGATTGGAACCGCGCTCGCGCCGGCACGTGCATCTCTCGCTCGATGAGGCGACGGCGCGACGGGTCGGACAACGGCACGGGACGCCGGCGATCCTTACGGTCGACGCCGCAGCGATGCACGCCGCCGGTCTCGCGTTCTACCTCGCCGACAACGGCGTCTGGCTGACCGAGCGAGTGCCGCCGCAATACCTGAAAACAGGCTAGCCGCAGGGCTCCGACTGCTACTCCCATAATTCGTCGGTTATTGGTCTTGACTTACCGATAACTCATCGGTTATTGGTTTCTCCATGATGCAGATGGCAACCGACACCCTCTTCCGCACTCTCGGCGACCCGACGCGGCGGGCGATATTCGAGCGCCTCTGTCGCGACGGCGAGCAGACGGTTCATGCGCTGACGGCGCAGGCCGGCGTCTCGCAGCCGGCGGTCTCCAAGCATCTCGGGATGCTGAAGCAGGCCGGCCTCGTCTCCGACCGCCGCGCCGGGCGCGAGACGCACTACTGCGCCGACCCCAAGGGCCTCGCGCCGCTGGTCGACTGGATGAGCTTCTACGGCGCCTTCTGGACGAAGCGCTTCGAGCGCCTTGAGGGCGTCCTCAAGCGCCTCGATGCCGACACACCCAAAGGGAGGAAGCAATGACCGCAGCCGTTCTCGACCGCTCCGTGGTGATGGAGGAAGACCTCCCCTACTCCGCCGCCCTCGTTTGGCGGGCGCTGACTGAGGGACCGCTCCTCGCCGAGTGGCTGATGGAGAACGACTTCCGTCCGGTGCTCGGCCACCGCTTCACCTTCCGCACGGCGCCGGTCGCACACTGGAACGGCGTGGTCGACTGCGTGGTGAAGGCGATCGAGCCGGCCAAGCGGCTTGCCTTCAGTTGGGAGTCGTCGGGGGTGAACACCCTCGTCACGTTCACGCTGACGCCGACGCCGCGTGGCGTTCGCCTGCGCATGGAGCAGAGCGGCTTCGGTCCCGACCAGGATCGCAACCTCGCCGGCGCGCGTTACGGCTGGCAGACCTTCCTCGGCAAGCTCCGCGGTGTTGCCGCCCGCCTGGCGGCGGAGGGCTGAGGGCCATGCTGGCAGTCAATGCCTATAGCGGCGAGGCCATCGCCGCAGCTCGCGCCCGCGTCGATGCTCAGCTCGCCGCGTACCGGAAATTCGCCGCGAGTGCCGGCGCCAAGGAGCGCGCCGCCTTCGAGCCGGGGTTCTTCGCCGCCATGGTGCTGGCGCTCGACCGTTATTTCGTCCACCGCACGCGAGCACTGGAGAAGAAGGACGGCAACCCGCTCAACGAAGTGCGGATGATCTGCGCCTCGCTGACCGAGGGTGACGGCACGCTGAAGGCCGACCCGACGATCAAGTACGACCCGGCGAAAAGCGTCACCGGGCTCAAGCTCGGCGAGCCGATCGTCCTGGACGCGGAGCGCTTTGCCGCCTTGGCGAAGGCGTTCTTCGCCGAGATCGCCGCGAAGTTCGGATAGGATACCGCTCGCTCCACAACGTGCGGGAACTGAGAATGAGCGCCGCGAAGACAGTTCGGCCGAAGTCGCCGAAGCCTCAAGCCAAGGCAGGGTCCGGCGGATTCTCCGCCGAGGAACGGGCGGCGATGAAGGCGCGGGCGCGGGAGATGAAGGCCGGCACCGACGGCGAGGCCGATCTCGTCGCGGCCATTGCCGCGCTGGCGCCGCAGGATCGGGCGATGGCGAAATGGATCGACGCGATCGTCCGGGCGGCCGCGCCCGGCCTTGCCGCCAAGACTTGGTACGGCATGCCGGCCTACGCCAAAGACGGCGCCGTCATCTGCTTCTTCCAAAGCTCGGCCAAGTTCCGCACCCGCTATGCGACGCTCGGCTTCAGCGACAAGGCCCGGCTCGACGACGGGCCGATGTGGCCGACCGCCTTCGCGCTCACCGAGATGAGCCCGGCGGTCGAGGCGAGGATCGCCGCGCTGGTCAAGCGCGCCGCGGGCTAGCCGGCCCCCTCACCCGCGCCGCGGACCCTCGGGATAGGGGGTGCCGTCGCGGTGAGCGTAGCCGGGTTTTCCCGGGACGATGCGCAGGTCGATGTCCGAGTAGAATACGGCCTCCTCGGCGACGCGGGTGCCGATCTCCATGATGACTGCCGGCCACGCCGATCGGTTCTGGAAGCAATGGCCGTCGGCATCGCCGGCCTTGAAGCCGGCAAAGTCGCCGGAGCGGAGAACTTCCTCGCCGCCATCGGTGACCAGCGTCACCTCGCCCGAGACGACATAAACCAGTTCGTCGGACTGGGTGTGCCAGTGGCGCTGACTTGACCAGGCTCCCGGCGGCAGCGTGCAGAGATTGACGCCGAACTGCGTGAGGCCCGCCGCGTCGCCGATCTTGAGCCGGACGCGAGGGCGGCAGGGCGCGTCGTAGGGCGGCGGATAGAGCGTGCCGCGGACGGGCGCGATAGCGGCGAGGTCGATCTTCTTGGGCATGGCGCGGGGTCCCCGATGGCTCGTGCCGCGGTATCCCGCCGCCGCGCAACCCGGCAAGGCGGGGCGAAGCAGGACAGCTATGCTCGCGCTATTGCGCTCGCGCTGCCCGCTGCCGTTCCGCAGCTCGTCGGGGACCGGCCAACCGGCCGGCCCTTCACTTGCCTGCTTTGGCCGCGGCCTTGGGTTTCGGCTTGCCCCGCGCGGGAGCGGTCGTGTCGATGTATTGCCAGTACCAGACCACGACGCTCGACACGCCCAGGGTTGCCTCCCCTCTGATCCGTTTGATCGTCAATGTGTTCGTGCCGGGGACGAGTCTTGAACTCCCAAACACGACTTGGAAGGCGCGCACAAAATCAGCCGAGCTTGGTCCGTACCGATAGATAAGGCGGCCGTTCAATATGAACTGCACTTGAAAATCGGCACCCGGGTCGCGCGACGGATGCGCCATGAAGTGGAGAATCGCCGAGGTCCTGCTGTTGCCGGCGTAGTCTGCCGGCATTTCGAACGTGAAGTCGCGAGCTACTGGTTGGTTCGGTTCGGCGATCTTCTCGACTGTGGAACCGACAACGACCTGGAAGTGCACGGCGCTCGGCATGACTGCAATTCCTTTGCGGCTTGGGTAAACAGGCTACCGAAATGCGGTAGCCGGCGAGAAGCGGTTGCGCTTGCCGGTCACGGTGCCGACCGGGGATCGACCATGTCTTTGCCCTCACAATGACCGACTGCATTCTATTCGAAAATGGACGGCCACCAACCAGCCTCGGCCGGCCGTTCGCAGATCCAGCTTCGCCTGCCGGAGTGGCGCGACGGCAGGCGTTCCAATTGCCGAGTGGTGAAGAGGGCCGATACTTCGGCTGTTAACCGGGTGGACGCGGGTTCGAATCCCGCCGGGCCGACCACCGGCCCGTAGCTCAGCGGATAGAGCACCTTCGGCCCGGCGGCGACGCCGGGCCGGTTTCGGTCCTCGCCTGTTCCCTCGGCAAACCCTTGCGGCGCGCGGCTGGCTTACACCCGTGGCCAGGCGAGATGGATGTGGGTGGAGTGACCGGGGTCGCCGGGGCCAAGCACTTCGCTGGCGCCGAGCGCACGCCCCATCGCCATAAAATCCTGGCGCGCCGGGTTGCTTGAGTTGACCGGACGCCCGTCGAGAATGCCGACGTCGAAAGCGATGCCGGCGTAATGCCGCGAGTTCGGGCTGTGGCTGGCACCGGCGATCTCGGTGACGAAGTAGCGATGCTTCTCCGATAGCGCCGCCATCGCCGAGAGCATGCGCTTGTCGAGCGCGACGGTGCCGCCCGGCGCGTTGCCATAGGCGGAGCGATGGGCGGAACGGCCGGCGGCAGTGTCCTCGATGTTGAGGCGGGCAAATGCATCGTCACTGACCCCGGAGACGTGCTCCATGGCAAATTCGACGCGCCCCTCGTCGATGAGCCGCCGGGCAATCGCCGCGGTCGCGGGCGGCGCGGCTCCCACCGGAGCCGCAGCAGGAGAAGCCGAAGCGCGGGTTGCGCCCTCAAGCGGCTCGGCCTCGCTCCAGACCGGGCCTTCCGCCGGTGCGTTCTCGGCTGCCTCCGGCAGGAAGGGGATGTCCTCCCCGCCGATGCCGCCGACCGCCGCGTGCGGTGCCGGCACCGCCGGCGCGCCGACGGGAACGCCGTTCGCCAGGATCGGCAGCTGCGACAGATCCCAGTTGCCGCGGCCGATCTCGCGCAGAAGGTCCCGCGTGCGATAGGCACTGGCGCGGACCGGCGGATTGGAGTGCGTGCTTAGCCAGTTGTTCCTGGCCTCGGTGTATTGGCGGATCCAGGTCTTCTCGTCGCCCCCCCTGGCCGGCGGCGACTCGGGGAAGCGGACGCGCAGCAGCTGCAGAATGCCGCCGCTGTGGATGAAGGAATCGTAGATGACGAGAATCGACAGCGGCAGTCCGAAGCCGTTGTCGGCAGCCCACTGCAACGCCGGCTGAAAGTATCGACGGTCGAAGAAGACGTCCTGCGTGGTCGCCATCACCGGGTCGGTATTACCGGCCCGCCGCAACAGGTCGAGGAACGTCTGGTCGTCGACCAGGGCGACGCGGCCGATGCGAGGCACGTAAGGGCGAAGGTCCTCGGAGAAGCGGCCGCCGGCATCGGCATACATCCCGACCAGTTCGCGGAGGTTGCCATATTCGGTCGTCTGCGATCGGCCATAGGTTACCTGACGGATGCCGTGCGGGCCGTCGTGAAAGATGCTGATGGCGCCGTAATTGCCGCGGATGCTGCCGGTCTCGAAGACGTTGAGGATCTGCTCGCAAAGCTTCTTCTGCGCTGCGTTCAATGGTGCGGCCGTGTCTGGCATTGTCGCCTCCCGTGGGGTGGAACCGTCGGCGTCATCGGCCATAGGGGCGGCGCTTGCGGCGACCGGGGGCGCGGCGGCTTGCGGCCGAGCGGCGACAGCCGGGCGAGCGCGCCCGCTGCGCGGCGATGTGGATCGGGACTCGTCTTCCCCCACTGACGCCTTGCGCTTCGATTTTCTTCGGCCGGGCACCGTCGGCTTGACCACCCTCCCGCCCTCCCTGACGGCGATGAGCGTATGATCGGCCGCCCTTGCCCCCGAAAGGCGCCGCTGGACCGGGCATCGCCGGCCGCCGCGAGCTTGGCACCCGCAACCGACGCTTGCAAGGGGCGTTTCTACGCCGGCGCGCTGCCCCGCTCCCATCGGCCGGTCGCGCGCGGCAAAGTGGCAGAGCCGGGAAGCTGTGGTACGGTCGCCAGCGACGGCTTGTGAAAGATGACGCCCCGGGGGTGGGGAGTCTTCTCGCCCCTTGAGCGCCGGTCCCCGCCATGGCGGGGAGCTCTGGCCGTTTGTCGAATGCACCGCGCGACCGAAAAAAGGGGAGAGAGATCTATGTTGAATAGACGCAACTTCCGCCTGCTTGGATCCGCTTCGGCCATCATTCTGGGAGGATTGATGGCCACCGCCGGCGCGCTGCCGGCGTTCGCCGCCGACGTTACGCCGACCCGGCTCGCCAATGCCGATGCCGAGCCGCAGAACTGGCTGATGGGCTTCCAGAACTACAGCTCGCACCGCTACTCGCGGCTGAGCCAGATCAACAAGAACAATGTCGGCAACCTCAAGCTCGCCTTCACGCTGCCGCTGACCAGCAGTCTGGTCGGGCGCACCGACGTGCAGCTCGAGAACTACGGCCTTGTCGACGACGGCTTCATGTATATCGATGACGCCGCCGGCGTCTTCTACAAACTCGATGTGCGCAGCGGCAACAAAGCCAACATCGTCTGGAAAGCGGACGCCGCCATACCCAAGGACGTGCGCGCCCGCTCGCGTGGCATGGCGATGCTCGGCAATGCCGTCTACCACAACCTCGCCGACGGCCGCGTCGTCGCCATCGACCGCACCTCCGGCGATTTCATCTGGGACAAGCAGATCGCCCGGGTAATGAACCATCCCAAGGCGCAAACCGACGTCGGCACGATGATGGAAACCTTCACTGCCGCGCCGATTGCGGTCGAGGACAAGATCCTCGTCGCCAACAGCGGCGGCGATGCCGGCTCGCGCGGCTGGCTGGCCGCGGTCGATGCCAAGACCGGCAAGGAGGTCTGGCGCACCTACGTTATTCCCGGCCCGGGCGAGGCAGGGTTCGACACCTGGAAGGACAATAACGGCGCGTGGAAGACCGGCGGCGGCGGCATGTGGACCACCGGCTCCTACGACGTGCAGCAGCGAGCGACGCTATGGGGCACCGGCCAGCCGCAGCCGATGCACGATCCGGAGTTCCGGCCGGGCGACAACCTCTTCACCAATTCCGCGGTGCTGTTCGACATCGATAGCGGCAAGATCAAGTGGTACTTCCAGTACACGGCCAACGAGAACTGGGACTATGACGAGCAGGGCGTGCACCTGCTGGTCGACATCCCCGTCAACAACGTGCCGCGGCGCCTGGTCGTCCATTGGGGCCGCAACGGCTACCTGTACGGCCTCGACCGCACCAATGGCAGCTTCGTCTACGCGCAGCAGTACGTCGACAAGGTGACCTGGACGGCGGGCATCGACCCCAAGACCGGCAAGCCGGTCGAGTACGACCCGAACCTCGCGGTGCAGACCTACATCCCGTCGACCCGCACGCTCCGCGGCGACCGTAACGACCAGCCCTCGTGCCCGAACCGCCTCGGCGGCGTCCGCTGGCAGCCGCCGGCCTACAACCCGGTGACGCACATCACCTACTCGGCCGGCCTCGACGGCTGCTTCACCTTCTACCTCGAACCGGTAACGGCTTTGCCGGGCGGCGGCATCGACCGCGCCGGCAAGGGCGGCAGCACCGGCATCCAGGGCCAGAAGAACTACGAGATGCACGGCCTCATCGCCGCCGCCGATGTCACCACGGGGGCGACCATCGCCCGCCTCCGCCAGCCCTATTTCAATCTCGCCGGCATACTGGCGACGGCGGGCGGCCTCGTGTTCTCCGGTACGCTCGACGGCGCCGTCACGGCGCATGACGAGACGACGCTGACCGAGCTCTGGCGCTTTGAAACCGGCATCTCGATCAAGGCGGCGCCGTTCTCCTACGCCGTCGGCAACAAGCAGTTCATCGGGATCGTGCTCGGCGGCAACGCCCCCGATGCCACGGTCTTCCCCGAACTGGCGACGATGAATCCGGGGGCGGCGCTCTACGTGTTCTCGCTCTAAGCGACGGACCGGGGCGGGGGCGGACCGGCTTGCCGGCCCGCCTCCCCTCTTCCGCGACGGGGTTTGCCGACATCATGCGCACCTGCCTTCTTCTGGCGGCCGTGGCGGCTGCCGCACTGGCCTCACCGGCGGCGGCGCAGACGCGCACCGGCAAGGCCACGCTCTCGGTCTTCGACCTGACGCTCGCGGCGCATGCCCGCCAGCTGCCGGCCGAGGCGTTCATCGACTACGCCTGCGGCACCAATGGCGGGCCGCCGTCGACGCCGATCGCCGACTGGAGCGAGTTCGGCAAGTGCGCCGCCGAGCGCGGCAGCGGCTTGCTCGAGGTGTATTTCCGCTACGACGACGAACCGGAATTCGTCGCCCGCGCGCGCTACACCAACGACCAGATCGTCGATCAGCAGACCTCGCTCTTCAACAACCCGATCATCGTCTCGGCGCTGTTCGAGGAACACGGCTTCCTCGCCGGCTACCGCATCGCCAGCGACCCGCGGGCGAGTGTGGCGGTGCGCGAGAACGGCGCCAATATCGGCGGCTTCCTGCTGGCCCGCTTCGGCGAGGATCGCTTCGTCTGCGCCGACCTGCCGCGCGGCGAAGGCGAGACCCCCTACCAGGGCCTTTTCATCAAGCGCCGCTGCACCGGCACGAGTGCCGACGGCCTCGACCTCGTCCTCGAGGTCCACCGCTTCCGCAAGCCCGGACAGGCCGCCGTCACCGTCGACGGGCCGACCTCCGGGCAGTTCGAAAGCACCACCTATTTCCAGGCGACGGCCAAGGCCGGCATCGGCGACTGGCAGCAGCGCCTCGCGGCCCTGCCGCCGCGCCAGCCGAGCGAGAAGGAACTCCTTGTCGCCAAGGCGAAGAACTGTCCGGGCTGCGATCTTCGCGGCGCCAATCTGAAGCGCGCCAATCTGACCGGCGCCAACCTTGCCGGCGCCGACCTCCGCGATGCCAACCTGCACGACGCGGTGCTGACCGGCGCCAATCTGACCGGCGCCAAGCTGCAGGAGGCGAACCTCAACCGCGCCGATCTCAGGCGGGCAAAGTTCGCCGGCGCTCTGTTGTCCGACGCCATGCTTTATGCCGCCCGGCTCGACGGCGCCGACCTTTCCGACGCCAATCTCGACGGGCTGCTGGCGGCGCGGGCGCAGTTCGCCAGCGTCAATCTTTCACGCGCCTCGCTGGTCGATGCCGACATCCATGGCGGCCGCATCAACGACTCCAATCTCAGCGCCGCCGACTTCTCGCGGGCGCTTCTCGACGAAGTGCAGCTGGTGCGCTCCAACCTCGCCGGCGCCACCTTCACCAATGCCTCGATGCGGCGGGCCGGCCTCGCCGGGGCCAACCTCACCGGCAGCAACATGCAGGGCGCCGACCTTTTCGGCGCCAACCTCCGCGAAGCCAACATGAACAATGCCGACTTCTCGAAGGCGCGTCTGACCTCGGCGGTCATGACATCGGCGACCATGATCGGTGCCAAGTTCGAGGACGCGCAGGTGCCGCCGGGGTTTGCTCCCGAGCGGTAGCGGTGCCCCCCGTGCTGGCGGCGCTG
Source organism: Bauldia sp. (assembly GCA_046349035.1). Lineage (GTDB taxonomy): Bacteria > Pseudomonadota > Alphaproteobacteria > Rhizobiales > Kaistiaceae > JAXMDC01. The sequence goes on along the minus strand of JAXMDC010000002.1, from coordinate 302,343 downwards.
GCGTCAGTTCGGCTTGGCGTAGCGGGCGCAGGTGGCGGAGCTACCCAGCACCGCGGTGCAGCTCGCTTGCGTCGGCGCGCCCTTGCCGGCGAATTCGGCAAGGATGAAGGCGGCAAGACCGTCGGCATGGCGCTTGGTCAGCGCGACGCTGCCGGTGTCCGGCACCTGGTTGCCGAGCGTAGCGCGGTCGACGCCATAGCAGCGCTTGTCGGTGTAGGCGCGCGGATCGAAGTAGGGCATCCCCGTGCCGGGGCGGCCGCACATCACCACCTCGGCGATCTGCTCGGCGGTGAGCTTGGTTTCGCGCAGATTGGCGCCACGCGGCGAGCGCGGGTCCTCGTTGTTGCCGTCGCCCATCCAGCCGTGGCAGTCGCTGCAATTGGCCTGGCTGACCCAGACGCTCTTGCCGAAGCCGGCGTCCTGCGCGGCAAGCGGCGTGGCCGCAGCGAGGAGAACGAGTGCGGCGCTAAGGGCGGCGGTGCGGTGCGTCCAGATCATGGTGCTCCCCCGTTTTCCGCGCCTCACGTTCCGATCCTCGCATCGGCGGCCGGCGCGTTCAGGTGAAATCCTATGCCGCTGCCCGGTTCGGTTCAATTGCGCGCCACGAAACGAGCCTAAAGCTCGATCTCGATGCTGCGGAAGGCCTTGCCGTCGGCGCCTTCGCGGCGGCCGTCATCGCTGAGAACGACCAAGCGCTTGCCACCGGCGGCGGCGAAGAGCGCCTCGGGCTTCAGGTCGCCGAGGTCGATTTCGAGCGGTTCCGGCGGGTCGCCGGAGCGGCCCGACCAACGGTAGAGCGCGAAGTCGCCGCTCCGGTCGACCGGACCGGCGGCAACGACATAGCCGCCTTTGACGCTTTCGATGCTGCGGATGCCGCGGTTGCCGAGATCGAGCTTGACGATGCCGCCGAACACCGCGCGCTCCTTGCCGGCAATGACGGCGCCGGGGTTGGCGATATCGACGAGCAGCGCCTTGCCGCGGAGCCCCTTGCTCAGCGGGCTGCGAAAGCCGAGGCGGAGATGGCCCTTCGGCGTCGATGCCAGCCCCTCGATGTCGATGCCGCCCTGGCGCGGCGGCGAGCGGGCCGCGGCGAGGAAATCGTAGCGGGCGAGGCGCGGCTCGGCGAGGAGATCGTCGCGGAGCCAGCGATAGGGCGACCCGACCGGCTTCAGGATGTCGGTCTTTCCGCTCCTGGCGATGCGCGTCGCAAACAGGCGAAGGCGTGCGTCGTCGATCCGCCCGTCATTGCCGAGACCGTGCGAGGTAATCCAATAGACGGAGCCGTCGATCGCCGCAGCGCCTTCAAGGTCGCTCTCGGTGCGGTCGCCGAGCCCGAGGAACTCGCCGAGCGGCAGGCTTGCCACCGCCTCGGCGACGCCGCGGCGGAACACGGTGAGCACGCTCCGCTCGTCGTCGGCGACGGCGAAGCGGTCGCCGCTCAGCGCAACCGCGGCCGAAGCGTTGGCGAGGCCCCGATAGGTGAAGGCGTCGACGATGGTCATGGGCGATCCTCCCCGGCTGCCCCGACACTCGCCGCAGCGCCGGGCGCTGGCAAGGGACGCCTAGGCCGCACCCCCTGGCGGGCGGGTGGCAGGGCGGACGGCGCGGCGTTCCGGACTGCCCGGCGGCGCCTTGAGGAGGCCGCGGAGTTCGGCCCGCTTCTCGTGCACCGAGGCGATGACCTTGCCCATCGGCACGCCAATGCCGGCAAGCAGCGCCTCGGACAGCTGGAGGCTCGCCTCGATGTTTTCCGGCACGGCGTCGGTGACGCTGAGACCGTAGAGCTTTTGCGCGTGCGAGGCGTCGCGGGCGCGGGCGATGATCGGGATGTCAGGCCGCTCGGCCCGGGCGGCAGTGACGACCAATTCGGTGGCTGCCGGGTCGTCCATGGTGACGGCGAGTGCGAGGGCGTTGGCGATGCCGCAGATCCGCAGCAGCTCGACTTGCGTGGCATCGCCGTAGAAAGCGCGGATGCCGCCGTCGCGCTTGGCGGTGACCACCGCGGGATTGGCGTCGACGACGAGATAGGGGATGCCGTGCATGCTCAGCATCTGCCCGACCAGTTCGCCGACGCGGCCGAAGCCGACGACGATCACCCGCGCCGGGCCGTCATGCGGCGCCGGCGCGAGGCCGGCGAGCGCGGCTTCGTCGTAGGCCGGGCGGCGGACATATTCTTCGGTCAGGCGGGCGATCACCGGCACGGCGAACATCGACACCGTGACCGCGACAAGGACGAGCGAGCCGAGGCCGGCCGGCACCACTTTGACCGCCAGGGCGGCGCCGATCAGCACCAGCGCGAATTCGCCGGATGGCGCCAGCATCAGCGCCACCTCGCCGGCGGTCGAGCGCGAGAGGCGGAAGGCGAGACCGAGCGGATAGGCGATCGCCGCCTTCACCGCGAGGAAACCGGCGAGGATCGCCAGGATCGTCAGCGGCTCGCGGATCAGCAGCGAAAGGTCCAGGCTGGCACCGACCGAGACGAAAAAGAGGCCGAGCAGCAGACCCTGGAAGGGCTGGATCGTCACCTCGACCTGGCGGCGGTACTCGGTCTCGGCGAGCAGCAGGCCGGCGATGAAGGCGCCGAGTTCCATCGGCTGGCCGGCGGCGGCGACGAGAAGGCCGGTGCCGATGGCGACGAGGAGGCAGGCGGCGACGAAGACCTCGTTGCGCTTGGTGGCGGCGGCGAGTTGGAACAGCGGGCGCAGGACAAGCCGCCCGGCGACCACCAGCACGACGAGCGCGATCACCGCCGGCGCCAGGGCGTAGAGGATGCCGGTGCCGAGCCCGGCGCCTTCGGTGGTGCCGAGGAGCGACACCATGAACAGAAGCGGCGCGACGGCAAGATCCTGGAACAGCAGCACGGCAAAGCTGGCGCGGCCGGTCGCCGAGTTGACGCGCCGTCCTTCGGCGAGCGAGGGCAGCACCAGCGCGGTCGAGGACATCGCCAGGGCGCTCCCCAGCACCGCAGCCGACGCCGGCGACTGGCCAAGCAGCAGGGCGATCAGGCCGAGGGCAGCCGATGTGACGACCACCTGCAGGCTGCCCATGCCGAAAACGAGTTTCCGCATGCGCTGCAAGCGCTCGAGCGAGAGTTCGAGGCCGATGACGAACAGAAGGAAGGCGACGCCAAACTCGGCAAGCGGGGCGATTTCGTCGAGGTCGATGATGGCGACGGCCGAGAGCCACGGCACTTGTCTGGCGAGCGCGCCGAGGCCGAAGGGGCCGAGCGCCAGGCCCCCGACCAGGAACCCCAGCTGCGGCGGCACCTTCAGCCGCCCGACCAGCGGCACGATCACCGCGGCGGTGGCAAGAAACAGCAGCAGGTCCTTATAGGCAAAGGCGGCGGCGCCGTTGGCGAGTTCCACTCCTTGACAGCTCCCTTCGCGGTGTTTGGTTCCAACCGCCGACCGGCGCGTCGCGCCGCCGGCGAACCGGACCAACCGACGATTCGCTTACCGTTTCAAGAAGGAGAGCCAGCCCGGCGGCCTTGACGCAAGTCAGAGGGGGGCATGGCAGCCGGTCGGTTGGCGTTTGCGCGTCCCGCGCCAGACCCGCGTACCCGCGAAGGAGCAGCCAGGTTCCTCGGTGTCGGGAAAGGCCGCTACGCCACGCGGCCGGCGCCGCGCGACACCCGCCCTTCGCCGCCGCCCTCCCGCGCGCGCCGTTTTCCCCTATCCTCCATCCCGACAGAACAGGAGACCGCCATGGTCAGCCTCAACAAGCTCCTTCGCCCGCGGACGCATGAGGGCGGGCGCGCTCGCGGCTTCGCGCCGGCGGACGAGCTCAAGCGGACGCTGATGAACTGTCTCCTTTGGGAGGATCAGTTCTACGAAGACGGCGTCGCCATCGCCGAGCGGATCGCCGCGCTGGTGCCGCAGGTCGAGCCGGAGGTGTGCCTGGCGCTCGCCGTCGAGGCGCGCGAGGCGATGAAGCTCCGACACGCGCCGCTGCTGGTGGTGCGCGAGATGGCGCGGCATGCGACCCATCGCGGCCTTGTCGCCGAAGCGCTGGAGAAAGTGATCCAGCGGCCGGACGAACTGACCGAGTTCCTCGCCATCTACTGGGCGGAGGCGCTCGGGCCGATGCAGCAGCGCAAGCGCCAGCCGGTGTCGGCGCAGGTCAAGAAGGGCCTTGCCAAGGCGCTCGCCAAGTTCGACGCCTATCAGCTTGCCAAGTACGACCGCGACGGGGCGGTGCGCCTCAAGGACGTGCTGTTCCTGGTCCACGCCAAGCCGAAGGACAAGGCGCAGGAGGCGATCTGGAAGCAGCTCGTCGACGGCACGCTGCCGCCGCCCGATACCTGGGAAGTGGCGCTCTCCGGCGGCAAGGACAAGCGCGCCACCTTCGAGCGGCTGATCGCCGAGAAGAAGCTCGGCGGCCTTGCGCTGCTGCGCAACCTTCGCCTGATGCAGGCGGCGGAAGTGCCGCGCGAGACGATCGCCGAAGCGATCGCGGCGATGAAAAGCGAACGGGTCCTGCCCTACCGCTTCATCACAGCGGCACGCTACGCGCCGGACTTCGAAAGCGAACTTGAGGCGGCGATGCTGAAGTCGCTGGCCGGCCAGGAGCGCCTGGCCGGGCCGACGCGGCTCCTCATCGACGTCTCCGGCTCGATGGACTCGCCGCTCTCGGCGAAGTCGGAGATGACGCGGCTCGAAGCCGCGTGTGGCCTCGCCATCCTCGCCCGCGAGGTGTGCGAGAGCGTCGAGGTGTTCACCTTCTCCGACAAGGTGAAGAAGGTGCCGCCGCGGCGCGGCTTTGCCCTCCGCGATGCAATCGTCGCCAGCCAGCCGCATGGCGGCACCTATCTCGGCAAGGCGGTCGGCGAGGTCGACAAGGCCAGGACGCGCCTCATCGTCTTCACCGACGAGCAGGCGCATGACGACGTGCCGGCGCCGAAAGGCAACGGCATCGTCATCAACGTCGCCTCCTACCAGCACGGCGTCGGACACGGCGCGTGGCGCCGCGTCAACGGCTTCTCCGAGGCGGTGCTGACCTGGATCGCGGCGGGGGAAGCGGGGTGATCCAACGCTGGCGAGCGCTCAGCCCGCTGCGGCGGGCGCTCGCCGCGTTCGGCGTGGCAGCCGTTCTAGTAGACCTACGCGCGGCCGCCATGTCGGTTCCGGGGAGACGGTTCGTCCCGCTCGACGCCTCGCGCCACGCGACATGGATCGGGCTCGCCTGCGCAATTGCGCTGCTCTCCCTCTTCGCTAAGCGGCGGAACCAGTCGGATGACGAGAAGGCGTTGGAGGGCGAAGTCGGTGCAGAGCGTGCACCGCTGTTGCGGCGTCTTGGTAGGCTCCCTCTGTACCTTGTTGGCTTCTTCGTCTTGCTTGTCGGTGCGTTCTACGGACTGCTGATCTTCGCGTCGGCCCCGCGGGCATTCATCGCCGGCTCCCTTTTGCCGCTGGCCATGGCGGGTGTCGCAAACAGTGTGCCTTTCGCGATCGCATGGTTCCTGTTTTGGCTTGCGGCTAAGGACTAACGCCGGCTTAGGCCGCGGCGCGTGACGCCCGGGTTTCGGTCCCCGTCCCCGGCGCGCCGGAAGGATCGGTTCACCAGAGCCGATTGGACAACTCCCCCGCCGTCCGGCTACTCCCCCCGGCGATGGCCGCCTCTCCCGCTCCGACCTATGCCCTGCGCCTGGCGCTTGCCGCCGAGGGCGGCGTTTGCCTGTGGGCGGAGAACGAGGCGGCGCGGCGGCGCTTCGGCTACGCGGTCGGGCTCAAGCAGCTGCCGCTGTCCGGTGCGGTGAAGGCGCAGGCGGCGGCGCTGATCGAGCGCTACGAGGAGGCGACCGCCGGCCAACTCCGCAAGACCTCCAAAAAAAAGGAGCCGCCGGCGCTGTTCGGCTATCCCGAGGCGGCGACCGCCTACGCCGCCGATGTCGCGGCGCTCGCCGCGGCGCTTCGCGCCGAACTCGGGGCGGAGTTCGCCTTGACGCATGAGCCGGCCGCGCCGCCCGCCTTCGCCGCAGGCTGGAACCGGAACTGGACGCTCATCGCGGCGCCCGCCGCGCTGGTCATGGCGGCGCTCTCGCTGTGGCTCGCCACCGCCATTGCCCTCCGGGGCTTCGGCGACATGGCGCCGTTCGGCCGCGTGCTGCTCGCGGCCATGTTCGCCGCCTTCGGCCTCGTCTTCGTTTTCGCGGCGTTCACCTATGCGCTTGCGAGCCGCGACACGTCGACGGTGGTCGCCATCGACGGCGACGGCATCTTCGACGCGCGTCTGAGCAAGGCACGTATCCCCTGGGACGCCATCGCCGCCACGGCGCAGGTGTCGCGGGCGCAGGGCGGCGGCTTGGCGGTGGCGCTCAAGACCGGCCGCCGGGCAGCGATGCCGCAAGGCCCGCTGTGGTTCGTCAACCGCCTTGCCGCGAGCGTGACGCGCCCGACCCCACTAGTCGTCAAGCCGACCGGCCTGACCGCGCCGATCAACGACATCGTCACCGCGGCACTGGCGCATCAGCCGCCGGCCGGCCCAAGCTAGGCCCCCGGCCCGGCTTTGCCGCCACAATGATGAACCGCCGATAACGGCGGCCTTCAGGCCCGCTTCAAGCGCCGCCTGCCATCCTCCCCGCCAAGTTCGACACCTCTACCTTTCGGGAGGAAGCGATGAGCGACATTCCTGCGACCGCCGATGGCGGCCTTTCGCTTGGCGGACCGGCGCTGCATGGCCGGATGCCGGGCGGCGGCCTGTTCCGCCGCTGGATTCTGCCGTTTCTCCTGTTCGCGACCACGCTGGTGCTGATCGCCTCGGAGCATAAAGAGGTGTTCTCCCGAATAAAGGCGGCCGACGAGGCGGCAGCGAGCGCCATCGGCTCGGTGTCGATTGCCGGCCTCTCCGACGCCTTCATGAAGCGCTTCGAATCCTGCACCTACAGCAACCTCGTCGTCTGCGAGCCGCGGGCGGCCAATAGCGGCTGCGTGGAATTCGCGTCGCGGCCGGCGATGGGCGGGCTCAGCGACGCCATGCTGGCCTCGGCCGGCTTCGGGCCGATCTGCAAGCGCTGGGCGGAGGCGTGCGACATCGTCCTCCTCTGCCCCGGCACCACGGAAGGGCCGGCGATCCTGCTCGCGCCGATCGCCGGGCTGCAGATCCTGCCGCGCCTGCCTGACGCGATCTTCGCGGTGCTCGAAGAGCGCCTCACCGGCGGCGACACCTTCGGCTTCCTGCTGATGGTGCTGTTCGTCGCCCTCAGCCTCTTCGGCATCGTCGGCACGATCTTCGGCTCCGGCGAGACGAACCCGCTGAAGTGGACCTTCGTCGCCGCGGCATCGGTGGTGCTCTCGCCGCTCCTCGTCTCCCTCGCCTTCGGCGCGGTTCAGCTGGCCCTCCTCGCCCTCACCGGCCTCGTCGGGCTGATGCTGCAGGCGCTGATCCTCGCCGCCGGCCTGCCGGCGCTGCTGCTCTTCTGGCTGAAGACCGGGCACGACGCGCACGGCGTCATCGAGAGCGCCCGCGCCATCGGCCGCGGGGAGTAGGTCGAAGGGGGCCGGCCCGGCCTCTCCCCTTCGGCGCCGCCAAGGTAAGTCGGCGCCAATCGCGGGCCGCTTGTTGCTTATGGTCGCGTGATCGCGGTCGCGCGCAAATTGGAAATCGCGCCGCCGCTTCGCACAGGACGCCCCCCCTACTCCCAGTGGGCGATCAGCCGGTTGTCGGCGTCGAGGACGTCGAAGCCGGCGGCGGCGCGGCGGACGGTGAAGCAGCGCTCGCCGGCGCCGCTCCATTTGGAGCAGTAGCCGTCGGCGGAGAAGCGCCAAGTGCCGGTCAGCGCCGGGCCGGAGGCGGGCGACGCGCTGGCGGTGCCATCGCCGCGGAAGACCAAGGTCGATTTCCGTCCGGCAGGGTCGAGCGCGGCGATCGGCGAGCCGGGGCCGAAGATCAACTGGATCTCGTCCGGTTGCAGCTTCGCGCCACCGCCCGCGGCCAGCGGGGCCGGTGCGACGGCGCCGGTCGCGGCGGCATTGCCGGTGGCAGCGTTGCCGCGGCCTGCCGGCGTCGCGGCCGGAGCCTGGGGCGCCCTTGCCGGTGCCGCCGGCGGGGTGGGCGGGGCCGCGGCGGTGGGCGGCGCATCGACGGTTGCCGCGGCGACCGGCGTGCCGGCCGAAGTCGCACCGTCTTTCGTCAGCACCGCACCGGCGATCACCGTCTCGCCGGAGGTAACGCCGAACCAGCCATAGTGCAGCTTGCCGCCAGTCTCGTTCAGCGTCACCGTGCCGTCGAAGCAACCGGCATTGGTGGCGGCGTCGTAACGCCCTTGCGTGATCTCCTCGGCGAAGAACGAATAGGCGCCGCTGACGCCGATCCGCTTCAGCGTGCCGGTGCAGGACTGTTCGGGATAGCGGGTGATGCCGCCCGTCCCCATCAGCGTCACCTCGACGCGAAAGGTGCCGGTCCGCCCCTGTTGAACCGCTTCGCCCTTCCAGGTTACGGCGGCGGGCGTCCGCGCCGCTGGGGCGGCGCGCTGCGCCTCGGCTCCGCCTGCCCACAACGCCACGACGGCGCCGCCGAGCGCCGCAAGACTTCTCCGCATTTAGAACACGAGCCCCAATACCCCCGCGCCTATCAGAAGCGCAGCCGCCGCCGCGACGCAAGAGGGCGGCGCGCACGGCTTGGGGATCGAGCGCGGCTCGCTAGCGCTGGCCGACGGTCGGCGGCTTGAAGAAGAAGTCGGTGCCGGGGAGCGAGCCGTAGACGAAGGGCTCCTGCTTCTGGCCGGTCGCGGCAAGGACGTCGTCGCGGACGAGGCGGAACATCTTGCCGATTTCGACGCCCGGCTCGCCGACGCGCTGGGCGAAGGCCTTGGCGAAGGGGCTGTTGCCGGCATCGCCGTCGGAGGCGACGCTGCCGGCCTTGGCGGCGTAGGCGACAAGGGTTGCCTGCGCCGGCTCGACCAGGGCGAGGCCCCGCCCGACGGCGCGGCTCGATGCGCCGCTCCGCTTCATCGAGGCGACGAACGGGTTGTTACGGCAGGCGTCGAGCACCACCATCTTCAGGCCGCGCGCGCCGTCGACGGCAGCAAGCACGCGGTCGAGCGACACCGTCTCGTCGGGAACGTCGCGGTCCTCGGCGAGCTTGGCATCGACCGGGACGAGGAAGTTGGTGCCGCCCATTTCGATGCCGTGGCCGGCGAAATAGACCACCGCCCAGTCGGCGCCATCGGCCTGACCCTGGAAGGCGTGGAGCGCCTTCAGGAAGTCGTCGCGGCCGGCATTGTTGACGACGCGGACGTCGAAGCCGACCGCCTTCAGCGAGGCGGCGACGAGGCCGGCATCGCCGGTCGGGTTGGGCAGCGCCGGCACGCCGGTATAGGCGCCATTGCCGACGACGAGGGCGACGCGCCGCCCGAGCGGGATCGGCGCCGCGGCCGGAGGCGGCCCTGCGGCCGGAGCGGCGGCGACAGCGGCGGGCGCGGCGGCGACCGCGACCGGAGGCGGAGCGGCGCCGGCAGCCTGCAGCGCGGCAAGGCGCGCCGCATCGGCGCCGGCGACCCGCAGGGCGGCGACGCGATTTGCGGCGTCGGCGCGGAACGGGCTGTCGGCGGGAAGCAGTTTCTCGGCATTGACCAGGTCCGCCAGAGCGTTGGCCTGGTCGCCCTTGGCCTCGTAGGAGAGGCCGCGCCCAAGGAACGCAGTGCCGAAGTCCGCCTTCAGCGCGATCGCCGCATCGTAATCGGCGATGGCGCGGTCGTGATCGCCCTTGGCGCGGTAGAGGCTGGCGCGGCTCGCCAAGGCGGTCTCGCTGGTCGGAGCGAGGCGGATCGCCTGGCCATAGTCGGCAAGGGCGAGATCGGTCTGCGACTTCTCGCGGTAGGCATCGCCGCGACGAACGAAGAACGCCGCGACATCCGGGTTGAGGCGGATCGCCCGCGTCAGATCGGCGATGGCGAGATCGTAGGACTTGAGGCTGTGATAGGCCGCGGCACGGCCGGCGAAGGCGAACACCGCGTCGGGCTTCAGCGCGATCGCCTTGGTGAAATCGGCGATGGCGAGGTCCGCCTGGCCCTTGCCGCGATAGGCATCGGCCCGGCCGAGATAGGCGTCGGCCTCGCGCGGCTGGGTCTGGATCACGCGGCCAAAGTCGGCGATGGCGAGGTCGTATTGCCCCTTCATCGAATAAACGTAGCCGCGAGCCGACTGGGCGACCCACCAATCCGGCCAGAGCTGAAGGGCGCGGTTGAAGTCGGCGAGCGCCGCGTCGTGCCGATTGGTCTGGCCGTAGGCGGTGCCGCGGTTGAGGAAGATCGAGGCGAGGTCGTGCCCCTTCAGCAGCCCCATGGTGATGAGGACGGTGCAGCTCTTGATGCGGGCATCCGGCGAGCCGCGGTCGCAATCGGTCTTGTCGTCGGCGAAGGCCGGCGCCGCGAGCAACGCGGCGGCCAGCGACAGGGCAACGACAACGCGGCGCGCGATCCCCACCATGCGACCCTCCCAAGCGGCTGGGTTGAGCGAGTGTAACACCGCGCAACCTGAACGCCAGATGAAGCGGCGGGGGCGGCGGGGCGCCCGGAGGGCGGGCGGACAGCGGTGCGGGAAACCGTCGTGAGCGTTGCGCGTTGACGGGGCCGCTGACATTTTCGATGGACCTCGGCGAGAGTTTGTGGCTGGATTCCGTCAACGGGTTTGGCCCCCATTCGTTAAACGGTGCCGAGCCGCAGGGCGGGACGAACCGGCAGCCAGACGAAGCAGCTGCCAGACGAAACAGCTGGAAGAATGGAGACCTCCCGATGAGCCTTCGCTTCTACGACCGCCGTTCCTTCCTCCTCGGCGCCGGTTCGGCCGGCGCGGCCCTCGTCGGCGGACCGCTGATGTCGATTTCGCCGCTGCTGGCGGCGGGCGCCTTCGCGCCGACCGAGACGATGCCGGGCGGCGCCAACAACTACCGGCCCGGCGCGCCGCTGGTCGAGCGCCTCGGAACCGGCTTCGTGGTCTCCGGGCGGGTGCTCAAAGCCGGCGACGGCACGCCGCTCAAGGGCCAGCGCATCCAGATCTGGGCGGCAACCACCGTCGGCAGCGAACCCGACCCGCGCAACCACGGCAGCGTGCTCACCGCCGCCGATGGCACCTTCCGGCTGGAAATGCCCCAGATCGTGCCGAGCCTTGGTCAGCCGCACGCGCACCTCGCCTACGACGACAAGGCGTTTAAGACCGTGTTCCTGCGGCCGCTGCTCGGCAAGGCGACCGACACCTCGCTCAGCGTCGATTTCGTGCTCGCCCCGGCCTGAGCCATTGTCGGAGCCGGGCCGCGCGGCGGGGCAAGGACGCGCCGTCGCGCTGATCGTCTGGTCCGCCCTTCTGGCCACCATGCTGGTGCCCGTCGCGATCGCCGCGGCGAGCCCTCTGCTCGGCTATCGCGAGGCGGTCTATATCGCTGGCGGCACCGCCGGGATCGTGTGCCTGGCGCTGCTGCTGATCCAGCCGCTGCTCGGGTCGCGGTACCTGCCGGGCCTCAGCCCGCTGCAGCAGCGGCTCTGGCATCGCCGCATCGGCGTCGCCATCCTCGCCTGCGTGGCGCTGCATGTCGCCGGCCTCTATCTGGCCAGCCCTGAGGACGTGCGCGATGCACTGCTCCTCGTCGCGCCGACGCCGTTTTCGGTCTACGGCGTGACGGCGATGTGGGGCGTCGTGCTGACGGCGATCCTGGTCGTCCTCCGACGCCGGCTCGGTCTCGACTACTCGGCCTGGCGGCTCGTCCACAACGGCGTGGCGATGATCGTGGTGGTGGCGACGGTGGTGCATGCGGTGCAGATCGAGGGGGCGATGGAGCCGGCGTCGAAGTGGTTCCTCTGCATCGCCGTGCTGCTCGCCACCAGCGCGACGCTGCTGCACCTGCGGGTGATGAAGCCCCTCGCCGCGCGGCGGCGGGCTGGCGGCGTCGAGCCGAAATAGGCTTGGATCGCCATGCCGGCGCGCGGATCGAGCGTCCTGCTTCTCGGTCTCAGCGTCCTGCTCGCGACGCCGGCAGCGGCCGCGACACCGGCCGACCGGGCCGAGTGCGCCGCCAGCGCCGGGAAGCCGGAGGCCGCCAACGCCGCCTGCGGACGGATCGCCGAGGACGCAAGCGAAACGGCAAGCGTGCGCGCCGAAGCCTTCAGGAACCGCGGCCGGGGGTGGTTCAACCGAAAGGACTACGAACGCGCCATTGCCGACTATAGCGAGGCGATTCGGCTCGACCCGGCGAGCGCCGCTGCCTTGGCGCAACGCTGCGAGGCGTATGAAAGCAAGGAGGACCACGCGGCGGCTATCGCCGACTGCAGCCAAGCGATCGCGATCGATCCCAGGCACGGCCCGGCCTACGACCATCGCGGCATCGCTCACTTCGGCCTTCGCGACTACGACGCGGCACTTGCCGATCATTCAGCGGCGATCGAGATCGATGCCAGGGACGGACTGGCCCATGCCCGGCGCGGCATGGCGTGGACGGAAAAGGGCGCGTTCGACAAGGCGATCGCCGACCTCACCGCGGCGGTGACCCTCGACCCCTCTTCCGCGTTCGCCTTCGGCCAGCGGGGGCACGCCCATTTCCGTCAACGGCTGATCACCAAGAAGGGCGGATGGGAGGCGGCCATCGCCGACTACAGCGAGGCGATCCGGCTCGATCCCAACCTCCTGTGGCTCTACAGCTCGCGCGGCGTCGCCTATAGCAACAATCGCCAGTACGACCGCGCCGTTGCCGACTGCAGCGAGGTCATCAGGCGCGATCCCGGAAACTTCATCGGCTACAACTGTCGCGGCGCCGCTTACGAAGGCCTGCGCAACTACCGCAAAGCGATCGCCGATTACGATTTCTCGATCGCCATCAATCCAAAGAACGGCGTCGCCTATTGGAATCGCGGCAACGCGCTTCAGGCGCTCGGCGGCATCGACGAGGCGATCGCCGACTACGACCGGGCGATTGCCATCAACCCCAAGGACTTCAACGCCCTCAATTCCCGCGGCAAGGCCTATGTGGCCAAGCGCGACAGCGAGCGCGCCATCGCCGACTTCACCCAGGCGATCGAGTTCCATCCGACCTATGTCGAGGCTTACGGCAATCGCGGCCTCTCCTATGCGGCGCTCGGCCTGCGCCCACAAGCGATCGCCGATTTCCGCAAGGCGCAGGCAATCGACCCGGACGACCGGCTGAGCAACCAGCAGCTCCGCTTCCTCGAGCGCTGACAGGGCGGCGCGGCTGCGGCCGGCGCTGGCGCTTCAGTTCATCGGGATCGGCGAGTCGATGCCGAGGAGTTCGATCTCATTGCCGGTGGCGACGGCGTCCTTGCCACGGGTGTCGCGGACGCCGATGAGAACCGTCCCGTTCGCCACCTCGGCCTGGACCACGACGACGAGGGTCTTGGCGCCGTCGCGCGTCAGATAGGCGAATTGGGGGATGGCGATGGGCAGCGGCGCGCCGACATAGACGCCGCGGACCCGCGCCGCGAAGATGGCATTGCCGTCGGCGATGTCCTTCTCGACCGCCGCCCGCCCGGAGATGAAGCCGCTGGTCGGCAGCGTCAGGGTTTGCGCATCGGCAAACGCCGGCGCGAAGGCCGCAAGCGCCAGAAGGAGGTGCCGGAAGCCGCCGCGAAAGCGCATTTGTCCCTCCCCGCTCCAACGGTTCCGGCAGCGGCGGCGGCCCCCGCCCCGCCGCCGTTTCACGCCGAGGCATCTTCGCCCGGCTGGTCTCAATCCGCAACGCCGACGGTCACGGCAGCGGCGGCCTGAGGCGGCCGGTTCCTCGAGCCTCAGGCCGCCAATCCGGTGGAATTGCCCTCTTTGCCGATGGCGAACCGAAAGCCGCTATGCCACGGACTCACTCAACTATGAACTGGCCTTTGACCTCCTTAGGCGGATTGGTCCGCTCGTTCACGACCCTGAAGGGGTAAGTGCCCTTGCGCATCGGATGGAAGCTAACCCGCAGGGTCAGGTCCAGGCCCTCGCACTCCAGTTTCGATATGTTCCGGCCCTGCATATAGAAATTGGCCTGCGGGTCTTCGATCGGCTTTGTCGTGTCGGCGACGCTGATGATCCGGATGTGCGAGTTCTCCCACAATTCCGGGGCGTACATGACGACACCCATTCCATCCGCCATGCCCGGCGGGCAGACAAAGTTGAACCGGTAGTATCCGCCCCAGGCGAGCTTGATTGCGCTCGACGACAGGCTAACCACCCCGTCGGCTGCCATCTTCATGTTGAGAAAGACCTCCTCGGGCGCGCCGGTGCCGATCTGGCCCGATACCTGCGGCGGACGCGGGGCTGCGCCGCCTTGGGCCGGTGCCTGCTGCTGCGCGAACGCCGCGCCTGATATCGCGAGCGCGACGAGCCCACCCGCAACGATGCCTGCCGTTCTGTCGATCGACATGATGCTCCCTCCCGATTTTGGTCTCACTTCGAGGGGAACAAGCATGGGCCGGCAGCACTCCGGCGTAACTCAATGGACGCGATAGGCGTTGCTAATCGCTACCGGGGACCTCGGGCTCCGAGGCTCAAGGCGCCGCCATTCGCCCTCGGCCGCGGGGGGCTTCGGCTCGGGCGGGCTCACACCGGCAGCGTGAGGTGAAGCCAGGGCGAGCGGGGGCGCTTGTCGCCGGTGAAGCCGGGGGTAAGTGCGGCGGCGAGCGGGGCGAACGCTGCGTCGAGGCGGGCGGCGAGGGTGAAGACCTCCTCCCCTTCCTCCTTGTTCCAGAGGCCGGCAAAGCCCGGCAGGCCCGCCTTGGCGCGGGCGGCGTCGAAGGCGACGGTCGAGCGGACGAATTCCTGGTGCGTCTTCTTTCCCTCGGCGTAGGGGGCGAGCCACAGCAGCGCCTCCTTGAGGCCGACGCCGGCGGCGTTCTTCTCGCCGTACCAGTCCTCGCCATGCGTCTTGGCGGCAAGGGCCGCCATCAGCAGCGGCTCCAGATCGTAGGTGACGTAGTGGAGGGCGTCGCGCTCGGCGAAATCGAGGACGCTGCCGTCCGCCCGCAAATTGTCGGCGAGCTGCTTCTTATAGGCGGCGCGGGCGCGCTCGATCAGCGCCTTGTCGCCGGCGCCATAGGCGGCGAGGGTTGCCAGCTTCACGCGGTGGCTTTGCCAGTTGTTGGTGGCGGTGCCGCCTTTCAGCGTCGGCATGCGGTCGAGATAGCCGGAGGCGAGCGCGGCGAGGAACTTGCCGTAGTCGGCGGCGACCGGCGCGCGGGCGGAGCCTTCGAGGAGGTCGAAGGCTGTCATCAGGCGGTCGAGATCGGTCTCGTCGATCGGGTTGAAGCTCGGTTTGTAGACGCCGAGCCAGGCCTTGATCAGCGCCACGGTCTTGCCGGCCATCGCGCCGTCGCCGGCAAGCCGCGAGCCGAGCGCCAGATCGCGCGTCGCCTGCCAGTCCTTCTTGGCCTCGACCGACTGGTCGTAGATGCCCTGATGCGGCAGCGTCCCCTCGGTGTGGACGACCGGCATCGGCTGCGGCGCGCGGTCGATCCAGCGCCGCGCCGAGCGGAGGGCATAGGCGGCCATCTGCGCCCGCGCCGCCTCGGCGGCGGCGGCACCCTTCGGCGCGGCAGACGGGAGGCCGGTCAGGCCCGCCGCGGCAGTGCGCGGCAGCAGCGCGAAGGCGGCGCTGGCGTCGGGCACCTGGGCCGCGGCGAGGCGCGGCGCCAGCGCAAGAGCGGCGGCTCCGGCAAGGACGGCGCGGCGGGTGGGAGACGCGGCAAGTGTGGTGCGCATGGCGCCGACGTTAGGCGATTCGGGGCGCCGGGCAACCGGCCCCCCTACCCCCACGGCCCCGACGGCGCCGTGGGCTCCTCCTCCTCGGGCGGCGGGGCGTAGGTCGGCGTGGCGCGGCCGAGCACCATCCCGGCGAGGATGCCGGCGGCAAAGCCGGCGGCGTGGGCGACCCAGTCGACTTGCGGCGACAGCACGGCGAGTGGGATCGAGTAGATGGCGTTGATGAAGACGACATTGGCCGGCACGCTGGCGTCACCCTTGAGGCGCAGGCCTCCCATCACGCCGAGCATGCCGAGGATCGCCCCGGAGGCGCCGAGGCTGACGACGTCGGGGTTGAACGAGACGCTGGCGAAGCTCGCGACGAGGCCGCAGGCGGTGTAGGCGAGGAGGAAGCGCGGCGCGCCGAGGCGCATCTCGACGAAGCGGCCCCAGGCCCACAGGCAGATCATGTTGCCGAGAAGGTGGCTGAAGCTGCCGTGGAGATAGGTCGCGGTCAGCAGCCGCCACCACTCGCCCTCGCCGACCGTCAGCGGCCCGAAATCGGCGCCCCAGGCGAGCGCCTGGCGCGAGGTGAATTCGGTGCGGCCGGTCGAGGCCACCATGAGGAGGTAGATCGCGACATTGGCCGCCGCGACCAGCGCCCAAAGCGCGCGAGAACGCATCGGGCGCGATTGTGGCGGGGTCAGCCACGCGGCGCAACGGCGGCCGGCTGCCCTGCCCCACTCCGGCGCCGCAAGCGCCAAAAGCCGCCGCGCGGGGGCGCGGCGGCCGTCAGTCCGCGGGGATGAGCGCGGCTAGCCCTTGAAGTGGAAGAACAGGAAGATCAGCAGGATGATGCAGCCGATGGCACCGACCTTGAAGAGGTTGAGGAAGCGGCGATAGGTGAGGTTCCGCTCCTCCATGCCCATGACCATGCCCGCGTCGGCGGTTGCGCCCCCGCCGTGACCGTGCCCCTGCGCCATTCCGTGCCCTCCACCTGTCTTCGCCGCACCAGCGGCGGATGCTGCTGCCATCGGCATCGGCGCCGCCGGCCTTGCTCCCTGACCCGAAGCTGCATGGCCGCTGCCGGCCGACGCCCCGTTCGGCGCCTTGCCGTTCATGGCCGGAGCAGCCGCAGGCGCCCCATGCGAGGCGCCGCCATGCATCGGCATGGCGGACGCCGCAGGAGGCGGCGGAGCGGCCGGCTTTGCCGGGGCGGCCGACATCGGCGCGCCGCCGCCGGATATACCGCCCATCGGCGTCGGCGTCATTGTTGGTTTTGCCGCAGGGGCGGCAGCCGCCGCCGGGGTTGGTTTTGCCGCAGGGGCGGCAGGGGCCGCAGCCGCCGGGGTTGGTTTTGCCTCAGGGGCGGCAGCCGCCGCCGGGGTTGGTTTTGCCGCAGGGGCGGCAGCCGCCGCAGGCTTCGGCTCATGGGCCATGGCGGCGGCTGGCGCGGCGGGCGCCGCCGGCTTGGCGGGCGACGACGGAGCCATGCTTGCCGCCGGTGGGGCCGGCTGCGCCGGCTTGGGCGGCGCTGGCGATGCCATGCTGGGCGACGGCGAGGCTGCGGCGGCCATGACGGGAGCCGCCGGAGCGGCTGGGGCCGGCTGCGCCGGCTTCGGCGGGGCGGGCGATGCAGCTGCAGGCGACGGCGACACTGGGGCGGCCATGGCCGGAGCTGCGGGCTTTGCCGCCGGGGCGACAGCGGCGGGCGCGGCCGGTTCGGCCGGCTTTGCCGGAGGCGGCGGAGCGGCCGCGGCCGGCGACGGGCTCGGCGGCGAGGCGGGAGCCGCCTTGGCAGCCGCGTTCGCCCCGGCGGACTTGCCACCGGACTTGCCGCCGCTGCTGAACATGGCGAGTTTCCCGAAACGCTCGGCCAGCAAATAGTAGACGGTCACGCGGTGACGGGCGTTGACGCCGGCCATGCGCTGCCCGACCGCGGCGATGGCGTCGTTCAGTTCCTGGTCGGAGGCGGTCAGGCCCAGCTTCTTCTTCAGGAAATTGTTGCGGACGCGGTCGAGTTCCTCCGGCTCGCTGTAGGAAACCAGCGAGGAATCGCGCTTCTGCAAGGCAATGCCGCAATAGCGCACGATGCCGGCAATGACCGCGTCCTCGGCCTGCGGCACGTATTTCTTCACGTCGGCGGCCCAGTCCTCGGCCATGGTCCCTCCAAAACGAATCAGGCTGGCGCAGCTGCTGCTGCGGCATCTGGCCGGAAGTATGCGGCCTGCTGCCAGGCGGTGCAACGCGGGGCGGTGGATAACGGGCTGACGAAAAAGGCGCTGGCAAGGCAGAGCCGCCGGCCACTTTCCCGCGGAAGGCTCAGGACGACCGGCCGTAGCGGCTCCGCCAATAGCCGGCAAGGGCGCTGGCATGCGAGCGGTGGGCGGCCCAGGAGCGCGGCGGACGGAAGAAGCGGGAATAGAGTGTGCGCAGTTCCACCCAGGCTAGGCCCAGCGCATCGCCGAGCGGCCCGGTCTCGCGCCGCCGGGGATAGACCCGCGCCAGAACCTCCGGCGGGGCGGCCCAATCGATGGCCGGGTCGGCGGCGCCGCGCGCCAGGGCGGCATTGCGCTCGGCCAGGCGCCGCGCGGCAAGGCCGCGGTCGCGGCCATAGCCGTAGTAGCTCTCGCGCACGAAGCGCCGCGTCTGCTTCTCGGGACCGATGCGATGTTCGACCTCGGCGCCCGTCACCCAGCGCCCGTTCGCGCCTTCCAGAAGCAGGGTTTCGAGGAATGCAGCCTCCTCGCCGCCGCGCACCCAGCCGACCGGGGCCCGGCCAAGGCCGGTATCGAAGCGGCGGCGGCGCTGCACCGCCACGCGGACGGCAAGGTTGCCGGCGAAGGGCGTTGCGCCCGGGCGCACGGCTTCGCCGTCGGCGCCGCCGGGGTGGTCGCCGAAGGCCGCGGCGATGGCCGGAAGCGCCTCCAGCAGCCAGCGCGGCGGCGTGCCGAGAAAACGCGGGCGAATGGTGCCGCCGAAGAAGGCGGTGTCGGGCCAGCGCGCCGCGGCGGCTTCGTAAGCGCGCAGCCAACCCGGCAGCGGCGTCGCGTCATCGTCGATCCAGAGGATCAGCGATCCGGTCGCGGCGTCAATCGCGGCGTTGCGGGCATGCGACACGCCGGGGCGCGGTTCCTCGGCCACCGCAATCGGCAGCCGGCCGCGCCAGCGCTCGACCACGGCCGGGCTGTCGTCGCTGCAGGCGTTGAGGACGATCAGCACTTCGAGCGCCGCCGCTCGCGGCGGCTCGGCAGCAGCCAGCGCCGCCAGCGTCTCATCGAGGATCGCCGCGCGATTGTGGGTGCAGATCGCGACTGTCAGTTTTTCCGCCACGGTTCGGCGAAGGATCACAGCATTGTGGCGGCCTACAAGGGCGGCCGGCGCGGCATCGCGCAGCAGCCGTCCGCAGTCGCCAAGCGACCCGGAACGGCGGGAAAGGAAGCGCGCTTACTAGAAGCTTGCATATTATGAGCGCGCTTATTATATTGCGGCTTATGGATGCCACGCTGCCTAGCCGCAACATCAATTTCCTCATCCACGACGTCGCCCGCCTGCTGAAGCGTGCCGTCGACCGGCGTGCGGCGCTGGTCGGCTTCACCCGCGCGCAATGGCACGTGCTGGCTGTCCTGAAGAGCCACGAGGGGCTGAAGCAGTCGCAGATCGCCGATCTGATCGAGGTCGAGCCGATCACCTTGTCGCGTCAGGTCGATCGCCTGGAGCGGGCCGGACTCGTCGAGCGCCGCGCCGATCCGGACGACCGCCGCGCCTATCGCCTCTACCTCGGACCAGAGGCCGAGCCAGTGCTGAAGCAGATGCGGGCGATGGCCGGCGACGTTTCCTGTCTGGCGCATGCCGGGGTTAGCGAGGCCGAGATCGAGATTCTCGTCGCCGCGCTGACGCGCATGCGCGCCAACCTCGCCGCCGCGCCGCCTGCGGCCGAGGCCAGCGGCGAGGAGGAAAGCCCGCGCACGCGCCGCCGCCGCCTCCTCGGTGAAGCCGGCCAGCGCCTCCGCGAACGCCGCAATCAACGCCACTCCCGAAACGGTCTTACGCCATGAACGCCGACGCCAGAACCAACACGGGCAGCGCCCGCCCCCTCCCCGCCGCCGAAGCGCCGGCCGCGACGCCACCCGCCGCCGCCAACAGCGCCAGCGGCGGTGCCGCGACCGCTGCCGCGCCGGCACGCCGCCGCTTCCCGATCAAGCGCACCATCGCCATGCTGGTGGTGCCGCTGGCGCTCGCCGGCGGTGGCGGCTGGTGGTACCTCTCCGGCGGCCGCTACGCCGCCACCGACAACGCCTATGTGCAGCAGGACAAGGTGACGATCGCGCCGGTGATCTCCGGCCGCGTCGCCAGCGTGGCGGTGCGCGAGAACGACCGCGTCAAGGCCGGCGACACGCTCTTCAGCCTCGACCGCGAGCCGTTCGAGATCGCCCAGGCGCAGACGCAGGCGGCGGTCGCGGCGGCGCGGCTGCAGGTCGAGCAGCTCCGAGCCGCGCACAAGCAGGCGACCGTCGACCTTCAGGTGGCGCAGGACGCCACCGAGTTCCAGCAGAAGAAGTTTCAGCGCCAGCAGGACCTCCTCAAGTCCGGCGTCGCCTCGACTTCGACCTTCGAGCAGGCGCAGAACGACTATCTCGCCGCCACGCAGCGGCTGACCCAGGCGCAGGAGAAGGTGCAGGGCGCGGTTGCCGCGCTCGGCGGCGACGCCACCATCGCCACCGACGCCCACCCGCTGGTGCTGCAGGCGCTTGCCTCGGCCAAGAAGGCGGCCTTCGACCTCGCCAACACCACGGTCAAAGCGCCGGCCGACGGCATCGTCACCCAGGCCGATCACTTGCAGGTCGGGCAGTACGTGACCCCGGCCACCGCCGTCTTCAGCCTGATGGAGACCGGCCGCGCCTGGATCGAGGCGAACTTCAAGGAGACCGACCTCCTCCACATGGCGGTCGGGCAGAAGGTCAGCGTCACCCTCGACGCCTATCCCGACCGGCCGCTCGAAGCCACGGTCGCCAGCATCGGCGCCGGCACCGGCGCGCAGTTCGCCGTCATCCCGCCGCAGAACGCCACCGGCAACTGGATCAAGGTGGTGCAGCGCGTGCCGGTCCGCCTCGCCTTCTCCGGAGCGACCGAGGGCGTGCCGCTGATCGCCGGCCTCAGCGCCAGCGTCGCCGTCGACACCGGCCATGTCCGCTCGCTGTTCGGCCTCTCGCTGACCGGCTCGGCCTTCGCCGCCGGCGCGCGATGAGCGCCACCGCCGCCGCACCGGCTGCGGCCCGAGCCCCCTCCCCGGCTGCCGCGGCACCTGCTGCGGCGCAGCCGTTCGTCGAGGTGCCGCATCGCGGCCTCATCACCCTCTCGGTGATGCTGGCGATGGTGATGCAGATCCTCGACATGACGATCGCCAATGTCGCGCTGCCGTCGATGCAGAACAGCCTCGGCGCGGCGCAGGACACCATCTCCTGGGTGCTCACCTCCTATATCGTCGCCTCGGCGATCGCCACGCCGCTCACCGCCTGGCTCGCCGAGCGCTTCGGCCGGCGGCAGCTGTTCCTGGCCACCGTCGCCGGCTTCGTTGCCGCCTCGGCCCTCTGCGGCGCGGCGCAGAGCCTGGAAGAGATGGTGCTGTTCCGCGTCCTGCAGGGCGCGTTCGGCGCGGCGCTGGTGCCGCTCAGCCAGGCGACGCTGTTCGACTTGAACCCGCCGGAGCGGCGCGGCGGGGCGATGGCGCTGTGGGGCGCCGGGGTGATGGTCGGTCCGATCCTCGGGCCGACGCTCGGCGGCTGGCTGACCGAGGTCGCGTCGTGGCGCTGGGCGTTCTACGTGAACCTCCCGGTCGGCATCCTCGCCTTCCTCGGCATGTTCCTCTATCTGCCCGACACCAAGCGGCGGGCGCGGCCGTTCGACCTTTTCGGTTTCGCCTGGCTGTCGATCGCCCTTGGCGCGGCGCAGCTGCTGCTGGATCGCGGCCGTCAGCTCGACTGGTTCTCCTCGCCGGAAATCCTGATCGAGGCCGGCATCGCCGCTTCGGCGCTGTGGATCTTCCTGGTCCATAGCCTTTCGGCCAAGGAGCCGTTCATCGACCTTGAGGTGTTCCGCGACCGCAACTTCGTCTCGGCCCTCCTCTTCATCTTCCTGATCAGCACCACGCTGTTCGCGACGATGGCGCTGCTGCCGCCGATGATGCAGCAGCTCTACGGCTATTCGACGATCTCGGTCGGCCTGCTCTTGGCGCCGCGCGGCTTCGGAACGATGGCGGCGATGGTGGTGGTCGGGCGGCTGATGAACAAGATCGATGCGCGGCTGCTGATGCTGTTCGGCAGCATCTGCGTCGCCATCTCGGTGTGGCAGATGACTGCCTTCGCGCCGGTGATGACCGAGATGCCGTTCATTACCACCGGCATCATCCAGGGCTTCGGCTTCGGCTTCGTGTTCATGCCGCTCAACATGCTCGCCTTCGCCACGCTGCCGGCACAGCTGCGCACGCTCGGCGCCTCGGTGTTCAGCCTGGTCAGGAACATCGGCTCGGCGATCGGCATCTCGATCATGGTCTCGACCCTCGCCAATTCGATCCAGGTCAACCACGCCGAGCTGGGCGAGCGGCTGACGCCGTTCCGCCAGATGCCGGCGACGAGCCCGATCGCCGAAGCGGCGCTGGCGGCAGGCGACCCCCGCCTGCTGACCCAGCTGAACGGCCTCGTCTCGCAGCAGTCGGCCTTCATCGCCTATCTCGACGACTTCAAGCTGATGCTGATCGTGACGCTGGCGACGATGCCGATGCTGCTGCTGCTGCGCCGGCCGCAACGCCCGCCGGTCGGAGCGCGACAGGTCGCGCCGGCCCCGGCCGCGGCGGAGTAGGCGGCGGAGCGAGGCGGCGTACAATCCACCGGAAGCTGCGGCAAGCTCCGATCACCTGCCCGCTGCGATGGCAGGCAGGGTCAAGGTCACGTCGTCAGTACGAGCGGACGTCGCAGAAGCGGGGGTTCTCCATTTCGGTGTCGGTCATGTTGGACCAGACGCCCGTCGAGAACGTGCAAACGGCCACCGACTTTCCGAGCTGCAAGGTCACGAAGACGGTCGTGATATCCTTGCCTGCGCTATCCTTGCCCGGCGCGGTGGCGGTGGCCTTGATGTCATAGCCAAGGCCAATCAGGACCGTGAAGGCTTTCTGCGTCACCGCCGCGGGCGCCGGCTGGGCCCACGCAGAGGTGCCGGCGAACGCCGCCAAGATTGCGAGAGCGCCGATCAACCTGCCCATTTTCTCTCACTCCCAAAAGGACTTCAGACTCTCGCGACGCGCTCGATCGGCGCGGCGATAGGCAACTATTTGTGCGGGATGCACCACTCGATATCGAGCGCCGCGCCGGTCAAATAGTCCACCGCCGAGAGAAAGCAGGTAGCGATCTGCTGCCCTTTTTGCAGCGAGAGCAGGAGCGCGTCCTTGTCGGCGGTCGCAGCGATGCGGCTCGACGCGTCGTTGGGAATGAAGACAATGTTCTTCAGTTCATAGCCGTCGGCCAGCAGAGCGCGCAATTTGACGCGCTGCACCGTACCGCCCTGCGCGAGCGCCAGCGACACCGAGGCCAAGAGGCCCAAAGTCGCCCCAACCAATGATCTAACCACGACTTTTCCCCCGACGCTGCCAACCGGCCTCGGTCTCGAGCCCCTCATCTGGTGCAAAAGCTAGCATTGCGGCCGACGCGCTATCAAGTTGGCTCGGGTCTTCCACCCGCGGCGGGCCGTTGGCGGGAGGCGGGGGGGCGGCCGTCTTCCCGCCTTCCGCTCCCGGCGTCTGTGATCTCGTTACCCCGCGAGATACCGCGCCGGCATCGCTTCGCGGTAGGGGAACATCGCGAAATAGGGGCGCGCTTCGGCGATCACCCGCTGGACCGAGCGGCGCTGCAGCAGCCGTTCGAGATAGGCGGCGAGGCGGCGCTGGCGGCCGGCGAAGGGGTGGACGATCGAGGCGAAGAACAGCGCCGGCAGAGCCGAGCAATCGGCCAGCGTGAAATGGTTGCCGGTCGCCCAGGTCTTGCCGTCGAGATGGTCCTCGATCATGGCATAGGCTTGATCCAGCATCGCCCGCGCTTCGGCGACCCCATGCGCGTCGTCGGCGCCCGGCGGGCGGATGCGGTCGGTGACGATCTTCTGCATCGGCACGCTGACATAGAGATCGTAGAAGCGGTCCCAGAGGCGGACTTCGAGCTGCGCCCCAGGGTCGTCCGGCAGAAGGCGGACCGGACCGGGATAGAGGTCCTGCAGGTATTCCAGGATGATACTGGTCTCCGGCACGGTGCGGTCGGTGGCGCTGTCGTAGAGCACCGGGATCTTGCCGACCGGCCAGCGGGCGACATGCGCGGCGGCCGAGCCGGGATCGGCGAAGTCGACGATCTCGGCGGTGAAGTCGGTGCCGTTCTCGTAAAGGCCGATCAGCACCTTGTGGCAGAAGGACGCCAGCGGGTGGATGTAAAGGGTCAGCGCCACGCGAGCCTCCAGTGCCCCGGCCGATGGCGCCGAGGCTTGGGGTAGGTCGTCGGTCTCCGCGTCCCAGTCAACACCGGTCGAGCGCGGAAACCTGGCGGGGCGGGCACGGCGGTTCTTCGCCTCGCGCGGGCCGAGGGAAGCGCGGCTCGCCGGTGGGGGCGGTCGAGCCGCGCCGTCGCCGCGCCTAGCCGACCGGAACGGCGACGAAGCCGGTGCTCTGGCTGGTGCGGACCTGTAGGAGCACGGCACGAAGGCCGTCCTGGCGGGCGGCGGCGAGCGCCTTCTCGAGATCGGCGGCGGTAGAGACGCCGGTGCCGCCGGCCATCAGGATGACGTCGCCGGGATTGAGGCCGGCGGTATCGGCCTTGCCGTCGGGATCGACCTCGACCACGGCGAGGCCACGACCGTCGCGGCTCGGCATGACGCTGAGGCCGAGATCGCCGACGATGCCGGCGGCGGCCGGCGCCGGGCGCTGCGCGGTGCCGCGATTCTGCGGGCTCGCGGCGGCGGCGCGGTCAGCCGGCTGCGTGCCGAGTCGCACGGTCAACTGCTGCGCCGCCCCGTCGCGCCAAAGCGAGAGGGTGACGCTGGCGTCCGGCCGGTAGGAGGCGACGGCGCGGGCGAGGTCGGTCGGATTGGAGATCGGCTTGCCGTCCACCGCCGTCACCACGTCGCCGGCGCGGATGCCGGCGGCCTCGGCCGGTCCGCCGGGCTGCGGCTCGGCGATCAGAGCGCCCTTGGCGCCGCCGGCAAGGCGAAGGCTGTCGGCGATCGGCTGCGTCACCGGCTGGATCTGCACGCCGAGCCAGCCGCGCACCACGGTGCCGGTCTCCTTCAGCGAGGCGACGATCGCCTGCGCGGTGGTGGCGGGGACGTCGAAGGCGACGCCAACGCTGCCGCCCGAGGGCGAATAGATGGCGGTGTTGATGCCGACCACCTCGCCGCGAGTGTTGAAGGTCGGGCCGCCGGAATTGCCGCGGTTCACCGGCGCGTCGATCTGCAGGTAGTCGTCATAGGGGCCGCTGCCGATGTTGCGGCCGCGCGCCGAGACGATGCCGGCGGTGACGGTGCCGCCGAGGCCGAAGGGATTGCCGACCGCCACGACCCAGTCGCCGACGCGCGGCGCCTCGGCCGCCCAGTTGACGTAGGCGAACGGCGTCTGCGCATCGACCTTGATCAGCGCGACGTCGGTCTTGTCGTCGCGGCCGATCAGGCGGGCCGGATACTCGGTGCCGTCGCTGGTGGTGACGGTGAGGCCGCTCGCGTCGGCGACGACGTGGTTGTTGGTGACGACATAGCCGTCCTCGGAGATGAAGAAGCCGGAACCGAGGGCGGTGCGCTGGCGGGCGGCCGGCGGCTGGCCGTTCGGTCCGTCGAAGAATCTGCGGAGCGGGGAATTCTCCGGCAGATTGCCGAAGGGGCCGGCGCCGGGGTTGCCGCCACCCGGACCGAAGAAGAAGAAATTGCCGGTGGCGTCGGCGGTGCGGGCGGCCTCGCGGGCGCGCACGCTGACGACGGCAGGCGCGACCTTCTCGGCGAGGTCGGCAAAGCTCGGCACGGCGACCGGGTCGACCGCCACGGCGGCGGCGACGGCGGAGCCCGGCGGCAGCGCAAGGGGCGCGGTGCCGGCGATCAGGCCCAGGGCCAGGAGCGCTGCGGCGCGGGTCGGCCGGGGGCGGAGACGGGTCGGAACATTCGTCGGCATGGTCATGGCACTCCTAAGGGTCTCTGGCGCGGCAACCGCCGAAAGCGTCGGACGTTCCCGCCGCGGCAGATCAAATGTCGCTGTGCCGCCGCACGATCCGGCCGCATGACCGGCTGCGGCGGCGATGGATCAGGCGCCCCGCGCCGTACCGGCCGTCAGGCCGGAGGCCTCGGCGGGGCGGCGCGGCGGCGGCCGCGAGGCGGCGAGCGCCGCCATCCGCTCGAAGAGAATCTGCGGGGCGGCGAGCGGCAGCGAAGCGCTGCCGAAGCCGCCGAGTGCGGCCGCCGGGGCGGAGCCGGCGGCCTCGGCCCGCTCTAGCATGGCGGGGTTCCCGCTCCCGCCGGCCCGACGAGGCCGGAGGAAAGCGCCGCTTCGATGCCGAGCGGCGCGCCGAGGGCCGGGGCGGTGGCCGCCGGCAGGGCAAGAAGGCCGAGCGCGGCGCCG
The DNA here is from genome assembly GCA_046349035.1 of Bauldia sp. Taxonomy (GTDB): domain Bacteria; phylum Pseudomonadota; class Alphaproteobacteria; order Rhizobiales; family Kaistiaceae; genus JAXMDC01. The sequence continues at coordinate 276,054 of JAXMDC010000002.1, read as the reverse complement.
ATGGCGACAAGGCCAAGGGCAAGATCGACCAGCGTGCGCTGGGTGCGCGGCCCAGACGCGGTGACAGACGTAGAGCGTGGCATGGCTTGCAAAGTGCTCCGATAAATCGCGCCCGGTGCCGGCGGCCGTCCGGCCGCCGACGCGGGTGTTGGATGTGCAATGGGTTGAAGCGAGGAGACCGCGGCGAGCGCCGAGGCCTCGCGGTCAGGCGGCCCTGACGTGCTCCAGCTTGGCCGCCTTGCCGGGCGGCGCCGCCAGAGTGGTGCCCTGGCGCCCGATCTCGACGCGACGCGGCTTCATCGCCTCGGGCACCTGGCGCTCGAGGTCGATGTGCAGCATGCCGTTGTCGAAAGTGGCGCCTTTGACCACGACATAGTCGGAGAGCGTGAAGCGCCGCTCGAAGGCGCGGGAGGCGATGCCACGATAGAGATAGTCGCGGCCCTCGTCGGCGCGGGCCGCGCCGTTCCGCTGGCCGGCCACCGTCAACACGTTCTGGTGTTCGGTGACGGTCACGTCCTCGGGCTGCCAGCCGGCGAGCGCGAGGGTGATGCGAAAGCGGTCCTCGCCGGTGCGGACGATGTCGTAGGGCGGGTACTTCTGCTCGTCATCGAACAGGCCCTTATCGACGAGGTCGAAGAGCCGTTCGAAGCCCACGGTGGAACGCCACAGCGGAGTAAGATCGAAGGTCGTCATAGCCACATTCTCCTTGAGCAACATGGATATGCGGACGCCGCCGGGCGGCGTCCCGCCGGGTCTCTTCGGCGCCCGGCGTTGATCCAGATAGGCAGCCGCAAAGCGCGTTCAAGGGGTGGCGCCGACTGAAATTTCGGAAGGAAAAAGTTCGCATTCCGTTCGGACCGCCGAGCCGCGCCGCGTTCGGGAGGCTCGCGTACGCGACGATATTTTCCGAATCCTCTACTTCGGCCCTGATAATGTCACAATGATCCCCTCCTCTAAGCTCCAAGCAAAGTTCTGTTGAAGTAGGCGATAGTTGGCCGGCTATCGCGGCGGCGGAGGCGTTTCGCCGAAGGGAGGCGGTCGACCACTCGGTCGCGCGCCGCGCTGCCGTCGCGCAACGGCAGAAGAGGCAAGGCGAGAGCGGCGGGGCGGACGATGCAAACCGAGAGCGGCAAGCGCTCGTTCGCGGCATTGCCAGCACGGCCCTGGCCACTGGGCCAATGCGGCTCGGCGCCAACGCCCGCCTCCGTTTGCGGTCGCCTGCGAGGGACCGCGCGCGGAGGCAAGGGAGGCCGGCGCGAGCGGCCAAGCGCCCCGCCGGATGGCAGGCGGCGCTCCGGACGGTGCGACTGCGAAGATGCTCGGCACAAGCGGGAACGACACGGCACATCACTTGGCCCTCCCCGCGCTCAGCCAGCCACCCGCAGCCGCCCTTCGGAGCGCCGCCGGTCTACTCGCTGAGGAAACGCCGCGCCGATGACCGGCGACAGCTTTTGCTGCAGATGCGAAAGATGTTGCATCGCGAAGTCGGCGACAAAGTTAACCGGCAATCGCTTGAAAACATTGCGGCTTTCTTTGAAGTGCAGTGCCGCAAAGTAGTGAAAGTTACCAGTCGGCTTGTAGGCCCGTAGTTTTCGGTAGTAACGTTTCATTCAGCGAGATGACCGGAGGGCAGGGACATGGTCGCTCAAACCGATGTCGCTCAAATCGATCGCTTGCATGGCGGAACGCTCGGAGCGGGACCGATCGCGGCCGGCGAACAGCCGGGCGGCGCTCGGGCGTTCGACCCGGTGCAGCTCGGCGCGCGGCTCGGCCTGGCCGGCAAGCTCGGGGCGCGGCCGGGCCTGCGCTACGCGCTCGGCGGCCGCAGCCGCCCCGGCATCTGGTCGGAGCGCACCCACGCGGCGGCGGCGCCGCAGGTCAACACCATCGCCTTAGCCGATCTTGAGACCGCCCTCCGCAAGGGGCTTGCCGATTTCAAGGCGATGCCGAGCCACGTCATCTTTCTCACCGCCCTCTACCCGATCGCCGGCCTGCTCCTCGCCCGCCTGATCGGCGGCTACCACATCTGGAGCCTGCTGTTCCCGCTCCTCGCCGGCTTCGCCCTGGTCGGCCATTTCGCCGTCTTGGCGCTCTATGAGGTCAGCCGCCGCCGCGAGCGCGGCATGGCGGTCTCCTGGCGGCGGGCGCTCAGCGTTTTCCGCTCGCCGGCGATCCGGCCGATCCTGGCGCTCGGCCTGGAACTCATCCTCATCTTCCTGCTGTGGCTGGCGACGGCGCAGACGATGTCGTGGCTGGTGCTCGGCGACAGCGAGCCGCAGCGCCTCGGCGAGTTCCTCTCCGGCCTTCTCGCCACCCCCGCCGGCTGGGCGTTGCTCATCGTCGGGAGCCTAGTCGGCCTCGCCTTCGCCGCGGTGGTGCTGACGGTCAGCGTCATCGCCTTCCCGCTGCTGATCGACCGCCATGTCGATCTCGACACGGCGGTGCAGACCTCGGTCCAAGTGGTACGGACCAACCCGGTGGTGATGGCCTCCTGGGGGCTGATCGTCGCCACGCTGCTGGTCGCCGGGTCGCTGCCGTTCTTCCTCGGCCTGGCGCTGACGCTGCCGCTCCTCGGCCACGCCACCTGGCATCTCTACCGCCTGGTCGTCGCCCCTCCCCCGCCCGCCGCGCCGCCGGCACCGCTCTCGCCGGAGATGGTCGAGGACTGGCCGGGCTAGGCCGGCGATCCGCCCCCTCGCGGGACGGATCGCAATTCCCTCCCCCGCTTCGCAAGCGGAGTGCGCACTCCGCCACGGCCGCCGCTGCGCCGTTGCCGCACAACCCATGCTGCCTTGGCGCTCCGCGCGGCGCGAGCTAAGAACAGTGCCGCGGCGAGCCGTCAGGGGGAACCGGGTGGCGTGGCGCCGATTTCGTCATGTCTCAATCACGAGGACTAGAATGACCAAGGACGTGCTCAACCGCCGCGAGGCGGCGCTGGCGATGGCAGGGGGAATCGTTGCGGGGGCCGCGGCGCTTGCGGCGACACCGGCGGCAGCCGAACCGCAGCCGATGATGGCGTCGGCGCTCGGCAACCTCAACAAGGCGCTCGCCGACCTTCAGCTCGCCACCGCCGACAAGGCCGGCCACCGCGTCAAGGCGATCGCCGCCACGCGCAACGCCATCGCCGAAGTGCAGGCCGGCATCGCCGCCGACAACCGCCGCTAAAGCACCAGCCGCGACCGGGCGCCCCCATCGGGGCGCCCTTTATCTTTCGCGCCCGCAGGGGGGCGTTGATTGCGACCTGCCGCGCACTTAGCTTTAGGTGAAATGATCAGACTGTTTGCCAAACGTCGTGCCGTCCCGCACTTGGCCGCTGCGCGAGCGGTGGCGATGGCGGCCCTACTCGGGCCGGTCGGCGCTGTTCCCGCCGCAGCCGCAGTCGTGGGCGGCGGCGACTTTCCCCCTTGGTTTGTCAGTCCCTACGAAAAGGGATGGCCGGCGACCCCGCCGCCGCAACCACCCTCGGACTATCCTGCCTATCACCGCGCCTGGTGCGCGGCGACCTATTGGAACTACGACGCGGCGAGCGACAGTTATTTCGGCGCCGACGGACGGCGCCATCGCTGCGTCTCGCCACCGCTGCCGCGGCGCTGAGAAGAAAGTACGGAACGCTGCCCAAGCGAAAACGCCGGCCAGTAGGCCGGCGTTTCCTATTCCGCGCGGATGCGAGCCGCTACGGGCCGCCGACCTTGTAGGTCGCCTGGACGAAGGCGCCCCAATTGTCGGTGTGGGCGACCGCCGGAGCCGGCCCGAAGCCGAGCTGTGGTGCCGTGTAAGACCCGTCCTTTGTCCACAGCGCCGAGTACTTGCCGCCGAGGCCAAGGCTGAGAGCGTTGGTCACGTCGTAGGACAGCACCGCCTCGATCTCCGTGCCCGTTCCTTCCCCCGTCTGCAGGAAGTTCAGCGGATACGGGTCGCGCAGCCAGTGGTGGTCGACGCCGTTGAAGTGGACATAAGGGAGGTACGCGGCGTCGGCTTCCAGGTTAAAGCGGTTGCCGAGCGCGAACTTGGCGTTGGCGCCGACCCGCACGGACTGCCAGGTGTCGGTCTCGGTGATGAGGAGAACGGACGTCGGGATGGTGGGCACGCAGATGCCGCCGACCGTCGAAGCGCGTTGCGCACAGCCGAAGGGGTTCATCTCTTCGCGCAGATGGCTGTAGCCGGCGAAGAAACCGAACCGAGCGTCCGGCCGGTCGATGAGGTTGTAGCCGAGGTCGATGTGGCCGTAGATCGAATTGCCGTCGACCTTGGCCGAGTTGGTGTTGGAGTAGCCAATGTTACCGGAGAGTATCCAGTCCTCGTCGGTCATGTTGCCGCCGGCGGTCCTGCCCCAGCCGATGGCGCCCTTGGCGAAGATGCCCTGCGGGGTGTCGACCCGGGCGATGATCTCGCCGTTGTGGACGCGGATGTCGTCGTAGGTCAGCTGCGAGATTTGACTCGGCGGGTAGAGCCCCTTCTGGAAGGAGCCGGTATCGTAGACGTAGCGGGCGCCGATGGTCGCGGTCCAGCCGACGGCGCCGGGCGGCACCACGAAGGGCGGCAGCGGGGCCGCCGGCAGTTGGCCGCCGAGACTGTAGTTCAGGCCGAGCTTGACTTGGCTGACGTTCTGGTCGGCATCGGCCGGTGTGCGGGGCACGTTGAGGGTGTCGAAGTTGTTGGAGCTGAGGGAGGACGACACGCCGACGCCGGTGAAGGCGAGGTAGTCGTATTCGACCTTCACGGAAAGCGCGTTGTTCAGCGCGTATTCGGCACCGAAACCGACCGTCCAGCCGAACGGGGTTGCATGGACCTTCACTGGGCCGCCCGGCACGCCGAACACACCATTGGTGGTGATGGTGATGTCGTCGTCGATCCAGGCGAGACCGCCCTTGGCGTAGAGAAGGACCGGACCAGTGGCCAGGCCGAGGCGTCCCGTCAACGTCGCTGACGCCCGAGGCCGGACTTCGCAGTTCGCGGAGAAGTACGTCGGCGAATAGGCAAAGCAGGTGTTCTGCCCGTTGGAGTCGAGAGCATCAATCGTGCCCTCGATGCCGAGCACCATGGCGGAGCCGGGTGCCTGCCAGTTGTAGCCACCGACGAGGCCGAGCAGGAAGCCCGGCGTGCGGACGTCGTCGCCGAAGATCGACGGACCGAACGGATCGCTGAAGGTGGTGGTGCCCCACTGGCCGCCGATTTCGGCGCCGAGATAGGCGCCGCTCCAGTTGCCGAGAGCGCGGGCCTGTGCATTTGCCTCCCCGGCCGCTCCGGCCAGCGCGAGCAACGAAGCTCCGGCGAGCGCTGAACGGCTAATCTTGGTTGTCACGGCCCTAACTCCCCCACTAACTCTGGACGGCGCCGGGGCGCCAGCCGATGACCTGTCAATATTTGTATGCGACGCCGCCGCGCACCTGCGCCGTCCAGGCATCGTTATGAAGAACGAAGCCCGGCAACGCGCCGTGAATGTCGAGGAAGTCGTTGTAGCGAACCTCGATGCGGCTGATCAGGTGGCTGTCGAGCGCGTATTCGACGCCGGCCCCGACCGTGCCGCCGGCGGCATAGCGATGGTAGCCGAAAACAGCGACGCCACCGCCGTTGGCGTGGTACTCGAAGCCACCGACCACCACGCCCACGGCCCCGTAAAGAAGCGCATTGCCGACCGGGATGCCGAGGCGGAGGCGGAGCGCGCTCTCCCACTGCTGTTCGGCGTCGCCGGTGTTGATGTCGGAGAAGTGCCCGGAGAGGTTGGCGAAGTCGGCGTTCAGCTCAACGCCGACCACGGCCAGCCCGGTGGCGGCAAAGTTGCCGCCGACATAAACGCCGCCGAGGAAACCGGTCAGGTCGGGATTGCCGAACTCAAAACCGCTGGTGACGAAGGTCGCCTTGCCCCAGCCGTAGCCGACTTCGGCACCGGTGTAGATGCCGGCCCAGCTGAAAGGCGCCGGCAGAGGTGGTGCGGGCCGCACCGTCACCCGGTCGGCGGCGCTGGCCGCCACGGTCAAGGCCAGCATGCCGGCGGCGGACATAAACAATCGACGCAACATTGTTACCCCCCTTCCCGGCTCGCGCTCGCCGGGTCGGCACTCTGCTGCGTTAAGATTTACACCTCACGGTCGGCGGCTACAGGGCGAATCGTCCGTCAAACGTGCGTTTCCGAATCACTGTGGCAGAAGGGCCGCAGGGAAGCCGCCGCGCCTGCGCTCAGCGCCCGAGGAGGCGCTGGCCGGTGTTCTGCGCCGGGCGCTGGGCGGCGGCGGGGGGCGCGGCCTGGCGGGGGGCGGTGTTGTCGGGGGCGGCGACGAAATTCGGCGGGCGCTGCGCCGGAGCGGCGGCGCCGACGGTGGGAGCGGCCGGGGCCGCCGAGGCGGGCGCGCTGACGCCGGCGGCCGGCGGCTGGCTGTTCGGCAGATCGCCGAGGCCAAGGAACGGGATGAAGCTCCCCAGGCGGCCGGGGGCGTCGACGACAACCTTCTGCATGCCGGCGAAAAGCGCTTCCAGCGTCTCCAGATAGATGCGCATGCGCGTGACATCCGGCGCCAGGCGATAGGCGGCCTCGATCTTGGCGAAGCGGTCGGCCTGGCCGGTGGCCTCGGCGACGATGCGGTCGCGATAGGCGTTGGCGCCGGCAAGGATGGTCGCCGCCTGGCCGCGCGCCGCCGGGACGACGCGGTTGAGATAGGCGGCGGCGACGTTGACCGAGCGGGCGTTGTCGGCCTGCGCCGCCTGGACGTCGCGGAAGGCGGCGATGACCGGCGCCGGCGGATCGACTTTCAGGAGTTGCACGTCGCGGATGTCGATGCCGGCACCGTAACGGTCGAGGGTCGCCTGCAGGATGCTCTTGGCGCTCACCTCGATCTCGCTCCGCGCGCCGGTGAGGAGGGTCAGGATCTGCGCCTTGCCGACTGCCTCGCGCATCGCGCTTTCGGCAACCGCCTTCACCGTTCCCTCGGCGTCCTCGATGGCGAAGAGATAGGACTTGGCGTCGCGCACCGACCAGAACACGGTGAAGTCGAGGTCGACGATGTTCTCATCGCCCGTCAGCATCAGGCTCTCGCGCGGCACGTCGGCGCCGCCGGTCGGGTTGCGATCGTTGGCGGCGAAGCCGACGGCGATGCGATAGATGCGCGTCACCTTGGGCAGCCGCACATCCTCGATCGGGTACGGCCAGCGCAGGTGCAGCCCGGAGCCGACCTCGCGATTGAGGCCGCCGAAGCGGAGCACCACGCCGGCCTCGTCGGGGCCGACGGCGAAAGTGAAGCGGCTGAACAGGAAGAGGCCGAGCAGGACCAGCGCCGCGGCGCTGACGGCAATCCGCGCGCCACGCGGCGAACGCCCGCCGGGGCCGCCGAACCGGCCGCCGCGGAGCGCCTCGCCGAGGCGGGCACCGGCATCCCTGAGGGCCGCGGTAAAGTCGGCCGCCGGGCGCTCGCCGCCGGGGCGGTTCCGCCTGGGACCGCTGCCGAAGCCGCCATTGCCGAAGGGACCGTTGCCGCCGAAGGGACCGTTGCTGCCGAACGGGCCGCCGCCGAACGGCCCCTTGCCGCGGCCGCGCTCGCGTGGCCCTTCGCCCCAGGGTCCGCTCGACCAGGGGCTTTCGTCTTCCTCCTCGCGCGAAGGCGTGCCGCGCGCGGCGGGCGGGCGCGGGGAACCCTCGTCCTTGCCGCTCCCGCCGCCGGAAGCGCGGTTCTTGCGCGGGCCTTTCGGCGGGCCGGAGCCTTCCGGCGGGGTGCCGCCGGGCTTGCCGCTGTCGTCGTCTTCGTCGGTGGGCATAGGGGTTCCGGATATAGGGCTTGCCGGCAGCATATAGAAGGCGGCGGGAAAAAAGCGGGAAAAGCGCGCGGGCGCCGGGCCTCGCCTCGCCTGCTCCGCGGCGGCGGCCGGCTGCGCCCTGACGGGCCGCCGGCGAGCCGTGCACACCCCCCGTGCCTTGCTTTGGATCAAGGCCGCGGCGGCAGTGCCGAGGCATGGTGCAAACGCTGATCCGGCTACCAGCGCCGGCGTGAGGGGCGGGCTCTCTCCCGGCAGCCATAATGGCGGTGGGATCGGCACGTGGGTCGGGGCCTTGGCCTCGACATGCGGTCGGAGAAGGGTAGCTATCGTCGCCAACGAGCCCTTCTCCGTCCGCCACAACCCGCCGCCGGGCGGGCCTCCCCTCGGGAGGCGCCGTGTGCTGGCGGACGGGCGACGGGGGTGCGGCCCGCTTCCGCTCCCCCGCGCGGGGCTCCTTCGGCGGCTGCGTGGCGGCGGCCGAGCCGAGTTGCCGCTGGTGAGGAAGCGGTTTTGAGGGTCGGGCCTCTTGTCCGGCCGGGAGCTGAACGACGCACGCGGGGCTGGGCCGCCGCGGGAACGGATCGACGGTCTGCCTGGGCCGTCCCGTCCCGCCCGGCCTTGCCCCAGCGCTGCTTCGGCGTCGCCGTCAGGCGGCCGGCGCCAAACGGACGCCGATAAGGGGCGCCATTCTCGGGGAGGCCGAGTTCCAACGGGGCCGCGCGGAGGCGGCCCGGAGGGTTGCACCATGCCGCAGGAAGGCTTTGCCCTCGTCGTCAACACCGCCAGCAATCTCGCCGGGATGGTCTGGTTCGCCGCCTGGCTGTTCTCGATCGGCTATCTCCGCCTCTCGTTCGGTCAAGGCATCCTGGCGCTGCTGCTGTGGCCCTACTATCTCGGCCGGGCGTTTGCCGGGCGGCTCCGCGGCGCGCCCTGAGGCCGCCGGCACCGGCGCTCCGGCAGGCTACGGAGTTGTCGGGGCGGCCGAGGCGCCCCATGTGAATCGTAAGGTCGAGCCGGTTTGGCGCGGCGGGGCGAGATAACCGCCCCAGTCCAGCACAGCGGCGCCGCAAAGCGCCGCGCCTTAGGGGCCGTTACGGCCAAGGGCCGGCCGGCGCCCGCAGTTTCAGGAGGGCGATGCCATGGGTCAGGCAACGATCGAGATCAACACCCGCAAGGGCGAAGGCGAGGAAGTCGCCGTCACCACCAACGGCAAGACGCAGGTCTTCCGGAGCGGCCAGCGCATCAAGATCGAGCAGCACGCCAATCTCGGCGGCCTCTGGTTCGCCGCCTGGCTCTTCACCATCGGCTACTTGAAGCTGACGTTCTGGGACGGCGTCGTCGGCATCATCCTCTGGCCGTATTACCTCGGCGCGCATTTCGCCGCGGGCGTGGTGGGGGGTTAGGCCCCCCTCACCCCCGCCCCTCGTAGTGGTCGGCCAGCGTTTCCAGCGCTAGCTTGACGGCCTCGATCGCGGCGGCTTCGGCGGCGGTGGCGTCGGCGCGGTTGAAGAGCTTCTTGCCGATGGCGCTCATCGTGTGGATGTCGTCTTCGGGCCAGATCACCGCTTCCAGCACCACCGCCAGCGGGCGGCCGAGCGCCGCCTTGGCACGGCGCAGGCGCCGCATCGCGGCGGCGGCGCGCTCGCTGTCGGCGAAGGCCGGGCCGTTCGCCTGGAAGCCGCGGTCGATGACTTCGAGCGTCATGCCGGGGCTCCGCATGAAGCCGGCGAGGTAGCCGTCGTCGCGCAGCCTCTCCCCCGCCTCGTATTGCCGGCGCGTCAGCAGCGGCCGGCCCTTGATGCGCTTCCCCGCCAGGCGGTCGAGCGGGGCGACGGAGATGCGCTGCGTGCGCGTGCCGGCGATCACCGCGAGCGGCGCGCCGGAGTGGCAGAGGCGCTCCGGCGTCGAGGCGCCGAGCCCGCGCTTCTCGCGCTCGGCGAGCTGGCGGGCGGGCGCGCCGCCTCGTTGGCCGATCCCGTGCGGCGGGCCTTAGCGCGCGGCATCGGCGCCTCCGGCGGGCGGCGGGGCGGCTGCGGGCGGCTCGGCGGGTCGGGGTCCATCCTCACCGACGGGGTGCTCCTTGGCACCGCCCCCCGCAGCGCCTTCCCCGCCGCCAGCAGATGACGGGAGAGCGTCGGCGGCCTCGCCCTCCAGCCAACTGGCATCGAAGTACCAGCCGCTGCCGCCCCTGCCGGCGACGGTCGGCGGCTCGCGATGGCGCTCGGTCCGCCAGCGTTTGCGGAGGGCGGAGAAGCGGCGGTCGTTCAGCGGGACGAAGACGCGGGGCGCTGCGGCGGCGGCCCCCTCCCCGCCCTCGGCGGCGAGCGCAGCCGGCGCGGCGGAGTCGCCGGCGGCGAGGCGGGCGCGATGGGCCTCGCGGATCGCCGGGGCGAAGTAGCTCCAGGCGGCGATGGTGCGCGGCGGAGCGGCGCTCCGGGCAGCGTCGGCGACGGCGGCGACGGTCGGCAGGACGTCGCGGCCGAGGTCGCAGCCCTCGGCGAGAAGCTGCGGCAGCGGAGCGAGGCTGGCGGCAGCGGCGAGCGGCCAGTCGTCGGGCGGTGCGGCGGCGGCGAGGAGGCGGGCGCGGAGGAGCGCGAGGTCGGCAGCCGGTGGCCGCCAATCGCCCGAGGGCAGCTCTGCCGAAGGCAAAACCAGCGCAGCGCGGCGCAGCAGTTCCGGCGCCAGCGGCGGGCCCGATCCGTCGCCCCCGGCGACGGGCGGGCGGTGCTCGCCGGTTGCGCTTGGCTCTTCCTTCTCTTCTTCTCCTTCTCTTCCTATGGGCTCTGTCGCAAGGTCTGTCACAGAGGGTTGCGGCGAAGCGGCGTCGACGGTCTCGACCTCGGCGCGGGCCGCGGCGGCGGCAGCCGCGCGGTCATCCGGCGGGAGCGGCGGGAAGGCCGGCGCGGCCTGCGGCGGCAGGGCGGCGGCAACGGCGGGAACGGCACCCTCCCCCGGACGGCGGCGGGCGAGCGCCACGGCGCGGGCGCTTTGCGTCCGCTCGCGCGCGGCCTCGCGGCGGCGTTCGGCATAGGCGACCTTCTCGGCGACGATGGGGTGATAGAGGCGGCCGTCGCTGCAACGGAACCAGCCGTGCAGGCCGCCGGCGGCGCGCACCCGCCGCCAGCTTTTGACGTTGCGGCCGAAGCCGAGGAGGCGGGCCAGCACCGCGTCGTCGTCGGGGAGGCTGCCGGCCGGCACCTGGTGCCAGGCGACGCACCAGGAGAGGACGCAGGCGCGGAACGCCTCGGCGCTGGCGATGCCGGCGAGTTCGCTGTCGCGCAGACGCCCGACATCGAGCGGCATGAACGGCAGGTCGCGGAGGTCGGTCGAGGCCGGCGTCGGCGGCACGGGGAGAGCCGTCATCGCCCGGCCTCCGGCTCGGCCGTTCCGGTCGGCTCGTTCGGCGCCGACGTCGGGAGCGGCGCCTCGCCTTTACCGACCGAGGAGAAATAGACCGCGTCGCCGGCCCTGGCGATCACCGCTTGGCGAAGCTCGGAGACCTCGACGGCGAGCGCGGGGTCGGCGAGCATCAGCCTCTCCAGGCGCCGGATGGCATGGAAGACGCTCGAGTGGTCGCGGCCGCCGAAGGCGCGGCCGATCTCGGGCAGCGAGGCGACGGTCATGTGCCGCGCCAGGTAGATGGCGATGCGGCGCGCCATCGCCGTCATCCGGCCCCGCCGCTGCGACACGAACTCCAGCGGGTCGATGCCGTAATGGGCGGCCACCACCCGCTGGATGGTGCCGATCGCCGGCCGCGCCTTGGCGTGGAGCGCCTCTACGCCCTGCGGCGGCCGGAGGCGATCGCGCAGCTTGCCGACCTCGCCGCTGAGGCCGGCGACGCGGCGCTTCAGTTCGCCGAGGTCGTCGGCGAGGCGCTGGATCTCGACGCCGGTGAGGAGACGCGGCGAGCGCACCAGCGGCAGGCCGCCCCGCGCCGGGCGCCTCACCGCCACCCTCCGCGGAGCGTCGGCAGGAGCGGCGGGGGCGCCCACTTGGCGGCATTCGCCGGCACCGGCGGAGCGGAAGTGGGAGGGCCGTTCCCGTTATGGTGGAAGATTGTACGTTCGCGACGGGCGCAGCCGGATCGCGACGCGGCGAGGGGAACGAGCGGCGAGCCGATGCCGGTCCCCTCCCCGTCCGGCGGTAATGCCGGCTCGCGCCGACGCCGCGGCAGCGGCCGGAGCGGCGCGCCGACCTGGCGTATGCCTCTGCAGCTACTCGTCTTCTCCGATGCCGCGAGACGCATTTCGACGTGGAGCGCCGCCTTTGCCAGCGCCGCTATCGCGGCCATCGGCAGGACCAGAAACGCCGCGCTGCTCACGCTTTGGCCGCCTCTTTGGGGCCGGGTCGCACTGTCACGCAGTCGTGATCTCGGACAAAACGGGAACGCCTGTACAATCTTTCCGTGCTGTGTCGGCAGGGGGTGCGGTCCGCGATGCGGAGGTCTTGATGGGACGCATGAAACTGGTGGAGGGCGCCGGAGGCGCGCCCGTTCCGCCGGAGTTGGGCAAGGCGGGCGAGAAGGGCGCCCAGCCGATCGAACAGCCGACGGGGGCCGGCACAAGCGAAGCTACAGAGGCGCAGAGGACGGGATTGAAGGCCGCCGCGGACGGCGCGGCGGCGGCGCCCGGAGGCCTTGCCGAGGAGCGGCCGGCAGAGATCGCGGCGATGGCCGCCGCCAAGGCGCTGCCGCTCGGCGGACGGAGCGCGCGGCGCGAGCGCGAGCCGGTGCCGATCGAGCCGGCGCTGGTGCTGGACAGTTTCGTCACCGGCGTGATGCCGCCGGAGGATCACGGCGATCACGTGCGCATCACCTGCTATGCCGACCGGCCGCATGGGCGGGCGACGGAGCGGGTGATCGTGGCGCGGCTGGTCTTCCCGCGCAGCGCATTCCTCGCCGCGCTCGGCCGGATCGCCAAGACATTCGCCGGGAGCGAGGCACCTGCCCCCACCCCGCCGGCACTCTACGCCGGCGACTAGGCGGGGCGCCGCGGCGGCTGCGGGTACCGAAGGGGAAAGCGGGGCGACGCCGCAAGGCGCCGCGCAGTTCTTCCGAGGGACAAGCGGGACGACGCCAGAAGGCGCCGCCCAATTCTTCCAAGGGAAAAGCGGGGCGACGCCAAAAGGCGCCGCCCCGGGATGCGGCAGGGCTGGGGAGGACAGCGGGCCGCTCCTTGGAACGCGGGCAAGCGCCCCTGCCGGCCTGGCGCCCCTTGGGCGAGCGCGGCTCTCGGCAACGGGGACCCTGAGGTGGGGAGAGGGTTTTACCCCTTCTACGGGCGCTTCCAGGCGTTCCATAAGAAGGAATATTCCTTCTCATGGAATAACTGTCAAGCGGTTTTGTTGCTGCTAGCCGTAACGACTCCTAAGGCATTGTTCCGTAAGAGGGAATAATGCCGAAGCGCGTTTCATCGCGTCTGGCGCCCTTGCGCCGGACTTTCATCCGCGAGTGGCGGCTCCATCGCGAGCTGTCGCAGGACCGTCTGGTGGAGCGCGTGCGCGACCGCCTGGAGGGCTTCTCCAAGTCGACCCTAAGCCGCCTGGAAAACGGCAAGCAGCCCTATACGCAGCCGATCATCGAATCGCTCTCCTGGGCGCTCGGCTGCGAGGACACCGACCTCATCAACCGCAACCCGCTCGACACCGACGCGCTCTGGTCGATCCTCGACAATCTGAAGCGCGCCACGCCCGAAGAACGCGCCCAAGTCAGCCGCGTCGCCGAAGCACTGCTGAAGCGCACGGGGAGTTAGGGGCGCGATCGGTCACGCTCGTCACGCATGTGACAGGCAGATCGAGCGGGGGCGAGCAGCAACCGCCTCGCTTCCGGCCGTCTCATAGCCTGTGCGTTGCCGGCACCTTCGACATGCTGTGAATGGGAGGCCTCTCAACCGGAGGCACTCCGCGTGACCATCGATCTTCGCCACGCTGCCATCGCCGTCGCTCACTGCATCGTCGCCGTCCTTTACGCGCTTGATGGACACGAGACCGAAGCCATCGGCGTGCTGCTTATCGCGACCGCATATGCGGCGACCTGCGTTCGGCGCCGCGACTAACGCCCCCTCCCCCTTGCTCCGGGGCGCGGATTGGCCGAGTCTGACGCCATGCGGCGCCGCCTGGTTCTGATTGCGCTTGGGGTTGTCGTCCTTGGCTGGGCGGGTTGGCCCTATGTCTCGATCTATCTCTTTGCCCGGGCGCTCGAAGCGCGCGACGCGGCGGGGATCGACGCGGCGGTCGACTGGCCGGCGCTTCGCGCCAGCCTCGCCGACGAACTCTCCGCCGGCCTTGCCCGCAACCAACAGCAGAACGCCATCCTCGGCGCGTTCGGGCGGCCGTTCATCGACGCGGCGCTGCAGCAGTATCTGACGCCGGCGGGGATCGTCTCGCTGCTCTCCGGCGTGCGGCCGGGCTCCGGCGGCAATGCCGCACCGGCGGCCCCCGCCGGGCAAGGCGCGACCGCACCGGCCTCCGGCGGGTCGAGCACGCAGCGCTTCGGCCTCGGCAATGTCCGCTGGGCGTTCTTCAGCGGGCCGATCAGCTTCCGCCTCGATCTTGCCAGCTCGGAGAAGAGCCCGGTCGTCACCACGCATTGGACGTGGAGCGGCAGCTGGCGCCTCAGCCGCATCGAGCTGCCGGCGAGCGCCACGCGGCGCTGAGCTGAGCGCTTCCCCCCGCCAATAGCCCCTCGTTCCCAGCGCTTCCGCCTCGCTGCCGGCGATCGCGCACGCGAACCTGTCTGCTGCCGCCGCCGCCGGGGCGGCTGCAGCGCCTTGCCGGGAACCACCCTCCAGCCCGAGCGTTGTTTTTGTTACCGGGGAGGCCGGCACCCTTGCCGCGCGTTTTTGATTTGTCGCAATGTAGGCGCGTGCGGAGTCGGCCATTTCGCCGGGAGTTTTCTAGCACGTTGGAGTTGAGAATGGAGGAGGAAGAGGGCGCGCTGCCGGTGGCAAGCGCGTTTGAGGGGCAATTGATCGACAATGGCCAAATGATTGGAGTGACAGTTGTGACCGCCAACGGAAGCCGCTGCCATTTCGCGCTGACGCCGGATGGCGGAGCCAAGCTTATGGCGTTTCTCGGCGGGCTTGCCGGCCGCGCCGTGCGCGAAGGCGCAGCGGAGTGGCAGGTCGTCACCGGCGACTAGCCGGGAGCAGAAGAGCAAGCGGGCCCGGCCGTCCCTGCGGCCGGGCCCGCAAGCAAGAAGGGCGGCGGCAGGGCGCCGCCCTTTTGTTGCGGGAGAGCGGGCCGCGCCGGCCGCGCGGTAGGCCGACCCGCGGTATCAGAAGCGCGTCGTCAGGGCGGTCAGCCAGTCCGGCGAAAGTTCGACCAGGGCGGTCTCGATGCGCTTGTCGAGGCCGGTGAGCACGGCAAGGCCGAGGACCAGAAACACCGCGCCCATCGCCATCTTAAGCGCCCGGCCGCCATGCAGCAGGCGGCTCCGCCAGCGCGTCAACACCTCGCGCGAGGCAAGGCCGATCGCGACCAGCGGCGCGGCGGCGCCGAAACCGAAGAGAAGCATCGTCAGCGCCACCTCGCCGAGCGCTTCGCCCTGCGCCGCCAGCACCGAGGCCGCCCCGAGCGTCGGCCCGACGCAGGGACTCCACACCGCGCCGAGGAGGAGGCCGATCAGGAATTGGCCGAGCGGCCCCGTCCCCTCCCCGCCGCCGATGCCGGCGATGCGAGCGTCGGCCCAGCGGGCGAGCGGGGCGCCGGCGGCGGCAAGCCGCGTCTGCAGGGCGGGCACGGTCAGCAGCGCGCCGACGGCGATCATCGCGACGGCGCCGAACGTGCGAAAGGCGCGGTCGTCGATGCCGAGGGCGAAGCCGGCGGTCGCGAGGAAAAGGCCGACAGCGACGAAGGAGGTCGCCAGACCGGCGGCGAGCGCCAGGGGGCCGAAGCGACGACCGCCGGCCGCGCTGGCGAGGACGATCGGCAATAACGGCAGGACGCACGGCGAAAGAACGGTCAGCGCCCCGGCAAGGAAGGCGAGAGCCAGCGTCGCAAGGGACATGGTGCGTCAGGCGCCGGGCGGCCGGGGGCGGGGGCGCCGCCGGCCAACCGTCCCCGTGGGGGGCGCGGGGACGGCGGCCGCGCCGCGGCTCAGACCGCCTTGGCGAGCAGCGCGGCGAGTTCGGGGCGGCGGGTCTCGCCGACCGAGCGGCCGGTCTCGCGGCCGTTCTTGAAGGTGATCAGCGTCGACTGCATGCGCGCGCCGAAGCGGCGGACGGCGTCCTTCTGATCGTCGAAATCGACATGGAAGACGACGAGGTTCTGGAACTTCGGATCGCGCTCGAGGTCGGCGAGGATCGGCGCCTGCGCGGCGCAGGTCGGGCACCAAGTGGCGTGGATCTGAACCAGGATCGACTTCCCCGCCTTCTGGGCGATGTCGAAGGCGCCGTCGGTATAGGGCTTGGTCTCGGCGGCCGGCGCGGCGATCGGAAGCATGGCGGCGGCGCCGGCGACGGCGGCCAGGGCGAAGAGATGGCGGCGGGTGATCATCGGAACTGCGGCTCCCCTCAATGGGTGTTTCGCTCAATGGCTGCTTCGCCCCCAGCGCAGCGGCCGGGGCTAATCACTCTATTCGCTGCAGGCGGGGGAAAGGTTACAGCGGATTCCGCTCGGCGCCAGCGCTCAGCGCGTCAGGCTCCGCGCGACGCGGAAGCCGAGCACGCTGAAGCGGGCGTCGGGCGGATTGCCGTCGCGGTAAGCGGGGCGAAGGTAGCGCGGCGCGTCGACGAAGGAGCCGCCGCGCGAGACGCGGGTGCGGCACTCGCCGGCGAGCCAGGGCGTGCCGTCGGCCGGGGCGCCGGTGTAGTCCTCGTGGTAGCAGTCGGCCGTCCACTCCCAGACATTGCCGGTCATGTCGTGGAGGCCGAAGGCGTTCGGCGGATAGCTGCCGCCGGGCGCGGTGTAGACCGCGCCATCGTCGCAATCGGCGGCCTCCCAGCCGGCGAAGGTCGCTTCGAAGGCGAGGTCGGCGGCGTTGACGGCGGCGCATTGGCGCTCGGGCGCGCCGAAGGCGAAATCCGACGCGTTGCCGGCGCGGGCGGCGTATTCCCACTCCGCCTCGCTGAGCAGCCGGTAGGGCGTGCCGGCCTGCCGCGTGAGCCAGGCGAGAAAGGCGTCGGCGTCGTCGTGGCTGACGCAGACCGCCGGATGGCGGTCGTCCTGCGCGAAGGCGGGATCGCGGAAGGTCTTGTTGCGCCCGTCGGCAAAGCCGGAGGGAATGGCCACATGGCAGCCGGGCGGCGGGGCGTAGCCGGTCTCGGCGACGAATGCGGCGAAGGCGCCCCGCGTCACTTCCAGGCGGGCAACGGCGAAGGGCGCGGCGATGGCGACGCGATGCAGCGGCCCCTCGTCCTCGCTGCGGTCGGCCTCGCCCTCGGGCGAGCCCATGAGGAAGCTGCCGGCGGGAACGACGACCATCTCCGGGCAAGGCTCGGCACAATCGCGGAAGACATCGCCCGGGCGGAGGCAGCGGATCGCCGGGGGAGAACCGAGGGCAGCGAGGACGCCACCGCTGCAGGCGGCGTCGGCGGCGGCCTGGGCAAGCGGGTGGCCCGGCAGGGCGGCGGTCGCTAGCGCTGCAAGGGCAAGGGCGGCGGCGAGGCCGGCCGCCGGGCGGGCCCTGCCGGTCGATCTCAACGAACGCATATCCCCTCTCCCAGCGACCAGACGCATCCCGGCGAAGAGAATACGCCCGGACGCCGCCGGAGGTTACGGGGCGTTCCCGTTATCGCGTCGCGGCGCCGAGGACGGCTCCCGGCGCAAGGCCGGCCGTGGCGAGAAAGCTAGCGACGGCGGCGCGGGCCTCCGCCTGACGGCCGACCAGGAGATGGCCGCCGTTCTCGTAGACGATGAGCCTCGCGCCGGGAATGCCCGCGGCGGCGTGCTCGGCAGCCGGGCGGGTATTGAAAAGATCGTCCCGGGCCGAGATCACCAGCGTCGGCGCGGCGATCTTCTCCAGCGGCAGCGGCGCGAGATCGGGCCGGCTGTCGACATTGATGCCGGCGACGCGGCGCGAGAGCGGCTGGACGCTCGCCCGGATCGCCTCGGCGCGGGCGCGTTCGGCGGGCGAGACACGGGCTAGGAGTTCGGGCGGCACGCCGAGGAAGCGGGTGAGGACGTCGGGCGCGAGTTTCTCCAGGCTCCACCAGGCGAAGTCGGCGCCGGCGTTGACGAGCGCGAAGGCGAGCTGGCTGCCGCGGCTCTCCTCGATCATCACCGGGCTCTCCGGCGCATAGGTGCCGGGCACGATCAGCACCAGCGCCGACACGCGCTGCGGATGGCGAAGCGCGAGTTCGAGGGCGGAGCGGGCCCCGGCCGAGACGCCAACCACCACCGCCCTGTCGATGCCGAGCGTATCCAAAAGCGCCGCATGTGCGTCGGCCTGGCGGGCCGGCAGCGGATCGGCCGGCACCGCCGTGCCGAGATAGCCGAAGCGCGAGGGAGCGATGACGCGATAGCCGGCGCCGACGAGGTCGGCGGCGTTGGCGAGGCCCTGGTCGAAGCCGCCGCCGGCGCCGTGGATGGAGAGGAGCGGCGGGCCGCTGCCGCGGTCGGCATACTCGATGCGGCCGGCGGCCGTCTCGGCGATCAGCGCGCCTTCGCCAAGCGCGGCGCGGGCGCGGGCAAGGTCGGTGTTGTAGCTCCAGGCGACGGCGCCGGCGGCGGCAACAAGCGCCACGGCGATTGCGGCAAGGACGACGCGGCGGCGGGGCATCGGCGGCCTCCGGGGAGTAGGGGTTTGAATAGAAGATGGACGCCGCGGCGGGCCGACGCCTTGAGCGGGCGCAAGATCGAGGCGGCGCCGCCCCCTCCCCGCGTTGACCCCTCCGGCCGCGCCAACCTATTGTCCCGGCCGGGAAATCCGGCGGCGAGCGAGCCGCCGGGGTCGGCATCGCAAGGGGTTCGGGTCATGGCGTTCGGGCGTTCCTTCGCCGCCGTCGGGCGGTTCTTCGGATGCGTCGTCGGCGCGGCGCTTGCCGCCGCTCTGCTGGCCGCTTCGTCGCCGGCATCGGCGGAAGGCCCGGCCGAGCCGATCGTCGCCATCGGCAGCCGCGACATCGACCCCGCCAAGTACGAGTGGCTGAGCGAGACGGCGCGCCGCGTTCTCAAGGAGTCGATCGAGGAGATGCAGGACGGCAAGAACGCCGGCTTCGTCTTCGCCGCCGCCTTCGGCACCGACTCCTGGGCGGCGCGCTTCGTCGTGAAGCCGAACGAGCCCTACTCGATCGCCGACCTCGCCCGCCAAGCGCTGCAGGCCTGCGAGTTCTACACCACCGTCGCCTGCGCGATCGTCTCGATCAACGGCAAGGAAGTGCGGCTCGCCGACGGTTCGCTGCCGCTGCAGCCGCGGCTGCTGGTGGCGCCCGCGGCCGCCTTCGACGCAGACCAGATCCCGTTCCTGTCGCGGGCCGACCAGGCGCTGCTCCGCGCCTACGGACGCGAGACGAAGCCGAAGGCCCTCATCATCACGCCGACGCAGTTCTGGCTCTGGCGGACCGGCGACACGGTCTTTGCCGCCATCGACCAGGCGGCCGCCGACTGCCAGGCCAATCCCGGCGCCCGCTGCATCCTCTACGCCGTCAACGACCGCGTGGTGTTCCAGCCGGGCGCTGCGAACTAGGGCGGCGGGGCGGGGAGGCCATGCCCGTCCACACGCTCTTCGACCTTCTCGCCGCGGCGGCGTCGGCGCTGGTGACGGCGGGGGTGTATCTCTGGCGCCTGAAAGGCACCGACCGCGACCCGGAGCGGCGGCTCTCGTCGGCCTATGTCGCGGCGTTGATCGCCGGCTCGGTCGTCGGCGCCTACGGTTTCGGCACCGCCAATCTCGCACTCACCGGAATTCCGGCCATCGGCCGCTCGATCGCCGGCTCGCTCGCCGGGGCGATCTTCACGGTCGAGGTCTATAAGCGCATCGCAGGGATCAAGGGCTCGACCGGCCTCCTCTTCGTCGCCGGCTTTGCGACGACGGTCGCGGTCGGGCGGATCGGCTGCCTGCTCGCCGGCCTCGACGACCACACCTATGGGATCGCCACCGGCGGGAGTTGGGGTTGGGATTTCGGCGACGGCATCCCCCGCCACCCGGTGGCGCTCTACGAGAGCCTGACGATGGCGGCCTTCCTCGCCTATGCCCTCCTCGCTTTCGCGCGGCGCGATGCGTTCTTCATGGCGAACGGCTTCTATCTCCTCGTCATCGTCTATGCCGGGCAGCGCTTCCTCTGGGAGTTCCTGAAGCCCTACGCGGCGGTGCTCGGCCCGCTCAACCTCTTCCACCTCCTTTGCCTGGCGCTCGTCGCCTATGGCACATTGATGCTGGCGCGCGGGCGGGGTGCTAGGATCGGGCAATGAACAAGCGCTTTGAAGATGCGGTCGCCGAGGCTCGGCAATGGCCGGAGGCCGACCAGGACGAGGCGGCCGATCTCCTGATGGCGATCGCCGCCCGCAACGCCGCGCCGATCGACGCCAAGGCCCATGCGGCGATCCTGGAGGGCGTTGCACAAGCGCGCCGAGGCGAGGCGGCGAGCGATGAGGATATCGCGGCCCTCTGAGACGCTTGCCGGCGCCCGAGATCGACGCCGTTACCACGCGCGGGCAATCGGTAGCACGCTCGGAATCGCGTTTGTGGCTCCCAGCGCCCTGTATTGGCTCCGGCCCGGCGCGGGCTCCGTTCAGATTCCAATCATTCTCGGCGTCCTGTCGCTTCGCCCTCTTGTGGCGATGTACACCGGGCGGTCTTCATCGCCGATGCTCAAGGGGCTGCTCGGCGACCGCATTGAGATCGACGTGCGCCGGACCCTTATCGGTCAGGCCTACGGGTTGATGGCTTTCTTTTACGGGTCGCTCCTGCTGGCGGTTTTTTCAATCCAGCTCGCAGAGTTCGCGTTCTGGCCACCGCCAACGAGCGACGCGGCCCGCAACGACGCCGCGCTTTTCACCGCCAGCGTCCCGGCGGCCGTCCTTGGTATCGGGTTGCTGTTCTTCTTCCTTCCGGGCGGCTGGTCACCGGCCGACGGCTGTCCGGCACCGGTGCGCAACAGGCGACTTCCCCGGTTTGTTTGTTTTCTTGGAGGAATTAGTCTCCTTGCGCCCCTTGGGGCCCTTCTCAGCCCCCACGCAAGCCCCGCCGTGCTCGGCGTCTCGGCGTGTTTTGGCGTCATGTCGCTTGGAGTCGTGGTCGTTGCCGGTTGGCTGCTGTTGACCGATGCAGAGCGACGCGATCCTGCGCCGGTCAGGAAGGCGTGAGCCACCCCCCAAGTCCTCGCGCTTTGTTCGCACCCGCTCAACCTTCCACCTCCTTTGCCTCACACTGCTCGTCTATGGCACGCTGATGCTGGCGCGCGGGCGGGAGGGGCGTGCCGCAGCCGGGAGGACTACGCCATGACCGCCGGAAAGCTTGTCGCCGTTGCGCTGATCGCCGCCGCCTTCGGGGCCGGCGCGCTGGTTCAGGCCGAGGCGTCGCGGCCGCGCCTTCGCACCGCCACCTTCGATCCGCCCTACCCGGAGCGGAACGCCGGCGGGGCGCCGATCCGCGGCGTCTATGAGGGGCGGATGCCGTGCGTGGTCGCCGCCTGCGCGCGGCTGAAGGTGCAGCTCGTGCTTTATGGCGGCAGCGAGGGCGCGCCGGCGAGCTATTGGCTCGCTCTCGTCGGCACCGCCGGCAACGACCGCCTGGTCAGCGAGGGCGCGGTCAGCGCCGCGACCGGCATCGCCGGCTATCCCGAGGCGAGGCTCTATCGCCTGGAAGGCCCCGCCGCCGAAGGGCTCTCGGCGTTCTGGCAGGTCAGCGACGACGTGCTGCTGCCGCTCGACGAGACGCTCCACCCGCGCCCCGGCAACGGCGCCTTCGGCACCATGCTCTCGCGCTACGATGCGCCCTACGGGCCGCGGACGTATGTGTGGGAGGGCTGAGGGGGCACTGGCGCCCCCTCCCCTTTCACTAGGCAGCCGCCGGCGAGCGGAGGCGCGCGAAGTAGAGGCCGAGCAGCGCGCAGGCGACGGTGTGGATGATCACCGGCGGGATCAGCATCGGCGGGGAGAGCCCGGCCCAGACGAACTGCGCCAGAAGCTGAAGCGCGTGATAGACGAGGAGGATCAGCACGATCGCCGTGACCGTCTCGCGCGAGGTGCCGGCCCAGGTGGCGCGGTAGCTGATGAAGGCGACCGCGAGGATGGCGAAGGCAAACGCTCGGGCGATCGAGCTGGATAGGCCGGCGGCGCCGGGAAAGAACTGATCGGGCACGGCAAACATGCCGACAGCGATCAGCGTCTCGGCCACGGTGTTCAGCCACAGCACCCAAGTCATCGTCGCTCTCCCCCGCTCCACCGGGAACCCGCCGGCGCCGTAACGTTGACGGCTGCGCAAAGGATGTTCAAGAACATCCGATTTTGCCGCGCTAGCCTCTCGCCAAACGAGAGAATGGGGGAAACGGTCATGCCGCATGTGCCGGCGCAAAAGGCGGAGACGCGCCGCCGCATCGTCGACAGCGCGCGCAAGCTCTTCAATCGGCGCGGCTTCTCCGATGTCAGCATCGACGAGGTGATGGCCGAGGCCGGGCTGACGCGCGGCGGCTTCTACAAGCACTTCGCCTCCAAGGAGGATCTCTACGCGCACGCGGTTCGCCAGTTCAACGCCAGCCCGCGCCGGCCGGCCTGGCAGACGAGGAACATCGATCCCGCGGCGCGCGGGCGCTCGCTCGCGGCGATGATCGTCAACGCCTATCTCTCGCGCGACCATCTCGACGACCGCGACGGCTCCTGCCCGATGATCGGCCTCCCGAGCGACGTCGCGCGCGGCAGCGCCGTCACCAAGGGCGCATTCCGCGAGGTGCTCGACATGATGGTGGCGGTGTTCGCGGAGAACCTCGGCGGCCGCATTGCTGAGCGGCGCGAGCGGGCTTTGGCCCTCGCGGCGATGACGGTCGGCGGCATGGTGCTCGCCCGCGCGGTCGACGATGACGGCCTTGCCGAGGAACTGCGCGAGGGCGTGCGCCGTCAGGTCTTCGCCGCCGCCGGCTGGCCGCTGCCGGGGGAGTGAGGGGGGCGCGGCCGCCACGACAACGATTGCGGGCATCGCGCCGGGGCGCGCGGGCGACACTCCCGATGCGGCCCTTGCACATTACGCACGCCCGATGTATGAACGTCGTTCATATCGTGTCGATCCGCCCGAGCGACCGAAGCAGCGGCGCCCCTCGCCCCGGCGCGGCGACGGCGCTAAGGAGAAGGCCCCCACGGGACACGCCCCGCCATGAACGCCCCGACCCGCAAGATCGCGCCCTATGTGTTTCTCGGCCAAACGACCTCGCTCTGCGAGGTGTGCCTGGCGCTGGTGCCGGCCAAGATCCTGATCGAGGGCGAGGAGGTCTACTACCAGAAGCGCTGCCGGCAGCATGGCGTGCAGAAGGCGCTGATCTCGACCGACGCCGCCTATTACAAGCTCTGCCGCGACTACATCAAACCGGGCGACCGGCCGCACGAGTTTCAGGCGCGGACCGACCTTGGCTGCCCCTACGATTGCGGCCTCTGCCCCGATCACGAGCAGCACTCGTGCCTGGCGCTGATCGACGTCAACGAAGCCTGCAACCTCAACTGCCCGGTGTGCTTTGCCGAGAGCGGAACGGCGAAAACGCTGCACCGGCCGCTCAAGGAAATCGAGTTCATGATGGACGCCCTCGTCGCCAGCGAGGGCGAGCCGGACCTTCTGCAGCTCTCCGGCGGCGAGCCGACGCTGCACCCGGATATCCTCACCATCATCGGCATGGCCAAGGCGCGGCCGATCCGCCACGTGATGATCAACACCAACGGCATTCGCATCGCCGAGGACGCCGCCTTCGCCGATGCGCTCGCCGGCTTCAAGCCGGGCTTCGAGGTCTATCTCCAGTTCGACTCGCTCCGCCCCGAGGCGCTGAAGACGCTGCGCGGCGCCGACCTCAGCCGCATCCGCCGCCAGGCGCTCGAGGCGCTGGAAGCCCGCAATATCTCGACGACCCTCGTCGTCACGCTGAAGCGCGGCGTCAACGACGACGAGGTCGGCGCGATCGTCGACTACGCGCTCGATTGGAAATGCGTGCGCGGCGTCACCTTCCAGCCGATCCAGGACGCCGGCCGCAACCTCGGCTTCGACAAGAAGCGCGACCGCGTGCTGCTCTCGGAAGTCCGCCGGGCGATCATCGCCGCCGGCACCGCCTTCGGCGAGAGCGACATCATCCCCCTCCCCTGCAATCCGGAATCGATCGCCATCGGCTATGCGCTCAGGAACGGGCGGGCGATCACGCCGATCACCTCCTTCTTCCCCAAGGACGATCTCATCGAGGCGCTGCCGAACGCGGTGTCGTTCGAGAAATACCCGGCGCTCCGACAGAAGGTGTTCGAGTTCTTTTCGCTGGCGACGCAGGAGTGCAACACGCCGGAGCGGCTCGAAGCCCTCCTCTGCTGCCTGCCGCAAGTGCCGGTGCCGGCGGGGCTCGGCTACGACAACATGTTCCGCATCGCCGTCGTCGAATTCCTCGACGCGCACAATTTCTGCCTCAGCCGGGTGAAGCGCTCCTGCGTCCACTTCCTGACGCCAGCCGGGCAGATCATCCCGTTCGACACGTACAACCTGTTCTACCGCAACGGGCGCATCGGCGAGATGCGCGAGCGGCTCCGGCGCGGAGTGGAGGCGTGAGCGGAACGGATCGTGAGGAGCCGGATCGCGGGTGGAAAGGTATCGCTATCGCGATGGCTATTGTGGTTGCCTCCGGCGCCTCCGGTGCCTTTGGCATCGCATCGGCCACCCACCAGCTGCGGCCTGAAACTGGGTTCCTTTTTCTCGTCGGGATTTTAGCTCTCGCAGGGACATTGCCTTGGCAACCGGCAGCGGCTCGCGCTGTTGTGGCGAGGTGGATTGGACTCGTTGTTTGCAACCTCGGCGGATTCAGTGCCCTCTTGTTCGGTGCATTCGTCTACGCGTTCGCGCCAATGGCTATCTGGAATCCGCTTGCCGGCCGGCCGGCTTTGGAGGTGGTGGCAGAGATAGTGGTGACAGCAGGGAGCGCGTTCGTCATCGCCTGCTTCTTCTTCGCGGGCTCGGTTCTGGTGGCCTGGCCCTGGCGGCCGAGACCCGCCGCATCGCCGCCGGCCCCTCCAACCGACGCACAAGCATGACCGATCCAGCCCCCGAGCCGCCCAAGGAATCGCTCGGCGCCCGGCTTATGCGGCCACCGAACTACGGCGCGGGCTCGGGCTGTCTCTTCAGCGCGATCAGCCTGATTCTCGTGATATTCGGCATCCCGCTGTTCGTCATCGGCGATTGCGTCTCGCAATGGAACAACGTCCCTCGGTGAGCCCGTAGCCGCCATGGAGCGGCAGCGGAATGCGGGAGCGACCGCCCTAACGCGGCCCCGGACTTCGCTCCGCTTCATCCGGGCTACAGGCCCGCGGGGGCGCTCGTCCCCCGCCCCCTCCACCATGCTGCGCATGGTCCCCCTCCCCCGCTGCGCGGGGGAGGAACCGACCTACCGCCCTCCCGCCTTCCGCTTGAGGTCGGCGATCTTGGCGTCGGCGTCGGCGCGGGCGGGGGTGCCGGCGGCGAGGAGCTTGGCGCCGGCCTCGTAGTCCTCGAGCGCGCGGGCGAAGTCGCCCTTGCCGGCCAGGGCCTCGCCGCGGCCGGTGTAGCCGAGCGCGAGATCGGGGGCGAGACGGATGGTCTGGCTGAAGTCGCGGACGGCGAGGTCCCACTGGCTGGTCTTGATGTAGTCGGTGCCGCGGTTGATGTAGATCTGCGGGTCGGCGGAGATCTTCAGCACCGCCTTGCCGTAGTCGGCGATGGCGAGGGCGTACTGGCCGGTCGCGTCGTAGGCGAGAGCCCGGTTGAGATGGACCTGCACCTCGCCGGGCTGCAGGGCGAGAGCCTTGCTGAAATCGGCGATGGCGGCCTCGTAGCTCTTCCTGGCGAAGTTGGAGGTGCCGCGAAGGTCGTAGACGAAGGCCTGCTTGTCGTCGCGCTTTAGGGCGGCGTCGAAGTCGGCGATGGCGAGGTCGTATTGCTGGGCAGCGCTCCTCGCAATGCCGCGCGCGACGTAACCGTCGGGCGAGGCCGGGTCGGCATCGATCACCTTGCCGAAGTCGGCGATCGCCGCCTCGGTCCGCCCGAGGCTCATCAGCGCCGAGCCGCGGCCGCTATAAGCGTCGGTGGCGGCGGCGTTGAGGGCGATGGCGCGGGTGTAGTCGGCGACGGCGAGTTCGAGTTGGCGGCCGGCGGCGTAGGTATCGCCGCGGTCGACATAGGCCTGGAAGCCGTCGGGCTTCAGCTGGATCGCCTTGGTGAAATCGGCGAGGGCGAGATCGGTAGCGCCGTTGTACTGGTAGGCGGCGCCGCGGCTGTCATAGGCGTCGGCGAGTTCGGACGCCGGTGCGGTGCCGGCGGCGATGAGCGCCGAGCAGCCGCGGATGACGGCTTCGGGGTCGCGGCCCTGGAGGCAATCGGTCCGGTCGTCGGCAAGCGCCGGAGCGGCGAGCGCCAGAAGCGCGGGCAAGGCAACCCCAATCACACCGCCGATACGCATGGCACCACACTCCCTCCGAGCCGACGGGCGGAGTTCTATCAGGCCCCGGCAGGGCGGGGAACCGCGGGGTGCGGGGCGGCCGGTCCCGGCGCCGGGCGGCTAGCGATGCGCCAACAGTTCCAGCCCGACCACCGCGACGCCGAGGACCGCCGCGCCGGCAAGGACTAGCAGCCGCTGCCAGGCCGGCAGGGGCGCGTGGCGCGCGGCGATCAGGCCGATCACCACCAGCCAGGCGATGAGGGCGATGGCCGAGGCGCGCAGGGCGCCGCGGGCCGACCAAGTCCCCATCGCGGCGATGGCGAGGAAGATCAGCGGCAGGGCGACGGCGGCGATCGCGCCGGCGGTGAGCCGAACCGCATGGCGCAGTTCCGCGCCGCTCATCAGGCGCGAATGGCCGATGAGGTGGGAAACGATGTCGGCGAGCAGCATGGCGAGGAGCGTCCCGGCCATGGTGATGGCGAGGGTAACGAGCGCCTCCCCGGCAGTCGTCTCGCCGTGCGCGGCGAGCGCCAGCACCACCGCGAGGCCGGTGAAGCTGAGATAGATGCGCTCCTTCAGCTTAGCGGCCCGCTCGACATTGGCCTCTTCGTCGGACATGCGCTGAGCCCCCCGGCAGTTTTGCGCGAGGGCCTATAGCCGCGCGCGGCCGGGTTGGGAAGGGAGTGCCCTCCTCCTAACTCCCCGTAAACCACGTCGCCGGCTAAACGCGGGGTTTGCGCTCGCCGCGCAAGGTCCGGGAAAGGTTCTTGCCGGCAGGGTCGCCACCCCGCGGAACCCCCTCCCATGCGTCGCTGGCTGCCCTTCCTCCTACTCGCGATCGCGCTGGTTGCGGGCTACCCCTACGCTTCGGCGATCATCTTCCGCGCGATCGGCACCAATACGGTGGTGTTCGCCGAGGCCGACGGCCTGCGGCGGACGCTGATCTCCGGGCCGGACGCACCGCGACCGGCCTGGGTGCCCAACCTTCCCGGCGCGCTGACCGTCAGCGCCGCGCACTGGCTGCCCGACCCCGGCCGCGCGATCGCCGGCGACCTCGACCTCCTCACCCACAAGGACGTCGACGATATCAGCCGCTTCTATCTCGACGCGCTGGCCAAGGCCGGGTTCGATGCACGCGACATCGGCTACGGCCTGATGGGCGAGAAGGCGGCGGCCTTCTTCGGCGTCGACGGCCAGATCCTCGCCTACCGCGCGGAAGACGACATCACCGTCGCCGTCTCGATCGAGGCGGCGAGCGGCCTGATCCTCCGCCCGCGCCTGGTGAAGCTGCACTGGCAGACCTGGGGGCCGGCGGGAGCGGAATACCGCGCCCGCCTGTTCGCACAGGCGAAGTAGCCGGCAGGGCGTTCCTCCGCCCCGGCCTTTGAGCGCTGCCACCCACAATGCTATGGCGGCGCGGTCCGGCAACGGACGGTGCGACAGCACGGGGTCGGAAATGCCATTCGTCTCGGTCACGCGGCTGCGCATCCGCAGCCTCCGCTTCCTCCCGGCGTTCTTCTGGCACAGCGAGACCAGCGCCCGGCAGGCGCGCCGCGCGCCCGGCTTCCTCGCCGGGGCGCTGCTGCCGGATCGCAACCGCGCCTTCTGGACGCTGTCCATCTGGGAGGACGAGGCGGCGATGCGCGCCTACCGCGCCTCCGGCGCCCATCTCAAAGCGATGCCGCGGCTGATGGACTGGGCCGACGAGGCGCTCGCCAGCCACTACGAGCAGGAAGGAACCGGCCTTGACTGGGCCGAGGCGCACCGCCGGCTAGCCGCTTCCGGCAAACCCTCCAAGCTGCACCACCCGGCCTCGGCCGAGCCGAACCGCGCGTTCCCGCCGCCGCGCACCGCCTTCGTGCGGACGCTGTCGCGGATCGGGGCCTAGGCGGGGAGCTCCCCCGCCCGCCCCGGCTTGATCGATCGCGGCGGTTATGTGTATATTCACATCATGACCCGCCAGACGCCGACGCCGCGCCAACGCGCCAGGCCCTCGAGGGCTGCCTGTGCCTGGCGCTGCGGCGGACGACGCGGGTGGTCACCCAGCAATTCGACCAGGCACTCCGGCCCTTCGGCCTCCGCGCCACGCAGCTGCCGCTGCTGACCGCTGCCG
Organism: Bauldia sp.; assembly: GCA_046349035.1. Taxonomy (GTDB): domain Bacteria; phylum Pseudomonadota; class Alphaproteobacteria; order Rhizobiales; family Kaistiaceae; genus JAXMDC01. Next base: position 247,674 of record JAXMDC010000002.1, on the reverse strand, counting down.
CCGGCGGGCCGGTGCCGCTGGCGCAACTCGCCGCGGCGCTCGGCATGGAGCGCACCACCATGCTGCGCAACGTCCGCCCGCTGGTGCGGCAAGGCCTGGTCGACATCCGCCGCGAAGAGGGCGGACGGCGCGACGAGCTGCATCCGACCGCCGCCGGCCAGGCGCTCCTGGTCGAAGCCTACCCCGCCTGGCAGCGCGTCCAGGAGCGGTTGCTGCAAGAAAGCGAGCCGGAGCTGCGGACCACCCTCGCCCGCCTCGGCCATTCCGCACGCACCGCCAAGACCCCGCGAAAAGGCCGATCCTAGACCGGGCCGGCGGCCCGGCCTGCGTTTCGTTCGCCATGATGTGTGCATATTCACAGGAGTCTGCCATGAACGCCAACTCCAACGACATGCCAACGACAGCGGCCGCCGGTGCGACCGTCCTTGCCATCGCCGCCTGGCTGATCGCCGCGCTTGCCGCCGGCGCGGCCGGCGTCCTGGAGCGCCCGGAGCGGCCGCCGTTCGAGCTCCTCGCCTTTATTGTCGTGCCGATCGCGACGGGCCTGCTGGCGTTCGCGGCCAGCCCTGCCTTCAGGGCGCTGGTCCGGCAGGTCGACATGCGATGGCTGATCGGCGCCCATGCCTGGCGCTTCGTCGGCCTCGGCTTCCTCGTCGGCTGGCTGCAGGGCGCCCTCCCCGCCGGTTTCGCAATCCCCGAGGGCCTCGGCGACATCATCGCCGCCGCCGGCGCCGTGGCGATCGTCGCGCGCCCGGCGACACGCCCGGTGTCGCGGGGCTGGCTCCTCGCCTGGAACGCGTTCGGCCTCCTCGACCTCGTGGCGGCGATCGCCCTCGGCGTCCTCTTTGCTAAAGGTCCGCTTGGGCTGCTTGCCGGCGGCGGCGCGACGACCGGCCCGATGATCGCCTTCCCGGTCAGTCTTATCCCGACCTTCTTCGTGCCGCTGTTCATTCTGGTGCATCTTCTCCTTTTCCACCGCCTCAACGAGGCGAAGGAGCCAGCCGTTACCGGTAGGACGATGGCGAGGGCCGCGTCATGATCTACGCGCTCCGCAACCTCCTCTCGATGGCGCTGCTGCCGGGAACCGCGGCCGGCCTCATTCCGTGGTGGCTGGTCCGCCGCGCCGGCGGCGTGCAGATGCCGGAGGGCCCGGCGGCGTGGGCGGCGGTTGCGGCCGGAGCGCTGTCGCTCGCGGTCGGGCTGGCGCTGTTCTCCTGGTCGCTCGCCCACTTCTGGACGCGCGGGCGCGGCACGCTCGCCCCCTGGGATCCGCCGCGGGTGTTCGTCGCATCGGGCCCCTACCGCGTGGTCCGCCATCCGATGATCAGCGGCGTGATCTTCGTGCTCGCCGGCGAGGCGCTGCTCCTCCGCTCGCCGGCGGTGGCGGTCTGGGCGGGGATCTTCGTGGCGATCAACGCGACCTATCTCCCGCTCGTCGAGGAGCCGGGCCTGCTGCGCCGGTTCGGCGGCTCGTATGCCAACTACCAGAGGCGCGTGCCGCGGTTCCTGCCACGCCCGATCGGCGCGAAGCGGACCGAGGACGAGGCGTGAGATGGAGCGGCCCTTGCCAGGCGTTTAAACGGGATATATGAACATCGTTCAACATTAGGTTCTACGGACAGACGAGCCATGTATGGCGGCTCCTCCATCCTTCCTGCGCCCGCGACGCCGAACGGGCGACGCCCAACGCCGGCCGTCCGCCTGCTTGTCGCCGGCGGGGTGCTGGTGATGGCGGCGGGCGGGGTGCTCGCCTTCGACCTCGCCGCGTTCCTCGCCGTGCCGCTGTTCCTGCTGATGCCGAGCGTGCGGCTCCCGTTCATCGATCCGGTGGTGTCGGCCTGGCTCACCGCGGGCAGCCTCGGCCTCTGGGCGGCGGCGGGAATTGCGGCGCTCAAGTGCTGGCGGCGGGTTAAGGCGCCAGCGGACAGCGCCGCCAGTCTTTCCTGAGCGGCTCCCGCTCCACAGGCGCAGCCGTTCCCGCTATGCTCCGGCCACATGTTCCCGCGAGGTTCGGTTGGCTCCTCGGCAACACCGCGTTCCCTCCGTCGGCACGCCCGAATCCGGCCAGCGTGGCTGGCCCCTCCGCGGGGCACAGTTGGCGTCGGTCCCTGTTTTTGCCGGCCTTCTGTCTGCATGTCGTCCAGCTATCGGCCTAGCCTTGGCGGAAAGTGTCGCGGGCGTCATGGGGGTTGGTATCGCGGGCATCGTGGGAGTCACCCTCTTGGTGCTCTTCGTCCTCGGTGCGTTTGTCAGCGGTGACGGCGAGATCGACACTCGGCCAAAGCGCGATGACGACGAAGAGCCGACCGCCTATCCGCAGGCGCCTCCACCAGAGGGTCTGACGATCCGGCCGATGGCCGAGACCCGCTCGCGGGCCACAACCGTGTCGACCGCTCCCCCCTCTGGCGAAACTATTGTCATCCCTCCGGTCCCGCCGCCGCGGGACGGATAGGCTAACTCGACGCCGCGGCGGCCGCTCTCTGCTAGAACCGCGTCGCGATGCGCATCCCGCCCAACCCTCTCCCGCCCGGCAGCCGCGCGCGCGCCTATGCCGGCCTGGCGGCGGCGGGGCTCGGCCTTGCGGCAACTTTCGCCGAGGCGATCTCCGGCGGCGCGCTCGGCGCGGCGCGGAGCTGGGCGCTGACGGCGCCGGCAGTCGGGTTCGGCCTCGCCGTCGCCCTCGCCGCGTGGCGGGCGCCGGCCTTGCCGCTCAGCCCGCTCCGCCGCGTCGGCGGCTATGCAGGCATTCTCGTCATGCTCGGCGCGCTCTGGTACGCGGCGCGGCTCGCCTGGCAGGGCTCTGCCCCCTGGCTCGCCGCCGAGGCGCTGCTCGCGGCGCAGGGCGTCGCCTTCGATGCCGCGGCCTGGGCGCTCGAAGCGCATGGCATGATCGCCCTCGGTTATCTCAGCGGCCTCCTCGTCTGGTTCGGCGCGACGCGCATCCGCCTGCCCGCCGCGCGACCGGGCGCCGGCGTCTAGGGTCGCCGATGCCGGTCGAAACGCTCCTCGCCCTCACCGCCTACGCCTTCGTGGCGGCGATCACGCCGGGGCCGAACAACATGATGCTGCTCGCCTCCGGCATCAGCTTCGGCATTGCGCGGACGCTGCCGCACATGGCTGGCGTCGTCCTCGGCTTCGGGGCGATGGTGCTGGCGGTCGGCCTCGGCATCGGCGCGGTGTTCTCGCTGGTGCCGCAGCTTGCCGCGGTGCTCCGCATTGCCGGCACACTCTACCTCCTCTGGCTCGCCTGGCAGATCGCCCGGGGAAGCGCGGCAGGGGGCGGCTCGGGCGGCGAGGGCAAGGCGCCACGGCGGCCGATGAGCTTTCTCGGCGCCGCCGCCTTCCAGTGGGTGAACCCCAAGGGCTGGACGATGCTGATCGGCGCGATCTCGGCTTTCGCGCCGGCCCCGGCGCGGCCGGAGAGCATCGCCGTGATGGCCCTCGTCTTCGCCGCAGTCTGCGTGCCGGCCGTCCTTGCCTGGACCGCCTTCGGTACGGCGCTCCGTGCGCTTCTTGCCGGCTCCGGTGCCGCGCGTTGGCTCAATTATGCTATGGCGGCGGTCCTTTGCGCCTCGACGATTCCGGCTGTCGTCGAGATCGTCGGGCGCTAGGTATCGAGCGGGCGCGATGGGCGAAGCGAACGAAGCGGGCAAGGCTGAGACGGCGGGAGGCGCGCCGGGGCGTCCGGAGGGCACTCCCGCCGCGATGCCCGATGCCGTGTCGGTCGAGCCGGCCGTCGATGCGCTGGCCGGGACGCTTCCGGCCGACCCCACGCCGCGTGCCGTCTCCGAGGTGCCGGCGGCGCCCGCGCCTCCCCCTGTCGCGGCAACGCCGACCCGGCGGCCCCTCGCCCGCCGCGCCCTGCTGGCGCTCGGCCAATTGCTGATGCTGCTGGCGCTGGCAGTGACGTTGCTCGGGGCGATGCCGGGCGGCATCGCCGGTGCGCTTGCCGCCTGGCGGTTTGCGGCGGTGCCGTTCGGGCTCGGCGCGTTCCTGGCGCTCGCCGCGGCGCGGCCGGCGCTCCGGCCGATCGGTGCCGGCCGGCGCACGCTCGCCCAGGCCGCCATCGCCGTCATGCTGGCCTCCGGCGCGATGAGCCTGGTCCTTGCCGGCGGCGGCGTCCCCCTTCCCCTCGGCGGCGGCGGGCCGCCGGCGCTGTTCGTCCCCGGCGACTTCGCGGGACCGGTCGCGCTTCTCCAACCGGCGATCGCCGCGCTCTTCGCGCTCGGCCTGCTCGTCTGGTGGATGGCGAGCCGCAAGGCGCCGGTGCTCCGCGAGCCGATGCGGCCGCTTCGCATGACCGTCGCCAGCTTCGGCGCGATGGCGCTGGCGCTGGCAGCGGCGGTGATGGCGACCCTGCCGGTCGCCGGCAAGGCAGTCCGCCTCCCCGCCGGCCTCCTGCCGATGGCGCTCGGCGCTTATGCCGGCGCGGCGCTGGCGGCGCTGATCGTGCTCCTGCTGGCGCTCACTGCCGGCCGGCGGACGCTGCTGCCGGCGGGAGAAGCGATGGCAAGCGTCGACGGACCGCCGGCGCGGCGCTTGGTCGGTGTCTTCCTCTACGCCGTTGGCGGCCTGTTTATTCTCACAGCGGTGGCGGGCGTGCTCGGAGCGGTTGGCGCCGCCGTGCTGACAGTTGCGGCTGGCACGTTGCCGGAGGCGGTGACGGCGCTGCCGAAGGCCGCCGAGCTGATCGGCTACCTCAAAACGGCGATGCTTGCCGGCCCGGCCGCGGCGGCGGTGCTGCTGCTCGCCAGTTGGTTCACCTTCTGGCTGGCGGCGACGCGATGAGCGAGCACGCCCCGTTGCCGGAACGGCGGCGCCTCGTCCCTTCGCCGCACGGACCGAGTGCCGGGTATCTCCGGATGGCCGGCTGGTTCATGGCCGCCATCGCCGCGCTGATGCTGGTGACCGGGGGGACGCTGGTCGCCACCGCCGCCGCCAAGGGCAAAAGCGCGGCGATGGTGTGGTCGGGCTGGGGTCTCGGGGTCATCGCTCCGGTCGCCGGCGCCGTCTATTGTTTCCTCCGGGCGTCGCGAGTCGCGGGGCGGGAGCGGCGTCGCGCGGACGATTGAAGAGGGGGGCCGATGGCCGAGGGCGCACCGACGCCGCCCGGCAGCGGGCGCTGGGTGACGATCGCGCTGGTCGCGGTGCTCGGCGCCGCCGGCATCGTCGCCATCATCGCGCTCACCACGCCGCGGTCGACGATCCTTACCGGCGAGACGCTCACCTATATCGGCGCCTGGGTAGCGCTGACGCTCCTGGCGTTTGCGCCTCGGCTTTCGCGCGGCAATCGCGGTCTCCGCTGGCTCGGCATCGCCTGCATCGCCGTCGGCGCGCCAGCAGTGCTGATCGGCGGCTGCGTCGTCGATCCGCGAACGCAAGGCGGCCAGTTCGTCTGGTTCGCCGGCGTGGTCGCGGTCCTCGCGGTCGGCTCCTACCTGGTGCGCCGCGCCGACCGCGGCTAGGCCGGACGCTGCCGCCAGCCGGACCGGTCTGCTACTTTCGCCGGAACCGACGCAAGTCCATGGGAGCGACCGCATGTATCCTCGCCGCGTCCTGCAATTTTGCCTCGCCGCCATGCTCTTCGCGGTGGCCGGAGGCCAGAGCGCCGAGGCGCGCCAGTGGCGGACCACCCCGCAGGCGGCGGCCAACGACTACCTCATCATCACCGACGGCCGCGCCGCCAACGACATCGTCCTCCTGATGTGGATGGCCTCGCCTTTGATGCCGCCCAACGCCGACGAAACGGCGCGCAAGTTCCTCGACCAGTATGTAATCGTCGGCGTCGCCCACATGCATGTCTCGCCCGGCGGCGAGGCCACCTTCGACACCATCCCCGCGTTGACCGCGAGCACCTCGAGCCAGCCGGCACTCAAGGCGATTTCTCCCGCCGACATGCCGCCGAGACTGCAGGGACTGTCGGTCGTGCTGACCGGCGCCTTCAAGCAGGCGCTTGGCCACTTCGGCGACGGAACGAAGTGGTTCTACTTCGAGAGCGCAGGCGTCGATCCCTGCAAGAGCGGCCGCCTCTCCATCCCCTACGACGGCGAGACCTATACCTTCGATCTGCCTGTGCCGGGCTGTGCGGGGGTCACCCGCTAAGCGAACGGCGGTGTGACGCCGATCGGCGGCGGCATCTTCGATCCGCGAGCGCTGGCTGGCTTGTGCGCCGCCCTGACCGGCTTTAGGCCTCCCGCGATGGCCGTCCCAGATCTGCCCCCACCGCCGCCGCGCCCGCCGCTCCTCCCCTTCGCGCAGGGCGTCGCGCTGATCATCCTCGGCGGCGGGCAGCTGGTGCAGAGCTACGGCTACGGCTGGAGCAGCGAGACGCCGCTCTACATCGCCATCACCGCGATCGGGATTGCCCGCCTCGTTTGGGCGATCCGAGCCGCGCGCCGGGCGCGCGAGCAAACCGGCGCGGCACCGCCGCCCTCACCGCATAGCGACGCACCGGTCGGCGGCGGGACGCGCGCCCGCCTCGGCTTCGTCCGCCTCCTCGCGCTCAATTTCGGCGGGCTGCTGATGCTCGGCTGCGCCGGCCTCGTCCTGTGGGCGGCGGGGACCTCGGGCGGCTTCCAGGAAATGCTGAGCGCGGTGATGCTGCCGTTCGCCTTCGGCGCCGCGTTCGTCCTCGGCGCCACGGCGCCGCAAAAACGGCGCGGCCGCCTGCCCGGCTTCGCCGTGCCGGAGCGGACGCCGCTCGGCCACGCAATCCGCGCCATCGGTGCGCTGTTCATCGCATGCGGCCTCCTCATCCTCTTTGTCGGCGGCTGCGGCTACGCTTTGACCGGGCTCTTCGGTCCGCGAAGCGGCCTCGACACGCTGGGATGGCAGGAATACGCGCTGGTCGCCCTCCCCTTCGCGATCGGCTTCTTTCTCACCTGGCTTTCGGGCCGCGTTGGACGCTGAGAGGGAACCGCCATGAACGCACCGCCCCGCCGCCCGCTCGGCTTCTTCCGCGCCCTCTTTGCCGGCTTCGGCCTGCTGGTGATGCTGACCTCGGGCGGCTGTACGCTGTTCCTCGGGCTGACCGAGCGCGACGGCTGGGCGATCGCCGGGCCGTTCGGGGTCGGCTTCTTCCTGATCGGGCTGCTGATCTGGTGGCTGGCGGCACGGGTCGGCCGCTGATTTGCGGTCGGAGCCGGTTATGGACGGCGGCGCGGATGCAGTGCCGGCTGCGCGATCAACCTGTGGATGTGCCGGTGCGCCGCAGGCCGCGCCGGCGATCCGGCCTACCGCCGGTGGAAGACTCCCCGTATGATGCCGAGTCGTCGCCGGGTTTAAGGGGGGCGGCATCACCCGCGGCAGCTGCTGCGGGTCGATCGGGGGCGGACGCGTGTGGTTCGAAGCCGGTAGCCTGCCAGCCCTTTGGATGCTCGGACCCGCGCGCGACCGCTGGGCGACGCTCAGCGTCGGCGACCGAGTGAAGCTCCGCGTGTCGTTCCACGCCGCACTGAAGAACCCCAAGCACATCTCGGCGCTGCGCGAAGCGCCGCTTCCGGCCGCGCACAACCGGCCGGACATGGTGCTCCGCTACTTCGAGGCCGGCGGCTGCCACTACATGGTGGTGGCGGCGGGCACGGACGAATTCCTCTACGACCTGTGGATCGGCGAGGAGGCCTCCGCCGCGTCACCGCGCCAGGCGGCGGAGTAGGCGCGGCCCTCAGCGCTTCTTGTCGGCTCCGCCCTTCGCCATCTCCGCCAGCAGCGCCGCCAGGCGGTCGTAGCCGGCCGAAACGCCGTCGGCCATCGGCGTCTTCAGCACCATCGCCCGCGCGGCGGCGGACTGATAGGCGACGGTCTGCACCAGCTTGGTCTTGCCGTTGTTCTCGGTGAGGACGATCATGCCGAGGGCATCGCCGGGGTACCACGGCTCGTCGAAGCGTTCGGTCGAGACGATGCGGGCGGGAATGGCGATGTCCTTGTAGACGCCGCGCATCCCCATGCGCTCGCCGCTCCCCGCCTTCTCCCAGACGTAGCGATAGGCGCCGCCGACCCTGAGGTCGATCTCGCAGACCGGCATGGTCCAGCCGTCCGGGCCGAGCAGCCAGCGGCGGACGAGGTCGGGCTTGGTCAGCGCGTCGAAAAGGAGCTGGCGGGGCGCGTCGAAGACGCGGGTCATGACGATCTCGCGTTCGCCCTTGGTGGTGACTTTAAGAAGGCCGGAATGGGGGATCATGGTGAAGTCCTGTTCTGCCAAGGGTCAGCCGGCGGCCGGTGGCGTCCCCTCCGACCAGATCGCCTCGAGGCGGTCGTAGCTGGTGGCGACACCGTCGGCCATGCCGGTGGCAACCGCCGCATCGCGCGCGGCGCGATCGGCGAAGGTCATGGTGAGCGTCATGCGCGTCTGGCGGCCGGCAGTCTCGAAGAGGTGGACGACACCCGCCTCGCCGTCGCCGAAGCGCTCGGTGGAGACAACCCGCGAGGGCGGCTCGACGACATGGAACGTGCCGCCCATGCCGAACTCCTGGCCCGTCTCCTCGCTCCGCCAGCGATAGGCGTAGCTGCCACCGGGGCGGAGATCGATCGCACAATGCGGCATCGTCCAGCCGGGCGGGCCGAGCAGCCAGCGGCGGACGAGTTCGGGCTTGAAGAAGGCCTCGAACACCAGTTGGCGCGGCGCCGCAAAGTGCCGGACCATGACGATGTCATGCTCCCCGGGCGTCGTGACAGTCAGTTTGCCGCCTGGAGCGATCATCGCTTTGCCCTCCGGCGGGTTGGGCGGCGCCCGGCGCGCTTGCCGGCGGCGCCGGGATCGGCGGCGGCCGCCTTCAACTCATCCAGCAACGCGTCGAGGCGGCGGAAGTTGGCCGCCCAGAAGGCGCGGTAGGTGTCGAGATAGGCGCTGGCCTCGGCCATCGGCGCGGCGGTGAGGCGGGCCGGGCGGCGCTGCGCGTCGCGGCCGCGATCGATGAGGCCGGCGCGCTCCAGCACCTTGAGGTGCTTCGACACCGCCGGCTGGCTGATGGCGAACGGCTCGGCGAGTTCGGCGACGGAGGCCTCGCCACGGGCGAGGCGGGCGAGGATGGCGCGGCGCGTCGGATCGGCGAGCGCGGCGAAGGTGAGATCGAGGGGCGTGGGCGAGACGGCAGCGGCGACGGCCATGGCGATTTAATAACCGTTTTGTTATCTAACCATGCGGTTATCCGAAAGTGGCGGCGATGTGTCAAGGCGTTGCCGCAAAGCCCGGAGCGGGCAGCCGGAAAGCCGGGTCGAGCCCGACCCTCGGACAGGGGCGCCGACCGGCCCGGCGCTGCGGTTTCGCCGCCCTCCTGCCGCAAGTTATCCACAGAATTCACCGGATCGCCGGAATCCTGCCGCGATGTCGCATTCCCTCCCAGAGCGCTTGGTAGAACCGCAACCGTAAGACGGATCGGGCCTGATTAGGGGGGGCCTTAGCGGGAGAGTCGGGCTTGACCGGGGTAGAGACGCGTCTGGGGGCGGCTGCGCGAATCGGCGCGGCCTGCGGCATTGCGGCTGCCGCGATTGTGGCGACGGTGCTGGCGGCGGGACCCGCCGGCGCGACGGATTTCGGTCGGCAGACCAACGTCTACAAGGCACATAAGGTCAAACTCGACCCCAACGCCTATCTGGCGGAAACGCTGGAGACGGTGAACGAGATGGGCGAGCCGAAGCCGGGCGGCATCGCCGCGCAGGGGCAGTGGCTGACCGGCGCCGTCAGCCTGTCCTTCCAGGGCGGCTATACCGGCCAGCTCGATCGCTTCGACCCCAACCAGGTCAACGGCGCCTTCCTCAACGGCGAAGTGCACTACTTCCTCGGCGAGAACCTGATGCTCGGCGGTTCGCTCGGCTACACCGGCATCCGCGAAGAGGCGGCGACGATCCACGGCTTCCGCTGGGGCGCCAGCGTCGAGACGCTGCTGCCGATGACGCTTCCGGTCAGCGTCTTCCTCGCCTATCAGGGCAATCACGGCGAGTGGACGCTGAACGACAAGAAGCACGACGACAACGCGGTGAAGGCCGGCTTCCGGCTGCGGCTCGACCAGGGTTCGCTGTTCGAGACCGACCGCAAGAACGCCAACGGCTTCGGCGGCTTCAGCATCCTCGGGCGCTGACCTTTCGCCCAGCGGTTGCGGCGGAGGCGGCGCCGCGTGTTGCGGCGGCGCCACCCTTCCCCGGCAATCGCCCATTTGGGGCCGTGGCGCCGTTCCACGAAGCGGCATTGCCGACTATCTTCGGCGCTCGTCAGGGCGTCGCGAGTTTCGTCGCGGCCGATGCCTTAAGGGGAGATGCTTCGTTGAATAATGTCCTGCGCACTGCGGCGGTAGCCGTTCCGGCCCTCCTGGCCTTCTCGGTGTCAGCGACCGCTGCCGATCCGCTCTACCGGCCGGCGGCGCCGTCGGCGCTTTCGCCTTGGGCGGTCGTCGCCGAGGGCTGGTTCGGCACCTCCGGTAACAGCGGCACGGAGAACGTCGACCCGGACAACGACCACCTCACTCACTGGGGCGGAAATCTGCGTGCCAACTACATGACCGCAGGCGGCGTGTCCGTACAGGGCGACTTCTCGTTCGAGCGGACCAACAACAACCGCGGCGCCGACGAGATCAACGATTTCCACGTGCTCGGCCTCCATGTCGACATGCACACCGCCAACGGGCTGTTCGGCGTGATCGGCGGCATTGCCCGCACCTCGGTCGAGGTCAATGTCGTGCGCTCCTGGTTCGTCGGCGGCGAGGCGCAGTTCGGCGGTCCGGCGCAGACTTTCCTGGTGCAGGGCGGCTGGTTCGATGCCGACTTCGAGGAGGAGAGCATCCACCGGGCGTGGTTCGTGCGCGGCCTCGCGCGGCACTACTTCATGCCGGGCACCAGCATTCAGGCGGAGTTTTCCTACCTTAACGGCAAACAGGACAGCGACGACCAGACCGGTCGCGCGCTCAACTGGGGCGCCCGCCTCGACCACCAGATCGGCCTGATCCCCGGGGTGAATACTGGCGCCTTCTTCGCCTATCGCGGTCGCGATTTCCGTTCCCTCAACGACGGCCCAACCGATAACGGCAAGTTCGTCGAGCATACCTTCATGGGCGGGATCCGCATCACCCTCGGCGGCGATGCCGGCGGCCTCGATCGTGCCGGGCGCCTGATCGACCTCCCCGACATCGGCGGCTGGACCGGCGCCGGGCCGATCGTCGACTAGCCTTCGCACCACTCTCTTCGGTAAGGGCCCGGCCATGCGCCGGGCCCTTTTCGTTTCTGCGCTCCGTTACGCGGCTTGTGCCCGCAATCACCCCCCCGTTTGGGGGGATTGTGAGCGGGAGGCCGCCCGCTAGTCTCCCTCTCCAACGAGCGGCGAAAGCCAGCTGCAGCCCGAGGCCGAATGAGCCGGCCGGGCAGCACTCCGTGCCCTCAGAGGGGCGGCAGGACGGGTGGGGGGCCTCAAAGGCGGACCCGTCCAACGAGGGGCCTCCCGCTCGACCCGACAGCGCCAAGCCAAGGGCGCGTATAGCCACAAACGCGTCCCGCAAGGGCGCGGGCCTCGGCGGGAGCGGCGCCCCCTTAACGTCGCAACCGCCGAGGCACTGGCTCCCCGGCTTCGCACCAAGGACGAGCAGCGCCGGCGATCGTCGGCCGAGACGCTTTTATGAGCAGACGCAATGGCTTGAGGGCGCCGACGCGGGCGCTCGAGGCGCCGCCTCGATCCGCGCTCGGTGTTGCCGATAAGTCGCAGGGGGTACGCAAATGCCCCCGACCGGCCGATTCGGCTTGCCGAGAGCGATCAAGGCCGTATGGTTTTGCCCAAGGGGTGCCGGCTTGCCGGCAGTTATCCGGGTTAGTGCAGGGCTTCCGGCGCGGTGGCCGGAAACGAGTAAGGAGAGTACCCGATGTACAATGTAACGAAGATCGCCGGGCTGGCTGCGGCCGCCCTTCTGGCGCTCACTGCCGCGGGTACCGCCGCGGACCTTCGCCGGGCTCCGGCGCCCGCTCCCATCGCCGTCGCACCGCCGCCTCCGCCGCTCGCGTTGGCCTATAACTGGTCGGGCGTCTACTTCGGCATCAACGGCGGCTGGGGCTGGGGTAACGCGGACTGGGTCTACACTGCGGGACCGCTTAGCGCCGGCCACCGTGCCGACCATGATACGGACGGCGGTCTCGTAGGTGGGACCGTCGGTGTGAACTGGCAGAGTGGAAACTGGGTCGGCGGTCTTGAGGCAGACATAGACTGGGCGAACATCAAGGGCTCGACCGCATGCCCGAACGTTCTGTTCACGTGCTCCTCGCAAATCAATTGGCTGGGCACGGGTCGCCTGCGACTCGGCGTGGCTGCCGGGAACTTTCTGCTGTTCGGTACGGGTGGCGTAGCCTTTGGTGGCGTCGAAGCCGCGACCGCGGGACCCGCGTCCGGCAGCGAAACCACGACCGACGTCGGTTGGACAGCGGGCGCCGGTGTAGAGGCCGCGCTGGCTGGGAATGTCAGCTTGAAGGCCGAGTGGCTCTATTACGATCTCGGCAAGAGCAATCACGCGCTGGATGGCAGCGAGCGGGCGGATGTGACCGAGACAGGAAATCTCTTCCGCCTCGGCTTGAACTGGCGGATGTAAGCTCGCCGCCGTCCTGGCAATACGTTTCAAGCCCCGCGGGTCTCCCGCGGGGCTTTTGCTTTGCGGGCGGCGGGATGCCGCTGCATCAAGTTGAAACAACCTTCGGCGGTGACCGGCAAAGCGTACGTGTTGCGGCAGCGCCGCAGAAACTCCCGAACTCACCGAATCTGGGGCGTTGGGGTTGCGCACGCCGCCTGACACGCTAAGGAAAAGGCAGAAGGCACGCCGTCCCGAGGCGGCAGTTTCCATCTTAGACCGGCGCGGTGGCCGGAACGAGTTAAGGAGAGTACCCGATGAACACTGTGACCAAGATTGCCGGGCTGGCCGCGGCCGCCCTTCTGGCGCTCACTGCCGCGAGCACTGCCGCGGACCTTCGCCGCGCTCCGGCGCCGGCTCCCATCGCCGTCGCTCCGCCGCCTCCGCCGCCGGCACTCGTCTACAATTGGTCGGGCATCTACTTCGGCATCAATGGCGGCTGGGGTTGGGGCGAAGAGCGCCTGACAAGCAATGCCGGCAACCACTACTCGTACGACATCGACGGCGGCTTCGTCGGTGGCACGATCGGCGCCAATGTGCAGAGCGGCATGTGGGTCGGCGGCCTGGAGGGCGATCTCGACTGGTCCAATATCGGAAGTACCGGTGCCTGCGCCACGCAGACTTGCGAAACCAGCATCGACTGGCTCGGCACCGGCCGGCTCCGCCTCGGCGTGGCCATGGGCAACTTCATGATCTATGGCACGGGCGGCGTCGCCATCGGCAGCGTTGAGGCCACCGTGAGCACGCCGGGCGGCACCGACCGCCAGACCCACGTCGGTTGGACCGCTGGCGCCGGCGCCGAGGCCGCCCTCACCGGCAACCTCAGCGTCAAAGCCGAATGGCTTTACGTCGACCTCGGTAACAAGACCCACAACATCGGGTCCGGCGCCGGCTTCCACGAGGTCGCCAACCTCGTCCGCCTCGGCCTGAACTGGCGGATGTAAGTCCGCCGCCCGACCTGGCGACACTTTCCAAGCCCCGCGGGTCTCCCGCGGGGCTTTTGCTTTGGCGCCGGGCGACGCGTACCGCGAGCAAGGGCGTCCGCCGCACCTCCCGCCCCTCCCCGGCGCAAAACCGCCCCAGGAGCGCCCCATTGCCCGGCCGGCGGTGCCCAAGAATCGCCCGTTTCGCCGCCGAAAACCCTTTTAGCGTCCGGTGCTTGGCTTAGGGGCCTCGCCGGATGCGGCTCCTCCCGAGGGGGCGTCGCACATGTTGCGTTTGAGGGGTTCCGGCGGGTTCGGCCGGGAATGAGTAGTAGGGAGAGTTCAAGAATGCAGAAACTGACCATCGTCGCCGGCCTGGCCGGGGTGAGCCTCCTGGCGCTGACCGCTACGGGTTCGGCCGCCGATTTCCGCCGCGCCGCGGCTCCGGTGCCGCCGCCGGCGGCCATCGCCGCCTATAACTGGAACGGCGTCTATTTCGGCATCAACGGCGGTTGGGGCTGGGGCGAATCGGATTGGGAAGGCGTGGCCTTCGACACCGATGGCGGCCTGATCGGCGGCACGGTTGGCGTCAACTGGCGCATGGGCACCTGGGTGGTCGGCCTCGAAGGCGATCTCGACTGGGCCAACATCGAAGGCAGCGTCGATTCGCCGGAGGTGCTGAAATCGCATACCGATTGGCTCGGCACGGCGCGTGTTCGCGCCGGCATGCCGATGGGCAATTTCCTGTTCTTCGGCACCGCCGGTCTTGCCGCCGGCGGGGTCACCGGCACCGTCGAGGGGCCGGGCGGCGGCGACGCCAAGGAGACCCATGTCGGCTGGACCGCCGGCCTCGGCGTCGAAGTAGCGCTGACCGGCGCGATCACCGCAAAGGGCGAATGGCTTTACTACGACCTCGGCGGCAAGACCCACACCTGGCCGGGCGGCACGATCGACCTCGCCGAGACCGGCAACCTCTTCCGCCTCGGCCTGAACTGGCGGATGTAGGCCGGCGCGGCCCATCGCCGCTGCAGGCTTCACGGCCCCGCGGCTCAGCCGCGGGGCTTCTGCTTCTGCGCGGGCGCCTTGGCCCGGGAAGAGCGCTCCGCCTGCATCGCCACCGCGTGCTTTGCGCCGAGGTTCTATCCACAACCGCCTGTTGCCGCGATGTCGCAGCGCCAGGAAACAACGCCGATCCCCCGCTTAAAGGGATTGCGAGGCGCGATTGAGGCTGTAATTTAGACAGCAGAATCGCCTGCGTATCGGCGAGGTAAACCCGTCATCGCTAGAAAGAAGCGTGCGACCCGTCCTTGCGACGGGGAGCTGGCGGCGATTCGAAGTACCGTCAACGAAAGAGGCCGCCCTAGGTACGGGGCTCACAGTCCGAGGCCGGAACGAACCGAGGTTAGGAGATCCATCTGATGAACACTTTCAGCAAAATAGCCGGGCTTGCGGCGGCAGCCCTGCTCTCGACCGTGGCGCTCGCCACGGCGGCGGACCTTCGCCGCCCCGCACCGCCGCCCCCGCCGGCCTTCGTGCCGCCGCCGGCACCGCTCGCCGCCTATAACTGGAACGGCGTCTATTTCGGCATCAACGGCGGTTGGGGCTGGGGCAATTCCAATTGGGAAGATCCCGCTACGCCGGCCACCTTCGAATACGACACCGATGGCGGCCTGATCGGCGGTACCATCGGCGCCAACTGGCAGGGCGCCGGCTGGGTGCTCGGTATCGAAGGCGATCTCGACTGGGCCGACATCAACGGTTCGGCCGCTTGCACCGTTGCCGCGTCGGCAGCCACCGCTTGCGATTCGTCGATCGACTGGCTCGGCACTGGCCGCATCCGCATTGGCATGGCGGCGGGCAACTTCCTCATCTATGGCACCGGCGGCGTTGCCTTCGGCAGCGTTGAGGCCGGTACCGACGACGGCCCGACCCATGACCGCAACACGCGCGTCGGCTGGACGGCTGGCGCCGGCGTCGAAGCTGCCCTCACCGGCAACTTCAGCGTCAAGGCCGAGTGGCTCTACTACGATCTCGGTCGCGACGACCACGTCGTCACGACGACGCCGGACACCGTCGGCGTCAAGGAGACCGGCAACCTCTTCCGCATCGGCCTGAACTGGCGGATGTAGGCGAAGTTCCGGTCTAGGGACTGAGAATACGAAACCCCGCGGGATTGCTCCCGCGGGGTTTTTGTTTGGGAAGGCAGCGTTTCCACACAGGGGGTGGGCATGCGGCGGACAAGCGGCTTAGCCGGCGGCCTTCGGGCTCTGGCCGGCGTGTTCGTGGCGTCTGCGTTTGGCGGCCAGGCATTGGCAGCCGATTTCCTTGAAGGACCGGCGGCGGCCACTTGGTCCGGTGCCTATGTCGGGGCGGTCGCGGGGAGCGCCAAGGCATCGACCGTCTGGCGTGGAATCAACGGCAATACCGCCGTGCTCGACCTCGCGCCACGGGGCGGGTTGGTCGGCGTCACCGCCGGCGTCAACCGGCAGACAGGCCTATGGGTTCTCGGCGTCGAGGGCGATTTCGCCTGGGCCGACCTCAACGACACGATCGCCTCCGGCTGCATCGGCGGTCCGTGCCGGGCGGAGACGAATTGGCTCAGCACGGCGCGCCTCCGCCTCGGCGCCGCCTCCGGCGCCCTCCTCGTCTACGGCACCGGGGGGCTGGCCTTCGGCCTTGTGGACATCGCCGCGCCGGGAATCCCGGCGCATGAAAGCCAGTGGCACATCGGCTGGGCGGCGGGCTTCGGCGCCGAGCTCGCGATCGCGCCGCGCGTCACGCTCAAGGCCGAGTGGCTGCACTACGACCTCGCCGAGCGGGTCCACCACCCCGTCCCCTACCCGCCGCTCGATGTCGGCGAAGGCGGACAGATCCTCCGCGTCGGCATCAACTGGCGGCTCTAGGGGCGTAAGCCGCCCTCAAAAAGCAAAAGGCGCGGCAGATGCCGCGCCCTTCCTTGTCCGCCCTATACCGCTGGGGTCAGGCGGCGCGCACCGACGGCGGCCGGCGCGAAGCGCTCGGCTGGTAGACGAGGCGCATATGGGTCTCGCAGTAGTGGGCGTCGCCCTCGGCCTTGGCGCCGCAATAGCACTTGTCCTCCCACGCAGCGTCCGCCGGCCAGGTCGGGAACTTGCACCGGCCGCTATAGGGCATGTCGAGAACGTGAATCGGGCCATTGGCAGGCTTGGCCATAAGAACTCTCTCGCTTTTGGAGGAAGGTGCGCTTTTGGCGGTGTATCGGTGCCAAAGCATCGACACAGCGTTGTTATTTAGCACACCGAGGCGCCGATTTGCGAGCTTTTCTTTCGCAGGTGCAGCAAAAAGGCGCGGCGTCGTAAACGCTTGTCCCCGCTGTTCGGCCTTTTCCACCGCAACGCCGGCTGCCCAGATCGCGCCATAATCGCGGAATTCAGCGGTTTTGGGTCTCCCCGGGCGCCCAGCGCTTGCACACCGCCGGTTCGGCCGCGGCGCTCAGGAAGCGGGGCTTAGCCGGAAACGGAGAGATACGGCAGGACCATCCAGCCCGTCGAGGCAGCGGTAAGGCCGATGAAGAGGAGCGCCCGGCGAACGATGCGGCCCATGGGGTCTTCTCCTCTGCTTCCCGCCCGAAATGGGCGTTTTTCCCCGACTTGAACGAAGGGCCAGTCCCTAGGTTCCCAACGATGTTAGGCGGCCGCGCCTGAACGCGGCCGGTGCAGGCCGTTTATCTCCCGTTCAGGTCCGGAGTGCGGCGGCCTAGAGGCGCGGGGCAATGCCGAGCTGGCCCATGAAGCCGGCGAGGTCCCAGTAGGCGCGATGCGAGGCAATCTTGCCGTTCTTCATCTGCAGGATGGTGACGAACGGGGCTCGGACCGTCATGCCCGTCGCCGGCACCGGCGGCGCGCCCGGCATCAGCATGGTGCCGGTGTGGCGGCCGACCCAGGTGCCTTCGGCGACGAGCGTGTCGCCGTCCTCGATCCAGCGCTTCACTTCGAAGGCATGGCCGGGAAACGCCATGTTGTAGCCCTGGAGCATCATCCGCACGCCGTCCGGGAACGGCACCGGGCCAATTGGCGCCACGAACTCGGCGCCCGGCGCGAAGGCGGCGAGCGCCATATCGAGGTTGCGCGAGATGTTGGCGAAATAGCTTTCGGCGACGGCGCGGTTCGACAAGGCCCCTACCCTCCGGTCGATTCCCCCGGACGGCATCTAGCCAGGGCCGGCCGGCCCTGGCAACGCGGGCGGCGGCGGATATCTGCGCTGGCGGGGGGCCCCGCTTCTCGCGGAGCCCCTCGGCGTCCCTGCCTACCGCCCGTCGACGAGGTCGGCCCAGCTCTTGGCGCCGCTCTCGCCGTTGAGGAAGGGAAGAACGGTGCGGGCGAGGACGGGGCTGGCGAAGATGTCGTAATGGGTCGCGTCGGGGATGATGGCGAGGCGGTTCTTGGCCATCGTCTCGCGGCCCCAGCCGGCGTCGCGAAGGCCGCCGCCGAGGAGCTGGTAGAACGAGACCATGTGCTCGGGGCGGATCATGTCGCTGTCGGCGAAGACCAGCATCACCGGCATCGCCAGCGCCTTCACCTCGGCGCTCCAGTCGTAGGGCGTGCGCATCCAGGCGCCCATCGCGTCGAGGAGGCGCGGGAAGTCGCCGGGCACCGGCGCCACCGCCGCATAGGAGCGGTACATCGGCGTATCCTTCATGAAGTCGGCCATCGCCGCGCCGACGGCGGCCTGCTGCGGCAGCATTTCCGGATAGAAGCCGTCCGGCGAATAGACGCCGGAGGCGAGCGCCAGACGGCGGACGGCCTCGGGGTGCTGCGCCGCCAGGCGCAAGGCAACGCCGGCGCCGAGCGAATAGCCGAACACGTCGACCTGGCGGTAGCCAAGCGCCTTCAACACATCGGCGACGTCGTCGCCGATATCGGGAAGGCGGATCGGCCGGTTGCCGAGGGTGGTGCGGCCGTGGCCCTGGAGGTCGATGGCGATCACCGCGCGCTGCTCGGCGAGCACCGGCAGCAACGGGGCGAACATGTCGATCGAGCCGAGGCCGCCGTGCAGAAGGAGCAGCGGTTCGCCGGTCCCGCGCACTTCGTAATAGTAGCTGACGCCGCGGACCTCGATGCGTCCGCTGGCGCGAGGGGCCTGGGCGGCGGCGGTCGGTGTCGCGGGCGCGGCGGCCTCGGCGTGGGCAGGCAGGCTCGGGGCGGCAAGCGCACCGGCGAGAAGCAGGGCAAGGGCGGCGAGAGCGGGCTTGGTCGGCATCGTTCGTCTCCGTGGCTCGGGATTGGATACTGAGACGACGAGCGGCCGAACCGCGGATCGACATCGCCCTCCGATTTTTTTCGCACCGGCGGGCGAAAAGAGCGCCGTTCCCCTAGACGGAATGGCGGATTTTGCCTATATTCCTGCTCCTGGAATAGTCCGGCAGGAGCCGGCATCTGCCGCCAATGCCTTGACCCGCCACGCTTTTCCGCCGCCGCCAGCCGTACCTACGGCCTGGCTGACGCGCCGCCGAACCTTCCGCCCTTCCCCTACGCTCGCCGCCGCCGAACGGGCGATCGCCGCGCTGGCGGCGCCGCTCGGCCGCGCGCGTGTCGCGTGGCTGAAGGCCGGCGCCCGGCTCCTCCTCGCCGAGCCCTGGCGGCTCGACCGCCTGTTCGGCGAGGGCGCCGAGACGACCATGCCCCTCCTCGACCGCGCCGCGCGCGAGATCGCCGACCTCACCTGGCAACGGCGTGCCGGCTTCCCCGTTGATGCCGGACGGCTGATGGGGCTTCGCCAAGCGGCGCTGGCGCTCCGCTGGCGCCGCCGCTTCGGCTAGACTGGCGCGGGGCGCGGCAAGGAGCGGCGGATGGCGTGGTGGAGCACGAAGGCGCGGAACGAGACGCCGCCGAATGTCGTGGCGCTTCTTTTGGCGCTAGCGCCGGTGGTGGCGGCCGCCGTCATCGGCAACATCGCCACGATCCCGGCGATCGACAGCTGGTATGCCGGCCTCGCCAAGGCGTCCTTCAACCCGCCGAACGCGGTCTTCGCGCCGGTGTGGACGCTTCTCTACCTGCTGATGGCCTACGCCTTCTTCCGTGTGCTGGCGGCGCCGGCGCAGGACGGCAAGGGCAGCGCCATCGCCCTCTTCCTCCTTCAGATCGCGCTCAATGCCGGATGGTCGTGGGCGTTCTTCGGCTTCCGCAACCCGCTCGCCGGCCTCCTGGTCATTGTCCTCCTCGCTTTGGCGATCCTGGCGACGATCCGCGCCTTCGCCCGCATCGACCGCGTCGCCGCCATTCTGCTCGTCCCGTATCTTGCCTGGGTGAGCTTTGCGGCGACCCTCAACTTCGAGGTCTGGCGGCTCAACTAGCGGGCGCGCTCGGCCGCTCCGCCGCCGCGGCGGACCTGCACGCTCTTCAGAACGATGCGGTCGCCCTGCCAGGCGAGCACAATCTCGGCGGCGCCGCCGGTTGGGCAGCAATTGGCGTCGTTGGAGCGCCAGAGCGCCGTCGTCGCGGTCAGCTTGGCGTAGTCGGGGTAGATGCCCTTCCAGGCGCCGAGGCCGGCCGGCAGGCGGCGCTCGAGTTCGCCGAGCCAGCTCGTGACGTCGACATCGCGCCAGGCGCCGGCCCGCCAGGCGAACAGGCGCTCGCCGTTGAAGTTGCCGGTGCCGGAGAGGCTCGCCGGGAGGTGCAGCAGCGTCAGCGGGCCGGAGCGGAGCAGCCGTGGCGTGTCGAACGAGATGCCGACATCCTCGTCGGTGGCGATGACGAGGCGGAGGCGACCCCCCTCGATCTCCTCGAAGACGGCGAGCCGCCGTTCCGGCACCGGGTCGTCGGGACCCTCGCCGGTGTCGGCGCGGGCGTAGCTGAAGCTCCGTCCCTCGACGGCACCGATCCGGCCGAACTCGCCGACCGTGCAGGTGCCGCCGCCGCTCGTCGCCAGCATCGGCAGGCAGGCGCGGCGGCCGGTGTCGGCGCTGACGACGCGGCCGGCAAGGCCCGCCTTGAGGTCGGCGAGGCTCTCGTCCAGCGCCGCGACGCGGCTCGCATAAGCCGCGGCGAGCGTGCCGCGCTTGGCGGCGTCGGCCCGCGTCTCGGCGAGCCACGCCCGCTGGTCGCTCCGCAGCCGCGCCGGGTCGAGCGAGAGCGCCAGCACCGCGTCGTAGCGCTCCTGCAGCCGGCTATCGAGGGCGCTCACTGCCGGGTCGGCGCAGATCGCCTTCTCGATCGCCGTCGCCGCCTTGGCGCAGTCGAAGGAGGCGGCGCCCGCCGGCGGCGGAGCGGCGCCGAGCGTCATGAGGGCGAGTGCGGCGGCGGCCGCGCGGAGCGAGGACATCGGGTTCAGGGCCGCCTCCTTCTGGTTCGCCGGGAGACTGCCGCGATCGCCGGCGGGCGTCCAGAGGCCGCTAGAGCGCCATGCGAAAGACGTTGGTCTCGGCGCGGACGAAGCCGAGCGAGCGGTAGAGGGCGTGGGCGGCGGTGCGCTTGTCGTTGCTGGTGAGGTCGAGCCGGGTCGCGCCTTCTTCGCGGGCGCGGCGGATGACCTCGCCCATCAGGGCGCGGCCGAGCCCGCGGCGCTGTGCCGAAGCGGCAACCACCACATCCTCGATGCGGCCGACGATACCGCCGAGCTTCCTGTAAAGCGCCAGAGTTGCCATGCCGACAATGGTGCCGGCGGCGTCCCGCACGACGATCAGCGCCCCCGCGGTGGCGACGGCGCGGACATCGGCAAGGCTCACCGCCTCCTTGGCGTTGGGGCGAAGTTCGGCAAGGAGAGCGTTGATCGCCGCCACGTCGGCGGCGCCGATCTCCGGCGGGCGAAGGATCTTCGGCAGGCTCACCATGACAATGCATCATAGCCGAGGCGGCCGGCCGGAGCTGCAGGTGTGGCCGGGGCGTGACTTTTGCGGCGAAAAGCGCCATTTTCCGGCCTAAGGCGTCGCGAAACGGCCGATCTCGTGTCACTGCGACGCCATATTCCCCCGCGAAGAGAGGGCGGAAAGAAAAGCCAAGCAAATAAAGGTGTGTGATGTCTGCGTACTGGGTATTTGAGTATGAGCGTGGCAGTCTAACGCCGAGCGGCGCCACGCCCTTCGCAATCGACGAGCCGAGCCACGAAGAGCTTCTCGCTATTGCCCGCAATACATTTGCCGTCGACTGCGATCTACTCGACCGCGCCGTGGTGACCGACTCCACCGGCGAGACCCTCGCCGAATGGTCGATCCGCGATCACCTCCTGGAGACTGCACCCGCCGCCGGCTAGGCTCTCCCGCCGCAGCTTGACCGCGATCAACGCCCACCCGGCCGCCCCGTCCTAGCCTCCCGCTCCGTATCAAGACTTGGCGGGGCTGGATGGAGGCGTGCGATGGACAAGCAAATCCGCGACAAGATCCTGGCGCTGCTCGACGAGCACCGGATCATGACTCTCGCTACGCTGCGACCGGACGGTTGGCCGCAGGCAACGACAGTCGGCTATGCCAATGACGGCCTCAACCTCTACTTCCTCTGCTCCCCGGACAGCCAGAAAGCGGCCAATCTCGCCCGCGACGACCGCGTTTCGCTGACCATCGACCACGATACCCCCGACATCATGGCGATCGCCGGCCTGTCGATGGCGGGACATGCCAAGGCAGTCGAGCGCGAGGAGGCGGAGAAGGCCCTCCGCCTGCTGCCGCAGAAGTACCCCGAGCCGCAGTCGCTGCCGGGGCCGATGCCGGGACCGGATGACGTTCGCATCTTCCGCATCACGCCGTCGATCATCTCGGTGCTCGACTACACCAAGGGCTTCGGCCACACCGACCTCGTCACGCTCTGAGGCTCGGCCGGCGAGCGGGGGGCCGCCGGCCCTAAGCGCGACGCTTCTGCAACAATCCGCTTTTTTCTCACCGGTCTGTTGCAAGAAAACGCAACAATCGGCCACTGTCGGCAGCGATGGACAGGTTGGCTGCTCTCCAAACGTTCGTCAGCGTGGCGACGACCGGCTCGTTCTCCGAAGCGGCTCGGCGCCTGAAGACGTCGAAGTCGGCGGTCAGCCGTACCATCGGCGCCCTCGAGACGCAGCTCGGGGTGCGCCTCCTGCAGCGCACCACGCGGAAACTGACGCTGACCGAGGCCGGCAGCGGCTATCGCGACCGCGCCCAGCGCATCATCGCCGATCTGGAGGACGCCGACCTTGCGCTGTCGAACAGGCCGGCGGCGCCGCGCGGCCGCCTCAAGGTCAGCGCGCCGGCGAGCTTCGGCTGCCTGCATCTGGCGCCGGCGATCCCGGCCTTCCTCAAGCTCTACCCCGACCTCGCCGTCGACCTCGTCATGAGCAACCGCTTCGTCGACATCGTCGAGGAGGGCTTCGACGCGGCGGTGCGCATCGGCGCGCAGGACGAGTCGAGCCTGGTGGCGCGGCGTCTGGCTCCCATCCGCCGCGTCGTTTGCGCCAGTCCCGGCTATTTCCGCCGGCGCGGCAAGCCGAAGACGCCGGAGGACCTCCGGCAGCACGACTGCCTGCCGCTTGGCGAGGCGCCCTCGGCGCGGGAATGGCGCTTCGTCGGCACCGACGGAACGCCGCTCGCTGTCGCCGCCAACGGCCGCCTCAGCATCAACAACGGCGAGGCGCTCCGCGCCGCCGCCCTTGCCGGCCTCGGCATCGTCAACCTGCCGAGCTTCATCGTCGGCGAGGACCTGAAAGCGGGGCGGCTGGTGTCGGTGCTGGACGCCTTCGTGCCGCAGGACACAGCGGTCAGCGTCGTCTATCCCGAGGCGCGCCACCTTTCGGCGAAGGTGCGGGCCTTCGTCGATTTCCTCGCCGGCCGTTTCGGCCCGAAGCCCTATTGGGATAAGGCGTAGGCGAGCGGCAAGAAGCCAACTTCAGATCGAGATTTCCCAGCCGGCGGCGACAGACCGCGGCGGCAATAAGAGGAGCAACGCGTGACCGAAGCCAAGACCCCGTCCAACACCCATGAGGGCGGCTGCCATTGCGGAGCGGTGCGCTACCGCGCGGAGGTCGCCGTCGGCAACGCGATGAGCTGCAACTGCTCGCGCTGTCAGAAGCTCGGCTGGCTGCTCACCTTCATTCCGGCTACGCAGTTCACTCTTGTCTCCGGCGCGGACATGCTCACCGACTACCGCTTCAATACCGGCAACATCGCTCACCTCTTCTGCAAGAAGTGCGGGATCGAGTCCTTCGGCCGCGGCAAGGGGGCGGACGGAATGGAGATGGTGGCGATCAACCTCCGCTGCCTGGACGGGGTCGAGCCGGACGAACTGACCATCACCAAGGTCAACGGCCGGATACGGTAGGGTCACGCCACGGTCGGCAGCGGCGGCTACCCGGATGCTGTTCCGTTCGTCTCCGAACCGTCCAGCTTGTCCTTCCGGCCGTCGTCGCCCCTGCCGGCCTTGGTTCGGAACATCGCCTCGAAGACCTCGCGGAGCTTGTCCGTCGCCTGCTTGGAGAACATCCCGCTAAAGGCTCCGAGAGCCGCGGCCCCGTAGGGACTGACATCGGCCCCCGACGCGGGCGTGAGGAAACCGCCGCGGACGGCGAAATATATGATCAATGCGAGCAGCATGCCGACGAAGGGGCGCATCACGTAGAACGGAGCCCAGCTGACGGCCAATTTGGCGTTGCCCAGGTAGTCGATCGCCGAGGTGATCGCATGGATGGAGGCACCGACAATTCCGCTCAGCATAACGATGACGATAACCCTGACGCCGTCGTCGATCTCTAGCGGGCGGGCGAAGAGCGCCCACTGCCTGTTCCAAGTCGGTATCGAGCCGGCGGGTGCCGGGTTCGGGACGGGCCAAGTGGCGACCAACGCATAGGCGGCGACGACAACCAGCACGCCCAAATAGGCGCAAATGCAGGCACCCGATATCCACTGCGATCGCTTCATGTCTCCCCCACACGCGGCGCTCCGGTCGGGGAAGCCGTGGCCCACATCCCCGTCACCGGCTCTCATGCCTTAGTTGCACATCGCAATCTCTGCAATCAACCCGCCCGCGGATCCCGCCGCCTGCCGCTCGCCAGTGGAAACGCACCGCAGCCCTGCGCCTTCGGCGCGTCGACAGGGCGCGACCGCCTCCCTATCCTCGCGCCTCCCACGAGGAGTCGCACGCTTGGCCGACGCCGCGCTTGCCGCCCTACCCGACGAGACAATGGCGCGGCGGAACGCCTGGCTGCTGACCTTCGCGTCGGCCTTCGCCGGATCGATCGCGCCGATCTCGATCTCGCTCGGCGGTCTTGCCGGCGGCTATCTGCTCGACGCCGACAAAAGCCTTTCGACGCTACCGGTCAGCGCCTTCATGGTCGGCGTCGCCGCGGCGGCGGTGCCGGCGGCGATGCTGATGCGGCGGATCGGCCGGCGGGCGGGCTTCATCTTCGGCACCGCCATCGGCGCTGCCGGGGGCGTCGCGGCAGGGATGGCGGTGCTCGCCGGCTCGTTCGCCGCGTTTGTTGCGGCAATGGCGTTCACCGGCACTGCCGGCGCCTTCGCGCAGCAATACCGCTTCGCCGCCGCCGACGACGGCTCGCCGGCCTTCCGCGCCCGGGCCATCGCCATGGTGATGGCGGCCGGCGTCGCCTCGGCGATCATCGGCCCGCAGGTCTCGATCCGCACCCGCGACCTCTTCAGCCCGATCCCGTTTGCTGGCGCCTTCTTCGCCATTGCCGGCCTGTCGCTGATCGCCATGGCGGCGCTCGCTTTCCTCGGCGGCAAGGCCCGCGCCGCGCCAACTACGGCGGCGCGCTCGGGCGGCCGGCCGCTCGGCGCGATCGTCCGCCAGCCGCGCTTCCTCATCGCTGTCGCCTGTGCCGCCGCCTCGTTCGCGGCGATGAGCCTGGTCATGACCGCGGCGCCGCTCGCCATGATCGGCTGCGGCCTCAGCCAGGACGACGCGGCGCTCGGCATCCAGTGGCACATCGTGGCGATGTTCGCGCCGAGCTTCGTCACCGGCCACCTCATCGCCCGCTTCGGCAAGGAGACGATCGTCGCCATCGGCCTCGCCCTCCTTGTCGCCTGCGTCGCGGTCGCGCTCGCCGGCATCGCCCTCGCCAACTTCTGGACGGCGCTGATCCTCCTCGGCGTCGGCTGGAACTTCGGCTTCATCGGCGGCACGGCGATGCTGACCGAGACCTATCGGCCGGAGGAAGCCGGCCGCGTCCAGGGGATCAACGACCTCATCGTCTTCGGCAGCGTCGCCCTCGCCTCGCTGTCGGCGGGGCGCCTCTACGTCGCTGCCGGCTGGGAGTGGGTCGCCTATGCGGCGGTGCCGCTGCTGGCGGTGATCGCCGTGGCGCTGGCGACGGCCTTCGCCCGGCGCGGCGTTGGCGCGGCGGGGTGATCGCGCGGCCCCGATTGCTCCGCCCTCGTTTACGGGGGCGGGGAAAGGGCGCCAAAGACAGAGGATGAGCGTGGAGTTCATCCGGCACACGGCGCGCGGGCGGCCGCCCCCTCCACCCCCTTTCGGGGGTCCCCCTCCCCCGCAAAAGCGGGGGAGGATCGCCGGCCCCTCCCCCTACCGCAGCGCGAAGACGAACACCGCGCCGCCGGGACGGAGGGCGTCGCGGGCGATGGGGGTGCCGTCGGCGGGGGCGGCGGCGCCGGTCGAGACCGCCACATATTGCCGGCCGGCGACGGAGTAGGTCATCACCGGTGCGCCGACATTGGCGCCGGTCTGGAAGGTCCAGAGCAGGCGGCCGGTCCGCGAGTCGTAGGCGTTGAGGTGGCCGTTGGCTTCGCCGATGAAGACCAGGCCGCCGGCGGTCGCCAGCGCGCCGCCGACCAGCGGCTGCTTGGTCTTCACCTGCCAGACGATGCGGCCGCGGCGGTTGAGATCGAGCGCGGTCAGCGTGCCCGACGCCTGTTCGAGCGGGATCGCCGTCGAGCGGAGGAAGGTCAGCGCCGGCCGCCCGCCGCGCGGCATCAGCGGCAGCGCCTCGACGGTGTTCGGGCGGTTGATCGCGGCAACGTAGAGGAAGCCGCTGGTCGGGTCGTAGGAGGTCGGCGAGACCGAGACGCCGCCGGGATCGCCGGGGGCGACCATGATGCCGTTATAGGTCGGCGGCGTGAACATGTTCCGCTGGTCGGCGAAGCCCTGTGACTGGAACAGGAACTTCCCGCTGTTTCGATCGACCACATAGTAGAACGCGGTTTTCGACCCGGCGCCGACCGCCGGCACCTTCCGCCCGTCGATGGTGACGTCGAACAGCGTGGTCTGGCTGATGAGGTCGTGATTGCCGCCATGCGGCACCGCCTGGAAGTACCATTTCAGCTTGCCGGTCCGGGCGTCCACGGCAATCAGGCTGTTGGAGTAGAGGTTGTCGCCGGGGCGGGCGAGCGGCAGCGACTGGTCGGCGGGGTTGCCGGTGCCGACGAAGAGCGTGCCGGTGGCGACATCGAGCGAAGGCGTGAAATGCGCCACCGACGAGCCGGCCGCCCAGGCGTTGCTGTAGTAGCGAGCGACCGACTTCTCGGCGGCGATGTCGCGATTGAGCGGCGTGCCGTCTGGCGCCTTCTCCGCCCACTCGCCCTCCCAGCCGTCCTCCTTGGTGGTCCAGAAGCGCCAGACCTCCTCGCCGGTGTTGGCGTTGAGGGCGGCGATGAAGCCGCGGCGGCCGAGATTGTCCTGGATGAAGGCGGCGCCGACATCCTCGCCGGCGAGCTGCTTGTCGCGGATGTAGTCGCCGGTCAGCGCGGTGCCGGAGAAGGCGGCAGCGGAGACGATGACGAGGCCGTCATAGACGAGCGGCGGGGCGCGGAAGGTGAAGTCGACATTGGTCGGCAGCGGCCGGCCGGCGATGGAAACCGACGGCGGCGGCTTGAAGCCCTGGACGTTCTTGTCCCAAAGGACGCGGCCGCTCGCCTGGTCGAGGGCGACGACACGGTGGTCGTCGGTCGCCTCGAAGACCTTGCCGTAAGCGACGGCGGCGCCGCGGTTGCTCGCCGCGCGCGGGGTGGTGAAGCGGTGGCGATAGCGCCAGATCTCTTCGCCGGTGGCGGCGTTGAGGGCGATCACGTCGCAGGCCGGGGTCGTCACATACATCGTGCCGTCGACGACGATCGGGTGGCTCTGATGCGAGCCGACGATGCCGGTCTGGAACACGAAGGCGGGCGCGAGGCGGCCGACCGTGGCGCGGCTGATCTGGGCGAGGCTGGAGTAGCGCTGGTTGCGGTAATCCTGCCCGAACATGATCCAGTTGGCATCGGTGGCATCGCCGGCGGCGCGCAGACGCGCGTCGTCGACGAGGCCGAGCGCCGCCGGCGGGGGAGCGGCGGCGCGGGGCGCCGCCGGTCGCGGCGGGGCAACACGCGGCGGGGCGCCGAACAACTGGGCGGCGGCGTCGGGTGCCGCCAGCGGCAATGCGAGCAGCCCGGCGCCGAGCACGGCGGCAAGGCGTGAGACGATCGGCGCGGACTTCCGGTCAATGCAGGGTGTCATGGTCGCTCCTCCGGCGACGGCCGGCGGCGCGCGACGGCGCAGCGCCGCAACGGTCGAAATGGCATTCACAAGGGAACGCTCACGCGGCACGCGGCGCGATGAAACGGAACGGGCGCGGACCTTAGGGTCTCGTTACGCGTCTTCGGCTATGGCCGGGCAATTGTCGCAGATAGGCCAGCCACCGACGCGCTCCGCCCACAAAAAGCGCCTTCCGGCTGAGGGCACGGCATCCGCGATCGTCTGCAAACGGCCGGCCGTCGAATCGGAGCCTAGCGCGAGGCAGCCACCCGCCTCAACCTCTGGCGACGATAAGTTTCCCCTATCGTGCGATCAGGCGGCCGCGCGCTCGGCCTCGGCTGGCGGCTCCTCCGCCGATGGCGCCTCCTCGGTCTCCACCGTGCGCGGGATGGCACGACCGATCATGGAGAGCATCCGTCCGCTGTAGCGTTCGATGGTGCGGTTCTCGCGCTCGATGTCCTTCAGCGCTTCGGAGACGGCGGTCTGGAAGGTGGCGAGGTCGTCGATCAGCTGGTGGAGGCCGCCCTTGACGGCGAGGAGCCGCGAGCACTCCATCTTGCCCATGATGCGGGTGACTTCGAGAGCGGTGGCGAGGCGCTTCATCTCGCTGCAGTCCTGCTGGAAGCGCTGCGTCTCCTCGACGATGCGCCGGAGGCCGGCCGCCGCCTTTTCCTGATAGGCGCGCTGCTGGCGCTCCAGGAGCGCAGCTTCGCGTTCGTTCGCCTCCTCGCCGGCGCCGCCGCCGTCGGCCTTCTCGTGATGGAAGAACTCGGCCGCCTCGTGCTGCACCTTGGCGACGCAAATGAGGAAGAGGCCGTCATAGATGCTCTTCAGCACCCCTTCGGCGGAGGAGACGAAGTGCGCCATGTGCTCGCGGATCTCGCCGGAGATGATGCCGTAATTGTCGGAGATGACGGCGATGGTAACGCCTTGCGAGCCGAGCTGAGCGGCGTGGATCTTGAGGTTGAGCGGCACGTATTTGGCGGTATCGTAGACGGCGAAGATCTTGCCCGACTGGTCGAGCAGCGACTTGGCGGCGCCGACCAGATCCTCGAAGGAGGCGAGCATGCGGTCGGCGGGGCGGCCGAGTTCGGCATCGCGCGTCGCCAGTTCCTTGGCGAGAGCAGTCGCCATGAAGGCGGAATAGTTGGCAAAGCCGAGTTCGCCGAGGCGCTTCAGAAGCACGCCGGCGCTGGCTTCCGGGCTCAGCTTCCCAGCCGTCGAGAGGGCGAGCAGGCCGCGATATTCCTCGGCGACCAGCGGCAGGAGCGCGCTCGGCTTCAGGCGGACCGAGAGGTAGCCGTCGTCGACCGGGGTGACGATGGCGAAGACCCAGTAGTAGCGGCCGTCCTTGGCGCGGTTCTTGACGTAGGCGCCGATCGGCTCGCCCTTCTTGATCGTCTCCCAGAGCAGCCAGAAGACGGCGCGCGGCATGTCGGGGTGGCGGATCAGCGAGTGCGGCTTGTCGAGCAACTCATCCCACGAATAGTGGCTGATCCGCTGGAAGACGCTGTTGCCGGAGAGGATGACGCCGCGACCGTCGGTGCGCGAGAAGAACAACTCCTCGAAGGAGAACGGGACTTCGGCGTCGACGGTGGGGAGGATTTTCTTTTTTTCGGAGAGCTGGACGTCCATGCGCCATGCGCCCCGCGCTAGGCGTGGCGCCTCGGTTCTTCGGACGAGCGATCCCGAATCGCCGGTCCCCCTGACATTCCCGAGCCGCCAGGATGAGGGCGAGCGATTGCAGAGGGGTTAACGGGCGGAGAGCGAGACCCCTGCGATGGCCGTTTTTGCCTCAGGTCAAGGCCAGCCCCGGACGCGTCGTCCAATCTTCCACTCATGCCTTCGATCCTGCCGTTCACGCGCGAGCAATTCCTGGCGGTGTTCGCCGCCTATAACCAGGCGATCTGGCCGGCGCAGATCGTCGCTTACGTCCTCGGCCTCTTGGCTGTTTGGCTGACCGTGCGGCGGGGGCGGTCGTCCTGGCCGGTGGTGGCGGCGATCCTGGCGGCGATGTGGGCGTGGAACGGTGTCGCCTATCATCTCGCCTACTTCTCGCCGATCAACCGCGCCGCCATCGGCTTTGGCGTTCTCTTCTGCGTGCAGGCCTTGCTGCTCGTCATCGCGCTTCGCGGCAGCGGGCGCGTCGAACCGGTGAGCGGCGTGCGGCGGTGGCTCGGCCTTGGCCTGATCGGCTATGCGATGGCGGTCTATCCGCTGGCCGGACTTCTCGCCGGCGAGACCTATCCCGCACTGCCGATGTTCGGCGTTGCCCCCTGCCCGCTGACGCTTTTCACGTTCGGGCTGCTGCTCCTCACCTTCAAGCGGCGGGCGCGCTACTTGCTGGCGGTGCCGATGATCTGGTCGCTCATCGGCGGCTCGGCGGCAATCCTGCTGGCGGTCCCGCAGGATTGGCTCCTCCTTGTCAGCGGCCTCGCGGTCCTGGCGCTGGCGATCCGCCCGCCGCGCCCGGCGGCAATGACGGCACCGGCGTAAACCCGGCCGATCCGGGATTAGCCCCTGGAGCGTTCTGCGTCGCCCAGGGCCGCGATCAGCGGTGACGAGATTTCTTGGCCGCCGGAGTACCCACCGCTCCGTCGCTTCTGCGCTCGGAGACCTGCGCGCGCACGACGTTGAGGTCGCGGTCCATTTCCAGGGATGCCGGCCACTCCGCGGCGCCGTCGGCCTCGCTGAAGACGATCTCCCAGGCGGAATAGCCGGCGAGAAAGAACCGCGCGGTCGCGCCGGCCAGAGTGTCACCCTCCCCTGGGCCGATCCCGACGACCTGCGGATACCAGGCGCCGCCAGCGACAAGGCGCTGCGGCGGCGACCAGCCGAGCGGATCGTCGAGCCGCTCGTTGAAGGAGACGTAAATGCCGTCCTGGCGCCAGTCGCCGAAGCCCGCCGCGGTGCGGTTGACCAGCATCACATAGGCGCGCAGAGACGTGTTGAAGTGGATCGCCGGTCCCCAGAAGGCGTCAGGGTCGGCGTGGCGCCATTCGCGGCTCGGCCTCAAGATCGGCGTTGGATGCGGGCGCTCGCCATCGGCGGCGCGCCAGCCCCACGCGCCCTGCCATATCTCCAGGCCGTCGCGTGGATTGTCGAGGCTCGACAGGGGATAGCGGGCGGCGACGATGCCCTGCCGGTCCTCCCCCGGGCCGTAGGCCGTGGCGTAGATGTAGACATGTCCGTCGGCGCGGCTGACCAGGGCGCAGAAATCGCCAAGGCCGCCGAGGAAGTAGCCGTTCTGAAAATCGGAGTCGGCATCCTCGGGCGAGACGTCGAAGAGATCGCCCAGCATCCGCCAGGTCAATCCGTCGTCGTCGGACGCCAGGGCACCGATCTTGGGAACGGCGCGCGACGTCGGCACCGATATCTCGGCGTGATACCAGCCGTAGAGCCGACCGCCGGGATGCCGCCAGACCGACTCTATCCATTTGCCGTCGTCCCATCGCCCTTCGGCGTGCGGGTCGACAATCTCCACCGGCTGCATCGGTCCCAAGCCGAGGAATCCGGACCCGGGACCCTGGCGGCGGTAGGTTTGACCGATCGGCTGAAAGGAACTGACGAAAGCCAGCGTGCGCTCCCCGTCGCGCAGGACTGGGGAGTTGCTGTCCGCGCGATCAAGGCTCTCGCCGAACAACTGGCGAGGCGGCGCCGGCTGGAGCCTGGCGTGAAACGCCCGCGGCGGCGCGTCCGCCGGGCTGAATTCCGCGGACAGGTCCGACGGCGCGGCAAGGCCGCCGCGCGAAAGAAAAGCGGGCGAAAGAAGGGCGGGCGCCAGGGTGGCGATGCCGGCCCCGATCAAGCCACGGCGTGTCAAACCCGACATTCGCTGCCTTCACGGTGAGCAGGGGTGAAGCGGTTCCGCGGCGGTTGCGGTCGTCGGTCAGGCTCTCGCAATAACAAGGCCAAGCCGCGGGGAGACTGTGGCCGGGCCGTGTCGCAAACGGCCGGAGCGGTGCGCGGTTCCCCCGCTTGGCGGCATTTTTTCGGCGAAGGAACAAGCCATTGTCGGGGATGCTACGAGCGGGGACCGTGCGATGCGGCAGGGGCGCCGAGCCCACCGCGTCATCGGTTGACCGCGGCGCTGGCTTGCCAGCATTGTCTCTCGCTTTCCGAGGAGCCTTGAATGCCCCCGCCGTCCGCCGGTGATGCTCACGCCCCGCGCCCGGTTGGCGTCGACGACTCGGGGGCGCGGGTCCTGGAGATCGGCGGCGACAGCTGGTTCAAGCGCGCCTATCCCAAGCAAACGAGCCTGCTGTGGACGGGATGGCGCAACCGGCCGGGCGACCTCGATTGCGAGGACGCCACCCCGCTGGCGATGGCGCGCGCTTTCGCCGGCATTCGGGAGCGGCGATACGACCTCGTCGTCGTCCACCCCTCGCACTATGCGCCGTTCAGTCAGCGGAACGGCTTCCGCGCGTTCTTTCAGTCTCCCTGGCGCCCTTGGTCGGCCCTCACCCGGGTCTATGGCACCGCCTATTTCCGCCTACCGGGATTCTCACCGCCGCCCGGCCTCGGCCCGCCCCTGGTCGTCATCGACGCGGCCGACATTCCGGCCGTCGGCAAGCCGACCATCGCGCTCATGGATAAGGCGAAATTCGTCTTCAAGCGCGAGCTGCCGATCGACCGATGGCGGGTGCTGGCGGGCGTCGCGCATCCGTTCCTTCCGGGTTTGCAGATGCGCCTCAGCGCGAAGTGGGGGCGCCGGATGGATAAGCTCCGCCCGGTCAACCTGCCGCTCCGTCATTGGGACGAGGCGAACGCCCTGCACAGCTTCCCCAAGAAGGAGATCGATCTCTTCTTCGCCGGCAGCATCGAAGCCAACTCCACCCTGCGGCGCGACGGCATAGCCGAGATCGCCAGGCTGGCGGACGCCGGCGTCTCGGTCGACTATTCCGAGCGGGCCCTGCCGCCGAAGGAGTTTTTGGCGCGCATGGCGCGGGCGTGGCTCACATGGTCCCCCGAAGGGATCGGCTGGCAATGCTATCGCCACTTCGAGTCGCTGATGACCTACACCGTCCCGGTCATCAACGCGCCGACCGTGATACGCGCCACGCCCCTCGTCGAGGGCGTTCATGCCATCTACTACACCCCGGAAAACGGCGGTCTGACGCAGGCGATCCGCAAGGCCCTCGCAGACAAGCCGCGGCTCAAAGCGATGGCCGAGGAGGGCCACCGCTTTGCCGAGGCGAACGCCACGATGAAGGCCTGCTGCGACTACGTCCTGCGGACCGCGCTCGCGTAGTGCTTCTCTAGCGGATCGGCCGGCCCATCAGAGCAGGCTTGCTCTCAGCCATACGCGACGTTGGCCATCATCCCCGCGACCATGTGGTAGAGGTTGTGGCAGTGGAACGGCCAGGTGCCGGGATTGTCGGCGTCGAAGGCGATGGTGAGGCCGCCCATCGCCGGCACCAGGACAGTGTCGCGGACGGCGCCGGGGATGCGGCGGTCGCCGACGGCGACGACCTGAAAGGCGTGGCCGTGCAGGTGCATCGGGTGCGCCATCATCGAGCGGTTGACGAGGCGGAGTTCGACGCGCTCGCCCTTTGAAACCGTGAGCGGCGACGTCGCGCCGATCCCCCACTTGTAGAGCATCATGTCGCCGGCGAGGTCGACGGCGATGGCCTTGTCGGCCTTCCTGGCGGCGAGCGGGGTCTTCGCTTTCAGGCGGCTCTCCAGCGCAAGGTCGAGTACCGGCGCCTTGTCGCGGCCGCGCGGCGCGATCTTCTCCACCGCGGCGCCGGCCGGGCGGAGCACGAAGCCGGTGCGCTCGACCGCGCCTTCGCGGAGCGCCAGCACCGGCAGCGCCTTGCCGTCGCCGGGGAGACGGAAAACGATGTCGAGCCGCTGACCCGGTGCGATCGGAAAGCGCTTGCCGACAACCGGTTCGATGTCGTGGCCGTCGACCGCGGTGAGCGCGCCCTGAACCTCGCCGAGGTCGATGGTGAAGGCGGTGGCGGCCCCGCCGTTGATGATGCGCAGGCGCACCCGCCCGCCCTTCTCGACGGCAAACACCTCGGGATCGTCGAGCGTCCGGTCGTTGGCGAGGTAGGCGTCGAACTCGATATCGTTCACGTCCATCGTCATCGCCGACATGTCGTGGCCGGCGTGCGCGCCGGCGGTGGCGGTCATGGCGCCCATGTCGTGGCCGGCCATGGCACCCATGCCGTCGCTGCCGGTGAGGCGCTTCAACAGCTCCTCGGGCGGGGTGAAGGAGAAGTCGTGGAGGAGGACGACGACGTCCTGGATGTCGGTCGCCTTGTCGGCGGGGTCCTCGACGATGAGCGGCGCGGCAAGGAGGCGCTGCTCCTGCAGGGTATGCGCGTGCATCCAGAACGTGCCGGGGGTGGCGACCTTGAAGTCGTAGCCGCGGGCCGAGCCCGGCGCGATCATCGGCAGCGGCGCGTCGGCAACGCCGTCCTGCTCCCAGGGCGGGGTGAGGCCATGCCAGTGGACGATGGTCGGCTCGGCGGTCTCGTTGGAGAGCATCGCCTTGAACGCGTCGCCGGCCTTCATGCGAATGCCCGGCTTGTCGTTGGCGGTGAGGCCGAAAACCTTGGCCGGCTTCTTGTTCACCTCGAGGGTGCGGGTGGCGATCTTGAGGATCGTCGGGGGCGGCGCGGCCGCCTGCGCCAGGAGTTCGGCAGGCCGCCCGGCCGCGAACGAAGCGCCGAGGGCGGCGGCGGAAGCGAGGAAGGCTCGACGGTCGAGGCGCGGCGCGGCGGCAAATACGGTCATGGCGAAAGGCCCGGATCGAAACGTTTGTCTAGTCTAGCAAAACCGCACAGACTGCCGGGCGATTCCTTGAAGGAAGTCAAACGGGGGGAATTTCCATGGTCAACATTCTTGCCGTCGTCGTCGCCGCTTTCGTCATGTTTGCCATCGGCGCGGCCTGGTATACGGCGCTGTTCGGGCAGCAGTGGCGCGACCTGCAGGGCATCAAGGGCGGCGCGCAGCCGGAGCCGATGGCGCTCATTGTCGGCTTCCTCGGCAATCTGGTCGAGGCCTATGTGCTGGCGCGGGTGATCGTCTGGTACGGCTCGCCCGGCATTATCAGCGGCATCGTCGCGGCGGTGGTTCTATGGGCCGGCTTCGTCGCGGCAATCATGGTGCCGACGATCTATTATGAGCGGAAGCCGCCGATGGTGGTGGCGATCAACGCCAGCTACCAGCTGGTCGGCCTCGTCGTGATGGGCGCGATCCTCGGCCTCTGGCGCTGAGGGCCGGCAGGCGATACGCGGCCGCCCTCAGGCGGCCGCCTCGCCGAGAAGATCGCGGCGCTTTTCCAGATACTCGTCGCGATTGATCTCGCCCTTGGCGTAGCGCTCCTCGAGGATCGCCAGGCCTGACGAGCGGCGTGGGCCCTGCCAGCCGCCCTCGCCGCGCCAATGCGGCGGCGGGCCGTGGCGGCGCCAGTCCTTGCCGTGGCGGTGTCCGAACACCATCCGCAGCAGGCCGATGCCGAGGAAGACGAGAATGAGGATCCAGAGGAAGCTGAACGGGCCGTGCCAGCCCCAGCCCCATCCGCCCATCACGTTCCAGCCGTCGCCGTAACCCCACATCATGATCAGTTCTCCTGTGAGCGCGTATAGCCGGTGTGGCGGTCGACACGCAGGCGCTCGACCAGCGCAGCGCCGTCCTTGGTGACGATGTCGGCGGTGATCGCGTCGCCGTCGACCTCCTTGACCTCGCCGAGCTTGAGGCGCGCATTGCCGAGACGGGCGATGAACCTCTCGCTCTCGGCGCGCACCTCATCGACGCCGAGCTTCAGATCGCGCGAGCCGAAAGGCGAATAGCCGGGCGGCGGCGTCTGGCGCGCCGAAGTGCCGGGGCCTGGAACACCGGAGGCGATCGGCGCCGGTCCGGCGTGACGGCCGAAGCCGCCGTGCCAGGCGGTGCCATGCGCGCCGGCGACATAGCCGACATGACCGGCGACCAACAGGGCGCCGACGCCCACCAGCAGCGCAGCTCCACGGCCCATCGGTGAAGGCTCCCTATGGTTGCACGGGCGGGAGAACGTTCCCGCCGCCGATGATATGGGAACCCGGCGGGCGGTTGCCAAGCCGGGCAAGCCCCTGCTCAGGCAAGGCTTTCGGCGAACATGACGAGGGCCGCCGCGACGATCAGGCCGGCGAAAAGGGCGTTCAGCATCGCCGGGCGCGCCGAAAGATGCGCCGCCGGCCGGGCGGCGAGGCCGCCGCCGAGGATGCCGCCGACGGCGAACAGCGCCGCCAGCGGCCAGTCGACGAGGCCGGACAGCTGATAGTTGGCGGCGGTGGTGAGGCTGAAGGCGAGCACCGGCACCAGCGAGGAGGCGACGGCACTGGCGATCGGCATGCCGGTCGCAGCGACCAGCGCCGGGGCGATGAGGAAGCCGCCGCCGATGCCGAAGATGCCGGACACCGCGCCGGTGGCGAAGCCGAAGGCGACGAGCTTCAGGAAATTCTCCGCCGCCAGACGCACCGCCGGATTGCCCGGCGCGTTGCGGCGCAACAGCATCGAAGCGGCGACGGCGACCATGACGGCGGCGAGAACGGCGAGGAGGTGGTGTCCGTCGACGGCTTTGCCGATGCTGGAGCCGATAGCGGCACCGGCGATGCCGGCGCCGGCGAAGACCAGCGCGCAGCGCCACTTGATGCGGGCCATGGTGCGCCCGGCCAAGAGGCCATAAGCGGCGTTGAGCCCGACCGCCGCGGCGCTGGTGCCGATCGCCACATGCGGGCTCGGCGCGCCGACGACATAGAGAAGCAGCGGCACGCCAAGGAGCGAGCCGCCGCCGCCGACGATGCGGAGGGCAAAGCCGACCGCGCCGCCGGCGACGACGGCAAGAAAAGCCGAGAGGGCGAGCGCCGTCGTCACGAAGCGAAGAGGCGGCCGAGGAAGCCGCGACGAGCCGGGCCGGCCTCCCCTGCCCCCTTCTCGATCGGCAGGCCGGCGCGTTGCCAGCCGAGAATGCCGCCGGCGAGGATATAGGCCGGCCGCGTGCCGGCGATCTCGGCCAGGCGGTTCTCCGCCATCTGCGTGCGGCCGCCGCTGGCACAGAGGAAGATCACCGGGCGATCGGCCGGAGCGGTCAGTTCGCTCCAGGCGAGGCGGCTTAGCGGCAGATGCTGCGAGCCGGGGATGCTCGCATGAGCGTATTCCTCCGCCTCGCGGATATCGACGAGAAGCGCACCGCTCTCGACCAGGCGGGCCGCGGCGGCGGGATCGATCCACTCCATCAAACGCATGGCATTCTCTCCTCAACTGGAAAGCATAGGCAAACGAAGGCGACGGTCGAAACGATGCGTCAGGCGCAGAAGATCGCCTTCAGCGCCTTGAGGATGGCGACGGCGCGGCGGTCGGCGATGCGGTAGTTGAGCGTCTGGCCGTCGCGGCGGAAGTCGACGAGGCCGGCGGCGCGCAGGCGCGCCAGATGCTGCGACAGCGCCGACTGGCTGAGGCCGACGGCGGCGGCGAGGTCGTTGACGCTCTTCTCGCCGGCCCCGGCCAGCTCGCAGAGCAGAAGCAGGCGCTTGGGGTTGGAGAACTGCTGCAGCGCCGCCGCCGCCTGACCGGCCTGCGCCTCGAGCAAACTGAAATCGCCGACCTTCGCCCCTTGCCGCACGCCCATCGCTTCGCGCTCCGCTATATTAGCTGTTGCTAATTTAGTTGTCGCTTATATATATCAGCGTCAGACAGATCACAAGGAGCGGCCCATGGCGAAGCGTGAGCGGGCGGAAATCCGCCCCTTCTTCGACGAACCGACCAACACCGTCAGCTACCTGGTGTTCGATCCGACAAGCCGGCGCGGCGTGGTCATCGACCCGGTGCTCGACTACGAGCCGGGGGCCGGCACCGTCGACACGCGTTCGGTCGAGGCGATCCTGGCGGCGGCGGCCAAGGACGGCATCGCCATCGACTGGGTGCTGGAGACGCATGCCCATGCCGACCACCTTTCCGGCGCCTCCTTCGTCAAGGCCAAGACCGGCGCGAAGATCGCCATCGGCGAGCGCATCGTCGAGGTACAGCGCATCTTCCGGCCGCTGTTCGACGCGCGCGACCTCGTCACCGACGGCGGCGACTTCGACCGTCTGCTCGCCGACGGCGACGTACTGGAGGTCGGCGGCCTGGCCATCGAGGTGCTGCACACCCCCGGCCACACGCCGGCCGATGTCAGCTACAAGATCGGCGAGGCGGTGTTCGTCGGCGACACGCTGTTCATGCCCGACTACGGCACGGCGCGGGCCGACTTCCCGGGCGGCGACGCGCACAAGCTCTACCGCTCGATCCGCCGCCTGCTCGCGCTGCCCGCCGAGACGCGGCTCTTCATGTGCCACGACTACAAGGCGCCGGGACGCGACCATTATGCATGGGAGACCACCGTCGGCGCCGAGCGCGCCGGCAATGTGCAGATCCATGACGGCATCGGCGAGGAGGAGTTCGTGCGCCAGCGGACGGCGCGCGACAAGGACCTGGAGGCGCCGAAGCTGCTGTTGCCGTCGATCCAGGTGAACATCCGCGCCGGCCGCTTCCCGCCGGCGAGCGCCAACGGCGTCCGCTACCTGATGATCCCGGTCAGGGCCAAGACCAGCGGCGGCAAGGCGGCGATCGCCTGAGGCGCGCGTTCCCTTGGCCCGCCTCGGAAAGTCAGGGCGTAATTCGTACCAAATGTGGCAAGAATATCACCAATACAACTCACCGCTCCAACTAGCCTACCTAGAGTAGGTCTTCGTAGCGTTGAGTTGGCGTCATGCTCAAGTTAGCTTTGTCTTGCGTTGCAGCCGCGTGTCTCGCCGCCATCGACGCGGCTTCGGCCGCCGACCCCGGTCCGGGACGCCCCGCAGCTCCCCCGCCTTTCAACTGGACCGGCTTGTATTTCGGCATCGCTGGCGGCTACGGGTGGAGTGCCGATCGCGACGGCGATACCAGCCTCACGCCCACCACCTTCGATGCCAACATATTCCCCGGCATCGTCGACAAGGCAGCCACCGCTCTTCCGCGCACCCTGAACTCGAAATTCCAGGGTCTGCTTGGCGGCGGGCAGGTCGGCTACAACGCGCAGGTCGGATCGCTGGTGTTCGGCGCCGAGACCGATTTTCTCGGCGGCAGCCTTAAGGGCTCGGACAGTCGGACCGGCTACACAACGATCACGCTACTGGGGACGACCGTTCTGCCGATCGACGCGAGGATCGAGAACAAGATCGATTTCCTCGGTACGTTCCGCGGGCGGCTCGGCCTCGACGTCGTCCAGGGGATCATGGTCTACGGCACCGGCGGTCTGGCCTACGGGCATGTCGCCTCGGCGGCCGACACGCACGACACGCCGTCGGGCGTCTTTGTCAATCCGGCCTCCGGCTCGGCGGCCGCGACGCTGACCGGCTGGACCGTCGGCGGAGGCTTCGAGTCGGCCTTTGGGCTCGGGCGGAACTGGTCGGTCAAGGCTGAGTACCTCTATTACGATCTCGGGCATCTGGGCTATTCGCTGAGTGCGGCAACGGTCACCGACATCGAGACCCACACCGGAAACTACGGGACCATCTCCACGGAAGTAGACAGCAAGGTGCGCGGCAGCATCGTGCGGCTCGGGTTGAACTACCGCCTGTACTGAACGCTCGCTCCCACCTTCGGCGGGGATACGCCCCGCATCCGCCTTCCGGCACCGGCGATCGCGGTGAGGGAGGCTAGTGGCGGATTCGGCATCCGCCTCGTCCCTTGGCTGACGCCGAAATCGGCAGCGGTTGCCTACTATTCCCCCTTTCCATGCTGCAACTGCGAAGCGCACGCTGCGTTGCAGCAGGGGAGTCGATTCACCGCGCGGCGGACGGCTCCCACTTCAGCGGAATGAGGCTGCCATGAAACGATTGCTGTTCGCCCTCCTCCTCAGTTGCACGGTCATAGGCCTCCGCGCCGAAGCCGTTGCCGCCGGCTGCTCGATCCTGCCGGCCGCCCCCTCGTCCAAGGACGGGGGGAAGGCCGAGCGCTTCGACGGACTGACCGCGACGCGGCTGATGCAGGCGATGCTCGCCGAGTCCAATCTCGCCGGGCCGCTGGTCGATCTCGACACCTTCGAAGTGCCGAAGGTCGATACGCTGTTCGCGCTGCCGGTCGGGCGCGAGGTGCTGTTCGTGCGGGTGCGCGGCACGACCGTGTGCGCCGACGATCCGGTCGACATCCACCTGTTCGAGTCGGCGAAGTTCCGCGTTCTGCCGGCAGAGGCGTAAGCTCGCCCCGGCGCGGCACACCGGTTGCATCGGCCGCGCTCAAGGGGGTGACACAGGGACGAGGACCACGGCGATGGACACACGCGAAGAGCAGATACGCTTACGCGCTTATCAAATCTGGGAAGCCGCCGGCTGCCCGAGCGGCCTTGCCGAGACGCACTGGCACCAGGCGAGCGCCGAGATCGACGCGATCGACGCTGTGCCCGCGACCAAGCCGCAATCGATGGCAGCCAAGGTCGCGGCGCGGATCGCGCCGGCCAAGGCGGTCGCCAAGGCCAAGAAGTTACGTTAGCGCGGCGGACCGGCGAGCGGCGGAGCCGAGGGGCGATCCCCGGCTGCGCCGCCGCGGACCGCCACCCGACCGGGGGAGAGCGCGGCCTTACTCGGCCTTGGTGACGACCGCCTCGAGGTAGGTGCCCGGCACCACCATCGTTCCGTCGCCGGCGACGTTGCAATCGTCGATCAGGGCGTGAAGGTCGGCCGTCAGCGCCTGGCGCGGCCCGGCGTCGAGCATGGCGAAGGCGCGCTCGACGGGACCGTAGAAGGTGCGGAAGACCTCGATCCAGTGCGCGGGCGAGCGGTAGCGGAAGACGTAGGTCCGCCGCTCGGCGGCAAGAGCCGAGGCCGACGCGCCGAACAGCGCGTCGAGCCGCTCGCGGTCGCCCCAGAGCGACGGCGGCTTCAGGCCAGGCGCGGGCGGCACGTACTTGCCGATGATCTTGAACAGGCGGCCGACGAAGCCGTCAGGGGTCCAACTGGCAAGGCCGACCTTACCGCCCGGCCGGATGACACGGAGCAGTTCGCTCGCCGCCTGCTCCTGGTTCGGCGCGAACATCACGCCGAAGGTCGACATCACCGCGTCGAAATGGCCCGCCGGGAACGGCAGGTCCTCGGCGTCGGCCTCCATGAAGGCGACCGGCAGGCGCTCGGCGGCGGCGCGGCGGCGGCCCTGCTCGAGCAGCGGCGCGACGTAGTCGGTCGAGGTCACCTCGGCGAAGCGGCGGGCGGCGGCGAGCGTGGCGTTGCCGTTGCCGGCGGCGACGTCGAGGACGCGGCTCCCGGCGCGGATGTCCATCGCCTCGGCGAGGCTCTCGCCGACGATCTGCAGCGTGACACCGATCACGCCGTAGTCGCCGGAGGCCCAGGCGGTCCGTTGGCGCGCCTTCACGGCGGAAAAGTCGATTGGAAGGGCGGGGCTCGGTGCGCCGGAAAGCGGCGCGGCAACCTGGATGGTCATGGCGGTCTCCTTGGAAGCAGACACTGCAGCGCTTCGATTGCGCGGCTGACTCGGTGTTAGGCCCCGCCGCGGGCGAGATGAATGACCGGCCGTCCGAAGCTCTTGACGCAGCGTCCGAGAGTGGCGCCAAACTGCTTTTATGCGCGAAAAGCCGGCCTCATGAGCGCCGATCCCCTCTCCGACGTGCTCCGCACGGTGCGCCTCACCGGCGCGGTGTTCTACGATTCCGTGGCGCATGAGCCGTGGGTCGCCGAGCAGCCGCCGCCCGGCGAAATCCTGCCGATGATCCTTCCCGGCGCCGAGCACTTGATCGCCTACCATGTCGTCACCGCCGGCAACTGCTTCGGCGGCCTGATCGGCGGCGAGCAGCTGCCGCTGAAAGGCGGCGACGTCATCGTTTTCGCGCATGGCGATCCGCATGTGCTGTCGTCGGCGCCGGGTATGCGGGCCGATCTCGACGCCGCGGCGCGCGAGCGGGCGGCGATGAGCGGCCGCCTCCCCTTCATCGTCGAGCATCCCGGTGCGGGGCCGGTCGCCGCGCGCTTCGTCTGCGGCTACCTCGCCTGCGACGCCCTGCCGTTCAACCCGCTGATCAACCAGCTGCCACGGGTGATCGTCGCCCGCGACGACGGCAGCGGGTGGCTGGCGCAATTCATCCGCGTGGCGACCGAGGAATCGGCCAACCGGCGGGCGGGCGGCGAGAGCGTCCTCGCCAAGCTCAGCGAACTCATGTTCATCGAAGTGGTGCGGCGGCACCTGCAATCGCTGCCGGCGGAGCAGGCGGGATGGCTCGCCGGGCTGCGCGATCCCTTCGTCGGCAAGGCCCTCACCGCCCTCCACACCGCGCCGGCGCGCGAATGGACGATCGAGGATCTCGGCCATGAAGTCGGCCTGTCGCGTTCGGTGCTGGCGGAGCGCTTCAACGACCTCGTCGGCGTGCCGCCGATGCAGTACCTCGCCCGCTGGCGGATGCAGATCGCCGCCGGTCTGCTCGCCGGAGGCCGCAGCAGCATCGCCGAGATCGCCGAGGAAGTCGGCTACGGCTCGGAGGCCGCCTTCAGCCGCGCCTTCAAGGCGGCGGTGGGCCTGCCGCCGGCCGCCTGGCGGCGGCGCTCGGCAGCGACGGCGGCGTGACGACGCCCCTCGCGTTCCGTCCGGTCGATACCGTCACCTGGCCCGATCTCGTCCGCCTGTTCGAGTCGCCTGGCGGGCCGAAGCATTGCTGGTGCATGGTGTGGCGGCGGAGCGCGGCCGAGGCCAAGCAGCGCGAAGGCGCGGCGCGGCGGGCGATGCTGGAAGCGCGGGTGGCGCGCGGCGATCCCATCGGCCTCGTCGGCACGCTCGCCGACGAGCCGGTCGCCTGGGTGTCGATCGCACCGCGCGAGACCTACCGCCCGCTCGGCGCGGCGGACGACCTGCCGCCCGGCGAGCGGGTCTGGTCGCTGGTCTGCTTCTTCCTCAAGCGCAAGCACCGCGGCGAAGGGCGGGTCGCGGAGCTGATCGCCGCGGCGGTCGCCGAGGCGAAGGCGCGCGGGGCGACGCTGGTCGAGGCCTATCCGGTCGAGCCGGATGCGCCGAGCTACCGCTTCATGGGATTCGTACCGAGCTTCGCCGCCGCCGGCTTCACTCCGGCGGGCCGCGCCGGCACGCGGCGCCATGTGATGCGGCTCCGCCTCCCCGGGGATGCTTGACGCTCAAGTAGCGGCACCCCAGACTCCGTGAGCACCGCTCAGCGCGGTGCTGCCGCCAGGCGGTCGGCGACCTTCTCGACCAGCTTCACCCGCGCGGCGCGGGGATCGGCGCCGAACTCGGGCCCCTTGTCGAGGGTGAAGTTCATGAGGTCGGTGGCGGCGGGGTCGAAGGCCGGCCAACGCGGCAGGCCGGGACCGTTGGGGTCGCCGGTTTTGGCGAAGTTGACGGCATAGCCCGAGAAAGCGACGGCGACGGCGCGGTCGGCGTCGGTCGCGGCGCTGCCGTAGCGAGCATCGACGGTGCCGAAGAGATAGGGCAGCTCCTGCGCGTGGCCGGCGCCGTTGGCGCGGTCCTTCGCCGACTGCGCGGCGTAAGTGAAACGATAGAGCCAGGCCCGGCGGCCGGCGGCGCTGACCTTGCGGGCTACGAAGCGCGCTGGCTCGTGCATGGTCATGTCGGCGCCGATGCCGAGCAGCACCAGCGGCAGGGGCAGCGCGCCGCCGGTCGGGTCGTAGGCGGCACGGGCGGCGGTGGCGTCGTCGCCGAACCAGGCGAAGGGCTCGGTCGGCGGCCGCGGAAACTGCAGCGGCAGATCGAGCGCGGTGGTGCCGATCACCACCGGCACCGGCGCCTCGGC
This sequence comes from Bauldia sp., assembly GCA_046349035.1. Classification (GTDB taxonomy): domain Bacteria; phylum Pseudomonadota; class Alphaproteobacteria; order Rhizobiales; family Kaistiaceae; genus JAXMDC01. The sequence goes on along the minus strand of JAXMDC010000002.1, from coordinate 203,969 downwards.
GGCGGCGGCAAAGACGTCCTGCGGGATGGCGGTGACGAGCGTGCCGTCGATCATCGGCGTGCCGTCGAACTTGGCGGTGCCCTTGAGGACGCCGTCGAGCAGGATCGGCAGCGACACGCCGGCCACCACCTCGGCGGCGGGAAGAGCGCGAAGGCGCTCCAGCGCATCGGCGCCGGTGCCGGCAATGCCGCGCGCGGCGGCAAAGGCGGCGTCGCCGTCGGCGGCGGCCGGGCGGAGCGGCGTCCCCCCGGTCATCGGACGGGCGAGCAGCGCCTGGCGTCCGCCGCCGGAGAGGATCATCGCCCGCTGGAAGAGTCCGCGCGCCGCCGGCACGGTCAGCAGCGTCAGCACCGAGGCGCCGCCGGCCGACTCGCCGACCAGCGTCACCGCCCCGGGGTCGCCGCCGAACACGGCGATGCTGTCCCGCACCCAGGAGAGCGCGGCGATCTGGTCCATCGTGCCGAAATTGCCGACCGCCCCTTCCCGAGCGGCGATCAGTGCGGGATGGGCGAAGAAGCCGAGGCGGCCGAGGCGGTAGTTGAGGCTGACGACGACGAGGCCGCGGCGGGCCAGCTCGGCGCCGGCCAGCACCGGCGCGGACGAGCCGCCATTGACGAAGCCGCCGCCGTGAATCCAGACCAGCACCGGCAGGCGGGTGCCGGCGGGGACGCTCGCCGGCCGCCAGACATTGACGAACAGGCAATCCTCGGCCGGCGTCGTGCCGATCGGCGCCGCCTCGTCGTCGACCGGCACCTGCATGCAGTCGGCGCCGTAGCGGGTGGCGTCGCGGACGCCCTCCCAGGCAACGACCGGCTGCGGGGCGCGCCAACGCAGGCGGCCGAGCGGTGGCGCGGCATAGGGGATGCCCTTGGCGGCGACGACGTCGCCCTCCAGCGCGGCGCGGATCGTGCCGCCGGGGACGGCGAAAAGCGGGCCGGCCGGCGTCTGCGCCCCGGCCGGAGCGGCCAACGCGAGAAGCGCAACGAAAGCGGCAGCGAAGGCGCGGGGCGACGGCTTGGCGGGCATGGCCAACTCCAGGATCGTCGTTGGCGGCGCGCGTCGGCGGCACCGCCAGTGGTCCCCCGCTGGGTAGCCTAAGAGCCAACCGGGCGGCCGACAACTCCCCGCAGACACGCGCCGTCACCGATCCGTCATCGCCGCTTCACCGATCCGTCGCCGAAGCTTTGTCGGCGCGTCATCGCCCGCGCCTAGGGAGTCCGGCGTGGGGCGAAGGCGCCCCTCCCCGACAGCGGAGCGACATTTCGATGATGCGCATGCGACTTCTCCTCACCCTCCTTGCCGGCGTCAGCCCTTTCGCCGTCAGCGCGGCCCTGGCGCAGGTCAAGGCCGACCCTTATGCGGCACCGGCGGTCACCGGCCCCTCCTCCAAGACCGTCGAAGCGGTCGGCGCCACCAAGGCGGCCTCGGGCGCGCCCTACATCCTGCCGACGGCGCCCGGCTGGAGCGCGACGTCGCTCCTCACCACCGGCGACGCGGTGAAAGGCTACGCCCTTGCCGGCATCCCGGACGGGGTCGGTCTGTTCGACAATGGCGACCGCACGCTCACCGTGCTCATCAATCACGAGATCGGCAGCGAGCGCGGCGCGGTGCGCGGCCACGGCGGCAAAGGCGCGTTCGTCTCGCGCTGGACGCTGAACAAGGACACACTGGAAGTGACCGGCGGGCGCGACTTCGTCGACAGCGCGGCGAACCTCCACCTTTACGACCGGAAGGGCGAGCGCTACGTCGCGGCAAGCGCCCTGGTCGGAACGCCGGAGGCTAAGCTCCTCGACCTGACGCGGCTCTGCTCAGCCGACCTCGCCGCGGTCTCGGCCTTCTACAATGCCGCCAGCGGCAAGGGGTACAACGGCCGCATCTTCCTCAACGGCGAGGAAGGCGGCAACGGCAACGCCAACCGCGCCTTCGCCTGGATCGTCGGCGATGCGTCGGCGTGGGAGCTGCCCGCCTTCGGCTTCGGCACGACCGGCGACAACGCCGATCCGCCGCCCTCGTGGGAGAACGTTGTCGCCAATCCGGCGAGCGGCGACGCTACCGTGGTGATGGCCAATTCCGACGGCGGCACCAACCAGATCTACCTCTATCTCGGCGCCAAGCAGGCGAGCGGCTCGCCGATCGAGCGCGCCGGCCTCGCCAACGGCCGGCTCTGGTCGATCGCCGTCGCCGGCATCGCCAGCGAGGACCGCGCGAGCAATATCGGCATCGCCAAGTCGCTCGCCGGCAAGGGCGGGGGGAAGCGGGTCGCCCTCGCCGCCCCCAATCGCGGCACCTCGTTCCTGCGGCCGGAGGACGGCGCCTGGGACCCGCGCAATCCCAACCGCTATTACTTCGTCACCACCGACCGCAACAACTTCGCCGCCGACGGCACGGCGCGCGAAGGGCAGGACGTGACGCAGGTCGGGCGCTCGCGCCTCTGGTCCGTCACCTTCGACGATGTGACCAGGATCGCGCCCGAGGCCGCCAGTGTGGGGACGATCGAGCTGCTGCTCGACGGCACGGAGGGCGGCGACATGTTCGACAACATCACCGTCGACCGCGCCGGCCGCATCACCCTCAACGAGGACACCGGCAACGCCCGTCACAATGCCAAGATGTGGCAGTACGATACGGAGAGCGGTGCCTTTGCGCCGATCTTCAAGTTCGACCCGGCCAAGTTCGGCGACGTGGTTAACGCTACCTACAGTGCGCCGACCGCGCCGTTCACCGACGACAAGGAGACCTCCGGCGTCATCGACGCCAGCGAGGCCTTCGCCGACGCCGCCTGGTTCCGCCCGGGGAGCCAGGCGCTTCTCACCGTCGTCCAGGCGCACTTTGCCTACGACGCCAAGGAAGCGGCCGGTGCCGCCCTTGTCGAAGGCGGCCAGCTCCTGCTCCTGACCCGCCCCCCCTAGCAGGCGCCGACGCCCGGCGCGGGTCCGGTCCCCCTCCCAGGATTCCGGACCCGCGCATACCGCCCCCGTCGCGGCTGCATAGCTGCCAAGCCCGGAGGTTATTGAATTGGCAATCTTCGTCCTCTAGAACGCGCGGCATCGGCGGTGCCCCACAAAGGTCTCCGCCGATACTTTTTCAACCAGCCGCAAAGCTCCGGCGCGACCGCCCACCCCAATCGGGGTGCGGCGCCATTCCCGCAGGGGCTGTGCTTCATCGCTGTGCGGCAGAGGACACGCCCGCGGCGGCCTCCGGCACTCCCGGCCGGCCGGCCGCAGCGGGACCGACGAACCGACCGAGCGGGGTTTGCCCCGCGGTCAAAGGCAACACAGCGCGCAATCCGGCCCGGCCGGCCGCGTACCGATTTGGAGAGACGACGTGAACAACGACCACCGCACTCAGACCGCCATTGCCGCCATGCCGACCTTCAGCGCCGGCTCGCTTCGCCTGGTACCGCCGCAGGCGCTTTTCCAGGCGATGCTCGCCCGCCATGCCGGCACGCCGGCCAAAGCGCACGGCGCCGCCAACGACATCGCTCCGCGCGACCGCGCGGCTTAAGTCCCCACCCGCCGCGGCGGGTGTTTTTGTTTACCAAGGACGCTGACATTGGCGGGGGTGCCAGCAGCGTCGCTTGAATCGGCGCGGCTCATACCGATATAGCGAGCCGCCCGAACGGCCGATGCGCCGCGGGCCCATCATGGTGGCCGCGCATGACTGACGCCACTCCGCCTGCCGCTCCCGCCGTCGCGGGCGCCTCAGCCATCATCACCGACACTGCTTCGCCGCCCCGCCGCTCGCGCTTGGCGGCGCTGCGCGCCACCGTCGGCGAGATCGCGGCGATGTTGAAGGCGGTCAACGCCGTCGTCGTCGAGATCGACAAGCGCTGGGCGGCCTATGCGGTCGCGGCCGAGGCGGTGGCGGTGATCCCGCGGCTCGGCGGCTTCGTGATCGGCGCCTCGCTGCTCGGCTCGTTCGTCTCGTCGACCCGCCTCACCTGGCCGACCGTTCTCCTCGCCATCGCCGGCTATGCGGTCTACATGGCGGCAACCACCGTCATCAAAGGCTGGGCGCAGGAGCGCTGGCGGCTCTTCACCGACCTCCTCTCGACGCACCTGGAACTCCGCCGCGTCGAGCATCTCGCCCGGCTCGACCTCGGACGGCTGGTCGATCCCGCCTTCATCGAACTGACGGCGCTCGCGATGCGGCGCGGCTTTGCCGCCATCGAGGGCATCTTCGCGCTGGAGACGCGGATGATCGGCGCCAGCGTCTCGCTGGTCGTCAGTGCCGGCGTCCTCGCCTATCTCGATCCGCTGCTCGGCCTCCTCGCCGTCCTGATCGCGGTGCCCAACATCGCCCAACGCTGGCTGTCGGAGAAGAAGCGGCGCGAACTCGACCTCTCCGAGACGATGGTGCGGCGGGTTCGCGAGGAGGCATACAGCGCCATCACCTCGCCGCGGACCAGCGCCTTCATGCGCCTCCTCCGCTTCACCGAGCGCTTCCTTGCCGACTACCGGCGCCTGACCGGCGTCCTCGTCGGCAACGTTAGGACCATCGCCGCCTTCGACCGGCGCTGGAGCATGATCGCCGGCGGCGCCTCGGTGCTGGCGATGGTGCTGCTCGGACTCTACTTCGCCTCCGGCCTCGTCGCCGGCCGCTACACCATCGTCGAACTCGGCGCGATCGCCGGCAGCCTGCAGCTCGTCGCCGGGGCGCTGTCGAACTTCGGCTCGCTGATCGGCGCGTTCGCCTACGAGCGGAAGAACTACGCGTATCTCCAAGCCTTCTTCGCGACCAAGCCGCTGGTCGAGGAGACCGACTGCGCGGCGGTGAGCTTCGCCGCAACCCCGCGCCTCACTCTCGACCATGTCGGCTTCACCTATCCCGGTCAGAGCGCGCCGGCCTCGATCGACGTCTCGACCGAGATCGCTCCCGGCGACAAAATTGCGCTGGTCGGGCCGAACGGCTCGGGCAAGACCACCCTCCTCCGCCTGCTGTCGCGCACCTACACGCCATCCAGCGGCGAGATCCGCGCCGACGCGACGCCGCTCGCCAAGATGCTGCAAGCCTCGTGGATCGCCCACATGGTGATGGCGACGCAGGCGCCGACGCTGCCCGGCATGGAGATCGCCCGCGCCGTCACCGGCGAGGAGCCGGAAAAGGTCGACCGGGCGCGGCTCGACCGCGCGCTCGCCCTCGCCAACGCCGCCGACCTCGTCGCCGGCCTGCCGCACGGCCTTGCCACCTTCATCGGAGAAGAATGGCCCAACGGGCGCGGCTTCTCGACCGGCGAGCAGCAGCGCCTTGCCCTCGCCGCGGCGCTCTACCGCTTCCTCGAACCCTCGGTGTTCGTGGCGATGTTCGACGAGCCGACCGCCAATTGCGACGCCGAGACCAAGGCGGCGTTCTACGAGGGCATCACCAAGGCAGCGGAGTTCTCCGGCAAGACGGTGATCGTCAGCCTGCACGACCCGCTCTACCTCACCTTCTTCGACCGCGTGCTGCAGTTCGAGTCGGGCCGCCTGATCCACGACCTTCGCGGCAAGGACGAAATCCAGCGCTATCAGGACGAGATCGCCAAGGCGCTGGCCAAGGACTTGTGAGGGTGGGCCCCCCTACCCCTCGCGCCTCGCGGCGGCGAGGAGGCGGGCGATGATGTTGAGGCCGAGCACCGCCACCGTCACCAGCAGGGCGCCGGTCCAGGCAAGGTCGCGCCAGTCGGCGTAAGGGCTCATCGCGAACTGGAAGATCACCACCGGCAGGCTGGCGATCGGGCCGCCGAGATCGGTGCTGAAGAACTGGTTGTTCAGCGCGGTGAAAAGCAGTGGCGCGGTCTCGCCGGCGACACGGGCGATGGCGAGCAGGATGCCGGTGACGATGCCGGCGCGGGCGGCGCGCCAGGCGACATAGCGCACCACCAGCCAGCGCGGCATTCCGAGCGCGGCGGCGGCTTCGCGCAATGTCGCCGGCACCAGGAGCAGCATGTCCTCGGTGGTGCGCACCACGACCGGGATCACCAGCAGCGCCAGCGCCACCGCGCCGGCCCAGGCGGAGAAGTGGTGCAGCGGCGCGACCAGGATCTCATAGACGAAGAGGCCGACGACGATCGAAGGCGCCGAAAGCAGGATGTCGTTGATGAAGCGGACGACAGTGGTCAGCTTCCGGTCTCGCCCGTACTCGGCCATGTAGGTACCGGCCATCAGGCCGATCGGCGTACCGATGGCGACGCCGAGGGCGGTAAGGATCAGGCTGCCGACGATCGGGTTAAGGAGGCCGCCATCGCTGCCGGGCGGCGGCGTGTTCTCGGTGAACACCGAGAGCGACAGGCCGGCGACGCCCTTGAAGAGGAGGACGCCGAGGATCGCCACCAGCCAGCCGAGGCCGAAGACGGCGGCGGCGACGGCGAGGCCGGTGGCGACGCGATCGCGGCGGCGGCGGGTCTGGTAAAGGCTGGCCATCGCTATTTCCCCGCCCTTGCCTGGATACGCGCCAGCATCAGCCGGGCGGCGGCAAGGACGACGAAAGTGATGGCGAAAAGGATCAGGCCGAGCGCCACCAGCGAGGAGCGGTAGAGGTCGCCGACCGCCTCGGTGAACTCGTTGGCGATGGTCGCCGAGATGGTCGTGCCGGGGGCGAAGAGGTTGCCGGTCAGGCGGTGCGAGTTGCCGATGACGAAAGTCACCGCCATCGTCTCGCCGAGGGCGCGGCCGAGCCCGAGCATCACGCCGCCGATGACGCCGACGCGCGAATAGGGAACGACGACGCGGCGGACCACTTCGCGGCGGGTGCAGCCGATGCCGTAGGCCGCCTCCTTCAGCACTGGCGGGGTCGCGGCAAAGACGTCGCGGCAGATCGAGGCAATGAACGGCAGGATCATGATCGCCAGGATCAGCGCCGCCGTGAAGATGCCGATGCCGTAGGGCGGGCCGGCGAACATCTCGGAGAGGATGGGAACGTTGCCGAAAGCGTCGATGATCGCCGGCTGGACATAGCCCTGCAGAAACGGCGCCAGCACGAACAGGCCCCAGATGCCGTAGATGATCGAGGGAATGCCGGCGAGAAGTTCGATGGCGATGCCGATCGGCCGGCGAAGCGGCATCGGGCACATCTCGGTCAGGAACACGGCGATGCCGAGACTGACCGGGATGGCGACGATCATGGCGAGCGCCGAAGTCAGCGCGGTGCCGACAATCGCCGAGAGGCCGCCGAAGCGCTCGGTCACCGGGTTCCACGACTTGATGGTGAAGAACTCGAGCCCAAACTCGCGGAAGGCGGGGATCGAGCCGACGATCAGGGTGACGATCACGCCGGCGAGGAGCGCCAGCACCAGCAGCGCCGCAGCGAGAGTGAGGCCATGCGCGAAGCGGTCGCCGATGGCAAAACGCCGGGCGACGCTCGGCCGGAGCGCTTTGTGCCCGGCCACCGCCGTGTCTTCGATTACCGCCGCCATGGTCATTGCCTCGGCTCCTCTCTCGCCAGATGGGCGGTGCTTGGCAAGCCTTGGCGGCGCAAGGCTGTGGATCGCCGAACGGGGGGCGGCAACGGCGGAAGCGGGTCGGCCGCGGTCATTCCTGCCGGGCTTTCCCGTCTTCCCTCGGCTCCGACCGACCGTCCGGCCCGCTATCCGGGAGCCGGCGGCGAGCCGGTCGGCGCCGCAAGCGAGGTGATACGCCCCGCCGATGACGCCGCGATGACAGCGCAAGCACCTGATTCCGCGAGGCTTTCTTGCCGCGGTCGGTGTGCCGCAGGGGTGGCGCGGCCGGCGGTGCTAGGCTCGGCGGCAAACGGGAGACTCACCATGTCCCGACTTGCGACCCTCGCCCTCCTCCTTTGGGGCCTCACCATCGGCGGCGCCGCCTATCTCTTCGTCCACGGCATCACCGCCAAGGCGAGCGACGGACGCGAGAAAGTGATGCTGACGGCGGCCGAGCACGTGCATGTCCTCGGCGAGATGCGGACGCTCCTTCAGGCCAGCGCCGACATCGCCGGGGCGATTGCCCGCGGCGACAATGCCGCCGTGTCGCGGGCGGCGCTGCCGGTCGGCACGGCGGCGATCGCCACCGACTCGCCCGATCTCCTCGCCCGCCTGCCGCTCGACCTCAAGAACGGCGGGTTGAAGCTTCACCAGGGCTTCGACGCCATCGCTGCCGCCGCCGGCAAGGGGGCGACGGCACCGGAGTTGACCCGCCTCCTCAGCGAACAACTCTCGCTCTGCGTCGGCTGCCACGCGGTCTACAGCTTCGGCGAGTAGGCGCAGCCAACACTCTTGCCTGCGGCGGGCGGCTTCCCGCATACCTCCGGCCCTTGGGAGTGGAGCGTCAATGACATTGCGAAGCGTTGTGGCCGGTGCCGTCGGGGCGCTCGGCCTATTCATTCTCGGCGCCGCGACGAGCGGCTCCGGCGACGGCTGGCTGGTGCGCTGGATGGGCGGATTGACCGCCACCGACCTCAGGGGCTCTTCGGAGCTGCAGGCGGCGCTGCGCGGCGAGCGCGGCGCCAAGGGCGACCAGGGCCTGCCCGGCGCTGCCGGTCCCCAGGGACCGGTCGGACCGGCGGGTGCGCAGGGCGCAGCCGGGGCGCAAGGTCCAGCCGGACCGCAGGGCGCGGCCGGACAGTCGGGTCCGCGCGGCGAGAAGGGCGACCCCGGCCTCACCGGATTCCCTGGCCTCCAAGGCGAGCGCGGCCTCGACGGGCGCGACGGCGCCGAAGGCCCACGCGGGCCAGCCGGACCGCCTGGACCGGCAGGGCCGGCCGGCCCCCCAGGCCCGGCTGGACCGGCAGGTCCGCCCGGCCCCGCCGGAGCGGGCGGCACGGGCGCGCCGAGCAAGTCGGTCAGCAACCTCGCCTTCACCACCGTCCCGGTGTTCGGCTCGGCCGCGCGGCTGCCGATCCTCGGCTCCGACCGCGCCAAGTTCTGCGGCCTCTCATCGGCGATGATGACGACCCGCGAAGGCATTGCCGGCGAATGCACGGTCGAACGGGCCATCAACGGCTGGACCATCACCACCAGCGCCAATCCGGACGCGCAGCGCTGCACGGTGATGTGCATCTTCTTCGACGAGACGCCGTGAGCGGCGCCGTTAGAAGCCGGCGAGCGCGGCCCTGACGGCGAAGAAGGCGACCGCCGCCAGCGCCAGCAGCTGGGCGGCGACGATCAGGCGGAGCCGAGAGCGGAACGGCTCCTTCCAGGTCTTGTGGCGGAGCCGTCTTTGCGCGGCGACGAGACCGGGGCTGCCGCCGACGGCGGCCAGCGTCAGCAGCGTCCGTTCGCGGATGCGCCAGGCGCCGTCAGCCGACCGCGCCTTGTCGATCGCCATCGCCGCGTAGGCGGCAAGGTTGATCGCCAGGAGATAGACGAGCGGCACGGCGAGTTGCGTCATCGGTTCCCGGCGGTGTAGCGGCGTGCAGCGCTTGCGGCCGACGCGAACGATTCGCGCCTTGCCTCGGCCGCGAGCATTGCCTGTCTCGCCCGTAAGGGAAAGGCGGCTCCAGACGGAGACCTGGATCTCAATGAGCGGCCCGCTCCCTTCGCCCGCCCTGACCGCCGCGGAGCGCTCGCCGATCGCGACGGCGGCGCTGGCCGTCACCTTGGTCGCCGGGGTGGTTGCCCTTCAGGGCGCCATCCTCACCGCGATGGGGCAGCCGCCGATCTGCACCTGCGGCGTCGTCCGCTTGTGGCAGGGCGACGTCCTCAGCGCGGAGAATTCGCAGCAGATCGTCGACTGGTACACGCCCTCGCATGTCATCCACGGCCTCCTCTTCTATGCCGCGGCGACGCTGGTCCTGCCGCGCTCCGGCGTTCTGGTGCGGCTGGCGATCGCTCTCGGCATCGAGGTCGGCTGGGAAACGCTGGAAAATTCGCCGCCGGTGATCGCCCGCTACCGCGAGCAGGCGCTCGCCAACGGCTACAGCGGCGACAGCGTCATCAACTCGTTGTCCGATACCCTCGCCTGTACCACCGGCTTCTGGCTCGCCCGCTTCCTGCCGAGCCGCGCGACGGTGGCGCTCGGCATCGGCCTGGAGCTGTTCACCGGGGCGATGATCCGCGACAACCTCACGCTCAACACGCTGCAGCTGATCTACCCCAGCGACAGCATCGCGCGCTGGCAGCTCGAGGGCCAGCGCGCGGCGCGCTAGAGGCTCCGCGCCTTCCACGCCGCTTGGAAGCGCCGTGCGTCTTCAGCGTCCGCGAAGGTGAAGAAGGTGTTGAAGGCACCGTCGCAGCGGTGGCGGTAGGCGCCGCAGCACTCGCGCTTCAGCCAGCCGAGGAGTGCCGCGTCCGGTTCGGGCACGCCGGACTTGGCGATGACGATGCCCTCGTCGTCATCGGTCAGGAGGAGCGTGATCGGGCTGCTCATCGCCCGCTATGGCGCTCCCCGGCGAGAGTGCACGAGGCGCGGGTGAAGTCGAACGCCTTCTTCATCGCGTCGTAGCAGTCGTAGAGACGATAGGTCTGGGTGGCGTAGGACTGGCCGGGCTTGGCCGTCGTGGTCTTGCCGTCGGTGTCGACTTCGCAGGGCGAACCGAAGGCGCAGGCGGTGCCGGGGTCGAAGACATCGTTGGCGACGGCGACGATGCGGTCGCGGTAGAGCACGGGCGAACCGGAGGCGCCGCCGACGAAGAGGCAGCTCTCCTGGTGGCGGAAGCGGATCACCTCGTTCCAGCGCCAGGGCTTGTCGAGCAGCGTCGGCACGATCGCCTCGGAGACGCAGTCGAAGCTCCGCTGCTTGTTCGCCGAGGGGACGCCGAAAGCGACGCCCGCCACCATCGGCCGCGTGCCGAGGATGAAGACCTCGACGTCCTTGTCGGCGGCGAGGATATCGGCGTAGCTGGCATCGAGTTCGTAGACGGCAAGGTCGCTCACCGTCATCGTCGCGAAGACCAGGCGGCGGGTGTGGTAGCGCTTGAAGGCGCCGGCCTCGCTCTTCACTTGGATGAAGGCATCTTCCGGCCGGTCGATGAATCTTTCGCCGTCGGCCGGGAAGGTGCCGAGGTCGTTCTTGAAGCGGCCGGCATTGATGCAGTGGCCGGCTGTCAGCACCAGCGCCTTCTGGTCGAGGGTCATGCCTTCCATGCGGAAGAGCGCGGCCGAGCAACTGCGGACCTCCAGCTTGGCATTGGCCGCCGCCGGCGGGGCGGAGACCAGCGTGGGAAGACAAAGGGCGAGGAGAGCGAGGGCAAGGCGCATCGGACGGCTCCGGAGCGGCGGTCGTCCCTGGAGGGGCGAGGCTGACAGTTTGCCGGAGAACCTAGCCGCAGCCGCCTGAACGGCAGCCGAACCGGCCGTTCAGAGCCGGCCGCCTACGGCGCCAGCGTGCGGGCGACGCGGAAGCCGAGATAGCCGGTGCGGGTCGTCGCGGCGGCGCTGGAGCGGCTGGCCGAGCGCAGGAGGCTCGGCTCGCGGATGAACGAGCCGCCGCGCAGGACGCGATCCGTGCAGCCCGGCGCGACCCAGGCGGTGCCGTCCTTCGGCGCGCCGTTGTAGCTGTCGTGGTAGCAGTCGGCGGTCCATTCGGCGACGTTGCCGGCGGTGTCGAAGAGGCCGAAGGCGTTGGGCGGATAGGAACCGACCGGCGCGGTGAAGAGGAAGCGGTCGGCACAGCCGGCGGCCGCGGTGGCGGCGACAGCGGCAGCCCGCTGACCCGGCCGGCGGAGCAGGATGTCGGCGGCCGGGCCGCGGCTGTTGGCGGCGAGGCAGGCCTTCTCGGCGCCGCCGAACCAGTAGGCGGTCTTGGTGCCGGCGCGGATGGCGTATTCGAACTCGGCCTCGCTGAGCAGGCGGTAGGGCTGTCCAGTCTTCTGGGCGAGCCAGGCGGCATAGGCGCGGGCGTCGTCGTGCGAGACGCAGACCACCGGGTGGTTGTCGCCCTGCGGGAAACCGGGATCGCGGAACGACTTGTCCGGCGCCACCACCGGCGTGCCGCCGGGGCCGAGGGTGAGGCAGGACAGGCCGGGCTGATAGCCGCTCTCGCGGACGAAAGCGGCGAACTCGCCCCGCGTCACTTCGTACTTGGCGACGGCAAGCCCGGCGGCGATGGTCACAGTGCGAGCCGGGTTTTCATCGGGGCGCCTCTCGGCCTCGTTGGTCGGCGAGCCCATGGTGAAGCTGCCGCCGGGCAGGAGCACCAGTTCCGGGCAAAGGTCGGCGCAGTCGCGGATGCTTTCCTTGACTTTGATGCAGCGGGCGGCGAGCGAGACGCCGACGCGGCCGAGCGAGGCGACGAGGCCGCCGGGGCAAGCGGTTGTCGCGGCGGTCTTGGCAGGAGCTGGCGGGGCGAGCGGCGGCGCGACCTTGGCCGGCGGCGTCAGCGCCGCGGTCTGGGTGGGCGGCGCTGCGGCGGGTGGCGCGGGGGTCGCGGCGGCCGCGGTCGGCGTCGCCAGAGCGGCGAGACGATTGTTGGCGAGCGCGGCGAAGGTGCCGCCGGGGAATTGCGTGAGATAGGCGCGGAAGTCGGCGGGGTTGCTCGAGTTCTGGATCGAGGTCCAGAACGCCACCTCGGCGCTCGGCTGCGCGGCGGTCGCCGGTGGGACGGCGGCGGTGGTCGCCGTCGCGTCGCCGCAGCGGCCGGAGAGGCAGGCTTCGCCGAGAAGCTCGTCGTAGTAGGCGGGCTGCTGCTCGTGACGGACGGTGCCGGCGAGTGCGACGACCTGCGCCCGCGCCTTCTGCATTGCCTCCTGCAGTGGCAGCCCGGCTCGGAGCTGCGGCAGGAAGGAGCGGGTGAAGACGCTGTTCGGATCGGTGTCGCGGTCGGAGAGGCGGTCGAGGGCGACCTGGCCGGCGCCGGCGGAGAAGACGACGAAGGTACCGCGCGGCGGATCGAGCCGCGTCAGGCCGCGGCCGACGCCGATCGAGCGGCCGTTGGCCTGCGGCGCGAAGGGGTTGTCGCGGCAGGCGTCGATGATCGCCACCTTCAGTGCGGCGCCGCGGCGGTCCATGTCGTCGAGGACGCCGGTCGAACCGTTGCGGAGCGGCACCGAGATGCGGGCGAGCAGCTCCTGGCTGCCGACCTTGGGCGCATCGACGCCGAGGATGTAATTCTGCGCGCCGTCGCTCCAGCCGTGGCCGCTATAGGCAAAGAGCGCGGTGTCGCCGGGCTTGATCGCGTCGAGGAAAACGGCAATGGCTTCGTCGAGGCCGGCCTTGGTCAGGTCGGTCTTCAGCATCACCTGGTCGAAGCCCTGGGACTTCAGGAGGTCGGCATAAGCGGCCGCGTCGGCGCGCGCCTTCTGCAGCGCCGGAAGGTTCTTGTACGCGTCGTTGCCGACGATGAGGGCGACCCGCGCCGCCTGCGCCGAGGCGGGAAGGATCACAGCGAAGGCGAGCGCGGCAAGCGCGGCAGCCGCCGTGCGCAGAAGCGTGACCATCGTCCGTCCTTTCCCCATCGGCAACGAACCCTCCAGCCTGCCATTAGCCGGCGGGATTTGAACCGGCGATGAATAGCAGGGTCCGCGTCGGGGCGCCCTCCCCCTACTTGCCGGCCACCGCCTTCTGGTAGGCGGTGAGCGCCGCGGCGGTCGCGCGGTCGAAGGTGCCGTCGGCGCGGCCCTTGAGATAGCCGTTGTCGATCAGGAACGCCTCGATGCCGCGCCGCACCGTCACCGAATAGGCGCCGGAGTTGTCGCGGAACTGGTCGAAGCTGAACGCGTTGCCGGCCGCCATCGCCGCAAGGAGGAGCTGAAGGGCGCGGGCCTGGTCGCGGGCGCCGCCCTCGCCCTTGTCGAGCAGCGCGCCGAGATTGTGCATCGCCGCGGCGTTGCCGGCGCTCGCCGCCTTCTCGTGCCAGGCGCGCGCTTTGGCGTCGTCGCGCGGGACGCCGGTTGCCTCGTGGTAGAGGGTGCCAAGATTGTACATGGCGGTGGCGTCGCCCCGCGCCGCCGCTTTCTCGAACCAGCTGTGCGTGGCGGCGAGGTCGCGGGCGACGCCGACGCCGTCGCGATACATGATCGCCAGGTTGATCATCGCCTGCGTCCAGCCGGCATTCGCCGCCTTTTCGAACCAGCTCCGCGCCATTGCCTCGTCGCGGGCGACGCCGGTGCCCTCGTGGTAGAGGAGGCCGATATTGTTCATCGCCGAGGCGGAGCCGGCGGCGGCCGCCTTCTCCAGCCAACTGCGCGCGGTGTCGTAGTCGCGGGCGACGCCGGAGCCGTTGCGGTAAAGCCAGCCGAGATTGCCCATCGCGGTGGCGTCGCCACCGGCGGCGCCTTTTTCGTACCAGCCGCGGGCGGCGACGTAGTCGCGGGGGACGCCGAGACCGTTATCGTAGATGACCCCGAGCCCGGTCTGCGCCGCGGCGTTGCCGAGAGCGGCGCTCTTCTCGTACCAGGCGCGGGCTTCGGCGTAATCGCGCGCGACGCCCTGGCCGGCGAAATAGAGGCGCCCGAGGCTGAACATTGCCAGCGCGTTGCCGGCATTGGCGGCCTTCTCGAACCAGGAACGGGCGAGCCCGTAGTCGCGCGGCACGCCGTCGCCGTCGCGGTAGAATTCGCCGACCGCCCCCATCGCCAGAACGTTGCCGGCGTCCGCCGCCTTCTCGAACCAGCCGCGCCCGGCGACGACGTCGCGCGGCACGCCGAGGCCCTGGGAGAAGAAGACGCCGAGATTGGCCATCGCCGTCGCTTCGCCCAGCGCCGCCGCCTTCTCGAACCAGCGCCGCGCTTCGGCATAGTCGCGGGGGACGCCCGCCGCGTCGCGATAGAGCACCCCGAGATTGGTCATCGCCGTCGCGTTGCCGGCAGCCGCCGCCTTCTCGAACCAGGTGCGGGCGAGCGCGGCATCGCGGACGACGCCGCTGCCGGCGTTGTACATGGCGCCGATGTTGTTCATCGCCCCGGCGCTGCCGGCGGCGGCCGCCTTCTCGAACCAGCGCATCGCATCGTCGTTGTTTTTCGACGCCTCGTAGAGGCGGCCGAGTTGGAAGGCGAAGCGGCGGATGTCGGGATGGGCAGCGACCTCCGCCTGGCAGGCGGCCAGGGCGGCGGCGAGTCCGGCTTCACCGGAGGCGACAAGCGCGTCGCGGGTCAGGCCGGGAACGCCGTCGACGCGATCGGTGTCGGTCGGCGAGGCGGCGAGGCGATCGCAGTCGGTGATGCCGACGGACTGGGCGGCCGCTTCACCCGCCAGGAAGCAGGCCGCGACCAGGAGCCCGGCGGCCAGCGCGGCGCGGCCGGTGAGAAACAACGCGACTGGCAAGGCTGGGCCTCCCCTGAAACAAGTCCCCGCTCTGGCGACTCTTAGCAAATGCCGGCCGGCGGTCGAAGGGCGTAAGCGCCGCAACTCACGGTCGGAAACGCCGGCCACACCGCACCCAACACGGACGGTCGGCGCTCCGACGATCTCAGCAGTTTTCAATCAAATCGCCAGTAATCCATTCACCAAACGTCCACGCGGCGGCAGGCATTGTCGCACCGGCCATACGGGCCGAAGGGGCGTCCGGTGCTGCCACCGATCTACTTCTCAGTGCTCGCACGCATGAAGCTGCCGGTGCGGACCTTTCCCGCCGGCACGACGGTATTCAGCGAGGGCGAACGCGCCGACCATGTGTTCGTCGTGCGCGAGGGCCGCGTCACGATCGAACACGGCGGGCGGGTGCTCGACCGCCTCGGCCCGGGCGACATTTTCGGCGAGATGGCGCTGATCGATTCGACGCCGCGGAGCGCCACGGCGCGGGCGGAAAACGTGGTCGAGGTATCGGTGCTGGACGAGCAGACCTTCCTCTACCTGGTCGAGGAGATGCCGTCTTTCGCGCTGCAGATGATGCGGGTGATGGCGCGTCGGCTGCGCACCATGAACGACCGCGCCGCCGCCTAAGGCGTCATCGCCGGCGCCGGCACCTTCTCCAGGCGGAACACGCCGCCCCGTCCCCTCCCCTTGCCTTCGACCTCGCCGACATCGACGACGGGGTAATCGCTGAGCAAGGTTAACCGCGCCGACGGAAGATAGGCGCGATAGGGATCGCCGATCAGTACCTCTTCGCCCGCAGCCAGACAGCGGTCGAGGAAGGCGGTGACGCGCGCGGCGAGCGCGGCGCCGTAGAAGAGGTCGCCGACCAGGACGACATCGACCCCGAGCGGCGGGCCGCCGGTCAGATCCTCCTGCCGCACCGTGACATGGACGCCGTTGGCGGCGGCGTTGATCCGCGCCGCGGCGGCGGCGAAGCGATCGATATCGGCGGCCACCACCGCCGCCGCGCCGGCCTTCATCGCGGCGATGGCGACGAGGCCGGAGCCGGTGCCAAGGTCGAGGACGCGCCGGCCGGCGACGCAGTCCGGACGGTCGAGGAGATGCCGCGCCAGGGCCAGGCCGCCGGCCCAGGGGAAGGCCCAATAGGGCGGCGGAGGGTCGGCCTCGCCGCTCGCCTCGGCGACGCGCCAGAGGCCGGTCGCCTCATGCGCGGTGTAGACGGCGATCTCCGGTATGCGGGGGACCGGCTCAAGGCGCGTGTTCTCGGCGATGAAGGTCGCAGGGTCGAGCGAGCGCAGGCGCCGGGTCAACCGCTTCTAGCTCCGCCGCGTAAAGGCGAGGCGGCCGATGGCGGCGATGCGATCGGCAAGCGCGGCGCGGTCCAGCGCCTCCGGCGATTCCAGGAGGCGCTTCATGCGCTGTTCGAGCAGCCAGTAAGCGCGGGCGTGCGCGGTGGCGGGTGAGTCGCCGCCGGCCGGACGAGCGGGGTCGGGGGTCGGCCAGTGCGAGCGGAGCGGCGCGCCGAAGAACAGCGGGCAAGCCTCGCCGGCGGCCTCGTCGCAAAGCGTGATGACGAAGTCGATTGGCGGCGCCTCGGGCGCGGCGAATTCGTCCCAGGATTTGGAGCGGAGCGCGGAGTGGTCGTAGCCGAGCCCGGTCAGAAGGTTCACCGTTTCGGGATGCACCGCGCCCTTGGGGTGGCTGCCGGCGCTGTAGGCGACAAAGCGTTGGCCGCGGCCGGCGAGATTGAGGATCGCTTCGGCCATGATCGAGCGCGCCGAGTTGCCGGTGCACAGAAACAGAACGTGGTATGGGCGAAGCGGCGCGGCGGGCGGCTTGGTCATCGGGGTCGCGATATCGTCGGTCGGTTACGCGGGCGCATCATTGCCACTTCAGGCGGCGCTACAACAACGGTTGACCGCGGCAAAGCTAACCGGGGAACTCGCCGCGGGCTTGGCGAGCCTTGCGGAGGGGTGTGAAGCGCCACCACGCCAGCGCCTCCCCGGTTCGCGCTTCGTGGATCGCGGCGGCAAAGACATCCCAGACGCAGGGATCGTGGCGGGCCCCCGTGCGGCGGGCGAGTTCGCGATAGAGCGCATCCGGCTCGCGCTCGGCAAGCTGGGCAGGCGTGTCAATGCCAAGGAGGCGGAGATCGGCGCGCGCCGCGGGGCCGATGTTGCGGAGGGCGAGCAAAGGATCGGCCCGCTTCGCGGCCGGCGATCGCCGCGACGCCGCCGGTCTCATCCGGACACCGCGCTGCAGATCTCGACGAGGAAGCCGTTGCGGTCGCGGACATAGGAGACGACCTGACCCCAGGGCTTGGTCTTCGGCTTGGCGACCGCGGTGGCGCCGGCGGCGACGGCACGCTTGTAAGCCGCGGCGACGTCGCCGGTGACGAGCGCGACTTCTACGGCCGGCGCTTCATCCGCTGGACGGGTCGGGCGGAACGGCGCGTTGGTCGCCGCGAGGTCCTCGTGCGCGAAAGCGAGCGCGGTTTCGCCGGTCTCGAGCTCGGCGTACTGACCGCTCTCGTGCAGGAAGCGGCGCTTGAGCCCGAAGGCCTCCTCGTAGAAGGCAACCGCCGCCGCCACGTCAGGCACATAGAGGATGACATAGCCTAATTTCATCGTGCTCTCCTCGGCCGCCATATCGCGCCCGCGCGTCCCCGCGCAGCCATGCTCTTAGCCGTCGCGGTGCCCGGTGGCGACTCCACGCGCCAAGCGCGTGACGCAGCAACAATCTTCACAACAACTTGAGGGCACGCTCCCTTGAAGTTGATACCGGCGCTTCTAGCGCCAACATGCGGCCGGCTGATCGGCAACATTATCTTTTGTTCATTTGCATTTCGGCGCGAACGCCCCACTTAATCATCTCACACGGAATGGCGGGATAATCTTCCGCCGTTGGGGATGACAGTACGGGGTCTCGCCCCGAGCCAATAGCGGGCAGCCATCCGGGCGGAAGTGGCGGCCGATCGATTGCCGGTAGGTAATCGAACGCTGGCGCGTCGGCGCGATTCCGATTCACCAACCAAATTGCGAGGACACCATGCTGAAACTCACTCCCACGCTGCCGCTCGTTGCGTTGCTCGCCCTCACTGCCGTGCCGACCCTTACGACTGCGGCGCCGATGCGTCCGGCGGCGTTGGCCGATCTCGGCGTACCGGTTGTCGAACCAAGCGACGCCATGGCGCTGGTGCCCTTCGCCACCAACCTTTCCGGCAGCGAAAAGACCGACGTCGAGACACGCTGCGGCGTTCTCCTCTCCAACCCGGTTGGCTATCCGGCGGATGCGGTGACCTACTGCGCGAGCTTCAAGCTGGCCGAGACGCTGGCGCCGCGCAGCCCGGCCGATGAGGACACCACCACCCAGAACTAAAGCATAGCGATTTCCCGCCGGCGAGGCCGGCGGCTCCAGACCCCCCGGCACCTCCCGCCGGGACGGGGGTGATCCCGCCCCCACGCCCCTTCGCAGGCCGCTCGTCCCCACCCCCGGAGCGGCTGCGGAGGGGCACTTCTTTTTCTAAGGGCATTTCTAACGACGCTTTCGGACGGAGCGTTCTGGCTGCCAACTGTTCGCTACCCGACACTTACTTCGGTTGGATAGGGTTATGCGCATCTTGCCGATCAGTCATGCAATGAACGAGCAACTACGAACAGTGCGCAAAGGCGGCGGTCACCCCACTTCATGTCGTGCTGAAAATGTCGCTGCTGTCAGACAGACACTCTCGTGGAGGACGGCGGGCAGGGCGTTCGGGGCATTCACGCATTCGTGTTGGCGCGAGAGCGATTTTCCTCGCCGCGATGTAACCGAAACGCTCGCCGGCTCGTAACAGGCGCGGACGACAAATCCAAACCACCAGGAGACGCCATCATGAACAAGCTTGTTGTCGCAGCCGCAGCCCTCGCCATCTCCGCCGTTGCCGCCGTCGCGGCGCCGGTTCGCCCGGTCGTTCTCGCCGATCTCGGCGTGCCGGCAATCGAACTTGCCAATTTCAACCAGATGCTCGGCTATGCGACCGTGCTCGGCAGCAGCGGCCAGAAGCCGATCGACGATCGTTGCAGTGTGGTTATCGCCTCGCCGGGCGCTTACGGCGCGGACGCCTACGCGTACTGCAACGCCTTCAAGCTCGCGGTGAGCCTGTCGCCGCGGACGCGCACCGACCTCGACTTCAACTAGACGACACCGACCAGCACCCGGGCGGTATCCCCCCGCCTGCCCGGGCTGCAGCTCCCGGTTCCTCCCCTCGCAAACCGGGAGCGGGCTCCCCCCGGAGCCCGAACGCGACCCCTCTCGTGCCGCCGCGCCCACCGCGATCGGCGGCGCGGGAGGGGTTTCGCATGTTTGGACGACCCTATTTGAGGATCTCGGATAGCAGCGCCGGCACCCGCGCTAACGCATCGGCGCGGGCGGCGGGATCGAGGCCGGCATGGGCGACACCGTTGCCGCCAGCGGTGAAGGCGAGGCCGCGAACCTCGTGGACGGCGGCGGAGGGATTGTCGAAATCGTGGAAGGCGCCGGGATAGGTCGTGAGACGCACGGCCGTCTTGTCGAGCGCGGCCAGGTCGCGACAAGGGCCGACCGGGGTCCAGTCGTCGGCTTCGCCGATGAGGATGGCGAGCGGCATCCGCGTCCGCCAGCGGCCGTCGGCATAGGGGCTGCGGCAGCCGGGATAGAAGGCGATGGCGGCGCGGAAGTCCGGCCGCGCATCGGCGCCGCGATCCTGCGGGCGAACGGCGTAGAGCACGGTCGAGCCGCCGTTCGACCAGCCGAGCAGCACCACGCTCTCCGCCTTCACGAAGGGCTGGCCTTGGAGGTAGGCGAGCGCCGCCTTCGCGTCGGCGACCCGCTCGCGATAGGGCTCGACGGCGCGGTCGGCGACGCGGCACTGCGCGCCAACGCCGCGCGAACCGTAACTGTCGGGGAAGAGCACGACATAGCCGAGGGCGGCGAGGCGCGCGCCCCAATCGGCCTCACGGGGATTGAGCGCGGTGCTGTTCTTGGTGCTCCAGAGCCCGTTGCAGCCGTGCAGTCCCACTACGGCCGGGAACGGCCCCTGCCCCTCCGGACGGTAGAGCATCGCCACCAGCGTCTTCGGCGCGTTGCGGCCGCTCGGGTGTATCTCGACGCGGGTCGGCCCCTGCGCCGGACCGGCGAGCGATGGGGTTGCCAGGGTGAGGAGCGCCAGCGCCACAAGCGCCGATCGGACCCGTCTCCTCACCGTGGCGCGGAGCCGGATGGGGCGGCAAGCTGCACGATCCGCCGCATGAGCGCATCGAAAGTCGCCGTGACCGCGCCGTCGCTCGCGGCGAGCTTTGTCACCGACGTCCCGTCCTCGACGGTGATGGCGTAGCTCATGCGATCGCCGCCGGAGGGTTGCGGTGCACTCGGCGGGGCGGCCTTGGCGGCAGCCGTCAGTCGGCGAAGTTCGGCCTCGACCGCCGGGGGCAGCTTTGCGGTATCGATGCTGATCGGCGGCAGTCCGCGATTGCCGCCGATCGGGATGCGGAGAGCAGCGGCCAAGCCGCCGAACTGTTCGAGCGTGAGCTTCACCAAACCCCGCAGCGCTGGGTGTCCGTCCCCCCGTCGCCGAGGCTATCGGGCTATTTGCGGGCCTTCAAGGCGGAGACCTCCTTGGCCAGTCCCTTCACCTGAAGCGTCAGCGCGTCGATGCGCTTGGCGAGGCCGCCGATCTCCTCGTCGCCGCGACTGCTTCGGCCGGCGGGCGGCGCCTTGGCGCTGGCACCGCTGACGCGGATGCCGACGTCGCGCCAAGCGGTGCGCACCGCGTCGAGTTCGACGCTGCCGCCGCCGTATAGGTGCTCCGCCTTGGCACAGGTGGTTTCCGCGAAGTCCTGGAATTCCGTCGTTGGGCTGGAAGCACAAAGCGCCTCGTACCAGATATGGCCGGCGGCTTCCCAGGCAAAGCCGCCGATTGCCGTGGCGACGAGATAGAACGCCTTGTTGGGGATGCCGGAGTTGATATGGACGCCGCCCCAGTCGCCGCGCTCCGTATCCGGCAGCTGGGCAAAGCGGTTCATGTGGTCGGGCTGCGGATCGCGGCCGAACATCGGATTGTTGTAGGCCGTGCCCGGCGCCTTCATCGAGCGAAGCGCGTCGGCCTCGATGCCTGGCGTGAAGATCTCGGTGCCGATGAGCCAGTCCGCTTCCTCGGCGGTCTGATTCAACACCTTCTGCTTGATCAGGGATCCAAAGACGTCGGAAATCGACTCGTTCAGCGCGCCCGGCTGGTTATGGTACTCGAGCCCGGCTGAGTACTCCGTCACGCCGTGAGTCAGTTCGTGGCCGATGACGTCGAGCGATTTGGTGAACCCGGTGAAGACAACCCCATCGCCATCGCCGAACAGCATCTGGCGGCCGTTCCAGTAGGCGTTGTTGTGGGCGGTTCCGTAATGGACGTATGCGTCGAGGCGCATGCCGTTGCCGTCGATCGAGTCGCGCTGAAAGACGCTGGAGTAGAATTCGCGCGTCGCGGTGAGGCCGTCATAGGCCTCGTTGACCGCGTCGTCGGGAACCGGCGGGGCGCTGTCGCTGCGCACCACGCGGGCGTTGCCGAGGACCATGCTGCCCTGGCAATCGAAGATCGTCCGCCGGCCGCCGGTCGGCGAGGAGAAGCTGAAAGCGGTCGGACCGAGGGCCTGCCGCTCGCCGCGCATCCGTGCGGTTGCGAGCAGCGTGCCGAGCGCGGCGTCGCGCACCTCGCGATCGCTGCTTTCCAACAGTTTGTTCAACAGGTGCGGCGGCACAATGCAGTTGAGACAGGTGCACAATCTGGCCATAGGCGGAGTCCTCCCCTCCCATGCCGCGCGAGCTGCGCGGCGGATTTTCCGCGTCTCGAAGCCCCTCCTTCTTGCGCTCTCTTAAGTTGAACACAGGACCATCAATCGCGCAAACGGAAACGTTGCGCGCCCCTCACCGGTCCCGCGAAAGCCCCTTCCGTGCGAGGTCGGCGAGGTAGTCCTGCGTGAGGCTCGGCTGCTCGCGGCCGAGCTTGGCGAGGTAGTCCCAGACGTAGAGGCCGGTGGCGTGGCCGTCGTCGAAGACGAGGCGGATCGCATAGTTGCCGACCGGCTCGACACGGAGGATCGCGACGTCGCGCTTCCCCGGCACTGCCTGGCGCTCGGCGGCGCCGTGGCCCTGCACCTCGGCCGACGGGCTGAGCACGCGGAGCAGCTCGGCCGGAATGTCGTAGGCGCTGCCGTCGTCGAAGGCGACGGCGAGGACACGGCCGCCGGCGCGGAGGCGCAGCTCGGTCGGCCAGGGAGCGGGCGCGGTCATCGCCGCTTGGCTAGCGCGGGCCGGTGCGGCGGGCAAATCCGTGCGGGCAACCCGACCGCCCTCTTGCGCCGGCGGCGCGGCAGTGTGAACTGGCGCGCACGATGAGTCCCCTCCCCGCCCGCGCATGACGCCCTCCTGGCGCGATACCGTCCGCGGCATCGCGGCGATGAGCTTCAGCGTCAGCGTGTTTGCCGCCAACGACGCACTGACCAAGCTCGCGGCGCTGCCGCCGGGCGAGTCGATGCTGATCCGGAGCAGCGCCGCGGCGCTGCTGATGGCCGCCTTCCTGGTCTTCACGCGGACCCGCGTTCCGACGGCGCTCGCGCTCCACCCGGCGCTCCTGGCGCGGACCGCCGCCGATGTCGCAGCGACGATCCTCTTCGTCACCGCCCTCTTCCAGATCCCGCTCGCCAATTCGCTGACCATCGTCCAGGTGGTGCCGCTCGCCATCACCGCGGCGTCGGCGATCTTTCTCAGGGAGCATGTCGGCTGGCGGCGCTGGGCGGCGGTGGCGGTCGGCTTCCTCGGCGTCCTCATCGTCATGCGCCCGGGGGCGGAAGGGTTTCAGCCGGCGTCGCTGCTGACGCTGACGGCGGTGATCGGCATCACCATCCGCGACCTTGCCACACGCGCCATCCCGCCGGAGCTGCCCGGCTTCTTCGTCACCTTCGCCGCGGCGCTGGCCAATGCGCTCGCCGGCATCGGCGTCGGCGTCTTCGAGACCTGGCAGGTGCCGAGCCTTGCCGCCCTCGCCGACCTTGCAGGCTCTGGTGCGTTGCTCGCCATTGGCCACGTGTTCCTGATCATCGCCATGCGGGCGGCGGCGATGGCGACCATCGCGCCGTTCCGCTATCTCGGCATCCCGGTGGCGATGGTGCTCGGCTATCTGATCTGGGGCGACCGCGTCGACGCGCCGATGCTGATCGGCGTCGGCCTGATCATCGCCGCCGGCCTCTACACCTTCGCGCGCGAGCGAAAGCTCGCGCTGCCGGTGCCGGGCGAAGCGTCGGTGGCGGATATCTGAGAAGCGACCGCCGCCTCAGTTGTAGCGGATGACGCGGCGGGTGGTGACCGGGCGCGAGGGTGGCGGCGGCGAGAGGAAGCCCTTCGGCAGGTAGACCGGCTCGTCGGTCCGCTGCAGGCCGCTATAGGTCGGCGGCGTCGAGGGGCCGGGGAAGGCGAGGAAGCCGTCGGCGCCGGTGGTGTAGGTCTGCGAGGAACCGCCAACCGACTTCTGGCTGTTGACGATCAACTCGGCGAACGCCGTTCCCGCCCAGCCGGTGAGGCCGGCGGCCAATGCCAATGCGACGACGCGTTTCATCGGAGTCTGCTCCCTGTTACCCGCCTCTTCCCTTGAGGCGCTTCCAGACAATATCGCGGGACTCATCGCTGGGGATAGCAGCCCGCTTGTTCCAACGCCGCCGGGGGCCGTCCGCTCCCTATTCCACCACGATGCGCGGCGCCGCGCGGCCCGGCGCCGCCAGGCCCGCCGCGACCTTTTCGGCGATGGCGCGGTAGACGGCGGCGATGGCGCCGTTCGGGTCGGTCGCGACGACCGGCCGACCGGCGTCGGAGGTCTCGCGAATGGCGAGTTCCAGCGGCACTTCGCCGAGGAACGGCACGCCGAGCTTCTCCGCCTCGTGGCGGGCGCCGCCGTGGCCGAAGAGGTCGCTCCGCCCGCCGCAATGCGGGCAGAGGAAGTAGCTCATGTTCTCGACGATGCCGAGGATCGGCACGCTGACGCGCTGGAACATGGCGATGCCGCGCCGCGCGTCGAGGAGCGCCAGATCCTGCGGCGTCGAGACGATGACCGCTCCGGCTAGCGGCACGGTCTGCGCCATGGTCAATTGCGCGTCGCCGGTGCCGGGCGGCATGTCGACGACGAGGACGTCGAGATCGCCCCAGGCGACTTCGCGCAGCATCTGCGTCAGCGCCGAGATGACCATCGGCCCGCGCCAGATCATCGGCGTCTCCTCGGCGACGAGATAACCGATCGACATGGTCCTGAGGCCGAAGCCTTCCATCGGCTTCAGGACACGGCCGCCGGCGCTTTCCGGCCGGCCGGCGAGGCCCATCAGGCGCGGGACCGAGGGGCCGTAGATGTCGGCGTCGAGGAGGCCGACGCGCTTCCCGAGCGCCTGAAGCGCCAGCGCGAGATTGACGGCGGTGGTCGACTTGCCGACGCCGCCCTTGCCGCTCGCCACGGCGACGATCGCGGCGACGCCGGGGACGCCGGCCTTGGCACTCGGCGCCTCAGGGGGCCGGGCCTGCGGGTTGTGCGGCGGCATCGGCGGCGAGCGGCGGGCCGGCGCGGACGGCGAACCCGGTGCGCGCTCGGCGGTGAGGATCACCGTCACGGCTTCGACGCCCGGCACCTCCTTGACCGCCGCCTCGGCGGCGCGGCGGAGCGCCTCCAGTTCGGCGGCGCGGTCGGCGGGCACGGTGATCGAGAACATCACCTTGCCGCCGGTGATGAGCACGTCGGAGACGATGCCGAGCGAGACGAGGTCGCCGGTGAGGTCCGGCCCCTTCACCCGGCGCAGCTGCGCCAGCACGCGTTCCTTGTCGACCGGCATTTTTCGAAAATCCTTTTCCGCGGCGGAGTTAGCGGCGCCGGTGGGGGCGGGTCAAATCCGCGGGAGGCGCCCCGGCCCGCTTGCCCGCCGCGCCGGCCTTCCCTATGCCTCTCGCCGCGAGCCGGGCGGCGTGGCCTCCGGCGTCTGTTGGGAGGCTTGTCCTATGGCAAAGGTCGCGTTTCTCGGTCTCGGCGTGATGGGCTACCCGATGGCCGGCCACCTCAAGAAGCGGGCCGGACACGAGGTCACCGTCAACAACCGCACCGCCGCCAAGGCGGAGAAATGGGCGGCTCAGTTCGAGGGGAAGCACGCGGCGACGCCGCGCGAGGCGGCTGCCGGCGCCGATTTCGTCTTTGCCTGCGTCGGCAACGACAACGACCTGCGCCAAGTGGCGCTCGGGGCCAACGGCGCTTTCGCCGGCATGAAAAAGGGCGCGATCTTCACCGACCACACCACCGCCTCGGCCAATGTCGCGCGCGAGCTTGAAGCCGCCGCCAAGGCGGCCGGCCTCGGCTTCCTCGATGCGCCGGTGTCGGGCGGACAAGCCGGCGCGGAGAACGGCGCCCTGTCGATCATGGTCGGCGGCGCCGAGGCGACCTACAACGCGGTGAAGCCGGTGATCGAGCCGGCCTATGTGAAGATGATCGGCCTGATGGGCCCCTCGGGCGCCGGCCAGCAGACCAAGATGGTCAACCAGATCTGCATCGCCGGCATTCTGCAGGGCCTCTCCGAGGGCATTCACCTCGCCCTCCGCGCCGGACTCGACGTCGAGAAGGTGATCAGCGTGATCTCCAAGGGCGCGGCGCAATCGTGGCAGATGGAGAACCGCTGGAAGACGATGATCGCCGGCAAGTTCGACTTCGGCTTTGCCGTCGACTGGATGCGGAAAGACCTCGGCATCGCCCTCGACGAAGCCCGCACCAAGGGGGCGCAGCTGCCGCTGACCGCGCTGGTCGACCAGTTCTATGCCGACATCCAGGCCAAGGGCGGCGGCCGCTGGGAGACGTCCAGCCTGATCACCCGGCTCGAGGCGAAGAAGTAGGGGCTGTCTAAGGGGCGAAGGACGGACGTGGCCAAGGAGAGCGCCGCCGCACTGATCGCCGAACTTCGTGCCGCCGGCTCGGAGACCGATCGCGCCGGGCAGGCGCGCTACGGCATCAAGACCGACCGCTCGTTCGGCGTCCGCCTGCCGGTGATCAAGGCGATCGCCAAGCGGGTGAAGCGCGACCGTGCGCTTGCCGCCGAGCTCTGGGCGAGCGGCTTCCACGAAGCGCGGATGCTGGCGTTCCTGATCGACGACCCGAAGCAGCTGACGCCGCAGCAGATGGACGCCTGGGCCGCCGATTTCGATTCCTGGGACGTCTGCGACGGCGCCTGCTCCAAGCTGTTCGTCAGGACGCCCTATGTCGAGGAGAAGATCCGGGCCTTCGCCGCCGACGAGCGCGAGTTCGTGCGGCGCGCCGGCTTCGCCCTCCTCGCCGCCTATACCGTGCACGGCAAGAAGGTCGACGACGAGCGCTTCCTTGCCTTCCTGCCGCTGATAGAGCGCTACGCCAACGATCCCCGCAACTTCGTCAAGAAGGCGGTGAACTGGGCGCTCCGTCAGATCGGCAAGCATTCGGCGGCGTTGCACGGTCCGGCGCTTGCCGTCGCCGACCGCCTTGCCGCGTCGCCCGACAAGACGGCGCGCTGGATCGGCAAGGACGCGGCGCGGGAGCTCCGCGACGAGTTTCAACTGGCGCGGCTCGGCCTCACATCGGTCGACCCGCCGGCACCTTGAGCGCGGCCGCCTTCGCTGTCAGATACGAGGAGAACGCCGGTGGTGATCGTGCTCGGGACGCTGCGCTTCCCTGCCGCGAGGATGCCGGAGGTTCTGCCGCACCTTCGCCGCTTGGTCGAAGCGACGCGGCGGCTCGACGGCTGCCTGGCCTATGACGTTGCCGAGGACATCGACGATCCCGGCCTGCTTCGTTTCGCGGAGGTGTGGCCGGACGCGGCGAGACTGGCGGCCCATCTGCAGGCACCGCACATCACGCCGTGGCGCGAGGCAGCAAAGCGTTGCGGCCTCCTCGATCGCCGCTTCACCGCCTACGACGCTTCAGGCGCCCGGATGGTCTGACCCGCAGCGTCGCTGGTGCATCGCTCTTATTCGGCGGCGATGACTCCGGTCATGTTGGGGTGATAGGTGCACAGGTAGTTATACGGCCCGGGACGGCTGACGACCCAGCTCGCGTTCTTCCCCGCCGGGATGACGACGTCGAAGGTTCCGTCAGTCGCCGTTGCGGTGTGATCGAGGAAGTCGGCGTTGCGCCACTCTACCGTGTCGCCGACCTTGGCCGCGACGCGGGCGGGCGCGAAGGCAAGGTCCTTGACCGTCACCACCACCGTTGCAGCCATGCCGGCGGTCGAGCCGGTCATGGCCGCAACGAGTATCGGCGCCGCGGCGAGCGGCCCGCGCATCGCTACTTGACCGAGGCTGCAAGCATCTCGGCGTGCTGCTGGTGGCCGGTGAAGATCTTGAGCCCGGTCGACAGCAGGTCCTTCAGTTCGCCGTTCTTGGCGCCGGGAATGAGGGTCGTCTGCAGCGCGCCGTTGACGGCCTTGTGGTAGGCGACCTCGTTGGCGATGTAGGCGCGGTCGAAATCGGCGCCACTCAGCGCGGACAGATCCTTGGTCTTGGCGGCGGCGTTCGACACGAGGCCCTTGCTGGTGTCGTTGTCGGCCGGCGTGACGTTGAGCTTCTTCAGCAGCGCCATCGCCTGGTCGTTGACCGCCTGGTGATCGCGGATCATGTCGTTGGCGAATGCCTTAACGTCGGCGCTGCTGCCCTTCTGTAGCGCCAGCTTGGCGGCATCGATGTCGATTTGGCCCGCGGTATAGGCGACATGGGCGATTTGGGAGTCGGTGAGGTCGGCGGCGTTGACCGCGCTCGCGGAAAGAAGCAGCGCCGCAGCGACGGCGGACAGGAACTTGGCAGACATAGACGGCACCTTTCTCAGACGCGCAGCCTACAGGTGCGGTCAGTGCGGCACCGGCGGCGGAGGCTCTGGTTCATTGCAACGCGACTCGGTGCCGAAGAACGCGGCTTAGAGTGAAAGGTTCCGTCTCGACCGAGCGCCGTATCGGCATCCCGCACCGGCCATGCGGGCGATGACGGGCGGCGCTACCAAGAGAAGCCGCGCGCGCAGCGCCGCACAGGCCGCCGGCGTCAAGCCGTTGCCGTCCCTGCGCGGCTTGCCCGTCCCCGCGGGCCGCAGCTAGGGTACGCGCCCGGCGCTTCGTCAGGGGAGAGCCATGCATCGCCTAGCTCCGTTCATTCTCTTGGCATCGCTCGCCGGTGCCTTCGCCCAGCAGCCGCGCTCGCCGACGGCCGCAGCCCCGCCGCCGCCCAATCCGGCGCTGGTCAACGAGGCGCGCCCCTTCGAGGCCGATCCGGTGGTGCGCGGCCTGACGCTGAGCGAAGCTGACTGCGGCCTTTATCGGAGCGCGGTGTGGGTGACGGTCGAAGGGAAGAGCGAGTGCATCCGCTACTTCTACTCCGACCGCGGCGGGGTGAAGCCGTTCCTGCTCATCTCGATCTCCGACGATGTCGTCGCCGCGAGCGGCGCGCAGGCGCGGCCGACCGAGGCCTATCTCAAGCAGACGCCGGCGATCGTGCAGGGCGGCTCCCTCACCTGGTCGCAGCGTGCCGGCGGCCCCTATGCCTTCATCGCCCGGCCGGGCACCTTCGGCTCCTCGGGCAAGCACGGCGAGCGGCGGCGGCTGCGCGAAGTGCAGGTGGTCGAAGCCGCCATCGACGCGATCAAGCTCCGCCACAACGCGACGCTGCTGCACCTTGCCGGCCATTCCGGCGGCGCACACATCGTCGCCACCCTTTTGGCGCGGCGCAGCGACATCGGCTGCGTCGCCATCGGCTCCGGCATCGTGTCGATGAAGACGCGGCTCACCGATCTCGGCCGCCGCAGCGACGTCACCGGCCTCACCGACTTCACCGACCCGTTCGCCGACGTGGGCAAGATCGAACCCCGCGAAAGCCTGAAGCTCTTCATCCTCACCGATCCCGACGACCGCGAAGTGTCGATGCGCTCGCAGGTCGAGTACGGCGCCGCCGCCAAGGCGCAGGGCGTCGATGTCACGCAGATCTTCGCCAAGGCGACCGGCGACGGCGCGCACGACCTTCAGGCCGAGACCATTCGCACCGCCATCGACTGCATCAAGGGCATGCCGGCGGCCGATATCCTCGCCAAGTATCAGAACAAGCCGCCGGGCAGCCCCCGCCCAGCAGCGCCTGCGCCGGCGACCGGGGTCGTAATCACCACCCCTCCACCTCCTCCGCCGCCGCCCAATGTCTTCGCGCCGCCGCAAGGCATCTTCGCGCCGCCGCTCGGCATACCGGGGCGATAGGCTGCGAACCGTCCGCCCCAGGCTTTCCGGCCAAGCTACCGGTTGCGGGAGCCCGCCTTGTCGACCGATCGAGGGGTGTGCAAAATTGCGTCGTGGCGGGACCGGGGAACCTTCACGTGCCGCTCGTCTGCCGCCCGCTTGGCCTGGGCCTCGTGGTATTTGCCGCGATTGCCGCCGGCTCAACGGCCGAAGTATCGGCCGAGGCGGCTCGGCCCGACAGCTTCGTCGATCTGCAACTGGTCTTGGCGGTCGACGTCTCCAAATCGATGGCATCCCTCGGCGATATTAAGCAGACGCTGCAGCGGAACGGCTATGTCGAGGCGTTTCTCAGCCCGGACGTCCAGCGGGCGATCACCTCGGGGCCCTACGGGCGGATTGCGGTTACCTACATAGAGTGGTCGAGCCCCGGCTATCAGCGGGTCGTTGTGCCCTGGCGGGTGATCGCCGATCGGGGTGACGCTGAGGTCTTCGCCGCCGACCTGGCGAAGGCGCCCATGAGCCTCGATTTCAGTACCTCGATTTCCGCGGCCCTTCTTTACGCGGAGGGCTTGTTTCGTAAGAGCGGACTTGAGAGTACGCGGCGCGCGATCGACGTCTCCGGCGATGGGACAAACAACGGCGGCCGCTCCCTTCCGCCGGTCCGCGACCAGGTGCTTCGGCAGGGGATCGTCATCAACGGCCTGCCGATCCTCATCGACACGAAGCCGGTCTATAGCGGCGGCACGCTCGCCGACTATTATGAGGATTGCGTCATCGGCGGCCCCGGATCATTCCTCATCGCGATCGGCGACTTGTCGCAGTTTGCCGAAGCGACGAGGCGCAAGCTGGTGCGCGAAATCACGTCCCGACCCGAAACTGCTTCGGCAGGGCCGGCGCGGCTCATTCGCGTGGCGGAAGGCGGGCTTCCCCGGCAGAAGACCAACTGCGTCTGGGAAGAGGAAGCACCGCTCCTCCAGGACGATGTGGTGGGGAACCCGTAGCTAGGCGGTCAAGTTTCCCGACGCGCAGTGGCGCCTACTCGGTCGGGTGCGGGCGAGCCGGTCCGCTTGATCGCCGCCATCGGCACCCTCATGCTCAAGCTCGACCGAGGACGCCTTCACCCATGACCGCCTCAACGGATTTCGTCGTCAATCGCTGGAATCTGCGCGAGGCCAGGTTCATCGACACCGAGCTGCCGGAACTCACGCGCGGCCAAGTGCTGCTGGAGGTCCACAAGTTTGCGCTCACCGCCAACAACATCACCTACGGCGCTGCCGGGGAGACGATCGGCTACTGGCGATTCTTTCCCGCCGCCCAGGGATGGGGCCGCATTCCGGTGTGGGGCTACGCCACGGTCACCGCATCCAAAAACGCGGAACTGCCGGTCGGCGAGCGAATCTACGGCTATCTGCCGATCTCGACCCACCTCATCGTCGAACCGGTGCAAATCGCGCCGAGGACCTTTTTCGACGGCGCCGCGCATCGCAGGGGGCTCCCGCTCGTCTACAACAACTATGAACGCGTCAACGCCGACCCAGCGCATTGGCAGGACCGCGAGAACGAGATCGCGATCTTCCGTCCGCTGTTCCTGACGTCATTCCTGATCGACGACCTGCTGGCCGACAGCGATTTCTTCGGCGCCCGCGAGGTCATCCTCACCAGCGCCTCGAGCAAGACGGCACTCGGTCTGGCGCAGCTGCTGCACGATCACCGCAAGGGCCAAGTCAGAGTCATCGGCCTGACCTCGCCGGGAAACGTCGCCTTCGTCGAACGCACGGGCTACTACGATAAGGTCGTCCCGTACGCCGAAGTCGCAAAGCTCGAGGCTCGCGTGGCGACCGTAGAAGTCGATTTTGCCGGCGACAGCGCGCTGCGAGCCAAGATCCACACGCATTTCGGCGATCGACTGAAATACAGCTGCATCGCCGGCGCAACGCATTGGCAGGACCTCGCCTCCGGCGGCGCGAGCGGCCCCGAGAGTACGCCGCTTCCAGGCCCCAAGCCGATCTTCTTCTTCGCCCCCAATCGCCTCGCCAAACGCACCGCCGACTGGGGGAGCGCCGGCGTCAGAAAGCGCATCGGCGACGCACTCTTGGCCCACGCGGCTTCGTCGAAGTCGTGGATGCGCGTCGTCGAAAGCCGCGGAAAAGAAGCGATCCAAAAGGTCTATGGCGAATTCATCGACGGGAGCACTAACCCCGCCGAAGGCCATATCCTCTCGCTTTAGCGCGCGGCTGTCGCCGGACGGATCCTTGCGACCGGACATCCGTCTGAGCCTTGGGCGGCCGGCCGCGTGGAAACTCGCGCCAGCCGATCCAAACCCCTCGGCGCACCAGGATTTGCCAAGGCGCTGCGACCTTTCCGGATTGGCCCCTACCCCCGCTCGGCGCCGGCGCCGCCCTTCTCCTTCTCGAAGGTCAGGTACTGCAGCGGCAGAGCCGTCGTGTACTTGATCTGCTCCATGGCGAAGGTGGTGGAGACGTCGCTGATGTCGATCTTGGCGATCAAGCGCTTATAGAAGGCGTCATAGGCGGCGATGTCGGGGACGACGACGCGGAGCAAGTAATCGACCTGCCCGGCCATGCGGTAGAACTCCACCACCTCGGGGAACTCGGTCACCACCTCGGCGAAGCGGCGGAGCCACTCGTCGTTGTGCTTGCTGGTGGTGATGGCGACGAAAGCCGTCACCTGGGCGTTGACCTTCTTCGGGTCGAGCACGGCAACGCGGCGCTGGATGACGCCGTCCTCCTCCAGCTTCTGGATGCGCCGCCAGCAGGGGGTGGTCGAGAGCCCGACCTTCTTGCCGATCTCGGCGACGGGAATGGTGGCGTCCTCCTGCAGGAGGGACAGAATCTTGCGATCGAGCCTGTCGACCATGGGGAACCTCGGGGCGGGCTTGAAATGGAGAGCGGGGTGCCGGCGCGCGACGCGGCGGGCGGCTTCACGCGCGGCTTTAGCATATTTTCCCACGAAAGTGGCAATTTCCCGTCGAAATGAGGAAATTGCTTGCGCGAACTCCCGCTTACCGCAGGTGCCGCGCCACCTCGGCGCGGAGAGCCGGCAGCAGCTCGGTCTCGAACCAGGGGTTCTTCTTGATCCAGGCGTTGTTGCGCCAGGAGGGGTGCGGCAGCGGCAGGACGCGGCGGCCGCGCGCCGCCGTGGCTTCGCCGATCTCGCGCCAGGCGGCGACGGTGTCGGTGAGGCTGCCTCGGTTTAGTGCGCCGAGATGGAAGGCGTGGGCGTAGAGGCCGAGCGCCAGCACCACCTGCACATTGGGAAGCGCGGCGAAGAGCCTGATATGCCAGAGCGGCGCGCATTCGCCGCGCGGCGGGAGGTCGGCGCCCTTGGCGTCCTGGCCAGGGAAGCAGAACCCCATCGGCACCACGGCGACGCGGCTCGTGTCGTAGAACGTCGCGCTGTCGATCCCCATCCAGTCGCGCAGGCGATCGCCGGAGCGGTCGGTGAAGGGCGTGCCGCTTTCGTGGACGCGCGTCCCCGGCGCCTGCCCGGCGACGCAGAGCGTCGCGGTCGGCGAGACGCGGAGCACCGGGCGCGGCTCGTGCGGCAGCGGCCGCTTGCCGGCCGGGCGGTCGCGGCAGAGGCGGCAGGCGCGGATGCCGGCAAGGAGTGTATCCAGCCCCTCGCCGTCCCTCGCAGCCCGCGCGCCGCCGACCGTTCGCCTTCCTGCCATTCTCGCCGTCTCGCCTCGTTAACCTTTGTTACCAATCTCCTGAAACTGATCTTAAAGCCTTCTGCGTCACGGTGATGTCCCAAGCGGTCGAGCGCTCGGCCGCAAGCGTAACCGCCACCGGGACACGAGTTTGGCCGAGCCGACGCCGGCGCCCGACGCCACGACGAACATGAACCGCCGCCGCGCCGATCGGCGGCGCGCCGTCGCGCGCACGCTTTTCGACGTGCGCGAGCGCCTGACTTCGGCG
Organism: Bauldia sp.; assembly: GCA_046349035.1. Taxonomy (GTDB): domain Bacteria; phylum Pseudomonadota; class Alphaproteobacteria; order Rhizobiales; family Kaistiaceae; genus JAXMDC01. The sequence goes on along the minus strand of JAXMDC010000002.1, from coordinate 170,649 downwards.
ACCGGCACCACGCCGGCCTTCGACCACGAACTCGCCGCCGCCTTCGCCCGCAACCGCATCAGCGCCGCCTACGTGCTGCCGATGCTGATCCTGCTGGCCGGCGGCACCGCCCTCCTCTGGCTGCAGCCGAACGCCGTCCTCTCCTGGGCGATGCTGGCATTGGCCGCCCACCTCGTCACCATCGTCATCTGCCGGCAGTTCACCAACGCCAAGGCGGCGGCGCAGCACATCCGCCGCTGGCACGGCCGCTTCATCATCAGCGACGCACTCTCCGGCATCGCCTGGGGGATGCTGCTCCTCCTCACCACGCGCGCCTCGGGCCAGGGCCTCGAGGTCTTCCAGTTCGCGACGACGCTGACGGTCATCGCTGTCGGCACGATGATCGCCTCGACGCTGCCCGCCGCCGCCGTCGCGGCGACGCTGCCGATGGTGTTCATGGCGGCGATCGTCTTCGTCAATCACGGCGGCTTCCTGCACATCACGCTGACGGTGATGGCGGTCGGCGCCGAGGGCTTCTTCTTGATCCTGTCGAGCCGCCTCTATCAGGCGACGCTGAGCCTGCTGGAAGCCGGCGCCGAGCAGGACCTGCTCATCGCCGAACTCGGCACCGCCAAGGCGATCTCCGACGAAGCGCGGCGGCGCGCCGAGGAGGCGAACCTCGCCAAGTCGCGCTTCCTGGCGACGATGAGCCACGAGCTCCGCACCCCGCTCAACGCCATTCTCGGCTTCTCGGAGGTGATGAAGAACGAGGTGCTGGGTCCGATCGACAACGCCAACTACAAGGACTACGCCGCCGACATCCACGCCAGCGGCAAACACCTCCTCGACCTCATCAACGAGATCCTCGACCTCTCGCGCATCGAGGCCGGGCGCTACGAACTCTCGGAGGAGCCGGTCAACCTCGCCCACCTCGTCGACGAGTGCCGGCACCTGATGAGCATCAAAGCGCGGGCGAAGGCGATCCACATCGTCGAGGATATCGACGGCGGCATGCCGCGCCTCTGGGCGGACGAGCGCGCCGTCCGCCAGATCGTCCTCAACCTTCTCTCCAACGCCATCAAGTTCACGCCGCAGGGCGGCGAGGTGGTCGTCAAGGTCGGCGCCGCGGAGAACGGCGGCCAGATGGTGTCGATCCGCGACAACGGGCCGGGCATCCCGCCGGAGGAACTGCCGATCGTCCTCTCCGCGTTCGGCCAGGGGGCGATCGCCGCCAAGACCGCCGAGCGCGGCACCGGCCTCGGCCTCACCATCGTCCAGGCGCTGGTGCGCATGCACGAGGGGAGCTTCGACCTCCGCTCAAAGCTCCGCGAAGGCACCGAGGCGATCTGCATCTTCCCGCGGGTGCGGGTGATGGAAGCGCTGCCGCCCGTCGTCAAGGAGCAGTTCCGTGGCCTTCGCCCACGGCGGCGGGCGGGGGAGTTGCACTAGAGCGGTCTGGTCACGGCAGCCAAGACATGCAGCCGCTAACCCGGCGCATCCGGCGGCGCGTGAGCCACCGCCGGATGTCTGGTACCGCTTGCTACCGCGGAACCGCGGCGGCTTTGGCCTGATCGATCAGCAGGTCGGCGTCCTGCTGGAGCAGGAAGCGATCGGCGACCAGCTGCTTCGCCGCTGCCGTCACCTTGGCGACGTAGTCGTCATGGGTCGGGTAGCGCTCTTCGAGCGAAGGCCGCGGGTCGTTGGCGGCGAGCCGTTCGGCGCGGGTCTTAAAGAACGGGATGAAGCCACCCGTCAGGTCGCAGGAGTCGCCCTCGCTGAAGCCGGCCTTGCGGACGTTCCAGCCGAGATAAGTGCCGAGCGGCACCTTCATGGTCGTATTCAGCAGCCCGTCGATGTCGTTGCCGTCGGCGTCGACCTGCGGCAGCAGCAGCGCGTACGACTTACCCGGCTTCGGCGGCTCGGCCATGATGCCGGTGGCATCGGCCTCGCGGTAGAGCGGCCCGCGGTCGAGATAGACGCGCTGGGCGGCGATGCCGGCGACCTTGAAGTTCACCGCCGGCATGTACGGGAACTTGATCGCGTCGACCGGCACCAGCGAGCGGGCGCGGATGGTCGGGTAGCGGCTCGCCGGCGGCTCGCGATTGTCGACGATCCAGTCGCGCATGGCGACGAGGAGCGCCCGCTGCTGCGGCAGGAACGAGTTGCTGTTGACCGGCATCTGGCAGTTCGCCGGCGGCCGCGGCATCACCGCCGGCGGCTGTTCGAGCACGTTGCCGCCGCCGTGCTGAGTGCCGGCGAAGTGGTAGATGCGCACCTCGGCCGGGATCGGATAGTCGGCCTCGCCGAACCCATCCGTCGTATTCAGCGCCATCAGCGCCTGCCAGTACTCGGTGTCGGTCTCGGTCGCCATGATCTTCGGGCAGGTGCTGCTCTTGCGGCAGCGGTCGAGCTGGCCGCCGGTGACGCCGGAGATCGGGTCCTCGCTGACGTCCCAGGTCTGCGGCGACTCCTGGCCGGGATATTGCAGCTCGGTGTGCTGCGTGCCGGAGAGGCGCGTCGGCTGGGCAAAGCGGATGTTGAAGGCGCCGCGGTTGGAAGCCTTGTGCGGGAAGGCTCCGTCGAACACCCGCTTGTGGTTCTCGCTCTCGTTGAAGCCGAGCTGGATGTAGGTGCGGATCCAGCGGCCGCTCTGCGAGGAGCCGTAGATGATCGACTGGCGGATGGCGTCGCCGAGCGGATTGGCCGGGCCCGCCGCCGCGTCCTTGTTGTCGCCCCGTAGGAACGCCACGAAGTCGCGATTGGCGGCAAAGCCGATGCCGGCGACCGTCGGGTTCTTGGCGGTGTAGGTGAGTTCGTAGATGTGGTTGGTGCCGAACCCACCTTCAAGGCACACTTTGGTCGGATCGGGCTTGCCGGGGAACGGCGTCGTCGCGCAGTCGGCGAACGTCCATTTGGCGTTGTCGATGGTTTCGCGCGGGTCGTTCTGGTGGACGCGACGAGTCAGCGTCGCGCCGGCATTGTCGAGGCTCGCCGCCTCATAGGCGGGTGCCGCCGTCACGCTCACCGAGGGAGCGGCCGCGCCGAGAATGTATTCGGAGCGGACGCGCCCGGTGATCTCCGAGCCGTCCGGGTTCTTGGCGATCGGCAGCTTGATCCTGATGCCGGTGGTGACGTCGCCCTCCCAGCCGGCCCAGGCGAGCGTATAGCCCTGCGACTGCAGCCAGCCGTCGCCGAGCTTGGTCGCGTCGCCGCCGATGTTGAAGGACGGGGTGTTCTTGTTGCCGCGGTTGACGTCTTCGTAGAAGAGCGTCCGGTTGCCCTTGGCGGTGTCGATCGGCTTCACGATGCCGATGTCGGTCGAGTATTCGACCATGCCGCGAGCGTTGCGCGGCGCAAGGTCGATGTCCTGGATGATGGCGTTCAACGGGTCCTTCGGGTCGAGCTCCCCATAGGCGGTGCCTTCCAGGATCTCGTATTGCCCGACCGCGCCGAACGACTTGCCGTCATAGGCCGGCGACACCTTGTTGGCGATCTCGATCCTGACGATGCGCGCCTCGGCCACCGAAGCGGCCAACAGGCTCGCTCCGGCGCCGATCAGCGCCAGACGCGCGGCATTCCCGAGTAGACGGTTGCGTGCTCTCATGGGTCTTGCCTCCACCCCTGGGGGTTGATTGCCAACGCCCCGGCCAAGCCGCGCGGTTATCGGAGAGCGGTGCAGATTGCGCGGCTACAACCGATAGTGAGGACGCGCGGCAGGGGTTGTCAAACCGGTGGCGGCCGCTCGCGAGAAGATGCCGCGATGGGCCGCGCATGGCACTCATTCGTCCCACTGCCGCCGCGCCGAGTGCCGGAGATGCAGAATACGAACTTCCGCGCCTACCACTTCGTAGTGGATCGAGTAAGGAAAGCGACCAATAGCAATCACGCGAATACCTCGCCGAGCGGCGAGTTCTCGGCAAGGGCGGGCACGTGTTCCAAGAGGTCGACGGTTTGGCGGATTTGAGCCGCCAAGGCGGCGGCGGTCGCGGCACCAAATCGACCGCGCGAAAACGCTGCGGCGTCTCTAATGTTGCGGGTGGCACGCTGCGAATATCGGACCCGCACTGCCGGTTGCTAGCTTCTGGGAAGCACCGCGAAGGCTTGCTCAACCTCCTCATCGGAGGCAACTGCCCCCCGCTCACACTCGGCTCTCGCCTCGTCGATTGCCGCGAGCTCTTCGGGCGTCGCGCGGTAGAGCCCCTCGGTCAGGCCGCGCTCAATTGCGTCAGCAACGTCCGCCAATTGGTCACGAGCGGCAGGCGGCCAATTTTCCGCTCGGCGTACGATGTCGATCAGTCTGTTTGCCATCCCGCCATCATAGCGGCTCGGCCCCGCTCGGCCAAACCGCCAATTCCTCCCTAGCCACGCCCTACCCTCGCCGGGCGAAGCCGGCCTTGTCCGACGTGGCGGTGCCGGTGTGCGTGGCAAGCGCCGCCTTGACGAGGCCTGCCGCCAGCGCCGCGCCGACGCCTTCGCCGACACGCATGCCAAAATCGAAGAGCGGCGTGACGCCCATGCGTTCGAGGATGCCGCGATGCGAAGCCTCGCCGCCGACATGGGCGAACAAGCAGTGGGCGATGGCATCGGGATTGAGCGCGTGCAGCACGGCGGCAGCGGCGGTCGGCGTGTAGCCATCGACGATAACCGGCACGCGCTGGCTGCGGGCGGCGAGGATCGCTCCGGCCATCGCCGCCAATTCGCGGCTGCCGAGGCAGCGGAGGATCGCCAGAGGATCGCCGACGCGGCCGGCGTGGAAAGTGACGGCGACGGCGACGGCAGTGCGCTTCCTGATCATGCAGGCATCGTCGCTCGCCGGGCCGCGGTCGACCCAGTCGGCGGCGGTGCCGCCATAGAGCGCATTGTAGACCGCCGCGGCGGCGGTCGAGCCGCCGACCCCCATCTCGCCGAGGCAGAGAAGGTCGGTGCCGCCGGCCAGCGCCTCCATGCCGAAGGCCATGGTGGCGGCGCAATCGCGCTCGGACAGCGCGTCCTCGCGGGTGATGTCGCCGGTCGGCCGGTCGAGCGCGAGATCGAAGACCTTGAGGCCGAGGCCGTAGGCGACGCAGATCTGGTTGATCGCCCCGCCGCCGGCGGCGAAGGCCTCGACCATCTTGGCCGTCACCTCCGGCGGGTTCGGCGAGACGTGGTGGGCGGCGACGCCGTGGTTGCCGGCATAGACGGCGACCACCGGCCGATTGACCGTCGGCGCCGCCTTGCCTTGCCAGGCGGCGAGCCAGGCAACGAGGTCGTCGAAACGGCCGAGCGAGCCGACCGGCTCGATCAGCTTCGCCTGCCGTGCCGTCACCGCCTCGACGGCGCCCTGGTCGGGGCCGGGCATGGCGGCAAGAAGGTCGCGGATGTCGTCGAATGGGGCACGGATGGGTTGAGCGTTCATGTCGCCGGCCTCTGCGTCGTTTCGGGCGCCGTTAATCCTTGGGTAACTCCCCGGCTTTGCCCATGTCTGCCCGCCCTCTATAAACGCGACCCGAGAGTTCCCAGCCCGAATCGCGCGGATTTCCCTCTTGTCTAGCGCCGATCCGTTTCGAACCGATTTCCGCACCGGCCTCAGCCAATTCCTCGGCGCTTTGGGTTTCTTAACCCGCCTGCCGATGGAAACGCTATTCCCGGCGGCAAGGCCGGATCGCGACCTCGCCGCGTCCGCGTGGACCTTCCCGCTCGCCGGCGCGGTGGTCGGCTTTGCCGGCGGCATCGCCTATGTCGCGGCGAGCGGGCTCGGCCTGCCGCCGCTTCTCTCGGCAACGCTGGCGGTGACCACCACCCTCTGGCTGACGGCGGCGATGCACGAGGTGGCGCTTGCCGCCGCCGCCGACGGCCTCGCCGAAGCGGGGTCGCGCGAGGCCCGGCTCGACCGCATGGAGGAGAAGCAGCTCGGCGTCTACGGCGTGCTGTCGCTGATCGTCTCTCTCCTCCTCCGCGTCGCTGCACTCGATGCCATGGCCTGGCGCGGCCGCTGGGCGATCCTGCTCCTGCTGATGGCTAGCGAGGCGGTCGGCCGGAGCGCGGTGGTCCGCCTGTGGCAGAGCCTGGAACCGGCCCGGCCCGACGCGATGAGCCGCGAGCGGCCGAACGAGCGGGTGATGCTGACCGGTCTGGCGGTCGCCGCCGCGGTGGCGCTGGCGACGGGCATACCGGCCGCCGGCTTTTTCACGACGCTGGTGGCGCTGGCCGGCGCCTTTGCCGTGACGGTCGCCGTCGAGCGCATCGCCGCCGAGCGGGCCGGCGGGCAGAATGTGCCGCTCCTCGGTGCCGGCGAACAGGCGGCGGCCATCGCCTTCCTGGTCCTCGTCGCTTCGTTCGCCTGAGGCATGCCGCGACGCATTGCCAGGCCGCTCGGCTCGCCCTGCATCGACCTCTGCGTGCTCACCCCGACGCCGCCTCGCCTCTGCACCGGCTGCGGACGGACGGGCGACGAAATCGCCGCCTGGACGGCGATGAGCGAGACAGAGCGGCAGCGCGTTCTCGGCGAACTCCCGGCACGCCTCGCCGCTCTGGCGAGGAGCGAGCGCGGCAAAGCCTAGCGCGGGCGCAAGCGGAGCAGCTTGTCCCTGGCCGCCTCGGCGCAGGCGCGGCCGGCGTCGATCGCTTCCTTGGCGCGGTAGAACTCCATCGCCTGAACCGGGCCGAGATCGGCATGGAGGAGGAGGTCCGGCGGGTCCTTGGCGAGCTGGGTCTTGATCATCTGGCGATAGACGATCTGCAGGGAGTCGGTGATCACGCTGAAGTAGCTCGGGGCGCTTGGGGTCGTGCGCATCAGGCGGGTCAGCAGCGGCGAGAGCGGGGCGCGTAGCGCCAGCGGGATGCGCTCGGCAAGCCGATTGGTCAGGTCCTTGGTCGAGGGCAGCGAGTCGACCCCGGCGCGCGGGAGGAAGCGCTTGACGGTCATGTGCTGGGTGACATCGACGGCGATCACCGTGTCGGCGCCGAGGGCCCGGCAGAGCGACACCGGTATCGGATTGACGACGCCGCCATCGACCAGCCAGCCCTCGCCATGGCGCATCGGCGTGAAGATGCCGGGGATGCCGATCGAACCGCGGACGGCCTTCTCGATCGGGCCCTCGCGCAGCCAGACCTCCTCGCCGCCGGCAAGGTCGGTGCCGACGGTACCGAACGGCCGCGGACAGGCCTCGACCGGTCCGGTGATCCCGAGCCGGGTGAGGAAGGCCTCGATCTTGGCGCCGTCGACCAGGCCGCCGGTGGCGAGCTTGACGTCGATCATGCCGACGACGTCGCGCCAGCCGAGCGCAAGCGCCGCCTCGCGCAAATTGTCGAGCCGGCCGCTGGCATAGGCGGCGCCGACCACTGCCCCCATCGAGGTGCCGGCGACGATGTCGGGGACGATCCCCATCTCCGCAAGCGCGTCGATCACGCCGATATGGGCCCAGCCCCAGGCGCCGCCACTGCCAAGGGCGAGACCGAACTTCTTCCTTGCCATGCGCTGCACCGTTCCCGGACCTGCGGAAACTGCGAGAATGGCCAATGGCGGCCGCAAGGTCCATGCCAGTCGTGGGCATCGCCACCGGCGCCTTCTTGCAGGCCGGCGCGAGGAGGGCTACGAAAAACCGCCGCGCGGAGGTTGTCCAACTGGGCGAGTTAGCGCGGAGCAGGAAGCAGCGTTTGTGATGCGGCGTTTCCCAGGCACGCTCCTTCTCGGCATTGGCGTGATCGCCCTGGCGGCGGTCATCCTGTCGCTGCGCGACGATCCCACCGTGTTCGGCATGGACAAGGACGATTTCGCGCGCGGCATGTACCTTTCGGTCATCCTCGTCGCACTCGCCGCCGGCATCGTCGGCCGAGGGTCGCTCGCCCAGGCGGTACGACACAGCCTCTCCTGGGTCATCGTCATGGCGGCGCTGCTCGCCGGCTACACCTACCGCGACGACCTGCAGTGGGTCGGCCGCAAGGTGCTCGCCGAGCTTGTCCCCGGCCTTGCGATGCTGGACGACCGGCCAGCTAGCGAAACGGCGGGGCCGGTGACGGTGGTGCGAGCGCTGAGCGGCCAGTTTCGCGTCCAGACCAGCGTCAACGGCGAGTCGATACCGATGATGATCGATACCGGTGCCAGCGTCGTCACGCTCACCGCCGAAGACGCCTTTCGCGCCGGCATCGATATCGACGAGTTGAACTTCGGCACCAAGGTCTTCACCGCCAATGGGGTGACCGAGGCGGCGCGGGTGACGATCGAGAGCCTTAAGATCGGCACCATCGAGCGGACGCGGGTCCTGGCCCTCGTCGCGCGGCCGGGCCGGCTCGACCGCAGCCTCCTCGGCATGAGCTTCCTCAACACTCTCTCCAGCTACACCGTCAGCGGCGATCGGATGACGCTGACGCCTTGAGGGCGCCGGCAGTTCGCCGCCTCGGGCCCAAGGGCAATCGCGGGTCCGGCGAGCCCCCCGTCGAGGCAGACCGGCGGGCGGACAATCGGGCAGCCGACTAAAACTTCACCGGCGGAGCTGTGAATAAGGCTCACCGATACGTGATCGTAAACGTACCATGCGTTGATCGTTCTAGACGATACTTTCCGCGTGGAATCAAATTCGAAATCTGCGTCGGGTGGCGGCGGCGCGAACCGGCGAACCGCCACGCGTTTCCCAGCGGCCCTGCAGGGCCTGCTTATCTACGGCGACCTCACGTTCCGCGTCCGCTGCACGGTGCGGGATATTTCCGCGACCGGCGCGCGGATCGACCTGCCGCTCGGCGTCGGGGTCCAGGACGACTGCTACCTCTATCTGGTCGAGAAGAAGCTGATCGCCCGCGCCCGGCTCGTCTGGCGGGCGCCGCGCGAGAAGGGCGTGCATTTCCTCGAGCAGTGGTGTCCGCAGAAGGAGCACCCGGAGGAGCGGATCAGGGCCCTGAAGCTCGGCTGACGCTGGGACAAGCGCAGCAAGGCCTGCTTCCACGCACTTACCGCCGTTCCGGTGGCTGAAGGAGGAGCCTCGCTCCGGGACCGTCTTGTCCGAGGCGGTCGGCGGGATTGCGGATCGGACAGCGTTCCAACGAGAAGCAGCCGCAACCGATGCAATCGCCGAGGTCATCGCGCAGGCGCTGCATCAGCGCGATGCGCGTGTCCAGCAATACGGCCCAGCCCTGCGAGAGGCGCGCCCAGTCCTGTCGCGTCGGCGTACGCCCTTCCGGCAGGGAGGCGAAGGCCGCTCTCACGTCCGCCAAAGAAATGCCTACGGTCTGGGCAACTTGAATGACGGCGACGCGGCGCAAGACATCGCGATCGTAGCGGCGCTGGTTTCCTGCGGTGCGGTGCGAACGGATCAGCCCCTGTCGTTCGTAGAAGTGCAGCGTCGACACCGCTACGCCGGCCCGTCGCGCTGCCTCACCCACACTCAGTGCGGTTGCCTTCATCGGCGAACCCCCTTGACCTCAACATCGGTTGAGGTTGTAGCCACAACCGGCAACCATCCCAAGGGGGCTAACCATCATGGGCGATGTCGTCTTCAATCTCCTCCTCGTCGTTCACCTCGTCGCGCTGGGGGTCGGCGCGGCGACAGTGTTCGCGATGCCGCTGGTGGTGAGCCGCGTTCGAGGGGCGTCTGCGGAAGGCAGAGAGATGCTAGGCGGGATCGCCGCGCAGCTGCTCGTCAACTCGCGCTTCGCGCTCGGCGTTCTCGTCGCGGGCGGCGCGCTGATGACCTGGTGGCGCTACGGCGGGGTGGCCGGCCTCGGTCCGTGGTTCTGGATGAAGATGGGCCTCGTGGCAGTGATCTTGGCGGTGACGGCGGTCGGTATCCTGGCGCCGCGCGGGTCGATCAGCCCGGCGCTCCTCGGCTGGACGTCGCGCCTGGCACTGCTTGGCGTCGTCATCGCCGCCGCGTTCGCTTTCAGCTAACGACCGCTGCCGCGTCGGCGCTCCTACCCCCAGACCACACTCGCCACGAAGCGGATGGCGATCAGGAGCACGAAGATGCCGAAGCCGACTTCGAGCTGGCGGCGGGTCAGGGCGTGGGCGAGCCGCACCCCCACCGGGGCGAGCAGCCAGCTGGTCGGCATGACGACGAGGACGCCGAGGAGATTGACATAGCCGGCGGAGAACGGTGGCAGGCCCTCGGTGCCGAGCCCATTCAGGATGTGACCAATGAGGCCGGGAAAGGCGACGAGCGCACCGACCCCGGCCGAGGTCGCGACCGCCTGGTGCATCGGGCGGCCGTAGAGGGTCATGAAGGTGTTGTTGACGAGGCCGCCGCCGATCCCGAGGAGGGTCGAGAGGAAGCCGTTGAAGCCGCCAACCAGGCCGCGGATCGGCTCACCGGGAATGTCGTCGCCGAGGCGAAGGCCCCGGGTGCCGATGAGGAGATTGGCGGCGAGCACCACACACATCCCGGCAAAGATACCGCGCAGCGCCGCACCGGGCAGCCAGCGGGCGACGAACGTCCCGGCCAGCGCGCCGAGCGGAACGGCGACAATCCATTGACGAAGCAGCTTGGTGTCGTCGGCGCCCCGCGCGTGGTGGCCGAGATACGAACGGATCGAGGTCGGGACGATGATGCCGACAGAGGTCGCGACGGCGACATGGGTTGCCACCTCGCCGCCAAAGCCGAGCACCACCAGCGCCTGGTAGAGCACGGTGACGAGAATGGTGCCGCCGCCGACGCCGAAGAGGCCGGCAATCAGGCCGGAGAGCGCGCCGGAGATGACGAGAGCGACGGTGAGGGCAACCAGTTCGCCGAGCGGAGCGGTGAAGGTCACAGCGGCGCCGGCTCGATGGCGGGTGCGGCGGAGAGGTCGTCGCCAAACAGCGGCGGAGCGGTCGGCGCTTCGCCCTGGCTGCCGGCGCGCTCGATCGCCGCCAACGCCAGGCGGAGGCGGTCGGCACCCAGGAGATCGCGGCGCTCGCTCAGGATCTGGCGCCAACGCCGGGCGCCCGGCAAGCCGTGGAAGAGCCCCAGCATCGGCCGAACGATCGCCTGGATCGGTGTCCCCTGCTCCACCTCGCGCTCGGCGTAGCCGATCATGCCCTCTACGGCGGCGAACAGGGCATCGGCGGGAGGAGCCAAGCCGTAGAAGCGACGGTCGACATCGGCGAGCAGTGCCGGCCGTTCCAGCGGGGCGCGTCCGAGCATGACGCCGTCGACATGGGTGAGTTGAGCGGCCGCGTCGTCGAGGGTCTTGAGGCCGCCATTGATGGCGACGAAGCGGTTCGGCAGGCGCGCCTTCAGGCGATAGACGCGCGCGTAGTCGAGCGGCGGCACCTCGCGGTTCTCTTTCGGCGAAAGGCCCTGCAGCCAGGCCTTGCGGGCATGGACGTAGAGCCCGTCGGCACCGGCGGCGAACACCGCGTCGGCCAGCGCATCCAGCGCCTCTTCGGTGTCCTGCTCGTCGACGCCGAGGCGGCACTTCACGGTCACCGGCACATCGACCGCGGCGCGCATCGCCGCGATACAGTCGCCGACCAGCGCCGGCGTCTTCATCAGGCAGGCGCCGAACGTGCCGGACTGCACGCGGTCGGACGGGCAGCCGACATTGAGGTTGATCTCGGCATAGCCGAACTCGGCGCCGATGCGCGCCGCCTCGGCAAGGCGCTGGGGATCGCTGCCGCCAAGCTGCAACGCGACCGGCTGTTCGGCCGCCGCATCGAAGGCGAGGAGCCGCTGCCGGTCGCCGCGCAGGATCGCCTCGGCGGTCACCATCTCGGTGAAGAGCAACGCCCGCCGCGTCAACAGCCGATGGAAGACGCGGCAATGCCGGTCGGTCCAATCCATCATCGGCGCGACGGCGAAGGCGTGGCGGTAAGGGGCGGCGGCGGTCATTGGGGCTGGGTCGTGAGACTGGCGGCTCACATAGCACGAAAACGGCGGCCGCCAGTTAACTCGGCCCTGCACTAGGCCTTATTCGGGCCGATGGTAAGGAGCACGATCTCCGGCGGCACCCCCAGGCGCAGGGGCATGATGCTGCAGCCGAGGCCGCCGGAGACAATGAGGTCGGACCGCTCGCGGACGAGGTCGTAAGCGTAGCGATTGCCGTAGCGGGAGGGCACCACCGGCGACCAGCCGAAGAGGCGAAGCTGCCCGCCGTGGGTGTGCCCGGCAAGGGTGAGGCTGACGCGCTCCGGCATCCGCGCCGCGATGTCGGGCTCGTGCGCCAGCATAAGGATCGGCGCGTCGTCGGTGACCTTGGCCAGCGTCGCGTCGAGGTCGTCGACACCGATGCGGCTCCCCGGACGCAGGCGCTGCGAGGGAACGAAGGCGACCTGATCGCCGAGCCCAGCCAGCCAGAACGAGCCGTTGCGTGCCTTGATCTTCACCGCGTCGTTCTCGTAAACGGGAATTCCGACCGCTTCGAGCGCCCGCCGGCCGTAGGTCGGCCCCTTCCCATCGCGCTGCGCCGTGCGGTCGTCCCACCAGTCGTGATTGCCGAGGATGGCATGGACGCCGAGCGGCGCCCGCAGCGCAGCCGACCAGTCGCGGGAGTGGACCGGACCGGTGACATAGCGGTGACCGGCAGCATAGTCGCCGAGGAGTGCTATCATGTCGGCGCCGAGGCCGTTCGTTGTCTCGACGATGGCGGCGATGCGCTCGGCCGACATCCACGGCTCGCAGGCGTGAAAGTCGGCGAGGATCGCGAGGGTCAGTTCAAGCCTCTGCGGCCAGGAAGCGGCGGCGGTTGATCATCCGGCGGCAACCCAGCGGGCCGGCCTCTTAGCGCTTCTTCTTCGGCGTTCCCGCAGCGCTGGCGGCATAGGCAACGGCAAAGTCGATCCACGCGCGCAGGCCCTTGGCGGTGTTGGTAGCCTCTCTGCCGACGAGGAGCCATCCCTTCATCGGTCTGCCGCCCGACAGATCGAAAATGCGGACACCCGGCTTCTGCAGCACGGCGTCGGTGTCTTCCCTAGCGCATCGGACGATCAGGTCTTCCTTGTCGACCCCGATCAACATCGCGCCGCCGCGCATGAAAGCGATGCCGCCGAACATCTTGCGTTCCGAGACGTCGGACAGCCCGGCGAGCGCGGCTCTCACCTTGGCAGCGAGCTTTTCGTCAAAAGCCACTTGCACCTCGCTATGTCGGACCGGTCCGCGCGGCGCGCAATCAGATCACCCGAGTTGATCCAAGGGAAAGGTGCCGCTCGCGCCGATCAAAGCGCTATTTGCCACCTGCCTGCAACTCGGCCAACAGCTGCTCCAGGAGCTGCATCCCGGCCTCCCAGCCGCCGCCCATCTGAGCGATCGCGCCGGCAAAGCAGGCGATTTCCGCCTGGCTCGCCCGATGCGGCTTCCAAGTCAGACGGAGCCTGGTGCCGGCGCCGTCGGCGGCGAGCGTCACTTCGGTCAGCATCACCCGCGGCCAATCGGGCATGCGCGGGTTAGCGCTGACCTGCCAATCGGCATCGGCATTGGAATGCAGCCAGACCAGGCGGCCGGGGGCGCTGACCTCGGTGTATTCGGCCCGCTGGTAGTTCGAGCGGCCGCCCCAGCGCATTTCGATCAGCCAGAGGCCGCCCGGCCGGAGATCGAGGCGGTGGACGATGGTCTCGACATTCGGCCCATACCAACGCGAGACGAGGCCGGGTTCGGTCCAGGTACGCCAGACGAGGGCGGGCGGCGCAGCGAGGCGGCGTTCCAGAACATAGTTCGGCAGTTCGCTCATTTTGTGCTCCCCTTCCCCTCGACCGACTTCAACTCCTCAAGCAGGCTTTCGAGCTGATCGAGGCTGCCTTCCCAGAAGGCGAGATGGCGTTCCAGCCACCCCTGCGCCTGGCGCATCGGCGTCGGCGCCAGCGTGAAGCGCTGATGGCGCCCGTCCTTGCGCCGGGCCACGAGCCCGGCCGCTTGGAGCACGCGGAGATGGCGCGAAACCGTCGGCTGGGCGCTCTCACAAAGGGCGCCGAGTTCGCCCGCCGTGCATTCGCGGCGCTCGGCGATCGCTGCCAGCATCCGCCGGCGCGAGGCATCGCCAAGGGCATGGAAGGTGCGGTCGAGGGTGTCGGTGTAGTGGACGGCCATGGGCGGCGTGTCCGGTTCGGCTAGGCGCGGAGCGGCGCGGCGGCTCGCGCGGCCCCGGCAAAGGCCAGCACCGTCAGCGGCGCCACCATCGCCCATTGGACCAGAGTGAAAGCCGTCTCGATCAGCATATAGGCGGAAACCGAGGCCATGACGTTCTTGGCCGACACGGCGAGCGTGGTGAAGCTCCAGGAGAGCACCGCGCCGCCGGCGCCGTAGGCGAGGCTCCGTGTCGCCAGCGACCCCGGCGCCTCGGTAAAAGCCTTGGCGTAAAACCAGGCGAAGAGGCTCCCCTGAATCAGCATCGACAGGAAGCCGAAGGGAATGACGATGTCGTCGCGATAGATGGCTAGGGCACGGTAGTAGCCCTCGAACAGGACGAGATGCCAGACGAAGCCGAGGGCGAAGGTCGGCACGACATAAGCGGCGACGGCGAGGGCGTAGCGCTTCATCTCAAGGTCTCCTGTTCGGCAACGACGGCGGCAAGAAGGACGGCAGCGCCCTCCCAGCCGGCGGCATGGCGCTCGCTTGCGCCGGGGCGGTCGAGCTGGGCGTGACGGATAAGGAGGTCGGAGCCGCCGGGCGCCGGCGCGATCTCTGCGCGCACTTCCGAGCGCACGCCGGCGTGCTCGTCGGGCGGTTCGATGTTCCACGAGAAGGCCACGATCTTCGGCGGCTCGATCTCGCGGAAGACGCCGTTGACATGCATCAGCGAGCCGTCCGGCACGTGGTAGGCGAGGCGGTAGGCGCCGCCCGGGCGAAAATCGAAAGCGAGAACCTCGAGGCGCACCTCGCGGACCGGCTTCAGCCAGCGGCTGACGAGTGCCGGGTCGGCAAAGGCGGCGAAGACCGCTTCGGGCTCGGCGGCGAGGCGACGGACGAGTTCGATCGGTTTCGCTTCATACATAGCGATGTCGCTATATGATTGACGGGGTCCTGGCAAGGGTCGGATGCCGCAGCCTTTTCGCTTGCCGAATCCGCGGGCTGTGCTTTTCTCTGCGGCAGCATTTGCGGAGCGGTTTCATGCGCGGTCTGTCAGCGGTCTCGGCCTTGGTCCTCAGCGTATCGACGAGTGCCGGCGCTGTTGCTGCCGGGGCGGCCTCGCCCGCCGAGCGGCCGGCCCTCCCTCCCCTCGTGCTCCTTGCCCAGGCGGCGCCGGCCGCCGTCGATATTCCGGCGCTGATCGAAAAGGCCGCCGCCGGCGACGGGCGGGCGCAGATGGACCTCGGCTGGCGCTACCACGAGGGCGACGGGGTGCCGAAGGACTATGCCAAGGCCGCCGACCTCCTGCAGAAGGCCGCCGACCAGCGCTTTGCAGTGGCGATGGTGCGCCTCGGCACGCTCTACGAACTCGGCCACGGCGTCCCGGCCAACGCAGCGACCGCGGTGACTTGGTACCGCAAGGCCGCCGACGCCGGGGTCGCCGCCGGCCAGTACGAAGTGGCGCGCACCTATCTGGAAGGGATCGGCGTCGAGAAGAACCCGTCGCTCGCCGCCGGCTGGTTCCGTCGCGCCGCCGATGGGGGCCATGCCGGCGCAGCCTTCGCCTATTCGCGGGCGCTCATCCGCGGCGAGGGCATCCCCCAGGACCTCATCGAGGCCTATGCCCGGCTCCTGGAAGCGCTGGCGTTCCCGGATGCGCCGCCGGAGGCGCAGTCCGAACTCGACCTCCTGCGCCCTTATCTCAATGCCGACCAACTGACGGCGGCGAACCGGCGCGCAGCGACCCTGCCGAAGCCGAAGCCCTGACGCCAAAGCGATGCGCGCGCGCCTCGCCCTCGCCGCTCTGCTGGCGCTCGCTCTGCCGGCGGAAGCGCAGACCGATCCGCGGGCCGAGGCGCGCGAGGCGCTGCTCTTCGGCGACCACAGCGACGGCCTCAGACGCATCATGATGTTCGCCGAAGCCGGCGAAGCCGATGCCGAGGCCCTCGTCGGCGTCGCCTATTTCGAGGGGCTCGGCGTCGATCGCGACGCCGAGGAAGCGGCGAGCTGGTTCCGCCGCGCGGCCGAGCACGGCAGCGCCGCCGCACAGTCGACGCTGGCGTCGTTCTATTACGGTGGCCAGGGCGTCGACGAAGACCATGCCGAGGCGGCCAAGTGGTATTTGAAGGCGGCCGAACAGGGCGCCAGCCGCGCCGCCTTCGTCCTAGGCGCGCTTTACGCCAATGGCGACGGCGTCGGGCAGGACTTCATCGCCGCGGCGCGCTGGTACCGCGCGGCGGCCGATGCCGGCATTGCCGGCGCGCAGGCAAGCCTCGGCCAATTGCTGCTGACCGGCGCAGGCCTCGCCGAGGACCACGCCGAAGCGGCAGCCTGGTTCAAGAAGGCCGCCGACCAAGGGAACGTGCCGGCGATGGCGAGCCTCGGCCGCGCCTACCGCGCCGGCGACGGCGTGCGCAAGGACATCGTTGCCGCCGCAGTGTGGCTCAGCCTTGCCGCCGAACGCGGCTACACCGGGGCCGGCGACGAGGTCGCCGCTCTCGTCAAGGAGATGACGCCAGCGCAGATCCAGGCCGCCGCGCGCTCCGCCGCCACATGGGTGCCCAAGCTCGCCACGCAGACGCGCTGAACGGGCGGCTTCGCCACATCAAAAAAAGGGGGCGCCCCTAAGGACGCCCCCTTCTGCCAACCCCCCGGAAGGCAGAGAAATCAGCGGAACTTATAGATCAGCGCGCCGCGCACCGTGTCGACGTGATTGAGCGTCACTTCGTATTCGCCGGCCTCGTAAATCTTGGTGCCGCCCCTGAAGTCGTGCAGCCACTCGGCGCGAACGATGAAATTGCGGCTCCACATCATCTCGGCGCCGAGGCCGGCGGTGGCGCCGGTGAAGGTGCCGCCCGGAGCCGGGCCCCCGCCCCCCTCGGTGAACTTGAAATGCGTGAAAGCGACACCGGCGGCGCCGAAGACCATCACGCCCGGCATCACCTCAGCGCCGATTCGGCCGCGGATGTGGGCGTTCCAGTCGATATCGTATTCGTTCGGGGGCGGCGGCGGCGCGGTCACGGTGCCCGTGCCGTGCGCATTCGACCAGCCGGCATCGAGGTCGATGCCGAACACCCACACCCCGCTCTGCCAGTTATGGCCGCCGAGAATGCCGCCCACGAAACCGTCGACGCTCTCGTTAATCGTCGCGGGAATGGTCGTGTCGACTACGGTGATGTCGCCCCAGAGGTAGCCAGCGTGGCCGCCGATGTACGAGCCGGCCCAGTTGCCTGGCGGCGGGGGCGGCGGGGGCAGCGGAGCGGCACGGTAGTCGGCGGCAAACGCAGCGCCGGCCATCAGCGTGGCGGCGAGGATACCCGTGAGCGAAGAAGCGATCCGCATCGGCAAGGCCCCATTAGCAATTCGTTAAGAGGTTAGCCCCCGGACGAAGCGCCAGCCAGACGGGCAAAGCAAATCTCCGGCCGTGAGGCGTAAATGCAACAGCAACGGCGTGACAGGCGCGCCGGGCTCAACCCAGGCGGGCGGGCTGGAGTGACGCGGTTGCCCGTCGATGGCGGTCAGTCAGCGGCCCACCGATCGCCTAATACGGCCCCGTCTCGATCCGAGTCGAAGCATGGACAACAGGGCGGCAGGCCGCGCGGCGAAGTCGTCGCATTCCTGACACCCGGTGGCGGCCAAGGGCGTGCGCCGCGCCATCCCGCCTAACCCCTCCCCGGCAGGCTCTCCCGCCAGGCGCGGACGACCGCATCGCGGTCCACCTTGCCGGTGACGTTGCGCGGGACGCGGTCGAGGCGGAAGAGCCGGAGGTTCGCCTCGGCCCGCGGCGGCAGGGCGGTGACGAGAAGCGCCTTCTTCAACTCGTCGAGCGCCAGGGTCGGCGCGCCGGTGACGCCGACGATCAGCGTCGACGGCTCGCCGAGCGCCCCGCCCCCCACCACCGCGACGTCCCTGACCCCGGGCAGGGCGCGCAGGACACGCTCGACGGTACTGAAGGCGGTTTTGACGCCGTTGATGTTGATCACCTCGTCGTCTCGGCCGACCAAATAGAGCCGGTCGCCGACGGCGTAACCGACATCGGGCAAGGCACGCCGGGTCTCCGGCGCGGCGATGCGACCGCCTTCGACATAAGGGCGGAAGCCGGTCCGCGGGTTGCCAATGACCAGTTGGGCCGGCTCGGCGGGCGTGCCGGCGGCCAGCAGTTCGACATCCGGCAGGAGCCGCCCGACATAGCCGGGCTCGAAGGAGCGGGAGTCGATGCGGTCCCATGTCACCCGGCCCGACTCGGCGGAGCCGTAGCTGACGACAAGCTCAGCATCGAAGTTGCGCTCGATCCGCTCGACCAGCGCGACCGGAAAGAGACTGCCGAATAGCACCATGCGGCGCACCGTCGGACACTTGGCGCCGGCCTTCTCCATGGCATCCATCATGTCTCCGATCGCCCCCGGCGTGCCGCGCCAGTGACGGACCCGAGTCAGGTTGATCAGCCGCACAGATGTTTCGGGATCGGCTTGGCGGACATTGGTTGCTCCCAACGACAGCATCCGCAGAACAAAGGTGATGCCGACCACAGTGGCGGCGCCGACCGAGAACATCACGCGCTCGCCCGGCTCAAAATATTGCATGCCCGCTTGGTCGGTGCGGGACGCATGGACGCCGCGGAGCTCAGCGACCAGCTTGGGTCGGCCAGTCGTGCCGCTGGTGGCGCCGAGAAACAGCGGATCGCTGGGGCTGCGATCGGGAAGTTCACGCAACACGCTGTCGCCGGCGCGGCCCTCGACCAGACGCGGGTCGAGATGGATGTCGGCAGCGGCTGCGCCCGGCGGAGCGTCGGCGATCACGATATGCGGCCCGAGATCGGCGCGGAGCGCCGGGTTGGCAAGCGCGAAGGGCACGAGGCCGGCATGGAGACAAGCGACCAGCACCGTCACCTTGAGGTCGGGATCGGCAATCTCCAGCACGGCACGCGTCAGAGGCGGCAGCCGACGGGCAGCAAGGTCGTTGCTGACGCGGGCAACCGCCGCCAGCAGGTCGCCATAGCCGATCGCGCGCCCTTCGGTGATCAGCGCCGGCTGATAGGCATTGCGGGCGGCGGCGGCCTTAATCCCGGCGACAACGTCGAGCATGACGCCTCTCCTAGCCTGCGCCGCCGCGCTGGCGGAAAGCTCGGATGACGGCGTCGCGGTCGACCTTGCCCATGACGTTGCGCGGTATGGTGTCGAGCTTGAAGGCGTGGAGGCGGGCTTCGTCGGTCGCCGGCACCTTGGCGACGCGCCGCACCGCACCGGCAACCGCGCCAAGTTCGACCGCATCCGAACCCGCCAGAGCGACGACGATGGCCGCCGGCTCGCCAATGGCCGCGCCGCCGACAATCCCAACATCGACCACACCGGGAAGCGCCAGGAGCGCGTGTTCGATCAGGCTGAAGGCGGTCTTGTTGCCGGAGACGTTGAATACCTCGTCGTCGCGACCCAGAAGATAGAGGCTTTGCCCCTCCATGTAGCCGATATCCGGCAGGGTGATCAGGCCGGTCGCCGCCGGTACCAGGCGGCCCGCGACATAGTAAGGGCTGCAGCCCTCGGCATTGGAGAAGGTCAACCGTTCGGGGTTGGCGCGGGAGCCGCTGGCGATCATGGTGATGCCCGGCACAAGCTCTCCGACATAGCCGACCTCGAACGTGTCGCTCTTCAGCCGGCCGAAGGAAATCGAACCGGCCTCGGTGCTGCCGTAGCTGACCGTGATCTCGGCATCGAACAGCCGCTCGACCCGTTCGACCAGCCGCTTCTGGAACAGGCTGCCGAACAGGAGGATGCGGGAGACTGAGGGAGCCCGCGCACCGGCCCGCTCCATCTCGTCCATGAGGCCGGTTATGGTGCTCGGTGTCGTGCTGAGATTGGTCGCGCCGACGAAATTGATGAAGCGGAGGCAGCGCGCCGGATCGTTCTGGTAGCGCACGTGCGCGCCCCCTGCGGCGAGCGCCAGCCAAAGGAAGGTGACGCCTCCGGCGGTGAGATCGCCAACGGTCATCATGATCCGGTCGTCGGCGGTGAAGCCCGCCCATGAGGCGTTGGCGACTGCGCGGGAGGCGCCCGCAAGGCCAGCAACCAGTTTGCGCGTTCCGGTGGTGCCGGTCGTCGAGGTAACGAACAGCAACTCGTCGTCGGCCCGGTCGGCGAATTCGCGGAGGCGCGGATCGCCGTCCTTAATGACCTCCGGTTCGAGCACCAGGTCCGGGCCGAGATCGGGGACATGCGGCCTCCCGCCGGCGACGACGATGTGATCGCCGAGTTCGGAGCGGTCGCCGGGTTGAAGCAGCGCCAGCGGTACATGGCCGGCATGAATGGCAGAAATCATCGCCACCGCGCGGAGATCGGCGTCGGCGATGTTGAAGAACAACTTGCTACGCGCCGGCAGGCGTCGATCGGCGAGGTTGTTGCTGATGCGGGCGACCAGGGCCTGCAGTTCGCCGTAGTTGACGACCCGACCCTCGGTGATCAGCGCGGGAGCGTACGCGTTACGCGCTGCCGCCGCCCTGATACCTTCGACAACATACCACATGGCGGCAGTCTACCCGAACCGCCGGGCGCTCCTCGCTCGGCGCACCGCCAATAGCCGAGGCTAAGGCAGCTTGTACGAAATCACGCCGCGGAAAACGTGGTCGTTGACCTTGCCGATGGTCGCCCCGACATCGAGCTGTGGCGCGGTGTCGAAGAAAGATCCCGGTCCGTTCAGCTTCACGAACCGGTATTCACCCTTGATCGACCAGTTGGAGCTGACCATCGCCTCGGCGCCGAGACCGAATGTCAGACCGCCGAGGCGGCCAGACCTGGTCGAAGTCAGGCTGCCGTAGTTGCCGTCGTCGACCGTCGCCCAGGCGTTGTAGTTGTGCCAGGTGTAGCCAAAGAGGCCATACACCAGTGTCGTCGGGTTGATGATCTGGCCGAGCCGACCGATCACCGCATGGCTGTTGCCAAGGCGAAGCCCGACCGACGTGACCATCTCGCCAGGGCCGGCCGTCGGTGCCGCAGCGGCGACATCGACATTGCTAGGGTTCACCTCGCCGACGATCACATTGTATATCGAGTCTTGCTTGTGGCCGAAGCTGTAGTCGCCGTAGATGCCGAGGACCGTCGAGCCGAAGCGGAAGTCGCGGCCGATCTCGACTGTGCCGAACCCGCCATGACCCCGCAGATCGCCAGAGAAACCGTCCGACCCGACGGTTGAGTCGCTGTAGACGTCGGCGCTGGTGTTGAAGATGTCGTAGCCGCCGCCAATACCGATCGAGAAAGTGTTGAACGGATCGCGCGCCGGCGCGGTGAAGAGGTTGCCGACGCCCTGTTGCGCGGCGGCGGGAGTGGCCAAGGCGAGGGCCAGGGTGCTTGCGCCTGCAAGGCCGATCGTCACCGTCTTGACCGCGTCGCCCACGGTTGAACCGGACGGCCCGAACTTCTCCTGCTGTGTCATTGCCGCACCCTCAAACGCGCCGCCCGACTCGCGTCGGCGGCTGGCCCCCTCGCCCCTACGCTATCGCAGTCGGCAGGTCTGTACAGGGCTCCGTCTGGGGCGGGAGCTGCGAAGCTGTGGATATGTGGCGAGCGTGCCACAGTCGCGCTTTGTCGGGAAAGCGGCAGGCGAGGTTGCATGCGCCTCTGTGGGTTGTGCATAACGCGCTGGCGCGGCGCTCCTTCTTCTTCTCCGCCCCCAGGCAACATGACCGATTCTTAAGTTGAATCCGGCGCTTGAAAGTCCGAAAAAGCGGCGGCGACGTTGCGGACCGTTGGAATTCCGGCCGCGCTTGATGCTCCGGCGATGACTCCTCTCGTTCCTTCCCCGCAATCCCTGCCGGTCGCCGCCAGCGCGCCGAGGGCGGCCGCTGTCGCGGCACCGCGGACGGCCCCCGCCGACGCCACCAAGCGTGTGCTGCTGTCGCTGTTCCTGACCGGAGCATCGATCGTCTATGTCGTCGAGCAGGCGTTGGTGCGGCTCCGCGCCGAAGACGCGGCCGCTGCCGCGCAGCCCGGTGCGACAGTTGCGGCCGGTTCAGCGACCGTTCTTGCCGGCGACGGGCGAAGCCTAGCCAGCCTCCCCTTCCGCTCGGAGGTTCCCTTCCCCCCGCAAGCGGTTCCGCCGTCGCCGACCCTCCTGCCATTCATTCCCGATCCACCGGTGCCGCGGGCCAATCCGGTGCGCGAGGCGGCGGTCGCCAGCGGAACGCTGCCGGCGGTTGCCGCCATCCAGCCGGCGGCGCCGGCCGGCAAGTTTCGCGACGGCATCTACCGCGGCAGCAGCGTCAGCGCCGTCTTCGGGCTTGTCCAGGTCGAAGCCACGGTGAAAGGCGGTCGCCTGGTCGAGGTCGAGGCGATCGACTATCCGACCAGCCGGCGCACGTCGCGGCGCATCAACGACCCGGCAATGCCGGTGCTGCGCAGCGAGGCGATCGCCAATCAGAGTGCCGACGTCGACATCATCACCGGGGCGACGCTGACCTGCGTCGCTTATGCCCGTTCGCTGGCATCGGCGCTTGCCGAGGCCGGCCCCTAGGCGGGTGCGGGCGACTCGCCTCATCATGGGCATGCCGATCAGCGTGGCGGCGGTCGGAGTTGCCGACGCCAAGCCGATCGAAGCGACCTTTGCCTATTTCGAAGCGGTCGACCGCCGCTTCAGCACCTACCGGGCCGACAGCGAGATCGCCGCGATCAATGCCGGGCGGCTCGCCATCGAGGAGGCCAGCGCCGAGATGAAGGACGTGCTCGCCATCGCCGAGCGGACCCGCGCCGAGAGCGACGGCTATTTCGACATCAAGACGCCAGCCGGGCCGCTCGACCCCTCGGGCATCGTCAAGGGCTGGGCGGTCCTTAACGCCGCGCGCCGCCTGGCGGCAGCGGGCGTGTCCTCCTACTTCGTCGACGCTGGCGGCGACATCGCTTCGGCGGGCGTGAGCGAGACGGGCGAGCCCTGGCGGGTTGGCATCCGCAACCCGTTCGACGAGTCGAAAATCGTCAAGGTCTTGGTGCCGCGCGGCGCCGGCGTCGCCACATCCGGCAGCAGCGTGCGCGGCGCGCACATTTACAATCCGCATCGGCCCGACGCCCCGCTCGATCGCATCGTCAGCCTGACGGTGATCGGCCCCGACGTGCTGGAGGCGGACCGCTTTGCCACCGCCGCCTTCGCCATGGGCGAAGCCGGCATCGGCTTCATCGAGCGGCGCCCCGGTCTCGAGGGATACGCCATCGACCGCGACGGGATCGCCACCTTTACCGGCGGCATCGACCGCTACCTCGCATGATCGACGCCGTGCTCAATCGCGTCACCATGTACCGGCTGACGCTCTATTACCTCGTCGCCCTGATCGTTGCGGCGATCGTCTTTGCCAGCTTCGGCGTCATCGCCATGGAGCCGCTGGTCATCGGCATCTACACGCTGACGGCGCTTGCCGTCTCCTGGCTCACCAACACGGTCTTCGCCGCCGTCTACAAGCTGCCGCTCAATATCGAGTCCGGGCACATCACCGCGCTCATCCTGGCGCTAATCTTCAGCCCGATGGGGCTTGGCAATAGCGGTGCGATCGGCGCCTTCATCTTCGCCTGCGTGTGGGCGAACGCCTCCAAGTTCATCTTCGCCTTCGGCGGCAAGCACGTCTTCAACCCTGCCGCTTTCGGCGCCGCGGCGGCCGCCCTCCTCCTCAACGATTCCGCCAGCTGGTGGGCGGCCGGCAATGTGCCGCTGCTGCCGCTGGTGGCGATCGGCGGCCTTCTAGTGACGCGCAAGCTCCAGCGTTTCGACCTGGTGCTCGCCTATTTCGCGGCGGCGGTGGCGGCGAGCGCGGTCATGACGCGCGGCGAGAACCTCCTCGGCGAGGTCGAGCAATTGCTTCTCTATTCGCCGCTCGCCTTCGTCGGCTTCATCATGCTGACCGAGCCGCTGACGACGCCGCCGACGCGGGCGATGCGCATCCTCTACGGCGTCATTGTCGGCGCGCTGAGCGGGCCGAACGTCCACATCGGCGGGGTGCCGGTGACGCCAGAGCTTGCCCTCCTGATCGGCAATGTCTTCGCGTTCCTGGTGAGCCCGAAGCGGCGCTATGCGCTGGCGCTGCAGCGGATCGACGAGGTGGCGCGCGGCATCTACGATTTCGTTTTCATCTCCGACCGCCCGCTCGCCTTCAAGGCAGGGCAATATTTGGAGTGGACGCTGGCGGTGAAGCCGGGCGATGCGCGCGGCAACCGCCGCTACTTCACCGTCGCCTCGGCGCCGGCCGACAAAGATGTCCGGCTCGGCGTTCGCTTCTATCCCAATTCGAGCGCCTTCAAGCAGGCGATGGGGGCGCTGCAGCCGGGCGACACCGTCTATGCCGGCCAAGTCGCCGGCGACTTCATCCTGCCGAAGGACGCCAAGCAGAAACTCGCCTTCCTCGCCGGCGGCATCGGCGTCACGCCCTTCCGGGCGATGATCGAGCAGCTGCTGGCCGACAAGCAGGCGCGGCCGATCACCCTCCTCTACGGCAGCGAGCGGCAAGCCGATGTCGCCTATCGCGACCTCTTCGAGCGGGCCGGCGCCGAGATCGGACTGAAGACCGTCTATGTGCTGGCCGGCGAGCAGGTGCTCGGGCGCGGCAACGCCCACGGCCTCATCGACGCAAAGCTGATCGCCGCCGAGATCCCCGACTATCGCGAACGCCTCTTCTACGTCGCCGGACCGCGGGGGATGGTGGTGGCGACGCGGGCAGCGCTCCGCGCCATGGGCGTCCCCGCCGCGCGCATCAAGGTCGATTTCTTCCCCGGATTTGCCTGAGCGGGCACCGGAGCGGCCGTCGCCGGCTTGGAAGCGCGGCCGCCCCGGTACTCGCATGGGGCCCCTAACGTGGGGAGGCCCGGCCCCCTGCCCTCGCCCCGGTCAGCCGCCGGGCCCGCGAGCTTTGGGCAAGAAGGCAATACCGTTCGGCTCCTTGCCGACCGGGATGGTCTGAACGACCGCTTGCGCCACGGCGTCGATCACCGACACGGTTCCGTCATTGATGTTGGTCACGAAGGCGTAGCGACCGTCGTCGGACACGGTGACGCCGTGGGCGCCGGTGCCGACGGTCAAGGTCTTGGCCACTTCCTTGCGGGAGACGTCGACGACCGACAGACGGTTGTCGGGGCTGGCCTCGGTGCCCTGGTTGGCGACGAAGACGAACTTTCCGTCGGGCGTGGCGAAGACCTGGATCGGCTTCCGTCCGACGCCGACCTTGGCGGCGACGCGGAGCGAGGGCAGATCGACGATCGCGAGCGCGTCCTCGTCGCGGAGCGAAACGAAGACGCTCTGCCCGTCCGGGCTGAACCCGACCTGCACCGGCGACTTCCCGACCGCGACGCGGGCGCTCTCCTTGAGGGTCGCCGTATCGACGAGCGAGAGCGACCCGTCCTCGACATTGGCGACGGCCAGCGTTCGGCCGTCGGGGCTCAGCCGCAGCCCGTGCGGGTAGCGACCGGTCGGCACGGTGCCGACCGCCTTGCCGCTCGCAAGGTCGACGGCGATGACAAGATTGGCTTCGGAGTCGGTGAGGAAAGCCCGCGTCCCCTCGCGGTTGGGAACGACATGGGCGGGATGGTGCCCGACTGCGATGATCCGGGGGGCGCTCGCGGCCGCGTCCAGCGGCACCAGGACGAGGACACCGTCGGGCATGTCGTGGCCGGCCATCGCGTGATGATCGGTCGTGCCCATGCCGACAACCAGCAGCAGCCGGCCGGCGAGACTGACGTCGACATTGTGCGGTGCGGCGGCAAGCTGGATGGTCTGCACCTGCCCGGAGGGGAACTCGATCCGGCTGACCGACCCGCCGCCCTCGTTGGCGGTAAATACCGTGCCGACGGGCTCGGCAGATGCGGTGCCGATCCAGCCGGCCGCAGCGAGCAGAAAGAGGCCGGTCAGCGGCATGAGGGGATCGAGCCGCGCCTTGACGCTGCGCGAGCGAGGGATCGACGGCATGGCAAGCCTCCCGGCTGTTCGACCGGCACAGGCTGTCAGCACCGTGAGGGAAGTCTTTGATCCCGGACAAGCGCGGCGATACGGGCAGGCGTCGGGCGCTGGCGCGCGGTCGGGCCTTGCACGATCACCCCCGGCCGTTCGGCCGGGGGTGACCCGCCTCCAAGAGGTGCGGCTGGTGGCAAGCCCCTTAGAACGGCAGTTTCGGCAGGTGCTTGATGCCTTCGGTCGGGGTCGCGAGCTTAAACTGCTTGTGGCAGCCCTCGCAGGCATCCAGCAGAGCGTCGCCGGCCTTCTCCAAGGCGGCGCGATCCTTCTTCTGCGCCGCTGTCGCGAGGCTTTGGGCTGTCCCCCGCATGGTGGCGGCCAAGGCCGTCCATTGCGGATCGGCCATCCATTGGCCGTCGAGCTGACCCGTCCCCTTCACCGCCAGAAGCGTCGTCGCGGCGACGATGTTGGTCGCGTGCTGCTCCACGCGCAGCCAGTCGTCGGTGCTCATCGTCGTCTGATATTGCCGGCTCCAGATCTCATGCGCCGACGGATCGATCATGTAGACCATAAGCGCGTTGTAGCTGGTTGCGAGTGTCGGCTGCGGTGCCGCCTGCTGCGCGCTTGTCGGCAATGACAGAACGACCGCCGTAGCCGTAACGGCGCCGGCGACGAACCATTTCCCTAGTTTTTTCATGCTTCTAACCTCCGCCCAGAAACGCTGAAAAGCCTAGCGCGGCGGCGGGTTAGCGCGTTGACTGCGGTCAAGGCGGCAAGGTCGGGGCTGGACTAATTGGAGATGGGCGTCATCGTGGCAGAGAGCGCGCCCCGGTCAAAAGCCGAACTGCTCAAGGCGAGCGCCGCAAACGCGATGTGACGAGACCTCCGCGTGACCAATGCAGCAGGCCAAGAATTTGTCGGAGCATCGCGCTCACGACGAAGGCTTCGTCACGAGGGAGTGGGCCCGTCATCCGGTTGACGGGCGGCCGAGCGCAGGAGGAGCGAGCCGATCAGCGCTGACATCAAAGACCCGGCAAGGACGCCGAGCTTGACCTGGGCCTGCAGGGATTCCGAGTGCGGGAATGAGAGGAGGCCGATGAAAAGGCTCATCGTGAACCCGATCCCGCACAAGAGAGCGACACCGTAGAGCTGAGTCCAAGTCGCATGAGGAGGCATCTGAGCGATCCTGAGGCGGATGGCTGCCCAGGCGAAACTGAACACCCCGATCTGTTTGCCCAGAAACAGGCCCAGCGCGATGCCGAGCGGAACTGGCGCGAGCATCGAGGCGGCATCCATCCCGCCGAACGACACTCCCGCGTTTGCAAAGCCGAAGACGGGAACGACAAGGAACGCGACCCAGGGCTGGATGGCGTGCTCAAGCCGAACGAGGGGGGATGCCGCCCGACTATCCGTGCCGCGAATGGGAATGGCAAGAGCGAGCACGACGCCGGCAATGGTGGCGTGGACACCCGACTGCAACACGAAGAACCACAGCAGCGCGCCCAACAGAAGGTAGAGCGAAAGCCGATTGACCTTGCGCCAGTTCAGTCCCACCAGGCCGAGCACCGTCGCACCGGCAGCCGCCAGCATGATCGCGGAAATGTCGGCTGCGTAGAAGAGAGCGATGATCAGGATCGCGCCGAGGTCGTCGAGTATGGCGAGGGCGGTCAGGAACAGCTTGAGGGACACCGGCACCCGTGGACCGAGCAGCGAAAGAACCCCGAGCGCGAAAGCGATGTCGGTAGCCGACGGGATGGCCCAGCCGCGCAGCGTCGGTGGGCTGTTCGCGTTCCAGGACACGTAGATCAGCGCCGGGACAAGCATGCCGCCGAGCGCCGAGATCCCGGGAAGCACCCGATCCGGCCACGTTCGCAGTTGGCCGACCACCAGCTCTCGTTTGATCTCCAGGCCGACGAGCAGAAAGAACACCGCCATCAGCCCGTCGTTGATCCAGTGAAGGATCGAGAGGCCGCCGACCGGAACGCTGAGTGCGGCGAAGTAAGTCGGCCCGAAGCCCGAATTGGCCAGCGCAAGTGCGAGCCCGGCGGCGACCATCAGCACAAGACCGCCGGCAGCCTCGTTCCCCAGAAACTCGCGCAAGGCGGAGGAAAAGCGTCGGCCGCCTTTCCCTGGGGCCTTCTCACCGCTCACACGGGTTCCCTCGCCTGCGGAAAACGCCGCTCCGTCCAGGAACAGTCAACTCGAGAGCGACGCTGACGACTCATGCCGCAGTCTTCTCTTCCGCCGCACCAAGAGCCAGAACGCGGCGCGGTCGGTATCGTTGCCAACAGTCGATGCGGTTCCGGCAGGTCGCTTAACGCAAGATCGCCGCCATCGCGGCAAAGCCGATGGCGAAGGCGAGCGGGACGTGCCAGCCGGAGCGGAGCCAGCGCACCACCGAGCGCCCCTGGGGGAACAGCCCGGTCAGCGCGACGCCGGCCGAGGAGCCGAACCAGATCATCGAACCGCCGAAGCCCACCGAGAAGGCGAGCATGCCCCAGTCGTAGCCGCCCTGCTTCAAGGCGAGCGCGGTCAGCGGGATGTTGTCGAAGACGGCGGAGAGGATGCCGAGGCCGAAGGCGGTAGCGACCGATGCCGGGGGAAGTTGGTTGACCGGCATAAGAGAGGCAAGCGCCACCAGCGCGACGAGGAACAGAGCGCTTTTCGACGCGCCGGTCAGGACCGACCATTTCGGACGCCGCCAGAGGGCGGTCACCAGGATCGCCACCCAGAGACCGAGGCCGAGGAACGGCCCGGTCGCATACAGCGCCGGGAGGATGCCGTTGCCGACGATGTTGACGGCGATCAGCGTCGCCAGGATGAGAAAGACGACAGCGGTCCGCGCCCAGTCGATCGGCTCGGGCAGGTGTGCTTGCGCGCGCTTCAATGCGGCGAAGCGCTCCTGGCCGATGGCGCCGGCGATGCCGAAGACGAGAAGCGCGACGCCGGAGCCGATGAAGCCGCCGGCGACTTGGAGGGGCGAGATACCGGCGAGCCAGATCATGGTCGTGGTCGTGTCGCCGATGACGCTGCCGGCACCGCCGGCATTGGACGCGGCGACGATCGAAGCGAGGTAGCCGACGCCGACCTTACCGTCATAGACGTGGCGGGCGACCACGCCGCCAATCACCGCCGCGGCAATGTTGTCGAGGAAGGTCGAGAGAATGAAGATGAGGACGAGGAGCACGAAGCCGCCCACCCAGCCCGGCGGCAGCACGCGCGGGATCGCCTCGGGGATGCGGCTCTGCTCGAACTGATCGGCGAGGACGGAGAAGCCGAGGATCAAGAGCGCGAGGTTGGCGAAGGTCACCCACTCGCGCTCGACATGGCCGAGGAGGCCAGCACCGCCCGGCCCCTCGGCAAAGCCGGTGACGGCAAGCTTGAACGCGAGCGTAACGGCGAGGCCGAGCAGCGCCACTTCCAGCGAACGCTTGTGGAAGACGGCAATGCCGAGCAGCGTCAACCCGAACAGCCAGAACTCGACCGGAGCGCCTAGGAGGGTCATCGGGAATCGCATCCGTTCGCGCGTGGGCGCGCGGCGACGCCCATAGCAGCCGGCGGCGGCCCCGCCAACGGTTGAGGGCGCGGGCGGTGCCGGCGGCGCCGAAAAAAGCCGACGGTCAGGTATCAGACCGCAGGCGTCACGCTCTTGCCGTGTGCCGGTGTTCGACTAGGCTGGTCGGGCATGCGCGTGCGGGCGGCCGCGCTTGCCACCAAACCGGGCGGGATAGCCCGGCCGGATCGTCCGGCCGGTGCCAATATCTACGGGAGAAGCAAGAAAATGAAACGGCACACCCAAGTCGTCGGCCTCGCGGCCGTCCTCGTCCTCGGCATGGCAGGCGTCGCGCTGACCCAGCAGCAGCCGGCGGCACCCCCTGCCCCCGCAGCAGCTCCGCAGCCGCCACAGTCGCCCAACATGACCTTCTTCGTCGTCAGCTCCGGCCCCGGCAAGGGCGCCGATCTCGGCGGGCTCGCCGGCGCCGATGCGCGCTGCCAGCAGTTCGCCCAGCGCGCCGGCGCGGGCGCCAAGACCTGGCGCGCCTACCTGTCGACGCAGGCCGAAGGCAACACGCCGGCAGTCAACGCGCGCGACCGCATCGGCAACGGCCCGTGGCAGAACTTCAAGGGCGAGGTCGTCGCCCGCAACCTCGACGAACTGCACGGCGACGCCAACAAGATGGGACCGACGACGACGCTGACCGAGGCCGGCAACATGGTGCCGACCTCCGGCTTCACGCCGAACTATCACGACGTCCTCACCGGCTCGACCGCCGACGGGCGCGCCTTCCCGGCCGGCGAAGACCGCACCTGCAAGAACTGGACGAGCAGCACCGCCGGCGCGGCGATGCTTGGCCATCTCGACCGGCGCGGTCTCACCGACGACGCGGCGGCGCGCTCGTGGAACTCCTCGCACCCCTCGCGCGGGGCTGAGGGCGGCTGCAGCGCCCGCGACCTCAACGGCACCGGCGGCAACGGCCTCTTCTACTGCTTCGCCGCCAACTAGGGGCGAGGCGCACTTCACACAAGGCCGGGGCGGCTTCCGCCCCGGCTTTCTCATAAGGGCCGTCCCATGACAGCCGCCATCACCGGACACGTCTTCATCGCCGCCAGCGTCGACGGCTTCATCGCCCGTTCAGACGGCGATATCGCCTGGCTCGACCGCTACGCGCCGGGCATGGAGGATCACGGCTACGATGCGTTCATGGCCGGCATCGACGGCCTCGTCATGGGCCGCGGCACCTTCGAGAAGGTGCTGACCTTCGGCGGCTGGCCGTTTGCCAAGCCGGTGACGGTGCTGAGCGACACCTTGAGGGAGAAGGATCTGCGCGGCGATCTCGCCGGCAAGGTGCGCGTCAGCGCCCTCGCCCCCCGCGAAGCCATGGCGAAGTTCGCCGCCGACGGCTGGCGGCGCGTCTATGTCGACGGCGGCAAGGTGATCCAGTCGTTCCTGCGCGAAGGCCTTATCGCCGACATGACGGTGACGCGGATCCCGGTCCTCCTCGGCGACGGCATCCCGCTGTTCGGCAGTCTCCCGGCCGACGTGGCGCTCCGCCACGTCGCCACGCGCGCTTTTCCGTCGGGCCTTGTCCAGTCGACCTATGCGATCGGATCGCCGGCCTAAGCGCGGAGCGCCACCGCCGTGCTTTGGCCCCGCCCGGCAAGGCGCGCCGCGAGGGCGGCGGTCTCCTCCGCCGTCAGGCTCGGCGAGATGAAGTAGCCCTGCAGGCGCTGGCAGCCGGCAAGGCGGAGCAGAACCGCCTCGGCTTCGCCCTCGACCCCTTCGGCAGTGACCGGCAGGTCGAGAGCATGGCCGAGGGCGGCGGTTGCCTGGACGAGGCGCTGCACCACGCTGTCGGTGGCGACGCCGGCGGTCAGCGAGTGGTCGAGCTTCAGTTCGTCGAAGGCGAACTGGCGGAGATAGCCGATCGAGGCATAGCCCGAGCCGAAGTCGTCGAGGGCAATGCGGACGCCCGCTTCGCGGAGGCGGGCGATCACCGTCTTGGCGCGGTCGGGTTCGGCAATCAGGTAGGTCTCGGTCAGCTCGATCGTCAGGCGCTGCGGGGCAAGGCCGCTTGCCTTCAGCGTCGCCAGCACCTGCTCCTCGAAGCGCGCGGCGCGGAACTGCGCCGGCGAGACGTTGATCGAGAGCGGCAGCTCGGGCCAGGCGGCGGCGGCGCGGCAGGCGCGATCCAGCACGTACTGGCCGAGTTCGTGAATGATACCGCTTTCCTCGGCGATGCCGATGAAGAGGTCGGTCGGCATTTCGACGCCGTCGCGCATCCAGCGAAGCAGCGCCTCGACGCCGACGATCTCGCGGGTCGCCGCGGCGGCGATCGGCTGGTAGACCACGTCGAGCTTGCCGAGCGCCACCGCCTCGGCGAGCTCGGCGGCAACGCGGATGCGCGTCGTATCGGAGGACTCGAGCCCGGAATCGAAGACGCGCACGCGGTTACGGCCATCGGCCTTGGCGGCATACATTGCGAGGTCGGCGCGGCGGAGCAGTTCCACCGCCGACAGCCCCGGCGCATAGAGAGCGACGCCGACACTGGTGCCGACCGAAACCGGCTGCCCGTCGACCTCGACCGGCGCCAGCAGGCGCTCAATCAGTCCGTCGGCGAGCGAAGTGGCGGCAGCGGCGTTGTCCTCGCCGTGCACGAGAATGGCGAACTCGTCGCCGCCGATCCGCGCCAGCACGCCCTTGCCGCGCACCAACTCGGCGAAGCGTCCGCCCAGGCGGCGAATGAGAAGGTCGCCGGCGGCGTGGCCGAGGCGGTCGTTCACTGCCTTGAAGCCGTCGAGATCGAGATAGATGACCGCGGCGGGCCGCAGAGCCGGGTCGTCCGCGGCCAGCGCCTGGTCCAGCGCGGCATTGAAGGCGTCGCGATTGGGGAGGCCGCTGAGACCGTCCTGGAGGGCGAGGCGCCGGGCGCGGCCCTCGGCGCGCTCCAGGGCGAAGACACTGCGGAGCGCGGCGGCGAGAACGAGGCAGAGGGTGAGGCCGAGCAGCGAAAGCACCGCAACGAGGAGCGGCGTCGCACTGGCGAGGGAAGCCGCACCGGGATTGCGGTCGGTCCAGAACAGCGTGCCGACGGCTTTGCCGGAGGGATCGCGGAGCGTCAGACCGCCGGTGAACTCCTCGCCGGCGGCGAGGCGGAGGCTGGGGATGACGAACTCTTCGCCAAGGGCGTTGACGGTGACGTCGTCGAGGCGCTTGGCGATGAGGAGCAGGCGCTGCGGCCGCGGCTCGGCGTCCGCGGCCGCCTCGCTCGCCGGAACGACCGGCCCGACCACGGCGGCGACGAGCCCGTCGGGCGTGGCGAGAATGCCGGCGGACTGGTGAGTGAGCGAGGGCGCATCGGCGAGGCTGGCGATGAGGGCGGCGAGCGGCGGTCCGAAGAATTCGCGCGAGGCGACGCCGACGGGGACCCCGCCGGCATAGGCGAAGGCGTCGGCCCCCGCTTCGTCGAGCAGCACGGCGATATCGTAGAGCTTGCCGGCCTGGGTCGAGCCGACGATGTTGGCGGCGACGAAAGCCTGGTCGACATCGCCGTAAAGTTTCTCGGCCGCTTCGTCCCAGACCGCGTAGTCCTCATGGGTGGCGGCGAGGTGGTTGAGGGCCGAGCGCACGGCGGCGTCGGCGGCCATTTCGGTGACGGCGTGGTCGACGCGGTTAGCCTCGGCGGCGAGTTCGCTCAGGATGGCGAAGACGGCAAGCGCCGTCGCCGCCAGTACGCCCAGCGCCGGCAATCCTACGCGCCAGGCGAAGCGGAGCGTCGCGCGCCGCACGCTGGTCGAGCCAGCCCCCTCAAGATCGG
Source organism: Bauldia sp. (assembly GCA_046349035.1). GTDB lineage: Bacteria > Pseudomonadota > Alphaproteobacteria > Rhizobiales > Kaistiaceae > JAXMDC01. The sequence continues at coordinate 137,498 of JAXMDC010000002.1, read as the reverse complement.
CCATCGGCGGACTATCGCGGCAGCCTGGTTAAAGCCGCGTGAAAGCCAGGGCTTTGCGCCGCCGATGGCGCTCGCGAGGCGCGCCGCGGAGCGTCCGGCCGGCGGCATTAACCTCAGCCCTTAACCTCAGGGCGACGATCCGTTTGCCGCGGCCACGTCCGGCCGGTCTATTGGCGCCCGCAGCGGCGGGCCAATCGGGAACAAGGATGTCTGGTCAGGGTTCTATGATCACTATCGAACACGGGTCGGGTCATGTTGTCGGCGCTTCCATCGGCGAGCGCCTTGGCATCGCCGCGATGCGCCTTGCCGCGCTGCTGCTGCGGCCGCTCGACAAATTCGGCCTTTCGCGCGTCACCCGCTTCATCTCCTCGCTCTGGCCGAGCGGCAACGTGGTGCGCGTCGGCCTCGCCGAGGACGCCGCCTTCGAGATGCCCTATGGCGAGGGCTACTGGGCGCGCCTCTTGCCGCGGCGCTGGGAATACGAGGGCGAGATCGAGTCCGTGTTGACGGCCATCGCGCCGACCGAGTTCACCTTCCTCGACTGCGGCGCCAATTACGGCCTCTGGTCGGTGCTGGTGTCGAGCCGCCGCTTCGGCAACCACCCGGCGATCGCCATCGAGGCGGCGCCCGACACTTACACGTGGCTGGAACGCAACTGCGCCGGCAACGGCAACCGCTTCCTCGTCTACAATCGCGCGCTCGGCGCGAAATCGGGTACGTGGGTCGAGCTTTACGGCGAAAAGCACGAGGCGCGCTCGGTGGCGGCGCCGGCCGCCGGCGGCGCCGTTCCCGTCAGCATGGTCGAGACGCTGGCGCTCGACGACCTCTTCGCCCCGGCCGGACTGCCGGAGGGCGCGCGCATCGTGCTGAAGCTCGACGTCGAGGGCGCGGAACTGGAGACGCTGGCCGGCGCGACGGGCATCCTTCGCCACGAGACGCTGGTGATCTACGAGGATCACGGCTCGGACCGCGAGCACAGCCTGACGCGCCACCTCAAGGACACGCTCGGCATGCGCGTCTTCGCCTGGCAGCGCGGCGGCGTGTTCGAAGTGCGCGACATCGAAGAACTGACGGCGCTCAAGCCCAATCGTCGCGTCGGCTACAACTTCTTCGCCACCCGCCACGATTTTTGGGCGGCGCGCCTGAAGGACATCCGCCCGAAGGGGTAGGCGTCCCCTCCGCTCATGCCGGCGGAAGCCGGCATCCAGCGCAAGACTCTTTGGCCGTGTTGCGCTTCAGCTGGACCCCGGCTCGGAGGCCGGGGTGAGCGGTGTACGTGGGCAGTCTGGCGCGCTCCCCTCCAACGCGGATCAACGCCTGCAAAAAGAAACGGCCGCCCCCCTCGCCGGGAGCGGCCGTTCCGTTTGCGCTCTGACGACTGCCTAGTAGCCGAGCTTCAGCATCCCGCTCTTGTTGCCGTTGACCGTGCCGGAGGTGATCCACTCCTGCGAGGCCTTGAACAGGATCAGGTGGTTCTTCTCCCACATGGCGTTGTGCGAGGAGCAGCCGAGGTCGATGAAGACTTTGTTCTCGGTGCCGATGTCTGCATAGAGCTCGCGGACGCGGTCGGGGTTGACCTGGACGTCATGGACGCCGCTCACCATCAGCGTCGGAATGTTAGTCTTGGCGACCATCGCCTGGTTCCAGCCCCAGCTCGCCACATTCGGCGCGCGGCGGCCGCCCGGGCCCCATGAGGCGCCGACCGGATCGGAGGCGAGCATCTCGCTCCAGATCGACTTCAGCGTCGGGTCGTCCCACTGGCCGGTGCAGCCGGTCTGGCGGTTCCAGAGATCGACGAGGTCCTGCCGGGTCTGCATGGTGAAGGCGACGCCCTCCGGCGGCAGCACGGCCGGCGGATTGTCCGGCGTCGCGCGGTTATAGGCGGGGGCGAGCAGCACCAGCTTGCTAACCTTCGACGGGTTCTGCGCGGCATAGCCGGCGGCACGCGGCCCGCCGAGCGACCAGGCGACGAGGGCGACCTTGTCGACCTTCCTCAGCGCGCGGATGTAATCGACCACCGCGCCGATCTCGTTCCAATCGGAGGCGATGGTGGTCATGGTGAAGCCGTAGCTCGGCGGGCAGGTCGAGCCGCCGAACATCGCCTGCCGGTCGGCGGCGAGATTGCAGGTGTCGTTCATCGCCACCGGGCGGCTGGAGCGGCCGTAGCCGGTCGTATCCATCGAGAAGGCGTCGAAGCCGCCGCGGGCGAGATAGCCCATCCAGCTGAAATCGGAGTGCGGCACGTCGAAGGCGACCTCGGCGGGGGTGCCGGCGCCGTGGACGAAGAGCACCACCTTGTCGTTCATCGACATCGAGCGCGCCAGCGGCCCGGCCTGCGCCCGCTCGCGGACATAGATCTGCGCCGGCTGGCCGGCCATCGCCGGAACCGTCGATTTGACCTTCACATAATGGTCGATGGTGAGCAGCTGGTCGCCGTCATCGGCAAGCGCCGGCAGAGCGGCTGCTGCGGCGAGCGCCACGGCACCGGCCATGGCGGCAAAGGTTGCGCCGAAACGCGTCATTTATCGTCCCTCCCACTGTGCAACCGAACGGGCTGCGCGTCGCCGGCCGAGCCTTGTCGTTAGTCGGTGCTCCCCCTGACCGCCCCGCCCTTCAGTCGGCGGGCGATTGGATGGCGGCAGAGGCCGGAGAGTCAAGGCGACGAGGTGCGGCGCCCGGGTCACGAACAGGTGATGCCGAAGGGGATGCCGGGTCGTCCGTCACCGCATTGCGTCGCGATCAACCCACCGTGACTGCGGGGCGAAGTTGGCAGCGGCCGCCCCGCCCGATAGCGCCGCCCCGCCAAAGGCGCTAGAAACCGGGCGAACGGGTCGCGCCTTTCGGGCGGCGCCCCTGCCCCTCATTCAGAGCCACGTGCACGCATGAAAACCGACAGCCAGCCGGTCCGCCTCAGCGACTACAAGGCACCCGACTACACCATCGAAACCGTCGACCTCGATTTCCGTCTCGATCACGAGGCGACCAAGGTCCATGCGCGCATCCGCTTCCGCCCCAACGTCGCCGCGCCGTCCGGAACGCTGGTGCTCGACGGCGACGACCTGACACTGACGCATCTCGCCCTCGACGGCGCGCTCGTCCATCAGGACCGCTACGACGTGACGCCCGACCGCCTGACGATCGAGGGGGTGCCGAACGGCCCCTTCACGCTGGAGATCGGCACCGAGATCAACCCGTCGGCCAACACCCAGCTGATGGGCCTCTACCGCACCACCGGCGCCTACTGCACGCAGTGCGAGGCGGAGGGTTTCCGCCGTATCACCTATTTCCTCGACCGGCCGGACGTGCTCGCGGTCTACACGACGCGGGTCGAGGCAAGGAAGGCCGAGGCGCCGGTGCTGCTCGCCAACGGCAACCCGGTCGAAGCCGGCGAACTGCCGCACGGCCGGCACTTCGCCGTCTGGCACGACCCCTTCCCCAAGCCCGCCTATCTCTTCGCCCTGGTCGCCGGCGATCTCGGCGTCGTCACCGACAGCTTCACCACGATGTCGGGGCGCAAGGTCGAACTCCGCATCTATTGCGAGCACGGCAAGGAACCGCGCTGCGCCTATGCGATGGATTCGCTGAAGCGCTCGATGCGCTGGGACGAGAAGGTGTTCGGGCGGGAATACGACCTCGACATCTTCATGATCGTCGCCGTCAGCGAGTTCAACATGGGGGCGATGGAGAACAAGGGCCTCAACGTCTTCAACGACAAGTACGTGCTGGCCGATCCCGACACCGCCACCGACGGCGACTATGCCGGCATCGAGGGCGTCATCGCCCACGAGTACTTCCACAATTGGACCGGCAACCGCATCACCTGCCGCGATTGGTTCCAGCTTTGCCTCAAGGAAGGGCTGACCGTCTTCCGCGACCAGGAGTTCTCGTCCGACGAGCGCTCGCGGCCGGTGAAGCGGATCAGCGACGTGCGCACCTTGCAGGCGCGGCAGTTCAGCGAGGACGCAGGGCCGCTTGCCCATCCGGTCCGGCCGGAGGTCTATCACGAGATCAACAACTTCTACACGGCGACGGTCTACGAGAAGGGCGCCGAGCTGGTGCGGATGCTGAAGACGCTGCTCGGGCCGGAAACCTTCCGCGCCGGCATGGACCTCTATTTCGAGCGGCATGACGGCGAAGCGGCGACGGTCGAGGATTTCCTCGCCGCGTTTGCCGATGCCGGCAAGATCGACCTTGCCCAGTTCAAGCTCTGGTACGAGCAGGCGGGAACGCCGGAGCTCGCCGCCAGCGGCAAATACGACGCCACCGCCAAGCGCTACCAGCTGTCCCTCGCTCAAAACGTGCCGGCGACGCCGGGGCAGCCAAGCAAGAAGCCGATGCCGATCCCGGTGCGCTTCGGCCTGGTCGGCCCGAACGGCGAGGACCTCGCCTTCACCAAGATGAGCGGCGCGGCCGGGAGTGGCGACGTGCTGGTGCTGACCGAGCCGAGCCAGACCGTGGTGTTCGAGGGCGTGTCGGCCAAGCCGGTGCCCTCGCTGCTCCGCGGCTTCTCGGCGCCGGTGAAGCTTTCGCTCGACCTCTCCGCCGCCGACCTCCTGTTTCTCCTGCGGACCGACGCCGACGCCTTCAACCGCTGGCAGGCGAGCCAGGTGCTCGCCATGCGGGCGCTGATCGCCGGCACGGCGCTCGCCAAGACCGGCGCGACGCCGAGCGCCGACCCGGCGCTGATCGACGCCTATGGCGAAGTCGCCGCCAACGAGGCGCTCGAACCCGCCTTCCGCGCGCAGGTGCTGCACCTCCCAAGCGAGTCCGACATTGCCCGCGAGATCGGCCGCGACGTCGACCCCGAGGCGATCTTCACCGCGCGGAGCGCCTTCCGCGCCGCCATCGCCGACCGCATCGGCGGCAAGCTCGCCGGCCTCTACGACGGGCTCGCCTCTTCCGGCCCGTATTCGCCGGACGCCAAGGCGGCCGGACGGCGCGCGCTCCGGAACGCGCTCCTCGACCTTATCGTCGCCAACCGCTCGGCGACCGGCGCCGCGCGCGCCGTCGAGCAGTTCCACGACGCCGACAACATGACCGACCGCATGGCGGCGCTCGCCACGCTCTGCCAAGGCGCGCTCCCGGCCCGCCACGCCGCGCTCGACGCCTTCGCCCGCCGCTACGCCGAGGACCATCTGGCCCTCGACAAATGGTTCACGCTGCAGGCGATCACCCCCTCGCCGGAGACGCTCGACCAGGTGCGGGCGCTGATGGACCATCCCGGCTTCTCGATGGGCAACCCCAACCGCATCCGCGCCCTGATCGGCGGCTTTGCCGCCGGCAACCAGAAGGAATTCAACCGCGCCGATGGCGCCGGCTACGACTTCCTCGCCGACATCGTGCTCAGCCTCGACCGCCGCAACCCGCAGACGGCGGCGCGGCTCCTCGTCTCCTTCCGCTCCTGGCGGGCGCTGGAAGGCGGCCGGCGCGGCAAGGCCGAAGCGGCCCTCAAGCGCATCGCCGGCACGGACGAACTCTCGCGCGACACGCGGGACATCATCACGCGGACGCTGGCTTAGGGATGCTTCCCCGGTCCAACGGCGCTCGTTGGAACCGCGCAGAGCGGATCGACCGTCGCTTCTTCCTCGCCGGTCTGAGCAGCACGCTCTCGCTCGCCCCGCTGCTGGCGGCCGGGCGCTCCTTCGGCGCATCTGCGTTCGAGCCGCTATCGCTCGACGAGAGCGCCTGGGCCGGCGTCAGCTTCAATCCGTGCGAGCGTCTCATCGAACGCGACGGCGAGGTGCTGACGACCACCGGCGGTTATGGCCTCGTCTGGTACGTCCGCGAAACGTTCAGCGATTTCATCCTGTCGATCGACTGGCAGATCTCCAAGCTCACCGACAATTCGGGCGTCTTCTTCCGCACGCCGGGGCCCTGCGGCGACGACGGCACCAATTGCGGCTGCGGCAGCGCAGCCGCCCTCGATGCCGCCCGCGATCTCGGCCACGAGGTGCAGATCGACGAGCGCGGCTTCGACGCGGCCGACGGCACGGTCGGCCATGCCAAGAAGGTCACCGGCGCCGTGTACGACCTCCAGGCGCCGGCGCAATCGGCCGCGCGCGCGGTCGGCAGCTGGAACAGCTATGTCATCGGCGCCGTCGGCGCCGATGTCTGGGTCGCGCTCAACGGTAGGTTGATCAACCAATATGTCAGCCCGGCGGCGCGGCGGCGCGCCGGCTACCTTGCCATTCAATCCTACGGTCCCGCCTCCCGCGTCCGTTTCCGTAACCCAGCAATCCTGAAGCTCGGCTGAAGCGCGGCAATCGCCGGCTGCTTGACACCCCTTGAGGAGCCGCATTCAATCCGCGGCACGCACGGCTTGCATTCGGGAGACTGCGCCGCGCCGGTACCGCATCGGGGGCGGTACAAGAGTGGAACCGGTTCAAGACAATAATAATGGGAGGAACGGATGAAGCTGCTCAAGGGTAGTGCTTTGCTGGCCGCCATCTTGGCGACCACGTCACTGGTGCCGGCGTACGCCGCCGACGTAACGCAACAGCGGTTGGAGAACGCCGACAAGGAACCGCAGAACTGGCTGATGACGCTCGGCAACTACTCGTCGCACCGCTATTCGCGGCTGAACCAGATCAACCGGGACAACGTCAAGAACCTCCACGTCGCCTTCACGGTTCCGATCACCACCGTGTTCAAGGGCATGCCGGGCACCTCGCCCAACATCGAGTCGCCGCCGCTGGTCGATGACGGCACGATGTTCATCAACGACACCTGGGGCACCATCTACAAGATCGACGTGCGCGACGGCGTGCAGCCGAAGACGCAGTGGATCACCGACCCGGCGATCGACAAGACCGGCGTTGCCGGCTTCTACACGCGCGGCGTGGCGCTGTGGAACAACCGCGTTCTGGCGAACCTGATCGACGGACGCGTGATTTCCGTCGACGCCAATACCGGCGAGATCGTTTGGGACAAGAAGATCGGCGGCGCCGATGCGGCGACACGGCCGGAGACAGCGGGCGAAGGCTTCACCGCCGCGCCGCTGACCGCCGACGGCAAGGTCCTGGTCGGTCAGAGCAAGGGCGACTGGGGCACCCGCGGCTATCTCGCGGCGCTCGACGTCAACGACGGCAAGCTCCTGTGGAAGACCTACACGGTGCCGGCTCCCGGCGAGAAGGGCTCGGAAACCTGGAAGGACGATCACAACGCCTGGCGCACCGGCGGTGGCGCGCTCTGGACGACCGGCTCCTATGACCCGGCGCAGAAGATCACCTACTGGGGCACCGCCAATCCGGTGCCGATGTACGATCCGGAATTCCGCCCGGGCGACAACCTCTTCACCAACAGCGTCATCGGCTTCGACGTCGCCAATGGCAATATGAAGTGGTACTTCCAGTACACGCCGAACGAAGGCTGGGACTACGACGAGATCGGCGTTCATATCCTCTACGACGTGCCGGTCGGCGGTGTGGAGCGCAAAGCGGTCGGCCATTTCGGCCGCAATGGCTTCTTCTACCAGCTCGACCGCCAGAACGGGCAGTTCCTCAATGCCGTTCAATACGCCGACAAGGTGACCTGGACCGCCGGCATCGATCCCAAGACCGGCAAGCCGGTCGAGTACGACCCTAGCAAGGACCTCCAGACCTACATCCCGGCGACACGCGGATCGCGGGCGGCGCCCAACATCACCGTGTGCCCGTCGCACCTCGGCGGTCTGCGCTGGCAGCCGCCGTCCTACAACCCGGATAAGCGCATCGCTTACGCCGCGGCGATGGACGGCTGCACCGACATCACCCGTCAGGCCCAGGCCCCGCTCGGGCCGCAGGGCGGCAACCCGAAGGGCGTCAACCAGACCTTCATCGGCGGCACGACGGTCCTTCATGCCAACGGCGTGGTCCTGGCGATGGACGTCACCGGGCCCAAGCTGCTGGCGAAGACAAATCTGCCCTACGAGAACCTTTCCGGCGCTCTCGATACGGCCGGCGGCCTGGTCTTCACCGGCAACCTCGACGGTTCGGTGGTTGCCTATGGCGACGAAAAGCTGGACGAGCTGTGGAAGTTCTACACCGGCATCTCGATCAAGGCGCCGCCGATCTCCTATTCGGTCAACGGCAAGCAATACATCGCCATCATTGCCGCCGGCTCCTCGGCACCGGGCGGCTACCCGGCGCTGAAGAACATGCAGATGGGGGCGATGCTCTACGTCTTCACGCTGTAAGGCGAAACCGGAGTCCAGGGGGCGGGGCCGCGCAAGCGCTCCCGCCCCCGAGCATGAGAGACCCACAATGATGTCACGCGTATCCGCCACGCTCGCGGCGCTTATCGCCGGCGCGGCCTTCCTCGCACCGGCGATGGGGCAGGAGCCGCCGCCCGACGCGCGCACCATCGCCCAGGGCGCAACGATCTGGAAAGAGAAGATCGGCTGCAACAATTGCCACGGTTGGTCGGGCAACGGCGTTCCCGACGACTCGCGCATGCCGGTCGGCGCCAACCTCCGCGACACCAAGCTCAATCGCGAACAGCTGGTGGAGGTCATCAAATGCGGACGGCCGGGCACCGGCATGCCGCATTTCGACGCCCGCGCCTATACCGACCCGCGCTGTTACGGCGTGACCGCCGAGCAACTCGGCAACAAGGTGCCGCCGGAATGGGGTGCCTCGCTCATCCCCCGCGAAATCGACGCGCTGGTCGCCTACATGGAAACGCGCGTCATCGGACGCGGGCCGCTGACCAAGGCCGAGTGCGAAGAATATTTCGGCGCCGGCGCGCAGGTCTGCACGACGTTCACCTTCGGCACAGGCGGCGCCGCCCCGGTCCCCTCCCCGGCAGCGCGCCCCGGCGCCGACCCGCACGGCTAGCGTGAAGCCGATAGGGCGCGATCTGACGGTGCGGTCCTTGCTGGCGCGATACTGCCTCGGCCTCGGCGTGGCGCTTGCCGTGTCGGCAACGATCGCCGAGGCGCAGGTCGGGCAGGCCAAGTCCGCGCGCCGGGCGAGCTTCTGGGATCTGACGCTCGGCCGCAATGCCGGCGAGCTTTCGGCCGTCGATTATGTCGATTTTGCCTGCGGCACCAATGGCGGACCGCCGGCGACGCCGATCAAGGATTGGCGGGAGTTCGCCAAGTGCCCGGCGGAAAAGGACTCGAACCTGCGCGAGGTTCAGTTCCGCTACGACGACGAAGAGGAATACTGGGCGCGCGCACACAATCTCACCGCCCAGGCCGACGCCGCCGCGGGCACCAAGATCTACGATATCGCGGTCATCGCCTCCGTCCTCTTCGACGACGCCGGCACGGCGGTCGGACTGCGCGCGGTCAGCGATCCGCGGGTGCCGAGCGACGAGCGGATGCGGGCGATCTCGCTGCGGAGCTACCTCTTCAACCGCTTCGATCCCGAAGGCTGGGCCTGCCAGAGCCTGCCCTATGAAGAGGGCGAGCAGCCGATCGGCGACCTCAGCTTCAAGGAAACCTGCAGCAAGCAACGGAACGGCGTCAGGCTGCTCCTGCAATCCAACTTCTATCGCAAGCGCGGCCAGGTCGGCATCGACCCGCGCACCAACATTGCCACCGAGGGCCAGTTCCGGAGCGACATCCGGCTGGAAATGATCCTTGCCGACCGGACTGCCGCCCCTGCGGCGCAGGCAAAGGCGGCGGACGCCGATCCACGCGCCAGCAATCGCGCCAAAGCGATGAACTGTCCGGGCTGCGACCTGCACGGCATCGACCTCAAGCGCCAGGACCTGCGCGGCGCCAATCTCGCCGGAGCTAATCTCGAAGACGCCAACCTGCATGGCGCCAATCTCGATGGCGCCGACCTGCGCGGCGCCAAGCTGAGCGGCATCAATCTCAATCGGGCAACGCTGCGGCGGGCCAAGCTCGCCGGCGCGGTCCTCGCCGACGCTATGCTCTACAAGTCGGTCGGCGACGGCGCCGATTTCTCCAGCGCCGATCTCGGCGGGGCGATGCTCGGCGAAGCCCAACTGGTCCGAGCCGATCTCAGCCAGGCCAAGCTGGTCGGCCTCGACCTCACCCGCGGCCGCCTCACCGACGCCAATCTCAAGGGCGCCGACCTTACCGGCAGCTGGCTGACCTATGCGCAGCTCACCCGCGCCAACCTCGAGGGCGCCTCGATCGTCCAGGTGGACCTCACCGAGGCTACTCTCGTCAGCGCCAATCTGACAGCCGCGGAGGTGGTGCAGACCGACATGATGGGCGCCAACCTCCGCGCCGCCGATCTCACCAACACCAAGTTCGACGGCTCCCGCCTGACGCGGGCCAATCTTGCCGACAGCACGCAGACCGGCACCACCTTCCGCGACATGGTGCCGTAAGTCTGGGCATGTCCGCGTCTGCCGGTTCCGTCCAGGCTTAGCCGGGAACTGGTTGAAACGAGTCGCCGCACCGGCAATTAATCCCGGGCCAGCGGCGTGATGATCGCCTGACAGGCCTTCCCCTCCTCACAACCCAAAGCGTCCCCGCGCGGGGCGAATCCCACATCTAGTGCCGCCCCGTTGCATGTCTGCATCACCAGGGATTCCGCGTCATTAATCAATCGTTTACCCCCTGGACAGGCGGATTCCGGTCGATTCAAATGGCCCGATTCGAGGGCTGGCGGAGCCCTCCAGTCGAGTGCGTTGCGGCGGACGTATTCGCGAGGTGCGTGCAGTGAGTCGAAACGAGGGGGCATAGCGCATGATGAGCTCGGGCAACCCCGGGTTCGTACTTCCTGTCGACGGCAGCCGGGCTGACCCGGCACCGGCGGCCCCACCGACGCCGAAAGCGGGCGGCAACGAGGCCGCCTTGCGCGCACCGAAGCGGCCCGGCCTTTCCGGCCATGCCCGTCTCCTCGCCGCCCCGGCTTACCGGCGGCTGCTGGCCGCCGAGCCGCATCTGAAGCGCCTCATCCCGCTGCTGATCCTCGCCTTTCTGGTGATGGTGGGATTGGCGCGCTTTGCCGAGCTTTATTCGCAGAAGATGGGGCGCGAGGCCGACGCCCGCGCCGCCGTCGACATGACCTCCGGCATCCTCGCCGCCAAGCTGATCGCCGCCGAGCCGGTGCTCGACGCGCAGATCCTCGGCGTCGCCGCCGAGAACGTCGTCGCCGGCGCGCTGCCGGAAGGGGCGCTCCGCGACGGCCGCCTGGTGCTGGTCACCGACGCCGGAGGCGGCGTCATCGCCAGCCTGCCGCGCCAGCCGGCCTTCAGCGGCAAAACGCTGACCGATCTCCTGGCGCAGGCGCAGGCGCTGGTCTTCTTCGGCGAGCGGGCCGGAGTGCAGCCGGTGACGATCGGCGAAGACGAGGCGGCGCTGGCGTCGCTCCGTCACCTCTCCGGCAAGCTCGGCGCCGTCGCGGTGGTGCAGCCAATGGCGAGCGCCTATGCCGGATGGCGCGGCGACGTCACGCTCAACGTCGTCATCTTCATCGGCACCAGCGCCATCTTGCTGGTGCTCCTCTATTCCTATTTCGCGCAGGCGAGCCGCGCCGAGCAGGCCGACCGCATTTATTCGGCCACGCATGAGCGCTTCGACCTGGCACTGACGCGCGGCCGTTGCGGCATCTTCGACTGGGACCTCGCACGCGGACGGATGTTCTGGTCGAGTTCGATGTTCGAGGTGCTCGGCCATCCCCCGCGCGACGCGCTTCTTTCCTTCGGCGAGGCCAGCGCGTTCCTCCATCCCGAGGACGGCAACCTGATGACCCTGGTCGAGCAGCTCTACGCCTCCGGCGAGGCGGTGATCGACCGCGTCTTCCGCATGCGCCACGTCAGCGGCGACTTCGTCTGGCTGCGCGCCCGCGCCGAACTTGTCGACCGCGACAGCGAGAAGCCGCACCTCATCGGCATTGCCGTCGACATCAGCGAGCAGATGCGGCTCGCCGAGCGCTCGCGGACGGCCGACATACGCCTGCGGGATGCCATCGAGACGGTGTCGGAGGCGTTCGTCATCTGGGACGCCGACAACCGCCTCGTGATGTGCAATTCTAAGTACCAGGAACTCTACGCGCTGGCCGAGAGCGATGTGCGGCCGGGGACGCCCTATGCGGCAGTGATGGCGGCGGCGCGCCAGCCGGTGGTGCAGGCGCAGGTTCCCGCCGAGGGACCGCCCGAGGAAGGCGCCCGCTCCTTCGAGGCGCAGCTCGGCGACGGCCGCTGGCTGCAGATCAACGAGCGGCGCACCAAGGACGGCGGCTTCGTCTCGGTCGGCACCGACATCACCCAAATCAAGCGGCACGAGGAGAAGCTGATCGACGGCGAGCGGATGCAGATGGCGACCATCGCCGATCTCCGCCGCTCCCGGCAAAAGCTCGAGCTGCAGGCGCAGCAGATGGTCGAGCTTGCCGAGAAATACGCCGAAGAGAAGGAGCGCGCCGAGGCGGCGAGCCGCACCAAGTCGGAATTCCTCGCCAATATCAGCCATGAACTCAGGACGCCGCTCAACGCCGTCATCGGCTTCTCCGAGATCATGCAGAACGGCCTTTTCGGACCGCTGGGGTCGCCGAAATACGTCGAATATTGCGGCGACATCCTGAAGAGCGGCACCTACCTCCTCGGCGTCATCAACGACATCCTCGACATGTCGCGGATCGAGGCCGGCCGCCTGACCCTCGACCTTGAGGATCTGCATCTCGACGACATCGTGCCGGAGGCGCTGCGCATCACCAGCGAGGCCTCGGGGCGGCCCTATGAGATCACCTGCGACGTCGAGCCGGACATGCGCTTCCGGGCCGACCGCCGGGCGATCAAGCAGATCCTGCTCAACCTCCTCTCCAACGCCACCAAGTTCACGCCGGCCGGCGGCAAGATCGGCGTGCGGGCACGGCGGGTCGAGGGGGCGATGATCGTCACCATCGCCGACAGCGGCATCGGCATTGCGCCGGACGCGCTGAAGCGGCTCGGCCGGCCGTTCGAGCAGGTGCAGAACCAGTTCACCAAGAGCCACAAGGGCTCCGGCCTCGGCCTTGCCATCACCCGCTCGCTGGTCGAGCTGCACGGCGGCTCGATGCGCATCCTCTCGCGCGAAGGCAAGGGCACCATCGTCGCGCTCCGCCTGCCGGTCGAGCCGAGGGTCGCGCCGCAGGGCGCAAGCGGCCGGCGTGAGACGCGGGCGATCCGCCGCGCCGCGGCCTAGAACGCCACCCCAAACGCACGAATGCCCCGGGCGTGCCCGGGGCATTCGTTAAGTTGCGGCGCCGAGCCGGGCTAAGCGCGGTTCGGCATCAGGCGCGGATCGAGTTCCTCGCCCGGCGCAAAGTCGGTCGGGCGTCCGTCGTAGCGCGGATCGTAGCGGCGGTCGTTGTACCGCGGATCGTTGTAACGAGGGTCGTTGCGCGGATCGTAGCGCCGATTGTCGTTGCGCGGGTCATAGTTGCGCGGATCGAAACGGCGATCGTCGTTGCGATAGCGCTGGTCGTTCGGTCCCTGGTTCGGGCCGAAGCGCCGGTTGTCGAACCGCGGGTCCTGGGAGCGCGGCGCGAAGCGGTAGTCGTAGCCTCGCGGAGCGAAGCGGTGGCCGAAATGCCGCCACATCCAGTACCGCCAGCGGAGGTTCTCGCCCGGCATCATGAACCGCTGCGAGGGCCCGCCGTGGAAGCGGTACATCCGGCGGTCGTCGCGCGGGTCGAAGCCGCGGCGCCCGTCGAAGTCGTCACGCGGGTCGCGTTGAGCGAAGCGGCGATCGTCGCGACTGCCCGGCGCGGCATTGGGGCCGGCCGGCGGATTGTTGCCGGCGTTGGGGCCCTGGCCGGGGCCCGGACCTGGGCCTGGGCCACCCGGGCCGGCGTTAGGTCCCGGACCCTGCCCGGGTCCGCGGCCCGGTCCCGGACCCTGACCCTGCCCCGGACCGCGCTGCGCCTGCTGCGCCGGACGCTGCTCGGTCAAACGGCCGTTGGCGTCGCGGTCGAGGCGGTCGAAGTCGTGCTTCACCACCGCCAGCAACTCGTCGAGGGTGACCTTGCCGTCGTTGTTGGCGTCGTAGATCTGCAGCGTGCGCTGGCGTCCGGGCCTCGTCTTGTCGAGTTCGTCGCCGGCAATCGCCCCGTCCTTGTTGACGTCGAGCTCGGCGAACCGGCTCTTGGTCGAAGCCGCGTACTCGTCGAAGTCGACGGCATTGTCGCGATTGGTGTCGAGGCGCTGGATCAGCCCCTGACGCACCGGCGGATCGGCGTTCTGTCCGCCGCGCGGACCGCCGCCGGGCCCCGCGCCCGGACCGCCGGGAGGCGGCCCGCCCTGGGCGAAGGCGATGCCGGCACAGGCGACGACCATGCCGGCGGTCGCCAATGCCGTTCTAATGCTGGTTCTCATAATTTTCCTAGGCTCCACGTTTTTGCATCGCCCCCGATGCATGGTCTCCCGCGCCGGCCTTTGGCGAGGCGCCGGAAACCGCACCGATCAGGCGGCCGAACAGCGTTCGGACGGCCGTCTCGGTGTCTCTGACGTGCGCCGCTAGCGTGCCGAAATCCGGCAACGCGGCAGCGCGCGATAACAAGGCAAGGAGGGATTTCGGCGCGCGCTCGGGCGCGAAATGCTCCTCCGTCCCTAATCTAAGGATGGCAGTGAGGCTCCGGTAGAGGCGGAGCGCGGAAATCAGCGTGTCGGCATCGTCGGCGGAAAGCGCGCCGACCTTCCTGGCCGCTCGCAGCACCGAGGCAGTGTCGCTGGCGAGCAGCGCCGCCTTGCCCGAGGTCAGCGCCAGGTACTGGGCGACGAACTCGACATCGACCAGGCCGCCGGGCGCCTGCTTCAGGTCCCACACCCCGCCGCCGCCCTTCTCCGCCTCGATGAGGCCGCGCATCTCGCGGACGTCGGCCCGCGTCTTGGCGACATCGCGGGGTGCGCTCAGGACGGCATGGGCGGCCGCTTCGACCTCGCGGGCAAGACCGGGATCGCCGGCGACGACGCGGTGGCGGGTCAGCGCCATGTGCTCGAAGGTCCAGGCCTCGTTCCTCTGATAGGCCTCGAAGGCGGCAAGGCTGACGGCGAGCGGCCCCGAACTCCCCGAGGGGCGGAGGCGCATGTCGACTTCGTAGAGGCCGCCCTCGGCGGTCGGCGAAGAGAGCGCGGCGATGACCCGCTGCGTCAGGCGGGCGTAGTAGGCACTCGGCGCCAGCGGCCGGGGCCCGTCGGACGCCGTGGCCGCCTCGTCGAAATCGTAGATCGTCATCAGGTCGAGGTCGGAGGCGGCGGTCATCTCGCGGCCGCCCCACTTGCCGAGGGCGACGAGCAGGAACCGCCCCCCGGCGACGCGCCCATGCGCCCGTTCGAACTCGGCGGTGACGGCGGCAAGCAACGCCGACGCCAGAACGTCGGCAACGTCGGCATAGGCTTCGCCGGCGCGCTCGGCGGCGATGGCGCCGGAGAGGAGATGGGCGCCGATCAGGAAGGCCTGCTCCTGACCGAAGATGCGGGCGCGGTCGAGCACCTGTTCGATCCGCTCGGCGCCGTCGAGCGCCGCCTTGAGCCGTGCGGCGAGTTCGCGCGGATCGCTCATGGCGTTGGCGGACACCGGGTCGATCAGGAGGTCGAGCACATGCGGGCGGCGGATGATCAGGTCGGCGAGGCGCGGCGCGCTGACCATGATCTCGGCGAGGAGCGCCAGCAGTTCGCGGTTGGAGGCAAGCAGCGAGAAAAGCTGCACGCCGCCCGGCAGACGCTCGAGGAAGCGGTCGAATCCGAGCAGGGCCGCGTCGGTGTCGCCGGTGGCGGCGAAGGCATCGAGCAGCGCCGGCAGGAACTCGGTCAACCGCTCGCGCGCCGCCGCCGACTGCATGGCGCGGTAGCGACCGAAGTGCCAGCCGCGAATGGTCTCGGCGACCTGGTCGGGGCGGCTGAAGCCGAGGCGCGAAAGCGTCGCCAGCGTCTCGGGATCGTCGACGGTACCGGTGAAGACGAGGCTACCGCCGGCGGCGCCAAGCGAGGGCGCCGCCTCGAACAGGCGGGCGTAGTGCCGCTCGACGGTGGTCAGCGTCGCGGTCAGCGCCTTGGCAAAGGCGGGAATGCTGCGGTAGCCGGCGAGGCGGGCGACGGCAAGGAGATCGGCGGCGTCGGCCGGCAGAGTGTGGGTCTGCTCGTCGGCGATCATCTGCAGCCGATGCTCGACGTTGCGGAGCACCGCGTAGGCGGCGGCGAGGTCGTCGGCGGCCTTGGCGTCGATCCACTCGGCCTTGGCGAGCGCTGCCAGCATCGCCAGCGTCTCGCGGCCGCGGAGCGCCGGGTTGCGTCCGCCGGCGATCAACTGCTGGGTCTGGACGAAGAACTCGATCTCGCGGATGCCGCCGCGCCCGAGCTTGATGTTGTGGCCGGCGACGGCGACGCTCTCGTGGCCGCGGAAGTCGTGGATCTGGCGCTTGATCGAGTGGATGTCGGCGATGGCGGCGTAGTCGAGATACTTCCGCCAGATGTAGGGAACGAGTTCGGCGAGGAAGGCTTCGCCGGCCGGGAGATCGCCGGCGACGGCGCGCGCCTTGATCAGCGCGGCGCGCTCCCAGTTCTGGCCGCGGCTCTCGTAGTAGCGGAGCGCCGCTTCGGTGGAGATTGCCAGCGAGGTCGAACCGGGGTCGGGACGGAGGCGCAAGTCGGTGCGGAAGACGTAGCCGTCCTCGGTTCGCTCCTGCAGCAGCTTCACCAGGCGCTGGGCGACACGGACAAACAGTACCGTCGGCTCGACGCCGTCGGCGAGCGGCGCCTTGTCGGTATCGAATAGGACGATGAGGTCGATGTCGCTGGAGTAGTTGAGTTCGCCGGCGCCGTGCTTGCCCATGGCGAGGACGATGAAGCCGGACTCCTGCTCCGGCCGAGCGGGATGCTTGAGGCGGAGCCGGCCGGCGTCGTGCTCGCGGCGGAGCAGGGAGGCGACGACCGCCCGCACCGCGGCGTCGGCAAAGGCGGTCAGCGCCGCCGTGACCTCGCCGAGCGCGAAGATCCCACCGAGATCGGCGAGGGCGACGAGAAGCGCCACTTCCGAGCGGGCGCGGCGGAGCCGCCGCATCACCTCCGCCTCGTCGAGATCGGGGGGCAGGTCGGCGACGGTGGCGAGCAGGCGCGCGAGATGCTCTTCCGGCGCGGCGGCAAGTACGCCGAGAAGGCGCGCCGGGTCGTCGCGCATCAGCCCGGCGAGGAAGGGCGAAGCAGCGGCGACCGCAGCGAGAGCGTCGGTGAGACTCCCATTATGGGCCTGCAGCGCGGCGAAATCCGCGGCAAGTCCGGCCTCGGAGATGGCGGCTTCGATCGCCCCGAACGCGCCTGCGCCCCTGCCTATCGCCAGCGGCCGCAGGCGCGAGGCCAGCGACCCGGCGGTCGTCGCTGCGGTTTGCGGGCGGGCCGCGCGCTTCACGCAGCCTCCGCGAGCGGCAGGCGAAGCTGCACGGAGAGGCCGGGGGCGTTGTCCTCCAGCGTGATCGTGCCCGACTGGAGGCGGACGGCGGCGGCAACCAGGCTGAGGCCAAGGCCGCTTCCGGGTGCCGAGCGGCTCTTCTCCAGGCGGACGAAGCGTTGCAGGACGCGTTCGCGATCGCTTGGCGGGACGCCGGGGCCGTTGTCGTTGACCTCGACCAGGGCATGGTCGCCGTCGCGGCGGAGGCGGACGCCGATTTCCGGCTTGGCTCCGGGATCGGCGGGACGGCCGTATTTGATGGCGTTGTCGAGGAGGTTGGCGAGCACCTGGCTCATCAGTTCGCGGTTGGCCTTGAGGCGGAGCGGCCCCTCGGCGACGACGTGCAGCTCGGCGCCGGCTTCCTCGGCGACCGGCTCGTAAAGCTCGGCGATGTCGCGGACGATCTCGGCGGCGTCGATCGGCGTCACCGCGCCGTCGGGCGCTCCGGATTCGATACGGGCGATAAGGAGCAACGCGTTGAACGTGCGGATCAGAGCGTCGGACTCGGCGATGGTCGCTTCAAGGGCGGCGCGGTAGCGGAGAATGTCGGGGGGCCCGGACAGCGTCGCCTCGACACGGCCACGCAGGCGCGTCAGCGGCGTCTTCAGGTCGTGGGCGATGTTATCGGAGACGTCCTTCAGGCCGTAGAGCAGCGTCTCGATGCGGCCGAGCATCGAGTTGAGGCTGGCTGCCAGACGGTCGAACTCGTCGCCATTGCCGGTGACTTCGAGCCGCTCGTGGAGATCGCCGGCCATGATGCGCCGGCTCGATGCGGCGACCGAGTCGACGCGCTTCAGCACGCGGCGGCTGACGAAGAACCAGGAAATCAGGCCGAGCACGATCAGCAGCACGCCGGCCCAGATCAAGGCGCGGTACATGATGGCGGTGAAGGCCTGCCGCTCGGCGACATCGCGGCCGACCAGCATGGTGAGACCGCCGGGGAGCTGCACCACCTGCACCAAGGCGCTCCGCCGCTCGGTGGTGGCCCCCTCGTCGCGCTCGTAGGGGATGGTCAGCGGCTCTTCGCTGGCGCGATCGAGGAGGCCGGCCGGCACTTCGGAGATGTTGCCGGCAAGCACGCGGCCGGCGCTGTCGGCGACAAGGTAGAGGCTGGCATTGGGGAGGCGCGAGCGGCGCTCGACGGCGTTGATGACGGCGCGGATGCCGCCGACCCTCCCCTGCTCGGCGAAGCCGGCGACCTCGGTGGCGATGGCGACCCGCATCTGCCGCGCGAACAAGCGGTCGATCGACCAGGAGACGGTCAAGACGAAGCTGACGGCAAACAGGCTGAAGACGGCAAGGTAGATCGCCGATAGCTTGAAGCCGGTGGTGGCGAAGAGCCTAGCGAGACGGGTCACGGATCATGTACCCGGCGCCGCGCACGGTATGGAGCAGCGGTTCGCCGAAGCCCTTGTCGATCTTCGAGCGCAGACGCGACATGTGCACGTCGATAACGTTGGTCTGCGGATCGAAGTGATAGTCCCAGACGTTCTCCAGCAGCATGGTGCGGGTCACCACCTGCCCGGCGTTTTTCATCAGATATTCGAGCAGGCGGAACTCGCGCGGCTGCACGGCGATGGCGGTGCCGGCCCGGCTGACGGTGTGCGCCAGGCGGTCGAGTTCGAGATCGGCAACGCGATAGACGGTTTCAGCCTCGCCCGGCTTCTTGCGACGCGCCAGGGCCTCGACGCGGGCGAGCAGCTCGGTGAAGGCATAGGGCTTGGCGAGATAGTCGTCACCGCCGGCTCTGAGGCCGGTCACGCGGTCGTCGACCTGGCCGAGGGCGGACAGGATCAGCACCGGCGTCTCGTCGCCAGCGCGGCGCAGCCCCTCGATGATCGACAGTCCGTCGCGATGCGGCAGCATGCGGTCAATGACCAGGACGTCGTAGCCGCCCTCGGACGCCATGTCGGCCCCGACCTCACCGTCGCCGGCATGGTCGGCGACGTGGCCGGCCTCGCGCAGCGCCTTGATGAGGTAGCTCGCCGCTTCGCGGTCGTCCTCGATGATGAGAATGCGCATGGTGGCAGCTTTAGCCGCTCGCGACACCCCCGTCAGCATCGGTATGCCCCCAGGTCAGACGCCCTTAGAGATAGCGGCAGGCCGGTTGCCCAGCCTGCCGCCTGACGGTGCGGGAGCGTCGGGGGCGACACGGATGCGCTCCCGCCCGTGCGCCAATCGGCCTTAGCCGAGAGGGAGAGCGACGAACTGGGTGTCGTCGCCCGATTTGACGCGGAGCAGCACCGCCTTCAGACCCTGCTGCTTGGCCTGATTGACCGCCTTGTCGACATCGGCGGCGTTGGCCACCTTGGTGCCGCCGACGGTGAGGATGACATCCCCGACATCGAGGCCGGCCTGGGCGGCGACGCCATTGGGGTCGATCCGCGAGATCAGCACCCCACCCGCCGCATCGCGCGAGGTGGTGAGGGTGACACCGAGCCCCTGCAGCTGCGTGCCCTGGTTGGCGTTGCGGCCGGTATTGCCGGGCGCCGCGCGGTCGTTGCCGGGATTGACGGCGGCAAGCTGCTGGTCGCTCGGCAGCTTGCCGAGCTTGACGGTGATCTCCTGCTGAGCGCCGTCACGCCAAACGGCGACCTTCACCGAGGCATTCGGCGGATAGGAGGCGACCATCAGCGCCAGTTCGCGGGGATCGGCAACCGGGCGGCCGTCGATCGACAGGATCACGTCGCCCGCCTTGATGCCCGAGGCTTCCGCCGGGCTGCCGGCCTGCGGCTCGGAGACGAGCGCGCCCTTGGTACCACGCAGGCGCAGGCTGTCGGCGATCGTCGCATTGACCGGCTGGATCTGCACGCCGAGCCAACCGCGAACGATGGTGCCGTTAGTCCGAAGGTCGTTCACTACCTTGGCGGCGGTCGCCGCGGGAATGTCGAAGGCGATGCCGACGCTGCCGCCCGAGGGCGAGTAGATCGCGGTGTTGATACCGACGACCTCGCCGCGAATGTTGAAGGTCGGGCCGCCGGAATTGCCGCGGTTTACCGGCGCGTCGATCTGCAGGTAGTCGTCATAGGGGCCGGAGCCGATCTGACGGCCGCGCGCCGAGACGATACCGGCAGTGACGGTGCCGCCGAGGCCGAAGGGATTGCCGACCGCCACAACCCAATCGCCGACGCGCGGGGAGTCCTCGGCGAACTTCACGTAAGTGAAGGGCCGGTTGGCATCGACCTTGAGAACGGCGACGTCGGTCTTGTCGTCCTTGCCGACGAGCTTGGCGGTGTACTGGGTGCCGTCGTCGGTAATGATGGTGAAGTCGATGCCGTTATCGACGACGTGGTTATTGGTGACGATGTAGCCGTCCTCGGAGACGAAGAAGCCGGAGCCCAGCGACACGCCCTGGCGCCCTTGCGGACGCGGCGCGTTGCGGCCGCCCTGGTTCTGGTCAGGGTTGCCGAAGAAGCGGCGGAGAGGGGAATCCTGCGGCAGACCGGGGAACGGATCGCCGCCGGGCGGGCCGCCGAAGAAGTCCTGGGCGTTGGCGGTGCGGCCGTTGGCGCGGACGCGAACGCTAACCACCGCCGGGCTCACCTTTTCGGC
This sequence comes from Bauldia sp., assembly GCA_046349035.1. Classification (GTDB taxonomy): domain Bacteria; phylum Pseudomonadota; class Alphaproteobacteria; order Rhizobiales; family Kaistiaceae; genus JAXMDC01. Next base: position 116,626 of record JAXMDC010000002.1, on the reverse strand, counting down.
AAGATCGGCGAAGCTCGGAAGCACGACGGGCTGGACCGCTACCGGGCCGGCAGCCAGAGCCGACTGGTTCGGCATCAGCATGCCGCCGCCGACGAAGGCCGAACCCATCGCAGCCGCCAGCGCAGTCCCGAGCAGAACCTTGCGACGGAAAGAGTTGGTCGTTGCAGTCACGTTTGTCCTCCTTGGGGGACGTCTTGTTGCTCTCCCGGGGTCCCGCCGAGGGTCCCCCGCCACCGGAAGTGGGGGAGGATCGATCCGGGACGACAAATGGGAACCCTCGGCGTCGGACCCGAGTGGGGCGGCGTGGGGGGAGAACGCCGCCTCCTGGGATGGTCGATATTTAAGGTCGTTCACCTTACCGCGGGCTGACGCCAACATTAAAATTCGGAAAGGTTAGAGTCGGCGGCGCCGATACAAGAAAAAAGGCGGCGGGCCCGGGGCCGCGCCGCCTCGATTATTCCAGGAGTGAGTGCGACGGGCACCGACCCCTTAGCAGCTCTGGCTGAGCGACGAGATTCGGTCGTTCCAGCCGGCGCCGACCCAAGGCACCCGCCCGCCGACACGCCAGGAACGGCCCCCGAAATAGGCGTGCTCCCACACCGTCACGTAGCAGCCGGGGCTGCAGGCGATCGAGGAAATCTTATCGTTCCAGTAGTCGCCGACATAATTGCGGCTCGACGGGCCGTTGAGGGCGAAAGACTGGCCTCCGAAGTCGCGGTGCTCGTAGTAGACGCAGCCGGCCGGGGCGTAGACCGGCGGCTGGACGTAGATCGGCGGCTGTACGTAGGTCGGCGGCGGGACGTAGCGCGGCGGCGGGGGCGGCGGCAGGTAGTACTGCGCGCCGGCGCTGACCGAGGCGAGCGGACCGCCGGCGATGGCGACGACGCCGGCAAGAAGGATGCGTTGCAAGGACATGGAGTGTCTCCCACCAAAGGCGGCGCAAGCATAAGCACTGCCAAGCGCTTTGCCTACAACCGGGCGCGTGTATCCGCGCTCAGGCTCGGTCGTCGAGGACTTTGCGCAGCGCCGCCTGCTCATCGGCGGAGAGCGGAGCGGTCTCGGTTTGGCCGCGGCGGTGACGGGCGGCGAAAATGAGGCCGGCACCGAGAACAAGAACCAGAATCGGCGTTCCCCAAAGGAGCAGGGTCTTGGCGGAGAAGCGCGGCTTCAGCAGCACGAAGTCGCCGTAGCGGGAGACGAGATAGTCGATCGCCTGCTCGTCGGTGTCGCCGCGGGCGATGCGCTCGCGGAGCAGCACGCGGATGTCGTGGGCAAGGTCGGCGTGCGAATCGTCGATCGACTCGTTCTGGCAGACCAGGCAACGGAGGCCGGCCGACAGGGCGCGCGCCCTCGCCTCTTGGGCCGGATCCTTCAGCATTTCGTTCGGCTCGACGGCCAATGCCGGTGCCGCCAGCAAGGCCAGCGCGGCGAGGAGGCCGAGGCGCCGGCGGCTCATTCGGCGGCCACCGCCGCTCGCCGCGGTGCGGCTTTGGGTACGCCGACGCGGAGCCGGCGGTCGGAGAGCGACAACAGGCCGCCGAGCGCCATCACCATCGCCCCACCCCAAATCAAGACGACGAGCGGCTTCCAATAGGCGTGAAGGGTGATCGACTTGTCGTCGGCTATGTCGCCGACCGAAAGGTAAAGGTCGGAGAAGAAGTAGGTGAAGATCGCCGACTCGGTCGTATCCATCGCCCGCGACGGGTAACGCCGCTTGGCCGGACGGAGTTCGCGGCTGGTGCCGCCGGACGACGCCGTGAAAGCGGCCACCTTCTCCTCGTAATTCGGCCCGGCGGCAGTGGAGAGATCGCGGTAGGTCAGCGTGAAGCCGGCGAGCGGCACGCTCTCGCCGGGCTTCAGCGTGGTGATGACCTCCTGCTGCCACGAGGAGGTGGCGACAATGCCGAGCACCGTCAGGCCGAGGCCGAAATGCGCGGCTGCGGTGCCGAAGGCGGAGCGCGGCAGACCGACGAGGCGGCGCAGGCCGAAGCGGGCGCGCTGCAGCGGCTCGAGAATGGCGCCGGCGAGGAGCCAGGCGGCGAGGCCGACCCCGGCCACGGCAAGCACCGGCCCGCCCTGCAGCGCCAGCGCCAACAGCGCCACTGCGATGGCGGCGCCGAAAGCGAGCATCAGGCGCTGTGCCGCAGCGTAGAGGTCGCCGCGCTTCCAGGCGAGCATCGGCCCAAACGGGACGGCGATCAGGAGCGGCACCATCAGCGGCGCAAAGGTGAGGTTGAAGAACGGCGCACCGACCGAGATCACCTGACCGGTGAGCGCGTCAAGCAGGAGCGGATAGAGCGTGCCGACGAGAACGGTCGCGCAGCCGGCGGTGAGAAGGAGATTGTTCAGAACCAGAGAGCCCTCGCGGCTGATCGGCGCGAAGATGCCGCCCGGCGCCAGGATCGGCGCGCGGAGCGAGAAAAGCAGCAGCGATCCGCCGATGAAGAAAACCAGGAGGCCGAGAATAAAGACGCCGCGCGTCGGGTCGCTGGCGAAGGCATGGACCGAGGTCAGAACCCCGGAACGGACGAGGAAGGTGCCGAGCAGGCTGAAGGAGAAGGCGAGGATGGCGAGCAGCACCGTCCAGATCTTCAGCGCCTCACGCTTTTCCATCACCAGCGCCGAATGGAGAAGCGCGGTCGAGGCCAGCCAAGGCATGAACGACGCGTTCTCGACCGGGTCCCAGAACCAGAAGCCGCCCCAGCCGAGTTCGTAATAGGCCCAGTAGGAGCCCATGGCGATGCCGGCGGTGAGGAAGAGCCAGGCGGCCAGCGTCCAGGGCCGCACCCAACGCGCCCAGGCGGCATCGAGCCGGCCCTCGATCAGGGCGGCGATGGCGAAGGCAAAGGCGATCGAGCAGCCGACATAGCCGAGATAGAGGAACGGCGGATGAACGGCGAGGCCGAAATCCTGAAGCAGCGGGTTGAGGTCCCGCCCCTCGATCGGCGGCGGAAAGACGCGCTCGAACGGGTTGGAGGTGGTGAGGACGAAGAGAGTGAAGGCGGTCGCGATCAGCCCCTGCACGGAGAGCACCAGGGCCTTCAGCCGCGCCGGCAGATTGCCGCCGAAGGCGGCGACCGCGGCGCCGAAGAGCGCCAGGATCAGCACCCAGAGCAGCATCGAGCCTTCATGGTTGCCCCAAACGCCGGTCACCTTGAAGAGCATCGGCTTCAGCGAATGCGAGTTCTCGACGACGTTCTGCAGCGAGAAGTCGGAGACGACATGCGCGTTGACGAGAGCGGCGAAGGAGAGGCCGACGAGCAGAAACTGCGTCAATGCGATCGAACCGCCGGTCGCCATCAAGCGGCGGTCGCCGGCGAGCGCGCCCCAGGCCGGCAGCGCGGTCTGCAAGACCGCAAGAGCGAAGGCGAGGACGAGAGCGTAGTGGCCGAGTTCGGCGGTCATCATCGGCCTCGGGCTAGGGCGTTGCGACGCCGGCCTGCTTGCCGGGTGTCGCTTGGCACTGATTGCGAGCCTGCATCTCCTTGGCGACCTCCGGCGGCATGTAGTTCTCGTCGTGTTTGGCCAGCACCGAGTCGGCGGTGAACTGACCGTTGGCGCCGAGGGTGCCTTCGGTGATCACACCCTGCCCTTCGCGAAAGAGGTCGGGCAGGATGCCCTGATATACGACGGTCAGCGTCTTGGCGCAGTCGGTGACGGCAAAGCGAACGCGGCCGCCAGCTTCCTTGACCACCGAACCGTCGGCGACGAGGCCGCCGAGGCGGATGCGCTGGCTCGGTGGCGGCGCCTTGGCGAGGATGTCGCTCGGCGACTGGAAGAGCGTGATCTTGCCGGAAAGCGCGGTGAGCGTCAGCGCGGTGGCGGCGATGAGGATCAGACCCGCGGCGGCGATCAGAGAGAGGCGGCGCTGTTTGCGGTTCATCAGGCGTCTGGCTCCGGGGGCGTCAGGCTCCGGGGACTGCCCCTTCCCCATTAGTTGGTCAGGTCGAGCGTTCGGGCAAGCGTTTCAATGCCGGCGAGGCGGTCGGCGCGGGCGGCGAGTGCGACACGGGCGCGCGCCAGTGCCTGCTTGGCGTCGTCGGTGCGCCCGAGCACGACATAAGAGCGGATCAGCTGGGTCCAGCCGTCGGCGTCGTCGGGCTGTTCGGCGAGGCGGCCGGCGAGGCGCTCGACCATGCTGTTGAAGAGCGCCTTCTGCTGGTCGGGCGGCAGGTCGCGGACGGCGGCGACATCGGCATCGGTCGGGCCGCGCGGTGCGGTCGGGGGCGGCGGCGGGCGGCCCTCGAGTTCGGCAAGTTGCTGGTTGATGAGGTCGGCGAGGGGCGCCGGGGCGTCGGGGAGAATCGCCCGCCAGGCGGCGGCGGCCTCGTCGGTCTTGCCGTCCTGCCTCAGGCGGAGGGCCAGGAAGAATCGCGGCCGAAGATCCTTGGGGTCGAGTTCGACGACCTTGCGCAGCGCCGTCACCGCGGCGTCGGTGACCGTGCCGTCGGCCTCGCGCATCAGGCTCATGGCGATCGCCGTCTCGAGCGGCGCCGAGTCTCCCTGGATGCGGACGAGATTGCGGAGGGCGTTGACCGCTTTGCCGTAGTCCTCGTTGCCGGCGAAATACTGTGCGAGCTGACCCCACAGGCGGGCGTCGTCCGGGGTCTTTTCAAGCTGAAGCTCGGCGCGGCGCACCGCCGCCGCCTCATCCCAGGGCGCGAGGGCGCCGGTGAGGCGCTCCTGCAACGGTTGGTCGGGGGCGTTGGGGAGGCCGACCATGCGGTAGACCTGCACCGCGACCAGCGGCGCCGCAACAAGGATCAGGCCGGCCGCCACCCATTGCCGTCCCTTGTCCTCGCCGCCCGAAGCCGGCTCGGCAGCAGCGGTCTTCAGCAGGCGGCGGGAAATTTCCGCGCGGGCGGCCTCGGCTTCGGCGCCGCCGATCGCGCCACGGGCGACATCGGCCTCGAGTTCGGCCAGTTGGTCGCGATAGATCGCGCCGGCGGTGGCGGGGTCGGCGTTCTTACCGGTGCCGCGAAACAGCGGCACCAGCAGCGCCAGCGCCGCCAGCGCCGTTAAAACCCCCATGACGATCCATTGCACCATGCCGGGAATACTACCTGCCTTTGCCGCGGCCACGTCAGCGCGGGGCGGCGGAGGCGAATGGTTTAGGCGCGCCGGGCGGCAGGTGCAATGTTAACGGCGAGCGAGCGCCGAAAGGCTTGTCCGCCAAGCCGGGACGCCCCACTTTCGCTAGGGTTGGCACGATTTTGGTGAGGGGCGGATGGCGAGACGGGTGGCGATCTTCGGTTATGGCGCCGTCGGTCGCGACGTCGCAAACCGGCTCGCGGCGCGCGGAGACGAGGTGCGGGTCGTGCAGCGGACGGCGCCGCAAGGCCTGCTCCCGGGTGTCGCCTTCGTTGCCGGCGACGCTAGCGATCCCACGGTAGCGATTGCCGCCTGCGCAAACGTCGACACCGCAGTGTGCGCAGTCGGGGTAAAGTACGACGCGACGGTCTGGGAAGACCTTTGGCCGCGCATCGTCGCCAATCTCCTCGACGGCTGCCAACGCTCGGGCGCCCGGTTCGTCTTCGCCGACAATCTCTATCTCTACGGGCCGCAGACCGCCGCGCTTACCGAGGAGATGCCGCTCACCGTCCATGGACGCAAGCCGCGGGTGCGAGCCGCCGTTACCCGGCAATGGCAGGAGGCGCATCGGAGTGGACGGGTCAGGGCGGTCGCGGTGCGGGCCTCCGATTTCTACGGCCCGCTGGTCGGGACCTCGGTGCTGTCGACCTACGGCGTCGCCCGGCTCCTCGCCGGCAAGGCGGCGCTTGCCCCCTATCCCGCCGACTTTCCGCACGACTTCACCTATGTGCCCGATTTCGCACGGGCCCTCGTCTCGCTGATCGACGCGCCGGACGACGCTTACGGCCAGGCCTGGCACGTGCCGAACGCACCGACGCGAACGCTGCGCGAACTGTTCCAGTTGGCCGCAGCGATTATCGGCGTGCCGCCGCGGGTGACGGTGATGCCGAGATTGTTGGAACCGATCGTCGCCCTTTTCGTGCGCGAGGTCGGCGAGTTGGCGGAGATGCGTTTCCAGTGGGACCGGCCTTACCGCGTCGATGCCCACAAGTTCGCCGGACGCTTCTGGAACGATCCGACGCCCTTCGAAGCCGGCCTGTCGGCGACGGTGGCGGCGTTTCGCCAGGCCAACTAAGGCAGCTTGCGGCGATGCTCAGCCGCGCAGGCGGCTCCGCTCCTCGCCGGCGAGCGCGACGCTCCGGCGGAGCGTCGCCGCGTAAGCCGGGCCGAAATAGGTCTCGGCGAGGCGCAGCACCGCCTCGGCACGGGCGGCGACGCGCGCCTTGGCGTCGCCATAGGTGTTGCGGAGCTGCTGCAAGAGCGGCTCGACCATCATCTCGAAGGTCTGCTCGACCTCGCGGCTGACACTGGCGAGCACGGCGTTCAGGGCGAAGCTCTCGCGGGCATTGGCGGCGGCCTTGAGGAAGCGGAGGGCGCGGTCGGCGTCCTCGACCAGTTCGGCGTCGATCGGCTGCGGCTCGCCCTTCGCCCCCTTGAGGCGGAAGACGCGGCGGGTCAGGCCGCCGGTCTCGGCAACCTCGGGCGCGACCTCGGCCGTCGCCACCTTCTTCAACAGTGCGATGCGGTTCGCCCAGCGCGAGGCGGCGCCGAGATCGACGATCACTTCCACCTCGCGCAGCATGGAGTGATAGCGCTGGATGGCGAGTTCGGCGGCGGCAATGCCTGCGCCCCCCGCCCGCCGCTCGGCACGGGCGTCGCGCAGGCGCGCCACCTCGATCTCGATCTCCGACAGGAGGATGTCGAGTGCCGGGGCGACCGGCGAGCGCTCGATGGCGTCGGCGGCGTCGACGCCGGAGAGGATGACGGCGATCCGCGCCAGCAGCGTCGGCGACTCCAGATGCGGCAGCAGCGCCGAGAACAGCCAGGCGGGGTCGCCACGCGGCGACATCAGCGCCGCCTCGAGCGGGGCGAGCAGGCCGATGTCGTCTTCGAAGTCGCGCCGGGTCAGCATGCGCGGCAAGGTTTTCATCACCGGAGCCACCCAGGCGATCTCGCGGAAGGCCTGCTCGATGGCGGCGAGGTCGCGATGGCCGCGATCGCCACCGATCTGGGCGGCGAGGCGCTGCTCGGCGAGCTGGGTGTCGCCGACCCCGGCGATCACCGCCGACAGTGCCGGCAGGACGGTTTCGCGGAGCGGCCTGGCGGCGGTCGAGAAGTCGGCGCGCGGGTCATAGACAACCGCCGCGACCGCGTCCTTGGCGAGGTCGCGGGCGATCCACTCCCAGATCACCGCTACGGTGTCCTCGGAGAGACGGCCGGTCTCGCGGTGGAGCAATTTCGAGGCGTTGATGAACGGAACGATCGGCTCGAAGAAGGCTCGGCCAAGCGCCTGGCGGCGTTCGTCGATTGTGGTTGACGACACCGGTGCTGCGGCCGGCGGCGCCTCAGGCGAGGCGGGCGGAGCCGCTCCGGGGCGTGCTTTGACCGCCTTGCTGATCAACGCACGAGCGGCCGGCGAAAGTCCCCCCAGCAATCCGCGGAGGCGTTCGTCAGCAGGGTTCTTGGAGGTCATGTGCCCGGCGGCTCGGCTGGTCGGTGAAGCGAACGCCGATTAGGCCCGGGAATGCTTAAATTTGGCTGAAAGGAGAGGCCTCGGAAGCTGCCGCCGACGCGTGGCGTCAGGCGGCGGGAAGGACTACCGCGGCGGAAAGCCCGCCCTCGCCGGAGCGGCCGAGAGTGAAGGTGCCGCCATAGAGGGCGACGAGGTCGGTGACGATCGAGAGGCCGAGCCCCGAGCCCGGCTTGCTCTCGTCGAGCCGCCGGCCGCGCCGGGTCGCTTCGGCGGCCTGCGCCTCGGTGAGGCCGGGACCGTCGTCCTCAACCGTCACGGTCAGGCGGCCGGGCGTCGCCTCGTTCGCCGGCGGCTGGTAGGCGACGCGGATGAACACTTTGCCTTTGGCCCATTTGCAGGCGTTGTCGAGGAGGTTGCCGGCGATTTCCTCGAGGTCCTGCTGCTCGCCGCGGAACTGGGCGGCGGCGGGAATCTCGGCCGATACGGCGATGCCCTTGCCGCCGTAGATCTTGTTCATCGCTCGCACCAGGCGGGCGAGCGGCGGCTCGACCGGAGTAACGGCGCCGATGACCTCGACCTGCGCGGCGATGCGGGCGCGGTCGAGATAGTGGGTGATCTGGCTCCGCATCATCTCGGCCTGCTCGCCGATCTTGGCACCGAAGGGGCCGCCACTGGTCCGGGCCTCGTTGGTGATGACGCTGAGCGGCGTCTTCAGGGCGTGAGCGAGGTTACCCACATGCGTCCGGGCGCGCTCGATGATCTCCTTGTTGGATTTGATGAGCGCGTTGAGTTCGGCGGCGAGCGGGGCGACCTCGGCCGGGAACGGGCCGCCGAAGCGCGCCTCCTTGCCGCTCCTTAGATCGGCGAGGCCGCGCCGCACCTGATCCAGCGGGCGTAGGCCCCAGCGGATCTGCACGGTCGTCGCGGCGATGAGGCCGAAGCCGAACACCGCCAGCGTCAACGCCACGCTGGCACGAAAGGCGGCGACGTCGGCGGCCATCTCGCCGGCATTGCCGGCGACCAGGATGTCGTAGTGCGCCGGCTGGTCGTTGCCGTCGGCGGCGGGGAAGGTCGCCGCAAGGTCGAGGACGCGGAGCGACTGGCCGTCGGGGCCGGTGGTGTCGGCGTGCAGCAGGCCGCTCGCGTCGCGCTTGGCCGTCGTCTTGGAAATGTCGATCTCCTCGTTGAACAGCGAGCCGGAGGAGAGGATCACCGGGCCGGTCTCGTTGGCGCGGCGGACCTGCCAGTACCAGCCGGAGTAAAGCTGCTCGAAACGCTGTTCGCCGAGATTGCCGGGGTCGGAGGCCGGCTCCGGCCGCTCCTTGGCCAGGGCGCCGACCAGCGTGGTCAGATAGACGCGCAGGCGGTCGTCGAAGGCATTCTCGACAGTGCGCTGATAGAGCGAGGTGAGGATCAGCCCGGCGGCGAGCAGCGCGACGACGCTCCAGAGGGCCGCGCTGGCGATCAGGCGGACGAACAGCGAATCGAGGTGGAGGGCGCTGAACGGGGCCCGCGTTACCGGCGTCGGTCCGCTGCCGCCCCGGTCCTCCAGGGGAGCGCGGCCGGGGTCGTGCTCAGCTCGCATCGCCCGGCTTGACGATACGGTAGCCGAGGCCGCGCACGGTCTCGATCAACTCCGCCGGCATCTTCTTTCTGAGGCGCCCGACGAAGACCTCGATGGTATTGGAGTCGCGGTCGAAGTCCTGGTCGTAGAGGTGCTCGATCAGTTCGGTGCGCGAGACGACGCGGTCGCGGTGATGGAGGAGGTACTCCAGCACCTTGTATTCGTGCGAAGTCAGCTTGACCGGATTGCCGTCGACGGTAACGCGGCCGGCCTTCATGTCGAGGCGGACGGTGCCGCACTCGATCTCGTTGGCGGCGTGGCCGGCGGCGCGGCGGACCAGAGCCCGCACCCGCGCCAGCACCTCCTCGACGTGGAAGGGCTTGGCGACATAGTCGTCGGCGCCGGCGTCGATGCCCTGCACCTTGTCGCTCCAGCGGTCGCGGGCGGTGAGGATCAGCACCGGCATGGTGCGGCCGGCGCGGCGCCACTCTTCCAGAACGCTGATGCCGTCCATGACCGGCAGGCCGATATCGAGGATCACCACGTCATAGGGTTCGGTGTCGCCGAGATAGTGGCCTTCCTCGCCGTCGGCGGCACTGTCGACGACATAGCCGGCGTCCTTCAAGGCGGTGCCAAGCTGGCGATTGAGATCGGGATCGTCCTCGACGACCAGAACCCGCATGACATCCTCCTCCCGATAAGGCGGCCGGCTACGCGCAGCGGCCGATACGCGCTGGACACCCGAATCGGCAGCGTTTTCGATCAAGCCGTGGCGCGCCGCGCAGAATAGCTCAATAAGCGCGGCTCATGTAGCACCCGATCCGGCGTTCACGGTAAGACGCTGGACCTGGCCGGAGCGGTTTAACACATTGACGATATACACGTATCGGCCGCCGCTCTGGCAGAGCTGGGGAATGCCGACGATCTCGCCGTAGGGGGCGATCTGGGCGCGCAGCTGGGAAATCGGCGCCACCTGCCCGCTCTGCAGGAGGCTGCGCGCCTGATCGGTCGAAAGGCAGCCGGACTGGGCGGCAGCAGGCGCGCTCACCCCCACCCCCGCCACGGCGAGGAAGCCTAGAAAAAGCGCGAGCTTTGGCCACCGAAACATGCGCCTGGAAATAGGCCCGGCAGCATGAATGACGCCTGAACGTCCAAGGAAGCGTCGCAGGACTGCAACAGTGTGTCGCGGGCGCTGGCGCCCGCGACCGGGCGATCGGCGGAAAACGCCCCTACTTGGCGCCGCCCATCACATTCTTAACCATCGACACGATGGCCAGCACCACGCCACCACCGACCCCGCCGCCGGCGACCGAAGAGATAATCGAACCGATGTCGAGACCGCCGGCGCCCGCCCCGGCCGCGGCACCGCCGAGCCCGAGCATGCCGAGCAGTTGCCCGCCGATGCCGCCGCCGACGATGCCGGTGATCGAATTCCCGACTGTCCCGAGATTGAGGTCCTTGACGAGATTGCCGACGACGTTGCCGCCGACAGCGCCAGAGATAAGCTGGATGATGAGAGGCAGCAGTCCGCTCATGTGGGCGTCCCCCGTTTTTGGTCCGGCCGCCGGGAGTTCCCGTTCGGCCGGCGCGGCCGCGTTCGCGGAACGAATCGCGCCGACGAAGCGGGGAGGCTCAGAGCGAATTGCGACGAATTCGCGGCAGGGTTGAGGCGGGAGCGAACCCCCGCCCCAGCGATGTTCGTCAGACCGTCACCTGCATACCGATCTCGACCACCCGTTCGGTGGGGATGCGGAAGTAGCCGGTCGCGTCGCTGGCGCCGCGCGAGAGACTGATGAACAGCTTGTCCTGCCAGGGCGGCATCTCCGAGTCGCGGCCGGGCCGGACAGCGCGGCGCGACAGGAAGAAGGAGGTCGACATGATGTCGAAACTCCAGCCAAGCCGCCGGGCGGCGGCGAGCGCGCCCGGTAGGTTTGGCGTCTCCAGGAAGCCGTAGGTCACCAGGATGCGCGCGAAAGTCGGGCTGAGCGACTCGAAAATCACCCGCTCGTCCGGGTCGACGCGCGGACGGTCGGCGGTGCGCACGCTCAGAATGACGTTCTGCTCGTGCAGAACCTTGTAGTGCTTGAGGCTGTGCAGCAGCGCGGTCGGCGCGAACTCAGGGTCGCCGGTCAGGAACATTGCGGTTCCCGGCACGCGCAGCGGCGGTCGTGCTTCGAGCTTCTCGACGACCTGGCGCAGGGGCACTTCCGATCGTCGTGTCTTCTCCAGCAGAATTCGACTACCGCGACGCCAGGTGATCATCAGCAGCATCAATGCCGCCGCCAGCAGCAGGGGCACCCAGCCGCCTTCGACGAACTTCAGGAGGTTCGAAGCGACGAACACCGCCTCGATCGCGAAGAACGGCGCAATAAGCGCTGCGGCGGCGTACCAGCGCCACTGCCAGCAACGCCAGATGACGACGAAGGCCATGATCGCCGTCACCACCATGGTGCCGCTGACGGCGATGCCATAGGCGCTGGCTAGTGCGTCGGAGCTGCGAAAGAGGCCGACCAGCAGCATCACGCCGACGAACAGGGCGAGGTTGACCCGCGGCATGTAGATCTGGCCGAAGGCGGTCTCCGAGGTGTGGCGGATCTCCAACCGAGGCAGGAGGCCGAGCTGTATCGCTTGGCGGGTCAGCGAGAACGCGCCGGTTATGACCGCCTGGCTGGCGATGATGGTCGCGGCTGTGGCGATGAACACCGTCGGGAGCAACGCCCACCCCGGCACCATCTTGAAGAAGGGATTGTCGCTCGCAGCGGGATCGGCGAGGACCAGCGCACCCTGACCGAGATAGTTGAGCGCCAGGGACGGCAGCACGAGGCACAGCCAAGCGGTCTGAATCGGCCGTCGTCCGAAGTGACCAAGGTCCGCGTAAAGCGCCTCGGCGCCGGTCACTGCCAGGAAGACCGCGCCCAGGGCAAGGAAGCTGACCGTGCCGTGCTGGGCGAGGAAAGCGACCGCGAAAGCCGGATTGATCGCCTGAAGGACCTCCGGCCGGGCGACGACATGATAGGCGCCGCTTACGGCGAGGACGACCATCCAGAGGATGGTGATCGGCCCGAAGAACGCGGCGACGCGGGCAGTGCCGCGTGACTGGGCGAGGAACAGGCCAACGAGGATGGCGACCGTGAGCGGAAGGACGGCCGAACTGAAGGCGGGCGTCGCCACGCTCAGCCCTTCGACGGCAGAAAGGACCGACAGCGCCGGCGTGATCAGCGCGTCGCCGTAGAAGAGTGCGGCGGCGGCCATGCCAAGCAGCACGATCACATAGCGCGGCTTGCCGAGCGCCCGCTGCGCCAACGCCATCAACGCCAGCGTTCCGCCCTCGCCGTTATTGTCGGCACGGGTCAGGATCAGCAGGTATTTGACAGTCACGAGGAGGGTGAGCGCCCAGAGAATGAGCGAGAGGAGACCCAGGATCTCGGCGCTGGAGAGCGTGCCGGAGGGGCCGGCGGTCGCGGCGAGCGCCGCGCGGAAGGCGTAGATCGGACTGGTGCCGATGTCGCCATAAACGACACCCACCGACCCGACGGTGAGCGCCAGGAATCGTTTCCATTGGTCGGGATTGTCGCGCGCGAGCGCGATCGGGCGCGGTTGCGCCACCGATTGAACGGGGACCATGACAGTCCTTTCCGGGATTGACCGATGGCGTCTTGACGATAGCGCGTCGTGGGCGGCCGGTTTCCGCGCCCGCCTCAGCGGCGGCGGTGGCTGCTGCGCCTTTGCCGGTCGCACCATCCGTGACCGGCAGCTGTCCGGAGCGGGCCGGCTTTAAGCCGGCGGACGGGCAATGCGGCGCAGGGCATACTCCGACCGCCGCCTCGGCACCATTTCTGGTGTTACATGCCAGTCATGCGACAGCTAACCCATTGTCGCTGCTACGGTTCCCTCGCCGTGGGGCGAGGAGTTGCCCCTCGGGCAGCGCGAGCCTGACGGGGGAATCGGTCGTGAAGCACCGTTTGCTGGCGCGCCGGTCCGCCCTACTCCTCGCCCGGCCAGGCGACGATCCAGCGGACATAGTCGTCGAGGGCGACGAAGTCCTCGCTGACGACACGGTTGCGCACCGACATGCCGGCCGCGTGTACGGTTCCGGGGTCGCCGGAAACCAGCGGATGCCACCAATAGAGATCGCGGCCCTCGGCAACGAGGCGGTAGGCGCAGGTCGGCGGCAGCCAGGGGAGTTTGCGCACCATCTGCGGCGTTAACTGGATGCAGTCGGGCACGCTGTCCAAGCGGTTCTCATAGTCGCGGCAGCGGCAGGTCCGGTCGTCGAGGAGGGTGCAGGCGACGGCGGTGAACTCGATCTCGCCGGTGTCGAAGTCCTCCAACTTGTTGAGGCAGCAGCGGGCGCAGCCGTCGCAGAGCGACTCCCATTCGGCCGCCGACATTTCCCCCAGGGTCTTCTGACGCCAGAACGGTTCGGCGGCTGACGTCGTCGCAACAATCGGCGCGGCCACCGTTTTGCCCTTCCCTTTTTGCGCCACAGCGATCGGTTCTCCTGCTCCACGCCGCCTTGACCCTCTCGCGCGGCGGGCCTCAAATATCAGGCTTCGGCAGTTTCTGAAGGACACGCTTGCGCGACCGGTTCGAACCGAAGAGACGGCGCGGTCCCTCGCGCCTCAAGCTGGTGGACGACGCGCTGGCGCGGCGGCTCCGCGAGCTTGGCTTTGTCGCCCTCGCCTTCCTCAATCGCCTGTCGGCCTTCCTGCATCGCTTCCGCGTGCGCGGGCTGAAGCGCGTCGGCGTCGAACTCCTCGGCGAAGCGACGACCCTGGCGCTCGGCGGCGGCATCCTGCTCCTTGCCCTCGCCAAGCCGGCGATGGTCGCCACCAAGGGCGACTGGCGGGCCGAGGAGGCCTACGCCGTCACCTTCCTCGACCGGAACGGCGCCGAGATCGGCAAGCGCGGGTTGCTGCGCAGCGACATCATTCCGCTCGCCGAGCTTCCCGACATTCTGGTCAAGGCGACGCTTGCCACCGAGGACCGTCGATTCTTTCAGCATTTCGGCATCGACGTGCTCGGCACCTTCCGCGCCTTCCTCGCCGACCTCCAGAAGAGCGCGGTGGTGCAAGGCGGCTCGTCGATCACGCAGCAACTCGCCAAGAACATCTTCCTGACCAACGAGCGGACCATCCAGCGCAAGATCAAGGAAGCGTTCCTCGCGCTCTGGCTCGAGTCCAACCTCTCCAAGGCGGAGATTCTCGAGCTCTATCTTAACCGCGCCTATATGGGCGGCGGCACGTTCGGGGTCGAAGCCGCCTCGCAGTTCTATTTCGGCAAGCCGGTGAAACAGGTGACGCTGCCAGAGGCGGCGATGCTGGCCGGCCTTTTCAAGGCGCCGGCACGTTACGCCCCGCATATCAACCTTGCGGCGGCGCGGGCGCGGGCCAACGAGGTGCTGTCCAATCTCGTCGAAGCCGGCTTCATGACCGAGGGCCAGGTGATCGGCGCCCGCCGCAACCCGGCAGCGCCCGTGCCCCGCCCGGAATCGACATCGCCCGACTACTTCCTCGACTGGGCCTTCGGCGAGGTGAAGGCAGCAGTGCCCGAGAAGGGCGACCATGTGCTGACGGTCAAGACCACTATCGACATGGAGATCCAGCGCGCCGCCGAGCAGGCGCTGGAGAGCGCGCTCCGCAAGGACGGGGCGCGATACAACGTCCGCCAGGGGGCGATCGTCGTCGTCGAGGTCGACGGCGCGGTGCGGGCGATGGTCGGCGGCCGCGACTATGGCGACAGCCAGTTCAACCGGGCCACCCAAGCGCTTCGCCAGCCGGGCTCCTCGTTCAAGCCGTTCGTCTACACCGCGGCGATGATGAACGGCTTCACGCCGAAGAGCGTCGTCCAGGATGCGCCGATCACAATCGGCGACTGGTCGCCGCACAATTTCGGCGGCGGCTATAGCGGGCCGGTGACGCTGCTGACGGCGATCACCAAGTCGCTGAACACCGTTGCCGTCCGCCTCGCCCAGGCTGTCGGCCGCGACAAGATCATCGACCTCGCCCATCGCATGGGCATCACCACCGAACTCCTCGCCACCCGCTCGCTGCCGCTCGGCTCGTCCGAGGTGATCGTCGCCGACATGGCGAGCGCCTATGCGACCTTCGCCAGCGGCGGCTTCCGGCAGCCGCAATACGCCTTCACCACCATCGTCAATTCGAGCGGGGAGCGGGTTTACGACCGCGGCCGCGACGCGCCGGCGCCGAAACGCGTGCTCGAGGATCGCATCGTCGCCGACATGAACGGCATGCTCTCGCAGGTGCCGATCATCGGCACCGCGGTCCGCGCCAAGCTCGACGGCATTCCGACCGCCGGCAAGACCGGCACCGCCAGCGACTACCGCGACGCCTGGTTCGTCGGCTTCACCGGCAATTTCGTCGGCGCAGTGTGGTTCGGCAATGACGACTACCGGCCGATGAAGGCGATGACCGGTGGCACATTGCCGGCCGAGACCTGGAAGGTCGTGATGACGGTGGCGCACGCCAAGGCCGACCTGAGGCCGATCCCCTTCGTCGCCGAGCAGCCGGTGAAGAGGCCGCCGCCGCCGGCGCAGGCAGTGGCGAGCGGCAAACCGCTGCCGCCGGCGATGCTGACGGCGCATAGCGCCGCGGTGCTGGCGGAGATCGAGCAGTTCCTGCGGAGCGCCCCGGCGCTGCCCGGCGAGACCGCACGCCGCCCCGGCGCACTTCCCGAGGAACGGGCGGCAGCGCCCGCCCCGCGCACCGCCGCCGCGCTGCCGTGACGGAACCGGCGTGAGGCGTCTTTCTCCCCGCGCGGCGCGATGATCCGCTTCACCGACGTCGCGATCGTGCTCCTGCTGGGGCTCGCCCTCGGTCTTGGCAGCGCCGCCATCGAATCGACGCGTGGCCTGCCCTTCGGCGCGCTGGTGATCGGCGAGTGGACGGCGTGGCCGGCGATCGGCCGCCCGGACGCCGACCCCTATACGCTGGCGCGCCTCGCCTTCCAACGCGAGATCCCGCTCGGCGCCGGCGAGGGCCTCGCCTTCACCGCCACCGCCGATGTCGACGGCAATGCCCTCAGCGGCCGTTGCGGCTACGAACTCCGCGGCGAGACGCCGGCGGCGCGGCTGTGGACGCTCACCGCCTACGACGAAGCCGGCGCGCTGATGGCGACGCCGACCGGACGGGTCGCCTTCAATTCGCGCGAGATCATGCGCCGTCCCGACGGACGCTTCGACATCGCCGTCGGCGCCGAGGCGCAGCCCGGCAACTGGCTGCCGGTCGTCACCGCCGGCCGCTTCTCGCTGGTGTTCCGCCTCTACGACTCCCCGCTCACCGCCGACACGCCGCAAGCGCAGCGCACCATGCCGCGGATCGTCCGCCAGGGGTGCCGATGAGGCGCCTTCTCCTCCTGCTGCTGGCGAGCTTGTTCCTGGCCGGCATCGTTCATGTCGGCACGATCCTGACGCTGCCGGCGCTGGCGGCGCGCGACATCCGCCCGCTATTCGCTTCGTTCGGCGCGCCGGGCGCCTTCCGCCTCCTTCCGGCGGCGACCCCACAGCAAATCCCCCTTCCCCTCGCCGATCCGCAGATGACCCTCGCCGCCTGCGTCTTCTCGCTCGGCAAGGGGCCGGCGCGCATCCGCGCCGCGCTGCCGCGAGGCTTCTGGTCGCTCGGCGTCTACGGCCCCGGCGGGCGCTCGCTATTCAGCCTCAACGACCGGAGCGCCGGGCGCGGCGACCTCGACATGGTGATCGCCACGACCGCGCAATTAACGGCGCTCCGCGCCAATCCGCCGGCGTCGATGGAGCAGGCGATCATCAGCGAGGTCGGCGCCGATACGGGCGTTGTTATCTTGCGGGTGTTTGCCGGCGACCCGACACGCCGCGCCGAGATCGAGGCGGCGCTGGGGCGTGCCAACTGCGCCGCGGCGGTTTGAGGTCTGCCCCTATTCCTCCGCCTCCGCCCCCGCCCGCACGATGTTCGGCGCGCCGGGGGCCATGTTGGGGCCGATCAGGCCTGCGGCGTCCTCGAGCTTCAAGAGCGCCAGGCGAACCTCGCCGATACGCGGCGACGGCGCTTCCACCGAGAAACGCTTGGCGGCGTAGATATAGGCGGCGTGGCGCTCGATGACGCCGCGCTTGACCTGATCCATCAGCAGGCGGTTCTCGGCGACGCGGGCCTTGATGTAGCTCGCCTCGCGTTCGCTCGGGCCGAAGATGTCGATTGAGGCAAGGCGCTGGCGGTCGGTGGCTTCGACCTGGTCGCCGACCACCCAGAACGGCGATAGGAGTTCCGCGTCGACGCTCATGTCGTCGATCAGGCGGGCCATGAAGGCCTCGGTCGAGGCGTGCGGCAGGCCGCGCACGGCGCGGTAATAGGCGGTGTCGTCGCCGGTCAGCACTTCGGCCGGGAGGATACGGTCGACTTTGGCGATGCCGGCGGCTTCAGCCATCCAGCCCTTTTCGATCGGCATCAGGAAGTGCCAGGCGCGGCGGCGGAGTTCTTTCTCCTCGTCGGTCTCCTCGATCAGCGAGACCGGCTCGTCGCGAGTGTAGGCCACGGCCTTGCCGGCGAGCGGCAGCGCGGTTCCCTGAGTGAAGCCGGCATTGGGGCGGCCGAAGTCGCCGGTCGCCTGGCAAGCCGAAAGAGCGAGCGCCAGCAGCGGTGCCAAAAACGGGAAAGACAGGCCGGAGGGGCGCGCCGGCATCGGCGTCAGGCGATCTGCCGGGTGCGCTTGCGGCGGCGCGGGCCGGAGGCCTTGCGCGGCGGCAGCAGGCCGGACGGGGGCTCGTCGTGGCGCTCGATCCGCACGCCGGGGAAGATCACGATCTCGCAGGCGGCGGCGCCGCCTTTTCGTTTGCGCCGCTCCGCCGGCGACGCGCGTCCGCCATCAAAGGCTGCCCGGACGACGATTCCCATTCTGCCCCCGCATGTCCTTGCGAATCCCCGCGAATCCACCTCAGCCGACCCGCCGGCATTAAGGATTGGGCAGGGTTAACAGTCCGCTAACGTCCTCGGCGCATTCTGGCTCCGACTTCTCTTCGAAGGGACCCGCCGGACCATGACTGTCGACTTGCGGCAAAGTGCGACGCTCGCCTCCTCTTCGCGCAGCCGCGATGCGGCGCTGTTGCGCGCCACCGCCGAGCATTTCGCGCACGAGCCGCCGCACGAGCGCGACGAGCGGCAGCGCTTCGAGGAACTGGTGCTGCACTTCCTGCCGCGGGTGCCGATCGCCGACCGCGCCTTCGTAGCCGAAGCGATCGCCGAGCGCGCCGATGCGCCGGTGGCGGTGCTCAGGGCGCTTGCCCGCGACGTCATCGAAGTGGCGCGGCCGGTCCTGGCGAAGTCGCCCTCGCTCGGCGCCGTCGACCTCCTTACGGTCATCGCCGGCACCGGTGCACTGCATCACAGCCTGATCGCACGGCGCCGCAACCTTCCGGCCGAAGTCGCCAAGGCGCTCCGCCTCACCGGCAATGCCGAGGTCATCACGCTGCTCGAGGCCCACGCCGCGCCGAGTGAGCCGGCGCGCCCCGCTTCACCGTCCGCTACCGCCACGGCGCCGGCAGCCGCCGCGCCGGCGTCGGCAAGCCCTGCCGCGCCCTCTGCCGCCGCCAATGTCGAGGTCGAGGAGTTCCTGGCCCTCGAGCGCGGCTCGCGCATGGCGGTCCTCGCCGGTCTCGCCGAACTCGGCACGCCGGGTTGGAAGCCGCGCCACGGGCCGCTGGAATGGGTGGTGGAGAACGCCTTCCTCGGCGCACGCCTGCTCGATCACGCCAAGAAGGGCGACCGCGCGGCGCTCACCGCCACCATCGCCGGCGGCACCGGGCTCGACAGCGCGCTTGTCACCCGCCTCCTCGCCGATCCCTCGGGCGAACCGTTCGTGCTGCTCCTCCGCACGCTCGGTCTCTCCTCGGCCGATGCGGGCCAGGTGATGCTGCTCGGCAATCCCGCCATCGGTCGCTCGGTCCCCGACTTCTTCCACCTGCACGACCTCTATTGCTGCCTGGAGGCGCGGGTGGCGGAGACGCTGGTGGCGCGCTGGCGGGGGGACGAGCCCAAGAGCACGCGCACACATCAGCCCTTCGCCGCGCCGGCCGAACGCAATGCGGCGCGCCGCCTGGCCGCCACCTGGCGCGACACTTCGCAGGACCGCGCCAAGGAAGCGCCGCTCGCTCCGGCCGCCACCGGTACCGGCGGAAAGCGCTAGCCCAGCCGCTGCGGCCCCTCGCCTTTCGCATGGCTCGCCCCGCGCCATGCGCCAGACGCAGGGCTGCGGCGCGCTAGATGTAGGCGTTTACCAAGGCGGCGTGCGTGTCCGGGTACCATATCTAGGCCCGTCAGGCTCCTCTCATCGAAGGAGTTCGTCATGGGCCTCCATCAGGAATTTCGCCTTACCCCCGGCGGGGCGCTCGACGCCGACGCCTACCGCGAAGACGCCAAGCGACTGCGCGCCGAGTGGCTGCGTTCCCATCGCTCCAGCTACCGCCTGCCGCGCCTTGCCGCGCTCGCCACGGCGCTGACCGTCCTCTTCGCCTTTGGCGCCAGCTGGACCAGCTGACGCCAGAGGCCCGGCCGCGCCATGGGCCTCGCCGGCGCACATCCACCGACTGACTTTTGGAGCCGTTCGCGCCGGGCACGGTTGACAATCATCTTGTCACTTCCAATAATGACAACCTCATTGTCATTATTGGATGACTGCGATGCCCTCTTTCCGTCTCCCGCCGGCGCAACACGAGCGCCTTGACGCCGTGATCCGCGCGGTGCGCGCCTGCTTCGGCGCGCTTCGCGAAGCCGGCGATCGGCTTCATGCCGATCTCGGCATCAGTTCGGCGATGCGGGCGGTGATGGAGTTCGTCGCCGAGCAGCCGGCCACCGTGCCGGACATCGCCCGCGCCAAACGCGTGTCGCGGCAGAACATCCAGGTTCTGGTCGATGCGCTGCTTGGCTCGGGCATGCTCGTCGCCGAGCCCAATGCCGCCCATCGCCGCTCGCCGCTGATCGCCCTCAGCCGTCCCGGCAAGGTCGCCTATCGCCGGATCGCCGAGCGCGAGCGGGCGGCTCTTGCGGAGATCGCCGCCGCCGTTTCCGCGGCCGACCTCGACAGCACTCACCGCACCCTCGCCATGCTCACCGAGAGGCTGGCGGCGCGTGCCGAGCCGGTGGAGATCGAGTCATGAGCCTCCGCGCCGCCGTCCTCGCACAATTCGGCAACCCACAGGGGCCGCTCGGGCACCTCGTCGGGCTAGTCATGGCGCGCCGCCCGTCGAACCGGCAACGCGGACTGTGGACCGTCGACCTCCTCGGCATCCAACCCGGCGACCGCATCCTCGAGGTCGGCTGCGGGCCGGGCGTCGCGCTCGGAGCCGCCGCCGCCCGCGCCTTGTCCGGAGAGACGACGGGCCTCGACCGCTCGGCGACGATGCTGCAGCAGGCGGCTCGGCGGAACCGCGCCGCCATCGCCGCGGGCCGGCTCAAGCTGGTCGAAGGCAGCGTCGAGCGGGTGAGCGAATGGCCGGGCCGTTTCGACAAGATCTTCTCGGTCAATGTCGTGCAGTTCTTCGCCGAACGGCAGGCTGCGTTGGCGTTGCTCGCCAAAGCCTTGCGGCCGGGCGGCACGCTTGTCACCACCTACATGCCCCGCCATCGCGGCGCCGATCGCGATAGCGCCCTGAGGATGGCGGCCGAGATATCCGGCCATCTCTCGGCAGCCGGCCTTAGGGACATCCGGACCGAGGAACTGCCGCTCGGCCCGGTTCCCGCGATTGCGGTGATCGGGCGGGCAGCGCCGGCTCGGCCCTAGACCTTCGCCACCTCGACGAAGCTCCGGCCGGCGCGGTCCTCGATCGCCACGACCCAAATGTCGGGGTCGAA
This sequence comes from Bauldia sp., assembly GCA_046349035.1. Lineage (GTDB taxonomy): Bacteria > Pseudomonadota > Alphaproteobacteria > Rhizobiales > Kaistiaceae > JAXMDC01. The sequence goes on along the minus strand of JAXMDC010000002.1, from coordinate 95,661 downwards.
CTTCATCTCGCGCGCCAGCGCCGCCTCGATGTCCGCCGGCGCCGCGCGCTCTTTCATCGCCACGAACAGGCGGTCCGTCGCCTGTTCGGCGAAGGCCGATTGCGGCGCCGGTCCGTAGAGGTCGCAGGTGCCGTCGAGACGGTCGACGATCAGGAAGATCGCGCCGGCGCCCTCCGCGCCGCGACGGCGGAGCAGCGCCTCGGCGCCGGCGAGGCCGACGCGGCGGATGAGAGCGCTGACGAAGAAGGCCGAGGTGACGCGCACTTGGCTCGCCGGCACCCGCCGGCTTATGCCGGCGCGAGGGCGCCGATATCGACCATGCGCTTGTAAAGGCGGTCGCTGGCGAGGCCGGTAACCGGCAAGCCGTGATCGAGCTCGAAACGGCGGATGGCGTCGCCGGTCGCCTTCGACATCACGCCATCGACTTTGACCGGGCCGTAGCCGCTCTGATTGAGGGCTGTCTGGACGGCGATCAGGCGCTCGCGCTCGGCATTGGCGGTGGCGGCAGCAGTGGCGGCCGCCTGCGCGGCGGCGGGTGTCGCCCCGGCAGCGGTGGCACCGATATGGGCGGCGAGCCCGACGCTCGGCTGGCCGTTCTGCGGCAGGCCGAGGTTCTTCTGGTAGGTGGTGATCGCCGTGCGCGTCAGCGGCCCGGATTTGCCGTCGGCGGGACCGCTATAGAGTTTCAGCTGGGTCAGCCCCTTCTGGATATCGGCGACGATCTGCGCCTCGCTGACCGCCGGCGGCGGGCGCTCGACCGGCACGGGATTGCGTACCGCTTTGGCGACCAGCGGCAGCGTCGCCGGCGGCGCGGCGACGGTTTCGACATCCTTGGCTCCGGCAGACGGACGGGTCGCCATGATCGGCGCCGGGTGCGGGCCGGCTTGGAAGAAGATCGCGTTGGCGACAATCGCCCCGCCGACGACGAGCGCCACCAACACGGCGCCGGTGCGAATTGGCTGGCGGATGAATACCGTGATCAGCCAGCCGGCAAGCCCGGGCGGCTGCAGCCGCTTGCGCGGCGCGACATCGTCGTGGTCCTCGTCGTCTTCCTCGAAAATCGCCCGGCTAGGCACGGCGCTTTTCCCGGATGGGGGATCGCGATCCAGGATCTCCGAACTGCGGGCCAAGGCCGCCTGACGCGACAGCGGCGTCTGCGCCGCGCGACGGCGCTTCAGATTGTCCGCTGCTGCCCATCCATTGCTGTTGCCCAACGCCCTCACTCCGCCGCAGCGGGACGGCGGCCGAAAGCTCGCCGATCCGCACGACCGCGCCATCATAAGAGGAATCGGTCGTGGCGAAAGTGGGGTCGTCGGCGGCCCGGCGCAGCACGGCGACTACGGCAAAACCGTCGCGGGCAACGTCGAAGACCCGCCGGCAGAGCATCTGGAATCGTGCCAAACGTTCGCTGCCGTCCTTGCCGCGTTCGCCGATGCGGATACGGATGTCGGCAGCGCCCTCCTCGCCTCGGGCAAGGGCCCGCGACAGGGCGGTCAGCCAGGCCGGACGGTCGCCGATGTGAATGCGTTCGAGCAGTCCGACGCCGGCGAGCGCCGCCGGTCTGGCCTCGAGCACCGTCTCGGCGGCAAGCGAAGCAAAAAGCACCGAACCGTCCGGCCCGTGTTCGGTGATCAGATCGGGGCTCCCCTCGGCCAGGCGTCGATAGCGGACGAGTTCGCCGCCGTTACGCGCCGCTTCCAGCCGCCGCGCGGCGTTGAGGCGAATGCCGAGGGCCGCGGCGTAGAGAAGCCCGAGCACGGGCAGGACATCGGCGAGCGGACCGGCACTGGCGGCTCGCGGCACGAAGGGGATCGCGGCGATGATGCTCAGCGCCGCCCAGGCAAGCAGGGCAAGGCCGGCGGCAAACACCGTCAAGCGGCGCGAATTGGCGAGGCTCGCCTCGATCGGCACCAGCGCCAGCCACATCGCGGCGCCGGAGGCGCTGCCGGTGACGGTGGCCACCCAGACGATGAAGCCGGTGAGAAGGCCGCAATAGTGAAACCGGGCGAGCGTCAGATTGCCGGTGCGGGCGGCCAGCAGAGCGGCGCCGAGCGGCGCGGCAAGCCAGGCAAAGGTCAGCGCCTCGGCCAGATTGAGCGGGCCGCCGAAGGCGATCAGCAACGGCAGCGCGGCCAGGCCGCAGACCGTCAGCGCCAGGTGGCCGCCGACAAAGAGGCGACGGGCCGCGATCGCGGCGTCGTCTTCGTTTTCTGTGGGCTCCAGGAAAGCGTCGAGAAAGTGCCGAAGATACGCGCTTACCTGATTCATCGGCACTTCTCGAACGCTTATCTCTGGGAACACTCGGGTACTCGCGGCCAATCCGCGCTCGTGCTGAGGACACCGTGCAGCGGGACCGTCCCGATGGTTAATCATCCCATCCGCCGCTTAAGGGACTCCTAAGGCTAAGCCGGCCGGCAACGATTTTTTCCCGGCCTTCGCCGGCTGGCTGCCGGACGCCCGCAAGTCGCGGATTTCGCTCAAATTTTAGCGAGTGGCTGAACCCCGACTTAGCCCGGCGGCGCTAGGGTCCGGCCTGCCGCAACCGGCCTCAGCCAACCGCGACAAAAGGTGCCGCCGTGATGTTCTTTCTCAGGGCCGCGTTCTGGATTGCCGTCGTGGTCATGTTCATCCCGAACGACCCGGAGAACGGCGACGCGCCGCGCGTCACGTTGATCCAGGCGATGGCGGCGACCCGCGCGGCGGTGCAGGACATCGGCCAGTTCTGCGATCGCAACCCCGAGGTCTGCTCGACCTCGCATGCGGCGATCGAGGTGATGGCGGACAAGGCGCGCTACGGCTTCAAGATGCTGGTCCAGCACTTCACCCATTCCGGCGAAGAGCCGCGCGGTACTCTGACCGAGGCCGACGCCGCCGAACCCTGGCGAGCGCCGCGAAACGCCGGCCCGATCTAGACGCCTTCCGGCAAAGAACTTTCGCATAGCGGCCCGAGCGCCTATATCCCCGCTTCCAACTTGAGGCGGAGCCGCCGCGCCGGCGGGACGCTCGTGACCACGATCGCCGCAATTCTCGACGACTTCGCCGTCCTGGACGCCTGGGACGATCGCTACCGCTACCTCATCGAACTCGGCCGTTCGCTGCCGGCGATGGCGGAGGCTGACCACAACGCCGCCAACAAGGTGCAGGGCTGCGCCAGCCAGGTGTGGCTGGCGACCACCGTCGCGACGGACGAGGCCGGCGCGCCGCGCCTGGTCTTTGCCGGCGACAGCGACGCCCATATCGTGCGCGGCCTGGTGGCGGTGGTTCTCGCCATCTTCTCCGGCAAGAGCGCCGCCGAGATCCTCGCCACCGACGCCGAGGCGATCTTCGCCCAGCTCGATCTTCGCGCCCACCTCTCCTCGCAGCGCTCCAACGGCCTCCGGGCGATGGTGGCGCGCATCAAGGCCGAAGCGCAGGCGGCACTGGCGGCGCAATCCGCCTAGGGGGAAACGAAGCGGCCGCCGCGAGGACCCGCAGCGGCCGAGACAAGCGGGACGGTCGCTTTAGCGGCGGCGACGCTGCTGGCCGAGGCCCATTTTCTTGGCGAGGGCGGAGCGGGCGGCGGCATAGTTCGGCGCCACCATCGGATAGTCGGCCGGCAAGGCCCACTTGTCGCGGTACTCCTCCGGCGACAGGTCGTAGTGGGTGCGCAGGTGGCGCTTCAGCGACTTGAACTTCTTCCCGTCCTCCAGGCAGACGATGTAGTCGGGGAACACCGACTTCTTGGGATTGACCGCCGGCTTCAGCGGCTCCGGCTCCGGCTCGTTGCCTCCGCCATGCGTACGGGTCAGCGCCTGGTGAACGTCGGCGATCAGCCGCGCCAGATCGTTGGCGGCGACTGTGTTGTTGCTGACATAAGCGGACACGATGTTCGCCGTGAGATCGATGAGGTCGACCCTGGCCGTATTCTCGGTCATGCGCGGTCCCTTGGCGTTCGGTTATGCCTTGCGGCGATTGAAATGGTTGTCCCCCGGCAAGCCGCTGCAAACGCCCCCGGCTTGTCGCAATTCCCGGTTCGTTACAGCGCGCGGTCGCTCAACAGCACGTCGGCGGCACCGGCGGATCCACCGGCACACAGGCCGGCCTGCCCGGCGACATGCTCGGGCATCGCGCGGCGGCCGGGACGAATAGACGTTTCTTGCTGCGAGCGGCTTCGCGTCGCCGTGCGTCGATCTTCCCCCTACCCGGCAGCGACGATACTTGGAAAAGCTCTAACTTTTCAAGTGGAGATTGAGCCAGACGCGCATCAATTCTGCACGATACTTGGCCTGATCCCGCGAATCCTCGAAAGAGTACTTTTTTATGGCGGGAGATCGGCCCGCGTCGGATTGACCGCGGGCCTGGCGGCGCCGGCTACGCCTGCTCGAAACGCTCCAGCACGTAGTCCCAGTTGATGAGGCTGTCGACGAAGGCCTCGAGGTACTTCTGCCGGGCATTGCGGTAGTCGATGTAATAAGCGTGCTCCCAGACGTCGCAGCCGAGGATCGGCGTCGCGCCGTGCACCAGCGGGTTCTCTCCGTTCGGCGTCTTGGAGATGGCAAGCTTGCCGTCCTTGACCGACACCCAGCACCAGCCGGAGCCGAACTGCGTCAGCCCAGCCTGGACGAAGTCGGCGCGGAACTTGTCGTAGCCGCCGAGGTCGGCAAAGGCCTTCTCGAGCTTGGCCGGCAGCTTCTTGCCGCCGCCGCCGTGGCGCATCCATTTCCAGAAATGGATGTGGTTGTAGTGCTGGCCGGCGTTGTTGAAGAGGCCTTGGTTCTTGCCGAAGCTCTTCTTGACGACATTCTCCAGGCTCTCTTTCTCAAGGCCGCTGTCCTTGAGGAGGTTGTTGCCGTTGGTGACGTAGGCCTGGTGGTGCTTGTCGTGGTGGAACTCCAGCGTCTGCTTGGACATGAAGGGTTCCAGAGCCTCATACGGATACGGCAGGTTCGGCAGTTCGAAGGCCATGGGACAAGACTCCTAACGTCAGGCGAGGACGGCTCGCGGCAATCGGTGGGGCGGACCATAGGCGGGGTGGCAAGCGCGGGCAACCGCGCGGCGCTCAGGCCGCATCCAGCGCATATTCGGTGGCAATGGCAACGTAGTCGCCAAAGGTTAGTTCGCCGGGCTCCAGTGCCCTCTCGCGACAAATCTGCGGCAGCCGAGCTTGGAATCCCTCGAAGTCTCGCGCGAGTTGTTGGCCGCCGGGCACGGGTCGACGCGGGCTTTGGATTCGAAGCCAAGCGGCGAGTTCGCCTATTGCAACATTGGGATCTCCGCGGTGAGCATGAATGTCCTGTCCGGCGATATCGGAGATGAAGCGCTGGTAGCGATACGGCTCGCGGTCGAGAATGAGGCAGCGCTTCGCCTTCTGCTTGGCGGTTCCCAAAAGGCGGACGCCCAGGAAAAGCCCGAGTTCCAACGGCATGTTGAAGCGCGGCAACGGCGGATCGCCGTCGGATTCGGTGCGGGAAATGTCGTGAACGGCGAACCGACACTGGTCGATGATCTCGGCGATCTTGGCAAGCCGCACCTGGCCGCCATCGTCAGCTTCCCGAGCGCAGCGTGCGCGAAAGCCGGCGCGGATCACAGTGAAGACGATGGCGTTGAAAATAGGAGCGTAAAGGTCGTCAAAAGGGCAGTTTATGAAAACGTCCCGATTGGCCGCCACGCTCTACCGCTGTTTTGGCAACTTACCGTGCAAGTCCGCTTCGGAAACGAATCGTCCGGTGCCGGATTCTCGGAGCACTCGTTTGACGGTGGCGCGTATCTGCTTAGTGGTGAAACTGGAGGGGCGCGTCTTCGGTGCTAGGATTGCGATCCCGTCGGTGGTCACGCCGGCCACTCGGTAGCCGGCAACCTTCGGTCGATGGGAGGACGACTTCTTTGCAGTCACCTGAATAAGATGCCCCCGGTTCCGCTCGATAGCAAGGACGCCGATGGTCCGCCCAACAGGGGCTGCAGCCATCACGCTGCCGTCGTTTGCGGCTTTTACCTTACCGGCGGGCTTGCTAGAGATTTGCCGGGGGCACGATCACGGGGTCGTGCGCGACCTTTGGAGGTTGGGATGAAACTCAAAATGGTTTTGGCCGGCGTTGCGTTGGCGGTGGGAATGGTGGCCGTGGCGGACGGTCAGATCATCAACCTGGTCAAGATGCGGAAAGCCATCATGAACACCAACGGCGCGGCGTCGACGCTCGCCGTCGACATGCTGCGCAACCCGCCCCGCGTTCCCTACGACGCCGCCGTCGCCGCGACGATCGCCAAGAGCATCGCCCACGACAACGACATCTTCCCCACCCTCTTCCCCGACTCCACCAAGCCCGACGTGTTCAAGCCGGCCAACAAGGACGATCAGACCCGCGCCAAGCCGGCGGTATGGACCGACAATGCCGGCTTCAAGGCGGCCTCGGCCAAGATGGTCAAGGACGCGACCGCCGCTGCGGACGCAGCGGCCAAGGGCGCCGACGCTTTCAAGACGGCGTGGGAAGTGGTCGCGGCAAACTGCGAGTCGTGCCACCAGAAGTACAAGGTCGACTGAGCGGGACCGATTTTTTTGCGCGAGAAGGGGCGCCCGATTGGGCGCCCTTTTTTTTCCGCCTTGAGCCGGTCATCAAAGGTGGGTAGTCGTGCCGCCTTCGGCCTTCTGCCGGCCTAGAGGGGGGCTTGCACAAGGGATGCGGTATCATGTGGCGTTACAGTTCAGGTGGCTTTCAGCACGGGAAAACCGGTTCGGTTCGGGCGGCGCTCGCAGGCGCGGCCTTGGCGTTCGGCGGCGTCTCCGCCATCGCCGCGACGCCTTATGACGGCGTCTGGGAAGTGTCGATCATCGTCGACGCCGGGACCTGCGACCAGGGCTATCTCGTTCCAATCGAAGTCAACGATGGCAAAGTCAAATACGCCGGCAAGGTCAATTCGACGGCGAGCGGCGCGGTGACCGCGCGCGGCGCAGTGAATATCCGCTTCGCACATGAGAGCGACATCGTGGTCGGCACCGGCACACTCGCCGGCAAGGACGGCGGCGGCAATTGGACGTCCGATACGCTGAAGTGCAGCGGCCGCTGGATCGCGCGGAAGGTCTAAGGGCTCAGGAACGGACGGCCGGCAGGGCGCCCCGCAGCACCTCGCTCGGCCGCACTTCGCCGACGACATCGCGCCGGCGCGAACGGACAGGCGCCACGACCAGGCGGCCGAGCGCCTCCCGTTCCGTGTCCCCGAGCGCCAGGAGAGCGGCCAGTGTCGCCGCCATTATCGCCTCGGCGGCCCGGCCGGCGCCGTCGTCGGCCTTGACGGCAAGGCCGAGCCGGCGTTCGGGAACGGCGGCACAGAGGACGCCTTCGGCGCCGCTCTTGACCAGCGCCCGGCCGCCGAGGGCTCGCATCGCCGCAGTGTCGAAGCGCCCCTCGCCTGCCACAAGATGCGGATGCGCCGTGGCCGCGGTTAGAAGCCGCCGGGCGGCGGCGGCACGGGCGGCCTCCATCCCCTTTCCCGAAGCCAAGCGGGCAAAGCCGAAGGCGAGCCGATCGAGCGGCACGGCATAAGCGGGGATCGAGCAGCCGTCGGTGCCGCGGACATCCTCGCCGAGGGATGATCCGGTGAGTGCGGCAAGAGCGGCGGTGACGCGCTGCTGGACCGGATGGCCGGGCGCGACATAGCCGGCGACCGGTACGCCGAGATGGCGGGCCACGGCAATGAAGCCGGCGTGCTTGCCCGAACAATTGTTGTGCAGCGGCCCGGGCTCCTCACCGCTCCGTGCCAGCGCGGCGCGCGCTGCCTCGTCGAACGGCGGGTGCGCACCGCATTCGAGATCGGCCGGCGAGGCGCCGGCGCGTGCCAGCATGTCGCGAACGACTGCGGTGTGGGCCTCCGAGCCGCTGTGCGAAGCCTGGGCCAGCGCCAGATGCTCGGGGCCGAAGCCGCAGGCGTCGGCAGCGCCGGTCTCGACCAGCGGCAGCGCCTGGATCGGCTTCACCGCCGAGCGCGGGAAGACCAGCCGCGCGACATCGCCAAGGGCGAAGACGGTCGACCCCGCTTCATCGACGACGGCGAGCGCGCCGGCGTGCCGGCTCTCGACCAACGGTCCGCGTGTCACCTCGACGAGGATGGGGTTGCCGGCGGCTTCCGTCGGACCAGTCACGGCAGGGGGTGGCTCAGGCGACGCGGCGCGCCGTCTTGGCGAGCCAGGCTTCGAGCCGCGCCAGCGCCGCGTCCAGCACCGCCGGCTGCTTGGAGAAGCAGAAGCGGACGAAGTTGGTCGGCGGCGCCGAGGCGTAGAACGCCGAGACCGGGATCGCCGCGACGCCGGCCTCGACGGTCATGCGCTTGCAAAGGGTGAAGTCGTCGCCGGCAAGGCCGAGCGGGGTCACGTCGGTGACGATGAAATAAGTGCCGGCGGACGCAGCGACGCCGAAGCCGAGCCGCGCAAGCCCGGCGGCGAGGCGGTCGCGTTTCCCGGCAAGGTCGGCGGCAAGGCCGGCGAAGTAGTCGTCGCCCTGGCGCAGGCCGACCGCGGCTGCCTGCTGCAGATTGGGCGGGGTGGTGAACGTGTTGAACTGGTGCGCCTTGGCGATCGGTTCGAGCAGCTTCGGGGCGGCGGTGACGTAGCCGATCTTCCACCCGGTCAGCGACAGCGTCTTGCCCGCCGAGCCGATGCGGGCGGTGCGCTCGCGCATGCCGGGGAAGGTCATCAGCGGGCGGTGGCGGCGGCCGTCGAAGGCGATGTGCTCGTAGACCTCGTCGCAGATGGCGTAGGCGTCGTGGCGGACGCAGAGCTCGGCGATGGCGGCGAGTTCCTCGTCGCTAAAGACCTTGGCGGCCGGGTTCATCGGGCTGTTCAGCACGATCGCCTTGGTCTTGGCGCCGAAGGCGGCGGCGAGCGCAGCGCGGTCGAGGTGCCAATGCGGCGGCGTCAAGCGCACCAGCCGCGCCGTCGCGCCGGCCTGGCGGACGATCGGCAGATAGGAATCGTAGAGCGGCTCGATCAGCACCACCTCGTCGCCGGGGGCGAGGATGCCGAAGAGGCAATCGGCGAGCGCCTCGGTGGCGCCGGAGGTGACCAGCACCTCGCTCCGCCAGTCGACGGCAAGGCCGTAGAAGCGCTGATTCGCTTCGGCGACCGCCTGGCGGAGCTCCGGCACGCCCATCATCGGCGGGTATTGATTAGGCCCGGCGAGGAGGGCTTGTGCGGCAGACTGCCGCACCGCCAGGGCGCCGTCGGTATCGGGGAATCCCTGACCGAGATTGATGGCGTTGTGCTCGCGGGCGAGGCCGCTCATCACCTCGAAAACCGTGGTCGGCATGCCGGTGAAGACGGGATTGGTCGGTTTCACCCTCGTTCCCCTGTCGGCCGGAGCAAAATCGGGCAGGTCCGGCCCTCGCCTTAACATTTCTTTACGTCGCCGACACACCGGCGCAATCGCCGCCTTTCATTGTCCGACCAACGCGTTATGTCGCAAAGGCGGAACAGGCCGGTGGATTTTCGAATTGTCTCACGGGTGGGTTGAGGCAATTATTGCCTGAGTCTGGCTGCCGGTGTGACGCAGATCACTTGGCGGCCGGCAGTGGGCGGACCATATCACCATGAGCCGCGGCAGGGATTTTCCGGGGATCCCTATGCTTTTGGCGTTCGTTAGAGCAGGCACGCGGATCGACCCGGAATGTTTTGCGAACGGTTCGGCGCAAGGGCCGGACCCGACTAGAGGGTCCGCTCCGCAGGGAGCCTTGGCTCACAGCGCGACCCGCCGCCGACTGGCCGGATTGTAAGGTTTGGCCGAGGTCGGCCGAGCGAGACGAGAGCAGAGGGCACCTATGGCGCGTGGATTCCTCAACCCGAGCCGCATCGCTGCCGTCGCCATCGTGGCGGTGGCGGTCCTGTGGATCGCCTCGGGCTCACTCGGGCCGCATGCCGAAGAAACCAAGCCGCAGGCGGCTCCCGCCGCCGCTCCGGTCGCCGCTGCGCGCCGAGTTGCGTTCACCGCCGTCGCGCCCGAGCCGCATGTCCGCAATGTCGTCCTCTCCGGCGTTACGCAGGCGGAGAAGCGCGCGCAGGCGGTCGCCCGTGGCGCCGGCCTGGTCCTCGAGCTCAAGGTCGCGCGCGGCACCAATGTCAAAGCCGGCGATATCGTCGCCCTCCTTTCCGACGAGGGACGCGAAGCGGCGGTCAAGCAGGCGCAAGCGCTGGTCGACCAGCGGCAGACCGATCTCGACGCTCAGCGGGATCTGATCGAGCGCGGGACGCTGCCGCGCAACCAGATGAACGGCCTGCAGACGCAGTTGGCATCGGCTCAGGCGGCGCTGGCGACGGCCAAGGCCGAACTGCTCAAGGTGCAGGTGCGGGCGCCGATCGACGGCCGGGTCGAGAACGTTCCGGTCGAAGTCGGCCAGGCGGTCCAGGTCGGAGCCCTGGTCGCCGAAGTGGTGAGCCCCGATCCGATGCTGGCGGTCGGCCAGGTCAGCGAGAAGGATCGCGGCGCGCTGGCGGTCGGCCAGAAGGCGGAAGTGACCTTCATCGACGGCACCAAAGCCACCGGCGCGCTTTCCTTCGTCGGCCTTACCGCCGAGAAGACCACGCGTACCTATCGGGTCGAAGCCAAGCTCGCCAATGCCGACGGCCGCATCGCCGACGGCGTCACCGCCGAGATCAGCATCGGCCTGCCGCCGGTGCAGGGCGTGTCGCTCGCCCTCTCCTCGATCGTCTTTGCCGATGACGGGCGGCTCGGCGTTCGCATCGTCGACGACAAGGATGTCGTTCACTTCCTGCCGCTGACGGTGCTCGGCACCGATCGCGGCATCGCCTGGGTCGGCGGCTTCAACGGGGCGACGCGCGTGATCACCGTCGGCCAGGAATTCGTCAAGGAGGGCGAGACGGTGACGGCCGTGCCGGCGCCCAAGCCGGGAGGCGGCGCATGAGGAAGATCGTCGACTTTGCGATCAACCACGCGCGCCTGACACTGGCGCTTTTGGTGTTTCTGCTGATTTCGGGGTTGATGGCCTACCAATCGATCCCCAAGGAGGCGAGCCCGGACGTCACGGTGCCGATCATCTACGTGCAGATGTCGCAGCGCGGCATCTCGCCGGAGGACGCCGAGCGCCTGTTGGTGCGGCCGATGGAGTCGGGCCTCAAATCCGTCGCCAATATCAAGGAGATGCGCTCTGCCGCCTTCGAGGGCGGCGGCTATGTGCTGCTGGAATTCCAGGCCGGCTTCAAGTCGGATACGGCGCTGCGCGACGTGCGCGCCAAGGTCGAGGACACCAAGCGGCAGCTGCCGACGGCGGCCGATCAGCCGGGCGTGTTCGAGGTCAATCTCAGCCTCTTCCCGATCGTCACGGCAATCCTCTCCGGCGACCTCTCGGAGCGCGCTCTGGTCGGCTTTGCCCGCCAGGCCAAGCGCGAGATCGAGGCGCAGGTTCCGGGCGTGCTCTCGGCCGACCTCAACGGCGTGCGCGACGAGGTGGTCGAGGTCATCGCCCAGCCGATGCTGATGAAGTCCTACGGCGTCTCGCTCGGCCCGTGGGTCGCGGCGGCGGCGCAGGGCAACAGCGTGGTCGCCGCAGGCGCCTTGGAGAGCCCGACCGGCGCCTTCCCGATCAAGGTGCCGGCGCTGATCGAGACGCCGCAGGACGTGCTCGACATCCCGGTCACCGCCGGCAACAACGCCACCGTCAAGCTCGGCGACGTCGCCGACGTCAGGCCGACCTTCAAGGACGCGACCTCGATCACCCGCGTCAACGGCCTCCCAGCCGTCGCCATCGAGATCAAGAAGCGGGCCGGCGCCAACATCATCGACACCGTCGACGGCGTCAGGAAGACCATGGCCGACCTGCAGAGCCGGTGGCCGGAGGGGCTGAAGGTCAACTTCATCCAGGACGCCTCGACGACCATCCGCACCCTGCTCGGCGACCTGCAGAACAGCGTCCTCACCGGCGTGCTGCTGGTGATCGTCATCATCCTTTTCATCCTCGGGGCGAGGGCTTCGCTGTTCGTCGGCATTGCCATCCCGGCATCGTTCCTGACCGGCATTCTCGGCCTGCAGATGTTCGGCCTGACGCTCAACATCGTCGCCCTGTTCAGCCTGATCCTGGCGGTCGGCATGCTGGTCGACGACGCCATCATCGTTGCCGAGTTCGCCGAACGGCGGATGAGCGAGGGCATGACCGCGCGCGAAGCCTATGCGCTGGCGGCGACCCGCATGGCCGGGCCGGTCACGGCGGCCACCCTCACCCGCATTGCCGCCTTCTCGCCGCTGCTGTTCTGGCCGGGCCTCGTCGGTCAGTTCATGAAGTACATGCCGATCACCCTGATTGCGACGCTCTCGGCGTCGCTGGTGACGGCACTCATCTTCACGCCGACCCTCGGCGCGCTGATCGGCAGGCCGCAGCCGGCGGTCGACCACCACGCCGCCAACAACAGCTGGTACATGCGGACGGTGCGCCTGGCGGTCCGCCGCCCGGGCATGGTGATCCTGCTGGCAATCGGCGTCCTTGGCGGCGTCATCTACGCCAACGGCAAGCTCGGCAAGGGCGTCGAGTTCTTCCCCAATGTCGAGCCCGACACCGGGGCGGTACTGATCCATGCCCGCGGCAACCTTTCGCTCGCCGAGAAGGACGCTCTGGTGCGCTCGGTGGAGGGCCGGCTCCTCGCCTTCACCACCGCCGACAATGCCGAACACCGGCCGGAGCTGGAGACGGTGTACGCCCGCTCGGGCTCGTCCAACCCCGGTGGCGGCGGCCTCTCGCAGGGCGCGACCGAGGACGTGATCGGCCAGATCCGCTTCTCCTTCGTCGATTGGAAGGTGCGGCGGCCGGCCAAGAAGATCATGGACGCGATCCGCGCCGAGACGGCCGACCTGCCCGGCATCAATGTCGAGGTCATCGCCTCGGAGGCGGGACCGCCGACCGGCAAGCCGATCCAGATCCAGCTGTCGAGCGACTATCCCGAGGCGCTGACGGCGGCAGCCAAGAAGGTGACCGCGGCGCTCGCCGCAGCCCCGGAGGTGCGCGACCTCGACAGCGGCCTCCCCCTCCCCGGCATCGACTGGAAGCTCGACATCGACAAGTCGGAAGCGGCCCGCTACGGCATCAGCGTCGGCGCGGTCGGCCTCGCCGTCCAGCTGGTCACCAACGGCGTTAAGATCACCGACTATCGCCCGCCGTCGAGCGACAAGGCGGTCGACATCATCCTGCGTTACCCGGAGGACCGCCGCACGCTCGCCGACATCGACTCGCTGCGCATCGAGACGGCGCTGGGGTCGGTGCCGATCGGCAACTTCATCAAGCGCGTGCCGGTCGAGCGGGTCGGCGTCATCAATCGCGTCGCCGGGACACGCGTCGACAACATCACCGCCAACCTTGCCGACAAGATCGACGGCAAGGCGGTCAACGTTTCGGCGGTGCAGGAGACGATCAAGGCCCAGCTGGCCAAAGCCGATTTCGGCGGCCTGGTGACGTGGAAGCTGAAGGGCTCGGACCAGGAGCAGGCGGAAGCCTCGGCCTTCCTCGGCAAGGCCTTCGGCGCGGCGCTGTTCCTGATCTTCGCGGTGCTGCTGTTGCAGTTCAACCGCTTCTCCAGCGTCGGGCTGATCCTGTTCGCGGTCATCCTGTCGACGATCGGCGTGCTGCTCGGCCTGATCATCATGCAGCAGGTGTTCGGCATCGTCATGACGATGGTCGGCATCATCGCCCTCGCCGGGGTGGTGACCAACAACAACATCGTGCTGATCGACACCTACGACCGCCTGCGGCGCGAGGGCGTCGACTTCGTCGAGGCGATCCTGACCACCTGCCGCGAACGCGCGCGGCCGGTGCTGCTGACGGCGATCACCGCCATCCTCGGCGTGCTGCCGATCGCCTTCGGCATCAACCTCGACTTCGTCAACCGCGAGGTGACCTTCGGCGCGCCGTCGACGCAGTGGTGGATCCAGCTCTCGACCGCCATCGTCTTCGGCCTCGGCTTTGCCACCGTGCTGACGCTGGTGGTGACGCCGGCGCAGCTGGCGGCGATCGCCAAGCTCGCCGCTTGGCGGAACCGCCGCCGCGAGCGGGGCCTTGCGCGCCGCGCGGCTCGCGCCGCCGCCCGCGGCGGGGTCATCGCCGCGCCGCCGGTGGCGGCGAATGCTTCCGCCGGCGCCGCGGTCGCCACGCTCGACGCCAAGCGCGGCGAGCGGCCGCCCTACCAGCCGCCGGCCCTCGACGCCGCAGAGTAGCGCGGGGGGCGTTCGCGCCCCTCGCCTTCGAGCGCCGCGGTGGCTCGCGAAGGCGCCGCGCGCCTCCTTTTGTTCGGCGGCCGACGCCATATCCCCGCGACAAACCGCCCGGGGAAAAGCGTGTTGAGCCCTTGCAGTCACAACCGTGACATATTTGCAAAGGGTCGGAATTCATGGTTGGATAACCACGTTTTAGGGGGACCGCCTGCCGGCGATTTGTCGTCCGGCGCGCCGAAAGGCAGGGTGGGCCCCTGGCGTAGGACGTGTTTGGAGGGGATGGGACGGGCGCAAGAGGCTCTGGGCGGTTTGCCGGCCGCCCGCCGCGCACTGAGCGACCCGCCAGGCTTAGGCCAGCGGTCGGTTGGGACGGCGGAGACCGGTTGCCCTAGTCTCTCGTTTTATTAAGGGCTCAGACGCATTGAAGCGCCGGTTCAGCTTTGCGGCGTGATTGTCTGAGGAGTTCGTTGCGAACGACAAGCGCACCGTCCCCCCTGCCACCTCAAGCTCCACAAACGATCGGCGGCTGACGCGACCCAGGTCGGTGCGCGGCGCCGGCGCCGAGCTAAGCGACCCTCGGTTTCCCGAGCCTTTCATACGGTCCTGTCGTTCCGCCTGCCCGTCAGTCGGTGCGCGCCCCCTTGCCCAGCTGCCCAGTTGCCCAGAACCCTATAGTTCTGGGCAACTGGGCAGTGGGCAAGGCGCGGATCGGCGAAGCGGGGGCGGGGGCGGTCCGCGAGGCGCATGCCTTGCCAGAAAAAGGAACGGGCGGCCGAAGCCGCCCGCTCGAGTTCGACCGTCGCGGTGCCCGCTATTCGGCGGCGACCGGCAGTTCGTCGACGCCGTGGCCGGGGGCCGGCACCAGCTCCGGACGCTTGGCCGCCGCCGGCTTGCCGGCATCGGCAAGCTCCTTGGCGAGGCGGTGCTCCTCGGCGGTGCGCGGCTTGGTCAGCGGCGCCAGCAGCGCGAACACCGCCGGCGTCAGGAACAGCGTGAACACGGTGGCGAAGGCCAGGCCGCCGACGATAACGAAGCCGAGGGCGTGGCGGGCTTCCGAGCCCGGCCCCTCCTGCAGGATCAGCGGCAGCGCGCCGAACACCGTCGCCAGCATGGTCATCACCACCGGGCGGATGCGGATCATGCAGGCGTTGCGGATCGACTCCATCACGCTCTGGCCTTCGTCGCGCAGCTGATTGGCGAACTCGACGATCAAGATGCCGTTCTTGGCCATCAGGCCGACCAGCATGACGAGGCCGATTTCGCTGTAGGTGTTGAGAGTCGTGCCGGTGCCGACCATGGCGAACACCGCGGCGGCAAGGCCGAAGGGCACCGTGGCGAACAGGATCAAGGCGGCAATGAAGCTCTCGAACTGCGCCGCCAGGACCAACAGCACCACCAGCACGGCGAAGGCGAAGGTCTGGATGATGCCGCTCGAGGTCTGCAGCAGCGCCTTGGCCTCTCCGGTGTAGATGATGTTCATCCCCGGCGGCAGACTGTCCTTGGCCAATTGGTTCAGGCGATCCATCGCCACGCCCATCGGCACGCCTTCGGCGAGGCCGCTGGTCATCGGCAGCGAGGCGCGCTGATCCTGGCGCGGCAGCTGCGGCGCCGCCGACATTTCCTGGAAGGACACCAGCGAGGAGAGCGGCACCATCTTGGCGGTGGCCGCGCCCGGCTGGCCGCCGACGCGGATCAGGATGTTGTCGAGGGCGGTCGGATCCTGGATCATCCCTTCCGGCGCCAGCACGCGAATCCTGATCGGCGTCTCGCCAATGAAGAAGTTGCCGATGTTGCGACCGGCCAGCAGCGTATTGACGACGGTGGTGATGGCGTCGACCGAGATGCCAAGCTCCGAAGCGCGCTGGCGGTTGACCGTCAGCTTGATCTGCGCCTGGGTCAGGTCGAAGTTGGTGCGCGGGTTCTGGAAGACCTTGTCCTCGCCCTGCAGCACCTTGACGAAGTTGTTGGCGGCGTCGGACAGCGAGGCGTAGTCCGACCCGGTCACCGCAAACTGGATGCCGTTGCCGCCGCCGGGAATGCCGAGGGCAATCGGCGGACGCGCATTGGCCTGAACGCCGACGACGGTACCCAGTTGGCGGTTCAACTCGGCGGTGATGTCCTTTTGCGGACGGCGGCCGCTCTCCCAGGGGGCGAGGGTGATGGTCATGAAACCACCGCCGCCGAAGCCCTGCGAGACGGTGACGATGCCGGTCGCTTCGGGCGGCAGGTCCGGCTTGCCGTCGGCCTGCTTGCGCGGCTGCAGCAGGCGGTTGGTGATCGCCTCGACCTGCTTCATCTGATCGGAGGTGTAGTCGACGGTCGAGCCCTGCGGGGCGCCGACGAACACCTGGATGATGCCGCGATCCTCGAGCGGCGCCAGTTCCACGGTGAGCGACTTGAAGCTGGTGAAGGCGGCGCCGGCAAAGAGGAAGGCCAGCATCAGCACGACGATCGGCGCCGCCAGGGCGGCGTTCAAGAAGACCCGGTAGATGCGCAGCAGCGTCGAGCCGATCGTGTCGATGATGAAGTTGAACGGCGCGAACAGCACGCGGAAGAACCGCATGATCGGGTTCTTGCTGTGCTCGCCCTCGACGCCGACCAGGCGCGAGGCCATCACCGGCACCAGCGTCAGCGCGACGAAGGCCGACAGCATCACCGAGAACGCGAGCACGAAGCCGAACTCGCGGAAGAGCTTGCCGACCGAGCCGGGGAAGAAAGAGATCGGCACGAACACCGCGACCAGGGTGGCGGTGGTGGCGACGACGGCGAAGAACACCTGCTTGGTGCCGAGCACCGCCGCGGCGCGCGGGCCCATGCCCTCGTTGCGGCGACGGATGATGTTCTCGATGACGACGATGGCGTCGTCGACGACGAGGCCGGTCGCCAGCACCAGCGCCAGCAGCGTCAGCAGGTTGATCGAGAAGCCGGAGGCCCAGATCGCGCCGAGGGCGCCGATCAGCGCGATCGGCACCGTCACCATGGGAATGAAGGTGATGCTGACCGAGCGCAGGAAGATGAAGATGATCGCCAGCACGATGCCAGTGGCGATCACCAGGGTATGGATGACCTCGTTGACGGAGCCGCGGATGAAGATCGCGTCGTCGGAGGTGATCTCGACCTTGACGCCCTCGGCGGCGAGCTGGGAATTCAGCTCTTCGACCGCCTTGCGCACGCCGTTGGAGATCGACAGCGCGTTCGACTTGGCCTGGCGGAAAATGTCGAGGCTGACGCCGGTATCGCCGTTGTAGCGAATGGTGGTGGTCTTGTCCTCGGGGCCGAAGACGACCTGCGCCACATCTTCGACGCGGGTGGTGCGGTTGATCCAGACCGCCTTGATGTCGTCGACGGTCTTGGCGGTGTTGTCGGTGCGCACAACCAGCGTGCGGTTGGCGTCGGAGACGTTGCCGGCCGGGGCATCGGTGGCGATGTTGGCGACGGCGGTGTTGAGGTCGGTGACGGTCAGGCTGCGGGCGGCGAGCTTGGCCGGATCGAAGAGGATGCGCACCAGCGGATTGCGGTTGCCGAACAGCTGAACGTCGGCAACGCCGTCGACGGCAGCGAGCTTGTTGACGATGCGGTCGTTGACCAGCTGGGTCAGCTCGTCGACCGGCATCTTCGGCGCCACCGCGACGACGCGCATGATGGCATCCGACTGTTGGACGTCGGCCTTGACGATGGTCGGGGGGATGAGATTGTCGTCGCGCGGCAGGCCGCGGACATTGCTGATCGCGTCGCGAAGATCGGAAGCGGCGATGTTGATGTCGGTCGCCGGCGAGAACTCGATGGTGACGCGGCTCTGGCCCTGGACGCTGACCGAAGAAATGTTGGTGATGCCCGAGGTGCGGGCGACCGCGCCTTCGATGACGTTGGTGATCTGCTTGTCGACGGTCTCGGGGGTGGCGCCGTTGTAACCGGTGCGCACAGTGATCACCGGCCGCTCGATGCTGGGGAGTTCGCGGACCTCGACGCCGAAATAGGCCGCCGCGCCGGCGACGATGATCAAGAGGTTCAGCACGATCGCCAGGACCGGCCGCCGCACGAACGTGGAGGCGAACCCGCCCTCCTTGATCGCCGCGATAATCGGATTGTGCTTCATCGTTCCCTCTTCCCCCCGGAAGTGAAAATCTATCCGTTCTGCTGCGGTCTGGCACCTGCGGCGGGCGCCCCGCCGCCGGCCGGCGCACCGCCGTCGGCGTTTGGAGTCGCGCCCGGCCCTGGCCGCGGTCCGCGTGGCGGACCGCCGGCAGCCCCGCCTTCGGGCGTAGCCGCGCCCTGAGCACCCTCCCCGCCGGCCGCGGGCCGCTGCCCGCCGCCGCGCTGAAAGCCGCCAGGCGGGGCGCCGTTAGCGCCCGGATTGGCGTTGGCATTACCCGCCGGAGCGCCCTCGCCGGCGGCGGGCCGAGCGCCCGCGCCGGCCGGACGCTGGCCATTGGCGGCTCCGGCCGGAGGCACGGTTGCCGCCGTCGGCGCGGCGTCGGTGACGCCGAGGCGCGCGGCGACGGCCGCGGTCTGCGTGGCGGTAACCGGCGACCCCTCGCGGAGGCGCTGGTATCCCTCGATCACCACCTCGTCGCCGCGGCGGAAGTCGCCGGTGACAATCACCGCCGATCCGCGGCGGCCCTGGACCTCGACGTCAGCGCGGCGGGCGATGTTATTGCTGACCTTCCAGACGTAGGAACCGCCGCGATCCCAGAGCACCGCCACCGACGGCAGGGTCGGCTGCAGCTTGCCGGGGAAGTCGCAAACGATCTGCACCGCCATGCCGGGCTTGAGATCGGCGATGCCCTGGTCGAGCGTGACCTCGGCCTTGAAGGTTCGCGGCACTGGATCGATGCGGGAATCGACCGCGGTCACTTTGCCCTTCATGGCGACGCCCGGAAGGCCTTCGGCAGTGGCGCTGACACCGAAGCCGACCTGCAAGCCCTCGATGAAACGCTGCGGCACGTCGAACGCCACCGTCAGGGTCGAGAGGTCGTCGAGCGTCGTCACCGCGGTCTGCGCGGTCAGTACGTCGCCGACCGAGCGGGTGGACATGCCGACGACGCCGGCAAAGGGCGCCGTCACCTGGCGGCGGGCGAGCGCCACCTGCGCGGTCTGGAAATCGTTCTGCGCCTTGTCGAGATTGGACTTGGCGGTGTCGAGGGCGACGCTGGTGACGTTCTGCGTCTTGGCGAGCTGCGCGGCGCGGTCGAAGGCCGACTGCGCGTCGGAAAGAGCGAGCTTGGCGCGGTCGAGGGCGATCTTCTGGTCGGCGTCGTCGAGGCGGAGCAGCACCTGCCCGGCCTTCACCTCGGTGCCGGCCTTGACCGCTACCTCAGTGACAACGCCGTTCGCCTGGCCGCCGACCAGCGCAAAGACCGTCACGGCGCGCGCCGCTGTCGCGGTGCCGACCGCCTTCAGCTGATCGCCGATCATCTCGAAATTGACAGCCTGGGTCGTCACCGCGATCGGCGCCGCCGGCCGCACGACAACCGCGCCGGCACCACCCGGAGCGCCGCCACCGGCGCCGCCGGCATTGGGAGCACCGGGGCGCCCTGCACCGCCGGCCTGACCGCCGGCAGCGTTGCCGCCCGCGAACTGGCCCCCCGGGGCGCCTTGCCCGGCGGGACGCTGCCCACCCTGGCCTTGCGCGCCCTGGCCCGGCGCACCGGCCTGAGCCTGCTGCGCGGCGCCCTGGCCGCCGGGAGCACCGCCCTGGCCGGGGGCCCCGGCGGGACGCTGGCCGGCGCCCGGAGCGCCGCCGGCATTGGCCTGGCCGGGGTTGCCGCCATTGGCATTGCCGGCATTAGCCTGGGGGTTGCCGCCTTGGGTATTGGCCGCGGCCTGCTGATTGGGATTGGCGCCGCCGGGCGCTCCGCCGGCCCCCGGAGCGCCAGCACCAGGAGCGCCGCCACCGGCAGCCGCAACCACTGCCGGACCGTATTTCTGCCAGCCGAGATAGGCCGCCCCGCCAAAGGCAAGAAGCACCGCGCAGAGGATCAGCTGCTTGACAACCGACATGCAAAAACCCGGGCGACGGGCCCTGTTGGAGTTATCGGACGGAGGATTGCGCCAGGCCGCCTAACAAAAGAGTAGTTTAGCTTACTTACGGGCGGGCGGAGATTACATTTTGGCAAGGCGGCCGTCACTCCCGCTAAAGGCGAAAACCGGGTTATTTTCAATGAGCTTTGCGCCGATACTCGTCTCAAGCTGCAACGATTCGACCCCGTGCATCGAGGCCGGCGACCCGCGGCGGCGCGCCTTCTGCTAGAACGCTCAGCGCATGATCATTGTTACCGGCGGCGCCGGCTTTATCGGCGCAAATATCGTCAAGGCTCTCAACCAGCGCTCGGAGAGCGACATTCTCGTCGTCGAGGACCTCAGCGACGGCAAGAAGTTCGCCAACCTCGCCGACTGCCGCATCGCGGACTATCTGGAGCACGACCAGTTCCGCGAATTGCTCCGTCATAACAAGGACTTGGGGAACGTCTCGGCGATTTTCCACCAAGGCGCCTGTTCCGACACGACGCTGTGGGACGGCCGCTACATGATGGACAGGAACTTCACCTTCTCCAAGGAGCTTTGTCTGTGGGCCGAGGCGCGCCACATTCCCCTGGTCTACGCCTCGTCGGCAGCCGTCTATGGCGGCAGCACCAGCTTTGCCGAATTCGCCGGCCACGAGCGGCCGCTCAACGTCTATGGCTGGTCGAAGTGGGTGTTCGATTGCTGGGTGCAGCCGCGCCTGCAACACGCCAAGAGCCCAATCGTCGGCCTCCGCTACTTCAACGTGTACGGGCCGCGCGAGGCGCATAAGGGCCGGATGGCGAGCGTCGTCCATCATTTCGACGCGCAGATCAGGGCCAACGGCGCGGTCCGCCTGTTTGCCGGTTCGCACGGCTATGGCGACGGCGAGCACCGCCGCGACTTCGTTTATGTCGGCGACGTGGTGAAGGTGAACCTCGCCATCGCCGACGCCGCCGGGGTGGTCGCCAACGGCATCTACAATGTCGGCACAGGGCAGGCGCGGAGCTTCAACGACCTTGCAAAAGCGGTGATCGCCTGGCACGGCCGCGGCCAGATCCAATATGTGCCGATGCCGGAAGATCTGGCGGGCGCCTATCAGGCCTTCACCGAAGCCGACCTGACGCAGCTCCGCGCCAAAGTTTATCGCGAGCCCTTCGCCGAGCTGGAGGCCGGCGTCGCTGCGACGCTCGACGCCCTCTATCCCGGCGAGCGCGAGGCGCGGCAGCGAGGCGGCGGGTGACGGTCCTCAGAGGACAGCCGCACCGCATTCTGATCATGGCGCCGGCCTGGATCGGCGACATGGTGATGGCGCAGAGCCTGGTCGCCCGTCTCGCCGAACTCCACCCCTCCGCGACTATCGACCTCGCCGCCCCGCCCTGGACGGCGGCGCTCGGCGGGCGAATGCCCGGCGTCGGGCGCGTCTTCACCCTGCCGGCGACGCATGGGCGCTTCGACCTGGCGATGCGGATGCGCTTTGCCCGTCGCCTGCGCGACGAAGCACACGACCTCGCCATCGTCCTCCCGAGTTCCTGGAAGTCGGCGCTGATCCCGTTCCTCGCCGGGGTGAAGCGCCGGCGCGGCTATCTCGGCGAGATGCGCTTCGGCCTCCTCAACGAATGGCGACGCCTCGACAAGACCCGCCTGCCGCGCACGGTCGACCGCTTCGTCGCCCTCGCCGAGCCGGACGGCGCCGAGCCGCGCGTCGCGCCGCCGCAACTGGTGCCCGACCTTGCCGCCGGGCGCGCCCTCGCGGCGCGGCACGGCCTCGCGCTCGACCGGCCGCTGCTCGCGCTTTGTCCGGGGGCGGAGTACGGCCCGGCCAAGCGCTGGCCGGCGGAGCATTTCGCGGCGGTCGGGGTGGAGGCGGCAAAGCGCGGCCATCGCGTGGCGATCTTCGGCGCGAAGGGCGACGTCGCGGCGGGCAGCGCCGTCGCCGGACTCATCGCCGAAGCGACCGGCGAGCGGCCGGCCGACCTTACCGGCGCGACCGATCTCATCGAGGCGATCGATCTCCTCGCGCTCTGCTCGGCCGTCGTCACCAACGATTCCGGGCTGATGCACGTTGCCGCCGCGCTCGGCCTGCCGCTGGTCGCGGTCTACGGCTCGTCGTCGGCCGAGATGACGCCGCCGCTCAGCGGCGAGGCCCGCGTCGCCGAGATCGCCCTCGACTGCCGCCCCTGCTTCAAGCGCACCTGCCCGCTCGGCCACACCAATTGCCTCAAGGGCGTCACGCCGCAGGCGGTGGCGGCGCTGCTGTGGCGGTCGGACATCGGTCAAATGACGCGCTAGTCGAAGAGCCACTTGAACAGGGCCACCAACCAAGGAGCTCGCTTGGCAACGCTACCAACAAGCGGACCGATCGACCTCAGCGTCTCACTCCAATACAGAACGTGAGCTCGTCGCCGACCATACGTTGCTACGTCCCTAACAAACCGTTCGTTCGCGTCCCCAATAAGGGCATCGCGACTCTTTCCCCGCGAAAGCAAGTACAGCAAGAATTGAGCTGCAGCGGGAGGCAGACTCTCAGGTCGCTCGCCCGAGTCCTCATCGGTTCCGTCTGCCGTCCAGCGGCCTGGCCGATTTGAGATCATCGTTCTCAGAGAGCGAGCGTCCGCGAACATTTCGTTGGGGAAGGCCATTACTTCGCCGGACTTCTCAACGTACAGAATTCCCGCTTCTCGGCCCTCAAACCAGATTTTCAGGTTCGGCCGGGGTAGCTGAACAACTTCGAGACTCAGAACCGCGTCCAGTTCGGCATCGGTCAGCGAAAAGACAATCGAGGACAGGAACTCCTGATCAGGCTCCTCGGTCATGCCAGCTTCTCCCTCAGGCCCTGGCTCAGCGCTTCGATAGTTCTGATGGAGCTATCGAGGGCCGCTCGCCCCGCGCCGCTTACCTCAAAGTAGATCTTCCGCCGTCCGCCCCTCGTGGCCGTAGGTTCACCCTCTCTCGATTCTAGGAAACCCCTCCGTTGCAGGCGTTCCAGAGCTGCATAGATTGCCCCGAGCGATGGTGCGCGCCCTGTGATTTCCTTCAGACAATCTTGGATCGAGACCCCATAAGCGCCGGGCGCTTGGCGCAGGACCGCGAGCAAGATGTGCTGCTCAAGGCTCGAAAGGCCCATTACGACTCGCTCCCATTTCTTCAATAGTCAGGAAGATATTGTGAAAACTTTGAATTGCAAGGGATAATTCGCTGGGGCGGTAGGGGCTAGCGATCCGCCAAGCGCTTCAGTGCGCGCCCGTAGATGCGGACCGCCTCGTCGATCGCTGCCGAAGAGGCTGAAGAGACATAGACGACGCGTGACTTGCCGTCGGCTCCGACGACGAGCCACCCGCGCCGCTTTTGGCTCGTGCCGCGAGAAACGGCGCCCTTCGCCGGACGCTCATTTGCCGACTGACCTTTCATGCTGTCCTCATAGCATCGCCCGCCCCCTACCGCCCCCCGCCCCCGCGCGCCTCGCGCCAGGCCAGCACCGCGGCGCGGGCTTCGATGCCGCGCATGCAGCAGAGGCCGTCGGGGCTCAGCGTGCAGCGGCGCGTCAGGCAGGGCGCCGCCGGATGGGTCGAGCGGACAACGCGCTGGCCGCTGCCGTAAGGGCCGGTGAGGCCGGGGTCGGTCGGACCGTAGAGCCAGAGGCCGGGGACGCCGAGTGCCGCGGCAAGATGCATGAGCCCGGAGTCGAGGCCGGCGGTCCAGGCGGCGGCCGCCAGGAGCCCGAGCAGCGGCCGCCCTTCGAGGCGCTCGGCCGGGACGATGGCACCAGCCCTGCCGGCAGCGAGGCGCTCGGCGCGTTCGCGCTCGGCGGCGCTGCCCCAGAGGATCACCGTCTTGTCGCCGGTCTCGGCGATGCCGGCGAGGAGCGCCTGCCAGCGTTCCTCCGGCCAGTGCTTGGACGGCCAGCTCGCCGAGGGGACGAGGAGCCCGTAGCGCGCCGGCAGCCAGACCCGCTCCGGCGGTTTGAAGTCGCCGCGGCGGAGGCCGAAACTCCCCTCGCCGGCCGGCAGCGGGTAGCCAAGCGCGCCGGAGAACAGCCGCCGCACCCGCTCCACCGCATGGAGGTCGCGCTCGACCTCGAAGGTCCGCTGGTAGAGGCGGCTCGCCATGCCCTCGCGCGCGGAGGCCGAACCGAGGCCGGCAACCGGCGCGCCGGCAAGGCGGGCGGCGGCGGCGCTCTTCATCAGCCCCTGCGCGTCGATGACGAGGTCGTAGCGGCGGGCGCGCAGCTCGCGGCGGAGCGCGGCGAGCGAAGAGGCAAGCCCCGCCCAGCGCGGCGGCGGCCAGCGGAGTTCGCGGAGCGCCAGCGGGTAGACCGTGCCGACAGCGGGGTGGACCGAGGCGACGCCGGCGAAGGCGGCATCGACCAGCCAGTCGATCTCGAGATCGGGCAGCGCCGCCTTGGCGTCGGTCAGCGCCGGCAGCGCGTGGATCACGTCGCCGAAGGAGGAGAGCTTGACGAGAAGGACGCGCATCGTCTGCTCAGGCCGGGGCGAGGCCGGCGATGCTGGCGCGCTCGGCGACGGCGATCGGCGGACGGGCGGCGGCGAGCTTCGCCCGCTCGGCGGCGCCGTGGCCGGTGAGGACGTGGACGGCGGAGGCAAGGCCGGCGGCGGCCGCCGCCTCGATGTCGGAGAGCTTGTCGCCGATGGCGAGGGAAGCGGCAAAGTCGATGCCGAGCGCGGTGCCGGCGGCGGTCAGCATCCCCGGCGCGGGTTTGCGCCAGCCGCAGGCGGCGCCTTCTGCCGGTGCGTGGCCGCACACCGCCTCGGCATCGAAGGCGAGGCCCTCGGTGGCGAGCATCGCCCGCAGGCGCTCCGCCACCGCCTCATAGGCCGGCCAGCCGAAGCGGCCGCTGCCGATGCCGGACTGGTTGGTGATGAGAACGAGGGCAAAGCCGGCAGCGCGAAACCGCCGGAGCGTTGCCACCGCGCCGTCGATCAGCGCCACGCCGTCGGGGTCGGCGAGGTAGTTCCGCTCCTCGATCAGCGTCCCGTCGCGATCGACGAAGAAGGCGCCCCGCCCCGGCAGCGGCCCTGCCGAGACGACGAGGCGGTGGGCATCGGCGAAAGCGGTGGTTGCGCCCTTCGTCACGGCCCCTTCCCTCCCGCCGCCGGCTCGGCTGCTATCCGCGCCAGGCGAACTCGGCGTCGGCGGCGGCGCAGATCAGATGCCCGAGGAAGATGTGCACTTCCTGGATGCGGGCGGTCTTGGCGCTCGGCACGATCAGGCAATGATCGGCGAGGCCCTCGCGCGCGACTTCGCCGCCGTCGCGGCCGGTGAGGCAGGCGGTGGCGATGCCGGCGCCGCGGGCGGCGGTCAGCGCGGCGAGGATCGAGGGGGAATTGCCCGAGGTGGTTAACGCGAGGAGGAGGTCGCCGGGCCGCCCCAGCGCCTCGACCTGGCGGGCGAAGACCTGCGCGTAGCCGAGATCGTTGGCGGCGGCGGTCAGCGTCGAGGTGTCGGTGGTGAGGGCGACTGCCGCCAGCCCCCGCCGCGCCGCCTCGAAGCGCACGGTTAATTCGGTGGCGATGTGCTGGGCGTCGGCGGCGCTGCCGCCATTGCCGCAGAGGAGCACCTTGCCGCCTCTTTCCAGCGTCGATATCACCGCCCGGGCAAGCGCCGCGGTTGCCGGCAGGAGCGTGCGCGCGGCAAGGAAATCGGCCTGATGCTCGTCATGCAGGCGGGCGAAAAGCGGGGCGAAATCCTGCGGGCCGGCAAGAGCCTCGGCCTCGACGCGCAGCGCCTCCGGCTTGGCCTTGGCCTTTGGCTTGGCGCCAATGGGGGCCTTGGCGCCAGTCGGGGCCTTGGTCTTGGCGCCGGTCGGGGCGCCAGTCGCGGCGCGAGTCGGGCGTTTCTGGGCCGCGGCCTTGCGCGGCGGAGTTTTGACCGGTCGGGACGGCATGGACGCTTCTGTCATCGATAGGCTGAAGAATGCAAGCGCGCTCGTGGTGGGCGACGTGCTGCTCGACCGTTTCGTCGAGGGCCGCGTCTCGCGCGTCTCGCCCGAGGCGCCGGTGCCGGTGCTGCATTATGGCGGCTCGCGGATGCATCTCGGCGGTGCCGGCAATGTCGCCGCCAACATCCTCGCCTATGGCGCGGCGGTGACGCTGGTGGCGCTCAGCGGCAAGGACGAGGACGCCGACGAACTGCTCGGCCTCTGCGCCGGCTTCCACCGCCTGACGCCGCGCTTCGTCCCCGACCCCGGGCGGCCGACGACGGTGAAGACGCGCTACCTCGCCGGCTGGCATCAGCTGCTGCGGGTCGATGCCGAGAGCACGCGGCCGGCATCGCCGTCGATCCGCGCCGAGATCGTCGCCGGAGCCCGCGCGGCGCTCGGCGAGAGCGACATCGTCGTCCTTTCCGATTACGCCAAGGGCGTCCTCGACCGCGAGTGCATCGCCGGCATCGTCGCTGCGGCGCGGGCGGCGGGGAAGCCCGTCGTGATCGACCCCAAGAAGGCGGACGCCGCGGCCTTTGCCGGCGCGAGCCTCATCACCCCCAACATCGAGGAGATGGCGCAGCTCTCCGGCATCCGCGCCGACAGCGACGAGGCGGCGGTCACCGCCTGCCGGGCGCTCCTGGAACGCTCCGAGATCGAGGGCGTGCTGCTCACCCGCGGCGAAGCCGGGATGACGCTCGTCACCCGCACCGAGGCCGAGCCGCTGCATGTCCGCGCCGCCGCGCTCCGCGTCTTCGACGTCACCGGCGCCGGCGACACAGTAATCGCAACGCTGGCGACCGCGCTTGCCGTCGGCGTGCCGATGGCCGACGCGGTCCGCCTGGCTAACGCCGCCGCCGGCATCGTCGTCGCCAAGCCCGGCACCGCCACCGTCTCGCCGCAGGAGCTGCGCCAGGCGCTCGGCGCCGCCCGCGTCGCCGGCATCGCCGAAGCCGCCGACGCGGCCGAGACGGCGCGGCGCTGGAAGAGCGAGCGGCTGAAGGTCGGCTTCACCAACGGCTGCTTCGACCTTCTGCATCAGGGCCATCTCTTCTCGCTGGAGCAGGCGGCGCGGCGCTGCGACCGCCTGATCGTCGGCGTCAATGGCGACGCGTCGGTGAAGCGCCTGAAGGGCCCCGGCCGGCCGGTGCAGGACGCGGCGACCCGCGCCGCCGTCCTTGCCGCCCTCCGCTTCGTCGATCTCGTCGTCGTCTTCGACGAGGACACCCCGGAGGCGCTGATCGGCGACCTCCTCCCCGACGTCCTCTTCAAGGGCGCCGACTACGAGGGCCGCGCCATCGCCGGCGCCGCCGCGGTCGAAGCCGCCGGCGGGCGGGTCGAACTGCTGCCGCTGCTGCCGGGGCACAGCACCAGCGCGACGATCAAGGGGATGGGGCGGTAGGGGGGCTGGCCCTCACCGCTCGTCCCGGCGAAAGCCGGGACCCAGTTCCCCTCAACCAGCGCAGCGGACTTCAGCTGGACACCGGCTTTCGCCGGTGTGAGCGGTCGGAGGCGCCGCCAGGTCCCGCCAATTTGAGTCGCATTTGACGGATCGGTTTACCCTGCCTTTAGGCGGCGGCGGGGTACAACGCTTGGCTGAACCGAGGTCGTCGCCATGCGCCTTCCCCGTGCTGCCCACCGTGCTGCTTTTGTCGCTGTCGCCGTGCTGCCGCTGCTCTCCGCTTGTGGCGGCGAGCCGCCGTTGCCGGAGGGCCAATTCGCCGTCGGCACGCACGATGCTTACGATCGCCTGCTCAAGGGCGACCTCAGCGAATTCATTTTCACCCGCCAGTGCGGCATCCTCATCCATGCCAATGCGGTCGGCGAGATGGACCGCTCGGTGACCTGGCGGATCACGTCGAGCGGCCAGGAGATGCTGTCCTTCACCGCCAGCCTGACGGCGCTCGGCGAGAAGCGCACCAAGATCGACATCGCCGTCTCCAAGGATTCGAGCGGCCACGAGGCCTATGACGGCACGCAGACCTATCGCCGCCCGGCGCTTCGCCAGCCGGTCCGCCCGGCGATCGAGGAGCTGGTGGCTTCGCTCCTGGAAGGCCGCAGCTTCGACATCAAGCGCGTCGCCCGGCCGATGCGCGACACGGTCTGCGACGTGCAGCGCGGGGGCCTGGAAAGCGGTGTCCAGTTCAACGTCAACGACAAGCCCGGCACGGCGGCGCGGCGATGATCAAGCGCCTCCTCCTCGGCCTTGGCGCCGTCGTCACCATCCTGGCCGCCACCATGGTCCTCGCGCTCTGGCCGCAGCCGGAGAGCCGCGTCTATCCGATGAGCCTCGCCGCGGCGCGGCAGATCCTCGGGCGGACCCAGCCGCCGGCGGCGGTGATGAACAGCTCCTTCGACGACGCCACCACCGAGGCCCGCGAGCCGCAGCGGGTCGCCTGGGTGTTCCGCCGCGAGCGGAACGAACTCCTGCGGATCACCCTCGACCTTTCGCCCGAGGGCAGCGACGCGGTGCGCGTGAAGATCGGCATCAGCGCGCCGAAGTCGGGAGCGAACGGCGACGTTGCCGCCCGCCTCGACGACAACCCGCTGATGATGCGCTTCTTCGCCGCTGCGGCGCACGAACAGGTGGCCTCGGCGCTGGAGAGCCGCGACTTCAACCCCTTCGCCATCGGCCCGCAGGTGGCGGCGCTGATGATCGCCAATCTCGGCACGATCGCCAAACTGCCGGCGCAGGTCGATCAGGTCCACGCCGACGGCCTCAAGGCCGAGCGCGACGCCTTCGCCAAGGCCTATGCCGACGAGGCGGCGGGGCGGCGGCGGTAGCGCTTTTCCTGGGGGCGGCGGTCGCAAGCCCCCGGGCCTTGCTTGACAGCGTTGCGGCTTGTCTGCCGTCCTGGCAGCGACCATGCCGTCATCGCCATCCAGCCCCCCTCCCCGCGATGCCGTCGTCACCTGCTGCGATGCCGGCTGGCTGCCGGCGGCGGCGATGGCGATGCGCTCGGTCGAGCGGAACGGCGATGTCGCCGGCGCCGATCTCATCATCGCCTGCCACGGCGCAAGCGCTGCCGACCGCGACGCCATGGCCGTCTTTCAGCGGCGGCACGGCACGCGCGCCTGGCTGGTCGAGGCCGATGTGTCGGACCTGCCGGACGGCGACTTCGGGCGCGGCATCAGCCGGGCGACGTTGATGCGGCTCGTCCTGCCGCGTGTGATCGGAGCCGATTACAGGCGGGTGCTCTATCTCGACGCCGACACGCTGGTGCTGGAGTCGCTCCGCCCGCTGCTTGCCGCAGACCTCGCCGGCAAGCCGTTCGGCGCCGTGCCGGATGTCGGGATGATGGAGTGGTTCGACCCGGCCGCCGCCGCCAACAAGGCCGAGATCGGCCTCGGCCCCGGCGCGCCCTATTTCAACGCCGGCGTCCTCCTCTTCGACTGGCAAGCGACCTTCGCCGACGGCTTTCTCGATGCGGCGCTGGCGCGATACCGCACCGGATTCCTGCCGCTGTTCGCCGATCAGGGGCTCCTCAACGCGGTCGCCGCGGGACGCTGGCAGAGCCTGCCGTTCCGCTGGAACACGATGCACCACGTGTCGGAGCGGGTGGCAGTCGACACCGCCATCCTCCACTTCTCCGGGCGCCGCAAACCGTGGGACCACCGCTGCGCCGTCGGCGACCGCCGTTTCAACCGCCACTATGTCGAGGCGCTCGCCGATACGCCGTTCGCCGCCTTCGCGCGGCCGCTCGACTGGACCTGGCCGTTCAAGCAGCGGCACTATTTCAGCCACCGGCTCCGCGCCCGCTTCTCGCCGAGCACCCGCTGGCGGCACGAGCGCGAGCGGACGCGGCGGCTCGCCGCCCTGGTCGGCGCGCGGGCGTAGCGCTGGGCGAGGCGCTCACCTGGACACCTTGAGCAATGAGTAAGTGGGGGCGAACACTTGAGCACGTGAGCATGAGCAACTCGACGTTTCCGCCATTTCGAGGCTCCCCCCGAGGGGCTTGAGGAGAAGTGGCGGAATCCTGAGTTGCTCATCGAGATCACTGCCCCCCCGTCAAAATGGCGGAAACGTCGAGTTGCTCATGCTCATGCTCAGGGAGTCTGGGCTGCCCCGCTCGTTGCTCATTGTGCTGGACAGATCGCCACTCCGCGCCGGTAAGCGCCGCGCCACAATCGGCCGGGCATTTCCGCGGTCAATCCTAACAATCGTCGGAATTCACCTTGTCTATTGATGGTGAACGCAGGTTTTAACGGCGCAAATACAGAAAAGGCCGCCATTCCCGCCAGCAACAGGCTATGGTCAGCGCTATCGATCTCTTAATGCGGTCGAAGAAGCAGCGGCATACCGACGAACAATTCGTCGACCAACAAGTACCTGAGGCCAGTCATGTTGGGTGTGATCTCTCTCAGCGCAGTGCTGATCCTTGCCGGCCTGGCGGTCGCCGGCGTCTATTTCTACTCCCTGCCGGCAGCGCAGCGCCTGCCGCGGACGCGCGAAACCTCGCTCGATGGCGTGCGGACGCTCGGCGACGCGGTGATGCGCCTCAAGATGAGCCGCAAGACCGGCTGGGATCTCGTCGCGGCGGCGCAGAACCTCGTCGCCCGCAAGATGGCCAACTCCCGCCGCAACAACTGGGACAGCCCGGCCCGCGCGTTCCTGCGCGGTCTCGGCAACAGCCAGCAGAAGGCGCTGGCGCTGCAGACGATCCTCAAGGGCCTCGGCTTTACCGGCGTCGAGCCGATGGCGGCGACGTGCCGCCTGCCGAAGGGCCGGATCGACGGCGAGTGCGAGGGCGAGCGCGCCGAGCTGCATGTGTGGCTCCGCGTCCAGATCGAGAAGACGATCAAGGACGTCTGCGCGCACGACCCGGCCAACCATCCCGGCGTCAACGCCTTCGGCATGCTCTCGCCGCGCCGCGGCTACGGCCTCGTCTCGCAGATCGTCAACTATCCCGGGATCGTCTTCGCCAACGTGCGAGGCGACAACGCCGCCGCCCAGAAGGCCGCGCGCCTTGAGGCCGAGGGGCTGCCGGAGAAGCTCTTCACCAACTCCCAGCCGCGTCCGGTGGCGCCGCCGAAGCCGGCGATGGTCGCCCGCGTGCTCCCCACCGCCAAGCCGCAGACGCGCGTTCGCCGCGTCGCCGGCGCCCGCTAACCCTCTCTCTTCGGCGCGACGCGAGCCGTCGCTCCGCGCCCGCCCGTGGCTGCCGGCCTGGTCCGCTCAGGCAGTCACGGGCGGCCCTTTTTTTGGGAGGGCACCCCGACTTGCCCTACTTCCCCGCCTCGTCCGCGTCGTCCGGCATGTGCAGGCGGTGCATGATGCGGTGGAACAAAGGCCCCAGCAGCAGGCCGGTGCTGGCGATGAAGAACAGCCCGGAATAGAGCGCGTAGAAGCCGGCAAAGAGCTTGCCGGCGGTGCTATGCAGTTCGCCGAACGGGCCCATGCCGGAGAGGATCATCGCGGCGCTGGCGAAGGCGTCGAGCCAGGAGAGCCCCTCGAAGGCGTGGTAGCCGGCCATGCCGGCAAGCAGCGACAGCGCCATCGCCGTCAGGAAGATGACGAGGTTGAAGGCGAGGCGGCGGGCGAAGACATGGCCCGGCGCCAGCGGCTCGTCGACACGTTCCAGTGTGGTGAGGGACATGCGGCTCTCCACTCTCCCGACGCCGGTTTCGCCGATCCGTGACTTCGCCGGCAGTCCTGCCGTAGCCTCGGCGGCGGCGTCCGAATCGTCGGCGCCAGAGTTCGGGGGAATACCATGCAGAAAGGCATCGCCGAGTTCATCGGCACATTCGCGCTGGTCCTGATCGGTTGTGGCGCCGCGGTCATTGGCGGCATGGGGACGGGCGCCACCGCCATCGATATCCTCGGGATTTCCTTCGCTTTCGGGCTCGCCATCGTCGCCATGGCTTACGGCATCGGGCCGGTGTCGGGCTGCCATGTAAACCCGGCGGTCAGCCTCGGCGTGCTGCTCGCCGGCCGCATGAGCCTCAACGACTTCGTCCTCTACGTGATCGCCCAGGTGCTCGGCGCGCTCGCCGGCGCCGCCGTCCTCTATCTGATCCTCTCCGGCAAGGCGTCCGGCTGGAACGGCGGCCTCGGCCAGAACGGCTGGGGCACCGGCTATCTCGGCGCCTACGGTCTGACCTCGGCGTTGGTGTTCGAGGCGGTCGCGACGTTCCTGTTCCTGGTGTGCATTCTCGGCGTCACCCAGGAGGGCGCGCCGAGCCACCTCGCCGGCCTCGCCATCGGCCTGACGCTGACGGCGATCCACATCGTCGGCATCAATGTGACCGGCGTGTCGGTCAACCCGGCGCGCTCGCTCGGACCGGCGATCGTCGGCGTCGGCAGCAATCCCGGAGCGCTCGGCCAGGTGTGGCTGTTCATCCTCGCGCCGCTGATCGGCGCCGCGGCGGCCGGCTTCCTCTTCGCCAACGGCACACTCGCCGCGCCGGCCAAGAAGCGCTAGCCGCTCCCGCCGCCCGGCGGGTGGCTAGCCGCGGCCGATGATGAAGATCAGCCGCCCGCCGGGGACGAGGATGCAATCGACGCTGAGGCCGGGCGCGCTGCTGCCGGCAACGCCGGAGGGATCGCGCGTCACCGCCTCGTAGCAGCGGCGGAGATTATCGAGGATCGCCGGCGCGGCGGCGCCGATAACCAGCGTCGCGGTGTCGGCCATCAGCGCGAACACCGCCTCGCCGGGCCTGGCATTGCTGGCGAGTTGATAGGAGAGATCGGCGGTGCCGTCGGCGACGACCAGCGAGACGTTGCCGGCGATGCCCTTCTGCTCCATCAGGATCGTCGGTTCGCCGCGAACGTCGAAGCGGTTGAGGCGGGTTGCGCCCTTTTCGGCAACTATGCGGGCGGCGAGGTCGTCCCAGGCATCGGCGAAGGCCGGAGACGCGGCGGCGAGGAAGAGTGCGGCGCTCGCCCATCGCCATGCCGTCCGCATGCTTGCCCCCTCTCCTGCTTCCGAGAGCGCCAGCAATGCAGCGCTTTCCCGGCAGCGGCAAGGGGCGTGGCCGATCCTAGCGCTGCAGCAGTGCGGCGAGCTTGGCGGTGGTCGCCCAGTTGCGGATGGTCATCTGCTGGTAGATCGGCAGCGCCATGATCTTGGGGAGGCTGCTCCGCGTCTGCGCGGCTCTGAGGCGCACGAAATAGAGCGCATGGCGCCCGGCGGTCACTTGGTCGACGCCCGGCTTGGCGACGATCTCACGGGCTGCGGCCACGGCCGTCAGCGGCGGGCGGCAGAAGACGACATCGTAGCGGTATTCGTCCGGCGCCGTGCCGAAGCCGCGCGGCGCCTCGGCGATCACAGCGCCGATCTCCTCGTCGGAGAGGACGACCGAACGCGCCTCGTAGGCGAAGGCCTCGGCGAGCGCCGCATCGACGCGCTTGGCGAGGCCAGCCGCATCGCCGCCCGGCGCCGAGAACATCACATTGCCGCTCTGGATATGCGTCTCGACCTCGGCAAGACCGGAGCGCTCCAGCGCGGCGCGGAGGTCGGCCATGCGGATCACATTGTTGCCGCCGACATTGATGCCGCGCAGCAGCGCGACGTAGCGGTGCGCGGCGGGGGCCGACCGCGCGGCCTTGGCGGGCTTCGCCGGAGCGCGAGCTTTGCCGGCCGGCGGCTTCGATGCGGCGACCCGCTTGGCCTTGCCGGCCGCCGTGCCTTTCGGCTTGGCGGACGCCTTGGCGCCGCCGCCCTTGGCGGGAAGGGTCGCGACGAATGCGAGAGCGCTCTTCAGCCAGCGCTTTAGCGATGCCGGTGTCAGCCCCTCCTCGGCGAGGCGGACATAGCCGGCGACCGGCTTGCCCCGCATCGCCACCGGCGCGACACCCTCCCGGCCGAGCGCAGCGGCCTCGCCGTCTTTGCCCAGGCGGAGCATCAGCCCGCGGCTGCTCGCGGCGGCGACCATGTTGCCGGCAACGAGAAAGGCGACGCCGCCGAACATCCTGGTCTCGGTGAAGTCGACGCCCGCCAGCGCGGCGCGGACGCGGGACGCGAGCGGCGCGGTCATGTTCCGGGTTACCCCCCGACCAGCCGCTTCAGCTTGGCGACGGCGTTGGCCTTGGTCTCGGGGTAGTCGATGACGCCGACGAACTGGTCCTTGGCGTCCATCAGGTAAACAGCGGCGGTGTGGTCGACGAGGTAAGGGCCGCCGTTCTCGCCCGGCACCTCCTTGGCGAAGACGCGGTAGGTCTTGATGACATGGGCGATCTGCTCGGGCGTGCCGGTGAAGCCACGGATGCGGGGGTCGAAGGCGGAGAGGTAGTCGGCCATTGCCTTCACCGTGTCGCGCTTCGGGTCGACCGAGACGAAGACGGCGTTCAGCTTCGCCGCCGAGGCGCCAAGCTCCTTCAGCCACACCGTCATGTCGGAGAGCGTGGTCGGGCAGACATTGGGACACGAGGTGTAGCCGAAGAAGATCATCGTCGGCTTGCCGAGGATATCGGCCTCACTGACCGGCTTGCCGGTCTGATCGACGAGTTCGAAGGGGCCGCCGATCGCCGAGCGGACGCCGACCTGCGCTTCGCTGCGGCCGAGGAAAAAGCTTGCCGCGCCGGCGCCGACGCCGATCACCGCGAAGGCCAGCGCCGCATAGAGCGCAAGGCGGAGGCGGCGGTCGCCGCCGGGCGGCGCGGGCTGCCGATCGGATGCCGTGTCGCTCATCGCTTGCCGGTGTCCTCAGGACCGTCGGCGGCGATGCCGGCGACGACAAACTCTACGTCGATGGTACCCGCCTTCTCGAAGGAAAGCCGCACCGGAACCTTGTCGCCCTCCTTCAGCGGCACGGTCAGGCCGACGAACATGATGTGCCCGCCATGCGGGTCGAGGGTCAGCACGCCGCCGGGCGGCACTTCAAGCCCGGTCGGCGCGGCGCGCATCTCCATGATCGAGCCGCGGTGGATCATGGTGTGCATGTCGAGGCGGGGGGCGATGGCGGCCGTGCCGCCGAGCAGGCGATCGCTCTCGGCGCCGGTGTTGCGGACCGCCAGATAGCCGCCGCCGACGGTGGTACCGGGCGGCGTCGCACGGGCCCAGGGGGTGGCGATCTCGAGAGGGCCGAGGCGATAGGCGGCGTGAAACGGCGGCGCGGCGAAGAAAGCGAACCAGACGCCGACGCCGGCGGCGAGGAGCGAGAGAAGACCCGCGCCGGCGATCGCCAGTCCGCGGCCGCGCCCTAAGGCAGAGGCGTCCGCGGCCACCGTCGTTTCAGTCTTCGTAGAAATTGCAGTACCCCCAGGGGCTGATCGGTCCCTCGACAATCAAGCACTCGCCGGACTCGAAGAACAAGTGGCAGGTGGTGCAGGTCTGCGCGCCCGGTCCCTCGCGCTCGAAGTAGCCGGACTCTTCCTTGGTCGCCTTCCGCCACTCGGCGCCGGCTGCGGCGGGGAGCACGGTCGCCGCGGCGGCAGTCGCCGCGCGCCGCAGGAAGAGGCGTCGCGAGAGACAAGGCGGCCGCACCGCGGAACCCTTGGTTTCTTCGGCCATCGGGCCCTCCATCACCCCCGAAACAATTGAGACGTAGGGCGTCCGGCCGGCGCCGACAACCCGCGCCGCGGCGGGGCGGCAGAGCGCCGCGGTCATCGGACGAAATCCATATCCGTCGTCAGGCTGACGCGGCGCGGGACGGCCGCCCCTTGGGCCCGGACCCGCATTTGCGCGATGCGCTGGGTCGAGGATGCGACGGACCCCGAGGTCCGGCGGTGCCTGTTGGATACCCGCCGCCGGCGGCGTCCGACATCGGCCCCCCGCCCTCGGCCGGTCCACCGCGTCAGAGCGGCTCAGGGGAGGATGGTGAACCCTTCGCGTTCGAAGATCGCCGTCGCGGCAGGGCTGCTGAGGAACGCCGCGAAGGCGGCAGCGTCGGGATTGCTCGAGGCGGCAAGCTCCGCCAGCGGGTAGACGATCTTCGGATGGCTGGTCGCCGGAAAGGTGCCGACCACCTTCACGCCGCCCTCGGCATGGGCGTCGGTGCCGTAGACGATGCCGAGCGGCGTCTCGCCACGGGCGACCAGCGCCAGCGCGGCGCGGACATCGGCGGTCTGCGCCAAGCGGGCGGCGACGCTCTCCCAAACGCCGAGCGATTGCAGCGCCGCCTTGGCGTATTTCCCCGCGGGCACGGTGTCGACATTGGCAAGGGCAAGGCGACCGTCGCGGCCGAGCAGTGCGGCAAGGCCGAAGCCCGGCGCGATCGTCGCGGCGATCGCCGAGGTCTTCGCCGCGACCAGCACCAGCGTGTTGCCGAGGAGGTCGCGCCGCGTCGCCGCGCGGACGAGGCCCTTTCCGGCGAGGTAGTCCATCCAGTCGCTGTCGGCGGAGATGAAGAGGTCGGCGGGGGCGCCGGCCTCGATCTGCCGGGCGAGCGCCGAACTGCCGCCATAAGCGATCACCGCCCGCTTGCCGCTTTCGCGCTGCCAGGCGGCGGCGATGGCGTCGAGTGCGGTCTGCAGCGAGGCCGCGGCAAAGACCGTCGGGCCCCTCGCCTGCGCCAGCGCCGCCGGCGGTGCCAGGGCGGCGGCGAGGACAGCCAGACCAAGCAGCAACGCGGCCAAGTTCTGCCGCCATCCATTCTTCACCGGATCGAACCCTCCGCTTCCATCGCAATCTCATTATAGCCAACTGGATATAACGATCCAGACACGGGGATGTGTAGGGCGGCCGCTTGACTCACCGCGATATGTGCACGAAAGGTTACGCATGCACCGCCCCGCCGCCAACGCCGATGTTTTTCGCGCCATCGCCGATCCGACGCGCCGCGCCATTCTCGATCGCCTCGCGGCCGGCCCGGCGCCGGTCAACCGGCTCGCCGCCGACTTCACGCAGAGCCGTCCATCGATCTCCAAGCATCTGCGCGTGCTGCTCGACGCGCGGGTCGTCTCCGAGGCCCGGCAGGGGCGCGAGCGCATCTATCGCATCGAGCCTTCGGCACTGCGAGCCGTGGACACCTGGATCGGCGCCTACCGCGCGCTCTGGCAGACCAAGCTCAACCGCCTCAAGGACTATCTGGAGGGATCATGAGTGCCGCCACCCGCCCCGCCCGCGCCGTCGCCGATGTCAGCGCCGGGGCAATCCTGGCGTCGGTCGAGATCGCCGTGCCGCCCGAGCGGGTCTTTGCCGCGTTGACCGACGGCAGCGAACTGGTGCGCTGGTGGGGCGAGGACGGACTCTACCGCGTGACGAAGTGGACGGTGGACCTGCGTATCGGCGGGACCTGGCGCGCCGAGGGAACGGGCTCCGACGGCAAACCATTCGTCGTCGAGGGCGAGTTCCTCGATGTCGACCCGCCGCGCAAGATCGTACAAACCTGGAAGCCCGGTTGGGTCGCCGGCCCGGCGACGCGGCTCACCTATCTGCTGACGCCGATCGCCGCCGGCACGCGGCTGACGCTGCGTCACGAGGGCTTCCAGAGCGAGGAGTCCTGCATCAGTCACGGCGACGGGTGGCCGCGCGTCCTCGGCTGGCTCACCCGCCATTTGACGCCGCCGGCTCCCGACACGCAGCGTTACTACCTCGCGCGGCTGTTGCCGCCGCGGCCGACCTTCATGCAGGACATGAGTGCCGAGGAACGGGCGATGATGGTGGCGCATGCCGCCTATTGGTCGGGGGCGCCCTTGGCTGCCGGTAAGGTCGTCGTGCTGGGGCCGGTGGGAGGCCCGCAGGGCGGCTGGGGGATGGGGGTTTTGCGCGTCGGGTCGGAGGAGGAACTGCTCGCGCTCCAGGCCAAGGATCCCGCAATCACCGCCGGGCGTGGACTGGCTTACGAGAACTTGCCGCTGTTGCGGGCGGTTCGCGGATAGCTCGGCCTCCGCCGCGACTGCGCGAAATCAAGGCGTCTCCGCCCGTCATGCGCGACGCTTGCCTTGCGGTCTTTTTGGCGGCCCGCGGGGATTGGTACCGATGATCGACGTCGCCACCGGCCGGCGGCAAGCCGGCACTCTCGCCTTCGATGTGGCGGTGCTGACTGGCCTCTGCGTCGCATTCTTCGCCGGCGTCGCGATCATCGTTGCGAGCGCCCCGCTCGCTCTCGCCCGCTTCGTCGGAACAACCAACCCGCTGGTCGCGGCGGCGACAGTGGCTCTCTTGCTGCTGGCGGTCTCGGGCCCGTTCCTGCGAGAAGGGGCGTTCCGCGTGGCCGGCCGGCCGCTCGGTCTTTACCCGGCCCTCGCCCTCGCCGCGCTGTTCGGCGCGATCATCGTCGGTGCCGACGCGGTCATCCGCTTCCCGCCGGACATGAACGTCCCCTTCCCGCAGTCGCTGGCGTTCTATCCGGCAATGGGATTTGCGGTGGAGGCCCTGTTCCACGTCTTGCCGCTGGCGGCGATCGCCGCGCTGACCAGGGGTGGCAGCGGACGCAGCTTCTTCGCTTGGCCGGCTATCCTTGCCGTCGCGCTGATCGAGCCGACCTACCAGACCGCCGTGGGCTTTGCCGACGGCTATCCGGCTGCGGTAACGGTCTTTGTCTACGCACAGGTCGCCGCCATCAATGTCGCGGAGCTCGTCCTCTTTCGTCGTTACGGCTTCCTTGCGATGTTGACGCTGCGCTGGGGCTACTATGCGATCTGGCATATCGGCTGGGGCGCGGCGCGCCTGACACTGCTGTTCTGAGCCGGGCGTCGGGGAGACAAGCAACATGCGGACGAGACGGCCCCGGCGCGGCGGCCGGTTGACAACGGCGGCCCTGCTCCTGCCTCTGCTCGCGATGCCGGCCGCCCTCGCGCACGGCATCGGCGGCAAAGACGCCGCCTTCGTCGCGGCAGCGAACGGGCCGGAGCTTTTCGCCTTCGCCTATCTCGGCGCCAAGCACATGGTCACCGGGGTCGACCACCTCCTCTTCCTCGCCGGCATCATCTTCTTCCTCTACCGGCTGAAGCACGTCGCGCTCTATGTGACGCTGTTCTCGCTCGGCCATTCGGCGACGCTGCTCGCCGGCGTCCTCCTCAATCTCAGCGTCAACGCCTACTTCGTCGACGCATTGATCGGCCTCTCGATCGTCTACAAGGCATTCGACAATCTCGACGGCTTCCACACGCTGTTCGGGTTGCGGCCCGATCCACGCATCGCCATTCCGCTGTTCGGCCTCGCGCACGGCTTTGGCCTCGCCACCAAGCTCCTGGCGCTTGCGCCGCCGCCGGAGGCGCTCGCCGTCAACCTCGTCGCCTTCAATGTCGGCGTGGAGATCGGCCAGCTCCTGGCGCTGTCACTGCTCTTTGCTCTTATCGCCGCGTGGCGGCGGACGACGAGCTTTGCGCGGCTGGCGATCCCGATCAATGCGGCGCTGCTCGCCGCCGGTATTCTCATCACCGAATTGCAGGTCCACGGAATGATCGCCAATGGCGGATGACACCTCCGACGCCGGCCACATGCGCCGGGGCCCTTCGCGCGCGGCCCTGCTCAAGCTGACGGCGGTCGCGTTCGTGGCGGCGAGCGCTGCCTTCGTCGTTGCGGTGCTGCCGGCGGAATTCCGCCTCGACCCGACCGGGCTCGGCCGCCTCCTGGGGCTCGACCGCCTCGCCGGGCCGAAGGAAGTGGAAACACCGCTCGTCGCGGCGGGGGGCGCCCTTCCCTTCTATGCCGAGGCGCCGTTCCGCAGCGACACTCTCGAGATCACGCTGAAGCGGGCCGGCTCGCTCTTTGCCGACGAGACGGAGTGGAAGGTGCGCCTCAAGGCCGGCGCGCCGATCGTCTATTCCTGGTCGGTGCCGGCGATCGACGACCCGGAGGACTTCTATTTCGCCTTTCACGGCCAGAGCGAACCCGCCAAGGACGGAACGCCGGGCGAGATGAAGGTGACGACGCTGAAGGAGGACACCGGCAAGTCGTCCAATGGTGCGCTGATCGCCCCCTATGACGGGCTGTGGGGCTGGTACCTCCAGAACCAGTCGCTGACCCCGGTCACGGTGAAGCTCAAGATCGCCGGCTACTATGAGATCGCCACCTCCGAGGAGATCGCCACCGCCGCCGCGGCGCTGCCGAAGCGGCCGCCGTAACGCACGGGGATAAGGCGCGGTCAGGCGACCTCCGTCATCCAACCTTCATCGATCGGCAAACGGCGCGTCATGCTCGGCGCTTAACCCTCGGCGCGTCCGATCAGCCCTTTGAGGGAGACATACGATGGCTTTACTCCGCCCCTACGATCGCATGATCGCCGGGATGTCGCGCCGCCAGCTGCTCAATGCCGCCGCCATGCTCGGCATCGGCAGCCTTGCCGCGCCGCTCTTCTCGCGTTCGCTGCTCGCCAAGCCGGTGTTCCGCGCCTACCCGTTCACGCTCGGCGTCGCCTCCGGCGACCCACTCCCGGACGGCGTGGTGCTGTGGACGCGCCTTGCGCCGGACCCGCTGAACGGCGGCGGCATGCCCGGCCAGCCGGTCGAAGTGAACTGGGAAGTCTCGGCGACCACCAGCTTCGCCAACCCGCTGCAGAAGGGCACCTATCTGGCGCGGCCTGAACTCAACCACTCGGTCCATATCGAGGTCAGCGGCCTGCAGCCGGGGCGCGACTATTTCTACCGCTTCGTCTGCGGCGACGAGGTCAGCCAGGTCGGCCGCACTAAAACGGCACCGCCAGTTGGCGCGGCGGTCGACGCGATCAAGTTCGGCGTCGTCGGCTGCAATCACTATGAGAGCGGATTCTTCACCGCCTATCGCCGCGTCGCCGAGCAGAACTACGACTTCGTCATCCACACCGGCGACTACATCTACGAGGGCCGCGACAACGGCAATCGCACGCCGGATGCGGTGGTGCGGCGGCACAATGGCGAGGAGATCTTCACCCTCGTCGACTACCGCAACCGCTACGCCCTCTACAAAATGGACCCGGACCTGATGGCGGCGCATGCCTCGGCGCCGTGGCTCGCCACTCGCGACGACCACGAGGTCGAGAACAACTACACGCTGATCGACGAGAACGAGATACCGCCGGAGATCTTCGCGCTCCGCCGGGCCGGTGCCTATCAGGCCTATTACGAGAACATGCCGCTGCGCGCCTCGGCGCTGCCGGAGGGCAGCCACCAGATCGTCTACCGGCGGCTGAAGTTCGGCAACCTCCTCGACATCAACCTTCTCGACACGCGGCAGTGGCGGACCGATCAGCCCTGCGGCGACGGTTCGCGCACCAACTGCGCCGGCATCGACGACCCGAAGGCGACCATGATG
Source organism: Bauldia sp. (assembly GCA_046349035.1). GTDB lineage: Bacteria > Pseudomonadota > Alphaproteobacteria > Rhizobiales > Kaistiaceae > JAXMDC01. The sequence continues at coordinate 54,430 of JAXMDC010000002.1, read as the reverse complement.
GGCGAGGCGCAGGAGGCTTGGCTGCTCGCCAACCTCAAGGACGCCAAGTCGCGCTGGACGGTGCTCAGCCAGCAGGTGCCGATGTACATGCGCGACAACATCAAGGCGGCGCCGGACGGGCAGTTCTCGATGGACAAGTGGGACGCCTACACCGTGCCGCGGCAGCGCCTGTTCAATCAGCTCCGCGAGACGCGGGCGCCGAACCCGGTGATGCTGTCGGGCGACCTCCACCTGGCCTACGCTTCCGACCTCAAGATGAATTTCCGCGATCCGAAGTCGGAGACGGTCGGCGTCGAGTTCACCGGGACCTCGGTCTCGTCAGCCGGCGACGGCGCCGATGTCGCTGCCAACTGGGCGACGCTCAAGGCCGACAACCCGCACCTCAAGTTCCACAGCGCCCGCCGCGGTTGGCTCGGGGTGACGGCCACGCAGAGCGAGATGCGCGGCGACTTTATGGTCTTGGACAAGGTCAGCGAGAGGGGCCTTCCCGCCAAGCGCGCAGCGTCGGTGGCCGTCGCCGCCGGACGGCCCGGCCTCGAGACTGCCTGAGCGGCGAGAGCCCGATACAACGCGGGGGCCGCTGCGGCCCCCGCAGCCTAGCCTTCCTTGATGACCTCGCGGCACTTCGGGCACTTGATCTTCTGCCCGGCGCGGACGCCGATCATGCCGGTGTGGCCGCAATTGGCGCAGGCAAAGGCGGTCGGCACCACCGCATCGAGCTGGCTGACGACGCCGCCCTTCGCCTGAAAGCCCTTCAGCGCCGCTTCCGCCTGCGCCTTCAACTGTTCCTTGGAGAGCTTGGGGCCGCGCGGACTGAATGCCATGAACCGTTCTCGTGCTGCTGCCGACGCTCCTCCCTAGCACAGCGATGATGACCGGAGCGAGGCGGGGGTCGCCGGACTGGCTCGCGCTTGAACCGGTCGTCCCGATGTGCTCCGATTTCTGATCGCCATCGCCCAAGGACACCTCCAGGCAATGGATAGCCAGAGGATCAACTTCCATGGCCTGAGAGAAGATCCCGGTCTGTGGGAGCACCTCGTCGAGCGGGAGAACGAAGCTGGCGAGACCGACGCGCACGCGAGAACGATCGTTGAGTCGATGTATTGGGAGAAGGATCGGGCTGCGGCTTTTCACCGGTTCTTCGACGGACTCGATTTTGCGCAGATACAAGACCTGCTTACCGTTTTCGGGATCTCCCGTTCGCTTCCTATCTGCGAGATCGGAGGCGGAAGCGGACAACTCGCGTGGAGCCTTGCCAGAAGCGGCTTTGAGTACGTGGAATTGCTGGAGCCGAACCCGTTTTACATCACAGGTACGGGGTGGCTTCGGACCCAGATCGAAGGCCTTGGCGGCGCTTTGCGGATTTGTACGAGCCTCCCGGATTGGTGCGACGACGAAAAGCTGTTTCCTGCCATCATCACACGCAACTGTGTCCACCACTTCCCAAATATCGCGATGGCCGCAGCAGCGATCCGGCAAAAGGTCGACGGAGTCTATGAATTTCCCTTCCCGTCGCGCCACTACATCGCCTGCCTGCAGTATGCGGGCTTTGCGCTCAAGGCCGTGGTCCCGCTTGGCTGGGGCAACAATGCCTTGTCCAGCTATCGGCTCGACGCCGGCAGCCCGCGAAACCGGGTATGGGAGCAGAGCTTGGCACTGGGTGTTCCGTCGGCTCCCCTGTGCACGGTAGGATTGTATTTCTTCGAAGACTGGTGCAATCGTGTGCTGGGCACGCGCATCCGCCGATTCACTCGGCCGCAGATGATGGTCTTCCGCCGTAGGGAGTAGCATTCATCCGCCCGGAGCATGCGCGTTGCGCTGGGGACTGCAGCATGCGCTCCGCGGTCACGTTGGTTCGGCTCGCCGCCCACCTCCCGCCCAAGCGGACGGGGTACTATTCGCACCATAGCCTCAACATAGCGTCGTTCCTCTCGACGATGTCGAACTGGCCCCTGCGCCCGCAAGCTCTGACGTGCGCTGGGAAAACCGACGGAGGAGGCGCGCAGATTCACGCTGCTATGTCGGTGATCGCCTTCTGCCATGCAACTGGGTATCGGTATGCTCACACGCCGCTCGCCGAGGTCGCGCATACGTCAGGACCCGATGAAGTCGCTGCGTGGGAAAATGCCTTCAACCTCGGGCAAGGTGAGATTTGCGCTGCGGATGTCGCGTACCCAATCGTACCGGTAGCTGCCTACATGAGGCGGCCGCAGCTATGGTTCCACAAGGTTGTAGTCGCGGTAGAGTATCTGCACCCCTACACCGATCGGCACACCGACGTCTTTGACCCGCTGATTGGCGAGTTTCGGGAACGCTTCGCGGCGACGTCGGAACACCCGGCCGATGGGCGATTGACTATCGCCGTTCACATCCGCCGAGGAGATGTGAATGCTCTGACAAGTGCTGCGCGATATACCGGCAATGCGATCCTTGCCGATCGCATCCGGCGACTGCAGCAATCCTGTCGCGAAGCGCAATTGCCATTCCGAACCGTCGTCCATTCTCAGGGGCGTCTCGACGATTTTCGAGAGCTGGCAGAACTTGGCTGCGAATTTCGGCTTGACGCCAAACCGCTGGACTCACTTTCTGAACTGGTTGCCGCCGACGTTCTTGTGATGGCCAAGAGTTCCTACAGCTACGTTGCCGCGATGCTGTGCGAAGGAATTGTTATTTACGAGCCCTTCTGGCACGCCCCTCATAAGACGTGGCTGCCCACGGAGCGGATCGAGGACTTCGCGACGCTGCTGGCGGCACGGCGTGATGCTAGACGCTGACTGTCGGAGTCTCGGAAGCGTTTTTCCAACTTTCCGACGGAGCCAGGTCGCTAACGATGCTCTATGCTGTCGGGTCAGTGAGGGACCGACCATACTGAGCGAGATCAAATGTCCTTTGTCGCACGATTGATCGACCGCCTTGCGACTGCGCTGAAGCGGGACCTCGCTCAAGATCGGATCTGTGCGCCGGGGCGGTTGGCGCAGGGGGCGATGGCGGCGCGGCAAGTTCGCGAGTTGGGTAACCTGCAAACGCTCGCCGATGCGGAGTTCCAGGTTTTTTCGCAGTGGGGCGAAGACGGCATCATCGAGTGGCTTGTGCACCACGCCAGCGACGTCCCGGAGAGCTTCATCGAGTTCGGCGTAGGGGACTACAGGGAAGCGAACACCCGGTTCTTGCTAGCAACGCGCAACTGGCGCGGCTTGGTAATCGAGGCGTCCGACGCCGACGTCGCCAGAATCAAGTCGGATGCAGTGTCATGGCGCCATGACCTTACTGCGGTCAGCTCCTTCATCACCCGATCCAACATCGGTCAGCTCATCAGGAGTTACGGATTTGGCGGCGAGCTCGGGATACTAAGCATCGACATCGACGGCAACGACTACTGGGTCTGGGAGGCCATCGACTGCGTCCGCCCCTGGCTGGTGATCGCTGAATACAACGCCGTCTTTGGCGACCTGTTGCCAATCACAGTGCCTCCCGACGATGGCTTCATCCGTCAACGCGCGCATTATTCCAACCTCTATTATGGGGCCAGCATTGCGGCTCTCTGCAGGCTGGGAGAAGCCAAGGGCTATGCTTTGTTGGGAACCAACCGGGCCGGGAACAATGCGTTCTTCGTCCGCAACGACCGCCGTTCAGCGGTCGCTGACCGGATCGCCGACCGACGACCTCGGCCGTCTCGTTTTCGCGAAGCAAGGGATCGCCAGGGTCGGCTCACGCTGCTCGGCGGGACGGACCGCTTGGCTCAAATCAGAGAGTGCCCGGTGGTCAATGTTGCCAGTGGCGAGACATTGCCGATCGGCCAAGCAGGGGCGCTCTATAGCGAACGATGGCTGTCGATGATGCGCGGCCACGCGCCGGCGTCTTAGGGCCCACGCTATTGACACAGGTCGTCGTGACAGGCGCCTTTGGGTTCATCGGCCGTCACTTGGCCCGCTGCCTGGCCGATCGCGGATATGAGGTCATCGGCATCGGCCATGGCGGATGGGCCCGCGACGAATGGCGTCGATGCGGGCTGGCTGACTGGCGAGCTGCCGACATTTCGGTCGAAGCACTCCTCGCCTCGGCGGGTCGGCCGCACGCGATCTTCCACCTGGCGGGTGCGGGGTCTGTCGCGTCCTCGATGACCAACCCGCACACCGACTTCTTGCGCAATGTAGGCACAACCGCCGCCGTCCTCGAGTTCGCCCGTGTGGCTGACTCAGGGACGCGCGTGGTTTTGCCTTCGAGCGCGGCTGTCTACGGATCGGCCGAGCGGTTGCCGATCGCCGTTGGCGATAGGTTGTCGCCCACTTCGCCTTATGGTGTGCACAAACGCATGGCCGAAGAACTCTGTGCCAGTTATGGACGGCACTTTGGCCTACCCTGCGCAGCGGTGCGGCTGTTCTCGGTCTACGGTGTCGGTGCCCGCAAGCAACTGCTCTGGGACGCCTGCACAAAGCTCGCGCGGGGTGACTGTCAGTTCGCCGGAAGCGGCGCCGAGACGCGCGATTGGATCCACGTGGACGATGTTGTCGAACTCCTTGCCGTGGCGGCGGAAAAGGCTGCACCGCACTGCCCCATCGTCAATGGCGGCTCGGGCGTGTCGCGATCCAACCGGCAGGTACTCTTCGAAGTCGCCGGTTTGATCGACCCGCAGATCGAACCTCGTTTCGACGGAGTAACCAGGCCCGGAGATCCGGCAGACTACCGAGCGGACATATCGACAACTCTCACCTGGCGGTGGGCACCGCGTCGCCAATGGCAGGATGAACTCGCCGCCTACGTCGACTGGTTCCGGCGGGGGGCGCCGTGAAACGCGTGGCGCTGTTGATGCCGCACCGCGAGAGCTGGATCGGCGGCGTCAACTACTTCCGCAATCTCCTCCATGCGGTTTTCGCCCTCCCTGACCGGCAGATCGATCCGCTGCTCCTTGTTCGTGAGGATACGCCGGACAGCGTCCTCGATGGCTTCCCAGCAGTCCATATTGTGCGCTCACACGCCATGGGCAGCAGCAGGCCGCGAAGCCGGTTGGAAAAGACCCTCCGGAAGGTTCTCGGGCCGGACCACGCCAAAAACCGACTCCTCCGGCAACACGACGTCGCCGCCGTCTCTCATGCCGGCGGCCTGGAACGGCCGCAGTTCCTTCCCACAATCAGTTGGCTCGCCGACTTCCAGCACCGACACCAACCGCACTTCTTTTCGCCCGCAGAAGTCGAGAGCCGGAATCGCACCTATGGCGGCGCCGTCGATCACGCATCGCTCATCCTGGTCAGCAGCCAATGCGCAGAGCGCGACCTTTGCGCCTTCTTTCCGGCCGCAACGCCGAAAGTGAGGGTCTTGCGATTCGTTTCAGGGCTGGTTTCGGGCGCGGCGGAGCCGCCACGCGAGCAAATCGCAGGCCGCTACGGGATCAAGGCGCCATTCTTCCATCTCCCCAACCAATTCTGGGTGCACAAGAACCACAAAGCCGTTCTCGATGCGCTGGCCATCCTAAAAGCCCGCGGGCGGCCGGCTCTGGTCGTTTCGACCGGTGCGACCAACGACTACCGCGACCCGACTCACTTCTCGACTATCCAGGATGAGATTCGCCTAAAGGGACTCGGCGAACACTTCCTCATCCTTGGAGTCGTCCCGTACCCCGATCTCATCGCCCTGATGCGGCACTCGATTGCGGTGATCAACCCGTCGCTTTTCGAGGGCTGGAGCACCACGGTGGAAGAGGCCAAGTCCCTTGGAAAGCAAGTCATCCTTTCCGACATCCCGGTTCATCGCGAACAGAATCCTGAGCGAGCGCAGTACTTCGCCCCGCACGATCCAGAGGGGCTCGCCGACCTGATCGATCGCGCCCAATGCGATCACTCGGCGGAAACGGAGACCCGGTTTCAAGGTTTCGCGCAGGAACGGCTCCGCGACCGCTTTGCCGCCTTCGGCCGGGAGTACGTCACCATTGCCTTGGAGGCCGCCAACCGGCCGAGGACTTGAGGCTCGCCAAGCACGACATTGGCAGGAGCCCCCGGCGTTCAACTCCGACCGAAAATGCGAGGCGGGAGCTGCCGTCCCCGCCTTGCTTGCCTCGACTGCGGCGCCCTCGTGGCGGGCGGCCCTCCCCTGCTTCTCCAGTGAGGCGATGTTAGGCGATAGGCGACCAGGTCGTCGATCTGCTGGTCGGTGGTGCCGGGGAATGTCGGCATGACCGCGTGAGTGGCGCCGAAGCGGGCCTTCAGCTTGGGAGCGTCGAGACCCTTGATCGCCGCGAGATCGGGGCCGTGCGGCCGCGCCACCTCCAGGTAGTTGGCATCGTTGGCGCCGACGACGTGGCACTGCGCGCACCATCGCAGCGCAAGGTCCGGCCGTTGGCGGCGACCCCCGCCGCACCAGCGGGCGAGGACAGGGGAAGCCCAGCGCAGGCCAGAACCAGAACGACGCCGCGAAATGGTGCAGGCCTTGTCATTGCAATCTCCTTCGCAATCTCCTTGTGAACGCCCCCTTTTTGCCCGGAGCAAAACGATACACATCGTCGCTCGATCGCGCTCGCTGTCCTTGAGCAGCGTCATTGCAAAGTGAGAAGGGCGGGAGCCGGTCCGCTCAGGCGGGGACAGCAGGCGCGCGGCGTTAGTACGTCACGCTGGCGCGCAGGAACGGGCCGTGCGTCAGGTAGTTCTTGTCCTGCGAGAAGCTCGGATTGCCGGCGAAGGCAGCGCCGGGGAAGGCGCCGAAATAGGCCTCGACCTGGTAGCCGAGGGCGAGCGTGGCGTTCGGGGTGAGCGCATAGGAGAGCGCCAGCGAAGCGTCGAGACCGGGGACGAAGCGGTTGGCCTTGGTTTCGGTTGTCGTGGCCACGCCGTTGACGTCGAAGGTCCGCTGGTCTTTGACCTGACCGTAGAGGAGCGAGACGCCGCCGCCGCCTTCCAGGCCGAAGCCCGCCGCCAGCGGCGTCGCAAAGCTCGCGCCGAAACGCGGCCCCGCGCCGACGAAGCGACGATTGCCGGTAAAGCGCCGGCGGTTGACGGCGGTTTGGAAGCTCGTGACGATGCTGGCGGTCGGGATGATGGTGGTTGTCGCAGCCGATGTGCTGGTCAGCGTGCCGCGATCGCTCAGCCGCGCGAAGCGGAGGCCGCCCTCGAGGGTGAACTTGGCGCCGGGAAGCGGCACGCCGCCGAGGCCGATGTCGCGGCCGATCGTGAAGTCGAGGACGAGGTGTGACGACGCCCGGGCGGCTGCCGTGGTGTTCCTGCTGTGGCGGACCACCGCAGCACTGACGAGAGTGGTGAAGACGGCGCCGCTATAGGTTGTGCTCGTCACGATAAAGTTGGTGTCGTGCGTCGACGTCTGCTGCGACTGCACCGCCTTCTGCTTCGTGCGGGTCTTGCCGTAGTGGCCGCTGAGGCCGAACGACCAGGGCGAGAGCGCCGGCTGATAGACGAGCCCGAGCTTGGCGTTCAGCCCGCGCAGCGGCTTCAGCGCACCGAGTGGCGGGCCGAAATCGTGGCCGCCATCCGCCTGCCAGAAGAGCCCGCCCGCGGCGGAGAGCGTCCAACTATCCCGCGGCGCGACGATCGCCGGCGGCGCGGGCAAGGTCGGGGCGGTCTGCGCCCGCACTTCGGCGCTGCCGATCAGCAAGGCGACAACCGAAGCCGACGCGATCAGGTGGCGTCGGAGATCGAGACCGGGCACGAACGCACTCCCCCCCAAGCAGTGCAGAACTAAGCGGTCGCGGCGTCCCGAGTCGAGCGGCCAACGCCTCGGCCGTTCACCATCCGGCGGCGTGTTGCGCTGAGGCAACAGGCGCCCTGGCCCTCGGCGCCCTATAGGCTTGGCGCTCATGGCCGACCGCCGCCACGACCGCCCGCCCCGCAGCGAAGCCGCGCCCCGCGGCCTCATCTGGCTCGCCTCCTATCCCAAGTCCGGCAACACCTGGACCCGCTCCTTCCTGCACAACCTTCTCGGCGTCATGCGCGGCGAGGCCGCTGAGAGCTGGGACATCAATCAGCTGAACGAATTCTCCACCGCCGCGCAGGGGATCAAGCAGTTCGAGAAGATCCTCGGCAAACCCTGGACGGAATGCAGCAAGGAGGAGATCGCCCGCGTCCGCGCCGAGGTCCAGGCGCGGCTCTACGCGCGGTCCGAGGGCCTGGTCTTCGTCAAGACCCACAACGCGCTGATGGCCGATCGCGGCCACCCAACGGTCAACCTTTCGATCACCTCGGGCGCGGTCTACATCGTCCGCAACCCCCTCGACGTCGCGATCTCCTATTCGCACCATCTCGGGACCACCGTCGACCGCGCCATCGAGATCATGGGGACGATCGCCTACGAAACACCGGGCGGAGAGAAGCAGTCCTATGAGCTGATGGGCTCGTGGAGCGAGCATGTCGAGAGCTGGTCGGGCCGGCCGCACCGGGCGATCCATGTGATGCGCTACGAGGACATGCTGGCGAAGTCCCAGGAGACCTTTGCCGGCCTGGCGCGCTTTCTCCTCCTACTGCCGAGCGCGGAGGAACTGGAGCGGGCGATCGCCCTCTCCTCCTTCGAGACGCTGCAGAGCCAGGAGGCGGTCAAGGGCTTTCGCGAGAAGTCGGAACGAACCGAGCGCTTCTTCCGCGTCGGCAAGGCCGAGCAGTGGAAGGAAGTGCTGAGCCGCCGCCAGATCAAGCGCATCCTCGCCGATCACGGCGAGACGATGCGGCGCTTCGGCTACGTGACGGCGGACCTCGAACACCTCGCCGGCGGCGGCGCCTCCTACCGCCCGCCGACGAGCAGCGGATAGGCGCGCCTAGCGAGCAGCCTTCGAGCGCGACGAGCCGTTGGCGGGCAAACGGGCGCCATCGCCTTCCGATGGATCGGCGTCGACCACGCCGTAGTCTTGCGACCGGGCCCGGCCCGCCGCGACATCGAACCCCTCGGCGGCCAGTCCGCGCTTCAGAAGCTCCCGCACGGCCGACGCCCGGCTCGGCATCCGCTTGGCAAAACGCCAATCGTCGACGGCCTTCAGTTCGACCTCGGTCAGCATGATTTGCAGCCGGTCTTCGCGGTCACTGCCATTGGGCGCACCTCTCAGCGAGCCGCGGCATTGGAGGTACCTACTCATTGGGTGTCAAGGCAGCCGGTTGCGCAGACTGCGCGAAGGACAAGAACGGAGCGGAAGGCTATCAATCGGCCCTATGCTTGTCCGACGCTGAAAGCCTCAAAGACGTTACTTAGTAATATCCAGGTTAGTACAGTATTTCATCAGTCTCGCCAAATATTTATCCACTTTTTTATTTAAATACTTCCGAAAGTACTGTATGACTAAGTCCGAGGAGACGCGGCATGGGAAGCGTAGTCAGGTCTGCGGCCGAAAGGCGTTAAAGGACGCCCCCGAGTCTAATTGCCGAGTCTCATCACCGGGTCGCCAACACACTGGCGCTGGTAGCCGCCCTGGTGTCGCTCCAGGCCCGGGAGGCCGCCCAGCGTAACCAACCTCTGTCGCCCACGGAGGCCGCAAGGCTGCTCAGCGATGTCGGGCGGCGGATCGAGATTGCCGGTCGCCTGCACCGGCTGCTTTCGACCGAGAACGAGGACCGCGTCGAGTTCGCCAGCTTTGCGCGCGACATTGCGGCCGGACTCGTCTCGTCGTTGGCGGTCGAGGACCGGCTCGACCTGACCATCCTCCCGACAGACGCTTGCTGGCTCGACCCGGCCAAGGCCTTGTCGATGGGATTGGTGCTCGGAGAACTGGTCACCAACGCCATCAAATATGCCCATCCCGCCGGTGTGGCCGGCACCATCGACGTCCGCTGTGGGCGGACCGGAGCGATGGCGGTGGTCGAGGTTGCCGACGACGGGGTCGGCCTGCCGGAGGGGTTCGATTGGCGGAGCGAGGGTAATGTCGGCTTGCGGTTCGTGCGCTCGACCGCCGAACAACTCGGCGGCACGCTGGAATTCGAAGACCGCGGCGGCTTCGGACTCCTTTGCCGCTTGACGGCACCGTTGGCCGACAATCCAGGCAACACGCGGCCGCCGGACAGTCGAGCCGGCCAATCGGCAGCGGCCGATAGCCCCGAGTAGCGGCAGGCCCGGACTTCTGGTCTGCGGGCGTGAACGCAGCACCGTCGGGTGGCAGGGGCGCCAGGATTCGAACCTGGGATCACGGGACCAAAACCCGTTGCCTTACCGCTTGGCCACGCCCCTGCGGCAGCGTTTAGACTGAATCGGCGGCGCTCTCCAGGCCTTTACTGGCGCGCGAGCGCGGCGGCGGCCAAGCTGATCGCGCGCCATCCAGCAAGGCCGTCGCGCGTCCGGCGCGCAACCAACGAGATCGCATTGGCTTGACACTTGCTGGGGGCGTTTTCGGGGCTTCGGGGCGTTCGGAGAACGGTCCCATGGAGACGCTGGTTGCACGGCTGAACGTCCGTAACTTCAGGCAGATGCTCGCCGAGGAAACCGACCCGCAGCGGCGGGCACAGATCCTGCGCCTGCTTCGCGAGGCGGAGGAGCGGCTGCAGGCCACACCGGTCGCGCAGCGCGCGACGGTCGATCGGCCAACCGCGCAGGGCGGCTGAGCGGCGCGCGCCGGTCAGGCGGAGGGACCCCTGCGGGCCGCCTCACGGTGCGATGTCGATCTCTTTTGGAAAGCGCCGGCCGTCGTCGGAGGCACAGGTTTCCGGGCGGCTAGAAAGATTGGTCGGAGTGGCAGGATTTGAACCTGCGGCCCTCACGTCCCGAACGTGATGCGCTACCAGGCTGCGCTACACTCCGCCATGGCAGGCCGGCTTTATAGCGACGCCCCCGCATGGCGGCAATGGCGAAAGGCGGGGCGGCCGGCCGCCGGCGAAACCGGCGGCTGACGCGGTCGGCCTATGGCGCCGAACTCCGGCATCCGCTTGATAAGGAAGTCGGTGTAGCGCTTCCAGCCGACGCCGCCAGGGTAAGTCGGACCGCCCTCGGCCTTGAAGAGGTTCCACTCCAGCGCCTTGCCGGGAGTCATCGTCAGCGTCGGGTCGATGCGCGGGAAAGCGGGCCGGGCGGCCTGCGCGAGGGCGGCGCCGGCGCGCGACGGGACGGTGCCCGCGGCAACGCCGGCTGCGGTCTGGGGCAACGTGCGACGCGACGGCCCCGGCGGGGCGTATGGCGTGCGGTTCGACGAACGGCTAATTACGCGAGGCGCGCGAGCGGCGGATCACGAACGGGAGACGGACGCTGTAAGCGGCGCGGCCTTGGGTGGTGGCGCGGCGGCGGCCCGGCTCGTCTTCCGGGCAGACGACTCCGAAGGGAAGCGCTTTTGGGTTTGGGCGATTGCCGATTTGCCGAGCCAGAGGCCGCCGCCACTGCCGGCCGATCGGCGGCCTAGCTCCGCAGCCGCGCCCCTTCCGCCTTAGCGCTTCTTGGCTTTGGCGCTTGCCTTCGCCTTGCCCGTGGCCTTGATCGCCCGCTTCGCTGGCGCTTTGGCCTTGGCCGCGCCCTTGGCGGCGCTCGCCTTCTTGGCGGGCGGCTTTTTGGCTGCGGCCTTCTTGGCGGCGGCGAGCTTCTTGGCGTCGGCCTTGGCCTTGGCGGCGGCTGCCTTGGCGTCGGCCTTGACCTTGGCGGCGGCCGCCTTGGCGTCGGCCTTGGCCTTCTCGGCGGCCGCCTTGGCGTCGGCCTTGGCCTTCTCGGCGGCCGCCTTGGCGTCGGCCTTGGCCTTGGCTTCGGCCTTTGCCTTGGCACGGGCGTCGCGCGCCTTCTGGCGAGCCAGGCGCTGCGCCTCGAGCTTGGCGGCGGCGGCCGCTTCCTCAGCGGCCTTGGCCGCCTTGGCGGCGGCGATCTTATCCGCGCGCGCCTTGGCGGCGGCATCGGCCGCCTCCTTGGCGAGGCGCATCTCGCGGAGCTTGGCCATGTGCTCGCGGATGGCGATCGCTTCCGCCTCGTAGTCGGACATCGCCTTCTGGCGTGCAGCCGCGTCCTTCTGCATCTGCTCCAGACGCGCCTCGGCGCGCAGCCGGGTCTCGTTGGTGTCGGTCATCGTCGGCGAATCCCTTTGCCTGTCGCGGTCCATTCAGCCGCGTCGTTCCCCGCCGTCTTTGTCATCAACATTCAACACACGCGCCGCGTTCAACTATCGCTCGCCGGTCTCCTCTTCCCGGTCCTCCGGTCTTCCGGTCCTCCAGCCCTCGCCTGTCCTTGCGGGCCGACTCAGGCGACGCGAACGTTAACAGCGCTCGGTTTGCCGCGCTGCTCGTCCATCCGCGTCTCGAACGCCACCCGCTGACCCTCCTTCAGGCCAGACAGGCCGGACAATTCCCGGACATGCACGAAGATGTCGGCACCGCCGCCGTCACGGGCGATGAAGCCGAACCCCTTCTTGCCATTGAAAAATTTTACCGTTCCCGTCGGACTTCCGCCAGATGGAACCGTGGTTAACGTGCTGGCCCTGGTGCCTTTTTGGCGGCGCGCCGCAGTTTCGCGCGGCTCGGCCGCGGGCGCCGGACGACGCGGTCCGGCCGCCTTGCGGCCCGGCTTTCCGCCGTTTTGCCGCTTCTCCGGCCGGGCATCGTCGCCCGCAGCCCGCGCCCGGGGCGCAGCACGGAGCGAAGCCGCCTCGCGCGATCCCCGGTCGAGCTCGACGCGTGTCACCGGGCGCTTCATCAACTTCTCAATGTCTCGCAGATAAGGCCGCTCCTCTGAGTTGCAAAGGGCGATGGCAACACCCGCGGCGCCGGCGCGGGCGGTGCGGCCGATGCGATGCACGTAAGTCTCGGCGACGTTCGGCAGGTCGTAGTTCACGACATGGCTGATGTCGTCGATGTCGATGCCGCGGGCGGCGATGTCGGTGGCGACAAGCACCGGCATCGTGCCGGCGCGGAAGGCGGCCATGATCCGCTCGCGCTGCGGCTGCGACTTGTTGCCGTGCAAGGCACCGGCCTCGATGCCGCGCTTGTCGAGGTCGCGCACGACGCGGTCGGCACCGCGCTTGGTGCGGGTGAAAACGAGGGCGCGGGTGAGTTCGGGCCGCGACAGGATCGCGGCGAGCGCCCCCGGCTTCTCCTTGCTGTCGACGAAAGCCACCTGCTGATCGATGCGGTCGGGGGTGGAGCCGACGGCCTTGGCGACGACCTTCAGCGGATCGGCGAGGAGCTTGTCGGCCAGCGCGGTGATCGGCGGCGGCAGCGTCGCCGAGAAGAAGAGGCTCTGGCGCTTGGCCGGGAGCTTGCCGGCGATGCGGCGGATGGCATGGATGAAGCCGAGGTCGAGCATCTGGTCGACTTCGTCAAGAACGAGAGTCTCGACCGCCGAGAGATCGACGGCGCGCTGTTCCATCAGGTCGACGAGGCGGCCGGGGGTGGCCACAAGGACGTCGAGCCCGGAGGCGAGTGCCTTGATCTGGCGGCCCATCGCGACGCCGCCGATGACGAGGGCGGAGCGGAAGCGAAGTTCGGAACCGTAGGCTTCGAAGCGCTCCAGGATCTGCGCGGCGAGTTCGCGGGTCGGCGCCAGCACCAGGGCGCGGCAGGTCCGAGCGAGCGGAGCGCGGGGCGCTTCGGCGAGGCGATGGAGGATCGGCAGAGCGAAGGCGGCGGTCTTGCCGGTTCCGGTCTGCGCGACGCCGAGGACGTCGCGGCCGGAGAGGACGATCGGGATCGTCTGCGACTGGATGGGCGTCGGGTTGACGTGCTGTTCGTGCGTAAGCGCGTTCAGAATCGGCCGGCAGAGGCCGAAGTCAGCGAAATTTGCCAATGGAAGAATGCTTTCAGGAGTGGGCCGGCCCAATGGGCGCGGCCTCGTTACGGGAGTGCCAAGGCGTGTCCAGCGGCACTCGCTTTCAGGATGAAACGCCGGGAGGCAGAGATGGGAGCCGCCCCTTGAATTCCGGTGGAATTTCCGGGGCTCGCCCGCAGCCTCATCACGCAGCGTGAGCCGTATATGCGCGAATTCTTACCAAACTACAATGGCTTGGTGGCAAAGGCGGCCCAGGGCAGCCATTCGTGGTGAAGACCCGCAGCCCGGTTCGGCCCGGATTGTCGCCGTCGAGTGTTATGATATATCGTAACATCCGGACGTCGTCGGACGGGAGGAAGCGATGAACCGAGCATCGAATCGAGCATTCGCGGCGGCGGCTTTGGCGGCGGCTCTGCCGGTTTTCGCCCTGATGCAAACCCCGCCAGCAGCCGGCCAAGGGGCACCGAAGAGCTCGCTCGCCCCGCATGTCCACGGCGAAGGCCACATGGACATCGCTTATGAGAAAGGGCGGCTGACCATCGACCTCGACGTTCCAGGCGACGACATCGTCGGCTTCGAGCATCAGCCGTCGACGCCGCAGGAGAGGACGGCGCTGGAGAATGCCCTAAAGCGCCTCCGCGACCCGCTCGATCTCTTCCGCCTCGACGGGGCAGCGAACTGCAAAGTCGGGTCGGCAAGCGCGGATTGGGACGTCGATGTCGCGCCGGCCGGGGCGGGCGGCGCGCAAAGCGGCAGCCACGCCGCGATCGAAGCCAAATACGAAATCGTCTGCGCCAACCCGGCGGGGCTGAAGCGGATGACGTTCCAGTTCTTCGCGGTCTTCTCCAAGGCGCAATCGCTGGATATTCAATTCGTCTCGGCCAAAGGGCAGACTGCTGCCACCGTCAGCCGCGCCAAGCCGGTGTTCGAGTTCGGCAACCGAATCTAGCGCACGCCCCACCGACCCACAGGGAGGCCACGTGACCGATCGACTGCTCCGCTTCGCCCTCGCTTGGGCGCCCCTCGCCTTCGCGGCGGCACTGTGCCTCGCGCCTCCTGCCGCCGAGGCGCATCCGCACGTGTTCGTCGACGGCAAGGCGGAAATCCTCTTCGACGCCCAGGGACGCGTCTCGGGCGTCCGCAACATCTGGATCTTCGACAAGCAGTTTTCCGACATCGCCATCGAGGGCCTCGACAAGAACCGCGACGGCAAGCTCGACGCCGACGAACTGAAGCCGCTCGCCAAGATCAACGTCGAGTCGCTGAAGGAATACGACTACTTCACCTTCGTCACCTTCGAGAAGAAGCTCGAAACGTTCGGCGAGGCCACCGACTACCACCTGGAGTACCGCGACAAAAGGCTGACGCTGTTCTTCACGCTGCCGCTGAAGGAGCCGCGGGCGCAGGCATCGTCGGTGGCGGTGCAGGTGTTCGACCCGGAATACTTCGTCGCCTTCACCTTCCCCAAAGAGGCGCCGGTGCGCCTCGTCGGCGCGCCGCGCGGGTGCCGCGGCACCTACCAGGCGCCGCATGAGCTCGACGCACAGACATTGACGGCGCTGGCGGCGATTCCGGCCGGGCAACGCGACCTGCCACGCGCGCTGGCCGCCGCCGCGGTCGGCCTCGCCCATTCCTTTGCCATCGCCTGCTAAAAGCGACGGTCGAGAGCGGTCGGCGCGCTGGAGGAGTTGAAACGATGCATCGGACGATACGAGCCGCCAGGGTTGCCCTCGCCGCCTTCGTCGCGGTCCAGGTCGCGGCGGGTACTGCCCGCGCGGCGACGGCGCCGCTGCAGCTCAGCTGGGCGGATCTCATCCCGAGCGCCGAGCGGGGCAAGCAGCGCGTCGTCACCGGCTTCGTCGAGCACGACGAGATCGGCGGGGCGCGGCCGCGCGGGCCGACGCTGACGCTGAACGACCTGGTGCCGGATGCCGGCCCGGGCGGCGCGGAAGTGCGGACCGACCTCGACGGCAAGGAGGTGCGCATCCTCGGCTACCTCGTGCCGATGGCGCTCAGCGGCACCAAGGTCACCGAGTTCCTGCTGGTGCCGTTCATCGGCGCCTGCGTGCACGTGCCGCCGCCGCCGGCGAACCAAGTGGTGTTCGTCGCCGCCGAGAAGGGCTTCGCCTTCGCCGGCCTCTTCCAGGCGATCGCCGTCACCGGGACGATCAGCGCCGTTCCCTTCAGCACCGACCTCGCCGAGGTCGGCTACCAGATCAAGGCGAGCGACATCCAGGCGGTGAAGTAGGCGCTGCCGCGCGGGCAGCGCCGATCGCCTACTTCAGGGCGGCTACCGGCCCGGAATAGTCGCGCGTCGGGATGACGTCGCGGTCCAGCGCGCCGCGGAGCGTGATCGTCAGGTCCTCGTAGAAGGCCTTGTCGTCGAAGAACCAGGAGTGCGACTTGGCGAAACGGTCACGCGCCTGGCCGTGGTTTTCCTCGAAGTGGCGGGAGCAGTCGACATCGACGGCCTTGCGGTCGTGGACCTCGGGGAGGCCGATGCGGCCGACGCGCGGCGACAGGCCGACCCGCTTGGCGTTGGAGATCTGCAGCACCTCGTCGAAGCCGTTGAAGTAGTTGGTCAGCCGATAGCAGTGGCGGAAGATCGCCGAGGTGTCGGGATTGCCCAACGTCATCGACTGCGAGGAGATGTCGCCGGCGGCGAGCGCGACCTGCGAGAACGACCAGCTCGACGAGGCGGTGTCGTCGTCGCCGTGGGTCAGCGCTTCGCGCACCACCAGCGCGCCCATCGAATGGGCAAGGAGGTGGAGCGAGGTCTGGCAGCGCTCGTCGAGCGCCGCGCGCAGCACCCGCACGCCGCTTCGCACCAGGGCCAGCGAGGTCTGCACTGCGAGATCGCGGTCGGGCAGATAGGCGAGCGGCTCGCCATAGGACGGCCAGTCGAAACTGATGACGCGGCACGCAAAGCGCTGGCCGTCGATGCCCTTCTGCACCTTGCGATGGAGGGCGTCGGCCTCGTCGACTTCGTTGTTGAAGCCATGCACCAGAAACAGGAGGTCGCCGATGCGCACGCCTTCCTTCACCGGCAGGTCGTCGATGATCTCGCGGACCCATTGGGTGCGCGGGATCGCGTGGCGCGGAGCGGGAACCTCGCCGTCGGGGATCTTGAGGTAGCGGGCGTTGCGCACTTCCGGGTCGCTGGTGAACGCGTCGCCGCTGGCGCCGCGAACGCTGATGCAATATTTTGTCATCGGTTTCTCCCCCATTTGCCCGCTTGGCCAATCGTGGCAGGCTTGGCATTCGTGCAACCTTCACGTGTTGAAAGCGTGGCGGCGATGTGGCGAGGAGGGGACCAGGCAGGATAACGGGGGATGGGTCGTCGCATAGGCCGCGGCGGCGTATTCCCCGGGAAAGCGGCAGAGCATGACCACCGAGCTGGCCGGCTTGGCGGCGGGTGCGAGTAGCGCGAGCGACGCGCCGCTCGACGAGCCGTCGGCTCTTGAGCGGACGCCTTATCTTTTTGTCTACGGAACGCTTCGTCGCGGCAGCGGCCGTGCCGAGTCCCGCCTGCTGGAGCGAACCGCGCTCTACTGCGGCGGCGCGACCTTTCAGGGGCGGCTGTTCCGCGCCGAGCACTACGCCGCGGCGATCCCCTCGGCCGATCCCGCCGATCGCGTGGAAGGCGACCTCTATCGCCTGCCGGCGAACGGCGAACTTCTCGACGCGCTCGATGCCTATGAGGAGTGCGGCCCCGACTTCCCGGCGCCGACGCTATTCTGCCGGGCGCGCGGAGCGGTCAGCTCGCACCATCACGGCACGCTGGAGGCGTGGGTCTATCTCTACAATCGCGACACGGCGATCCTCGAACGCATCTCGGCCGGCGACTTCCTGGCGGCTTGAGCGCGGCGGCGCCTAGCGCGACGGGGCGGCAAGCGCCCGGTCGAGATCGGCGAGCAGCGTGCGCACGCGAAGCGCGTTGCTGCCGAAATCGTGCGCCCCGAAGCGGGCAGCGGAGCGGACGTCGACGCGCGCCCCCTCGCCTTCGGCGGTGACGCGGATCGCCACCTCGTCGCGCAAGGCGAGCAGCGAATGACGGGCGACCGCTTCCAGCCAAGCCGGCGAGCCGCGGCCGACCGGCAGTGCCAGGTCGAGGACCTGCCAGCCGTTGGCAGCGACGATACGGCGGACGGCGGCGAAGACCGCCGGTACGTCGGCGCGGTAGCGGCGCGGAGCGATGTCGGGATAGGCCGCTGTCTGCCGCGTGGCGGGCGCTGCCGCACTCGCCGCGGCCGGCTCGAAGCCGCCGAAGCGCAGCGGCACCGGCTCATTCCAATCGGTGGCGATGTCCGGGACGGCGGGGATGGTCATCGCCCAGCCGGCGAAGGCCATCGGCACGGCAAGCACGGCGGTGCCGCCGAAAAGGCCGACCGCGGCCCGCTTGGCCCCTCCCCGCTTTTCGCGCCAGATGGCGAGAAAGGCGAGAACCGCCAGCGCTACCGCAGCGAGCGCGCCGGCGACGGCAAGAGCTACTAGCAGCGCCATGGTGAGGCTGCCGATCGCCTCCAGGCGGTGCGCTTCGGCGGCGGCAAAGAACAGCGCGAGCGCGACCAGGGCGGCGAGCGCGCTGGTCGTGGCGGCGCGCGGACTGCGCCGACGGTGCGGAGGCGCCATCGCGTTCTTCCCCTGAGCCCACCGGTCAGCCGCCGACAGCGCGGCTTAACCCGGCATGAACGAATTCTTGGTTTCCTGTTCATGAATGGCCAGCAAATATCGGCCAATCGATGGGCGCGGCGGCCACACCCCCGACACATTCGGCAAAAAGCGCACGAGGTGCGAGGGGCGACGGCACGATCCCTGCTTATCGATAGCTGCTGCCCGCAGCGCGGATTTCAGACGAGCAATACAATGATGCGAGAACGCCCTTTCCAGTCCAAAGCCGAACTGGCACGCGAGCGCGCCTTCGAGGCGCATTACCACCAACTGGGCAATAGCGCAGTGGTCGCCGCGCTCCGCCAGCAGCGCGCGGCGAAAACGCGCGAGGACCAGCGCCGGTCCGGCGCCACGGCGGCACGGAAGTCGTAAAGCGGACGCCCGCTTGCCTCGGCGGCCGGCGGATCGCGGTCAGAACAGGTTCAGCTGAGGATCGGCCGGCGGCGCCGGCTTGCCTGCCTCGGCGGCGGGGTCGACCGGCTCCAGCAGCGCGGGACCGTCGTTGTCGGCAGAGTTGACGCCGGAGCCGATCGGGATCGCCTCCAGGACCTCCTCGCCGACCGGCCGCAAGAGATCGACGACCTCGTCGGCCGGCACCTTCGGCGACAGCCAGCGATCGAAATCTCCGGCCGCGATCATCGCCGGCATGCGGTCGTGGATCGGCGCTACGGTGGCATTGGCGGGGGTGGTGAGGATCGCGCCGGAGTCGATCTCGCTGCCGTCGGCGCCGAGCCAGGTCTCCCAGAGGCCGGCCAAAGCGAGGACGCCGCCGCCGCGCCGGCGGATGTAGAATGGCTGCTTCTTGCCATTCGCCGCGCGACGCCACTCGTAGAAGCCGGAAGCCGGCACCAGGCAACGGCGGTAGCGCATCGCCGCGCGGAAGGCGCCCGTTTCGGCGGCCGTTTCGGCCCGGGCGTTGATCAGCAGGCGGAACGTCCGCGGGTCTTTGACGAAGGGCGGCACCAGGCCCCAGCGCACCAGCGCCAGGCGACGGCCGCGCGGCGTGTCGCGAACGACAGCGATCGGCTGGGTCGGGGCGATATTGTAGCGCGGCGGGAACCAGTCGGCGGCCGGCGGACCGTCGGCGAGGAAACCGAACAGGGCGCGCAGTTCCTCCGGCGAGGCGATGAGCAGAAAACGACCGCACATGCTCTTTAGCTAGGCGGAGTCCGGCCTGCCGTCCAATTGCGGCGGCCTTGGCCGACGTGGAGGGCGGGGCTAGGCTCAGGTCATGACGCTCGCGCGCCCCTTCCGCACCGAGCCGGCAAACGGCCCGAGTCTCGGTGTCAGCGTCCTCGTTCGCCGCGCGGGCGAGGTGTTGCTGGTGCGGCGGGCACGGGCGCCTTATGCCGGCCGTTGGGCGCTTCCCGGCGGGCATGTGCGCTTCGGCGAGCGGCTGGAGGACGCGGCGCAGCGCGAACTCGCCGAGGAGACCGGCATCGCCGCGCGGTCGTTCCGGCAGATCGAGACGATCGAGATCTTCGGCAGCGGGCGGGAGGGCGGACCGGCGACGCACCACGTGCTCGTGGTCCTTGCCGGGGAATGGGAGAGCGGCGAACCTATCGCCGGCGACGACGCGGCGGCGGCGGGCTGGTTCGACAGGGGCGCCCTGGCCGCGCTCGACCTGACGCCGGAGAGCGAGCGCTTGCTTGCCGCTCTTGCCGCCGGCGACGAGGCAGCGCCATGAAAAGCCTCTCACGGCTGGTTCTGGCATTGGTGGTTGCGCTGAGTGGCGGCAGCGCCCGATCGGCCGAAGGCGACCCGGCTTACGAGCCGCAGCTCCTCCGCCTCGCCGAGGTGCTGGGGGGGCTGGCGTTCCTGCGCCCGCTCTGCGGCTCGCCCGACGCGCAGCGCATCCGCACCGAAATGACGACGCTGCTCGATGCCGAGCAGCCGACGCCGGCCAGACGGGCCCGGCTCATCGACCGCTTCAACCTCGGCTACCAGGGCTTTGCCGCCGTCTATCGCGTCTGTACGCCGGCCGCTGCGCTCGAGGCGGAGCGCTACCGCCGCGAGGGCGCGGAGCTGGCGCGCGATCTCACTACTCGCTTCGTGCGCTGAGCCGGCGCGCTAGCGCATGATCTGCGAGTAGGCGTCGTCCTTGGGCTGGTGCGCCTTGATGTAGTCGGCAAAGGCGCGGGCGCCGGGGTTGCGCGCGCCGCTGTGCGACCAAACGAGACGCGTGAAGACCGGCATTTCGGGCTCCAAGGGTCGGAAAACGATCCCTTTGGGTTCGCTGAGTGCTACGGGAAAGGCATCAAAAACAGCGATGCCAGCGCCGAGCTGAACCAGTTCGGCGGCGAGCACCGAGGAGGCCACCTCGGCGACGATCTTGGGGCGCACGCCGTGCCCGGCGAACAGGTCCTCGAGAGTAATGCGGCGCCCGACATAGTAGGCCGGGATGATCAGCGACTCGTCGGCGAGATCGGTGACGGTTATATGCGACCGGCGAGCGAGGCGATGGCCGCTTGGGACAACCACATGCGTTCGCGAGCGCCGAAGCGGCTCGAAGGTAACCGACTCGAGCCGGCCCTGAGTGTTGGTAATGCCAAGTTCGGCGTTGCCGGCGGCGACGGTGGTGATGACGCCGGCCGCCGAACCGGCCACCAGCGTCACCGACATCACCATGCCGGGATTGGAACGCGCGAAGCCGGCAACGATCGGGGGCAGGAAGCACTGCGCCAACGACGGAATAACGGCGACACGGAATCGCTGGTCGGCGTTCTTGTCGGCCTCGCCGCGTTCGACCTCCCCCAGACCCTGCAGGATGGGGTCGATGGTACGGTCGAAGGCGAGCGCCTCGGCGGTGGCGACCAGACGATTCCCCTCGTGGCGGAACAACGTCTTGCCGCTCGATGCCTCGAGCCGGGATATTGCCCGGCTTACCGCGGAAGGGGATAAGCCGAGCGCACGCGCAGCGAGCGCGCTCTTGCCCGATTCCACGACCTTTCTGAAAATTTGCAGCTCGTCGAGCCGCAATTGCGTAAGCTGCCCCTTCGCGCTTTTGCTGCGCGCGGCCGGCCGCCTCGATGGCATGCGCCCCCTCCAGCCCCAAACGACCTAACCCGGATGACTGTCACCAGTCAGGAGGCGCCGGAACATACTCTAGGTCGTACTCGTCGCCACGCGGCGAGAAACTAGCCCGATGCATGACGATTTCAACATCGAGTCGTCCGATTGCGAACTTTTGATCGGGCGTTGATCGCAATCGGCCGACTGCCCGCGATTAATTATAGAAATTCTTTGAACGATTCCAAGGAACGCCTGCAAGTCTTGCCGCAGACGTATTGTATTGCTTTGGAGATTAATACTATGTTCCAACAGAATAACTTCAGTATTGCTTCGTATGCTTGATAACCGAACCCTTCATTGCGATATTTGCAACCTACATTGCGACGGACGCAACTAGAATTGCTTGCAATCGGCGGGGGATAACGTTTACTGTCCGCAACGCTGCGGCGGTCCCTTTTTGGGAACCTCCGCGTGGAGAGCCCGGCCGGCGGCGTGCCTCACCCCTGACGAGGTCGCGTCGCCGGCAGGGGCTATTCTGTCCCCTTCCCAACAACCCACCAGCGAAGATTGCTCGCATTGCGGCGAGTGGGCCGCCTATGGGAACGCATTGGCGGAGCTTGACTTGGGTGTCGAGTCGGAACGCCACAACCTGCGGTGCGGGGGCGCCGAGTCGGCCGACTGGCCGATTCGCTCAAGGCGAAGCCCCAGCATTAACGGGTGGGCAAGACCGCATCTCTAGGTTGGTCCATCGCCCGTACTCTGTCCGGCACCAGCCAATGCTCGAAGACCTGACCCTGCTCGCGAGCCGCCGTTCGGATCCCAACCGTGCCGAACTGCTCTTTCGCTTGGGCGATCTCTACGCCGAGAGCGAAGCCGACCTCGCCGACGCCGAGGCCGATCTCTTTGCCGACATTTTCGCCCGCGTCATCGCCTCGGTGTCGCGCGCCTATCGCCTGAAGGTCTCGCAGCATTTCGCGCACACCAGCAACCTTCCGCACAACGCCGCCGTCCAACTCGCCTCCGACAGCGATGCCGAGGTCGCCGGGCCGATGCTGGAGCACTCGCCGCTGCTGACCGACGACGACCTCGCCGGCATTGCCGTCGCCGCTTCGCAAGAGCATCTCCTGGCGATCGGCGGGCGCTCGACGCTGGCCATCCACGTCACCAGCATCCTCGTCGACCGCGGCGACAAGCGCGTGATCCATCGCGTCTCGGGCAATCAAGGCGCCGCGCTCTCGACCGAGACCTTCGACCGGCTGATCGTCAAGGCGCGCAAGGACCGCGACCTGCAGCTGCTGCTGGCCGAGCGCGACGACCTCACGGTGACGGTCGTGCAGCGGCTCGTCGACCTTGCCGCCGACACCATCGAGGCGGAACTCGAGCGCGAGGGCTTCGAATCGACGCCGGAGCTGCCGCGCAACATCCGCGAGACGATGCGCCGGGTGCTCGGCGCCGAACTCTCCTACCGGCGGGTCGAGACGCAGATCCTCAGCCGCACCGCGGCGGCGATCAAGTCAGGGCGCTCGACGCTTGGCGAAGCGGTCGACGATCTCCTCCGCAACGGCCGCCTGCTCGACGTCGCGACGTTGTTCGCCCTGGTCGGGCGGATCGACCGCGGGGTCGTCTTCACAGTCGTCGCCAAGGGGCGGCCGGCGCAACTGATGCTGCTCTGCAAGGGTCTCGACCTCGCCTGGCCGACCGTGAACCGCCTGTTCAACGCCCGCGCCAAGATCGGCCTGATGCCGGCGCCGCGGTACGGCCTGGAACCCAAATATGCCGAGATCGACGCGCAGGCGGCGCGGCGGACGATGCGGTTCCTGCGCCTCCGGCGCTGGATCGACAAGCAGCGTCAGACCGCCGCCGCGTAGCGCGTGGCGCCCGCGACCGGAGCGCCGAAGCGCCCCGGCCAGGATTCGGTCGAACCGCCTACTTCAGCCGCGCCTTGACCTTGTCGACGGCGGTCACCGCGCAAGCCTCGTCGCGCTCGCCGCCCGGTGCGCCGCCGACGCCGATGGCGCCGATCAGGTCGTTGCCGACCATCAGCGGCAGGCCGCCGGCGCGGGCAAACAGCATGGGGTCGGCGGCGATCTTGTCGGCCAGGGCCTTGTCGGTGGCGACCTTGGCCTGCGTGTCGGCGGTCGAGGTCTTGAGCAGGGCCGCCGTGTAGGCCTTGCGCGTGCTCGACTCCGAGCCCTGCTTGGAAGCGCCGTCGGCCGACACCATCACGCGGAGCACGCCGGCGGCATCAACGATGCTGACGCCGACCTTGTAGCCATTGGCGGCGCAAGCGGCGACTGCAGCCTGGGCCATCTCCACCGACAACGCCATCTCCGGCGCGCGGGCCGGCGGCGCCGGCGGGTTGGCCGGGGCGGCGCCGGCGGCCGGCGCCGGAGCACCCTGCCCCATGGCGAATGCGGTCATGCCGAAGAGCGCGATCAAGCCGGCTGCGCCGAGCTTACCCTGACGTGAGAACTCCATACTGGTGAACCTCCCTATGCCTCGGTCGGCATCCTGCCGACCGGTTGGCGCATCGCCCAGCGCCCGCCGGCCGCCCGCCGCGCGAGGCGCCGGTCCGGCGCTGCGCGGACCATAAGCGGTCGCGGCGCCGCAGAGAAGCGATGCCATGTCAGCCGCGCTTCAGGGGATCGGGGATAGAAGGGTAAGGCCGGCGTTAACGCGCTGGCACAAACTGTTATCGTCGTGTTAACCCACTCTTCACCCCTTCCCTTTCGTCGGACGGGGGGCGTGCTAGTGTTCGCTACGGCCTCGCGCGCGGGGGTGTTGCGAGCGAAGGGCCGGGCGGACGACGCGGCGAGCGGGTCGTCGGCGATCGAGGCCGTCGTTGCGGGACGGGTGGGACATGATCCAGGATTCGGAAGACTTCGCCATCGCGGAGAAGAAGCGCGCCGCGCTCGATTATCTGACCGAGGCCTGGGACGTCGCGCTCGCCGAGGGCATCGAACCGGAGATCCTCGCCCATGCGGCGCTGTTTGCCGCGCTCTCGGACCTCATCCGCATCTATGGCGAAGAGCCGGTCGCCGGCCTCGTCGGCACGCTCGGCGAGCGCATCCGCCGCGCCGAGTTCACCGTCGGCCGCACCAAGCACTAGGCTCGACTGAGGCGGCCGGCGGAACGGCCGAGCGTCAGGCGCGCTGACGCGCCAGCGCATTCTCCATGTCGTCGAACAGCGCGCGCATGTAGCGCCGCCCGAAGTAGCTCAGCAGCGGCACCAGCAGATTCCAGATGCCGCGCCGCTCGATCTGGATCGTCTGCACGACCTCGGTGCCGTCGTCCTGCATGGGATGGAACTGGAAGCGGTGGCGGACATGGCCGAAGGGCAGCGTCGCCTCGCGCACGAAGTGACGGCCGCGGTCGAAGTCGACAAAGGTGTATTCGAGCGTGCCGAAGCGGCGGAAATGGGCGCGGTAGCGCGAGCCGCGACCGACCGGGCCGGGCGTCAGCTTCTCGATCGACGTCACACCTTGTTCCCAGGCGATTTCATGCTCGGGATCGGCGACCAGCTCGAAGAGTTCGTCAGCCGACCGGTCGAACACTTCCTCGGCGACCACTTTCACCATTGCCCACCCCCCAAGCTCACCCCCAGATAGCCGCCATCCTTCGGGGCAAGTACCTGAAAGGGTATGATCTTTCTCAAAAGTCGAGGTCGCGGCCTTGCGCCCCGCGACGTGGGCGTCCACAGCGTCGAACCGCTGCGGCGTGATTTTCCCGACCCGGAGGTCTAGACTCGCCGGCGATCCCATTTTCCGGAGGACGCACCGATGCGACGCATCCGGCTCGCCGCCGCACTCACCGGCCTTGTCGCGCTCGCCGCCCTGCCCAGTGCCGCCGACGCGCAAGCAGTCAACCCCGGCCGCAATGCCGCCGACGTCCTTGCCGGCGTCCGCGGCGTGCCGACCATCGAATACGACGTCAGCAAGCTGCCGCCGGCGGTGAAGGCGCTCCGCGACGAGCTGATCGCCGCCGCCCGTTCCGGCGACATCGAAAAGCTCCGGCCGATTGTCAAGCGCATGAAGCAGCGGCCGGACTTCGGCGCCGGCGACGCCGAGGATCCGATCGAGTTCCTGAAACAACAGTCGGGCGACGGCGAGGGCTTCGAGCAACTGGCGATCCTGCAGGAGATCCTCGAGGCCGGCTTCGTGCATGTCGACAGGGGGACGCCGGAAGAGGCCTATGTGTGGCCGTACTTCGCGCGCTATCCGATCTTGAGCCTGACCAAGCCGCAGATGATCGAACTGTTCAAGATCATCACCGGCGGCGAGTGGGCGGACGCCAAGGACTTCGGTGCCTACACCTTCTACCGCACCGCCATCGGCCCGGACGGCGCCTGGCACTACTTCCTCGCCGGCGACTAGCCTTGGCGGACGGCGGGGCGAGCGGGGCGGCGACCAGCGCCGTCCTCAACTACCACCTCGACGACGGGATGAAGCCGGTCGCCGAAACCTATGGCGAGGGCGCCATCCTCACCCGCTCGTTCGGGACGGCCGATCGGCGCCGCGTCGCCATCGCCGACGCCCGGCCACTCGCCGGGAAGCTGTCGCTGGAGCGGGAGGGCTTCGTCCACGTCCGCCACCGGAGCGCGGTCGGCGACTTGCTCGACGCCGAGGAGCGGCGGGCGGTTTATACCGGCGAGATGGAGCGCCTCGCCTGCGCCGTGGCCGGCGCCTCGCGGGCGGTGCTGTTCGATACGACGCTGCGGCATGGCGACGAGGCCACCCGCCGGCAAAAGCTCCTCCGCGAACCGGTGCACGACGTCCACAACGACTACACCGAGGCCTCCGGGCCGCGGCGGCTGCGTGAGCTTCTACCGGCGGAAGCCGAGCGGCTCGGCGGGCGGCGCTTCGCCATCGTGCAGGTGTGGCGGCCGCTGAAGACGATCCGGCGCGACCCGCTTGCCCTCGCCGATGCGGCGAGTGTCGCCGCCGCCGATCTCGTGCCGTGCGAGCGGCGTTTTCCCGACCGCGTCGGCGAGACCTATCGTCTGCGCTTCAGCCCGGTGCATCGCTGGTACTTTTTCCCGGCGCTGGAGCGGGACGAGGCGATCGTGTTCAAGACCTACGACTCGGCGAAGGACGGCCGCGCCCGCTTCACGCCGCACACCGCCTTCGCCGACCCGACGACGCCGGCCGACGCGCCGCCGCGCGAAAGCATCGAGGTCCGCCTCTTCGCCTTCTTCGACTAGGCCGCGCCCGCTCTTGCCGCCGCGGCGGCCCCCGCTTACCTAGAGGCACCCCTCCCGCAGGTCGCCCGCCATGGATTCCACGCGCCCCGGCCGGATCGCCGCCCTCCCCGACCGCGGCGTCGTTGCGGTCGCCGGCGAAGGCGCGCGCCAGTTCCTGCAAGATCTCATCACCGCCGATATCGGCCGGGCGGACGGCGAAGCCGCCGTCTATGGGGGTCTTCTCAGCCCGCAGGGGAAGATCCTTTTCGACTTTCTCGTCTCCGCCGATGGAGCCGGCGGCTACCTCTTCGACCTGCCGCGGACGATGACGGCGGACTTCGCCAAGCGTCTCGCCTTCTATCGCCTGCGCGCCAAGGTCGAGATCGCCGACCGCTCCGAGAGCCTCAGCGTGCAGGCGGCGTGGGGCGGCCTTGCGGCGCCGGCCCATCCCGGCATCGTCGTGCGCGACGGCCGCCTCGCCGCGCTCGGCTGGCGGATCGTCAGCGCGGAGCGCCGGCCGGTCGGCGGGCGCGAGGAGGCGAGCCCCCTCGACTACCGCCGCCATCGCATCGGCCTCGCAATCCCCGAGGGCGGCGAGGACTTCGCTTACGGCGACGCCTATCCGCACGAGGTCGGCATGGATGCTCTCGGCGGCGTCGACTTCAAGAAAGGCTGCTATGTCGGCCAGGAGGTCGTGTCGCGGATGGAGCATCGCGGCAGCGGCCGCCGCCGCATCGTCGCGGTGAGCGGCGCCGGCGCCCTGCCGACGGCGGGGACCGACATAATCGCCGGCGGCCGCTTGCTCGGCACGCTCGGCTCGGCGGTCGGCTCCGAGGGCCTGGCGCTGGTCCGCCTCGACCGCGCCGCGGCAGCGCGCGAGGGCGGCCTCGCGATCACCGCCGCCGACATCCCGCTGGACCTCGCCCTCCCCGCCTGGTCCGGCAGCGACTGGCCGGCCGGCTCCGGCGAAGCCGTCGAATGAGCGGGCGCGGCGGCAAGGGGAGCGCGGAGCCGCCGCGCGCCTGGCAACGGATGCTGTCCGGCCGGCGGCTCGATCTTCTCGACCCCTCGCCGCTCGACATCGAGATCGAGGACATCGCCCACGGCCTCGCCCGCGTCGCGCGCTGGAACGGCCAGACCAGCGGCGAGCACCCGTTCTCGGTGGCGCAGCACTCGCTGCTGGTCGAGACCATCCTCGGCATGAGCGCGCCGGACACCGGGCCGGCCGGCCGCCTGCTCGCGCTGCTGCACGACGCCGCCGAATACGTCATCGGCGACATGATCTCGCCGTTCAAGGTCGTGCTTGGCGGTAATTATGTCGAGGTCGAGGGGCGCCTCAGCGCCGCCATCCACCGCCGCTTCGGCCTTCCGGCGACGCCTGCCAAGGATGCCGCGGTCAAAGCCGCCGACAAGGCCGCCGCCTTCTTCGAGGCGACGCGGCTCGCCGGCTTCGCCGAAGCCGAGGCGGTCAAGTTCTTCGGCCGGCCGCGCGGCATCGACCCCTCGCGGCTGGAGATCGCGCCGTGGCCGACGCGGGTCGCGGAGGAACGCTACCTCTCGCGCTTTGCCGTGCTCGACGCGGCGATGCGGGGTTAGGCGGCTACCCGCGCCGCCAGGCGACGGCGAGAGCAACGACGCCCGCCAAGACCAACGCGCCGCCGATCAGCGACCAGGTCGGGTCGTCGATCATGAAGCTCTGCCTGGGATAGGGGAACCACCCGCTGCCCTGGCCGACCCAAATCAGGCCGACGGCGATGGCGGCTATCCCGGCGGCCGTGACGATCGCTTTTCTGCCGGCCATTCTCCGCTCCGCTCATTCAGCAATGGCGCCCATCGTTAGCCTTAGCGAGCGCCTGGGTCACCTCCGCTTGGCTGCCCCCTTCCCGTAACGCCCCGGCGTCGGCATAAGGGCGCCCCCGATCCTCCCGAACCGACCCGCCGCCCGAATGATCCGCCTCGACACCATCAGCAAGCAGAACGGCCACCATCTCCTGTTCGTCGAAGCCTCGGCGGCGCTGCAAAAGGGCGAGAAGGTCGGGCTGGTCGGTCCGAACGGCGCCGGCAAGACGACGCTGTTTCGCCTGATCACCGGCGAGGAGGCGCCGGACGAGGGCCAGGTCTCGGTCGATCGCGGCGTGACCATCGGCTACTTCAGCCAGGACGTCGGCGAGATGGTCGGGCGGAGCGCGCTCGCCGAGGTGATGGACGGAGCGGGGCCGGTAAGCGAGGTCGCGGCGGAGCTTCGCGATCTCGAAGCGGCGATGGCCGATCCCGAGAAGGCCGGAGACCTCGACGCCATCGTCGTCCGCTACGGCGAAGTGCAGGCGCGCTTCGAGGAGCTTGACGGCTATGCGCTGGAGGGCCGGGCGCGCGAGGTGCTGGCCGGCCTCAGCTTCAGCGAGGCGATGATGGACGGCGACGTCGGCGCGCTCTCCGGCGGCTGGAAGATGCGCGTCGCCCTCGCCCGCATCCTGTTGATGCGTCCCGACGCGATGCTGCTCGACGAGCCGAGCAACCATCTCGACCTGGAGAGCCTGATCTGGCTCGAACAGTTTCTCAAGGGCTACGAGGGGGCGCTGTTGATGACCTCGCACGACCGCGAGTTCATGAACCGCATCGCGGACAAGATCGTCGAGATCGACGGAGGCACGCTCACCACCTATTCCGGCAACTACGCCTTCTACGAACAGCAGCGGGCGCTCGCCGAGAAGCAGCAGCAGGCGCAATTCGAGCGCCAGCAGGCGATGCTGGCCAAGGAAATCAAGTTCATCGAGCGCTTCAAGGCGCGCGCCTCGCACGCCGCGCAAGTGCAGAGCCGGGTGAAGAAGCTCGACAAGATCGAGCGGGTCGAGCCGCCGCGCCGCCGCCAGACGGTGCTCTTCGAGTTCCTGCCCGCGCCGCGCTCGGGCGAAGACGTGGCGAGCCTCAAAGCCGTGCACAAGCGCTACGGCGATCGCGCCATCTACGCCGGCCTCGACTTCCAGGTGCGGCGCCGCGAGCGCTGGTGCGTGATGGGGGTCAACGGTGCCGGCAAGTCGACGCTTCTCAAGCTCGTCGCCGGCGCGGCCTTACCGGACGCCGGCACGGTGGCGGTCGGCGGCAGCGTCAAGATGGGCTACTTCGCGCAGCACGCGATGGAGCTGCTCGGCGGCGAGCGCACTGTCTTCGAGGAACTGGAACACGCCTTCCCGCAGGCCGGCCAGGGCTCGCTCCGCACGCTCGCCGGCTGCTTCGGCTTTTCCGGCGACGATGTCGAGAAGCGCTGCCGCGTCCTCTCCGGCGGCGAGAAGGCGCGCCTCGTCATGGCCAAGATGCTCTACGACCCGCCGAACTTCCTGGTGCTCGACGAGCCGACCAACCACCTCGACATCGCCACCAAGGAGATGCTGATCCAGGCGCTCGCCAACTACGAGGGAACGATGCTGTTCGTCTCGCACGACCGCCACTTCCTCGCCGCCCTCTCCAACCGCGTGCTGGAGCTGACGCCGGAGGGCGTCCACACCTACGGCGGCGGCTACAGCGAGTACGTCGCGCGCACCGGCCGCGAGGCGCCGGGGCTGAGGGGGTAGGTGGGCGAGTGGAGTGTGGGTTCCCCCCTGCTCGCTGTTCAGGCCGGAGACAAGCGTGATGGGGTCCGGCGTTCCGCACCGAATTTTTGTGGACGGCGATGCCTGCCCGGTGCGGGAGGAAGCGATGCGCGTCGGGCAACGCCACGGCCTGGCTGTGGTCATCGTCTCGAACGGCGGCCTTCGCCGGTCGCCCGACCCGATGGTGCAGCATGTCACCGTGCCCAAGGGCGCGGATGCCGCGGATGACTGGATCGTTGGAGAGATCGCGCCGGGCGACATCGCCGTCACCGCCGATGTGCCGCTGGCGGCGCGCCTGGTGGCGAAGGGCGCGCATGTGCTCGGCCCGACCGGAAAAGCCTTCACCTCCGAGACGATCGGCATGGCTGTGGCCCTCCGCAACTTCAACCAATACCTTCGCGAAGCCGGCGAGATCCGCGGGCTGAACGCCGGTTTCACCAAAGAGGACCGGTCGCGGTTCCTCGGCGAACTCGACCGCCTTGCGCGGCGCGCGGCGAAGAAGTGAGATGAGAGGGGCTCCGGCTCGCGCCGACCGAATCTCAGGAACGAGCGATCTCCGGAGACGCTCGATGTCCGACCGGAGCGCCAGGAGGACCGCAATGTCGATAGTGCAGGGGCGCCTCAGGATGTGTCGCCTTCTGGCCGGCCCTCGCCAGGCCGCGCGCCGGGTGCGGGCGACGCTGCCGATGGGCGTCCGCGTGATCGCCTGCATCTACCTCGGCGCCGCCCCGGCTCTCGCCGCTGACGCCTGCCCGGAGCCGCTGGCGTCGGCGACGCGCCTCGCGCTGGTGACGACGCCGGCGATGGCGGCGGTGTCGGCGGAGATGGAGCGCTTCGAGCGGGTCTCGCCCGCCGCGCCGTGGCGGAGGATCGGCGAGCGCTGGCCGGTCGCGGTCGGGCTCACCGGCGTCGGCTGGGGCTGGAGCTTCGCGCAATACGCCCGCCCCGGCGAGCCGCTGAAGAAGGAGGGCGACAAGCGGACGCCCGCTGGCTTCTTTCGGCTCGGGCGGCCGTTCGGCTTCGACCCGGCCGCGCTCCGCAACTACCTGCGGCTCGAAAAGGACCAGGCGTTCTGCGTCGACGACCTTCGCTCGCCGGCCTACAACACCATCGTGCCGCGCGCCGCCGCCGGCCCCGGCACCAGCGGCGAGACGATGTGGACGGTCTCGCTCTATCGCCGCGGCATCGCCGTTGATTTCCCGACCAACCGCGCCGCTGCCGGCGGCTCGTGCATCTTCGTCCACATCTGGCGCTCCTGGGAGAACGGCACGGTCGGCTGCGTCGCGCTGGCCGAGCCGAACGTCGCCGAGCTGCAGGCCTGGGCGAGCGCGGCGGAGACCGTGCTCGGCGTCATCCCGGCGGCGGCGCGCGCCCGCTTCGCCGATTGCCTGCCGCCGGCTTGAGCCCCGCGCCACGCCGCGCATGACGGCGCGGCCGGAACGCCGTAAAAGGGCCCGTCGCCCAACGGAATCGCCGCCCGCCCCGATGCCGCGCATTCATGTCTGCCCGCTGTCGCGGCTCGAAGCGACGGTCGTCCAGTCCGGGGCGAGCCATGTCGTCACGGTCATCGGCAACATCTCGGTGCGGCGGCCGGGCGGCATTCCCCGCGACAACCACCTCCTCCTCAACCTTCACGACATCGTCGAAGCGGTGGAGGGGCAGAAGCTTGCCGGCGCGACGCATATCCGCTCGCTCCTCGCCTTCGCCCGCGGCTGGGACCAGGCGAAGCCGATGGTGATCCACTGCTATGCCGGGATCAGCCGCTCGACCGCCGCCGCCTTCATCTCGCTCTGCGCGCTCCGGCCGGAGCGGGCGGAGGACGAGATCGCCGCCGCGCTCCGGGCCGCTTCGCGCCACGCGCAGCCGAACCGCCGCCTCGTCGCCCTCGCCGACGGCGTCCTCAAACGCGAGGGGCGGATGATCGCCGCCGTCGAGGCGATGACCGCAGCCGACCCGGTCGAGGAAGGAGCGCCCTTTGCCCTCGCGCTTGACTGAGACGGCGCCCCGCGCCAAAGCCCGCGGCGCTGCCGTCCCGGCCCCCGCTGCCACCCCGACGGCAATCGAGATCGGCCTCAACGCGGCGATCGTCGCGGTCGCCGGCGCCAACCCGCTGATCCTCGTCACCAAGGGCGCGGCGGGGGAACCGGCGGGCCTGCCGTTCGGGCCGTTCGATCCCCTCGCCCACCGCACCTTCGAGGTCGGCCTCCGCGCCTTCGTCGCCGAGCAGACGGCGCTCTCGCTCGGCTATGTCGAGCAGCTCTACACCTTCGGCGACCGCGGCCGGCACATGCGCCCCGGCGATGTCGGCCCGCATGTGGTCTCGGTCGGCTACCTCGCCTTGACCCGTCTTGCCGGCGGCGCGGGAGCGCCGGCGGAAACGCCGGCCGGCGCCGAATGGCGCGGCTGGTACGAGTTCTTCCCCTGGGAGGACTGGCGCGAGGGCCGCCCGCCGATCCTCGACGAGACCATCCTGCCGGCGCTCCGCCGCTTCGCCCGCGGCAGCGACCGCGGGGCGCGCGGGGTCAGCCGCGAGGAGCGGATCGCCCTCGCCTTCGACGGCGAGGACCGCTTCGACGAAGAGCGCGCGCTCGACCGCTACGAACTCATCTACGAGGCCGGCCTGGTGCCGGAATCGGCGCGCGACGGGCGGCCGCCCGCCGAAGGACTACAGGGGGGCGGGCCGCCGGCGGGCACGCTCGGCGTCTCGCTCCGCTTCGATCATCGCCGCATCCTCGCCACCGCCATCTCGCGCCTCCGCGGCAAGATGAAGTACCGCCCGGTGGTGTTCGAGCTTCTTCCCGACACCTTCACGCTCCGCGAATTGCAGCAGACCGTCGAGGCGATCGCCGGGCGCCATCTCCACACGCAGAACTTCCGCCGCCAGGTCGAGGCCGCCGAACTGGTCGAGCCGACCGGCGGCATGAGCGGCAGCAACGCCTCGGGACGCGGCAAGGCGGCGCGCGGCGCGCCGCTCGGCCGCCCGGCGGCGCTGTTCCGCTTCCGCCGCGAAGTCGTGCGCGAACGCCCGGCGCCCGGGACCAAGCCGGGGCGGTAATGACAATGAGAGGGGAACACCTATGGCGCTTCTGATCCTCGGATTGATCCTCTTCCTCGGCACGCATTCGCTGATGATCGCGGCGCCGGGGCTGCGCGCTTCGCTGGTCGGGCGGCTCGGCGAGCAGCCGTTCAAGGGGCTCTACGCCCTCCTCTCGCTCGCCGGCTTCGTGCTTATCGTCATCGGCTTCGGGCAGGCGCGGGCGGACACGGTGGTGCTGTGGAATCCGCCGGTCTGGGCGCGGCACGTGACGATCACGCTGGTGCTGATCGCCTTCGTGCTGCTGGCCGCCTATGGCGGACCGCCCGGGCGGATCAAGCCGGCCGTCCGTCACCCGATGGTGGTCGGCACGATCGTCTGGGCGATCGGCCATCTCGTCGCCAACGGCACGCTCGCCGACCTCGTCCTTTTTGGGGCGGTGCTGGCGTGGGCTGTTTTCGATCTCGTCTCGCTGCTGGCGCGCGACCGCGCCGTCGGGCGCATCCCGGTCGCCGGCCCGCCGGTCAACGACGCCGTCGCCATCGGCCTCGGCGTCCTCCTCTGGGCGTTCTTCCTCTTCATCGGCCACCGCTGGCTGTTCGGGGTGAGCCCGCTGGGGTAACGCCCGCCCGCTTCACAGCTTCGTGAGCGCTGAAACCGGTGTAACCGCGGCGCGTCTCCCGTCGAAAACAGGTTCGACGGGCGGGAAGACCTGACGCAAACGGTCGCTCCCGCAGTCGCCCGGCAGGCCGGGCCGAACCATCCACATCGCCAGCAATCCATCGAACCCATGTCCAGGGAGAATCACCTATGCGCGCTCGCCTCTTTGCCACCGTTGCCACCGCCGCTTTCGCCGCCGCCGCCGTCCCCGCGCTCGCGCAGGACGCGATGAAGGCCCAGGCTGCGATGCCGACGATGAACGCCAAGACGATCATGATCACGGTCGAGAACCTGACCACCGGCCAGCCGTTCTCGCCCTCGTTCTTCTCGACCCGCGCGGCGGCGACCGCGCCGATGTGGGAGCTTGGCAAGACGGCGGCCGATCAGCTGGTCGCGGTTGCCGAGGGCGGCAATATCGGCGGCTTCTCCGGCAATGCCGCCGGCCGCATCGGCAAGGATCTCGGCGACGCGGCGCTCGCCATCCACGCCCTCCCCGGCCAGACCCGCTCGACGGTCATCCATGTCGACGCGGCGCATCCGCTGGTCGACGGCGCCTGGATGCTCGGCAACACCAATGACGGCTTCTCGGGCTTTGCCGGCTTCGACGCCTATGCGGTGAACGGCTCGCGCGTCCTGGAAGTCCGCGGCTACGACGCCGGCTCGGAGAAGAACAGCGAGAAGAAGGGCTTCCTCGGCGCCCTCGGCGGCGGCAACGAGCGCGACCCGGAGAACGGCGTGATCACCTTCCACCCCGGCATCCGCGGCGACGCCGATGCGCCGAAGAGCTGGCAGTGGGACGTGACGAAGCCGGTGGCGCGCGTGACCTTCACGGTTCTGCCCAACGTCGCGGGTTAAGGCAGCAGCCGTCTCCCCCTCCGCTCACCCCGACGGAAGTCGGGGTCCAGATGGGTGGCCGCAGGGCCCCTTCACCTGGATACCGGCTGTCGCCGGTATGAGCGGTTGGGGCGACCTCCCGACGAAAACGGGACATCACCTCTCCACCGCTCGCCCCGGCCTCCGGGCCGGGGCCCAGCTCCAGACTTTTCCGCCGTGCCGCCCCACAGTCTGCACACCGGCTTCAGCGGCTGGGTCGTCCGCCGCGATAGACCCGCAACGAAGCCGCTGCTAGGTAAGGCGGCAGTTTCGGGGTTCTTCGGGAGCGGTGATGGCGTCGCGCGTGGGAGTGTTGGCAAAGGTTGCCGTGCTGGCTGTGGTGCTGATCGGCGCACCGAGTAGTGTCGGCGCGCAAGATCGGGCCGCCTGCGCGGCGGTCACCCCGCCTGAGGATGCGATCCGCGCCTGCACCGAGCAGTTGGCGGCGTCGGGCCTCGCCCCCGCGGCGCGGGCCGGGCTCCTTGCCGATCGCGGCCGGGCTAACTTGGAGGCAGGCCGCCACGACCAGGCGATCGCCGATGCGACCGAAGCGATCGCGCTGACGCCGACAGACCCGCAGGTCCACTATATCCGGGGCCGGGCGTACTTTCAGAAGCGCCAGGCGGCGCTCGCGGTTACCGACCTGACAACCGCGATCCGCCTTCAGCCGACTTTGGCCCCGGCCTATCTCAGCCGCGCGGTTGCCTTGAGCGCGCTGAGCCGGCCGTCCGAGGCTCTCGCCGACTTCCAGAAGGCGCTCGACCTTCTCCCGGCCGGCGACCCCCGACGAGCCGATGCCCTGGCCGGCAAGGTGGCCCTGCAGGAACTCGCGGTAACGACGCCCGCGGCGCCGCGCCCCGCATCGCCCGCACCGGCGCCGGCGCAACCGGCTCAGGCCGCAGCGCCGCCTCCCGCTCCAGCGTTCAACGTCCCGCCGCCGCCGACCGCACCCTATTTGACGCCCACCACCGCGGACAATTAGGGCCGGTCGGGAAGCCGGCTGCCCCCGATCCTGGCGAGAGACTCGGATTCCTGCCACATTCTGACAGCAGGCGTGCTATGCTTGACGCATGTCGCGCGCGCCTCGGCTTCTCGACCTCATCCAGATTCTGCGCCGTCACCGCCGGCCGGTGAGCGGCGCCAGCCTCGCCGAGGAACTCGGCGTGTCGCTGAGGACGCTCTATCGCGACATCGAAACGCTGAAGGCCGAGGGCGCCGATATCGCCGGCGAGGCGGGGCTCGGCTATGTGCTGAAGCCGGGCTTTCTGCTGCCGCCGCTGATGCTTGCCGAGGAGGAGATCGAGGCGCTGGTGCTCGGCTCGCGCTGGGTCGCCGAGCGGACCGACGGCGCGCTCGCCGCGGCGGCGCGGAACGCCCTCGCCAAGATCGGTGCGGTGCTGCCGGAGGACCTTCGCGACAGCCTCGACAGCGGCAGCCTGCTGATCGGCCCGGGCGAGCGGATCGCCGCCGGCGAGGCCGAACTTCCCGCCATCCGCGCCGCCATCCGCGAGGAGAAGAAGCTGCGCATCGCCTATGCCGACGCCGAAGGCCGCGCCAGCAACCGCATCGTCTGGCCGTTCGCCCTCGCCTTCTTCGACCGCGCCCGCGTGGTCGCCGCATGGTGCGAACTGCGGCAGGACTTCCGGGCGTTCCGCGCCGACCGCATCGTCTCGCTGAAGGGGACCGGGCAGCGCTATCCGCGCCGCCGCGCGGCACTGCTTAAGGAATGGCGTCTGGCGAATGGCATCCCGACGCCGGAGGCGTGACGGACTGCTGCCAATTTCTGACAGCAAGCGTGTGTAGTACTCCGCAGGTGGCGCCGAGGACGGCGCCGACGCCAACCCGGAGGACTTCCCGATGAACGCACCGCAGACCGCTGCCGCCAAGGCGGCTCTCGCCGCCCCGCAATTCAACTTCGTCATTCTCTACGTTGCCGATGTGGCGCGAAGCGCCGCCTTCTACGCGGAGGCGCTGCAGCGGCCGGTGGTGGAGGACTCGCCGACCTTCGCCATCATCAGCCTCCAGGATGGGACGATGCTCGGCCTCTGGAAGCGCGGCGAGGTGCAGCCGGCGGCAAGCGGCGGCCCTGGCGCTTCCGAGACGTGCTTCCGCCTCGCCGACGAGGCGGCGGTGCGGGCGACGCACGACGCCTGGAAGAAACGCGGCGTCGCGATCGCTCAGGCGCCGACGCTGATGGACTTCGGCACGACCTTCGTCGCCCTCGACCCGGACGGCCATCGCGTGCGCGTGTACGTGCCGCAAGGCTAAGGCGCGGATGCTTCTCCCTCCCCCCGCACAGCGGTGGGGAGGGAGAAGCGAGCCATGTCAGGACGGCGGCGCGAGCCTAGCGATAATTGCCGAAGTCGTAGGGCATCCAGCCGGGCACCGATTTGCAGAACTTCACCACCGGCGCGGCGAATGGGCCGGGATCGGCGACGATCGCCTCGCAGCGCGCAGCCAACTCGGGCAGGCGTTCGCGGTCGAAGCCCGTCACCACCGAAAGACCCGAGGTCTCGATCTTGCTCATGTCGACGGGGAGCGGATCGAAGGGCTTGGCGGGGTCGATCTTGACCGCGGTCTGGGCGAGCGCGGCGCCAGCGGCAAGGGCCGAGGCGGCCAGGAGGAGAGCGAACGTCCGATGCATCGGGCAACTCCGAAAGAAGGGCGGAACGGCGACTTCTAGCACCGGCGCGGCAGCCGGCGAAACTCGGCTACGCGCTCAATTGCCGGTGCGGATCACGACGATCTTCTCGGTGCCGGATTCGGCGTAGAGCACTTCGCCGGGGCGGCCGTGGATCTGACGGACGTCGCCGTTGCGGGCGCTGTTGGGGAACGCGGTGAACTTTTCGCTCTTCGGGTCGAAGGAGAGCACCGCCTGCGAGACGAAGTCGCTGACCCAGACGATGTCGCGGCTATCGACGAAGATCGCGTAAGCCGACGCCGACGCGCCCGGCAGCGGCCATTCCTTCCAGGCGCCGGTGTCGGGCGCATAGCGGCCGATCTTGCCGGCGTTCCATTCCGAGATCCACAAGTTGCCGGCGGAGTCCGACCAGACGCGGCGGGCGCCCTGGTCCTTGGTTGGCGGCTCGATCACCTTGGCGGCGCCGCTCGCGGTGTCGATCTCGGCGAGGTAGCTGCCGGCGAGCGAGACGTAGAAGACTCGCCCCTGCGGGGTGGCGGCGATGCCGTAAGGGCCCCGCCCCTTCGGCGCCTTGAACACCTCGACCTTGCCGGTCGCCGGGACGAGACGGCCGTATATGCCGTTCTGGCCGGTGAACCAGAGCGTGCCGGCCTTGTCGAAGGCGGCGGTGTTGAGGTTGGCGTTGGCGCCTTCCGGCGGCAGCGGCCACACTTTCACCGAGCCGTCCTTGGGGTCGTAGCGGACGATCGCGTTCTGTCCGCCGTCGGTGATCCAGGCGGCGCCGTCGGGGCCGGGGATAACGCCGTGCGGAGCCGAGCCGCGGCCGAGCGGCACTTCGTTCACCTCGCCGGTCTTGGGATCGACGATGCCGAGCTTCCCAGAAGTCTGGGCGGTGTACCAGACCATGCCGTTCGCGCCCGGCGCGACGTCGTGCGGGTGCGAGCCGCGCGGCACCGAAAATCGCGTCAACTGGTCGGCGGCGAAGGCGCCGCCGGCGGCCATCGCCAGCAGGAAGGCCAGGGATGAAATCAAGCGGCGAGGTATCTCTCTCTCCATCTTCCTCTCCGTTCTTCCCCCTATTCTTCGCCTGAAGTCTTGGCTCTTTCCGTACCGGCCGGCACGGCCGCGGGCGGTCGGTTCATCCGCCGTTCAGGATTGCGACGATACCGTGTTCGGGTATGCGGGGCTATCACGCACCCGTGCGCCTGGTGCGCCACCGCCGGACCTTTGGGGGTGTCGCAGGGCAAGCGTCGGCGATCCTCAACGCCACGCTTAACCTCAACCTGTGGAGGAATGATGTCCCCAAAGCTTGGATTACTCGCGGGCTTGGTCGTGGCCGGATTTATGGCTCCGGCGACGGCTGAAGCAGCGACCTACACCGTCATTCAAGGCGGCTGGCTGCACAGCGCCCCCGACCAGTATGCGCCGAACGTGTGGCAGATCCCGTACGGGGTCCGCATCACCGCCGATTGCGCCCCCTACAGTGCCTGGTGTTGGGTGGCCGACTATCGCGGCTATCGCGGCTATTTCCTGGCGAGCTACCTCAAGCTCTACGTTCCGCCGCCGCCGCCCCCGCCGAAGTACTACGCTCCGCCGACCTACGTGCCGCCCTACCGCGGCTACTAAGTCAGTCCGCGACAGCGGTTCTCGCCCGGCCCGCCAGCAATGGCGGGCCGGTTGCGTTTGCGGCCGGCGCTGAGCGGCGTGGCGTCTTCTCGGCAATATGATTTCGAGGCGACCGCCGCTTCTGCTTAACTGGGCGTCTCGTGTCCCGCTCGGGAAGGTTCACGCCATGCTCGCCCTGCTGCCCCGCCTTGCCGGCCTTGTCGTCGCCCTCACTCTCGCCGCGCCGGCGCTCGCCCAGGCGCCGGCCGGCGGCGCCGCCCCGCCGACGCGCATTCGCGGCGCCGTCGCCGATCTCGTCGGCGACAAGCTGACCGTCGCCGCGCGCGACGGCAGCAAGGTCGAAATCGCTTTGATCGCCGACACACGGATCACCGGCGTCGTCAAACTCAAGCTCGCCGACATCAAGCCCGGCGACTTCGTCGCCGTCGGCGGCACCCGGACGGCGGGCGGCGTGGTGCGGGCGCTACAGATCAACGTCACGCCCGGCGCCGGTTCGCGCGCCGCCGAGACCGGCTTCCAGGGCCCGTGGGCGCCGGCCACCAACGGGGTGATGACCAACGCCAATGTCGCGGCAATCGAAGGCGCCGCCGGCGCCGCAGAGGGTCAGACGCTCAAGCTGACCTACAAGGACGGCGCCGCCGAGATCGTCGTGCCGCCGGAAGCCTTCATCGCCACCTTTGTGGCCGCCGACCGTAGCCTGCTCAAGCCCGGCGCCGATGTCTCAGTGGGCATCCGCCGCACCGCCGACGGCAAGTTCGAGGCGACCCTCGTTCAGGCCGAGAAGGACGGGCAGAAGCTGCCGCCGCTCTAGCCTTTCTCACCCGCCCGACCGGCCCGCGATCCGCAGACCTGGGGACAGCCGCGGGCGAAGAGCCGCCCGCCGGCGCGATCGCTCAGTGCCCCTTCTTCCCCTTCGGCTGCGGCCGGCTGGCAAAGGCCGAGGCAGTCGAACCGGCAGCAGGGGCGGCCCCCTTCTTCTTGGCGTCGGCCTTCGGCTTCCGGGCTTCCTTGTTGCTATGCATGGGCCGCCTGCTCATCGGCAAATCTCCTCGTTACCCCGAAAAATCGGGTCGCTGCGGTCTCGTTGTCCGGTCGCTCGTCCAGGGGAGGACTGACTCGCATCATGACGGGCCGCCCGGACGACTTCCCGGACGCAGGATAGCATGCGCGTTCAGCAACCGGCGGGACAAACAGCGATGACGCTCCACCCTTGACGGGATCGCCGCGGTCCGGCGAATGGCGGCGTGCTCCATTTCCTCACGATGGCGGACAATGCCGGGCCGCTCCGCCGATATCTCCGATGGTGGGGCGGGGCGCTGCGCGGCCGGGTGCGGCTCCTTACCTACGAGCGCCTCGGCGACCCGGCGCGCCTCGCCGACGGCGCCTATGTCTTCGCCGACCTTGAGCGCCTGCCGCAGCCGGCGGAGGCCGCCGCGGTCCACGCCTATGAGCGCCTTCAGCGGCGCGGCGAGCGTGTCCGCCTCATCAACCGGCCGGGTGCGGCGTTGCGACGGCGCCAGTTGTTGCGGACGCTCCACGAGCGCGGACTGAATCCGTTCAACGTCTACCGGCTCGACGAAAACCTGGCGCGAATCCGCTACCCGGTGTTCCTGCGCAACAGCACCGAGCACACCGGGCCGCTGAGCCCGCTTCTTGGCAACGCCGCGGCGCTGAAGGCGGCCGTCCCCGCCGCGGTGGCGGCGGGAACGGCGGAAGGGGACCTTCTCGTCGTCGAGTTCTTCGACACCTCGGAGGGCGGGGAATACCGCAAATATGCTGTCATGAAGGTGGGGCCGCAGCTGATCGCCCAGCACCTCTTCTTCGACAGCCAGTGGTCGGTGAAGGCGACGACGATATGGCCGCCGGAGCGGGTCGCCCTCGACAACGCCTTCATGGCCGAGAACCCCCATGCAGACGCCGTCGCCGAAATCTTCGCGATCGCCGGCATCGAGTTCGGGCGGATCGACTACGCCGTCCGCGAGGGCCGGATCGTCACCTTCGAGATCAACACCGTGCCGACGATCCTCCTCAAACGCTCGTGGTACGGAGCGGATCGGCTGCCGGGGAAGCTCGCCTTCGCCGGGCGGCTGAACGCCGCGCTGGCGGCGCTCGACCCGGCCTCGCCGCCGCCAAGCCTCGGCGAGCGGCTGGCGAGCTACCGCGACCTTTACTTCTGAGACGCGCCGCCGCCGAGATTGCGCTTGCCTCGCTGGCGGCGTTCGGCAGAGTCACGCCGACGATAGCGGGGCGGGGCATGACAGGGGGCGAGGCGGCGGTCGCCGCGGCACATTGGTCGGGACAGGCGCAGCGCTGGCAGCATCTCGGGCCGCCGCTGAAGCCCTCCGATGAGGATATCGCCGCGCTTGCCGCCGCGGCCGCCGAGGCGGCGCACCGCCTTGGCCGCCCGCCGCGGGTGTTGATGCTCGGCGTGACGCCGGAGGTGGCGCGCCTCGCCTGGCCGTCGGGAAGCGAGGTCACGGCCTGCGATATCGCCCCGGGCATGGTTGCCGGGGTGTGGCCGGACACGGCGGCCGGCGTCGCCGGGAAGGCGCTCGTCGCCGATTGGCGGGCCCTTCCCCTGCCCTCGGGAAGCATCGACCTCGCTGTCGGCGACGGCAGCTACAACTCGGTCGACTCTCTGGCGGCGCAAGCGGCGGTGACGCGCGAACTCCACCGCGTGCTGGCCCCCGGCGGGCGGATCGCCCTCCGCGTTTATGCGCGGCCGGACCCGGTGGAGCGGCCGGAGGCAATCTTCTCCGACCTTGCCGCCGGCCACATCGGCAGCGTCAGCGCGCTGCGGATGCGCCTCTACATGGCGACCGACCCCGACGGCGACGGCGCGGTGCCGGTGGCCAAGGCCTGGGAGCTTTGGGCGGCGGCCGGCATCGGCGCCGAGGCACTGACCCGCGCCACCGGCTGGCCGGCGGCGGCGGTCGATGTGCTCGACGCCTTCCGCACCAGCCGCGTCCGCTTCGTCTTCCCGACGCTCGCGGCATTGCGGGCGCAATTTGCGCCGCACTTCGCTCTCGAAGCGACGCTGACCAAGAGCTACGAGGTCGGCGCGCACTGCCCGACGCTGATCCTCAGCCGCCGCTGAGCTTGCGCTCGGCTAGAGGCGATCCAACCCCTGGTCCCAGGGCGGCGTTCCGGCCCAACGCCTGGCGAGAAAATCGATCAGCGCCCGCACTTTGGCAGGGACGTGGCGCGACGGAGCGTAAACGGCATGCACGTGGCCGGCCGGCGTCGGCTCGGCTTCCAGGCGCAGCGCGACCAGCGTCCCGGCGCGAAGGTCGTCCGCCACCACCGGCGTCGGCTGCAGGGCAATGCCGCGTCCGGCGCGAGCCGCCGCGGTGAGCGCGTCGCCGTTATTAGCGTTGAGGTTGCCGCCGACCGGCTGGGCGATCTCGCCGTTCGCGCCGAAATACCAGATGTCGGTGCGTCCGTCGGCGCGCAGCGTGTAGCCGAGGCAGGTGTGGCCGGCGAGGTCGGCGATGCAGCGGGGATGGCCGCGGCGGTCGAGATACTCGCGCGAGGCGACGAGAGTGAGGCCGACCGGCGCCAGCTTCCTGGCGACCAGCGCGGAATCGCGGAGCGTGCCGATGCGGAGGGCCAGGTCCCAGCCCTCCTTGACGAGGTCGACATACTGGTCGCTGAAGCCGACATCGATGACCAGCGCGGGATGCTGCTCGGCGAATTCGGCGAGAGCCGGCACCACTTCGCGCACGCCGAAGGAGACCGGCGCGCTGAGGCGGAGGACGCCGCGGGCATCGGTGGTGTCGCCGGTCGCGGCCGCTTCGGCTTCGTCGAGTTCGGCGAGGATCGCTTCGGCACTGGCGAGGAAGCGCGACCCGGCTTCGGTCAGCGTCAGGCGGCGGGTGGTGCGCACCAGGAGCTGCGCGCCGAGGCGATCCTCCAGGGCATCGACATGCTTGGTCGCCATCGAGGCCGACATGCCGAGGGCACGCGCCGCCCCGGTGAAACTGCCGAGCCGGGCGACGCGGGCAAAGACCTGAAGTCCGGTGACGCGATCGAGCACGGCGGCGATCTCGTACTGGGAGTGGGAGACAATCCGACCGGACTGCCGGTTATCACATCTTTGAGAGATGTCATACCCACCCCCATCAACCTATCCGCGCACCACAGGCGATACCGTCGTGCGTGGCTGCAGCGCTTGCCTTACCCCGTCCGGCCAGGCTCTCCACCAGGCAGACGGCAAAGCCGGCCCCGCCGACGGGCCGGCTTCGCTTTTTCTGTCAGGGCGTCAACGAGGCCGCGTAGGCGGCGAGCGCGATCAGATCGTCCGGCGTGAGCTTGGCCACTACCGGTGCCATCAGCGTCGTCCAGGCGCCGGTCCGGTTGCCGTGCTGCATGTCGTAGAGCTGGCGCACCAGATAGCTCGGCGAACGGCCGGCGATCGGCGGGATCGGGCCGAGGCCCTTCAGATCGCCGCCATGGCAGGCGACGCAGGCGGTGAAGCGGCCGCCGTCGCCGGTGGTGGCCAGCGCCTCGCCGCGCTTGACCGCGCCCGGCGGCACATAGGCGACGAAACCGGAATGCGAGTTCCGCCACTTCTCGGTCTGGATCGGATCCTGCGGCGTTTCGATGATGCGGGCGCCGAGCGGCTCGGTGCCGGCCTCGTCGCCGGTCAGCGGCAGGAGGATGCCGCCGGCCGAGCGCATCTTCGGCACGCTGGTTGCCTCGACCACCTTGACCCACGGCGTCACCTTGATCGCCGTGAAATAGTCGGTCGCCTGCCGCAGTTCCTCGTCGGTCATGTTCTTGGCGATGTTGGACATCGTCGCGGTGTTGGTCTTGCGCTTGTCCGAGGTGGTGCGGTTGCCGGCTTTGAAGTCGGCCAGAGTCTGCAGGAAATACTCGCGCGGCAGGCCGGAGACGTTGGCGTTCTCCTGGCGGCCGAAGCCGTTCGGCATGTGGCAGAGCGAGCAGGCCTGGATGTTGGCGGCCTGGCGGCCGTGGGCGACGATCTCGGGCATCGCCGGATGGTCCTCGGGGAACCAGTCGGCGGGGCCGAAACCGAAATTGGCCTCGGCCTCGGTGTAGGAGGCCTTCGAGCCGGGAACGCTGTATTTGGCGACTGTGTCGCGCGGCGTACCGGCCGGCGGCGGCGTCGGTGCCGGTGTGGTGAAGCCCCAGGCCCAGATCGGCGCCACATCCGGTGCGGCCTGCTGGGCGATTGCCGCTCCCGCGGCAAGGGCAATTGTCGCCAGG
Organism: Bauldia sp.; assembly: GCA_046349035.1. Lineage (GTDB taxonomy): Bacteria > Pseudomonadota > Alphaproteobacteria > Rhizobiales > Kaistiaceae > JAXMDC01. Next base: position 10,271 of record JAXMDC010000002.1, on the reverse strand, counting down.
GCGGCCAGCCCCAGCCTCTTGCGGCTTATCTCGTTCGACATCTCTCCCTGAACCCCCTTACGCGTGAACCGCCGGCGGCGGCCCTCCCGAACGCGCCTCCCGGCTCCGTCCGCCCGCACTTTCGGCTGTGCATTCCGCAATGGCAAGCCGTTCGGCGCTTGACGCGTTGCCGAAGCGCCGGTCCTTCGCCATCATCGGCGGCTAGTGATTCGGGGCGGTGTGCAAGACGAGTCGCTTACCGAGCTGCTCTCCCCCATGAGCCGAGCCGACGACGCCCGCGAGGCGGCCTTTCTGATCGACCGCCTGGAGCGGCTGACGCGCGGCCGCGAGTCGGGCGGCGGGCTGAACCCGGCGCAATGGGAGGCGCTCCGTTTCCTCTCGCACGCCAACCGCTTCTCCCGCACCCCGGCCGCGCTTGCCGACTATCTCGGCTCGACGCGCGGGACGATCTCGCAGACGCTGATCGCGCTCGAAGAGAAGGGCTACATCGCCCGCGCCGCGAGTCCGCGCGACCGCCGCTCGGTCGACCTCCGCCTCACCGAACAGGGCGCCGCGGCGCTCGCCGAGGACCCGCTGACGGCGCTCGCCGTCGACCTCTCGACCAGCGCCGGCACCGAGATCGGCCGCCTTCGGGCGATCCTCGGCGAAGCGCTCGCCCGCACCGTCGAGCGGAGCGGCGGGCGCGCCTTCGGCGTCTGCACGTCGTGCCGCCACTTCCGCCCCGGCGAAGGCCCCAGCGAGGAAGCGCCGCACCGCTGCGCCCTCGTCGGCGAACCGCTCAGCGCCTACGACGCCGAAGCGATCTGCGCCATCCAGGAGCCGGCCGAGGCGGCTTAGGGCGGCGGCCTGATCCGCCCGGCCTGCGGGCGGGCGACCGTTCCCGGGTCCGGCCTTCGGCACGCCCGAGGGCAGGCTTCGCGGTGGTGGGGACGGGTGCAGCGCCGACTTTTCTCGTTCCGCTGAGTCCATGCCGCGGGCTTTCCGCCAAGTGCGTTAGGCTGATGCCCAACCGCCCGGGCCCTCGCCCCCTCCACCGCCTTCGGCGGTCCCCCTCCCCCGCTTCGCGGGTAGGATCGCCTACGCCCGCCTCCCCCCGGATTCACCCTCTCGCCCTACGCTAGTTGCACTGCACAACGGGCGCCCTTACCAAGGGCCGCATCTGAGGGACGGCGGGTGGGGCGCCTTCTCCCGCGCAAAGCCAGGGCCAACGAGATGGCGAAGTGGGTCTATTCCTTCGGCGAGGGCAGCGCGGAGGGCGCCGCCGGGATGAAGAACCTCCTCGGCGGCAAGGGGGCGAACCTCGCCGAGATGTCCAACCTCGGCCTGCCGGTGCCGCCCGGCTTCACCATCACCACCGAGGTCTGCACCCATTTCTACGCCAACGGCCAGACCTACCCGGCCGGCCTCCAAGCCGAGATCGACGCGGCGCTGGCGCTGATCGGCAAGCGGACCGGCAAGCGCTTCGGCGATGCCAAGGCCCCGCTCCTGGTCTCGGTCCGCTCCGGCGCGCGGGCGTCGATGCCGGGGATGATGGACACGGTCCTCAATCTCGGCCTCAACGACGAGACGGTCGAGGCGCTCGCCGCCCTCGCCGACCGCCGCTTCGCCTACGACTCTTATCGCCGCTTCATCACCATGTACTCCAACGTCGTGCTGGGGCTCGACCATCATGCCTTCGAGGAGATCCTGGAGCGCTTCAAGGAGCGGCACAGCCTCCACCTCGACACCGAACTCTCCGCCGAGGACTGGGCCGAGCTGCTGCCGCGCTACAAGGCGGTGGTCGAGGAGGAGAGCGGCAAGCCGTTCCCGCAGAAGGCCGAGGAGCAATTGGCCGGCGCCATCGCCGCCGTCTTCCGCTCGTGGATGACGCCGCGCGCCGTCACCTATCGCCGCCTGCACGACATCCCGGAGAGCTGGGGCACCGCCGTCAATGTCCAGGCGATGGTGTTCGGCAATATGGGCACCACCTCGGCGACCGGGGTCGCCTTCACCCGCAACCCGGCGACCGGCGAGAAGGCGCTCTACGGCGAGTTCCTGGTGAACGCGCAGGGCGAGGACGTGGTGGCGGGTATCCGGACGCCACAGGATCTGACCGAGGCCGCGCGCATCGCCGCGCATAGCGAGCTGCCGTCGCTGGAGACGCTGATGCCGGAGGCGTTCGCCGCGTTCAGGGCGATCTGCGAGAAGCTCGAGCGGCACTATCGCGACATGCAGGACGTCGAGTTCACCATCGAGCGCGGGCGCCTCTTCATGCTGCAGACCCGCAGCGGCAAGCGCACGGCTGCGGCGGCGCTGAAGGTCGCCGTCGACATGGCCGACGAGAAACTGGTCAGCCGCGAGGAGGCGGTGGCCCGCGTCGACCCGGCGGCGCTCGACCAATTGCTCCACCCGACGCTCGACCCGAAGGCCGAGCGGGTCATCCTCGGCACCGGCCTCCCCGCTTCGCCGGGCGCCGCCTCCGGCGCCATCGTCTTCACCTCCGAGGAGGCGGAGTCGGCGCGCGCGGCCGGCCGGAAGGTGATCCTCGTCCGCGTCGAGACGAGCCCCGAGGACATCCACGGCATGCACGCCGCCGAGGGCATCCTGACGACACGCGGCGGCATGACCAGCCACGCCGCGGTGGTGGCGCGCGGCATGGGCAAGCCCTGCATCACTGGCGCGGGGACGATCAAGATCGACGCCGAGGCGGGCACCGTCTCCTGCGCCGGCAAAATGGTGCGGCGGGGCGAGACGATCACCATCGACGGCGGCGCCGGCCAGGTGATGATCGGCAGCGTGCCGACCGTCCAGCCGCAGCTCTCGGGCGACTTCGCGCGGCTGATGGGCTGGGCCGACGGCATCCGCCGCATGAAGGTCAGGACCAACGCCGACACGCCGGCGGACGCCCGCACCGCCCGCGCCTTCGGCGCCGAGGGGATCGGCCTCTGCCGCACGGAGCACATGTTCTTCAACGCCGACCGCATCGTCGCCGTGCGCGAAATGATCCTCGCCGACAACGAGGCGGAGCGGCGGCGGGCGCTTCAGAAGCTGCTGCCGATGCAGCGCGGCGACTTCGTCGAACTCTTCACCATCATGAAGGGGCTGCCGGTCACCATCCGCCTCCTCGACCCGCCGCTCCACGAATTCCTGCCGAAGAGCGCGGCCGAGATCGCCGAGGTGGCGGCGGCGATGGGCGTGCCGGCGGCGAAGCTCAAGGAGCGCGCCGAGGCGCTGCACGAGTTCAACCCGATGCTCGGGCACCGGGGCGTCCGCCTCACCATCACCTATCCCGAGATCGCCGAGATGCAGGCGCGGGCGATCCTGGAAGCGGCGATCGAGGCGGGGAAGCGGACGGGCGAACCGGCGATCGTCGAGATCATGGTGCCGCTGGTCGCCGGGCGGCGCGAACTCGACTTCATCAAGGCGCGGATCGAGGCGACCGCCGCGGCGGTGAAGGCCGACGCCGCCAAAGCCGGCAGCGCCCTCCCCGCCTTCACCATCGGCACGATGATCGAACTGCCGCGGGCGGCGCTGATGGCCGGCGAGATCGCCGAAAGCGCCGAGTTCTTCTCCTTCGGCACCAACGACCTGACGCAGACGACACTCGGCCTCTCCAGAGACGATTCAGCTTCGTTCCTCGACGCCTATCTCAAGGCCGGCATCTTCGAGAAGGACCCCTTCGCCAGCCTCGACCAGGAGGGCGTCGGGCAGCTCGTCGAGATCGCCGCCAGCCGCGGCCGCGCCGCGCGCAAAGCGCTCAAGCTCGGCATCTGCGGCGAGCACGGCGGCGACCCAGCGTCGATCCACTTCTTCGACAAGGCCTGCCTCGACTACGTCAGCTGCTCGCCCTTCCGCGTGCCGGTCGCCCGCCTCGCCGCGGCGCAGGCGACGCTGGCAAGGGACGCCGCGTCCGAGCCGGCGGCCCGAAGGCCGGCGGCGAACGACGCCACGCGATAAGCGTGAGGGGATAGCCTTCAGGTTGTTGCCGCGAAATCCGTCGCGAACGGCTCCAGTTTGGCCTTCACCCGCTCTCTAAATTCGGGGTCGTCAGCGACTGCTTGGCGCACAGCACTTTCATATTGCCTCCTGTCCACGAATCGTGCGCCCCTGCATAGCGCGTCCAACGCCCCGGAATCCCGCAGGGGGTACCTCTTCACGATGCTCGTAAGGTCTCCGCTTTCGAGTGCGGCCCGCATTCGACTCCTCTCTGCGGAGATGACATCGTCCGCATCGATTGTAATGCTCACAATCTTTTTTCCCTCTATTTGCCTCCTTTCTGGAATCTGATCCATAATTCGATCACGGATGGTATATTCAACGCGACGCATGATCAGATAGTCGGCGCGCGGCTTTATAACATCTATAGCAGCGGATGTGCCGGCAGCCACCAATTTGGCGGCATCCTCTCCCATTGCCTTTACTCTTCGACCCACAACGAATTCCAGTACTTCTGGATCGTAATAAATCGACTCCACGGAAAACATGGGAAGCGCATATATAGACTTTTTTCTCAGCGCGTCTACTATTGACTGCCCCTTTCCGTCATTGTCAATGATTCCGAAGGCACGAATGTCGTGCATGCCCTCGACTGAGCGCATACCCGCCACCGCCCTCTCTACCTCTGTGCAACTACCTTTTGGAACAATAGATGCCTCTTTGAACATTATGTTGTATAGTAGTTTGTCCAAGCTCCCTTCTTCTCCTTCGACAAAAATGACTTTCCGCCGACTCCCAAGAATCGCCCTCTTCAGGTTCTCGTCCACGTTTTCCCCGGGACCAAGTTGGTCTACTTCCCACGACAGGAAGTCGCCATTCTCGAAATGCGTTCCTCTGATGAGGACGGTACGCGAAGACGGGCTGTCGGCGGGCAGCGCGGGCTCGTGTGTTGATACAACAAAGGCGCAGTCGCGCCGCTTTTCGAACAGCGTGAGGAGTAGCGGCGAGCTAATCGACCGGTGCAGATGCCGTTCGGGCTCATCGATTACGAGGAGTACGCCAGGCGGTGCGGAAAGGACCGCAGCGGCGAGGAGCAGGGCACTTCGCTCTCCATCCGACAAGTGAGCAATACTGAATGCGGGGCTTCCTCCCTTTGACGCCATTGCTTGGCTGTTTGGAGCGATGGAAATCGAGATAGGAATATTCGCCTGCTCCAACAACTCGTTTATGGTCGTAATTGGAGATTTTAACTTAGCCTCATCTATTGCTTTAGCAAGGTCTTCCGCGTCGACGGCGTTTGCAATGCTCCTCGCCCTGGTATTTTCTGCCTCTATGAGGTTGTGGATTGTAACGACGGGGCGCTGTGCGGCATTGTACTCCATCCATCTTGCCGGAGATCCGCGGTCGCTGTCACGGAATGAATTCTCAATGTTAAAAGCGGCTGCCGCTGAGATGTCCAAGACATCCGACCCGAACCAAGTTTGCCTGTGAGCCGATATCCTTCTCGAATTGGGCGCGTGATGACGGTAGAAGCGGTGCATCAGAGCGGACTTCCCTGCGCCATTTGGACCAAGAACGTACAGCGGTTCCCCGAGTCCTACCGTAATGATCAGTGGAGCGCCGGAGGATTGCGGTATTTCGAGCTGAAAGGTCGTGGGCAAGGCGTCACCTAGATGCGGAGTTGCGGCGCTCGGAGACTACTCCATTCCATTGGCGCGCCACCTTAGCTGGTCTGCCGCAACCTGATGCTCCTCCTTCCCCCCCTTGCCTCGCGTTCCGCTAGACGGCATACTGCCGCCTCGTGCGCCCAGCGCTGGGCGCGGCGCTTCAATGCCGCCGGTCCGGTTGCTGGCCCGCGGACGCTCTGCGGTCGGAAGTTCGGTGCTGACGGCTCGCCTGCCGGTCGCGCCCCTCGGCCGAGCGCCCAGAGATACCGCTAGTCTCAACACCCCCCACCGCTCATCCCCGCGCAAGCGGGGATCCAGGGAACGCTACGCTGCCGTGTGAGGAACAGCGGTTGAGGGGTGCGCCCCCGCACTGCTCGTCCAGGAGCCGGCGTGTTCCCTGGGTCCCCGCTTGCGCGGGGATGAGCGGTGATGGGGGATGAGCGGTTGGCGGATGAGCGGTCGAGCGGCGCGTGCGGTACTGCCTGTCCAGGAGCCGGAGTGTTCCCTGGGTCCCCGCTTGCGCGGGGATGAGCGGTGATGGGGGATGAGCGGTTAGGGGGGATGAGCGGTTGGGGTGATGTGCGGTTGGGGGATGAGCGGGTGATCAGAGCATGAGGCCGGGGTAGAGGTCGTGCCAATCGGGGTTGGCGGCCTCGATCAGTTCGATCTTCCAGGCGCGCCGCCATTTCTTGATCTGCCGCTCGCGGGTGAAGGCTGAGTCGCGCGTGGCGTGGGCCTCGAACCAGACGAGGCGCTTGACGCCGTACTGCCGCGTAAAGCCCGGCAGGGCGCCGCTCTTGTGCTCATGGACGCGGCGCGCCAGGTCGTCGGTCATGCCGACGTAGAGGGTGCCGCTGCGGCGGCTGGCGAGGATATAGACGAAGAAGTCCACCGGCGGATTGTGCCGGCCGCGCCCCGCCTTCGGCAATTCGCTTCGCGGGCGAACCGCTCGCCTCACACTCATCCGCTCACGCCTGCCCCCCGAGCCGGGGTCCAGGGCTGAAGACGAGGCGTGGTGGGAGGTGGCCTCGGATGTGGCGGCCTTCGACTGGACCCCGGCTTTCGCCGGGGTGAGCGGAGATAGGCCGCCGAGGCGCGACCCGCCGCCTCGGCCGGGCGCCGGCGGGGGCGGAGGTGGGCGCCGCCCTCCCCCGCTCCCTTGTGCTCCTCGCCCGGCCCGGACCTGGCGTGGTCGCGGACCGACCTTGCCCGGCTACGTGCCGCTGGCGAGGGCGAAGTTGATCGCCGCGTCGAAGATGCGGAGGCCGTCGTCGGTCATCAGATTGTAGGTGCCGGGGCCGTTCTCGTTCTCGACGAACAGCTGCACGCGAAGGCCCGGAGCAGCCGAGCCGTCGGCGAGCTTGCCGCCCTTCGGCACGAAGTAGATCACCGCCGCCGAGCTGTAGTCGGAGGCGACATTGGCTTCGGCATCGCCGGCGGCGGCGAGCGCCGGGGCCAGCGTGGCGACGACATGGGCGCCGGGCGCGAGGTGGGCGCCCCAGTTCATCTCGCGCGGCTGGGTGTAGACCCGCACGCGGCCGGAGAGCCCGGCCGCCAGCGGATGGCTGGGGTCGGTGATGACGATATCCAACTGGTCGACGGTGACGCCGTGCGAGGGCTTCGGCGCCTTGGCAATGGCGGCGGCGGCGGCCGCGTCGACGGCGGCGCGATAGGCGTTGCGCTGCGCGTTATTGGCGGTGGGGTTGGCGGGCGGCGGAACGGTGATGTTGAGGAGGAGGCCGGCGTCGTAGAGCAGGCGCGACGCGTCCTGGAGCTGCGCCACCGTGACGCCGCCGGGATAGCCGGGGTCGACGGGCACGAACGGCGGGACAACCAGCCCGAACTCATCCTGCAGGAACGCCTCGGAGCTGACGATCGGGGTCGTGGTCGACACCAGGGCCTTATCGACCTGGCCGGAAAGCACCGACTCGGGGATGACCACCAGGTCGGCGGCGTTGGCCGCCGCCAGCATCTTGGCGTCGTCGGCGTCGTGGCCCATCGTCGTCACGTGATGACCCATGACGAGTTCGAGACGGTTCTTCAGCATGATGTCGCCGACGCTGGTGCACATCTTCACCGTGCCGTTCTCGTCGCCGCAGACCATCAGGATCTTCTTGTTGCCGGGGACGCCCCCAGCAAGCGCCTGCGGCCCGGCAAGGGCAGCGGCCACCGCGAGCCCGGCCCCGCCGAGCATCCACACATGCTTTCCACTCATCTCACCTTCTCCCACTCCGCTGCGGCGAAAACCGCCGCGCAAAACACCAACGAGCGGGTCATCCATAGGTCAAAAGCGGACGCCAAACAAAACCGGGCAGTGCCTCGGGCGCTCCTGCCGGCGCTGTCCGACAGCGGCTGCCCCCCACACAAGAAGAGGCGCCCCGTGGGGGCGCCCCTCTTGCCCGCACGGCGGGCGGCCCTCCCTTCAGCGGCGAGGGCGATCGGTTGGCCGGCCTCAGGCGGCGGCGCGGCGATCCGGCGAAGCGGCGGCGTCGGCCCATTCGACGTCATCCTCGACGCCTTCGGGCAGAGCCGGGCGGGCGATCGCGGCGGTGTCGATGATCGCCTTGATGCGCGGCGCCAGCTCGACGCGGTTGCGGCCGAGTTCCTTGGCGCGATAGAGCGCTTCGTCGGCGACCTTCAGCACCTCGGTCAGGCTCGCGCCGGACTGCGGGAAGCAGGCAACGCCGACCGAGATGGTGATGCGCGGCAGCGTCCCGTCGGCGTAGCGCACGCTGATCGTCTCGACGCGGTTGCGGATCTGCTCGGCGCGGGCCGCCGCCGCCGCCGGCGAGGCGCCGGGCAGCAGGATGACGAACTCCTCGCCACCGAAGCGGCAGGCAACGTCGTCGCCGCGGAAGGTGCTGGACAGCACCTCGCCGACATGACGCAGCACCGCGTCGCCGGCGTCGTGGCCGTGGTTGTCGTTGAAGGTCTTGAAGTGGTCGACGTCGAGCGAGAGGACGGCCACCGGCACGCCGTTGCGGGCGGCGCGCTGGAATTCGCGGCGGCCGGTCTCCAGGAGGTAGCGGCGATTGTAGAGGCCGGTCAGCACGTCGCGGATCGACTGGTCGCGCAGCTGATCGCGCAGCTTGACGTTGGCGATGGCGAGCGAGATGTGCTCGCGGGCGGCCAGGCCGAGACGGCACTGCTCGGCGAATTCGGCCGTGGTCTCCTCGGCGCTCTTGGCAACCGCCGGCGCGTATTCGAGGTGCAGCAGACCGACCGTCTCGCCATGCGCGAGGATCGGGATGCAGCAATAGTCGTTCGACACGTCCGAACCGACATGGGTGCAGTGGAACTCGATCTCGTGCTCGCCGTGGACATAGGTGCGGCCGCGGCGCAGGCCCCAGCAGTCGTCGGGGTGCATGGTGGTGGCGGCGGTCGAGCCGTTCCAGGCCTTGGTGCACTCCAGGATGTCGCGCGAGTTGGAGTAGACGTAGATGCTGCCGCGCGACTCCGGCAGGAACTTGGTCAGGAACTCGCCGATCATGGCGTAAAGCTCGGCCTCGGACTTGGCCGACTGCAGCCACTCGTTGAGCTGCGAGAGGACGCGGGTCTCGCGGCTGAGGCGGATGCGCTCGGCGGAGTCGTGGGCGAAGGCGGAGAGCGCGCGGGCGATCTCGCCGATCTCGTCGCCGCGCTCGGTCGGCAGCGACACGGTGTATTCGCCCTTGGTCAGACGGCGGAGGCCGGCGGCGAGCACGCCGAGCGGGTTCAAGACGTCGCTCTTGCCGATCCAGATGGCGATGGCGGCGATCAGCAGGCCGCCGATCAGGCCGAGGATGGCGAAGAGGTTGATGCGGAACAGGAAGCGGCTCGCCGTATCCTGCTCGGCGGCAGCGTAATGCGCCAGGCTGTCGCCGGCATTGCGCATGACGATCTCGAGCGTCTCGAACTGCTGCTCGAAGGCGGGCAGCGTGTCGGCGGCGGCCGGGCGGTTGTCGAAGGCGGTGGCGACGAGATTCTCGGCGGCGGCGGCATAAGTGGCGAGCGGCTTCTCCAGCGCGGCGAGCGGCTCGATCACCTGCCCCGGCAGGGCGAGGGCCATGTTGGCGGCGATGTGCGAGCGGAGATCGGCGGAGTGCTTGCGGGCTTCGCCGAGCAGCTCGGCGCGGCGCACGGCGCCGCCGACATTGGCCGAGGCGACCATCGCCTCGAAGACGTCGGCGCGCAGCGCGTCGTGCATCATGTCGGCATTGGTGTGATTGCGCATGGCAACCGTCACCACCTCGGACTCGGCGAGCTTGGCGCTGAGGGTGCTGGCGCCGTAGGCGATGGAGGCCACCGCGGCGGCGATGGCCGCGACGCTGGCGACGGTGGCGCCGATCAGCTTGGCTTTCAGGGTCAGCGACATGGCGTTATCCCGAACACGCAAAATAGCGGGAGGATAGTCGCCGGAGGGTATTAAAGGATCACCGAGACGGGCGACCTATTTGTCTGAAAACACGTCTCGTTTTGGAGGCGATTGCCGATGAGATCAGGATTCCGTTCACCATAGGCAGCCCCCCGAAACGGCAGCGGGCGGCTGTTGTCGGGCAGCGGCGCGAGCGACAGAAGCTGCCGCCGAAACTAAGGTTTCGCCGATCCCGTCAACCCGCCGTTAGCCACAAACGAAAACGCGGGGATTTCTCCCCGCGTTTCCATAGCTGCTGTTCGGCCCGCCGGAGGCCCCGGCGGGCGCATCTGTCG
>JAXMDC010000001.1:0-2612 GCA_046349035.1 Bauldia sp. | reverse complement strand
ATCATGCGACCAATATCGCCGAAACCGTGTTCTACATGATCGAGGGGCAGCAGATGGTCGACAAGCGGCCCAAGGCCGACATGACGGATCTTGCCGCGACGGTGCCAGATTAACCGCGTATCAGGAAACGGACAGGATATAATAGACTCATGAGCGCACGCATTCTGGTGGTGGAAGACGAGGAAGCCCTAACCACGCTCCTGCGTTACAACCTCGATGCCGAAGGTTACGAGGTCGAGACCGTCGCCCGCGGCGACGAGGCCGACACGCGGCTGAAGGAGCGGGTGCCCGATCTCGTGGTGCTCGACTGGATGCTGCCCGGCCTGTCCGGCATCGAGCTGTGTCGGCGCCTGCGGGCGCGGCCGGAAACCAAGCAGCTGCCGATCATCATGCTGACCGCGCGCGGCGAGGAAAGCGAGCGCGTGCGGGGGCTCGCTACCGGCGCCGACGACTACATCGTAAAGCCCTTCTCGGTGCCGGAGCTCTTGGCGCGGGTGAAGGGCCTGCTCCGGCGCGCCAGCCCGGAGAGGCTCGCCACGGTACTGACCTATGGCGACATCGAGCTCGACCGCGAAAAACGCCGCGTCGCCCGCTCCGGCCGGCCGATCGACCTCGGCCCGACCGAGTATCGCCTGCTGGAATTCTTCCTCGAGCATCCCGGCCGCGTGTTCAGCCGCGAACAGCTGCTCGACAGCGTCTGGGGCCGCGACATCTATATCGACGAGCGCACCGTCGACGTCCACATCGGCCGTCTGCGCAAGCTGCTCAACCCCGGCCGTGAGCAGGATCCGATCCGCACCGTCCGCGGCGCCGGCTATGCGCTCGACGACCGCTTCGCCAAGGCCGAGCCGCAGGCGTAATCGCTTATTCTTGCCCCCCCCCGCTTGCGGGAGAGGTCGGATCGCATCGAAGATGCGATCCGGGTGAGGGGGTACGGCTCTATCGATAGAACGCAGTTCGTGGAGTCACCCCAACCCTCTCCCCGCACGAGCGGGGCGAGGGAGTGCACCTGCGCCTTGCAATTCGCCCGTTACCGTCCCGGCGGCTTCGGCGGCGCGCGGCGGCGGTCGGCGGCCGGTTGATAGGCGACGCGCGAATGGTGGGCGCAATAGGGCAGGCCGGTGAGCGCCTTGCCGCCGCAGAAGAAGAATTCCGGGCTGGCGGGATCGCCGACCGGCCAGTGGCAGGTGGCTTCGTTGAGCTCGAGCAGCGACAGCCGCTGGCTCATCGGCACCACATTGTCATAGGCGACCGGATCGGCTTCCACCTCGACCTCGAAGGCCTGCGCCAGCGCCGTGTTGCCGCGCGACATCGGACGCGACACCCGCACCATCTGCGCCGGGCGCGCCTTGCGCGGCCGCGGCGCTGCAGTGGAGGGCGCCTTGGCGCGGCCGGACAGGCCGAGACGATGCACCTTGCCGATCACGGCATTGCGGGTCACGTTGCCGAGCTCGGCCGCGATCTGGCTGGCCGAGAGCCCACTTTCCCAGAGCTTCTTCAGCTGCTCGACGCGTTCATCGGACCAGGTCAATACCGTCATCGTATTCTTCCCTTCGCCTCACACCGGCCGTCTTGGGGGGCGGCGACTTGCGATGCCAAATCCAGAAATCCCTGCGGGCAGAATCCCTTAGCCCTCGCCGGACAGGTGTGAACCGCGCCCGAACGTTTACGCCGCACAAAAGGTACTTTGGGGTTATCTTTGCCGCACGAGATGTCGTACCCGACGAAAGAAACGCTACAATATGCCGTGACTCCGGCGCAAGAGTCGGCCGCCGCGCTTCCACATGTTCCGTGACAGGTGCATGGCGTCCCGGAATCGTACGGGAGCGGGGCATTTTGCACTGCACGCAGAGCCTCTTATGGCGTGTTGACAGGCCTCGCCCCGCGCCTCAAGATGGTCAGCACGTGCCGCCTTTAAAGGGCGGCACGTTTCGTTTTCCGCTTGTCCCGCCGCTGCGATCGCAAGGCGCGGACAGCTCAAAAACCAGCAAGTGACAGCCATGACCAAAAGCGCCACGTCGCATCTGCTCCCCGTCTTCGCCAGGGTCGATCTCGGCTTCGAGCGCGGCGAGGGCGCCTGGCTCGTCGCCACCAATGGCGATCGCTATCTCGATTTCACCTCGGGCGTCGCGGTGAATGCGCTCGGCCACTGCCATCCGCATCTGGTCAAGGCGCTGCAGGAGCAGGCGACGAAGCTCTGGCACATGTCGAACCTGTTCAAGAGCCCGGATGGCGACAAGCTCGCCGCGCGGCTTTGCGAGCAGAGCTTTGCCGACTTCGTGTTCTTCTGCAATTCCGGCGCGGAAGCGATGGAATGCGTGATCAAGGTGGTGCGCCGCTATCATGCGTCGAAGGGCCATCCCGAGCGCTATCGCATGATCACCTTCGAGGGCGCCTTCCACGGCCGTACGCTGGGCACGCTGGCGGCCACCGGCTCGGCAAAATATCTCGAAGGCTTCGGTCCGCCGCTCGACGGTTTCGACCAGGTGCCGCATGGCGACCTCGATGCGGTCAAGAAGGCGATCGGCCCGCAGACCGCCGGCATTCTCATCGAGCCTGTGCAGGGCGAGGGCGGCGTGCGCACCGCGCCGGTGGCCTTCTTCAAGGCGCTG